>NZ_JBXEOX010000002.1:0-3034581 GCF_056856535.1 Burkholderia sp. L-4
CACCGGCCGCCAGGGGCTGACACTGACCGTCGCGCCGCTCTACGACATGCCTGCGCCGCCCCATCACCAGGGAGAACCTTCATGATCGGCTACACGTTCGGCTTCAGCGGCGTCCTGATCGTCTTCGTCGTCGTCCTCGTCGCGTCGTCCATCCGCATCTTCCGCGAGTACGAACGCGGCGTCGTGTTCATGCTCGGCCGGTTCTGGAAAGTGAAGGGGCCGGGGCTCGTGCTGATCATCCCGATCGTCCAGCAGGTCGTGCGGATCGACCTGCGCACCGTCGTGTTCGACGTGCCCCCGCAGGACGTGATCACGCGCGACAACGTGTCGGTGAAGGTCAACGCGGTCGTGTATTTCCGCGTCGTCGATCCGGAGAAGGCCGTGATCCAGGTCGCGCGCTTCTTCGAGGCGACGAGCCAGCTCGCGCAGACGACGCTGCGCGCGGTGCTCGGCAAGCACGAACTCGATGCGCTGCTCGCCGAGCGCGAGCAGCTGAACGCCGATATCCAGAAGACGCTCGACGCGCAGACCGATGCGTGGGGAATCAAGGTGTCGACGGTCGAGATCAAGCATGTCGACCTGAACGAGACGATGATCCGAGCAATCGCGCGGCAGGCCGAAGCCGAGCGCGAGCGGCGCGCGAAGGTGATTCACGCGGAAGGCGAACTGCAGGCGTCGGAGAAGCTGCTGCAGGCCGCGCAACGGCTTGCATTGCAGCCGCAGGCGATGCAGCTGCGCTATCTGCAGACGCTCACGACGATCGCGGCGGACAAGAACTCGACGATCGTGTTTCCGTTGCCGATCGATCTGCTGGGGGCGTGGCTGGACCGCCTGGGCGCGCCGCGCGAGCGCTGAAACGCAGGCGGTGCGGCCCGCGCGACGCCGCGGCCGGCACCCGGGCGGCGCCGGGCCCGACGGCCCGACGCCCGGCCCGCGTCAGGCCAGCAGCTTGCGATCGGACTTGCCGTACTTGATCGACTTCTCGTCCGGGATCATCAGGCCCGTGTGTTCGTCGCGCCCCTGCAGCAGGAAGCGCGCGTCCGGCTTGCCGATCTGCTCGGCCGCGAGCTTGCTGTCCGCGCCGATCTCGCCCTTCTTCATCCGGTTCACGATCACGCCGGCCGCGGTGTCCTTGAAGTCGCGCAGCATCCACGCATCGCCGTCGCTGTCGCCGAACACCAGCAGCGGGCCGTAGCCCTTCTTCGACGCGAGGACGTTGCGGATGCCCACCGTCTTGCCGGGCCCCCAATTGAAGTGCCAGCCGGCCGGATAGGTACTCGTGTACTGGCCGTCCTGCATGTCGAGACGCAGGCCGATCACGTTCTCGGGCGCCACGCCGTAGCCATAGTTCGGATTGCCGGCGAACACGCGCACGACGTCGTCGAGCGACGCCGTGCTGACGTACACGTCGATGCCGTTCGCGCGCAGCGTATGCATCACCGCGCGGATTTCCTCGTGAATGCGGATGCCGTGGAAATGCGTGTCGGCCACCACGCCTGCCTTGCCCGGCAGCGTCTTCGGGCTTTCGTAGCGGACCTTGCGCAGCGCGTCGCCGATGCCGTAGTTGTTCGACGCTTCCGCCATCGCCTGCAGTTCGGCGGTCGTCATGTTCTTGTAGAAATAGATGATCCACTTGTAGCCGACTTCGAGCGGATGCGTGTCGCAGATCGCGTCGTACATGAAGTACAGCTTCGCGCGGAAATCCTTGAACTGATCGGTCTCGCGAATCTCGTCGAGGCTCTTGTCGCCGCCGAAACCCTTGTAGTTCGCATGGAGCCAGCGGTAATCGGATTCGACGTCGGCGGCGAGATCCTCCATCGTCACCGGCTTGCCGTCGACGGTCGTGTAGTCCTTCATGAACGCGCCCTTCGGCACATCCTTCCACATCACGCCGACGAATTCGTCCGGCGTCAGCTTGTACTGCAGATGGTTGATCTGGTACATCAGCAACGCCTCTTCGCAGTCGTTCATGATGCACGTGTTGTCCCAGTCGAACACCGCATACGGGCGGCGCTTTCCGTCGTAGCGGGCGCTCGCGACGCCGTGCTGGTCGAGCACCGCCTGCAGGCGCGCGGCGTTGAACGGCGACCAGCGGCCCGGGTCCAGCGCGTCCGGCGCGGTCGCGCTCTTCGCGCGGGCCGTGCCGGCCTTGAGCATCAGCGACGACGCAGCGGTCGCTGCGGCAAGGGTGTTCATGAACTGGCGGCGTTGCATGGTCTCTCTCCTGGAAATGTCGAATCGGCTCCGGCCGCTGCCCCCGGACGCTGCGCGGCGCACCGCCACCGCAAAGCCGGGACGGCTTCGAATCGGGGGCGAATGATGTGACGAAATTATTTCGGCAATTTGACAGCGTCGCGCCGCGACACGACGGAGAGTTGATCCAGCACGACATGCACGGCTGGCGGCGGAACCGCTCGTGACACCCGCTGCCGCGACGCCGATCCCGACGCGCAGGGAACGGCAGGCACGACAACCGCGAAAACCGTCATCCGTCAGCCCTGGCAAGACGCGATCCGGCGCGGCGCGGCGCCGCGTTCCGTTCTAGAGGAGGCCCTCCATTCCGCGCCTCCATTAGGACAAATCCCCACGTCCGTCGCCCCGGAACCGTCTATGATCTTTACATCGATCAATGACACATTAAATGCTGACCGAATAACCCGCGACGGCGACGCCGGCGGGCGCGTTCCGGATCAGCGCCCACACGGAGACGCACCATGGCCGATCACCATCCGCTGCCGGAAGTCCACCTCGACGAGCTGCCGCAATTCCGCGCGGTCCAGCAGCTCGCGTACCGCTGCGTCGAAACCGTCGGCGCGATGCTCTACCCCGGCATCACCGAAAAGGAAGCCGCGCGCCTGCTGACCGAATGGCTGCAGGACAACGGCGTGCACGACTGGCTGCACAAGCCGTTCGCGTGGTTCGGCGACCGCACCGCGTTCGAAGGCTTCTCCGGCCTCAAGCACATGGGCGGCTTCAATCTCGCGTTCTTCCCGAGCAATCGCCAGCTCGAAACCGACATGCCGGTGATCCTCGACGTCGCGCCGGTGCTCGACGGCATCGTCGCCGACGTCGGCTACGCGCACTGCCTCGGCCACAACCCGATCCTCGAACAGCTGCAGGACGACCTGATGGACCATCGCGACATGATCGTGCGGCTCGTGAAGGCGCGCCGTCCGATGGCCGAGGTCGCGCAGGAAGTCGACGCGCTGTGCCGCCGCCAGGGCGTCGAGCCGCGCCACAAGGCCTATCCGTTCAAGGTGCTCGCGCATCGCGTCGCGAAGATCCACAAGCTGTCGAAGCCGCGCTTCGTCGCGCGCTTCGGGCTGAACGCGACGCGCAACCTGCTGCTCGACCAGGGCCGCGCGGCGAAGCAGCAGGGCTGGTCGCCGCTGTGGTCGATCGACCGCCGCTCCGAGCATGCGCCGGTGCCGGGCCTGTGGGCCGTCGAGCCGCATCTCGGCTTCGCCGGCGTCGGCGCGAAATTCGAGGAACTGCTCGTGATCACGGACGACGACGCGTACTGGCTCGACGACGACTTGCCGCACGTGCGCCGCTGGCAGCGCCGCCAGGCCGAACGCGCGCAGGCCGTTTCGACCGTGCCGGCCGCCGCCTGACGCGGCGCCCCTCCGACTCCCTGAACGACGGACTCACGATGCAGCCTCTCTCCGACGAAGCGCCGCTGGCCCTGTTCGAATCGGTTCACAGCGAGACGGCGGTCGCCTCCGGCGACCTGACGCTCGCGGTCAGGACCTGGGGCGACCCGGCCCGCTCGCCGGTCGTGCTCGTGCACGGCTATCCCGACGACAGCAGCGTCTGGCGGCACGTCGCGCCGCTGCTCGCGCGCAAGCACTACGTGATCGCGTACGACGTGCGCGGCGCGGGCCTGTCCGGCGCGCCGAAGCGCACGGCCGACTATCACCTCGCGAAGCTGACCGACGACTTCGTCGCGGTGATCGACACGCTCTGCCCCGGCCGCGCGGTGCACCTGATCGCGCACGACTGGGGCTCGATCCAGGGTTGGGAATTCGTCACCGATCCGCGCCTCGCCGGCCGCATCGCGTCGTACACGTCGTGCTCGGGGCCGTGCCTCGACCACGTCGGCTTCTGGCTGCGCGAACGCGTGCTGCGCCCGACGCCCGCGTCGCTCGGCAAACTCGGCGGCCAGCTCGTGCGCTCGTGGTACGTGTACCTGTTCCATCTGCCGTTCGTCCCCGAACTCGGCTGGCGGCTGTGGCTCGGCCGCGCGTGGCCGCGCCTGCTGCGCCGGCTCGAGAAGACGCCGGCGATGCCGCGCCCGACGCAGGCCGACGACGGCGCGCGCGGCGTGCGCCTCTATCGCGCGAACTTCATCCGCTGCCTGTTCGCGCCGCGCGAACGCTATGCGCATGCCCCCGTGCAGACGATCGTGCCGCTCGGCGACAAGTACGTGAGCCCCGCGCTCTCGGAGAACCTGTCGCGCTGGGTGCCGCAGTACTACCGCCGCGAAGTCGCGGCCGGCCACTGGCTGCCGCTCGCCGATCCCGCGCGCTTCGCGGATCTCGCCGGGCAACTGATCGACGCGGTCGAATCGGGCACCGAGCCGCCCGCGCTCGCGAACGCGCGCCGCCGCGCCACCAGCGGCCGTTTCAGCGGCAAGGTCGCGGTCGTCACCGGCGCGGGCAGCGGCATCGGCCGCTGCGCGGCGCTCGCGTTCGCCCGCGAAGGCGCGACGGTCGTCGCATGCGACATCGATCTCGCCAGCGCCGAACGCACCGCGCTGCTGCTCGGGCTGACCGGCGCGCACGCGCATGCGAAACGCGTCGACGTCGGGTCCGCCGACGAGATGGAAGCGCTCGCGGCGTGGGTCGGCAGCGAACTCGGCGGCGCGGACATCGTGATCAACAACGCCGGCATCGGCATGGCCGGCGGCATCCTCGACACGAGCGCGCGGCACTGGGAGCGCATCCTGCACGTGAACCTGTGGGGCGTGATCCACGGCTCGCGGCTGTTCGCGCGGCAGATGGCCGCGCGCGGCACCGGCGGGCACATCGTCAATACCGCGTCGGCCGCCGCGTTCGGGCCGTCGCGCGACCTGCCCGCGTATGCGACGACGAAGGCCGCGGTGCTGATGCTCAGCGAGTGCATGCGCGCGGAACTCGCGGAGCAAGGCATCGGCGTGACGGCCATGTGCCCGGGTTTCGCGGAGACCGGAATCATGGCGTCGACGCAATACGCGGGCGCCAATGCCCAGGACGAAGCGCGGCTGCGCAAGCGCGCGACGAAGCTCTACCAGATGCGCGGCCTGAAACCGGAAACCGTCGCACAGGCGATGGTCGACGGCGTGCTGCGCAACCGCCCCGTCGTCGCGGTCGGCGGCGAGGCGCATGCGATGCGTTTCGTCGGCCGCTTCCTGCCGTGGCTCGGCCGGATGATCGCCCGCGTCAGCATGGCATCGCATTGACGGCGCATGACGCCGCACAGGGAGACAACATGACCGATACCGCCGACTACCACAAGATCAAGGCCCGGCACGTGAAATTCGACTTCAGCGACACGCCGGTCACCTGGGTGCCGAACGATCCGGGCAGCACGCACATCATCAACACGCTGAACCTGCTGTTCCCGGAAGGCGAGCTGTGGTTCTGCCGCGTGTACAACAAGGCGCTGCCGCTGATCACCGATGCACGCCTGCGCGACGAGGCCGAAGGTTTCCTGCGCCAGGAAGCCGTGCATTCGCGCTCGCACGGCGGCGTGCTGAAGCACTACTACGACCGGCACGGGATCGACACGAAGCCGTTCACGCAGAAGCTCAACCGGCTGTTCACGCGCGTGCTCGGCGAACAGCCGCTCGGGCTGAAGATCGGCCACACGCGTTTCTGGCTGCGGCAGCAGCTGGCCGTGATCGCGTCGCTGGAGCACTTCTTCGGTTATCTCGGCAACTGGGTGCTCAACGCGCACGGTCTCGACGAAGGCCGTGCCGACCCGACGATGGTCGACCTGCTGCGCTGGCACGGCGCCGAGGAAGTCGAGCACCGCACCGTCGCGTTCGACATCTACCGGCACCTGGGCGGCACCTATCCGGAGCGCTGCGTGCACATGGCGTTCGTGATCGTGCTGCTGCTCTACTACATCACGACCGGCGCGAAGTTCATGTACCGGCGCGACCCGGACGCCGGCCGCTACCCGGGCTTCGTGCTCGCGTGGTGGCAGGGCTCGCGGCGCGGGCACCTGCCGTCGTTCTGGAAGGTGATCGGCGCGGCGCTACGTTATTTCAAGCCCGGCTATACGCCGCACCACGAAGGGTCGACCGAGCAGGCGCTCGCGTATCTCGCGCGCTCGCCGGCCGCGCAGGCGGCCGCGCACGGCGGCAACTGGGGCACGGCGAAGGGCGCGTAACCGGGTTTCCGGCCGGTTCGGCGGGCGGCGCGCGCCGAAATGCGTACAATCGCGGCTTCAATTTCCCGGAGGTGCCGCGATGGCCATGAAGAAAACCGATCTCGAAAAGAACAAGGCGCTCAAGCTGACGCACGCGATGAAGCAGTCGAACTCCGCGCGTTTCGGCAAGGGCGCCGACGACGCGGCCAAGCTCGACCGCCGCGCGCAGCGCAAGCTCGACCAGGAACAGGGCCTCGTGCCGTTCGCGTGCAAGCTCAACGCCGAACTCGTCGAGCAGCTGAAGGCACGTGCGGCCACGCACCCGGAAGGGATGACGGGCCTGCTGTCCGAGCTGCTCGTGAACGGCCTCGCGCAACGCGACGCGTGACCGCCACGTATCTCGAAATTTCCGTTGACATTGCCGCGCTGCCACGACACACTCGTTCGCATGCCTATGCTCAAGCCCATCGCCATCGCGCATGAAAATCGAGTGAACGCCCATACGTGGCGAGCACCGGAGGCGCTTGTGCATTAGCATCGCGATTCAGTTACGCATGTCACAAGGCCTCGCCGGATTCGGATGAGGCCTTTTTGTTTTGGTGCGCGTCATCCTGTCCGGCTCAACGGATGGAGATGACGATGGACCAAGCAAGCCTGCTGGTTGTTTGCCGCGATCGCTGCCGCACCGATACGATCGCGTTGCCGAGAGTCGAGTTGCACTTCACGGTCGCGCCGCGCACGACGCTGGCATGGCGCGCGCAGCACGATGCCGAGGTCCGCGCACACGACGCGACGCTGTGGATCACGCGGCTGGGCTGCCTCGACGATTACTGGATACGAACCGGCGACGTACTGCGCCTGCGGCGCGGCGATCGCATCTGGATCAGCACCGACGACGAGCGGCCCGCCGCGGCGTCGATCACGACCGCGTACGTGATGAAACGCGACGCGTGGCCCGCGCGTGCGCTCGCACGAATGCGCCACATGCTGGGCGGGAGACATCGAAGTCGCGCGTGACGCATGCATCGTCGCGCGTGCGATCCGGGCTCGCCTCGACCTCATGAAACACCGCGCACGCGCGCCATCGGCTCACCGTCGCATATCCCGAAAATAGTCGTTGACAACACCGCGGCCCGACAACAAAATCGTTCGCATGCCTACGTTCAAGCTCATCGCCGTCGCGATTCATTGCTCGATGAACATTCGAAAGAATGATTCACGGGAGGCGCTTGTGCGTTAGCAATCGAGCAGTACCGCATGTCACACGAGGCCTCACCGGAAACGGATGAGGCCTTTTTGTTCTGGTGCGCGTCATCCGTCCGGCTCACTGAATGGAGAAGACGATGGACCAGGCAAGCCCGTTGTTCGACCGTCCCGATCGGCGCCACGCCGGCACGATCGCGTTACCGACCGTCGTGATCCGTTTCGCGGTCGCCCCGCGCACGACGATGACCTGGCGTGCGCCGCGGGATGCGGAGCTCCGCACGCAGGGCGCGGCGCTGTGGGTCACGCGCCCGCCGGACGTCGACGATTTTTGGGTGCGGCCCGGCGACGTGCTGCGCATCGCGCGCGGCGAGCGCATCTGGCTCGGCACCGATGGCGACCGGTCGGCCGAAGCGACGATCACGACCGCGTACGTGCGGCGCGGCGAGCGCTTGAGGCGCATGCTCGCGCAAGTGCAACGTTGGCTCGTCGGGATAGGGAGAAGAAGCGGATGAGCGACGCGCGGTCACGCACGCGGGACGCGGAACGGCCGCGGCCGGAAACGGACGCACCCGCGGCGCAATGCGCCGCGGGTGCGCATCGAATGTCGCGGCCCGCGAGTGCGGGCCGCGAGCGATCGCACGCCGTGCACAACAACCGGATGCAGTGCGTGCATCAGGTGCTGGCGGCGAGACGCGGGCCCGTGCTCCGGGGAGTGGAATCGACGTCGGGACGTTGCGCTGCCTGCGAGGTCACCCACGGATCGATGCCCTGCTTCTGCACCTCTTCGAGGAATGACACACGTGTGCGCCAGTAATCCGCTTGTAATTTCGCATCGATGACGCGCTGTTCGGCTGCGAACAGTTCCATGCGCGCCGTCACGAGCATCGACGCAGCGGTTTTTTCCGGCGTGGGGGCGTGTCGCATCGCCCAACGGCTGATCCAGTTCAACATGCTGACCTCCGTGATTACGGACGAACCCGCATCGGGCAATCGCAATCGGCCGTGCCTGCCCGAACGCGCAACGGCCTTGACCGCCATTCACCGCCTGGCCTGCACGGACTGCGACTCCCCCGCGTCGGCAATTACCGGCCGGCGTGTGCATGCGCGGTGTATCTATCCTAGAAAGACTTGCCGGTTTACGCGATGGGGTCTTGCAATCTTTTACACAGAAACCACAGTCGTCCCCGCATCGCGAAATGACAGTTGCGGACGGGACGGCTTCGGCGCAGCATAGCCCGATACCTGCCACCGCCTGGGCTGACGAATGCCCGCCGCACGCCGCCGTCGTGCATCCGCACCGGCCGCGCGCGGGCGCCGCCTGCACCGTGTTCGTGCAGCATGCGGGCGCGCCGTTTGCGTCGCCGGTCGTCGCGCATCCGCCACGCGCGATGCGGCCGCCGCGCCGTTGCACACGCATCGGCCGGTTTCGCCCACCCGCCTGCCATCGTTTCCACCGTTTCCACCGTTTCCGCCATTTCTGCCGGCCCGTGCCGCGCGAACCGGTAAAATGCGCGCCTTCGTCGCGCGGCCGGGCTGCCAGACCGTTCGCGCGCAGGCAACCGATCGTGCCCTCCAACTATATCGTCCGAGCTATCCGCGCTATTACAATCCGCCGATAGCCAGGAAATAGTGGCTGGTTACATTAAGCCCGCCGCGCGCTGCCTGCACAACAATTCGGCACAACAATCAACACGACAACCCGACCGGAGAAACGCCTTCATGGAATCCATCAAGCGGTATTTCGGCTTCGCTGAAGCCGGCACCGACTTCCGCACCGAAATACTCGCGGGCGTCACCACGTTCCTGACGATGGCCTACATCATCTTCGTCAACCCCGCGATCCTCGGCGACGCCGGCATGCCGAAGGAATCCGTGTTCGTCGCGACCTGCCTCGTCGCGGCGCTGGCATCGATCATCATGGGGCTGTACGCGAACTACCCGATCGCGTGCGCGCCCGGCATGGGCCTGAACGCGTATTTCGCCTATACGGTCGTCAAGGGGATGGGCTTCACGTGGCAGGCCGCGCTCGGCGCGGTGTTCATCTCCGGCTGCCTGTTCCTGCTCGTCACGCTGTTCCGCGTGCGCGAGGCGATCGTCAACGGCATTCCGAAATCGCTGCGGATCTCGATCACCGCCGGCATCGGCCTGTTCCTCGGCATCATCTCGCTGAAGACGTCGGGCGTGATCGTCGGCAACCCGGCCACGCTCGTCACGCTCGGCGACCTGCACAAGCATGAGACGATCCTCGCGATCGTCGGCTTCTTCACGATCGTCACGCTCGACCACCTGCGCGTGCGCGGCGCGATCCTGATCGGCATCATCGGCGTCACGGTCCTGTCGTTCTTCTTCGCCGGCAACCAGTTCCACGGCGTGTTCTCCGCGCCGCCGTCGATCGATGCGACGCTGTTCAAGCTGGACATCGGCGCCGCGCTGTCGACCGGGATCATCAACGTGATCCTCGTGTTCTTCCTCGTCGAGCTGTTCGACGCAACGGGCACGCTGATGGGTGTCGCGAACCGCGCGGGCCTGCTCGTCGAAGGCAAGATGAACCGCCTGAACAAGGCGCTGCTCGCCGACAGCACCGCGATCGTCGCAGGCTCGGTGCTCGGCACGTCGTCGACCACCGCGTACATCGAAAGCGCATCGGGCGTGCAGGCCGGCGGCCGCACGGGCGTGACGGCCATCACCGTCGCGGTGCTGTTCCTCGCGTGCCTGTTCATCGCACCGCTCGCCGGCGTCGTGCCGGCCTACGCAACGGCGCCGGCGCTGCTGTACGTGTCGTGCCTGATGCTGCGCGAGATGGTCGAGGTGCCGTGGGACGATGCGACGGAAGCCGTGCCGGCCGCGCTGACCGCGCTGCTGATGCCGTTCACGTACTCGATCGCGAACGGCGTCGCGTTCGGCTTCATCGCGTACGGCGGCCTCAAGCTGCTGACGGGCCAGGCGCGCACGGTCAAGCCGATCGTCTGGATCATCGCGGCCGTGTTCCTGTTCCGCTTCTTCTATCTCGGCAGCGAGTAAGCGACACGCCGCGCCGCGGATGAAAAAACGCCACCTTCGGGTGGCGTTCTTGTTTTCGCACTTTCGCACGACTCCTTGCGCGATCCCGGCGCGTCGACGCACCGTGCCGTACATATGCGCCGGACAACCGGCGGCGCCCGCATACGAAAATGCCGCCCGGCCCGCCGAACGGCATTGCATGGCAACGTCTTCGCGTGCGCCGCGCTCGATCGCGCGCGCCGCGAGACGAGCGTCGTGTCGTCAGCGCCAGTTGGCCTCGTAGAAGCGCACGTAACCGCTGCGCAGCGTCACGCATTGCGCGCGCGTCTCCGACAGCAGGCGCCGCGCAGCCGCCTCGATACGGTCGCGGTGCTGGTCGAATGCGCCGACCATGTCCTCGAAGCGCGGCGATGCCGCACCGAAGTGGTCTTCCAGCGCCTCGGCGGTGATCTGACATTGGACGCGCTCGCCATTGACCAGTGCCGTGAACGCAAGCATCAGGTCGCGCCCCGAATACTCGGGCTTCTCGTTCGTGAAATGGATCTGCATGGGAGCCGCCTCGACCGGTAGAAAACGAATGACCGCGTCCGTCGTCCGCCACCGGCCGGACGAAATGTACGCGGGCTCGCCGGCGGAGGCCACGACCGCGGGGGATGGGGCGGTCGACGCATGCCGGTTGCTTTCCACTTTAGACGGTTTCGCGCAGGAGACAAATTTTCCCGCATGCGTCGTTCCGACGCGCCATTCCTCAGATCAGCACGGCATCGGGCACCGTTTCGGAAACGGGCTTCAGTGCGGATCGGTAGGCCAGACGTTGAGCGCGATCGCGGCGGTCGTGACGCCCACCGCAATCGCAGCCGCCCCGTATTGGACCGCATCGGCCAGATCGAACAGCAATCCGTGGATCGCCACGGCGATGCCGCCCAGCATGATGAACGTGGCGATGGCCGCCAGCACGACTCTCAGTTCCGTCCGAACCATGATGCGTCTCCCGAACGGATGCATGTCGCGTCGCATGCATGTTGCAATGCGGAACACGGCGCGTGCGTGCTCCATTTCCATCATTGCAGGCGGGCGCCTGAAAGCAAGGAGATTTTGTTCCCGGTCGCGCATCGCACGTGGCGCTTGTATGATGATGCGTACCCGGACGGACGGCTGTTGCGCCGGATGGTGCACCGCGAGCGGAGACGCACTCCGCCGCCGGTTCCGATTCGGTCGGCCCGGGCTGCCCCGGGAACAGGAGACAAGTCATGCCGCAACCCTTCGTGCTGCCCGTCACCGCGGGTCGCACCGACCTGCTCGCGCAGGCGCATGCGCGTTCGACCGCGGTCGGCCTGCGCGCGCACGAACGCCCGGATTTCACGCCGCTGTCGCGTATCGCGCTGCGCGAACTGCTCGACACGAATCACACGCTGTTCTCGCACGCGCGCCCGGTGATGGAAGACCTCCACGCGCAGATCGCCGAGACGCAAAGCCTCGTGCTGCTGACCGACGCCGACGGCGTGATCCTGCACAGCATCGGCGACGCCGACTTCATCGAAAAAGCCAACCGCGTCGCGCTGCGAACCGGCGTGTCTTGGGCCGAAGGCGCGCGCGGCACCAATGCGATCGGAACCGCGCTCGCGTCGGGCCAGGCCGTCGTCGTGCACGGTTCCGAACACTTCCTGCGCGCGAACCACATCCTCACCTGCTCGTGCGCGCCGATCGTCGATCCATTCGGCCGCACGCTCGGCACGCTCGACGTCAGTGGCGACCCGCGCGGCTCCAGCCCGCATACGCTCGCGCTGGTGCGGATGTCCGCGCAACTGATCGAGAACCACCTGTTCGCGAACCAGTGCGGCGAAGCGCTGCGGCTGCGCTTTCACGCGCACGAGGATTGCGTCGATTCGCTGTTCGCCGGGCTCGTCGCGTTCGGCCCCGACGGCGGGCTGATCGCCGCGAACCGCAGCGCGCAATTCCAGCTCGGCGCGTCGTTCGACGCACTGCAACATCAGGCCAGCGACGCGTTGTTCGGCATGCGCTTCGCGCAGGTCGCGCAGCAGGCCGCCCGCGCGCCGGGCGCCACGTTCCGCCTGACGCTGTCGACCGGCGTGCGCGTGCTCGCCCGCTGCGAATTCCCGGACGCGCAGAAGACGGCCGTCGCCGTCACGCCGCCCGCGCCGGCCGCGCGCGTACGCGCGCCGGACCCCGACGCGATCACGTTCGCGACGCTCGACACCGGCGACGCACGCATGGCCGCCGTGCTCGAACGCGTCGCGAAGATCCGCGGGCGCGACCTGCCGCTGCTGATCCTCGGCCAGACCGGCACCGGCAAGGAATGGCTCGCCCGCGCGCTGCACCAGGCGTCGCCGCGCGCGGACGGCCCGTTCGTCGCGGTCAACTGCGCGGCGCTGCCCGATTCGCTGATCGAGGCCGAGCTGTTCGGCTATGAAGACGGCGCGTTCACGGGCGCGCGCAAGCGCGGCAGCCCCGGCAAGATCGCGCAGGCCGACGGCGGCACGCTGTTTCTCGACGAGATCGGCGACATGCCGCTCGCGCAGCAGGTGCGGCTGATGCGCGTGCTGCAGGAGCGGGCGGTGATGCCGCTCGGCGGCGCGCGCGCGGTACCGGTCGACGTGCGCGTGGTTTGCGCGACCCATCGCGACCTGCGCGCGATGATCGCGGACGGCACGTTCCGCGAAGATTTGTTCTACCGGATCAACGGCCTCGCGGTCACGCTGCCGGCGCTGGCCGCGCGCACCGACCTGCCGGTCCTGGTCGACCGGATTCTCGCGCGGCTGGCGCGCAGCGAACCGATGCCGCGCCGCATCGCGGCCGACGTGCTCGATGCGTTCAAGCGCCACCGCTGGCCCGGCAACCTGCGGCAGATGACCAACGTGCTGCGCACGGCCGGCATGCTCGCCGAAGACGAAGCCGAAATCGCGCTCGCGCATTTGCCCGACGATTTCTGGCTCGACTGCGACGATGCATCGGCCGCGCCCGCTGCCGCCACGCCGGCCACGCCGACCGTGCCAGGCAGCACGCACGAAGGCACGACGCTGCAAAGCCGCCAGGCCGCGGTGATCGACGCCGTGCTTGCGCGGCACGGCGGCAACGTATCGGCCGCCGCGCGCGAGCTCGGCCTCGCGCGCAATACCGTGTACCGCTACCTGCGGCGGCATTGACGCCCACGGCCGGCGGACGCTGCCCGCCGGCCGGTTCGGGTATGCTTGGCGCGTTGCCGCCGACCGCCGCCCGCTTCAGTCATGACCGATCCAGACCACCCGCCCCTCGTGCGCATCGAGCCGCTCGGCGCGACCTTCGACGCGCCCGATTCGCTGACACTGCTCGAGGCCGCCGCGTTCGCGCGCGTGTCGCTGCCGCGCTCGTGCCGCAACGGCACGTGCCGAAGCTGCCTTTGCCGGATCGTCAGCGGCAGCGTACGCTACACGATCGAATGGCCGGGCCTGAGCCGCGAGGAAAAGGCCGACGGCTATACGCTGCCGTGCGTGGCCGTCGCGACGTCGGACCTCGTGCTCGACGTGCCCGACGCGGCCATGCTCGACTAGACGCGGCGTGCGGCCACGCGCGCCGTCCTGCAACGCCCGATCCTGCGTGGAGAACGCGATGACCCAGTCAACCGATCGCATCGAGAAACAAGTCCAGCTCGCGGCCTCGCCCGACCGCGTGTGGGAAGCCGTCAGCAATTCCGGCGAATTCGGCCAGTGGTTCGGCGTCGCGTTCGACGGGCCGTTCGCGGCCGACCAGCCGCTGTTCGGCCGCATCACGCCGACGCGCGTCGACGACGACGTCGCCAAGGCACAGGAACCCTATGCGGGCACTGTGTTCGAAATCGTCGTCGATCGCATCGAGCCGCAGCAACTGTTCTCGTTTCGCTGGCATCCGTTCGCGATCGACCCGCATTTCGATTACGCGTCCGAGCCGATGACGCTCGTCACGTTCACGCTCGCCGCCCAGGCCGGCGGCACGCTGCTCACGGTCACCGAAACGGGTTTCGACCAGTTGATCGAAGCGCGCCGCGCGAAGGCGCGCGAGATGAACGACCAAGGCTGGGCCGCGCAGATGATGCTGATCACGAAATACCTGGCGAAGCACGCATAGCGCGCCGCTTCGCCGCATGCCGCCGCCGTCCCGCGCACCGGCGTGCGTGGCATAATCCGCTCCATCGTCGCCCATACGCCGCCGCGCATCGCATGCTGAGTCGTCGCCTCCGGAAGATCGGCAGTCTGATCGGGATGCTCGCCATCCTGATGACGGCGCTCGCGCCGACGATCTCGCAGGCGCTCACCACGCAAGGGCGTGTCGACGCGCTGCTGGCCGGCTACTGCACGGCCGCGCCGGCCGCCGGCGGCCACGCGTCCGATCCGTCGACCAGCCTCCACGCGCATCTCCAGGCATGCGGCTATTGCAGCCTGCTTGCCCATACCCCCGCCCTGCCCGCCCCCGAACTGACGTTCGCGGCCCACGTACGCGTGATCCAGCATCGCGCAGCCACCCGCTTCGAAAGCCTGCGCCGCGCGCTGCCGCTCACGGCCGCGCAGCCGCGCGCCCCGCCGTTCACGTCCTGATCCGCTGTCGTTGCACGTGATGCCATCGCGCATCGCGTGGTCCGCGCACGCCGCTCGCGTGCGTGACATGTCACGTTTCGAAGGACGCTCACCCTCATGCATACCGCCACGCTCTTTCGCGGCGCACTCGCCGCGCTCGGCTTCGTCGTCATCCAGGCTGCCCATGCGCACGCCATCCCGAAGAAGCAGGTCCCGGCCGCCGACGCCACGCTGTCGGCCGCGCCGCACGCCGTCACGATCGATTTCAGCGAAGCGCTCGAACCGGCCTTCAGTTCGATCGCCGTCACCGACGGCCATGGTCAATCGGTCACCGACGGGAAATCGGCCGTCGACGCCGGCAACCGGAAACGGATGCACGTCGCCCTGGCCAGCCTGACGGCCGGCGCGTACACGGTCGCGTGGGTCGCGGTGGCAAGCGACGGCCATCGCACGCAAGGCCGCTACACGTTCACGCTGAAGTAACGCGCACGCTGCCCCGGCCCCCCCATCAGGAGAACAAACGATGAAACACCCGATTCCGACCGCCCTGCTCGTTGCCGTGTTCGCGCTGCAAGCGCCCGCCTCGTTCGCCGCGCCGGCCGTGCAGGCCGATGCGTGCTGGATCCGCGCGATGCCGGCGACGGTGCCGTCGTCCGGCTACTTGACGCTGAAGAACGACGGCGACACGCCCGCCACGCTGACAGGCATCGACAGCCCCGCATACGGGATGGCGATGGTGCATGAAACGCAGACGAACGGCAGCACCGCGAAGATGGTTCATGTCGACTCGGTCGTCGTCCCCGCGCACGGCTCGCTGACCTTCAAGCCGAAGAGCTATCACGTGATGCTGGAGGAACCGCGCAAGGCCGTCGCGCCCGGTTCGAAGGTGCCGTTCCGGCTGCATTTCGCGGACGGCTCGACGGTGTCGGTCACCTGCGACGCGAAGGCGCCGACCTACGCCGGCCAGTAACGCACCCGGTATCCCGATCGAAGGAGACGCACATGAAAGACCGCCTGCCGCTGGCCGGCCGGATCGTCCGCTACCGGACGCCGCTGAATCTCGCCGTACTGATCGTCTGCGGGTTGTGGGCCGCGTGGATCGCGTGGATGACGCGGCCCGCCGCGATCGACACGCCGCCGTCGATTCCCGCGTACTGCATGCGCGACACGCACTGACGCGCCGCGCCCGCACGGTTCCGGCGGCGGCCCGCGCCATTATTGGCGTGGCACCATCGCTGCATCCCGTCCGCCGGAACCGTCACCCGGAGCAACGCATGGCCCTTCAGACCTGGATGCTGTTTGCCGCAGCCTATCTCGCCACGACACTGTCGCCCGGGCCGAACGTGCTGCTCGTGATCCGCAACACGGTGCGCTACGGCACGCACGGCACCGCCGCGACGATCGCGGGCAATCTCGTCGCGCAGGGTGTGGTCGTGCTGCTCGTCGCGCTCGGTGTCGGCGCCGTACTGGCCGCGATGCCGCCGCTGTTCGTCGCGATGAAGGTCGTCGGCGCCGCCTACCTGATGGTTCTGGGTGTGCGGCAACTGCGCGGCGACCGCATGGCCGCCGCGTCGGGCGGCGCCGCGCAAAGCGCCATGCCCGACCGCGCGAAGCTGTTTCGCGAAGCGCTGTTCGTATCGGGCAGCAATCCGAAGACGATGGTCTTCCTGTCGGCATTCATGCCGCAGTTCGTCGTGCACGATCGCCCGCTCGCGCTGCAGTTCGTCGTGATGTACGCGACGATCGCCTGCACCGTCGTGATCGTTCACAGCGTCTATTCGGCCGGCGTGCGCCGATTCCATCGCGATTTCGGCATGCGTCGCGCAGCACGTGCGCTCAAGCGCGCCAGCGGGCTGCTGTTCGTCGGGCTCGGGATCAAGCTGCTGACCGCACGGCAGGCGTAAGCGGGCAAGCGCGTCAGCGCATGTGCGCGGCGAGCGCCGCGGCAATCTCGCCGAACGACGGGCGGGCGTCGATATCCTCATTCAGGCAGGCCGCCGCGAGGGCATCGAGGGCATCCGAGCGCGACTCGCATCGCTCGAGCAACTCGCCGAGCAGATAGCCGAACGCGCGCACTTCGAGCCGCTCGAACCTGCCGCCACGCGTGTGGTCGTTCACGTCGTAGAGCGACGCCGCGCCGAAATCGCCCAGCAACGCGCCGCCTGCCCCGTCGTGCAGGATGTTGTGCGCATACAGGTCGCCATGCATGATGCCGCGCGCATGCAGATGGCCCGCAACCGACGCGATGCCGTGCGCGATCCGCACCGCTTCGGCCGGCGCGAAGCGCGCGTCGGCCGCATACACGTCGCGCGTGCAGGAAGCGAAGCTCGGCGGCCCGGCGAGATTCCCGAGCGCGGGATCGACCAATTCCATCACGAGGCCGTGCGTGCCGTCCGGATGCCCGCTCACCTTGCCGATCACCGGGATCAGGTCCGGGTGGCGGCCGGCGTGCAGGCACGCGGCCATTTCGCAATCGGGCAGGCCGTCGCTCGTCACCGCGCCCTTGAACAGCTTGACCGCGACTGCACGCGCCGGATGGCCTTCCACACGCCACTGCGCGCGGTAAATGACGCCCGATGCGCCCTCGCCCAGCTTCCGTTCACACGACAGCGACGCCCAGTCGATCTGCGCGACGTCCGGCCCCGCCGACGCCGCCGCCTCCGGCGCCGCACTGAACGGATTGCCGGCCGTGGCAAGCCACGCGAGACGCGGCAGGCGCAGCAGCCAGTCGGGCAACGCCTCCAGCCGGTTCGCCGACAGGCGCACCAGTTCGAGCGCGCGGCATGCGGCCATTTCGGCCGGCAGCGCGCGCAGCCGATTGCCCGCGAGCATGAGCTTCTGCAGCCGCGAACAGTCGCCGATGTCGGCCGGCAGCGCGTCGATCGCGTTGTCGGTGAGGATCAGCCAGCGCAGCGCGCGCGGCAGTGCGCCGCGCGGCACCGTGCAAATCCGGTTCGCCTTGAAGCCGATCATGTCGAGTTGCCCGCACGCGCCGAGCACGTCGGGGAACGCGGTGAAGCGGTTGCCGGATGCAAACAGGATGCGCAGGCGATGCAGCCGCGGCAGGTCGTCCGGCAACGCGGACAGCGCATTGCCGGTCAGGTCGAGCACTTCGAGCGTGTCGGCCAGATCGAGGATCTCGCGCGGAAATTCGGTCAACCCGCATGCGAGCTTGAGTTGCCGTGCGCCCGACAGTTGTCCGGCCTGCAGTTGTTCGAGGGTGTGGGTCACGGGTGAAAACGGGTTGCGGTTGCGACGGTCGCCAGACCGATCCGACGAATTCTACCGGGATCGCTGCCGTGCAAAATCATGACGTTGTCACGGCCCCTTCACAAACGCGCAATGTGACGTTAGAATTGCGCCCCTTGCAGTGCCGACGTGGTGAAATTGGTAGACACGCTATCTTGAGGGGGTAGTGGCGAAAGCTGTGCGAGTTCGAGTCTCGCCGTCGGCACCAAATGCAGCTTCAACGTTTTCCGCGTATTTTCCGAAACTCGCGACAGCAGATGGCTTCGCGGGTTTTTCGTTTTCGGCTACGCCAGCCGCAGAAAATTCCGCACCACCGCCGACGGCTCGTCGCATCGCGACACGATGGCCAGCCTGGCGCGCAGCCCGTTACCCGCGAACGGCCGGTACACGACCCCGGGCACCTGCACCTGCGTGATCGCCTTCGGCACGACCGATACGCCGAGCCCGGCCGCCACCAGCGTCACCGCGGATGCCATCTGCGGCGCCGGCTGCGCCATGCGCGGCTCGAATCCGGCGGCCTTGCACGCGGCGACGATGTCGTCGAACAACGCGCTGCCGGCCTCCCGCGGCACCTGCACGAACGACTCGTCGGCCAGTTCCGCCAGATCGATACACCGGCGCGGCGCCAGCCGATGCGCGACGGGCAGCGCGACGAACATCGGCTCCTCGTCCCAGTCGGCGGCGCGCAACGTCGCGGCGACGCGCCGCACCGGCCGCACGATCGCCACGTCGAGGCGCCCGGCATCCAGTGCCTCGAGCAGGACACCCGACGTCGCTTCCTGCAACGTCAACTCCGCATCCGGAAACGCCTCCCGAAAGCGGCGAATCAGATCCGACACTTTCGGGTTGAACGCCGCCGTCCCGGTGAAACCGACCCGCAGATGGCCGGTTTCGCCGCGCGCGGCACGCCTGGCCGCGCGTGCCGCGCGCTCGGCATCGTCGAGCACGCGTCGCGCCTCTTCCGCGAAGACCTCGCCTGCCAGCGTCAGCCCGGCGCCACGCGCGGTCCGCTTGAACAGCTCCACGCCGAGTTCGCTTTCGAGCGCCTTGATCTGCTGGCTCAACGGCGGCTGACCGATGCCGAGCAGGTCGGCGGCCTTCGTGAAATTCGACGTGGCCGCGACGGCCAGAAAGTATCGGAGATGCCGGAGTTCCATTCGTGAGCGACCTTGCGGGAAGTCGAGGCGGCCTTTAAGCCAGTGTTAAAACATATCGCTGCGGTTCTTTTCATATATTGGACATATACATGACGATGCGCAAGAATTCGTGCATTCCCGTCGCACATCGAGTGCATCCATGTCCGCCCCCTCGATTTCCCGCTCCATGCCCGGCCTGCAGCAAGCCGCACCCGATGCCCTGCCGGCCGGCGTGTCCCCGCGCTCGGCCGCGTACAAGCGCATCGCGCTCGCGCTCTTTCTCGCCGGCTTTTCCACCTTCTCGCTGCTGTACTGCGTGCAGCCGCTGCTTCCCGCGTTCGCCCGCGAATTCAACCTCGGCGCGGCGTCGAGTTCGCTCTCGCTGTCGCTGTCGACCGGGATGCTCGCGGTGTCGATCCTGTGCGCCGGCGCACTGTCCGAACGCGTCGGACGGCGCGGGCTGATGTTCGCGTCGATGACGCTAGCCGCGCTGTTCAACCTGCTGGCCGCGCTGTCACCGAACTGGAACCTGCTGCTGCTCTGGCGCGCGCTCGAAGGCTTCGCGCTCGGCGGCGTGCCGGCGGTTGCGATGGCCTATCTCGCGGAAGAAATCGCCGCCGACGGGCTCGGCTTCTCGATGGGCCTCTACGTCGGCGGGACCGCGTTCGGCGGCATGATCGGACGAATCGGCATGAGCGCGCTCGAAGAGCACTTCTCGTGGCGCACGGCGATGCTGACGATCGGCGTCATCGACCTGCTTGCGGCGATCGCCTTCGTGATGCTGCTGCCGACGTCGCGCCGCTTCGTGAAGCGCACCGACCTGACGCTGCGTCATCACATCCGGCTGTGGCACGCGCAACTGCGTCACGTGCGTCTGCCGTTCGTGTTCGCGATCGGTTTCCTGGTGATGGGCGGGTTCGTGACGATCTACAACTACGCCGGGTTCCGGCTCATGGCCGCGCCGTTCAACCTGAGCCCGACCGCCTGCGGACTGATCTTCGGCGCCTACCTGTTCGGGATGGTGTCATCGTCGAGTGCCGGCGCGCTCGCCGACCGCCTCGGGCGGGCCCCGGTGCTCGTCAGTGGCATCGTCGTCTTCGCGGCGGGCCTCGCGCTGACGCTGTCGCACTCGCTCGTCGCGATCGTCGTCGGCATCGTGCTCGTCACGATCGGCTTCTTCGTCGCCCACTCGGTCGCGAGCGGCTGGGTCGGCAACCTCGCGGGGGCCGCGAAGGGGCATGCGGCCTCGCTCTATCTGCTGGCCTACTACGTCGGGTCGAGCGTGCTCGGCTCGATCGGCGGGACGTTCTGGCAACACGGCGCGTGGGCGAGCGTCGCCGCGTATGTCGCGGTGCTGCTCGCGCTCGCGCTGCTGGCGGCGCGACGGTTGACGCGCGGCTGAGGTGACGCAGCGCGACCGGCGCGCGCCGGACCGCGCCGCCGTCACGACGCCAGCACATCGCTCCCCTTCGCCGCATGCGCTGCCTCCCGCCGCCGCAGCGTCATCGCGATCAACGCGGCCAGCACCGCCAGCCCGACACCCGTGAGAAACCCGCCCGTATAACCGACCTTCGCGGTCAGCGACAGGATCGTCGACGACGCGATCAGCTCGCCGAGATCACGCGTGCTCTGCACGGCCGTCACGTCGGTACCAGCCTGGTCGCTGCCGCCCGCGAAGCGCATGCCGGCCGTCATGATCGACACCGACGTGATCCCCGTCGCCAGCGAGCCGAGCACCGTGCACAGCCACGCCCACGACGGCGACACCGGTAGCCATCCGCTCGCCTGCGCGAACCACAGCAACGCCGCCGCGCCCGCGCAGCTCACGCCGGCCGTGAACGCACGCCATACCCCGAGCCGCCTCACGAGCCACGCGCCGCCGCCGCAACCGAGCACGACCGTCACGACGCCGCCCGCCATCCCGAGTTTGCCGATCGCGTCGAGCGTCCAGCCCGCGTCGTTGAGAAACAGCTTCGATAGACCGAAGCCCGATACGGCCGTCATCGCCGACAGCAGCGCGAGCGACAGCAGCGACCACGAACGCGGCCGCTTCGCGAAACGCACGAGGCTCGCGCCGTGTGCCGGCCGCGCCCGCGCACGGTCCGCATCGCGCGGCAGCACCCACAGCACGCAGACCAGGCTCGCGAGCGGCACGGCCGCCAGCGCGAGAAACGCGGCCGGCTGGCCGAACAGGCCGATCAGCGTCAGTGTGCCGGCGCCGCCGCCGAAGAAGCCGATCATCACGCCGGCGATCTGGATCGCGTTGATCCTCGCGAGCGTGTCGCCGCTGAAATGCTCGGCGGCCATGCCGTCGTTCGCGATGTCCTGCGTTGCGCTGGCAAGCGACGCGACGGCCAGCAGGCCGACCGCCCAGCCGGCCGTCGCGACCGTCATCCCGATCTGCGCGAGGCAGCCGAGACACACCACCACGAGGGTCTGCATCGGCAGCATCCAGCTGCGCCGCCGCCCGAGGCGTGGCGACCAGCGGTTGTCGACGACGGGCGCCCACAGGAATTTCACGACCCACGGCAACCCGACGAGCGGCAGGAACGCGAGTGCGTGAAGCGGCGCGCCGTCGTGGCGCAGCAGTGTCGGCATCGCATCCATCGCAATGCCGATCGGGATGCCCTGCGACAGGTAAAGCAGCGTGATCGTGATGACCAGGCGGCGATGTTCGAGCAGATCGCGCATCGAAGTCTCCAGTTGCATGAGGTTAAAAAGGTTCGACGCCGGCCGGCACGCGTGCGGCCGGCATCGCATCGCGCCGCGGACGGCGGGCGGCACGCAGCAGCAACACGCCGAATACGACGAGTGCCGCGTCGATCCACCCGTACACGGGTGCGCCCGCGCCCAGCAGCGCGAGTGCGCAATGCGTTGCGCCGGCCAGCCCGTAAGCGGCGCCGGCCGCACGCATCAGCACGCGCAGCCATGCCGCCCGATCGGCCGCCCGGGCCGCGACCGCAATCGCACCGGCCCACACGGCCCAGAACAGCATCGCGAGCGCATGGTCGACGTGCACGCCGTCGGGCAACGCGCGCCCGGCAAACAGCAGGACACCGCCCGCGAGCACGAGCCCGCCGCATGCGCCCACCGCGACGGCGGCCAGCACGTTTGCCGAGCGATCGCGCTGCGCGCGCCGCCGCTCGATCCACAGATGCAAGCCCGTCGCGCACAACACGCACGCAGCAAGCCCCATCAGGAAATGAAGCGCGCGCAGCACACCGCCCGCCGCACCGACCCAGCCGTATTGCGCGAAATGCAGCGGCTGCACCGCGATGAATGCGCGCAGCCAGAAGCCGCGACCGCGCGACGTCGCATCCGCGAGCCATTGCCCGTCCGCCGCGCGATACAGGTGACGCTCGAACACCGCCGTACTCGGCAGCCCCGCGGTCGTGCCGGCAATCTCGACGGTCGCGTTCGCGTCGCCCCAGCGATGCAGCGCGACGGCTTCGCACCGGAAGTCCGGCCTGCGCGCCGCATCGCGCCGCAACAGCGCGTCGAGATCGGGCGCGTGCTGCCACGGGTCGCCGGCCTCGGCGGGCGGCGGCCCGCCGAGCAGTTCGGCGAACGCGCGCTGCGGCTGCCCCGGATACGCAACGCCCGCGAGCGACACCGTGCCGAGCGCGCCGAGCCCCGACAACGCGCCGGTGAACGCGAACAGCACGAGCCACGGCGTCCCCCACAGGCCGATCCACGCATGCAGGTCGAACAGCGCGACGCGCAACCCGTGGCCGCGCCGGACGCGTGCCGCATCGGGCCAGCGGCGGCGATGCACGACCACGCCCGCGACGACGAGCACGAGCAGCACGATGCCCCACAGGCTGACGAAGATGCGGCCGGGGAAACCGGCGAACAGCGTCTTGTGCAGCGTGACGATCAACCTCGCCCTTCCCGCGTCGGGCAGCGGCGCGCCCGTCGCCGGATCGAGCGCCAGCGTGCACGCCTGGCGCGCATCGCAGAACCGGATCGCCGGATCGTCCGGCCGCGGCAGCACGATGCGCACGTCGCGCAACGCAACACCGTGTGCCGCCGCGCGCGCGACGAGCGCATCGAGCGGCAACGCCGGCCGCGCGACCGCCACCGGCGGCGGCCGCCACCAGCCCTGCATCGAATCGAACGCGAGACTCCAGGTGCCGCTGAACAGCACGACGAACAGCACCGTGCCGAACAGCGCGCCGGCGCCGCGATGCAGCGCGCGCCAGCGCGAACGCGACGACGCCTCCATGTCAGCGCCCTCCCCAGAACAGCGCGCACGGCACCAGCACCGCGAGCCACACACCCGCGCGCCACACCGCCTGCCGCGGCCCGGGCGCGACGAGCATCCACAGCAGCGCGGCCACGCTCGCGGCGAACGTCAGCAACACGGCCGCATAGAGCCGGTTCAGGCCGTCGGCCGGGTAATGACGGGCCAGCGTGACCGCGAGCGCCACCGCGCCCGGCAGCACGCCGCCGATCGCGATCGCCGAGCGCGTGCCCCAGCCGGGCGCCATCAGAACTGCCCGCGCACGGTCAGCATCACGTTGCGCGGTTCTCCGTAGCGGTTGTTCCAGCCCGGCTGGCTCAGGCTCAGGTAATACTGGCGGTCGAACAGGTTGTTGA
The DNA here is from genome assembly GCF_056856535.1 of Burkholderia sp. L-4. Lineage (NCBI taxonomy): Bacteria > Pseudomonadati > Pseudomonadota > Betaproteobacteria > Burkholderiales > Burkholderiaceae > Burkholderia > Burkholderia sp. L-4. Next base: position 24,092 of record NZ_JBXEOX010000002.1, read on the forward strand.
CGTTGAGCGCGGCGCTCCAGTGCTTGTCGTAGCGGTAGCCGAGCCGCACGCTCGCGAGCGCGTAGCCGCCCTGGCTCATCGTCACGCCGTTGGCCTGCGCCGAGTAGCTGCTCTGCACCTGCAGGCCGCCGCCGACGCTCCAGCGCCGCTCCTGCCACGGCAGGTCATAGTTGGTCCACAGCCGGAACAGGTGGCGCGGGTTCAGCAGCGGCGCGAACGTGCCCGCGTTCGCGAGGTTGTCCGCGTAGCGCATCGTGTCGTACGTGTAGCTCGCCCACACGCTCCACCACGGCGTGATGCGGCCGTTCGCCTCGAACTCGAAGCCCTGGCTGCGCACGCTGCCGCCGTTCACGTAATAGCAGCTCGGCCCCGCGCACGGATGCGCGATGTCGACCTGCGGGTTGTTGTCGAGGTCGATGCGGAACGCCGCGAGCGACACGTTGAGCTTGCCGCCGGCCAGTTCGCCCTTCACGCCCGTCTCGTAGGTGCGCCCCTTCACCGGCGTCAGGATGCCGCCGCCCCACATCGACTTGGTCTGCGGCTGGAACACTTCCGCGTAGCTCGCGTACCACGACCAGTCGCGCGCGAAATCCCAGATCAGACCGCCGTAAGGCGTGAACTGGTGACCGGTGTTGTAGTGCGCGCCGAGGCTGTCCTGGTTCCACCAGCTCATCCGGCCGCCGAGCACGAGCGTGACGGGTTCCGCGAGCTTGATGCGGCCGAGCCCGTAGACGCCCTTCTGCGAAATGTCGTTCTGCTGCGACTGCTGGTACGGCCCGATGCCGGGCTCGGGCACGCTGCCCGGGTTCCAGCGGTACACGTTCACCGGCGTACCCGACACGTTGCCCAGCAGCGGCGCCGTCATCTGCCCGCTGCTGCTGTTCGCGTAGGTGATGCCGAACAGCAGGTCGTGCGTGAGCCCGAACGCATGCACGGGGCCTTGCACGTTCGCGTCGAGGCTGCGGCTGTAGCTGCTGAACTGGTACGCGCTGCCCGTCAGCCGGCCGCCCGCGCCGGTCGCCGGATCGATCGCGCCGAACGAGCCCGCGTACTTCAGGTCCGAGCGCACGCTCTGGTACTCGCCGCTCACTTTCGCTTTCCAGCCGGCGCCGAGCTTCTGCTCGACCGACGCGAATGCGCGCGTCGTGTCCCAGTTGAAGCGGCCCCATGCGGTGTCGAGGAACGTCGAGCGCGACAGGCCGAGGCTCGACCCGTCGCGCGCCATCGGCACGCCGGACATGTCGGGAATCGACGACGTCGTCTGGTACTGCGCGCCGAACGTGAGCAGCGTGTCGCGCGTCAGGTCGACTTCCGTGACGCTGTAGATCGAACGCGTGTCCTGCTTCGCGTGGTCGTAGAAGAAGTGACGATCCTCGTATGCGGCGACGAGCCGGCTGCGTACGGTGCCGGCCGCGTTGAGCGGTCCGCCGATGTCGGCTTCCGCGCGATAGCGGTCCCAGCTGCCGATGCTCACGGACGCGTTCGCGGAGAACCGGTACTGCGGCCGCTTGCGCACCAGGTTGACCGTCGCGGCCGGATTGCCCGAGCCGTGCAGCAGCCCGTTCGCGCCACGCAGGATTTCCACGCGCTCGTACACCGACATGTCCTGCGGCGCGCTCGCCATGTCGCCGATCACGACCGGCACGCCGTCGAATTCGAACGAGTCGACCTTGAAGCCGCGCACGAAATACGCGGTGGTCAGCAACACGTACGGCTGCACGGTCACACCGGCCGACTGCTGCATCACCTCGTCGAGCGAATACAGGTTCTGCTGCTCGATCCGCTCGCGCGTCGTCACGCTGACCGACTGCGGAATCTCCCGCAATGCGAGCGGCAGCTTGCCGACCGTCGCGACCGACGGATCGTCGGCCACGCCGCGCGACGCGTTCACCGAAATTGCCTTCAGCTCGCTCGCCGCCGGCTGTGCGGCGGCCGCTTCCTTCCGGATCTCCGTGCCGGCCGGCGGCGCCGTCTCGGCGAACGCGGCCGCCGGATGCGCCGCGATCAGCAGGCCGAGATACAGCGACGGCCGCCAGCGCCGCCGCCCCGAACGGGCGACGTGCGCGCCCTTCATCACCGATCTCCCAGGTTCCCGTACCTCGTACCGCATCACGCCCCCGTATTTGATAATCATTCTCATTATCAAATAGAACCGGCAGGCGATTTTTCGATCGAGGGGCTTTTCCTATCGATTCCGGGCACGGCGGCCCGCATTGTTCACGTCAGTGTGCGGATTCGGCCGGCCGGGCTTCCTGACCTGCGCCTGCGCCGGCATACGATGCGTCGTCGTGCCGGCGTCCCGCGCGGGCGAAGGTCGCGTACCACGCATCCGCTTCCACGAGCTGCGCATGCGTGCCGGTCGCCCGTACGCGGCCCCCCTCGAGCACGACGATCGTATCGGCGGCCGCCGCGAGCGCCGGCTGGTGCGTGACGACGATGCGCGTGCGCTGCCCGCGCAACGCGACGAGGCTGTCGCGCACGCGCCGCGCGCCGAATTCGTCGAGGCTCGCGGTCGGCTCGTCGAACATCAGCACCGGTGCCCGCGCCAGCAACGCACGTGCGAGGCAGGCTCGCTGGCGCTGCCCGCCGGACAGCAGCTGGCCGCCGGGCCCGACGTCGGTGTCGAGCCCGTCCGGCAGCCGCTCGGCGTCGCGCAGCAGGCCGACCGCGTCCAGCACGGCGCGCAGTTCGGCGTCGGTCGCGTCCGGACGCCCCATCCGCACGTTCCATGCAAGGCTGCCGCGAAACAGCGCGTTGTCCTGGAACACGAGGTTGCGCGTCGCCGCGAGCGTCGCTTCGCTCAGGTGCCGCACGTCGGCGCGGCCGAGCAGCACGCGCCCGGTGCCCGGATCGTCGAGCCGCGCGAGCAGGCCGAGCAGCGTGCTCTTGCCGGCGCCCGTCGGGCCGACGATCGCGACGAAACCGCCGGCCGGGCAATGGAGGTCGATGCCGTCGAGCAGCGTTGCGCCGCTGGCGGACCGGTAGCCGACACGCATCGCGTCGACGCTCGCATCGTGTACCGGCGTGCCGCGCTCGGGGCTGTCGAAACGCGGCGCGTGCAGCACCGTGAGCACCGTGTCGAGCGCGCGCCAGCTGCCGCGCAGCGCCTGGTCGAGCTGCGTGAGGTGCGCAAGCGGCTCGATGAAGCGCACGAGCAGCACGAGCACCGCGACGGCCGTCGCCGCATCGAGCCGGCCGGCCGCGACGGCCCACGTGCCGCCCAGCAGCATCGCGACGAACACGCCCTGCACCGCGCCCGCGAAACCCAGCTCGATCGGCAGCGAGCGCCGCATCAGCGCACGCGTGCGGCGATGCTGCTCGTCGAACGCGCGCTGCAACGCCGCGCGCGCGTCGCCCTCGCGGCCCGCGAAGCGCAGCAGCCCCTGATGCGCGGCGAAGGTCTGGAGCTGCACGGCCATGTCGCGCTCGCCGGCCGCGCGCGCCTGCTCGAACGCGAGCGTGCGCGTGCCGCCGCGTTCGAGCAGCGCGAACAGCAGCACGGCCGCGGCCGCGAGGCACGACGCGATGCGCCAGTCGATCCACGCGAGCCCCGCGACGACCGCGAGCGGCGTGACGACCGCGGCGATCAGCGGCCCCAGCAGGTGCGCGGGCATCCCCATTGCCTGCATGACCGGGCCGCGCAGCAGCCCGGCCGGTTGACTGTCGCGCACGGCCTGCCAGGACGCGATGCGCGGCAGGTGCCGCACGAGGCGATCGACGAGCCCGGCCGCGAGCGCGCCGCCCGCGCGATAGCCGCCGCGTTGCGCGACGTACATCACGAGCGCGTGGCACAGCGTCAGCGCGCCGAGCGCGATCGTCCAGTGCAGCGCGGCCGCATGCGCGCCGGCAAACCACGCGCGGATCAGCGGCACGAGCAGCAGCCCGCAGGCGCCGTCGAGCAGCGCGGCGGCCACCGCCCAGCCGACACCGCGCCGCAGCGCGCGGCGGGTTTCGGGCGGCAGACACTGCAAACGTTTGAGCGACTTCATCATCGTGTGGCCTCCTCGCCCGCGGCATCGCGTTCGCGCCATAGCCGCGCATACAGGCCGCGCGCGGCCAGCAGCGCGGCATGCGTGCCGCGCTCGACGATGCGGCCGCGATCCATCACGAGGATCTGGTCCGCGTGCCGGATCGCGTCGAGATCGTGGCTGACGATCACGCGCGTGCGCCGGTCGCCGCGCAGCGCATTGCGCAACGCGCGCGCGGTTTGCGGATCGAGCGCCGAGCCCGGTTCGTCGAGCAGCAGCAACGGCGCGGGCGACAGCAGCGCGCGCGCGATCGACAGGCGTTGCAGTTCGCCGCCGGACAAACGCACGTCGCGCCCGCACACGCAGTCGTAGCCGCCCGGCAACGCGTCGATGCGTTCGTCGAGACAGGCCGCGCGCGCGGCGGCGCGAATCGCGTCGCGATCGGCATCGGGACGGTAGAGCGCGATGTTCGCGGCAATCGACACGTCGAGCGCGGTGGCTTGCTGGAACACCATCGCGACCTGCGCACGCCGCGTATCCGGCGCGAGCAGCCGCAGATCGGCACCGCCGAGCCGCACCGTGCCGCGATCCGGATCCATGAAGCGCGCGAGCAGCATCAGCAGCGTGCTCTTGCCCGCGCCCGACGGCCCGACGATCGCGGTGACCGCGCCGGCCGCGATCGTCGCGTCGATGTCGTGCAGGATCGGCGTGCCGTCGAGGTCGACACTCACGCCGCGCAGTTCGACCGACGCATCGCGCGGCACCTGCGCCGCGCCGTCGGCGGGCTCGGACAAGCCTGGCTGCGCGAGCAACGCAGCCAGGCGCGCGGCGGCCGCGCGCGCTTCGCGCAATGCATCGGCGCCATGGCCGAGCGCGCGCACCGGCGCCGCGACCGCCCAGATCAACAGCGCGAACGCGCACAGTTCGCCGACCGGCAACCGGCCGGCCGTCAGCCACGTCGCGCCGAACACGACCCAGGCGAGCAGAAACGGCGTGCCGAGCAGCACCTGCGTGCAGGCGCCGGGCCCGCCGACGCGGCCGACCCATGCCGAAAATGCCCGATCGAAACGCGCGGTCGACGCCAGCGCGGCCGCCTCGATGCCCGCGCCCGGATACTGCCGCACGAGCGCCGGGTTCTGCGCGAGTTGCGCATAGTCGCCCATCAGGGTTTCGAGCGCCGTGTTGCGTGCCGCGACGGCCGGCGCGAACCGCGCCGACCGCATCCAGCGGAACAGCGCGGCGCCGGCCAGAAGCGGCACCAGTGCAAACGCGAGCAGTGCGGGATTCAGGTAAAGCAGGCTCGCCAGCGCCGCGCACGGCACGACGACGAGCTGCGTGACGTCGGCCGGCGCATGCGCGACGAGCTGGTGCAGCGCGCGCACGTCCTGATCGACGTGACGCGCGACGCGATCGCTGCCCGCGCGGGCGAACCAGCCGAGCGGCAAACGCTGCAGATGATCGGCGAGCCGCTTGCGCAAGCGATCGCCCAGATCGGCGTCGACGCGATGCGTCAGGTGAAGCGCGACCGTCTGGCCGCCGAGCCAGCACACGCCGGCGACCACGGCCGCGACGAGCCAGCCGCGTGCCGTCGCGTCGAGCGCCTGCGACCCGCGCCATGCGTCGGCGATCCGGGCGAGCGCGAGCCATGGCACGAGCGACGCGACACCCGCGAGCGCCTGCAACACGACCGCCGCCGCGAGCGGCGCGGCAAACGGCCGCAACATCGAACGCAACGGCCCCTTCATGCGGCACGCTCCAGCAGCATGCCGAGCGTCGCCGCGCACGCATCGCCCGGCGGCTGCGCCGGGAAGCCGAGTTGCGCGGTCAACTGCCGCCAGACGCGCGTCACGTCGATGCTGCGCTGGTTATGCGCCGGCAGCCCTTCCCCGGACACGAGCCGGTCGACCGCGCGCACGGCCGCCTGCGGCCAGCAGCGCGAATGAATCTCGCCCCACGTGTCCTGCGCGTCGTCGCAGATCTGGAGGCTCGGCATGTCATCGCCCGCCGAGTCGCCGAAGATCGGGAACAGCCCGTCCTCGGCCATCGCCGGTTCGCGCAGCGCGGGCGCCCACCACAGCGGCCCGTGCGGCGAGGCGAGCGTCCAGGTGCCGGCGTCCGTCGTCAGCGTGATGCCGAACAACAGGCTCATGCGGCCGTCGTCGGCCGCCGCCATCTCGTTGCGCACGCGCAGCGATACCGGCGTTTCGGCCAGCACCATCGCGCATTCGCGCATCGACGACAGCGCCGGCCCGATCGGCTCGACCGACCAGGGCCCGACGCCCTGCAGCGCGGCCGCCAGCACGTCGAGCGCCGCGTAGCTCGCCTGCACCGAGCACACGACGTCCGCGTGCACGGGAGCACTCGTGTCGCGCAACCGCCGCGCGACCGAGATGAAGCGTGCGACGACGGGCAGGTTCGGATAGAAGCTGTTCAGCAGGCAGCGGCGGCCGTGGCGCGACGCGGCGCGCAGCACGGTATCCCATTCGTCGGGCAGCAGCGGATGCTCGATCACGACGTCGATCCCGCGTTCGAGCAGCCGGCACGCGAGCGCGGCCCCTTCCGCGCCGCGCGCCGCGCCGCCCACCGCGACGCAGGCGACACGCACGTCGTCCGGCAGCGCCTCCGGGCAATCGAACACCGGTGCGCCGACGCGGGCGGCCAGTGCGGCGGTACGCGCGCTGCCGCGGCCGAGCAAGCCCGCGACGCGATACGAACCGGACGCCGCGAGGCCCGCCGCGTAGAACTGGCCGAAGCGGGAGCCGGCCACGACGACCGGCAGCGGGTGAACCTTCATCGTGCCTCCTTCAGGCGGGTGTCGACGAACGCGGCGTTCAGGCAGTCGAAATGACCGCCGGGGATGTCGGCGGCCGTGATGCCGCCGAGCGCCTGGGCCGTCCAGTACTCGGTGAGCGCCGCGCGCTGCTGCGGAATCAGCGGGTTGCAGCGCTCGGGCACGAACAGCCGCAATGCGCCCGTATACGGCGCGTCGCCGGCCCAATGGCTCGCCTGCACGGAATGCATGAAGAGCCGGTACAGCCGTTCGCGCTCGTCGAGCAGCGGATGCGCGACGTCGTCCTGCATCGACAGGCCGGCCGCCGCGCGCAGCACGCGCCGGCGCAACTCGTCGAGCGGCTCGCAGCGATCGCCGAAGATCTCGAGCTGCGCCTGCAGGCTGCCGGGCGCGAGCCGCGCGGGGTCGGCCTTCAACGCGTCGGCGAGCGCATCGGCGAGCACGTACGTTTCCGGAAAGCCCAGCGCGTCGAGCGGCAGCCCGAGCGTCGCCGCGAAGTTGAACAGCACGAGCCGTTCGTCCTCGATCAGGTAGGGAATGCGGTAGCTCGACACGATGTCGAGCGTGCGCACCGCGACGCCGAGCTGCACCAGCGATTTCGCCATCTCGAGTGCGACGAGCCCGCCCGAGCAGTAGCCGAGCACGTCGACCTCGCGCACGCCGCTGCGCCACAGCGCATCCGCATAGCGCCGGCCGAGCGTCGCGTTCAGGTGACGCGCCGGCAGGTCGAGATAGTCCTGCGCGTCGCGCACCGCGAAGCCGAGCACCAGGCCGAGCCGCGCGAGTGCCGGCAGTGCCGGACGATAGGCATGCACGGTGCCGAGCCCTTCGTGCACGATCACGCGCGGCACGCCGTCGCCCGGCGCGAGCGGAATCGGCCGCACGTCGGCGCGCACGCGCGGCGCGGGTGCGTGGACGACGGACGACGGCTGCATCGCGCGCGGTGCGGCCGCGCCGGCCGGCGATACGGCGGCCGACGGTTGCGTCTGCGCTTCGCGCAGGCATCGGGCGAACGCCGCCGGCGTCGGCTGCGCGAGCACCCAGCGCAGCAGCCGGTCGAACGGATGGGCCTGCGCGAGCGGTTCCTCGCCACGCAGCCGCGACACGAGTTGCGCGATCAGCAGCGAATCGCCGCCGGCGGCGAAGAAATCCTGATCCGGCGTGACGTTGCGCGTATCGAGCACCGTCTCCCACCATCCGATCAATCGCGCCAGCAGCGGATCGGCGGCGGGTGTCTGCGCCGGCCGAACCGCCGCCGGTTCCGGCTCGCGAATGTCGGCAATGCCGGCCAGCGTCCGGCGGTCGATCTTGCCGTTCGCGGTCACGGGCAGTCGCTCGAGCACGCGCAGTTGCGACGGCACCATATAGCCCGGCACGCGCTCGGCAACGAACGACAGCAGCGCATCCGGCGCGATGCGGGCCGCGCCGCGCTTCACGTGCGCGAGCAGGATGTCGTAGCCCAGCGCGTCGAGCGGCGAGCCGGCCGTCACGCAGCCGAGTGCGCGATCGCCGTCGTCCCCCTGCAGCCATTCGAGCCACTGCGCGCGCGGTACGAACAGCCGGCACGACCCGGCCCGCGCATCGCGCGGCGTCTCCATCATCAACCCCTGGCTGATGCTGATCTCCGGATGCTCGGCCGTCAGTTCCTGGATCACCCACCACGCATCGGCCGCCGACAGCGCACGCAATCCGGCGATCAGTGCAACCGTGTCGCGCGCGTTGTTCAGCGCGCCGGAGCTGATCGTCATGTCGATCGAATGCGGCGCGATGCCCTGCGCGTCGAGCGCTGCATTCAAGTCGAAACGCACGAACCGCATCCACGGATACGCGGCGAAGCGCTCGCGCGCGGCCGCGAGAAAGTAGCTCGACACGTCGCTGAACAGGTAGTCGATCCGCGCGCCCGCTTCGACCAGCGGCGCGAGCGCATCCACGATCGCGCGCGTCGCGGCGGCCGTTCCCGCGCCGATCTCGAGGATTCGCCACGTACGCCGCGGCTCGCGCGCGACGATCTCGCGCACGGCTTGCGCCATCCCGCGATGCAGCGCATGCGCGTGTTCGCCGTTGCTGTACATCGCTTCGGCGATATGCGACGCACCTTCGGGGAACATCAGGCCGGCCGGCGAAACCGTGCCGTCCACCTGTACGTCCAGGCAGCCCGCGCTGTCGCGGAAGTAGTCGATGAGGACCGGCGGCCACAGCTCGGGCGATGCATGCAGCGCGAACGCATCCCAGCATGCGTGCGCGTCGGCATGGCTGGCGTCGGACCGTCTACGCCAGCCGCCTTCGGCATCCGCGTGCAGCACGCCGTGCGTCACGAGCATCGCGAGCCAGTGGCGCAGCAGATGCTGCCGCGCCGGCGGCACGCGCAGCCGCTCGCACAGCGTCGCGAAACCGGTTGCGTCGTCGGCCGTCAAGCCGCCTGCCGGTACGATCCACGCGGCCAGCGACGCCACGCATGCCGTTTCGAGTTGCTCGACCGACCGCGCCACGTCCGCTTGCGCGGGCCAGCGCACGGCGTCGAACGCAGCGCGGACCGGTGCCGCGATCTCGTGAAGGGCGGGGTCGTGCGCCGACGGGTCAGGCGTCGCACCCTGCAGCGACACGAAGCTCGCCAGCCGGCGCTCGGCGCCCTCGCCGAGCACGATCGTCGCGGCCGCGCCGACCAGCGGATGCGCGGTCAGCGCCGCATCGATCTCGGCCAGCTCGATCCGGTAACCGCGGATCTTCACCTGATCGTCCTGCCGGCCGAGGAATTCGAGCGAACCGTCGGCGCGCACGCGGCCGAGATCGCCGGTGCGATAGAGCCGGCGCCCGTCGCGATGACGGATGAAACGTTCGGCCGTTCGCGCGGGATCGTTCGCATAGCCCGTCGCAAGCCCGACGCCGCCGATATGGATCTCGCCGCGCACGCCGGGCGGGCACGGCCGGCCAAGCACGTCGAGCACTTCCATCGTCTGCCCGGTCAGCGCGCGGCCGTACGGAATGCTGGCGAGCTGCGTGTCCTCCGGGCGGATCGGATGCTCGATCGACCAGATCGACGCTTCGGTCGCGCCGCCGAGACTGAACAGCGCGCTGTCGGGCCAGCGTTTCCACCAGCGGGCCGGCAGCGTCACCGGAATCCAGTCGCCCGACCACAGCACGCGGCGCGGGCCCGGCACGTCGAGCGCCGGTTCGCCCTCGAGGTAATCGATCAGCATCTGCCCTTGTGCGGGCACCGAGTTCCACACCGTCACCGCATGACGTGCCATCAACGCCGCCCAGTGCGACGGATCGTGACCGCGCGCGGGGTCGGGCAGCACGACGCACGCACCGCGCGCGGTCGCGCCGAAGAAGTCGTAGACGGACAAGTCGAAGCTCAGTTCGGCCAGGCCGAGTACCACATCGCCCGCACCGACCGCATGGCGTGCGTTGATGTCGGCGAGCGTGTTGCACACTGCCGCGTGGCTCAGCATCACGCCCTTCGGTTCGCCGGTGGAGCCCGACGTGTAGATCACGTAGGCCAGCGCCGCGCCGTCGACGTCGCACGCGGCGCGCGGCGGCCATTGCGGATCGGCGGGCAACGCATCGGCATCGATGCGCACGCATCCTTCATGCTCGAACTCCAGCGCCCGTACGCTCACGACCGCGCGCACCCGCGCATTGCGCAGGATCGCCTGCCGGCGCAACGCCGGCTGGCGGCTGTCGACCGGCACGTATGCGGCGCCCGCCTGGACGATCGCGAGCACGGCCGCGAGCTGGTGCGCACACTTCGGCATCAGCACCGCCACCGTGTCGCCCACGCCGACGTCGGCCTGTTCGAGCGCGGTACGCAGCGCCGCCGCATGTTGCGCGACATCGCGGTACGTGCGGGCGCCCTGCGCGTCGATCACGACCGGCGCATCGGGCGTGCGCAGCGCCTGCGCGGCAAACCCGGCCGCGATATGCGTCTCCGCGTCCGGATGCACGTCGGCAACGGGCGCGGCGCACGGCAGCACGATGTCGCCCGCACGCGACCACCATCCGGCATCGTCGGCAAGCCGGCCCAGCAGCGTGACGTACGCGTCGAACATCGCGGTCGGCAAGCCTTCGGGAAACAGATCGTCCCGCACGTCCCAGCCGATCTCCAGCCCGCCGAACTGGTCGGTCACCTGGCAGTCGAGCCACACCTGCGGCGTCTGGCTGATCATGTAGCGCGGCGGTTCCGCCCGGCCCGCCTGCTCGCCGAGCAAGCGGCCGACGCTGCCGATGCCGCTCGTGAACACGACCGGCATCAGCGCCGCCTCCTTGCCGCGCCGCCGCGCGAGTTCGCGCATCACGTCGACGCCGGTGAATGCGCGATGGTCGAGATCGTCGAACATCCGTGCACCGATAGTACGCGCGCGCGCGATGAAATCGCCCCCTTGCGTCACGTCGACGGCGAGCAGGCTCAACACGGTGAAATCGCCGAGCACCGCGTCGATGCGCGGATGCACCGGCGGACGGTTCAGCACCGTCAGGTTCAGGCAGAACGCCGGCGACTGGCTCCAGCGGCCGACGACTTCCGCGAACGCGGCCAGCGCGACGCTCGCCGCACTCAGCCCGAAACGGCTTGCATGGCCGCTCAGTGCAGCCCATTGCGCGCGGTCGAGCCGCGCATGGCGATGCGTGAAACGCGGACGGGCGTCGGTGCGCATCGCGGGCACGACCGGCAGATCGGGGCGCGCCGGCAGATCGTCGATGCGCGCGAGCCACCAGGCCTTGTCGCGCGCATGATCGGCGCCCGTGCCGGCCTGCGCCTCGTGAGCCACATAGTCGCGAAACGTCGCGTCGAGCGGCGCCGGCTGCCATTGCGGATCGTCGTAACGGCGCCGCCATTCGGCAAGCAGCAGTTGCAGGCTCGCGTAGTCGATCAGCGTGAAATCGACGGACAGGTGCAGCAGCGCGCCATCCGGCCCGAGGCTCACTTCGGGCTGCAGCACGGGCCAGCGGTCGAGCGCATGGACCGCGTGGTCGAGCCGCTCGCGTACCCGCTGCACGTGCGCGTCGAATGCGTGCGCATCGCCGTCGCGCAGGTCGTGCACCGTGAGCCGCTGCCACGGCACGTCGGGCAGCACGCGCTGCCATGCGTTGTCCTCGACGATCGCGCGCAGCATCGGATGCCGCGCCACGCACGCATTCCACGCGGCCTCGAAGCGCACGCAGTCGAGATCCTGCCGCTCGTCGTATTCGACGTACAGATGGCATGCGCTGCCGCCGAACTCGAACGACTCGTGCCGGCCGAGCACGTACGCGGCCTGTACCGGCGTCAGCGCAAACCGTTCATGCTGGCGCGCCGGATCGCTGCGCCACGCGCTGCCCTGCAGGAAGCGGACGAACGCGTCGCGTTCGGCCTTGATGCGCGCGGCCAGGTCCGCGTCGAGCGCGCCGGCCGGTGCGCGATAGCGCAGCTGACCGCCGTCGTCGCACCACAATTCGATCTGCCGTTCGCGGCAGAGATCGAGTACGTCGTCGAAGCTCACAGCACGCCCTCCTCGATCGTCGCGACCGATGCGCTGCCGTCCGCCGTGACCGCCGGCGCCACATCGTCGAGCTGGGCGGCAAGAACGGCGAGCGTCGGATCGCGGTAGAACGCGGCCATCCCGATCCGCGCGCCGAGCCGTTCGCGCAATTGCGCGAGCAGGCGTGTCGCCAGCAGACTGTCGCCGCCGAGCGCGAAGAACGTGGCGTCGCGGGCGTTCGCCCGACAGCCGAGCGCCTGCTCCCAGCACGCGAGCAGCGTCGCATGCCGTTCGTTTGCCGGCACGAACGCGTCATGCGCGGCCGGCGCGTCGCCGAGCGCGCGCGCAAGCGCGTCGCCCACCGCGCGCCGGTCGATCTTGCCGTTCGCGTTGAGCGGCCAGCGCGGCAGGCACCACAGTGCGTCAGGGCGCATCGCGTCCGGCAGCCGGTCGCGCAGCCAGTCTGCCAGTACCGCTTGCGTCGCCGACTCGCCGACACGACGCACGTCGAGGCATGCAAACGCGGTCGAATACCAGCTTCGGGAGTCGGGCGTGAAGCCGCTCGCCTGCGCGGCGGCGGCGATCGCCTCGGTCGTGAACGGCCGCGGCAACGAGGCATCGCCCGTCACGCTCGCGACGAGTTCGCGCAACGGCGAGTCGCGCAGCACGTCGGCGAACAGCAAACGGCCATCCCGCGCCAGCAGCGCGGCCGCGATCCTGAACGTATCGCGCGGATCGTCGCGCAGGTGTGCCGCGGCGAAACTGATCACGCAGTCGAATGCGCCGAGATGACGCGCGGGCAGCAGGGCGTCCTGCAGCGCCTGAAGCGCGGGCCTCGTTCGCGTGAAGCGTGCCTGCGCGGTGTGCAGCAGACCCGGCGACACGTCGAACAGCGTCACGTCGAAACGCGGATCGTCGAGCACGTCGAGGCACGCGTCGAACCATTGCCCGGCGCGGGCATCGAGCACCGCGACCCGCATCGCGTCCGTGCATGCAGCAGCCTGTGCATCGAGCGCGCCAGCAAACTCGCGCAGCACACGAGCGCCGTCCGGCAAGCGCGTCGCGAATGCAAGCGGCGCGACGCGCGGATCGAGCGCCACGCGCTGCGCGACGGTATCGGGATCGGCTGCGAGCGCGCGCAGCGCCGCCGTCAGGTCGTCGAGGTCGGTTGCATGCCAGCCGAGCCGATCGAGCGCGGCGTCGATCGAGATCGACGCCGCGCCTGTCGCGTGCCAGCGCGCGCATGCAGCGACGGCGGCAGGCCCGCGCCGCCGTCGCTCAGCCGATCGGCGACGACGCGTGCAACGGCCGCTTCCGCCTGAACCGTATCGGCCGTGCCCGCATCCGCGAGCGGCGACGGCGCCGCATCGGCCACGCAATCGGACGGCACGAACGCCGCGACGATGCGCGCGACTTCGCCGTTCGCGACACTGGCACACGCGCCATCGATCCGCGGATGCGCGGCCAGTGCCGCTTCGATCTCGCCCAGTTCGATCCGGTGCCCGCGCACCTTCACCTGCCGGTCCTCGCGCCCCAGGAATTCGAGCGTCCCGTCCGGCCAGTAACGGCCGCGATCGCCGGTGCGATACCAGCGGCCCGACGCATGCTGCACGAAACGCTGCGCGGTCAGCCCGGGATCGTTGCGGTAGCCGCGCGCAAGACTGTCGCCGCCGATCAGCAGTTCGCCCGGCACGTAATCGGGGGCGTCGCGGCCGTCGGCGTCGACCACGCGCCAGGCCTGCCCCGGCAACGGCCGGCCGTATGGAATCGAGCGCCAGTGCGGCGGCACGTCGCGTACCGTCTGCACGTTCGACCAGATGCCGGCTTCGGTCGCGCCGCCGAGCGCGTGGAATGCGCATGCGTCGCCGCAGCGCTCGCGCAGGCGCGCCGGCAGGTCGAGCGCGATCCAGTCGCCGGACAGCAGCGCCGCACGCACGCTGCGGCACGCGTCTTTCGCGACCGGCACGGCCAGCGCCATTTCGAGCAGCGCGGGCGCCGAATTCCATAGCGTCACGCGATGCTGCGCAATCAGTTCGATCCAGCGCGCCGCGTCGCGCGCGTCGTCCTGCGTGGGCAGCACGAGTTCGGCACCCGCGCCCAGCACGCCGAACAGGTCGTACACCGACAGGTCGAAGTCGAGCGCCGACACCGCGAGCAACCGGTCGTCCGCACTCACGCCGAGCAGCGCGTCGATCGCATCGATCGTGTTGACCGCCGCCGCGTGCGTCATCTCGACACCCTTCGGCACGCCCGTCGAGCCGGACGTATAGATCACGTACGCCGTGGCCCGCGGCGCGACCGCGAGCGGTGCGGCCAGCGGCGCATGCCGCATCAGTGCGGCGATGCTCCAATTCGGCACCGGCGCATCCGTGCGCGCCGTGTCGCCGATCACGGCTTTCACGCCCGCCGCGCGCTCGATCAGCGCCTTGCGCGCGGCCGGCTGCGCGATGTCGAGCGGGACGTAGCACGCACCGGCGGCCAGTACGCCGAACACGGCAGAGACCTGCCCCGGCCCGCGCGGCAGGCTGATCTCGACGGCATCGCCGTGTCCGATCCCGGCCGCGCGCAACCCGCCCGCGATCGCGAGCGCCTGCGCGGCCAGTTCGCCGCGCGTCACGACCTGCCCGCCGCACCGCAACGCGACCGCCGCCGGTTCGCGCGCGGCCCCCGCGAAGAAATCGCGATGCAGCGTGCGCGGCCGGCCGGGCGCGGGCTGCGCGTTGAGCGCCTCGCGCACCCGACGCTGCGCGGACGGCAATTCGACCGCGATCGGCAGCCGCCAGTCGCGATCGCACAGCGCCTGCACGAGCGCGACGTACGCGCCGAACATCGCGTCGACCATCCCGTCCGGAAACAGGCCGTCGACGCTGTCCCACGCGAGCAGCGCGCCGTCCGGCACGCGATAGAGCTGATGATCGAGCCACACCTGCGGCGTCTGCGAAATCATGTCGTGCAGATCGCCGAACACGCGCGCGAACGCCTCGGGCACGAACGGCGCGTCGCCGAGATTGCACGAGAACACGACGGGCGCCGCGCGCGGCGTGCCCTGCCGGCGCGCATCGCGCAGCACGTCGAGCGCCGGATACGCGGCGTGCGCGATCGCGCCGTGCAGCCGCTGCTGGAAAACGCGCACCGCATCGGCCGCGCTCGCGTCGGCCTGCACGTCGCATTCGACGAGCAGCAGCGTCGTGAAATCGGCGATCACGCGGCCGAGATCGGGTGCGTCGCCATGCCGGTCGAACAGCGGCACGTTGAGCAGGAACGCATGGCGGCCGCTCCAGCGTGCGAGCACCGCGGCAAACGCCGCGCCGAACACCGACGACAGCGTCACGCCATGCTGCGCGGCCCGCGCCTGCAGGCGCGCAAGCTCGTCCGTGCTCAGCGTGTGGGCGATGCGGCTGAAGCGCGGCGCGCGGATCGCTTCCGGTGCGCGGGCCAGCGGCAGCGCCGGCCCTTCCGGCAGCGTCGCGAGCTTTGCGTGCCATGCATCGCGCGCCGCGGCCCGCGCGTCGCGCGTATCGGCCGCGCGACGCGCGAGCCAGGCCGGGAACCACGTCGACGGCGCGTCGGGCAACGCCGACGGTTCGGCATACGCGACACCGATCTCCTGCATCAGCAGCCGCACGCTGTCCACGTCGGCCGCGAGCAGGTCGACACTCAACCACACGCGATCCTCGCCGCCGGGCATCTGCACGAGCCCCATCATGAAGACCTGCGCGTGCTCGACATCGAGACATTCGTGCGACCGGAACGCGCGCAGCGACGCCCATTCGGTTTCCGCGTCGGCGGCCGTCTTGCCGCGCCAGTCCGCATGCGTGAGCACCGGCGCGTCCGACGCCGCGAGGATCTGCTGACGACCGCCGGCGAAGCGCGCGCGCAGCATCGGATGACGCTCGCGCACACGCCGGCACGCCGCGTCGAGACGAACGGGATCGAGCGCCTGGCTGCGGAATTCCAGAAACGCGTGGCAGCTCACGTTGCCGAGCACTTCGCCGTCGCCGCGGCCGAGCCAGTACGCCTGCTGCACCGCGGACAGGTCGAACGGCGCGTGCACGTCGACATCCTCGCCCGCGACGTCGGGAGCCGGCCGCGCGACACGCGGCGCATTCGCCAGCAACGCGGCCCACGCGCCGAGCGTCGGCGTGCGCGCGAGCGCATCGAACGTCAGCGCGTAACCGAGACGGTTCACGCGCGTCTGCAGATACATCAGCCGGATCGAATCGAGGCCGCAGCTCAGCAGGTCCTCGTCATCGTCGAACGATGCGATTTCATCGACGGATTCGTCGAGCAGCCCGGCGATCAACGCAACGAGCTGCGAGCGAAAGTCAGTGGAGGAACAACAGGAAGGATCGGAATGGTCGATACGGGAATCGACAACGGTCTGGCTCATGGGCACGCCTTGTATGGGTCGTTCGATGGCGGATCCGCGCGGTGGCGGCCACCCGTGAATGAGAATCTATCTCATTCACTCCCATGTGCCCGGTCGATTCCTTTAGGCTGCCGGTCAGTTGTTTTAGATTGCCGCGCTCGTCAGTTCGTCGTCGTCGATCGCGTTCGACGACGCGCGAATATCGCTCGGCGAAATGCCGTAGCGCTTGCGGAACGCGATCGAAAAATGCGCGGGACTGTAGCCGACGCGATACGCGACGGTCGACACGTTCGCGTCCTCCGCGCACAGCATCGCGTGCGCGGTCCGCAGACGGTATTCCTGCAGGTACGCATACACGCTCGTGCCGAACACCTTGCGGAATCCGGCCGTCAGCTTGCGCGAATTCATCCCGACGCGGCCCGCGAGCGCGTCGAGCGTCGGCGGCTGCTGGAGCTCGCGCGTCAGGATGTCGCTCGCCGCATACACGCGCTCGACATCCGACGACGTGACGCGCACGTCGGCCGGCGCGAACTGCCGCTGCGTCGCGAGCAGCTGCGCGCTCAGCGCGGTCAGCTCGAACGCCTTCGCCTTCAGGTAGTACTCGCGCACCGCGCCCTCGAACGGGCAGGTGGCGATCTGCACCGCGAGCGCCTGCAGCGCCTTCGACGCCGGGCAACTGACGATGCGCGGATCGCCGCCTGTCGGCGCGAGCATCTTTTCCGGCAGCAGGCTCAGGTTGCGGTCGAGCGCGTCGAGGCCGAGCTGCACGATCGTGTAGCGCAGCGGCACGTCGCGATCGTAGATCTGGTGCGTCGTGAACTCGCCGTCGTTGGCGATCACGCACAGGCCCGGCCCCTTGATGCACTGCTCGGGCTGGCCGGGCACGCGGCAGCGCAACTGTCCGCTCTGCACGAGGACGAGCTTCAGCCCTTTTTCGAGCGGCTCCTCGTACCAGTCGCGGCTGTCCGAGCACAGCGTGCCGCTCATGAGTTTCATGCCCGCATCGACGTGCACCACGCCCGGATGGTTGCCGGGCACGAGCACCGGCGGGTGACGTCGTGACGAAGCGAAGGAGGTCGAGCTCATCGGAGGGTCCGTTGGTTAGGCGGCACGCGCGGACCGGCGCGCGCCGGCGGCAACCGGCCGATTGTCCGGCCGGACCGCGCGGGCGCCGCGCAACGGACGCCCGATCGAATGAAATTGCCGCGATATCAAAAGAAACGACGCTATTGCGGCGCGTGTTCCAAATGATAATACCTCTCATTTACATTTTTTGACAACTTGCCGGAACCCAAGATCTGCGCATGCAATCCTCCCTTCCCTCCCCGGCGCCGGCCGTGCCGGCCGACGCGCCCGACTGGCCCGACGACGTCGCGCGCCGCTACCGCGACGCCGGCTACTGGCAGGACACGACGTTCTTCGACGCGCTCGATGCGTGTGCGCGGCGCCATCCCGACGCGCTCGCCGTCGTTGACGGCGCCTGCCGGCTCGGTTATCGCGACCTGCTGGCGCGCATCCGGCGACTCGCGGGCGGCCTCGCTCGGCTCGGCCTGACGCGCGGCGACGCGGTCGTCGTCCATTTGCCGAACGGCGCGCGCTTCATCGAGACGTGCTTCGCGCTGTTCCAGCTCGGCGTGCGGCCGGTGCTCGCGCTGCCCGCGCACCGCCACTACGAGATCGGCGCGTTCTGCCGCTTTGCCGGCGCGCGCGCCTATCTCGGTGCGTCGCAACTCGGCGATTTCGACTGCCGCCCGCTCGCGGCCGCGTTGCAGGCCGACTGCCCGACGCTCGCGCACGTGGTGATGGCCGGCGACGATCACGCGTTCACGTCGTTCGACGCGCTGTATGACGCGCCGCCCGTACTCGAATGCGCGGCGCGCGCCGACGACATCGCCTGCTTCCAGCTGTCGGGCGGCACGACCGGCACGCCGAAACTGATTCCGCGCCGCCATCGCGAATACCTGTACAACGTGCGCGCATGCAGCGCCGCAAGCGGCTTCGGTGCCGACACCGTGTATCTCGCCGCGCTGCCGATGGCGCACAACTTCACGCTGTGCTGCCCCGGCACGATCGGTGCGCTGCTCGCGGGCGGCCGCGTGGTCACGACCGGCCGGCCCGAGCCCGAACAGAGTTTCGCGCTGATCGCGCGGGAACGCGTCACGCATACCGCGCTCGTGCCGCCGCTCGCGCTGCTGTGGCTCGACGAGCAACCGCAACGGCAGGCCGACCTGTCGAGCCTGCGCGTGCTGCAGGTCGGCGGCGCGCGGCTGATGGACCACGCGGCCGCGCGCGTGACGCCCGTGCTCGGCTGCCGGCTGCAGCAGGTGTTCGGGATGGCCGAAGGGCTCATCTGCTGCACGCGGCTCGACGATTCGCCCGAACGCATCGCGCGTACGCAGGGGCGCCCGGTATCGGATGCCGATGAAGTGCGCATCGTCGACGAAGCCGGCGAACCGGTCGCGCCCGGCGAGATCGGCGAGCTGCAGGTACGCGGCCCGTACACGATACGCGGTTATTACCGGCTCGCCGACCACGACGCAACGGCGTTCACGGCCGACGGCTTCTACCGCAGCGGCGATCGTGTGCGGCGCACCGCGGACGGCGACCTCGTCGTCGAGGGCCGCGACAAGGACCAGATCAACCGCGGCGGCGAGAAAGTGTCGGCCGAGGAAGTCGAGAACCTGCTGCTCGCGCATCCGCAGGTGCACGACGCGGCAGTCGTCGCAATGCCCGACACGCTGCTCGGCGAGCGTACGTGCGCGTTCGTCGTCGCGCGCGCGCCTGCACCGTCCAGGCTGGTGCTGAAACGCTACCTGCGCGATTGCGGACTCGCGGCCTTCAAGATTCCCGACCGTATCGAGTTCATGCCGCGTTTCCCGGAAACCGGCATCGGCAAGACCAGCAAGAAATCGCTGCGCGAGCTGCTGCGCCGCCAGTTGCAGGCGGCCGCCGCATGATCGCGCGCCCGACCGGTTCGAACTGGATCCGCGAGCTGCGGCTGTCGCCGTGCGCACGGGCGCAACTCGTGTGCTTCCCGCACGCGGGCGGCACCGCGAATTTCTTTCGCAACTGGAGCCGTGCGCTGCCGTGGGACGTCGATCTGCTCGCGCTGCAGTATCCGGGCCGCGAGGAGCGCTTCGGCGAACCGTGCCTGCAGTCGATCGAGGCACTCGCCGGCCCCGCGACCGATGCCCTGCAACGCTATGCGCACGCGCCGCTCGTGCTGTTCGGGCACAGCCTCGGCGCGGCGCTCGCGTACGAGGTCGCGTTACGGCTCGAAGCACGCGGCGCCGCGCCGCTTTACGTGGCCGTCTCCGCGCTGCCGCCGCCGCATCGCCAGCGCCTGTCGAATCTGCACCTGCAATCCGACGACGCGCTCGCAGGCGATGTCGCCCGGCTGTCCGGCGAACACGCCGCGCTGCTCGCCGATCCGGAAATGCGTGCGATCTACCTGCCGATGATCCGCGACGACTATCGCGCGATCGAGACGTACCGGCGCGACCGGCCGCCACGCATCGATGCGCCGCTCGGCGTGATGCATCCGCTCGCCGATACCGAACTCGACCGCGACGAAGCGCATGCGTGGCAGGACGTCGCGGCGCGCCCGATCCGCATCGAGACGTTCGACGGCGACCACTTCTACCTGCGGCACCAATACCCGGCGGTGATCGCGCATCTGGTCGAACGGATCGACCAGTCCCTTCGTTACGGAAAGGAGTACACATGAAAGCACCGGACGCCTGCACGGGGCTTCCCGACATTCGCGACGCCATCGATCGCCTGGACGCCGACATCATCGACGCGCTCGGCCGGCGCATGCAATACGTGAAGGCCGCGTCGCGCTTCAAGCCCGACGAAGCGAGCATCGCCGCGCCGGAACGGGTGGCCGCGATGCTGCCCAACCGGCGCCGCTGGGCCGAACAGGCCGGTCTCGACGCCGACTACGTCGAGTCGCTGTTCGCCGGGCTGATCGCGTGGTACATCGCCCAGCAAACGCAGTACTGGCGGCAACAGCGGGGGCTCGCATGAACGCCGGCCTTCCGCTGCTGCACGACACGTTCGCGCGTGCCGCCCGACGCGCCGCCGCCACCGGCGAGCCGACGCTCGCCTCGGTGTCGGTGCCGCTGCGGCCGCTCGACTTCTTCGACCTGATCGCGGCCTGGGACGACGGCGTCACGCCGTGGTTCTTTCACGAAGCCGGCGACGCGTCCGTCACGCTGTTCGGCTGGGACCGCGCGCTCGAGCTGAACGCCACGGGCGATACGCGCTTCGCGCAGATCGACGCGCGCTGGCGCACGCTGGTTCGTGGCGCGGTGACGGCCGGCCCGCAGCCGCCGCGCGTCGTCGGCGGCTTCCGGTTCGATTCGCATGGGGCGCGCAGCGTGCACTGGGCGTCGT
Organism: Burkholderia sp. L-4; assembly: GCF_056856535.1. NCBI lineage: Bacteria > Pseudomonadati > Pseudomonadota > Betaproteobacteria > Burkholderiales > Burkholderiaceae > Burkholderia > Burkholderia sp. L-4. The sequence goes on from NZ_JBXEOX010000002.1 coordinate 45,074, forward strand.
TTCCCGACGCGAGCATGACGGTGGCCACGCTGCTGATCGTGCGTGAAGGCGAAGCGCACTGGGCGGTCTGCCAGCACGTCGTCGCCGCGCACGACGATCCGGCCGCGCTCGCGCATGCGTGTCTTGCACGGATCGAGTCGCTCGGTGCACTCGCCGCCGCCCACGACGACGATGCATCGCACCTGCTGCACACGCAGGCGCTGCAGGCAAGCGAATGGCAGCGCGAAGTCCGGCGCGCGGTGGACGCGATACGCGGCGGCGCGTTCGGCAAGGTCGTGCTCGCCCGCGACGTGCTCGACCAGTACACGCGGCCCGTCGCGATCGCGCCGCTGCTGCGCAGGCTCCGCCACCGCGACGCGCATGCCCACCTGTTCGCCATCCGTCGCGCAAATGCATGCTTCGTCGGCGCCACGCCGGAACGGCTCGCGCGGGTCGCGGCCGGCGACGTGCGCACGCATGCGCTCGCCGGGACGATCCGGCGCGGCGCCACGCCCGACGACGACCGCGCGCTCGGCGCCGCGCTGCTGGGCTCCGCGAAGGAACGGCTCGAACACGCGCTCGTCGTCGACGCGATCCGCGCCGCGCTGACGCCGCTGTCGCGCATGCTCGACGTGCCCGAGCACCCGTCGCTGCACCGGCTGCCGAAACTGCAGCACCTGAGCACGCCGATCCGCGCCACGCTGCATGCGGACGCGACGCTGCTGCAGGTCGTCGCGGCGCTGCACCCGACGCCCGCCGTCGCCGGCCATCCGCGCGCGCCGGCACTCGACCATATCCGCGCACATGAAGGCTTCGATCGCGGCTGGTACGCGGCACCGATCGGCTGGATCGATGCGCACGGCAACGGCGACTTCATCGTCGCGCTGCGTTCGGCGCTGATCGAAGGCGGCGCGTGCCGGCTGTTCGCGGGCTGCGGCATCGTCGCCGACTCCGATCCGGTCAACGAGTATCAGGAAACCGAACTGAAGCTGTCCGGCATGCAGGCGGCGATCCGCGTGCGCGATGCGGCGGATGCCCACGGCCGCGCGCGCATGTCGTCGACGGTCGATTGAAGCTTGCCGTGGCCGCCGCTCGCTTCACGGCAACGGCGGCCCATTCCCACGCCGCACGCGTTCGGCAGGCGGCACCGTCCGTGGCAACGACGATTTCTCCGCGAAAATGTCGGGTGCTCCAGCCATGCCGGCGCGGCCGCTGCGCTGCCGCATGTAACCGATTGCGCACTGCCGAGGCACAATCCAATGCAACCCCGTTCGAATCCAAACCGGCGATTCTCAATTACATCTGTAGTCCTGAGTAACTTTCAGATTACGTCAAAAAATACCGCGTATTTCGACACCGCAACGACTATGCTGATGTAACGGGAATACGCGTCTGTGCCAGGCGCGCCGATACGCCCCGCTGCCGTGCGCAGCGATCTTGGTGGACGCATATGCAGTCGCGAGACCGGATTGCCTCGGAACAGGTCAGGATCGTCTACGACGTCGTGATGCCCTACGCCGTCGGCAGCACGCTGCTTGCCCTCTTCGCGACCCTTTCGATCGGCTGGCTCGGCCGTCCGGCCCCCGCATCGGGCCTTGCGTGGCCGCTCTACATCGCCGTGTGCTCGACCGGCCAGATCGTGCTGTCGCGTCTGTATCGGCGATCGCCGTCGTCCGCGAGCCGCTGGCAGTGCTGGGCGCTGGGGCTCTCCGCCTTCAGCACGGCCACCGGCATGGGCTGGGGATGGGCGTCGATTCATCTCGCGGCGCACGCGGATTTCGAAATCGCGAGCCTCGTGGTCATCGCGACGACCGGCGTCGTGGCCGGTGCCATCCCGGTGCTCGGCACGTACTTTCCGGCGTTCATCGCCTTTCTGTTGCCGGCCACCCTCCCGTATATCGGCGCCGCGCTCCTGTCGACGAACGCGCTCCAGCGCACGACCGCGCCGATGATGCTGCTGATCGCCTGCGTGATCGGCTATCTCGGGCTGCTGGCAAACCGTGCGGCCACGCGGAACATCCGCCTGCGCTTCAAGGCCGAACGGTACGCAGTCGATCTGCAGGCGCAGAACGCGCGGATCGAACGACTCGCCGTCGACCTCGACTGCCAGCGACACATCGCCGACCAGGCCAATCTCGCCAAATCGCAATTCCTCGCGGCGGCCAGCCACGACCTGCGCCAGTCCGCGCATGCGCTGAATCTGCTGATCGGCGCGCTGCACGGCATCCCGATGCCGCCGGACGGGCGCCAGCTCGTCGAGCGCATCGAGCGCTCGTCCGACGCGCTCAGCCGGCTCTTCGGCGCGCTGCTCGATCTTTCGCGGCTCGACGCCGGCAGCGTCGACGTGCAGCGCCGGCCGTTTGCCGTCGACGCGGTGCTCGAATACGTGTGCAACGACTGCCTGCTCGACGCGCAAGCGAAAGGCGTCGCGCTGTCGCGCGTGCCGTGCCGCGCGGTGGTGCAATCGGATCCGCTGCTGGTCGAACGCATCGTGCGCAATCTCGTCTCCAACGCGGTGCGCTACACCGCGCGCGGAAGAATCGTCGTCGGCTGCCGGCGCCGCGGCACCCGCCTCGCGATCCAGGTCTGGGACACGGGCTGCGGGATTCCCGATCACCTGCAGAAGCTCGTGTTCCACGAGTACTACCAGGTCGGCAATGCCGAACGCGATCACGAGAAAGGCTTCGGGCTCGGGCTCGCGATCGTGCGGCGGCTGGCCGCCCTGCTCGATGGCCGGCTGGCCGTGCACTCGACGCCCGGCCGCGGTTCGTGCTTCGAAGTCGCGATCGCGCTTGCCGCCTGCCCGCCCGATCCGCTCGACCTGCCGATCGCCGGTCACGACGACGTGCCCGGCACGACAGGGCGCGTCGTCGTGATCGACGGCAATCGCGCGACCCGCACCGGGTTGTCCGCACTGCTGGCGACGTGGGGCTACGAGACGATCGCGGTACGCTCGGGCAAGGAGGCGCTCGACCGGCTGTCGGCCGGCGCGCGGCAACCCGACCTGCTGATCTGCGATTACCTGCCGCCGCGCGGTGAAAACGGCATCGCGGTCATCGAGCGGCTGCGCCGGGCGCTCGACGCCGCCGTGCCCGCCTTGCTGATCAGCGGCGATACGACCGACGAACAACGGGCCGCGGCGCATGCGCGCGGGCTGGTTCTGCTGCACCGCCCGCTGCCGAACGGCAAACTGCGCACGGCGGTCGGTCATCTCGTCGCCGCCGGTGCGCGGCGGCGCTCGATGGCCGACGCGGACGCCCGCGGCGTCGCGATCTAGCGGCACCGCGCGTGTCCGCCGGCGCTTGCCGGGTCAAGCCGGATCCGCGCGTTCGTGCCGCACGCGCTTCCGGCGGACGGCTCCGGCTTCACGTGGCCGGCGCGCTTGCCGGCCCGTGCCGGCGGCCGGCAGGCGACACAGACGCGATTGGGGCGCAGGTCGTGGCGATGGATCACGAATGCGGCATGGCACCGGACGCAGCGCGCCGTCGACAGCACGCCGCCGTCGACGAAGCGCACCAGCATCCACGCGCGCGTCAGGTCGAGCAGCGGATCGCAGTGCGCGGCACGGCATCGCCCCGCATACAGCCCGTACGCCTTCACCAGCGCGTCGAGTCGCGAACACCGCGCGTCGATCCGCAGGAAGCGGTAGATGTTGTGGAACAGCGACGCATGGATGTTGGCCATCCAGGTCATGTACCAGTCGCTGGAAAACGGCAGCAGGCCCTTTGGCGGCGCCACGCCGCGCACCTCGCGATACAGGCGGACCAGGCGCTCGTGCGGCAGCGCCAGCTCGATCTCGAGCATCTGCGGGCGCGCACCGAGCCGGATCAGCGTGACGGCATCGAGCACGAGCCGCGCGTGATCGGCAAGACTCGCCGCATGCGCGGCATCGGCGGCGCCGTTCACGGCATATCCTGGTCGAACGCCCCCATACTGGAGAACGCCAGCGCGACGTGCAGCGGCGCGACTTCGTCCGACGGCGCGTGCCGCGCGAGCGCGTCCACCGTATCGCGGCGGCTCAGTCGCAGCACGCAGATCAATTGGCCCGACGATGCCAGGTTCAGCATCGATCGCATCGACAGGCTTTCCAGTGCCTCCGCCATATCCGGCGTCGCGCCGAGACGAAACATGCCGGTCGCACGATCCGTCCGCAGCAACCGCTGCGCCAGCCACAGATAAGACATGTTCAGGTCGCGAATTAAATCCTCTTCATTGATAGTTTCCATATTGCACCTTGATTGATATCGAATCAGGCCGATGGAGACGTCCGTCAAATCCGTGCAAAGGAACATGTCTGGTTTTACGGTGTGAATCGCCCGCCTCGGCGTCAATTGCCTGATTTTCAGAAGGCAATCAATTGAAATAATCAGCGCACCCCGTATTGGCACGTTCGGTTCTTTTTATCGTATAGTCTGCACCCGGGTTCGATCGCACCCCGAAAACTCTCGGCTTCCGCAGCTTGCCCGAGCCCTTGCCATCGCGATCTTCGTGACGCTCGTTGTGCGTCCCAGCGCACCGAAAACCGCGACGATTCAGTGTCAAACACGCTTGACCGGATGTAAATCCGACGTTAGCCCATGGAAAAACGGCGTCGCATACGACCAAAGTATTAAGACTTTTCGAAAACCCCGGATTCCCTATGAGCGAAAGAGATCTGCCTCCGACTTTATTTTTATTTTCATGAAAATACTCATTGTCGATGATCATCCGGTTCTGCGAGACGGCGTGGCGACGTTGTTGCGCCAGGACAATGGCGGGATGATCGACATTCAGGCGGGCAACGCCGACGACGCGTTGCGGCTGCTCGAGCTGCACACCGACCTCGACGTCATCGTCCTGGATCTGAAAATGAGCGGCATGGACGGTTTCGCCGCGATTGACGGGATCACGCAGCTGCGGCCCGAGTTGCCGATCGTCGTGCTGTCTTCGTCCGAGGACCCGCAGGACGTACGCGCGGCATTCACGCACGGCGCGCTCGGCTACGTCCCCAAGTCCGCCACCGCGCACACGCTGCTGTCGGCCATCAAGATGGTGATGAACGGCGAGCGGTACGTGCCGCCGCTGCTGCTCGACATGCAATCGGCGCATCGCGACCCGCCGTCCGCGCACGAGCCCGACAGCCCGCGCCTGACGTTGCGCCAGCTCGACGTGCTGCGCCTGATCGCGGAAGGCGTGCCGAACAAGCTCATCGCCGACCGGCTCGGCCTGTCCGAGAAAACCGTGAAAGCCCATATCACCGCCATCTTCAAGGCATTGCACGTGCGCAATCGCACCCAGGCCGCGGCCGCGGGCCAGCGCCTGGGGCTCCTCTGATCGTCGTCGCGACGTCATCGTGCGGCGCCGGCCGCCGGCGCCGCACTGCCCGACGACTGCATCAGGCCGGTGCGCACCTGCGGCATCGCCGTCGTCGCCGCGCCCGCAGCCGCGATCGTGCCCGACGACGATGCGCCGACCGGCGGCACCAGTGCGACGCCATCCAGCGTATTGCCGCTGGCGACGATCCGGCTGGCCGTGCATCCGCTCGACAGCAACGACACCGCGCTACCCGCGATCGCTGCGAACGTGTTGCCCGCGACCTCGAAGTCGCATACGTTGCCCAGCGCCCGGAATCCCGCATAGCCCGATCCCGTCACGCGATTGCGCGTGACCGTCACGGTCGACACCGTGCCCGACCACGTGTCCAGTTCGAGCGCCGCCTGCTGCGTCGGCTGCAACCCGTTGTTCACGGTCGAATTCTGGACGTTGGTCACCACGTTGCCGTCGATCACGACGTTCGACACGCCGTAGGTCTTCCAGCTGTCCTCCTGCGCCAGCAGGATGCCCGCCGCCTTCTGCACGCCGTCGACCGTGTTGTTCGAGATCGTCACGGCCTGTCCGCCGACCACCGCAATACCGCGCCCCCACGCGTTTCCCGACACGGTGTTGCGATCGATCAGCACGTTGCTGCTGACGCGGCCGTCTCCCAGATAGCTGACGACGGCGATCAGGTCGTCGCCGGTCCCCTTCACCGTATTGTTCTGCACGAGCACGTTGGTCGAGCCGTAGGTCGTATGGATGCCGTCGGCCAGCGTGGCGCTCACCGTATTGCCGACGATCGCGACGTTGCTGCCGCCGAACACGAAGATCCCGGCGCTGGCGCCGCCCTGGATCGTCACGCCGAGCACCTGGACACCCGTGCCCGTCACCTCGACCTTGGTCGACGCCGGCGTCGTGAGCCGCGTGGTGCCGGTACCGACCAGCGTCACGCCCACCAGCGTCGAGCCGGCGCCGCTCATCACGATCGTCTGGTCGGACGGGTTGGTCGCGACGAGCGTCGCGCCGTAGCCCGACACCACGACGCCCGACGTCGCCACCGACAACGAGCGGCTGACCGTGTAGCGTCCCGGCGCGAGGATCAGCGTCTGTCCGGCCTGCAACGCGTTGAGCGCGGCCTGCAACGCATCGGTCTGGTCGCTGCCGTCGCTTGCCGCCCGGACCGTCACGGCCGCCGGCACGGCCCGTACCGCCGGACGCGCCCGCGCGGCATGGCGCGGCGCCGTGTACTCCGTGAGCGTCGCGGCGCAAACCTGAACCGGAAAGCTGGCAACGGCGCACGCCCATGCGACAACCGCGGCGCCGACGATACGAAATGACCTGGTCATGATGACCCCCTCGATAGGCATTCGCCCGACGCGGCGCACGATGCGACGGCATCCGGTCGCACGGCATCGACGGTCGGCCGGCGCACCGGCACGACGTGTGTCGACCCGCTGGGCGTAACGATTTGGTCCGGATCCGGTCCGGAAACAGTCGGGCGACGCCCGTGTCAGGCGATTGCCCCTCGTCTGCCGATACAGGCGGGCCGCTCCCCCAAGAGCGGTCGACGTCGACGGTGCCGGCAGCGTGCGACCGTCGGGCGACATGCCGAAGCGCTTGCGCGAGCGACGCGGGCCGGTCGGCTTCGTGTTCCGTCCCGTACGATCATGTCGCTCGATTGGAAGTCTATTTCGCCGTCGGCGCGCGTAAATCCGACAGAAGCCCCGCGACCGTCGTAGGACGGGTCCCGAGCCTGTATCGCCACGGAGAACGAGACGGCGTACGACTCGTCAGGCCGGCACGCGTGCGTGGTGCGGCATCGAGCGGAACGTCGGGAGAGAGGGGACGGGCCGCAACCGGGATCGAAATCCCGATCGGGCAGGTGCGGGCATCAGACGCGGGGGATGTGTCTGATATTCAGGACTGCGTTTTAATTCAGACTTGCCGATCCCGCACGGGACCGGACACGGACGACGTGCGCAGACGCATGATTCGGCGTCTGCGCGCGGAAGATGACACGGCCGCTCAGGCGCCGGCGGTCTGCTTGTTCGACGCGGCCAGTTCCGCGTCCATGAGCGCGGCGTGCGCCTGCGCATCGCTCTCCGACAGCAGTTCGCCCTCCCACTTGGCCACCACCGCACTGGCGATCGAGTTGCCAACCGCATTGGTGGCCGAGCGCCCCATGTCGAGAAACGTGTCGACACCGAGGATCAGCAGCAGGCCGGCTTCCGGGATGTTGAACTGGTGCAGCGTCGCCGCGATCACGACGAGCGATGCGCGCGGCACGCCCGCCATGCCCTTCGAGGTCAGCATCAGCACGAGCAGCATCGACACCTGCGTGCCGAGCGACAGGTGAATGCCGTAGGCTTGCGCGATGAACAGCGACGCGAACGTGCAGTACATCATCGAGCCGTCGAGATTGAACGAGTAGCCCAGCGGCATCACGAAGCTCGAGATCTTGCGCTTCACGCCGAAACGGTCGAGCGCGTCGAGGATCTTCGGATAAGCGGCCTCCGAGCTCGCGGTCGCGAACGACAGCATGAACGCTTCCTTGATCAGCACCAGCAGCTTGAATACGCGCGGGCCGATGAACAGCAGCCCGGCCAGCACCAGCAAGGTCCAGAGCAACGTCAGGCTCAGGTAGAAGTCGGCCATGAACACGGCGAACTTGTACAGGATCGACAGGCCGTTGACCGCGACCGTCGCCGCCATCGCGGCCATCACCGCGAGCGGCGCGAGCTTCATCACGTAGCCGGTGATCTTCAGCATCATGTGCGACGTCTGTTCGATCACGGCCACGAGCGCCGCGGCCCGTTCGCCGAGCGAAGCCAGCGCCACCCCGCAGAACATCGAGAACACGACGATCTGCAGGATCTCGTTGTTGGCCATCGATTCCGCGAAGGATTTCGGCACCATGTGCCCGATGAAATCCTTCAGCGTGAACTTCGCCGTCGCGAGATTCGCCGTCGCGCCGATATCGGGCAGCGGCAGGCCGAGGTTCTCGCCGGGCCGCAGGAGGTTCGACATCAGCAGGCCGAGCAGCAGCGACAGCAGCGACGCCGTCACGAACCAGCCCAGCGCCTTCGTGAACACGCGTCCGACCGACGCCGCATCGCCCATGTGCGCGATGCCGACCACCAGTGTCGAAAACACCAGCGGGCCGATCACCATCTTGATCAGGCGCAGGAACACGTCGGACACCAGCGAGATATAACCGGCGATCTCGGTCGCGGCCTTCTTGTCCGGAAAATTGGTGTAAATCATGTAGCCGATGATGATCCCCATCACCATGGCGGCCAGGATCCAGACGGCCGCGCCTCCCCTTCTCTTCATGATAAGGATTCCTTTTCATCAGGAACGAGTGAACCTCGTCGAAATTGATTGGCCGACCCGCCGCGATCCAGCGCCACGGGGGCGCTTCGATCCGTCTCCGCCGAATCGGGCCGGTCGCACCGGCGCCTTACAGATCGCTTCCGTACCTGCGTGGAAGGCACCGCCTGCTTCGCCGGATACCCGATCCTCCCGTTTCATATTCCGGCGCACAAGGCGCGCTGACATTCATTGACAATCCATCCGCAGACGGACCGAATCGATCCGGAAATCCATTCTCGAAAACCCGCGGACATCGCGCGTCACAACAGCGGCAACGCATTCCGGATGTGCTCGGCAAACGCTGCAGTCAGATGCGACGGCCGTTTCCGGTCGAACTTCAGCGTAATGCCGACAGCCGGCAGCGGCGGCAGCCGCGGGCCGCCGACGACGATCGCGAGGTCGGCCGGCACGGCCGTCTGCGTCATCACCGCGAACGCCTGCCCCGAGCGCACCAGCGCGATCAACCCCGCGAGGCTGCTGCTCGCATACGCGACGCGGTAATCGCGGCCGACGCGATCCAGCGCGTCGCACGCCGCGATGTGATCGAGCGTGTCGCGATCGGACAGCGCGAGCGGCAGCGGATCGAAATGCTCGGGCTCCAGCCCCGGATAACCGATCCACACCAGTTGCTCGCGGCGAATGATGTCGGCGTGCGCGCCGTCGTCCGGCAGCGAAATCATCGCGAGATCGACCGCGCGTTTCTCCAGCTGTTCGAGCAACCGCGGCGTCGGCCCGCACACGACCTCGACGATCGCCTGCGGATGCTGGCTCGAAAACTGCCGCAGCAGCGACGGCAGCCAGACCGCCGCGTAATCGTCCGGGCACCCGAACCGGATCGACCCCGACAACCCCGTGCCGCACAGGTCGGCCATCGCCTCGTCGTGCAGCCGCAGGATGCGCTGCGCGTGCACGAGCAGCCGCTCGCCCGGATGCGTCAGCACCACGCCGCGGCCGGTGCGCTGGAACAGCGGCTGGTCGACGACTTCCTCGAGCCGCTTCATCTGCTGGCTGAGCGCGGACTGGGTCCGGCCGACGCGCGCCGCCGCGCGGCTGAGCGCGCGCACCTCGGCGATCACGACGAACGACCGCAGCAGGTCGATTTCAAGCGAAAGTCCCAAGGTATTAGCTCCTTTTCTACCTTGCATAAGAACTATTCGTTTCCATCAAACCAGACGCGCGCCTAGACTGCAAGCGATCCCAGCCCTTTTTGCGCGGAGACGCCCGATGTCCCTGAACGACGACGCAACCTTCTGGCGCAACGCCAGGCAGCACCTGGTCCGCTACGGCGGCACGTTCGAGCCGATGATCATCGAGCGCGCGAAAGGCAGCTTCGTCTACGACGCCGACGGCCGCGCGATCCTCGATTTCACGTCGGGCCAGATGAGCGCGGTGCTCGGCCACTGCCATCCGGAGATCGTGTCGGTGATCAGCGACTACGCGGGCAAGCTCGACCACCTGTTCAGCGGCATGCTGTCGCGGCCGGTCGTCGATCTCGCGACGCGCCTCGCCGACGTCACGCCGCCCGGGCTCGACCGCGCGCTGCTGCTCAGCACCGGCGCGGAATCGAACGAAGCGGCGATCCGGATGGCGAAGCTCGTCACCGGCAAGTACGAGATCGTCGGCTTCGCGCAGTCTTGGCACGGGATGACGGGCGCGGCCGCGTCGGCCACGTACAGCGCGGGCCGCAAGGGTGTCGGCCCGGCGTCGGTCGGGTCGTTCGCGATTCCGGCGCCGTTCGCGTACCGGCCGCGCTTCGAGCGCAACGGCGCGTACGACCCGCTCGCCGAACTCGACTACGCATTCGACCTGATCGACCGCCAGTCGAGCGGCAACCTCGCCGCGTTCATCGCGGAGCCGATCCTCAGCTCGGGCGGGATCATCGAGCTGCCGGAAGGCTATATGGCGGCGCTCAAGCGCAAGTGCGAGCAGCGCGGGATGCTGCTGATCCTCGACGAGGCGCAGACGGGCGTCGGCCGCACCGGCACGATGTTCGCGTGCCAGCGCGACGGCGTGACGCCCGACATCTTGACGCTGTCGAAGACGCTCGGCGCGGGCCTGCCGCTCGCGGCGATCGTCACGTCCGCGGCCATCGAGGAGCGTGCGCACGCACTCGGCTACCTGTTCTACACGACGCACGTATCCGACCCGCTGCCGGCGGCCGTCGGCCTGCGCGTGCTCGACGTGGTGCAGCGCGACGGGCTCGTCGCGCGCGCCAACACGATGGGCGACCGGCTCCGGCGCGGACTGCTCGACCTGATGGAGCGGTTCGACTGCATCGGCGACGTGCGCGGGCGCGGGCTGCTGCTCGGCGTCGAGATCGTCAAGGATCGCCGCACGAAGGAGCCGGCGGACGGGCTCGGCGCGAAAATCACGCGCGAGTGCATGAACCTCGGGCTCAGCATGAACATCGTGCAGCTGCCCGGCATGGGCGGCGTGTTCCGGATCGCGCCGCCGCTGACCGTCAGCGAGGCGGAGATCGACCTCGGCCTGTCGCTGCTGGAGCAGGCGATCACGCGCGCGCTGTAACGCGCGTCCCCGCCTCGCACGAACCGTCGTGCCGGGTTGCCCGACCGGCACGACGGACGCCCGCCCGATCGATCAGCCTGCTTCCGCCGCCCACGCGTGCGCATCGGCACCGGCCGGCATGTGCAGCGGGCTCGACGGATCGGTCGCCGCACGCCATACGGCTTCGGCGACATCCTGCGCATGGGTGATCGGCCCCGTCGCATCGAGCATCCGCGCGACGGCCTTCCCGACGAATTCCGCATACGCCTCGTGCTCGAAACCGTGCATGTTCGCGCGTGCGTTGTCGCCGAAACGCGTGTCGGGCGCACGGCCCGGCAGCACGAGATGCGTGCGCACGCCGAACGGCGCAAGTTCGACCGCCATCGATTCGGTGAACGCATTGACCGCCGCCTTGCTCGCGCGGTAAGCGCTGACCAGCGGCAGCGCCTTCAGCGTGACGCTCGACGTGACGTTCACGACCACGCCGGCGCCGCGCTGGCGAAACTGCGGCAGCACGGCCTGCGTGAGCGCGATCGTGCCGATCGTGTTGGTCTCGAACAGCGCGCGCACCGTGTCGAGCGGCGTCAGTTCGGCCGGTGCGGCCGCGCCGAAGCCGGCGTTGTTGACGAGTACGTCGATCGGGCCGGCCGCGTCTATCGCGGCGCGGATGCTGTCCGCGTTCGTCACGTCGAGCGGCAGCACGCGCAGGTTAGCCGACGGCGGCAGCACGTCCTCGCGCGGCGTGCGCATCGTCGCGACGACCCGCCAGTCGCGGGCCAGGAAATGGCGCGCGATCTCGAGGCCGAAGCCGGAGGAACAGCCGGTGATCAATACGGTCTTCATGCAAACTCCTGTGATGGGTGGGGCAGGTGTTCGTACGATAGATGGCTGAATCCGTATTCGCTACAATCTAAAATCCGCTTTTCATTTGCGAGAGTCCGGCGATGATCGACCCGCTGACCGAAGTCGTGACGCTGCTGCAACCGGGCGCGCGGTACTCGAAGTACGTGCGCGGCGCGAGCCCGTGGGCAATCAGCCGCACGGTCGCCGGCGAGCCGTTCTACTGCGCGATCCTCGACGGCGGGTGCCGGATCGCGATCGACGGGCATGCGCCGATCGAGCTGCTGTCCGGCGATTTCATGCTGATTCCGGCCGCGCACGGCGTCGCGATGTCCAGCCTCGAACCGCCGGCGCCGGGCGTCGAGACCGCACCGCCCGTCGCGCTCGAGCACGGCGAATACCGGATCGGCGATCCGGCCAACCCGGTCGACACGCGGATGATGGCGGGCAACTGCAGCTTCGGTTCGCCCGACGCCTCGCTGCTGGTGTCGCTGCTGCCCCGCTTCGTGCACGTGCGCGGCGAACCGCGGCTGACCACGCTCGTGCAACTGGTGCGGGACGAATCGCGCGCGCAGCGGCCTGCCCGCGAGATCGTGCTCGCGCGCCTGCTCGAAGTGTTGCTGATCGAGGCGCTGCGCTTCACGTCCGGCACGAACGCGTCGCCGGGCCTCGTGCGCGGCCTTGCCGACAACCGCCTGGCCGCGGCACTCCGCCAGATGCACGAACGCCCCGCGCACCCGTGGACGATCGTCGAACTCGCGAAGGAAGCCGCGCTGTCGCGCTCGACGTTCTTCGAACGCTTCAGCCGCGCGGTCGGCGTCGCGCCGATGGAATACCTGCTGACGTGGCGCATGGCGCTCGCGAAGGACCTGCTCCGCCGCAACGAGGGCCGCATCGCGGAGGTCGCGGGGCGCGTCGGCTACAGCTCGGCCAGCACGTTCAGCGTCGCCTTCACGCGGCACGTCGGCCGGCCGCCCGCGCAATATGCGCGTGAAGCACAGGCGGCGGCGAACGACGCATGAGCCGCGCCCGCCGCCGCCATCCCGCGACCTGCGTACACTATCGGTCACGCAACGACCACGCGCGAGGCATCCGATGACGACAACCGCCACGACCGACCACTGGCTCGTCGCACGGCGCGATGTGGAAACCGGCATCGAAAGCCTGCACGCGCATTTCAACGGCCATGCGTACGACGCGCACGATCACGACGACATGCTGGTCGGCTTCACCGAACAGGGCGTGCAGCGCTTCCAGTGCCACCGGTCGCTGCATACCAGCGTGCCGGGCCGCGCGATCCTGATCGAGCCGGGCGCGATGCACGACGGCCACGCGCCCGAGGCCGGCGGCTTCACCTACGGCATGCTGTACCTGCCGCAAGCGTGGGTCGAGCGCGCCGCGCGCCGGCTGGACCTGCCGGGCCTCGGCGGCGTCGAAGCCACGTTCGGCCATACGCTCGTCGACGACCGCAGCCTCGTCGACGCGATCCGCAACGCATTCTTCGCGATCCATGACAACGAAGGCCGGCTCGCCCGCGACCAGACGCTCGACCGCCTGCTGACGCGGCTCGGCGGCGAACTGCGCGGCCCACCCGCGCTGGAAAGCGGCGTCGTGCCGCCCGCGATCGCCCGCGTGCGCGACCTGCTGCATGCACACATGGACGGCAATATCGGCCTCGATGAACTGGCGGGCGTCGCCGGCATCGACCGGTTCCGGCTGACGCGGATGTTCCAGCGCGCCTTCGGCACGTCGCCGCACGCCTACCTCGTCCGCCTGCGGCTGCGCGCCGCGCGCCGGCTGCTGGCGGCCGGCCGCACGCCCGCGCAGGCGGCCGCGGACGTCGGGTTTGCCGACCAGAGCCATCTGGGCCGCTGGTTCCGCCGCGCGTACCGGATCACGCCGGCCGCGTACCGGCAACTCTGCACAAACGTTCCAGACCGATCGCGCGCGGCATCCGATCATGGACGCTCCAACCAGGAGCAAGCATGTTCGATACGAAAGTAGCGCTGATCGTGCGCGACGATCTCGCCGCATGGCAAAAACTCAACGTGGTCGCGTTTCTCGCGACGGGGGTCGCGGCCGGCGCGCCCGACGCGCTCGGCGAACCTTACGAGGATGCGGCCGGCCGCCGCTACGGCCGGATGCTCGGCCAGCCGATGCTGGTATTCGCGGCCGACCTGAACGGGTTGCAGGCCGCGCACCGGCAGGCGCTATCGCGCGAACTGACGATCGTGCCCTACGTGCGCGCGATGTTTTCGACCGGCCACGACGCAGCCAACCGAGCGGCGTTTCGCGCCGAGGATGCGGCCAATCCCGATCTAGTCGGTCTGGCGCTGCACGGGCCGAAGAAGGCCGTGGACAAGGCGGTGAAGGGGCTGGCGTTGCATGCCTGAACGTCGCCGCGCGAAAGCTTGCCCGACGCGTCGGGTCAGCGATGCGCGAGCACGTTGACGAGCTTGCCGAACGGATCGCGCACGTAAAAGCGCCGCACGCCCCACGGCTCGTCGGCCGGCCCGTATTCGACGGGAATGCCGGCCGCGCGAACCCGTTCGAGCGCTTCGTCGACGTCGTCGACCTCGATCGACAGATCGGGGGTCGGCGTGCCCGATCCGCCCTGCGACGCGAAGCTGATCTGTACGTCCATCTGCTCGGCATTGCCGTAGGTCGCGATCCAGCCGTGATCCATCAGCAGGTCGAGACCGAAGATCTGCCGGTAGAAACGCGTTGCGTCGTCGACCGACCGTGTGTCGATGTTGGCGACGATCCGTTTGACTTTCATCGGGTTCCTTCGCGAGTCGGGTTGTCTCGCGACGCTACACCGGAATCGCCCGCGCGGCCAGCCCGTCAGCGCCCGGCCGCCTTCATCTCCGCCCGCCGCGCCCGCGGGGGCCGCTCGACGTGCCTGCCCGCCAGCCACACACCGATCGCGACGACGACGATGCCGAGATAGGTCGTCACCTCGATCCGGTCGCCGAACATCCATGCGGCCCACAACAGCGTCACCGGCGGCTCGAGATAGACGAGGGTCGCCACGCGCGTCGCAGGCATGCGCTTGAGCAGCGCCCACAGCGACAGGTACGCGATGAAGGTCGAGAACACCGTCAGCCACACGACCGACACCCATACGTTCGGCTGTGTCGGCACATGCAGGTTGCCCGTGACGATCCCGCACGCGGCGAACAGCACGAGGCTCACGCACCCTTGCACGAACAGCGGCAGGAACAGCCCGTCCTCGTTGCTGCGCGCGGCCGTCAGCGCGCGCCGCCGCTGATAGATCGTCGCGATCGACAGCCCCAGCGCGGACACCAGCGGCAACAGGTACATGACGATCCCGACCGACCCGGCCGGCAACGCATATTGCCCGCCGATCACGATGCCCACGCCGACGAACCCGACGACGAGCCCGGCCCACTGGCGCGCCCCGCTGCGCTCGCTGCCCTCGAGCGACGTCATCGCGGCCGTGATGAGCGGCTGCAACGCCGCGACGATCGCGGCGATGCCCGGCGGCAGCCCATGCTGAATCGCGATGTACACGCAGGTCAGGTAAAGAAACTGCGACAGGAAGCCGATCACCGCGTGATAGCGGATTTTTTCGAGCGTCAGGCGCCCCAGCCGCCGGTTGAGGACGACCGCCAGGCACAGCGTGACGAGCAGGAACCGCCAGAACAGCAGGTTGAACGCACCGGCCGTCTCCGCGCCGAGCTTCGCGCCGATGAAACCGGAACTCCACGACAACACGAAAACGAGCTGAAGCAGGAATAGCTGCATGGGGCGACGGCTCTCAGAAGGGGGCCGGAGACAGGCGCTGGTCGTCCAGGTCTTCGGGGCGAATCGGTTCGAGCCCCAGGCGTCGGTACTGCAATTCGGCGTCGTCCCGGAGGGCGCGCTGCAGCGCCAGCCAGTTGACGATCGTGCGCGGAATGCCGTCGTCCGACGCGAGATGCCAGAACCCGTTGTCGTCCTCGCGCGTGTACGGGCAATGAAACGACAGCACCAGCGACATGCGGCGTCCGGCCTCGACCGGCTCGACGCCATGGAACAGCTTGCTGCCGTAGATGAGCAGCGCGTCGCCCGCGCGGTCCAGGTTCGCGGTCTTCACATGCCGGCGTTCCCTGTCGTGACGATCGAACGTTTCCGCGGTCGATTCGTAGAACAGAAAGTTGCCGCCCTCGTAATCGGCGCGATCCGACAGCACGACATTCAGCACGAAACTCGTGCCGTCGGTATGCCACATGCCGAGCGGCGCGTTGCCGCCTTCGCGCGAGTCCGTCGGATAGTAGTAATTGAACTGCGACCGCGCATTGACCATCGGATACGGAATCAGCGGGGCGCCGGCAAGACGCGACACCCGCATCAGGAACGCGCGGTCGTGCATCATGTCGTCGATGAAGCGCGACCGGTTCGTCACCGCGCGCACGCGCTTCGAGATGATCCAGTTGCTGCTCGACGCGCTGCGCTCCAGCGCGCGGCCGATCTCGCGCAACGCGCTCACCGCCTCGTCGGAGAACAGCCCGCGCAGATGGCACACCGCGTTCAGCGAATCGGAACGCGTGCCGCGCATCGGCACCTCGCGATAGCCGAGATCGTCGAGGTTGCGGCGGTATCGCACCTCGTAACCGTCGCGCAGGCACGCGCTCGTCCAGCGCATCGGTTCCGTCGCTGCGTCCAGCGTGCCGTCGACGTTCACGCCGGCCGACAGCGACGTCCGCAACGCGAGCCTCACCCGGTCGAACCCGCGCGCAAACACCGGCAATGCATTTCCCTTGTTCATCGCGTGCCTCGCTGTCGGCATTCCGGCATTCAGCCCTTGAACTGCGCGATCTGGTAGACAACGCTGCCGTCCCCGCTGCGCAGCTCCTCGATCACGCGGCAATTGCCGTGGCTCAGGCGCACGTTGCGGAATTGCTCCGGCGTGTACTTCAGGCAGACGTTGGTGATCAGATGCCCGTCGGCGCCCGCCCTCGACACCGGTTGCAGCGTGACCGCGACGTGAAACTGGTCGCCGAGCAGATTGAGCCGCACGATCGACACATGATGCTCGCCGAGCGGCTCGAAGCCCTGCTGCCGGCTGACGATTTCGGAGAACCGCACCATGTTCTCGTTGCGGTAGAAGTTGTAGATCGGCTCTTCGCGCCCCTCCACGAGCAACTGCATCTCCGATACGACGTAGGTCGACTTCCCGCCGAGCGTGCGGATCAGCCGGCCGATCGTCACCGGCAACTCGTTGCCCTCCTGGAACCCGAGCATCGTGATGAACGTCACGTCCTGGCCCAAGTGGATGTGGTTCCACTGCACGTTCCGGTAATCGTCGGCGATGTAGTTGAAACAGCCGGGCGTTTTCAGGAACGGCATGATCGCGTGCCGCATCGCGTCTTCCGACGACTCGTTGATGTCGACGGCCGTGTAGCGCAGATGGTCCGGCCCGCCGCCGCTGACGGCCCTCATCAGCTCGGTCGTCTTGACCGGCTCGGGCCCGAGCTCGATGTAGTGGACATCGCGGCCGCGCGACAACGTGGCCAGCCGCTCGCTCAACGCGCCGATCGCTTCGCGCAACGAACCGTTGCCGTCGCGATCCGCACACAGCGCCGGGCTCCGCACGCCCAGCTCGTTCAGGTTTCGCATCAGCGAGAAGACTTCGCGCCCCGCTGCCCTCCGCCGCGCGTCATCGTCCGTGCGCTTCAGCGTCGAATACTTTTCGTGATTCTCGACCGTCCATACCGACTCCGCCTTCAGCTTCCTGTCCCGCACCAATGCATCTACGACAAAATCATTGATCGACATGAATCGTTCCCCGGATGCGTGCAACGCCCGACCGGCTGCCTGCCGTTGTCTGCCTGTTGACCCGAGAATATGGGATGCCCAATAATTCCGTCAATCGACATTACCTGAATCACTGATTCGGAAAAACCAAATCATGCCGCGCACCCTGGACGTCGACCTGCTGCGAACCTTCCACGCCGTCGCGAAGCTCGGCCGCTTCAAGGATGCGGCCGCTCACGTGAACCGCAGCCCGTCGTCGGTCACCGCGCAGATTCAGAAGCTGGAGGAAATGGTCGCGCAGCGCCTGTTCACGCGCAACAACCAGGCCGTCGAACTCACGCAGTTCGGCCACAAGCTGCTGAGCGACACCACCGAGTTCCTGCTGAGCCACGACCGGCTCGTCGAATCGCTGTCGCCGCAGATGCTGACCGGCAAGCTGCGGCTCGGCATCCCGGATTCGTACGCGGCGCACTTCATGGCGGAATTCCTGCCGCGCTTCGCCGCCGACCGGCCGCTGCTCGAACTGACCGTCGAGGCGCGCTCCAGCGAAGAATTGCAGCAGCTGTTCGCGCGCGGCCAGCTCGACATCACGATCGCCGTCGTGTCGAAAGCGCCGCCGCACGCCGAGCTGCTCAGCAAGACCCATCCGGTGTGGGTCGCCGCGCGCACGTTCAAGTTCAATCCCGATGCGCCGCTGCCGATCGCGGTGCAGCTGCAGGGCTGCCCGTATCGCGACACCGCGCTGAACGCGCTGAAGAAGGCGAAGATTGCGCACCGGATGCTGCTCGAGAGCGCCAGCTCGCCCGCGGTCGAAGCCTGCATCGCGAACGGCCTCGCGGTCGGGCTGATCGAGCACGATCGCGTGTCGGGCAACCTGACGAGCCATGTCGCCGGGATCGTGCTGCCCGATCTGCCGCCGCATCTGATCACGATCCTGACGGACGACAGCAATCGCGCCGCGCTGCATCTGCGCGACGTACTGAAAAGCACGTTCAGGATCGGGTAGGAAAAGCAAGGCCGGGAACCGGCCCTGCATGCGGAAACGTCGAGAGCCGGACACCGCCGGCCCGTTGCAGGCCGGCGGCTTCCCGTCGCTCAGCCGCCGAGATACGCCTGCTTGATACGGTCGTTCGCGAGCAGGTTCGCGCCCGTGTCCGCCAGCACCACGCGCCCCGTTTCGAGCACGTAGCCGCGATCGGCCACACCGAGCGCCTTGTTCGCGTTCTGCTCGACGAGAAACACCGTGACGCCTTCGTCGCGGATCGTCCGGATGATGTCGAAGATCTGCGCGATCACGAGCGGCGCGAGACCGAGCGTCGGCTCGTCGAGCAGCAGCAGGCGCGGCTTGCTCATCAGCGCACGGCCGATCGCGAGCATCTGCTGCTCGCCGCCCGACATCGTGCCGGCCCGCTGCGCCGCGCGCTCCTTCAGGCGCGGAAACAGCTTGAACACGTGCTCGATGCCGTCGTCGATCTCGTGGCGGCTCGCGAAGAAGCCGCCCATCTTCAGGTTTTCGAGCACCGTCAGGCTCGGGAACACGCGCCGCCCTTCCGGCGAGATCGCCATCCCCTGCCGCATGATCTGGTGCGTCGACATCGCGGTGATGTCGTTGCCCTCGAACAGCACGCGGCCCGACGAGGCGCGCGGCGTGCCGCACACGGTCATCATCAGCGTCGTCTTGCCGGCGCCGTTGCTGCCGATCAGCGTGACGATCTCGCCCTTGTTCACCTCGATCGACACGCCCGCGAGCGCCTCGACCGCGCCGTAGTGCGTATGGACCTGTTCCAGCTTCAGCATCACTCTTCCCCCAGATACGCCTTGATCACGCGCGGGTCGTTGCGAACCGCTTCCGGCGTGCCGATCACGATCGGCCGGCCGTGCTCCATCACGAGGATGCGGTCGGACACGCCCATCACGAGGCTCATGTCGTGTTCGATCAGCAGCACCGATACGCCGAATTCACGGCGCAGCGTGTCGATCAGGTGCTGCAGCTCGATCTTTTCCTGCGGGTTGAGGCCGGCTGCCGGCTCGTCGAGCATCAAAAGCCGCGGATCGGTGATCATGCAGCGCGCGATCTCCAAACGCCGCTGGTGCCCGTACGACAGCGTGCCGGCCGGGCGGTTGGCGACCGATGTCAGCCCCATCCGGTCGAGCCACACGGCCGCGCGCTCGAGCGCCGCCTTCTCCGCGTGACGATACGCGGGCGTCGCGAACAGCCCGTGCAGCAACCCCGCCTTCACCTTGCGATGCTGCGCGACGAGCAGGTTCTCGACGACGGTCAGCGACTTGAATAGCCGAATGTTCTGGAACGTCCGCACGAGGCCCTTCAGCGCGATCTTGTGGCTCGGCAGCCCGGCGATCGGGTGGCCGTCGAGTTCGACCGCGCCGCCGGTCGGCCTGTAGAAGCCGCCGACGCAGTTGAACACCGTGGTCTTGCCCGCGCCGTTCGGCCCGATGATCGCGAACACCTCGTCGCGGCGCACGTCGAAATCGATGCCGTCCACCGCGAGCAACCCGCCGAAGCGCATCTGCAGCCCGGCGACCTTCAACAGTTCCGTATTCACGCTCATCGCGGCAGCTCCACGTGGGGACGGCTCGCGGGCAGCAGGCCCTGCGGACGCCACATCATCATCAACACCATCACGAGACCGAAGATCAGCATCCGGTACTCGGCGAACCCGCGCGCGACTTCCGGCAGCACGGTCAGCAGGATCGCCGCGAGAATCACGCCGAGCTGCGACCCCATCCCGCCGAGCACGACGATCGCGAGGATCAGCGCCGATTCGATGAAGGTGAACGATTCCGGATTCACGAGGCCCTGGCGCGCCGCAAAGAACGCGCCGCCGATCCCCGCGAACGCCGCGCCGAGCGTGAATGCCGACAGCTTGATGCGCGTCGGGTTCAGGCCGAGCGAACGGCACGCGATCTCGTCGTCGCGCAGCGCTTCCCACGCGCGGCCCATCGGCATGCGGATCAGGCGGCTCGTCACGAACAGCGTGAAGCCGACCAGCACCAGCGCGATCAGGTACAGGAAGATCACCATGTGCTCGCCGCTGTATTCCAGCCCGATCAGTTCATGGAAGGTCTTCGCGCCTTCGACGCTCGCCGAGCGCGCCATCTCGAAGCCGAACACCGTCGGCTTCGGAATGCCCGAGATGCCGTCCGGGCCGCCGGTGAGGCTCGTCAGGTTGTTCGCGAGCAGGCGGATGATTTCGCCGAAGCCGAGCGTGACGATCGCGAGATAGTCGCCGCGCAGGCGCAGCACCGGGAAGCCGAGCAGGAAGCCGAACGTCGCCGCGGCGATCGCCGCGATCGGCAGGCACGCCCAGAACGACAGCCCGAAATACTGGTTCAGCATCGCGTACGTATAACCGCCGACCGCGTAGAACCCGACATAGCCGAGATCGAGCAGGCCCGCGAAACCGACCACGATGTTCAGCCCGAGGCCGAGGATCACGTAGATCAGCGCGAGCGTCGCGACGTCCACCGCACCGCGCGAGCCGAAGAACGGCCACACGAGCCCGACCGCGAGCAGCACCCAGATGATCGCGCGCTGCTGCCGCGCGCCCATCGCGGGCGCCGCCGGCAGTTTCACGGCCGCTTTCGCGCGCACGAGCCACGGCTTGAACAACTGGAACAGGAACACGGCCGCGACCGCGATCCACACCGGCCGCCAATGCGGCGTCAGCACGACCTGGTAGCCGTCGAGCTTCAGCTGCAGGCCGAGCACCGGGATCGTGAGGATCGCCGTCAGCAACGCGGCGGCCACGGCATTTTTCAGCGCCTGGCCGAGCGAAGCGTCGGCGGCCGGGCGGCGAACGGAAATGACTTGACTCATCTGCGTCTCCCTCAGACCTTTTCGATGTCCGACTTGCCGAGCAGGCCGGTCGGGCGGAAGAGCAGGATCAGCACGAGCAGCCCGAACGCGACGACGTCCTTGTACTCGGCCGGCATGTAGCCCGCGGCGAAGGTTTCGGCGAGGCCGAGCAGCACGCCGCCGAGCATCGCGCCCGGGATGCTGCCGATCCCGCCGAGCACCGCGGCGGTGAACGCCTTGATGCCCGCGACGAAACCAATATACGGATTCAGTTTGCCGATCGTCAGCCCGATCAGCACGCCGCCGACGGCCGCCAGCATCGCGCCGAGCACGAACGTGAACGAGATCACGCGGTTCGTGTCGATGCCGAGCAGGTTCGCCATCTTCATGTCCTCGGCGCATGCGCGGCACGCGCGGCCCATCCGCGAATGCGAGATGAACAGCGTGAGCGCGATCATCAGCACGAGCGTCACGCAGACGATCATCAGGCGCGAATACGGGACGGTCACGTCGAAGTCGCCGCCGAGATGGATGTCGAACGCGCCGGAGATCAGCACGGGCACGGACACGTCGCGCGCACCCTGGCCGATCTGCACGTAGTTCTGCAGGAAGATCGACATGCCGATCGCGGAGATCAGCGGCACGAGGCGCGGGCCGCCGCGCAGCGGGCGGTACGCGACGCGCTCGACCGCGAAACCGTACAGGCCGGTGACGATCACCGACACGATCAGTGCGGCGCCGAGCACGAGCGGCAGCGGATAACCGGCGGAAATGCCGATGGCCGTGAGGGTCACGAGGCCCACGTACGCACCGATCATGTAGATCTCGCCGTGGGCGAAGTTGATCATGCCGATGATGCCGTAGACCATCGAGTAGCCGATGGCGATCAACGCATAGATCGCGCCCAGCGTCAGGCCGTTGACCAGCTGCTGGGCGAATTGCGGAAAGAAGTCAGTCATGTGCGGGAAGCTCCCGTTGGCGCTGGGTCGCCTGCCGCCGCCGGATCACGGCGTTCGGCCGCGCGCAACGCACGGTGTCGTCTCGGGCCGCCCGTTGGCCGCGCGATGGGCCGATGCGCGGCCAATACGCGCCCGCCCCGTCCGGGTCTCGGACAGGGCGGGCGCGCGGGCGGGTACGCCGTATTACTTGGCGGCGGTCTTCGTCGCGTCCTTGTGCCACGTGTAGACGACGAACTTGAACGCCTTCAGGTCGCCCTGCGCGTCGTACGCGACCTTGCCGATCGGCGTGTCGAACGTCGTCTTGTGCATGTACGCGGCGACCTTCGTCGGGTCGGTCGTCTTCGCTCCCGCGATCGAGTCGGCGATGATCTTCACCGCTGCGTACGACGGCATCTGGAACGGGCCGTTCGGGTCGCGCTTCTTGTCCGCGAACGCCTTCACGAGCGCCGCGTTGGCCGGGTCCGCGGAGAAGTCGGCCGGCAGCGTGACGAGCATGCCTTCCGAGGCCGGGCCGGCGATCGCCGTCACGTCCTTGTTGCCCACGCCTTCAGGCCCCATGAACGTGGCCTTCACGCCCTGCTCGCGCGCCTGGCGCATCAGCAGGCCCATTTCCGGGTGGTAGCCGCCGAAGTAGACGAAATCGACGCCCTGCGACTTCAGCTTCGTGATGATCGCCGAGTAGTCCGAATCGCCGGCGTTGATGCCTTCGAACAGCACGACCGGGATCTTCGCGGCCTCGAGGTCCTTCTTCACCGACGACGCGATGCCCTGGCCGTACGACTGCTTGTCGTGCAGGACGGCGACCTTCTTCGGCTTCACGTTGTTGATGATGTAGTGCGCGGCGGCCGGCCCTTGCTGGTCGTCGCGGCCGATCGTGCGGAAGATGAAGTGGCGCTTCTTGCCTTCGGTCAGCTGCGGCGCGGTCGCCGACGGCGTGACCATCACGATGCCTTCGTTCTCGTAGATGTCCGAGGCCGGGATCGTCGAACCCGAGCACACGTGGCCGATCACGTACTTGATCTTCTGGCTGACGATCTTGTTGGCGACGGCGACAGCCTGCTTCGGTTCGCACGCGTCGTCCATCATCACCACTTCGAACTTGTTGCCGCCCGCACCGCCTGCCGCGTTGATCTGTTCGATCGCGGTCAGCGCGCCGGCCTTCACCATGTCGCCATACTGGGCGACCGAGCCGCTCATCGGACCAGCAATGGCGATCTTCACGGTTTCCGCTTGCGCGGCGGCGGCGCCGGCGGCGAACAGCACGGCGGCAACGGAAATGGACGTAAGACGGGACAGCGTCATCTGGGAGCTCCTCGATGTTGTTTAGTCATACGGGCAAAGGCGGCATGACTTGCGCAATCGAACAGCACCCGGGGCGAGGACATGGGACACGCCCGAGACACATAGAAGACGGAACTCCAGCGGAATGTTGCGTAGCGGGGCCCGGCTCTTGCAGTCCCCGGAGGGGGACGTCTGGTTCGGAAAGACATCGTGATGCGTCTTGCATTGCGCAAGCGTTTCGCCTGCCCCGCTTGCCAGATCGCTGGTTCGGAGGGATGGTCCGACAGCCATTGGCAAGGCAGTCGAAATTATATGGGCGTTTTTAAATCGTCTGTCAAAAATGCCTGTCGACTGAGGGAAAACACGTAGGGTTTGGGTGTTGTACGGTGGCGACGAGGGCGCAACCCCGGTGGGGCGGGAACGTTTGCGTGGGGTGCAATCGGGTTGCGATAACAGGTGGCGGGATAGATCGGTGCCTTGTCGTGCAAGGGTTTGGGCGATTCTTCGCCGAGTCCGGCACGATCGGAGGGTGCCAGGAGGCCGATCGCGAAAAATCAATCAACTGACGATTGGGGCAGCAAGCACCAATGAGGGGCGTTCGCGCGAAGCGGTAAAACCTTCCGTTCGCCGACGATTTCATCGTCACAGAAAGCAAATTGTTATTTTCATGAAATAATACGAACTCGCTTCTGCAATCCAGCCAGCCTTCCCGCGAACCGCGCCACCGCGCTTCGCCGCGTCGCTTCAGGGCCGCACCAACGCCCGTCCGTCGTTCAGTCTCGCCAGCCAGTGATCTGCCGTTTTTCTCCATGCACATCACCTGATTGGGATCGCTGATGAGTCACGCTCTTCGCTTGTCTTTCGCCGCTGCGTTCGTGTGGACGCTTTCCGTTTCCGTAGCCGATGCCTCGGAGCGCGGCACGCTGGCCGATCGGTCGGCCGGCGCCAATGTGTTTCGCTCGGAGCGTCGTGCTGCCGGTCGCGACGAGGTGCGTGCGCGGCGCGTCACTCGACGCGCGCAGTATGCCGTGCCCGCGGAACGCAGCCCGTTCGATACGCCCGATACGCGGCCGTTGCGAGTGTCCGGCAATACGCTCGAAGCGAAAACGCCGGCCGGACATGCATCCGGCTTCGTCTTGCCTGCGAATCGCGTCGCGCTCGGCGCGGGCGGCAGCGACAGCCTCGGGCGCGCGTTGCCCGGATCCGAACAGCGCGCACGGAACTGGAACGAATACCTGCGGAACAACGGTTCGAAACCGGTCGGCAGCGGCGAGGCGTATGCGCCGACGCGGCCGTACGATGCCGCACGCGGTCCGCACGGGACGCCGAATCCGTACGATCCGTCCGTACCGCAACCGGAAACACGGACGTTTTTCGACAACGGCGCGGGCACGCATTGCACGGCTACCGGAGGCGCGGGGACGTCGTGGTCGTCCTGCAATATCGCCTGGTGACGCAGGGTGGTAACGCCGCGCGGCGCGTCAATCCAAGTCCGCGCATGCGCGCCCGTTCGCGACCTCATCCTGTCCGCGCTATGCAAACCCGTACAGCTTCGCGGGGTTCGCAACGAATATCAGCTGCTGCCAGTCCGGACGCCCGATCCAGCCGGCGATCACGTCCAGCAGGCTCGCGTCGTCCGGCTTGTCCGTCTTCTGCGTCGGGTGCGGCCAGTCGGTGCCCCAGAGCATGCGCTCCGGCGCCATGCCGATCAGCGCCTTCGCGACCGGGGCGACGTCCTCGTAGGCAGGCGCGCCCGTCTTGCTGTCGACGTACGGGCCGGACAACGTGATCCACGTATGGCCCTTGTCGACGAGGCGTTGCGCGGTACGAAGCGCGGCCGACGCCAGCCCGCCGGGCTGCGGCACGTGCGCGATATGGTCGATGACGAGCGGACAAGGCAGCGCCGCGAGATGCGGCTCCAGCTCCGGCAGCCGCGCGCCCTGCACCACCAGCTCGATGTGCCATCCGAGGTTCGCGATACGCGCGGCGAGCGGCGCCAGCATGTCGAGCGTCGTCGCGCCCGGATAGCTCAGGTTGAACCGGATCGCACGGATGCCGCCGCGATCGAGCACCCGGAGTTCGTCGTCGCTCACGGTGCCGTCGACGACGGCGACACCGCGCGCGTCGCCGCCGAACTGCGCGATCGCCGCGAGCGTGCAGCGATTGTCCGTCCCGTACGTCGACGGCGTCACGACCACGTTGCGCTTCACGCCGATCCGCGCCTGCACGCGCCGGTATTGCGCGACGGTCGCATTCGGCGGTCGCAGCGTCGTGCCCGGCGCGACCGGGAACCGGTCGTCGTAGATGTGCATGTGACAGTCGATCGCCCCGTCGGGCAGCCGGAACGCCGGCGGCTCGATGCCGCTCGACCACGTTTCGTCGGCGGCGGCCGGCCTCGGCAATGCAGCCGAAGCCAGCGTCGCGCCGGCGATCCGGAGGAATTCACGCCTCGCCATGCGTGCCATGATCAGATGGTCCCCGTCTTGCCGACCAGCTTGCCGGCCGCATGATTGCGCGTGAGCAGCAGCAGCGTCGCGACGCTCACGAGCGTGAGGATCGCGAGCGGCATCAAGGCGAGCGCGTAGCTGCCCGTCGCGGCCTTCACCCACCCGTACACGTTCACCATCAGCCCGCCGCCGAGCAGGTTCGCGATCGCATTGACCGTCGCGAGCCCGGCCGCCACGGTGCTGTTGGACAGCATGTCGGTCGCGAGTGCCCAGAACGGCCCCTTGAACGAATACGCGCCGACCAGCACCGCGCAGAGCATGCAGACCGTCGGCAGCAGCGAGCCGCTCAGCGACGTCGCGAACAGGCCCACGCCGATCAGCAGCATCGGCACGGCCGTGTGCCAGCGCCGTTCGCCGACACGGTCCGAACGCCGGCCCCAGTAAACCATCAGCACGGAGGCCACCGCGTACGGCACCGCGTTCAGCAGGCCGGTCTGCATGACGGTCAGGCCGAACGACTTGAGCAGCTGCGGCTGCCACACGGACAGCGTGCTGCCCGCCGCGGACGCACACGTGTCCACGAGCGCGAGGCACAGCACGTAGCGGTTGCGGAACAGCTGCGTGAGCGGCAGCGACGGCACCTTCTTGCGGGTCTTGTGGCCGGCGGCAAGCGCGCCCGAGAGCCACGCGCGCTCGTCGTCGTCGAGCCACCTCGCGTTCTCCGGCTTGTTCGTCAGCATGAACAGGCATGCGATGCCGAGTAGCACGGTCGGAATGCCTTCGAGGATGAACAGCCAGTGCCATCCGCGCAGGCCCCAGACGCCGTCCATCTGCAACAGCAGCGCGGAGATCGGCGAGCCGATGAAGCTCGCGGCCGGAATCGCGACCATGAACGTCGCGACGATGCGCGCACGATACTGCGCGGGAATCCAGTACGACAAATAAAGCAGCACGCCCGGGAAGAAGCCGGCTTCGGCCGCGCCCAGCAGGAAACGCAGCACGTAGAACGTCGTCGCGTTGTGCACGAGCGCGGTCGCCGCCGACACGATGCCCCAGGTGATCATGATCCGGGCGATCCAGATCCGCGCGCCGTATTTCTGCAGCGCGAGATTGCTCGGCACTTCGAAAAAGAAGTAGGAAATGAAGAACAGGCTGCTGCCGAAGCCGAAGACCGTCGCCGACATCCCGAGGTCGTGGTTCATCTGCAGCGACGCCATCCCCACGTTGCCCCGGTCGATAAAGGCAAGCAGGTAGCAGATCATCAAAAAGGGAATGAGTCGCCAGACGACCTTTCGTATGGTCCGGCGCTCGATCGCGGACGCTTCCATGAACCCGGTTTGCATGTTGTCTCCGTTTATTGTGCGCCTGGGCGCGTTCCTGTGAACCGTTGCCACGCGATGACCGCCATGACGCCGCACGCGAGCACGGCGGCCATTGCCGCGAAGGTGTGTCGCACGCCGAGCGCCTCGGATGCGCTGCCGACGAGCAGGTAACCGAACGGCATCGTGCCGTTGTAGGCCATGCCGTACATCCCGACGAGCCCGCCGCGCACGTGATCCGGGCACTGGCGCTGAATGGTCGCGTTCGTCGACGTGGCCGCGAACGTGAGGCTGAAGCCGAGCGCATAAAACGCGGGAATCGATCCGGCCGCATCGGTCGTCGCGGCCAGCACGGCAAGCGCGCCGACCGCCGTCCACGGTGCATACGCGATGAACCGGTGCGACGCGCGCGGCCCGAATGCCGACGACAGCAGCACCGCCGCGCTCAACGAGCCGGCGCCGGCGCACGCGAAGAACACGCCGGTAAAGCGCGCCGCATCGTGAAAACCCTGGTCCGCGAGCAGCGGCACGAGCGTCTGGTAGCTGCCGGCGAACAGGCCGATGCACGCGAGAATCGGCAGATAGCGGGCCGAGAACGCATCGGACAGGACATAGCCGACCGCATCGCGCAGGCCGCTCTCCGCGCGCGACGGGCGGCCCGCCGACGCGGTCCGGATCGACCGCACGCACGCCGCCATGAAGCACAGCGCGAGCGCATAGATCGCAAACGACGTCCTTGGCCCCAGCGTCGGATAGACGAATCCGGCGATGGTCGGGCCGACCATGCGCCCGACGTTGTAGACCATCGTGTTCATCGCGACCGCGTTGGAGGTATGCGTCGCGTCCTGCAGGCTCGTCAGCAGCAGCACCTGCCGCGCGGGCGTTTCCACCGCGCTCGACACGCCGATCGCGAGCGCATGCGCGAGGATCAGCTTCACGCCGAGCAGGCCGAGCAGCGACAACGTGAAGAGGCTGCCGGTCAGCAGCAGCGACGCCGTCAGCACGCACAGCGTCACGCGGCGCGCGTTGGCCGAACCGATGCGGGAGCCTGCCACCGGCGCGACGATCAACTGCGGCCCGTACAGCAGAAAGTTGAGCAGCGCGAGGATCGCCCCCGAGCCGGACAGGTGATAGACCAGCAGATTCAGCGTGACGTTCTGCGTCCAGCTGCCGAGCACCGACGCGACCTGCCCGCTCAGATAGCGCCGCAGCGACGCCTCGGACAGCGCCGGAAACAGCGTGCTCACCCACCCCGCTCGCGTTGCCACGCTCATGACAGCGCCTTTCCGCGCGTTTCGGGCGCGAACAGCACGACCGCGGCCGCGGCGACGAACGCGACGATCGTCGTCGCGAGACCGAGCACGAAACCGCCCGACGTCGACGCCAGCGCGCCGATGATCAACGGCGCGATGAAGCCGCCGAGCCGCCCGCCGTTGTACGCGAGGCCCATGAAGAACCCGCGCGATGCCGTGTTGCCGATGATCTCCGCGAGGAACGGGCCGGCGCCCGCGAAGATGCCGTTCACGCTGAAGCCGGTCAGGAAGATCGCGGTCATCAGCAGCCACGGATTCGCCGACACGATGTACACGCCCACGGCCATCGCGCCGACCAGCAGATAGGCCAGGAACATCGGCCGCCGGCCGAGCCGGTCGACCCATGCCGAGAACAGCAGAAACCCGGCAATCGCGCCGAACTGCAGCGCAAGCACGAACTTGAGGCTATGCACGAAGTCGAGGTGCTTCACCGTGACGAGGAACGTCGGCGTCCACGTGAATACGCCCCAGTAGAGGTACTGCAGGAAGAAGATGAAGCAGAAGGCGGTGAGCAGGCCGCGCACGTTCAGCTTCTCGTGACTGGCCGTGTCGAGCTTGCGGGCGTGCAGCTTCGCGTGCCGGCGTTCGAGCCAGATCGGCGATTCCGGCGTCTTGCGCGCGACCCAGAACAGGATGAAGAACGGCGACGCGCCGATCAGGAACAGCAGACGCCAGCTGTCGCCGGCCAATCCGCCATGCGCGGCGCCGACGATGCCCGAGATCACGATCGCGAGGATCGCGCCGACCGGCAAGCCCATCTGCATCAGCGCGCCGCCCTTGCCGCGCCGGCTCGGATGCCAGGTCTCCGCGATGAGCGCCGCGCCGGCGGTCCAGGTGCCGCCCATGCCGAGCGCGCCGAAAAAGCGCAACGCGGCGAACGAATGCGCGTCGGGCGCAAATGCGATCAGGCCGGAAAACAGCGAGTAGATGCCGACACACAGCAGCGCGGTGCGCACGCGCCCGATCCGGTCCGACACGAAGCCGAACAGAATGCCGCCGACGATCTGTCCGGCCGCCGTGACGCTCGTGAACAAACCGAGCTGCGCCTTGCTCAGCCCGAACTGCAGCGCGAGCGTCGGCAGCAGCAGCGAAAGCAGGAACGAGTCGTAGCTCTCGAAGGTCCAGCCGAGCCCCGCGAGCGTCAGCGAACGCCGCTCGATACGGGTCATGCGCGTACCGCCTTTTTCCGCGGCAGCGGACGCCCTCTCCTGCGTCGCCACGGTTGCACTCGTCTTCATGGGTTGTCTCCGGGAATTGCGACGCGATACGTCGATGCGGCCGTCCGGCTGAACAGCGCGGCCTTTTCATCGGCCGACATCGCCGACGCGAGTCGTTTGAAGGCGTTCCACAGCACGCGATAGCCGAACATCCCCTTGTCGACGGGGAAGTTGCTCTCGAACATGCAGCGATCGACGCCGAAGCATTCGACGCAGGTATCGAAATACGGCTGCCACGCGGCCGCCAGTTCCTGCGACGACGGCGGCAGGTCGCGCGCGGCGAAATCGAAACCGAACACGCTCATGCCCGCGCCGCCGAGCTTCATGCGCGTGTTCGGCAGCGCGGCGAGACGCGCGAGTTGCCGTTGCCATTGCGCACGGACTTCCGCATGCCGGCCGGCATGCGGGCCCACGCCGACCGGGCCGCCGAAATGGTCGATGACCACGACGACGTCCTCGCATGCGCGCGCGAGTTCGTACAGGTCGTCGAGCTGCGTGTGATAGACCCAGGCGTCGAGCGACAATCCGTAGCGAGCGAGCGTCGTCACGCCCCGCCGGAAAGCCGGATCCGACATCCGGTCGCGCGGCGGCGTGACCGGGCTCGATCGCACGTCGGGGCTCGCATGCCACGCGAGCGGATTGCGGATCCCGCGCAGTCGTCCGCCGGACACCTGCAGCATCGTGTCGAGCACCGCATCGAGCGCCGCGCCGAGCGACAGATCGGCGCCGCCTACGATGGCCTCGCAGCATCGCGCGGGGCCGTATGCGCCGCTTTCGAACATCGCGGCGATGCCGCTCGCGAATTGCACTTCGCCGACCGGCTTGAGCGCATCCGGCCCGCTGGCACGCAACATCGAGCGACACTGCACGTAGACCGTCGACACGACCCGATGCCCGCTGCGCACGTCCGCGCCGAATTCGTCCGCGAGATAGCGCCCGGTCTGGCGGTCCCACAGGTGATGATGGGCGTCGACGATGGCAAGCTCGGGTTCGAGCACCGGCTCGTCGCGCAATGCGAGCCACTCGGGCCTGACGGGCAGATGGGGCGCGTGAACGGTCTGCATCGCGATCGCCTTAGAATTTCTGGCGCATGCCGATCACCACGCCCGTCTGGTTGTGATCGGGTGCGACCGTGCCGTAGCCGTTCACGCCAAGCGCGGAGCCGCCCTTGTTGCGCGCGAAACCGGCCGTCGCGTAGACATCGGTGCGCTTCGACAGCAGATAGTCCGCACAGAGCACGGCGAGCCACGGATCGGCACTGGTCGAATGCACGTCCTGGTAATACGCCGTTGCCGTGACCACGAACGCCGGCGACACCGCGTATTGCGCGCCGGCCCAGTACAGGTTCGCCGCGCTGGCTTCGGCGCCGTTCGCGACACGGATCGGGTTCGCCGGCAGGAACGCGTTCGACGCATGCAGGTAGCGATAACCGGCGAATCCCTTCACCGGTCCGATCGCATACGACGCGGCGGCCGTCGCGCGACGCTCGGTGCCCGTGTTCGTCGCGACGGTGTTGCTGTTGCGCTGCTCGTACGACACGCTCGCGGCGAGCGGCCCCTGCGCGAAACTCAACGCGCCGCTGAAGAAGCGGCCGGTGAGCTGCGCGCCCGGCACCTCGGCGCCGTATCCGGTGTCGTAGCGGGTGCTGTACATCGCTTGCGCCGTGAGCGGACCGAACACGCCGGTGTATTTCGCCGAATTGTCGATACGCGCGGCCGCCGCGTAGTCGAGCGACAGCACCGAATAGCGCGACGACGCGCCCATCGGGTCGAACGCCACGGCCTGTTCGTAGAAGAGCGAGTTCTGGCGGCCGAACGTCAGTTGCTGCCCTCGATAAGACAGCCCCACCCACGCCTGCCGGCCGAAAATCCGCGACGTCGTGGCGGCGTTCGCACCGAGGCCTTTCGTCGACTGCGCGGTCGTGCCGTCATTGATGTTGAAGCCGTCTTCCAGCTGGAAAATGGCCTTCATGCCGCCGCCGAGCTCCTCGACGCCCTTCAGTCCCCACCGCGAACCGGACAGGTTGCCCGATGCTTCGCGCGTCTGCGCGCCGCCGGTGCTCGTATTGTTGATGTGTTCGATGCCGACGTCGGCAATGCCGTACAGCGTGACGCTGCTTTGCGCATGTGCGACACCGCCCCCCAACGCCGCGCTCGCGACGGTGACGGCGCCGAGCACGAAGCGGGATTTCGGGCGGGCATTCTGGCTGGCCTGATTCGACAACATGGAGTCTCCAAACTGTTTTTTGTGGGTGGGTCTGACGAAGAAATATTCACGTCCTGCGGGCGGCGAGCGCTTCGCCGGCGCACGAGCCCGGATCGCCGAGCCATGCAATGGTCAGCGCACCGAGCAGCAGCACGGCCGACACGGCGACGAGCGGCGTGGTGAAACCGCCGGAGAACTGCTTGAGCGCACCGATCAGCGACGGTCCGACGAAGCCGCCGAGGTTGCCGACCGACACGATCAGCGCGAGGCCGCCGGCGGCGGCCCGGCCGGTCAGGAATCCGGACGGGATCGCCCAGTAGGTCGCCTGAAACGCGAGGATCCCGCTCACCGTGACGCACAGCGCGATCAGCTTGAAAACCGGCGCATGAATGAAGGCGCTCGCGCACAACGCCACGGCGGCGACGGCCAGTGCGCCGGCGACATACGGAATGCGGTTGGCCGCACGATTGGCGACCCGCGCCCACCACAGCATCGCGACGGCACCGATTGCATACGGAATGGCCGTCAGCCAGCCGACCACCGCGTGTTCGACGCCGAACTGCTTGATGATCTGCGGCATCCACAGGCCGACGCCAAGCGAGCCGACGATCCCGCAGAAGTTGATGAACGCAAGCACGAACACGCGCCAGTTCGTCATGGCATCGCGCAGGTTGCTGCCGTGCTTCGCGCCGATGTCGCGCTGCTCGAACGCGAGGCGCTTCGCGAGCGATGCCTTCTCTTCGTCACTGAGCCACGCGGCTTTCTCGGGACGGTCGGCCAGCACGAACAGGCACGCGATGCCGAGCATCACGGCCGGCACGCCTTCGATCAGCAACAGCCACTGCCAGCTGCGCAGCCCGTGCAGGCCGCCGAGTTCGAGCAGCGCGCCGGAAACCGGCGAGCCGATCATGTTCGCGACCGGAATGCCGACGAGGAACGCGGCCGTCACCTTCGCGCGCCACTTGCCGGGAAACCAGTGCGTGAAATACAGATAGATGCCGGGCGTGAACCCCGCCTCGGCGAGCCCGAGCAGAAAACGCGCCGCCGCAAAGCTCTTCGGTCCGACGACGAACGCCGTCGCCATCGAGAACAGGCCCCACGTGATCATGATTCTCGCGATCCACACGCGCGCGCCGACCTTCTGCATGATCAGGTTGCTCGGAATCTCGAACAGGAAATAGCCGATGAAGAACAGGCCGGCGCCGATGCCGAACTGCTCGGCCGTGAGACCGAGATCCTTGTTCATCGTCAGCGCGGCAAAACCGACGTTGGTCCTGTCGAGATAACTGATCACGTAGCAGACGAAAATGAACGGCAGAATGCGCCGGAACGCCTTGGCGAGCGTGCGCTCGCTGGCCGCGTAATCGTCGGCGGCCAGACGCTCCGCGGCTTGCGCGGCGGCGCGCGGTGCGTCCTCGCCGGCATGCAACACGTGCGAAATGGTCATGCTTGTCTCCTTCGTCGCGCGGCTGGCGGCGCGATCTTTCGGCATGCGGGCGGGAAGCCGACGCGCGGCTTCCCGGCTCGTGGTCTCAGTCCTGCTTCGCTGCCTGTTTCGGCAGCGGGCCGGCAACGGTCATGTCCGCTTTCAGGATGGAACCCGACGTCGCTTCGGTGATGAAAAGCGTCTTCATGTCCGGGCCGCCGAAGCACACGCTCGTGAGCGACGCGCCTTTCGGTCCGGTCAGGATCTCGACGGGCTCCGCGCAGTGGTTGAGCACCCACACGCGGCCGAGCCCCGGATTCGCGACGAACAGGCGGCCGTCGAGATCGACGGTGAGGCCGTCGGGGCCGCTCGGTCCGTAGGACGTGAAGAACTGGCTGACCTTCGTGACCGAGCCGTCGGCCTGCAGCGGCATGCGCCACACGGCATTGCCGCGCGTCATCGCGACGAACAGCACCTTCTCGTCGCGCGACAGGACGAGTCCGTTCGGGCTCGGGCAGGTATCGAGCAGCATGTCGAGCTTGCCGTCGGGCGACAGCCGGTACACGCGGCCCGTCGGATCGTGCAGGCCGGTCTGCCCCTGGTCGGTGAAATAGAGGTTGCCGGCCGAGTCGAACGTCAGGTCGTTCACGCCCTTGAAGCGCTCGGTGTTGCGGCGCTCGAGATACGGGCGGACTTCACCGCGCTCGATATCGAGCAGCATCACGCCGTTCCGGTAGTCGGTGATGATCAGGTGTGACGCGTCGAAGCGCTTCATCCCGTTGGGCTCGCCGTCGTATTCGGCGACGAGTTCCCAGTCACCTGACGGTGAAATGCGGAAGATGCGCCCGTGCGGAATGTCGGTAACGAACAGGTAACCGTCCGGATCCCAGACCGGCCCTTCGAGAAAGGAATCCGTGACCATTCCGCCGCGATTCGCGCGCGCCCATTCCGTGCGGACGTCCGGCTTGCGAAACTTCTCCGGCATGCGCGTGAAGACTTCGGCCTCGCGCACGTCGGGATTCGTCAGATAAAACATGCGTACCTCGATGTCCAGGGTTCAAGCCGCGCTGTGCGCGCGTTCGTCCAGCACCGCGAGGAGGTTGGCGGCCGCGCCCTTGCCCATGTTCACGTACGCGGCATCGCTCACGCCGCCGACATGCGGAGACAGAATCGCGTTGGGGATCTGCTGGAACGGGTGCGGCACCGCCATCGGTTCAACGTCGAAGCTGTCGAGCCCGGCCGCGCGCAAGTGACCGCTCGTCAGTGCGTCGGCAAGCGCGGCTTCGTCGATCAAGCCGCCGCGGGCGGTATTGACGAGGATCGCGCCGCGCTTGAAACGCGCGAGCGTGTCGCGGTCGAGCATCCGGCGGTTGTCGGCCGTCAACGGACAATGCAGCGACACGACGTCCGACTCCGCGTACAGCGTGTCGAGCGGCACCCGCTTCACACCGGCGGGCACTTCCTTCGCGAACGGATCGAACGCGACAACCTTCATGCCGAACGCCGCGCCGATCGCGGCCACGCGCCGACCGATCGCGCCGAGCCCGACGAGGCCGAGCGTGCGGCCGTCGAGTTCGACGGACTTGTGCGTCGACTTGTCCCAATGGCCTTCGCGCATGCGGGAATCGAGCTGCGGAACCGACTTCGCACACGCGAGCAGCAGCGCCCATGCGTGCTCGGCGACGGCGGCCGCATTCGCGCCGACCGCGGCACGCACCGCGATGCCGCGTGCGGCGGCGGCGTCCTGATCGATCACGTCGATGCCGCTGCCGTGCTTCGAAATCACCTGCAGGTTTTCGGCGGCGTCCATGATGCGCGCGTTGATCTTGCCGTACCGGACGATGATCGCGACCGGCTTGTGCGCGATGCAGAGCGCGACGATGTCGTCTTCGGTCGGCTGCTTGCCGGCGAACACGACGTCGAACTGCGTGAGCATGTCGAGCGCTTGAGCCGCAAGGTCGGCGGCGGTCACGAGGACGACGGGCTTATGCGAAGCGGTCTGCATCACAGCGCCTCGCCTTCGGCCAGCATGCCGGCTGCGCGCAGTTCCTTCTCGATCCAGCCCGGACGAACGTCGCCCTTGTGGATCGCCGCGATACGCGCCGTTTCGGCATCGAGCTTTTTCTGCGCCAGATCGACGATGCGCGCGACGTCGGCGCGCGCAACGACGACGACGCCGTCGGCGTCGCCGACCACCAGGTCGCCCGGATTGACCGCCGTGCCGCCCAGCGAGATCGGCGCATTCACGCGCCCCGCGACACTTTTGGTCGGGCCGCACGGATTGAGGCCGGCCGAGAAGATCGGATAGTCGCCGTTGGCCAGTTCATGCGCATCGCGCACCGCGCCGTCGATGATGATGCCGGCGATGCCGCTCGCCTTCGCCTGCGCCGCCATGATTTCGCCGAGCAGCGCGCACGAGATGTCGCCCTTGCCGTCGACCACGACGACGTCGCCCGGCTTCGCGACGGCGAGCGCCGCATGGATCGCCAGGTTGTCGCCCACGCGGACTTCGACCGTGATCGCGGGGCCGGCGACCTTCATCTTCGGCGACAGCGGCCGCACGCGGCCATGCACGGTGCCGCGGCGGCCGGCGACGTCGGCCAGGATCGCCGCTTGATAGCGGGCGGCGGCCTGAACGAGTTCGGGCGACACGCGTTCGATGTCGCGAATGATCGGGGAAGTGCTGACGGGTGGCTTGCTCATGATTCGACCTCGGGTTGTGCGTTGTACTCTGTACAACAGTGGTGTACATCGTGAAATCACTATAACCAGAGGGCGAGCATCATGGCACTGGCGTTTACCCTTTTACGTGGTAAACCGTCGTTTTACTCTGTACAATCCCTGTTGCATGTCGACAGGAGAGAAGAGATGGGAAATGAAGGGGTCGTTGCCGTGGAAAAGGCGCTTTCGCTGCTGGACTGCTTCAAGCCCGGTGCCGAATCGCAGTCACTCGCGATGCTGTCGCAGGCATCCGGCATGCACAAGACGACGGTCTATCGGCTGATGAACTCGCTGGAGCGAATGGGCTATGTCGTGCGCGCGCAATCCGGCAACTATTCGCTGGGACATCGTGTGCTGTACCTCGGCAAGCTGTACGAGCAGTCGTTCCATCTGTCCACGGTGGTTGAACCGGCGCTGCACGCGCTGGCCGCGCTGACGAAGGAAAGCGCATCGTACTACGTGCACGACAGCGGGCAGCGGCTTTGCCTGTTTCGGGCCGAGCCGTCCGAAGGCCTGCGTGAAACGCGGCTCGCGGGGACGATGCTGCCGCTCGACGACACGGCCATCAGCCAGGTGATCCGCTTCTGGGGACTCGGCGAACCGATCTATGACAAGCCGCCTGCGCTGCCCCTCTTCACCGCGGGTGCGCGCGACGTGCACACGGCAGCGTTCGCGGTGCCGATCTTCGGCGCCGGCGACAAGTTCATGGCGGCACTGACGCTTTCCGGTCCTGCGTCTCGTCTCAGCGCCGCATACGAGTCGGGCGAGCTGGATCGACCGCAACTGGATGCGGCCGCCGATCTGTCCCGGAAGCTGGGCGCGAGTGTCGCGCTCTGCGAAAACATCTACGGCACCTGATCCTTGCGGCGACCAACGCATGGTTCAGGTCGGCGCTGAAGCAACAGCGGTTGCCCAAGTCGCCGCGCGTTGGCTCGAGCTGACGACTGGAACTGGCGATACAGCGCCATTCCGCTACGCGTGCGTAGCGTGCCAACGCGGACTGTCTTGCCTGCCGGCATCGCGCTTCACGCAGAACAACGATGCCCGTCACCTCGGCGAAATCACAATCGCCGCCCGCCGATTCTGCGCCCGCCCGGCCGGCGTCCGGTTATCCCCTACCGGATCACGCTTCCCTTTCCCCGCGATCGCGATCTGCTTCGCATCCAGCCCGACGTCGACCAGCTCGGCGGCCACCACCTCCGCCCGCCGCTTCGACAACTCGAGATCGTATTTCTCCGTCCCGCTGTCATCCGAGTAGCCATACACCCGCACGCCGTTGATCCCCGACGACCGCAGCGTCCGCCCGATCCGTTCGACGATCCGCCGCACGTCCGGCTTGAGGTTGTACCGGTCGAAATCAAACAGAATGGGCCCGGTGGACCCGAACTCGAACCCCTGTCCAGTCTCCTGGAACCCGGCTGATTTCAGCGCCGTGACCTGCGTCTGCGTCAGCCCGCGATGAAGCGGCGGCGGCGGCGGCGTCTTGCAGCCCCCCAGCAGCATGCCCAGCAGCAATGCGCTTCCCACGCACAGCCGCTCCATGCTTACAGGAAACGAGTGGTTCATTTCGCATCCCCTTCGAGTGCGCCCTTGTTGAACGCGCTTCTTGTCAATCGCTGCCGCGGCCTCGCCCGCGGCGCGAAACGTTCATCCTCAAGCCGATCCGACCACCCCCTCCGCCAATTGCCAGGAGCCCGGCCGCGCACGCTTGGCGCGGTACATCGCGGCATCCGCCGCCCGCAGCAGGCCGCTCGCGTCCGACGCGTGATCGGGATACAGCGCAACGCCGGCACTCATCATGGTGGCCACCATGCGGCCGTCGGACAGCTCGATCGACGGCGCCATGCCGGACAAAATCCCGTCGGCGATCCGGCATACGCTGCCCGCTTCGGGCACCGCCGCCAGCATCACCGCAAATTCGTCGCCGCCCAGACGGGCAACGAGATCGGCCTCGCGCACCTGCGTACGCAGCCGCGACGCGATGCCGACCAGCACCGCGTCGCCGGCATCGTGGCCGAGACAATCGTTGATTTCCTTGAAGCGGTCGCAGTCGAGATACAGGACGGCAACCCGCTGCCCCGTCAAAGTCGCGTCGCACAGCGCAAGCGCGAGGCGCGATTCGAACTGCGCGCGGTTGGGCAGCCCCGTGAGCGCATCGTGCGTCGCCTTGTGCTCGAGCGACGCGTTCTCGTCGCGCAGCGTGTTCTGCCAGTCCTCGAATTCGTCGAGCAATGCATTGAAGTCGTCGCCGAGCTGGTTCAGTTCGGCGATCGCCACCGGTTCGACGCGCCGCGCAAAGGCGCGCTCGCGCCGCACCGCGTGAGCGACGCCCGCCAGCGCGCGCAGCGGCGAAACGATGTTGCGCAGCAGACGCTTCGAGCTGACATACGCGCCGAACACGCTGACGGCCAGGCAGCCGAGAATGCCGCCCACGCCGCCAAGCAGGAAGCCGAAGAACTGATGGCCGCGCCCGCGCACGACGACGTGTCCGACAATGATGCCGTCGTGCAGCACCGGGACGGTCACCGGCCCGGGCAGCGCCACATCCGCCACGGCGCGTTCGAGCCGCGCGATGCCGTTGCCGGCAGGCAATTGCCACGTCGCGAACAGTTGCCCCTTGCTGTCCGTGACGACCACCTGTGCGACATCCTCGTCGCTGGCGATCAATCCGATCGCCTCGTTCGCCGCGACGCGATCGCCGAACACGAGCGCCGCCTCGACCGTGTAACCGAGCGAGCGCGCGAGCAGGTTCAGGTTGTTGCCCGCGTACGCGCGCAACGCGATCACGGCGACGATGATCAACGACACGGCCGCCATCGTCATCGCGATGAACGCGAGGCGCAGGTGCGCCCGACGCAGCACGCTTTGCAGCGTCGGGCGCGGCATGCGGGAAGCGGAAACGGGGAGCGCGGACCGTGTCATGGCGTCACCGGCCGCCGGGCGAGGTTGAGCACGTTCGGGTGCACACGCACGCCGCTGCGCGCGACGGCGTCGAGATTGATGTCGAACGACACGCGATCGCCGTCGACACTCAGGCAGAACATGCCGCCCGCGGTGCAGGACGAATCGTGTTCCGAGATCGTCAGCACCGGATGACCGGCCACCGCGGTTCTCACCCGCGCGCGTTCGTCATTGCTCAGCGTGCCGAGGTAGACGATGTCGCATGCGATGCCGAGCGCCGGATCGTCGGGACGTACGCGCTGCACGTCGACCAGCGTCGAGCCGGCCTCCAGCGTGTCGGTCAGGCCGCGCGCGTAGTCGGGCCGGCCCGTGACGCACAGATGCAGGCGAACGGGCGTGGTCGGCCAGCGCGTGAAGCTGACGATGCCGAGCACGACCTGGCGCACGGCGGAGTCGTGTGAGGAATGGGCCGAGTCGGCGTGATCG
Organism: Burkholderia sp. L-4; assembly: GCF_056856535.1. Taxonomy (NCBI): domain Bacteria; kingdom Pseudomonadati; phylum Pseudomonadota; class Betaproteobacteria; order Burkholderiales; family Burkholderiaceae; genus Burkholderia; species Burkholderia sp. L-4. The sequence continues at coordinate 84,917 of NZ_JBXEOX010000002.1, forward strand.
ACATGATCGGCAGGGCTTGCGGCGGCGGCGAGGTGCATGGGATCGACCGGAACGTCGGTATCGACGGGCGCCCCTGCGAGCACGGCGGGCACCGCGCCCAACCAGCAAACGATTGCGAACAGCGCGTGGCGCAGCGAAGCGGCTCGGCCGAGACGGCCGGACACCGTCCGCGCGGCGATGGGCGCCGCGCCCGCTGACGTCGCTGCAGTCGCGAGACCGACAGCCGACGCGCACACTTTCGCATCCATGATGGCAACATCCGCTGGCGTCGCTCCGGCGCTGCCCCTCGCCTCTTCCCATGCGCGTGCAGGCACCGAATTACGCGCATGATGGCTTCATCTTAGGTAAAAATTCGGATGACCAAGCAGTGGGAAACACCCGATAAAACGTCGGAAAGTATGCGGAATCGGTACTGCGTCACGACGATGCGAGCGAAGGCGATAACCGGCGTCGATCCGGTGTCGACGCCGGTAGATTGGTCAGCGGATTGGATGCCCGCGGGCGGCAAACTTCATACGTTCATGCGCGCTATGCGATCGCCGACAAATCGAACGGCGTCTCCCGCTGGCGCGTCCCCGTCAGCCTGAACCCCGCATTCGCAATCGCCGGCGTCACCGCCGGGCTCGACAGTTCGCCGACGCCGCCCGGCACGATGTGAATGTCGGTCTCTGGTATGTCGCTCATCCGCATCACGCGATACGTATCGAAGTTCGACTGCAGCACGCGGCCGTGCCGGAAATCGATGCGATCGACCGTCGCATGGCCGAGCCCCCACATCAGCCCGCCGTACCATTACTCGTCGCCCCCGGCCGGCGACGCCGCATTCCCGCAATCGGCCACGCACGTGAGCTTCTTCATCTTCACCGCGCCGTCCTTGCGACTGTTCATCAGCTTCACGGGCTTGCCCGCCTTCACCGCACACCATGTCGCGTCGAACAGCCAGTACGTCAATTCGCGCGCACCGAAGCTGCCGCCCGACACGCGTTCGTGCAGCGTCACGCAATGCACGGGAGTGCCGCCGTTACGCGCGCACACGGTGACGTTGATCGGCTCCGGCGGATTCGTGGCCTTGTGCGGCATCGAATACGACGCCTCGATCGTACGTGCACGGGCCGCTTTCGCCTTCGCGGAATCGCCGTCGGCAATCGTCGGCACGACACGCGCGGCCGGGTCGTCGACCCATGCTGCCCGCCTCGCCGCGACGATCGCGAATCATCGTGCACGGGCCACGTTCCGCGTATCGGCACCGCCGCCGGCTTGGTCCTTCACGCCGCGGCGAGTATGCTTGTACGTCGAACGTTCTCCAACACGCGGCGGCACGACGATCGCGACACCACGCCCCCTGCCCCGCCAACCGCCCTTCACCATCGATGGATTTCGACGTAATCGTTCTCGGCGCCGGCATCGTCGGCGTGTCCGCCGCGCTGCATCTGCAGGATCGCGGACGCAAGGTTGCCCTTGTCGATCGCGGCGCGCCCGGCGAAGGCACGAGCTTCGGCAACGCCGGGCTGATCGAACGCTCGTCGGTCGAGCCGTATCCGTTCCCGCGCAGCCCGTTCACGCTCATGCGTTATGCGCTGAACCGCTCGACCGAGCTCTACTGGCACAGCGCATCGCTGCCCGCGTTCGCGCCATGGCTCGCGCGGTTCTGGTGGGAATCGGCGCCGCTGCGCCACGCGGCCGCTTCGCGCGACATGCTGCCGCTGATCGAGCGCTGCATCGTCGAGCACGACGCGCTGATCGCGCGGGCCGGCGCCGGCGAACTGATCCGCGCGACCGGCTGGCTGGAAGCGTTCCGCACGCCGGCCGCCTTCGAACGCGGCGTGGCCGAGGCCGGCCTCACCGCGCGCCGCCACGGGCTCGGCATCACGCCGCTCGACGCGGCCGCGCTGCACGCGCACGAGCCGAGCCTCGCACCCGGCTTCTGCGGCGCGCTGCACTGGCTCGATCCGAAAAGCGTCGTCGATCCGTCCGCGCTCGTCAAAGCGTATGCGCAACTGTTCGTGCAGGGCGGCGGCACGCTGCTCGGCGGCGACGCCGCCAGCCTCGACGCACTGTCGCCCGGCTGGCAGGTTCACACGCAGGACGGCCCGGCCGCCGCGCCGGCCGTCGTCGTCGCGCTCGGCCCGTGGTCCGACATCGTGTTCGGCAAGTTCGGCTACAAGATCCCGCTGCGCGAGAAGCGCGGTTATCACATGCACTACGCGCCGTCCGCGCGCGGCGTGCCGTCGGCGCCGATCGTCGATCGCGAATACGGCTACGTGATCGCGCCGATGCGGCGCGGGCTGCGGCTGACGACGGGGGTCGAGATCGCGCGGCGTCGCGTGCCGCCGACCGGCGTGCAGCTCGAACGCGCGGAACGCGTCGCGCGGCCCGTGTTCGGTTTCGGCGAACGGCTCGACCCGCAGCCGTGGCTCGGCTTCCGGCCGTGCACGCCGGACATGCGCCCGGTGATCGGCCCCGCGCCCGCGCATCGCGGCCTGTGGTTCGCGTTCGGCCACAACCACCACGGGCTCACGCTCGGCCCCGTCACCGGCCGCCTGCTGGCCGAGATGATGACAGGCGAAGCGCCGTTCACCGATCCGGCGCCGTATCGCGCCGATCGTTTCTGAACAGATGACCCGTCACCGCGCGCTCAGTCGAGCGCGCGGCCGAAGATCCGGATGACTTCGTCGAGGTGCTCGGCCATCGCGCGGCGCGCGGCGTCGGGATCGCGCGCGCGGATCGCGTCGAGGATCGCGCGGTGTTCCAGCTCCGAGCGGTGCGGCATGTCGTTCGGCATGTACAGCGACTGCAGCCGCTGGAACATCAGGTCGTACTTGTGCGCGAGCAACTGCTTGATCATCAGCGCATACGCGGCGTTGTCGCTCGCTTCCGCGATGCGGATATGGAACAGCCGGTCGCCCGGGTGCGTGAGCGAGCCGCTGCGGTTGTCTTCCTGGTTGCGCAGGAACGCTTCGTGAATTCCTTCGATCTGCGCGTCCGAGCCGTGCTTTGCCGCGAGCGATGCCGCTTCCGGTTCGATCAGCCGGCGCGCCTGCAACAGCGCGAACGGCGGGATCTCGGTATCGAGGTCGAGCGCGATGCCGAGTTCGGGATCGATCTCGACGATCGAGAACGGCGCGACCGTCGCACGGGATACGGGTTCGGGCGCGGGCTCCGGCGCCGCGGCCGCTTCGGGATGACGCACCTTCACGCCGTCGCCGACGCGCACGCTGACGAGCCCGCTCACTTCGAGCGCGATCAGCGCCTCGCGCACCGACGTGCGCGACACGCCGAACTGCTCGGCCAGTTCGCGCTCGGGCGGCAGATAGCTGCCCGGCGGAAAATCGCCGGACTCGATCATCGCACTGAGCTTGTCGGCGATCTGCTGGTAGAGGCGGCGGTTCTGAATCGGCTGGATGGACATACGTTGACGCTGGTAATCGGTTTCGTTCCGGACGGTCTGACGAATCGCACAGACCGTTCGCGCCTATTTTATATGCCGCGCCTCACATCGCCCGGCACCGCATAACAACGCGCGGCCGTGCCGCCCCACAGCGCGTTGCGCTCGGCCGCCGACAGCCGCGATTCGGCCCAGCGTTCGACGAGCGACGCCACTTCGTCATACGAGGCCGCCAGCAGGCACACGGGCCAGTCCGACCCGAACATCAGCCGCTGCGGCCCGAACGCGTCGAGCGCCGCGTCGAGGCACTGCTCGATGTGCCGGATGTCCCGCGCGCGCAGGCCGCGCCGCCAGTCCGCCTCGGTCACGAGCCCCGACAGCTTGCATGCCACGTGCGGCAACGCGCCCAGCTCGCGCAGCGACGCGCGCCAGCGTGCGAGCGCCGTGTCGTCGCGCTCGAACTCGGTGAGCGCCGGCTTGCCCGCATGATCGAGCACGAGCCAGTGCGCATCGTGCGTCGCGCAGAACGCGCGCACGTCCGGCAACTGGCGCTCGAACACGAGCACGTCGTACACGTAACCATTCGCCTGCAGCCACGCGATGCCCCGATTGAAACCGGGATCGGCGACGAATGCGGCCGCGTCGGCTTCGTCCTGCACCTGATGACGAAAGCCGCGCAGCTTCGCGCTGCCCCACGCGGCGACCCGCTCGGCCAGCCCGGGCGAGCCGAGATCCTCCCAGCCGACCACCGCCGCGATGCGGGCGTCGTCGCGCGCGAGATCGAGCAGGAACGCCGTCTCGTCGCGCCCGGCGCGCGCCTGCACCGCGATCGACGCGCCGAGCGCCTGCGCATGCATCTGCGGCCACAGCGCGTCGGGCAGGTAGTCGCGCGCGAGCACGCCCATCCCGGGGCCGATCCACGGATAGTCGGTCGCGCGATAACGCCAGAAATGCTGATGGGAATCGATGCGCACTGCGCCCATGGTGCCCTCGTGTTCAGTCGCCGCTGTCGCGGCGGCGCGCGTCATCGCCGCCGCTCGTGCGCAACGCTCAGTCGTACAACACCGCCGCGATCTTCGGATCGTCGATATTGGTCTTGTCGTACCAGTAGAAACCGGTGTCGATGACCTTCGGCAGCTTCTCGCCCTTGATCGCCTTCACGGCCGCCTCGACGGTCTTGTAGCCGATCCCGATCGGGTTCTGCGTGATCGCGCCGGCCATCAGCCCGCTGCGGATCGCGTCCTTCTGCTGCTTGCCGGAATCGTAGCCGACGATCACGACCTTGCGCTTCATCTCGCGCACGCCGTTGACCACGCCGATCGCCGAGCCTTCGTTGGTGCCGAACAGCCCCTTGAGCTTCGGATACGCCTGCAGGATCGACTTCGTCACCTCGGTCGACTTCAGCTGGTCGCCTTCGCCGTACTGCACGGTCACGACCTGCACCTTCGGGTGCGCCGCCTTCATCCGCTCGAGAAAACCGTCGCGGCGGTCGATGCCGGTACGGCTCGTCTGGTCGTGCGCGACCACGGCCACCTCGCCTTCGTCGCCGATCAGCGCGGCGAGCTTGTCGGCGGCGAGCGCGGCGGCCGCCTTGTTGTTGGTCGCGGCGGTCGTCACCGGGATGTCGCTGTCGACGCCCGAGTCGAACGCGATCACCGGGATCTTCTCGGCCTGCGCCTTCTTCAGCAGCGGCAGCGCGGCCTTGCTGTCGAGCGCCGCGAAGCCGAGCGCGGCCGGCTTCTTCGCGATCGCGGCCGACAGCATGTCGATCTGCTTGTCGACCATCGCCTCGGTTTCCGGCCCCTCGAACGTCACCTTCACCTTGTAGTCCTTCGCGGCCTGCACGGCGCCCGACTTCACGGCCTGCCAGAACTGATGCTGGAAGCCTTTCGAGATCAGCGGGATATAGGCTTCCTGCGCCTGCGCGCCGGCCGTGACGCCGACGGCGAACGTCAGCCCGACGATCGCGTTCAACACCTTGCTCCTGATCACTTCGCGTCTCCTTGGTTGGATTCTTCTGGACGCCGGCCAGGCCGGCGGTGAAGCGGATGCCTGCGTGCAGGCGTGCGTCAGCGGCGGCGCCGGCGCAGGATGTCGACGTACACGGCGAGGATGATGATCACGCCGGTCACGACCGTCTGCCATTCCTGCGCGACCGACATGATGCGCAGGCCGTTGGTCAGCACGCTCATGATGAACGCGCCGATGATGGTGCCGACGATGCTGCCCGCGCCGCCCGACAGCGACGTGCCGCCGATCACGACGGCCGCGATCGCATCGAGCTCGTAACCCTGCCCGAGCGCCGGCTGCGCGGAGTTCAGCCGCGACGCGATCAGCAGGCCGGCTATCCCGCACACCGCGCCGCTGAACGTGTAGACGGCGATCTTCCACGCATCGACGTTCACGCCGGACAGCCGCAGCGCTTCCTCGTTGCTGCCGAGCGCGAACGTGTAGCGGCCGAAGATCGTCCGGTTCAGCACGATCGACGCGCCGATCGCGACGAGAAACAGGATCAGCACCGCATTCGGAATCGGCAGCGCGGGGATCAGGTTGCCGATCAGCGAGTCCTGCGCGATCGACGTGAAGCCCGGCGTGTCGTTGAAGTAGATCGGCCGCGTGCCCGAGATCACGAGCGACAGGCCCTTGAGCAGCATCATCATGCCGAGCGTCGCGATGAACGGCGGCACCTTCATCTTCGCGATCACGAAGCCCGACACGCAGCCCGACAACGCGCCGAAGCACAACGCGGCCAGGATGCCGAACGGCAGCGGCATCCCCCATTTCGTCAGCACGACGCCGGCCATCACCGCGCAGAACGTCATCAGCGTGCCGACCGACAGGTCGATGCCCGACGTGATGATCACATACGTGCAGGCGACGGCGAGCACGCCATTGACCGCGGTGGCCTGCAGGATCGACACGAGGTTGTCGACTTCGAGAAAGTTCGGCGAACCGAAGCTGAAGAACACGATCAGCAGCACGAGGCTCGCGAACGCGAGCAGCTTCTGGCGCGCGGCGGGGTTGAAGAAGCGCGCGCGAAAACCGGGCGCGGCGGCCGGCGTATCGCCGGAAGCGAGGGGCGGGACGGGATGCGTATCGTTGGACATGGTAAGCGTCTGAATCAGGACAATACGGTCGACTCGCGCTGCGTCGCGAGCTGCATGATCTTCTCCTGCGTGGCGTCGGCCGCACGCAATTCGCCGGTCACGCGCCCTTCGCACATCACGAGAATCCGGTGGCTCATGCGCAGCACCTCGGGCAGTTCCGACGAGATCATCACGATCGCCTTGCCGTCGGCGGCGAGCGCGTCGAGCAGCTTGTAGATCTCGCTTTTCGCGCCGACGTCGATGCCGCGCGTCGGCTCGTCGAAGAACAGGATGTCGCAGTCGCGCAGCAGCCATTTCGCGATCACGATCTTCTGCTGGTTGCCGCCCGACAGCAGCCGCGCGGGCTGCGTGACCGACGGCGTGCGGATCGCGAGCCGCCGCACGTACGACTGCGCGGTGTCGCGCATCTTGCGCGCATCCAGGAACGCACCGCGATGCAAGAAACGGCGCATGCTCGCCAGCGCGACGTTGTTCTGCACGTCCATGCCGACCGCGAGCCCGAAGTGCTTGCGATCCTCGGACAGGTAGCCGATCCCGTGCTTCACCGCGTCGGCCGGCGTGCGGATCGTCACGGTGCGGCCGTGCACGCGAATTTCACCGGCATCGATCGGGTCCGCGCCGAACACCGCGCGCGCGACCTCGGTGCGGCCCGCGCCCATCAGCCCCGCGAAGCCGAGGATCTCGCCGCGCCGCAGCGTGAAGCCGACATCGCGGATCGCACGCCCGCGCGACAGCCCGCGCACCTCGAGCGCCACGTCGTTCGACGACGTATCGGGCGGCGTGCGCGCTTCCGTTTCGAGCTGGCGCCCGACCATCATCGAAATGATCGTCTCCATCGACGTGCCGGCCATCGGCACGGTCGCGACGTACTTGCCGTCGCGCATCACGGTCACGCGATCGGCGATCTGGCGCAGTTCGTCCATCTTGTGCGAGATGTAGACGATGCCGACGCCGTTCGCCCGCAGGTCGCGGATGATGCGGAACAACTCGCCGATCTCCGCGTTGTTCAGCGCGGCGGTCGGCTCGTCCATGATCAGCACGCGCGAATCGAACGACAGCGCCTTCGCGATCTCGACCATCTGCTGCTTCGCGACCGTCAGCCGGCCGACCGGCGTGCGCGGATCGAGATCGAGCCGCATCCGCCGGAAGATCGCGGCGGCATCGCGATTCAGCTTGTCTTCGTCGACGAACACGCCGAGACGGCCGCGCGGCTCGCGGCCGATGAAGATGTTCTGCGCGACGCTCAGGTGGTTCATCAGATTCAGTTCCTGATGAATGATGCCGATCCCGAGCGCCTGCGCGGCGCGCGGATCGGCGATCTCGACCGGATGACCGTCCATCCGGATCTCGCCGTCGTCGCGCGGGTACACGCCCGCGAGGATCTTCATCAGCGTCGACTTGCCGGCGCCGTTCTCGCCCATCAGCGCATGCACTTCGCCCGCGCGCAGGTCGAAGCGGCAATCATCGAGCGCCTGCACGCCCGGGAAGCGCTTGCCGATGCCGGTCAATGCAATCAGCGGCGGCGCGAGGTTCGGGTGGAGGTCGGGTTGCATCGCTCGCGGCCCTCAGCTGATCGCACGGTCGAGATGCGTATAGCCGCCGTCGACGAACAGCCACTGGCCCGTCGTGTGCGACGCGCGCTCCGACAGCAGGAACACCGTCGTGTCGGCGATCTCGTCGGCCGTCGTGAAGCGCCGGCCGAGCGGCACCTTGCCCGCGATCGCCGCGAGCTTCGTCTCCGGATCGTCGAAGCCGTCGATCCATTTCCGGTACAGCGGCGTCATTACCTCGGCCGGGATCACCGCGTTCACGCGCACGCCGTCGTCGCGCAACGCGACGGCCCATTCGCGCGTCAGCGCGAGCTGCGCGCCCTTCGACGCGCAGTAGCCGCTCGTGTTGCCCTGCCCGGTCACGGCCGTCTTCGACGAGATGTTGACGATCGCGCCGCGCGCCGCCTTCAGGTGCGGCACGCAGTAATGCGCCATCACGTAGTAGTGGACGAGATTGCGTTCGAGCGACGCGACGAACGCGTCGCGCCCCGCATCGAGCCCGACGCTGTCGTTGACGCCGGCGTTGTTGACGAGCCCGTCGAGCCGACCGAAACGCGCGATGGTCCGCGCGACCGCGTCGCGGCACTGCGCATCGTCCTGCAATTCGACCGACACGCACGCGGCGTTCGGCTGCTCGCGCGTGAGCGCGCGCCAGAACGCGTCGTCGGGCGCGTGCCGCGCGAACACCACCGGTATCGCGCCTTCGCCGGCCAGCCGCATCGAGATCGCGGCGCCGATGCCCGACGCACCGCCGGTCACGATCACGACCTTGTCCTGCAGATTCAGATCCACTTCGCGTCTCCGTCGTTCATGTTGTCGGCACGCTCGATGCGTGTCAGCCGCGGAACCGGTACTGCTCCAGCGACTCGGGCTTCATCTCGATCGAGAAGCCGGGCGCCGTCGGCGGCAGGTACGCCGCGCCGCGCACGATGCACGGCTCGACGAAATGCTCGTGCAGGTGATCGACGTACTCGGTCACGCGCCCTTCCTTCGTGCCGGCAATGCACACGTAGTCGATCATCGACAGGTGCTGCACGTACTCGCACAGCCCGACGCCGCCCGCATGCGGGCATACGGGCAGCCCGTACTTCGCGGCCATCAGCATCACCGCGAGAATCTCGTTCACGCCGCCGAGCCGGCACGCATCGATCTGCACGACGTCGATCGCGCCGCGCGCGATGAACTGCTTGAACAGCACGCGGTTCTGGCACATCTCGCCGGTCGCGACCTGCACGGGCGCGATCGCCTTGCGGATCTTGCGATGCCCTTCGACGTCGTCGGGGCTGGTCGGCTCCTCGATGAACCACGGCCGCGCGAACGCGAGCTCGCGCACCCAGTCGATCGCCTCGTCGACTTCCCACACCTGGTTCGCGTCGATCATCAGCTTGCGATCGGGTCCGATCACTTCGCGCGCGATCGTCACGCGGCGGATGTCGTCCTCGAGGTTCGCGCCGACCTTCAGCTTCACATGGTCGAAACCGGCGTCCACCGCCTCGCGGCACAGCCGGCGCAGCTTGTCGTCGCTGTAGCCGAGCCAGCCGGCCGACGTCGTGTAGCACGGGTAGCCGTCGCGCTCGAGCGCCGCGATCCGCGCGGCCTTGCCGGGCGCCTGCCGGCGCAGCAGTTCGAGCGCTTCGTCCGGCGTCAGGCAGTCGGTCAGGTAGCGGAAGTCGATCGTGCGTACCAGTTCCTCCGGGCTCATGTCGGCGACGAGCCGCCACAGCGGCTTGCCGACGGCCTTGGCCCACAGATCCCACACCGCGTTGACGACGGCGCCGGTGGCCAGATGGATCGCGCCCTTGTCGGGGCCGATCCAGCGCAACTGGCTGTCCGACGTCACGTGACGCCAGAAGCGGCCCATGTCCTCGCGAATCCAGTCGAGGTCGAGGCCGACGACGAGGTGACGCATCGCGTCGATCGCCGCGCAGCAGATTTCGTTGCCGCGCCCGATGGTGAACGTGAGCCCGTGCCCCTCGAGCCCGTCGCGATCGGTTTCGAGGACGACGTAGGCCGCCGAATAATCGGGGTCCGGATTCATCGCATCGGAACCGTCGAGCTGGCGCGAGGTCGGGAAGCGCACGTCGAGGACGCGCATCGATCGAATGATAGGCATGACGAACCGTCCGTAAAAGGAGATCAGGCCTGCACGGTGCGCTGGCGCTGCTCGCCGAGCCCGTCGATGCCGAGCGTGATCACCTGTCCGGCGCGCAGATAGACGGGCGGCTTCTGCCCGAGGCCGACGCCCGGCGGCGTGCCGGTCGAGATCACGTCGCCCGGCTGCAGGCTCATGAAGCGGCTCAGGTAGCTGATCAGGTGCGGCACGCGGAACACCATCGTCGCGGTCGTGCCGTTCTGGTAGCGGTGGCCGTCGACGTCGAGCCACAGCCGCAGCGCGTGCGGATCGGGCACTTCGTCGGCCGTCACGAGCCAGGGCCCAAGCGGGCCGAACGTGTCGTTGCCCTTGCCCTTGTCCCACGTGCCGCCGCGTTCGAGCTGGTATTCGCGTTCCGACACGTCGTTCACGACGCAGTAGCCGGCCACGTGCGACAGCGCATCGGCTTCGTCGATGTAGCGGCCGCCCTGGCCGATCACCACGCCCAGCTCGACTTCCCAGTCGGTCTTCCGCGAGCCGCGCGGGATCTCGACGTCATCGTTCGGGCCCGAGATCGCGCTCGTCCACTTGCCGAACACGACGGGCTCCTTCGGCACCTCCATGCCCGACTCGGCCGCGTGGTCCGAATAGTTGAGCCCGATGCAGATGAACTTGCCGACGCGGCCGACGCACGCGCCGATCCGCGGCGCGCCCTCGACGCGCGGCAGCGACGACGGCGGAATGTCGCGCAGCCGCGCGAGCGACGCGGGGGTCAGCGCATCGCCGGCGATGTCGTCGATCACGCCGGACAGGTCGCGAAGGTGGCCCTGCGCATCGAGCAGGCCCGGTTTTTCATGGTGTTTGTCGCCAAATCTGAGCAGTTTCATAGCGTCGTCGGAACGGAAACGGAAAGTGAATGGGAAGGCGCGGTCAGTTTGACACGGTCAGTTTGACCAGCCGCCGTCGATCAGGTGGATCGCGCCGGTCGTGAACGACGCTTCGTCGGACGCGAGGTACAGCGCGAGCGCGGCCACTTCGTCGGCACGGCCGATGCGGCCGATCGGCTGGCGCGCGACGAATGCCTGGCGCACCTCGTCGGTCGACACGTGGCGCGTGCGCGCCTGGTCCGCGATGCGCTGCTCCAGCGACGGCGATTCGATCGTGCCCGGGCAGATCGCGTTGCAGCGGATGCCGCGCTCGACGAAATCGGCGGCGACCGCCTTGGTCAGCCCGATCACGGCCGCCTTGGACGTGCCGTAGACGAAGCGGTTCGGCACGCCCTTCACGCTCGACGCGGCCGAGGCCATGTTGATGATCGACGCGCCGCCGGCTTCAAGCATCGCGGGCAGCAGCGCGCGAATCAGCCGGTACATCGACGTGACGTTCAGGTTCATCGAGAACGCCCACGCGTCGTCGTCGCAGTCGAGGATCGAGCCGTGGTGCACGTAGCCCGCGCAGTTGAACAGCACGTCGAACGCGCGTTCGCCCGCGGCGAGCGCCGCGACGTCGTTCGCATCGGTGACGTCGAGCCGCCGCGTGGCCAGCCGGGCGCCCGCGCGTTCGGCGTCGGCCTCGAGCCGCACGAGCGCGGCTTCGTTGATGTCGGTCGCCAGCACGTCGGCGCCCTCGCTCGCGAACCGCAGCGCGGTCGCGCGGCCAATGCCCTGCCCGGCCGCCGTCACCAGCGCGCGTTTGCCCTGCAATCTCATGAGCACGTCTCCCGAAAAAGCCGGCCACCCGTCGGCCGATTGGCACAAAGGACTAAAGGTCCAACCAATCATAGAAAGCAATCGCGCGTTTGTCACGAAATCGGGATTCAGTATTTACCCGGGCGGAGAAATCGGGCGGACGAAGAAAAATCCGGCGAAGGACAAGTCCTAAAAATCCCTTCCGTAAATCGTACAAACCCAATGCTGACAGGCCTCTCAGCCGAATCTTCGGGCTCGTCCCGCGCAGCCACTTCGCCAAACTGACAAAAAAGTCATGTTCGCGTCAGGGTCTCAACGGGATCAGCACGCCATCATGGCGTTGCCGGACCGCGCTTTTCACCCATCGCCTCTCCGCCCGCCTTCGATCCCTGCGGGCACTCCGTCCCCCGGCGATGGACACCGTGACTGGGCGAGCAGACACGGTGCGCGGGCCGATTTTCCGCCCCGGACTTCCCGTCCGGGGCGTTTTTGTCTGTGGTTTCCACGAAAATAAGCGTGGATTGTTTCTAAATCGGCAAAAGGTAATTTGAGCCAGACAGGATGTTTTTTCCGGTCACAGACGCTTACATTTAGCGCACCACTCATGGAAACCGCTACGGATTCGCCATCGGGTAGTGACATCCACTGCCAAGGCCGAAACCGCACGAGCTTTAGGAAACGGCAAAATGAAGGCCTCCAAATCCCTGCCTGTGCTCGATCCCGCCGACGTCCACGTCGAAATCCTCGAACGTTCCGATACGCTGCTCGTCGTCCGCTGGGTCGAGCCCGGCCGCTGTCACTACGGTGAACAGCGCTGGCGCCGCCGCTTCGCGCAACGCACCGGCACCTGCGCGCTGTCGCGCCAGGTCATCCATCGCGGCGACGAAGTGTTCCGCCCGGCCGAACGTCCGGCACCCGCGAATGCGGCCGCGATGATCTCCGCCGCCGAGGTGCTCGCGCTGGCCGGAAGCAGGTAAAACCTGCCGGCCGCGCGCCGGGGCAGGCCGCACCACGCACTGCGCCGCCCTAGAAGCGCCGGTCTAATTCCCCCGCTTGTCTGTCACGCCCGCCCGCACTATCGTTACACCACGCAATGTAACGATTACGTGCCGCGGCCGGTCGGCCGTGCCGATGGAGACAGACATGCATGCATGGAGCGCGCGCCACGTCCCGGCGCAGGGCGGCAAGGTCGCGGTCGTGACCGGTGCCAACAGCGGTCTCGGCTGGCAGCTCGCGGAAACGCTGGCCGCGAAAGGCGCGACGGTCGTGATGGGCTGCCGCGACGCCGCGCGCGCCGCCCGGGCGGCCGACGCGATCCGCCGGCTCCATCCCGACGCCCGCGTCGAGGACGATCCGCTCGACCTTGCCGATCTCGCCTCGATCGCCCGCTTCGCGGGCGACGTCTCCGAACGCCACGGCCGCGTCGACATCCTCTGCAACAACGCCGGCGTGATGTTCCTGCCGCTGCGGCATACGCACGACGGCTTCGAAATGCAGTTCGGCACCAACCACCTCGGCCATTTCGCGCTGACCGGCCATCTGCTGCCCGCGTTGCGCGCCGCGCGACGGGCGCGCGTCGTGACGATGTCGAGCGGCTTCAACCGCGGCGGCCGGATTCGCGTCGACGACCTGCGTGCCGAGCATCGTTACAACCGTTATCTCGCCTATTGCGACAGCAAGCTCGCGAACCTCGTGTTCGCGATCGAGCTGCAGCGCCGTTTCGAGCGCGCGGCGTTCGCGGGAATCAGCGTGGCCGCGCACCCCGGCTATGCGGCGACCAACCTGCAGTTCGCGGGCCCCGCGATGGACCGTTCGCCCGCGCGCGCCGCGCTGATGCGCGCGGCGAACCGTTATCTCGCGCAACCGGCCGACCAGGGCGCGCTGCCCGCGATCCATGCCGCCACGTCGCCCGATCTCGCGGGCGGCGCATACATCGGGCCGTCCGGCTGGTTCGAGTCGCGCGGGCTGCCGGCGCCCGCGAGCGTGCCGCGCGCGGCGCGCGACGTCGCCTCGGCGGCGCTGCTGTGGGAAGCGTCGGAAGCCGCGACGGGCGTGCGCTTCCTCAGTTCGGGCGCGCCCGCCGGACGCGTGCCCGGCCGGCCGCTCGACACGGCGGCCGAAGCGCGCTGAACCGCACGACGCTACCCGCCATATTCTTCATACTTATTGCGCAAGCCGAAAAGAAAGCCTGTTGAAAGACTGATTCATCGCGCCACTGTTACCGCGCCGGAAACAATCTATCGTCAAAATCAGCGTTTACCCTGAACACGCCGGTGACTAAGATTTGATCAATCGCTCAAGACATGGTGTCGAGAGCGAACTCAATAAAACACCGGAGGTCACCATGAAATCGCTCGTTTCCGCAGTCGTCGCCGCTGTCGCCCTGTCCGCTTCGTTCGGCGCATTCGCTCAAAGCACCGTGACCCGCGCCCAGGTGCGTGGCGAACTGGTCCAGCTCGAACAAGCCGGCTACAAGCCGGGCGTGTCGAGCCCGTACTACCCGAACGACATCCAGAGCGCCGAAGCGCGTATTCATGGTGCCGACACCAGCGGCTACGGCGCCCAGCCGGCTCCGCTCGTCCACTCGGGCGCCCCGGCAGCCGCATCGTCGAACGCACGCGACTCGATCTTCTTCGGCCAGTAAGCCGATGCGCCCCCGGCGGGCGCCGCGCGTCGCGCGATGAAGCAACGCAGTCCGGACGAGCCCCTACGCGGGGCTCGTCTTGTTTGTGAAACGCATACCTCCGCCGCCCGGCAGCGGGTGGCTTCGCCCGGGCGCCTGGCGTCCGGGTGCTTTTTCCCTTCCCGGCGGGCAGGCGAAAAGAAACCGCGTGCGCCGATCAGCGCGCCGCAACGACGGCAGGCACCGAGCGCGACAGCACGCGCCAACGCGACAGCAACTCGTCCCGATCGACGTAGCAGCCCTGCAGGTGCCGGCGGCCGGTCGACGGATCGAACGCCGTGCGCGCATGCAGCACGCGCCGGTTGTCGAACGCCCACATGTCGCCCGCCCGCAGCCGGCGGTGTACGCGGAAACGCGGCTCGCGCGCGAGCGCGAGGAACCGCCGGTACGCGCGATAGACGGCCGCGACCGAGCCGGCCGGCGCATCGAGCGGCCCGCGCAGGAAGTTCGCGACGCGCACCTCCGTCACGTTGCCGCGCGCATCGAGCCCGATCACCGGCGCCGAACAGCGGTAGTCGCTGTTCGCACTCTTGTTCCAGAACTCGAACGGCGTCGACGCCAGTCGTTCGAAATCGGCCGGATGCTCGCGCCGCAGCGCATCGGCGAGCGCGAAGCCGTCGAGAAAGATGCTGTCGCCGCCCGTCGCTTCGTTGGCCAGGCAATGCAGGAACTGCACGCCCGGCTGCAGTTCGCGTGTCGGCAGGTCGGTATGCGGCGGCAGGTTCAGCGACGTGTACGCATTGCTGTCCGGGCGCGGTTTCGATTCGACGTCGAACAGCACGCCGAAATTGCTTTCGCGGATCAGGCCGACGCGACGCGCGATCTCGTCCACGCGGCCGCGCTCGGCCGGCACGCCTTCGACGAGCGTCAGCCCCGTGCGCCGCAGCGCGGCGAGCCACGCGAGCAGCGCACCGTCGTCCTCCATCACGTCGCGCCACGCGAACAGGCCGATCGCCGTCGCGTCGTCGCCGGCCCAGATGTGCCGCTCGTGCGCGGCCAGCCGCTCGGCGCGCGACGCATCGTCGTATGCATGCGCCCGCAACCAGCCCGGCGACCACGCGCTGCGATGCCCGTCGTTCCACTCGACATGCAGCGCACCATCGGGTTCGACGTGCACGGCGAGCGCCGACAGATCGTCGCGCGCATCGGCAATCTCGAACACCTGTTCACGCGTGAGCGCATGCACGCATGCGGAACACGCGCAATTGTCGCGCAGCCAGTCGAAATGGAACGGCGATCGTCGCGCGTCGCGCCATTCGACCTCGACCGCCCCCTCGCCGATCGTCGCCGCCGCGATGGCCGCGTCGGCCGAAAACGTCCGCCAGTCCTCGATACGGTGTTGCGCTGCTGCCTGCATCGTTGCCTCCCGGAAACGCCCGCTACGCGTGTGGTGCGAGCAAAAACCCGCCGACCATCCGGTGCATGCGCGCGGCCTGCGGGCTCGTCCCGAGCGCGCGCCAGCAGCCGTGCACCAGCCCCTGTCCCATCCAGTCGCGCGCGACCCCGCCGGCCGCGCGAATCCGTTCGACGTACACGCGCGCGTCGTCGCGCAGCGGATCGTGTTCCGCGCCGATCGCGAGCACCGGCGGCAAGCCGTCGAAACGCGCCGCTTCGAGCGGCACCGACGCGCGCAACAGCGGGTCGCCGCCCCGCAGCACGTCGGACACGTTCCCATCCCAGTACAGCGCGCGATAGCGATGCACGTCGTCGAGCGTCAGCATCGGCGCCCGCGCTTCGATCTCGCGCGCGGGCGATTGCGGTTCGAAGCCGAGCATCGGATAAACGAGCGCGATGCCGTCGACGTTGCGTTCGCCCGCATCGCGCAGCGCGGTGGCGACGGCCGCCGCGAGCATCCCGCCCGCGCTGTCGCCCGCGAGCGTCAGCGGATACGCGCACACGCCGAACGGCCAGCGGGCATCGCGCGCCGCGCGCGTGACGTCCAGGCAATCCTCGAGCGCGGCCGGCGCGCGGTGTTCGGGCGCCAGACGATAGTCGACGGCGATCACGTCGAGCCCCGTGTCGGCCGCGAGTTGCGCGGTGATCAGCGCATGGCTGTCGAGCGAGCCGACGACGAAGCCGCCGCCATGAAAAAACAGCACCGTGCCGCGCGATGCGCCGCGCGCGGACGTGTAGCGCCGCAGCGCGATCGCGCGCCCGTCCGCCGCGCGCCACACGGCGTCCTGCCGCACGATGCCGGGCGGCAGCGCGGCCGGCGTCCACGCGACCGCGAAGCGGTCGTAGAGGCGGCGCTGCTCGTCGGGCGAGCGCGCCGCCGCATCGGCCGGATACCACGCGTCGACGGCTGCGACGAACGCCGCGATTTCCGGTTCGAGCATCGTGCGCGCTCCGCGATCGAACGTTGAAGGACGCAAGTCGCCGCTAGCGGCGCGGCGGCAAGCCGATCACGCGGCCCGCATACGCAGGCGCCGCGCAATCGCGCTGCAACGCATGCAAGTCGGCCACGCGCGCGGCCACGTCGTCGTCGAACGGCGCCGATTTCGCACCGTCGCGCGTGTCGACGTGCAGCAGCATCTGCTCGCTCGCCGATACCGGATCGTCATGCCCTGGCGCGAACAGTTCGAGATACAGGTGCAGGCGCTTCGCGTCGTGCGCGAGCACGCGCGCATCGACGCGCACCGGCGTGCCTTCCTTGATCTCGTGCAGGTAGTTCACGTGCGCTTCGAGCGTGTAGACCGAGCGCCCCCGCTCGCGACGCGCGGCGTCGTCGAGCCCGATGCGATCCAGCAATGCATCGGTCGCGAAGCTGAAGATCAGCAGGTAGAACGCATCGCGCAGGTGGCCGTTGTAGTCGACCCATTCGGGCCGCACCACGTCGCGGTAAATCGTCAGCGGGGTATCGCCCGTCATCGCCTGTCCTTTAGTCCTCGAATCGCATGCCGTGCTGCGCCTTCACCGCGGCGATCGCTTTCAGCACCTCGGTGATGCACTCGTCGCGATAGCGTTCGAGTTCCTTGATGCTGCGCGTGCCCTGCTGTTCGGTCGTGCCTTCGACGACGCTGTCGATCAGCGCGTCGGTCAGGGTCGGCGCAACCAGCTTCGTCCACGGCAGTTCGAGCGCGGGGCCGAACTGCTGCATGAAGTGTCGCATGCCCGCATCGCCGCCGGCCAGCGTGTAGGTCAGGAACGTGCCCATGAACGACCAGCGGATGCCCGCGCCGAAGCGGATCGCATCGTCGATCTCACCGGTCGTCGCGACGCCTTCGTTGACCAGGTGCAGCGCCTCGCGCCACAGCGCCTCGAGCAGGCGATCGGCGATGAAGCCCGGCACCTCCTTGCGCACGTGCAGCGGCCGCATGCCGAGCTTGCGGTAAACCTCCATCGCGCCTTCGACGGCTTCCGGCGACGTGCGCGCGCCGCCGAGCACCTCGACGAGCGGCAGCAGGTAGACGGGATTGAACGGGTGACCGACCACGCAGCGTTCCGGATGCGTCGCCCGCGCGTAGAAATCGGTGGGCAGCAGCCCCGACGTCGACGACGCGATGATCGCGTCGGGCTTCGCCGCGCGGCTGATCTGCTCGTGCAGCTCGAGCTTCAGCGCCTCGCGCTCGGGCGCGCTTTCCTGGATGAAATCGGCGTCGGCGACGCATTCCTCGATCGTCGGGACGAAACGCAGCCGCGCGGGATCGGCGCCCGGCGCGAGGCCGACGCGTTCGAGCGCGGGCCACGCGTTCGCGACGTTCGCGCGCAACCGCTCCTCCGCGCCCGGCGCCGGGTCCCACACGACCACGTCGAGACCGTGCGCGAGCGCGCGGGAAATCCAGCCACTGCCGATCACGCCGGTGCCGATGGCGGCGAACGTCTTGATGTCGGTCTTCACAGCCATGTCAACGCATCCTTCAAATCAGGGGAAATCGGTGGGCGGCCGCGCTTGGGTGCGCGCCGCCGTGTCAGTCGGTTTGCAAGAAAACTCAAGCGAATTCGGCGATCGCACGACGTTCGAGCAGACGCTCGCCGCGCGCCGGCAGGCCGAGCTTGCGGCGGCCCTCGGCCGGCGTCAGCACGCGGCCGCCGAGCCGTTCGACGATCTCGCGGGCGCGCTCGACCAGCGTGCCGTTGGTCGCATGCACGCCGCGGTCGAGCCAGATGTTGTCTTCGAGGCCGACGCGCACGTGACCGCCGAGCAGCATCGCCTGCGCGACCATCGGCATCTGCATGCGGCCGATCCCGAAACCGGCCCAATGCGCACCCGGCGGCAGGTTGTCGACCATCGCCTTCATCGTGCCCGTATCGGCCGGCGCACCCCACGGAATGCCGAGGCAGAGCTGGAACAGCGGCGGATCGTCGAGCAGCCCTTCCTTCAGCAACTGCTTCGCGAACCACAGATGGCCCGTGTCGAAGATCTCCAGTTCCGGCTTCACGCCGAGTGCCTGGATGCGCTTCGCGCCGGCGCGCAACTGCGCGGGCGTCGACACGTAGATGTAGTCGCCGTCGCCGAAATTCAGCGTGCCGCAATCGAGCGTGCAGATCTCGGGCAGCAGTTCCTCGACGTGCGCGAGGCGCGTGAGGCCGCCGACCAGGTCGGTGCCCTTGCCGAAGCGCATCGGGTCTTCGCCGGGGCCGATCTCGAGATCGCCGCCCATGCCGGCCGTCAGGTTGATGATCACGTCGACGTCGGCCGAGCGGATGCGGTCCACCACTTCGCGGTACAGGTTCGGGTCGCGGCTGCCGCGGCCCGTCTGCGGATCGCGCACGTGGCAGTGCGCGACCGTCGCACCGGCCTTCGCGGCTTCGATCGCGGCTGCCGCGATTTCCTTCGGCGTGACCGGAATCGCCGGATGCTTGCCGACCGTATCGCCCGCGCCGGTGACGGCGCAGGTGATGATGACTTCATGGTTCATGCTGGGTGCCTCGCTTAATTCAAGTTGTGTCGCATTGCGGGGGTGGCGCGGGCGCCGGCCGTCACAGGCCGAGATACGCCTTCACGGCGGGCAGGCCGTCCTTGCCGTCGAACGTCTTGACGCCCGCGAGCCACGGATCGAGCACCTGCGGATTCTTCTTCAGGTAGGCCTTCGCGGCCTCGGCCGGCTTCGTCTTGTTCATCACCGACTGCATCAGCTGGTTCTCGAGCTGCGTCGAGAAGCGCAGGTTCGTCACGAGCTTGCCCGCGTTCGGGCAGCGTGCGATGAAGTCGGGCGCCGTCAGCGTGTACACGCGCGCTTCGCCGTAGTTCGGCCCGAACGCCGCGTCGCCGCCGGACAGGTAGTTCATGCTGAGCTGGATGTTCATCGGGTGCGGCTCCCAGCCGAGGAACACGACCCACTTCTTCTCGCGGATCGCGCGCTCGACCGTCACCAGCATCCCGGCCTCGCTCGATTCGACGAGCTTGAAGCCGCCGAGCCCGTACTGGTTCGTGTCGATCATCTTCTGGATCGTCGCGTTCGCGCTGCTGCCCGGCTCGATCCCGTAGATCTTGCCGTCGAGTTCCGCGCGGTGCTTCGCGATGTCCTCGAAGGTCTTCAGGCCGGCCTGGTATTCGTAGCTCGGCACCGCGAGCGTCGCCTTCGCGCCGGACAGGTTCGGCGGCTCGACGACGTTGATCGACTTGCTGTCGAGGAACGGCTGGAGCTGCTTCTGCTGCACCGGCCACCAGTAGCCGAGCGACACGTCGAGCTGCTTGCTCTTGAGACCCGCGAACGAGATCGGCACCGATGCGATCGTCGTGGTCGGCTTGTAGCCGAGCGCCTCGAACACGGTCGACGCGAGCGCCGTGGTCGACGTGATGTCGGTCCAGCCGATATCCGCGAAACGCACGGTGCGGCAGGTCGCGGCCTCGGTCTCGGCCAGCGCCGCGTTCGTGAACGCGCCGGTCGCCAGCACGGCCGCGGCAAGCGCGGCGATCTTCGTCGACTTCATGGTTCGGTTCTCCCGGTTGGTCTCGCGGCAGCCGGTGCGCGGAGTGGCGCCGGCCTGCATCGTGGGAGTAAAAGTAACGAGCCATATTCGCCGCGAGAAGACCGCCGGCGACCTGTTCTTGACTGTTTGCGACTATGAGTGGAAACCACTAGGTTTTGCCCAAGGCTTGGTGGGCGGGTGTTTGACGCGGATTCGGGGCGAAACCGGGTTGCCCCGATGCGGCGTGCGGCTTTCGATTCGGCGCTGGCGACGCTGACAGATTTCCGACACCTCGCCGGGTGCCGTGGATCGGCTCTATGCTGGTGCCGTCAGCGTGTCCGGCCACTCAGGAACCCCATGATCCTTACCGCTCTTTTCGTCGTGGCCGTTTTCGCCATCGTTGCGGTCATGCACCGCGCCGTGCTCGTCAAGGCCGACACGCGGCTGCGCGCGCGGCTCGACGCGGAAGGCCCGCGCAGTGATGCCTCGCGCCGGTTGATGCGTGAATCGGGATACCGCGTCTGAGCCCGCGCTGGCCGTCACGGTGGCGACGTGCCGCGCTCAGCCGGCCGTCACCACTCGCACGAACGCCGCCGCCAGCACCGTCGGCTCGACCGGCAGCAGCAGCGCGCACGCCGATCTCGCGTCTTCGTCCGACATCGGCACGAACACGACGCCGTCGATCCCGAGACTCGCCATCCGCTCCGGCACGATCGCCACGCCGTGCCCCGCCGCGACGAGATTCAGCATCGACGTCTTCGGCGATACGATCCGCGCCGCGGCCGGCACGAAGCCCCGCTTCAGGCACAGATCGATCACGACGCGCGCGAGCCCGCCTCGCTCCCGATACACCGCCGACACGAACGGCTCGCGCCGCAACCGCGAGATCGCGACGCGCTTGCGGCCCGCGAGCGGATGATCGGCGGGCACCGCCACGCACAGGCGTTCCGCGGCCCATTCGACGAAACGCACACGCGCGTCGCGCCGCAGCACCGGCAAGCGGACGATCCCGATGTCGGCATGGCCGCTCGCGATTTCCGATACCTGATCCTCGGACGACGCGCGATCGAGATCGATGCGCGCGCCCGGGCAATCGCTCATGAAACGCTCGAGATCGGGCATCAGGCTGCTGACGGGAACGGTGCTGGAATGCAGAAGCCGCAGCACGCCGGCCGCTCCGCGCGACAGCTGCGAACCCTCTTCGGCCGCGGCCGTCAGCGTGGCCGGGATCGATGCCACGCGTTCACGATAGATCGCGCCGGCGGGCGTGAGCCGCACGCCTCTCGGCTCCCGGTCGAACAGCAGGAAACCGAGTTCCTCCTCGAGCTGCCCGATCTGCCGGCTGAGCGCCGACTGCGCGACATGGAGCGCGCCCGCGGCCGGCGTGAAGCCGCCGAGATCGGCCACGGTCAGGAAATACTGGATTTGCCGGAGTGATGGCATGCCGAAACGAGATGGATACGCGCCGAATTCGATATTTGTGTTATACCGGCGCGCTCCGCAGAATGAAAGCCTTCCGTGCCGGCATCCCCGTTCCGGCCGTTGATACGGAGCGTTCATCGACGTGACTACCCTCCTGTCCTATCTGCTGGTCGTGGCGGCCGGCATCAGCGTCGCGTTGCAGCAAGTGCTCAACGCGAACCTCCGCGCGCAGCTCGGCTCGCCGTGGTGGGCCGGGTCGGTCAGCTACCTTGTCGGCCTGGCCGCGATGCTGGCCGTCGCGCTGCTGTCGCCGCATCCGCGCCTGAGCGGCCCCTTCCCCGGCGCCGGCACGTGGTTCAGCTGGACCGGCGGATTCTTCGGCGCGCTATTCGTCGGCATCGCGATATTGATGGTGCCGCGACTGGGCGCGGCCACGACGCTCGCGCTGATCGTCGTCGGGCAGATGACGGGCGCGCTCGTGTTCGACCACTTCGGCGTGCTCGGCATCGAACGGCATTCGGCCAGCCCGGTCCGCATGGCCGGCGCGGCGTGCCTGATCCTCGGGGTCGTGCTGATCCGCGCGTGAACGCAAGGCCGTCGGCGCGCGCGTGCGTGCCGACCCGCCGGCCACGCACGCGCACGTTACGACGCTCACGCGTAGTTCATCATCACCGACTTGCTTTCCGTGTACTGGTCGATCACGGCGCGGCCGAGTTCGCGGCCGAAGCCCGACTGCTTCATCCCGCCGAACGGCAATGCGTTGTCGAGCAGCGAATGGCAATTGACCCACACCGTGCCGGCCGCGATACGCGGGATCAGCTTGTGGATCGCCGACAGATCGTTCGACCAGATGCTCGCGCCGAGGCCGTACGGCGTGTCGTTCGCGAGTTGCACGGCCGTATCGGGATCGTCGAACGGCATCGCGACAAGCACCGGCCCGAAGATCTCCTCGCGCACGACGCGCATCGCCTGCGTCGCATCGACCAGCACGGTCGGTTCGACGAAGAAGCCGGGGCCGTCGATCGCGCGGCCGCCCGCCGCCGCGCGCGCCCCTTCGCCGAACCCCGAATCGATGTAACCGCACACGCGTTCGCGCTGCTTCGCGGAGACGAGCGGGCCGATCTGCGTCGACGGGTCCATCCCCGGGCCGATCTTCAGGCTCGCGGCGATCTGCGCGACGCGCTCGATCACGCCGTCGAACACCTTCGAGTGGATATACGCACGCGAACCGGCCGTGCACACCTGCCCCTGGTTGAAGAAGATCGCGTTCGCGACGCCCAGCGCGGCCTTGTCGAGATCGACGTCGGGCAGCACGATCACCGGCGACTTGCCGCCGAGTTCGAGCGACATCCGCGTCATGTTGTCGAGCGCCGCGTGGCCGATCGTCTTGCCCGTCTGCGTCGAACCCGTGAATGCGATCTTGTCGATGCGCGGATCGCGCGACAATGCCGCGCCGGCCGTGCGGCCGTCGCCCGTGACGAGATTGACGACGCCGTCCGGGAACCCGGCCGCCTGGATCAGTTCGCCCAGTCGCAGCGCGCTCAGCGGCGTGTCTTCGGCGGGCTTCAGCACGACCGTGCAACCGGTCGCGAGTGCCGGCGCAATCTTCCACGCCGCCATCAGCAGCGGGAAATTCCACGGGATGATCGCGCCGACCACGCCGACGGGCTCCTTGCGCGTATAGGTAAAGATCTCGCTGTCCGGCAGGTACGGCATGCCGGCGTCGATCACGCTGCCTTCGATCTTCGTCGCCCAGCCGGCCATGTAGCGGAAGCACTGCGCGGCCATCGCGACATCGAGCCCCTGCGCGACCGTGACCGGCTTGCCGTTGTCGAGCGACTCGATCTCGGCGAGCTCGCGCGCGTTCGCTTCGATCAGGTCGGCGAGCACGAGCAGCAGGCGCTCGCGGTCGGTGGTCTTCGCGGTGCGCCACGGGCCCGCATCGAATGCGCGCCGCGCGGCGGCCACCGCCTGCTGCACGTCGCACTCGTCCGCTGCGGGCACGCGCGCGATCACGGTGCCATCGGCCGGGTTCACGACATCGAGCTGGCGGCCCGACGCGGCATCGCTCCACTCCGCGCCGATCAGCATCTTCTTCGGCTTCGCGAGAAATGCGCGCGTCGCGTCGAGCAACGCAAAGGTTTCGTTCGTCTCCATGTCCACGTTTCCTTGATTCGTCGAATGAGCTGGTCAGTAACGGTCCGTGACGCCGTCGATCCCGCGCGCCTGCAACGCACGGACCAGTCCGGCGCGCACGGTCGCGACGTCGGCGAAGGCGGGGCGGCGATGCGCGGCGACTTCGGCGGCCGTATAGGGCCGGAAGTCGCGCGGCAGCGCATCGCGGTTCATCGTCACGAGCACCCAGTTGAGCACGTCGGCCAGATCCTGGTCCGACAGCGCCGAATTCGACGCGCCGGGCACGCGCATCACGTACTCGCGCCCGGCCGGCAGATGCGTGAAATAGCCGAGCGAATTCGCGAGTGGCGGCACCTTGCCGGGAATGCCGCCGCCCGTCGCCGTATGGCAGCCCATGCAGTTGAGCACCCAGTGCTGTCGCGCGAGCGTCGCGTCGGCCGCGCCGTCGGCATGCGCGGGCGGTGCGACCGCCGACGCGACGGCACCCGCCAGCAGCAGCCACGACGACAGGCGACGCGATACCCCGCCGAGCCGCGCCGACGCGCCCCGCGTGCCCGGGGCACCGGCGTGCGCGCGGGACGCGTCGGCGCCGTTCACAGGCCGAGCCCCTTGATCACCACCGCGCGTTGCGCATGCACGGCCGTGCCGTCCATCTGCTTCGCCCGTGCCGCGCGGATATCGGCCGCCGTGAACGGCTTCGCGTCGCCGTGCTGCGCGTTGAGGTCGAACACGACGTAGTTGAGCAGGTGCGCGATGTCGTCGTCGCTCGCGCTTGCGAACGACGGCATCTTGAAGTTGTAGCGCTTGTCGTGCACCGTGATCTCGCCGAACATCCCGTGCAGCAGCGTCGCGATCAGTTGCGCACGCCCCGGCTCGGCCGCCGCGTACTTGCCCGGATACTCGGTCAGCGGCGGCGCGAGGCCGTCCTGCCCTTTCCCGCCGGCCTGGTGGCACACCGCGCACTGGGCATCGAACAGGCTTTTCCCGGCCGGGTCATGCACGGTTTCCTGCGCGCCGGCCGCACCCGGCAGCGCGAAGGCCGCCATCGCGGTCATGCATGTCAAGACGATCTTTCCTGCCTGCATCACGTTCATTGTTTTGCCGCTCCCAGCAGAACCGAAACCGAACAGTGGTAATTCGAATTGCCGTTCGCCATGCACCAGTTGATGTCGTTGTTCAGCGACAGCTTGTACAGCGGCTTCTCGCGCTCGTTGCGGTTGCAGAAGCACTTGCCGCACGACGTCTTGCCGCAGCAGTCGTTGTACGACACGATGTAGTCCGAACCGTCGTGCGGGTTGCGACAGGTGCCGATCCACGTGATCGGCGAAGGCGTCGTGCCGGGCGGGCAGCTGCTCGACGTGCCGCCGCAGCAACTGCAGAGCCAGCCGTCGATCGCGCAGTATTTCCAGTAGTCGCAGCTCATCGGGTCGTCGCTCGCCCCCGCGGCGGCGCCTGACGCGCCCGATGCCGCATCGGCCGCGTACGCGGTGCGGTCGACCGGCAGCAACGGCAGCAGCGCCGATCCCACCAGCACCTTGCCGAGCTTCGCCATCGCGCTGCGCCGCGAACTGTGCTGCGCGACGCCGCGCGCCGACCGCTCGAACCATGAATCAAACAGGCCCATGTCGTTGTTCTCCCATGACGTTGTAAGTGGGTCGGCCGGTCATGCGTGCTGCGCATGCGCGTCGTGGCTGTGATCGCCGTGCACGAACGCCTGCAGCGACGCGACGCCGCGCTCTTTCGCCTCGAACAGGCTCTCGAGATGCTCGCGTGTGTTGACGAGCCCCTTCGCGCGCACCGTGCCGGTTTCGTCGAGCAGCACCGCGTACGGCAGCTTGCCGATCTGGTAGGCGAGTCCGAGTTCCTGCGACAGCACGTACGGGAAGCGTCCGAGGTCGTGCTTGCGCGCGAAGCGCGCGTGTTCGTCGACGTCGCCGTCGCTCGCGAGCACGATGTTCACCGGCGTCGCTTCGCTCGCCTGCAGCGACGGCAGCAGCGGCAGCAGCTTCTTGCAGACCGGGCACGTCGGCGACAGGAAGAACAGCAGCGTCGCCTTGCCGGCCGCATCGAAGCCGCCGACCTTCACCTGCGCGCCGCGAATGTCGGTCAGTTCGAATGTCGGCGCGATCGCGCCGACCGCCGGCCCCTTGTCGATCATCAGCGCGCCGGCCGGCATGATGCGTTCGTACAGGATGCCGATCTGGCGCACCAGCGCGAGGCAGATCGCGCCGAGCGCGAGGACGGCCACCCACAGCAGGGCGGTGGAAACGGTGAGAGCGGTTTGCATCATGAATTCCTCAAGTGGACAAGGCGCGGGACGTTGGCGAGCAGCACGTCGACGGTGAGCAGCGCGCAGACGATCAGCAGCGCGGAGAAGAACAGCGTCAGGTAGTCGAACCACACGACGGCGCGCGTGCCCGGTTCGACGAACGCGGTCGCGGCCAGCGCGACGAGCAGCAGCACGCGGCCGACATGCAGCCAGCCGATGCCGCGCGGCGCGTCCGCGCGCGCGGCGGTGAAGCCGGAACAGCCGCAGTCGATGTCGGTATGGCCGCGCAGCAGGTTGATCGCGAGCCCGGCCGCGAAGGCCAGCAGCAGCGCGATCAGGCCGAGCGCACCGGCCATGCGCGTATCGGGAAACAGCAGCGCTGCAGCACCGATCGCTTCCGCGAGCGGAATCGCGAACGCGATGGGCGCGGTCAGCGTATCGGGCAACAGCCGGTAGCCGGCGAGCGCCCGACGGAACGCGGCGGGCCGGCGCATCTTCGCGAAGGCGCCGAGCAGCACGACGACGGCCGCGCCGGCTTGCGCGCTGGTGGCGAGTACGGGATCGAGGGTCATCGCGGCCTCACGGGTTGACGAGCAGCGACGACGTATTGCCGATCTGCTTCTCGACGTGCTGCAGCTTGCCGGTGCGCGCATCCATCACGACGAGGTCGGACGTCGCCGTCAGTCCGTAGAACAGCGGCTTGTCGTCCTCGCTGACCTGGATCGACACGAGCGGGTCGACCTTCTGCTGCGCGAGATCCCAGCGCGCGACACGCTGCTTCGATTTCAGGTCGTACACCCACACCTGCGTGCCGGGATCCTTGTGCGAGCCGTCGGCGCCCTTGTGCATCAGCACGTAGTAGCGGTTCTGCCTCGCCTGCACGGCCGTCTGCTGCATGCCGCCGGGGCGCCAGCCTTCGGTACGCTCGGCGTCCGTCAGCAACGGCCACGGCTTGCCGAACGCCGGCTGGTTGCCGCCGAAATCCGCGCTGCGCACGTTGCCGCCGTATGTCGTGAACAAATAGCCGCCGTTGTACCGCGACGCGTTCACGAAGGCCGGATCCTTGTCGACGTCGATGAACGCGTCCGACATCGTGCGCTTCGTTTCCTTGCCGTTCGCGTCGAGCGTGACGCTCAGCGCCTTGCCGCTCTCGCACAGCGCGGTGAAGCGGTCGTTGCCCGACGGATACGCGAGCACGCAGGCGGCCGTGTCGATCTCCGACAGCACTTGTTTCGTGACGGCGTCGATCACCGTCACCGACGCGGCCGGCGTGATGTTCGCGACGTACAGCCGCTTGCCGTCGGCGCTGAACGCGGTGTTGTACGGCGACGGCACATGCTGCGCATGCTTGGCCGGAATCACGATCTCGCCCGCGTGATCGAGCGTCGTGTTGTCGGTCATCTCGACGACGTCGGTGCGCGTGCCGTGCGAGCCGCGCGAGAAGTAGGTCGTCGCGACGAAGCTCGTCTTGTGGTCCGGCGAGATCGCGAGGCCGGGGCCGAAGCCGCCGTCGATCTGGCCGAGCAGCCTCTTCGCATCGGCGTCGTACACGTAGATGCGCCCGTCGGTCATCGACGGCATCGAGATGTCGACGATATAGACCTCGTGCGGATGCCATGGCGGCATCTTCTGCACGACCAGCTCCTCGGGCTGTTCCGTCGCGTTCGCGCTGCCGGCCCACGCCGCCGCGCACGCCAGCGTCGCCGCGAGCGCCGCGCTTCGTCGCCTTGTCCTCATGTCGCCTCCAGTTGGGGATTCACGTAATGTGGGGCGACTGTAGTTCGACAATAAATCCGGTCAGCACCCGGACCGGCAACGCGTGCGTGCCGATTCGGGATATTGGAAATGCGCGTGAAAGCCTCGGCGGCGGGACGCCTTCCGACCCTCTGAAGAATGCGCGCGGAATCGCGCTCCCCCTTATTGCGCCGACCGCTCGGCCGGTTTAATCTTTCGCGGTCCTGCTCGACACCCCCGGAGGCGCTGTGTTCGTGTTTCACGAGATGTTCGACGACGCGGACCGGCATGCCGAGGCGCTGCGCGGCTGGAACCAGCGCTACGACCAGATCGGCCCGGGTTCGTACCGCAGCGCGGTCAAGCACGCGATGCTCGACGGCCTGCAGCTGTTCCAGGAAGCCGCGAACGTGCGCATCATCCAGCGCGGCCGGCTGCCGCCCGGCGATACGGTGTTCGGCATGCCGCTCACCGGCGCCGGCGCGTTCGCGTTCGGCGGCGCACGGATCGAACGCGGCACGATGGTGGTGGCACGCGGCGGCGTCCCGTTCGAACTGCATTCGCCCGACGACATGTCGCTGATCGGCGTCGTCGCCGATGCCGACCTGCTGCAGCAGGTCGAGGATGCCGCCGATGTGCGCCTCGACGAAGCGACGCTGCGGCGCGGCGTCGTCGACATGCCGACGGCCGTGCTGATGCGCGCGAGCGTGCAGATCGCGACGCAGCTCGAACGCGTGCTGTCCTCCCCCGAGACATACGCCGACGCACGCGTGCAGCGCGAGCTGCGCGGCGAAGTCGGCAACGTGCTCGTCGATCTGCTCACGTACCGGATGCCCGAGCCGTCGAACCGGCTCACGCATGCATGCCGCGCCGACATCGTGCGCCGCGTGCACGACTACGTGATCGGGCACCCCGAAGCGCCGGTCGACGTGCTGAGCCTGTGCGCGCAGTTGCGCGTGAGCCGGCGCACGATGCAGAACAGCTTCCAGTCGGTCGTCCAGACGAGCCCGTTGCACTATGTGCGCTCGCTGCGCCTGTCGCAGGTGCGACGGATGCTGCTCGACACGCGGCAGGCCGAGGTGCCGATCAGCGATGCCGCCGCGCGCTGGGGCTTCATCCATCTCGGTCATTTCGCGAACGCGTACAAGGCGCAATTCGGCGAACTGCCGTCGACCACCGCGCGCCGTTCCATGCGCGGCACAAAAACGCGCTGACGCGCGCAAAACCCGCGATAATCTCCCGCTGACCGTTCGGCGCGTGCGAACCGGCGCGGCGCAGGCCCGCCCGATCGCCCCCCGTGCGACGCGAGACGACCACCGGATTCGATCCCCTGCCCCGATGCCCGAGGATTTTCACTTCCTGTTGCTGCCCGGTTTCTCCGCGCTCGGCTTCATGTCGGCGGTCGAACCGCTGCGCGTCGCGAACCGCTTTCGCACCGAACTCTATCGCTGGCACGTGATCAGCGCCGACGGCGTGCCCGTCGCCGCGAGCAACGGCATTCCGGTCGCGGCCGAAGCCGCGTGCGCGGACGTCGAGCAGGTCGACACGGTGTTCGTCGTCGCGGGCTTCGATCCGCTCGTGTGCTACACGCGCGCGCTCGGCGACTGGCTGCGCCGCCAGCACCGCCACGGTGCGACGCTCGGCGGCATCGATACGGGCAGCTTCGTGCTCGCGGAAGCCGGGCTGTTCGACGCGTCGCAACCGCTCACGCTGCACTGGGAAGCGCTCGCCGCATTCCGCGAGCGCTATCCGGGCCTGAATGCGACGCAGGAACTGTTCGAGATCGACGACCGGCGCATCACGTGCGCGGGCGGCACCGCGTCGATCGACATGATGCTCGACCTGATCGGCCGCCGGCATGGCGCCGACCTCGCGGCGGCGATCTCCGAGCAGTTCGTCGTCAGCCGCATCCGGCAGCGCTCGGACAGCCAGCGGCTCGAGATCGCCGCACGCTACGGCGTGCACAACCGCAAGCTGATCCAGGTCATCGGCACGATGCAGCAGCACATGGAGAACCCGCTCGGCTCCGACGCGCTCGCGCAGGATGTGTCGATCACGCGGCGCCAGCTCGAACGGCTGTTCAGCGCGACCTTGAACGACACGCCGACGCACTTCTATCTGAACCTGCGCCTCGATCGCGCGCGCGAACTGCTGCAGCAGACCGACATGAGCATCACGTCGGTGTGCGTCGCCTGCGGGTTCGAATCGCCGTCGCATTTCTCGCGCACGTATCGCGCGCGGTTCGGCGTCAGCCCGCGCAGCGATCGCCGCGCGACGCGCTGATCGTCGCGGCTTTTAATCACAATCCGGCGCGGTATTACGCGTTCCGGCAGCGTTTCCCGCCGTTCGCTGAACAATGCCGGCGATTGATCGGTCAACCGAGGCGATCATCGAAAATAATTTGGAATGTCGCTGAAAATATTCTGTAACATACCTCGCAATTAGATAGGCAGCCTAACGAGGCGCTCGACGTGCTCGACGCATCTCGTCCCGCACGGGCCGCCACCGATATCAATATCGATCCGAGGGGTAAGACATGACGATGCTCGATTCGCCGTCGCCGCACCTGCCTGCCGTTCGCTTCTCCATCGCCTCTTCCGCCTGTTTCTTTTCGACCTGACATTTAGGTTTCCTTAGTCATTCGACACTCCCAACACCGCTTCGCCGCACCGGTTCCATCGAACCGGCGCGCGGGCCGTGTCGTGCCTGCGCGCCACGAGCGCGCGGGCGTGTCCAACCGTTGAGATGAGGATCACGTATGCAGACATCACGCAACGCATTGCCGCTCGCCCTGGGTCTCGCGCTCGGCTTCGGCATCGTCGGCGGCACCCTGGCCGATACGAAGGTGTCGAACCCGCAGGCCGCAAGCCTGCGCGAAAGCCTGACGCGCGGCCTCGCGCCGCCGGCCGCGAAATCCGATACGGCCGGCGGGCAGTTCCGCGCGGACGGCGTCGCCGTCACGCTGTACAACCCGGCCTATCGCGCCAGGAAGGCCGCCGCGACGCCCGCCGCGACCGCACGCGACTTCGTCGCATCGCAGGCGGCGCAACTCGGGCTCGACGCGACCGCGCTCGCGAGCCTCGTCGTCACGTCCGAGCGCAACGACGCCGACTTCACCGTCGTACGCCTGCAGCAGCAGGCCGCCGGACTGCCCGTGTACGGCAGCGACATCGCGGTGACGGTCGCGAAGGATGGCCGCATCCTGTACGTCGCGAGCAACACGATCAACGGCGTGGTCGCGACGACGCGCAAGTCGCAGGCCGTCGACCAGCAGCAGGCGCTCGACCGCGCCCGTGCGTATCTCGGCGTGAGCGGCTTCACGCATCTCGACGCGCGGCTCGTCGCGTTCGTCGACCAGGCCGGCACGCACACCGCGTGGAAGGTGCGCGGCCGCCCGCAGGACGGGCCGAAGGGCGACTGGGAATTGCTGATCGATTCGGGCAGCGGCGAAGTGCTGCGCGCCGAGGACAAGGCGTTCTACGCGACCGACGGCACCGGCTTCGTGTTCCGGCCCGATCCGCTGTCGCCGACGAAGAGCAGCTACGGCAGCACGGGCTACAAGGACAACAACGACGCCGATTCGACGCAGCTCACGGCCGCGCGCGTGCGCGTGACGCTGAAGGATCTCGCGCAGTCGGGTTCGCGCTACACGCTGACGGGCCCGTACGCGGCGTGCATCGATTTCGATGCGCCGCTCGACAAGGCATGCCCGTCGCAATCGACGCCCACGTTCGAGTTCACGCGCGGCAACCTGTACTTCGAGGCCGTGAACGCGTACTACCACATCGACACGTTCCTGCGTTACGTGAACCAGACGCTCGGCATCAAGGCGCTCCCGTACCAGTACACCGGCGGCGTGCAGTACGACCCGCACGGCGAATCGGGCGACGACAACTCGTCGTACTCGTCGAGCAGCGGCCGGCTGACCTTCGGTCAGGGCGGCGTCGACGACGCGGAAGATTCGGACGTCGTGATCCACGAACTCGGCCACGGCATCCACGACTGGGTGACGAACGGCGGCCTGTCGCAACAGGAAGGCTTGTCCGAAGGCACCGGCGACTATCTCGCCGCCGCGTACAGCCGCGACTTCAACCAGTGGAGCCCGTCGGACGCGCAGTACCACTGGGTCTACAACTGGGACGGCCACAACGAATACTGGGGCGGCCGCGTGACCAACTGGAACGTCGGGCGCACCTATGCGCAGGCACGCGGCGCGGAGATCCATACGGCCGGCCAGTACTGGGCGTCGTGCAACCTCGTCGCGCGCGACGCGATCGGCGCGCAGGCGATGGACAAGGCGTTCCTGAAGGGGCTGTCGATGACCAACAGCTCGACCAATCAGAAGGCCGCCGCGCAGGCCGTGCTGACGGCCGCATCCGCGCTCGGCTACAGCAACGCGCAGCTCACCGCGATCGGCAACGCGTACAACAAGAGCTGCACGTACGGCGTGACCGTCCCGCAGAAGTCGTAATTCCGCAGCAGGCGGGAGTGCGGCGCACGACCTGCGGCGCGCTCCCTTCATCGACATCGACATCGCCATCCTCACGAGATCGAACATGCCTACTCTGAAACCGACCCGCCTGAGCGCCGCGCTGGGCGGCATGCTGCTGACCGCCGCCGCGCACGCGACCCCCGTCTGGATCACGCTCGGCGACACCGCGTTGCGCCAGCTTCAGCGCATCGATGCAAGCGCCACCGTGCAATACAGCACGACCGTCGATGCCGGCAAGACGGCCGACGGCGCCGCGCGCCGCGAAACCGTTCACGTCGTCGAGATCGACGATTCACGGCTCGGCGACCTCGCCCATGCCGTCCACCATACGCGCGGCCACGGGCCCGGCTACGTCGTGCACGATTCGTTCGACGACGCGCGGCAGGCACTGCAGCCGCTGCCCTTGACGCTCGCGAAACAGGCGGCGGCGCCTGTGTACAAGGTGTCGAACGCGCCGCAGATCGGTACCTGGATCCAGCAATTGCAGGCCAGCAACATCGTCGGCACGATCACGTCGCTGTCCGGCTTCACGAACCGCTACTACACGACGTCGCACGGCGTCGCCGCGTCGGACTGGCTCGCGCTGCAGTGGAAACAACTGGCCGGCCCACGCGCCGACATCACCGTCGAGCAGTTCGCGCACACCGGCTTTCCGCAGAAATCCGTGATCCTGACGATTCGCGGCAGCGATCCCGCCGCCGGCACGATCGTGCTCGGCGGCCACCTCGATTCGACGGTCGGCCGCACGACGGAGAACACGCGCTCGCCCGGCGCGGACGACGATGCATCGGGCATCGCGAGTCTCACCGAAGCGCTGCGCGTGCTGATCGCGAACGACTACCGGCCGAAACGGACGATCAAGTTCGTCGGGTATGCGGCCGAGGAAGCCGGCCTGCTCGGCTCGAAGGCGATCGCGAAGCAGTTCCGCACGCAGAACGCGAACGTGGTCGGCGTGCTGCAGCTCGACATGACGAACTACAAGGGCGATCCGAAGGATATCTACCTGATCACCGACTACACGAGCTCGGCGCAGAACACCTACCTGACGAACCTGGCGAAGACCTACCTGCCGGAACTCGCGATCGGCACGTCGCAGTGCGGGTACGCGTGCTCGGATCACGCGTCGTGGAATGCGCAGGGTTATCCGGCATCGTTCCCGTTCGAGGCCGACCAGAACGACAGCCCGTATATCCACACGGTGAACGACACGCTGGAGAACTCGGACCGGCAGGCGAACCACGCGCTGAAGTTCGGCAAGCTGGCGCTGGCCTATGCGGTCGATCTCGGCGGGAACGCCGCAACGACGGCCAAGCCCTGACCGATCCGCGGCGCGCGGCCGTTCACCGTCACGCCGGAACGGGTGGCGCCGCGCGCCCCCGTTCCGATGCCGCGGCCCCTTCCGGATAGAATCGCCGTTCGACCACTACCGCACCCCGGTGCTCCGCCATGACCGATTTTTCCCGCTCCGTCGACGATCTGTCGCCCGCGCGCGTCACGACCGCGTTCGACCTGCCCGGCCACACGACCGTTCGTTCGCTCGGCGTCGTGCAGGGCATCGTCGTACGCTCGCGCTCGATCGTCGGCTCGTTCGGTGCGTCGCTGCAGACGATCTTCGGCGGCAACATCACGCTCTATACGTCGCTGTGCGAGAAAGCGCGCCAGCAGGCCTTCGACAAGATGCTGACCGACGCGCGCAAGCTCGGCGCGAACGCGATCGTCGCGATGCGCTACGACTCGACCGAAATCGGCTCGGGTGTCACGGAAGTCATCTGCTACGGCACGGCCGTGCGCGTGACGCAGGACGCGTGACGCCCGTCACGCGTCGCGCTCGAGCGATTTCATGTTCGTGAGCTGCGGGAACAGCCGCATCCACGTGAGCGCAACCGCGATCGTCGCCGCGCCGCCGACGACGATCGCCGTCGGCGCGCCCCACCACGCGGCCGTCACGCCCGATTCGAATTCGCCGAGCTGGTTCGACGTGCCGATGAACAGCGCGTTGACCGCGCTCACGCGACCGAGCATGTCGTCGGGCGTGCGCAACTGCACGAGCGACAGGCGCACGACGACGCTGATCACGTCCGACGCGCCGAGCGCGGCCAGCGCGACGAGCGACAGCGCGAAGTGCCGCGACAACCCGAACACGATCGTCGCGATGCCGAACGCGATCACGCCGCCGAACATCGCGCGGCCCGGCCGCCCTTTCAGCGGAAAGCGCGTGAGCCACAGCGTGCCCGCGAGCGCACCGACCGCCGGCGCCGCGCGCAGCGCGCCGAGCCCCCACGGGCCGACCTGCAGGATGTCGCGCGCGTAGATCGGCAGCAGCGCGGTCGCGCCGCCGAACAGCACCGCGAACAGGTCGAGCGACAGCGCGCCGAGGATCGCCGGCTCGCGCCGGATGAACGCGATCCCCGAGAACACCGAGCGCAGCGTGACCGGCTCGCGGGCAGGCGGCGCGCCGCGCAACGGAATCGTGCTGCTCAGCATGGCCGCGATCGCGAATGCGGCGACGCTCGTCCCGAACGCGACGGGCGCACCGACGCCATAGAGGAGCCCCCCGAACGCGGGCCCGAGGATCTGCGCGGCCTGGTTCGCGGACGTCGACAGCGCGGTCGCGCGTGGCAGGTCGGTGCGCGGCACGACGGCCGGCAGCAGCGACGACACCGACGGCGACTCGAACGCGCGCGCCGTGCCGACGATCGCCGCGAGCGCATACACGGCCGGCGCGGCCAGCCACCCTTGCACGGCGCCGAGCAGGAACACGCCGGCGGCCAGCGCCTCGACACCCTGGCAGATCGTCGCGATGCGCCGGCGGTCGTAGCGATCGGCCACCTGCCCGACGACGAGCGTCAGCGCGAACATCGGCACGAACTGCGCGAGCCCGACGAGGCCGAGCGCGAACGCGCTGTGCGTGAGCGCGTAGACATACCAGCCGATCGCAACCGACAGGATCTGGAAAGCCAGGGAAGACATCACGCGCGTGCCCCAGAAACGCTGGAACGGTGCGTGGCGGAACAGGTTGGCGGGTAACGGAGACGGCGAACTGGAGTCGGGTAACGGGGCGGTCATCGGCGAGACGTCATCGAAGGAAGGCCGGCGATCGCCGATACGCGATGCGGCCAAACCGCGATGATAGCTTCAACCGCCGAAACCCTGCCGCACGCCCGGCCGAGGCAGGCGCGGCCGGCATGCGCCGCGCGACGCCGCATCGAATCGCACCATGAAAAAAAAAGCGCGAACCTCGGTTCGCGCCAAAGAGAGATCTCGCTGAAGACGTCGCTGCCCTGCTCCACCCCGCTCAGAACGAATGCCGCATCCCGATCCGCACGTCGGCCTGCGTCTGCGTCGTCGACGGCGTGAAGCTGTAGCCGACCACCGCATCGACGCCCTGCGACGCGCGCAGGTAGTCGCCGGAGATATACACGTCGGTGCGCTTCGACAGCAGGTAATGCAGGCCCGCCGTGCCCTGGTTCCAGTGATGGCCTTCGAAGCGCGTGTGCTGGTAGCCCGCGATCAGGCTGAGCGCCGGCGTGAACTGGTACAGGCCGCCGCCTTCATACACCTGCATGTGCGACGACTGGCCGAAGCCCTTGATCGTCGTGTACGAGAAGTTGGCGTCGAGCGTCAGCTTGCCGATCGTGTAGCTCGAGCCGATGCCGAACGTGCCCTGGCTGTCGACGTCCATCGGCGTGTTCGCGAACAGGTCGGTGCGCGCGCCGGTCGCCGGGTCGACGGTGACGGTCTGCTGGCCGAGGAACGTGTGCGTGCCGATCATCGCGTACGGGTCGAACGCGTAGATACCGTTCGGGTTGTTCAGGCGCGTGTACGCGGCGCCGATCGAGAAGTCGCCCTTCGTGAAGCTCGCGCCCGCGCTCCATGCGCTGTTGCGATGGAAGTTGCCCGCGACGTTGCCGAACGAGTACATCGCGCCGACCTTGAAGCCGTTGAGGTCGTTCGACAGGAACTTCACCGAGTTGGGCAGGCGGTCGCCGTTGAAGCGGTCGAAGTCGCCCTGGTGGATCGCATAGCCGCTGCCCCACGCCGAGATGTTGTAGATCGACACGAGTTCGTTCGTGATGTCGAGCTGGTTGCCGAACGACAGCGTGCCCCAGTCGTTCTGCAGGCCGACATACGCCTGCCGGCCGAATTCGGCGCCGCCGAAGCCGAGTTGACCGTTGCCGAGGCGGAAGCCGCTCTCGAGCGTGAACACGGCTTTCAGGCCGCCGCCCAGGTCTTCGGTGCCCTTCAGCCCGAAGCGGTTCCCGTACGCGACGCCGTCGTCGAACTTGACGACGTGCGAGCCGCCCGTGTTGTTCACGTACGTGATGCCCGCGTCGAGAATCCCGTACAGCGTCACGCTGCTCTGCGCGTGCCCGATGGCGGGAATGCAGGCCGCGCATGCAAGCGCGGCGGCTACGGCAACTTTCGTGTGCTTCATTGTCGACCACCCTCCCTGAACCGTTCGATGGATAGAATCTCGTCCCGGCGCGTGCCGCGATGCGCCGGCGGATTCGAATTCAGACCGCCAGCTGGCTTCGGCATTTCGTTTTCCGCAATAACGCAGCCATTGGCGAAAAATACAAACCCATATTTCTCGCCACCCGTCTGAAGGCGACACTAAATGGTCACGATGCGACCGGTCGGGAAAACACGTAGACGGGCGGCACGGTGAAAACCGGCCGCCCGGCGGGAGGGAATCAGCGGCCGTCGAGGGCCGCGCGCACCGCCGGCAGGCCCGGTGCGCCGGCCGCCGTCGTCACGCCGTCCAGCCAGCCGGCGACCAGCGCCGGGTCGGCCTTCAGCGCATGCTGCGCCGCGAGCGCGGGCGACGTC
Source organism: Burkholderia sp. L-4 (assembly GCF_056856535.1). Taxonomy (NCBI): domain Bacteria; kingdom Pseudomonadati; phylum Pseudomonadota; class Betaproteobacteria; order Burkholderiales; family Burkholderiaceae; genus Burkholderia; species Burkholderia sp. L-4. The sequence goes on from NZ_JBXEOX010000002.1 coordinate 122,155, forward strand.
TTGTTGTCGAGCATGTCGGCGATCATCCGGTTCTCGACGTCGACGGAGAACGTCATCTGCCGGAACAGGCGTGCGAGGTTCGCGCACTGGCCGGCGAACCCGGCACGCGTGACCGTGTTGACCGTCGCGCCGCCGTAGTTCGGGCCGAAGTACGCATCGCCGCCGGACAGATAGGTCAGATGGAACTTCGTGTTCATCAGATGCGGCTCCCAGGCCAGGAACACGATCCAGCGCTTGTCGCGCACCGCCCGCTCGACCTGCGTGAGCATGCCCGTCTCGCTCGATTCGACGAGCGACCAGTTCGACGGGCCGAGCGCGTGGTCGGTGAGCATCCGCTTGATGTTCTGGTTCGCGGGCGCGCCGGGCTCGATCCCGTAGATCTTGCCGCCGAAGCGGTCCGCATGACGCGCGAGATCGGCGAACGTATGCACGCCGGCGGCCGCCACGTAGTCGGGCACCGCGAGCGTGAACTTCGCGCCGCTCAGGTTCGCGTGCAGCACGTCGATCGACTTGTCGTCGACGAACGGCTTCACGAGCGGCGCCTGCGCGGGCATCCAGTTGCCGAGGAACACGTCGACCTGCCCTTTCTTCAGCCCCTGGTACGTGATCGGCACCGACAGGTTCGCTACCTCCTGCCGGTAGCCGAGCGCCTTCAGCACGACACCCGCCATCGCGTTCGTCGCGTCGATGTCGGTCCAGCCGGGCGCCGCCATCTTCACGTCGCCGCACGTCCGAGGGTCGGCCGCCCGTGCGCCCTGCGCCGTCACCAGGCACGCGGCCGCGGCGAGCGCCGCGCCGATCCGGATTGCTGCATTCCATTGCCGTTTCATCGTCCGCTTCCTCCGTCGTTCGTTCATGTTCGCGAGGCGGGACGCTCAGCGCCCGACCCGCGGAAAACGCGCCATCGCCTCGAGCGTGTCGAGTTCGATGTGATTGCGCATGTAACGCTGGCTCGCGTCGGTGAACGGCTGCCAGTCCCACGCCTGGATGCGGCCCTGCGTCGTCGCCGCGTAATGGAAGCGCCGGCGCCGCTGGCTCGCGCGCACCTGCCGGTCGAGCTCGGGCAGGTTCCAGCGCCCCGCGGCTTCCGCGCGGAACGCGGCGAGCACGTCGGCGGCCTCGGGCACGCCGGCCAGGTTCGTCAGCTCGCGCGGGTCGTCCGACAGGTGGTAGAGCTGGTCGGGATCGAGCGGGCAATGCACGTACTTCCAGTCGCCGCGCCGGATCATCACGACCGGCGCGAGCGCGCCTTCCGCGAGGTATTCGCCGAGCGCGACATCGTGCGCGGGCGTGCCGTGCAGGTGCGGCACGAGGCTCGCGCCGTCGACCGGGTCGGGCCAGCCGCCGGCGGGCGCGGCGCCGGCCAGGTCGACGAGCGTCGGCAGCAGGTCGAGATGCGACACGGGCCCGCGCACGCGCGCGGCGCCGAAGCGGCCCGGCGCATGGACGATCAGCGGAACGCGGCAGCCGCCCTCGAAGAACGTCATCTTGTACCAGAGCCCGCGCTCGCCGAGCATGTCGCCATGGTCGGACGTGACGATCACGATCGTGTCGTCGGCGAAACCGCACTGCTCCAGCGCGGCCAGCACGCTGCCGAACTGCGCGTCGACATAGGACGTCGCGCCGTAGTACGCATGGCGCGCGGCGCGGATCTGCGCGTCGGTGGGCGGCGTGCGATCGTTCTCGCAGACGACGCGCAGCCGCTGCGAATGCGGATCGCTTTCCGCCGCATCGAGCCGCACGGCCGGCATGTCGATCTCGTCATCGCGGTACAGATCCCAGTATTCGCGCGTGATCGCGTACGGGTCGTGCGGATGGGTCAGCGACACGACCATGCAGAACGGCCGCGCATCGTGCCCGGCCGCGCGCTCGCGCGCGACGTCGTAGAGCTTCTGCTTCGCGGCGAACGTGACTTCGTCGTCGAAATCGAGCTGGTTCGTGCGCACGCACGGGCCCGCCTCCAGCACCGAGCTCATGTTGTGATACCAGCTCGGCCGCTCGCCCGGCTGGTCCCAGTCGGGCACCCAGCCGAAATCGGCCGGATAGATGTCGGTCGTGAGCCGTTCCTCGAAGCCGTGCAACTGGTCGGGCCCGCAGAAATGCATCTTGCCGGACAGCATCGTCCGGTAGCCGCCCGCGCGCAGGTAGTGCGCGAACGTCAGCGTTTGCGCCGGCAACTCGGCGGCGTTATCGTAGGCGCCGATCCCCGACGGCAGCTTGCCGGTCAGCAGCGAGAACCGCGACGGCGCGCACAGCGGGCTCGCGCAGTAGGCGGCGTCGAACACCACGCCTTGCGCGGCGAGCCGGTCGAGCGTCGGCGTGCGTGCGACGCGGTTGCCGTAGGCCGGCAGCGCGAACGGCGTCAACTGGTCGGCCATCAGGATCAGGATGTTGGGTGTCGGGTTCGTCATGAGCGGTCGTGGGGAAAGCGGTGTTCGAACGGAGCGGCGCGCCGCTCCGGCGGCGGGACGTCCGGCATGACGGAGACAGCCCGCAGAAACCGCCGCGCACGCGGGCCGCGCTGGCTAGAATCGCGGAACGCATTGCCCGGCGGCCGCGAAGCGCGTGTGCCGCACCGTCCGATGCACTATCGCCCGCCCGAATTCGCGCGGGTAGGCGTCCGGCCCTTATGGGGCCATTAGAGAGACTTATGTCGAAACCGGAACCGTTACCGTCGATGCAGGCGCTGCGCGCGTTCGAATCGGCCGCCCGGCTCGCGAGCTTCACGGCCGCCGCGCGCGAGCTGGGCTCGACGCAGCCGGCCGTGAGCCAGCAGGTGTACCAGCTCGAAGCCGAACTGGGCGTGCCGCTGTTCGAGCGCAGCCCGCGCGGCGTCACGCTGACGGCCGACGGCCAGTGCCTGTACGAAGCGGTGCGGCTGAGCCTCGACACGCTGCGCGGCGCGACCGCCACGCTGCGCGCGCGCCGCGAGCACGGCGCGCTCACGATCGTCACCGACTTCGGCTTCGCGACCTACTGGCTGATGCCGCGGCTCGCCGGCCTGAAGCGCGTGATGCCGGACGTCGACGTGCGCGTCGTCACGTCACAGGATTACGACCCGCAGCGCGACCACGCCGACATCGCGGTCCTGTTCGGCGACGGTCACTGGCCGTCGTGCACGGCCGCACGGCTCTTTCCGGAATCGGTCACGCCCGTGTGCTCGCCCGCGTTCCGCGCCGCGCACCGCGACGTCGCGCGGGCCGACCACCTGCTCGCACTGCCGCTGCTGCACGTGCAGCCGACGCGCCCCGAGCGCTGGCTGTCGTGGTCCGGCTGGTTCGACGCGCATGGCCTCGAGCCGCCGCCCGCCGCGCGCGGCGTGACCTTCAACAGCTACGCGCTCGTGATCCATGCGGCGCTGCTCGGCGAAGGCGTCGCGCTCGGCTGGTCGCCGCTCGTCGACGAGCTCGTCGCGTCCGGCCAGCTCGTGAAGCTCGTCGACGCGCCCGTCGTCACGTCGCGCGGCTACTTCCTGGTGCGCCCGCCGCAGCGGCCCGAGCCGGATGCGACCCACGTGTTCCGGCGCTGGCTGCTCGACGCCTGCGCCGGCGCCTGACGGGCCCGGCCGGCCCGCACGCACTGGCGCGCCGATACCAGCCACACGGCGCGTTGGTTCTATCCGCCCCGGAATCGTCCTGATTTACTTGAGCCTCCCGCTACCCGCGCGGTGCGGCGCCGTCGTGCGCCGCCGCACGGCCGTGCGCCCATGCCAACCGAGGAGTCTCATGACCGCCGAGCACCGCCCCGATCAATTCGTCCTGACGCTGTCGTGCCCGAGCGCGGCCGGCCAGGTCGCCGCCGTCGTCGGCTTTCTCGATCGCCATCGCTGCTACGTCGATGCGCTGAACGTGTTCGACGACGACCTCAGCAACCGCTTCTTCGTACGCTGCGTGTTTCATCCGACGGATGAAACGCTGCAGATCGACGCGCTGCGCCAGGAATTCACGCCGATCGCCGCGAGCCTCGGCGGCGCGCAGGGCGACATGCAATGGGCGATCCATGACGTGAACGCACGGCCGAAGGTGCTGATCATGGTGTCGAAGCTCGAGCACTGCCTCGCGGACCTGCTGTTCCGCTGGCGGATGGGCGAGCTGAAGATGGACATCGTCGGCATCGTGTCGAACCACCCCGATTTCGAGCCGCTCGCCGCCCAGCACGGGCTGCCGTTCCGGCACTTCCCGATCACGGCCGACACGAAGGCGCAGCAGGAAGCGCAATGGCTCGACTTCTTCGAATCGAGCGGCGCCGAACTCGTGATCCTCGCGCGCTACATGCAGGTGCTGTCGCAGGAAACGAGCGCGAAGCTCGCGAACCGCGCGATCAACATCCATCATTCGTTCCTGCCCGGCTTCAAGGGCGCGAAGCCGTATCACCAGGCGCACACACGCGGCGTGAAGCTGATCGGCGCGACCGCACACTTCGTCACCGACGATCTCGACGAAGGGCCGATCATCGAGCAGGTCGTCGAGCGCGTCGATCATGCGCTGCGCCCCGAGCAACTGCTCGCGGTCGGGCGCGACGTCGAAAGCCTCACGCTCGCGCGCGCGGTGAAGGCGTTCATCGAACGGCGCGTGTTCCTGAACGGCGATCGGACGGTGGTGTTTTCGTAGGCATGCGAAACGGCGGCCGGCTCGCCCCGTGCCTCACGTCGAGGCGGAAGGCACGCGCGCCGGCGCCGTGCCGATTCGCCGCGCCCGGCGCCGCAGATACAGGTTGTTGAGAATCAGTGCCGCGCCGGTCAACCCGGCGCCCGCGATTTGCGCGCGAGTGGGCACCACGCCCGTGGCGGCGGACACGATGAACGCGGTGATGGGCAGGACGTCCATGAACAGCACGCCGTTCATCGGCCCCAGGATCCGGTTGCCCGTCATCCACAGCAGGATCGCGCCGAAGCCGGCCACCGGCCCCATGTACGCGAGATGCGGCAGCACCGCGTGCACGGCGGCCCATGACGGCGCCGCGATCCGGTGCGTTGCGACCAGCATCAGATTGACCGTGACGATCGTGGTCAGTCCGAGCCACGTCGTGAAGGTCGTGTATTTCAATGCCGACCAGCCGGAGAAACGCGCCGCGCCGAACGTATAGACGACCCAGCACAACGCACCGACGACGATCAGCGCATTGGCCGCATGGTGCTGCGGTTCGTGCAGCGCGGCCACCACGTCGCCGCGCGTGACGACGAGCGCCACGCCGGTGAAGGACAGCACCACGAACAGCACCGACACCGGCGCGGGCGGGACGCGCCGCACCAGCGCGTTGAGCAGCAGCCCCATCATCGGCTGGGTCGCCATCATGATCGATGCGGTCAGCGCGCCTTCGTCGCCGGCCAGCTGCTGGCCCAGGAACACGAACGACCCGAACCCACAAAAGCCGATCGAGCCGAGCAGCCATGCAAGCGGCACCGATTCGCCGGCCGCGCGGAATGCGCCGGGCCCTTCGACGACCCGCAACAACACGAGGAATGCGCTGCCCGCGATCAGGTAGCGCAGCGACGTGAACGTGAATGGATCGATGTGTCGCAACGCGTCGGTCATCACCGGAAACATCACGCCCATCAGGATCGTCGCACCGACACATGCCGCGATCCCCTTCCCGTACGCGCCCGCGGCCGGCACTGCGTTATTTGCGCCATTCATGACCGATCATTCCCAAATTAATTGAACAATGAGGCCGGTGCGGCTGCGCGCAGCGGCGGCGTTTTTTCAGCTGCTTTTTCGAATCGGCTTGCCCGTCAAGGTCTCGACTGCCGTCCGTGGAACACGCATCATTTGAAACCGATCGTTCTCAAAATAATCAAAAAAATCAGGTCAGCGCCCGCATCGCGATTTCGACGATCGAAGCCAGTTCCGCCTCCGACGCACTCGATTTGCCCAGCACGCGCATGCCCTGGATCAGGCACAGCAGGAACCGGCCAACCTCTTCCGGATCGAGGTTCCGGTCGAAATCGCCCGATTGCTGGCCGCGTGCGACCGCAAGGCTGAATTGCGTGCCGATGCGCAGCAGCGTCGATTCGATGTACGGTCGCAACACGTCGTCGCCGGGTAGCAATTCGACGGCCGAATTCGTGATGAGGCAGCCGCGGCGCTCCGACAGCCGCACGCCGATTTCCGTGTAGTACAGCAGCGCTTCCCTGAGGGCCTGACGCGGCGGCAAGTCCGCCGCGAGACGTTCCTTGAGCCGCGCGATCGCGCCTTCCGCATAACGGTCGAACGCGGCGACCAGCAGCCCGTGCTTGTCGCCGAACGTCCGGTACAGACTGCCGCGAAACACGCCGGTCGCCTCGCACAGCGTATCGATCGACGTCGCGTGATATCCCTGCGCCCAGAACACGCGCGCCGCGGCGTCGATCACCTCGTCGGTGTCGAATTCGCGTGGGCGCCCCCTGTCACGGGAGCCGGGAGAAGTTGGACTCATGAGTCAGGATATTAGAACCGATCATTCTCAAAATCAAGCGTCGTCGCTCGCGGGCGGGCGCCGTGCACGCCGGCCATGCCGCCGGCCCTGAATGACGAAAGCCCGGCCGGTTGCAGCCGGTCGGGCTTCGTTGCGGGCGGCGAGATCGCACCGCCGTGTGCGGTTTCCGGGTGATGGGCGCCGTTACACGGCCTGACGCGTCACTTCACCCATGCGAGGTAATACGACAGCCAGATCGTCAGCCCCGCGCCGATCAGCGCGGCATACGGCATCAGGTTCAGCCACATCGCGCGCTTCGGCACTTCGAGCTCCATGTCGCGCTGCATCTGCTCGGGGAAGCGGCCGCGATCCTGCCAGTAGTGGCGATACAGGAAGACCGGCACGATCAGCAGCATCGCGATCAGTCCGTTGCGCAACGTGCCTTCGCCCTGCAGGTTCGCACCCGCGCCGACGTAGACGAGGTTCGCGTAGCCGCAGATCGAGCCTGCGACGAGCAGCCAGGTCGGGCAGCGGAACGGCCGATCCCAGTTGCCGCGATCCATCCGGTGGATCCAGCCCGACTGGAGATTCAGGAATACGAACAGCATGTAGCAGACGTTCGAGATCGACAGCACCGTCATGTAGTCCGACATCATCAGCAACACGAGGTTGAAGCCGAGGTCCGTCCACATCGCGCGGGTGGGCGAGCCGTGCTCGTTCACGTGCGACAGGTACTTCGGCAGCCAGCCGTCGACCGATGCCTGGTACAGCGTGCGCGACGAGCCCATCATCGACGTCATCACGATCAGCAGGATCGACAGCATCAGCATCACGACGACCGCATTCGCGACCCACGCGCCGCCGCCGACGATCTTCGCCATCGCGGCCGCGACACCCGTGCCGTCGCCGATCGACGGATCGAGCATCGCCTGCGTGCCGAGCGCGCCCTGGAACGCCATCGGCACGAGCGTCATCACGACGAGGCACAGCGCGCCCGACCAGAAGATCGCCTTCGCGGTATCGCGGCGCGGATCGCGGAATTCACGCGTGTAGCAGACGGCCGTCTCGAAACCATACGACGCCCAGCCGGCCATGAACATCGCGCCGAGCGCCATCGTGACGCCCTGCCCGTTCCACGAACCGAACGTCGCGGTCGTGAGGTTGCCTTGCGCGTCGTGACCGAGCGGCAGCAGCGGAAGCAGGTTCGACATCGGCACGTCGCCGGTGACGAACGGCACGATGCCGACGATCAGTAGCGGCGTGAGCGACGCGATGCCGAGGATGCGCTGCGTGCGTGCCGCCTTCGATGCGCCGCTGTGCTGAAGCTTGAACGTGATGAGAAGCAGGATCGTCGCGATGATGAACGTCGCATTGATCCGCAGGGACAAACCCGGCTTGATGAAACCGAGATCCGCGATCTTGAGCTGCCATTGCAGCACCGCCGCGTTGGCGGGAAAGAGACTCGTGAGCGCATAGCTCGCCGCGAGGCCGCAGCCGAGCGCAAGCATCGGCGACCACGCGAGCCAGTTGCACCACACGGAAACCGGGGCAATCAGCTTGCTGTAACGGACCCATCCGATCGCGCCATATACGGACGCGCCGCCCGATTTATGAGGAAATAGCCCCGAGATTTCCGCATAAGTCGCGCTTTGAATCAGCCCCATCGTGATCGCGGCGATCCAGATCGCCCACGCGGGCTGGCCGATCGTCGCGCATACGCCGCCGATCGTGAACAGCACGCCTGCCGGCACGCCGCTCGTCACCCAAAATGCGTCTTTCCAGGTCAGGCCACGATGCAGCGTGTGGCCCGTCGAATCATGTGAGATGGTTGCCTCAACGTCACTGGTGCGATTCGCACGCAGTCCTGCCTGACTCATCCAATTCCTCCTCTCGATCGGAGTTGGCGCTTTAGCGCTTACTCTGGTTCGATGCAAGCTGTGATGATTTTGCACAAGCGCCGTAGTGTAACAATTTACGGGCTTTTTTGCAGAATCCGAAAAAGAATTCCGGGATATGGCCGCATGGCATCTCGATTATTTCGGATTCCTGCAAACCATTCCCGGCATGTTTTTATGATGATTCGTACGACGTATTGGGTGACGCTTACTGCGCGCCTTCCGTCCACGCATTCACGCGGTCCGGATGCGCGGCAATCCACGCGTCCGCGGCCGCTTCCGGCTTCGAGCCGTTCTGGATCGCCAGCATCACGCTGTCGATTTCACCCGGCTTCCACTGGAATTTCTTCAGGAACGCGACGACCGGCTTGGCCTTGGCTTCGAGCCCCGGATTCACGACGCTGTCGACGTGCTCGGCACCGCCGAACACCTTCTTCGGATCCTCGAGGAAGCGCAGCTTCCACTTCGCGAACATCCAGTGCGGTGCCCAGCCCGTCACGATGACCGGCTTGCTCGCACCGACCGAACGCGACAGCTCGGCCGTCATCGCGCTGCCCGAACTCGGCATCAGCGTGTAGTTCAGCCCGTAGCTCTTGATCGCGTCGTCGGTCTTGCGCATCACGCCGGCGCCCGCATCGATGCCGACGATCCGGCCGCCGAAGCTGGCCTTCTCCGCATTCAGGTCGTCGATGCTCTTCGCCTTCACGTACGCGGGCACGATCAGGCCGATCTTCGCATCGGGAAAATTCGCGCCGAGGTCGACGACCTTGGCCTTGTATTCATCCCAGTAGGAGCCGTGCGTGACCGGCAGCCACGCGGACAGCGTCGCATCGAGGTCGCCGCGCGCGACACCCTGCCACATGATCCCGGCCGCGACCGGCACGAGCTTCACCTCGTAGCCGAGCTTCTTCTCGATGACGCGAGCCGCGACGTTGGACGTCGCGACGCTGTCGTCCCAGCCTTCGACGTAGCCGATCTTCAGCGTCGGCTTCGTATCGGCGAGTGCCGACGTGCTCAGCGCCACCATCGCCGACAGTGCGCCGGTCCACAACAGTTTTCCGAACAGTTTCATGGTCGATCTCCTTGATAAGCGCACCGTGCGCGTTGTCTCTCTAGGTTCTTCAACCACAAATCCGCGGTATCGTTGTTTTCCGACGGATGCTTGTCCGGACGCGACGTGTCCGGACAAGCGCCGACACATCGCGACTACTTGTCGATCACGAGATCCGACAGCGGCTTGCTGCAGCACAGCAGCACCATCCCCTGGTCGATCTCGCGCTGGCGGATGCCGCCGTTGTGCTTCATTTCGACCTGCCCCGACACGAGCTTCACCTTGCAGGTGCCGCACATGCCCTGCGTGCACGAGGCCGGCAGCCGCACGCCCGACTGGCGCGCCGCGTCGAGCACGTGCTGCTCCGAGCCGCACGAAATCTCGCGGTTGCTCTTCGCGAAGCTGACGGTGTACTGCTTCGTGTCGGTGTCGCCGCCTTCGGCCGGCGGTACGAGATCGGCGAGCAGCTCGTCGCTCGCGGTCTGCGCGAGCGTCTCGAACGAGAAGCTTTCCTCGTGATACTGCTTGCGATCGAAACCGGCTTCGTCGAGCAGGTCGCGCACGGCCTTCATGTACGGCGCGGGGCCGCACGTGAAGATCTCGCGCTCCATGAAGTCCGGTGCGATCAGCTTCAGCAGCGGCAGCGTCAGGAAACCCGTGACGCCCGGCCAGTTCGTGCGCGCACCCAGGCGCTCGACGACGAACGACGTGCGGAAGTTCGCATGGTTCGACGCGATCAGGTCCAGCTCGCGCGCGAAGATGATGTCGTCCGGCGTGCGCGCACTGTGCACGAACAGGATGTCGCGATCTTCCGCGAGATCGTGGTGCGCGCGGCTCATCGACATCAGCGGCGTGACGCCCGAGCCGGCCGACAGGAACAGGTACTTGCGCGCCGGATGCCGGGCGCACGTGAACTCGCCGGCCGGGCCGAGCACGCGCACCGAGGCGCCGGGCTGCAGGTTGTCGTGCAGCCAGTTCGACACCTTGCCGCCGGGCACGCGCTTCACCGTGATCGACACCGTGTGCGGTCGCGCCGGCGACGACGAGATCGTGTAGCAGCGGTTGATCGTTTCGCCGTCGATGTCGAGCTCGAGCGTGAGGAACTGCCCGGGCTCGAACGAGAACGTGCGGCCCTGCGGCGAACGGAAGAAGAAGCTCTTCACGTCGTGCGTTTCCTGCCGCACGTGACAGCACACCAGCGTTTCCTCGACGTCGCTCGTCCAGCGCTCGGGCAGGCCGTTCCAGAATGCCGGGCGCGTGACCCGGCTGTCCGTCGGCTCGAAATTGGCCGCGTCTCGCATCATGTCAGCCTCCGCAGGGCCGCCCCAAGGAGGCTGACCGCCCCCGTGGGGGGCAGGGAACGCAGTGAGCGTGGGGATCGTTTCATCAGTTGCTCCGCTTGTCCGCTGCTATGACCTATTCGCCGGTTTTTTCGGCGAGCCGGCCGATGTACCATGCCGAGAATTTTTCGACGAGACCTTCCGTGTACGGCGAATACGGGCCCGGCTCGTACGCGCTGCTGCTCGCGCCGCGCTGCGAGAACTCGACGAGCGCGCGATCCTGGTCGTTGGTCGCGTTCCACACGGCCGTCAGGTTCTTCACGTCGTAGTCGATACCTTCCTTCGCGTCCTTGTGCACGAGCCACTTCGTGCGCACGAGCGTCTTGCCGGCCGACAGCGGGATCACCGAGAACGTCACGATGTGATCGCTCATGAAGTGGTGCCACGAGTTCGGCTGCGTCCAGAACGACAGGCCGCCGAGGTCGGCCTTGTCGAAGCCGCCGAGCAGCTTCTTCGACGCGACCTTCGCGTCGAGCGTCTGCGATTCGCCGCTGCGGTCGAGCGGCAGGCGCTGCGTGCGGAAACCCGTCACGTCGAGCAGCTTCTCGATTTCGGCGGACGGCAGGCCCATCTCGGCCCACTCCTTGCCGCGCCGCACGCACGTTTCGGCGAATGCGTCCATGCCTTCCGCGTTCGCGTCGGAACGCTGGTAGCCGAAGCCGTATTCGTACAGCGAGATCGTCAGCTCCGGATGGTTCGCGACGCAGTGATAGCACTCGCGGTTGTTCTCCATCGTGAGCTTCCAGTTGCCTTCCTCGATGATGTCGATCTGCGCGGCGATCTTCGTGCTCGGCAGATCGTGCGGCAGCAGGTACGGCTCCATCTCGGCGCGCATCTGCGCGAAGTCGACCGGCGGCTCGTCGGCGAGGCAGATGAAGATCAGGCCCGCGAGGTTCTCGACGTGCACCGACTTCAGGCTGTGCTTGCAGCGGTCGAACTTCTCGCCCATGTGCTCGGCGAACATCAGCTGGCCCGTCAGGTTGTAGGTCCAGCTGTGGTACGGGCACACGATGTTGCCGACCGAACCCTTGTCCTCGTTGCACAAGCGCGCGCCGCGGTGACGGCACACGTTGTGGAACGCGCGGATCGCCATGTCGTCGTCGCGCACGATCAGGATCGAATCGCTCCCCAATTGGACCGTCACGTAGTCGCCCGGCTCGGGAATGTCCGGTTCGACCGCCACCTGGATCCAGTGCTGGCGGAAAATCGCCTCCATGTCGAGCGCGAAGATGTCCTCGCTCGTGTAGAACGGCGCCTCGAGGCTGTGCCCTTCCTTGCGCCGCTCGATCAGTGCACGAATGTCTGCCGATACTTTCATCGTTTGCTCCGGATTCCTTGCATCCCTGGGTTCTTGCCGACAGGCATCAAAATCAGTAGTCGATGAGCTGATGCTCGCGCAAATACGCGAGGATCACTTGTGCTTTTTCGACCGAACTCCCTTCATTTACGACGTTGCCGCCCCGGCTTTCGGTCGTCGTCGCGGACAGCATCCGGGCATGCCCGGAACGCTTCTCGGCGGCAACCAGCTTGACGGGCTTACGCTCGACCGGGCCAACCGTCCACGCGGTCGCGTCGGCGTCCGCGCCGGGCGCCGCAAGCGCCGGCCGGATCGCGCCGGCGCGCAGCCGCGCATACGCGTAGCGCGGCTCGGCATTGGCGAGCGGATGGACGGCAATCACGGCCGGCAGCGCGGCATCGACGCGACGCCGCAACCCTTTCGGCAAAAATTGCCGGACAGCCGCGCGGCCGCCTTCGACCGTCACGTCGACGGCCGAGCCGACCAGCGGATAACCGAGCGCCGCGGCGATGCGGTACGGCAGCATCCCGGTGTCGTACGCGCCCTCGGCGCGCGTGCCGGTCAGCACGAGGTCGTAGCCTTCGATACGCGCGGCGAGCGCGTGGACGGCATCGTCGCCGTCGCGGCAGGCCAGCACTTCGACCTCCCGCGCGCCGAGCGCGAGATATTCGGCCAGCGCCGCATTCGCGGGATCGCCGGCATGGATCACGTCGAGCGTCGCGCGATGCTGCTCGGCGAGCTGGCGACCGGTTTCGAGCGCGGCCGCGTCGTTACGGCTGTAGCGCGCGACGCCGCTGACCGGATGCCGGCCGACGGACACGAGCACCGCGATGCGTTGCAAGAGGCGGGGGGCGTTCATGCGGCCACTCCTTCCGGTTCACGGGCGCCGACCGCGGCCGGCGATTCGCCGCGCGCGGCACGCGCGGCCTGTACCTGCTCGATCAGCGCGGCGATCGTCGCCTGCGCGTCGCCGACCACCGTCAGGTTCGCGCGCTTCGCGATCGGCGCACTGCCGTCGAGGTTCACCGCGATCACGTGGCGGCAGTCCTTGATCCCCTGCAAGTGCTGTACCGCACCGGAGATGCCGAACGCGATGTACACGCTTGCCTCGACCGTCTTGCCGGTCGCGCCGACCTGCTTGTCGCGCGTGAAGTGGCCGTTGTCGACCGCGACACGGCTCGCGCCGATCGCCGCGCCGAACGCACCGGCCAGCTGCTCGAACGCGCCGATGTCCGACACGCCGTTGCCGGCCGACACGATGAAGTCGGCTTCCTCGAGCGCGACCTGGGCCGCGTCGATTTCTTCCAGGCCGAGATCGCGGTACGGCTGCGCGGCGTCATGCGCCGGGCGGATGAAATCGGCGGCCAGCCGTTCGCCCGCGCCGACGAACGGCAGCTTCGCGTCGGCCGCGTTCGGCGCAAGCAGGATCACGTCGGGCAGCGCACGCGTGGCAAACGCCCGCCCGGCCTGCGCATATGCGCCGACATGCTTCGCGTCGATCTCGACGACGTGGGTCGCGACGCTCGCGCCGGCGGCCGCCGCGTAACGCCGGCCAAGATCGCCGTCGCCCGTCGCGTTGTCGGGCACGAACACGTGTTTCGGTGCGAGCGCGGCCACACAGGCCTGCAACGCTTGCAATTCGCTTTCGGGATCGAACGCGCGGCGATCGAAGCCGGTCAGCTCGAGCAGTTTGTCGACGCCGAGTTCGGCCGCATCGTCCTTCAATTCGCCGAACGCGAGCAGCGCGACTTCGGTTTGCGCATCGGCGAGCACGGCGGCGGCGGCGATCGCCTGCCGCGCATGGTCGTCGAGCGCGCCGCGCTCACAGTGCGCGACCACCAGCATCACGTGTTTCGGATCCTGCAGCGCGCGGCGCGGCTTCGCGGCCACCGCGCCATGGCCGTGCACGGACCCGTGCGCGGCGTTCGCATCGGCGCTGCCTTCCTCGCCGAGCGTGATGCGCTTCAGGCCGGCGGCCGTGATGATGAACGGCCGGCGCGGATCGATTCGTTTGATCGTATTCATCGATTCACTCCAGCGAGGCGGCGACGAGTTCGGCGACGTCGAGCACGTCGGGGCGCGGGCCCACGACGCCTTCGAGCATGGCCGTGCAGTTCGGGCATGCAACCGCGACCACGTCCGCGCCGATCGTGCGTGCGTCGGCGATGCGGATGTCGGGAATGCGCTGCTTGCCGGGGATGTCGGTCAGCGGCGCGCCGCCGCCACCGCCGCAGCAGCGCCCGCGCATGCCGTTGCGCTCCATCTCGACGACCTGGATGCCGATCGTCTTCAACAGCTTGCGCGGCGCTTCCGTCTCGCCGTTGTAGCGGCCGAGGTAGCACGGGTCGTGATACGTCGTGCGCTTTTCCTGCAGCGACTCGACGGCCTTCGGCGCGATCTTGCCGCTGTCGGCGAGTTCGGCGAGATAGGTCGTGTGATGCTTGACCGTCACGCGCAGCCCGAGCGCACGGTATTCGTTGCGCAGGCTGTGCATCACGTGCGGGTCGGCCGTCACGATCTGCTTGTACGACAGCGTGCCGAGCGTGCCGATCAGGCGCTTCGCCATCTGCTGGAAGGTCGCTTCATCGCCGAGCCGGCGTGCGACGTCGCCCGTGTCGGTCTCGGTCGAGCCGAGCACCGCGTAGTCGACGCCCGCCTTGTTCAGCACCTTGACGAACGCGCGCAGCGTGCGCTGGTAGCGCATGTCGAATGCGCCTTCGCCCGCGACGAACAGCACGTCGACCGGCTTGCCCGGCTGCGCGACGGGCGCGCTCAGGTCGACCGACCAGTCGTAGCGCGCGGCCGTGTCGTAGCCGCCCATCGTGCCCGTTTCACGCAGGTTCGCGAGCACTTCCTGGCCCTTGCCGGGCACCGTGCCGTGCACGAGCGTGCGATTGCGGCGCATGTCGACGATCGCGTCGACGTGTTCGATCAGCATCGGGCACTCCTGCACGCACGCGCGGCAGGTCGTGCACGACCACAGCGTCTGCTCCTCGATCAGCCCCGACACGATCGGGCCGTTCGGCTCGCCGAGATGCTGGCCGACCGCGAGGCCCGGCGACGGGCTGCCCGCGTATGCCGCATCGGTACCGCCGGCCATCCCGACGACGAGATCCTGGATCAGCTTCTTCGGGTTCAGCGGCTGGCCCGACGCGAACGCGGGGCACGCGGCCTCGCACTTGCCGCACTGCACGCAGGCGTCGAAACTCAGCAGCTGGTTCCAGCGGAATTCGACCGGCTTCGCGACACCGTATTCCTGATGCTCGATGTCCGGCAGCTTCAGCGCGGTCGGCGGCGTGGCCGTGCCGTTGCCGGTGAACGATTCGCGCGTGGCGGCGAAACGCTCCTGGCGCGGGTGGAACGCGAGGTGCAGCAGGCCGGCGATCGCATGCTTCATCGGGCCGCCCTTCGCGGCGCCGATCGTCATCGTGAACGCGCCGACGCCGATCAGCAGCGCGCAGAGCACCGCGAACGCACCCGACATCGCGCCGGTCGGCACCAGCATGAACAGCACGAGGCCGAGCGCGAACGAGCCGAGCAGCCAGGGCAGCGTGTTCCACGGGCCTTTCGACAGTCGCGCGGGCACGTCCCGGGCCGCGCGGCGGCGCCACACGAACACCGCGCCAACCAGCATCGCGAGCGCCGCGAGGAAAATCAGCTTGTCGAGCCAGGGCGAATAGATCGCGAGGCCGTAGTTGACGAACACCAGCGCCAGCGCGCCGATCGCGCCGCCGGCCGTCGCGACGTGCGTCTTCGCGATGTACGGATCGCGGGCGACCACGTGGTGCAGGTCGACGAAATAGCGCTTCGGAATCGCGAACAGGTTCGCGACGCCGAACGAGCCGGGCGCCGTGGCGCGGCCCAGGCGCCAGTAGGACGAGCGCTTCGCGACCGCGAACGCGAGCCCCGCCACCGACAGCCACAACAGGGCGGTAATGAGGAAGGACGGGTTCATCGTTCAGAAATCCTTCACGAGACGCAGCGAGTCGTAGATTGCCCCGTGGACGTTGTGCATCGAGATGCAGTCGCCGACACGGAACAGCAGGAAACGGCCGTTGCCGAGTTCTTCCGACAGGCACGGCTGCGGCTCGGCCGCGAACAGCGTGTGCGGATCGATCTGGCCGCGGTTCACCGATTCCGGCTTGAGCTTCCAGTACAGCTCGTCGTTCGGCGACGAACCGTTCTCGATCACCACCTGGTCGACGGCGCGCTCTTCCAGTTCTTCCGTGTACTCGTTGCGCAGCACGGCGATCATCTTGCCGTTCTCTTCATAGACGCGGTCGAGCATCGTGTTCGGCGTCGGGATCACGCCGAACGCGTACAGGCGTCGGTAGAAGATCGGGAACGTCGTGCCGCCGCAATCGTCGGCGACCTTCACGTCCGGCGTGACGACCTCGACCTTCGAGCCGCGGCTCGCCATGAAGTCGGCCACGCCCGCACCCGCATGCGTGCTCACGCCGTCGAACAGCAGCACGTTCTGCTTCGGTTCGACCTTGCCGGTCAGGATGTCCCACGAGCTGACGGCGAGCCCCTCGGCCACGCCCCAGCCCGGCACCTGCCACGTGAAGCTCGACCCGCCCGTCGCGAGCACGACGATGTCCGGCTTCTCGGCCATGATCATCTTCTCGTCGGCGGCCACGCCGAGACGGCGGTCGACGCCCAGGCGCTTCGTCTCCATGTCGAACCAGCGGATGATCCCCGACATCTGCTCGCGCTGCGGCGCCTTCGCGGCGATCATCACCTGGCCGCCCACTTCCGCGTTCTTCTCGAACAGCACGACATCATGGCCGCGCAGCTTCGCGACGCGCGCCGCCTCGAGGCCCGCCGGGCCCGCGCCGACCACCACGACCTTGCGCTTCGGGCCGCGCGACTTCTCGATGATGTGCGGCATCGTCGCTTCGCGCGACGTCGCCGCGTTCTGGATGCACAGCACGTCGAGGCCGTTGTACTGGCGGTCGATGCAGTAGTTCGCGCCGACGCACTGCTTGATTTCGTCTTCGCGGCCGTCGCGGATCTTGATCACCATGTGCGGATCGGCGATCTGCGCGCGCGTCATGCCGACCAGGTCGATCATGCCGGTCGCGAGCAGGCGCTCGGCCTGGCCCGCGTCGCGGATGCTCTGCGCGTGCATCACCGGAATCTTCACGACCGACTTGATGCCGGCCGCGAGGTGCACGAACGGCTCCGGCGGCAATGCCATCGGCGGCATGCAGTTCGCGATCGTGTTGTGCGTGTCGCCGCCCGAGCCGACCACGCTCAGGTAGTCGATCAGGCCCGTCTCCGACATCGCCTGCGCGATTTCCTTCAGCGCTTCGTGATCGAGGCCGTCCTCGTGGAATTCGTCGCCGCACATGCGCAGGCCGACGCAGAAATCCTTGCCGACCGCCTCGCGCACGGCCGTCAGCACTTCGATGCCGAAGCGCAGGCGGTTTTCGAGGCTGCCGCCCCATTCGTCGGTGCGATGGTTCGAACGCTTGCTCCAGAACTGGTCGATCAGGTGCTGGTGAGCGGCCGAGATCTCGATGCCGTCCATGCCGGCCGCCTTCACGCGCTTCGCGGCCGCCGCGAAATCGCCGATGATGCGGCGGATTTCCTCGATCTCGATGATCTTCGCGTTGCCGCGGTGCACGGGTTCGCGCACGCCCGACGGCGACATCAGGTGCGGCCAGTGCTCGCCGTGGAACGACGAGCGGCGGCCCATGTGCGTCGCCTGGATCATGATCTTCGCGCCGTGCTTGTGCATCGTGTCGGCCAGGCGCGTGAGCGGATCGATGATCTTGTCGGTCGACAGGTTCACCGATTTCCACCAGCCTTGCGGGCTGTCGATCGACACCGGGCTCGACCCGCCGCAGATGGCCAGGCCGACGCCGCCCTTGGCCTTTTCCTCGTAGTAGCGGATATAGCGGTCGCCCGGCAGGCCGCCCGGCTCCGCATACACCTCCGCGTGCGCGGTGCTGACGATCCGGTTGCGCAGCGTCAGCTGGTTCAGCTGCATGGGTTTGAACAGGTGGGGATAACGCATCGCTGGCGACCTCTGGCGTTCGAATGTCTCGTGTTGCGGGTGTTGTTCTGCTTCAGTGAAACGAGGCGTCAGTGCGCGATCGGCGACACTTCGAAGACGCAGTGGTCGTGGTGCTCGGCCGCGCACTGCACTTCCTTCGACTGCGCGCGCGGTGCACCCTTGCCTTCCGGCGTCGTGTCGTTGACCCAGTCCATCGCGCCCGCGAACCAGCCCGCGAACATGTAGCAGAGCTTGCCTTCCTTGCCCGGCTGCTGGAGCACGAACGACGAGTGGCGCAGCTCGATCTTCGCGCGTGCGGCGGCCGGATCGGCCTCGATGATCGAGAACAGGCCCCAGCCACGCTGCGACAGGCGCTTCAGGTAGTGCTCGAACACGGCCATGCCGGTCAGGCCGTGCAGCTTCGCTTCCTTGTCGCACCAGTGGTAGGCGGATTTGTAGCCGGCCTTGTAGAGGATCTCGGCATACGCGTCGACGCCGAGCGCTTCCTCGACGGCGACGTGGTTGTTCGTGAAGAAGTGGCGCGGCACGTACAGCATCGGCAGCGCGTCGGTGGTCCAGACGCCGGTATCGGGATCGACGTTGATCGGCAGTTGCGGTTGCATCGTGGTGACTCCGTGAGGAAATTGGCCGCGCGGTTCAGCGCGCAGGCGCGACATCGTCCGCGCGCCCGCGCGGCTTGCGCGGGCGCGTCCCGATTTTTCTAATGTTGAATCGCGGGTAGCGGTTCGGCGGGATGCGGCGCTTACGCGCCCCACACGTCCTTGAACACGCGCACCCAGTTCTCGCCCATGATCTTGCGGATCCGCGACTCCTTCCAGCCGTGGCGTTCCATCGCCGCGGTCAGGTTCGGGAATTCGCCGATCGTGCGGATGCCATCCGGGTTGATCACCTTGCCGAAGTTCGTCAGCTGGCGATAGCGGCCCTTGTCATGCGTCAGCATGTCGAAGAACTCCTTCGCGAAATCCTGCGTGAAGTCCGTGCCGATGCCGACCGCGTCTTCACCGATCAGGTTCACGACGTAGTCGATCGCCTCGATGTAGTCGTCGATGTTCGCTTCGATCCCGCGCTTCAGGAACGGCGCGAACATCGTCACGCCGACGAAGCCGCCCGCATCGGCGATCTCCTTGAGCTGCGCGTCGCTCTTGTTGCGCGGATGCTCCTTCAGGCCCGACGGCAGGCAGTGCGAGTAGCACACCGGCTTCTTCGAGAACGCGATCGCTTCCGACGACGTGTTGCTGCCCACATGCGACAGGTCGACCATGATGCCGACGCGGTTCATCTCGGTGATCACTTCGCGGCCGAAGTCCGACAGCCCGCCGTCGCGCTCGTAGCAGCCGGTGCCGACCAGGTTCTGCGTGTTGTAGCAGAGCTGCACCACACGCACGCCCATGTCGGCGAACGCTTCGATGTAGCCGAGGTTGTCCTCGAATGCATGCGCGTTCTGGAAGCCGAGGATGATCCCTGTCTTGCCTTCCTTCTTCGCGCGGAAGATGTCGTCCGTCGTGCGCACGAGCGTGAGCAGCTCGCCGTTGTCGCGGATCTTCTTCTTCATCACGCCGATGTTGTCGACGGTCTTGGTGAAGTTCTCCCACACCGACACCGTGCAGTTCGCGGCCGTGATGCCGCCCTTGCGCATGTCCTCGAACACCGGCTTCTCGAACTTCGAAATGTTCAGTCCGTCGATGATGATGCTGTCCTGATGCAGCGTGCTCATATCCGCTCTCGCTCGTGGGTCTGTTCTTGTGGGATCGATCAGTAGATCGGGAAGCGCTCGCAAAGCGCGAAGATCTCGCGGCGCACGCGCTGTTCGGTCGCGGGGTCGCCTTCCGGATTCGCGCGCAGCGCGTCGAACACCTCGAGGATCAGGCGGCCGATTTCGCGGAACTCGGCCACGCCGAAACCGCGCGTCGTGCCCGCCGGCGTGCCGAGACGGATGCCCGACGTGACGGTCGGCTTCTCGGTGTCGAACGGGATGCCGTTCTTGTTGCAGGTGATGCCCGCGCGTTCCAGCGCCTGCTCGACCGGCGCGCCCTTCAGGCCCTTCGGGCGCAGGTCGACCAGCAGCAGGTGGTTGTCGGTGCCGCCCGTGACGAGATCGACGCCGCCGGCCTTCAGCACTTCGCCGAGCGCCTGCGCGTTCGCGAGCACGTTGTCGATGTAGGTCTTGAAATCGGCATGCAGCACTTCGCCGAACGCGACGGCCTTGCCGGCGATCACGTGCATCAGCGGGCCGCCCTGCAGGCCGGGGAACACGGCCGAGTTGATCTTCTTCGCGATGTCCTCGTCGTTGGTCAGCACGAAGCCGCCGCGCGGGCCGCGCAGCGTCTTGTGCGTGGTCGACGTGACGACGTGCGCGTGCTCGACCGGGTTCGCGTGGCGGCCGGCGGCGATCACGCCGGCGATGTGCGCCATGTCGACCATCAGCTTCGCGCCGACGCTGTCGGCGATCGCGCGGAAGCGCGCGAAGTCGAGCGCACGCGGGTAGGCCGAGAAACCGGCGATGATCAGGTTCGGCTTGTGTTCGTGGGCAAGCGCCTCGACCTGGTCGTAGTCGATCCGCATCGTGTCGCGGTTTACGCCGTACTGAACGGCGTTGAACCACTTGCCCGACAGCGCCGGCTTCGCGCCGTGCGTCAGGTGGCCGCCGGCATCCAGCGACATGCCGAGCACCGTGTCGCCCGGCTTGGCCAGCGCGAGCATCACCGAGCCGTTCGCCTGCGCGCCCGAGTGCGGCTGCACGTTCGCATAACCGGCGTTGAAGATCTGCTTCACGCGCTCGATTGCCAGCGCCTCGACTTCATCGGCGAACTCGCAGCCGCCGTAGTAACGCTTGCCGGGATAGCCTTCCGCGTACTTGTTGGTCAGTACCGAGCCTTGCGCCTCGAGCACGGCGCGCGACACGATGTTTTCCGACGCGATCAGCTCGACCTGCGACTGCTGACGCTCGAGTTCCTTCAGGATGGCGCTGCGCACCGGCGCGTCGCGCTCGGCAAGGGGCTGCGAGAAGAAAGGCTGGGTGTTCGACATAGTGCGTCCGTGACGAAGAATAAAGGGCTGCAACCGAAGCTCAAGGCCCGCCCTGCCTGGGTTTCCCGCTACGCCAGTGCAAGGCTGCCGACGGCTCTATTCTTGTCGTTCGGATTTTCGGCGGATTGATGAATTTAGACGCGTTCTTTGCCTTTTCCGCCATGCGCGTCCGTTTTGTACAAGTGACCGGTCGTGCTTTTCGGGATGACCAACCCAAACGGTATCGGCCGTTCACCTATGGATACGCACACCGGCAGTGCGTTTGCCGCCCGGTCGGGGTGCGGCATGTCACGGTTACGGTGCAGTGCAGCATGGGCCTGACGCCCAGGCAACGTATGGAGCTAGGGTTTAGCCGTATGGCACGCTTGTTGCGCTCGCTCACACAATACCGCAGCCCGATGCGTGCCCTTCGGGCATAAAGCTATTAGAGATTCTAGGAACGCTCCCCATGTCGCCCGACCGCACAGCGTCGCTGTCCCACTTCGCGTTCATGCCGTTACCGAATTTCACGATGATCGCGTTCACCAATGCGATCGAGGTGCTTCGGATGGCGAACTACCTGAGCGGCCAGCCGCTCTACCGCTGGTCGGTGATCAGCCCGGACGGCGGCCCGGTCACGGCGAGCAACGGCCTGACGGTCGACACGGGCCCGGCCGAATGCGCGGGGCAGCCCGACATCGTGTTCGTGTGCGGCGGCGTCGACGTGCAGCGTGCGACGACGCCAGCCCATCTGTCGACGCTGCGCCGTTTCGCGCGCTCGGGCATCCCGCTTGGCAGCCTGTGCACGGGCACCTATGCACTCGCGAAGTCGGGACTGCTCGCGGGCTACGCGTGCGCGATCCACTGGGAGAACATGTCGGCGCTGAAGGAAGAGTTTCCGGACACGCGCTTCCTGAAGGAACTGTTCGTGATCGATCGCGACCGCATCACGTGCACGGGCGGCGTCGCGCCGCTCGACATGATGCTGAACCTGATCGCCGCGCGCGTGGGCACCGCGCGCGTCACGCAGATCGCCGAGCAATTCATCGTCGAACACGTGCGCGACACGAGCGCGCAACAACGCATGCCGCTCGTCGCGCGGCTTGGCTCGGCGAACAAGTCGCTGTTCGAAGTGATCTCGCTGATGGAGAACAACATTGAGGAGCCGCTGTCGCGCGAGGAACTCGCGCGGCTCGCGAACATGTCGCAGCGGCAACTGCAGCGCCTGTTCCGCGAGCACCTCGGCATGACGCCCACGCATTACTACCTGACGCTGCGGTTGCGCCGCGCGCGCGAGTTGCTGCTGCAGACCGACATGTCGATCATGCACATCACGATGGCGTGCGGCTTCCAGTCGGCGTGCCACTTCAGCAAGAGCTATCGCGACGCATTCGGCGTCGCGCCGACGCGCGAGCGCCGCAAGCAGGTCGCGCCGCTGTCGCAGGGTGCCGCGAGCGGCGGGTCGAGTTTTCCGGTCCATTCGCTCCATGCCTGAAGCCGGAGCCGAGCCGGGTGTGCAATCAGGCGGTTGAACCGGATTTTTCGGACGACATCGAGCGCGCGCTGCCGCCGCGGCTTGCGATGCCGATTACCTTGTCGGTACATCCGGCCGGCCTGCCGCTCCCGCTCAGTTGTACTGGATCACGAAGTTCAGCGTGGCATTGCCGCTGCCTGCGGTGATCGTGCCTGTCGTGGGCGCATACTTCGCCTTGCCCGAAAAGCGGTAGACCTCGCCGTCCGGGCTCGAGCGGTTCCAGTCCATCGTCAGCGCGTCGGCCTGGGTGAATGGCAGCTTCACGCCCTTGTCGCTCGTCAACGCAATGCCGACACCGGCGGCGACACCCGGCGTGCCGCGTCCAGTCAGACGCAACAGGCCCGCAGCCTCCTTGTCGCCTTCGAAGTACACCTTCACCGGCAGCGGATTGCCCGGCTTGTTGGTCCCGCACGCGACTTCAAGCGAGAACGGATGTTCCGCTGCCCGGCCGCCCTTGATCCGTTCGATCGGCTCCTTGTCCATCCGCACATTGGTGACGGGCGTCGTGGTCTGGCAGCCGCCGAAATAGATGTTGTTCGTCACCTGTGTCGTGCCCCTCCCGTTGATATGGCGACGGAGGATCTTGCCGGACGGATCCTTGGCGGCATCGAAGACCGCATTGAACGCGAGCGATACGGTGCCGCCCGGCCCCACATTCTTCGCCGTTCTGACCAGTTCCGCTCTCACCTTGTGCGGCGGATACAAAACGGGCGCACCGCCTCCCAGAATCGTGGATCCACTGGGATAGGTCATCGGCGGAATATCTCCTGCCGCGTTACCGAAGTCGACAAATACAAATCTCACGCCAATGCCATCCACGCTGGTTTTGTATACGCCTTTGTATCCGGAAACCAGTTGACCATCCGGTACCGTCATCGACAATGTAGCCTTGGTGTCCCAACACGCGGTGCTGATTCCGGTCCCCGCCGCCGCAAACGTAACCTCGGCGCGCGCCAGCACGTCGCCAACAGGCGCCGCCGCGACGTTCATCGTTGCGGGAAACGTCACGTTGTAGGTGCCACCGGCCCACTCACCGTCGTTGTCACAATAGCCCAACGCGGTCCCCGACCAGATCAACGAGCCGACAACCATTGCCGCTCGAAGCCAGCGAAGCTTTTTATCAAAAATGCCATTCATTTCGACAAAATCCGTGATGTTGAAACGTGCTAAAAACGTCACGCGCCGGTTGGGCCTTGACGGCATGACACCGCAAGGCGACATCGTGTGACGCCTCGGTTTGTCAACGCGGACGAGAGATGAATCAGGTATCACGGGAAAGTCATTGCCGTTTCCCGTTCAGCCTATCTCGCGCGTGGCTTCCAGTCGGCGAGCCATTCCAACAAACGCTGTCGCGACGCGTTCGGCGTCACGTCGACGCGAGAGCGCTGCACGCAGGTCGCGGCGCTCTCGCGGGGGGCGAACGGTGTTCGAGCTTTCCGGGCCATTCGCTTTATGCCTGGAGCCCATGCTGAGCCGAATGTTCAATCAGGCGGCTGAACCCTATTTTTTCGGACGATATCGCGAACACACTATCGCCGCGGCTTGCGACGCCGATTACCTTCTCGGTACATCCTGCCTGTCAACCACGCTCAGTTGTACTGGATGACGAAGTTCAGCGTGGCATTGCCGCGGCCGGCAGTGATCGCGCCTGTCGTGGGCGCATACTTCGCCTTGCCCGTAAAGCGATATACCTCGCCATCCGGGCTGGAGCGGTTCCAGTCCATTGTCAGCGCATCACCCTGGCTGAACGGCAGCTTGACGCCCCTGTCGCTCGTCAACGCGATGCCGACACCGGCGGCAACACCCGGCGTACCGCGCCCGGACAGGCTCAACAAGCCTGCTGCCGCGTTATCGCCTTCGAAGTACACCTTCACCGGCAGCGGATTGCCCGGCTTGTTGGTTCCACATGCAACTTCGAGCGAGAACGGATGTTCCGCTGCCCGGCCGCCCTTGATCCGTTCGATGGGCTCCTTGCCCATTCGTATATTGGTGATGGGTGTTGTCGTCTTGCAGCCGCCGAAGTAGATGTTATTGATTACCCGCGTCGTGCCTCGCCCGTTGATGTAGAGCTGGGTCATCCCGGCAGCACCGAAGGCTGCGTTGAACGCGAGCGACACGCTGCCGCCGGATGCCACATTCGTTGCCGTTCTGACCAGTTCCATTCTCACCTTGTATGGGGCGATATAATAGGAAGTAGGGTAGTTGGGATTCCCCCCGATGGCAGACCACGGCGGAACATATTCTCGCGTTCCTACAAACACGAATCTCACGCCAATACCGTCTACATTGGTTTTATAGACACTGTTGTACCCGGGCACCAGTTGGCCATCCTGCACCGTGATCGTAAAGTCGATCCGATCCGGAGACCAACACGCGACGGTCTTGCTGGCGTCGAGCGCCATGTATTCAATCTCGGAACGCGCCAGCACCCCGCCCACCGGGGCAGCCGCGATGTTCATCGTTGCCGGCAATGTCACGTCGAAAGTGTTCAGCCTCCAAGAACCACTGTATCGGCATTCGCCAAACGCAGCCCCCGCCCAGATCAACGAGCTGGCAACCATTGCTGCCCGCATCCAACGCAGTTTCTTTTCAGACATTCCGTCCCTTTCAATAAATTCCATCACGTGCAGACGTGTGATGTGTGTCATCCGGTGGTCGGTAAGCGACAGCATGGCCGCGCGAAGCAGAACGGCAGCGAGGTTTTGGAAATGGTTCGATGATGCAGCGTCGTTTCCCGTATCTCCGGATGGAGAAGTGCCGTTCGAATGCGCTTCAGCGCGCGCCAACAACCGTACCGGCACGCATGCACATCGCCGCCTGCCGCTCGTAGGCCAGTTCCTTGTTCTGCGTCGGCAATTGATAGGACAGCTTGCAGCTGTTGTCGCCCCACCGCACGTCGAGGCTACCCCTGTCCTCGATGCCGAACACCAGCAGGCGCGACTGGTTGTCCACCATGCCCAGCAGCTTGCCCTTCGCGTCGTAGGCTTGCGCGCCGAACGGCACCTTGCCGCCTCCGTCCTGACCCAGCTCGAACTGCACCCGGCGCCCCGATTCCGCTTCGAAGCGGGTCCTCACGATGGCCCCGCGAGTCGGGACCACCGACTTCGCGTTGTCGGTGATCTCGGTCTGCGTGCCGATGCTCGACGGATCGATGTTCAGCCAGTTCTGACGATACGGTTGCAGATACGGCACGACCGCGTAGCCGCGCCGGTCGGTGCGGATCGTCGACGCTCCGCCGAACGTCACGTCGCGCACCTTCGGCACCTCCACCACCGCGAACGTCTCGCCGAGCGGCTGGCCGAGCGTGATGCCGCCGCCATGCACGACGACGGAGCCCGATACGCCCGCGTCGAAATGGCGGCCCGAACGATCCTGCGTGAAGTTGCCGGTCAGCTTCGCGTTCCGCGTATCCCAGCCCGCGCTCACGCCGCCCGAGCCGCCGCCGCTGCGGCTGTAGCCGGTCTGCACGCCGTAGTTGATGGTGTTGCTGTCGTTCAGGTAACCCGACGCGCCGGTCTGCACGTTGAATTCGCCGCGCGTCGACGACACCGCGTTCGCGTACAGGCGATGCGAACTCGACGCCTTGCCCAGCGGAATGCTCACCGACACGTTGAACTGCGTGTCCGGGCGCCCGAACGGCCCCGACTCCTGGATGTGCGACGCCGACACGCTGTAGCTGACGTTCTTGTAGCTGTTGCTGTAGCCGACCTGCAGGCGCCGACTGTGTCCTTCACCGTTCCAGTAGGTCGTGTCGCCGATGCCGGCGAACATCGAGCCACTGCCGAGCGGCTGGTTGACGTTCACGTCCAGCCGGCTTTTCTGACGCGCGATGCGCGGCCCGTAGGTGCGATCCGTGTCTTCGACGTGCTGGCTCAGCGTGCGGTAGCCATCCGTCGAATAGCGGTAGCCGACCATCGTGAACGTCGTGTTGGTCGAATGGAGCGTCTTCGAATACAGGAACCGCAAGCTCTGCCCTTGCCGGGTGCCCGACGACGTGCGCGACCGGCTCGTCGTGACATCCAGCGACATGCCGCCGATGCGCGTATTCACGCCGATACCGAGAGCGGCCGCCACGTAGTTTTCCGCGGCGATGATGCCGCCATAACCGGTGAAGTTGTCGGACATGCCGTACACCAGCGTGCCCTGCGTGAACTTCGGGCTCGACTGGCCCTGGACGCGATACTGACCGGCGGAAAACGCGTACCGCAGGCTGCCGCGCCGAACCATCACCGGCAGGTACGAGTACGGCTGGGTGAACCGGCGCACGCGGCCGTCGGCTTCGGTAATCCGGATCTCGAGGTCGCCGTTCGAACCGCTCGGATAGATATCGGTGATTTCGAACGCGCCAGGCGGCACGGGCGTCGAATAGATCACGTAGCCGTTCTGCCGCACCTCCACGACCGCGTTGCTCTCGGCGATCCCGCGCACGATCGGCGCAAAGCCGACTTCGCTGTCCGGCAACATGCCGAGATCGGTGCCGGCCTGCGCACCGACGAAGCGCACGCTGTCGAAGATGTCGCCCGACGTATACAGTTCGCCGGCCGCCACCTTGCTGCGCAGACGCCGGATGTCGCGCTCGACGTAGGTACGGTTGCTGGTGAAGCTGCTCTTCGCGCCCTTGGTGCCGGTAAGCGCCGATTCGTTGCGGAAGCGCCAGCCGCCGGCATTGAAGCCACTGCGCAAACCGACGAAGTAAGACTCGTTGCCGTAGCCGCTGCCATCGTTGCGGCTGTAGTTGGCCTGGTAGTCGGTGTACAGCGCGGGGATGCCGTCGTCCCACAGCGACTGGTCGACGTAGCCGCGCGACGTGCGCGACACGTAGAGCTGCGGAAAGCTGATGTTCAGCGAGAGCGTATTGGACTCGAACTCCACCGAAGCGCCATCCGCCACGGCGGGCAAGTCGACGATCGTCTCGTCGTCCGCGCCTGCAGCGATACGCCCGTCCTTTTCCAGCCGCGCGATGTTGACGCCGGCCGTGCGCAACAACCCGAGCGTCACCATCGGCTTGACGGTGCCGTCGGCGTCCGCGCGGAACGCGACGTCCTGGCGCTTGGCCAGCGTGTGATTCAGGTAGATGTCGACGTCGTAGCGGCCGGGCGACACCGCGCTGCCCTTCTCGAAGTAGCTCAGCTCGACCGGCCCTTCGCCCTTGCGCAGAAAGGACTCGTTGAACTCGACCGCGTGGCCGGTCGCAGGCAGTACCAAACCGATCAATGCAAGGCACGGCGCGCCGATTTGCGCGGCGGTCCAGACATCGACTTCCTTCCTGACGTTCTCCATACCCTTTCTCTATGTTGATTCACCTCCCGAGTGGCATCGCAGGCGCGAACGGTCCACTCCCCACGGCAAGGGCCCGGGGATGACGAAGTTGAGGAGCAATACGACCTGCGGAACCGGCGATGTCAGCCGGCAGTGCCGTCATGGGCTTCGACGGCACCGTAGTCGTTGATCGATTCGAAGTGGACCTTGACGCCGGTCTCCGCGGCGGAGGCCGGCAGGCCCTTGACGGCGAAATGACGCGTGGCGGAAGGCGGCACCATCTCGGCTTGCGCGTCATAGTCGCGACCGCCGCTCTGCACCTTGACCGATGCCAGCGACACGAAGAAGGGCGACGGATTGTTGACTTCGAGTTGTGTCTGGCCGTCGCGTTGAACCACCTTCCAGCGCAGTTGCGCGGGCGCTTCCTCGACCTTGCCGGGCAGTCCGGCGGGCCGGTAGAAGAACTTGATGCGCTGACGCACCGCAATCTGCAAAGTGTTGTCGTCCCTCGCTTTCTGCGGAATCTCCTGCACGTTGAGCCAGAACACCGACTCGCGATCGCCGGGCAGGCCCTGACCGTAGTAAAGGACGCGCAGCGTCTGCTGCTTTTCGCCGCCGAGGCGGTTCAATGCCGGCGTGATCGCGAAAGGCACGTCCCCTTTGCCGTCGCTCGTGTCCATCCACGACTGGATCATGACGTCGGCCGACGCGCGGTTGCGAACCAGAATCGACGCCTCCTTGCTCGGCGCGGCCAGCACGACGCGGGTTCCGTCGAGCGTCACGCCGGCGAGCGAAGCCGCCGAAGACAACAGCAGGGAGCCGGCCAGCGCCAGTCCTGCAAAGTGGAATCGTTTCATGTCGAACAGAAAGTCGTTGATCGGGCGGGAAAGCAGCGCCTCCCCGCCCGGAGGTGGATTACTCGTAGGTCAGCGTGAACGGCAGCGTGCCGTTTGCGGTGCCGGCCACGATGTCGACGCCGTTCTTCACGTAGCCGGCGCGCATCGCCAGGTTCGCCGTGTAAGTCGGCGCCGCATCCGTCCCGCCCTTCACCAGCGGTGCGTCGAACGTCTCGTTGGCGTTCAGGTTCAGCAGCGTGCCGGCGGTGTTGTAAATACCGATGCCGACGCCCGCGGCCGTGCCGGTGGTCTTCAGCAGCTTGTTGTTGGTGCTGTCGACGCCCGAACCGCTGGCCGGGTCGAAACGCACCTTCACCGTGGTCAGGCCCTTCGCGGTCGAGCCGCAATCGAGGACGAGGTTGATCGCGGTGCCGGCCGCGATGCCGCCGCCGGCCGTGCCGCCCAGCGCGTCGGTGCTGACCTTGCCCAGCTTGACGTCGATCGACTGCTCGCCCTTGCCGCCGGTCACCGACGTGCCGTTGCCACCCGTGATGCCGCACGATGCGGCCACGATCTCGCCCGTGAAGTTGATCGTGCCGTCCGCCGCGTGAGCCGCGTTCATCGCCGCGAATGCCAACCCCGCTGCCGACATCATCATTGCAATCTTTTTCATTTCTGGTTCACTCAATCGTTAAATGAGAATCTTGAGCGGCCTCGTTCCGATCGGATACGCGCCGCTCAATCATATGTACAACTAACTTCATGAAGATTTACAATTCCTTCGTTTCCTCCACCGGCTGAAAATGAGTGAATGGAATCCCTACCCGTTTGACAGGGCCCCGCCGCGAACGTACAACTCGCGGATGTCGAACGTGCCGAGCGCCGCGCGGCTCGATCTCGTCATCGAACACGCGTGTGATTGCCGTCGACAAATAATTGTCGACCCATCACTCCAGTGAATCGTCGTGACGATGTGGCCGATGCCGTCGAACTTGCTGATGATGCTCGACAGGCCCCGAGAAAGCGTCGAGCGAACGATCATCCGTTCTCGTTGGTGGCGAGCACGGAAACGCCCTGATTACATTCGTACAGCTCGCGTCAAACCCCATCCCCCATCGTCGTCCCGCTTTCCGGAAGACGTCGCACAGCGATATCGATTTCTTGTATGCAATTTTAGGGATCGCTCTATCTGCGATCTATGGAACTCGAACTATATTTTCTTGAAAATAAATAGTACAAGTACGATATTTGAAATTTCCGGCTGCACTCCCGAGCCATTACGTGAAACGTTATAAACGGAGCACGGTAACCGTCGCCCGCACCCGCTTCGGGCCGTCGGTTCTTGATGCCGGACCTGGTCGTCGTATCCGCTTCGAACAGGTTCCGGCAGATGCGACGCAGGATCGCAAAGTGTCGGGCGGCGTTTTTACGCGAATCCTGCACGGGTCTTCACCGCAGGTCACGATCTCGAAAACAAAAATGCCGTTCAGTTTCATCAACTGAACGGCATCCGGTTTGCCAGACTGATTTCTTCCCGCGCTTACGATCCCCACACCTGCATTTCGTAGAGCGAATAGCCCCACTGCGTCGCGCGCTTCGTGCCGAGCATCCGCACGTAACGACCGCTTCCGTTGAGATTCGGCAGCGTGACGTGGTTATATGAACCGCCGTTGCTCGTCGAATAGAGCGTCGTCCAGTTGACGTTGTCGTTCGATGTCTGGATCTGATAGACGAGCGCGCCCGCATCCCAGTACAGGTCGACGTGATCGATGTGCTTCGTCGCGCCGAGATCGACCGAGATCCATTGCGGATCGACGCCCGCGCCTTCCGGCGAATCCCAGCGCGTGCCCGTCGCGTTGCCGTCGAACGCCTTGTCCGCCGTGAGCGACGCGTTGTAGCTCGCCGACGCCGCGGCCGGACGGCCCTGCGACAGCAGCGTCATCCGGGCGGTGGACGGCCCGCCGTAATAGCTCGACCCGAGCTTCGCCTTCGTCGTGTCGGCATTCACGCCGAACTGCGACAGGCTCCAGCGCTGGCCGGTCGTCACGTCGCCCACATAAAGCTGATAGCCGCCCGCGGTCGTCGACGAGAAGAACAGGTAGTTCGTGCCGCTCGCCGGCGCCGGATCCGAGTTGTTGCTCATGCAGTCGTTGAGCGCCAGCGCATTCGGCACCGACGCCGGGTCGGCCGTCTTCGCATAGATCTGGTCGGCCCCGCCGCTGTCCTTCCAGCGCGCGTAGTACACCATGCCGTCCGCACGCACGATCGGGTAGTACGTCTGCAGCCCGGCCGGATGATCGAACACGGCGGTCGCGCCGGTCGCGATCGTGCGCTTCATCAGCCCCATGCTCGAGCCGGTGCCGGTCGCGTAGTACACGGCGCTCGCGTCCGGCGCGAGGAACGGCATCGAATACTCGGCGCCGGCCGGCGCGTTCGTCAGGCTCACCACCGACGTGAACGCCGGGCCCGCGCTCGTATACGACAGCGTCGCCTGCTTGATGTCGCCGTTCTGCTTGAACACGAGCGTCTTGCCGTCCGCGCTGAACTTCGGGTCTTCGTTGCGCGTGGCGCCCGTGCTGTTCGTCATGTTGACGGGCGGCGTGCCGGCGCCGAGCTGCAGCATGAAGACGTTCCATGCGCCGTTGCTGATGCCCATGAACGCGAGCCACTTGCCGTCGGGGCTGAACACGCCGTTCATCGGATCGGTGATGCCCCACGTGCTCTTGCTCAACTGGGTCAGCGTATGCGCCGAAAAATCGTAGAGGAACAGCTGGCTCGTGCCGTCTCCGTACTTGACATAGCTGTGATAGACAAGCTTGCCGGTCAACGCGGCGGGAAACGTCGCGTTCGGCTGGGCGGCGGGATTGCTGGTACAGGTTGCGGCTGCGGCGCCGCTGAACAGGTTGAGGGCGAGGCCGGCCACGAGACCGGCGACGAGAGTTTTCAATTTCACGCTGGATGCTTCCGAGTAGGGTCAGGATGCCGCGGACGAGAACCCGCGCACGCCACTGGGTCATGGAGCCACGGCCGTACGGGGTGGATTCCGTCTCGGTCGGTCATCGGGAATGGAACGTGCTGGAGAATGCCTGTTTATCAGACGAAAGAACAGCATCAGAGCACTCAAAAAACATGCGGATCAGCGATTCGGGGCGCGCTTGCACGCGACGGGTGCCGTGCCCTACTCTGTTTTTCAGCGAGGCTTCGAGCGGCCGGGGGGCAGGCATGAAGCGATATGCGGCGCTGGCACAGACGATCGCCGACGCGATCCGGCGCGGCGACCTGGCAGCCGGCGAGCGTATCCCCACCGTGCGCGCGGCATGCCGCGCGCATCGGGTCAGTCCATCCACCGTGTTTCGCGCGTACTACGCGCTCGAAAGCGAGGGTCTGATCGTCGCGCGGGCACGGTCCGGCTATTTCGTGGCGGACCTCGACGACAAGCACGTGCGGTTCGGCCACGATCCGCCGCGCAAGCCGGGCACCGCGCCAACCGGCGAAAAAGACGTGCTGTTCCGCCTGCTCGACTCCCTCCGACGCGAGGACGTCGTGCCGCTCGGCTCGGCGTTCGCCAGCTATTCGCTGTTCCCGATGAGCAGCCTGTGGCGTCACGTCGCGTCCGCGGCCCGCAACATGGACCTTTCGAAGCTGCTGTCGGGATTGCCGCCCGGCAACGATGCATTGCGACGACAGATTGCCCTGCGTTACTTGAACGCGGGCGCCGCATTGCCGATGGACGAAATCGTCATCACGACCGGCGCGCTCGAAGCGCTGACGCTCAGCCTGCAGGCGCTGACGCGCCCCGGCGACCTCGTCGCGATCGAACGGCCCGCGTTCCACGCGGTGCTGCAGACCGTGCAGCGCCTGCACCTGAAGGCCGTCGAGATTCCGGTCGACCCGCGCGCGGGCCTCGACCTCGATGCGCTTGCCGCGGCGCTCGACGCGCATCCGGTACGCGCGTGCTGGTTCATGACGTCGTTCCACAACCCGACCGGCGCGACGTTGACCGACGAACGCAAACGCGCGCTGATCGACCTGCTCGCGTCGCGCGGCGTGCCGCTGATCGAGGACGACGTGTATGGCGAGCTGCATTTCGGCCCGTCGCCGACGCGGCCCGCGAAACTGTATGACGACAGCGGGCTCGTGCTGCATTGCGGGTCGTTCTCGAAGTGCCTCGCGCCCGGGTTCCGGATCGGCTGGGTCGCGGCGGGACGCTTCGCGCAGCAGATCCGGCAGGCCCAGATCACGCGCGCGCCGGCTGCCGACGTGCCTGCGCAACTGGCGATTTCGAGCTACCTGCGCGACGGCGCATACGACCGCTTCCTGCGCAAGCTGCGACGCAATCTCGCCGCGCACCAGGCGCAGATGCTCTCGGCCGTACGGGCCTATTTTCCGGCGGACACCGAAGTGTTCGCGCCGCGCGGCGGGTATTTTCTATGGATCGAACTGCCGCCGCACGTCGATGCGATGCACCTGTTCGACGCTGCCATGGAAAGCGGCGTCAGCATCGCGCCGGGGCCGATCTTTTCCGCGACCGGCGGATTCCGCCGCTACCTGCGGCTCAACTACGGCCGGCCGTGGACGCCGGCCGTCGAGCGCGCGATGGAGACCGTCGGAACGCTCGCGGCCCGGCAACGACACGACGGTTAGCGCGAAACATGCGGCCCGCGACGACCGACATCGCCCTTGCGTTTCGCGTGCAACCGGCCAAGAATGAACGTCGGGCAGCCGCGGACGAACGGGTTCCACAAGTCCGATGTTATGGAGAATCGCATGAACACCGACTGCGAGCGACGGCCAGCATGTGCTCCGGCGGCGGCGCCCGCCCGCCGCTGACGATGCGCGTCCTGCCCAACCGGCACGTTCGCGCGCGCGATGCGTGGCGCGCCGTGCTGAATGCGCGCGTCGAATCGCGACCGTGCACCGCTTGCCGCTGCAGGGAATGCGGTTTCGTGGCTCTCCACGCACTCGAGCATTGCCCCGTCTGCGGCCAATGGGACTGGCCGTTCGATCCGGTTCGCCGCACGCCCCGCCACGCACACGCGATGCATGCGCGGCGATCCTTACACACGTGGCCGTCGCGCATCGCGCGTACGTTGCGCGACGCGGCCTTCCGGCAGCCGAGCGCGTCGAGCGCACCGATCCTGAGCATCGTGACACTCGTGCTGCTGGTCGGCGGTTATGTGATGGTCGACCGCACCTGCAGGACCGATCCCGTCTGTAAAGGATCCGGCGCACCGTCCGCGTCGGCGACCGAGACGCATCCGCTTGCGGCGAACGATCCGGTGCTGCCCGTGTTGCCGGCGCCGGCCTATCCGTTTCATTCGACTGACGGCGCGCAGCAGGCGGCCATTCCGCCCCGCGGCGATGCGAACGCCACTCCGCCGGCAAGCAAGATGCAGGTTGCACAGGCCGCGCCGTCGATGCGCGCCCCCGACCGGAAACGCGCCGACACGGTTCGCGTGGCGGACTGGAAAAGCAGCCGCGATGCCGCGCATCGCACGCATCCGATGCGTCGCGTGAGCCTGCCTGTTCGCCACCGGCGGTACACCGCATCCGGCCACGCCGAGATCGCGAAACTCTATCGCGGCCACTGAGCGCGGGCCTCGCCGCTCGCACTGGACGATTCGCGTTCCGAACCGATCTTCCGCCCCCCTCGATCGCCTCGGGCCCGCAACAAAAACGGGCGGCCCGTTTCCGGAGCCGCCCGTTTCCTTCGATGCGCAGCGAACGAACGCTAGCGCATCAGGCCGCCAGCAACCCGTGCGGGTCGATGACGAATTTGCGCGGCGCGCCGCCGTCGAACTTCTTGTAGCCTTCCGGCGCCTGGTCGAGCGAAATCACCTCGACGTTGACGATCTTCGCGATCGGCAGCCGGTCGAACAGGATCGCCTGCATCAGGTTGCGGTTGTACTTCAGCACCGGCGTCTGGCCCGTGAAGAACGAGTGCGACTTCGCCCAGCCGAGGCCGAAACGGATGCTCAGGCTGCCGTGCTGCGCGGCCTTGTCCTTCGCGCCCGGATCGTCCGTCACGTACAGGCCCGGGATGCCGATCGCGCCGGCCGGCCGCGTGATTTCCATCAGCGAGTTCAGCACCGTCGCGGGCGCTTCCTCCGCGTGGCCCGACGAACCGTGGCCGTGCGCCTCGAAGCCGACGCAGTCGACCGCGCAGTCGATCTCGGGCACGCCGAGGATCTGCTCGATCTGCTCGCCGAGCGATGCGTCCTTCGACAGGTCGACCGTCTCGAAGCCCATCGCGCGCGCATGCGCAAGCCGTTCCGCGTTCATGTCGCCGACGATCGTGACGGCCGCGCCGAGCAGGCGGGCCGACGCCGCAGCGGCCATGCCGACCGGGCCCGCGCCCGCGATATAGACCGTCGAGCCCGGCTTCACGCCCGCGCTCACCGCACCGTGATAACCGGTCGGCAGAATGTCGGACAGGCAGGTCAGGTCGCGGATCTTCGCCATCGCCTGGTCGCGGTCCGGGAATTTCAGCAGGTTGAAATCGGCGTACGGCACGAGCACGTACTCGGCCTGGCCGCCGATCCAGCCGCCCATGTCGACGTAGCCGTAAGCGCCGCCGGCGCGCGACGGGTTCACGTTCAGGCACACGCCCGTATGCGTGTCCTTGCACATCGCGCAGCGGCCGCAGGCCACGTTGAACGGCACCGACACGAGATCGCCGAGCTTCAGCGTCTCGACGTCGCGGCCCACCTCGACCACTTCGCCGGTGATCTCGTGACCGAGCACGAGGCCGACCGGTGCGGTCGTGCGGCCGCGCACCATGTGCTGATCGGAGCCGCAGATGTTCGTGCTGACGACTTTCAGGATCACGCCGTGGCCGATCGCGCGGCCGCTCGGGTCGACCATTTTCGGATAATCGATTTTCTGGACTTCGACCTGGCCCGGTCCAAGATAGACGACACCTCGATTGCTGCTCATCGTATTGTCTCCATGTCTCGTTGGATGACGCCGCGGCGCGCCGGCTCGTGCGGCGCACGCGCGACGTGCTGTTCGAGAGTAGTCCCGGAGACAGGGGCGCCGATGTCTCAAACGCGACATGCGTTTGATCGACGCCGACATCGATGGCGGAAATACGAAAGTCGGACGGGAACCGCCGGGCAGGATCCGGACCGGACGCGCGGGGGTCGGACCGGCCCTCGCGGCCGGCTCTACCCCTTTCCGCGACGGGCGCTACCCGCCCAGATTCTCGCGGACGATCGAAGCGGCCGCCGCCTCCGCGTCGCTCGCCACGCCATCGTGCACGCGCGTGCTGACGGCCGGCGTCGGCGGCTCGCTGTCGAGCGCATGGCCGTTGCGGTCGTGCGTGTCGACCGTCGCACGCATCGACAGCCCGACGCGCAGCGGATGCGCGGCGAGATCGCGGGCATCGAGCGCGATCACGACCGGCACGCGCTGCACGACCTTGATCCAGTTGCCGGCCGCGTTCTGCGACGGCAGCATCGAGAATGCGCTGCCCGTACCGGCCGAGAAACCCTGCACGCGGCCGCGATAGGTGATCCGCGAGCCGTAGAGATCCGACACGACCTCGACCGGCTGGCCGACGCGCATGTGGCGGATCTGCCCTTCCTTGAAATTCGCCTCGATCCACAGCCGGTTGAGCTGCACGACCGACATCAGCGGCACGCCGGGCCCGACCTGCTGGCCGACCTGCACCGAGCGTTGCCCGATCGTGCCGTCGACGGGCGCGACGATCGTCGTGCGCTTCAGGTTGCGGTACGCGAGCTTGAACTGCGCGGCCGCCTGCACGACGGCCGGGCTTTCGTCGACGGGCAGCTTGCTGCCGAGCGCGCGCGCCGCGTCGAGCTGGGCCTGCGCGGCCGCGAGGTTCGCCTGCGCGCCGGCCACCGCCGCGCGCGCACGCGCGAGTTCCTCGGGCGCGACGATCTCGACCGACGCACCCGAGCGAGCGGCAAGCGCACGCTGCGCGAGCGACAGATCAGCGCGCCGCGCATTCACGGCCTCGACGTACATCGTGTTCGAGATCTTGGCGTTCGCCACCTGCCGCACGGCCTGCGCGAGCTGCGCCTTCGCCTGCGCGAACGCGACGGACGCTTCGGTGTCGTCGAGCTTCACGAGCGTCTGCCCGGCGCGCACGGCCTGCGTATCGGCCACCAGCACGTCGGTCACGGCGCCCGGGATCTGCGCGGCGACCTGCACGATGCTGCCCGCGACGTACGCGTCGTCGGTGTCTTCGTAGTAGCGGTCGCTCAACAGCCAGTAAGCGATCCACGCGATCGCCGCCAGCAGCACGATCGCGAAGAACACCGTGAAGCGCTTGCGGCGCGTCGCGCGGCGCGCATCGAGTGCCGGGTCGGTCTGTGCGGCCGGCGGCGCGGCGGTATGAAGGTTGTCGTGGTGCATCAGTCGCTTTGCGTGACGATCAGTCGATCGTGCTGGAACAAGGGGATCGGCTGGCTAACCGACGGGGCCGGCGCCGCGTTCGTCGCTGCCGTGCGCGCCAGCGCCCGCGTGCCGCGCAACGCCGCGTCGTCACGCCGCACGGGTGCCGTTGCAGGCACGGCCGCGACACTTGCGACGGTAGCGGCCGGCGACAGGGACGCGCTCGCCGTACGCGCATTGCTCGACGGTGCGGCCGCCGCGGCGCGGATCGCCGCACTAGACGCCACCGGAGCCGGCGCCCCGCGCCTGGCCGCCCCGCTGCGCGCCCGATGCACGGCCGGTGCCTGCGCCACCGTTGCGCCCGCATCGAACCCGCCGCCGAGCGCGCCGATCAGACCGACGCGCAACGCCCGCTGCCGGCCGAGCAACGCGATCATCTGCGTGCGCTCGTCGATCAGCGTGAGATCCGCGACATCGACGTCCTTCTGCATCAGCACGCCGCGCCGGTGGCGGTCGGCCGCGATCTGCACGATCTTCTGCGCGGCCGCGACCGCGTCCTGTTGCTGCGCGACGAGCGTCTGCGACGTCTGCAACGACGTGACGAGCTGCGCGACCTGCCCGAGCGCGTCGTCGACGGTCTTGTTGTACAGCCCGATCGCGACGTCGGCCTGCGCGACGTCCGCGCCAAGCTTCGCCTTCAGCCGGCCGCGATCGAAGATCGGCAGCGAGATCGCCGGGCCGACGGAGCCCGCGAGCGAATCGCGCGAGAACAGCGACGCGGGCGTCAGCGCGAACACGCCGCCGAGCGCGACGAGGTTCACGTCCGGATAGAACTGCGCGCGCGTCGAATCGGCATTCGCGAACGCGGCTTCGACGCGCAGCCGCGCGGCGACGATGTCGGGCCGGCGGCCGAGCAGATCGGCCGGCAGCCTGGCGGGCACGGCGCCGCCCGCGAACGCGCCGACGCGCGGCCGCTGCAGCGCGAGCCCGCGCTCCGGGCCGCGGCCCGACAACACGCCGAGCTGCAGTTGCGCGAGCTTGATCTGCTCGTCGTTCAGCGCGATCTGTTCGAGCAGGCGGCTGCGCTTGATCGACGCGTCGCTCGCGTCGTACGCGTTGTCGAGGCCGCGCGCGGTGCGCTCGCGCAGCACGGCCGTCACGCGCTGGCTGATCGCGAGCTTCTGCTGCAACAGGTCGCGCACCGCGTACGCCTGATCGAGCTGGCAGTACACGGTGACGATCGCGACGGCGAGCGTCAGCCGCACCTGCTCCGCTTCGACGCCGGCCGCGTCGCGCAGCGACATCAGGCTCCTGGTCGCCGCGCGGTTCTTGCCCCACAGGTCGAGCTGGTAGTTCAGGCCGACGAAGATCGACGACGGCGATACGTTCGGATCGCCGAAGATCTGCACCGGCACGCGATAGCCGCCGGCCGTCACGTCGGCGATGTCGCCCGGCTTCGGCATCCGCGCGCGGCTGATCGTGGCGCCGGCCGTGCCCGTCAACCCGGTCAGCGAATCGAATTGCTGAAGCTGTGCCTGTGCGATCCGCAACCGCGCCTGTGCGACCTGCACATCGGGACTGTTCCGCGACGCCTCGGCCACCAGCTCGTCGAGCTGCGGATCCTGGAGCTGCTTCACCCAGTCCGGTGCCGGCCATGCGCCGTTCGCGCCGGGCCCGGCCGTATGCGCGAGCGCGTCGTCGGCCGGCGCACGCAGCGACAGCGAAGGCAGGAACCCCGACGGCACGCATCCGCTCAACGCGAGCAACGCGGCCGCCGCCGCGATCGTCGCGCCGCCCCTCACGCCGCGCGCCGGCCCCGCCGCTTTCCTCGAACGCCGCATCGTCACCCCTGCCGAACGCGCTGCGCACGCGCGGCCAGACGCGGCCGCGTGCGTTCGAGCGGGCCGAGCCGGCCGAACAGGCCGTCCGCGACACCGAACAGGATGCCGGCCAGCTTCGCGCGCTTGTCGCGCTCGACGAGCGCGATCTGCACGACCTGCCACACGGTCAGCAGGTTCGGCACGATCGCCACCGGAAAGCGCAGCCCGTACTGCATCCCGAGCTGCACCGCATTGCGTGCGCTGTAGTAGCGCCGTTGCCACGAATGATTCATCGACGTCATTTCAAAAGGGCCGATCGCGTGCCGCTGCTTCGCGCCGATCCGGTGCGGCAGCACCAGCGACGGCACGACATAGAGCGGCACGTTGCGCGACAGCGCGCGAAAACTGTATTCGGTGTCGACGTGATCGATGAACAGCGTCTCGTCGAAGCGGCCGAGCAGGTCGAACGCGTCGCGCGACACGACGCAGCCCGACGAGATCAGGAACGCGCAGCGCTGCAGCGGCGCGCCCGGCTCGATGCGCAGGCGGCGCAGGCCGATGCCGTTCGTCGCGAGTTCGGGCAGGAAGCTGCGCGCGTTTTCGTCGAAGATGCGCGGGCCGGCCAGGAACGCGCGCCCCGCGAGCCCCGCACAGACGTCGCGCATCACCGGGAAATAGGCGGCCGGCACCGACGAATCCTGGTCGAACAGCGCGACGGCGTCGATGCGATCGCGAAACAGCGCCGCGAGCCCCGCGTTGTACGCACCCGCGATCCCGCCGCGATTGCCGTGATGCAGCAGCGCGATGCCTTCCCTGTCGCACAGCGCGCGCGCCCGCGCATCGGGCCGCGGCGTGTTGTCGACGACGAGCAGCGCATCGCACGCGTGCCGCCACGCACGGAGCGCGTCGAGCTGCGCATCGCTCGGGTGATACAGGATCACGAGTGCGCCGAGTGTCGTCATGGTCTTCTCCTCAATGCCCGAACGACGCGGCCGCGCCGCGCTTCGGCCGCGTCAGCCACATCATCGCCGCGAGTGCGAGACACGTCATGCTCGCCATCCAGAACATGTCGTTGGTCGCCATCATGTACGCCTGCTGCATCACGACGTGGTGCAGCGTGGACAACTCGCGCACGCCGTCCACGCCCATCGCGTTCAGCGCGTGCACGAAGCGCTGCGTGTTCGCCGACGCGTGCGTGACCGATTGCGACACGGTGTCGTAGTGATAGGTCGCGCGGTTTTCCCACAGCGTGACGCTCATCGCGGTGCCGAACGCGGCGGACAGCGTGCGCAGGAAGTTCGACAGGCTCGACGCGGCGGCGAGCCGGTCGTCCGGAATGCGCGACAGCGTCGCCGCGGTCAGCGGAATGAAGAAGCACGGCAGCCCGATCCCCTGGATCAGCCCCGGCGCCGCGATCTGCGCGAACGTCATCTTCAGCGTGAAGTGCGCATCCCACGCGAGCACGGAAGCGAACACGAGGAAGCCGAAGGTCGCGAGCACGCGCGCGTCGAAGCGGTGCGCGTGAATCCCGACGAGTATCGAGAACACGAGCGCGAGCACGCCGAGCGATGCGGTCGCGAGCCCCGCGTGAAACGCGTTGTAGCCCATCACGGCCTGCATCCACAGCGGGAACACGACGCCGACCACCGAGAAGCTCATCATCCCCAGCGAGATGATCAGCACGCAGAACGAGAACGTGCGGTCGCGAAACAGGCTGAGATCGACGACGGGGTGCGCCTCGCCCGCTTCCCAGATCAGCAGCGACACGATCGCGAGCGTCGCGACCACCGCCAGCGTGACGATCAGCGGCGAACCGAACCAGCCGCGGTCGTGGCCGAGGTCGAGCATCGCCTGCAGCGAACCGACGCCGATCACGAGCAGCACGATGCCCGGCACGTCGATCGGACCGGCCGCGCCGCGTTGCGCGTCGGGGCGCAGCATCGCGGTGCACACCGCGAACGAGAACAGCCCGATCGGCAGGTTGATCAGGAAGATCCACGGCCACGAGAAGTTGTCGACGATCCAGCCGCCGACCACCGGCCCGAAGATCGGCGCGAGCAGCACGGTCATCGCCCACAGCGCGAGCGCGATCGTGCGCTTGTCCGGCGGGAACGTGCGCAGCAGGATCGTCTGCGACAGCGGCACCATCGGCCCGGAACACAGCCCCTGGAGCGCGCGGCAGATCACCAGCACGTGCAGGTCGCGCGCCAGCCCGCACAGCAGGGACGTGAGCGTGAACAGCAGCACCGCGCCGACGAACAGCCGCAGCTCGCCGACGCGGCGCGCGAGCCAGCCCGTCAGCGGCACCGCGATCGCCGCCGCGACCGAGTACGAGCTGATCACCCACGTACCCTGGCTGTTCGATACGCCGAGACTGCCGGAGATCGCCGGCACCGCGACGTTCGTCACGGTCGAATCGAGCACCTCGATGAAGGTCGCGAGCGACAGCGCGAACGTCAGCAGCGCGAGGCGGATGCCGCGCACCGGCTGCGCGGCCGGCGCGGGCGCGGGCGTGTCGAACGCGGACGGCGCGACCGGCCCGTCGTGAAGCGGCGACGCGGTGCTCATGCGCCGGCCGCCGCGAGATCGGCCCGCGCGGCCAGCCGGCCGCGCTTCGGCACGAATCGTTCGATGAAATCGGCGGCCGCCTCGCAACCGTCCGGCGCGGCCGCGAGCAGCGCGCGCATGCGCTTCGCATGCACCGCGAACGCCGGTTCGTCGAGCGCGCGAGCGAGCGCCGCGCCGAGCCGCGCACCGTCGACCGGGCCGTCGACGCGCACGCCGCAGCCGTTCGCGACGACGCGTTGCGCGTTGTCGAACTGGTCGTGCGCGAACGGCGTGACGACCTGCACGATCCCCGCCTCGCACGCGAGCGCCGCGGTGCCGATCCCGCCGTGATGCACGAGCGCGCGGCAACGCGGCAGCAGCGTACGCATCGGCACGAAGCGGCGCACGAGCAGCCGCTCGTCGCCCGGCGCCGCATCGTGCGGCGTCAGCAGGATCCCGCGCGCGCCGGTCGCGCGCAGCGCGTCCGCCACCGCGCGCGCGTAGGCCGCGTGATCGACGCGGGTCGAACCGGCCGTGAACACGACCGGGGGCTCGCCGGCCGCGAGAAACGCATCGAGTGCCACATCATCGTCGGGCGTCGCAATATCGTTGAACAGCGGAAAACCGCTCTGCAGATGGTTCGACGGCCAATCGGGCTGCGGCGGCGCGAACCAGGCGGGAAACAGGCACAGCACGCCGTCGGTGGAATGCAGCCAGCGGCCGAGCACGCGCCGCGCGGGCGTGAGCCCGAGCTCGCGGCGCACCGCGTCGAGCGCCGGGCCGCACACACGATCGAGCACCTGGCGCTCGATCAGCGTCATCAGCGCCGATTTCACCGGCAGCGGCCAGCGCGCGGGAATCGTCAGGCGCGGGTGCGTCGGCGGCGCATGCGCGGACAGCAGCGTCGACGGCGACACCTGCACCGACACGTAAGGCGTGCCATGCAGTTCCTGCATGAAGCGCGCGGAGAACGCCCACAGCGTGCCGACGAGCACCGTGTCGGCATCGGTCAGCGCATGCAGCGCGTCGTAATGCGGGCGCAGCGTCGGCGCGATCACCTGCCACAGCGTGCGGAACGACGTGCGCGGATCCCACAGTGCCGGGTTCTCCATCGCGGCGTCGTATTCGGCCGCGGTACCGACCGGCACGAACGCGAACCCGCAGCGGCGCACGGCCGCCTCGAACGGCGCGTGCGTGCAGAACACCACGTCGTGACCGCGCGCCGCGAGCGTGCGCGCGACACCGAGCAGCGGATGCACGTCGCCCGCCGAGCCGATCGCGGTCACGATCATCTTCGCCATCGCGCGCCTCGCGGAGGTCAGTAGAAACCGGGGATCAGCGCCGCCACTTCGCGGCGGTACTGCGTGTACGCCGGCCCGAAATGACCGGTGAGCCAGCTCTCCTCGACGCGCACCTTGTACGCGAGCGACGCGAACACGAGCAGCACGCCGACCGCGCCGCGCCATTCGCCGCCGATCAGCGCGGCGCCGGCGAGCGCGACCAGGCAGCCCGTATAGATCGGGTGGCGCACCAACGCGTACGGCCCCGTGCGGACGAGCTCGTGGTTCTCCTTCAGCGTGACCGACACGCTCCAGTTGGTGCCGAGATGCAACCGCGCCCACACCGAGAACAACAGACCGGCCGCCAGCACCGCAAGCCCGCACTGCGCCTGCAGCCCGAAGCGCTGCCAGTCGGGCACGAGCGCCTGCCACGACGGATCGGGCAGGATGATCAGCGCGCCGCCGACGATCAGCGGAATCGACTGCAGCGTGCGCGAGCGCGACGCTTCCTTGCGCACGGTCGTCTTCACGCCCTGCGACGTGGCGATCCAGTAAGCGAGCCATGCGGCCCACGGAACGACGATGGCGATGGTCTGAACGATATTCACGGCTGGCCTGCCTCGTTGGGATGGGAATTCGGATGTGCGGGGCGAACCCGGTGCACGACGGTTGGCGTCACGACGACAGCGCGTGCATCGGCGCGGGCACGCACGCATGCGCGGCGGCGCGCGCCATGCCGGCCGCGACGCTCGCCTCGCCGCAGAAGAACTCGAGCAGCGCCGTGCGCGTGCATTCGCGCTGCGCGCGGCCTTCGATGTCGAGGAAATGGCCGGCGTCCGGCACCGTCGCGAACCGTGCGCGCGACACGTGCGCGCCGAGCTGGCGCACGTCGGCCGGCGTCGTGTATTCGTCGCGCTCGCCGTTCAGGAACAGCAGCTCGCAGCCGATGTTCGAGAACTCGCTGAAGTAGCGCTCGGGCCGCAGCGACAGAATCTGGTCGACGTGGAACGCGACCTGGTCCTGCTCGTCGCGCGGCAGGCGCGTGAGATACCGGTAGTTGTACAGCTTCA
This sequence comes from Burkholderia sp. L-4, assembly GCF_056856535.1. Taxonomy (NCBI): domain Bacteria; kingdom Pseudomonadati; phylum Pseudomonadota; class Betaproteobacteria; order Burkholderiales; family Burkholderiaceae; genus Burkholderia; species Burkholderia sp. L-4. Next base: position 165,863 of record NZ_JBXEOX010000002.1, read on the forward strand.
TGATGCGCGGCAGGTAGCGGCCGACGGTGTCGTTCAGCAGCTGCGCGGCCTTCAGGTTCTCGCCGGCCGCGATGTGATCGCGGGCACGCGTCACGTAGTCGACCATCGCGTCGTTCAGGAACGGCGAGAACGAGCAGATCGCCGCGCGACGCACGCTCGGGCAGCCGCGCGCGAGCGCGAACAGCGACGCGACGCCGCCCCACGACACCGACACGAGGAACGCCGGCGCGAAATGCTCGACCAGGTACTGGAGGATCGCGGCTTCGTCGTCCTTGGTCAGGATGCAGCAACCCGGGTTGTACTGACGCGACTGGCCCGCATACGGCAGGTCGAAGCAGATCGTGTTCATCCGCTCGCCGAGGTACTGGACGGTCTGCCCGAACGACGCCGTCGTCGCGAGCGCGCCGTTGACGAGCATCGCGGTGTCGAACGCCGGGTCGAACACGTTCCGTTCGACATAGACCTTCAGGCCATTCGGTAGCGGGACCACGTGTTTTTCGGTCGGCATCGTCGTTCTCCGGTGGATGCGGCGTCTCGACGTCGCGGCATGCTGCAGGTGCGCAATGACAGGTGACGGCCCCGTGCGCGATCCGTCATCGCGCCCATTGCCGACGCACCGCGGCAAATGCCGGCGGCGCTCATTGATTCCTGATGGTGCGGCGCCATACTAATACGGTCGATATTACTTACTCAAGTCATTCCAACGATCCCCTCTACTCTGTTAGAAAATGCCCATGATTCAAATTTTTTCGTCAATTTCTATGGTATGCGGATTCTCCACGCGGGCGGACGCAATCGTTTGCGAGCAATCTGGAGAAGCGCTCAAAAATCGATATTATTGTTTTAATTCAAATACATATTATGTTTTAATCGCCTGATTAAAACGATTTCATGAAAGCCGCACACATTCACGATCCGAATTGACGATTTCACATTGCGAATAATCTTACATATTTCGACACTCTTTCGTTTTGTAATGCACCGGAAGTGGAAATTTTCCCTCGCATTGCGTCATCTTTTCGGAATCCGTTTTAAACAGATTTCAATTTAATTAACCTTCTTTCAATGCATTTTTCCGCACCCGCACATGACCGCGGAGGCGACGCGGCACCCGTCGCGGCGTGCTGTTTCGCCGTCGGACCCCGATTTTTTGTTGATTGAACGATCAATAAAAAACCGCTAAGCTTTCGACTTCCATGAACGGCCCCGTCCGGGCGAAGGGAGTCGCGATGCCGAAAGTCGGAATGCGGGAGATCCGTCGCGCGCAGTTGATCGATGCCACGCTGCGCTCGATCGACGAAGCGGGCCTGCCCGGCACGACGCTCGCCTCGGTCGCGCAACGCGCGAACATCTCGACGGGCATCGTCAGCCACTACTTCGGCGACAAGGACGGCCTGCTCGAAGCGACGATGCGGCACGTGCTGCGCGACCTGTGGTCGGCCACCACGCGCCGCCGCACGGCCGCGCGCAAGGATCCGCGTTCGCGGCTGCGCGCGATCGTCGCCGCGAACTTCGACGATACGCAGGTCAGCGCCCCCGTGATGAAGACGTGGCTCGCGTTCTGGTCGCAGAGCATGCACGACCCGATGCTCAAGCGCCTGCAGCACGTCAACACGCGGCGCCTCCATTCGAACCTGTGCGCCGAGTTCGCGAAGGCCTTGCCGCGCACGAAAGCGCGCGAAGCCGCCAGCGGCCTCGCCGCGCTGATCGACGGCCTGTGGCTGCGCGGCGCGCTCGCCGGCGGCCCGATCGACACCCGGGCTGCACTGAAGCTCGCCCACGATTACATCGACCTGCTGCTCGCGTCCGCCTGACGCGTCACGCAGTCGCCTACCAGGAGATCCTCATGTCCGTATACGGTTTGCAGCGCCTCTACATCGGCGGCGGTTACGTCGACGCCACGAGCGGCAAGACTTTCGACACCTTCGATCCCGCCACCGGCGAACTGCTCGCCCAGGTGCAGCAGGCAAGCGCGGCCGACGTCGAGCGCGCCGTCGCGTCCGCGCAGGAAGGCCAGCGCGAATGGGCCGCGATGACCGCGATGCAGCGCTCGCGCATCCTGCGCCGCGCGGTCGACCTGCTGCGCGAACGCAACGACGAACTCGCGGCGATCGAAACGCGCGACACCGGCAAGCCGATCGGCGAGACGCTCGCGGTCGACATCGTCACCGGCGCGGACGTGATCGAGTACTACGCGGGCCTCGCGACCGCGATCGAGGGGCTGCAGGTGCCGCTGCGCGCCGAGTCGTTCGTCTACACGCGCCGCGAGCCGCTGGGCGTGTGCGCGGGCATCGGCGCGTGGAACTACCCGATCCAGATCGCGTGCTGGAAGACCGCGCCCGCGCTCGCGGCCGGCAATGCGATGGTGTTCAAGCCGAGCGAGGTCACGCCGCTGACCGCGCTGAAGCTCGCGGAAATCTATACGGAAGCCGGCGTGCCGGCCGGCGTGTTCAACGTCGTGCAGGGCGACGGCTCGGTCGGCGCGCTGCTGACGGGCCACCCGGACATCGCGAAGGTGTCGTTCACGGGCGGCGTCGAGACGGGCAAGAAAGTGATGTCGCTGGCCGGCGCGTCGTCGCTGAAGGAAGTGACGATGGAACTCGGCGGCAAGTCGCCGCTGATCGTGTTCGACGATGCGGACCTCGATCGTGCGGCCGACATCGCCGTGACCGCCAACTTCTTCAGCTCGGGCCAGGTCTGCACGAACGGCACGCGCGTGTTCGTGCACCGCTCGATCAAGGATGCGTTCACGCAAAAGGTGCTCGAACGCGTGAAGCGCATCCGCGTCGGCAAGCCGACCGATGCCGACACCAACTTCGGCCCGCTCGTGTCGGCCGCGCAGCTCGACAAGGTGCTCGGCTTCATCGAGAGCGGCAAGGCCGAAGGCGCGAAGCTGCTCGCGGGCGGCACCCGCCTGACCGACGGCCACTTCGCGAACGGCCAGTACGTCGCGCCGACCGTGTTCGGCGATTGCCGCGACGACATGAGGATCGTGCGCGAGGAAATCTTCGGGCCGGTGATGAGCATCCTCGATTTCGAATCGGAAGACGAAGTGATCGCCCGCGCGAACGACACGCACTACGGCCTCGCGGCCGGCGTCGTGACCGAGAACCTGTCGCGCGCGCACCGCACGATCCATCGCCTCGAAGCCGGCATCTGCTGGATCAACACGTGGGGCGAATCGCCGGCCGAAATGCCGGTTGGCGGATACAAGCAATCCGGTGTCGGACGCGAGAACGGCATCACGACGCTCGAGCACTACACTCGAATCAAGTCGGTGCAGGTCGAGCTCGGCCGCTACAACCCGGTGTTTTGAGGATCACGAAAGGAGATTGACCGTCATGACGACACGCGAATACGACTACATCATCTGCGGCGCCGGTTCCGCGGGCAACGTGCTCGCAACGCGCCTGACGGAAGATCCGGACGTCACGGTGCTGCTGCTCGAAGCCGGTGGCCCCGACTACCGCTTCGACTTCCGCACGCAGATGCCGGCCGCCCTCGCCTACCCGCTGCAGGGCCGCCGCTACAACTGGGCGTACGAGACCGACCCCGAGCCGCACATGGACAACCGCCGGATGGAATGCGGCCGCGGCAAGGGGCTCGGCGGCTCGTCGCTGATCAACGGGATGTGCTACATCCGCGGCAACGCGCTCGACTACGACAACTGGTCGACGCACAAGGGCCTCGAGAACTGGACGTATCTCGACTGCCTGCCGTACTTCAAGAAAGCCGAGACGCGCGACGTCGGCCCGAACGACTATCACGGCGGCAGCGGCCCCGTGTCGGTCACGACCAGCAAGCCGGGCGTGAACCCGCTGTTCGAGGCGATGGTCGATGCGGGTGTGCAGGCCGGCTATCCGCGCACCGACGACCTGAACGGTTACCAGCAGGAAGGCTTCGGCCCGATGGACCGCACGGTCACGCCGAAGGGCCGCCGCGCGAGCACCGCGCGCGGCTACCTCGACCAGGCGAAGGTGCGGCCGAACCTCGAGATCGTCACGCATGCGCTCGCCGACCGCATCCTGTTCGACGGCAAGCGCGCGTCGGGCGTCACGTACCTGCGCGGCAGCGAGCGCGCGAGCGCGCATGCACGCCGCGAAGTGCTCGTGTGCAGCGGCGCGATCGCGTCGCCGCAGCTGCTGCAACGCTCGGGCGTCGGCCCCGGCGCGTGGCTGAAGGAACTGGACATCCCCGTCGTGCTCGACCTGCCGGGTGTCGGCCAGAACCTGCAGGACCACCTGGAGATGTACATCCAGTACGAGTGCAAGGAGCCCGTCTCGCTGTACCCGGCGCTCAAGTGGTGGAACCAGCCGAAGATCGGCCTCGAATGGATGCTGAACGGCACGGGCCTCGGCGCGAGCAACCACTTCGAGGCGGGCGGCTTCATCCGCACGCGCGACGACGACCTCTGGCCGAACATCCAGTATCACTTCCTGCCGGTGGCGATCAACTACAACGGCTCGAACGCGATCGAGATGCACGGCTTCCAGGCGCACGTCGGCTCGATGCGCTCGCCGAGCCGCGGCCGCGTGAAGCTGCGCTCGCGCGACCCGAACGACCATCCGAGCATCCTGTTCAACTACATGGCCGAAGCGCTCGACTGGCGCGAGTTCCGCGACGCGATCCGCGCGACGCGCGAGATCATGCGCCAGCCCGCGCTCGACCGCTATCGCGGCCGCGAGCTGAACCCGGGTGCCGACTGCAAGAGCGATAAGGAACTCGACGCGTTCGTGCGCGCCCGCGCGGAGACCGCGTTCCATCCGTCGTGCTCGTGCAAGATGGGTTACGACGACATGGCCGTGGTCGATGAAGAAGGCCGCGTCCACGGGCTCGAAGGGCTGCGTGTGGTCGATGCGTCGATCATGCCGATCATCACGACCGGCAACCTGAACGCGCCGACGATCATGATCGCCGAGAAGATTGCCGACAAGATCCGCGGCCGCCAGCCGCTCGCGCGGGTCGACGTCCCTTACTTCGTCGCGAACGGCGCGATGGCGAGAAACGTCGCGAAGGCCGTGCGGCAGCCCGAGACGGTCTGACGACGGCGGGCGCGCTGCCCGAACCTGGATGGTGTCCTGATGAAACGCCGCCGATCGCGATGGTCGGCGGCATCACATACTGCGTCCGGTCGATGGAGCGCGGAACCGAGGCGTTGCGCGGCCGGTCGGCGCGGCAGGCCTGCGGTTGCACGACGCTGCCGATGGCGCGACGCCGCGCCCGCACGTGCCAACGCGGCCCGGGATGTCGCCCCGGGGCGAGCGCCTGCGCGCGAGGCGGTGCCGGCCGTTTCATCCAGGCCAAGCCCCCCGTCAGCCGGCCTTGCTCCCGTCTTCGCCTGAGCGGGAAATCGTCACGCCCCGCGTGCGCACCCGCTTGCCGCGGACGATCGGATTCCAGCGCGACGTCAGGCTCATCGCGTCGCGCAGGCGGTCGAACGCGACATCCTCCGTCGGCCCGAAGCGGCTGACCGCCGGCCACGCGAGCACGTGGTCGAGCCACGCCTGCCAGGTGTCGCCGTGGAAGCGACCGCCGATTTCCCGCACCGTATCCGGTGCGGCGATCGCGATGCCCGCCAGCAGGTAGCAGGCCCAGAAGCTGCCCGCGCCGACGAGTCGATCGAGCCGGCAAACGGCGAGCGCGGCAAGCAGCCCGTCCATCGACGCGAGATCGGCGCGATGCGTACGGATCGCCCGCGCGACGAGATTGTGCTGCCCGCCGTACGCCTGAACCGACACGCCGTTGCCGGCCGCGAGCCCGGCCGAGAACATCGCGAGCGCGGCCATCTCGTCGATGCGCGCCGCGTCGTCTCGCGGGCCGCATGCGCGCAGCACGATCGCGTCGATGACGGCACCGGGGTGGGTCGGCGTTTCTCCGTTCGCTGCCGCGATAGCGGTCAGCCTTTCTCTCGGGTTCTTCGCAGGCGGCATCTCGCGCGGCCCGTCAGGTGGGTTCGCGACGCGTTCTCGCGCGTCTTCGCCGTGGCGTTCGACGCCGCCGGCAATGCGTTCGAGCGCGGCCCAGCCGATGTCGGGATCGTCGAATGCGCACACCTCGATCACGCCGTGCGCGGAGTCGAATACGGCACGCGAGCCCGGGCAGCAACGTTCGGCCTCAGCGAGTTGACGGACGGAAGGCACATGCGAGCACGCGCCGAGCGGATCGGCCGGGTCGCACGCGCAGCCGCCGCCGTCCGACGCGCTCCACGGGACGAGCCGGTGGAGCGCGGCCGCCGCTTCGCGCGACAGGCGCGCGCCGGTTCCCGCGCGCGTCGTGTACGACGCGGCGACGGCCGTGTCGCCGGCATCGCGCGCGGTCATCGTGCAGGACGCCGTGTCGAGATGGTCGATCAGGTATTGCAGCCACGCGGCGGTGCGCAGCCGGTCGGGCGTGGCGTCGCGGGCATCGCCATACTTTGCTGGATCGGTAAGCATGGTTCCGGCCAATTGGAATCGTTTTGTTTCGATCGAATCGGGGAAGCGCAGTACGTCACGCCCGCCCCGCGGGCCCGCCCATGCCGGATCGCGACACGGGCGGCTCGGCCGGCACGCGGATAAGCGCGACGACGCGAATACATCGAGGAAGCGAACATGGCCGCGTGCGAACCGCACGATCCTCGCGCACGGCTGGCGCTCCGCGACGGTTACTGCACGTGGAGCTTCGGCGACGCGACGAGCGTGCCGGCCAACCTGCAGTCCGGCGCCCATTCGGCCTGGTTGAAGGTCAGCGACGCGTTCGAATCGTTCCACGCCGCCACGAGCTTGTCGGGACCGCAAGAACCCAGCAGCGTGAAGGTCACCTGCGCATCGTTGATCGACAGCTGCGTCGCGCTGTCCACCTGCCCCGTCCACGGCGCGGCGCTGCTCGCCGTACTGCTGATCAGCGGGCACCAGTTGCCTCCGCCGAACTGCGCCGACGTGATGCGGATCACGCCCGCCGGCGTGATCGTTCCGTTGAACGTCACCGCGCAGTTGGTGTTGATCGCCTTCTTGCCGAGCGTGGTCATTCCCGTCGCGGAGAACGGTTCGCCGTTCGGATTCATCGGCTGACCGTCCGCGCGAGAAACCGTCACGGCAAAGGCGGGCGCGGCCAAAACCGCGGTGAATACCACGGCAGCGACAAGCGATGCGATTGGACGAATGTTCATCTGCATTGCCCTCTCTCTTTTTTTGATATGAATGGCGGCACACCGGCAGAAACGACCGCGCCGCCGAATGAATCCGGCCGCCGCGCCGATACGCGCGACGGCACGAACCCATCGAAGCCGCGGAAACCCGCCGCACATGCCGCACGGCCCTCGTGCGCGGCGGGTTCCGCTTCGATCGCCCGGCGTTTACTGCACGTGGAACTTCGGCGACGTGGCGACCGTGCCGCTCACCGTGCAATCCGGCGTCAGCGCGGACTTGTCGAAGGTCAGCGACGAGTTCGAATCGCTCCACGCCGTCACGACCTTGCTCGGCCCGCAGGTACCGAGCAACGTGACGTTCACCTTCACGTTGTTGATCGACAACTGCGTCGTGCTGTCGGCCTGGCCCGTCCACGGCGACGTGCTGCTCGCGCTGCCGCTGATCAGGCCGCACGTCGCGCCGCCCGAGAACGTCGTCGACGTGATGTTGACGATGCCGGTCGACGTGATCGTGCCGTTGAAGGTCGCGTTGCAGTTCGCGTTGATCGACCCCTTGGCCAGCGCCGTCAGCCCCGACGCCGAGAACGGCTCGCCGTTCGGATTCATCGGCTGGCCGTCGGCACGCGAAACGGTGACGGCGAAAACAGGCGCGGCCGAAACCGCGGTGAAAGCCACTGCAGCAACAAGCGATACGATTTTGCGAATGCTCATTTGAACTGCCCCCTCTCTTCACAAATGGCGGCACGCCGCCAGGAACGCGACCTTCCGGCCGGAACGATCCGGCCAGCCGGGCGCAGGAAACCGCCGGCACGCGTCATGCGCGCCGGTCGGCTCAGAACTTGTAGGAAATCCCGACGAACGTGATCAGCGGATCGGCCTTCAGCCGCGTGCGCGTGGTCGCGAGCGTCGAGCCGTCGGCCGCCTTGATCACGAGCGACGAGTAGGTCTTCAGCGGCATATAGGTCAGCGTCGCCGTCAGCCCCCAGTGCTTGTCGATCGCATAGCTCGCGCCGACGTTGTAGACCGGCGTGAACGATGACGACGCCTTGCCCTCCACCGACGTCGCGCCCGGCTTGCCGGCGCCGGCCGCGAGCACGCTGCCGAGGTTCTCGTTGATGTCCTTCGCGAAGTTGCCGTTCAGTTCGATGTTGCTGAACCAGCTGTAGGCCACGCCGATCCCGACGAACGGGCGGAACTTCGCCGTCGGCGCATTGAAGTAGTACTGCAGGATGATCGTCGGGCTCCACTGCCGCGCGTTCTTCACGGCCGGCTGGTTCGCCGACTTGTCCATGTCGACGTTGCCGAGCGCGCCGGCCGGGCCCGGCGGCTTGATCACGCCGTGGCCGGTCAGCGTGAATTCGGGCGGCACGCCGAGCACCGACGTCACCGCGATGTGGTCGGTGAAGAAGTGCGTGAGCGTGAGGCCGACCGTATCGGCATTGTTGACCGTCAGGCTCGTGCCCGGCGACGTGAACGAGCCCGGCAGGCGCAGCGGCCCGTTGATCGGCATGCTCGCGAGATTCGTCGTCAACCCGTTGGTCGAATCCTGCGGCATGATGTGCAGCCAGCCCAGCGTCGCGACGTTGTCGCCCGCCTGCTGGGCCGATGCGAGCGTCGACGCGACTGCGGCGACACCCGCGACAATCAGCTTCTTCATGAAGTCTCCCCCTCGTTCTGTCGGGGCGCCGCGCATCCGCGCGCGGCGCCACCGTGTCTCCATCCAGGCGTGCGTCACTGCACGAACGCGCCGACCGTGAAGTACGGGTTGCTCGTATCGGCCATGTCGAGGAACCCGAACACGCCGCCGGTGAACACGAACTTGCCGGTTGCCGGCCCCGACGCCGCATCCGCGTGCACGGTCGTCACGACGCCCGGCACCTTCTGCGTGTAGTCGAGGTTCAGCGCGCGCGTGAGCGCGGCCTGCGACGCGTTGAACGGATCGAGCAGCGTGGCCTGCGCGCCGACGAGCGCGGTCGCGCGGTAGTTGAACGCGCTGTCGACGCCCGTGTACTCGCCGTCCTGCGAGCCCTGCGCGATCGCCGTCTGCGGGCTCAGGAACGAGATGCCCGATTCGTCGTCCGCGCTCGGCGGGCCTTGCGTGAGGTCCGCGTTCGCGGCGCCGGTGCGGATGAAGATCGGCACGAGCTGGTTGCGCAGCTTGCCGACGATCAGGATCCCCTTGCCGGCCTTCGCCGGATCGAGCGCGGCGAGCGTCGGCGGAACCTGCGGCTGGTAGTTGAGCGACTGGAACGCCGGCGCATCGGGGCGCAGCGTGAACGGCTGGTTCACGGTCGCGCTCGACGCGAGCGGCAACCCGCCGTTCTTCTTGCCGAAGTTGTCGGTTTCCGTATAACTGCCGTCCGCGTTGATCGTCACCTTCTGGTCGAGCGCCACCGGCTGGAAGTTCTGCGACGGCACCTGGTGATAGCCGAGCTGGTTGTACGTGCCGGCGATCTTCGTCAGGTCGGTTTCCAGCGACGAGAAGCTGATGAACGGGTAATACGGGAACGTCGTCTTCGGGATCTTGCCGACGCCGATCACGCCGTCGAACTGGATCGTCGCGCCGGGAATCGCGCCGCCCAGCACGCCTTCGCCGAGGAACAGCCGCGCGGGCCGGCTCGGGTCGAGGCTCGCGTTCTGCATCCGGAACGTGCACTGGTTCAGCTTCACCGTCGGCAGCCCCGTTTCGTCGGCCAGCGTGCCGTCGACCACATTGGCGGGCGCCGTGTCGCGCGTCGGCTGCACGGTGCCGGTGGTGGTCGGCACCGGCGACGCGAGGTAGGTCATCCGGTACGTCATCTTCGTCGTGTCGAGCTGCACCTTCACGAGCTCGCCCGACCCCGACCCGCCGATGAATACCGTGTTGTAGTCGATCGTCTGCGGACACAGCCGGACCACCGGTGCGGGCGGCGGGTCGCCGTCGCCGCCGCATGCGGCCAGCACGGGCGCGAGCGATGCCGCGGCCATCCATTGCTTCACATTCATAGGAATCCTCTTGAAATTCGATTCGCCGGCGGCGACGCATGCGCCGCCGGTGTTACGTGTTCAATGCAGGGTTACTGGACGAACGCGCCGACCGTGAAGAACGGGTTGACCTTGTTGTTGTTGACGACCATCGCGTAGACGTTGCCGGCCGTCACGAGCCAGCCGGTGTCGCCCTTGCTGAAGATCGCCACGTTGCCGTTCGCGCCCTTCGCGTTGAAGTCCTGCGTGGCGGTCACCTTGATCTTGCCGGGCGTGGCCTGCGTATAGTCGAGCGCGAACTGCGAGGAGACCGACGACGTCTGCGGATCGATGAATGCCGCGGTATTGCCCTGGAACAGCGTGGACGTATAGTTCGCAGCCAGCGTCGACACGGCGGTACCGTCGTTGCAGGTGCCCGCTTCCGTCAGGAAGGTGCCGTTGACGAAACTGCCGGGCAGCTCCGGATGCGGCACGTTCGGATTGAAGCTCGGGCCCGCCGTCGGGAAGAAGGTCGTCGTGCCGGGAGACGTCACGATGCCGCAGGCGGAGGCGCTGGTCGCGCCGATGTAGCCGCCTTTCAGCGAATTCGCGGCGATCGCGGTGGTCGACGACAGCATCGAGATACCGACTTCGGCATCGGCGACGGAGGCGAGCAGATTGGTCGCATCGACATACGTGTAGCCGACGCGAATCACGACCGGTATCCGTACGCCATTCAGCTTGCCGACGATCATGATGCCTTTGGCCTGGCTCGACGCAAGAAGGATGAGCGACGACCCCTGCCCCGCGATCGGATACGAGAGCACGCCAAACGCGTTCGGCAACCCGTTGCTCACGAACACGTTGTCGGCCGACCCGTCCGCATTCTTGCGCAGCGTCCACGGCGTCCCGGTCGTCTGGCACGAGTAGTCGCTGCCCGGGGTGATCGTGCACGAACCGTCCGCATTGAGCGTCTGGTTCCAGTTGACGACGTCCGGTTCCCAGCCGATTGGCCCGGGCGCGCTCTGCCCGCCTCCGCCGAGCGGCGACAGATGGATGCCTACCTCGTTGTAATTGCCCGCGACCTTCGAAAAATCGGTTTCCGTTTCGATGAAGCCAATGAACGGATAGAAATCGAACGTGCGCGACGGCACGTAGCCGATGGGCAACGGAGCGCCGAGGTCGATGCCCTTGAACGCGATCGTCGCCCCCGGAATCCCGCCGCCCACGACACCATTGCCGACGAACAGCATCGGCGGATCGGCGCGATTGATCGTCACCGCATACGCGCCGTCGCTCGTCGCGCCGCTGTCGAGCACGAACGCGCAGCGGTTCTGCTCGGCCGTCGGGAGGTTGGTCGGATGATGGAACGCGCCGCTGATCGTCAGGCCCGCGCGCGTGTTGTTGACTTGCCCTGCCGACGTCGGCACCGACGATTCGATGAACTGCATCTGGTAGGTGAGCTTCGTCGTGTCGAACTTCACCTTCACGTACTCGCCGCTGCCGGCGCCGCCCGTATACGTCGTCGTGTAATCGAGCGCGTCCGGACACAGCTTCGCCACGACGGGCGGCGTCGTTTCGGCGCCGCTCGGCCCGCAGGCGCTGCCCGAGCACTGCGGCACGTTGATCGGCCCCGGATCGTCGCCGCCGCCGCAACCGGCGACGAACGGCAGCACCAGCACCGCGCACGACAGGATCGTCTTCCGCCATTCAGGAATGCAAATCATCAACCCCTCCTTTTGAGGTGCGACAAGTCTCGTCCGGCCAGGCTGCATGGCCCGCCGGTTGGTATCGCGCCGCCGCCCGAACGCGCGGCGCATGACAATGCGCGCCAGACGGCCGCGATGCCGGTCAGGCATGTGCGGCCCACGCCGCGGCGGCAGACAAGCGCGGTCCCGCAGCGCCGTCATGCGGCACGGCGCCGTCGGAACGATCGGAACGGAAAGTGGTTCGCCGCGCTACACGGCGAGGTGACGACGCAGGCACGCGACCTGCGTCGCGCCTGCATGCAGCGAAAAATCGGGAAACGGCAGTCCGGCTGGCCCCGCGGATGGGCGTCTCATGGTGTGGTCTCCATACGTACGCTTGATTCGTTATCGTGATGCGTCGTTTGTCGAGACTATGATCGGACCATTCAAACAAGTAAATGGATGCAGAGTTCCAAACGAATGAACCCGCGCGATCCTAGCGTTTACACGGTATTTAACAGATTTTCAAACAGCCTTCATTTTATTTGCTCAGACAAATACCCGGGCTGTGGAACACGCGTTTGAACGGCACTCGCGCAATCCGCGCCGAGCCAGGCCAGGCGGCCTTCAGCGGCCCGCACGCATGTTGCGGCGCAACCTCATACGTCGATGATCGCGAGCGTGCCGTGGCTGCCGGGCAGCACCGCGTGACGTATCCCGGCGCGCGCGAGATACATCTGCCCGGCCCCGACCACCACCGTCCCACCGTCAACCTCGAGCATCAGCGTGCCGTCGAGCACCAGCAGCCCCTCGTTGTAGTCGTGCACTTCCGCGTCGTACGGCTGCGCATCCATGCGCAGCACCTTGATCCGGGCCGGCCCGACCTCGCCGACGATCGTGGATTTCCATGCGGCGGCCTGCGCGGCGGCCACGGACTTGAAATCGACCAAAGACATGCGCCCGCTCCATGAACGATGAAAGGAACGCATTATCGCGAGCGCGATGCGTGCCGTCCCGGTACGGCGCAAGGGTCTTCCGGCAGCACAGTCGACGTGCCGCAACGGCGGAACCACGGTCGCGGCGGGAATCATGAGAAATGCGGCAAATTGTTCGCTCAATTCAAATAAAGCACGTATTTGCTGATCGAAGTACGGCCGATTCATGCAAATCCGGCGCCGGCAATACGCGGCCTTTCCACCGGAATGCATTTCGATCTACCGATTGCTAATATGGCGGTCCTGCGATCCCGCACCACAACGTCGTTCGACATGACGCCCGACCGCCATGCCGTCCCCGGTCCCGGCCGCTTCGCAGCGGCGACGACGCCGGGCACGCGCGGCGCGGCGTCGCGCCGGCCGGCCGTACCATCCGTGAGCATGCAACCGATCCTTTCCGTCTCCGACCTCTCCAAGACTTACGCGTCCGGCTTCCAGGCGCTGAAGCACGTGACCCTCGACATCCGCCCCGGCGAGATCTTCGCGCTGCTCGGGCCGAACGGCGCCGGCAAGACCACGCTGATCGGCTCGATCTGCGGCATCGTCACGCCGACCGAAGGCCGCGTGACGGTCGGCGGTCACGACATCCGCGATCAATACCGCGCGGCCCGCGAAATGATCGGCCTCGTGCCGCAGGAGCTGACCACCGACGCGTTCGAAAGCGTCTGGGCGACCGTGTCGTTCAGCCGCGGGCTGTTCGGCAAGGCGCCCGATCCCGCGTATATCGAGAAGACGCTGAAGGCGTTGTCGCTGTGGGACAAGCGCGACAACAAGCTGATGACGCTGTCGGGCGGCATGAAGCGCCGCGTGATGATCGCGAAGGCGCTGTCGCACGAGCCGCGCATCCTGTTCCTCGACGAGCCGACGGCCGGCGTCGACGTCGAGTTGCGCCGCGACATGTGGAAGCTCGTCGATTCGCTGCGCGAAAGCGGCGTGACGATCCTGCTGACCACGCACTACATCGAGGAAGCCGAAGAGATGGCCGACCGGATCGGCATCATCCTCGGCGGCGAGCTCGTGCTCGTCGAGGAAAAACGCGAGCTGATGCGCAAGCTCGGCAAGAAGCAGCTGACCGTGCAACTCGAGCACCCGCTCGCGGAGGTGCCGCCCGCGCTCGCGCCGTTCGGGCTCGAACGCGCGGACGACGGCGCCGCGCTCGTCTACACGTACGACTCGCAGCGCGACGACGCGAGCATCGCGAAACTGATCAGCGCGCTCGGCTCGGCCGGCATCGGCTTTCGCGACCTGCACACGACGCAGAGTTCGCTCGAGGATATCTTCGTCAGCCTGATCGACAACCGCCGCAACGGCGTGCAAGGAGCCTGACGCATGAACTGGCATGGAATCCGCGCGATCTACCGCGCAGAAATGGCCCGCACGCGCCGCACGCTGATGCAGAGCATCATCGCGCCGGTGATCTCGACGTCGCTGTATTTCGTCGTGTTCGGCTCCGCGATCGGCTCGCGCATCAGCGACGTGAACGGGATCGGCTACGGGTCGTTCATCGTGCCGGGGCTCGTGATGCTGTCGCTGCTGTCGCAGAGCATCTCGAACGCATCGTTCGGCATCTACTTCCCGCGCTTCACCGGCACGATCTACGAGATCCTGTCCGCGCCCGTGTCGTACTGGGAGATCGTGATCGCCTACGTCGGCGCGGCCGCGTCGAAGTCGATGCTGCTCGGCGTGATCATCCTCGCCACGGCCGGCCTGTTCGTGCCGCTGCACATCCTGCATCCGTTCTGGATGGTGCTGTTCCTCGTGCTGACGGCGATCACGTTCAGCCTGTTCGGCTTCGTGATCGGCATCTGGGCCGACAGCTTCGAGAAGCTGCAGCTCGTGCCGTTGCTGATCATCACGCCGCTCACGTTCCTCGGCGGCAGCTTCTACTCGGTCGACATGCTGCCGCCCGCATGGCGCGTCGTCACGCTGTTCAACCCGATCGTCTACCTGATCAGCGGTTTCCGCTGGTCGTTCTACGGGCTGGCCGACGTGCACGTGTGGATCAGCCTCGCCGCGACCGGGCTGTTCCTCGTGATCCTGCTCGCGATCGTCGCGTGGATGTTCCGCACCGGCTACAAGCTGAAGAATTGAATCGACGTGGCATGCGCCGCCGATGACGCATTTGGGCAAGCAGGCGGCGTTTTTCCTCTGATGCGGCAGTTTGTGGTCGCGTCTACTGAACGTGAAGCATCGGGGCCCTGGAGCATGCGCTGCGCGGCCCCTTTTTCATTTCAGAGGACGCCATGCCCGCCGCCACCGCTCCCGTCTCCGCCGCCGCCCGGCTCGAACGCCTGCCGTTCTCCGGCTATCACAAGCGCATCTTCTTCATCATCGCGATCGCGTTCTTCTTCGACTCGGTCGACCTCGGCACGATGACGTTCGTGCTCGGCTCGATCCGCAAGGAGTTCGGGCTGTCGACCGCGGCCGCCGGCCTCGTCGCGAGCGCGAGCTTCTTCGGGATGGTGCTCGGCGCGGCCGTCGCCGGCCTGCTCGCCGACCGCTTCGGCCGCCGGCCCGTGTTCCAGTGGAGCATGGTGCTGTGGGGTGCCGCGTCGTACCTGTGCTCGACCGCGCAGAGCGTCGACGCGCTGATCGTCTACCGCGTGCTGCTCGGCATCGGGATGGGCATGGAATTCCCGGTCGCGCAGACGCTGCTGTCCGAGTTCGTGCCGACCGAGAAGCGCGGCCGCCTGATCGCGCTGATGGACGGCTTCTGGCCGCTCGGCTTCATCACGGCCGGCGTCGTCGCGTACTTCGTGCTGCCGCAGTTCGGCTGGCGCACCGTGTTCGCGCTGCTCGCGATTCCCGCGGTGTTCGTGCTCGTCGTGCGCCGCATCGTGCCCGAATCGCCGCGCTGGCTCGAGCACGCGGGCCGGCACGCGGAAGCCGACACGGTGATGCACGCGATCGAGGCGAAAGTGATGCGCTCGGCCGGCGTCACGACGCTGCCGCCGCCGTCGCGACTCGCGGAACCGGTCGTCGCACGCGGCCACGGCGCGCTGCGCGAGATCTGGAGCGGCGTGTACCGTCGCCGCACGGTGATGGTGTGGCTGCTGTGGTTCTTCGCGCTGCTCGGTTTCTACGGCCTCACGTCGTGGCTCGGCGCCCTGCTGCAGCAAGCCGGCTTCGAAGTCACGAAATCGGTGTTCTATACGGTACTGATCTCGCTGGGCGGCGTGCCGGGGTTCCTGTGCGCCGCATGGCTCGTCGAGCGCTGGGGGCGCAAGCCGACCTGCATCGCGTCGCTGATCGGCGGCGGCGCGATGGCGTATGCCTACGGCCAGAGCGCGCTGTACGGCGGCAGCACGACGCTGCTGATCGTCACGGGCCTCGCGATGCAGTTCTTCCTGTTCGGGATGTGTGCCGCGCTGTACACGTACACGCCCGAACTGTACGGCACCGGCGCGCGCGCGACGGGGTCGGGCTTCGCGTCGGCGATCGGACGCGTCGGTTCGCTGATCGGGCCTTACGTGGTCGGTGTCGTGCTGCCGATCTTCGGCCAGGGCGGCGTGTTCACGCTCGGCGCGCTGTCGTTCGTCGCGGCGGCGATCGCCGTGTGGACGCTCGGGATCGAGACGAAGGGCCTCGCGCTGGAACAACTGGCGGCCGGCGACGCGGCCGGGGGCAGCGGCCGGTATCCGGCGGCGGCGGCGGATAAGGTGTCGTGATCGCCGGGGTTCGCTTTCAGGCCGGGAACGCGTTCAGCGCCGTTCCCGGCCGCTGCGTCAGCCATCAGGCTTCGCGCCCGTGGCCGGTCATCCTCGAATCGATCCGGCGCCCGGACGACCTGCCGTCGCTCGCGCACGTGGCGAACGCGCCGCGGCGGATCCCGGCACCCGATCTCGGCCTCTTCCTGCCGATACCCGGCGCGACGATCGCGCACTGCGAAGCCGCCGCCGCGTAAGCCGCGGAGGCGGCAATTCAACGATGAGGGTGCGGCCGGTGCCGGTCAGGCACCGGCGACGACGAACTCTTCGGCCGCCTTGCGCTGGACCGCGGCCATCACGGCCAGTTCGCGCTTGCTGCGCGTGTCGCCGGACACGACACCGGTCGCGTGCTTCGCCTTCGCACCCAGCGGGAAAAACACAAACGACGCGCCGGCCGGCGCGGCCGGTTCCGCACGCAGGCGCTTGTTCAGGATCTTCAGGTACTTCTTCTTCGAGACTTCCTTAGCAGCCATGGCACCCTCCGCGTCAACGTGGTGAAGATCAGCATACCAGTTTTGGTGATGCGCTCCGCGGCGGCGGCCGCCAGTTCGCCCTTCGCGGAAAATTCTTCGCGCGCGCTGTCGATACGCGTCCTTCTCGTACGTCGTGTTGTCGTAACCGATCGTTTTGCCGTCGATGCGGCCGGCGGTTCCCCCATTCATTTTTCAGGAGATACGACAATGCGCGTCCTGGTCATCGTCAAAGCCACCGCCGATTCCGAGTCCGGCCGGATGCCCGACACCGAAAGCATGGCCGAAATGGGCCGCTTCAATGAGGAACTGGTCAAGGCCGGCATCCTCCTCGACGCGGACGGGCTGCGCCCCAGCAGCCACGGCAAGCGTGTGCATTTCTCCGGCACGCATCGCTCCGTCGTCGACGGCCCGTTCGCCGAAACGAAGGAACTCGTCGCCGGCTACTGGCTATGGCAGGTGAAATCGATGGAAGAAGCCGTCGAATGGGTGAAGCGCTGCCCGAACCCGATGCCGGGCGACTCCGACATCGAGATCCGCCCGCTGTTCGAAGCCGAGGATTTCGGCGACGCGTTCACCCCCGAACTGAAGGAACAGGAAGCGCGGATGCGCGCGGAAGTCGACGCGCGGCAAAAGTCCTGAGCAGCAGGCGGGCACGCGCCTCGCGCGTGTCCGGAGACGCCGGTTGACGAGCACCCGATTGGTAACGTATCGTTTTGATACGTTACCAATCGAAACCCGTTCGTCATGCATTCCCGTTTCGACCGTTTCCGCACGACCGCGCTCGGCGCCCAGCTCGAAGCGTTGATCGAACAGCCCGAGCGCTATCTCGAGTTCGCGGCGCTGTCGCGCGTCGGCGTCGCCGCGATCGGCGCGATCCAGGACGAGATCGCGCGCAAATTCCCCGAAATCGAAGCGGACACGACGGCTCGCCAGTTCTGCGGCGCGATGGTCGCGGAAGTCATGCGCCGTCACGGTCACGAGGTCGTGCAGGCGCGCGGGCGGCTCGGCGGCGCGCTGTTCAGCTACGGTGCGGTGTTCAGCCCGTTTCCGCGGCGGCTGCCGCTCGCCGACGTCGTCGCCGCGCTGGCCCGCATGCCCGACCGGCTCGCCGCGTATGCCGCGCGGGTGCCGGTCGCGCTGCGCACGCGCCGCCCGACCGGTACCGGCTTCTCGCTCGTCGAACACGCGTACCACCTGCGCGACCTCGACGCCGTGTTCGCCGAGCGCATCTACGTCGTGCGTACGGCCGAATTGCCCGTGATCGAGTCGGTCGACGGTACCGCCCTCGCCGCGCAGCGCGACTATCTTGCGCAGCCGCTCGCCCCCGCGGTCGACGCATTCCGATCGGGTCGCGCCGCGCTGTGCGCCACGGCCGCCGCGCTGGAACCGTCGCAACGCGCGCGCTGCGGGCTGCGCGACGGGATCCGCCGGATGTCGCTCGACGAACTCGTGCGCGAACTGCTCGACCACGACCGCACGCACATGCTCGAACTCGACGAACTGCTCGCCGAACTCGCGTTGCCGCCCCTGCCCTCCGTATCCGCCGAATGACCCAGCCCGCGCCCGTCGTCTTCATTCACGGTTTCATCGGCACGTTCGACGTGCGCGGATGGAACGGCCCGCATCTCGCGCCCGACCTGCTCGGCTACGGCGCGCATCGCGCAACCCCGTTCGATGCGATCTCGCTTGCCGCACAGGTCGAACACGTGCGCCGGACCGTCGCCACGCATTTCGGCGCGCAGCCGGTCGATATCGTCGGCCATTCGGTCGGCGGCGCGATCGCGATGCTGTTCGCGCATGCACATCCTGAATGCGTGCGGCATGTCGTCAACGTCGAAGGCAACTTCACGCTCGACGATGCGTTCTGGTCGGCGGCGGTCGGCCGCATGACGCCCGACGAGGCCGACGCGATGCTCGACGGCCTGCGCGCCGCCCCGCTCGACTGGCTGCGCGGCGCGATCGACGCACCGTCGCCGAGCCAGCTCGACGCCGCACGCCGCTGGCTCGCGCATCAGCCGGCATCGACGCTGCGCGCGATGGGCCGCTCGGTGGTCGCGACGACCGGCGCTCCCGGCTACCTGCAGGCGCTCGCGCAAGTCTTCGAGCGTCACGGCGTCTGGCTGGTCGCCGGCGAACGCTCGCGCGCGGGCTGGCACGTGCCCGACTGGGCGCTCGCGCGCTGTGCGGGCTTCGACACGATCGCAGGCTGCGGTCACTTGATCGCGGCCGAGCAGCCCGATGCGTTTCGCGCCGCCATCGAGCGCATCGTCGCCGCGCCGCCCACCTGACAACCCGTAGGATTCACCGAAATTTGTCTGAAAGGCACGGTTGCTAGAGTCGCCTGAACAGGGTTTTCCCGGTGCCCGGCGCCGGACCGAGTCGACACATGCGAGGATCGATGAACCTGGCACGTACCTTCTGGCTGCTTCTGCTGCTCGCTGTCACGAGCCCTGCGTTCGCGTTTCACGCGCGGGTCGTCGCGATCCCGAGCGCCGCGATGCACGAGACGCTGAAGGCGACCGTCGTGCTGCCCGACGATTACACGCACGGCAACCGCGGCGACGAACGCTATCCGGTCGTCTATCTGCTACACGGCTCCGGCGGCGACCATACCGACTGGACGTCGAACACGCGCATTGCCGCGCTGGCCGACCGCTATCACGCGATCCTCGTGATGCCCGACGGCGGACACGAAAGCTGGTACATCGACAGCCCGTTCGATTCGGGCAGCCGCTACGAAACCTTCATCGGCGACGAAGTCGTGTCCTACGTCGATCTGCATTTCCGCACGATCGCGACGCAGCACGCGCGCGCGATCACCGGGCTCAGCATGGGCGGCTTCGGCGCGCTGCGCATCGCACTCGACCGGCCCGACACGTTCGGCGCGGTCGGCAGCATCAGCGGCGCGGTCGATCCGCGCTGCTGCGCGGACGAGCCGGGCATCGACCACGTGTTCGGCGATCCCGTGCGCCATCCGTCGTTCTGGAACCGCAACGTGATCGTCGAAAGCGCGCGCGCGTTCGTCCGTGCGCATCTCGACCTGACTATCGATTGCGGTCGCGACGATTCATTCGTCGACTCGAACCGCACGCTGCACGAACGGCTCGTCGCGCTCGGCGTGCCGCACGACTATACGGAACGGCCCGGCGGTCATACCTGGGATTACTGGGCGAACGCGATCCGCTACCAGATGCGGTTCTTCGCGACGTCGTTCCAGCATCGCGGCTACGCGTACCGTCCCGCGCCTGCCGCGCCGGGCATGACGCGCGCGGGCTGACGCACGCGCCGCGCGACAACCCGGCAGGCTTGCCTGTCTTCGTCGCCGTCGCGCGCGAGCGCAGCTTCACGCGTGCGGCCGCCCGACTCGGCGTGCCGCAATCGGCACTCGGTTACACGATGATGGATTGACAGGCCGGGCAACCCGCTCGCATGAAGCGGTACGCACGCGGCCCGGCGTGCGAAGACAACGGCGGAAACGAATCGGTCAGTTGCCGTGCGTGGCGTCCGCGCCGACGACGCGATCGAAGCATTCCTGTGCACGCGCCAGTTCGTCGAGCGCGCGATCGAGGCGCGACATCGCACGTGCGTATTCGGCCGACGAACCGTCGTCGTCGCTTTCGCCGCGCACCGCGCGAAACGCCTGATCGACGTTGCGCGTGGCTTCGACGAAGCGCTGTGCGGCCTGCGCTTCCCGCGAACAGATGTGGGTCGACATCGACACTCCTCCCTCAGGATTGCAGTGTGAAGCACGCCGACGCTCAGTGTACGTGGTGCGCATGTCGGCGGCGTGAACCACGACCCATCGCGTATCGACGCATCGGCCGCCGCGCAGCGCGCTTCGTGCCGATTGTCCCTCTGCGCTCGCCGATCCGCCACGGCGAGATTGCAACAAATTCTTGCGCGGCCTGCCGCGCGCCTGGCGTCACGCGCGCCCGATACGCGGATGCGCAAGCCCTGCAAACGCAGCCGCGTCGCCCGGCGACAGGTCGAACAGATCGCCGGTGAGATCGCGCGGATGCTCGACGGCCGGCCGGTTGCGCATACGCGCCACATGGGCGGGCGCAACATACGCGGCCGCCGTTTCGATCGGCGGCACGTCGAACAGATCGCGCGTGACGCCGCGCACGGCGTCCGTCGGCGAACGGCCGCGCAGGCGCGCGACGAGCTCGACGAAGCGATCGAAATCGCCCGCGCGCGTGGCCTTGTTCACTTCCGCGAGATCGCGCGCCTTCAGCACGCACGGCTGCGCGAGCCGCACGAAATACGGCGCTTCGAGCTCGACCGACAACGCGAGCGGATAGCTCTTGCCCGTCTGCTCCCTCGCCCGCCCGACGCAATCGACCACGGCCGCACCCTGTGCGGCGCCGAGCGGCTTGCCGGTGCTCACGCTGCGCAGATGATCGGGAAACACGCGCAGCTGCGTGCCGACCGTCAGCGCGGTGGACGACGCACACACGAGTGCGTAGTGCTGTTCGCGGCGCCGGCCCGACGGCAACGTCGAGCGGCTGGCGATGAACGTATGCGGCGGCAACGGCCGCACCTGCCCGCTTGCGTCGACCCATGCATTCCACAGCAGCGCGTCCTTGCGCTCGCCCGCGCGCGGGCGCGACGCGACCGGCGAAAACAACGCGAGCAACGAGCCCGTGCGATGCGCGGCGACTTGCGCGCTGCTGCCGAGCGGCTGGTTGATGCCCCACAGAAAACGCCCGCCCCCTAGCCGGCGCTCCCATTCCTTGCGGAGCACGACGGTCGGCAGTTCCTCGCCGGACTCGGTACCGATCTTGGTCCAGCAGAACGTGGGAGGGAGGTGTTTCAGTGTCATCAACTTTCTCGGGATACAGCCTCGCTGGTGACAGCAAGCCCATTCAACAGCCGTAACTGTATAGGTATAATGCATCGCATGGAAGCCCCGGACCAAGATTTTCCCGTTCAAGACCTGTTGCGCCGCCTGCTGGCAGACACACGCTCGTCCAGCGAAATAGCGCGACTTTCCGGGGTCAGCCAGCCGACCGTGTCGCGCCTGCGGCTGTCGAACGGACGGCGGCTGCGCCGCAGCGCGCCATTCACCAAGCTATGCAATTTCTATGGCGTCGATACGGAGCCGTCGCGCCGGCGCTACAACGACCTGCTGCGCGACGCGATCGTCGACGCGTGGGACGGGTCGGACGAGCACGGACGCGCGCTGCTGGTCGTGATCCAGGGGCTGAAGGATTTGCAGGCGAAGGCGGATGACGGGTGATGTCGCCAGAGGGCCCGGTCATTCATCGAGAGTGAACGTGATCGGCACGCGCGCCCGCATCGGCATCGGCGTGCCGTTCTCGACCTGCGCAGCGCAGCGGCTCTCCAGCACCGCGTCGCGCGCCGCCGCATCGAGGCGCGAAAAACCGCTGCCGGTCACGACACGCGCAGCGACCACCCGGCCGGCCGCATCGGTTACCAGTTCGACGAGTACGGTGCCGTGCTCGCCCGTACGCAACGACTGCGGCGGGTAGCCGGGGGTGGCCAGCGCACAGTCGGGATGCGCGACGAAGCGCGGCGTCGCGGGCGCCGGTAAGGTCTGCGATTCGGATCGTGCCTGCCTGGTGTCGGGATGCGCGTCGTCGTGCGGCGTGACGCTTCGCTCGCTTGCCGTCGCGGACGGCACGGGCGGCGACGGCGCCGCCGCATCGCGTGCCGGCGGCCGGGTTCGATCCGGTGCGGCGGGTTGGATCGTCGGCAGCTTGCTGCTCATCGGCGAGCGAGGCGCGGACACCGTGCGATGCATCGCGTGCGACGCAGCCCTCGAATTCGCCGCGGCAGCCGCCGCCGTCGGCACTGCCGGTGCCGGCGCAATCAGCGTCGCCACCATCACCCGGCGTTGCACGGTCACGCCGCGCACGGCCGGTTCGCGGGCGAGCAGGATCAATACGCCCACATGCAGCACACAGGTCGCGGCGATCGCCAACGCGATACGCACGCCGCCAGGGTCGACGCGATCGTGGAGGGCGCCGCGCGCCCCGTTCATCCTTCGAATACCCGCATCAGTCGCACGCATCACGCACTCCGTCCCGCGTTCAGCCTTCGTTACGCGCGAAATTGCGCCAGATATATCCGGAGGACTGCGTATCGATCGTTCAGACATCCATTGCGTCGCGCTGCCTCACCCGCGCTCGTCCTGACCGCGCCCCGTCAGCCGTCGCACGCCGCGCCGCATTGCGCGAGCGAATTCTCCTTGCTGCGAAACACCAGCGGCCGTTCGTCGCGCGGCGCGCGACGTCGCGCGAACTGCACGGCCTGTTCGACCTGGCCGTGATGGGCGGACTTCTCGCACACCGGATCGGCCTCGTTCGGATCGCCCGTCAGCAGGTATGCCTGACACCGGCAACCGCCGTGATCCGCGTGCCGCTCGTCGCACGTGCGACACGTTTCGCGCATCCAGTCGTCGCCTCGAAACGCGTTGAACGCGTCGCTGTCGTACCAGATTTCCCGCAGTGACCGGTCACGCACGTTCGGCAACGCGAGCCCCGGCAGCGACCGCGCGGCATGGCACGGCAGCGCGGTGCCGTCCGGCGCGACGCCGAGAAACACCGAACCCCAGCCGTTCATGCAGGCCTTCGGGCGGCGCTCGAAATAGTCGGGCACGACGAACAGGATCTTGCAGCGCTCTCCGATCAGCTTGCGATAGCGGTTGACCGTATCCTCGGCCTCGCGCACCTGCTCGACGGTCGGCATCAACTGGTCGCGATTGAGCATCGCCCAGCCGTAGTACTGCGTGTTCGCGAGCTCCAGGTAATCGGCGCCGAGGTCGAGCGCCATCTCGATGATCTGTCCCACGTGCGGCAGGTTGTAGCGATGCAGCACGCAGTTGAGCACCATCGGGTAACCGTGCGCCTTGATCAGCCGCGCCACGTCGCGCTTCAGTTCGAACGTGCGCGTGCTGGTCAGGAAATCGTTCAGCTCGCGCGTCGAATCCTGCAGCGACAACTGGATGTGGTCGAGCCCGGCGGCCTTGAGCCGCTCGATGCGCGCGACGTTCAGCCCGATGCCCGACGTGATCAGGTTCGTATAGAAGCCGAGCCCGCGCGCATGCGCGACGAGCGTCTCGAGGTCGCCGCGCTGCAGCGGTTCGCCGCCCGAGAACCCGATTTGCGCGGCGCCGAGCGCGCGCGCATCGCTGATGACCGTGCGCCACGTGTCGGTGTCGAGTTCCGCGCCGTGCGTCGCGAAGTCGACCGGGTTGTAGCAGAACGCGCAGTGCAGCGGACAGCGGTACGTGAGTTCCGCGAGCAGCCACAGCGGCGCGGACGGACGGGAAGTGTCGGACGTCATGTCAGTCGAGCCAGCCGCGCAGTCGCGCATGATCGAGGAAACGGTAGACGTCGGTCGCGAGATCCGATTGCATGAACAGGCGCTCGAGCTCGCCGATGATGTCGTCCAGTTCGCGCGTGCCGTCGCAGCGCGCGAGAATCTCGCCCGCACTCGGGTTCAGCTTGACCATGCCCTCCGGATAGAGCAGCACGTACGCCTCCTGGGCCGCCTCCCATTGCAGGCGGTACATGCCCCTGAGGCAGGGGCGCAGCGGCACGCCGCTGGCGGCTTCGATCGCATTCATAACGGGTAGGCCTTTTCGACGGCGTCGAGCATCGACCACAGGATGTCGAGCTTGAATTGCAGAATGCCGAGCGCGCGCTGCTGCGCTTCCGGTGTCGTGAAATGCGCGAGCGTGACCGCGAGCCCGTGCTCGACGTCGCGCTGCGCGAGCGGCACGCGACTGCGGAAGTAATGCAGCCCGGCCGGCTCGATCCACGGGTAATGCGACGGCCAGCCCGCGAGCCGGTCAAGATGGATCTGCGGCGCGAACATCTCGGTCAGCGACGAGCACACCGCCTCCTGCCATGGCGCGCGCCGCGCGAAGTTTACGTACGCATCCACCGCGAAACGCACGCCGGGCAGCACGTGTTCGAGCGACCACAGTTCGTCTCGCTCGAGACCGCATGCCTCGCCGAGACGCACCCACGCCTCGATGCCGCCTGCGTTGTCGCCCTGCCCGTCGTGGTCGATCAGCCGCTGGATCCAGCGGCGCCGCGTCTCGCGATCCGGGCAGTTCGACAGGATCGCCGCATCCTTGAGCGGGATGCAGATCTGGTAGTAGAAGCGGTTCGCGACCCAGCCGCGAATCTGCGTGGGCGAACAGGCGCCGCCGTTGAGCCGCCGGTTGAACGGATGATGGATGTGATAGCGCGATTCGAGCGCACGCAGGCGCGCCTCGAATTCGGTCGCGGTCCAGGGCGTCGCGTGCAACGCCGTAGCGGGGATCGGTGCGTTCATCGTCAGACCTGGAATTGCATGCCGTCGTGCGCGACATCGATGCCATGCGCACGCAGGTGCGCGTGTTCGACGGAATGCGGATCGAGAATCGGGTTCGTGTTGTTGATGTGCGTGAGCACCTTGCGCGTTCGCGCGGGCAACCTGTCGAGCCAGTCGATCATGCCGGGCCGCCCGTGTTCCGCGCACTGCGCGAGATGTCCCATGTCGGACGCGTGCTTGCCCGACAGGCCGAGATCGATCATCTCGGTCCCGGTCCAGAAGGTGCCGTCCACCAGCACGAGATCGGCGCCGTCCATTGCCGCGCGTACGTCGTCGGTGACCGACGCGAGTCCCGGCGCATAGAAGGCGCGCCGCCCGCTCGCGACGTCTTCGATCGACAGCGCGATGTTGTCGCCGGGCGCGGCCGACGCGCGCCGCGGCGAATAAGGCGGCGGCTTGCTGTCGACGGCAATCGCGGTGAAACGGATCCCGCTCGCCGCCGGCACCGCAAACGGCTCGCCGGGCACGATCGTGTGCGCGGCAACGCCGCAGTAATGGCCGAGCAGCGGCACGAGCGGCAAACCGGTCGACAGGTCGTCGAGTACCGGCGCGCTCGCGTAGAGCGGCAGCGGCGTCGAGCGCTCGCGCAGCATCAGCAGGCCCGTCACGTGATCGATCTGCGCGTCGCACAGCACGACGGCGGCGATGCCGCTGTCGCGGATCGCGCGCGCCGGTTGCAGGTCCGGCGCCGCGCGCAACTGGGAAAGGATGTCGGGCGACGCGTTGACCAGAACCCAGTCGATGCCGTCGTCGCTGACCGCGATCGACGACTGCGTGCGCGACAGCACGTGGCCGCTTCCGCTGCGCGCACGGCGGCAGTTCGCACAATTGCAGTTCCATTGCGGCAGGCCGCCGCCGGCTCCCGAGCCGAGTATCTTGATCTTCATGGGCGTCAGCTCCCGAGACCGCCCGCGCCGCCCGCGCCGACCACGGCGAAGCGGGCGGCACGCGCGGCGATCAGCGGTTGGCGATGTACATCGTGATTTCGAAGCCGAAGCGCAGGTCGGTGTAAGACGGTGTCGTCCACTGCATGGTGTGTCTCCTGTCGAGTTGAGGATTGATGCGTTGCTGGATGAGTCGAACGACCGCGGCAATCGAGCGGTCGGTTACTCTTCAGCAAGGAGCGTGCCGAAGCCGTATTTCGGCGGTGCGGCGGCGGCAGACGGCCCTCGTCCGGGGATCGGGGCGCAATCCTTACGAATGGCCGACACGATTCGTGCGAATGCGGGCCGCCACCCCGGCGGCGCGATGTCCGCGAGTGGTGACAGGTGTTGAATCGTTGAACACCGGTGTTGCAACTTGACACACCGGCTGTGACAGGCCGCGCCCGGCGCGACGGCTGCGCGTCAGCTTTCGTCCGACGGCGGGCGCCCCGCGTCGGCTGCCGGCATCTTCCGGTAGATCGTGTTGCGCGAGACGCCGAGCGCGCGCGCCGCGGCGGACACGTTGCCGCCGTGACGGGCGAGCGCGGCGGCGATCGCGGACGCGGCGACGTCCTGCAGCCGCGCGTCGGCGGCCGGCAACGCATCCGCGATACAGGGCCCGGCGCCCGCCGCGGCGGACGAATCGGGCGCGGCCTGCACGGCCTGCGCATCGCCACGCCGCAGGTCGTCGAAGAAGTCGTCCGGCAGGTGCTCGCGGCGGATTTCGCCGTCGTCGTCGACCATGGCCGCCGCCGTACGCAGCAGGTTGCCGAGCTGGCGGAAGTTGCCAGGCCACGTGCAGCGCACGAACAGCGCCATCACGTCCGGCGCGACGGACAAGGGCGGACGCCCCGGGCCCGCGAACGCTTCGCGCTGCAGCATCTTCTGCACGACGACCGCGAGATCCGTGCGGTCGCGCAACGGCGGCAGGCGCACCACGAGGCCGTTCAACCGGTAGTAGAGATCCTCGCGGAAACGGTTCTGCGCGATCATGTCGCGCAAGTCGCGGTGCGTCGCGCAGATGATCGCGATATCCACGGCGATCGTCTTCGTCGAGCCGAGCGGGTTGACGAGGCGCTCCTGCAGCACGCGCAGCAGCCGCACCTGCAGCGGATACGGCATGTCGCCGATCTCGTCGAGAAACAGCGTGCCGCCGTTCGCCTGCAGCAGCTTGCCGATCGCCCCCTTGCGGCGCGCGCCGGTGAACGCCCCCTCCTCGTAGCCAAACAGCTCGGACTCGATCAGCGTCTCCGGAATCGACGCGCAGTTGACCGCGACGAACGGCGCGTCGCGGCGCGGCGAGTCGTTGTGGATCGCCTGCGCGAGCAGTTCCTTGCCGGTGCCGGTCTCGCCGGTGATCAGGATCGGAATGTCCTTGCCGATCACCTTGCGCACTTTCGCGATCACGCTGGCGACCTGCGCATCGCCGGTGTCGAGATAGTTGAGCCGCGACAGGCCGGCCGACGTGCCCGCCGCCGGCGCGGGCACCGCGTTCGCGCGCGCGGCCGGCGCCCCCGCATCGTGGACGTCCGTCGGCCGGCTGCCTTCGGCGAGCGTCGCGCGGCGAAAGTGCACGCGCGCGCAGACCACCGCGCCGTTGCCGAGATTGAGCATCAGGTGCCGGTCGGTGCTCGCGCGCATGCGGTCGATCAGCTGCGCGCTGGTGACGTCGAACAGCGACGACAGCGTGTGCGCGCGCAGCACGGCGAGCGGCATGCCGAGCTGGAACTGCGCGCTGCGATTGGCCGACAGGAAGCGCCCGTCGGCGGTAAACGCGACGATCCCCTCCATCAGCGTGCCGAGGAACTCGGGGCGGCCATGGAACGATACCTGCAGCGTTTCCTGAAACGTCGTCGTAAACAGGTGATTCTCGATCATCTGCACCGACATCTTCGCGAGCGCCATCGTGTGCTGGTGATAGCTGCGGTGATCGCCCGTCACGTCGAGCACGCCGATCGCATCCCCGTACGGATCGAGAATCGGCACGCTCGAACAGGTCAGGAAGCGGTTCGCGGCCAGGAAGTGCTGGTCGCCGTGGACGACCATCGGGCACAGCTCGGCCAGTGCCGTGCCGATCGCGTTGGTGCCCTGCCGGTTCTCCGCCCAGTTCGCGCCCGGGCGCAGCGCGACCTTTTCCGCGCGGCGCAGGAAATCGTCGTCGCCGATCGAGTGCAGGATCAGCCCCTCCGCATCGGTGAGCACGATCATGCTCTGCGTATTGACGATCTGTTCGTGCAGCGTCTCCATCACCGGCATCGCGTGCACGCACAGCACCCGGCTCTGCTCGCGCTTGAGCACCAGCGCCGAGGTCGACAGCACGTCGTAATCGGGCCGCGCCGATACCTGCAGGCCGAATGTCTCCGAGCGCTCATGGGCCTTCTGGATCGACGGCGCGGGCCAGCCAGCGGGATGCACGGCCCGTGACCCGGCCGCCTGCTCTACGTCATCGCGCATTGTCTCCTCCGGGGGATCCTTCCGGTCAACTGCCGGACTCTTTGCCGTCATTGCAAGCAAGCATCGGGCCACGCCGACGCCGCTCAACTTCATGAAAGGACAATGTAATCAGTCGTCCGGGCACGGGCGGGCGTGTCGCGTCGCGCGACGGCATGCCTGCGTGATACCGTGAATTCCCGCCGCGTGACTACCCGTGCGAATCCGGATCTTCGCGGCCGGCGCGCCGCTGGCTCGCTTCTCGCTTGGTCGCAGGGCAGGCCCGGCGACTGCCCGGCCGCCGACGGTTACCGTTCCTATTCCGCGCGAACCCCATCGACATGACACGCCGCCCGCTTCGCTCCACGCCATCGCCCGCCTCGCCGGCCATGCCCGTTCGCCGGCGCCTGCATCGCGACGCGCAATCGATCGCGTTCGCCGTGGCCGGCGCCCCGCAGGGCCACCCGGTCGTCGTGCTGCACGGCGGGCCCGGCAGCGGCAGCCAGGCCGGCATCCTGCGGCTGTTCGACCTCGCGCGCATGCGCGTGGTGCTCGTCGACCAGCGCGGCGCGGGCGCGTCGGGGCCGCGCGGCGGCACGCGTCACAACCACACCGCGCGGCTGATCGCGGATCTCGAGGCGGTACGCGCGCAGCTCGGCATTGCACGCTGGGGCGTCGTCGGCGGATCGTGGGGCGCCGCGCTCGCGCTCGCGTATGCGGGCACGCATCCGGAGCGGGTGACCGGGGTCGTGCTGCGCGGCCTGTTCCTGACGTCGCGACGCGAAGTCCGCGGCCTCTTCGTGACGTCCCGCACACGTGCCCCGCGCGAATGGCGCCGCCTGCATGCGGCAGCCGGCGGCGGCCAGCCGGAACGCCTGCTGGCGCGCTGCGCGCAGCGGCTGCGCCGCGGCGCAAGCGCAGCCCGACAGCGCGCGGTGGCGCTCGCGTGGCACGCCTATGAAAACGCCCTCCTCGCATCGGTGCGCACGCGCCGCTCGCCCGTCCGCACGATCCGGTCGAACGAGACCGTCGGGCGGCTGATCGACAAATACCGGATCCAGGCGCACTACCTGCAACGCGATTGCTGGCTCGGCGAGCGCCGCGTGCTCGCGCTCGCGCGACGCGCCGCCCAGGCCCAGGTGCCGCTGTTCGCCGCGCACGGGATACACGATCCCGTTTGCCCGGTCCGCAACGTCGAGCGCCTCGCGCGGGCCGTACCCGAGGCGAAAATCGAACGCGTGCGGGCCGGGCATCTGGCCAGCGACCCGGCACTGGCGCGCAGCGTCGCACGCGCCGCGCATGCGATGTTCGCGACGGTGCCGTTGACCTGACGGCCCCGCGCCCGCTCGCGGCATGACGCCGCGCGACGACACGAGCGAACGCGCCGCGCTCAATCCCACGCGTAGCGCACGCCGACCCATGCGCCGCGCGGTGCGCCGGGCCCGACGAACTGCTCGTTCACCGGATTCGCGCCGTCGAAGGTGTGGTTCGGCCCGTTGAAGAAATTCTGGCCCAGTGCGCCGAAGCTCGCGTAGCGCCTGTCGAACAGGTTCGTCACGCTCGCGAACACCTCGAACCGCTTCGTGATCCGGTAACGCATGTCGAGATCGACCAGCACGTAACCTGCGATCCGGCCGTTGACGTCCTCGTTGTTCTCGTCGCCGCGCGCATACACGCCGCTGCGCCACGTTACGTTCGTACCGATGTCCCACGCGGACGTCGCCGCGTAGTCGAGCCGCAGCTTCACCGTATGCGCGGGAATGCCGGGGATGCGGTCGCGCGGCTTGACCGTCACGTTGCCGTTCGCGTCGGCCGCCGAATTCGCCGGGCTGTGTTCGGTCCACGAAGACCGGTAGGTCGCCTCGACATGGCTGTACGACAGCCCGACACCGAGCGGGCCGAACCGCGTGCGGCCGGCGAGCTCGATCCCCTGCCGCCGCGTATCGCCGACGTTGCGGAAATAGCCCTGCGCGCTGGCCGGGCTGCTGATGAACTGAATGTCGTCGCTCAGTGTCGTGCGATAGGCCGCGGCGCTCCAGGTCGTCGCCGCGCCGACGCGGCCGCGCACGCCGGCTTCGAACGTCTTCGAAATCACGGGCTTGAGCGCCGGGTCGGCGATGAAGTCGTTCGGCAGCGAACACGGCGCGGACGGGTCCGCGCACGCGAGCTCGATCGCGGTCGGCGACCGCATGCCCTCGTTGTAGGTTGCATACGCGGTGAATCCCGCGACCGGATTCCAGTTGAGCCCGACTGCCGGGTTGAAGCGCGAGAATACATGGTTGCCGTCGAGCAGCGGCTGCACGCCGCTCTCGTCGCCGATTCGCGCTTTCGACCAGTCGTAGCGGCCCGACAGCGTGAGCGTCCAGTGCGGCGTCAGCGACAGCGCATCGCTCAGGTATGCACCGACGCTCGCGTTGCGCGTCTTCGCGCTGGTCTGCCGGACGAAATCGCCGATGCCGATCGCCTCGCGCGCATCGGTGAACGATGCGTCCTGCGACGACGCGACGTAGCTCGAGTTCGCGGCATCGGCCGAGACGCCCGCGACCAGCCGGTTCGCCATTCCGCCGAGCTTGCCGAGCAGCGTGAGCTGCACGCTGCCGCCGTAGCTGTCGGTGACGATCGTCGATTGCGCGTTGCTGCCCTGCACCGTGTCGACCGTGCCGTCGTCGTTCACCGAACCGTAATCCGTATTGTTGTTGCTGCTCGTGTTCGCGTTGCGCAGGTGCCGGTAGTATGCGTTGCCGCTCAGCTCGACGTTCTCGCCGAAAAAGCGATCGCCCGACAGCGTCAGGTAGCCGGCGCTGTTGTGGTTCCGGTCCGGATACGTATACGCCTGCTTCGGGTTGTCGACGAACGAGCGCGGGATCGTCTGGGTGCCGGACAGCGTGTTGTCCGCGCCGCCTGCGGCGATCGACAGCGTCGTGTCCGCATCGGTATAGCGCAGCTTGCCGAACGCCTGCCGCACGCGGCTCGCGTTATGGTCCGCCCAGCCGCCGTCGTTCGCGAGGTTCGCGGTCGCATAGTAGTCGAGGTTCGGGCCGATCGTGCCGCCCTGCTCGATGCTCGCGGTCTTGCGGCCCCACGCACCGCCCGACACCTCCGCTTCGCCTCCCGGGCTCGATTTGCCGTTCTTCGTCGTGATCGCGAGCGCGCCGCCGAGCGTGTTGAGCCCGTACACCGGGTTGGAGCCCGGAATCAGCTGCACGCGGTCGATCGCCTGCACCGGCAGGATGTCCCAGTTCACGACGTCGCCGAACGGCTCGTTCACGCGCACGCCGTCGACGAACACCGACAATCCCTGCGGCGTGCCGAGGAGCGGCGACGCGGTGAAGCCGCGATAGTTGACGTCCGTCTGATACGGATTGCCCTGCGCATCCGAGATCGTCACGCTCTGCAGGTTCGCGGCGAAGAAATCGGCGAGCGTCGCGCGGTGCTGGATCTCGAGTTCCGCCGCGCGCACCGTCTGCACGTTCGCCGGCACCTTCGACAGCGGCGTGCCGATCCCGAGCAGCGGCGTGGTGCCGACCACCACCACCGCAGGCAGCATGACGGCCGGCGCGGGCGGCACGATCGCGGCGGCGTCCGGCTGCTGCTGCGCGCGCACGCCGCCGGGCGGCAAGCCGAACAGCGCGAGCGCGCCGAGGGTCGTGCCGACGCATCGCGCACGCCGGCCACGTCGTGTCGCGCCGTCACACCCGGCGGCCTTTGGTCTCCTGATCATTTACGTTGTCTCCGCATTCCTATTCCGCCGGCGCGGGCGATGCACCGCGCGGCGACGAGTTGTCGCGAAGCGGGCGTGCGAGAACCGTGCCAGCGCAGCGCGGACGAGCGCAGCGTGCCGCGCCGCGCATCGCTGCGGAACGGCATGCGTGCAACCGGCGGCCCGCTGCGCCGCGGACTGCGCCACCTGTCATGTTTGGCAACACTTCGCGCGCGACGGTGTACCTGAATGCAACACCTGCGTCGACGTCACGGCGCGTCTCGCCGATCGGCACATCACCCGCGATCCGCCGGTGTACCGCGCCGCACCGGCATCCCGCCGCGATGGCATGCGACTTGCGTAAAGGGCAGTGCACTCGGCCCGGACACCCCAACCGTGCCGGCGCGACGAATCGTTCGCGGCGGTGCGACCACAATGACTCAGGAGACAACCATGAAGAAACTCTCGGCTTCAGCGAGCCGGCTGGCGACGACCGTAGTCGCGGTGGCCGCCGCCATCGCACTGAACCCCGGCCTCGTCGAAGCGGCCGCGGACTACCCGGCCGTGACCTACCAGCGCCTGACCGATGCACACGGCGACCCCGGCTGGCTGACCTACTACCGCACCTACGACGGCCGCTCGCATTCGCCGCTCAAGCAGATCGACACGTCGAACGCGAAGGATCTCAAGCAGGTCTGGGCGTACAAGTTCCCCGCCGACCTGAAGCAGGGTTTCGAAGCCACGCCGATCGTCAACGGCAACTATCTGTTCGTGACGACGCCGAAGGACAACGTCTACGCGTTCGACGCGAAGACGGGCCGCCAGCTGTGGAAATACGAGCCGAAGCTCGGCGCGGCCTCGTTCAAGACCGCGTGCTGCGACGTCGTCAACCGCGGCGTCGCGCTGTACGGCAAGAACGTCTACATCGCGATGCTGAGCGGTGAAATCGCGGCGCTCGACGCGCAGACCGGCAACCTCGTGTGGAAGAAGCAGATGTTCGAGCCGGGCCTCGGCTACGCGTTCTCGCTCGCGCCGCTCGCGATCGACGGCGCGATCGTCGTCGGCACGTCCGGCGGCGAATACGGCATTCGCGGCTATATCGCCGCGCTGAACCCGGAGGACGGCTCGCAGGTCTGGAAGCGCTACACGATTCCCGCCGCCGGCGAAAAGGGCGCGGAAACCTGGCCCGACGGCATGCAAAGCCACGGCGGCGGCGCCGCGTGGCTCACCGGCACGTACGACGCCGCGTCCCGCACGCTGTACTGGGGGGTCGGCAACCCCGGCCCGTGGCTCGCCGCGCTGCGCCCCGGCGACAACCTGTATTCCGACTCGCTGCTCGCGCTCGACGCGAAGAACGGCAACCTGAAGTGGCACTACCAGTACACGAACAACGACACGTGGGACTACGACGGCGTGAATGCGGCCGTCCTCGCGGACATCAAGTACAAGGGCAAGGACTACGACGCGATCATCCACGCGGACCGCAACGGCTTCTTCCACGCGATCGACCGCACGACCGGCAAGCTGATCTACGCGACGCCGTTCGTGAAGGCGTTGTCTGTCACCGGCTACACGGCCGACGGCAAACCGATCCAGGACGCATCGAAGTTCCCGAAGGCCGGCACGACGATCGAAACGTGCCCGAGCTTCCTCGGCGGCAAGAACTGGTGGTCGATCTCGTACGACCAGGAACGCAACATCGCGGTCGTGCCGGCACTGCACGCGTGCATGAGCCTGACCGGCAAGTCGGTCAGCTACATGGAAGGCCTGCCGTATCTCGGCGAAGGCTTCGAGATCAAGCCCGAACCGGGCAGCGAAGGCTACGGCGAACTGACGGCCATCGATGTGAACACCGGCAAGAAGCTGTGGAGCCACTGGTCGAAGAAGCCGTGGAACGGCGGCGTCGCGACCACGGCGAGCGGCCTCGCGTTCAGCGGCTCGCTCGACGGCCACCTGTACGCGTTCGACACGGCGACCGGCAAGGTGCTGTGGGAAAGCCCGCAACTGGCGAGCGGCATCATTTCGCAACCGTCGGTGTACGAGGTCGACGGCAAGGAGTATGTCGCCGTGCTCGCCGGCTACGGCGGCGCGAACCCGATCTGGGGCGGCCCGATGGCCGACATCGCGAAGGACGTTCCGCGCGGCGGCACGCTCTACGTGTTCGCGCTCGACTGAACGCGCGCCAGCCCCGAGTCGCGCCCGCATGCGCCCGATGCGGGCGCGACGCCCCACCCGCTTCAACCGGACACACGACCATGAATACTCGTCTCACCTCCGTTACCGTCGCCAGTCTGCTCGCCGTGGGCGTGGCGCTGACACCGGCAGCCGCGTCGGCCGGCGTGCGCGTCTGCACGCTGCCCGGCAGTCCGACCACGGCGCTCGACCGCGCCGTTGCGCGCGAAGTGTTCCGCACCGCGGGCATCGCCGCGACCTTCAACAAACGCGGTGTCGACGACAATGGCGACGACGACGGCATCTCCGCCAGCGAGCTGACGAAGTCGCTCGAACGCGACTGCGACGTGATCGCCGGCTTCCCGCGTTCGGCGATCGCCGATGCGTCGGGATCGAAAATGACGTTCTCGCAGGGCTATCTGCGCTCCGGCTACGTCAGCGTGTCGCTGCGCGATGCGCACGCACCGGCCGGCACGAAGGAAACGATCGCGGCCACGTACGGCAGCCCGTCGCAGCTGATCGCCGCGCAGCAGGCGAACGCCCGCTTCGACCTCGAGAACACGAGCGAGCAAACGATCGGCGCGCTCGCCGCCGGCCGCGCGCAGCGCGCGATCGTCTGGTATCCGAGTGTCGTCGCCTATGCGCGCGCGCATCCGAAACAACGGTTCCAGGTTGCGGCGACGTCGTCGCCATACTCCGACTGGCAACTGTCGTTCGCCTTCGGGCCGGGCAAGGACGCGCTGCAGAAGCGCATCGACGCCGCGCTGTCGCAGATGAGCGGCAACGGTCGTCTCGCGTCGCTCACGCGCGGCTGGACGCTTCCCGACGACATCGCGCAAGCCGCTGCCACGACCGCGCCCGGCCGGTTTCTCGACGGCGCGCTCGCGTCCGCGCAGCGGCCGGCAAGAAGCGGTTTCATCAAGGTGTCGACGGGCGAAGGCAGCGGCGTCCCGTCGTTCGACCAGACGCAGGTGCAGCACGGCAAGAAGCTGTACGCCGATGCGTGCGCGAAATGCCACGGCGACCAGCTCGAGGGCAATACCGCGCCCGCGCTGAGCGGAGAGGCGTTCGCTCCCGAGGGCAAGTCGCACATCACCGTCGGCGGCATCTTCCTGTACATGTCGAGCAACATGCCGGCCGATCGCCCCGGCAAGCTGACCGCGGAGGAATACGAGGACCTGATGGCGTTCCTGCTTTACTCGAACGGCTACGACACGTCGAAGAGCAAGCTGACCGCCGATATCGCCAACGCCTCGAAGGCGCCGCTCATCGCCGGGCCGCGCAAGTAAGCTCCCCGCCCACCTTCGCTTCGATCGACCGTCGCGCCGGGATGCACGCCCGGCGCGCGGGCCGGACTTTTTTCCTTCATTTCATTCAGGATGACATCATGATCTCCCGCCATCGCCGGACCTTCTTCGTTCAGGCTGCCGGCCTGTGCGCCGCGCTCGCGGCCGGCACGCGCGCATTCGCCGCCGCACCGCCCGTCGACGAAAACGACGCGACAGCGAAGACGCTCGGCTACCGCGCAAAGGCGACGACCGTCGACGCAGGCAAGTTCCCGAAGTACCAGGCCGGCCAGACGTGTTCGAACTGCCGCTTCTACAAGGCTGCCGCGGGCGAATCCTTCGGTACGTGCCCGATGTTCGCGGGCAAGGCGGTTGCCGCCGAAGGCTGGTGCAACGTCTATGCAAAGCTCGCGTGACGCCGGGCCCGGGCCCGGGCGCGACGGCGCGCCGCGTCGCGGCACGGACGCCGAATACGCGGTCCGTTTGCATGCGCTGATCGCGCTGGGCATCGACCGCGGATACGTGACACGCGGCGAAATCGCCGATGCGTCGCCCGGCGACGCGGCCGACGGTCCGGATTTCGATGCAGCCGCGTCGATTCTGCGCGAGCTCGGCATCGACGTGCGCGAGCATGCGGACGCGCGTACCGCATGGACGCTCGACCGCCATTTCGCGCAAGTGTCGGAAGTCGCGGCGCCGCTCGCCGACGCATCGACGCCGCTCGCGGCCGACGACCTGCCCGCGGGCCGGACCAACGACCCGATCCGGCTCTATCTGCGGGAATTGAGCGCGACGCCGCTGCTCGAACGCGACGAAGAAATCGCGCTCGCGCTTCGCCTGGAAAACGGCCGCGCGGCATGCATCGGCGCCTTGAGCCGCGATCCGGCGGCGCTCGCCGTCATCGCGGCGATCGCGGACGACATCCGCGCCGGCAAGGTGGCGGCGTCGGTTTACGTGACGGGGTTCGTCGGCGATGCCGAGCCGTCAGCGCGTGCGCCGACGATGTTGCCGGGCGATCCGACCGTGGCATCGCCGGTTTCCGACGACGGCGCCGGTCTTGCCCTCGACAGCCCGGCGTGGCGCGATACGATCGTCGACGCGCTCGAGCGCGCCGCTGCGCCGGCATCGGCGATGCAGCACGCGTTGCATGCGAACGGTTTCGCGTCGGCCGCTTACCGGGCACTGCTGCGCGACGCAGCCGCATCGACCGGCAGAATTCGCTTCACCTCGCGCGCGATCGAACGTATCGCGCAAGCGAACGGCGCGCGCGCGACTCAGGCGCGCACGGTCGAAAAACGGCTCGCCGATACGCTGGCCGCCTCGGGCATACGGATCGAATCCGCGCGCCACGATTTGTTCACACGATGCGACGACGTACGCGCATGGCTACACGCATGCAGCACCGCGCATCCCGGCTGCGCGGCCGCCCTCGCCCGTCATGCGCCGGCGCTGCTCGAAGCGCGCAGCGCGCTCGCTCGCCTGGCTGCCCAGTCGCCGCTGCCGCTCGACATCGCGATCGCGCTCGATGGGAGGCTTTCGCGTATCGAGCGTGCGATGCAACCCGCGAGAACGAAGCTGTTCCAGAGCAATCTGCGGCTCGTCGTCTCGGTCGCCAAACGCTATGCCGATCGCGGCCTGCCCTTCTCCGATCTGATCCAGGAAGGCAATATCGGCCTGATGAAGGCAGTCGATCGCTACGATCACCGGCGCGGCTTCAAATTCTCGACGTATGCGATGTGGTGGATCCGCCAGGCGATCACGCACGCGCTCGCCGAGCTCGGACGCACGATACGCGTGCCCGCGCATACGGTCGATTCGCTCAACAAGCTGTCGCGGCTCGCACGACTGCACCGGCAGCGGACCGGCGACGTCGCGGACGCACGGTCGCTCGCCACGCAGATGCGGCTGCCCGTCGACAAGGTGCGCGAACTGATGAGCATCGTGCGGGAACCGATCTCCGCCGACCTGCCGGTTTCGCCCGATCACGACCTCACGCTGGGCGACGTCACGATCGACGCGGATGCGCCGACGCCGGAAGAAGCGGCGAGCGCCGGCCAGTTGCGCACCGCGGTTGCCGCGCTGATCGACTGCCTCCCGGTACGCGAAGCGTGGATTCTTCGCCTGAGGTACGGCATCGATGTCGAAAGCGAGTATTCGCTGCGCGAGATCGGCCGGCAACTGAACCTGTCGGCCGAACGCGTTCGTCAGCTCGAGGTATCCGCGCTCGAACGCATCCGGCAATTCCGGCACGCACCGGCGCTGCGCTCGCTGATCGCCTGACGCGGCGGCGCCGGGCGACCATCATTCCGCTCGCACGAAAACTGATCAGGACTGCAACACGATCTGCTGCATTTCTGAACGCTTCCTCGTGTCGCGTTACCGTCCGCGATGTCGCTGGGTCGACCAGGTGGTTCGCCACGCGCCCGGCTGTCGCGGCTTTCCCCGCCTGCACGCACCGGTCGCGCGCCTGGCATGCATGTTGCATTTTCCCGAGCGCCGTCAGGAATCACATTCGCGCCGGCAACAAGCATCGCCGTGCGTTCCCCGACGGCACGGCATGCAGGCGGCTCACATCGATTCCGTTACGGCGCTTTTAATTAGTAATACGTATTACAACACTCAAAAAAACGGAGACAGACGATGAAGAGCAGGACATGGACGATTTGCGCGGCGCTGCTCGGCGCGGCGGCAAGCACGAGCGGTTTCGCGCAGAGCAGTGTCACGCTGTACGGCGACCTCGACGCCGCCTTGCTCTATACGAGCCGATCGCTCGATTCGGCAACCGGCGGCAACGCCGGGCGCCAGTTCGCGCTGACCGACACGGGCATGACGCCGACCAACTTCGGCATCACCGGAAGCGAGGATCTCGGCGGCGGGCTGCACGCGAAGTTCAAGCTGGAGAGCGGCTTCAACGTCACGGATGGCGCGTTCGGCCATTCGAACGGCAACTTCTTCGGCCGCCAGGCGTGGGTCGGGATCGACGGCGGATTCGGCGAAACGAAGGTCGGCCTGCAGTTCTCGCCGTTCGTGCTCGCGATACTCGGATCGGACCCGCGCAACGTCTCCCACTTCGGCGCCGCACTGGTGCCGTACGTCGACAACGTGCTCGTCACGGGCCTCTTCAACCCGAACGCGATTTCGTATACGAGCCCGACGATCGCCGGGCTGACGGCCAGCGCGATGTTCGGCTTCGGCGGAAAGGCCGGCGACTTCCAGGCGGGACGCCAGTATTCCGGAAGCGTCACCTATACGAACGGCGGCTTCATGCTCAACGCGGCGCTCTACGACGGCAACGGCGGCACGTCCCCGACGCCGGTTGCGAGCACGGTCGCGTTCGTCGGCCGCACGATCGGTGCCGCCTACACGTTCGGCCCCGTGACCGGCAAGGCGTCGTTCACGAGCTACAAGGTCGCCGGCTCGTTCAGCAACAACGTGTATAGCGCCGGCCTCGACTATCGCGTCACGCCGGCCCTCGACCTGAATACCGGCGCGTGGTACACGACCGACCGCAACGATTCGCACAATCACTCGCTGCTTGCCGCGGTCGGCGCCGACTACAGCCTGTCGAAACGAACCGGCCTGTATGCGCAGGTCGGCGTCGTCAACAACCACGGCGCGATGAATACCGGCCTCGGCATCACGGGCGGCGCGTTGTACGGGTTGCCGGGCACGACGGTCGGCGTCAACGCCGGCATCCGCCACGTGTTCTGACGCAGCGCTCGCGAACGGGCGGCCGGCACGCGCCGCCCGTTCGGCTGCGCAAGTCGGCAAGGCCGGCACGGCAACGCGGCGCAAACCCGACGCAAACGCGCCCCGCCCGGTGCCGGTCCGGTCGTCCGGCACGCCGATCTCGATGTTTACCCGACCTCAAGTCCGCGGCCGGGCGGCCGTCAAGTCAGGAACGCACGCCCAACCTCCGCCGGGAACCCGGCGCGCGTCTTTCAAGGAGACCCACCCACGTGAACTTCTTCGGAATCGGCCGCGGCCGCCGTTCGACGAGCGCGCTCGTCGGCGACATCGCCGAACAGGCCGGCAGGCTCGGCATCGAGATCTGCGACGTATCGGGCCACGTCGAGGAAGTCGCGGCCCGCGTCGCCCGGCAGGCCGAGGTATGCCATACGCTGCGCGAATCGGCCGCCCTCACGCTGCGCGGCAACCACCGGATCGCCGAGGCCGCGCAGCAGGTGCGCGACGTCAGCGCCAATGCGTCGAATGCGGTCCGGCAGTCGCAGCAGACGATCGAGGCATCGCTCGCGGACATTCACGGCCTCGTCGAGGGCGTCACCACGATCGGCGACCAGATGGGCGCGCTGCGCGACGCGCTCGATCACGTGCGGGCCGTGTCCGAGGAAATCTCCGTCATCGCGCGCCAGACCCACCTGCTCGCGCTGAACGCCGCGATCGAGGCCGCGCGGGCCGGCGAGTCGGGCCGCAGCTTCGCGGTCGTCGCGGCCGAGGTCAAGAACCTGTCTGCGAAAACCGGGCAGGCGACGGCTCAGATCGAGACGACCCTCGCGCGGCTCGCCGAGCAGACCGAGCGCCTGCTCGCGGAAGGCACCGACAACGCCGCGCGCGCGCATCGCGTGCGCGAGGGCACGCGCACGATCGGCGAGGTCGTGCACGCGACCGGGCACGCGATCACCGAGCTTGCCGGCGGGGCCGAACAGATCGCGTCGCTGACGGACGAGATCGAGGCGCAGTGCCACCGACTCGACGAGCAGGTAGGCGAGATGGCGTCCGGCGTCGAGAACTCGGCCGACAATTTCTCGCAGGCCAAGGACCGGCTCGGCAATCTGCTCTCCGTTTCCGAGACGCTCATCGAGCTCACCGCCGCGACCGGCATCGAATCGCCCGACACGCGCCTGATCGACACCGCGCGGAGCACGGCCGCCGCGATCGGCAAACTCTTCGAGGAAGCGGTAAGCCGCGGCGATATCGCACTCGACGCGCTGTTCGACACGCACTACGAACCGATTCCGGGCACCGACCCGCAACAGTTCATGACGCGCTTCACGGCATTCACCGATCGCGTGCTGCCGGCCGTCCAGGAGCCGGTCCTCGCCCTCGACGAACGCATCGTCTACTGCGCGAGCTTCGACCGGCAGTGCTACCTGCCGACCCACAACCGGAAGTTCTCGCTGCCGCAGCGCGCGGACGCCGCCTGGAACGCCGCGAATTGCCGGAACCGCCGGATCTACACGGACCGGACGGCGCGCATGTCGGTATCGCATGACAAGCCGTTCCTGCTGCAGACCTATCGCCGCGACATGGGCAACGGCCAGTTCGCGCTGATGAAGGACGTCTCCGCGCCGATCGTCGTCGGCGCACGGCCGTGGGGCGTCCTGCGAATCGGCTACAGCGTCTGAACCGGGGCGTGCGGGCCGCGCCTATTGCTCCAGCCCCACTCCCAGCGGCCGCTGATCGCTGCGCCCGTGATCGTCGACCACCCGCACCGTATAGCTGCCGGCCGTCCCCGGCTGCCAGAACAGCGCGTCGCCCGGCGTACTGCGGCCGACATACGCATCGTTGACGAACCAGTACAACGCATGCGCGCTCGCATCGGCCGTCGCGTTGAACGCGATGCGCGTCTCCCCGGTGCGCGTCACCCGCATCGCATACGTACTGCCGCGCAGCGGCGACGTGATCCGCGGCGGGTCGCCCTCCACCTGCCCCGCATCGCGGCAGTCCGCATTCTGCGGCGGCCGCCTGCGTGGAATACCGGCCTGCGCGAACACCTGCTGCAGGTCCGACGGCCAGAACTCGAAGATCTCCGTATGCGTGCGCTTGCCGTCGTACGGCGGACACGCGGCCTTCCCCGTCGCATCGTCGATCACGACGGGCCGGTGCACGTTGCTCACGCGAATCGGCGACGTGCCCGGAATGAACCACGTCCAGCCCTGTTGCGGACACCATTCGTTCGGCAGATCGCCGCTCGCGAGACAGATCCGCACGCGCTTCAGCCGCGGCGGCATCGCGCGCGGCGGCTCGGCGAGCGGGCGCTCGGCGTTCATCGCATCGACGACCTGGAAGAACAGCGGCGCGGCCGCATCGACGCCGACGAAGGCCGTATTGGCCGAATTGTCGAAATTGCCGACCCACACGACCAGCACGTACGGGCCGAACACGCCGGCCGTCCACGCATCGCGGAACGACCACGACGTGCCGGTCTTCCAGTACACGAGCACGCTCGACGGCTGCGCGCCGCTCGTCTCGTCGGGGCGCAGGTGCTGGCGCAGCATGTCCATCGTCATGTAGCTCGCGTCGGCGCTCAGCAGGCGCCGGGCGGGCCGCGCCGGCTCGTCCGCGCGCAATCGCAGCGGCCGGAACTCGCCGCGATTCGCGAGCATCGCGTACAGCGCCGCGAGATCCTGCATCGTCACTTCGCCGCCGCCGAGCACGAGCGCGAGCCCGTAGTGCTGCGCGCTCGCGAGGCGGCGCACGCCGGCTTCCTGCAGGAACCGGTACAGATCCGGCGACTTGAGCTGCGACGCGACCCATACGGCCGGCACGTTGCGGCTGCGGTTCAGTGCGTCGGTCGCGGTGATCGGCCCGAGGAAATGGCCGTCGAAATTCTCCGGCGCGTACGGGCCGAACGACGTCGGCACGTCGCGCAGCACCGTCTGCGGATGCAGCACGCCCTGGTCGAAGCCGAGCGCATAGATGAACGGCTTGAGCGTCGAGCCCGGCGAGCGCCGCGCGAGCGTGCCGTTCACCTGCCCGTCGATCGTGCGATCGAAGAAGTTCGCGGAGCCGACCAGCGCCTTCACGCCCATGTCGCGCGTATCGACGAGGATCGCCGCCGCGTTGCGCACGCCGCGCGTGTCGTTGCGCGCGACATAGCGTGCAACCTGTCGTTCGAGCGTGCGCTGCAGGTCGAGATCGAGCGTCGTCACGAGCCGCGCGCCGGCCTCGCTGTCGTCCGCCGCACCGCCCGACGTCGTGCGCCACGCGCCGCGCGCGGCGAGCGCCTGGTCGACCGCATGCGGCGCGTCGAACGGCAGCGCGGACAGCGGCCGCATCGCGAGCGGCAACGCGAACAGCGGCTTCAGCGCTGCATCGCCGGGATGCGTCGTCAGCCAGCGCGCAAACAGCCGGTTGCGCGACGCGGCCAGCGCGCGGTTGATCTCGTCCTGCCCGCCGCGCACGCGCCGCGCCGGGTCCTGCGGAATCACCGCGAGCGCGAGCGCTTCGGGCAACGTCAGCGCATCGGGCATCCGGTCGAAATAGACGACGCTCGCGGTGCCCGCGCCTTCGACGTTGCGCCCGTACGGCGCGTCGTTCAGATAGGCTTCGAGGATCTGCCGCTTCGAATAGAACAGCTCGAGCTGCAGCGCACGCGCGACCTGCG
Organism: Burkholderia sp. L-4; assembly: GCF_056856535.1. Classification (NCBI taxonomy): domain Bacteria; kingdom Pseudomonadati; phylum Pseudomonadota; class Betaproteobacteria; order Burkholderiales; family Burkholderiaceae; genus Burkholderia; species Burkholderia sp. L-4. Next base: position 209,000 of record NZ_JBXEOX010000002.1, read on the forward strand.
CGAGCTTGCCGGCCGGCGTGCGCGTGTTCAGCTTCCACAGCGAGCGTGCGAGCTGCATCGTCAGCGTCGACCCGCCCTGCGGATTGCCGCCGCGCACGTACGTGATCCACGCGCCGCGCGCGAGCCCGTACGGGTTGAAACCCGGATGCCACCAGAACCAGCGGTCCTCGTGCAGCATCACGGCTTCGACGAGCTGCGGCGACATCCGGTCGAGCGGCACCCATAGCCGGTAGCGCTCGTCCTTCGCGAGCGTCAGGCGCAGCAACCGGCCCTGCGCGTCCGTCACCGCGACCGACGACGGCTTCCAGTCGCGCAGCGGCGGATGCGGCCACAGCCGGCACGCAACCAGCGCGCCGACCACGAGCAGCACGCCCACGAGCCAGTTCTGCCAGCGGTGCAGCCAGCGGCCGGCGCCGTGCAGCGCGCGCCGACGCACGGATGCTTCAGCCACGCGCGAGCACTCCCCGCTTTCGACGTGGCGCGCAACGCCGCGGCATCCGCCTCGTCATCGCGCGCGCTCCACCGTCAGCGCCGTGCCGCCCGGCGCCTGCGCCTGCACCCGGCGGTCGTACATCGACTCGCCGTACGCGGGCGGCGCGACGAAGCGGCCCGCGTTGCTCGCCTTGATGCGGTAGACGAATTCGCGCACGTCGGTCGTCGCGGTGCCGTAGATCACCACGCGATCCTCGCGCACATCCGCGAACTGCGGCTGCCACGTCGACCCCGTCACGCCGATCGGCGACCGCCACGGCGCATCGGCCACCGGCGCCGACGCGCCGCCGTTGCCGTCGCCATCCTGCGTGTCCGTCGCGGGCGGCGGCGCGATCACCGGATCGAAGCCGCCCGGCAGCAGGTCGACGATCGCGATGTTGCCGACGTTCGCCGAACCCGTCGCGCGGATCTTCAGGTGCACGTCGATCTCCTGGCCGAGCGTGATCCTGTCGAGCGGCTTGCCGTTCGTGTCGGTGTAGTCGCGCACGATCTCCAGCCCGTTCCTGATCGCCTTCGTCGACGTGCCGCGGTCGTAGCCGGACTGGCTCGCGACCCACCACGCCGGCAGCGTGCTGCCGTTCACGAAGTCGACGCGCGACGCGCCGGCCGCCCACGTGCCCGAGCGCACGAGGCCCGCCTGGATCGACGACACGTCCTTCGCGCCGGCACCCGCGCGCACCTCGTCGATCGCGAGCCGGTCGAGCTGGCCCGCGTTCGACGCCGCGTATGCGTCGAGCGCGAGAATCGTCATCGCCGACGACAGCGTGTTGTAGCGGTTGTCGACGAGCGGCGCGGCGAGGTTGTCCATCGCGCGCGGCGACAGCTTGCTCACGCGTTCGGGGAAGTGCTTCGCGAGCAGGTACAGCACGCTCGCGTCGCGCGTCAGCGGGTCGATGTAGTAGCCCGTCACGTAATCGCCGTCCGACGCGCGCTTGCGTTCGAGCAACGCCTGCGGGCCCGCGATCAGCGCGGCGGCTTCCTTGTCCTGCTTCAGCAGCTGATACGACGCGGCGAGCCATGCGGCCGCGAGATCGTTGTTCCAGTCCTTCGGGTACGCCTCCTGCAACCGTTTCTGCACGGCCGCGAGGCTGTTGGTCGTCACGTTGCCCTGGCGCGTCAGCAGGTACACCGCGTACGCGCGCTGCCGCAGCAGGTCGAGCGAGCCGAGCGCGTCGTTCGCGGCGAGCTTCTGCAGATAGGCGTTGCCGGCATCGAGCATGTCCTTCGGCACCGCGATGCCGCGATCGCGCGCATCGAGCAGCACGTGCATCGCATACGCGGACACGAACGGATCGGCGTCGGGCGTCGCGCTCCACAGCCCGAAGCCACCCTGCGCGTTCTGCCGGCCGCGCAGCACGCCGAGGAACTGCGCGATCGCGCTCGCATTCGCCGCGTCGGCACCGGCTTCGGGCGCATGCATCGCGCTCGTCAGCGCGCGCACCGACAGCCACTTCGCCGCGAACACGCGCGGCACGACCGCGCTGACCATCTGCTCGCTGCAGGCGTGGTCGAAGTTCACGAGATACGACGACAACCCCTCGGACAGAACGAGCGGCGCGGTCGAGATGCTCGCGTCGCGCGACGCGTACGCGTCGTACATCGACCGCAGGTTCGGCACGCTCGCCTTCTTGCCCGGATCGACGCGCGCGATGTCGAGCTGCGTGCGGAACGCGGCGGCCGGCCGCACCGACACGTCGACGCGCTGCTGCGCGCCCTTCGCGCCGTAGCGCGCGCCGAACGACAGCGCGCCCGAACCGAGCGTATCGGTCGCCTTCACACGGAACATCGCGACGCCTTCGTGCTGCGGCGCGAGCGCGACATTCTGCGTCGCCGGACCGATCACCTGCAACTGCGGGCCCGTCTTCAGCGTGACCGCCACCGGCACCGGCTGGTTGCCCACGCCCGTCAGGTTGTTCGCGACGCCGACGCTGACATCGGCCTCGTCGCCCGGCGCGAGCGTCGTCGGCACGTTCGGCGACAGCACGAAATCGCCGCGCACCGTCGTCGCGCCTTCGAACGTGCCGACCAGGTCCGGCGACACCGACACGGCCATCACGCGCAGCTTGCCGTTGAAGTAGTCGGGCACCGTGTAGCTCAGGCGCGTGTCGCCGTTCACGTCGACGATCCCCGACCAGTAGACGACCGGCTTGTCGCGCTTGCGCTTGAACGGGTTCAGCTGCCGGCCGATCGCGTCGTCGGCGTCGCCGCCGGGCGCGGCCATCGCCATCAGCTTCTCGAAGTCCGGCAGGATCAGGTCGAGGATCTGCGACGTGCCGACTTCGAGCATCCGCTTGCGGAAGAAGAACTTCAGCGGATCGCCGAGCTTGTAGCGCGCGACCTGCAGGATGCCTTCGTCGACCGCGAACACGACGACCTTTGCCGGCTTCGCCGAATGCACGGTGAAGTTGACGGTATCGCCCGGCTTCACCAGCGCCGGCGCCTCGACGCTCACCGCGTTGCGGCGCGCGTCGAGATTCACCGAGAACGGCACGACGCCGTAGCTCAGCGGGCTCATGAAGATCTCGTCCGACGACGGATCGCGGATGTACTGCACGTTGATGTAGCCGTTGCCTTCGAAACCGGCCGGCACCGTGATGTGCTGGATCGAGCTCGTCGTGTCCGCATGGAACCATGCGTGCGCGTACACCTTGTCGCGCTCGATCGTGATCAGCCCGCTGCCCGCATAAGGCGCGCGGATCGCGATCTCGACCTGCTCGCCCGGCCTGAAGTCGTGCTTCGCGAGGCTCACCTGCAGCTCGGCGTTGCGGTCGAGCGAGCGCGTGACGTTCGCGGCGCCCGTGACCGAATACTCGATCCGGTTCACCGCGGTGCCGTCCGCGCGGCGGATCACGAGCGCGTAGCTGCCCGGCTTGTCGGTACGCAGCGCGACGTCGAGCCCCGCGGCCGGAATCGACAGCGGCTTCTCGTCCACCGGTACTTCCTTCAGCCGCGAATCGTATTTGTATGCGCCGGAATCCTGCTTGGTCAGCACCGACACGTAGCGCTCCTCGACGAGCTGCGCACGCAGGTCCTTCACGTCGATCGCCTTCGCGCCCGGATCGATCGCGACGAGCCGCACCGAGCGCGGGCTGCCGCGCTTCACGTAGCCGAGATCGTCGACCGACTTGTAGCCGACGAGCCAGTCGTTGTTCGACACGAGCGTCTGCGCGTTCGCCGCGACGTTGCGCCCGCCCTCCGCTTCGTACGCCTTCGCCTGGAAGTACAGCTGGTAGGTCGCGTCCGCGTACTTGTCGAGATCGAGGTCGAACTCGGCATGGCCCTTGTCGTCGGTCGTGCCGTCCTGCAGCGTCGTCGTGTAGCCCTCCTTCGCGCGCCGCGCATCGAAGAAGTGATAGCCCTGCCAGCTGCGGAACGACGGCCATACGGGGCGCAGCGTCAGCGTCGCCGCGACGCGGCGCTTCTCGGCCGGCGTGCCGAACAGGTTCTGCGCATCGACGATGCCCTTCAGCCCCTTCGGCTTCACCCACCCTTCGACGACCTGCCGCGACAGCTTCGCGTCGACCTTCATCCGGTCGGGCAGGAACTCCTTCACCTGGACGGTCGTGCTGCCGATCGGCTCGGCACCCGGCTGGCCGTCCTTCACGATATACAGGTTGACCGTCCACGTGCCGGTCGGCGCCGTTTCGGCGATCGTGTAGCCGAGTTCGGTGAAGCCCGTTGCATCGACGGTCACCGGCTTGCGCTCGACGGTGATCCCGCGCGGATCGACGATTTCCGCCTGCAGCGGCACGCCGGCCGGGCTGCGCGCCCAGCTGGCCGCGCGCACGATCAGGCCGATGTGGAACGGATCGCCGGGCCGGTACAGGCCGCGATCCGAGAACAGGTACGCCGACAGCTGCCCCTGGCCCGTCGCGTTGCGCTCGCCGTCGACGTCGAAGCGCGAGAAGTCGAGCTGACGGTCGCGCCCGGCCACCGGCAGGAACGACAGGTCGGTGTCCTTCTTCACGACATACAGCTGCGGACGCTTCTCGCGGTCGAGCCCCTTGAACGCGGGAAAATGCACGACGCCGTCGGCGCTGGTCGTCTGCGTGAACAGTGCCTGGCCGTTGACCGCGAGCACCGACACGGTTGCGCCCGCAACCGGCCTGCCGGTGCGGATCGACTGGATGAACACGTCCTGGCTGCCATCCAGCGCCTTCTTGACCAGCATCCCGAGATCGGTCACGACGATCAGGCGCGTGTCGCCGAGCGCGCTGTCGCCATCGTCGCCATTGCCGTTGCCGCTGCTGTCACCCGCATCGGCGTTGTCGGACTGATCCTGGCTGCCGTCTGCGGACGATGCATCGTCATCCTTCGCGTCGTCGGTCTGCTTCTTCGCGGCCGCCGGATCGAACTTCGACAGGTGCAGCAGGAACACGCCGCGCTTGCCGCCCTTCAGGTACTGGCCGAGATCGATGCCTTCGTAATGGGCCTTGCCGGGCTCGCCGGCCGGGAATGCGCGCGTCTGCACGAAGCGCTCGACGATGTGATCCTCGCTGAACGAATAGGACAGCTCGGGCCGCGCGTACGTGCCGTTGTTAAAGCTCACGAGATGCTGGATCTGGTCGGGCAGCACGCGGCCGATCTCGACCTTCATCCCCGGCAGGTTGCGCGACACGACCGACAGCCGCTTGCTGCCGCTCATCGACAGCAGCGAGCCGTCCGCCATGAAACGCAGCAGCTTCGGATAGTCGGGCACCGTGAACGCGCTCGTCACGGGCTTGCCGAGCAGGTAGCCGCCGGCCGACTTCAGGTCGCCCTCGACCCGCACGACGACGCGCTCGCCCGGCGTCGCGTGGTACTTGAAGCTCTGCAGCGTCGCGAAATCGTTCTCGGTCGGCACCGCTTCGAGCGGCAGCGGCTTCGACTGCTTCAGCACCGCGTCGCTGATGTCGGCCACGTTCCATTCGTACGGCGGATCGTCGTCCGACTGCTCGACGCCCGGCTTGCGCTTCGGCAGCACCCACGCCTTCGCGCGCGCGGCGAGATCGGCGCTGCGCACACCGTCGGACGTTTCGGCGACGAGCACCTGCTCGGGCTCGTAGCGCTCGTTGTCGACGAGGGTCGGCGCGACGTTGCCGATCGACAGGCTGTACAGCCCCGGCACGCCGACCGACGCATGCAGCACGTCCGGCGTGCCGTTGCCGCCGCGCGCGCTCTTCACGCCCTTGTCGACGTCCAGCCGCACCGACAGCGGATCGCGCGGGATCTCGAGCGGCTGCGAGTAGACCCACGCGCTCGTCTTCATCTTGTCGTAGTTGACCGTATAGCGCAGCGGCGACGCGCTCTTGCCGTCGCGGCCGACCAGCACGAGGCCGATGCGCTTCTCGAACTCGGCCGGATCGACCGGGTAGTTGAAGCGCAACTGCAGCAGGGCCTGCTTCTCCGCCGGGCTGTCGGGGTTCTGGTAGAACTCGTTGTTGCCGAAGGTGGCAGCGAACGCCGGCAGGTCGAACGCGAAACGATCGTCGCGCATGATCACCTGCGGCGCGAACACGCGGTGCACCGCGAAACGCACCTCGACGTGCGCGCCGACCGGCCAGTCGGCCGCCGGCGTGAAGCGCAGCGTCTTGTCGTCGACCCACTCCCACGCGCCCTTCAGCGCGGGCGTCATCTCGATGCCGTCGCCGGCCGGCTTGCCGACCCGCTCGATCGGCGCGGCCGACTGCGCGAACGCCACTTCGAGCGGATGCACGGTGATCTTCGGCTTGTCGGTGTCGTCGACCTCGTAGGTCGTGATCGCCGGCGCCTTCACGGTGAAGCCGACGGTTTCGGGCTCGGGCGGCTTCGGGCGATGCTTGAACCAGTAGCCGCCGTAGCCGAGCGCGGCCGCGAGCAGCACCAGGCCGCCGGCATGCCACGGACGGCGGCGCACGGCCGCGGCGGTGATGCCCATCCACGCGGGCGCCGTCCACGACACGTCGCCGACCAGCGGCCGCAGCGCGCAGCCGAGCAGCCACCAGACGAAGCCCGCCACGCGAATCGGCAGGAGCAGCAGGAAGCGCAGCAAATCCATGTTGTTATTTCCTTGTTCAAGGACGTGCGGCCGGCTTCGGCGGCGTTCCCCGAGATTTATCGGTCTGTGACGGCGCGGCCCTGGTTGCGCCGTAATGCTTGGAATGTTGTGTTCGACCGGATGCTGGCCGCCATTATCGATCAGACCCGAAAGGATGGAAATATCGGTGTGCCGGCGCGCAACGCCGCCCGACGACCGGCCGGACGGGCAGGTTTCGGCTCTCCGCCCCGACCTCGGGACACGGCCGCGCCGCGTTCGCTAGAATGCGCGGCTCGGCAGGATCGAATCGAAATGAAAGGAAACCGCTTGAAACTCCCGTTCGAATGGCAGATCGGGCTGCGCTACGCGCGCGGCGGCCGGCGCTCGGCCGGCGACGGCTTCGTGTCGTTCATCGCCGGCGCCGCGATGGCCGGCATTTCGCTCGGCGTCGCCGCGCTGATCGTCGTGCTGTCGGTGATGAACGGTTTTCGCACCGAGGTGCGCGACCGGATGCTGTCGGTGCTCGCGCACGTGGAAATCTTCTCGCCGACCGGTTCGATGCCGGACTGGCGGCTGACCGCGCACGAATCGCTGCGGAACCCGGCCGTGCGCGCGGTCGCGCCCTATGTCGACGCGCAGGCGCTGCTGACGAACGCGGGCAGCGTGACGGGCGTCGCGCTGCGCGGCATCGACCCCGTGCTCGAACCGCGCGTGTCCGAGATCGCGCGCAAGCTGAAGACCGGCCGCCTCGACGCGCTCGTGCCGGGCGAGATGGGCATCGTGCTCGGCGCGGCGCTCGCCGATGCGCTGCACGTGAAGATCGGCGACCGCATCACGTTCTTCGCGCCCGGCCACGGCGCGCGCATCGGCGAGGCGCTGCCGCGGTTCCGCCAGTTCAACGTGGTCGGCACGTTCGAGTCCGGCCATTACCAGTACGACAGCGCGCTCGCGTACATCCACATCCGCGACGCGCGGAAGCTGTTCAACGTGCCCGCGCCGACCGGCGTCCGGCTGCGCGTCGACGACCTGCAGCGCGCGCCGGAGATCGCGCTCGCGCTGTCGCGCACGCTGTCGGGCGACCTGTACATCCGCGACTGGACGCGGCAGAACCGCACGTGGTTCGAAGCCGAACGGCTGCAGAAACGGATGCTGTCGCTGATCCTGATGCTGATCGTCGCGGTCGCCGCGTTCAATCTCGTGTCGTCGCTCGTGATGACCGTCACGCAGAAACAGGGCGACATCGCGATCCTGCGCACGCTCGGCGCGCCGCCGCGCTCGATCATGAAGATCTTCGCGATCCAGGGGATGACGATCGGCCTCGCCGGCACGCTCGCGGGCGTCGCGTCCGGCTGCGCGATCGCGGTGAGCATCCCGTGGGTGCTGCCGGCGATCGAGCAGGTGCTCGGCATCCGCTTCCTCACCCCGTCCGTGTACTTCCTCAGCTCGCTGCCGTCGAAGCTGTCGGCGATCGACGTGATCGAGATCGCCGCGGCCGCCTTCCTGATGTCGTGCGCCGCGACGCTGTACCCGAGCTGGCGCGCCGCCCGGGTACGGCCGGCCGAGGCGTTGCGCGACGAATAGGCCGCGCGTTACGCGGTCTCGTGGAAGCCGACGCTGTGGCTGCCGTCCGGCGTGTAGGCGGCGAGCACGTCGAGGCCGACGTCGACGAGTTCCGCGCGCATGGCGGCCGTCTTGTGGCCTGACGGGTCGACCAGGATCGCGGTGCCCGACGACAACTGGCGCACGGTATTCAGCAACGCGAGCGTGCCGCGCGCGGTGCCGGCCGACTGCCCGACCGTCAGCGGCGTGCCGTCTTCCGCGACGAGGCGCTGGCCGGACGTCAGCGGCTGGTTGCGCGCGACGGACGCGTTGAGCAGGCTCATGAAATGAAAACGCGCATCGGCGTTCCGGCCGGCCGCCGCGCGGTCGCTGTCGGTGAACGTGTCGCCGCGCACGGCCGCGCCCTGCGCGGCGAGGTCGACCGCCTGGTCGTGAAACGCGTTCACCGCGGCCACGAGGCCGGCATTCGCGTTCAGCGTCGACTCGATCCACGCGCGGTCGCTCTCCGGCAGGCTCGTCGAGTCGACCTTGATCTGCCCGTTGTCGGTCGTGAAGTCGAACGACGCGTCGGCCAGATCCGGCCGCTTCGCGACGATCTCCTGCATGCTCGCCGCGAGCGGGTCGGTCACGCCGCGCAGCTTCATCGTCAGGTCGCCGACCATCGACAACTGTTTGGTCAGCGCCGCCTGCATCGCTTCAGGATCCAGCGCCCTGACCGTGAGCGGCTGGCCGGGCGGGTTCCCGGAATCCGCCGTATCCGTGCCCTGGCGCCCGTCGAGCGCCGCCTGTGCCATCTGCGCGAGCGACAGGCCGCCCGCAGCCGTAACCGAAATCGTCATTGCCCTCTCTCTCCTTTCAGACTGTTTTTCACGGTTTACGGACGGATTCCACGAAAGTTGAGACGGTATCGCGTCGACACATGCAAACTTTGTTTGACTCAAGCTAAAAAAGTTTGACACGGACATTTCACTGAGATAACTTTTGCGCAAGCTTCCGGAAAGCAATCCGGCCCGCCGTGCCGGCTCGTTTCGCGCTTTCCTGCCATTGCCGCACCGCCGTTCGCAACATTCCCGCGTCACCGCATCGCGCCGTTCCGTTTCATCCGAAACCTGAAGGAAGCCCGGTCATGCCTGCATTTGATTCGCACTCCTTCATTCATTCCGTGCCGCCGCCGCGCTGACGCGCCATTCGCGCTCCGTTCGGGGCGAGACGCCGGTGCGCGTCGCCCGCCGCTTTTGATGGTGCAGTTCCGCTTCATCCGATGCAGTACCCGGCCAGGCCGCAGGGGGCGTATCGCGAGCCGCGCCGGTTCCAGACAATCACAAGAGACGAGGTCGATCCAATGAACATTCATCGAACCGGATTCCGGCGCGCGTGGCTGCCCGCGCTCGTGGCAGCCGCGACGCTCGCCGCGTGCGGCGGCGACGACGGCGGCAGCGCGGCGGGGGTATCCGCACTCGCGCAGGGCCAACAGGAGGGGGCCGCCGCAGCGGCGGCCGATGCGCAGTCGCTGGCGTCGCACGTGTCGCCGTCCGGTGTCCCGTACGCGAATCCGGCCAGCAACGGACGCTACAAGCCGGTGATCAGCAACGGCCAGGTGCAGCCGTCGCTGTCGGGCGGCACGATCGAGGAAAACGCGTGGGTCGACACGCCGGTCGATTCCGACGGCGACGGCACGCGCGACCGCATCCACGTGCGCATCGTGCGGCCGTCCGAAACCGCGAACGGCGCACGCACGCCCGTCATCGTGCTCGCGAGCCCGTACTACGCGGGGCTCGCCGACAGCCCCGACCACGACGTCGACGTCGAACTCGACGGCACGCCGCATCCGGCCGCGAACGCCGGCGCACCGGCATCGGCATCCACGCGCATCCTGGCCGCCGCGCCGCAGTCGCGGATGCTGCAGCAGGTCGAAGCGGCCGCCGCCGGCCGCTCGTGGATCGAGAGCTACTTCGTGCCGCGCGGCTTCACGATCGTCTACGCGGATTCGCTCGGCACCGCCGGCTCGGACGGCTGCCCGACGATCCTGACGCGCGACGAATCGGTCGCGATGGCGTCGGTGATCCGCTGGCTCGGCCGCGACGCGACCGCGAAGGACGCGAACGGCAAGACGGTCGTCGCGAACTGGTCGACGGGCCACGTCGGCATGTACGGCGTGTCGTACGACGGCACGCTGCCGAAGATGGTCGCGAGCCTGCGCACACGCGGGCTCGACGCGATCGTGCCGATCGCCGGGCTGACGAACATGTACGGCTACTACCGCTCGGGCGGCCTCGTGCGCGCGCCGGAAGGCTATCAGGGCGAGGACGTCGACGTATACATCAAGGCGTTGCTGACGAACGCGCATCCGGAACGCTGCACGCACCTGATCGACGAAGCGTTGCAGCAGGAAGACCGCAAGACCGGCGACTATTCGCCGTTCTGGGCCGCGCGCGACATCCCGACGGGGTTCGCGGTCGCGCCGGCACTCGTCGCGCAGGGGCTCACCGACGACAACGTGCGCGTCGACCAGTCGACGTCGTGGTATCTCGCGATGCGGCGCCAGGGCGTGCCGACGCAGCTGTGGCTGCACCGCCTGAAGCACACCGACCCGACGCGCGTGCCGGCGATGGGCGAAGCGTGGACCGCGGAGGTGAACCGGTGGTTCACGCGCTACCTGATCGGCTACAGCAACGGCGTCGAGCGCGATCCGCGCGCGGTGATCGAGCAGGCCGACGGCACGCTGCTGAAGGAAGCCGACTGGGCCGCGCGCCGTGCGACGCCGGTCACTTACTTCGCGGGCGGCGACGGCGCAAGCACCGGCACGCTGCTGCGGCTGCCGAGCGGCGGCCCGCTCGCGCGCTTCACCGACGATGCGCGCATTCCGGCGCTCACGCTGGCGAACACGCCGACGGGCGAAAACCGCAGCCGCTTCGAAACCGCGCCGCTGACGGCCGCGGCGCGCCTGTCCGGCACCGCGACCGCACGCGTCAGGCTGACCTTCACCGGCGTCGCCAACGTGACGGCGCTGCTGGTCGATCGCGCGCCGGACGGCACGGCCACGATCGTCACGCGCGCCTGGACCGACCCGCGCAACCGGCTGTCCGAGTGGCTGACGGAACCCGTGCTGCCCGGCTTGCCGTACGACCTGAAGCTGACGTTCATGCCGCGCGACTACAAGCTGGAAGCCGGCCACCGGCTCGGGCTCGTCGTCCTCTCCAGCGACTACGAGGCGACGCTGCGGCCGGCGCCCGGCACGGGCCTGACACTCGATCCGGCCGGCACGTCGGTGACGGTGCCGCTGGCTTCGACGTCGGCGGGCGTGTAGTCGCACGCCGGCTGCCGGCATGACGGCACGGCCGCCCCCGCCTGCGCGCCCGTCGGCGCGGGCGGGGGATCGCTGCAGGAACGGCACGCCTGCGCCAGGCTGCGAAAATCGAACGCCAACGGTGCCCTCCCATGATCCCCCTCAGCGCGAAAGCGATCGTCCGTGACGGCCGCTCGGTCCTGTTCCTGCGTAATCCACGCGACGAATGGGCGTTGCCGGGCGGCTGGCCCGAAGCCGGCGAATCGCTCGAGGAAACCGTCACGCGCGAAGTGCGGGAGGAATGCGGGATCGTCGCCTCGGCGATCCGCCACGTGGCGAGCCGCTCGTGCGAGGTCGTGCCGGGCAAGCGCGTGCTCATCGTGTGCTTCGAGTGCCGGGGCGATCGTCATGAAATCGTCCTGAGCGACGAGCACAACCCGTTCGGCTGGCTCGACCTCGATGCCGACAAACCGGCGAACCTGCCGGATTTCTATTGGGCATTCCGCAGGCAGGCGGGCTGATTCGCGCCCGCCCTTCGGCACTCACACCGGCGTCAACACCGGCTGCCCCGCGAAATGCCGCGCCGCGTTGTCGAGAAACTGCTGCACCGACCGATCGAGCGCCTCGGGCGACCAGCCGCCCATGTGCGGCGTCAGCACGACGTTGTCGAGATCCGTCAGCGCGCGCGGCGGCTCCGGTTCGCCTTCGTACACGTCGAGCCCCGCACCGGCGATGCGCCGTTCGCGCAGCGCGTCCGCCAAAGCAGCCGTATCGACAACACTGCCGCGCGACACGTTGACGAGAAAACCGCCGGGCCCGAGCGCATCGAGCACGGTGCGGTCGATCAGGTGCCGCGTGCCCGCGCCGCCGGGCGTCGCGACGATCAGGAAGTCGGCCCACTGCGCCAGCGCGTCGACCCGGTCGAAATAGCGGTAGGGAACGGGCTTCTCGGACCGGTTGTGATAACCGATCTCGATGTCGAAGCCGGCCGCACGGCGCGCGCACTTCTCGCCGATCTTGCCGAGCCCGACGATGCCGAGCTTCCTGCCCGACACGTTCGGCGGCATCGGCAACCCCTCGCGCCACACGCCCGCGCGGGTTTTCGCATCGAGCTGCACGACGTTGCGCACCGCCGCGAGCAGCAGCGCGAGCGCGTGATCGGCGACGCAATCGTCGTTGGTGCCCGCGCCCGTGACGACCGTGACGCCGCGCGCCTTCGCATGCGCGACGTCGATGTGCTCGTAGCCCGCGCCGAGCGCGCTGACGAACGTCAGTTGCGGCAGCCCGTCGATCTCGGCGGCGGTGAGCCCCGTGCTGCCGTTGGTCAGCACCGCGCGAATCGTGCCGCCGTGTTCGGCGATCGCGCTTGCGCGTTCGTCGGGCGTCGGAGCATGGCGCACGTCGAACGACGCGGCGATCTTGCGCTGCGCGTCGCCGCGCAATGCGATGAGGACCAGCAACTCGGGCTTCATGTCGGCAAGTGTCCGCAGGCAGGGAACGAATTTCAGTGTAACAAGCGCACGCGACGGATGCGGGTTATCCCCACACGGGCTGTGGACACACCGCCGCACGCGGTTTGCCAAAGCCGGCTCAGTCAAGTAACTTTCGGCGTACGCCCCCGTCCTGGAGATCGGCCCAATGAAGCTCGCCCTGCCCGCCCGGATCCTGGGCCTCGTGTTCGCCGCCGCCATCGTCGCGCCCGGCGCGCACGCCGACACGCCCGTCGTGGTGTCGTCGAAGATCGACACCGAAGGCAACCTGCTCGGCAATCTCGTCGCGCAGGTGCTGAAGGCCCACGGCATTCCGGTCACCGAAAAGATCGCGCTCGGCACGACGCCGATCGTGCGCAAGGCGCTCACGAGCGGCGAGATCGACATCTACCCGGAATACACCGGCAACGCCGCGTTCTTCTTCAACAAGGCCGACGACCCCGTGTGGAAGAACGCCGCACAAGGCTACGACACCGCGAAGAAGCTCGACTATGCGGCGAACCACCTCGTGTGGCTCGAGCCGGCGCCGGCGAACAACACGTGGGGCGTCGCGCTGCTCGCCCCCGTCGCGCAGTCGCAGCACCTGAAGACCCTCTCCGATTTCGGCAAGTGGGTGGCCGGCGGCGGCAAGGTGAAGCTCGCGGCATCGGCTGAATTCGTGAACAGCGCGTCCGCGCTGCCGTCGTTCGAGAAGGCGTACGGCTTCAAGATGAAGCCCGAACAGCTCGTCGTGCTGTCCGGCGGCGACACGGCCGCGACGATCAAGGCCGCCGCGAACCAGACCGACGGCGTGAATGCCGCGATGGTCTACGGCACCGACGGCGGCATCGCGTCGAGCGGCCTCGCGGTGCTCGACGACGACAAGCACGTGCAGCCCGTCTACGCCCCGGCGCCCGTGATCCGCGAAGCCGTGCTGAAAGCGCATCCGCAGATCGCCGACTACCTGAAGCCCGTGTTCGCGAGCCTCGACCTGAAGACGCTGCAATCGCTGAACGCCCGCATCCAGATCAACGGCGAGCCGGCCGCCGGCGTCGCGAAAAGCTACCTGAAAGCGAAGGGCTTCGTTAAATGACGGATCGCGCGGCCGCATCCGCGCGGCGCGTGACACTCGACAAGGTCGGCATCCTGATCGGGGTACTGACGATCGTCGCCGTGTTCGGCCTGTCGTTCGCGGTGCTGCGGCCGAACCGGATCGCGGCCGGCACCGGGCTGTCGGTGTTCGCCGCGCTGCCCGCGATGCAGGGCGCCGCGCTCGCCGCGCTGTGGACCGCCGGCGCGTTGTGGGCGATGACGGCGAGCCGCCCCGCCTGGCGGCTCGCGGCCGGCTGCGCGGGGCTCGCGACGCTGGCGTATGCGGTCGGCGCGGCCGCGCGGCATGTCGTCGCGCCCGACGACATGCTGGCCCGCGTGTCGCCCGACGCGGGCGTCTGGCTGCTGCTGTTCGCGTGGGCCGTGCTCGTCGCCGACGCGCTCGCACGACTCGCGTTCGGCCCGTGGCGGCGCCTCGTCGCGCTCGTCGTCGCGATAGCGGCGATTTCGGTGCCGCTCGCCAGCGGCTGGTGGGACGGCCTCTCGGTGATGCGCGAATACGCGGTGCGCAGCGACGATTTCTGGCGCGAGGCGATCCGTCACGTCTCGCTCGCGGGCGGCTCGGTGGCCGCCGCGCTCGTCGCGGGCCTGCCGCTGGGCATCGCATGCGCGCGCGTCGCGTCCGTGCGGACCCTCGCCATGCCCGTGCTCAACGTCGTGCAGACGATCCCCAGCATCGCGATGTACGGGCTGATGATGGCGCCGCTCGGCCTGCTCGCCGCGCACGTGCCGCTCGCGGCCGCGCTCGGCATCCGCGGGATCGGCGTCGCGCCGGCCGTGCTCGCGCTGTTCCTCTATTCGCTGCTGCCGATCGCCTCGAGCGTCGTGGTCGGGCTCGGGCAGGTGCCGCCGCACGTGACCGAAGCGGCACGCGCGATGGGCATGACGCGCGCGCAGCGGCTGCTGCGCGTCGATCTCGTGCTCGCGCTGCCGGTGATCCTGAGCGGCGTGCGCATCGTGCTCGTGCAGAACATCGGCCTGACCGCGGTGGCCGCGCTGATCGGCGGCGGCGGGTTCGGCACCTTCATCTTCCAGGGGATCGGGCAATCGGCCGCCGATCTCGTGCTGCTCGGCGCGATCCCGACGATCGCGCTCGCACTGGCGGCCGCCGTCGTGTTCGAAGCCGCGACATCGCTCGCGAAGGGGCGTGCAGGATGATCGAGATCGAACGGGTCGGCAAACGCTTCGGCGACGTGGTCGCCGTCGACGACGTGTCGCTGACGATGCAGCGTGGCACGATCACCGCGCTCGTCGGTGCGTCGGGCAGCGGCAAGTCGACGCTCCTGCGCATGATCAACCGGCTGATCGCGCCGACCACCGGCACGATCCGCATCGATGGCGTCGATACGGCGACCGTCGCGCCCGAGCAACTGCGGCGCGGCATCGGCTACGCGATCCAGGGGCATGGGCTGTTTCCGCACTGGAGCGTCGCGCGCAACATCGCGACCGTGCCGCGCCTGCTCGGCTGGCCGCCCGGGCGCATCGACGCGCGCGTGAACGAACTGCTCGACCTGTTCCATCTCGCGCCGGCCGAATTCGCCGGCAAGCTGCCGCACGAACTGTCGGGCGGCCAGCAACAGCGCGTCGGCGTCGCGCGCGCGCTCGCGGCCGAGCCCGCGATGCTGCTGATGGACGAACCGTTCGGCGCGCTCGACCCGATCATTCGCGGCAAGGCGCAGGACGACCTGTTCGCGCTGCAGCGCCGCCTCGGCATCACGGTCGTGATCGTCACGCACGACATCGAGGAAGCGCTGAAGCTCGGCGATACGATCGCGGTGATGGACGGCGGCAGGCTGCTGCAGGTCGCGCCGCCGGCCGAGATTCTCGGCAAGCCGGCGGCCGGTGTCGTCGAGCAGCTCGTCGCGGGGGTCGACCGGCCGCTGCGCCTGCTCGCGCTGACGCCGATCGATACGGTGGCCGAACCCGGCCACGCCGACGGCGAGCCGATCGCCGCGACGCGCACGCTGCGCGATGCGGTGTCCGAGCTGCTGTGGCGCGGCGTCGACGCGCTGCCTGTCGACGACGGCGGCGAGCGCAATGCGCGCCGCATCACGCTCGATGCGATCCGCGCGCATGCGAGGAAGCCCGCATGACGGCGCATGGCAGCGTGCGGCCGACGCGTTCGGCGCTTCCCGCGTACGTCGCCCGCGCGGCCGCGCTCGCGCTGCTGCTCGTGCTGCTGTTGCGCCCCGCGTGGCTGCAGGGGGTATTCGCGCCGTTTGCGGACAACGGCGCGCCGGTCATCTACGATCGTGCGAGCCTGCTCGATCTCACGCTCGCGCATCTCGGCACGGTCGCGCTGTCGAGCCTGATCGGCACGATCGTCGCGGTCGCGGCCGGCATCGCGGTCACGCGGCCGGCCGGCGCGGATTTCCTGCCGGTCGCGCGCAGCGTCGTCGATATCGGCCAGACCTTCCCGCCGGTCGCGGTGCTCGCGCTGGCCGTGCCGGCCGTCGGCTTCGGCCTGAAGCCCGTACTGATCGCGCTCGTGCTGTACGGGCTCCTGCCGATTTTCGAAAGCACGATCGCAGGGCTCGAGGACGTGCCGCGCGACGTCGTCGACGCGGCGCGCGGGATGGGGATGAGCGGCTGGCAGCAACTCGT
This sequence comes from Burkholderia sp. L-4, assembly GCF_056856535.1. NCBI lineage: Bacteria > Pseudomonadati > Pseudomonadota > Betaproteobacteria > Burkholderiales > Burkholderiaceae > Burkholderia > Burkholderia sp. L-4. Next base: position 225,516 of record NZ_JBXEOX010000002.1, read on the forward strand.
GTCGGTCGAACTGCCACTCGCGTTTCCGGTGATCGTCAACGGGATCCGGCTCGCGGTCGTGATCAATCTCGGCACCGCGACGATCGGCTCGACGGTCGCCGCGCGCGGGCTCGGAGACGTGATCATCGCGGGCCTGCAGACGTCGAACACCGCGTTCGTGCTGCAAGGTGGCGTGATCGTCGGGCTGCTCGCGGTGGTCGTCAGCGATGCGATCGGGTCGATTGCGCGAGTGGCGAGCGCGCGGCGCGCCTAGAAAACACGGCAACATTTTTCGAAGGAGAAGCCATGGGCGTCCTGGACACCGGCCCGTTTTTTCATGGCACGAAAGCGGATTTGCGGATCGGCGACTTGCTGACGGCGGGCTTCAGATCGAATTATCGGGATGACGTCGTGATGAATCACGTTTATTTCACGGCCCTGCCCAAGGGCGCTGGCCTGGCCGCGGAAATGGCCAAAGGCGACGGCAAGCCGCGGGTCTATATCGTCGAGCCCACCGGGGCATTCGAAAACGACCCGAACGTCACGGACAAGAAATTCCCGGGCAATCCGACGCGCTCGTATCGAAGCACATCGCCTTTGAAGATCGTTGGCGAACTCGATCACTGGGAACCGTACGATCCGGCGTTCATTCAGCAGCTGAGAATCCGCATCGAAACCGGCATCGGCGAGATCATCAACTAGCGGTCATCCGGACTCCGATGCGTGTCCGCGCAACGATTGCCGCGTCGATCGCCGCGTCGATCGTTGCGAACGTCACAAGCCTACACATCGCTTTCATTCGAGCCGGCGCTCGACCGTCTGGCGCGATTGGCCGATATACTGTGCGCCTCCCATTTCCCCGCACTCGACCATGCGACGACGGTTTTTCTGGCTGATCGTGCTCTCGCTCGGCATTGCGCAACAGGTATCGGCCGAGCAAACGCCCGCTATGCCCGCCTCTGCGCCCGACGTGCTGGCATCGGCGCCGGCTGTCGCCTCCGCGCCGCTCGCGAACGCCAACGATCAGCCGAACGAAGCAAACCGCCGCATCACGTCCTACCTGACGAAGAAATTCGGCGTCGCAAGAGAAAAGGCCGCGAAGCTCGCCGATATCGTGAGCGTCACCGCGACGAAATATTCGCTGCCTCCCGCCCTCGTTTACGCCATCATCTCGATCGAATCGCGCTTCCAGGAAAAGGCGCGCGGCCAGCACGGCGCGACCGGGCTGATGCAGGTCGTGCCGTCCGCGCACCGCGGCATGCTGCGCAACGTGAAGGACCTGACCGAACCGAATGCGAACATCGAGGCCGGCTCCCGGATTCTCTCCGGCTACGTGAAAGCGGCCGGCGGCAACGTCCAGGCCGGGCTGAAGAGCTACAGCGGCGGATCCAGCGCGTATGCGGCGAAGGTCATGCAACGGGTCGATTCGTTCCGGTTCGTGCTCGAACCCGATGACGATGCGCAAGCCGCGAATACCGCGAACGACGGGAAGGCGCAGATGGTGCCGGTCAGCGATCCGTCCGGCCCTGCGCCCGCCGCGAACCGCAACGCGAAGTAAGCAATGCGCACCCGCGTTCGCGCGTCGACGATCCGACATATTGCGATTCACAGGCCGAACCATCAATTGTTCCGGTATTTCAGGAACACAAGCGCCAATGGGCGGCAACGTCACATTCTTCGCATATTTCAGGAACGATAAACGCGTGCGGCGGCGCATTCGCGCCGCCGCCCCGTGGAGTCTCCGGATCACCTCCCTCGTGCCTTGATCCAGCCCCCTTTGATCAAAGCTGCCCGGCCGCCCCGGTCCACCGCAAGTAGTCCCCCCGCGTCCAGTCCAGCGACACGCCGACGCGTTTCGTCCCCGGCCGGATCTTCGGCTTGTACACCGACAGCGTGAGCGACTCCAGCGCCGGCCACTCGCGGAACGACAGCACCGCGATATCGGCGACGAGCGTCTCCAGCAGCCGCGTATGCGGCTTGTGCGACAGGAACGACGCGACACGCGCGCAATAGCCGTCGTAATCGATCCACTCGCCCTGCTCGCTCGGCTCGCAGCGATACCCGAGCCGCGCGTCGATCACGATCGGCTGCGGCGCTTCATGCTCGTGCGCATGAATGCCGATCCGCGCGGGCACCTTCAGTTCGTCGACGAACACGCTCCAGCCGCGCCCGCGCAGGCGCGGCGCGTCGATCGCCACGAACGGTTCGTCGAACGGCTTCATGACACGAGCGGCGCCGCGGCGTCGAGCATGATGCGCACGAAATAGTCCGCGAAGCTGCGACGCAGGACGATCTCGAACGTGTCGTCGCCGGTCGGGATCAGCGTGATCGGCGACTTGAAGTAGTGCGACTGCGCGCACTGGCCCGGCTTGAACACGCGCGGATGCAGATCGAGCGGGCAGCCGCGCGCGATCACGTCGCGCACGCGCTCGCCGCTGATCTCGACGACCGTATAACCGCTGCCGACATCGACGGCCGCCGCATACGAACCCTGCACGGCTTCCGCGAGCTTCGCCTCGAGCACGCCGGCCGGCACGGGCCCGTTCGAGCGCACGAGCCACTCGTCGGGGCCGAGCCACAGCACGTCGTACTCGGCGCCACGCGCAACCGTGTTCGGTTCCGCGGGCGGCCGGCAGCCGACCACGCGCTCGAACGCGGCGACGAACGCCGGATCGCTCAACTCGCCGCGCACGTTGACGAGGTCGAGGAAGGGCCGCTCGCGCAGCGTGAACTTCTTCGATGCGCGCGCCTGATGCGGCTTCAGCACATCGGCCGCGCCGACGAACGGCGATTCAAGTGTCACGCCGCCCGCGCCCGCCACCTGCGTCTGGTTTCTCGTTTCATTCCACATGCTGGCGCACCCCTTCGGTATCGTAGAAAACCGGGCTCGAGATCGTCGCGGTGATGCGCTTGCCGTTGGCCAGCGGAATCACGACGCTCTCGCCCATCTTGTTCAGGCCGCCCTTCACCACCGCGAGCGCGATCGAGCGCTTCAGGATCGGGCTGTAGTAGCTCGACGTCACGTGACCGATCATCGGCGTCGGATCGACCGCCGACACCTGCGTGTCCTTCGCGATGATCTGCGCGCCTTCCGGCAGCACGAACTGTTCGTCTTCGGTCAGCAGGCCCACGAACTGCTTGCGGCCTTCCTTCGCGGTGTCCGACCGCGCGAGCGAGCGCTTGCCGAGGAAGTCCTTCGACTTCGCGACGACCCCGCCCATCCCGAGGTCGTACGGCGTGATCGACCCGTCGGTGTCCTGGCCGACGATGATGTAGCCCTTCTCCGCGCGCAGCACGTGCATCGTCTCGGTGCCGTACGGCGTGATGTCGAACTCGGCACCGGCCGCCATCAGCGCTTCCCACACCGCGCGGCCCGCGTTCGCCGGCACGTTCACTTCATAGGCCAGCTCGCCCGAGAAGCTGATCCGCATCACGCGCGCCTTCGCGCCCGCGACGGTACCGTTCCGGTAGCTCATGAACGGGAATGCCTCGTTGCCGAAGTCGATGTCCTGGCACACCTTCTGCACGACCTTGCGGCTCTTCGGGCCGACCACCGCGAACGTCGCCCAGTGGTCGGTGACGGACGCGAGCCGCACCTTCATGTCGGGCCATTCGGTCTGCAGCCAGCGCTCGAGCCACGTGAGCACGCGCGCCGCGCCGCCGGTGGTGGTGGTCATCATGAAATGCTGGTCGGCGAGGCGCACGGTCACGCCGTCGTCGAACACCATCCCGTTTTCGTCGAGCATCAGCCCGTAGCGGCACTTGCCCACTTCGAGCTTGTTCCACGGGTTCGTGTACATCCAGTTCAGCAGCTTCACCGCGTCGGGGCCCTGGATGTCGATCTTGCCGAGCGTCGATGCGTCGAGGATGCCGACGCTGTTGCGCACCGCGAGGCATTCGCGCTTCACGGCCGCATGCAGGTCCTCGCCGTTCTTCGGGAAATACCACGGCCGCTTCCAGTTGCCGACGTCCTCGAACAGCGCGCCGTGCTCGACGTGCCATTCGTGCACGCAGGTCTTGCGGATCGGGTCGAGGAAATCGCCCGTTTCGCGCCCCGCGAACGTGCCGAACGACACGGGCGTGTAGTTCGGGCGGAACGTCGTCGTGCCCGTTTCGGGAATCGTCTTGCCGAGCGCGCCCGCGAGGATCGCCATCCCGTTGATGTTGCCGAGCTTGCCCTGGTCGGTGCCGAAGCCCATCGCCGTATAGCGCTTCACGTGCTCGACCGACTCGAAGCCTTCGCGCGCGGCGAGCAGGATGTCGGCGGCCGCCACGTCGTTCTGGAAGTCGACGAACTGCTTCGGCCCGCGTGCGGCTGCCTCGCGGCTGCCGACGAGCCACAGCGGCTGCAGTGCGCCTTCGACGGTTTCCGCGACCTGCGGCGCGACCGGGCGCTGCGCGGCCGTGAAGCCCGCGGCCTTCGCCGCTTCCACGCCCGCATCGACCGCGAGCCGCAATGCGCGCGCCAGCCCGAATTCGCCGGCCGCCGCGCCGACGCTCGCTTCCGCCTGCACGGGCTTGCCCGGCAGGAAGCAGGCCTTCTCGTCGTTCCAGCAAGCCTTGCCGCCCGACTGCGCGAACAGGTGCAGCACCGGGCTGAAGCCGCCCGACATCGCGACGAGGTCGCACGGGATCGTCTGCAGCTTGCCGCCCACCTGGCCGTTCGTGAGGGACGCGACGTCGACCGACGATACGCGCCACTTGCCCGACGCGGCCGTGACGACCGCCCCGCTCATCACCGTCACGCCCTGCCGCTTCGCGGCGGCCGGCAGCGCGCCGTTCGACGACGCGCGCGAATCGACGACCGTCACCTTCGCGCCGCACGCCTTCAGGTCGAGCGCGGTCTGGTATGCGCGGTCGTTGTTCGTGAACACGATCGCGTTGCGGCCCGGCAGCACGCCGAAACGATGCACGTAGGCGGACACCGCGCCCGCCAGCATCACGCCCGGCAGGTCGTTGTTGCCGAACACGATCGGACGCTCGTGCGCGCCGGTCGCGAGGATCACGCGCTTCGCGCGGACCTTCCACAGCAGCTCGCGCGTGCCCTTGCGCATCGACACCGGCAGGTGATCGGTCAGGCGCTGCGTGACCGTCACGAGGTTGTGGTCCTGGTAGCCGAACGCGGTGCTGCGCGACAGGATCGTCACGTCGGGCAGCTTGCGCAGCTCGGCCTCGATCTTCTCGACCCACTGCAGCGCGGGCTTCGCGTCGATCTCCGCGCGGCACGACAGCAGGCTGCCGCCCAATTCCCGCTGGTCGTCGACGAGGATCACGCGCGCGCCGGCCGTCGCGGCCGCATGCGCGGCGGCGAGGCCCGACGGGCCACCGCCGACCACGAGCACGTCGCAGTGCGCGTAGCACTTGTCGTAGCGATCGGCGTCGAGCACGTCGGGCGCCTTGCCGAGGCCGGCCGCTTCACGGATCTTCTCTTCGTATTTCGGCCACATGTTGCGCGGCCACATGAACGTCTTGTAGTAGAAGCCGGCCGGCATGAAGCGCGAGAACTTCTGGTTGATCGCGTACTTGTCGTTCTCGAGCGTCGGCTCGGCGTTCACGCTCGTCGCGACGAGGCCCTGATACAGCTCGATCTCGGTCGCGCGCGCGTTCGGCACGGTATACGGGCCGGACTCCAGTTGCACGACAGCGTTCGGTTCGGCCACGTCCGCCGTCACGATGCCGCGCGGACGGTGGTACTTGAAACTGCGCGCGACGAAGTGCACGCCGTTCGCGAGCAGCGCGGACGCGAGCGTGTCGCCCTGGAAGCCCTGGTACGTGCGGCCGTTGAACGTGAACGTCAACGGAATCGCGCGATTGATGCGGCCACCGGTGCCGAGGCGGTCTTTCTGGCTCATTTGCTCGTGCCCTCTTCGTGTGCGTTGCCGGCAGCGGCGCCGCTGATGGCAGCCCCACCGAATTTTTCGTAGCCCTTGATATCGTAGGTCACCGTGTCGCGCGTGACCTTGAACCAGCGGCGGCAACCCTGCGTGTGCAGCCATTGCTCCTTGTGCAGCCCGCGCTTGTTCTCGCGCATGAACACGTACTCGCCCCATTCGCGGTCGGTCATGTTCTCGTTGTTGACGGGGCGCACGATGTCGGCTTCACCGCCGCACGAAAATTCGGATTCGGCGCGCGGCCCGCACCACGGACATTCGATCAGCAACATGTTGTTTCTCCTCGTTCAGTGCGCGACGGCGGCAGCGCCGTGCTCGTCGATCAGGTGGCCCGTGTAGAAACGGTCGAGCGCGAACGGCGCGTTCAGCGGATGCGGTTCGTCGCGCGCGATCGTGTGCGCGAACACCCAGCCCGAGCCGGGCGTCGCCTTGAAGCCGCCGGTGCCCCAGCCGCAGTTGAAATAGAGGCCCTTCACGTCGGTCTTGGTGATGATCGGGCACGCGTCCGGCGACACGTCGACGATGCCGCCCCACTGGCGGTTCATCCGCACGCGCGAGAACACCGGGAACATCTCGACGATCGCCTGCAGCGTGCTTTCGATGATGTGGAAGCTGCCGCGCTGGCCGAAGCCCGTGTACTGGTCGATACCCGCGCCGATCACGAGGTCGCCCTTGTCGGACTGGCTGATGTACGCGTGCACCGCGTTCGACATGATCACCGAGTTGACGACCGGCTTGATCGGCTCGGACACCAGCGCCTGCAGCGGGTGGCTTTCGATCGGCAAGCGCACGCCGGCCATGTCGGCGAGCGTCGTCGTATTGCCGGCCGCGACCACCGCGACCTTCTTCGCCTTGATGAAGCCCTTCACCGTATCGACGCCGACCACCGCGCCGCCCTCGCGGCGAATGCCCGTCACCTGGCAGTTCTGGATGATGTCGACGCCGGCGCGGTCGGCGCCGCGTGCGAAGCCCCACGCCACCGCATCGTGGCGCGCGACGCCCGCACGGCGCTGGATCGATGCGCCGAGCACCGGGTAGCGGCTGTTCAGGTTGATCGTCGGCTCGATTTCCTTGATCTGCGCGGGCGTCAGGAATTCGGCGTCGACGCCGTTCAGCCGGTTCGCATTCACGCGGCGCTCGGTGTCGCGCACGTCCTGCAGCGTGTGGGCCAGGTTCATCACGCCGCGCTGGCTGAACATCACGTTGTAGTTCAGGTCCTGCGACAGCCCTTCCCACAGCTTCATCGCCTTCTCGTACAGCGCGGCCGACTCGTCCCACAGATAGTTCGAACGCACGATCGTCGTGTTGCGCGCGGTGTTGCCGCCGCCGATCCAGCCCTTCTCGAGGATCGCGACGTTCGTGATGCCGTGTTCCTTCGCGAGGTAGTACGCGGTCGCGAGGCCGTGGCCGCCGCCGCCGACGATCACGACGTCGTATTCCTTCTTCGGTTCCGGGCTCTTCCACTGCTTTTCCCAGTTCTCGTGATACGAGAGACCGTTGCGGAACAGGCTGAATATCGAGTAGCGGCTCATGTTGTGGTCCTTCGTTAGCATTCGATGACGTTCACGGCGAGACCGCCGCGCGACGTTTCCTTGTATTTCGTCTTCATGTCGGCGCCGGTCTCGCGCATCGTCTTGATCACGGAGTCGAGCGACACGTAGTGCTGGCCGTTGCCCTTGAGCGCCATGCGCGATGCGTTCAGCGCCTTGATCGCGCCCATCGCGTTGCGCTCGATGCACGGGATCTGCACGAGCCCGCCCACCGGATCGCAGGTCATGCCGAGGTTGTGCTCCATGCCGATCTCGGCCGCGTTCTCGACCTGGTCGGGCGTACCGCCCATCACGGCGGCGAGCGCGGCGGCCGCCATCGAGCAGGCGACGCCCACTTCGCCCTGGCACCCGACTTCCGCGCCGGAGATCGACGCGGTTTCCTTGTAGATGATCCCGATCGCCGCGGCCGTCAGCAGGAATTCGACGATGCCGGCTTCGTTCGAGCCCGGCACGAATTTCACGTAGTAGTGCAGTACCGCGGGGATCACGCCGGCCGCGCCGTTGGTCGGCGCGGTGACCACGCGGCCGCCGGCCGCGTTCTCTTCGTTCACGGCCATCGCATACAGGTTGACCCAGTCGAGCATCGACAGCGGGTCGCGCAGCGACTCTTCCGAACGCGCCCGCAGGCGGCCGTTCAGCTCGGCCGCGCGGCGCTTCACGCGCATCGGGCCCGGCAGGTCGCCCTCGACCTTGCAGCCGCGCTCGACGCAGGCGGCCATCGTGCGCCAGATCGCGAGCAGCCCGGCGCGCACTTCGTCGGCGGGGCGCAGCGCGCATTCGTTGCGCATCATCAGCTCGGCGATCGACAGGCCGTGCTCGCGGCACTGGCGCATCAGGTCGTCGCCGGTGCGGAACGGGTACGGCACCTCGACCGCCGCGCGCACGCCGTTCACGCGATCGCCGTCGCGGTTCACGACGAAGCCGCCGCCGACCGAGTAATACTCTTTCTCGACGAGCAGCTGGCCGTGCTCGTCGAATGCCTGGAAGCGCATGCCGTTCGGGTGCACGATGCTCGTGCCGCTCATCAGCTTGCGATAGAAGCCGATGTGCTCCTTTTCGTCGAAGCGCACCGTCTGCCTGCCGAGCAGTGACAGCGTCTTCTCCGCGCGGATCACGGCGAGGCGCGGCTCGATCAGGTCGGGATCGATCGTGTCGGGCAGGTGGCCCTCGAGGCCGAGCAGCACGGCCTTGTCGGTGCCGTGGCCCTTGCCGGTCGCGCCGAGCGAGCCGTACAGCTCGACCCGCACGCGGCGCACGAAGCCGAGCAGGTTCGCGTCCTCGACGTGCGACGCGAAGCGGCACGCGGCGATCATCGGGCCGACCGTATGCGAACTGGACGGGCCGATGCCGATCTTGAACAGGTCGAACGCGCTGACGTTCATCTGGCTTCCTCTGGATGGGCGGTCGTGAAATGTCGTTGGGCCTCAGTACATCAAAGCGTAAAATCGGCCGATAGAACAAAAACGGCATCGGCGTGGGATACCGCCGCCAAGCGCCGCGCCGGCTACCCCGAAAGTGCGTTTTGGCGATGGTTGGCGACGAAAAACCACAAGTCCGGCCGCGGCCGATCGGCGACGCTGGCTGCATCCGCGTCGCCTCCGGCAGCCGCAACCCGCAAACAGTGTGAAACGAGTGAGACCGCCCGCCCGGCGTGACGAGATTGGCCGCGATGACCCCCGACGTACCCGCTTCCCCCCTCGCAGAACCCGCGCCGCGGCGCATCCGCTTCGGCATCGTGCTGCTGCCGAACTTCACGCTGACGGCCTTCTCGGGCTTCGTCGACATGCTGCGTCTGTCGGCCGACGACGGCGACTACAGCAAGCCCGTGCGCTGCGCGTGGAGCGTGATCGGCGAGACGCTCGCGCCGGTGCGCGCGAGCTGCGGGATCCAGATCACGCCGTGGGAGACGTTCGACGCGGCCGAGCCGTTCGATTACGTGGTGGTGGTCGGCGGGCTGCTGCATTCGGGGCCGCAGGCCGGCCCTGAAACGCTCGACTTCATCCGCCGCGCGGCGGCCGGCGGCGCGACGGTCGTCGGCATCTGCACCGGTGTGTTCACGCTGATGCGCGCCGGCGTGCTCGACGGCTACCGGACCTGCGTGAGCTGGTTCCATTACTGGGATTTCATCGAGCGGTTCCCCGCGGCCGATCCCGACCTGCTGATCGCGGACCGCCTGTTCGTGATCGACCGGCGCCGGATCACCTGTTCGGGCGGCCGCGCGTCGATCGATGTCGCGGCGGCGATCCTGCTGCGCCATTTCGATCACGCCACCGTGCAGAAGGCGCTGCGCATCCTGCTCGTCGGCGAGATGCAGAAAGGCAACGCGCCGCAGCCGCACCCGCCGGGCCTCGAACCGGCGACGCACCCGAAGGTCAAGCGCGCGATTCTCCTGATGGAACAACACGTGGGACGCGCACTGCCGCTCGAGGAACTCGCGTGCAAGCTCGACCTGTCGACACGGCAGCTCGAGCGGCTGTTCAAGGCCGAGACCGGCAAAAGCCCGCAGGCATTCGCGAAGCAGGTGCGGCTGCGCACCGCCGCGTGGCTGCTGACGAGTTCGGACCGCACGGTCGCCGATATCGCGTCGAGCTGCGGATTCGCCGACGCATCGCACCTCGGGCGCGAATTCCGCAAGCAGTTCGGCGTGCCGCCGGCAGCCTATCGCGAGCGCGGCGGCGAAGGGGTCGAAGCCGGCGAGCTGGCCGCGGCCGATCCGGTCGAAGACGTCGCCGACTGACGGCGACGCACACCGCCCCTCTTTCCAATCGACCACGCAACCCCACGCGTTCGGGTCGGTTTAGACGGCGTTGGAACCGGTTTCAGTCAACTTAGCCGAAGTTGGTCGTCCAAAATCGAGGGTTATCCCGGATGCTGATACTCACTCAAATTTGTATGATGACCACATCACCTTACAAACCAGAGCGTCATGTTCGAGAAAATTCCCGCCCGTGCGATGAGCGACCACGTCGCGCAGCAACTGCTCAAGCAGATCGAAGTCGGCAGTTTCTCGGCCACCGGCAAGCTGCCGACGGAAGCCGTGCTCGCGCAGGAGTTCGGCGTGAGCCGCACGGTGATCCGCGAGGCGATTTCGCGGCTGAAGAACGAAGGCGTGGTCGAGCCGCGCCAGGGCAGCGGCGTGTTCGTGAACCAGCACGGCGCGATCCGGCCGCTGCGGATCGACTACGCGGAAGCGGTCGAAGCCACGTCGCTGCCGCACCTGCTCGCGGTGCGCCGCGCGATCGAGGCCGAAGTCGCGGCCGAAGCGGCGCTGCGCCACAGCGATGAAGACATGGCCGACATCGACGACGCGCTGCGCAAGATCGACGATGCGGTAGCCGTTGGTCGCGACGGCGTCGCGGAAGACGTCGCGTTCCACCGCACGATCGCGGCCGTCACCGGCAACCCGTATTTCCTGAAGACGCTGCAGTTCCTGAACCAGTACCTCGAAGCCGGCGTGAAGGTCACGCGGCGCAACGAAGCGACGCGCGAGGACTTCTCGCGCCAGGTGCGCGACGAGCATGCGGCGATTGCCGACGCGATCCGCGCACGCGACCCGATGGCCGCGCGCAACGCGGCGCGTACGCACATGTACAACGCCGCCCGCCGTCTCGCGGAAGCCGGCATCTGCTGAAGCCGGCGGCCGCTGCCCGCACGGGCGCCGCCGCCGTCACGAACCTCTCCCGAATCGATCAAGGTTGACCATGTCACGAAATGTTGGAGTCATCGGCCTCGGCGCGATGGGCCTCGGCGTAGCACGCTCGCTGCTGCGCGCCGGCCTGCGCGTGCACGCATGCGACGTGCGCGACACCGTGCTGCAGGCGTTCGCCGCCGAAGGCGGCGTGGCCTGCGCGACGCCGGCCGAACTCGGCGCGCAGTGCGACGTCGTCGTCACGCTCGTCGTCAATGCCGCGCAAACGGAAACGGTGCTGTTCGGCGAACACGGCGCGGTCGCGGCGATGAAGCCGGGCGGCGTCGTGATCGCGAGCGCGACCGTCGCGCCCGAGTTCGCCGTCGCGCTCGGCGCACGCATCGAGGCCGCCGGCCTGCAGATGCTCGACGCGCCCGTGTCGGGCGGCGCCGCACGCGCGGCCTCCGGCGAAATGACGATGATGACGTCGGGCCCGGCCGCCGCGTACGCGGCCTGCGAAGACGTGCTGGCCGCGATCGCCGGCAAGGTCTACCGCCTCGGCGACGCGCACGGCATCGGCTCGAAAGTGAAGATCATCAACCAGCTGCTGGCCGGCGTGCACATCGCGGCGGCGGCCGAGGCGATGGCGCTCGGCCTGCGCGAAGGCGTGGACGCCGACGCGCTGTACGACGTGATCACGCACAGCGCCGGCAATTCGTGGATGTTCGAGAACCGCGTGCCGCACATCCTGAACGGCGACTACACGCCGTTGTCGGCCGTCGACATCTTCGTGAAGGATCTCGGCCTCGTGCTCGATACGGCGCGCCGCAGCAAGTTCCCGCTGCCGCTGTCGGCCACCGCGCACCAGATGTTCATGAGCGCGTCGAGCGCCGGCCACGGCGGCGAGGACGATTCCGCCGTGATCAAGACCTTCCCCGGCATCACGCTGCCGCCCGCCCGCTGATTCGAACGACGTTCCTGCCATGACCGCTTCCGCTTCCCGTCCCCTGCTCGGCTGCATCGCCGACGATTTCACCGGCGCGACCGATCTCGCGAACATGCTCGTCAAGAGCGGCATGCGCACCGTGCAGACGATCGGCGTGCCCGCCGGCGGTGCCACGCTCGACGCCGATGCGATCGTCGTCGCGCTGAAGTCGCGCACGATCCCCGCGGCCGACGCCGTCGCGCAATCGCTCGACGCGTACGCGTGGCTGCGCGCGCAGGGCTGCCGCCAGTTTTTCTTCAAGTACTGCTCGACGTTCGACTCGACCGACACGGGCAACATCGGGCCGGTGGCCGACGCGCTGCTCGACGCGGCCGGCGGCGACTTCACGATCGCGTGCCCGGCGTTCCCGGAGAACGGCCGCACGATCTACCGCGGTCACCTGTTCGTCGGCGACGTGCTGCTGAACGAATCGGGGATGGAGAACCACCCGCTCACGCCGATGAAGGACGCGAACCTCGTGCGCGTGCTGCAGCGGCAGACGAAGTCGGCGGTCGGCCTGATCCGCTACGACACGATCGCGCTCGGCGCGGCCGCCGTGCGCACGCGGATCGAGCAATTGCGCGCGGAAGGCGCGCGCTTCGCGATCGCCGACGCACTGTCGGACCGCGATCTCTACGTGCTCGGCGAAGCGTGCGCGGGCCTGCCGCTCGTTACCGGCGGCTCGGGCATCGCGCTCGGCCTGCCGGCGAATTTCCGCCGCGCGGAGCAATTGCCCGAGCGCGACAACGCGGCGTCGCTGCCGCGTCTCGACGGGCTGTCGGCCGTGCTCGCCGGCAGCGCGTCGAAAGCCACCCACGCGCAGGTCGCCGCGTGGCGCGCGACGCGGCCGAGCTTCCGCATCGATCCGCTCGCGGCGGCACGCGGCGAGCTCGTCGTCGACCAGGCGCTCGCCTTTGCACGCTCGCACCTGCCGCAACCCGTGCTGATCTACGCAACGGCGACGCCCGACGAAGTGAAGGCCGTGCAGCAGGCACTCGGCGTCGAGGCCGCCGGCCATCTCGTCGAAAGCACGCTCGCGGCGATCGCACGCGGCCTGCGCGCGCTCGGCGTGCGCAAGTTCGTCGTTGCCGGCGGCGAAACGTCCGGCGCGGTCGTGCAGGCGCTCGACGTGAAATCGCTGCAGATCGGCGCGCAGATCGATCCGGGCGTGCCGGCCACCGCCACCATCGACGCCGAGCCGCTCGGCCTCGCGCTGAAATCCGGCAACTTCGGCACGACGGACTTTTTCGACAAGGCGCTGCGCGCGCTGGATGGAGCCGCACGATGAGCGACGAAGCGAAACTGCGCGAAGAGATCTGCGTGGTCGGTGCGAGCCTGTATGCGCGCGGCCATGCGGTCGGCAGCGCCGGCAACATCAGCGCGCGCCTGCCCGACGGCTGGCTGATCACGCCGACCGACGCCTGCCTCGGCCGGCTCGACCCGAACGACATCGCGAAGGTCGGCCCGGACGGCCAGTCCGTCTCGGGCGGCACGCCGTCGAAGACGCTCGCGCTGCATCGCGGCATCTACGCGCGCAACGCGGCAGCGAACGGCGTCGTCCACACGCATTCGACGCACCTCGTCGCCCTGACGCTCGCGGGCGTGTGGCGCGACACCGACGTGCTGCCGCCGATCACGCCGTACTACGTGATGAAGGTCGGCCACGTTCCGCTGATCCGCTACCGCCGCCCCGGCGACCCGGCCGTCGCCGCCGAGGTCGCGGCGCTGGCCGACCAAGTGCGCGGCGTGCTGCTCGACCGCCTCGGCCCCGTGATGTGGGGGCCGTCGGTATCGCAAGCGTCGTACGCGCTCGAGGAGCTCGAGGAGACGGCGCGGCTGTGGCTGATGACGAACCCGAAGCCCGAGCCGCTGTCCGACGCGGCGCTCGACGCGTTGCGCCAGCGCTTCGGCGCACGCTGGTAACGCCGCGCACCGCGCGCGTCACGCACCGATTCCCATGCCCGCCGTGTGCGCGGGTCTTTCCGTCAGCACACACACACGATCCGGCGGCGTACGCGCCGCCGGCACACGATATTCAAGGAGACGACGATGACTGCTCTCGACGCGGCCGCAAGCCGCTCGCCCGCCGCGCCCGCCCAGGCGGCCGAACTCGACCGCACCTACAAGAAAGTGTTCTGGCGCATCGTGCCGTTCCTGATGCTCTGCTACGTGGTCGCGTATCTCGACCGCGTGAACGTCGGCTTCGCCAAGCTGCAGATGTCGCAGGATCTCGCGTTCAGCGAAACCGTGTTCGGGCTCGGCGCGGGCATCTTCTTCCTCGGCTACTTCCTGTTCGAGCTGCCGAGCAACCTGCTGATGCACCGCATCGGCGCGCGCATCTGGATCGCGCGGATCATGATCACGTGGGGCCTGCTGTCCGCGCTGTTCGCGTTCGTGAAGACGCCGACGCAGTTCTACGTGCTGCGCTTCCTGCTCGGCCTCGCGGAAGCCGGCTTCTATCCGGGGGTGATCCTGTACCTCACGTACTGGTTCCCGTCGCACCGGCGCGCGAAGATCATCGCGGTGTTCATGTCCGCGATTCCCGTGTCGGGCATCTTCGGCAACCCGCTGTCGGGCTGGATCATGGAGCGCTTCCACGGCGGCTCGGGCTTCCACGGCTGGCAATGGATGTTCATGATCGAAGCCGTGCCGGCCGTGCTCGTCGGCATCGCGACGATCCTGTATCTCGACAACAGCATCCGCGGCGCGAAGTGGCTCGACGAGCGCGAGAAGCAGCTCCTCGAGGACGAAATCGCCGCGCAGCCGCAGGAACGGCAGCAGCACGGCCATTCGCTGAAGGCCGTGTTCTCGGACCCGCGCATGTGGTGGATGTCGCTGATCTATTTCGCGTTCGTCACGGGCCAGTACGGCCTCACGTTCTGGATGCCGACGCTCGTGAAATCGACCGGCATCACCGACACGCTGCAGATCGGCCTGCTGTCCGCGATTCCATTCGTCGTCGCGATCGTCGTGATGAACCTGTTCGGCCACAGCGCGGACAAGCGCCGCGAACGCCGCTGGCACCTGATCGTGCCGGCGCTGATGGGCGCGGTCGGGTTTGCGGTCGCCGCGTCGTACTCGCACAATACGGCGGTGTCGATCGTGTTCCTGTCGCTCGCGGCAGGCGGCGTGCTGACCTGCGCGCCGCTGTTCTGGTCGCTGCCGACCGCGTTCCTCGCGGGCTCCGCGGCCGCGGCCGGGATCGCGATCATCAACTCGGTCGGCAACCTCGCCGGGTTCGCGAGCCCGTACGTGATCGGCTACCTGAAGGACGTCACGCACAGCACGTCGTCCGGCATGTACGTGCTGGCCGCGATGCTCGTGATCGGCGCGCTCGCCGTGTGGCTCACGCCCGCGAAACTCGTGAACCGCTGATCCGGCCGCCTTCATTCGACGCGGGGCGCATGGCGCCCCGCCCCAATCATTCACAGGACCCGCTGCCATGCCACGCTTCGCCGCCAACCTCTCGATGATGTACACCGAGCATGCGTTCCTCGAACGCTTCGCCGCTGCCGCGTACGACGGCTTCAAGGCCGTCGAGTACCTGTTCCCGTACGACTTCGCGGCCGAGGACATCCGCGCGCGTCTCGACGCGCACCATCTCGAACAGGCGCTGTTCAACGCGCCGCCGGGCGACTGGGCCGCGGGCGAACGCGGCATCGCGTCGCTGCCGGGCCGCGAGGACGAGTTCCGGCGCGGCATCGACCAGGCGCTCGACTATGCGCGCGTGCTCGGCAACAAGAAGCTGCACGTGATGGCCGGCATGGTCGCGCCGGGCGCCGACCGCGCGCGCCATCGCGACACCTACCTCGCGAACCTGCGCCATGCGGCGCAAGCCGCCGCCGCGCACGGCATCACGGTCCTGATCGAGCCGATCAACCCGCGCGACATGCCCGGCTATTTCCTGAGCCGCCAGGACGACGCGCAGGCGATCCGCGCGGAAATCGGCGCGCCGAACCTGAAGGTGCAGTTCGACTGCTACCACTGCCAGATCGTCGAAGGCGATCTCGCGATGAAGCTCAAGCGCGATTTCGCGGGCATCGGCCACATCCAGATCGCCGGCGTGCCCGAGCGCCACGAGCCGGATGTCGGCGAACTCAACTACCCGTACCTGTTCGCGCTGATCGACGCGCTCGGCTACGACGGCTGGATCGGCTGCGAATACCGCCCGAAGACCGGCACGTCGGAAGGCCTCGGCTGGCTCAGGCCGTACCTGTAATTCACGCATTCCTCAGAGGGCAACGAACATGAAAGTACTGATCACCGGCGGTGCCGGCTTTCTCGGCCAGCGTCTCGCACGCAAGCTGCTCGAGCGCGGCGAGCTGACCGGCCCGGACGGCCGGACCGGCAAGATCGACGAGCTGGTGCTGCTCGACGTCGTCAAGGGCAGCGATTTCGGCGACGCGCGCGTGACGTCGATCGTCGGCGACATCGCGGATCGCGCCGTGCTCGAAAGCGCGATCGACGCGCGGACGGGCGCGATCTTCCACCTCGCGGCGATCGTCAGCGGGCAGGCCGAAGCCGATTTCGATCTCGGCATGCGGATCAACCTCGACGCGTCGCGCGCGCTGCTCGAAGTGTGCCGCGCACGCGGCCACCGGCCGCGCGTCGTGTTCACGAGCTCCGTCGCGGTGTATGGCGGCACGCTGCCCGACGTCGTGCAGGACGATACCGCGCTGAACCCGCAATCGTCGTACGGCGCCGAGAAGGCGATCGCCGAGCTGCTGCTGTGCGACTACGCGCGGCGCGGCTTCGTCGACGGCCGCGTGCTGCGGTTGCCGACCATCAGCGTGCGGCCGGGCCGGCCGAACGCCGCCGCGTCGTCGTTCGCGAGCGGCATCGTCCGCGAACCGCTGAACGGCGAGGAAAGCGTCTGCCCGGTGCCCGGCTCGACGCGGCTGTGGCTGCTGTCGCCGCGCGGCGCGATCGACGCGCTCGTCGCCGGTTGCGAGCTCGACGGCGCGACGCTCGGCAACAAGCGCGTGATCAACCTGCCGGGCCTGTCGGTCTCGGTCGACGAAATGATCGAAGCGCTGCGCGAGGTCGCGGGCAACGAGGTCGTGAAGCTGATCCGTCATGCGCCCGACGAACGCATCGAGAAGATCGTCGGCAGCTGGCCGGGCCGCTGGGACACGTCGCGCGCGGAAGCGCTCGGGTTGAAGGGCGATACGTCGTTCGCCGACGTGATCCGCGGTCATATCGCCGACGCGCAGCGCTGACTCGCGCGTCGCGCCTCATGCGGCCGGGTCAGCGCGGCCGGGCGGATTCTCCGGCGGGCAACGACGCGGGTGTCGTGCCGCCCGGCCGGTTCGACGAACCGGCCGCCCATTGCCACGCCAGCAGGCCCGGCAGATAGAACAGCAAGTCGCGCACGCGGCGGGCGCCGGCCAGCGCCAGGCAGGTCGGCGGGTCGAACCCGAGCAGCCCGCCGAGCAGCACGAACCCGCCCTCCTGCACCCCCAGGCCGCCCGGCATCAGGAACGCGATGCTGCTCACCAGCTGGATCAGCGCCTCGATCGCGAGCGCCTGCGCAAACGTCGGATCGGCGCCGAGGAAATACAGCGCCAGCCAGATTTCCAGCGCGTAACCCGCGAACTGCAGCGTCTGCCAGATCGCCAGGTAGCGCACGACGACGCCCGTCTTTCTCCAGATCAACCGGATCGACTGATCGGTCCGCGCCGATTCGCCGACCAGCGCCACCACCTTGCCGCTCGTGACACGGTTGAGTACGCGCATCGCGCGCTCGAACGGCCGCGCATGCTGCACCAGCGCGAACAGCAGCAGCACCGGCACCAGCGCGGCCATCCCGATCGCGAGGTGCGCGGCCACCCGCGCGGCATCGGACGACACGCGTTCGAGCACGTAGCCGATCGCGACCAGTGCGAAGATCAGCTGACTGATCAGCGTCAGCTGCATGTCGGCGACGAGGCTCGCCACGACGGTCGCCGGACGCACGCCGGCCTGCCGCAGCAGGCCGAACGACACGATCTCGCCGCCGATGCGCGCGACCGGCAGCAACCCGTTGACCGATTCGCGGATCCACACGAGCTTCAGCATCGTCACGAACGACGGCCGGCGCGGGCCGCGGATCAGCATCCGCCAGTCCCACGCATTCGCGAGCATCGGCAGGATGTGCGCGAGCGCGGCGACCAGCAGCCCCGCGCCGGCGATCCGCAGGCGATGCAGGATATCGAGCGGATGTTCGCGCCAGATCAGCCACACCGCGAGCGCCAGCCCGCCGAGCGCGGCCGCGCGCCCCGCCTGCCGCAGCCGGGCGTCGCCGCGCGCGGCGCCCGGTTCCGCACGGGCGGCGTCGGTGTTGGTGCCGGTGGTCACGATTCAGCGGCCGGCGACAGCAGGCCTTCCCGGTCGACGCGAAAGCGCGTGCCGCGCCACACGACATGCGACGAAAAGAAGCTCGATACGAACACGACGAACTGGAGCAGATCGACGAACGGCAGCTGGAACGCGCCGCGCAGGCCCGCGCCGGTCGCGCGGCTTGTCTTCACCATCAGCAGCACCCGCGCGGCGAGTGCCGCGATCGTCAGCGCGCATGCGGCGGCCGCGCCGCCCGAGAACAGCAGCGCCAGCAGCGCGAGCGGCAGCGGGTGCATCAGCACCGACCCCGCATGACCGAGCCGGTCGGCCGCGCGAATCGTGCAGCTCCAGCGCAACTCGTGTGCGTACAACCGCGCGAACGTCTCCTCGACACACGCGTGCCCGACGACGAACGGCGGAATGACGACCTGCGCGCCCGCCTGCCGCACCGCCTCGCCGAGTGCGTGATCTTCCGCCAGGTGATGCGCGAAACGCGCCAGCCCGCCGATGCGTTCGAGCGTCTCGCGCGTGATCGCAATCGTCTGCCCGAAGCACGGCCGCGCGCGCCCGATGACGAGCCCGGTGATCACGCCCGGCAGGAAATGGTAGTTCGTCATCGCGACGGCGACGCCGGGCCAGAAGCCTGGCGACGCGACGCCGCGATACACGCTCGTCACGATGCCGACATCCGGCTGCTGTAGCGCGCCGACGACGGCGCGCAGATAATCGCGCTCGACCACCACGTCGCTATCGGCGAGACAGAGCACCGCATGCTCCGCATGTTCGAGCATGTTCACGAGATTGGCGATCTTGCGGTTCGGCCCGTACAGCCGCGCATCGGCGACGACCTTGATGTTCGCGTCCGGGTAGCGTGCGCGCAGCGTTTCGACGGCCGCGAGTGCCGCGTCGCCGGCATCGTGCACGCCGAACAGGTGCTGGATGGGCCCCGGATAATTCTGCACGAAGCCGCTTTCGAGATGCTGGACGAGATTCCATTCGTCGCCGTGCAGCGGCTTCGCGACGGTGACGCCCGGATACGCGCGCGGCTCCGCCGCCGCCCGGGAAAAGAACCGGCCGACCAGCACGCTGGCCGTGATCGTATACGCAATGCCCAGCACCACGCCCAGCCCGCAGACGATCGACATTGCCCCGGCCAGCGCGTGCAGCACATGCAGCAGAATCATGCTTCTCCCCAGTGGTGACCCGTACGACCGCGACGCCCGGGAACGGCGGCGCGCACGCGGGCTCACCCGTGCACGCCGCCGTATCGGTTCCCGTTGAGCCGGATATGAAGGACGACCCAGCGACGGTACGCGCAATCAGATGACACAACTACCGTGCGGCGATCGATACCGGTCATGCGCACATCGCCACATGCCAGCGCGGACCTGAACGCCGCGCCGGCAAGCTTGCGAACCGAAAGAATGGCGGCGGCGAGCGCCACGACGATCGAGAGGCGAAACGTCATCGTGGTAAAAAATGCTTCCGGTACGCGCCATGCAAGCAACGAGACCAGCACGAAACACTGGATGAACATGCCGGCCAGTGCGGCGATCAGCAGGTAGGCACGCCATCGCTCGATCGTCGAGGATGCCATCAGGATTGAACCTCCCGTACGGGCGACACGCATCGACCGTAGGTCGATCGAAAGGATCGCGGATTGACGGGCGGGTGCGTCCGGCTCGCGCCGCACGCACCCGCCCGGTTCGGGATCTGGGGAAACGGAGAACCGCCCGAGAAATGTCGTGGCCGATGGTAGCGGGATTAACGGCGCCAAACCTTAAGCGTTCTTCAGAATCGCGCGACATTCGCACGGGGTCCGATTACATTCCATTGCACGGCGCGCGTGGTCAGGCTCGTACAATCGCGCATGTCCGTACACGAATCGACCATGCGACTCCTCCTTGTTGAAGACGACGACCTGATCGGCAGCGGCCTCGAGATCAGCCTCAGCCAGGCCGGCTATCACGTCGACTGGTTGCGCGACGGTCATGCCGCCGCCACCGCACTCGCGACGACGCGCTTCGCGCTCGTCGTGCTCGATCTCGGCCTGCCCGGCAAATCGGGAACGGAACTGCTGCGCGCGCTGCGCGAGGCGGGCGAGACGGTCCCCGTGCTGGTGCTGACCGCGCGCGGCACCGTGGCCGACCGCGTGCGCGGCCTCGACGACGGCGCGGACGACTATCTCGCGAAGCCGTTCGAGCTGTCCGAAGTGCTCGCCCGCTGCCGCGCGCTCGTGCGGCGCTCGCAGGGCCGGGCCGGCGATGAAATCGTGTGGCGCGACATCACGATCGACCTCACCGCGCATACGGTGACGCGCGATGCGGCGCGCATCGCGCTCACGTCGCGCGAGTGGGCGATCCTCGTTCAGCTCGTCAGTCACCCGGGCGTTCCGCAGTCGCGCGCGCACCTCGAGGACAGCCTGTACGGCTGGCAGGAAGGCATCGAAAGCAATGCGATCGAGGTTCATGTTTCGAACCTGCGCAAGAAGCTCGGCGCGGAACTGATCCGCACCGTCCGCGGCATCGGCTACGTCGTCGACCTCCGATGATCGCGCGCTCGATACGACGCCGCGTGTCGCTGATGGCGATCGGCTGCGTGACCGTCGTCTGGCTCGTCGCCGTGTTCGGCAGCATCCACTACGCGACGCGCGAGATCGGCGAATGGGAAGACGCCCGTCTCGCCGAATACGCGTCGCTGCTGGTCAATCTCGCGCCGGCCGACCTCGACCGCCTCGCCCGCGTGCCGCCCGACGCACGGGTCGAACTCGCGTTCGGCGCGTCGGCGCACGGCGCCGCCAACGACGGCGATCGCTTGCCGCGCGATGTGCTGTTCGACGTGCGCGACGCGCAAGGCAACGTCGTTGCGTCGAGCCTGCCCGCGACCGCGGCAGCGTTGCCCGATGCGCGCGACCCGCTCGGTGCGCCGCGGACGATCGTCATCGGCGATACGCCGTGGCGCACGTACGCACTGCGCGACAGCACGTCGGGGCGCCGCGTGCGCGTGATGGAGACCGTCAATACGCGCAGCGACCTGGCGACCGGCATCGCGCGCGGCATCGTCCTGCCGTTGATCGTCGCGTTGCCGGTGCTCGCGCTGCTGCTCTGGGTCACGATCGCCCGCAGCCTCGCGCCGTTGAAGACCCTGTCCGCGCTGATCGGCGCGCGCGATGCGCGCTCGCTCGAACCGCTCGGCATCGCGACCGTGCCGGACGAAGTGCGCACGCTGGTCGACGCGATCGACCGCCTGATGGCGAGGCTGCGACAATCGATCGTGCGCGAGCGCGCGTTCACGTCCGACGCCGCGCACGAACTGAAGACGCCGCTCGCCGCGATCAAGGTGCAGGCGCAGGTGGCGATCGCGACCGACGATCCGGCGCACAAGCAGCTGGCGATGCAGCGCGTCGTGCAAGGCGTCGACCGCAGCGCGCGGCTCGCCGAGCAGTTGCTGCTGCTCGCCCGGCTCGACGAGTACGAACGCATTCCGACGCGCGCGGTCGTCGTGCGCGAACTCGTCGACGCCGCCATCGACCGCCATCTGGCGAAGGCCGCCGACAAGGACATCGCCATCGCGGCCGGCGGCCTCTCCACGCGCGCAATCGGTGCCGATCCGATCCTGATCGGCATCCTGCTCGACAATCTCGTCGACAACGCCGTCAAGTACGGCCGCCGTGGCGGGCGCATCGACATCGGCGTGTACGACGACGGCGCATGGCAACGCATCGTCGTGCGCGACGACGGGCCCGGTGTCGCGCCCGGCGAGCACGAACGGCTTGGCGACCGTTTCTATCGCGGCAGCGGTGCGCAGTCGCCCGGCAGCGGGCTCGGGCTGTCGATCGTCACCCGCATCGCGCAGTATTTCGGCGGCACCGTGCAGTTCGAGTCCGGCATCGGCGGGCAGGGCCTCGGCGTGGCGATCGCGCTGCCGTCGGCGGATGCGGACGGATCGACGCCGCGTGCTTAACGTTTCGTTAAGGATTCGACCGTAGAATCCCCCCAAAACCGTGTCCCCTTTCATCCGTCCGGAGTCTCCATGTCCGCACCCGCCCGTTATGACGCCGTCGCCCGTTTTCTTCACTGGCTGATCGTGGCGCTGATCGTCGCGCAATACGCGATCGGCTGGACGATGCCCGACGTGCATCGCGACACGCAACCGGTCGGCCTGATCGCCGCGCACCTGATCGTCGGCACGGCACTGCTCGCGGCGATGGCGTGCCGCGTGCTGTGGCGCGCGACGCATCGACCGCCTGCCAGCGACCTGTCGCCCGCGATGCGCGTGCTGTCGGGCGCCACGCATGGCGCGCTCTACGCGCTGCTGATCGCGGTGCCGCTGCTCGGCTGGATCAACGCGTCGTCGCGCGCGTGGGCCGTGACGCTGGTCGGCGTCATTCCGTTGCCGGCGCTATCGGCGGCCGGCTCCGGATTCGGGCACGCGATGGGCGACGTGCACGGCGTCCTCGCGTGGGTATTGTTCGCCGGCATCTGCCTGCACGTGGCGGCCGCGCTGTTGCACCGCTTCGTGCTGCGCGACCAGGTCGTGCAGCGCATGATGCCCTGGTGATCGACCTGCCGGCTCATCGGAGCCGGTCGACCCGCTGATCGCGACGCCGCGCGAAGCGGCGTGCAATCAGCGGCACGACAACCGGCGCCCTTCGGCCACGTCGCGTGGCGCGCAGAAGGGCATGCGGCTTGCCGCCCCGTGAACACGACGGCCGGACCTCACACACGATCACGTCGGCACCTAGTTGCTGGTTTGCACCGGCATGCCGGCAGCTGGCGCATGCGCGGCGGACGCCGCCATTCGCGCGCGATCCTGCTCGGCGAGCTTCGCCTCCGCGGCCTGGATGTCCGCCGGATACTCGCCGTCGTCGCCCTTCGCCGGGTCGTACCCGGCCGCTTCCAGACGCATCAGTTCGTCGCGAACCTGCGCGCGCGTCAGCGGCGCGGCCGCTTGCGCGAATGCCGACTGACCGACGATCGCGCCGATCATCGTCAGTAGTGCGATATATGTTCTCATCATGAACTCCTTCGATGTTGCATATCAATCAACCGCGGGGAATGCGTGACCTGCGGAGGCAGGCCGGTCAGTCAGCTGCCGAAATAGATCGTGCAGAAGCTCGCGGGGCCGACGCATGCGGCCGCGCGCGGATGCGACGGCATCGTCGCCGGCCTGCCGGCTTCGGACGACACGGCCGGATCGCCGCCGACCGCGGTGCTCGCCTGGCGCTGCGGCATCCGTTCGGCCTGTTGCCGGAACAGCGGGCTCACGTCCGGATACGACGTATCGGTCACGAAGCGCAACCCGTTGTGTTCCGCGTCGATCAGTTGTTGCGTGACCTGCGCGCGCGTCAGCGCCTGTGCCGACGCTTGCGTCGCGACACCCGCGACGGACATCGCCACCACCGTGGCGGCCACCAGCCAATGCGTATTCATGTTTCACTCCTTCAGAAGTCAACGAGACGACGTGCTACACCCGTATGACGACGGCCGGGCTGCGTTTATTCCCTGCCGGTCGATCCGCGCGCGGGGCGTCCGTCAAACTGTCATTCATTCGTCAGCCGGCGTAACCTGACGTAACGCAGCGCCCGTTGCGGATCGGGCAGACTGACGTCACCTTCTGCGGATCGCACCCCGATCGACCATGTCCGTCGCTTACGACTATGCAGCCGGCCTGCTGCGCACCCTGTACGACCGCCATCTCGATGGCGGCGCGGTGCTCGACACGGCCACGTTCCCGGACGCCGAACGTTTCGTGCGCGCATGGCCCGCGATCCGGGCCGAAGCGCTCGCCGTCGCGCGCGACATGCCGCGCATCCCGCGCTTTCACGAAATCATGCGCGAGCAGTACGACATCTCGGCCAACGATGCACGCGACTGGCGGATGTTCATCATGCAGGCGTACGGCCAGCGATTCCCGCGCAACCTGGCGCGCTGCCCGACCATCGCATCGATCGTCGCGGCCTCGCCGGACGTGCTGTCGGCGTCACTGTCGTTCCTCGCGCCCGGCAAGCACATCCCGCCGCATCGCGGGCCGTTTCGCGGCATCCTGCGCGGCTATCTCGTGCTGTCGATGCCGAAGCGCGCGGACGGCTCGCCGGCCGCGGTGCTGAAGGTCGACGGTCGCGAATACCGGCTCGACGAAGGCCGCTTCCTGCTGTGGGACGACACGTTCACGCACGAGGTGTGGAACGACAGCGAGGCAGTGCGCATCGTGCTGCTGCTCGACATCCGCCGGCGCGGCATGCCGCGCCTGCTCACGTGGCTGTCGAATGCGGTGATCGGCGTCGTGCGGCTCGGGATCCGGATCCGCGGGCGGTCGATTCCGGTCTAGTTCCAGCGCGCAAGCGGCGCGCATGCCGGCGCAGCGCCCCCTCCCCCGACTTTCGGCTTCCTGCGGATCGCCTACACTACAGACCGTCCCTTCCGCACGGCTCCTGACAGCCACCGCCATGGCGCACCTCTTCTTCGCCGCGTCGATCCAGCGGCATATCGAAACGCCCGAACGCGACCTCGACGCGCGCACGGTCGGCGAAGCGTTCGACACCGTTTTCAGCGAGCAGCCGCGGCTGCGCGGCTACATCCTCGACGACCAGGGCGCGCTGCGAAAGCATCTGTCGGTGTTCATCGACGGCCAGCCGATACGCGACCGGCAGCGCCTGTCCGATGCGCTCGACGACGCCAGCCGCGTGTATGTCGTCCAGGCGCTGACGGGCGGATAAAGGGACGGATGCATCGAACCGGACCCGGCGCCCGAACGCCGGGCCGCCCGCTCAGGAGACATCGCACATGAACGATCGACTGCTCGTCGCCACCCGCAAGGGCCTGTTCATCCTGCATCCCGACGGGGGCGGCGGCTGGACGCCCGGCGAACCGCACTTCATCGGCGAACCCGTCAGCATGGTGCTCGCCGACCCGCGCGACGGCACGCTGTATGCGGCGCTCAACCTCGGCCACTTCGGCGTGAAGCTGCATCGGCTGCGCGCCGGCGCCGCCGACTGGGAAGAATGCGCGGTCCCCGTCTACCCGCCGCGACCGGCCGACGCCGTGCCCACCGGCACCGGCGACGCGGACGACGAGCCGTCCGGCACGCCGCAGCCGCCGTGGACGCTTCAGCAGATCTGGTCGCTCGAAGCCGGCGGCGCGGACGAGCCGGGCGTGCTGTGGGCCGGCACGATTCCCGGCGGGCTGTTCCGCTCCGACGACCACGGCGATTCGTGGGTACTCAACCGCGCGCTGTGGGATCGCCCCGAGCGCGCCGAATGGGGCGGCGGCGGGTACGATGCGCCGGGCATCCACTCGGTGATGGTCGATCCGCGCGACAGCCGGCACGTGACGGTCGGCATCTCGTGCGGCGGCGTCTGGCAGACCGCGGACGGCGGCGCGACGTGGCGCGTGACCGCGCAAGGCATGGAAGCCGACTACATGCCGCCCGAGCGGCGCGGCGAGCCGAACGCGCAGGATCCGCACCGCGTCGTGCAATGCGCGGCCGATCCGGACGTGCTGTGGACACAGCACCACTGCGCGATCTTCCGCTCGACCGACGGCGCCGAGCACTGGCGGCGAATCGACGCGCAACCGTCGAGCTTCGGCTTCGCGGTGGCCGTGCATCCGCGCGAACCGGACACCGCCTGGTTCGTGCCGGCCGTGAAGGATGCCTGCCGCATTCCGGTGAACGGCCGGCTCGTCGTCACGCGCACGCGCGACGGCGGGCAAAGTTTCGAAAGCCTGTCGAACGGATTGCCGGCCGCGCCGGCCTACGACCTCGTGTACCGGCACGGGCTCGCGGTGGACGATGCCGGCATGCGCCTCGCGATGGCGTCGACGACCGGCGGGTTATGGACCTCCGCCGACGGCGGCGACCACTGGCGTCAGGTATCCGCACATTTGCCGCCGGTCTATTGCGTCAGCTTCGGGTAACGACGCGACGGTCGCCGGGCGCCATCCGCGCGACCGCCGCGCGCGTCTGCGCGATTTCCGCGTCGAGCCAGTCGAGAAACCGAGCGATCTGCGGCTCGCGCTCGCGCCCGGGACGGCACAGTGCGACGAAACGCGCGCCGTCGAGCCGCACCGAAGGCTCGATCGGCATCAGCGCGCCGCGCTCGACATGCTCGGCGGCCAGCACCGAACTCAGCAACGCGACACCCTGCCCGTGCAGCACGGCCTGCAACGCGTAATGCTCGTCGTCGTAATGGCGAAACACCGCGCGTTCGAGCCACGTTTCGCGGCCGGCCGCGCGACACCACGACGCCCAGTCGACCGACACGGGCAGCGGGGTATCCCACACGGTCTCGATCAAGTCGAGCGGCTCGTCGGTGCGATGCGCATCGAAGCCGGTGGCCGCAAATGCGCCGAAATACTCGTCGATCAACGCGATCTCGTGCAGCGCGGGAAACGTGCGCGACGTCGCGCGAATCGCCAGATCGATCCGCGCCTCGCGTTCGAGATCGACGAGCGTGTTGCCGGTCTCGACCTTGATGTGCAGGTGCGGATCGATGCGGCGAAACGCGCCGAGACGCGGGATCAGCCACATCGCCGCGAAGGCGGGCGTGGTGGTCAGCACGAGCGGGCGCTCGCCGGAAGTATCGGGCCGCAACGCATCCAGCCCGCGGCTGAGCGCGAGCAACGCATCGTGGCTCGCTCGAAACAGTTGCGCGCCTTCCTCCGTCAGCCGTACGCCGCTCGCGCCGCGCTCGAACAGCAGCACGCCGAGCCGGCTTTCGAGCGACTTGATCTGATGCGACACGGCGGCCGGCGTCACGGCCAGTTCGTCCGCGGCGGCCTTGAACGTGCCGAGCCGCGCCGACGACTCGAATACACGCAATGCGGTCAGGGGGATTTTCGAGAACACGGGGCCTCGCGGGCCGGATACGGCCGGGTTGAATTCGATTCAATCCGGGTGAGATTAGGTGAATTGAAGCGGGTGTGCAACGCGGCTAGCCTTGCGGGACGTCGCGGCACACCGCCCCGACGATTACCGTCCAACCGGAGAAACACCGTGCAAGGCCTACCGCGCAGAATCACGCAGGCGGTGCTCTACGAAGCGATCGCCATCTCCTGCATCTCGCCCGCGATCGCCGCGATCTTCAGCCAGGACCTCGTCTATTCGGGCGCGCTGTCGGCGACGATGTCGGCGATCGCGCTGCTGTGGAACATGATCTTCAATGCGCTGTTCGAGCGCTGGGAAGCGTCGCGCCGACAGCCGTCGCGTACGCTCGGGCGGCGGCTCCTGCATGCGACCGGATTCGAAGGCGGGCTCATCTTCATGCTCGTGCCGGTCGTGTCGTGGTGGCTCGACATCTCGTGGTTCGACGCGTTCGTCGTCGATATCGGGTTGTTCGCGTTCTTCTTCTGCTACGCGTTCGTGTTCCAGTGGGCGTTCGATCGCGTGTTCGACGTGCCGGCGGCGACGAAGGCGTCGTGAGCCGGACGCTTACGCACCGGCCGCGATTTTCGGCAGTTGCCAGCCGAAGCGCACCGCCGCCATCCGTAGCGCGAAACAGCCAAGGCCGCCGAGCACGGCCGCCACGACGGGCGGACACCCGAGTCGCCTGCACGACACGACGACGACCGCGCCGAGCAGTGCCGCGCTCGCATAGATATCCGTAACCAGTACGACCGGTATCCGCGCGAGCAGCACATCGCGTACGACACCGCCCCCGCATCCGGTCACGGCGCCCATCAGCGTCGCGATGAACGGATGGACGCGGAATTCGAGCGCCTTCACCGCCCCCGCGACCGCGAACAACGCCAGGCCGGCCGCATCGAGCGTCGTGAGCAGCGACGGCGAGAACGCGGCGACCCGCGCATGAAAGACGAACGCGAACAGGCCTGACGCGAACGCGAGGGCCGGATAACGCCAGTCGCTGACGGCGCTGGGCGGCCGTGCGCCGATCAGCAGGTCGCGGATCACGCCGCCGCCGAGCGCGACGACGAGCGACAGCACCATCACGCCGAACAGGTCGAGTCCCGCGCCGATCGCCGCATTGGCGCCCTCGATCGCAAACACCGCCGTGCCCGCGAGGTCGGCGGCGAGCACGATGTGCTCGATGCGCTTCATGCGAATGAATGGCCGAAGCGCTGCATCGTCCGGTTGCAGCGTGTGTCGCCCGAAGCGGCCGCGCCGTTCGGCCGCGTGCCGGCCGCGTATTGCCATCCGGATGCATCAGGCGCAGTACGGATCATTGCCGTCTCCTCGATCGGGGATCGAGCAGTCTAGCGCATCGTCGGGCAACCGTCTGGCGGCTCGCGGCGCGGGCAGCAAAAAGCCCGACGCGTCATGCTCAAGGCACGCCGAGCTACGCCTTCGGCAGGCAGACCCGGCTTGCCGTCGAGCGCCGTCACGCCCGCGAGCCACTTGCCGAGCGCTTGCGGGTTCGCCTTCAGCCATGCGGCGGCGGCCTTGCTCGAGTAGACGGCGACGACGCCCTACCTGAGCGGCGCGAACCCGTATTGCGACGGATGCCCGGCCAGAATCCAGTCCGGATACGCATCGATACACGCGCGCTCGATGCAATCCGACACGCGTTGCGGCGCGTCGGCCTGCACGAGATCAATCGGGGGGAAGATCCGATGGTCGAACCGGCCAGCCGCAAATTCGAGATGGAACGGCACCAGCACCGCACCGGCGCGCGCGCCGATCCTGAACACGCCACGGTGAATCCGCGCCGGCCGCCCAAACATCGCGACCTCGATCGTCTCCATCGGAAAGCGCTGCATCAGGTACGGCGGCGCATCGGCGAACACCACGGCAACGCCGTTTCGTCGCAGCGCGTGCAAGACGCGCAGCCCGAGCGCATTGCGATTGACTTCGTCGTAGGTGTGCAACACGCGCACGTTCGGCATCAGCGTCGACTCGAAACCGCCATACGTTTCCCGCGCGATGCCCGATACGACTGCGATCTCGGACAATTGCAGCGCGTCGCGCAACGCATCGATCACGATCACGTTCGCAAACTGCGACACGTAATGAAACGGCGACACGATCACGGGACGGCCGCCCGATTCGTCGCGAATCCGGGCGATCGCTCGAGCCAGCGCTTGCGTGGCCGCTTCGAGGCCCGGCCATTCGACATCGCGGCCGGCAGCGCGTTCGGCATGCAGGCGCCGATCCATCAGGCGCTCGAATTCGCCTGCCGCCATCGTCCGCCAGATGTGCGCACGGGTGAGCGCGACGTGGTCGCGCCCCCACTCGTAGCGCAACCGGCCCGCCCAGCGGGTGCGTGGGCTGCCGAGACTCCGCAAGACCCACACAGCCAGCGCCAACCGCTCGAGCCCGCGGCCCGACAGGCGCAGCAGCCATCGATCGCGCCAGCCGAGGCGTCGCTGCCGCTTATCGGCCATCGCCGGTCAACCATCCGTTGATCCGCGCGACGTCGTCGAAATCCAGCGACGCGACACCGGATTTCAACGCGAGGTACGCGGCAAGCATGTCGTAGTGCGCACCCAGCCGCGCCTTGCGGCTCGCAAAAAGTGCCTCGCTCGCTCGCAGCACATCGAGGTTGGAACGACTGCCGACCCGGTAGCCGATCCGCGTCGCGTCGAGCGTTCGCTCGTTGGCCCGCACGAGGCGGCCAAGGAGTTCGCCGCGCTCGCGTGCCCAGTGCAGCCGCTGGAAGGCGTCGAGCGTGTCGGCCCCCGCCTGCCGGGTGGCTGCCTGCAGCGCGCTGCGCGCCTTGTCCTCACCCGCCAACGCTTGCCCGAGGCGCGCCTGGATGTCACCGCCCGTCAGCAGCGGGATCGATATCGTCACCATCGCGGTCGTCGTGGTCGTCGGCTGCGCGAAACCCGATGCCGCACCCGCCGGCGTGTGGCTGCCCGTCAGATTCACGACGGGATACCGTTGCGCGCGTACTCGGCGAGCCTCATCCCGCGCGTCGCGCACGGCGAGTTCGCCGATCTGGACCGGATAGCCCTTCTGCTCCGCTTGGGCAATCCAATACCCGGCGTCATCCGGATCGAGCCGCAACGCGGGCGTTTCGTCCGGCACGCGCGCGAACGGGCCGAGCGGCCGGCCGATCAGCGTTTCGACAATCCGGCGACGCGAATCGACGGCCTGCCGCGCGTCGATCTGCTGCAGTCGCGCCGCATCGAGCTGCGCCTGCGCCTCGCGTACGTCGATCAGCGTCGCCTCTCCGGCCGCCCGTCGGTGCACGGTGATCTCGTGCTGTTCGGCAACCGCCGCCACATACTCCGTCGCGCGCATCAATTCGTCGGTCGCCGCCAGAACGTCGAAATACGCACGCCCGGCGCGCAGCATCAGCGCCTGCTGCGCACGCGCATAGGTCAGTTCCGCCTTGGCGGCCGCCGTTCCCGCCTGCCGATAGGCGATCCAGCGTTCCCAGTCGAACAGCGGCTGCGTCAACGATACCGTCCAGCCGTTCTGCCAGTAATGCATCGACGGAACGTTCCGCGTCGCGATCCGGTTGTACGTGCGTCCCCAGCCCGCATCGATCCGCGGCAACAGCGCGGCGCGCGCGCGCGGCACACCGAGACGGCCGATTTCGACATCCGAGCGCACGCCGGCGAGTTCCGCGTCGTAATCGAGCGCGCTGGTCACGACCGACATCAGGTCGTCCGCAAGCGCGTGCGGCGACACGTATGCGAGCACCGCCGCGACGAGGATCCGTCCGATCGTCATGCCGCCCGCTCGCCATTGGCAATGCCCGGCACGAGCACGCCATCCACGAGTTCGTAACAGCGCTCGAACGTGGCGGCGAGCGAGCGATCGTGAGTGATCACGACGACCGTTCGATCGATACGCTGCAACAACGCCGCGATACGCTGAACCGACGCGGCGTCGAGGTTCGACGTCGGCTCGTCGAGCAGCATCAGCTCGGCCGGCTGATACAGTGCGCGCGCGAGCAGCAGGCGCTGCCGCTGCCCCGCCGAGATGTTCGCGATCGAATCGCTGATGATCGTGCGCGTGCGCATCGGCAAGCGCATCACGTCGTCCAGCAGGCCGACCTCGTCGAGCAGACGGTTGATGCGCGCAGGGTCGACATTTGCGCTGAACAGCGACACGTTGTCGGCGATCGATCCGCGCAGGATCAGGTCGCCCTGCCGCATCTGCGTCATGTGCCGGCGGATTTCGTCGACCTCGAGATTCGCGTAGCGCACGCCGTTCAGCCATACGTCGCCATGCTGCGGGTGTTCGGCCGCGCACAGCAGCTTGAAGACCGTCGACTTCCCGCATCCGGACGGCCCCACGATCGCGATGCGGTCGCCGCGCCGGATATCGAGACTCACGCCAGTCAACACGCGACGGTCCGACGCCCCATATGCAAACGAAACATTGCTCATCTCGATCGATTCGAAGCACCGCGTCTCGGCCGCGCGGCCGATCTGCTCCAGCGGCGTATAGCGCTCCGGCTCGCCGTCGACGATATCGGCGACCCGGGCGACCGGCACCGTCAGCATCAGGCGCGCGAACAGCGCGTTGATCGCCTGCGCGAGCCGCTCCGACGCGAGCGACTTGTAGATCATGAACGAATAGAACACGCCGACCGAAATCTTGCCGTCGAGCATCAGTCCGGCCGACAGCCAGGTAATCGCGACGACGTCCGCATAGTCGACGAATTTCAACACTGCGTCGCGCCAGGCCGTGAGCTTCGCGCTCCGCAGCATCGTCGCCGCGCACGCCTTGAATTTCGCCATGTAAATCGCCGTGCGCCGCACTTCGCCCGACGCGAGCTTGATCACCGGAGCCCCCCGGATCGTCTCGAACAGCAAGTCCTCGCATTCGGCCGTCCGTTCGAGCACCAGCATGTGCGCATCACGCATCGGCCGATACAGCGCGAATGCCGCGCCGACATACGTTGCGAATATGCCAAGCGCGACGCCGGCCAGCAGCGGGCTCTGCGCGAGCATCAGCAGCACCGCGATGCCGCCGACCGCGAGATCGATCCGCAGCGAGATCGCGGTGCGCACTGCGAATTCGTTGATTTCATCCTGTGACTTGACGCGCGCGAACAGGTCGCCGACGTTGCGCTTCTCGAAATACGGAATCGGGTGGCGCAGCAATTGCCCGATCAGCCCTTCGGTCATGTTCACGTTGACGAGCGTATGAACCAGCGCGGTCAGATACGACTCCACGAAGCGGCTGAACGTCCCGATCGCGAAAATGCTCGCGAATGTCAGCGTGAGAATCCGCAGCAGATTCCGGTTGTCGCTGGTCACGATCTGGTCGAGCACCAGGTTGCCGAAATACGGCATGGCCAGGATCGCGCACTGGCTTCCAAGCGCAACGAACAGCAGTTTGCCGATTTGCCCGCGCAACTGCGGGTTCAGCGCTCTCACGCGCTCGAGCGCGGCCGGCACGCGCGAACGTGCGCGAATGCGCGGCAAGCCCGGCGTCGGCGCACATTCGAGCAAATAGCCGGACACGCTCGACAGGAACATGTCGAGCGCGACGCGGCGTCGCCCGACTGCCGGATCGATCACCTGCACATGGCCGCGGCGAACGCGCTCGAAGACGACGAAATGCGCGCCGCCGAAATGGATGATCGAGCCGGGCCGGATGTCGGCCAGATCGCCGGCGTCGAACCGATACGCCTGCACCGCCAGCCCGAAATCGGTCGCGACGTCGTAAAGGTCCATCAGCGTCAGCCCGTGCGACGACACCGGACGACGCGCGGCAATCTCGCGTACTTCGGTCGCGCGCCCGAGATGGCTCAGCACCATCGCCAGGCATGCATATCCGCAGTCCGCGACTTCATTCTGGTAAATCACGCGCACGCGTCAACTCCGGATCATCTGGAACAGCGGTTCGAATACCCACTCGGCGATCGAACGGCGCTCGACGACGACGCTCGCGGTGCCATGCATGCCCGGAAGGATCCGCAGCGGCTCGCGGGGCGAGCCGAACGTCGCGCTGCGCACCGTCGCCCACGCCATGTAATCGGTCGGTCGCGCACCGGTGGGCGCCGACGACGGCGACGAAGCCGTGACCGCGGTCATCGTCGTGCCGGAAATCGAGTCGATGCGCGCGGCGACACTGCCGAAGCGGGCATAGGGGAACGCGTCGAGCTTGATGCGGACCGTCTGCCCTTCCCGCACAAACCCGCGTTGCCGCGACGGAATGCGCAGTGCGGCGGACAGCGACGGTTTCGGGCTGGTCGAAATCACGATCGCGACGTCGTCGGACGCGAGCGCATTCCCCGGCACGAGGCCCGAAAACGTCACGATGCCGTCGTTCGGCGCCGATACGGTGATGTCCCGCCGCGCCGCCTCGTAACGCACCAGAATGTCCTGCACTTCACGATCGCGCTGCGCATGCAGTTCCCGGACCTGCGCGTCGAGTTCGCGGCGGCTACCGCGCAAGGTTTCGAGATCGGCAAGCAGCGCCTGATGCCGGGCATCTCCCTGGGCAATCTCCGCTTCGTTCTGACGGACCTCGATGCGTGCCTGCTCGATGCGATCGGCAATGACGTAGTCGGCGGCGCCTTCGACACGGGCAAGCCTGCGCCGCGCGTCGTCGGCCATCTGCCGCAAGCGGTGCTGCCGATCGCCGAGTGCGTCGAGTTCGCGCATGCGCGCCGCCTCCGTGCGTCCGGCCGCCTGCATGCGAGCCTGCAGCGCGGCGATGCGATCGTCGAATTGCGCGTTCGTCGCGGCCGTCTGCCTGTCGCGCGACGCTTCGTCGAAGACCGGCCTTGGGCGGCCGTCGGCGGACAACGTCAGGTCGCGTGCCAGCCGGAACAGCGGCTGCCCTTTTCGCACCGGGGTGGCCGACGCCACGTACACAGCCGTCACGAGCCCCTCATGACCTGTAATCCTGACATCGAACGGCGACACGATTTCGCACGGCACGTCCCGCTTGAGTTCGATTTCCTGAACACATGCAAAGACAATGCCCGCGCCGACGATGGCCGACGCGCAGTATGCGATCCAGCGCCACGACACATCCGCGAAGCGCGGCAGTTTTCCAGCTTCCCAATCCAATTTCGATGTTCCGGATGTCGGGCCGCCCGCGCGGCCCGGCAGCCTGTCGACCGACTCGCGGCGACAGGCCGCGTGCAGGGCGGAACCCGGTGCGACGCATCACGCGGCATACGTGCCGTGCATGAACGCGCCGGCGTGATGCCGGCGACGGAGTGGCAGCGGAACTGCGCGAACCGTCGACCGGTTCGCGACAGCCGGGAATCAGCGCTACGGCCGAATCGTCACGCCGCCACCGCCGGTGGGCGGCGTCGTGGTCGGCGGCGTCGTGGTGGGCGGCGTGGCGGTAGGCTGCGGCGCCGAGCGTGTGTTCTTTGTCGGCGTGCTCCGCCGCTTGCAGCAACCTCCCGCCAGTTGCGATTGCGCGAGCGTCGTGCGATCGATTTTTTTCATCTTCCCTGCTCCTTGGGTTGAAAACGATTTGGCCAACCATGCCGCGGCCACGGGGCGCTGCACATCACTGGTACGACATCGTGAACGTCGCGAGACCGTTGGCCGTGCCGGCCTTGATGTCCGACGCCGTGCGGATGTAGCGCGCCGAGAACGGCACTTCGTAAATCGTGTTGCTGACCGTGCCGATCACGACCTGGTTCGGATTGCCGGCGACGGACGAATCGGGGCCGAACGAGATCGGCCGTGCGTCGGACAATATCTGGATGCCGAAGCCGCGCGCGGTCGAATCGCTCGTCAGCGACAACACATTCGAACGGTTGTTCGGCGACGAGACGTCGGTGAAGGTCACCGCAATCCTCGACGACACGCCCCGGCAATCGATCGAGATACCGAGCGGAACCGCGGACGCCGCACTGCCGACCCCGCCGAACATGTGCGCGCCGATCCGGCCGAAGCGTACGTTCACTTTGCTCGACGTCACGGTGCAGCTCTGAGATGCGACGCTCACTTGCGGCGTCGACAGCGTGACCGTCGACGCGGCCAGACCGCCGATGCGCTGCGTGAAGAGCAGCCCGCCGGCAATCACCGCGTTGTGCGGCACGTCGCCCGTCTTGACGAGTTCCAGCACGACCGGCGTGCCCAGATAGACGTAGCACTTGCCGCTCGCCGGATAGCCGCACCGCGACGCGGTATTGAAGACCGACACCGGTATGGTGTAAGAACCGGTGTCCGGCGCATAGCCGTCCGCTTCGAGGCGCAACCGGTAG
The DNA here is from genome assembly GCF_056856535.1 of Burkholderia sp. L-4. Taxonomy (NCBI): domain Bacteria; kingdom Pseudomonadati; phylum Pseudomonadota; class Betaproteobacteria; order Burkholderiales; family Burkholderiaceae; genus Burkholderia; species Burkholderia sp. L-4. The sequence goes on from NZ_JBXEOX010000002.1 coordinate 260,962, forward strand.
CCGATGCCCCGGGTACCTGTCGGAATGATGCCGTTGGACGATTGCACCCCCGATCCGCTCTGGTTTTCGACGGTTGTCCCCGTCGTACAGTAGACGCCGACCGGCTTCGACTGATTGAACGAATAGGTGTATCGCGCGCTCGTGATGACGGTACCCGCTGGCGCATCGCGCGGCACCGTGACGCTCGCCGGCAGCGACAGCGATACGCGATAGACGCCGCCCGTGCCGAGCTCGCAGGCGGCCATCGCTCGCGACGGCAGGCATGCAAACACCAGCAGCGCCACGCCGGCGCAGAAGCCGGGCAGGCAGCGGCACGCCGCCGGGACAAATGACATACGCTTCAGCGTGTTGCCACGACTTTCGTCGTTCACTGCAATTCCCCTTCGATGCATGATCGACTCCGCGAGCCGCCGACGCCACTGCCACGTCAGCCTCGCCAAGATATTCAGGGACCATGTATGTCGTTCGCCGCAGCCCAGCGTGAGATGTCGTTTCGCGTCTTTTCCGACGCACGACAAGATGCGGCCCGTCCGATCTTCGTCGGTCGACTGCAAACGAAATCGCTACCCGATCCTCGACAGGAACATGGCCGGTTGCACAAGGCGCCCGCAAGCATCGACCGAGTCATGTTGCCGTCCGCCTTGTGAACTAGGCGTTATTCTCATGCCCGGCTACGTCGAAGCCAATCGGACAAGTCAGAAATATCGCGACAAAGTGCGCGGGCGGAACACGCGTCGATCGGCGGATTGCCGTGTTTTATTTTTTGACGCGGGTAACGGTCAACCGGACGCTTCGCAAAACGTCACTGGACGCGGGAAGCGGCGCCGCGGGACCGGATCGTCACGGTGCCGCGCATGCGAAAAAACGCCCGCCCCGGTTTCCCGGAGGCGGGCGCTTGCAGCCCGAACCTGCAAACCACCTTCAATGCACGCCGAGATACGCCTTCACCGCCGGCAGACCCGGCTTGCCGTCGAGCGTCGTCACGCCGGCGAGCCACTTGTCGAGCGCCTGCGGGTTCGCCTTCAGGTACTCGGCGGCCGCCTTGTTCGGGTCTTCCTTGTTCATGATCGGCAACATCACGTGGTTCTCGATCGTCGTCGTGAACTGGAGGTTCGACACGAACTTCGCGACGTTCGGGCAGCGCTGCGCATAGTCGGGCGGCGTGGCCGTCAGCACCTTCGCTTCGCCGTAGTTCGGGCCGAACACGTCGTCGCTGCCGCTCAGGTAGTCGATCTTCATCTGCACGTTCATCGGATGCGGTTCCCAGCCGAGGAACACGATCCACTGCTTGTCGCGGATCGCACGATTCACTTCGACCAGCATCCCGGCCTCGCTCGACTCGACCATCTTGAACTTGCCGAGGCCGAACTTGTTGCCGTCGATCATCTTCTTGATCAGCAGGTTGCCGTCGTTGCCCGGCTCGATCCCGTAGATCTTGCCGTTGAGCTTGTCCGCGTACTTCTGGATGTCCGCGAACGACTTCAGGCCGCCCTGGTACACGTAGTCGGGCACCGCGAGCGTGTATTTCGCGCCGGTCAGGTTCGGCGTCGCCAGCACCTTGATCGTGCCGGCCTTCGTGAACGGCTGGATGATCGGGTCCATCGTCGGCGACCAGTAGCCGAGGAACACGTCGATCTGCTTGCTCTTGATCCCGGCGAACGTGATCGGCACCGAGGCGATCGTCTTCGTCGGGTTGTAGCCGAGGCCCTGCAGCATCGTCGACGCGAGGCCCGTGGTCGCCGCGATGTCGGACCAGCCGACATCCGCGAAGCGCACGTTCTTGCATACGGGCGGATCGGCCGCATAAACGGCCGACATCGGCGCGGTTACCCCGATTCCGCACACCGCTGCGATCAATAGGCGCTTCATCTTGCTTCTCCTCAAAGTGATGTCGTTTGCTTGAATGCGGGATCGTTTATTGAAGCCGCGCGCCGCGATCCCGGCGACGTCGCGGACCGAATGTTGCGTGGCGGCGCCGTTCAGCGCCCCGGCAACCGTCGCTCGTAGCTCGGCGCATGGCCGAACTGCGCACGGTAGGCCTTGCTGAAATGACACGGCGAATGAAAGCCGCAGACCGTCGTCACGCGCGCGATCGACGCGTCGGTCGTGCGCAGCAGGTCGCGCGCGCGCTTCAGGCGCAGCGTCAGGTAATAGTGGGTCGGCGACACGTTCAGGTACACCTTGAACATCCGCTGCAGGTGCCGCTGCGACAGCCGCACGAGCCGCGCGAGTTCCTCGAGCGACAGCGGCTCCTCGATGTTCGCCTCCATCAGCCGCACGACCTCGATCAGCTCCGCGCGCGAGAAGCCGACGCGCGCATCGACCGGAATCGGCTGCGTGTCGGTCGAACTGCGGATGCGCTCCAGGATGAACTGCTCGGACACCTGCGCGGCCAGTTGCTGGCCGAAGCGCATGCCGACGAGGTTCAGCATCAGGTCGAGCGGCGCGGTGCCGCCCGTGCAGGTCAGCCGGTCGCGGTCGACGACGAACAGCTCGTCGGCGAAACCGACCTGCGGAAACTCCGAATGCAGCGCGGACAGGTTCTCCCAGTGCACGGTGCAGCGATAGCCGTCGAGCAGCCCGCTCGACATCAGCGCGTACGCGCCCGTGCAGATGCCGCCGAGCGGCAGCCCGCGCTCGGCAAGCGCCGCGAGCGTATCGCGCGCGCCCTCGTCGACCACGTCGCGGATGCGGATGCCGCCGCACACGATCATCACGTCGGGCAGGTTCTCGTAGTCGAGCGCCTGCGTGGGCCGCACCGCGATGCCGTTGCTGGCATGCGCGGGCGCGCCGTCGAGCGAGTAGATCGACCACTGGTAATGGTCGGCACGCCCGACGTAGTTCGCCATCCGAAGCACCTCGACCGCGCTCGAGAACGCGATCATCGAGAAGTTCGGCAGCGTCAGGAAGCCGAAATGGGCGAGGGACGAAACCGGTGAAACGCAGGCGGCGGGCGCCACAGCGACGGCAGACGTCACATCGGTCTCCTGGCGAGGAGGTTGCAGGGGGCCAGCCCCGCGGCTCGGGCCGCGGAAGCCGTCATCTGTTCAGGGTGAGCGGCCGGCGGGTGTACCGGCCGCCGGAGATCAGGCCTGTGCGGGCGCGGTCTTCACGCGAAAGAGCTGCTTGAGACCGGCGAACAGCGGCGCCTTCACCGTGCCCGGCGCACGGCCGAAGCTTTCGGTGATGCGGTCGAGAATGATCGCGAGCAGCACGACCGACAGACCGCTTTCGAAACCGAGGCCGATGTCGAGGCGCTGGATACTCGCGAGCACGTCGTTGCCGAGACCGCCCGCGCCGACCATCGACGCAATGATCACCATCGACAGCGCCATCATGATCGTCTGGTTCACGCCCTGCATGATCGACGGCAGCGCGTTCGGGAACTGAACCTTGTACAGCAGCTGCCAGGGCGTGCAACCGAAGGCCTGGCCGGCTTCGACGATCTCGCGGTTCACGTGGCGGATACCGAGGCTCGTCAGGCGCACCGCCGGCGGCATCGCGAAGATCACCGTCGACAGGATCCCCGGCACGCGGCCGAGACCGAACAGCATCGCGGCCGGAATCAGGTAGACGAAGGCCGGCATCGTCTGCATCAGGTCGAGGATCGGGCGCACGATCGCGGCGACCCACTTGCTCTTCGCGGCCCAGATGCCGAGCGGAATGCCGAGCACGAGGCTGATGATCGTCGACGACAGCGTGAGGCCGAGCGTGATGATGGTCTGATCCCAGAAGCCGGTGGCAAAGATCAGCAGCAGCGACGCGGTGGTGAACAGCGCGAAGCGCCAGCCCACCCGCCACAGTCCGACGCCGATGAAGATCGCCATCATCAACCACATCGGGATCGCCTGCAGGCCATGCTCGACGAATGCGGCGAGCCCCTCGATCGCTTGACCGATCGCGTCGAACGTCTTCGCGTCGTGGTCGAGCAGGTAGTGAACGGACTGGTCGACCCAGGTACCGAGCGGAATCATTTCAGACATGGGAACCTCGCGAACGCGTGATGGCTTTCAGGATGAGCGCACGATCGACCGAGCCGCAGTAGCAGCCGTCGTCGTCCACGACGGGCAGCGCATTCGGGCTCGCGACCACACGTGCGACGACATGTTCGAGCGACGCGTCGTGCCGGATGCTTTCGATCGGCCGCACCGACGGCGTGTCCTGGCCGATCGCTTCGCGCGTGACGAAGCCGCGGATCTTGCGCTGGGCGTCGAGCACGAACGCATAGTCGGCACTGCCGTTCAGCGTCGCCGCGACGTTCGCGGCATCGCACTTCGACACGATCGGCACGGCGCCCGTCTGCATCAGGTCGCCGGCCGTCAGGTAGCGGCTCGTGTCGATGCCGTCGAAGAACGCGCGGACGTAATCGTCGGCCGGGTTCGCGATGATGTCCTGCGGCGTGCCGACCTGCACGAGCCGGCCGCCTTCCATGATCGCGATGCGGTTGCCGATGCGCAGCGCTTCCTCCAGATCGTGCGACACGAACATGATCGTGCGGCGCTGTTCCTTCTGCAGTTGCAGCAACACGTCCTGCATTTCGCGGCGCTTGAGCGGATCGAGCGCGGAGAACGCCTCGTCCATGATCATCAGCGACGGGTTCACGGCCAGCGCGCGGGCCAGGCCGACGCGCTGCTGCATCCCGCCCGACAGCTCGGACGGCAGCTTGTGCGAGAACGGCGCGAGGCCGACCTGCTCGAGCACTTCCATCGCCCGGCGCTCACGCTCCTTCTTGCCGACGCCGGCGACCTCCAGGCCGAATGCGGCATTCGACACCACGGTGCGATGCGGCATCAGCGCGAACGACTGGAACACCATGCTCATGTCCTTGCGGCGCAGCGCGGTCAGCGCCGAGCGGCGCGCCGATGCGACGTCGAGCCCGTCGATCATCACCTTGCCGGCGCTTGGATCGACCAGCCGGTTCACGAGGCGGATCAACGTGGACTTGCCGGAGCCGGACAGGCCCATCAGCACAAAAATTTCGCCTTCCTGCACATCGAAGGAGACGTTGTGCACGCCGACGACCTGACCGGTGCGCTTGAGCACATCGTCTTTCGTCGCGCCGGCGGCGAGCATGTCGAGCGCCTGCTGCGGGTTGCTTCCAAACACCTTGCACAGACCTTCGACCACGACCTTGGGGGCATCCATCGAAACCTTCTCCTCGTGTAGCGGGGACTCGCGCTTGTCATAGCGTGCCTACATAGTTGCCAGAAAAAACCCCGACCTGCCGACGAATTACGACAAACGCTTGCGCAAATACGACACACCCTCCAGCCCCGCCTGGCGGGCCGCGCCGCGCGGCGGCACCCGATTGCGGCGGTGCAATACGCGCACACCCAGCAACGACGGGCATCCCCCGCCGGACTTGTGCGCAGCAGCGCGGCACGCATCGCATGAGTTTTTGCGCCAACGCGCCTCGGCCGCGCGTCGCTTTGCGACAAATCCGCGTCCGATCCGGCGGCGCTCTGTTCAGACGAAAACATCCATCGCATTCACCGGTAAAAAGCATGACCGTGCAAAAAGCCGCGCGACGACACCTGACGGCGCACGCCGCGATACCGCGCCCACCCCGGAAATCCGCGACGGTCCGCTGTGTTACATTCCCCGCAAGCACGTTGAGCGCGACGTCGCCGCGGGCCTTTCGCACGAGAGGCCACCCACGCGGCACGCGCCTGCCGGTTCGCCTGCCGGCCGTGCTGAAACCGCCTCGATCCGGTGCGATCCGCGATCGAAGGACGATAACGATAGCGAGAGGGAGCAAGGCGTTGAACTGGGCATTCGCCGTAATCGGTTTCGTCGTGGGCGGCATCGCCGCCTTGATCGGGGATTTCTCGGCCGCGAGCGGTGCGCTGCTCGGAGCCGCCGCCGGGTTCGCCATCGGTCGCGCACTTCAGCAACGCCATCCCAGAAACACGCCCGCCGCTCGGGATGCGTTCGCGCTGTCCGCGACATCGCCCTCCGCGCCCTTGCCGCTCGCCGATCGCGTCGCGCGCCTCGAGGCGACCGTCGACACGCTCACGCGCGAACTCGACTCGCTGCGCGCCCAACTGGCCGGCGCGAAGGCCGGTGCGGCGACCGCCGGAAGCGTCGCGCAAACGGTGCCGGCCGGTGCGGCAACCGCGCCGCCGTCGACGCCCGTCCCGCCACCGCCGGTACAGCCCGCGCAACCTGCCGCCGCACGAGCAGACACATCGGCCGCCGCCTCGATCCCGGCGCCTGCCGCGACGCCCGCGCCGGCCACCGCGGCGCGTCCGGCCGTACCCGCGTCGGCTCCCGTCGGCCCGACGGCAAGTCCCGCCGCCGCACCCGCCCGCCCTGCCCCGCCCGCGCCGCGCGAACCCGGCCTCGTCGACCGCGCATTCGGCGCCGCGCGCGACTGGCTGCTCGGCGGCAACACGGTCGTGCGCGTCGGCATCATCGTGCTGTTCTTCGGCGTCGCGTTCCTGCTCAAGTACGCGGCCGACAACAACATGCTGCCGATCGAATTCCGCCTCGCGGGCACCGCGCTCGCCGCGGCCGCGTTGCTCGCGATCGGCTGGCGCGTGCGCGCACGCCGCGCCGCGTACGGCCTCGTGCTGCAAGGCGGCGGCATCGGCATCCTGTACCTGACGATCTTCGCCGCGACGAAGCTTTACGCGCTGCTTCCGGTCGGCGCCGCGTTTCCGCTGATGGTCGCGGTCTGCGCGCTGAGCGCGTTCCTCGCGGTGCGGCAGAACGCGCTGCCGCTCGCGTTCATGGGCAGCGCGGGCGGCTTCCTCGCACCGGTGCTGCTGTCGACGGGCCAGGGCAACCACGTCGCGCTGTTCAGCTACTACGCGCTGCTGAACGCCGGCATCTTCGCGATCGCGTGGTTCAAGGCATGGCGTCCGCTGAACCTGCTCGGCTTCGTCTTCACGTTCACGATCGGCTCGGCCTGGGGCGTGACGGCCTACCGTCCCGCGCTGTTCGCGAGCACCGAGCCGTTCCTGATCCTGTTCTTCCTGATGTATGTCGGCATCGCGCTGCTGTATGCGCTGAAACGCGAAATCGCGTTGCGGCACTACGTGGACGGCACGCTCGTGTTCGGCACGCCGATCGTCGCGACCGCGCTGCAGGCGTCGCTCGTGAAAGGCATGCCGTTCGGGCTCGCGTGGAGCGCGGTCGCGCTGTCGGCGTTCTACGTTGCGGTCGCGGCCTGGCTCGCGCGGCGCCGCGACCGCCTCGGGCTGCTGTTCGAATCGATGCTCGCGCTCGCGGTGATCTTCGCGACGCTGGCCGTGCCGCTCGCGTTTTCGGGGCCGACAACGAGCGCCGCGTGGGCGATCGAAGGCGCGGCCATCGTGTGGCTCGGCGTGCGCCAGAAGCGTCTGCTGCCGTTCGGCTTCGGGTTGTTGATGCAGATCGCCGCGGCCGGCGCGTTCTTCACGAGCCTGCTCGGGCCGGCCGACGCCACCGCGCTGCCGGTGCTCAACAGCCCGTACATCGCGATGCTGCTGATCGCGCTCGCCGGGCTGTTCACCGGCTGGTGGCTGCACGGGCGCGACGAAGCGCGCGCGTGGCACGCGTGGATGCCGGAAATCGGCGTCGCGGCCGCTGCATGGGGGCTGCTGTGGTGGGTCAGCGGCGGGCTGCACGAGATCCTCGTCCATGCAAGCCGCCACGTCGATCTGCATGCCGACCGCTTCGTCGTCGACACGACCGCGCTGTTCGCGGCCGGCACCGCGTGGCTCGCGCACGTCGCGCGCCGCAAGCTCGCGTGGCCGCTCGCCGAATGGCCCGCGCTCGCGCTCACGCCGGTGCTGGCGCTGCTCGCGCTGCGCGCGTTCGATGCGCATGAAGCCCCGCTGTCGGGTATCGGCGCATTCGCATGGCCCGTCGCCGTCGGCGCGGGGCTTGCATTACTGTGGCGGCAGGCGCGCGGCCCGGCTCGCGCCGATGCCGGGAGCGGCACGGTGCCATCGATTGCCGCCGGCATCGTCGCGCCGCTGCATACGCTGATGTTCTGGACCCTGTGCGGGCTGCTGTCGCTCGAAGGCTTCTGGCGCCTGCGCGCGTTCGTCCCCGAAGGCGCATGGAGCTGGAGCGCATGGGCATACGGCTTCGGCGCGCTGCTCCTGCTCGTGTCGGGCCCCGGCGCGCGGCTGCGCTGGCCGGTCGCGGCGTTCCCGCGCGCGTACCAGGTGTGGGGCGCCGCGCCGCTCGCCGCGCTGCTGTGGTTATGGAGCATCGCGAGCACGGTCAGCGACGGCAGCGCGGCACCCCTCTTCTGGCTGCCGCTGCTCAATCCGCTCGACATCGCGCAGTGTCTCGTCTTCGTCGCGTTCGCCGCGTGGCTGCGCCGCCTGAAAGCGCTCGGCGTCGCGTGGCATCCGCGCGTGGTCGACTATGCGGCGATCGCGACCGTGTTCCTGTGGTTCAACGCGCTGATGCTGCGCACGCTGCATCACCGCTTCCACACCGGTTACGACCTCGACACCGTGCTGTCGTCGTTCGGCATCCAGCAGGTGTTCATGGTCGGCTGGAGCCTGTTCGCGTTCGCCGGGATGTGGCTGACGCGCCGCGACGGCATCGCCCGTATCTGCGCATTCGCGTCGCTGCCGCTGATCGTAGTGATGTGGATGTGGACCTTCTATGCGAACTTCACGCAGGACGGCGGAAGCTGGGCGCGCGTGCCGCTCTTCAACCCGCTCGATCTCGTGCTAGCAGTCGTCTATGCGCTCGCCGCGTCGTGGTTCATCCGCGCGCGCAAGCTCGGCGGGTCGTTCGGCAAGTATCGCGTCGCGCTGCTGAGCGCGGCCGGCGCCACCGCGTTCCTGTGGCTGAACGCGATCCTGCTGCGCACGCTGCATCACTGGGCAGGCGTGCCGTACGAATTCGGCGCGATGGCGGAATCGACGCTCGTGCAGGCCTCGGTATCCGTGTACTGGACGCTCTGCGCGCTCGCGATCGCGATCTGGGCCACGCGCCGCGGGCTGCGTCCGCTGTGGTTCGTCGGCGCCGCGCTGCTCGCGCTCACGGTCATCAAGCTGTTCCTGTTCGACCTGTCGCACGTGACCGGCATCGAGCGCATCGTGTCGTTCATCGGCATCGGCGTGCTGCTGCTGTTGATCGGCTATTTCTCGCCGCTGCCGCCGAAAGCCGCCGCACAACAGGACGAGCAGTCATGAAGCGACTCGCCGCCCTGCTCGGACTGAGCCTGCTCGCGTCGTTCGCGGCGGCCGACGGCATGCCGGACGTCGCACGCGTGACACATCGCTTCGCGCTCGACCTCGACGGCAGCGCCGCGTATTACCAGCTCACCGTGCCGCAGCGCGTGTATGCGGCGAGCCGGCGCGACGATCTCGGCGACGTGCGCATCTTCAACGGCGCGGGCGAACCGGTGCCGTATTCGCTCGACGCCCCCGCCGCGACCACGCCCGCAGTGCCGCCGACGCGCACGCCGGTGCACTGGTTTCCGCTGCCGCCGGCCCGCGCCGACAACGGCGGCGCGCCGCTCGGCGTGACGGTCGGCCCGGACGGCGCGCTGCGCGCGGCAAGCGCCGCGCCGGCGCGCACGAAACATGGCACCGATCTCGTCGACCTGTCGCATACGGACGGCACCATCGACGCGCTGCTCGTGCATGTGGGCGACGACCGCTACCAGGGACGTGTCGCGATCGAAGCGAGCGACGACCTGCGCAGTTGGCGGTCGCTCGGCAGCACGCAACTGCTGAAAGTCGGCCACGGCGACGACATGCTGGTGCAGGAGCGTATCGCACTCGAAGGCGCGGCGCCCCGCTACCTGCGGCTGGACTGGCTCGACGACGCACCCGCGATCGCGTCGATCGACGTCGAGACGCATCCGCGTGACGCTCGCGGAACCGATACCGCGTCCGTGCCGCGCCAATGGCGCAACGCCGTGCGCGTGCGTGCCGGCGGTACGGCCGGCGAGTATCTGTTCGACACCGATGGCGCCTATCCGGTCGATCGCGTGCGCATCGACCTGCCGCAACCGAATACGGTTGCGCGCGCGACGTTGCAGAGCCGCTCCGACGCGCAGGTGCCGTGGCGCGACGTCGCGGGCGCCGTGCTGTTCCGGCTGCAGGGCAAGGCCGGCGAGCAGCGCAATCCGCCGCTCGAGTTCGCGGCGAATACGGACCGTGCATGGCGGATCGTCGTCGACATGCGTAACGGCGGGTTCGGCGGCGGGCAGCCGGCCGTCGCGATCGGCTGGCATCCGGCCGCGCTGACCTTCGTCGCGCGCGGCACACCGCCGTTTACGCTCGGTGTCGGCAACGCGTCGCTCGTGTCGTCGGCGGTGAGCCGCGAGGCGCTGCTGGTCGGCATGGCGCCCGAAGTGCGGCCCGCACGGGTCGGCGCGGCACTGCCGGTATCGGCGGTCGCGCCGGCGCCCGCCGATACCGACGCGACTCGCCGCTTCGTGCTGTGGGGCGCGCTGGTCGTCGCGGTCGGCGTGCTCGGCACGATCGCGTGGCGACTCGCGAAAGGCGGCGGCGACTCGCGCGGCCGCGACGCGTGACGCCGCGCGTCTTTATGCAGCGTTTATTAGGCACGCCCGTTTCTTTCGACGGTCGCAACGCGTAACTGCGTACAGTCGTCGCATCGGAACCATGACGCGACGACATGCAGGAAACCTATCCATTGCACGACCGGCCGGCACTGCGCACGCGTCCGTGCCCGACGCTGCCGTTGAAACGGCTTGCGCTGCTTTTCCCGTTCGCGCTGTCGCTGTCGGTCGCGCTGCCCGCGCACGCCGACGACGCGCCGGCCGTGCCCGTGACCGCCGCCAGCACGCCCGCCGCGTCGCCGTCGCCCACCCTCGACACGATCGTCACCGCACTGCGCAACCGCTTTCACGTCGCGTATGCCGAAGCCTGCACGATCGCGCGCGCGGTGCAGACCGAATCGGACCGCTACGGGCTCGCACCGGCGCTGCTGCTCGCGATCATCGCGGTCGAATCGGGCTTCGATCGCCACGCGACCAGCGTCGCGGGTGCGCGCGGGCTGATGCAGGTGCTGCCCGCCGCGCACCGCGACCTCGTCGCGCATGTGAAAGACCTGTCCGATCCGGCAACCAACGTGCGGATCGGTGCGGCGATCTTCCGCGGCTATCTCGACGATGCGGACGGCGACATCGAAACCGCGCTCGTGCGCTACAACGGCGGCACGAAACGCTATGCGCAGCGCGTCGCGCTGCGCGTGCGGCAATTCGATGCGCAATTGCGCCGGTCGAACGGCACCCCGGCCAATGCACTGCGGACGGCCGCTAATCCCTGAGCGCGACGCGCGACACCAGGGGGCGCCGAAAGCGTCTTCGCGGCCCCGCCGTGTTTCGCGCTGTGCGGTAATGCAGCCGGCGCTTCGACCTGGATGAACAGCGCGGCGCTTCGAGCAAGCGTCGGCGGGATGCTGCCGACGTACGTGCAAAACATCACCGGATGGCGGAACAGCGCACGCGGCGCGAGTCATGTCACATGAGCCACATGAGCGAGAGGCATGGTGGGCGTCCTCTTGCCGGTGCGTCGCGCGACGGCTGCCTGCGTGCAACCGCACGAGCCGCGTCCGGGTTCCATACGACCATCTTATGAAGGTTCGCGTGAAGACCGCGGCAAAGGATCACGCCAGCGCATAAAAAGCGCGTAAACGTCCGTTCGCCGCGACGCGGCGGGGGGTATCGAGGGCCGTACACGAGCGGGAGCGCCACACTCCGCTCACGTGACGCCTACGCGGCAAAAACCGGAAAGGGAACCGGGGCGCGGCGCTCAGCCGAACGTGTAGCGCCCGTGCTGGCGCGGCCGCCACGGCGACGAGCGGCAGCTTGCGGCGCCGGCCGCACGACGCGCGGCCCAGCCCGCGCCGCGGCGCACGTGCAGATCGCGCCGGGCCACCGCGGCCACGCGCGACGGCAACCCATACGCAAGACGCCGCACGGCCGCGACCCGTGCGGCCAGCCGCGACACCGGCGACACACGCCGCGCAACATGCGCGACGGGCCGCTTGCAGAGAATCGCGCTGTCGTAGCGCTTGCCGGCAAAACGCATCACGTCGACGACCTCGAAGCCCTGCGCGCCGTAGAACGCCAGCAAGTGCGCGGCGGGATGCGGCGTATCCAGTGCGAGCAGCGTGTAGCCGCGCAACGCGGCCCACTGCTCCGCGAACGACAGCAGCAACGCGCCGATCCCGCGGCTTTGACAATCGGGGTCCACCGCCACCTGGCGCACGCTCGCGACGCCTTCGCGCCGGTACAGCGAGCATGCCGAGGACGGATCGGTCGCATACAGCGTCGCGGTGCCGACGACGCGCCCGCCACGGACGGCGACGTAGCACTCGCCGGCTTCCGCGCGGCGGCGCGTGACGTCCTCGTCCTGATCGACGCACGTGCAGTTCAGCCCCATCGCGCCGAGCCGCGCGAAGGCGCGATGCAGCATCGGCGTGAGTTGCGCATAGCTGTCGAATGCCGGATCGAAACGCCGTACGACCACCCGGTCGGCGCTCACGAAAGGCGGCGCGACGGAAGGACGTTCGGCGATCGCGTTCCAGGGTATCGACATGGCCATGCTCCGTGATGGGGATGCCCGAAGTCTATGAGCGCGCCAGCCGCTGTCGCAAGAAAAAATGTCGTAAAAGTTTGGGGAAGCGGGCGTGGCGGACGCGATGAAAACGGTACGTCCCGCAACGCCGCACGTGTCGTTGCAAACCCCTGAAATCACACCGATCGTTGTTCGCGCAAGCACCCCGTCACGCGGCGATATCGATGCCGGGCACGCATGCCGTTGACACGTGCGGCGACGCGCTCCAGACTCGCTGCTCCCATACCGCAATGCGAGTGTTCATGGTCACCTGCTTCCTTCGCTACGTCATCGATCCGTACAAGCTCGCCGAGTTCGAAACCTACGGCAAGATGTGGATTCCGCTCGTCGAAAAGTTCGGCGGCACGCATCACGGCTACTTCCTGCCGTCCGAAGGCGCGAACGACATCGCGCTCGCGATGTTCTCGTTCCCGAGTCTCGCCGAATACGAGCGCTACCGTGAACGCTCGATGGAGGATCCGGCCTGCCAGGCCGCGTTCCGCTACGCGGAGGAAACGCGCTGCATCGTCCGCTATGAGCGCAGCTTCTTCCGGCCGGTATTCGAATAACGCGTCACGACCGAAAGCATCGCGCCCCGTTTTCCGGCCATCCTCGATGAACCAAAAAAAAGCCCCGCCTGCATCCGCGCGGCGGGGCCAACCCATGTCAGTAGAGACATCATGGAGGAGACGGATTCATCTTATCGACCTTGGCGCACCGTCCCAACCAAGCATTTCTGCTATCGATTTGCGCGGCCTCGCACACGTTTGCCCCGTCGCGCGGCATATCGATAGAACGAAAAGTCGTTTTCAGAGTGGCGGCGGGGTCGTTACCATCTGGTTTTAAGCCTGTGCTTAGCCGGGCAAGCCATCCCCCAGGAGCGCCCCTTGACTGCATTCGATCAACACCGCCGCCCGTTCGTCGTCGGTATCGGCGGCACCACCCGAGCCGCGTCGTCCACCGAACGCGCGCTGACGTTCGCGCTGCGCGGTGCACAGGCTGCCGGCGCACGAACGCGCCTGTTCGACGGCCCGTTCCTGCATACGCTGCCGCACTACGCCCCCGAACACAAAACGCTGACCGACGCGCAGCGCGAACTGATCGACGCCGTGCGCCAGGCCGACGCGATCATCATCGCGACGCCCGGCTATCACGGCGGCGTCTCCGGTCTCGTGAAGAACGCGCTCGATACGCTCGAGGAACTGCGCGCCGACGAACGCCCCTATCTCGACGGCCGCGCGGTCGGCCTGATCGTCACCGCTTACGGCTGGCAGGCGGCCGGCACCGTGCTCACGTCGGTGCGGTCGATCGTCCATGCGCTGCGCGGCTGGCCGACGCCGTTCGGCGCGACCGTGAACACGCTCGAAACACGCTTCGAAAGCGCCGACGACTGCTCGGATCCGAAAGTCGCCGCGCAGCTCGAGACGGTCGGCGCGCAAGCGGCCGAGTTTGCGCTCGCCTTCGCATCGCATCGGGCAGCGTCGCACGCGGCATCGGTCGATGCGCTCGCCCCCGTGCTGAAGATCGCCAACCAGTAATCTCCGCCGCATTACGTCGCGCGCGCCCGGCCGACAAGGTTCGACGGGCGCGCGCGGCGCGTTTTCCGATGCGCGACCGCCGGCCGCGCACGCCGTCGTCTCCCCTGCGTCGCCCTTCCCCCGCGTCCCCCCTCGATAACGATTCGGCCTGCCGCGTGATTAGCATTGGCCGAAAGATTGGTTCACGGCGCCGGCAGGTTTTCGTACGCTGAAAGTCCGAACTTTCTCCGCGCATGCCATGAACCGTACGATCCGCTACAAGGGCTATGAAGTCGCTCCCGCCGCTGCCCGGTTGCCGAACGGGCTGTTCGCCGCCAACCTGACGATCGAGCGGGCGAGCGGCGGGCCGTCGCCGCGCTCCGTGTCGTTCGATGCAATCGATTTCTTCTTCGAGGAGGAGCACGCGCTCGCCTATGCGTCGCGCTGGGGCCGCCTCTGGGTCGACACCAACGCTTGACGTCCGCCGGGCCGGCGTGCACATGGCCACTCGAAAATACGCGATTACGGAAGCTGTGCAAGAATCTTTCGATCCGCAATCGCATAACAATAGCCATGAGTGACACGCTGCAGGAAGAGCACGCAGCCGCAGATCACGCAATGCGCAACTGGACCTTCGAGAGGCAAGGTCCGGTCCGGATCGGTTCCGATGCGCACATGCAGATGTTCTGCCGCATGCTGCTCGACACACACAATCCGTACAAGCCGGCCGTGATCGACTGGCCGCCGCTCAAGCCCGATGAACTTCGGCGGCTCACGTCGCTGCCGATCTGGGACATCGCGGTGCAAACCGAAGGCCGTGCGTCGATCCGCGTCGCCACCTACGCGGCGACGGTCGGCGATCCGCTGCTGCGCCGCGCGCTCGAGATGGACGGCAACGAGGAAGCCCGCCACAAGGTCGTGCTGTCGAAGCTCGTCGAGGCTTACGGCATCCGGCTCGCGCCGGAGCCGCCCTACCCGGCGCCGACCGATCCCGAATGGTCGTGGATGATGACGGGCTTCAGCGAATGCATCGACAGCTTCTTCGCATTCGGCCTGTTCCGCTCCGCGCAGCGCTCCGGTTATTTCCCGCCCGAGCTCGTCGACACCTTCGAGCCCGTGATCCAGGAAGAAGGCCGCCATATCCTGTTCTTCGTGAACTGGTATGCGTGGTACTGGCGCACGATGCCGTGGTGGCGCCGGCCGTGGTTCTTCGCGCGTGTCGCGGCGGTGTGGGTGCAATTGATTCGCGACCGCATGAACATCGCGCGCGGCATCGATGCGAATGGCGCCGCGCGCGACGCGAACTTCCCGGCGACCGGCACCGCGGATATCGGCGACGCGCTGAACCCGCGCGAGCTGATCGAGCTGTGTCTGGCCGAGAACGACCGGCGGATGGCCGGGTACGACGAGCGCCTGCTGCGCCCGATGTTCGTGCCGCGCATGGCGCGGTTCGCGCTGCGGTTTCTGAAGAAGTAAGACCGGAGGATTGCCCGGTTGCCGGGTCCGGCAACCGGCGATCGCCGCGTCTGCGGAACACCGTCACAGGCACGCTCGAGGTTCGCAAATGCCGCCCCTCGGCCGGCACTCGCTACCGCTACGACCGAATCGCTTTCAGGCCCTGCATTTTCTTGACATGCGTCGTCACGCCAACGTACGTTATGTTGCGCGATGACAGGCCGGCGCTGGCCGTACCGGGGATGTCGCCGCACGCGTCGCGAGAGGGCTGACGGTTCGTGAGTCAGGCCATGGCGCGGCCGGATCGTCAAGCCTCCCATATACTACTCAGGATTCCAAATGAAATCGATTTCCCATGCCGTGGCCGGGATCGTCCTTGCCGGCGCCGCCGGCACCACATTCGCCGCCGGCTCCTCCATCTCGTTGCAATGCAGTTCGCCCTCCGGTGGCCAATGCACCGCCACCGGCACGACAACGCCTTTGAACATCCCGTCGACGAACCTTGTCTTCATGTGGCAAGGCCGCAATATCACGATGACTCCAATCGACGCGCATACGGTCAACGTTCAGTGCCTGACCAATCAGGCCGGGTTGCTGACCGCGCTGGCCGGATCGAGTGCGACGCAGGGGCCGTCCGCCACCGTGGCCATCGACTGTACGCCCGCAGTGAGACCGTGACGGCGGCCACGCTCGTTCGGCAAGTCGGCATGTAGACACAAAGGATCGCCCGTGCTTCCGGGACGGGGCACGGCATCGAACCCGCGTTGTTCCGCCTTGGCCAGCAGTTGTCGGTTTGAAGCTTCGACGCGTCGAGCGCGCGTAGCCGCCATATGTCGCGTCCCCGACACAGGTGTACCCGCCCTTTTTTATGCGGCACACGGGCCAATTGTCACCCCTGATCTGACAATTTGGGGGCCCTGCCGACATGCCCTGCCGGCGCGTTCAACAATCTGTCGTTACCCGACAGGAGACCGCCACAGGGCGGCCTCCCGCCGATTGTCCCGCCCATCCCGCTCCACTTACACGCCGATATCGTCAATAGGACAAATCCGAAAAAGAATGCTTGGGCGCTGATCAATTGCTCCGTAGCACTTTTTTACAACTTTGGCGAACCTGCCGGCCCGGAACGCCCGTCAGACGGGCACCGGCGTCGGCCAGGATGCGCAATTCAGCACAGTCGGATATTCAATATTTTCAATTAAATTGATTTTCACGAAATCAATTTAAATAAAAATCAATTTGAGTTAAATCTCAAATTAACAGGTTAACAAGATTTCAAAGACATTATCCATCGGCCGGCAAATCAACATTACATTGCTGAAAGAATTTGCCGATGCGCAAACGTTTGCTATTTCATTTGTCTTACTTTTGAGGCGTTCGCTTGTGTAACCCAGCCCACACAACAAGTGTAAGTACATGATTTTCATACAAAAATATTGACAACCCCAAGCAAGCCAGAACCCAACGAGACACATTCTTACATCTTTCAAAATCATTCTTCATTGACACGCAGAAACGCGGTTCATTAACCATCTTTTAACTTTCAAAACCGTCTATTTATCACTTTTTATCAATCTATAAAAACCACCTCCAATAAACTCCGCCCATCAATTTTGAGATTCGCGCGAGCGCACGGAGCATTCCTCTAACAAAAGAGACCGGTGTGTGGCGTGCACATTTGGAGGTAGCAGGACATGAACCGCACATACCGCTCGATCTGGAACGAAGCTCTTGGCGCCTGGGTCGCGGCATCGGAACACGATTCGGCCCGGGGCAAGCCGAACAAGTCGGCCGTCGTGAAGGCCGTTGCAGCCGCCGTTCTCGTCGCGGGGGCGGGCGTCGCGCATGCGCAGTATGTAGCAGGCAACGGCGGGGGCGGCGTCTCCGCAACGGGCGCACAGGCGATCGCAATTGGCGGTAACAACGGGAGCACCACGACGGCCAGTGGTTCGACGTCGATTGCAATCGGCGCGAACGCAACGGCGTCGGGCAACTATTCGCAGGCTTTCGGTCAGGCCACGACGGCGACCGGCGCAAGCGCGATCGGTATCGGCTCGGGCGCAAAGGCGCTGAACACGGGGGCGACGGCGGTCGGCAACGACTCCACGGCGTCGGGCAGCAGTTCGATCGCAATCGGCGGCGGCAACAGTTCGGGCTCGGGCGGTGCCGTTGCAGCCGGCACCAACGCCATTGCTTTGGGCCGCTTTTCCAACGTCAACTCGGCAACGACGTCGGGTATCGCGATCGGCTCGAACGCGGTCGTCACGTCGGCAGGCACCAACGGCACGGCACTTGGTTCGGCGGCCACCGCGGCCGGCTCCGGCGCGTCCGCCATCGGCAATGCCGCGACGGCAACCGGCACCAACGCCCTGGCACTCGGCGGCACGGCCAACTACGCGTCCAGCGTCGCGATCGGTGCAGGCAGCGTGACCGGCGCTGCGGCACCGAGCGGGACGGGCTACCTCACCGGCAGCGCCGCACCGCTGTCGGAAGTGTCCGTCGGCAGCTCCACGGCACTGCGCCGCATCACCAACGTCGCCGACGGCTCGGCACCGCAGGACGCGGTCACCGTCGCCCAGCTCAGCACCGGCATGAGCACGACCACGAGCGCGATCGGCAGCCTGTCGACTTCGACGTCGACCGGCCTGTCGTCGGCAAACAGCTCGATTTCGTCGCTCTCGACCTCGACCTCGACTGGCATCAACTCGCTGTCCACGGGCATCAGCTCGGCCAATAGCTCGGTTACGTCGCTTTCGTCCTCCACGTCGACCGGCCTTTCGTCGGCGAATAGCTCGATCCGTTCGCTGTCGACTTCCACGTCAACCGGCCTCTCGTCGGCCAACAGCTCGATCACTTCGCTGTCGACGTCGACCTCGACCGGCATCAACTCGTTGTCCACGGGCATCAGCTCGGCAAACAGCTCGGTCACGTCGCTTTCGTCGTCCACGTCGACGGGTCTGTCGTCAGCTAACAGTTCGATCACGTCGCTGTCCACCTCGACCTCGACCGGCATCAACTCGTTGTCCACGGGCATCAGCTCGGCTAACAGCTCGGTCACGTCGCTGTCGTCGTCCACGTCGACGGGTCTGTCGTCGGCCAACAGCTCGATCACTTCGCTGTCGACCTCGACTTCGACCGGCATTAACTCGTTGTCCACGGGCATCAGCTCGGCTAACAGCTCGGTCACGTCCCTGTCGTCGTCCACCTCGACGGGCCTGTCGTCGGCCAACAGCTCGATCACCTCGCTGTCGACCTCGACCTCGACCGGCATCAACTCGTTGTCCACGGGCATCAGCTCGGCTAACAGCTCGGTTACGTCGCTTTCGTCGTCCACGTCGACGGGCCTCTCGTCGGCTAACAGCTCGATCACTTCGCTGTCGACCTCGACCTCGACCGGCATTAACTCGTTGTCCACGGGCATCAGCTCGGCCAATAGCTCGGTCACGTCGCTGTCGTCGTCCACCTCGACGGGTCTGTCATCGGCCAACAGCTCGATCACTTCGCTGTCGACCTCGACCTCGACCGGCATCAACTCGCTGTCCACGGGCATCAGCTCGGCCAATAGCTCGGTCACGTCTCTGTCGTCGTCCACGTCGACCGGCCTCTCGTCGGCCAACAGCTCGATCACTTCGCTGTCGACCTCGACTTCGACTGGCATCAACTCGTTGTCCACGGGCATCAGCTCGGCCAACAGCTCGATCACTTCGCTGTCGACCTCAACCTCGACCGGCATCAACTCGTTGTCCACGGGCATCAGCTCGGCCAATAGCTCGATCACTTCGCTGTCGACCTCAACCTCGACCGGCATCAACTCGTTGTCCACGGGCATCAGCTCGGCAAACAGCTCGGTCACGTCTCTGTCGTCGTCCACGTCGACGGGTCTGTCGTCGGCCAACAGCTCGATCACCTCGCTGTCGACCTCAACCTCGACCGGCATCAACTCGCTGTCCACGGGCATCAGCTCGGCTAACAGCTCGGTTACGTCGCTGTCGTCGTCCACGTCGACGGGCCTCTCGTCGGCCAACAGCTCGATCACGTCGCTTTCGACCTCCACGTCGACGGGTCTGTCATCGGCCAACAGCTCGATCCTGTCTCTGTCCACGTCGACCTCGACCGGTATCTCGTCGCTGTCCACCGGTCTCAGCTCCTCCACCAGCTCGATCACCTCGCTGTCCACGTCGACCTCGACCGCGATCGAAGCCGCCAAGACGCATTACTACAGCGTCAACGACGGTGGTACGCAACAGGCCAACTACTACAACAACGGCGCGACCGGCGTCAATTCGCTCGCCGCCGGCGTGGCCGCCAGCGCCGCGGGTACGAGCAGCGTCGCAGTCGGCGACACCGCGAACGCGAAGGCAAACGGTGCAGTCGCGATCGGCCAGAACGCGACGGCCAACAACGCCGGCGACGTTGCACTCGGCAGCGGCTCCACGACGGCGGCGCCGAACCCGACGCCGACCGGCACTGTCGGTGGCGTGACGGCGACGTTCCAAGGCGGCAATCCGACCAGCGTGGTCAGCGTGGGTGCGCCTGGCGCCGAGCGTCAGGTGACCAATGTCGCGGCCGGTCGGATCGCCGCGAACAGCACCGATGCGATCAACGGCTCGCAACTCTACGCTACCAATTCGGTCGTGGACTCGCTGTCGACGACGGTGTCGACGTCGGGCAGCGCCATCGCGTCGCTGTCGACCGGTATCACGTCGCTGTCGACGGGCCTCAGCTCGACCAACAGCTCGGTTACCTCGCTGTCGACGTCGACGTCGACGGGCCTCTCGTCGGCCAACAGCTCGATCACTTCGCTGTCCACCTCGACCTCGACCGGCTTGTCGTCGGCCAATAGCTCGATCACCTCGCTGTCGACCTCGACGTCGACGGGGCTCTCGTCGGCCAACAGCTCGATCACTTCGCTGTCCACCTCGACCTCGACCGGCTTGTCGTCGGCCAATAGCTCGATCACCTCGCTGTCGACCTCGACGTCGACGGGGCTCTCGTCGGCCAACAGCTCGATCACTTCGCTGTCGACGTCGACGTCGACGGGTCTGTCCTCGGCGAACAGCTCGATCACGTCCCTGTCGACCTCGACCTCGACCGGTCTCTCGTCGGCTAACAGCTCGATCACCTCGCTGTCGACTTCGACCTCGACTGGCCTCTCGTCGGCGAACAGCTCGATCACGTCCCTGTCCACGTCAACGTCGACGGGCCTGTCGTCCGCGAATAGCTCGATCACGTCGCTGTCGACTTCGACCTCCACCGGCCTGTCCTCGGCGAATAGCTCGATCACGTCGCTGTCCACCTCGACTTCGACCGGCTTGTCGTCGGCAAACAGCTCGATCACTTCGCTGTCCACCTCGACTTCGACCGGCTTGTCGTCGGCAAACAGCTCGATCACTTCGCTGTCCACGTCGACCTCGACGGGTCTGTCGTCGGCGAACAGCTCGATCACTTCGCTGTCCACCTCGACGTCGACGGGCCTGTCCTCGGCGAACAGCTCGATCACCTCGCTGTCCACGTCGACCTCGACCGGCCTGTCGTCGGCAAATAGCTCGATCACTTCGCTGTCGACGTCGACCTCGACGGGCCTGTCCTCGGCGAACAGCTCGATCACTTCGCTGTCCACCTCGACCTCGACCGGCTTGTCGTCGGCCAACAGCTCGATCACCTCGCTGTCGACCTCGACTTCGACGGGCCTCTCGTCGGCCAACAGCTCGATCACGTCCCTGTCGACCTCGACCTCGACCGGCCTGTCGTCGGCAGACAGCTCGATCACTTCGCTGTCCACGTCGACCTCGACGGGCCTGTCCTCGGCCAACAGCTCGATCACTTCGCTGTCCACGTCGACCTCGACGGGCCTGTCCTCGGCCAACAGCTCGATCACTTCGCTGTCCACGTCGACCTCGACGGGCCTGTCCTCGGCCAACAGCTCGATCACTTCGCTGTCGACTTCGACCTCAACGGGCCTCTCGTCCGCGAATAGCTCGATCACGTCGCTGTCCACGTCGACCTCGACCGGCTTGTCGTCGGCCAACAGCTCGATCGATTCGTTGTCGACCTCGACGTCGACGGGCCTCTCGTCCGCGAACAGCTCCATCACGTCGCTGTCCACGTCGACCTCGACCGGCCTGTCCTCGGCGAACAGCTCGATCACTTCGCTGTCGACCTCGACCTCAACGGGCCTGTCGTCGGCCAACAGCTCGATCGATTCGCTGTCGACTTCGACCTCGACGGGTCTGTCGTCGACGAATAGCTCGATCACTTCGCTGTCGACCTCGACCTCGACTGGCCTCTCGTCGGCGAACAGCTCGATCACCTCGCTGTCCACGTCGACCTCGACCGGCTTGTCGTCGGCCAACAGCTCGATCGATTCGTTGTCGACCTCGACGTCGACGGGCCTCTCGTCCGCGAACAGCTCCATCACGTCGCTGTCCACGTCGACCTCGACCGGCCTGTCCTCGGCGAACAGCTCGATCACTTCGCTGTCGACCTCGACCTCAACGGGCCTGTCGTCGGCCAACAGCTCGATCGATTCGCTGTCGACTTCGACCTCGACGGGTCTGTCGTCGACGAATAGCTCGATCACTTCGCTGTCGACCTCGACCTCGACTGGCCTCTCGTCGGCGAACAGCTCGATCACCTCGCTGTCCACGTCGACCTCGACCGGCTTGTCGTCGGCCAATAGCTCGATCACCTCGCTGTCGACCTCGACGTCGACGGGGCTCTCGTCGGCCAACAGCTCGATCACTTCGCTGTCGACGTCGACGTCGACGGGTCTGTCCTCGGCGAACAGCTCGATCACGTCGTTGTCCACCTCGACCTCGACGGGTCTGTCGTCCGCGAACAGCTCGATCACCTCGCTGTCCACCTCGACCTCGACCGGCCTGTCCTCGGCAAATAGCTCGATCGATTCGTTGTCGACCTCGACGTCGACCGGCCTGTCGTCGGCGAACAGCTCGATCACGTCGCTGTCCACGTCGACCTCGACGGGCCTGTCCTCGGCGAACAGCTCGATCACCTCGCTGTCCACGTCGACCTCGACCGGCTTGTCGTCGGCCAACAGCTCGATCGATTCGTTGTCGACCTCGACCTCGACCGGCCTGTCCTCGGCGAATAGCTCGATCACGTCGTTGTCCACCTCGACTTCGACCGGCTTGTCGTCGGCGAACAGCTCGATCACGTCGTTGTCCACCTCGACCTCGACGGGTCTGTCGTCCGCGAACAGCTCGATCACGTCCCTGTCGACCTCGACCTCGACCGGCCTGTCGTCGGCGAACAGCTCGATCACGTCGTTGTCCACCTCGACCTCGACGGGTCTGTCGTCCGCGAACAGCTCGATCACGTCCCTGTCGACCTCGACCTCGACCGGCCTGTCCTCGGCAAATAGCTCGATCGATTCGCTGTCGACTTCGACCTCGACGGGCCTCTCGTCGGCAAACAGCTCGATCACGTCGTTGTCGACTCGACCTCGACCGGTATCAGTTCGCTGTCCACCGGCCTGAGCAGCACGAACAGCTCGGTGTCGTCGCTGTCGACTTCCACGTCGACGGGCCTGTCCTCGGCGAACAGCTCGATCACCTCGCTGTCGACCTCGACCTCGACCGGCATCAACTCGCTGTCCACCGGCCTGAGCAGCACGAACAGCTCGGTGTCGTCGCTGTCGACTTCCACGTCGACGGGCCTGTCCTCGGCGAACAGCTCGATCACCTCGCTGTCGACCTCGACCTCGACCGGCATCAACTCGCTGTCCACCGGCCTGAGCAGCACGAACAGCTCGGTGTCGTCGCTGTCGACTTCCACGTCGACGGGCCTGTCCTCGGCGAACAGCTCGATCACCTCGCTGTCGACCTCGACCTCGACCGGCCTTTCGTCGGCAAACAGCTCGATCACGTCCCTGTCGACCTCGACCTCGACCGGCCTCAACTCGCTGTCCACTGGCCTGAGCAGCACGAACAGCACGATCCTGTCGCTGTCCACGTCGACGTCGACCGGCATCGGCTCGCTGTCTACCGGCCTGAGCAGCACGAACAGCTCGGTGTCGTCGCTGTCGACCTCGACGTCGACCGCGATCAACGCAGCGAAGACGCACTACTACAGCGTCAACGACAACGGCACGCAGCAAGCCAACTACGACAACACGGGCGCAACCGGCACCAACGCCCTCGCCGCCGGCGTGAACGCCAGCGCGGCGGGCGCCAGCAGCGTGGCCGTCGGCGACGGCTCGAACGCGCAGACCGCAGGCTCGGTCGCGATCGGCCAGAACGCGTCGGCAACGGGCGGCAAGGCCGTGTCGATCGGCTCGGGCAACACCGCGTCCGGCGACGGCGCGGTCGCGATCGGCGATCCGAACGTGGCGACGGGTACCGGCGCGGTGGCGATGGGTGCGAACAACACGGCGACCGGCGACGGCGCGGTGTCCCTCGGCAACCAGAACACCGCAACCGGCGCCAGCGCGCTCGCCCTCGGCAGCGCGAACCAGGCCACCGCGGACAACACGATCGCGCTGGGCAACCAGGCCACGGCCAGCGCCACCGGCGCCCAGGCCTACGGCTCGGCCGCCAAGGCCACGGCCGCCGACGCGCTCGCCTTCGGCACGAACGCGCAAGCGAACGTCGCGAACTCGATCGCACTCGGCGCCAACTCGGTCACGGCCGCGGCCGTCGGCACGTCGAGCGCCACGATCGGCGGCGTCCAGTACTTCTTCGCGGGCAGCTCGCCGGTCGGCGTGGTCAGCGTCGGTGCACCGGGCGCGGAACGCCAGATCACGAACGTCGCCGCCGGCCGGATCTCGGCCACGAGCACGGACGCGATCAACGGCAGCCAGCTGAACGCGACGAACAACGCGATCAACACGCTGTCGACGTCCACCGCGTCGAACGTCGCGTCGCTGTCGACCGGCATCAACTCGCTGTCGACCGGCCTGAGCACGACGAACAGCAACGTGGCATCGCTGTCCACGTCGACCTCGACCGCGATCAACTCGCTGTCGACGGGCCTCAGCACGACGAACAGCAACGTCAACTCGCTGTCGACGTCGACCTCGACGGGCATCGGTTCGCTGTCCACCGGCCTGAGCACGACGAACAGCAACGTGGCCTCGCTGTCGACCGGCGTGACGAACATCAACAACACGCTGAACTCGCTGTCGACGTCGATCAACAACAACACGACGCGGACGGCGAACAACAACGGCGTCGCGGCCGACATGAACGGCAAGGGCACCGACGTCCCGACCGTCACCGCCGGCTCGAACTCGGTGGCGATCGGCGCGAATTCGAACGACGGCGGTCGCTCGAACGTCGTGTCGGTCGGCAACGACAAGCAGCAGCGCCAGATCACGAACGTCGCGCCGGGTACGCAAGGCACCGACGCGGTGAACGTGAACCAGTTGACGCAGGTGCAAACGACGCTGTCGACGGCACTGTCGGGCCAGCAGGCGCAGATCAACTCGCTGGGTTCGCAACTGCAGCAGACCGACCAGATGGCGAAGCAGGGTATCGCGGCCGTCGGCGCGATGGCGTCGATCCCGCAGCTTGATCGCGACGCCAACTTCGGGATGGGCGTGGGCACGTCGACCTTCCTCGGCCAGAAGGCGATGGCGGTCAACATGCAGGCGCGCATCACGGAGAACCTGAAGGCGTCGATCAACGGCGGCTTCAGCGGCGGTCAGAAGGTGATCGGCGCCGGCATGCTCTATCAGTGGAAGTAACGCGTCGCGCCACGCGGCCGTCCGGCTCGCCAGCCGGACGGCCCGTGGCGGCCCCGACGGCCAGACGAACCCGCCGCGCAACCCGTGGCGGGCTTCAGTCAACCCAAGCATTGAGGATGTAACCGTGAACAAACTCGCTCTTGCGCTCGCGCTCTCCGCAACGGCCCTGGCCGCATGCTCGACCGCATCCGGCCCGACCTTCAGCGCCTCCGAACTGCAGCCGCGCGACGGCGTGCGTACCTTTCAGGTGGACTGCCACGGCCTGCTGTCGGGCCCGCAGACCTGCATGAAGGCCGCCCGCAAGATCTGCGGCGAAGAGCCGGTACGCGCCGTCGACTCGGCCCGCGCGCTGCGCGACAAGTCCGATCCCGCGACGCTCGTGTTCCAGTGCGGCGCCGCACCGGCCGAAGCGGCCTCGGCCGCCACGCCGGCCACCGCCGCCGTTGTCGAACAGGTGAACCTGTCAGGCGACGCGCTGTTCGCCACCGACCACGCAACGCTCGCACCGACGGCGCGCGAATCGCTCGACCGCCTGCTGAACGAGCGCAAGGACCACACGTACTCGCAGGTGACGGTCACCGGCTTTACCGATTCGGTGGGCAGCGACGACTACAACCTCGCGCTGTCGAAGCGCCGCGCCGAATCGGTCGCCGCCTATCTGAAGGCACACGGCCTGAAGGCCGACTCGATGACGGTGTCGGGCCGCGGCAAGGCCGATCCGGTCGCGTCGAACGCGACGCCCGAAGGCCGCGCGAGCAACCGCCGCGTCGAAATCCGGCTGCAGCACTGAGCAGCCGCCCGCCGCACGTGCGGCGGCCCGGTCCGGCAGGCCGCCAGGGCCGCGCCGGGCAACGCGGGCGCCGCTTCGCCGGCGCCCCGCCCCCGTGGGCCGGTGGGTATGTCAAAGTTCGTCACGGCCTGCCAAAAACGGCGATTTCCATGCCACAATCGCCGCAGACAGTCGCCGGGGCAGCCTGCCCGAATCGCGCGCCGTGCCAGGCGTGCCCGACGACACGCCGGAATCCGGCTGCCGCCCTCGCGAACCACGTCGCCCGATTCGCGTGCCGCGGCGCACCGGCGCGAATCCAACCATGACAACCCACGGCGCGCCGCTTCCAGGCCAGACGCTCGACGCGATGCCCGGACGCACGACGCCGCAGAGGAAACCAACCGGTGACGGACATCAATGAAGCCGCCGCGCGCGGCACCCGCAAGCAACGGCCGGCGGTCGGCATCTCGCTGTTTGCGCGCGACGGCCAGGCGATCTGGGAAAACGGCATTCACCAGAACATCGCGTTCCTCGCGATGATGCTCAAGCGCTCGGATCGCGTCGGTCCCGTCTATTTCCTGAACGGCGGCGACGCGAACGCGCTGCCGGCCGGCCTCGAACTCGACGGCCTCGACATCCCGCTCGTGAAGCCCTCCGACGTCACGCACGAACTCGACGTCGTGATCGAAATGGGCGCGCAGCTGCCGGTCGAATGGCTCAGGCACATGAAGGCGCTCGGCAAGAAGATCGCCGCGTTCTTCTGCGGGCACGTCTATGCGGGCCTGTGCGAAACGCCGATCTTCGGAAAACCGTCGGGACACGTGTTCAACGGCGCGCCGTTCGACGAAGTGTGGCTGCTTCCGCAATACGACAAGACCGCGGCGCCAATGCTGCAGACGATCCTGCGCGCGCCCGTCCACCTGATGCCGCACATCTGGTCCCCATACTTCCTGGAGCGCCGCGCCGCCGTGCTCGCCGGCGAAGGCGCATCGTTCGGCTATCGGCCGGGCCAGCGCCCGTGGCGCCTCGCGATGCTCGAGCCGAACATCTCGGTCGCCAAGTCCTGCCACTACCCGATGCTGGCATGCGACGCGTTCTACCGCGCGCGGCCGGACGCGGTGCAACACATGTTCGTCGTCAACTCGATGCACATGAAGGAACATCCGACCTTCGTGCACTTCGCGAACAGCCTCGACCTCGTCCGCCAGCACAAGGCGACGTTCGAACCGCGACTCGACCTGCCGGGCTTCATGGCGCGCCACGCGGATGCGGTCGTGTCGCACCACTGGGAAAACGGGCAGAACTATCTGTATTACGACGTGCTGTACGGCGGCTATCCGCTGATCCACAATTCCACGCTGATCGGCGACGCCGGCTATTACTATCCGGACTTCGACGCCGCCGCGGGCGGCCGCGCATTGCTCGAGGCGTGGCTGCATCACGACGAACGCCTCGACGATTACCGCGCGAAAGCCGGCCGGCTGCTGCAGTCGGTCTCGATCGACAACCCCGCGAACCTCGACGCGTTCGTCTCGCGTCTGGTCGCCTGAACCGGAGCATACGCATGTCGGACTCCAATGCCCGTCAAGCGCCCGGCGAGGGCAAGCGTCTCGTCGTCGGCGTGTCGCTGTTCGTGCGCGGCGCCGGCCAGTCGCTATGGGAAAACGGCATCTTCCAGAACTGCCTGCTGCTGATCCTGCTGCTGCGCCAGTCGCCGCTCGTCGCGCAAGCCGTGATGGTGAACGGCGGCGAACAGGTCGCCGATCCGCAAATGATGCTCGGCGAGTGGGACGTGCCGCTACTGTCGATGGACGAAGCGCTGGAACGCTGCGACGTGCTGATCGAAATGAGCGCGCAGTTCGGTGCCGACTACCTGCGCGCGTTCCGCGACCGCGGCGGCAAGGTCGTCACGATGCGGGTCGGCAACGACTACGTGATCGACATCGAACGTGCGATGTTCAACAAGCCGTCGGGCTTCCTGTTCTCGGGCGCGCCGTACGACGCGGTCTGGACGATTCCCGAGTTCGAGCGCTCGTGCCTGCATTATTACCAGACCGGCCTGCGCGCGCCCGTCACGATCGTCCCGCACATCTGGCATCCGATGCTGTTCGACAAGGCGCGGGCGACGCTCGGCGCCGGTTTGTCGTTCGGCTATCAGCCCGGCAAGCCGCGCTGGCGCGTGACGATGTTCGAGCCGAACATCTGCATGGTGAAGACGAGCGTCATCCCGATGCTGGTGACCGAGGAGGCATATCGCGCGAAGCCCGATTTCCTCGAGTTCGTGCGCGTGTGCAACACGATCCACCTGAAGGAACATACGACGTTCGTCCACTTCGCGAAGAGCCTCGACATCGTGAACCACGGCATCACGACGTTCGAAAGTCGTTACGCAGTGTATGAGTTCATGGCCGCGTACGGCGATGCCGTGGTGTCGCACACGTGGGAAAACGCGCAGAACTACCTGTACTACGAGCTGCTGTACGGCGACTATCCGCTGATCCACAACTCGCCGTTCCTCGGCAAGGCCGGGTATTTCTATCCGGACTTCGACTGCCAGGCCGGCGGCCGCGCGCTGCTGCAGGCGTTCGCCGAGCACGACGCGAATCTCGACGCGTACCGCGAGCAGTCGAAGCACGTGCTCGACTCGGTCAGCATCTACAACCCCGAGAACGTCGCGGCCTATACGGACGCGATCGCCACCCTCTACCGCGACGCGTGACGCGCCGCCCTTTCCGGACTCCGACATGAACGCACGCCTGCCTCTTACCCGCGCCAGATGGCTGATCGGCTGCGCCGCCGCTTCGATCGCACTCGGCGCGCACGCGCAATCGGCCGGCGAATCCGCCGACGCGCTGCTCCGCGACTCGGATGCGGTGTTCAAGCAGCTCGACGCCGGCCAGTACGGCGCGGTGTGGACCGACGCCGCCGCGTTCGTGAAGGCGCGCATCAAGCAGGACCAGTTCGCGGCCGACATGCAGCATGCGCGCCAGTCGGTCGGTGCGGTCAGCCGTCGCGGCTGGGCGCAGGTCACGCGGATCCGCTACACGAATGCGTCGACGACGCCCGATGGCCTCTACGCGAACGTCGACTACACCACCACGCTGACGAGCGGCGCAACGGTCTACGAGAAGCTGAGCTTCCGCCTCGAAGACGACGGCCGCTGGCACCTGACGGGCTACGTGCCGCGCCAATCGCAGAACTTCGCGCAATAAGCCGCCCGCCCCACGGAGCCGCCCCGATGAAACTCAATGTCGCGATTACGATGAACGTGCAGCGCGACGCGACGCAGTCGATCTGGTACAACGGCGCGAACCAGCACTGCGTGTACCTGTACATGCTGCTGAAGCAGTCGCCGCTGATCGGCGAAGTCTGGCTCGCGCACGACAACGGCATCACCGAGTATCCGCAGGCGTTGATGATGGACGCGTTCGGCGACGCGCTGCGGCCGCTGTCGGCCGTCGTCCACCAGACCGACCTGCTGATCGAGATGAATGCGTTCGTCGATCCGTCGCACACGGACGCCGTGCGCCGGCGCGGCGGCAAGTGCGTGTCGTACCGCTTCGGCAACGACTACGTGATCGCGGTCGAGACGATCAACTTCGAGAAGAACGACTGGAAGCCGAACCCGCACCGCGTGCAGTTCGACGAGATCTGGACCAACCCGCAGCACATGCACACGTGCGCGGCCTATTTCCAGGCCGTGTACCGCGCGCCGGTGATCGAGCTGCCGCACATCTGGTCGCCGTATTTCATCGAGCGCAGCCTCGACGCCGATCCCGAACTGAAGGCGCGCTTCGGCTACCGCAATCACGGCACGGCCAAGCGCATCGCGTTCTTCGAGCCGAACCTGAACGTCGTGAAGAGCGCGATCGTGCCGATGCTCGCCGCGAACGCGTGCTACGTCGCGCATCCGGAGCTCGTCGAGCACGTGTACATGACCAACACGTTCGACAAGAAGGAAAACGTCGCCTTCAAGCATCTCGCGCTCGGGCTCGAGATGGTGCGCGACGGCAAGGCGACCGCCGACGTGCGCGCGCCGTTCGTCGCGTGGGCCGCGCATCACACCGACATCGTCGTGTCACACCACTGGGAAAACGGCCTCAACTACCTGCTGTACGACGCGCTGTACGGCAACTACCCGCTCGTGCACAACTCGCCGTTCCTGCGCGACGTCGGCTATTACTATCCGGACTTCGAGATCTTCGATGCGGCGCGTGCGATCGCGACCGCCGCACAGACGCACGACGCGCGTCTCGACGACTACGCGGCGGCGGCGCGCCGCTGCCTGCACCAGGTCGACACGCTCGCCGAGCACAACGTCCGCGCATACTCCGAGCAGATCCAGACGTTGTTCGCCGGCCGCGCACTCGGCTGACCGCCTTCGCTCGCGTTCACGTCCATGAACCAGACCATCCGCAACTTCGTCGTGATCGATTCGATCCACGGCCCGTTTCTCATCAACCGGCACTGCGCGCTGCAGGCCGAGGCATTGATCAAGACCGGCCGGCCACATATCCAGGGCGAACTCGACACGATCCTGCACGTGATCGAGCAACTGCCCGACGGCGCGATCGCGGTGGACGGCGGTGCGAACGCGGGGCTCGTGTGCGTGCCGGTCGCGCACCGGCTGCGCGCGCGCGGCGGCCGCGTGTACGCATTCGAGCCGCAGCGCACGCTGTTCCATGCGCTCGGTGGCACCATCGCGCTCAACGAGCTCGACAACCTCCACCTGCTGAACATGGGGCTGGCCGCCGCCAACGGCACGATGAAGGTGCCCGATGTCGACTACGGGCAGGATGCCGATTTCGGTTCGGTGTCGCTCGTCGACGGGCAATCATCGGACGGCACGCCGACGCCGGTCGTCCGGCTCGATTCGCTCGGCCTGCCGCGCCTGGATTTCCTGAAGCTCGACATCGAAGGGATGGAGATCGACGCGCTGCGCGGCGCGCGGCGGCTGATCGAGACGCATCTGCCGTGGTGCTGGATCGAATACTGGAAAGTCGGCGAGGCGCCGATCATCGATACTTTCGCCGGTCTCGACTATACGTTCTACCGGATCGACGGACTGAACATGCTGTGCGTGCCGAACGCACGCTGGGACCGGCAGCGCCTGCTGATCTCGGGCGACCCGCTCGCCGTCGGATCGGCGACCGGAAACGGCGCGGATCAGGCGGCGGCCGCACCCGCCAATGCCGACGCCGACGCGCCCGAAACGAACTGGAACCGCGCACTCGACCACGAGTCGCGCGGCGAGTGGGGGCATGCGATCGATCGCTGGCAACGCGCACGCGGCCGCGGGCTCGACGACGATGCGATCGCGTTGCAGCTTGCGTCGTGCTACGGCTTCGCCGGCGCACCCGAGGCCGGGCTTGCGGCACTCGACCATTTCGGGGACCCGGCCGCACTGCCCGACGCGGCGCGCGGGCGCATCGAACTGGCGCGCTCGGCACTGCTGCTGCGCGCCGGCCGGCGCGACGAGGCCGCGCGCGCCACCATCGACAGCGAAAACGTGCTGACGTCCGCACAGTTCGGGCTGCCGACGGAGCGGCTCTACCAGGGCCAGCCGCTGCACGGCAAGCGGCTGCTCGTGCTCAGCTACGGCGGCATCGGCGACCAGCTTCAGTACGCCCGCTACCTGCATGCGCTCGACGCGCTCGGCTGCGCCGGCGTGACCGTGGTCGTGCCCGACGCGCTGGCCGGCCTGCTGCGCCATACGTTCCCGCGTATCGAATTCGTCGGCGCGCACGGCGCGTGGGTCGACACATCGCAGATCGCACACGACTACTGGTGTTCGTTCCTGATGCTCGCCGCGCAGTTCGGCTACGCGCCGGCGCCGGACGGTGCGCCACCCGCTTACCTGGCGTGTCCGCCCGCGCATGCCGACGCATGGCGCGAGCGCGTGGCGCGCGACGGCCACGCGGCCGGTACGCGCCGCATCGGGCTCAACTGGCGCGGACGCGACGAAAGCGACGCACGCTTCCATCGCGCGGCCAGCCTGCGCGACTTCGCCCCGCTTGCCGGGATGCACGGCTACGCCGCGTACTGCATCAACCGCGACCTGTCCGCACAATCCGAACAGTCGGACCTGCCGGTCACCTTCCCGCATCAGGCGATCGGCGATTTCAGCGATCTGGCCGCGCTGATGCTCGCGATGGACGCCGTGGTGACCACCTGCACCGCGCACATCCATCTCGCCGGCGCGCTCGGCGTACCGGCCGTGCTGCTGCTCAGCCCGAAAGCCGACGCCCGCTGGGAAACCGGTTCGCGCAGCGCGCTCTATCCGGGCATCCGGATCGTGCGCGCCGCGCACGTCGGCCGATGGGACGATGCAGTCGACCGCGCGATGGCGCTGGTGCTGGGCGGTTTCGGAAAGGATTGACCGGCTTGACTGGCCGCGCGACCGAGCCGCCGCGGCGCAGCGGGCCCGCACGCGCGGCGGCTGCCCTACACCGGCACGCGATCGCCGCTTTGCGCGGCGAACACGCGGCCATGCCGCCGTCCCATGCGGGCGAGCACGGCAAAACAACGGACCGCCTGCCCGCTTGCACTGCCGGATTGCCTGGCGAGGCTGTCGGACACGCCGCGCGCGATCGCCGAATCGTCGCCGCACGCGCCGGCGATGACGCCCGCGTAATAGTGCCGCGCCGCCAGCTCGCGGCCGTTGGCATCGATCGGTTTCATCCGCTGAATGCGACGCGCGACGGCCTTCAGGCCGTCGAGGTACGGCGCGACATCGATCGGCACATCGGTCGACTCGGCGCCGAGTTGCCACAGCATGTCCGCCAGTTCGGCGATCGCGACCAGGTCGCGCGCATCGGTTGCCTGCGTGCCCGTTCCGGCTCCGGCCTTCGTCCCCGCCATGCCACACCCCTTTGCGATTCGTCTCACCCTCGCCCGGCACCGGCGCGTCGTGCACGCCGCCCCGCCCGTTCCCGCGCCGTCACACGGCGGCCGGCGACCGCCATGAAAAGCGGATGCCCTGCGCCCAGGCGACACCGGCATCCACAATGATCTGCCGGTCGATCTCGCTCTCCACGCCTTCGACGACGACGTGCCGCGCGCCTTCGTGCGCGAACGCGATCAGCCTGCGGAACTGGTAACGCCCGATCGCGTTGCGCTTGATCATCGACAAGACCGACCGGTCGAGCTTCACGATGTCGGGATTGCCGACCACCAGATTGTTCAATGCGCTGAAACCGACGCCGAAATCGTCGATCGCGATCCGGCAACCGGCCTGCCGGAAGCGGTTCACGAACGACCGGCCCGCGACGGGGTTCAGCGGCCCCGTCTCCGTGATCTCGACCACCAGCCGCGCCGCCACCGACGGCTCGCGCTCGAGCCGCCTGAAAATCGCCAGCCACGCGTCGTCGACGACCGCGCTCGCCGCCGCGACGTTGCAACCGAGCACCGCGGCCGGATCGGCGCGCAGCGCGTCGATCGTCCGGCCGACCACCAGCCGGTCGAACCAGCGCATCAGCCCGAGCGCCTCGAGGCGCGGCAGGAATGCGAGCGGCGGCAGCGCATCGCGCTCGCCCCAGCGCAACCGCGCCAGACGCTCCTGATACAGCACACCGCCCGACAGGTCGGCCCGGCACACCGGTTCGTGCGCGAACCCGAGCCGGCTTTCCACGAAACTGCGTACCGACGCGAGGTCGGCATGATCGTCGGGGGCGCCGAACACGAGATCGATTTCGTCACGATTCGCTTCCCGATTCGCCTCCAGGCGAGCTTCGACCGCATTCATCCGGCGCTCCGGCAAATGGCGAGCCGCCGATCGCGGCTCGACCTCAACAAACACGCG
This sequence comes from Burkholderia sp. L-4, assembly GCF_056856535.1. Taxonomy (NCBI): domain Bacteria; kingdom Pseudomonadati; phylum Pseudomonadota; class Betaproteobacteria; order Burkholderiales; family Burkholderiaceae; genus Burkholderia; species Burkholderia sp. L-4. Next base: position 294,752 of record NZ_JBXEOX010000002.1, read on the forward strand.
GAGCAAACCTACCCTGACGCGCTCCGCCGCCTACCCGGCCCATCCTGTTATGACGATTTTTTCCGGGAGCGTACTTTTCGCTTCGGCGCGCCGTCAAATTCGATATTTTCAGTGATATTCAACTACTGCCAATACACCATGCACGCATCATGCCGACAGTGCGACAGGTTACACAACACAAAATACGGAACCTCGAATCCAGCTCGCTTATCTTCATCGCCCGGACAGTTTTATCCGAATCGATTTCTTTCACGACATTACGGGACTGCAAATCGAAAAATCGTTAATTGATCAGACTAAAGCAGATGCACGAATCACCGTTTTCCATTGATGCACGGGCCCGCGACGCAGGCCCTCGACCCGGGCAGCCATCCGTCGGAAACCGGCCGCCGCGCATCATTCGATCACCGCAGCATTCAATTTTCTCGCTGCAAACGACATTATTTAATCTCGAAACAGAATTCACCGCGTCAAATCAATAATATCAAGTTTTATTTATATGATGATTATGAATTGAACCATATTTAACAATCTTAAAGACTTGTTAACCTATAAAATTGTTTCCGACGGACTTCCCTCGGAGCCGTCAATTTCGTGCCTTCAAAACCGTCGAACCGATCGGGTTCGGCGGTTTCTTTTTTAACGGCACCATTTCGTCAGACATTAGGGCGGGACAACCCCGATGGCGGCCGACGGCGCCATGAAAGTACGCCGTGGAAAATCGGGCCTTATGCGGCCGGCGTGCCGATCAGGTTCGCGAGCAGCGCGTCGTACTCGGCGACGAGCGCCGGATTCGCCGACGTGTAGCGGCCGAGGATCTCCCGCTGGCGCCGCGTGTATGCTTCCCAGTCGTCGTCGTGCGTATGCAGCGCACGCAGCAGCGCGTCGGCGCCCTGCTGCACGTCGTTGTCCGGATAGTAGTAGCCGAGGTCGGGCGCGAGGCTCGCGTTGTGCACGAGCGGATAACCCTGCCAGCACACGTCGAAATAGAAGTAGTTCAGCGGGTTCGACCATTGGTGCGACACGACGATGTCGGTCAGGTCGGCCAGGAACACCGGCGTGTCGAAGCGACCGACGAAGCTCGCCTTGCCCGCGCGCACGATGTCCAGGTAATTCATCAGCATCACGAACTCGGGGCTGTCGTGCGCGAGGCGATCGGCGTTCGTCACGTGCGTGAAGCAGATCGCGTCGGGGTCGCGCCGATACGCTTCGTCGATGATCAGCATCGGATACACGCAGAACTTCACGACGTTGTGGTTCGGCTCCATCACCGTCAGCCGCTTGCCGGGCTCGCTGCGTGGCCGGTATTCGCCGTGCTCGGGCAACGTCTGCGCGCGTGCGGTGAGGAACATCGGATCCCACACGAACGGCACGACGCGCCCCGGGCAGCGGCGCAGCGACTGCAGGAACGGCAGCGACGAAGGCGCGATCTGCGGAATCGCCCATACCTCGTCGTAGCCGCGGTTGATGAACAGCGAATCCCACAGCCGGCGGCCGAACAGCATCGACTCCATCGCGTTGATGTACTCGACGCCGCAGCAATAGCTGACGAGCTTCGCGCCGCGTGCTTTCAGGTAGGCCGTCTGCTCGCCGTCGATCTGGCCGCCGAGCTCGATCACCACGTCGAGCGCATCCTTCATGTCGGCGAACGCGCGCGTGTCGTACACGTTGCGGTCCCACGGCAGCGCGTCGGTGAGCGGCACGTCGGTGGTGTTGACCAGCGTCACGCGGTAGCCGTGCGGCGACGCCATCAGCAGCTTCGCGAGAAACAGCGCGTTCTGCTTGATGCCGTTGATCCACAGGCTTTCGTCAGGGGCACGCAGTCCGATCGTGATACCGATGCGCAGGCCGTTCAGGACAGGAGACGTCATCGTCGGCAGGATGGAAGGTTGAATGGGAGCGGCATGGCGCAGTGTAGCGCGCGGAGCGCCGCCCGCGTCAAGCGGCGGCGGCCAACCCGGCATTCTAGCGGAGCGCCGTCCGCACACTGTCAGACATGGTCAGCGCCCGCCGCGGCCGTGCAAATCCGCCGGATCGTTATGCGATACTCATGCCACCCGCTGCGCCACCGGCCGGCAGGCTTTTCCGGGGTATTCGAGCGGGCACGCACACGACCACGCCGCACCTCGATGACAAGAAAGGCTGACAGAATGGACCACGATGCCGCGCAAGTCTTCCAGAAGATCCACGACGAACAGGGGTGGCACTCGCAGGAAAGCGTGTCCGGGTGGGGTTCGGAGCTGAAAAACACCGTGCAGGTCATTCGCGAGCTGCCGGGATTGCTGCGCCGCTTCGGCGTGCGTTCGATGCTCGATGCGCCGTGCGGCGATTTCAACTGGATGCACCATGTCGACCTCGACGGCATCGACTACATCGGCGCCGACATCGTGCAAAACCTCGTGGCGGCCAACCAGGCAACGTGGGCGGCGCCGAACCGCCGGTTCGTGCATCTCGACCTGTTGCGGGATCCGTTGCCGGATGCCGACCTGATCCTCTGCCGCGACTGCCTGTTCCACTTTTCGCACGCCGACGTGTTCCGTGCGTTCGAGCGTTTCGCCGCGACCCGCGCGCGCTACCTGCTGACCACGACCTTCATCTATCGCAGCTATCCGCGCAACGCGGCAATCGCGACCGGTCAGTGGACGCCCATCAACCTCGAGATGCCGCCGTTCGACCTCGCCCCGCCGCTGACGCTGCTCGTCGAAGGCAGCAACGAATGCATCATCTACGGGGGCGACATCGGCACCGTGCCGATGTCCGATCGCTGCCTCGGGCTCTGGAACATGGAGAGCGTTCGCGAACGCTTGCGGCGCAGGCCGCTTCCCGGCCTGCGGAGCGCGCGATGATCGTCCTCAGCCATTTCAGCCAACCCGCGCCCGCCAGTCTCGAGAATCACCGCTGGTACGCGCAGGCGCACGGCTATCGTCACGAGATCGTCGATGCGTCCGCGATGCCGCAGGCGCTGCCGTTGCGGCCGCTGTATCGCTACGAATCGCTGCTCCACGTACTGCGCGGCGCGCAGCCCGACGCACTCGTGCTGCTGCTCGGCGAAGACGCGGCGATCATCGAGCCCGTCGCGCTCGAACGCCTGATGGCCGGGCGCGACATGCTGCTGGTCGACGCGTTCGCGCCGCCGCTGCCGCAGGTCGACGTGCAGATCTGGCGCAACACGGCGGACGTGCGCGCGATCGTGATGCAGCTCGTGCAGCGCTGCAAGCTCGGCAGCGAGCCGAAGCTGACGTCGGAGGCCGCGCTGTTCGACGGGCTCGACACGCATCGCTACCTGGAATTGATCGACGGGTTGTACGCCGTCATGCCGTGCGGCCCCCATCTCGATCCGATGTGGAGCCGCGAGCCCACCTTCGCGATCAGCATCGACGACACGCCGCACGATCCCGCGCGCAAGGGCGCGACGCCACGTTTTCGCGACGCGCTCGTCGCGTACGTCAATCGCTGCCGCGCCGCAGGCCGGCCGATGTTCTCGTTCGATCATGCCGCGGCCGCACCGGACGAAGCCGCCGAGCGCTGCACGTACAATCCCGGCCGGCCGATCGCGCTGATGATGCTGTACACGCCGAACATCGGCAGCTACGCCCGCGTCGCCGAACGCAATTTCCGGCGCTACTGCGACACGCACGGCTACACGCTCCACGTGCATCGCGACATCCCCGCGGAGATCGGGCTGAACGCAACGGGCAACTGGTTCAAGCCGTGGCTGCTGCACGCGTACCTGCAGCATCATGAATGGGTCGTGTGGCTCGATGCCGACGTACTGATCGCGAATCAGCAGCAGCCGCTGGAACCGTTGCTCGACGGGCGCGCCTGGCTGCTTGCGCAGGATATCGGCCAGTGGGCGTTCAACTCGGGCGTGATGGCGTTCCGCCGCACCGAACGCAACGACGCGATGCTGCGCGACCTGATGACGACGATCGCCGCGCTGCACGACCGGTCGAGCGTCTACGCGAGCGACGGCGACCAGCTGCATTTCATTCGCGCGATGGAGCGCGACGGGCAACTGCACGGCGAAGGCGTGGCCGATCTCGTCAGCCTCAACACGCCCTGGCTGTTCCGCCGCGCGGACAGCTACATCGTGCACTACTACGGCATGTGGTCGGCGATGCGCGCGCTGATGATGGCGCATGACGACGGGCTGCCGGGCTGACACCGCCGCTTCGGCATCGAACCCGCAAGGACGACGCGCCGGCCGGCTCCTGCCGGCCGGTGCGTCGTCGCACCGGATACCGTCAGATCGGCGTGATCGTCGGCGCGACGGCCGCCGGATCGGTGACGCTGGCCCTGCCGGTTTCGACGTGCCCCGCGATGCGGCGCGTCCAGCCCGCGTTGCCGGCCACCGCGAACTGCAGGTCGTACCACTGGCTGCTGCACGACAGGTCCCAGCGCGCTTCGATGCGCTGCCCGGCGGGAATCGTCAACGTGCGCGCCGCGCCGCCGTACGCGACATCGGTCGCCGTGACCGTGAGCGTGCCGGTGCCCGCATTGGCGATCGTGACGTAGACGTCGCCGTTCGCCACGTCGTAGCACGGCGTGATTTCAGGCTTCGCGGCGGCATCCGCGGCGGCCGAACCCGCAAAGCGCCGGAAATAGCCGTTCGGCCCCCAGACGCTCACCAGGTAGTTGCCGTTCGCGTCGAGCGCCCACGTGTCGGTCAACTGCTTGCCGGCCTCGACCGTATAACGGCGCGGCATCGCGGTCGGATCGCCCGTATAGACCCAGAAGTGCGCGCCCTGCGTGCCCGAATTGGCGAACGTCACCGCATAACCTTGCGCCTGGAGCCGGCCCGTCACGTGCAGCTCGTACGGCAGCGCGCGAGCCGGCCGCGTGCCGGGTTCCTGCGCCGTCACGACCTGCTGCGCGGTGCTGGCCGGCGCCGTCTGCGACGACGCGCGCGAGCATTGCAGGTCCGCCTGCGCGACATATGCCTGCGTACTCGGCAACGTCGGCAGCGTGGCATCCGATCTGGAGAAATCGAGCGCCGACGTCAGGTCGCCGCAGATCGCGCGACGCCACGGCGAGATGTTGGTTTCGACCACGCCGAAGCGCTTCTCGATGAATTGCAGCACCGACGTGTGATCGAAGACCTGCGAGCACACGAAGCCGCCCTTCGACCACGGCGACACGACGAACATCGGCACGCGCGGGCCGAGGCCGTACGGCAGGTTGTCGGCCGTATACGTGCCGGCCTGCGTCGACGTCACGACATTGTGCCGCTCGAGCGACACGTCCACCGTGCTCATGCCCGAGCCCGGCAGCGTCGGCGCCGACGGCGGCACGACGTGGTCGAAGAAGCCGTCGTTCTCGTCGTACATGATCAGCAGGACGGTCTTGCTCCATACGTCCGGGTTCGACGTCAGCGCATCGAGGATCGTCGACAGGTAGTACGCGCCGTACAGCGGCGTGAACTTCGGATGCTCCGAATACGCGGCGGGCGGCAGCAGCCACGAGACCTGCGGCAGCGCGTTGGCCTGCACGTCGGCCTTCAGCTGCGTGATCGGGCGCGTGCTCATCCCGCGCGTCTGCAGCGACGAACCGGCCGGCGCATTCACGAAGTTGTTGAAGCACGCGAGCATGTTCGTGCCGTAGTTGCCGGTGAAGTTGTCGAACCCGGTGCCCTGCTGGTAGATCTGCCACGAGATGCCGGCCTTCTCGAGACGCTCCGGGTAGGTCGTCCAGCTGAAGGGCGGCAACTGGACCTTGTCGAACGGATTGTCGATGTAGTCGGTATTGTCGAGCAGCGGGCCGCCGCCCGTGCCGAGCGGATCGACCATGCCCGTCATCAGGTACATGCGGTTCGGGTGCGTGTTGCCCGGAATCGAGCAGAAGTAGTGGTCGCACACCGTGAACGCATCCGCGAGCGCGTAATGGAACGGGATGTCGTCGCGAACGTGATAGCCCATCGTCATGTTCGACTTCTGTACGGCCCACTGATCCGCGCGGCCGTTGTCGATCGCGCCGTGCGTCGTCGCCCACGTATGCGGCAGGCCGCCGATGCATTGCGCGTTGACGCCCGGGTTGGTCGTGTCGTAGCGGAACGGCGCGATCACGCTCGTCTTGTCCTCCTGCCGCGGCTGGAACCACACCGGCTTGCCGTTCGGCAGCGTGACGGGGAAGCGATCGTTGTAGCCGCGCACGCCGCTCAGGTGGCCGAGGTAGTGATCGAACGAGCGGTTCTCCTGCATGAACACGACGATGTGCTGCACATCCTGGATCGTGCCCGTCACGGAATTCGGCTCGATCGCCAGCGCCTTGCGGATCGACTCGGGAAGCAGCGCGGTGGCGGCGGTCGCGCCGGCGAGACCGGCGGAGAACTTCAGAAAATCGCGTCGCGAATGGTTGGCCATGCTGGTTGCTCGTGATTGGATTTCTGGTGAAAACAGCCGGTATCAGGAAGCGGGCGACGATGCCGGTGCGGTGAAACCCGGCGGGCAATGCATCAGCGCGGTGGCGACGACGGCGCCGCCACACGCGGCCTTCTGCTGCGCGACGGGCGCGGCGGGTGCGGTCAGGTCGTCGTTGCAGGCGCCGAGGAGGGCTGTCAGCGCGATCAGGCCAACGACCGCGAAAGGCCGCAGGGCCGACTTTCGCATAACGGTTCTCCGTGGGGGTGATGACGTGACACGGACGCGAACCCGCGTCGGTCATATCGACGCCGAGATGCTATGTTCGACTTGTTACACGACGGTGTCGAGTAAAGGGAGATCGACGCGCACGCGGAGCGCGGCACGTGGTGGCCTGGCCGGAACGACGCGATTCGTAAGTCGTTCGAAAGATTGATGTTGCCTGAACGTACGGCTTCGCGGGCCGACGACATCGGGGCGGCGCGGCCTAAACGGCGCGCGCACCGTGATTCGAGAAGCATTCTTGTGCGGGCCGGCCGCAGCGCGGCCGGCTTGCACACGGCGTGCAGACTGGCGTCAGCCCTCCGCCATCATCAGCAACTGCGCGCCATCCGCGACCTGGTCGCCGACGCCGTACAGCACTTCCGCGACGACGCCCGCGCTCGGCGCGCCGATCGTGTGTTCCATCTTCATCGCTTCCATCACGATCAGCGGCGTACCGGCTTCGACCTTCTGGCCCGGTTCGACCAGCACCGCGATCACCTTGCCCGGCATCGGCGCGGTCAAACGTCCGCCGCCCTGCTCCGCATCGCCCGCATGCGCGAGCAGGTTGCGCCATTCGAACGTCTCCGAGGTGCCCTGCGTGAACACATGGAACGTGTCGCCGTCCGCATACACGCGGCCGCTGCCGCGCACGCCACCGAGTATCACGTCGAAATCGAGCGGCGTGGCGCCGCGCGTCCATGCGAACGGTTGCGCGGCGTCATCGCCGGTCGCGAGTCGCGCGCCGGCGCCGTCGTCCTCGTAGGTGACCGTCACGTCCGCTTCGCGATCGGCCGCATGCCATTCGAGCGTGCGGCGATAGCCGCCGTTCAGCCGCCAGTCCGGCAAGGCGCCCCACGGCGACGCACCTTGCGCGGCCGCGCCGCGTTCGCGCGCGAGCAATGCCGCGCACGCAAGTGCAAGCGCCGCGCGCGGCGGCTGTTGCGGCGCGAACAGCGCATCGTGGTTGCGCTCGATCAGCCCCGTGTCGAGATCGGCCGTCGCGAACGGTTCGCACGCGACGATCCGCTGCAGGAACGCGGCGTTCGTATGCAGGCCGACCACCTCGCACGCACGCAGTGCACGCAGCATCAGGCCCAGCGCTTCCGCACGGTCCGCGCCGTGAACGATCAGCTTCGCGATCATCGGATCGTAGAACGGCGTGATCGCATCGCCTTCGCGCACGCCGCTGTCGACGCGCACCGCCGCGCCGATGTCGAACTCGACGCCTGCCGGCAGCCGCAGGTGCTTGAGCGTGCCCGTCGACGGCAGGAACCCGCGCGCCGGATTCTCCGCATAAAGACGCGCCTCGAGCGCATGGCCCCGCACACGCAGATCGTCCTGCTGCAGCGGCAGCGGCTCGCCGGACGCGACGCGCAATTGCCATTCGACGAGATCGAGCCCCGTGACCATTTCGGTGACCGGATGCTCGACCTGCAGGCGCGTGTTCATTTCCATGAAGTAGAACGCGTCGCCCGTCATGATGAATTCGACGGTGCCCGCGCCGACATAGCCGACCGCGCGCGCTGCCGCGACGGCCGCTTCGCCCATCGCGCGGCGCACGTCGTCGGGCAGGCCCGGCGCCGGCGCTTCCTCGAGCACCTTCTGGTGACGGCGCTGCACCGAGCAGTCGCGGTCGAACAGGTACACGGTATTGCCGAGCGTGTCGCCGAACACCTGCACTTCGACGTGACGCGGGCGCGTCAGGTATTTCTCGATCAACACGCGGTCGTTGCCGAAGCTGCTCGCGGCCTCGCGCTGGCACGACGCAAGCGCCGCCGGGAAATCGTCGGAGCGCTCGACCACGCGCATCCCCTTGCCGCCGCCGCCCGCGCTCGCCTTCAGCAGCACCGGATAGCCGATTTCGTCGGCTTCGCGATGCAGGTTGCCGGCATCCTGGTCGTCGCCGTGATAGCCCGGCACGAGCGGCACGGCAGCCGCATGCATCAGCGCCTTCGCGGCGGCCTTCGACCCCATCGCCGCGATCGCGTCGACCGGCGGCCCGATGAACACGATGCCGGCCGCTTCGCACGCGTGCGCGAAATCTTCGTTCTCCGACAGAAAACCGTAGCCGGGATGGATCGCCTGCGCGCCGGTCGCGCGCGCGGCTTCGATGATGCGCTCGATGCGCAGGTAGCTGTCTGCCGCTGCCGATCCGCCGATGTGCACGGCTTCGTCGCACGCGGCCACGTGTTTCGCGTTCGCGTCCGCGTCGGAATAGACGGCGACGCTCGCGATCCCGAGACGTTTGCACGTCGCGGCGACGCGGCACGCGATTTCGCCGCGGTTGGCGATCAGAATCTTGTCGAACATGGCTTCGATGTCGTCCGGAGAGTGGGGGTCACGCGATCATTCACGCCACGACGGCGTGCGCTTTTCGAGGAAGGACGCGATCCCTTCGCGCGCTTCCGCGCCGGCACGGGTCCGCGCGATCCAGTCGGCGGTCTGCTCGATCAGCGTCGCATCGAGCGGGCGGCCGGCCACGTCGGCGACGAGCCGCTTGCACGCCTTCACCGCGTCGGGACCGTTCGCGACGAGCGTCGCGGCCAGCTTCGCGACCGTTTCGTCGAGCGCATCGGCCGGTACCGCGTCGTGAATGAAGCCGAGCGACGCGGCCCGCGCGCTGTCGAACACCTCGGCCGTCGTGAAATAACGGCGCGCCGCGCGCTCGCCCATCGCCCGCACGACGTACGGCGCGATCGTCGCGGGGATCAGCCCGAGCCGCGCTTCCGACAGGCAGAACTTCACGCCGTCGGCGGCGATCGCGATGTCGGCCGCCGCGACGAGGCCCACGCCGCCCGCATAGGCGTCGCCGTGCACGCGCGCGATCACCGGCTTGCCGCAGCGATGGATCGCCTCGAGCATCCGCGCGAGCTTGCGCGCATCGGCACGGTTCTCGTCGTCCGAGTAACCGGCCATCTTCTTCATCCAGTTCAGGTCCGCGCCCGCGCAGAACGCGGCGCCTTCCGCCGCGAGCACGATCGCGCGCACGCCTTCGTGCGCATCGAGCCATTCGAACGCGGTGGTCAGCTCGGCGATCGTCGTCTCGTTGAACGCGTTGCGCACGTCGGGGCGTGCGAGCGTGACGGTCGCCACGCGGCCGGCTTCGCTTACCTTGATCGTTTCGTATCGCATCGGTCGGTCCTCCCGGGCGTTACATGCGGAACACGCCGAAGCGCGTGTCTTCGATCGGCGCGTTCATCGATGCGGCCAGGCCGAGGCCGAGCACGTCGCGCGTCTGCGCCGGGTCGATCACGCCGTCGTCCCACAGCCGCGCGCTCGCGTAATACGGATGGCCCTGGCGCTCGTACTGGTCGCGGATCGGCTGCTTGAACGCTTCCTCTTCGTCGCTCGACCACGACCCGCCCTTCGCCTCGATGCCGTCGCGACGCACCGTCGCGAGCACCGACGCGGCCTGCTCGCCGCCCATCACCGAGATGCGCGCATTCGGCCACATCCACAGGAACCGCGGGCCGAATGCGCGACCGCACATCCCGTAGTTGCCGGCGCCGAACGAGCCGCCGATGATCACCGTGAACTTCGGCACCTTCGCGTTCGACACGGCCGTCACCATCTTCGCGCCATGCCGCGCGATGCCTTCGTTCTCGTACTTGCGCCCGACCATGAAGCCCGTGATGTTCTGCAGGAACACGAGCGGGATCTTGCGCTGGCAGCACAGCTCGATGAAATGCGCGCCCTTCACGGCCGATTCGGAGAACAGGATGCCGTTGTTCGCGACGATCCCGACCGGATGGCCCCAGATGTGCGCGAAGCCCGTGACGAGCGTCGTGCCGTAGCGCGCCTTGAATTCGTCGAATTCCGAATCGTCGACGATGCGCGCGATCACCTCGCGCACGTCGAACGGCTTGCGCGTATCGACGGGGATCACGCCGTACAGGCTCTTCGCATCGTAGCGCGGCGGCTTCGGCTCGCGCAGCGCCACCGGCGACGCGATCTTCGGCGCGAGATGATCGACGATGTTGCGCGCGATCGACAGCGCATGCGCGTCGTTCTGCGCGAGATGGTCGGCCACGCCCGACAGGCGCGTGTGCACGTCGCCGCCGCCGAGATCCTCGGCGCTCACTTCCTCGCCCGTCGCGGCCTTCACCAGCGGCGGGCCGCCGAGGAAAATCGTGCCCTGGTCCTTCACGATGATCGACTCGTCGCTCATCGCCGGCACGTAGGCGCCGCCGGCCGTGCACGAGCCCATCACGACGGCGATCTGCGCGATCCCCGCCGCCGACATCGTCGCCTGGTTGAAGAAGATGCGGCCGAAGTGGTCGCGATCGGGAAACACGTCGTCCTGGTTCGGCAGGTTCGCGCCGCCCGAATCGACGAGGTAGACGCACGGCAGCCGGTTTTCCGCGGCGATTTCCTGCGCGCGCACGTGCTTCTTCACGGTGATCGGGTAGTAGGTGCCGCCCTTGACCGTCGCGTCGTTGCACACGATCACGCATTCGCGGCCGGCGATGCGGCCGATCCCGGTGATGACGCCCGCGCCCGGCGCGTCGTCGTTGTACATGCCGTTCGCCGCGAGCTGCGACAGCTCGAGGAACGGCGCGCCCGGATCGAGCAGTTGCGCGATGCGATCGCGCGGCAGCAGCTTGCCGCGCGACAGGTGCTTGTCGCGTGCGGCCTGGCCGCCGCCCTGCGCGAGCTGTTCGATCTTCGCGCGCAGGTCGGCGACGACCGCCTCGAGCGCGGCGGCATTCGCGCGGAAGTCTTCCGAACGCGGGTTCAGTTTCGATTCGATGATCGGCATCGACGAGGCTCCGTTCGCGTGACGTGGGGCGTTACATCGTTTCCGCGAACAGCTCGCGGCCGATCAGCATCCGGCGGATCTCGCTCGTGCCGGCGCCGATCTCGTACAGCTTCGCATCGCGCCACAGGCGGCCGACCGGATATTCGTTGATGTAGCCGTTGCCGCCGAGGATCTGGATCGCCTCGCCGGCCATCCACGTCGCCTTCTCGGCCGTGTAGAGGATCACGCCCGCGCAATCCTTGCGCACCTGGCGGATATGGTCGCTGCCCGCCGAGTCGAGATGGCGGCCGACCGCGTACAGGTACGCGCGGCACGCCTGGAACGTGGTGTACATGTCGGCGACCTTGCCCTGGATCAGCTGGAATTCGCCGATCGACTGGCCGAACTGCTTGCGGTCGTGGATATACGGCACCACGGCGTCGAGGCACGCGGCCATGATGCCCGTGGGGCCGCCCGACAGCACCGCGCGCTCGTAGTCGAGGCCGCTCATCAGCACCTTCACGCCGCCGTTCAACTGGCCGAGGATATTCTCTTCCGGCACCTCGACGTCCTGGAACACCAGCTCGCCCGTGTGCGAGCCGCGCATGCCGAGCTTGTCGAGCTTCTGCGCGACCGAGAAGCCCTTCATCCCCTTCTCGACGATGAACGCGGTGATGCCGCGCGAGTGGGCTTCGACGTCCGTCTTCGCGTAGACGACGAGCGTGTCGCAATCCGGGCCGTTGGTGATCCACATCTTCGTGCCGTTCAGCACGTAACGATCGCCGCGCTTGTCGGCACGCAGTTTCATGCTGACGACGTCGGAACCGGCGTTCGGCTCGCTCATCGCGAGCGCGCCGATGTGTTCGCCCGACACGAGCTTCGGCAGGTATTTCCGCTTCTGCGCTTCGGTGCCGTTGCGGTGGATCTGGTTCACGCACAGGTTCGAGTGCGCGCCGTACGACAGGCCGATCGACGCCGAGGCGCGCGAGATCTCCTCCATCGCGACCATGTGCGCGGTGTAGCCCATGTTCGCGCCGCCGTATTCCTCGGCGACCGTCATGCCGAGCACGCCGAGATCGCCGAACTTCTTCCACAGATCCATCGGAAACTGGTCGGTGCGGTCGACCTCCGCCGCGCGCGGCGTGATTTCCTTCGCCGCAAACGTCGCGACGGCGTCGCGCAGCATCTCGATGTCTTCACCGAGCATGAATTGCACGCCGGGCAGGTTGATCATGTCTCCTCCGTCTCCAGAAAGTGTGTCGCACTCATCGATTTCTGAGTTTCGCTCAAATCGAATGAATGCACCAATTCATTAACCAATAAAGCGGAAATTTTGCACAGTTTCGCGCCTCGCCGGGTTCGGCGTCAATAGTTTTTTGAGTGACACTCAGATATCATGTGGACATGACAGCCGCTCCCGCCGACACCATGACCGACACCGCCAAAGCCGATCGCGCCGACGCGCCGCGCGCGCCCGCCGGGCGCAAATCCCAGCAGCGCGTGCAGGACATTCTGCGCGTCGGCCGTGAAGTGTTCGCCGAAAAAGGTTACGAGCATGCGACGGCCGCCGAGATCGCGCAGCGCGTGGGCGTGTCGGAGGCGACGGTGTTCAGCTACTTCCGCGGCAAGCGCGAGCTGTGCGCGCGCGTGATCGCGGACTGGTACGACGAAATCATCGCGGCGTTCGAGCACGGCATGCCGCGGGATGCATCGGTGCAGCAGCAGTTCGCGTTCATCGTGCGCACCCACCTGCGGCTGATGCTGGTGAACGGCACGGGGCTGTGCGCGCTGGTGCTGTCGGAAGGCCGCGCGAAGCAGCATGCGCTGAGCGACGAGCTGACCGCACTGCAGCGCCGCTACACGGCGCCGCTGATGGACGTGCTCGCGCGCGGCCAGGCGGCCGGGCAGGTGCGTGCGGACCTGCCGCTGAGCCTGTTGCGTTCGATGGTGTTCGGGCCGATGGAGCACGTGCTGTGGGATGCGATCCTCGGGCACCGCAAGCTCGATACGGAAACGACGGCCGCGCAGCTGATCGACATGCTGTGGGCCGCCATGCAGCCGCCGGCGCCGGAACAGGCGGCGCTCGTGCGTTTCAGGAATGAAGTCGTGGAAGCCGTGCGGCGGCTGGAAGACGAAAACGCGCGCGCGTGACGCGCGGCGGGCGGCGCGCCCCCCCCCCCGGTGCCGCGCGCTGCCGGGCGAGCTCGGCGCCGCTACGACTCCTCGCCGACGCGCAGCGGCGCCCGGCTTTGCTCGTTGTTCAAATGGACGAATTTGCGCAACAGGCGCATCAGTTCCTGCGAATCGTCCTCTCCCATTCCGTCGAACAGGCCGGCCCGCAGCTCCTTCACCGACGGAATCAGGTGCGTGAGCAGTTCGACGCCCGCCGGCGTCAGCAACAGGCGGCGCTGACGTCGCGGCAGCACTTCGCGCACGATCAATCCTTTCGCTTCGAGCCGGACCGCGAGATCCGCGGTCGTCGACGTATCGAGCGCCACCCGCTGCGCGAGCGTCACCTGATCGAGCCCCGGGCTTTCGTAGAGCATCCGCAGCACCGCGTACTGCACCGGCGTCACGTCCCGGCCCAGCTTCTCGTAGAACATCGCAACCGCGATCTGGTGTGCGCGCCGGATCAGGTGCCCGGGTTCGTCGTACAGATCGAGCGGGAAAGCCGGCGCGACGGCGGGATTCGTTTTTTCCATGAATGAGTCGATGACATAGGCGACGCGCGCCGGTTGCGCGCGCCGACGGCATGGCGCTGCCTCGCGCCATTTCCCGGGAAAACCAGTATACCGCCCGCCTTGCTCCAGCCAAGCTCGATGAGTACACTGAATCTCATTCAGTACACGGAATGAAGAGATGCCGCGTACCGGCGGCATCGACCTGAAGGAGACGACGAACGTGTTTCTCAAGAATGCTTGGTACGTGGCGTGCACGCCCGATGAAATCGACGGCAAGCCGCTGGGCCGCACGATCTGCAACGAGTCGATGGTGTTTTACCGCGCGGCGGACGGCCAGGTCGCCGCGCTCGAGGATTTCTGCCCGCACCGCGGCGCGCCGTTGTCGCTGGGTTTCGTGCGCGACGGGGTGCTCGTGTGCGGCTATCACGGGCTGGAAATGGGCTGTAACGGCAAGGCGGCCGGCATGCCGGGCCAGCGCGTCGGCGGCTTCCCGCCGATTCGCAGCTTTCCGGCGGTCGAGCGGTACGGCTTCATCTGGGTCTGGCCGGGCGATGCGGCGGCGGCCGATCCGGCCAAGCTGCCCGCGCTGGCGTGGGCCGAGGATCCGGCCTGGGCCCACGGCGGCGGCCTGTATCACATCCGTTGCGACTACCGGCTGATGATCGACAACCTGATGGACCTCACGCACGAAACCTACGTGCATGCGACGAGCATCGGCCAGAAGGAAATCGACGAAGCGCCGCCGAAGACGACCAGCCACGGCGACGAAGTCGTCACGAGCCGCTTCATGGAGAACGTGATGCCGCCGCCGTTCTGGCGGATGGCATTGCGCGGCAACGGGTTGGCCGACGACGTGCCGGTCGACCGCTGGCAGATCTGCCGCTTCTCGCCGCCGAGCCACGTGATGATCGAAGTCGGCGTCGCGCATGCGGGCCACGGCGGCTACGACGCGCCGGCCGACCTGAAGGCGTCGTCGATCGTGGTCGACTTCATCACGCCCGAGACGGACACCTCGATCTGGTACTTCTGGGGCATGGCGCGCAACTTCCGGCCCGACGACCCCGCGCTGACCGCCGAGATCCGCGAAGGCCAGGGCAAGATCTTCGCCGAGGATCTCGAGATGCTCGAGCGCCAGCAGCGCAACCTGGAGAAGTGGCCCGATCGCAAGCTGCTCAAGCTCAACATCGACGCCGGCGGCGTAATGTCGCGCAAGGTGATCGAGCGGCTGCTCGCCGACGAGAACGCGTCGAACCCGCAGCGGCCCGTGATCCCGGTCGCGCCCGTCAAGGCGGCGTCATGAGCGTCGCGACCCTGACGGTGCGCGTCGCGCGCAAGTGGCAGGAAGCGCGCGACATCTGCGGCTTCGAATTCGTCAGCGACGACGGTGCGCCGCTGCCCCGCTTCGACGCCGGCGCCCATATCGACGTGCATCTGCCGGGCGGCCTCGTGCGCCAGTATTCGCTGTGCAACCACCCGGAGCACGGTGATCGCTATCAGATCGCCGTGCTGCGCGACGCCGACGGGCGCGGCGGGTCGCGCGCCATTCACGACGCAGTCCGCCAAGGCGATATCGTACGGATCGGCGTGCCGCGCAATCAGTTTCCGCTCGCGCCCGACGCGCCGCACCACCTGCTGCTCGCGGGCGGGATCGGCGTCACGCCGATCCTCAGCATGGCGGAACGGTTGTTCTCGTCGGGCCAGCCGTTCGACATGCACTACTGCGCGCGTTCGACCGATCGCATGGCGTTCGTCGCGCGAATCCACGCAGCCGGGTTTCACGATCGCACCCGCTTCCACGTCGACGACGGCGACCCCGCGCAACGCTTCGACCTGGCCACCGTGCTTGCCGCCGCGCCGGAAGGCACCCACCTGTATGTATGCGGCCCGCGCGGCTTCATGGACGCGGTACTGAACGCCGCGCGCGCGCGCCACTGGGACGAAGCGCGGCTGCACTACGAGTTCTTCGGCGGCGCGGTTGCGTCGTCCGGTGCGGACCGCGCGTTCCAGGTCCGGATCGCGAGCAGCGGCCAGGTGATCGACGTGCCGGCCGAATGCACGGTCGTCGCAGCGCTGGCGGCGAACGGCATCGACGTGCTGACGTCGTGCGAGCAAGGCGTATGCGGCACCTGCGTGACGCGCGTGCTGCAAGGCGAGCCCGATCATCGCGACTCGTATCTGACCGAAGAGGAACAGGCGGCCGGCGACCAGTTCATGCCGTGCTGTTCGCGATCGCGAAGCGACCTGCTGGTACTCGATCTGTAGACGGACCGCCCGATCCGCGGCGGCCAACCACAATACTGGAGACGATCCATGGAGCAACGTGCCCGGCCACCGGTCACTACCACGCCCTTCCCGCTCGACCGATGGTGGGTCGCCGCGCTGTCGTCCGAACTGACGGACCAACCCGTTGCCCGTACGTTGCTCGGCCGTCCGGTCGTCCTGTTCCGGTTGCCGTCCGGGGAAGTCGGCGCGCTGGAGGATCGCTGCTGCCACAAGTCGCTGCCGCTGTCGTGCGGCTCGCTCGAAGCACGCGGCCTGCGCTGCGGCTATCACGGGCTGCTGTTCGACCGCGGCGGTGCATGCATCGAGATCCCCGGCCAGGACCGGGTTCCGGCAAAAGCGTGCGTGTCGTCGTATCCGGTGCAGGAGCAGGATGCGATCGTGTGGATCTGGATCGGCGCCGACGCGCACGCGAAACCGGCCGGCGCGCCGCCGCGCTACGCGTTCCACGCGGATCCGCAATACCGGTTCGGCGGCGGCAACTACCATTACGATGCGCCGTATCAACTGATTCACGACAACCTGATGGACCTGAGCCACCTCGGCTATGTCCATCTGAAAACGATCGGCGGCAACGCGTCGCTGCACATGGGCGCGGAAACCCGCGTCAGCAGCGACGGCGACACGGTGACGCTGGTTCGCCGGATGCCGGATTCCGACCCGCCGCCGACCTACACCGCCGCCTGGCCGTTCGCGGGCCGCGTCGATCGCTGGCAGGAAATCGAGTTCCACGTGTCGCACATCCGGATCTGGACCGGCGCGATGGACGCCGGCACCGGCGACCTGCACGATCCGGCGCGCGGCGGCTTTCACATGCGCGGCTTCCACGGCATCACGCCCGAGACGGAAACGACGACGCACTACTTCTGGACCGTCGCGACCAACCCGCAACACGACGTGGAGCGCGTCGCGCAAACGGTCATCGAGCAGTCCGCGGCGACGTTCGACGAAGACAAGACCGTGATCGAAGCGCAATACCGGAATCAGCTGCGCTTTCCGGGCAGCCGCCAGATCGACATTCATGTCGACGCGGGCCCCAATCGCGCGCGGCGCGTGATCGAGCGGCTGCTGCAACCGGAACCCGCGTAAGCGTCGCGCCGGCGCGCGAATCACGCCTGCCGGACACAACGGGCGTTCGCCGGAAGGCTCGTCCGCCCAGGCATTCGCTTTCGTCCCATTCGTTGCCGCCGGTTTCGATTTCATCCCATTTAATTAGTCATACTATTTTTCAAGGATCTTTGACGTGAGCGCAAGTATCCGCAATACGATCGACGAATCCCCGATGAGCGTGTTCCAGACGATGGCGGTCACGGCCTGCGTCGTGCTGAACATGCTCGATGGCTTCGATGTGCTGGCCATCGCGTTTGCCGCACCGCATCTGGCGGCCGAATGGAAACTGAGCGGCAAGGAAATCGGCCTGCTGCTGAGTGCCGGGCTGGCCGGCATGGGAATCGGCTCGGTGCTGATCGCGCCGTTGGCCGACCGCGTCGGCCGCCGCCGCATCATCCTGCTCTGCCTCACGGTGATCTCGACCGGGATGCTCGCCTGCGCGGCCACCCACAGCACGCTGCAGCTCGCCGTCGCGCGCGCGTACACGGGGCTCGGCATCGGCGGCATGCTGGCGAGCCTGACCGTCATCAGCGGCGAGTATGCGTCGAACAAGTGGCGCAGCGCCGCGATCGGCATGCAGTCGACCGGCTATGCGATCGGCGCCACCGCCGGCGGCGTCGTCGCCGGCTACCTGCTGTCGACGTGGGGATGGCGCAGCGTGTTCGCGTTCGGCGGCATCCTGACCTTGCTGGCGATCCCGATGGTGCTCGCGATGCTGCCGGAATCGCTCGACTTCCTGCTGGCACGGCGTCCGGACGACGCGCTGCGGAAAATCAACCGCATCCTCGCGCGAATGAAGCGCTCACCGATCGCCGCGCTGCCACCCTCGTCCATCGACACGGCAAGCCCCGCGTCGGGCTGGACCGCCGTGCTGCGCGCACCGCTCGCGCGCCGCACGATCGCGTTGTGGATCGCGTTCTTCCTCGTGATGGGCAGCTTCTACTTCGTCGTGAGCTGGACGCCGAAGCTGCTGGTCCAGGCCGGGCTGTCGACATCGCAGGGCGTCACCGGCGGCGTCCTGCTCAACCTCGGCGGCATTGCGGGCGCGTCGCTCTTCAGCCTGCTGTCGACAAGGTTCGGCCTGCGCAACCTGCTCGCCGCGACCCTGCTGCTCGGCGGCGCGCTGATGGTCGTGTTCGGCGCGAACACCGGCTCGCTCGGCATCGGGATGATCGTCGCGGTGTTCCTCGGCGCCGTGATCAATGCGTGCGTGGCCGGCATGTATGCGCTGTCGCCGACGCCGTACCCCGCGGAAATCCGCACGACCGGCATCGGCCTCGCGGTCGGCATCGGCCGCCTCGGCGCGATCCTGTCGCCGATGACCGTCGGTGCGCTGCTGGACGACGGCTGGTCCGTCTCCCATCTCTACCTCGCGTTCCTCGTACCGATGGCCGGCGCGGCGATCGCCGTCGCCGTGGCGGGCACGCGCGCCGCGGCACCGCGCCGGCAACGCGACCCGGCGCTGTCGTAACACGGAACGCCCGCAGTCCTGCCGATACCCGTCGGCCTCCCGGACACGCCCGGGGCACTCAAAAAATCGATAAGCATATCTACATACTGTTTGGAGACAGCCATGAAAACGAAACTGGGCGGCGCACTCGCGACGGTGATGGCGCTGGCCGGGCCGGCCTGCGCGCAAAGCAGCGTCACGCTGTACGGGATCATCGATACCGGTGTGTCCTACTACAACAACGCCGCGCACGGCGGATCGTTCACGGGCATGCCGACGCTGACCGGCGAGGTGCCGTCACGGTGGGGGCTGAGAGGCACCGAGGATCTCGGCGGCGGCTACCAGGCCTTCTTCGTGCTCGAGAACGGCTTCCAGCCCGGCACCGGCGCGCTGAATTACGGCGGGCGCCTGTTCGGGCGACAGGCGAACGTCGGCGTGAGCGGCCCGTTCGGCGCGCTGACGCTTGGCCGCCAGATGAACATGTCGATGATCGTGCTGACCAATGCCGACGTGATCGGCCCGTCGATTCACTCCATGGCGGATTTCGACTCCTATCTGCCGAACGCGCGCAGCGACAATGCGATCGGCTACAAGGGCACGTTCCACGGCGTGACGCTTGGCGCCACCTACAGCTTCGGCCGCGACGCGGCCGGGCCGGCAGGGCCGTCGGCGACAGGCTGCGCCGGGCAGGTGCCCGGCGACATCGTCGCCTGCCGCCAATACACGGCGATGCTCGCGTACGACGCGAGCCATTTCGGGCTCGCCGCATCGCACGACGTGATGCGCGGCGGCGGCGGCGCACTCGCGCCGCTGAGCAATCCGGCGTACACCGACACGCGCGACATCGTCGCCGGCTACGTGAAGATCGGCCCCGCGAAACTGGGCGCCGGGTGGATCCGCCGCAACCTCGCGGCGGCCGAGCACCTGCAGGCCGATATCGTGTTCGCCGGCGGGACGTATTACGCGACGCCCTACCTCGCGCTCGATCTCCAGGGCGTACGCTACCTGCAACGCCGCGAAAACCGCGAAGGCGGCACGAATGCGACGCTGCTCGTCGGCCGCGCGAACTATTTCCTGTCGAAGCGGACGACCGTCTATACCTCGGTGGGCTACATGTTCAACAGCGCGCTGGCCGCGAACGCGGTCGCCGCCGGCGGGACGGTCGGTACCGGAATGAACCAGCTCGGCGTGATGGCCGGCATCCAGCAGAAGTTCTGAACGCCGGACGCCGCACCGGCGCCTCGTCAATCGGCGAGCCGGCAGTGCGAGAGCTTCAACCCCGGCAATACGGGCGCATCGATATAGCCTTCGTTCACGCAGCTGAACCGGAACGCCGCCGACGTGACGAACGGCTTGATCTCCCCGCCGGGGAATTTCGGCTTCAGCGCGGCCTGGTCGACCACGTCGAAATGCGTATCGAACTGCTCGCCGTCGGCCGTCAGCGCGCCGAAGTACGTGCCGGCCGGGTCGCTGCCCATCCGGATCACGGCGCCGACGAACACGAGGCGCCGGCCGTCGTATTTCGTCTTCGCGGCGGCCATGTCCTGCGTATAGGCCTCGATCACGGCGCCGTAATGCGCATCGATCGCGGGTTCGGCGGCCGAAGCCGCGCAAGCGACCTCGTGAACGCCCGCCAGCAGCGCGCAGGCCGCAAGCGCGGCTGCCGCGAACGGCGCGGAAATCTTCTTCATCGGTGGTCTCCCGTCCAGCGTGGTGGTTGAAGTCGTCGAAGCCCGGCGCTTGCGCCGGTTGCATTCGCTTTCGTTGCTTTAATCGTTCGAATGGCGGAACACGGCTGCGATCACTTCATCACGCGCAGGGTCGTGCGCGGTGCACGGCGCCGCGCGGAACGCGACGTGACTGGAAGATGACATGGTGCGGCCCCCGGCTCTCTCGTTGATTTTTAATGCGTCTGATTTTGGCCGCTACGGTAGCAGACGGTCGATGGCCCGGCAACTGGGTCCCGTGCGTTGCCGGCCATCCTATTACAATTGCAAATGATTCTCATTAAATATATCATGCGCAACCTGGCCGCAACCAAACGCCGCGGCCCGCAACACGATCCTTGGTATTCCTCCTGCCTCGATTCATGCCATCCCGTCGAACGCCTCGCCGTGCCCGGACCCAGCGTCCGTGGCGCACCCGCCTGCCTGCCCTGCTCACCCTTTGCGTCGCGAGCGGCGCGCATGCGGCCAACGCCGAACCCGTCACGCCCGCATCGACTCCCGCGACGCCAACCGAACACGAACTCCCGGCGATCAGCGTCAACGCGTCGGCAACGGCCGATCCGACGGTCGGCTATCAGCCGCGCACCACGCGCATCGCGGGCGGCGAAGACCGTTCGCTGAAGGAAATTCCGCAATCGGTCGCGGTGGTCAGCAGCAGCGTGATGCAGGACCAGCAGGCGCGCTCGCTCGACGACGTGCTCGGCAACATCAGCGGCGTCACGCAGACGAACACGCTCGGCGGCACGCGCGACGCGTTCATCAAGCGCGGCTTCGGATCGAACAACGACGGCTCGGTGCTCGTCGACGGCGTGCGCACGCCGGTGCTGCACAGCTATCTCGCGACGATCGATCGCGTCGAAGTGCTGAAAGGGCCCGCGTCGCTGCTGTACGGGATGCAGGATCCGGGCGGCGTGATCAACCTCGTCACGCGCAAGCCGGAAGACACGTTCGGCGGCTCGATCTCCGCGTCGCGCACGAGCCATGGCGGCAGCAGCGCGCAGTTCGACCTCACGGGCCCGCTCGGCAAGCCGGGCCAGGTCGCGGGCGGCACGCTCGCGTTCCGGCTGACCGGCGAATACGACACGAGCCGCTACTGGCGCAGCTTCGGCCGCGAACGCAATGCGCTGATCGCGCCCGCGCTGTCGTGGCACGACGCGAACACGTCGATCGACGTCAGCTACCAGTACGTCGACTACACGACGCCGTTCGATCGCGGCACCGTGCTCGTGAACGGCCAGCTCGACGATACGCTGCGTTATCGCCGCTACGAGGAAGCGTGGTCGCAAAGCAGCGGCATCCAGGAAACGCTGCGTACGCGCATCGAGCACCGCTTCTCCGACGCATGGCGTGTACGCGCGACCTACGGCTGGGGCCGCGACCGCTACGATCAGTACATTACGCGCGCCACCGCGTTCAACAGCAGGACCGGCGCGCCGACGCGCTCGTCCGACGCGAACCTGGGGCGCAACGATTCCGACCAGATCGCGACGCTCGGCCTGCTCGGCAACGTGACGCTGGCGGGGATGAACCACGCGCTCTACATCGGCGGCGAATACGAGCGGCAGCGCAGCTTCCGCGGCGACACGATCCGCGGCAAGGCGACGACCGGTTTCAATCTCTACGATCCCGTGTACGGCCTGCTCGCACCGGGCGGCACGCCCAACGCGAAGCAAAGCGATTCGCGCTCGGTCGTGCATGCGTATTCGACGATCGTTCAGGATACCGTGAAGATCACCGACCGCCTCACGGCAGTGGGCGGGCTGCGCTGGGAAAACTGGCAGCAGGAATCGGGCATGGGGCGCCCGTTCGTGTTCGCCGACCGGTCGCGCGGCAGCGTCTGGCTGCCGCAGTTCGGGCTCGCCTATGCGCTCACGCCCGAGCTGACCGCGTATGCGAACGTGAGCCGTTCGTTCAAGCCGAACGTCGCATCGAACGTCGCGGCACCGCTCGCGCCGGAATACGGCCGCGTGCTCGAGGCCGGGCTGAAGTTCAGCCTGAAGCCCGCGATCACCGGCACGCTCGCGGTCTACCAGATCGACAAGCGCAACGTCGCGGTCACGGTCGGCGACCTCACGTCGACGATCGGTACCGCGCGCTCGCGCGGGATCGAGCTCGACGTCGCCGGGCAGATCACGCGTCACCTGAGCGTGATCGGCAGCTATGCGTATACGAACGCGAACGATCGCGACGGCAACACGCCGCTCGTCAACGTCGCACGCCACACGGGCAGCCTGTTCGCGGTGTACGACACGGCCATCGCGAACCTGCCGGGCCGCTGGCGCTTCGGCGGCGGCGCGCGCCTCGTCGGCGCACGCCCCGGCGATACGGCGAACAGCTTCACGCTGCCCGGCTACGTGACCGTCGATGCGTTCGCCGCCTACGAAACGACGATCGGCAAGTTCCCGACGCGCTTCCAGCTCAACGTGAAGAACCTGCTCGACAAGACCTACTACCCGTCGAGCAACAACAACCTGATCGTCGCGGTCGGCGAACCGCGGCTCGTCACGTTGACGACGACGGTATCGTTCTGACGCAACGGGATGGCCGGCGCGGTCACGGGCGCCAGCGATAAACGACGATGTTCGACCCGTTGTAGTTGTCCTTCGTGATCACGTACTCGCCGGTCGAGCGCAGGTAGGCACGCACGCCGTACATCGAATCGACGTCGTTGCCGACGTCCATCGCCGACGTGTTCGAATTCGTCAGCGTCGTGACGAGCGCGCCGGTGTTCAGGTCGAACACGTCGATGTTCGGCACCGTGTGCACGTAGCCGACGAACAGGTAGTGGCCGGCCGCCGCGATCGATTTCGGGTTCGCGCTCGTCAGGTTGATCACCGGGTTCGGCGCGCTCGTGTTGCCGCTCTTCCAGCCGTGATAGACCTCGATGTGCCCGTTCATCGCGGTCCAGTCCCAATTGCCCGCGAGGCCCTGCGCGAGGATCATCGTGTCGCTGTCGGCCTGGTAGATGATGCGCGTGACCGGCGCGACGCCGGTCGGCACGGGCGTCGTCGTCGGCTTGCCCCACGACGGCTTGCCGGTCGCGTCGAAGCCCGTCATCGGGTAGCGCGCGATCACGTTCGATCCGTTCAGCCCGGCCCACACGTCGCCGTTGCCGTCGATGTCGAAACCGGCCGTCACCTGCAGCGTCGTGTTGAACGGCTTGCCCGGCAGCGAACCGGCCGGGATCGCGATGTAGCCGCTCGCGGTGTTGAAGTAATAGAAGTTGAAGTTGCCCGGGTTCTGGCCCGACGCGACGAGGATCCGGTTGCCGCCGACGTTCACGAGCTGGCCGAAGTGCTGGCCGCGCTGATAGTCGTTCATGTCGAGGCGCGGGTCCTTCGGGTAGGTGAACGGGTCGACCGTGTTCGCGACGAACGTGCCGCCCGCGGTGCCCGTGTACACGTTGTTGCCGCTGAAGAACAACGTGCCGTCCGTCACCGGATCGGGCGCGGCGATTCCCTCGAAGTTCAACGCCTGCAGCTTCCATTGCAGCGTGCCGACCGGGCTGTACGAATGCAGATCGGTGCTGCCGTTGCGGCCGAGATCCCAGCCGCCGCCCCACGCGTTGTTCAGCACGTACAGGTTGCCGGCCGCATCCTTGCCGAGCGCCGCGACGCGCGTGAAGCGCTTGTCGCCGACCTGCCCCTTGATGCCCGTCGTCGTGTCGAGATAACCGCCCTGCACGCCGAACGTGCCGACCTGCACCGGCATCCCGGGCAGCCCGCCGTACACCTTGATGTTCATGTCGGGCCCTTCGTCGCCCACCATCAACTGGCCCATCGACGCATCGAAGTACAACGACGCCGGCCGCGCGCCGGCCGCCATCTGAAGCGTGTTCATCGCCGCCCCGGCCGCGCTGAACTGCGCGACGACGCCCGCGCTCTTGCGCGCGACCCACAGATTGCCGGCCGCATCGAGCGCCAGCGCGCCCGGCCCCGATACGCCGATGTCGCGCTGCCACACGCCGTCGGTCGTATAGACGCGCACGCGGTTGCCGTAGAAGTCGCTCACGTACAGCAGGTTGCCGCCCGTCGCGAGGCCCGTGATCACGTCCGCGTACTGGATGCCCGTCCACGTGCTGACCGGGATGCGCAGGTCGCGCTGGTTCGAGCTTCGGTTGTAGCGCCCCACCGAGCCGCTGCCGAACGTGCGGTTGTAGCCGAGCGCGACGAACAGCGACGTGGCATTGCCGGTGATCGCTCCGCCCTGGAATTCGTCGTGGATGCCGATCGTGCCGAGCGGCTGGCCGTTCTGGTAGATCGCGACGCCGCCCGCGTTCTCGTCCCAGCGCGACGCCGTGTAGATCACGCCTTCGGGCGCGACCCACATCGAGCGTGCGCCGTTGCCGACGTGGGCGGCCAGCGTGCCGTACGTGTTCGCAAGCCAGTCGGTCGAGTATTGCGCCTGCGCGTGGCCCGCCGGCGCCAGCAGCGCCATGCACATTCCCAGCAACGCCGCGCGGATTTGTTTCATTGACATGAATAATGCTCCCAGACGAACAATGGTCGACACTGTAAATCGCGGCGCATGAAATATTGGTGATTCAGGCAAATGCGCATTCGCCGTTACTCCGAATTATTCACTCCACGCCTTTTGCCGTCCGGCGCTTTTTCGTCAACGATCGCAAAATCTGCAAAACCGCGCCACGACGGCCTGACGGTCACGCGATCTCGACGTATACGCCGGCATTTTCTTCCGGGTCATCCGATACAAATGCGTCATTTTTTCTTATATGACCGTATTGCCTTTTCATCCCGGAATTCTTTTCGATTATTACAAATGGAAATTAAAATGAAAGGAGAAAAATATTATTCGATGCGATCGGCTGTTCGCGATTTCGCGCGCGGAAGGGAAAGCGGGAGGGAAAGGAGGAATGCGGCGGGAAAAACCGCGCGCCGGCCGGACCGGCACGCGGCGGCGATCGCTCAACTTGCCGGGTCGAGCGTCGGGCCGCCCCAGCCGTCGACGTATTTCGGCAGCGCGTCGGCGACGTCGATCACGCGTGGCCCGTAGAACAGGTGCATCGACGGTTGCAAGTGGTCCGGCAGCGGCCCGCCATGCGCACGCGCGGTCAAGCTGTTCGGCACGACGCGCATGCCGGGCCGGTTCGTCCCGAACACGATCTCGCCGCGCGATGCGCACCACGCCCGTGACATCGACATCGACGGATGCGGGAACGTCGCGTGACCGCCGTCGAGCGTCACCTGCTCCGGCGGCCATGCAGTAGCCGACAGCATCGGCGTGCCGTAAAAATCGCGGCACGTCGCGCAATGACAGTTCGCGCGCGCCGCCGGCTCGCCGCACAGCGTGACCGTCACGGCACGCACAGGCAGCGCGCGGAAAGCGTTCGGGTCATGTCGTCTCCTCGAAAAGGGAGGCGACGGTATAGGAGCATGCCGGCAACGATGCCCGCAGCAGCAGTGGGCCCCGTTGCACGCGCAACGATCGCCGCGTCAGAACTTCTGGCGCAGCCCGAGGCTCACGATCGCCTGCGATCGCGAATCGGACGAATGACCGTTCGCCTTGTCCGACACCGACGCGGTCGCGGCCACCGGCCGGCCGAGTGCGTCGAGCGTCGTGCCGGACGCATGCTGGTACGCGCCGAGCAGGTACACGCTGGTGCGCTTCGACAGGTCGTACACGGCGCCGAGCGTGACGTTGTGATACTGCGCACGGTTGTCGATGCCGTCGACGTCGCTGCCGCGCGTGTAGCTGTAGCCGGCAAACAGCTGCGTCTGCGGCTGCACGTTCCAGCGCGTGAACACGCCGGCGACGTTGAACGTCGCATGCCCGGAGAACAGCGACTGCGCGCCGCCGCGGTACTGCACGTTGCTGTAGTTCACGCCGACGACGGCCGGGCCGAAGTCGTACGTCGCCCCCGTCGCGATCACCTGCTGCGATTGCGCGCTTGCATAACCTTCGTTGATCGACGAATTGAACAGGCCGTCGTCGGTGCTCTGCCACTTGCCGGCCGTCGGGTCGGTCGCACCCGTCTTGCTGTTGTCCGAGCGCTCGTAGCCGATGCCGACGCGCAGCGGGCCAGCCGCGTACGCGGCGCCGACGCTCCACGTGTTGCGCTGCTTCATGCTCCCCGGCTGGCCGCCGAAGCCGTACAGCGCGCCGAACGTGAAGCCCGAGTAGTTCGCGCTCGTGTACTTGATCGAGCTGTCGACGCGGGCGGTCTGGTCGAGATCGTCGATGTCGCCCGGGTGCGCGCCGAAGCCGCCGATGAACGACGACGGGCCGACCGGGCTCACGAAATCGTCGAGCGACGTGTACTGACGGCCGAGCGTGATCGTGCCGTAGCGGTTGCTGCCGACGCCGACGAACGCCTGGCGGCCGAACTGGCGGCCGCCCTGGCCCGACGTGCCGTTCGCGATGTCGAAGCCGTTCTCGAGCACGAACAGCGCGCGCATGCCGCCGCCGAGATCCTCGGAACCCTTGATGCCCCAGCGGCTGCCGGACAGGTTGCCGGTCGTGAGACCGACGCTCGAATGGCCGGTGTACGCACCCGCCGAGCCAACCCGTTCGTTGCTGCGGTAGGTCACGCCCGCGTCGACGATGCCGTACAGCGTGACGGAGCTTTGCGCGGCGGCGATACCCGCGAGCGAGAGCAGCAGCGGCGCTGCGATCAGTTGCTTGTTCATGATGTTATGTCTCCGGGCGTCGAACCCGTTGTTCTGGCTGACTGTTGCGAGTAGCGCGCACGGGCGCCGACATCCGCCGGCGGTGCGAGGCCGGCCGCGTCCGCGCGCGACGACGCGGCGGGCATGCCCGCTGCGGCCGCCATGGTAGTTGGAACCGGTTCCGACCCAAAGCGGAATAATGACAACAGTTTTTTGCCAAAATCGAGATAGTCGCGACACGGCCGTCGTTGATCGCTGCCGCGCCTGTACAGCACGGGGCGGCGCCCCCGATAATCGAACGCACCCTTTCCCCAGGAGTGCCGTCATGCATGAAACGACCCTGCTGATCTTCGCCGCCGTCGCGTTCGTCGGCATCGCGACACCCGGCCCGACCGTGCTGCTCGCGCTGACCAACGGCTCGCGTTACGGCGTGCGCCGCGCGGCCTATGGCTTCGCGGGCGCGATGCTGTCCGACGTCGTGCTGATCGTCGCGGTCGCGCTCGGCCTCGGCGCGCTGCTGATGGCATCGGCGTTCTGGTTCTCGGTGGTGAAATGGCTCGGCGCCGCGTACCTCGCGTATGTCGGCATCCGGCTGCTGATGTCGAAGGGTTCGCTCGACGTCGCCGCCGCGTCCGCCGGCGCGGCGCCCGATCGCAACGCGTCGATCTTCGCGAAGAGCTTCCTGACCGCTGTCACGAATCCGAAGGGCTATCTGTTCTTCTCCGCGTTCCTGCCGCAGTTCCTCGATCCGTCCGCGCCGCTCGCGCCGCAGTACGTCGCGCTCGCGGTCACGTTCGCGCTGCTCGACGGCGTGGTGATGTTCGGCTACGCGCTGCTCGGCGCCCGCGCGGTGCGGCTGCTGAAACGCGCGGGTGCGCTGTGGCTCGAACGCACGTGCGGCGCGATGCTGCTCGCGCTCGCCGGTTCGCTCGCGCTGTACCGGCGCCATGCGGCATAGAAGCCGGTTGCGATGAAAATCGATCGACCGCCCCGCTCCGGCTTCCCCGGCCTGTCGCTCCGGCAACTCGACCGCGCGGACCTCGACGCGTGGTACGCGTACCTGTCCAACCCCGACGTCTTCCGCCACACGAGCTGGAACCTGCGCGCACCCGACGATCTGCTGCCGCTGTTCGACAACATCGAATCGGCCGACCCGGATTCGATCCGGCGTCTCGCGATCGTCGACACCGCATCGGGCACGCTCGCCGGGACGGTCGGGCTGCATACGGTGTCCACCGTGAACCGCTCGGCGGAGATCGCGTACGACCTCGCGCCGTCGCACTGGGGGCGCGGCATCGCGAGCGCCGTGTGCGAAGCCGTCACCGCATGGGCGTTCACCACGGGCGGCTTCATGCGGATGCAGGCCGTCGTGCTGACCAGCAACGCGGGCTCCGCGCGCGTGCTGCAGAAGTGCGGCTACCGCTACGAAGGACTGTTGCGCGCATACAAGATGGTGCGCGGCACGCCGGGCGATTTCGCGATGTACGCGCGCCTCGCGACCGACTGACGCACCGTACGCGGCATCGCGCGCCGGTGCCATGATGCGATTGTTGGACGACCCGCGCCGAATTGGCGACAATCGCCGTTCCCCTCATCGACGCTCCGCCATGAAGATCGCCGCGCTTTCCGACATCCACGGCAACCTCGCCGCGCTCGACGCGGTGCTCGACGACGTCCGCCGCCGCGGCGCCGACGTGATCGTCAATCTCGGCGACATCGTGTCGGGCGCGCTCCATCCGGCCGAAACGGCCGACCGCCTGATCGCGCTCGATCTGCCGACCATCAAGGGCAATCACGAGCGGCAGTTGCTCACCTGCGACCGCGCAGCGATGCGGCTGTCCGATCGCTGGGCGCACGACACGCTGCGCGACGACCAGCTCGACTGGATCGCCGCGCTGCCCGAACGCATGATGCTCGACGACGACGTATTGATGGTGCACGGCACGCCGGCCAGCGATCTCGTCTACTTCCTCGAGACGGTCACGCCCGACGGCTGCCGCGCGGCCACGCCCGACGAAGTCGCGCGGCGCGCGGGCCACGAAGCGGCGTCGCTGATCCTGTGCGGCCACACGCACGTGCCGCGTACCGCGAAGCTCGACGACGGCCGGCTGATCGTCAACCCAGGCAGCGTCGGGCTGCAGGCGTACGAGGACGACCTGCCGCATCCGCACCGCATCGAAACAGGCTCGCCGCATGCGCGCTACGCGATGGTGTCGCGCACGGCGGCCGGCTGGAGCGTCGAATTCCATGCGGTCGAATACGACTGGCACACGGCCGCCGTCACCGCGGCCTCGCGCGGGCGCGACGACTGGACCGTCGCGCTGCGCACCGGCCGGTGCTGAGACGCACGCGCCGCGCCGCCGCCCCGCTTCACGTCCCTTTCAGGAAAACCGAACGCCATGCCCGTTCCGTCGCAACTGCTCTTCCTGCCCGGCGCATCGGGCAGCACCGCTTTCTGGCAGCCGCTGGCCGGCCTGCTCACGCATCCGGCCGAACGGCGCATCGTCGCCTATCCGGGCTTCGGCGACACGCCGCGCGATCCGGCCGTCGACGATTTCGACGGCCTCGTGCGCGATGTCCTCGAGAAGATCGACCGGCCGACCGCCGTGATCGCCCAGTCGATGGGCGGCGTGATCGCGATGCGCGCGGCGCTCGACAAGCCCGGGCTCGTCACGCACCTCGTGCTGACGGTCACGTCCGGCGGGCTCGACATGGAAGGGCTCGGTGCGCAGGACTGGCGGGCCGGCTTCGCCGAAGCGAACCCGCAGTTGCCCGACTGGTTCCTGACGTTCCGCGCGGACTTCTCGCGGGACATCGGCCGCATCGCACAACCGACGCTGCTGCTGTGGGGCGACGACGATCCGATCAGCCCCGTCGCGGCCGGCCGGCGCCTGCTCGAACGGCTGCCCGATGCGCGGCTGCATGTCGTGGCGGGCGGCCGGCACGACCTCGCGGCCGTGCATGCGCAAGCGCTCGCCCCGCTCGTCGACGCGCATCTGCAGCGCACGTAACGTCGCGCGCGCCGGCATCCGCTTCCGTCCACGCTTCAGCTTCGGCGCGCACCCGGCACCGCGACGCTCACGCGCCGCGTCGGCTCACCCCGCGCGCCTCAGCGTGAGCCGTGCTTCGAGCCCGCCGCCATCGGGCCGGTTGTTCAGCGTCAGCGTGCCGCCCATCGCGAGCGCGAGTTGCTTCGCGATCGCCAGACCCAACCCCGTGCCGCCCGTGTCGCGGTTGCGCGACGTCTCCACGCGCCGGAACGGCTCGAATACCGCGTCGAGCTGATCGGCCGGAATGCCGGGCCCGCGGTCGAGCACGGCAATCACCGCGCCGCCGTCCGGCGCGGCCTGCACGTCGATCTCGGCCGCGCCCGCGAACTTCAGCGCGTTGTCGACGAGGTTGCCCACGATGCGGCGCAGCGCCTTCGGCCGCGTGACGAGCGCGAGCGGCGCGCGGCTGTGCAGCGCGACGTCCTGCCCCGCATCCGTGTAGTCGCACACGATGCTGTCGAGCAGCGCGTCGAGATCGATGCGGCGCGCGGCTTCCTCGGTGCCGTGCAGCGTCCGCGCGTACGCGACGCCCTCCTTCACCAGGTGCTCCATCTCGATCAGGTCCTGGCGCAGCTTCGCGCCCTGCGTGTCGTCGTCCATCACGTCGACCCGCAGCCGCATGCGCGTGATCGGCGTCTGCAGGTCGTGCGAGATCGACGCGAGGATCTGCATGCGCTCGGCCATGTACTGCGCGATGCGGTCCTGCATCGCGTTGAATGCCCGGGCGGCACGCGCGACCTCCGACGGCCCGCCTTCGTCCAGCCGCTCGCCCTTCAGGTCCGGGCCGAGCGCGTCGGCGGCCTGCGCGAGCTGCTTGAGCGGCCGCGTCGCGAGCCGCACCGCGAGCCAGCAGCACGCGGCCAGCACCGCGAGCTGCAGCACGAGCACGACCGGCAGCCAGCCCGACAGCGGCACCGTCGACATCGGATGAATGTCGATCGTCAGCGGCGACCCGTCGGTCAGGCGCAGGTGCACCTGCAGATGTTCGCGGTCGCCGGGGATCGCGTTCGCGGTCAGCGGGTAGTCGCCGCCGATGCCGTCCGAGATCGAACGCTCGACGCGCGCCGACAGCCGCGCTTCCGGCGGCGTGCCCGTCTCGCCGGGCCCGAGGATGAACGCATAGCTGCGCCGCGCGAGACGCGGCAGCCACGCGGCGCGCTCGGCCGGCGGCAAGTGGTCGAGCAGCGCGACCGAACTCGCGACCTCGCGCTCGATATAGCCCATCATCAGGTTGGTGGTCGCCTGGTCGCGCTCGGTGACGGTGAGCCAGAACGACAGCGTCTGCGCGAGCGCGAGGCCCACGCACAGGATCAGCGCGAGCCGCGCGAACAGCGAGCGCGGCCAGTGCCACGGCGTACGCGCGCTCATGGCGTACCGTCGACGGCGGTCACGGCCGACGAGAACACGTAGCCCTCGTTACGCAGCGTCTTGATGTAGCGCGGTTCGCGCGCGCCGTCGCGCAGCCGCTGGCGCAACCGGCTCACGAGCAGGTCGATCGAGCGGTCGAACGGGTCGGACTGCCGCCCCTGCGTGAGGTTGAGCAACTGGTCGCGCGTCAGCACGCGCTGCGGGTTGTCGAGGAACACGCGCAGCAGCCGGTATTCGGCGCCGCTCAGCGCGACCAGCGTGCCTTCGGCGTCGAGCAGGTGGCGCCCGGTCGTGTCGAGCCGCCATTCGCCGAACGCGAGCATCTCGGCCGTTTCCGTCACCTGCATGCCGGGCGGCAGCATGCGCGCGCGGCGCAGCACCGAGCGGATCCGCGCGAGCAGTTCGCGCACCGCGAACGGCTTGGCCAGGTAATCGTCGGCGCCCATCTCGAGGCCGATGATGCGGTCGGTTTCCTCGCCGCGCGCGGTCAGCATCAGCACGGGTACCGTGCGGAACTTGCCGGCCCGCAGGTCGCGGCACAGCGTGAGACCGTCCTCGCCCGGCATCATCAGGTCGAGCACGATCAGGTCGGGCGCGCCGTCGTCCAGCACGTTGCGCATCTCGCGGCCGTTCGCGGCCAGCGACACGCGCATGCCGTTCTTCTCCAGGTAGTCCGCGATCAGTTCGCGGATCGCGCGATCGTCGTCGACGATCAGCACGTGGTCGATCTTGTCCATGAGTCGTGGTCGGTGTCGTGGTTCGGGCAGGCGATGTCCGCTGTTATACCGCATGGCAGGCGCGCGTTTGTATCCCAATGTATCGCGCGGCCGCGGCGACACACAACATTGCACACGCGCCGCCGGCCGGACACATCGCGGATACGTCGGCGCCGCCTAATGGGGCCTGTCGAAACCCGTCCGGCTGCCGCCGTCCAGCCGCGGCCACCCCGCTCAGGAGAACGCCATGCTGCCCCGACTCAAGACCGCCGCCATCGTCATCGCCCTCGCCGCCACGGCCGGGCTCGCCGCCTTCGCCGGCACCCGCGACGATGCGGGCATGCCGGCGTCGCTGGCCGGCACGCCGGCCCCCGATTTCACCGGCATCGACCGCTGGCACAACAGCGCGCCGCTGACGCTCGGCCAGTTGCGCGGCAAGGTCGTGCTCGTCGATTTCTGGACGTACTCGTGCATCAACTGCATTCATACGATTCCGTACGTGAAGGAATGGGACCGGAAGTATCGCGACCAGGGGCTCGTCGTGGTCGGCGTGCACACGCCCGAATATCCGTTCGAACGCGATGCGAAGAACGTCGCCGAGGCGGTCAAGCGCTTCGGCATCTCGTACCCGGTCGCGCAGGACAACCGTTACGACACGTGGCGCGCGTATGGGAACCAGTACTGGCCCGCGCTGTACCTGATCGATGCGAACGGCAAGGTCGTCTATACGCGCTATGGCGAGGGCGGTTACGACAAGACCGAGGCCGCGATCCGCGGGGCGCTCGCGCAGGCCGGCACACCGGCGAAGGATGCGACGCGCACCCAGTGACCGGCGCGGCGCGCATCTGCACATGCGTGCACGCCCGTCATGCGCTCACTCGCTCACGTGCGTTTCGCGTCCGCCGCCGCGAGCATCGCCTCGCCGATCGCGAGGTTGCCGTCCGCGATCAGCGCTTCACCGGCGCCCCGGATATCGGCCCCGGCCTTGTTCTGCCCGAGCTTGCGCTTGCCGACGAGCCGCGTGATCTCGATCCGCAGCCCGACGATCGACTGCACCATCGTGTCGATGTAGTCCTTCGGCGCGTCGCCCATCTTCCACGGCACCGGCTGCGACGCCTCGTGCGTACGCGTCAGCCGCGCGACCACGCCGCGCACGAACTTCTCGTCGTCGCGCACCGTGATGCGGCCGTGCGCATGCACGACCACGTAGTTCCACGTCGGCACCTGCCGGTGCGCGACGTGCTTGCTCGGGTACCAGTTCGGCGAGATGTACGCGTCGCCGGCGCGGAAAATCACGAGCACCTCGTCGCCGTCCGCGACGTCCCGCCAGACCGGATTCGCGCGGGCGACGTGCGCATGCAGTTCGCCGAGCCCGCCATCGTCGGGCAACAGCTCGAACGGCAGGTGGTTCGCGTCGAGCCCGTTCTTGCCCTGCGTGATCAGGCTACCGAACGGATGCTGCACGATCAGCTCGCGCAGCGCGTCGGGATCGGGCTCGTTGAAATCGGCGGGGACGTACATGTCGGCTCCACGGTCGAACGGGATGGGAAATGGCGCGGGCGCAGGCCCGTCATGCGGCGATTGTGACCCCAAACTGGTTTATGCTGTAGAGCCGGTTTGGAACAATTTCAGCAGACCAGAATCATGGCAAGAACGGCCCGGATCGTCGAAATCCCGTCGCTCGGCACGCTCGACCGCGCGGCCGGCGACCTGAGCCGTCAGCTCGCGCAGGCGCTGCGCGACGCCGTGCGGCGCGGCGACGTCCGGCCGGGCGACGCGCTGCCGTCCACGCGGCTGCTGGCGGCGGCGCTGCAGCTTGCGCGCGGCACGGTGGTCGATGCGTACGCGCAGCTCGTCGCCGAGGGCTTTCTCGAGTCGCGCGGCGGCGCGGGCACGCGGGTCGCGAACGCGCTCGCGGAACCGCCGTCCGGCGACGCGCCCGCACCGCCCGCGCGACGCCAGCGCCCGGCGCACGCCGGCCTGCCCGAGCCCGCCGCCACCCTTCGCGCGGATCGCCCGCGAATTCAGCCCGCTGCCGGCCATGCCGTTCGCGATCTCGGTGCCGGTCGGCCTCACCGCCCCCGACGACATCTGGCGCCGGCTCGGCAACCGCCTGCGCGCCCGCGGCGCCGGTGCGCCGTCCGGCTATGCCGATCCGCAGGGCGCGCTGCCGCTGCGCGAAGCGATCGCCGACTACGTGCGCCGGTCGCGCTCGGTGCGCTGCGATGCCGGCCAGGTCGTGATCACGAGCGGCACGCAGCAGGGGCTGCATCTCGCGCGCCAGGTGCTGCTCGGCGACAACGACCGCGCATGGGTCGAGAATCCCGCCTATCGCGGCATCACCGCGCTGCTCGAAAGCACCGGGCGGCGCGACGCGATGGTGCGCGTGCCGGTGGACGCCGACGGCCTCGACGTCGACGCCGGCATGCGGCTCGCGCCGGAGGCGCGCGCCGCGTTCGTCACGCCGTCGCACCAGTACCCGCTCGGCATGCCGTTGAGCATGGCGCGGCGCAACGCGCTGCTCGCCTGGGCGCGCGCGCAGCGCGCGTGGGTCGTCGAAGACGACTACGACAGCGAGCTGCGCTATGAAGGCTACCCGTTCCCGTCGCTGCAAGGGCTCGCCCCCGATCGTGTGATCTACCTCGGCACGTTCAGCAAGATCCTGTTTCCGTCGCTGCGGCTCGGCTACGTGATCGCGCCCGAGGATCTCGTGCCCGCGTTCTGCGGCGCGCGCGTGCTGATGGATCGCCATGCGCCGACCGCCGATCAGCACGTGCTGGCCGCCTTCATCGCGGAAGGCCATCTCGACCGCCACATCCGCCGTGTGCGCGGCGTGTATGCGGAACAGCGCACGCTGCTGATCGACACGCTCGGCGCGCGGCTGCCGCGCGAACGCGCGTGGGTGCAGCCGGGCGACCAGGGCATGCACGTCGTGCTGTGGCTTGCCGAAGGTATCGACGATCTCGACGTGGTCGCGCGCGCCGCGCAGGCCGGCGTCGCGGTGCGCGCGGTGTCGCCGATGTTCGCGCCCGGCACGGCCCGCCCGGGGCTCGTGCTCGGCTTCGGCGGGTTCGACCGCGCGCAGATGGAAGCCGCCGCGCAACGGCTCGCGGACGTGGTTTCGTCGGCGCAATCGCGGCCGCGCGCACCTTAAAAGGTTGTCGGCGGGCAACAAACGTAATCGTCTGTAAATCCTGCAAGCAAACGGCCGTTTCTGCCGCCGGTGTGCGGGCGCCGTTTGCTAGGATCGCGCGTCTATCCATCCGCGCCCTTGCCGCCTTGAATCGCTTCGTGCCGTTTCTCCGAGATGCGTGGCTCCGCTGCCGCGCCCGTGTCATGCCGCTCGCCGCCGCCTGCCGCGCGCGCCTGCGCACGCTGTGCGCGGCCGTGCTGCATCGCCTGCGCCATCCGACGCGGCGCGGCGTGGCGCTGACGCTCGCCGCGATACCGGTGCTGGGCCTGCTGGGCCTGCTCGCGTTCGTCCCGTTCACGCCGAGCATCGGCGACATCCGCAAGGCGCGCATCGACCGCCCGGCGCGTGTGCTGTCCGCCGACGGCCAGCTGATCGCCGAGTTCCGGCCCGTGAACCGCGAATGGGTGCCGCTCAAACAGATCTCGCCGCACATGGTCGACGCGCTGATCGCGACCGAGGACCATCGCTTCTATTCGCATCACGGCATCGACTTGCGCCGCACGCTCGCCGCCGGGCTGCATACCTTCTCGGGCAACCGCCAGGGCGGCTCGACGATCACGCAGCAGCTCGCACGCAACCTGTATCCGGACGAAGTCGGCCGCGCGCCGACGCTCACGCGCAAGGTGAAGGAGCTGATCACCGCGTTCAAGATCGAATCGGTGTACAGCAAGGACGAGATCCTCGAAACCTACCTGAACACGGTGCCGTTCCTGTACAACGCGTACGGCGTCGAAATGGCCGCGCGCACCTACTTCGGCAAGTCGGCGGACCAGCTCGACATCGCGGAAAGCGCGACGCTCGTCGGGATGCTGAAGGGCAACAGCTACTACAACCCGGTGCTGAATCCGGAGCGCGCGGTCCAGCGGCGCAACATCGTGCTCGGCCGGATGGCGCAGATGGGCATGCTCACGCCGCCGCAGCTCGCGAAACTGCAGCGCCAGCCGCTGCGCGTCGACTTCGAACCGCAGACGGCGCAGCCGAGCCTCGCGCCGCACTTCGCGGTACAGCTGCGCAAGTGGCTGATCGCGTGGGCCGACCGCAACAACTACGATCTCTACGCCGACGGCCTCGTCGTGCGCACGACGCTCGATGCGCAATTGCAGGACATGGCCACGCAGGCGCTGACGCGGCAGACCGAGCGGCTGCAGGCGGTCGCCGACGGCGCATGGCGCGGCCCGTCCGGCTGCGGGTTGCGCAACGACCTGTTCCGCGGCTTCATCCGCCAGACGCCCGAGTATCGCCAGGCCCGCGACACCGGGCTCGCCGACGTGCCGGCGCTGAAGCAGCTCGGTGCCAACCGCGCGTTCATGCGCGCGCTGTGCGAACGCAAGACGCAGGTGCAGGCCGGTTTCGTCGCGATCGATCCGCGCAACGGCGCGATCCGCGCGTGGGTCGGCAGCCCCGATTTCGGCAGCGAGCCGTTCGACCACGTCTTCCAGGCGCGGCGCCAGCCGGGTTCGACCTTCAAGCCGTTCGTCTATGGCGCGGCGTTCGCGGACGGCATGCGGCCCGACGATACGTTCGTCGATCGTCCCGTCGCGATTCCGGTCGACGGGCGCGCCGTGTGGCGCCCGACCGATGCGGAACCGCCGACCGGCGAGCCGATGACGCTGCGTGACGCGCTCGCGCTGTCGCGCAACCGCGTCACCGCGCAGGTGATGCAGCACGAAGGCGCCGCGAAGGTCGCGCAGCTGGCGCGCGCGATGGGCGTGCGCGACAGCCCGCTCGATGCGGTGCCGTCGCTCGCGCTCGGCACGAGCCCCGTGACGCTGAAGGAGATGGTGTCCGCATACGGCACGATCGCGAACCGCGGCGTGTACGTCGCGCCGCAGATGATCACGCGCATCGAGGACCGCGACGGCAAGGTGCTGGCCGCGTTCGGCAGCGCGCCGCCCGAACGCGCGCTGCCGGCGCCGGCCGCGCAGACGCTCGTCGACGTGATGCGCGACGTCGTCGATCGCGG
Organism: Burkholderia sp. L-4; assembly: GCF_056856535.1. Lineage (NCBI taxonomy): Bacteria > Pseudomonadati > Pseudomonadota > Betaproteobacteria > Burkholderiales > Burkholderiaceae > Burkholderia > Burkholderia sp. L-4. The sequence goes on from NZ_JBXEOX010000002.1 coordinate 332,274, forward strand.
CACCGGCGCCGACATCCGGTCGCGCTACGGGATCCGCGTCGACGTCGCCGGCAAGACGGGCACGACGCAGGACAACGCGGACGGCTGGTTCATCCTGATGCATCCGCAGCTCGTGGCCGGCGCGTGGGTCGGCTTCGACGACGGCAGCGTGACGCTGCGCAGCGATTACTGGGGCGCGGGCGCGCACAGTGCGCTGCCGATCGTCGGCTCGTTCTACGAGGCGGCGCTGCGGGCGCGCGCGATCGATCCGCACGCGCAGTTCTCGCCCGATTTCCGGCCACGCAGCGCGCCCGCGCCGAGACGGCGCGTGCAGCATCCGGGCCTGTTCGACTGGCTGAGATTCTTCCGCTGATCGCGGCGCCCGCGGCCCGTTTTACCGGCGCGTCGTCAGCGCCCGGCGACCGGCGTCACGGCGCCGGCGGCGACTCGCCGCTGCGCGCGACCGGATGAAGCTCGATGCCGTCGACCTGAAAGCCTTGCACGATCAGCAGCAGGACGCCCGTGGTCGAATGCTTCGTCGTGAAACTGCTGCCGGTGATCGACGTGACCTGATAGGGCGAGCCGATCGGCATCCGGATCAGTTGGCCGCCCGGTACGTCGAGCACGCACGCGTCGGCGGGCGGCTTCTCCGGACCGTCCATGTCGAGCTCCGCCACCTGCGCCGGGGCCGTTTCGACGCTCCAGCGGCCGGCTTCACGCGCGCGCAGCACGAAGTCGTCACCCGCCTTCTCGACGCGCAGGGTCGCGGGTTTGCCGGCGGCCCGCGCGTAATCGCCGAGCAGCCCATCGCAGGCACTGCCGGCTCGCGCGGACAGCGAGACGCACAACATCAGACAGAAAACGGGAATGCGCACGGCGGGCCTCTCAGCGTTCGTATTGTTGTCGGAATGCCGGCGCGGGCGCGCGCGGCGGCGGCGACACGATCGGGCGCCGCCGGGCGCCAATATAGCGAACGCGACCGAGGTATGCCAGCCCGCGGCGCACAGCGGCCCGGGAAGACGCCGGGACACGTGCGCGGCATCCTGCTTCGGCCGGGCACGGCCTGAACCCATCCGGACGAAGCGCCGACCGGTCGAGCTACCGGCCGAACAGCGTGCGCGCGCGTACTCAGCCCGCCGCGAGCGTGGCGGCCAGCGCGTCGAACTCCGGCGCCCATGCGGCACGCCACGCAGCCTTCGTCACGTCATCGACCCACGCGCCGTCGATCCCGTTCAGCATGAACTGCTTCAGGTCGGCCACGGTGAAGCCGAAATGGCTGAGCATCAGTTCCCACGCTTCGCTCGGATTGACCTTGTGAAGCGTCGGGTCGTCGGTGTTCGGATGGATCTTCAGCCCGAGGCCCGGCATCTTGCGCATCGGATGCCGTTCCGCCCATTGCTCCGGCGGCAGCGTGCGCAGATAGTACGAATTCGTCGGCACGACGGTGAAGACGATCCCGCGCTCCGCATAGCGCGCACACAGGTCGGGGTTGTCGACGATCGTATAGCCGTGATCGACGCGATCGACCTGCAGCAGATCGACGGCCGTCTCGACGTTGCGCCACGGCATCCCGAACTCGCCCGCGTGCGCGGTCGTGCGGAAACCGGCCGCACGTGCATTGCGGTACGCCTTCCAGAACAGTTCCGGCGGCCGGTCGTTCTCGCGATAGTCGATGCCGATCCCCGCGACTTCGTCCGCGCGATTCGCCTTCATCCACTCGACGATTTCGACCGCCTCGTCGGGATCCTGCTCGCGGTCGATGCTCGGGATCAGGCGCGCGCCGATCCCGAAATCGCGCGCGGCATCGCGGATCGCCGTCACGATCGCGGCCTGCGCATCGGCATACGCGATGCCCGACACGCGCACCGTACCTGTCGGATTCCAGAAGAATTCCGCATGCCGGACATGGTGCGCGGCCGCATCTTCCAGATACTCGTAAGCGATCCGCCGCAAATCGTCGGGCTGCGTGAGCAGATACTTGTCGAGCGCCCGCAGCACGTGCAGCACGCCGACCGGCTTCTCGCCGCGTGCGTAGAACGCATCGATCTCCGCGCGCTCGATCGGCGCGCCGCTGCGCGCCGCGAGCGCGACGAACGTGTCGTGCCGCACCGCGCCGAGCAGGTGGCAATGCAGCTCGACCTTCGGCAGCGCGTGGAAGAAGGCCCGGTGGGCCGGCGTGATCTCGATGCCCGTGCGCGCGGGCGGGACGTTGCCTGGTGTTCCCTTCATGTCAGTCTCTTTTTTCGGTAGTGCCTGTGCGTCGCGAAAGCCGTCCCTCAGTGCGGCTTCACGACGGTCCAGAAGTAATAGCCGAGCGGAATCGCGAGCACGACGAGCCCCCACGACACGTCGCGCCAGCGGCCGGCCAGCAGCTTGACGAGCACGTAGCACAGCAGCCCGCCCGCGATGCCGGTGCCGAAGCTGTTCGACATCAGCGTGAGCAGCACCATCGACATCACGGGCAGCGCATCGGTGAAATCGTCGAAATGCGTATGGCGGATCGTCGCGAACATCGACAGCCCGATCAGGATCAGCGCCGGCGCCGTCGCCTCCTTCGGGATCGCGAGCGCGACCGGCACGAACAGCAGCATCGCGGCGAACAGCACGGCCGCGGCCAGCGACGACAGCCCGCTGCGGCCGCCGGCCTCGACGCCCGCGGCCGATTCGATCAGCGCCGTGAGCGCCGGGATGCCGAACACGGGCCCGAGCGTCGCGGCGAGCGAGTCGACGAGGAACGGCCGGTTGATGTTCGGCAGGTTGCCCTGCTCGTCGAGCAGGTTTGCCTTCGCGCCGACCGCGAGCGCGGTGCCGAGCGTCGAGAAGAATTCCGCCGCGAAAAACGCGAACAGGTACGGCGCGGCCGCAAGGCTCAACGCGCTGCCGATATCGAGCTTGAACGCGATCGGCGCGATGCTGTGCGGCAGCGACACGAACGACGCGGGCAGGTGCGTGACGCCCAGCGGAACGCCGGCCGCGGCCGCGGCGAGGATCGCGATCAGGATCGCACCGGGCACCTTGCGCGCCTGCAGCACGATCGCCACCGCGAGGCCGGTCAGCGCGACGAGCGCGCCCGGCCGCGAGAAGTCGCCGAGCGCGAACGCGTTGGTCTTCGCATTCGCGACGACCATCCCCGCGTTGCGCAGCCCGAGCATCGTGACGAACAACCCGATCGACGCGCCGAGCCCGAGCTTGATCTGCACCGGAATCAGCCGCACCACCACGCCGCGCGCGCCGAGTATCGTCAGCAGGAAGAACAGCACGCCCGACACGCATGCGATGCCGAGGCCCGTCTGCCAGCCGACGTGTTCCGTCGTCGCGAGCGTCACGCCGATGATCACCGAGCCGCCGATGCCGGGGCCGACGAGGAACGGCAGGTTCGCGTAGAGCCCCATCAGCGTCGTGAACAACACGAACACGACGATGGTCGCCGTCGTCGCCGCGCCGCGCTCCATCCCGCCGGTCGCGAGCAGCGACGGAATCACGACGAGCAGGTACGCGGCCGCGAGGAACGACGTGACGCCGGCGATCGTCTCGGTGCGCACGCTCGTGCCGCGCGCGGCGAGCGCGAAGCGGCGTTCGAGCCAGTTGGCCGGCGCACGCGCCGGGATCGTGTCAGTCGCTGACATGGTGGTTCTCCTGTGATTCCGAATATTGTCCTGTGTCGGTTCCCGCGGCGCGGTCTTATACTGCCGCGTACCGCATCCCGACCGTTATTGCCCGATGTCGTCCGACCGCTCGTCGCTGCTGCCCGCGCTCACGCTGCGGCAGGTCCAGCACTTCGTCGTGCTCGCCCACGCACGCAGCTTCACGCAGGCCGCGCAGGCGCTGTCGCTCACCCAGCCCGCGCTCACCGCGTCGATCCGCCAGATCGAATTCCTGCTCGGCGGGCGCCTGTTCGCGCGTACCGCGCATCGCCTTACGCTCACCACCGCGGGCGAAGCCGTGCTGCCGCTCGCCGAACGACTGCTCAACCAGGCCCGCGGTACCTTCGACGACATGACGCGGCTCATCGGCGAACGCATTCAGACCGTGCGCATCGCGTTCATCCCGTCGGTCGCGGGCCGCCTGCTGCCCGCGCTCAACACGCTGCGCGGCACGCGTCCGACGCTGCGCTTCACGCTCACCGACCTGCCGAACAGCGCGCTCGTCGAAGCCGTGCGCGACGGCGTCGCGGATCTCGGCATCGGCGTGCGCGAGCCGGACAGCGACGACGGCACGCTGCGCTACCAGCAGCTGTTCGAGGACGAGATCGTGATCGTCGTGCGGCACGACGATCCGCTCGCCCGCGCGAAGAGCGTCACGTGGGCGAAGCTCGTCGATCGCGAGCTCGCGGTGTTCGTGCGCGGCAGCGTCAGCGAATCGCTGCATCGCACCGGCGGCGCCGGCAAGTTGCGCCTGAACGTCACGTACCGGATGGAATACACCGAACCGCTCTACGCACTTGCGCGCAACGGCCTCGCGACCGCCGTGCTGCCGAGCCTCTACACGATGCATCTGCACGATCCCGAACTCGTCGCGCTGCGCGTGGACAAACCGCGCGTCACGCGAGCGATCTCGCTGATCTCGCTCGCCGCCGACGATCGCGGCCCGCATGTGCGCGCGTGCCGCGAGTGGATTGCGAAGCACATCTGATCGCGTTCACCGCGCGGCGCCCTGCGCGCTGCGCTCAAGGCAGCTTCGCGATGCGCTCGACGAGCGTCGCGTAGAAGCGGTCCGCATCGACCTCGTTGATCCAGGTTGCATTCTCCGCACGGCCGCTGCGCCCGTTCCAGTCGACGATCGTCTCGCCGAGCGTCCACTGGCCGGTCGTCTCGACCACCACGTTCACCTTGCGCCCGCCGAACAGCGTCGGATCGACGAGATAGCCGACGGCCGTCGGGTCGTACATCGGCGCCTCTTCGACGCCGCGCCGCTTCTTGTTGTATGCGAGCTCGGCATCCATGATGTCCGCGACGATCGCGCCGCAGCGGTTGCCGAGCGTGCGGAACGGCGCGACGCGCGCCGGCGTGATCGGCGCCTTCACCGCGACGTCGCGCGGCAGCACGACGATCGGCACGCCGCTGCCGAACACGACTTCGGCCGCCTGCGGATCGACGTAGATGTTGAACTCGGCGGCCGGCGTGATGTTGCCGCGCTCGAAAAACGCGCCGCCCATCAGCACGATTTCGCGCAGCGCGCCGCGAATCTGCGGCGCCTCGACCAGCGCGGTCGCGAGGTTGGTCAGCGGGCCGAGCGCGCACAGCGTCACGCTGTTCGGCGCCGCGCGGCTCAGCGTATCGACGAGGTACGACACGGCGTGGCCGGCAGCAAGCGGCGCGCGCGGCTCGTGCAGTTCGACGCCTTCGAGCCCCGTCCTGCCGTGCACGTTCGCGGCCGTCACGAGATCGCGCACGAGCGGGCGCGGGCAGCCCGCATAGACCGGCAGCGTCTTCGTGCGGCCGGCCCAGTCACGGATGATCCGCGCGTTGCGTTCGGTCAGGTCGAGCGGCACGTTACCCGCGACGGCCGTCAGCGCTCGCACGTCGAGCCGGTCCTGCGCGCCCAGCGCGAGCAGGATCGCGATGGCGTCGTCCTGCCCCGGGTCGGTATCGATGATCACCGTGCGGCGCGCAGCATCGCCGCCGGCCGCGAACGCGCCCGCCTCGGGCAGCAGCGCGGTGCCGGCCAGCGCGGCGGACAGTTTCAGGAAGGTGCGGCGGGATGCGATCGGATGAGTCATGGTCGGGCTCTCGAGAAAACGCCGGGCCGCCCCACGTTTTCCTGCCTCCGGGGGGCCAGGCGCGAGGCGGCAGGATTGGGGGCGCTCAAAATACGTGCCGGACGCCGAGCGTCGCCATCATCTGGCGCGTGCCGGTCGAGCGCGCGTACGCGAAGATCTGCGCGTGGTCCGCGTCGCCGGCCGCCTGCTGCGCGATCACCGTCAGCGCGACGTCGGTGCGTTTCGACAGGAAGTAGTCGGCCTGCAGGTTCACCTGATGCCATTTCGGACGCTTGTCGATCACGTCGTACTTGCCGTTCGTGAACGCGTACGCGGCGCCGAGGAAGAGCTGCGGCGTCATCGTGTAGACGACGTTCACCCCCAGGTTCTGCAGGTGCAGATGCGAATTGTCGAGGTAATCGTAGCGCACGTCGGTGAACATCGCGGCGAACTGCGCGCGGCCGATCGTGTAGAAACCGCCCGTGCCCGCGATCCGCTGCCGGCTGGCATACGCGGCCGGCGACATCGCGCTCTTGCTGAAGATCAGCAGCGGCGACGCATAGTCGTTCGCGATCGCGCCGTCCTGGTTCGTCGCGCTGTACGGATGGTTGTACTGCGCATAGACGGCGCTCCAGCGCAGCGCGCCCTGCTCGTAGCCGAGCCCGAAGCTGTACGCGCTGTTGTTCGCGAAGCCGGTCGCGTTGCTGAAGCCGTACAGCGCGGTGAATTTCAGGCCGTAGTAGACGGGACTCACGTACTTCACCGAGTTCTGCACGCGGATGTCGTTGTAGCCGTTGTCGTTGTCGCCGATGTTCACGCCGTTGCTCGCGATGATCACCGGCCCGATGTAGTCGTGGATCGCATCGTACTGGCGGCCGAACGTCAGCGAACCGTAGGTGCGGTCGGCGAGGCCGACATAGGCCATGCGCCCGAACTCGCGGCCGTTCTGCGCGGCCGTGCCCGTCATCACGTTGAAGCCGTTCTCGAGCTGAAAGACCGCGGACAGCCCCTGCCCCAGATCCTCCTTGCCCTTCAGCCCCCAGCGCGGGTTCTGGTTCGTGCCGGACAGCGCCTGCCAGGCGTTCTTGCCGCCCTGGTTGGTCGCGAACCCGACGCCGGCCGAGATGAGACCGTACAGCGTGATGCTGCTTTGCGCACCGGCATGGGTCGCGAAGGCGCCGAGCATCGCGAGCGGAGCGAGCTTGTAGAGAGTTTTCATGCGGGTCGTGTGGTCGGTGGTGGGCCAGGCGCGGCGGGGTTCCGCGAAACTGGACTCGACTATACGAACCCGGATCGGATAATAAAAGTTTGCTTTTCTTATGTATCAATAAAACGGATTTATTCTCATCCCTGCATTCCCTCCGCGTTCGGCGGCCGGCGATCAGTCCGCCGTGTCGCCGCCCTTCGGCACCTTCGACCATGCGTTGCGCCCCGGCATCGGCGCCCAGGCCGGGCGCGCCTTGCGCGCGCTGTCGATCACGACCAGATAACGACCCGCGATCGGCGTGATGTCGCGATCGCGCGGCAGCACCCACAGCGACTTGCCGGCTTCGACACGCGCCTGGTAATCGTCGTCGAGCAGGCCGTGGCGGTCGAAAAACGCGTTCAGCGACGCGGGAATCCGCACGCAGCCCTTCGAATGCCGGATGCCGAGCAGCGCTTCGAGGCGGTCGGGATCGGTCGCATGCATCTGGAAGCGCATCGGCGACACGCCGCCCTTGCCCCAGCCGCGTTCTCCGTCCACCCAGCCGAAGTCGTAGATGCGCATGTCGCGGCGGCCATAACCGCGAATGCCGTTCTCGTTCGTCGTGCCTTCGGCGCGGAAATCCATGTTGTCGGGCGAGTGATGGAACACGCCGAGCGGCGTCAGGAAATGGTCGTACTTGCCCGGCAGCCCCGTGCCGACCGGCGAGGCGCCGATCATCAGCCACGCATTGGCCGGCGTGGCGCGGAAGTAGATGAACAGCGCCTGCACGTTCGGTGCGCGGTCGACCATCGCGACGTATTCGCCGGCGAGGTCGCCGAGGTCCGCGTCGACGAGCGCCTTCTGGAGCCGCTCGCCGTAGGCGCGCTGTTCGCTCGCGGGCACGTTCAATCGGCGGGTGACTTCCTGCGTGAAGCGCTTGCGCATGTCGACGGCGCGCGCCGTCGCGTTCTTCGCTTCCTCGGCCGATAGGGGCGGATGCCGGCGCGGCGGGGTCGGCGCGGGGGCTTCGGCCTCGCTGGCGGTGGTGGCGGATGCGGCCGATGCGGGTTCGGCTGTAGAAGCTGCGGAAGAAGCGCCGGAAGCGGCCGATGCCGCACTGGCCGGCGCTGCATGATGCACGTGCGATGCCGCGGGGGCGGACGGTGCGGGCGATGTACCTGGCAACACATGCGCGGACGAGCCCGGGTGCGCATGAGAAGCCGTCGACGCGGGCGATGCCACTGATGAGGATGACGGAGCAACGGACGACGAAGCGTCGGATGCGGCGAAGGCAGGCAACCCGGCAAGAACGGAAACGGGCAGCACGACAGCGAGCGACGCATACGCGGCGACTGTGCGGGTACGACGGCGCGACTTCGAAATTCGCCGCGTCAAGCTGGAAAGCATCATACGTTCGAAGCCATCGGCCGATCCGGCCGCCGCGTGGTGCTGTTGCGAGCGGCGCATCTTCCGCGCAAGCCATCGACACGTCTGGCGCATCATGCGCGCCCGGCGCCGACGCCTCTTCGCGGCGGAGCCGTTCGCTAATGCAACGCGTGCGGTCCGATGGCGGCTAATGAGTCGTCAGGCCCTTCATTTTACGCGCCGACGGAAGAATCGGCAGCGACGGAAGTCGTGGTTTGGCGGTGGATTTGCGCTTCGTCACGCTTTGTTTCAACTCGTTGCCGTTTGCGGCTTCGTTGCGTGTCACGCTTGTGGATTCGGCGATTCGGCGCGTTCGATATGAAACGACTCCCCGTCAAATCAATTTGCATGCCAAATCATCCCGGCGACGCGTTGTCCCCATCGAAACCGTATTGCACGCATGTCGCACAAACGAAGCGACACGCGTGCGTACCTGCCGACTACTTCGAAATGGTTTCGAGCGCGATGCCCTTCGTGCGCGGGCCCATGAACCCGATCGCGACCATCACGATCACCATCGCGCCCGCGATGAACGCGAACACGCCGAACGTGCCGAAGCCTTTCAGCACGGCCGCGATCACGAACGACGAGAAGATCGCCGAGAAGCGGCTCCACGAATAGACGAAGCCGACTGCCCGTGCGCGGATCGACGTCGGGAACAGCTCGGCCTGGTATGCGTGGAAGCTGTACGACATGATGTTGCTCGCGAGCGTGAGGCCAATGCCGAGCACGATCAGGAACGCGCCCACCGTCGTCTGGCTGAACAGCAGCCCGCAGACGACGATCGCCGCCGCCATCGCGACGATCACCGACTTGCGCTCGAAGCGGTCGGCGATCACGAGGCCGATCAGCGGGCCGATCGGCGCCGCGAGCGCGATCACGCTCGAATACATCAGGCTCGACGTGATCGTGATGCCTTGCTTGATCAGCAGCGTCGGCACCCAGTTCGCGAAGCCGTAGAAGCCGACCGTCTGGAACACGTTGAAGATCGTCATCATGATCGTGCGGCTGCGATACGGCTGCACCCACATGTCGCGGAAGCTGCCGCGCGGCGGCACGGGTTCGGCCGGCGCGGGCGGCGGCAGCGGCCGCCCGTATTCGGCTTCGACCTTCGCCTCGAGCGCGCGCATGATGCGGTCGGCTTCGTCGACGCGCCCCTGCTGCGCGAGCCAGCGCGGGCTTTCCGGCAGTTCGCGGCGAATCCACCACACGAACAGCGCGCCGTGCGCGCCGATCAGCACGACCCAGCGCCAGCCGTCGAGGCCGAGCGGCGCATGCGGCACGAGCAGGTACGCGAGGAACGCGACCACCGGCACCGCGACGAAGCCGACCGCCTGTTCGCACGCGAACGCGCGGCCGCGAATCTGCTTCGGCACGAGCTCGGAGATGTACGTGCCGATCGTCACCATCTCGACGCCGAGGCCGAGACCGACGACGAAGCGCCAGAAGTTCAGCCCGGCCGCGGTGTCCTGGAATGCCATCACGACGTTGGCGGCCGTGTACCACAGCAACGACCACGTGAAGATCGCGCGGCGGCCGAAGCGGTCGGCAAGGAAGCCGCATGCGATCGTGCCGATGAACAACCCGGAGAACAGCGCGGCGATGAAGCTCGCGACGCCCGTGGTGCCGAACAGGCCGTGCGTCGTCGCCGACAGGATGCCGCTTTTCACGAGCCCGGGCGCGACGTAGCCGCTGTACAGCAGGTCGTAGAGTTCGAAGAAGAAGCCGAGGCTCAGCAGCACGACGAGCTTCCAGACGCTGCGGGTCGGCGGCAGGCGGTCGAGGCGCGCCGAGATGGAGCCGGGGTCGATCGCCGCGGGGCGGGCGGCGCCTGCTGCCGTGAGCGGGTCGGGCTGGGTGGATGCCATGGTGGCGAGTCTCCGGATTCTTGATTGTCGTTGGCGCCAGCAGAGGGGAACTGGCGAGCGGCTTCGCGCATTTTAGCGAGGCGGGGGGCTGAGCACATCAATCAATTGACGCACGGGCGCATCGGCCGCATTGGAACAGATGTAGCGAGCCGGTTCGTTATAGCTGGCTGACCGGGCACAACGTCGAACAAGATTCCCTATCGTCCAATCGACGTTGCCAGAAGCGGCCGCGCCGTGAGGCGCATGGGCGCCAGTACGGGCGGAAATGGAATCACGCCGATCAGGTTGATCGCGAGTCCGAGATAGTCGAGCAGTTCGTCGCCTCGCTTGCGGATGATCGAGACGATGTCGGTGAGCGCATCGGCCAGCGCCATCAGGTTGTTGAGCACCGGAATCATGCTCGCGACCGTTTTCAATCGATCGACGTCCACGTAGCCATGCGTCACGCTGATCAGCCACGCGTTGAAACCTTCACCGGATGCGACGACGTCGTCCGGATGAACATCGGTCAGCCATGCTCTCAGGATTTCTTTTCGTTGTTCGTTTTTCGCCGCGCGGCAGGCGGCCCACCCTTCTCATGTCCCGGACGCCTGCCAGCGACCCGCGGCATTTTACCGACGATGAAGCGACAGGGAAATGAAAGCTCAGCATCGGCAGCGTATGCCGCCATGACTCGCGCCCCAATTAGCACGAACCGCCGTCGGGCCAACTTCATGTAAATTTCGTAACCATCTGTCCAGCCGCCTGCCGCGGCTGAACGACAACATCGCGCGGTTTCGGACGCGATTCGGTCGGCACACCCTTGACAAGACAGGGGCGAGCGGGATTTCCCGCGGTCGGCCCCTCCTGCCCGGCGCCGAAACGTCGCCCATGCGGATTCGGAAATCGATGGCCCGCGCCCCGGTAACATGCAGTCGGGCCAACCACCGGCTTCCGGCTGCTTTTCGGCACCCGGCATCGTCGGCAAATCGTAAGAATCCATGTTCATACAACGACTATCCACGTACGCCTGCCGAATCGCGCTGATCGCGCTGCTGCAGTTCGCGGCGATCGCAACCGCGTCGGCGTTTCCGGCGGCCGCTTCGGCCCCGGGCGCAAGCGGCGTCGGCGCCCCCGTCCCGGCCATCTCGCTGAACGACGCCATCGCGCAGCTCAAGCAGATGCAGGTCGAACTGGACCGCATCAAGCAGCAGACCTCGACGACATCCAACAGCAAGGAACTGGACGCGCTCGACGACTCGGCCCAAGAGCTGAGCACCGACATCGCGAAACTGCAAAGCGATCTCACGCCGCAACGCGCGCAGATCCAGGCGCAACTCGACGTGCTCGGGCCGCCGCCCGCCGAAGGCGCCGCGCCGGAAACGGCAGCCGTCGCGAAACAACGGGCCACGCTCGACGCACGCAAGACGCAGATCGATGCGGCGCTGAAGCAGGCAGCCGACCAGAAGGCCAGCCTCACGAACCTGACCGAGCAGTTCGCGAAACTGCATCGCAGCCTGCTGAAGAACCAGCTCGCGTTCCGTTCGGGCAGCATCTTCAGCGCGCAGTTCTGGCTGCCGCTGTTCCACCTTTCGCCGGACGATCGCCAGCGGCTCCAGGATTTCGACGACGAGCTGCTCGACATGCTGCATTCGTCATGGGTACCCGGGCAGCGGGCGCTCACGACGGTGCTGCTGATCGCCTCGTTCGCGGCGTGGCTCGGCGGCCGCCGGCTCATCGAGCGCGGGCTCGCGTGGATCGCGCTGAACCGTCTGCCGCCCACGCGCCTGCGCCGCAGCGCGCTGGCGCTGTCGACCGTGCTGTCGACGTTCCTGGCCACGGCCATCGCCGTTCAGATCCTCTACCTCGCCGTCGCGCGCCGCTACGAGCTCACGCCGTCGCTGACCGATCTGTGGGACCAGTTCGCGAAGCTCGCCGCAACCTGCGCGCTGATCGCCGGACTCGGCCGCGCCCTGCTCTGTACGAAGCATCCGTCGTGGCGACTGCCCGCGCTCGCCGATCCCGTCGCGCTCGCGATGAAACCGTTCCCCAGCATCCTGGCCGCGCTGCTGCTGGTGTCCGGCACGCTCGAATCGATCAACCGGATCGTCGACACGAGCCTGTCGGTCACGCTGTTCGGCCGCGGCATCGTCTCGCTCGTCGTGGCGCTGACGGTCGGCGCGTCGCTGTTGCGCGCGAACCGCGCACGCAGCGCGCTCGCGGCGGCCGGCGAAGCGCCCGAGCAGCGCTCGACGCTCGCGGGGCTGATCCATGCGGGCGTCACGCTGGCGATCGTCGTATCGTTGATCGCACTCCTGATCGGCTACATCACGGTCGCGCGCTTCATCACGTACGAACTCGTGTGGTTCGAGATCGTGCTGTGCGCGACCTACATCCTGATCCAGCTGACGCGCGATGCGAGCGAAAGCCTGTTCTCGTCGGGCCTGTCGACGGGCCAGCAGATCAAGCACCTGTTCGCGCTCGAGGACCGCCACCTCGATCAGGCGCGCACGGTCCTGTCCGGCTTCGGCACGAGCCTGCTGATGCTGATCGCGGCCATCGCGCTGGTGACGGGCGGCTTCGGCACGACGCCGGGCGACCTGCTCGACAGCGCGGTCGCGATGATCGGCAGCCAGCGGCTGCAGAGCCTGAACATCATGCCCGACCGGATCCTGAACGCCGTGATCGGGTTCGCGATCGGCTTCTACCTGCTGCGCTCGCTGCGCCGCTGGCTCGACAGCGAATTCATGCCCGCGCTCGGCATGGATACGGGCATGCGCGTGTCGCTGATCACGCTGTTCACCAACGTCGGCTACGTGCTGCTCGTGCTGATGACGCTCGGGCTGCTCGGCGTGCGGTGGAGCAACCTCGCGTGGATCGTCAGCGCGTTGTCGGTGGGGATCGGCTTCGGCCTGCAGGAGATCGTGAAGAACTTCGTGTCGGGGCTGATCCTGCTGACCGAACGCCCCGTCAAGGTGGGCGACATGGTCAGCATCGCGGGCGTCGAAGGCGACATCCGCCGCATCAACGTGCGCGCGACCGAGATCCAGCTCAGCGACCGCTCGACCGTGATCGTGCCGAACTCGCAACTGATCTCGCAGAACGTGCGCAACGTGACGATGGGCAACAGCACGCAGGGCGTCGCGACGCTGGTGCTGACGTTCCCGCTGAACACCGATCCCGAGCAGGTGCGCGACCTGCTGCTCGACGCGTATCGCGAGCATCAGGCGATTCTCGAGAAGCCGGCGCCGTCGGTGACGTTCAGCCAGCTCACGCCGGACGGGATCACGCTGAGCGTGACGGGCTACGTGTCGAGCCCGCGGATCGCGAGCTCGACGAAGAGCGACCTGCTGTTCGAGATCCTGAAGCAGCTGCGTGCGGCGGGGATCACGCTGTCGAGCCCGCAGATGCTGGTCGTGCAGAACATGCCGGCGGCGGAGCAGTGAGCATCGCCTGAGCGGGCTTGTCATCGACGATGGCGCCGCCCGCGCCGAAACACGAAGGGCCGGTCACCGCATCCGCGGCAACCGGCCCTTCTCACTCGTACATGGCGCCCATTCGGGCAACCGACGTCAAACGTCGAACTTCACGCCCTGCGCCAGCGGCAATTGCCGGCTGTAGTTGATCGTATTCGTCGCGCGGCGCATATAGGCCTTCCACGCATCCGAACCCGACTCGCGGCCGCCGCCCGTTTCCTTCTCGCCGCCGAACGCGCCGCCGATCTCCGCGCCGCTCGTGCCGATGTTCACGTTGACGATCCCGCAATCGCTGCCCGCCGCCGACATGAACTGCTCGGCCTCGCGCATGTCGTTCGTGAAGATCGCCGACGACAGCCCTTGCGGCACCGCGTTGTGCAGTTCGATCGCATCGTCGAAGTTGTCGTAGATCATCACGTACAGGATCGGCGCGAACGTTTCGCGCTCGACCACCGCCGACTGCTTCGGCATCCGCACGATTGCCGGACGCACGTAGTACGCATCCGCATGACCGACGTCGACGCGCTCGCCGCCCTTCACTTCGCCACCCTGCTCGCGTGCATCGGCCAGCGCCTTCTGCATCGCGTCGAACGACGCACGATCGACCAGCGGACCGACCAGCGTGCCTTCTTCCAGCGGGTTGCCGACCTTCACCGACGTGTAGGCCTTCTCGATGCGCGGCAGCAGTTGCTCGACCAGGCTGCGATGCACGATCAGGCGGCGCAGCGTCGTGCAGCGCTGGCCGGCCGTGCCGACCGCCGCGAACGTGACCGCGCGCACGACGAGATCGAGATCCGCGCTCGGCGCGACGATCATCCCGTTGTTGCCGCCGAGTTCGAGGATGCCGCGCGCGAGACGCTGGCTCAGCACCTTCGCGACTTCCTGGCCCATCCGCACGCTGCCCGTCGCGCTGACGACCGGCACCTTCTTCGACGCCGTCAGCACCTCGCCGACATCGCGCATGCCGAGCACCAGCTGGCTCAGTTCCGCAGGCGCGACGCCCGGATGAGTCTTCTCGAACTCGCGGATCGCCTTCTGGAGCAGCACGTGGCACGCGATCGCGGTGAGCGGCGTCTTTTCCGACGGCTTCCACACGACCGAATCGCCGCACACGAACGCGAGCGCCGCATTCCATGCCCACACGGCAACCGGGAAGTTGAACGCCGAGATCACGCCGCACACGCCGATCGGGTGCCACGTTTCCATCATCCGGTGGCCCGGGCGCTCGGATGCGATCGTCAGGCCGTAGAGCTGGCGCGACAGACCGACCGCGAAATCGCAGATGTCGATCATTTCCTGCACTTCGCCGAGGCCTTCCGACGTGATCTTGCCGGCCTCGAGCGTGACGAGACGGCCCAGTTCGGCCTTGTGCTCGCGCAGGACATTGCCGAACACGCGCACGAGTTCGCCGCGCACCGGCGCCGGCACCGTGCGCCACTTGAGGAATGCGTCGTGCGCGGCATCGATCTTGCGTTCCGCGTCGGCCGGCGTGTCGACAGCCAGCGTCGCGAGCGTCGCGCCGTCGAGCGGCGAGCGCGCGGTCAGCGCATTGCCTTTCCACTGGGCGAGATCGATATCGAGCGCGGCAAGAATGTCGTTGAATTGCATCACTTCCTCTTCAGGGACAGATTGATCGGTGCGGCGGCAGCGCCGCCCGCGTGATTCGATTGGAGCGCGTTCGCGCGCCCTGTGCAAGCGGATGCGCCGCGTGGCCGGCCCGGTGCGCCGCATACGGCGCATCGCGCCGCGCCGCCGCCGGAAGCCCGGCCGGACGGCGCGCCCCAGCCTCGCGAGGCACGATCCATGAAACACATTGTCGGCGGCCACAAGTCGGGCCGCTATTGATATTAACTCACGACTTCATTCCCAAAACGCAACACCCCGGCAGGAAGAACGCGTGCGCTCCCGTCCCGACACGAGACTTTTCCAAGGCTCGTGACCGGGCCACGGGACGCGTCCCGACGTGGCGCGAGTTGATGACAAAGCTGCATCACCCTGTTCGGAAATATCGTTTGCCGCCCGTACATCGGGCACCCACAATCGGGGCGGCGTCGAGGTGCCATGCACCCGGCGCGCCGCCGGCCGCCATGACAAGCGGCCGGACGCCCGACGAAGGCGACACGCCCCGCGGCCCGGCTCATCGGGCCCCCGGCGGCCCGTTTCGCACCGCATCACCGCTGCCCCGGCCCGCGTCCGGCAACGCGTCGCGCTTCGTCACCGAAAAAACAATCCCGGAGACAGCGCCCAGCGCCCGCCATGCATTCAGACGCCCGCCCCGATTCGCCCCGTCCGTCCGGCTCGCCGCCCGCGAAGCCGTCCCTTCACCGTGCGCTGCAGGCCCGTCATCTGCGGATGATCGCGATCGGCGGCTCGATCGGCACGGGCCTGTTCGTCGCATCCGGCGCGTCGATCTCGCAGGCCGGCCCCGGCGGCGCGATGATCGCGTACATGGTGATCGGCCTGATGGTCTATTTCCTGATGACGAGCCTCGGCGAAATGGCCGCGTTCATGCCGGTGTCGGGCTCGTTCGCGACCTACGGCGC
The DNA here is from genome assembly GCF_056856535.1 of Burkholderia sp. L-4. NCBI lineage: Bacteria > Pseudomonadati > Pseudomonadota > Betaproteobacteria > Burkholderiales > Burkholderiaceae > Burkholderia > Burkholderia sp. L-4. The sequence continues at coordinate 348,428 of NZ_JBXEOX010000002.1, forward strand.
GAAATTCGTCGACGAAGGCTTCGGCTTCGCGCTCGGCTGGAACTACTGGTACAGCTGGGCCGTGACACTGGCGGTGGAACTCGTCGCCGCGCAGCTCGTGATGCACTACTGGTTCCCGCATGTGCCGGGCGTCTGGTGGAGCGCGCTGTTCCTCACGCTGATCTTCGCGCTCAACGCGTTGTCGGTGCGCGGTTTCGGGGAAGCCGAATACTGGTTCGCGCTGATCAAGGTGCTGACGGTGCTCGCGTTCGTCGGTGTCGGCCTGCTGATGATCTTCGGGATCATGCAGGGCGGCCCGAGCGCCGGCTGGAGCAACTTCACGATCGGCGACGCGCCGTTCGCCGGCGGCTGGGCAACGATGCTCGGCGTCGCGATGATCGCGGGCTTCTCGTTCCAGGGCACCGAAATGATCGGCGTCGCGGCCGGCGAATCGGAGAACCCGCGCACGACGATCCCGCGCGCGGTGAGCCAGATCTTCTGGCGCATCCTGCTGTTCTACGTGCTCGCGATCTTCGTGATCGGCGTGCTGATTCCCTACACCGACCCGAGCCTGCTGAAGAGCGACGTGACCGACATCGGCGTGAGCCCGTTTACGCTCGTATTCCGCCACGCGGGCCTCGCGTTCGCGGCCGGCGTGATGAACGCGGTGATCCTGACGGCCGTGCTGTCGGCCGGCAACTCGGGCATGTACGCGTCGACGCGGATGCTCTACACCCTCGCGGTCGAAGGCCGTGCGCCGAAGATCTTCGCGAAGCTGTCGCGGGGCGGCGTGCCGCGCAATGCACTGTATGCGACGACGGCCGTCGGCGCGCTGTGCTTTCTCACGTCGCTGTACGGCGACAAGACCGTGTATCTGTGGCTGCTGAACACGTCGGGCATGGCCGGCTTCATCACGTGGCTCGGCATCGCGGTCAGCCACTACCGGTTCCGCAAGGGTTTCCTGAAGCAGGGCTACCGGCTCGATCAGCTGCCGTACCGGTCGAAGTGGTTCCCGTTCGGCCCGCTGTTCGCGTTCGCGCTGTGCGCGGTCGTCGCGCTCGGCCAGGACTACCAGGCGTTCCTCTCCGACAAGATCGACTGGGCCGGCGTCGCCGCGACCTACATCGGCCTGCCGTTCTTCGTCGCGATCTGGCTCGGCTACGCGCTGGTGCGCAAGTGCCGCCTCGTACGCTACGAAGACATGGAGATCGCGCCGTGGATCGAACGCAACGCCACGCCGGAAGCGGCCCCGCAGGCCGACATCGGCTACGCGGGCTACGTCGCGCGCCCGGCCAACCCGACGCCGGGCGCCTGAAGCCTGACGTCACGCATTGCGCCGGCTGCCGCCCGAACGCGGCGGCCGGCGCCCTGACAAGCGCCATTCGACGCGGCGCACGCGTTCAGGCAAGATCGACGCGCGCCGTCCGTTTTCCCGTCGTCACGAATCAACGAAATCGCATGCAGAACTTCTACGAAGCCACCGTTACCCGCCAGCCCTACCCGCAACTGACCGGCACGATCGACACGCAGGTCTGCATCGTCGGCGGCGGCCTCGCCGGCTTGTGCACGGCGCTCGGCCTCGTCGAGCGCGGCGTGCGCGACGTCGTCGTGCTCGACGGCGAACGGGTCGGCTTCGGTGCGTCGGGCCGCAACGGCGGCTTCGTGTTCGGCGGCTACAGCCTCGACAATGCCGACCTGCTGCGCACGCTCGGCCGCGACGAAGGGCGCCGGCTGTACCGGCTCACCGTCGATGCGGTCGACCTGATCCGCGCGCGGATCGCCCGCTACGGGATCGACTGCGACATCGTCGACCAGGGCGTGATGCTCGCGAACTGGTTCGACGATCCGTCGCGGCTCGACGGCGTGCGCACGCTGATGAAGCAGGAACTCGGCGTCGACTGGGCACCCGTCCCGACCGGCGCGCTGCGCGAGCGGTTGAAGACGCAGCGCTATTACGGCGGCCTGTTCGAGCCGAACGCCTTCCACTTCCATCCGCTCAAGTACGTGCTCGGCGTCGCGGCGGCCGCCTCGCGCGGCGGTGCCCGCGTGTACGAACGCTCGGCCGCGCTCGGCATCGCGCGCGAAGGCGCCGGGTACGTCGTGCGCACGGCGCAGGGCGCGGTGCGCGCGAAAGACGTCGTGTTCGCCGGCGGCGGTTACGCGCGCGGCGTGTCGCCGCGCATCGAGCGCGCGGTGCTGCCGATCGCGACCTACGTGATCGCGACCGAGCCGCTCGGCACGCGGCTGCCCGACGCGATCGACGCGCCGTACGCGATCTACGACACGCGTTTCGCGTTCGACTACTACCGGCCGCTGAAGGACACGCGCATCCTGTGGGGCGGCCGGATCTCGGTGCTCGACCGCGGCCCCGATGCGATCGCGCGCCTGCTGCGGCGCGACCTGCTGCGCGTGTATCCGCAACTGGAAGGCGTGAAGGTCGACTACGCGTGGGGCGGGCTGATGAGCTACGCCCGGCACAAGATGCCGCAGATCGGCCGCGACACGGACGGCGTATGGCACGCGATCGCGTTTGGCGGCCACGGCATGGCGCCGACCACGGTGGCCGGCGAAACGCTCGCCGCCGCGCTGGCCGAAGGCCGGCCGGTGCCGGACGGCTTCGCCGCGTTCGGGCTCACGCGTACGTTCGGGCTGGCCGGCCTCGCCGCCGCGCAGCTCACGTACACCGCCTACCAGGCCCGCGACGCGCTCGCATCCTGCCGCCGCCGAGCGGGCGCGGCGGCCGAAACGGCCCCGCCGGACGGCCTGGCCGATTAGAGCGGAAGGTCGGCCGGGCGGGCATTTCCCACATGCTAGAATGCCTTTTCCTAGCCGCCGCGAACCCAAAACAAAGTCACATGAAAGCAGGAAGCAAGGCCGCCACGTCCGACACCCGAGCGCTTGCGTCCGAAGCGCGGCGCAAATACGATCCCGAGCAAACCAAGCGCAACATTCTCGACGTCGCCACGCAGGAATTCTCCGCGATGGGCCTCGCCGGTGCGCGCGTCGACGCGATCGCCGAGCGCACGAACACGACGAAGCGCATGCTCTATTACTACTTCGAAAGCAAGGAAGGCCTGTACGAGGCCGTGCTGGAGAAGGTGTACGGCGACATCCGCGCGCTCGAGCAGGAACTGCACGTCGGCGACATGGAGCCGCGCGAAGGCATGCGCCGCCTCGTCGAATTCACGTTCGACTATCACGACAAGCATCGCGACTTCGTCCGCCTCGTGTCGATCGAGAACATCCACGGCGCGAAGTATCTCGAACAGCTGAAGTCGTTCAAGAACCGCAACGTCAGCATCATCAAGACGCTCGAGGAACTGGTCGAGCGCGGTGCGGCCAGCGGCGCGTTCCGCAAGGACATCGATGCGTTCGACCTGCACCTGCTGATCAGCTCGTTCTGCTTCCACCGCGTGTCGAACCGCTACACGTTCGGCGCCGCGTTCGGGCGCGATCCGTCGGCGCCGCGCCTGCGCACGCGGCATCGCGACACGATCGCCGACGCCGTGCTGCGCTACGTCGCCGCGTAAGCGGCGGCGGCCGGCCGGGGCACGCACCTGCCGTGCCCTTCGCACTTCGGTGCGTCAGTTGGTCGGCGCGGTCGACGCCAGTGCGATCCGCGCCTTTTCTTCCGGGCTTCCCTGCACGTAATACTTCTTCGCCCAGCGCGAATCGGGCGCGAGCGCGAGCCGCGCATGCGCGCCCGTCCCCGCGTCCGTGCCGTGCCGCTGCGCATCGATCGCCAGCGCCCGTGCGCGATAGTGCTCGTAAAGCCGCAGGAATTCCGCGAGATAGATCGCCGCGACCCGCGTGTCGCGGATCTCGAGCAGGTTCTCGTCGTTGTACTGCTCGGAATTGCGGCTCATGTTCGCCGAGCCCGTGTACACGACCGGATTCGCGCCTTCCGCATCGATCACGATGAACTTGTGATGAATCACGACGGGCGGAAAGGCCGGCGCCGGCTCGCCCGGAAAGAGCCGCAGTTCCGGCGTGAAGCCTGGCGGCACGGTGGCCGGCGAGAAATACGCGGCATCGATCACGTCGCGGTTGTCGCGGCTGCGATGGTACAACTCGAGGTTCGCGAGCGTGGCCGCATCGAGCGTCTGGCCTGCCTGCCGCGCGGTATCGGCCTTCGTCGCGCTGCCGACGCTGATCCGGTTCACCAGCCCGAACATCATCAGCCCGCGGTCGCCGGCCGCGAAACAGGCATCGCGCAGCGCCGCGTCGGTCGGCATGAACAGGCAGAACGACACCGAATGCTTCGCGGCCGCGATCGCGGCGACGATCGTGTCGATCTCCATACGCTGCCCCGCCGGCTCCGGCGAAAACGCGACGCGCACCTGCGCGCTGCCGATCGTCATCGGCGCCGACCAGCCCGACGTCAGCTGCTCCGTCTCGGCAATCGAAGGATTGCTCGCGAGCGCATGCGCGCGGTCGTTGTACAGCGCGGCGAGCACGGACGAGTCGAATGCGTGCAGCACGTTGGCCTGCTCGGTCAGCCCCTCGGTCGTGAAGTTCGCGGAACCGGTCAGCACGCGCGCGGGCGCGGGGTTCGACGGCGCGTCGGTCACGATGAACTTGTCGTGCATGATGTGCGTCCTGTCGCGCGGCGCGAGCGTCGCGAGGCCCTGCAGCGCGTCGACGGCCGGCTGGTTCGGCGACGGCAGCGGCGGCTTGCCCTTGCGCGCCGTCGTGTGCGCGTCGTAGACGATCGCGAGCGACGCTTCGCCGTGCTTGCGGCCGAACGCTTCGAATGCGGGCAGCGCCCACAGCGTGTCGGTCAGGTGATAGACGGCCGACGCCGCGCGCGACGCCGGGTCGAGCATCTCCGCGAACACCTGCTCCATGTCGTTCGCGAGCCACGTGCGCAACTTCAGCGCCTGTGCGTCGCTCGGCGCCTCGTTCGGCGCGAGACCCAGCGCCGCGACCTGCCTGGCAAACGCCTGCGAGCTGACCACCGCGCGGTTGAACCACGTGCCGATGCCGTCCTCGATGTGCGCGGGCAGCACGACGTCGCATACGCCGGCCTCCGCGTCGAGCACCTGCAGGTTCGCCGGCGTGCCGACGACCGGATAGACGTCGTAGCGGAACGATGCATCGCGGTCCTGAGGATCGATGCGCGCATCCCACCACATGAATTTCTGGATCGGCGCCTGATCGGTCGGCGCATCGCCCTGCGTGTCGGCGGCCGGGCCGTCGAACGTCAGGCGGTTCGGCAACCAGCTGTCCGGCGCACGCGTCTTGCCGTCGGCCGACCAGAAGCCCGGCGTGCGCCGGATCGCGAAGCCGAGGAAATCGGGCCGCGCCGCCGCATCGGGCCAGTCGAAGGCCAGCAGGACCAGGGTGGGGGAAAGATAGCTGCGCACGCTGACGGTCATTCATTGCTCCCTGGCCTGACGGCCGGTCGAGGTGAATGGGTCAGTGTCGGCGGCGGTTCTTCCCGTGGAATGACGCTTCGATGAACCTTGTATGTCGGACGCGCGTCAGTCGCACACGAGCAGTTCGATCCCGCGCGCGGTCAGCGCACGGCGCACGGCCTTGTCGGGCGCGCGCTCGGTCACGAGATAGCGGGCGGCGGCCGTGCCGTTGATGCGCACCGGCGTCACGCGGCCGAATTTCGAATGGTCGGCGACGATGATCGCCGTGCCGGCCGCCGCGATCATCCGGCTGCGCACCTCGGCCGCGAGCCGCGAGTAGTCGGTACATTCGCCGTCGGGCGTGATGCCGCCGGCGCCGACGAACGCGAAATCGACGTGGTATTGCGCGAGCTGGTGGATCGTGTCGAGCCCGAAGGTCGCATCCTCGTCGTCGGACAGCTCGCCGCCGAGCAGCGTCACGCGGTTGCCGTTGCGCCGCGCGAGCACGAACGCGGTACGCCAGTCGTTCGTGTAGATCGACAGCCGGTGCCGGTCGGTGAGCGCGAGCGCGACCGCATGCGGCGTGCTGCCCGAATCGATCAGCACCGATGCATCGTCGGGCACGAATTCGGCCGCGCGCCGCCCGATCGTGCGCTTCGCTTCGGCATTCGCGGCTTCGCGCTCGGACAGGCTCGGCTCGCGGCGATCGGCGGCCAGCGCGCCGCCGTGCGTCATCACGAGCAGGCCGCGCGCGGCCAGCGCATTCAGGTCGCGCCTTACCGTCTCGCGCGACACGTCGAGCGAACGGACGAGTTCCGCGACCGACAGCGCGCCCGACCGTCCGAGCTCCGACAGGATGTATTGATGACGTTGTTCCGCCAGCATCGCGTGTGCGCCCGAGGCGACTGTAATGGGTGAGCCGGCCATTGTATTACGGCCGTTTGACCGGCATTTGACGGCGGCGGGAAACGCGGCCGGCCGCGTTTCCCGAAAGCGAAATTCTGTATTGCCTCATGCGCGCGAATCGGCGCGACGCCGATTGCTACACTCTGCGTTTCGCCGAATGACGGATCAAGCAAAGGGGCTCGCGCCATGTATCGCAAAGGCAGTGTGATCGAAATCCAGTTTCCGCCCGAACGCCTCAACGACGCGGCCGGCGATCCGTACTGGATCGACCTGACGCTCGACGAGGCACGCCGGCTCTATGAACAGCTCGCCGCTCGCTTCGCGACGGATGCGCGCGCCAACCAGCCGCTCGACACGTTCTCGATCGACTGAACCGGCCGATCGCCGCGGCTTCACGCCCGGCCGCGCCGCATCGCGCCGCGCGGCCCCCTCCCTTTCCGCGCCGCAAACCCGGCGCACGCTGACGACCGGCACGGCCACGCCTCGCCCGGCATGAGTGCAGGATTCGACAAGACGCCGGCCCCGCTTCCCCCGATACTGGCCGACTTTCCGATTCTGTCCAGCCAGTTCGTGGCCCGTTACGCATGCTTACCTCGATCGTCGCCGCCGCGTTCGTCGCGCTGTGGTCCACCGGCTTCATCGTCGCGCGGGCCATCAAGCCCTACGCCGATCCCAACCTGTTCCTGCTCGCGCGCTTCGCCGGCACGGCCGCGCTGTTCGGCGTCGTGGCGCTCGCCGCGCGCGCACCGTGGCCGGCCCGCCGCGAATGGCCGCGCCATCTGATCGCGGGCGCGCTGCTGCAGGGCGTCTATCTGGGCGCCAGCTACTGGGCCGTCGCGCAAGGGTTGAACGCGGGCGTCATGGCGTTGCTCGGCGCGCTGCAGCCGCTCGCCACCGCCGTGCTCGCGGTCCCGCTGTTCAACGAGCGCCTGCCCGCGCGCGGCTGGCTCGGGATGGCGCTCGGGCTCGTCGGCGTCGCGCTCGTGCTGGCGCCGAAGGTCGCGGGCGGCGTCGCGTCGCCGCCGGGTGCGGCGCCCGAGTGGCTGGTCGTCGCCGTATCGGTGCTGGCGGTCGGATCGATCACGGCCGGCTCGCTGTACCAGAAAGGCAAGCTCGCGCAGAGCGACCTGCGCACGGCGGTGGCCGTGCAGAATTTCGGCGCGGCGATCGTCGCGGCCGGCTTCGTCGCGCTGCTTCACGAAACCCGCTGGATCGGCGCGCCGGCGCTGTGGGTGTCGCTGGTGTGGGGCGTCGTGTTCCTGTCCGGCGGCGCGGTCACGATGCTGATGTGGATGCTGCGCCGCGGCAACGCGGCGCGCGCGACGTCGCTGCTGTTCCTCGCGCCGCCGCTGGCCGCGCTGCAAGGCTACTGGCTGTTCGGCGAAACGCTCGCGGCGATCCAGCTCGCCGGCTTCGCGCTCGCGCTGGTGGGCGTCGTGCTCGCGCGGCGCTGACGCCGGCCATCCGGCGCGCATCCCGTCGGCGGGGCGAGCGCGCATGCCGTTCGCCCGGCATCCCGCACCCGCCCGGCGCACCGTGCACCACGGCGACGCAGTACGTCTCGCCGAAGCAACGCGAAGCCTCCGGAACGCACGCCCGGCGCGGCACCGCGCCGCGATTGCGCTTATGATGGGCGCCTTGCATTTCGTTCCGGAACTTTCTTCATGACATCCGCCGATTACGCCAGCCGCCAGCGCGCGATCATTGCCGAACTGAACGTTGCCCCGCACTTCGACGCCGAGGCCGAGATCGACCGCCGCATCGATTTCCTCGCGCACTATCTTCGTTCGACCGGCCTGCGGTCCTACGTGCTCGGCATCAGCGGCGGCGTCGATTCGTCGACGGCCGGCCGGCTCGCGCAGCTGTCGGTCGAGCGCCTGCGCGCCGACGGCTACGATGCGCGCTTCATCGCGATGCGCTTGCCGAACGGCGTGCAGAACGACGAAGCCGATGCCCAGCGCGCGCTCGCGTTCGTGCGCGCGGACGAGGTGCTGACGGTCGACGTGAAGCCGGCCGCGGATGCGATGCTGCGCTCGCTGGTCGCATCCGGCCACGCATTCGACACGCCGGCGCAGCAGGATTTCGTGCACGGCAACATCAAGGCGCGCGAACGCATGATCGCGCAGTACGCGGTGGCCGGCGCGCGGCGCGGCATCGTGATCGGTACCGACCATGCGGCCGAGTCGCTGATGGGTTTCTTCACGAAGTTCGGCGACGGCGGCGCGGACGTCCTGCCGCTCGCGGGCCTGAGCAAGCGGCGCGTGCGCGCGGTCGCGCGTGCGCTCGGCGGCGAGGAAACGATCGTGATGAAGGTGCCGACGGCCGACCTCGAGGAACTGCGTCCGCTGCGGCCCGACGAGCACGCGTACGGCGTGACCTACGACGAGATCGACGATTTCCTCGAGGGCAAGCCGGTCGAAGACCGCGTGTACGAAACGGTGCTGCGCTTCTTCGACGGTTCGCGCCACAAGCGCGCGCTGCCGTACACGCCGTTCGACTGGCGGCCCGCGTAAGCCGGCCGCCGCAACCGACATACCGCGCGCGAGCCGTCAAGGCCGCGCGCGGCACGCCCACCACGGGCAGCGCTATGCGTGCCCGCCCGCCTTCTTCGCCTGCAACGCGCGAATCCGCAGTCGCGCGCCCGTATCGCTGACCGTCGCGTCGTACATCGTCGCGAGGTCGCGCTTGAGCGCGGTGCGCGAGCCGCCGTCGAGATACACCATGTGACCCGACGGATAGAACCGCGCCGACAGGTTCTGCCGCACCTTCAGATCCTCCAGCGGCATCTGCTGCAGGTCGATCACGGTCTGGTAGAACGGCGTGACGAAATCGTACAAGCCGTTCGCCGACAGCACCTTCAGGTCGACGTTCAGCGCCATCACCGCGGCGAGATCGCCGGCCGTATAGAGAATCACGTTCCCCTGCGCATCGATGCCCTGCTGCGCGCCGGTCGGGTCGATGTGGCCGAAGTCCCAGTTCCGGAACGCCTGGTCGTTCAGGTCGGTGAACGCGGAATTCGACGTGAACTTCAGCTGCTCGTTCAGGTAGCTGTTCCACATCGCCGTATAGACGCCCGTCACGGCCGTCATCGTCGGATCGTTGCCGCCCGAATTCGGATCGATCTTGCCGGCGATGCCCGACGAGATTCCGGTCACGCGGCCGTCGTACGAACCGAGCGCGAGCCCCTGCGCATGCAACAGCGTCGTCAGGAACAGCGAATTGCCGCGCGTGTCGTAGCCGGCGATATCGAGGCTCCACGATTGCAGCGTCGCCGCATCGATGCCCGTGTATTGCGACAGTTTCTGCACGGCCGCCGGATCCGCATGCGGAAGCGTGCGCAGCGCCTTCAGGTAGTCGGTGCGCGCGAACTGCGCGACCTCCTCGACGAACGCGCCGAGATCGGTCGGCGCGGGCGTGACGCCGAGCTTCTTGTGATACCACGCGTCGGCCGCGGCGGTCGGCAGCGCGCCGACCGGGTTGCCGGCCTGCCGGTAGTCGAGGATCGACGACTGCAGCGTGACGCCGTTCAGGTCGACGCCGTCCTCGTGCAGCTTGTACGCGAGCACGCAGCTGCGCGCTGTGCCGTACGATTCGCCGAACAGGTACTTCGGCGAATTCCAGCGGTTGTTCTTCGTCAGGTAGCGCTTGATGAACTGCTTCAGCGAATCCGCATCCTGGTCGACGCCCCAGAAATTGCGGTTCTTGTTCGGCGCGACGGCCGCCGAATAGCCGGTGCCGACCGGATTGATGAACACCAGGTCGCTGTGGTCGATCATGCTGTCCGGGTTGTCTTCGATCTGGTACGGCGCGGGCGGCGTGAAACCCGGCATCGACGTCTTGATGCGCTTCGGCGCGAACGAGCCGAGCAGCACGAACACCGACGACGAACCGGGGCCGCCGTTATAGAAGAACGTCACCGGGCGCGTTTCTTCCTTCGCGCCGTCGGCCGTGAACGCCACGTAGAAAAGCTTCGCGGCCGGCTGCGAACTGCTCGGGTCGACCGTCACGAGATGGCCGGCCGTCGCCGTGTACGCGATGCGCTTGCCGTCGATCAGGATGGTGTGATGCGTGATCGCGGCCGCCTCGGTCGTGTCGGTCACCGAGTCGTCGGGGCCGTTGCCGTACGCGACCGGGTCGAAGAACGGCTGGTCGCGGCCGTGGCTCAGCGCGACCGGGTTGACGGTCGGCGGCACGCCATGCGAATTGTGGTCGCCGTGATGCAGCGGATACACGCCGCCGGAAGATGCGGAATCGATGCCCATCGTGCTGCTCCTGGAGGTGAAAAAAGACGCGGGCAGGACACCCGCGTCGAACGGAAAGGCGTGGGCCCGCGCGTCAGCTCGACGGCTTGCGCGCGAGGATCGCGGCGAGCTGCGCGCCGTTCGGGCTGCCGAGCCCCGTGCACGCGTCCCAGCCCGAAGCAGCCGCATAGGTGCCGTTCGATCCTTTCGTGATGTCGCGCAGCGCGCCCGGATGCTTGTACAGCACCGGATTGACCCAGCCGGCCGACGCGCCGGCCGACGCATTGATCCGTGCGATCAGCGCGGCCCACAGCGGTGCGACCGCGCTCGTGCCGCCCATCACCGCGGCGGTGCCCGCGACCGATACCTCGTAGCCCGTCTGCGGCGACGCATCGCCGGCCACGTCGGGCACGCCGCGTTTCGCGAGCGGCGTGCGGCTGCCGTCGGCGAGCGTCACGGCAAGCCCCTGCTGCCACGCCGGCACGTCGAACAGCGTGCTGACGCCGCCGCCGCCCGCGCCGCCGCCGGCCGCCTCGTCGTTCCACGTGACCTCGCTGCGGATGCCCTGCCCCGGCAGCGCATCGAGCTGCGTGCCGCCGCAGCCGAGCACGTACGGGCTCGACGCGGGGAAATCGACGTGATCGGTGCCGTCCTGCAGCCCGTCGCCCGAGCCGCTGTCGCCCGACGCCGCGCACACGGTGATGCCCTGCGCGGCGGCCGCCTGCAGCACGCGGTTGAACGCCTGCGCCGACTGCGCCTGCCAGATGGCTTCCGGGCCGCCCCAGCTGATCGAGATCACGGAAGGTTGGTTGGTCTTGTCGGTCACGGCCGCGTTCACGGCCTGGATGAAACCCGCGTCGCTGTTCGGCGCGAAGTAGATGGCGAGTGTCGCGGCGGGCGCGATCGCACCGGCAATCTCGATGTCGAGCGCGACTTCGCCGTCCGGACCGTTCGGGTCGCCGGTCGGCGCATTGCGGCCGGCGCCGACGTTCACGTCGACGAGCGTCGGCGGCGTCTTGAGCCCGAGCCCGCGGAAATATTGCTGGATGTCGGCCGCGCGATAGCCGCCGCCGAGTTCGATGATCGCGATACATTGGCCGGCGCCGTCACCGGCCGGAAAATCGTACAGCGACGCCAGCTGGACCGGCGTAAACGTCACGCCCGCGGCACCGCGCGCAGGCTTGAACGGCGGACGAAACCGGAAATGCGGCCGCGCCTGCGGGCGGCTGTCGAGGCCGAGCACGGCCGTGACGGCGTCGCCGAGATCGTCGGGTAGCGCGATCGGGCCCGAGCGGCCGCGATACTGGCCGATCGACCGATGCTCGAATCGTTCGAGCTTCACGCCGAATGCGGTTTCGAACTGTGCGATCGTCCCGGACAGCACGACGACGCTCTCGACCGGATCGACGCGATCGACCGTCAGCTGATGACGATGCGCGAAATCCTCGGTCTTGCGAATGTCGTCGGGATTGGCGGAGAAACGCTGCGCGAACGCTTCGCGCGACAGCGGCTTCGCCTGTGCGTCGCCGGTGGCGAGCTGGTGAACCAACGTATCGAGTTGCCCTTCTTCCTGCCGCCGCAACATGATCGTGACGTGGATGCGTTCTGCCGGATCGCACGCGCCGAGACATTTGGACTCGGCGACGATTCGGGGTTCACGGTCGGCGTGAAGATGCCTTGCCATGTTCAGACCCTCCTTGGTACCGCGTTGCACGGAACAGCCAGGAAATCGGACACAGCCGGCGGAAGTCGGTTCCGTTCGGTCAGTCGATTCGCTTGCGCGAAGTTAGAGGAAGTTTAGAACAGTCAGACGATTTGCGCGTCCCCCCTTCTGCAGCAAGGCACGCGCGCGAAGGCCGGCATTGCGTGCGGCCAGTCGGGCTGCGCGGCAACGGCGCGGGGCCTCGTTCAGTCCATTGAAAGGCGCAGCGCGAATCCGATCAGTGCCGCCGAAAACGTCCAGCGCTGCACGGTCTGTGCGAGCGGATGCGCACGCATCCACGCCGCGATGCGCGACGCGCCGAACACGCACGCGAGGTCGAAGCACACGCCGGCCGCGACCAGCAGCGCGCCGAGCTCGAACATCTGCCAGACGACCGGCCCGGCCTCGGGTCGCACGAACTGCGGCAGCAGCACCGAGCAGAACAGCAGCGCCTTCGGGTTCAGCAGGTTCGTCAGCAGCCCCTTCACGAATGACTGCCGCAGCTCGCCGGCCGTCGCCGCATCGCCGTCGCCGAGCGCGAACACCGGCGAGCGGAACACCTGGATCGCCACATACGCGAGATACAACGCGCCGCCATAGCGGATCACCTCGTACAGCCACGGTGCGCCGCGGATCAGCGCCGCGACGCCGCAGGCCGACAGCGTCACATGTGCGGTGCGCGCGAGCGACAGCCCGGCTGCCGCCGCCATCCCGGGCCGCACGCCACGGCCGATGCTGGTCTGCAGCACGAGCGCCATGTCCGGCCCCGGCACCGCATAAATGGCGGCCAGCGCGGCGAGATAAATCAACAGCAAATGCGTGGAAATCATGGTCTGCCCCGTCCTTCAATGACGATATGTTGCCGCTGAAGAAGGAGGGATTATTGGCCATCTTTGGCTCTGGATTGGCGATCCTTGGGGGAATCCGCCACAATCACGAAATCGATACAAGGATTCCGCCAACATGACCGAGCTCGACAAAACCGACCGCGCCATCCTCGCCGCGGTGCAGCGCGACGGCCGCATGCCGATCGCCCGCCTCGCCGAATCCGTCGGCCTGTCCGAGACGCCCTGCGCGCGGCGCCTCAAGCGGCTCGAAAGCGACGGCTACATCGAGCGCTACCGCGCGCAGCTGTCGCGGCAGGCACTCGGCTTCGGCGTCGTCGCGTTCGTGCTCGTGCGGTTCGCGACGCACGACCGCAAGGTCGCCGACCGGTTCGAACGGGAAGTGCTCGGCATCGAGCGGATCCTCGCGTGCCACAACGTCGCGGGCACGGCCGACTACCTGCTGCAGGTGGTCGCGCGCGACCTCGACGACTACGGCACGTTCCTGCGCGACTCGCTGCGGATGCTGCCGGGCGTGACCTCGATCGAGTCGGCGCTGTCGCTACGCGAGGTGAAGCACGACGCGGGCTTGCCGGTACCGTGAGGCGCGGCTGCGCCAGCCGCCCCGGCGTAACGCTGGTTCACATGGTTGGCGCCCGCGGCGTCATGCCGCGTCGGGCGCCTGATGCGCGCGTTCGAGATCCTCGAGAAACGCCTCGACCAGCGGATTCCCGCGCCCGTTGCGCGCGACGACCATGTGGAACGTCACGTCGTAGCGCAACGCCTCCGGATTGAGCGGGGCAAGCAGCCCCTGCGCGACGTACGGCGCCGCGAAGTGTTGCGGCAGGTAGCCGAGGTGGTGGCCGGACAGGATCAGCAGCGCGACGGCTTCCATGTTGTCGGCCGTCGCGGTCACGCGGTCGGGCGTGGTCGACAACTGCGCCTCCGGCAGCGGATACGAGCGCCACGCCCATTCGAAGCCCGCGACGTCGGCCGGCGTCAGCATGCCGGCCCCGTCGAACAGCGGATGACCGCGCCCGCAATAGGCGACCTGGCGCTCGATGAACAGCGGCGTGTAGTGCAGCGACGGCACGCGGTGCCAGAAGTAGCCGACCGCGATCTGGATCTCGTCGCTCAGCAGCTTCTCCTCGAGATCGCCCGGCGCGCGCACCGAAATCGAGAAACGCACGGCTTCGTCGCGCGTGCGGAACGCGGCGATCGCCTCCGCGATCCGCGCATTCTGGCTCACCGGCGTATGGCCGATCAGGCCGATGTTCAGCGTGCCGACCAGCTGGCGGTCCATGTGCCGCGCGGCCATCCCGAATTCGTCGAGCGCCGCGAGCAGCTTGCGGCTCATCGCGTGGAACCGCTCGCCCTTCGGCGTGAGGCGGAAACCGCTGCGGCCGCGCTCGCAGAGCCGGTAGCCGAGCCGCGTCTCGAGCGACGACAGCTGCGCGCTGATCGTCGACTGCCCGACGTTCAGCACGGCCTGCGCGGCCGATACGCCGCCCGCGTCCGTGACCGCGAGAAACACGCGGATCAACCGCAGATCGAGGGTCGACAGATTCCCCAGCACGTTCATCCCCTTCCATACATCGATGAAAATCGATGTTTACGTCGATATCTTCGCATTCTTCTTTCCCGGCGGAGCGCGTAAAACTGTGCGCCAGGCCGCGTCGCATGATACGGCAACCCCACACCGGAAGAGACAGCCATGAACGACCACCCCCATTTCCAGCCGCTCGGCGGCAATGAAATGCCGCGCTGCGGCGGCATCGCGACGATGATGCGCCTGCCGCACGTGGCGAGCGCCGAAGGCCTCGACGCCTGTTTCGTCGGCGTGCCGTTCGATCTCGGCACGTCCAACCGCACCGGCGCACGCTTCGGCCCGCGCCAGATCCGCACCGAATCCGTGCTGCTGCGCCCGTACAACATGGCCACGCGCGCCGCGCCGTTCGATTCGCTGCAGGTGGCCGATATCGGCGACGTCGCGATCAACCCGTACAACCTGCACGATTCGATCGCGCGCATCGAAGCCGCGTACGACGCGATCCTCGAGCACGACTGCAAGCCGATCACGCTCGGCGGCGACCACACGATCGCGCTGCCGATCCTGCGCGCGATCCACCGCAAGCACGGCAAGGTTGCATTGATCCACGTCGATGCGCACGCCGACGTGAACGACACGATGATGGGCGAAAAGATCGCGCACGGCACCCCGTTCCGCCGCGCGGTCGAGGAAGGCCTGCTGCACGGCGACAAGGTCACGCAGATCGGCCTGCGCGGCACCGGCTACGCGGCCGAGGATTTCGACTGGTGCCGCGAGCAGGGTTTCCGCGTCGTCCAGGCCGAGGCATGCTGGAACAAGTCGCTTGCGCCGCTGATGGAAGAAGTGCGCGCCCGCGTCGGCGACACGCCCGTCTACATCAGCTTCGACATCGACGGCATCGACCCGGCCTACGCACCGGGCACCGGCACGCCGGAAATCGCCGGCCTCACGGTGCCGCAGGCGCTCGAGATCATCCGCGGCGCGAAGGGGCTGAACATCGTCGGCTGCGACCTCGTCGAAGTCGCGCCGCCGTACGACCCGTTCGGCACCACGGCGCTGCTCGGCGCGAACCTCGCGTACGAGCTGCTGTGCGTACTGCCGGGCGTCGCGTACCGGGACTGATCCCGCCCCCCCCTATTCCAAATCAGAGGATTCCAGAGGAGCACATATAAAGATGGGGACTTCCGTCAAGCAACCGAAGCGGGCGGCGCTCGCTTCGTTCGTCGGCACCACGATCGAGTGGTACGACTTCTATAGCTACGCGACCGCCGCCGCCATCGTGTTCGGGCCGCTGTTCTTTCCCGGCGAAAACCGCTTCATCAGCCTGCTGGCGTCGTTCGGCTCGTTCGCGGTCGGTTTCTTCGCACGGCCGCTCGGCGGCGTGATGTTCGGCTATCTCGGCGACCGCTTCGGCCGCAAGCGCTCGCTGCTTGCGACGCTGATGCTGATGGCCGTGTCGACCGTCGCGATCGGCCTGCTGCCGACCCACGCGCAAGCCGGCGTGATCGCGCCGGTCCTGCTCGTGCTGATGCGCGTGCTGCAAGGCATCGCGGTCGGCGGCGAATGGGGCGGCGCGGTGCTGCTCGCCGGCGAGCACGCGCCCGAAGGCAAGCGCACGTTCTTCGCGTCGTTCGCGCAGCTCGGCAGCGCCAGCGGCCTGATCCTGTCGATGCTCGCGTTCGGCGCGATCAGCACGCTGTCGAAGGACGACATGATGAGCTGGGGCTGGCGCGTGCCGTTCCTCGCAAGTTCCGTCCTGCTGATCGTCGGCTTCGTGATCCGCGCGAGCGTGTCCGAGTCGCCCGAGTTCGAGGAGGTCAGGAAGAGCGGCAACATCGCGCAACAACCGCTGCGCGAGGCGCTCAAGTACTGGCCGTTGCTGCTGCTCGCGATCGGTGCGAACGTATACGGCATCGCCGGCGTGTATTTCAGCAACATCTTCATGATCAGCTATGCGACGCAGTTCCTGTCGCTCGACCGGTCGATGGTGCTGCATTGCATGACGATCGTCGCGGTGCTGCAGTTCGTCGTGCAGCTCGCCGCCGCATTCCTCGCGCAACGCTTCGGCACCACGCGCGTGCTGCTGATCACCGGCGCATGGGCCGCGCTCGTCCCGTTCGTGATGCTGCCGCTCGTGCACATGGGCACGCCGCTGTCGATCACGGTCGGCGTCGGCCTCGCGACGCTGGCGGAATCGGGCTACTACGCGGTCGTCGCTGGCTTCGTCAGCGGCATCTTCGTCGCGCGGATCCGCTACACGGCGATCTCGATCGCGTACCAGGTGTGCGGCGCGCTCGCCGGCGGCCTCACGCCGCTCGTGGCGACCATCATCGCGCAGAACACCGCGCCGCAATGGTGGCCGCTGGCGCTCCAGTACACGAGTGCGGCCGTGCTGTCGTCGCTGTGCGTGTGGCTGATCTCGCGCCGCGTCGGCATCGACGATGTCGGCGCGCCCGGCAAGACGAACGCGGCGCTGCCGCGCGGCGCGCGCACCGCGTAGCGTCCGCACGACGGGCAGGCGCTTCGCCTGCCCGTTTTTCATCGGGCGGCGCGTCGCACCGCCCGCTGCTTTCCCCGCCCTTGATTGCCTGCCGCAACGGCGTCGCGGCAGGCACGCGCACGCGGTCGCATCGAACGACCGCGCGACCCTGGAGACATTGCCGTCATGAACCGCCCCGACACCCTCGATGTCGGCCGCGCCGAACCGGCCGGCCTCACGATCGAGCACCATTCGATCGACTACATCCCCGAACACGAACGCCATGCGAAGCTCGCCAGCCAGGGCCCGTTCTGGTTTCTCGGCAACTTCCATTTCTTCACGATCTCGATCGGCTTCGTCGGGCCGGGCATGGGCCTGTCGGCGGGCTGGACGACGCTTGCGGGCGCGCTCGGGATCATGTTCGGCACGATCTTCATGGCGTTCCACGGCTCGCAGGGGCCGGAGATGGGCCTGCCGCAGATGATCCAGTCGCGCGCGCAATTCGGTTATCGCGGCGTGATCGTCGCGCTGCTCGCGACGCTGTTCGTGTTCGTCGGCTTCAATGTCGTCAACGTATCGCTGATGGTCGACGGCGTGCACAGCGTATTCGGAATCGACGGCGGCTTCGTCGCCGTCGCGGCCGTGGCAATCGGCGCACTGCTCGCGATCTACGGCCACGACCTGATGCACCGGACCTTCACGTGGGCGCTGATCGCGACGCTGCCGCTTTATGCGCTCGTCACGCTCGCGCTCGTGTTCGGCCATGCGGCGCCGCCCCATGCCGCCGTTGCGCCGGCCGCGCCGGGCTTCAACGGGATCGCCTTCGCGACGCAGTTCGCGATTGCCGCGAGCTACAACATCTCCTATGCGCCGTACGTGTCGGACTATTCGCGCTATCTGCCGAAGCACACGAGCCGCGCGAAGCTGATCGCCGTGATTTTCGCCGGCGCGTCGCTGTCGGGCACCTGGATGATCGGCCTCGGCGCATGGCTCGCGCAGAAGCTGCACGCGGCCGATGCGCTGGTCGCGATGAACGACGTCGGCTCGTCGCTGGTGCCGGGCCTCGGCAAGCTGATCGCGATCGTGTCGCTGGTCGGCTTCCTGCCGATCATCGCGCTCAATGCATACAGCGCGATGCTGACCGTCCTGACCGCCGCCGATTCGATCGTGCCGATCCGGCCGACACGCCGCGCGCGCGTCGCGTCGATCGTCGCGATCAGCACGTTCGTGCTCGCCTGCGTGTTCGCGATCCGCGGCAACGGCATCGCACTGCTGCAGACGTTTCTGACGCTGATGCTCTACTTCCTCGTGCCGTGGACCGCGGTGAACCTCGTCGATTACTTCTTCGTGCGGCGCGGCCGCTACGCGATCGCGCACTTCTTCACGCCGGACGGACTCTACGGCGCGTGGCAGCCGCGCGGCATCGTCGCGTACCTGGCCGGCTTCGCCGCGATGGTGCCGTTCTTCTCCATCTTCGATGCCGAAGCGAACCGCGAGGTCTTCGTCGGCCCGTTCGCACGCATGCTGGGTGGCGTCGATATCGCATGGCTCGTCGGGCTGGCCGTCGCGGGTGCCGTGTATGCGGTGCTGTCGCGTTCGCTCGATCTCGAACGCGAACGACGCGTGATCGCCGACGCACGGTCTCCCGAAACGCTCGCCGACACGCCCCGTCACGAACACGCGTGACGGAGCACGTGGCGCATCGCGGCGCGCAGGTTGCCTGCCGGGTCATCGATCCCGGCGGCAAGCGCGCAGCATGCGCTACGTTACCGCGCCTGGGCGCGCAACGTCTTCGCGGCGGCGACCATGTTCGTCAGCGCCGGAATCACCTCCGCCCACTGCCGCGTTTTCAGCCCGCAATCCGGGTTCACCCACAGGCGTTCCGCCGGAATCCGTTCGGCCGCCTTCTTCATCAACCCGACGATATGATCCTGCGTCGGGATGTTCGGCGAATGGATGTCGTACACGCCCGGCCCGATTTCGTTCGGATACCTGAAATCGTCGAACGCGTCGAGCAGCTCCATGTCCGAGCGCGACGTCTCGATCGTGATCACGTCCGCATCCATGTCGGCGATCGACGCGATGATGTCGTTGAACTCCGAATAGCACATGTGCGTGTGGATCTGCGTATCGTCCCGCACGCCGTTCGCGGTGATGCGGAACGACTCGACCGCCCACTTCAGGTATTCGCCCCATTGCGCGCGGCGCAGCGGCAGCCCTTCGCGCAGCGCGGCCTCGTCGATCTGGATCACGCGCACGCCGGCCTTCTCGAGATCGAGCACTTCTGCGCGGATCGCGAGCGCGAGCTGGTAGCACGACACCGAGCGCGGCTGGTCGTCGCGCACGAACGACCAGTTGAGGATCGTCACGGGGCCGGTCAGCATGCCCTTCATCGGCTTGTCCGTCAGCGACTGCGCGTACGTGATCCATTCGACCGTCATCGCCTTCGGGCGGCTGATGTCGCCGAACAGAATCGGCGGCTTCACGCAGCGCGACCCGTACGACTGCACCCAGCCGAACTGGCTGAATGCATAACCGTCGAGCTGCTCGCCGAAGTATTCGACCATGTCGTTGCGTTCGGCTTCGCCGTGCACGAGCACGTCGAGTTCGAGCGATTCCTGTTCGCGGACGCTGCGTTCGATCTCGGCCTGCATCGCCGTGCGGTAGCCGGCTTCGTCCAGCGCGCCGGCCTTGAACCGGCTGCGCGCGTGGCGGATTTCGGCGGTCTGCGGGAACGAACCGATCGTCGTCGTCGGGAAGGCCGGCAGGTTCAGGCGCGCCGACTGCTTCGACGCACGCTGCGGATACGGGCTCGCGCGGTTGCCGAGCTGCGCATCGATACGCGCGATCGCGGCCTTCACCGCCGGGTTGTTCACACGCGGCGAGCGGCGGCGCGAAGCGATGGCGGCGGCGTTCGCGGCGAGCGCCCCGGCCACCTTGTCGCGGCCCTCGTTCAGCGCGGTCGCGAGCACCTTCAGCTCATCGAGCTTCTGCAGCGCGAACGCGAGCCACGAACGGATTTCCGCATCGAGCTTGTCCTCGCTCGCCAGATCGACCGGCACGTGCAGCAGCGAGCACGACGGCGCGAGCCACAGGCGATCGCCGAGCTGCTTCGCGAGCGGCTCGAGCCAGTCGAGCGTCGCATTCAGGTCCGTCTTCCAGATGTTGCGGCCGTTGATCGCGCCCACCGACAGCACGCGTTCGGCCGGCAGCTCACGAACCAGCGCGTCGATTTCGGCGCGGGCGTTGATCGCGTCGACATGCAGGCCGTCGACCGGCAGCGACGCCGCGAGCGTCAGGTTGTCCTGAAGCTGGCCGAAGTACGTCGCGAGCAGCAGCTTGATACGGCGCGTTTCCAGCACCGCGTAGGCGGTGCGGAAGGCCTGGCGCCATTCGGCATCTAGTTCGGTCACGAGAATCGGCTCGTCGATCTGCACCCATTCGACGCCCTGCGCGGTCAGCGTGTCGAGCAGCGCGCCGTACACGGGCAGCAGCTTCGGCAGCAGCGCGAGGCGATCGGAATCGTCCTTCGCCTTGCCGAGCCACAGGTACGTGACGGGGCCGAGGATCACCGGCTTCGCGTTCACGCCCTGCGCGGTCGCCTCGGCCAGTTGCTGCAGCAGGCGCGACGGATCGAGCGAGAAGTTCGTGTCGGCGTGGAATTCCGGGACGATGTAGTGGTAGTTCGTATCGAACCACTTCGTCATTTCACCGGCCGCGACGCCGCCGCAGCACGCCGCGTGTTCTTCAGCCGATTGCGCCGACCGGCCGCGCGCGACGCGGAAGGCGTTGTCGAGCGCATCACCGTGGAAGTCCTGCACGCGCTTCGGCAGATTGCCGAGCGTGAAGCTCATGTCGAGCACCTGGTCGTAGAACGAGAAATCGCCGATCGGCGCCAGGTCCAGGTCGCGCTGATCGTGCCAGTGGCGCCGGCGCAGCTCGGCGCCGAGCGCCTTCAGCGCGTCGCGCGACGATTCGCCCTTCCAGTAGCGCTCGAGACCGAACTTGAGTTCGCGCTTCGCGCCGATGCGCGGGAAACCGAGATTGTGTGTCGTGACCATGAAGCTGCCGTCCAGAGAAAAATTGAAGATCCGGCAGCCATCATAGGGATTTCAACACATGAAATAAAATGGCATTATTTCATTCATCCATTAAAGTTGTTCATGTATTCATTGCGTGACCCCCATCCATGCTGGAACGATTCCATCTCGTCGTCATTCGTGAAGTCGAGCGCCACGGCTCGCTGACGGCGGCCGCCAATGCGCTGCACCTCACGCAATCGGCGCTCAGCCATACCGTCCGGAAGATCGAGCAGCAGCTCGGCACGCCGATCTGGGACCGCGAAGGCCGCGGCCTGCGGCTCACGCAGGGCGGGCACTACCTGTTGAAACTGGCGAACCGGCTGCTGCCGCAGTTCGAACTCGCCGAGGAGCGGATGAAGCAGTACGCGAAGGGCGAGCGCGGCACGCTGCGCATCGGGATGGAATGCCACCCGTGCTACCAGTGGCTGCTGAAGGTCGTGTCGCCGTACCTGTCGCGCTGGCCCGACGTCGACGTGGACGTGAAGCAGCGCTTCCAGTTCGGCGGCATCGGCGCGCTGTTCGGCCATGACGTCGACGTGCTCGTGACACCCGACCCGTTGAACAAGCCGGGGTTGCGCTTCGATCCCGTGTTCGATTACGAGCAGGTGCTGGTGGTCGCCGACTCGCACCGGTTCGCGAACGCCGACTACGTCACGCCCGAGCAGCTGACCGACGAGATCCTGATCACGTACCCGGTCGAAACCGACCGGCTCGACATCTACAACCAGTTCCTGACGCCGGCCGGCATCGTGCCGAGGCGGCACAAGTCGATCGAGACGACCGACATCATGCTGCAGATGGTGGCGAGCGGGCGCGGCGTGGCCGCGCTGCCGAGATGGCTGGCCGACGAGTACGCCGACCGGATGCCGGTCGTGCCGGTCAAGCTCGGCAAGAAGGGAATCGCGAAGCAGATCTTCCTCGGCATCCGCGAGGCGGATGCATCGATCGACTATCTGGCCGCGTTCGTCGCGCTGGCGCGCGAATCGACGTGGAGCGCGCCGCGCATGCTGCGCTAGGCGCGCTCGTCCGGCATGCGCGTCAGGCGGCGCGCATCGCGATGCGTTCGCTGCGTTCGACCCAGGCGCCGAACAGCAGGCCGATCGTCGTCCACATGATCGCCTGCATCCCGAGCGCGGCGACGCGGAACTTCCACAGCAAGGCAGCCGGGAATGCGGCCGGTACCTCGTCGAACGACGGCAACCCCAGCTGCACGGCCGCGATGATCGCGACGAACACGAGGCCCGCGACGATTGACGCGTTCCATTGACCGAGCTTCGCCAGCAGGTGGCGGCGCACGCCGACCGAGAACACCATCGTCGCGATCGAGATCGCGATCATCAGGAAGAACAGGCCCGTGCGCTGGCCGATCGTATCGGGGTCGCCGACCGCCGGCGGATTGGCCGGGTACTTGATGTTCGGCACGATCACGAGGGCGATGAACGCCCCCAGCGCGAGCCACGCGGCGAGCTGCCGTGCCGGCAGGCGGCCGCCGCGCCCGTACGCATAGGCAAAGACCAGCGAGAACAGTCCGCCGAAAGCCGCGCCATAGGTCACGACGCCCGTCAGCAGGCCGAGGCCGGCCTGGGTGTGGCGGCTGACCAGTTCGACCTCGTGATCGTGATCGTGCCCGGGCTCGTCGCCCTTGGCGGCATCGAGTTTTTCTTCAAGGGAGATCGCCCGACCGACTTGCGGTTCGCCGACGATTTTCGCGAAACCGAATGTGATGAGGCCCGCGGCGATGCCTGCGAGCATCCCGCGCATGAGCAGCTTTCCGACCATCGTGTGCTCCGCGTCAGTGGCAGGGAAAGCCGAGCAGATGGCGGCCGTCGTGGACGAACTCGTGGACATACATGCCCGGCACGAGCGACGTCGCGCCTTGTTCCGCGCCGACGAAATACAGGGCGAGCAACAGGATCAGGCCGACGAATACGGCCCAGGGCAACAGTTCACGGACGGGGATGGGGGCCGGCACGACCGCCGGCTTCAGCACTGCTTCGCTCATGGATGCACCTCAGGGGAATCGCGCCCCGACAAATGATGGATGGGTACGAAGGCAGGTCTGGCTTCCGGGATCGTCGATTCTCCGGTTACAGTGGCGCGACCGCGCCGGAATTGCACCGGCTTCCGCGTTTCGTATCGGGCGAATTGTACGCGCGAACGGGCGCGTATTGAAGTGATCGCGCGGTGACAATCACGTCCCGTTCCGGATCATCCGACCATCGACATGACCCTGCATGCCTCGTTGCGCCTGATCGCACACGCATCGACCCGGGCGATGCGCACCGGCACGTTCCCCGACGACGATCCGCTCGACGCGCGCGGGCTCGCCGAAGCTGCCGCGTGGCGCGGCCGGTGGTCACGCGCCGGCGGATCGCTCGTCGTGCTGTGCAGCCCCGCATGCTGTGCGCGGCAGACCGCCGATGCGCTCGGGCTGCGCGCCGACGTCGACGACGCGCTGCGCGACATCGACTACGGCAACTGGCGCGGCAAGCGCCTGAGCGACCTCGCACGCGATCTGCCGGGCGAACTTGCCGCGTGGATCGGCGATCCGTCCGCCTCGCCGCACGGCGGCGAATCGTTCGCAGCCGCCGCGCATCGGGTCGGCACATGGTTGAACGCGCTGCCGCCCGGTCGCGACGTGATCGCGATCACGCACGCGCCGCTCGTCCGTGCGGCCCTCGCGCATGTGCTGCGGATGGATCCGGCGGCGGCCGCGCGTCTCGACATCGCGCCGCTGTCATGCACGACATTCGCCGCTTCGCCGGACGGCTGGTCATGGGTCGCGCCGGATGACGACCGACGCGATGCCGGTGCGTCAACCACCGTTGCGCCCACTATGTGAGCGATCAGGGCGACGCAGCGCCGAGCATTCGGCCAATCAGCTTACATCCCGTAAGACACGCCGTTCGTGGTCCCGACTGTCATCAAACTGACTGCTGGTCACCGCTAGGATCGGACGCGGTTCCCTCACGAGATGCCGTCATGAATCAACCTGCTTCGTCCGCCCCGAACAACGCCGGCTCCATCGAACGTACCAGGCAGATCGGCTATGCCGTGTTCCTGCTGGTGCTCGTGCTCGGCGCCCTCTATATCGGCACGCACCTGTTCGACGATCTGTCGCCGGTCCGCGAAGGCTCGCTGTTTCCGTACCTGTTGCTCGGCGCGGCATTGCTGATCGCGCTCGGCTTCGAATTCGTCAACGGCTTCCACGACACCGCGAATGCGGTCGCCACCGTGATCTATACGCATTCGCTGACGCCGAACGTCGCGGTGATCTGGTCGGGCATGTGGAACTTCCTCGGCGTGATGGTCTCGAGCGGCGCCGTCGCGTTCGGGATCCTGCAGTTGCTGCCCGTCGAGCTGATCCTGCAGGTCGGCAGCGGCGCGGGCTTCGCGATGGTGTTCGCGCTGCTGATCGCCGCGATCGTGTGGAACCTCGCGACCTGGTATTTCGGGTTGCCCTCGTCGAGCTCGCATACGCTGATCGGGTCGATCATCGGCGTCGGGCTGATGAACCAGCTGATGCACGGGCCGTCCGGCACGAGCGGCGTCGACTGGGGCCAGGCGCTCGGCGTCGGCAAGTCGCTGCTGGTCTCGCCGATCGTCGGCTTCCTGTGCGCGGCGCTGCTGCTGCTCGTGCTGAAAGCGCTCGTGCGGATTCCCGAGCTGTACAAGGAGCCGCCGAAGGATCAGCCGCCGCCGTTCTGGATTCGCTGCCTGCTGATCCTGACCTGCACGGGCGTGTCGTTCGCACACGGGTCGAACGACGGACAGAAAGGGATGGGCCTCATCATGCTGATCCTGATCGGCACGGTGCCGACCGCGTATGCGCTGAACAAGGCCGTCACGCCGGCCGAATCGCAAACCTTCGTGGCGGTCGCGAACCAGGCGGCCGCGACGTTCGGCAAGTACACGAACGGCGTCGCGCCGTCCGCGAACCCGCGCGCCGACGTCGAGCACTACGTTCAGCATCGCGAACTGACGCCCGCCGTGCTGCCGGCCGTGCAGCAACTGTCGACGTCGCTCGCGACCGCGGTCGGCGCGTCGGGCTCGATGGCGGCCGTGCCGCAGCGCGACGTCGACAACGTGCGCAACACGATGTATCTCGTCTCCGAAGCCATCCGCCTGATCGAGAAGTCCGGTCAGCCCGCGTTCGCCGCCGACGACAAGCTCGCGATCGACAACTATCGCAAGCAGCTCGACCACGCGACCAAGTTCATTCCGACCTGGGTGAAGGTCGCCGTCGCGATCGCGCTGGGCCTCGGCACGATGGTCGGCTGGAAGCGGATCGTCGTGACCGTCGGCGAAAAAATCGGCAAGCAGCATCTGACGTATGGACAGGGCGCATCGGCCGAACTCGTCGCGATGCTGACGATCGGCGCCGCCGACGTGTACGGCCTGCCCGTGTCGACGACCCACGTATTGTCGTCGGGTGTCGCGGGCACGATGGCGGCGAACGGCTCCGGACTGCAATGGAGCACGGTGCGCAGCCTCGTGCTCGCGTGGGTGCTGACGCTGCCGGCGTCGATCGCGCTTGCCGGCGGGCTCTACTGGTTGTTCCGGTCGCTGGCTTGATTCGGGTTGCAACGGGTGGCCGGTATCAGCCGGCCGCCTGTCGTGGAAGATTCACCGCTCGCCTCCGCGCCTCTCCGCACCGATCCGCCGCAGTGTTCGAATGTCCGTGCGCGCACCATGCCGTCCCCTCCTCGTTCCGAATTGAAGCGCAAGATCTGGAGCGCATCCGCACACGAACGTCGTTAGACTGGGTTCGTCGACTTTCTCCGTGGCCGCAACCATGCACGCAATGCTTCCGGGCGTTTCGCGCGACCCGGCGCCACATCGCTGACGAACCGAGGGACGCCCGTGAACATCGCCGATCTGCAACCTGCCATCGCATCGCCGGACATCGCGCGACGCGTCGACACCCTCGACTGGCCGACTGTCGGCGCCGAACTCGATCGGTACGGATGCGCGCATGTGCCGGGCCTGATTTCGACGGACGAGTGCGATGCGCTCGCGGCGCTGTATCCGCGGGATGCACTTTATCGTTCACGCGTGGTGATGGCGCGGCACGGGTTCGGTCGCGGCGAATACAAGTATTTTGCGTATCCGCTGCCAGCGGTCATCGCCGAGCTGCGCGCGACGCTCTACCCGCATCTCGCGCCGATCGCGAATCGCTGGAACCAGGCACTCGGGATCGACGTCCGCTATCCGAAAGACTCTACGACCTTCCTCGATCGCTGCCACTCGGCGGGACAGACGCGACCGACGCCGCTGATCCTGCAATACGGTCCCGACGACTACAACTGTCTCCATCAGGATCTCTATGGCGAGCACGTGTTTCCGCTGCAGGTCGCGATCCTGCTGTCGGCGCCGGGCCGCGATTTCACGGGTGGGGAATTCGTGCTGACGGAACAGCGGCCGCGCATGCAATCACGCGCGGAAGTGGTGCCGTTGATGCAAGGCGACGCGGTGATTTTCGCCGTGCATGGCCGGCCCGTGCAGGGGACGCGCGGCGTCTATCGCGTCAACCTGCGCCACGGCGTGAGCCGGATTCGCAGCGGCCACCGTCACACGTTGGGCCTCATCTTTCACGACGCGCAGTAGCAAGAATCGGGATGACGCTGATGAGAGCGTGCCGATCGTCACACACAGGATTCAAACCGGACATGCCGCGCGCCATTGCCCTGCGCCGCCAAGCCAAGCCCCGCCCGATCCGGCGCGGGCTTTTGCATTTCGGCGGCGTAAATGCGTGCGATGTGCAGCGTTACCCGGCTATCCGCGTTACCCTGCCGCCCGCGTCACGATCCAGCATTGCTCCTCGGTCCGCTCACTCACCCTCGACGACAGACGATCGATTGTGATAACCGTCAGGCCATCTCAGCCATGACGAATCGGCACTCGAGGTGAACGACGGGGAACCGGCATGCTCACCTGTCGCAACGCAATGCGACTTGAAGTCCGGGCCTATCCTCGCGCCACGTTCGCCCGCAGCCGGTCGCCTGCGTCCGAGGCCAGCCGCGCATAGCCCGGCAACGTCAACAGTGCGAGCACGCCTGCCGCGACGAATGCCCAGCGGAAGTCGTCGAGCACGTAATGCATGCCGGCCGCATCGCCGCGCGCCAACGCCGCGACCCGCAGCGACAACGCACCGAACGCGATCCCCATCCCGATCGTCATCTGCTGCGCGGCGCTCCACAGCGTGCTGGCCGCGCTCGTCTGATGAGCCGGGATATCCGCATAGGCAAGCGTCGCGAGCGTCGTGAACTGCATCGACCGCGTCAGCCCGTAGACGAATACGACGAGCAGCGTGATCGCCAGCGGCGTCGACGCGGTCAGCCAACCGCACGCGATCGTGAAGACGCCGACGATCGTCACGTCGACGAGTGCAACGCGCCGGAAGCCGTATCGGTCGAGAATCCACGACGTTCCCGCCTTCATGCCCAGATTGCCGAGCGCGCTCGCGAGCAGCAGCAGGCCGGACTGGAACGGCGACAGCCCGAAGCCGATCTGGAACAGCAGCGGCAGCAGGTACGGCACGGCATTGATCGCCATCCGCGTAACCGAACCGGTGATCACCGTCACCGAGAATGTCGGCACCTTCAGCGTCGTGAAATCGAGCAGCGGATGTGCGTGACGTCGTGCATGCAGCCATGCGGCCAGGCCGAACAGCACGCTTGCACCCACCAGGACGCCTGCACGCGTGAAGTCGACATCCTGCTGCCCAGCCGCCTCGGTGCCGATCAGCAGACAAGTCAAGGCGCCGCCGGCCAGCACGAATCCAACCCAGTCGAGCGGCCGTTGTTCGTCGGCCCGCGTATTCCGGACGATCAGCCAGGTACAGACGAGCGCGGCAATGCCGAACGGAACGTTCAGCAGGAAGATCCAGCGCCATGACGCATAGGTCGTGATGAAGCCGCCGATCGGCGGCCCGACCACAGGCGCGACGATGCCCGGCCACGTGATCGTCGCGATCGCACGCATCAGCTTGGCCTTCTCGGTGCTGCGCACGACGATCATCCGTCCGACCGGGACCATCATCGCCCCGCCGACGCCCTGCAGCAACCGCGCAGCCGTGAACGTCCCGACGCCGTCGGACAGCCCGCACAGCACGGACGCACCGGTGAAGACGACGATCGCACTCGCGAATACCGTGCGCGATCCATAGCGGTCCGCGATCCAGCCGCTGATCGGGATGAATACGGCCAGCGCCAGCATGTAGGCCGTCATCCCGAGGCTCAGCGCGTTCGGCCCGACGCCAAACGAGCGCGCCATCTGCGGCAGCGCGGTCGCGATCACGGTCGTATCGAGGTACTCCATGAAGAACGTTGCGGCGACGAGATACGGCAAGAAGTCGGTCGTCCGACCACTTTGAGCAGGGCTGTCAGTCATGAACGATGCAGGAAACGGAATGCGGGAGACCCCGATCGCCAGCGGATGCGAACGAGCGCCGCCGATCGGGACGAATGGCGATATTACCCCGAAGGGCCTGCTCTCCGCTCTGCAACGCATGTCGCGAAAATGGACTTTATGCGCATAGATTTTTATGACGAGTTCGTGATGCATTCGCCGACGGGCGCACACGATCAATTCGACGGGGCGAGTCGAAAGTGGGTAGATGAAGCGGGGCTTTTTTCACCAGAAGCGGTATTTGTCGATTATTGTCGACGAATTTCGCCCATCATCGGCCATCAGACATTGCCGCCTGGTGTAGCGACATCGACCGGGCGCTGACTGAAGATGGATTGACGTGATCCGTAGAAGGACGTGCCGGGGGAATTCGAGAGGTGTCTGGCGAGCGGATTGCTCGAGGCCGGCAGATGCCAGATTCCAGATCATTGGCCGTCTCGGTTTCGGCCGCATTGCACGTGGCCGCACACGTGCATTTCCGTCGCCGAAATGCAAAAACCCCCGCCTTTCGGGCGGGGGTTCTTGGCTTAGGGAGCCTGACGATTACCTACTTTCACACGGGAATCCGCACTATCATCGGCGTAGAGTCGTTTCACGGTCCTGTTCGGGATGGGAAGGGGTGGGACCGACTCGCTATGGTCATCAGGCAAAGGGGGTTGTTCTGCTGGCGTGGCCAACAGAACCAATCTGGGAAGAAGCAGTAATTTTAAGTTGTGTGTATCACACACGAGAATCCAACTTGTCGCTTGGATCTTGCGGCCGGTGCTTTCACACGGCGCCGATCTACAAGGCAGACTTGTTATAGGATCAAGCCTTACGGGCAATTAGTATCAGTTAGCTGAACGCATTACTGCGCTTACACACCTGACCTATCAACGTCCTGGTCTCGAACGACCCTTCAAGGGGATCTAGTCCCCAGGGATATCTCATCTTAAGGCGAGTTTCCCGCTTAGATGCTTTCAGCGGTTATCTCTTCCGAACATAGCTACCCGGCGATGCCACTGGCGTGACAACCGGTACACCAGAGGTTCGTCCACTCCGGTCCTCTCGTACTAGGAGCAGCCCCCTTCAAATATCCAACGCCCACGGCAGATAGGGACCAAACTGTCTCACGACGTTTTAAACCCAGCTCACGTACCTCTTTAAATGGCGAACAGCCATACCCTTGGGACCGGCTACAGCCCCAGGATGAGATGAGCCGACATCGAGGTGCCAAACACCGCCGTCGATATGAACTCTTGGGCGGTATCAGCCTGTTATCCCCAGAGTACCTTTTATCCGTTGAGCGATGGCCCTTCCATACAGAACCACCGGATCACTATGACCTGCTTTCGCACCTGCTCGACTTGTCGGTCTCGCAGTTAAGCACGCTTATGCCATTGCACTATCAGCACGATTTCCGACCGTACCTAGCGTACCTTCGTACTCCTCCGTTACGCTTTGGGAGGAGACCGCCCCAGTCAAACTGCCTACCATGCACTGTCCCCGACCCGGATCACGGGCCAAGGTTAGAACCTCAAACAAACCAGGGTGGTATTTC
This sequence comes from Burkholderia sp. L-4, assembly GCF_056856535.1. NCBI lineage: Bacteria > Pseudomonadati > Pseudomonadota > Betaproteobacteria > Burkholderiales > Burkholderiaceae > Burkholderia > Burkholderia sp. L-4. The sequence goes on from NZ_JBXEOX010000002.1 coordinate 378,497, forward strand.
AAGGACGGCTCCACCGAAACTAGCGTTCCGGTTTCATAGCCTCCCACCTATCCTACACAGATCGGTTCAAAGTCCAATGCAAAGCTACAGTAAAGGTTCATGGGGTCTTTCCGTCTAGCCGCGGGTAGATTGCATCATCACAAACACTTCAACTTCGCTGAGTCTCGGGAGGAGACAGTGTGGCCATCGTTACGCCATTCGTGCAGGTCGGAACTTACCCGACAAGGAATTTCGCTACCTTAGGACCGTTATAGTTACGGCCGCCGTTTACCGGGACTTCAATCAAGAGCTTGCACCCCATCATTTAATCTTCCGGCACCGGGCAGGCGTCACACCCTATACGTCCACTTTCGTGTTTGCAGAGTGCTGTGTTTTTATTAAACAGTCGCAGCCACCAGTTTATTGCAACCCCTTCACCCTCCTGGCGCAGGCCAGTCAAGCTACAAGGGCGTACCTTATCCCGAAGTTACGGTACCAATTTGCCGAGTTCCTTCTCCCGAGTTCTCTCAAGCGCCTTAGAATACTCATCTCGCCCACCTGTGTCGGTTTGCGGTACGGTCATCGTTAGACTGAAGCTTAGAGGCTTTTCTTGGAACCACTTCCAATTGCTTCGCTCCCTAAGGAGCTCGCGCCACACCCTTGAATTACGCGCCCGGATTTGCCTAAGCGCCTTCTCCAATGCAGCGACCGGGACTTCCAACACCCGGACAACCTTCCGCGATCCGTCCCCCCATCGCATCTAACAATGGTGCAGGAATATTGACCTGCTTCCCATCAGCTACGCATTTCTGCCTCGCCTTAGGGGCCGACTCACCCTACGCCGATGAACGTTGCGTAGGAAACCTTGGGCTTACGGCGAGGGGGCCTTTCACCCCCTTTATCGCTACTCATGTCAGCATTCGCACTTCCGATACCTCCAGCACGCTTTTCAACGCACCTTCGCAGGCTTACGGAACGCTCTCCTACCATGCGAGCAAAGCTCGCATCCGCAGCTTCGGTATATAGCTTAGCCCCGTTACATCTTCCGCGCAGGACGACTCGATCAGTGAGCTATTACGCTTTCTTTAAAGGGTGGCTGCTTCTAAGCCAACCTCCTGACTGTTTTAGCCTTCCCACTTCGTTTCCCACTTAGCTATATTTGGGGACCTTAGCTGGCGGTCTGGGTTGTTTCCCTCTTGACACCGGACGTTAGCACCCGATGTCTGTCTCCCGTGATTGCACTCTTCGGTATTCGGAGTTTGCTATGGCGGGGTAATCTGCAATAGACCCCCCAACCATGACAGTGCTCTACCCCCGAAGGTGAGACACGAGGCACTACCTAAATAGTTTTCGGAGAGAACCAGCTATTTCCAGGTTTGTTTAGCCTTTCACCCCTATCCACAGCTCATCCCCTAACTTTTCAACGTTAGTGGGTTCGGACCTCCAGTACGTGTTACCGCACCTTCATCCTGGCCATGGATAGATCACCTGGTTTCGGGTCTACGCCCAGCAACTGAACGCCCTATTCGGACTCGCTTTCGCTACGCCTGCCCTATACGGTTAAGCTTGCTACTGAACGTAAGTCGCTGACCCATTATACAAAAGGTACGCCGTCACCCCTTACGAGGCTCCGACTGTTTGTATGCATGCGGTTTCAGGATCTATTTCACTCCCCTCCCGGGGTTCTTTTCGCCTTTCCCTCACGGTACTGGTTCACTATCGGTCGATCACGAGTATTTAGCCTTGGAGGATGGTCCCCCCATCTTCAGACAGGATTTCACGTGTCCCGCCCTACTTGTCGCACACCTAGTTCTTTCATACTGTTTTCGCCTACAGGGCTATCACCTGCTATGGCCGCACTTTCCAGAGCGTTCGGCTAACAATACAAATAAAGAGTGCAAGGCTCATCCCATTTCGCTCGCCACTACTTTGGGAATCTCGGTTGATTTCTTTTCCTGCGGTTACTTAGATGTTTCAGTTCACCGCGTTCGCTTCACTGGACCTATGTATTCAGTCCAGGATGACCCAAAAGGGCCGGGTTTCCCCATTCGGACATCTACGGATCAAAGCTCGTTTGCCAGCTCCCCGTAGCTTTTCGCAGGCTACCGCGTCCTTCATCGCCTGTGATCGCCAAGGCATCCACCACATGCACTTGTTCGCTTGACCCTATAACGAGTCTGTCTCATCGACAGCCGCTACAGGTTGAGTTCTCGCGTTGTGCCGTATTCCAAATTGAGTCAAACATAGAGTTCGAATCATCTTGAGATACATCGATACAATCACAACCCGGATAGTTTTCACGTCCATCTCAAGACGCTTCCGCTATCCAAATTACTTACTTCTTCCAGATTGTTAAAGAACGACAGCCGATATCTGTTGATATCCTCTGACTGGCTCAATCGCCAATGCAAAATTCTCGGTTCAGCGTGTGAACCAAGCACTTAGCGTTGGTGATTGGTGGAGGCAGACGGGATCGAACCGACGACCCCCTGCTTGCAAAGCAGGTGCTCTCCCAGCTGAGCTATGCCCCCATGAGTACAGATGCCTCAGGTACCTACCGCCAGACAATGGTGGGTCTGGTTGGATTCGAACCAACGACCCCCGCCTTATCAAGACGGTGCTCTAACCGACTGAGCTACAGACCCCTGAGTCTGTCTTTAAATTTACAGCCGATAAGCGTGAGCGCTCAACTTATGCGAGAAGCTCTGGAAAGGAGGTGATCCAGCCGCACCTTCCGATACGGCTACCTTGTTACGACTTCACCCCAGTCATGAATCCTACCGTGGTGACCGTCCTCCTTGCGGTTAGACTAGCCACTTCTGGTAAAACCCACTCCCATGGTGTGACGGGCGGTGTGTACAAGACCCGGGAACGTATTCACCGCGGCATGCTGATCCGCGATTACTAGCGATTCCAGCTTCATGCACTCGAGTTGCAGAGTGCAATCCGGACTACGATCGGTTTTCTGGGATTAGCTCCCCCTCGCGGGTTGGCAACCCTCTGTTCCGACCATTGTATGACGTGTGAAGCCCTACCCATAAGGGCCATGAGGACTTGACGTCATCCCCACCTTCCTCCGGTTTGTCACCGGCAGTCTCCTTAGAGTGCTCTTGCGTAGCAACTAAGGACAAGGGTTGCGCTCGTTGCGGGACTTAACCCAACATCTCACGACACGAGCTGACGACAGCCATGCAGCACCTGTGCGCCGGTTCTCTTTCGAGCACTCCCACCTCTCAGCAGGATTCCGACCATGTCAAGGGTAGGTAAGGTTTTTCGCGTTGCATCGAATTAATCCACATCATCCACCGCTTGTGCGGGTCCCCGTCAATTCCTTTGAGTTTTAATCTTGCGACCGTACTCCCCAGGCGGTCAACTTCACGCGTTAGCTACGTTACTAAGGAAATGAATCCCCAACAACTAGTTGACATCGTTTAGGGCGTGGACTACCAGGGTATCTAATCCTGTTTGCTCCCCACGCTTTCGTGCATGAGCGTCAGTATTGGCCCAGGGGGCTGCCTTCGCCATCGGTATTCCTCCACATCTCTACGCATTTCACTGCTACACGTGGAATTCTACCCCCCTCTGCCATACTCTAGCCTGCCAGTCACCAATGCAGTTCCCAGGTTGAGCCCGGGGATTTCACATCGGTCTTAGCAAACCGCCTGCGCACGCTTTACGCCCAGTAATTCCGATTAACGCTTGCACCCTACGTATTACCGCGGCTGCTGGCACGTAGTTAGCCGGTGCTTATTCTTCCGGTACCGTCATCCCCCGACTGTATTAGAGCCAAGGATTTCTTTCCGGACAAAAGTGCTTTACAACCCGAAGGCCTTCTTCACACACGCGGCATTGCTGGATCAGGCTTTCGCCCATTGTCCAAAATTCCCCACTGCTGCCTCCCGTAGGAGTCTGGGCCGTGTCTCAGTCCCAGTGTGGCTGGTCGTCCTCTCAGACCAGCTACTGATCGTCGCCTTGGTAGGCCTTTACCCCACCAACTAGCTAATCAGCCATCGGCCAACCCTATAGCGCGAGGCCCGAAGGTCCCCCGCTTTCATCCGTAGATCGTATGCGGTATTAATCCGGCTTTCGCCGGGCTATCCCCCACTACAGGACATGTTCCGATGTATTACTCACCCGTTCGCCACTCGCCACCAGGTGCAAGCACCCGTGCTGCCGTTCGACTTGCATGTGTAAGGCATGCCGCCAGCGTTCAATCTGAGCCAGGATCAAACTCTTCAGTTTAAACCTGTTACTGTTTTCGGTTCGGTTAAGAACCGGTCGCTCACTCAAAGCTGACAGGAATATGAATCACTTCATAAACCTGACTTACTTTAGTGTGAGACTCTTGATACTTTCGCTATCTGATCCGAGGATCAGCTCGCTGTCATCAAGCGCCCACACTTATCGGCTGTTAATTTTTAAAGAGCAATCTGCGAGGAACATCGTGTTTCCCGGCAGCGCTGCGTTTTCAGCAGCAGAGAAGCGAGATTATGAACCGTGTTTCGCAGTTCGTCAACAACTTTTTGCACTACGTCGTTGCGACCGCGGGGCTCAACTTCCGTACCGCCGAGGCCGTTCCTGCCAAGCCTCAACCGCACTGCTTCCCTTCCTCCCGCGCCGCGTTTCCGTGAGCGCGAAAGAGGCGTGATTCTATGCACCCGTCGGCAATCGCGCAAGGGGTTTCGCAAAAAATATAAGGCCCCGCACGCTGCCGCGTGCGGGGCCTTATAGGGAAGCGGCCGAACCGCCGTCAGTCCGTGCGCACCTGGCGCGCGACGATCTCCATATAGTGATCGAGATCCGGTGTCGCCTTGCCTGATTCCTTTGCCATATCGTCCCAACGGCGCAGACGCAGCGCATCCTCCGCGAACGGGCGCAGCAGGAATGCCGTCGCGTCCTCTTCACTGAAGATGCCGCCCTGCAACGCGAGACTGCGCACCGAGTCCGGCGACAGGCTCTCGAAGTAGCCGGCGTCCGTGCGGCACAGGCAGCGCTTCGCGTCGACGTGCAGCCGGATCGGCTCCAGCACCGCGTCGGAAAACAGCGGCCTCAGGAACGGCAGCACATAATACTGATGCAGATCGTCGATCCCGCGCGCGCTCGGCGTCTCGCCCCGGCGATTCAGCAGATGCCCGAGGTCGTGCAGGAACGCCGCCGCGACCAGCGGCTCGCCGGCGCCCGCCGCTTCCGCCAGCAAGCCGCTCTGCAACGCATGCTCGAGCTGCGTGACCGGCTCTCCGCTATAGGCCACATGGCCATGCTCGCGATACAGCCCGTGGATCTCCTCCACCGTCAATGCCATACGCTTACTCCCAAGGCAGCGAAAACGTCTTCAGGTTCGTGAAGCTCTTCATCGCCTCCTGGACACCTTCCTTGTAACCGAGCCCCGAATCCTTGATGCCGCCGAACGGCGACAGCTCGATCCGGTATCCGGGCACCTCCCACACATTCACCGTGCCGACGTTCAGTTCGTTCACGAGCCGCACGACGGCCGCCGTGCTGTCGGTACACACCCCCGACGACAACCCGAACGCCGTTCCGTTGCTGATCCGGATCGCGTCGTCGATCGTATCGAACGTGATCACCGGCGATACGGGCCCGAAGGTCTCTTCGCGCACGATCGTCATCGACGGATCGACGTTGTCGAGCACGGTCGGCGCATACAGCGCGCCGCGCCGCACGTTGCCGGTCAGCAGGCGCGCGCCCTGCGCGACCGCCTCTTCCACGCGCGCCTCGAACAGGTGCGCCGCCGCCTCGTCGATCACCGTGCCCATTTCGTTCGCGGGATCGAACGGGTCGCCGTACGTCCATGCGCGCGTCTTCTCGACCAGCAATTCGGTGAACGCGGGCGCGATCGAACGCTGTACCAGCATCCGCTTGACGGCCGTGCAGCGCTGACCCGAATTCCGGTACGAACCCAGCACCGCCAGCGACGCCGCGCGCTCGAGATCGGCGTCTTCAAGCACGATCAGCGGATCGTTGCCGCCCAGCTCCAGCACGATGCGCCGGTAGCCGGCCCGCGCGGCAATCGCCTTGCCGATCGCCACGCCGCCCGTGAACGTGATCAGCGACGCATGCGGATGCGTGACGAGTGCGTCCGCGATCTCGGCCGGGTCGCCGGTCAGCACCTGCAGCATCGGCGCCGGCAACCCGGCTTCGTACAGCAGGTCGGCCAGATAGAACGCCGACAGCGGCACCTTCTCCGACGGCTTCACCATCACGCGGTTGTTGGTCGCGATCGCCGGCGCGATCTTGTGCGCGACCTGGTTCATCGGATGATTGAACGGCGTGATCGCGACGATCACGCCGTCGAGCGGCTGCCGCTGCGAGAACACGCGGCGCGCCTTGCCGTGAGGCGTCAGGTCGCAGGAGAAGCTCTGCGCATCGTCGCGCAATGCCTCGACCGCCGCGAACTTCAGCACATCGGCGACGCGGCCGATCTCGTAGCGCGAATCCTGCTTCGACAGCCCCGATTCGAGCGTGATCAGATCGGAGGCTTCCTCGGTGCGTTCACGCAGCAGCGCGGCCGCCCGTTCGAGAATCTGCGAACGCTCGTAGCGCGTGAGCTTCGGCCGATAGGCCAGCGCGTAATCGAACGCCGCGCGCACGTCGTCGACGCTCGCGAGCGGCGCGGTGCCGACGCGCATGCCCGTGTACGGGTCCGTCACGTCGAGCGTACGCTCGCGCATCGCGCGCGTACCGCACCAGCGCAGCGCCTCCGCGCGAAACGCCGGGTGATCGTGTCGGGGATGCGCCATCATGTCGCGACCCGGTTCAGCACGAAATCGAACACGTCGAAATTGCGCGGGCGACGCGCGGGATCGTCCCGCTCGATACGCCGATTGAACAGCAACGGCACTTCCTGCTCCGACACGCCGCCGTGCGAACGCAGCGGCACGGTGAGGCCCGACAGGTCGTGTTCGCGCGCGCGCGTGCCGAGCGTCATGTCGCGGCGGCCGATCACGACGAGATCGCCGATCCGGTCGGCCGGCAGTTCGAATCGTGCGGCGGCTTCCGCGTTGTCGAGCACGAGCTCGACACCGTCGAGGCCGCCGACGCGCCACATCGCCTCGGCGCGGTCGACATCCGGCGCGAGATAGATCGTCGCGAACGAGCCGAGCGCGCCGTGATGCACGACGTACGGATCGGTGATCGGCAGGATCACGCGTGCGGACTGCGCGCCGTACCAGCCGTCGAACGCATCCTGAAGATAGATGACGTTCGGCCGGCCGGTCGCCGGGTCGTGCTTCGCGTTCATCCCGTGGTCGGCCGTGAGCCCGATCGCCCAGCCGAGCGCGTCGAGTTGCGCGAGGTAACCGTCCATCATCGCGTAGAACGCGTTCGCACCCGCGCTGCCCGGCTCGCACTTGTGCTGCACGTAGTCGGTGGTCGACAGGTACATCAGGTCGACCTGCCGCGTCTGCGCGAGCCGCACGCCGGCCGCGAACACGAATTCGGACAACGCCGCGCTGTAGACGTCCGGCGACGGCAGGCCGACCCAGTCGAGCACGTCGACGATGCCGTTTTCCGCGAGATTCGCCTGCGCGGCCTTCTCGGCGGAAAAGCAGATGCCGTGCATCTGCCAGCCGAGCAGCCGGCGCAGCTTGTCCTTCGCCGTCACGACGGCCACCCGCGCGCCGGCGTCGGACGCCGCCGCGAGCAGTGTGCCGGCCCGCAGGTAGGCCGGGTCGTTCATCATCACTTCGGCACCGCGCCCGCCGTCGGCGGCCGGATCCCAGAAATAGTTGCCGCAGATCCCGTGGACCGACGGCGGCACGCCGCAGACGATCGACAGGTTGTTCGGGTTGGTGAAGGTCGGCACGACGCAATCGCCGCGCCAGGCCGTGCCTTCCGCGATCATCCGGCCGATGAACGGCGCGACGCCCGCGTCCACCGCCTTTTCGAGATAGTCGTACTCGCAGCCGTCGACGCAGACGACGACGGTCGGCTCGACCGGCAACCGGTAGCGCCGGCCGTTGACGTCGACCGAGCGGCCCGCGAGATCCGTCGATGCACCGGCCGCCGACGCGTCACCGGGATGGCGCAATGCGAACGCGGCGTTCATGATGCCGCCCGCGTGCCGCGCGGCACCCGCGCCGCGATCAGCAGCAGCGCCGCGAGCGACGCGCCGAGCATCAGCAACGACAGCGCCGAGGCCGGCAGGTAGTAACCGCGCTCGACCTGCCCGATCACGACGATCGGCACGGTCGCGAAGCCGGGCGGATAGACCGTCAGCGTCGCGCCGAGCTCACCGAGCGACAGGGCGAAGCCGAGCGCGAGGCTCGCGCGCAGCGCCGGCACGAGCTGCGGCAGCAGCACGCGGCGCAGCACCATCGCGGGCGGCGCACCGAGGCTCGAGGCGGCTTCGCGCAGCACGGTCAACTCCGGACGCAGCGCGGCGGCCGCGCAGCGATAGCAGAACGGCAAGATCAGCGCGAGCTGCACGAGCACGACGATCGCCGCCGAGCTCGACAGGTCGAGCGGCTTCTGGTGATACGCGATCAGCACCGCGAGCCCGAGCACGACGCTCGGCACGCCGTTCGGCACCATCACGAGCGCGTCGACCACCGCGCCGAGGCCGCGCCGGTCGCGCCCTTCGAGCGCAAGCGCGAGCCACAGCCCGAGGATCGTGCCGATCGCCGACACGCCGAAGCCGATTTCGAGGCTCGTCAGCAGCGCGTCGTATTCCGGCGACCCGAGCCGCTCGAACCAGCGCAGGCTGTAGCCGGCCGGCAGGATCGTGCCCGACCATTGCGTCGACACGCTCGACAGCGCGACGACGACGACCGGCAGCACGAACAGCCAGAAGCACGCGAACGCGGCGAGCGCGAGCGCGGCGCGCGTCGCATGCTTGAGCAGCGCGTCGCTCCGGCCGATCCGGTGGCGCGGCACGGCTTGCCCGATACGAAATTCAGCGGACATCGTTCCCTCCCGTCGCACGCCGGTTCACCCGGCGATAAACCGCGTACAGCGCCAGCGACAACGCCAGCATCACGACCGCGCCGGCCGATGCGGTCGGCAGGTCGAGATCGACGGTCGCGCTGCTGTAGATCGCGACCGGCAGCGTGACGAGCCGCGCGCTGCCGAGCACGAGCAGAATGCCGAACTCGTTCAGCGTCAGCAGGAAGCACAGCACGGTGCCGGCGGCAATGCCCGGCCACGCGATCGGCAGCACGACGCGACGCGCGAGCATCCAGCCGGGCGCGCCGAGGCTGCGCGCGGCCTCGATCAGACGCAGGTCGAGCGTCGCGAACGACGCGAGCGTCGGCCGTACGACGAACGGCGTGTAGAACACGGTCTGCGCGAGAATCACGCCGCCGATGCCGAACAGGAAATCGAGCGGCGGGTTCTCGAGATGGAACAGGTGCTGCAGCGCGATGCTGATCGACCCTTGCGAGCCGTACAGGAAGATCAGCGTGAACGCGACGAGAAACGACGGGAACGCGACGTACAACTCCAGGAAGCGCGTGACGAGCGACGCGCCCGGGAACGGCTTGAAGAACAGCAGCGCGGCCAGCAGCACGCCGAGCACCGATGCGGTGCCGGCGCTCGCGAACAGCACGCCGAGCGTCGTCAGCAGCACGCCGCGCGTATCGGGATTGCCGAAGAAGGTCCGGTACGCGGCGAAACTCAGCCCGTGATCGCCCGACAGGCTCAGCAGCACGAGCCGCACCAGCGGATAGACGACGAGCGGGCCGAGCACGACGATGGCGAGCGCGGCCAGGTGCAGGTCGCCCCTGCGCTTGCGGCGCCGCGCGGCGGCGGCATGCGCGGCGGCCGACGCGAGCACGTGCGGCGGCAGGCCGGCTTCAGGGCTCGATAAGGACGACATCGTCTGCCTCGCAATGCAGGGACACGCGCGCACCGCGCTCGGGGGCCGCGCCGCGGCCGCGTTGCATCGTGACGCGCACGGGTTCGTCGGGCGCCGCGTCGATCACGACCGCGATCGACAGGTCCGCGCCCTGCCATTCGACGGACGACACGGTGCCGTGCAGGCCGCCCGCGGCGGGCGGCATCACGGTCAGGCGCTCGGGGCGCACGCAGGCGACCTTGCCGCGCACTTCGTGGCGCGGATCGCCGAGCGGGAAGATCACGTGCGGCGGCAGCAGGTTCGCCGGGCCGAGATAGCGGGCGACGTAGCCGTCCCGCGGCGCGTCGTACAGCTGCTGCGGCGTGCCGAGCTGCGCGATGCGGCCGTCGCGCATCAGAAGCGCGCGGTCGGACAGCACGAGCGCGTCGTCGCGGTCGTGCGTCACGCAGACGACGGTCAGGTTCGGCAGGCGCTCGTGCAGCGCCTTCAGTTCGCTGCGCACCGATGCGCGCAGGTTGGCGTCGAGCGCCGACAGCGGCTCGTCGAGCAGCAGCACGTCCGGCTCGATCACGAGCGCGCGCGCCAGCGCGACGCGCTGCTGCATCCCGCCCGACAGCTGCGCCGGCAGATGATGGCCGGCATCGCCGAGCTGCACGAGCTTCAGCGCGTCGGCAACGCGGCGCGTCACTTCCGACGACGCCATGCCGCGTGCGCGCAGCCCGAATGCGACGTTCTCGAACACCGACAGGTGCGGGAACAGCGCGTAATTCTGGAACAGCAGACCGAGATTGCGCTTGTGCGGCGGCGCATAGGTCAGATCGCGTCCGGCCACGGTCAGCGTGCCGGTCAGGCCACCGGCCTTCACGAACCCGGCGATGAAGCGCAGCAGCGTGGTCTTGCCGCAGCCGCTCTTGCCGAGCACGGTCAGAAATTCGCCGGCACCGATCGACAGCGACAGATCCTCCAGCACCGTGCGTGCGCCGTAGCGCACGCTCAGGTGTTCGATCTGCACGCCGCCCGGCGCGCCGGACCGCAGCGTCGCGCGCGGTTCGGCGGCGCCGAATGCGCCGGGATGGGTCAGGGCGGTTTCCACCGGGTTCATCCTCTTGCTCGCTAATACGGGCGGCGTGCGCCGATCACTTCGGCTTGACGACGTCGAGCGGCTTGCCCGAGCTGCCGATCACGTCCTTCTTCCAGCGCTCGATCCACACCGGCTTCTTCGCCATCACCTGGGTCCAGTCGACCGGGATCAGCTTCACGCCCGCGATCGCCTTCTTGACCGCTTCGCCGTTCTTGCCGGCCAGCGGCACGTCCGTGCGGCCCGGGATGCCGTACATGTCCGGCACCTTCGACTGCACGTCCGTCGACATCAGGTAGTCGATCAGCTTCTTGCCGGCATCCTGGTTCGGGCCGCTCTTGATCAGGCCGATGCCGTACGGGAGCTGGAACGTGGTCGGCTGGTCGCCGTCCTTCGCGGCCAGGAAGATCGGCTTGACGGACAGCGCGCCGTGTTCGGCGTCGTCGAGGTCCATCTGCAGGTCGCCGTTCGCGACGCTGATTTCGTTGCGCGACAGCAGCACGTTCAGATAGCCCGTGCCCTTCGTATGGAACTTCACGCTCTGCGACAGCTTCGCGAGGTAGTCGAATGCCTTGTCCTCGCCCATCAGCGACGTCGTCAGGATCAGCACGGCCATCCCGTCGCCGGCCGTGGCCGGGTTCGAGTACGCGACCTTGCCCGCGTAGGCCGGCGACAGCAGGTCGGCGAACGTCTTCGGCTGGTTCTTCACGACGTCCGGGTTGATCGCGAACGAGAAGTAGTTGTTCACGAACGTCGCCCACGTGCCGTCCTCGGCCTTCGCGATGGCCGGCACGTTCTTGTAGTTCACGCTCTGGTACGCCTGCAGCAGGCCCATCTGGCCGGCCTGCTGGATGAACGGCGGCAGCGTGACGATCACGTCGGCCTTCGGGGAATTCTTCTCGATGTTCGCGCGGTTCACGACCTCGCCGCTGCCCGCCGTCACGATGTTGACCTTGACGCCTTCCTTCTTCTCGAAGGCCGGCAGCACGTCGCGATAGAGGTTCTCGAGGCCGTCCGCCGTGTACAGCACGACCGCGTTGGCCGCCTGCGCCGGCATCGCGGCGCCTTGCAGCAGACCGGCGGCGCAGGCGGCCAGCGCGAGCTTGCGGAACACGCCGGCAGTGGCGCGCGAGGGTTTCTGCAGTGTCATCTCACTTCTCCGTAGGCGGAACACCAAACGGCCGGGGCACGATCCGGCTCTCCTGTTATCTCCGGGCTGGCCGACCGACGGCCTGCCGCGCCGCCGCACTGCGGTGGGTTGCGCGCGGCAACCGAAGGATCACAGCGTTCGATGACAAACCCGTGACGAATGCCACAATTTCCAAAAAATGACACATTTTGCCAATATCATGCAAGTCATTCAGAAATGCCGCCCGGCATTTCGTTCGACTGCCGCTGGAGAAAAACCATGTCCGATCCGATTCTGCTCACGCCCGGCCCGCTCACCACGTCCGCCACGACACGCCACGCAATGCAACATGACTGGGGCTCGTGGGACGCCGCTTTCAATCGGCTGACGGCCAGCGTCTGCGCCGACCTCGTCGCGATCGCGCAAGGCGGCGACGCGTACGTGTGCGTGCCGATGCAGGGCAGCGGCACGTTCTCGGTCGAGGCCGCGCTCGGCACGCTGGTGCCGCGCGACGGCGTCGTGCTCGTGCCCGACAACGGCGCGTATTGCGCGCGGATCCTGAAGATCCTCGGCCGGCTCGGCATCGACGCGATCGCGTTGCCGTTCGGCGAGGACGCGGCCGTCGACGCGGCCGCGGTCGAGGCCGCGTTCGCGCGCGCGCCGCGCATCACGCACGTCGCGCTCGTGCATCTGGAAACGAGCGCCGGGATCCTGAATCCGCTCGATGCGATCGCGGCCGTGTGCCGGCGGCACGGCAAGCGGCTGATCGTCGATGCGATGAGTTCGTTCGGCGCATTGCCGATCGCGCTGGCGGACAGCGGCATCGACGCACTGGTCTCGGCAAGCGGCAAATGCCTCGAAGGGGTGCCGGGGATGGGATTCGCGATCGTGCGGCGCGACGCGCTCGACGCATGCGAAGGCAACTCGCCGTCGCTCGCGCTCGACCTCCACGACCAGTACGCGTACCTGCGCAAGACGGGCCAGTGGCGCTTCACGCCGCCGACGCACGTGATTGCCGCGCTGCGCGCCGCGCTCGACCAGTACCTCGCCGAAGGCGGCCAGCCGGCGCGCGGCGCACGCTACGCGGACAACTGCCGGACGCTGGTCGAATCGATGCACGCGCTCGGCTTCGTGCCGTTCCTCGACGCGCGCGTGCAGGCGCCGGTGATCGTCACGTTCCACGCCCCCGACCATCCGGCCTACGATTTCCGCCGCTTCTACGACGCAGTGCGCGACGCGGGCTTCATCCTGTATCCGGGCAAGCTCACGCAGCGCGAGACGTTCCGCGTCGGCTGCATCGGCGCGATCGACTCGGGCGATATCCGGCGCGCGGTCGCGGCGATCGCGCAAGCCGTCGAATCGCTCGGCATCGCCTTGCAGCGCGCCTGAGCGCAGTGCGCCGGCCGGCACGCCCGCCGGCGCCGCACGCAAAAAAGCCCGGCGGCCGGTGGGCCGCCGGGCTAACGCACCGGATGTGCGTGGAGCCGGTACTTACAGCTCGATCCGCTTGATGTCGCCGACGACGAAGATGTACGACAGCGCACCGACCAGCGCGATCACGCCGATGAACACGAGCGCGCCGACGAACGAGCCGGTCGTCGCGACGATGAAGCCGACGACCAGCGGCGTGATGATGCCCGCGAGGTTCGCCGCGAAGTTGAAGATGCCGCCCGTCACGCCGAGCAGGCCGTCCGGCGCGATGTCCGACACGAGCGTCCAGCCGAGCGCGGCCATCCCCTGCGCGAAGAATGCGACCGACATGATCGCGATCACGGCCTCGTTGCTCTTCACGTAGTTCGCGAGAATGATCGTCGACGCGAGCAGCAGGCCCGCGATGATCGGCAGCTTGCGCGCGAGGTTCGCGGACTTGCCGCGGCGCAGCAGCCAGTCGGAGAAGATCCCGCCGAACATCACGCCGACCGATGCGGCGATGAACGGCATCACCGCGAAGAAGCCGATCTTCAGCCAGCCCATGTGACGCTCGGTGGCGAGGTAGGTCGGGAACCAGGTCAGGAAGAACACGAGCGTCGAGTTGCCGGCAAACTGGCCGAGGCAGATGCCCGCGAGCTGGCGCTTCTTCAGCAACTTGCCGGCCATCGACCAGCTGAACTTCGTCTGCGCGGCCTTGCCGTCCTTGTCGCCGGCCTTGCGCGTACCGTGCACGAGGCCGCCGCCGGCCTCGATATAGGCCAGTTCCGCCGCATTCGCGCCCGGATGGTTGCGCGGCTCGTGATAGAACTTCCACCAGACGAGGCCGAAGGCAATGCCGACCGCGCCGACGACCCAGAACAGCGAGCGCCAGCCGAACGCGCCCATCAGCGCGAACAGCACGGGGCTGAAGAACGCGAGGCCGATGTACTCGCCGACGGTATAGGTGCCCGTCGCCATCGCGCGCTCGTTCTGCGGGAACCACGTCGCGACGACGCGGCTGTTGGTCGGGAAGCACGGCGCTTCCGTCACGCCGAGACCGAGCCGGCAGGCGAGCAGCGTCGCGACGCCCGGCACGAAGCCCTGCAGGAGCGTGCACAGCGACCACAGCGTCATCGACCAGTAATAGGTGATCTTGCTGCCGAAGCGGTCGAGGAACAGGCCGCCGGGAACCTGCATCGCGACATAGGTCCACGAGAACGCGGAGAACATGATGCCCATCACGGCCGCATTGATGCCGAGCTCCTTGGTGAGCTGCGGCGCAGCCACCCCCAGCACGGTACGGTCGAGATAGTTGATCATCGTGCCGATCGCGAGCAACGCGAGGATCTTGTAGCGCGCGGACGTACGCCGGACCGTGCCGGCCGCCTGCGCCGGCGCGGCACTCGTGTGAGTGGTGTGCTGCATGGTTGTCTCCTGGTTTCTCGTTTTGTGAGGGGTCAGCGCGCGACGAGCGACTGAAAGTGATCGAACATTCGCTCGGCGTCGGGCGTGCGTCCGGTAAAGATCTCGAACGCGTCGACGGCCTGGTAGACGGCCATTCCGCCGCCGGGCAGCGTGGCGCAGCCAGCTGCACGCGCGGCGTGGATCAGTTCGGTTTCGAGCGGGAAGTACACGATGTCGGCCACCCACATGCCCGCGTGGAGCAGCTCGGCCGGCAGCGGCAAGCCCGGATGCTTGGCCATGCCGGTCGGCGTGGCGTGGATCAGGCCCGTCGCGGCGCGCATCGCGGCCGCGAGTTCGTCGCCGGACGGCGCGCCGCCCGCCACGACGCGCACGCCGGGGAAGCGCTGCTGCAGTTCGCCCGCGAGCGCGGCGGCGCGCGTGCCGTCGACATCGAAAATCGTCAGTTCGGCCGCGCCCATCTGCAGCGCCGCGTGCGCCACGGCCGCACCGGCACCGCCCGCGCCGAGCTGGACGACGCGATCGAGCTTCGCGCCGGGCAGCCCGCGGCGGAACGATTTCGCGAAGCCCGACCAGTCGGTGTTGTGGCCGATCCGCTTGCCGTCCTTGAACAGCACGGTATTCACCGCGCCGAGCGCGCGCGCGTCGTCCGACAGCGCGTCGAGGTGTTCGATCACGCGCTGCTTGCACGGGTGCGTGATGTTCAGTCCGTTGTAGCCCATCCGCTGCGCGGCATCGAGCAGTTGCGGCAGCGCGTCGGCGGTCACGCCGAGCACGTCGAGATCGATGCGCCGGTAGACGTAGCCGAAGCCCTGGCGGAAGCCTTCTTCCTCATGCATCGCGGGCGACAGCGACCCGCCGATGCCCTGGCCGATCAGGCCGATCAGAAACGACGGGCGGCTCATCGTGCGGCTCCCTGCGCGAACAGCGTCGCGAAGCGCTGCAGCGCGAACACGTAGCCTTCGGTGCCGCAGCCGCAGATCACGGCTTCGGCGATGGCCGACACATACGAATGGTGGCGGAACGCCTCGCGGCGATGCACGTTCGAGATATGCACTTCGATCACCGGTTTCGCAATCGCGGAAAGCGCGTCGGCCAGCGCGACCGACGTGTGCGTATAGGCCGCCGGGTTGATCACGATGCCGTCCGTGTCGACCCGCGCGGCATGCAGCCAGTCGATCAGCTGATGCTCGGCATTCGACTGGCGGAACTCGATCTCCAGCCCGAGCGCCTCGGCTGCCGCACGGCAGCGCTGCTCGACGTCGGCGAGCGTTTCCGCGCCGTAGATATGGGGCTCGCGCGTCCCCAGCAGGTTCAGGTTCGGGCCGTTCAGCACCAATACCTTGGGCTTGCTCATGTGATTTCTGCTCCTGAAACAGGGACGGACCACGACCGGCACCGCCCCGAAGACATCGGAATTTGGCGCTAGTGTGCGCCCGTGAAAGCGCGCTGTCTTTTCGGGTTTTCGCTAATTTGTACCACCTAGTTAGTTTGTACAATACGGACCACTAGCCCAGTAAATTCGGGATATGGCGCCCATCGGGAACTCAACGACTGGTTCATTCAGGGCCGGTTCGGCCGACGCCATGCCCCGTTCATCCGCAGGAATCGCCATGCAGCGCTCGATCGCCACCGTGTCACTGTCCGGCACGCTCGCCGAGAAACTCGCCGCCATCCAGGCCGCGGGTTTCGACGGCGTCGAAATCTTCGAAAACGACCTCGTCTACTTCGACGGATCGCCGGCCGACGTCCGGCGCATGGCCGCCGATCTCGGTCTCGATATCGTGCTGTTCCAGCCGTTTCGCGACTTCGAGGGCGTCAGCGCGGCCCAGCTCGCGCGCAACCTCGACCGGATCAAGCGCAAGTTCGACGTGATGCATGCGCTCGGCACCGACCGGATCCTCGTCTGCAGCAGCGTGTCGGCCGACACGATCGCGGACGACGGGCTGCTCGTCGACCAGCTCGGCGCGCTCGCCGAGGCCGCGCGGCAGGCCGGCGTGGTCGCCGCGTACGAAGCGCTCGCGTGGGGCCGCGTCGTGAAGCGCTATGGCCATGCGTGGAAACTCGTGAATGCGGTGAACAGCCCGCACCTCGGCCTCGCGCTCGACAGCTTTCACACGCTGTCGCTCGACGATTCGCCGGACGGGATCGCCGACATCCCGGGCGACCGGATCGCGTTCGTGCAGATCGCCGACGCGCCGAAGCTCGCGATGGACGTGCTCGAATGGAGCCGCCACTTCCGCTCGTTCCCCGGCCAGGGCGACTTCGACCTCGCGCGCTTCACCGCGCGGGTGATCGAGTCGGGTTATACGGGGCCGCTGTCGCTCGAGATCTTCAACGACGGCTTCCGCGCGGCGCCGACCGCGATCACGGCCGCCGACGGCCATCGCTCGCTGCTCTATCTGGAAGAACTGACGCGCACGCGGCTCGCGCAGGACGGCCGCGCGCCGGCCGCCGGCCAGCCGCTGTTCGCGCCGCCGGCGCCGCCCGCGCACGTCGGGTTCCAGTTCATCGAATTCGCGGTCGACGCACCGGCGGCGGCGATCGTCGGCGAATGGCTCGGCCGGATGCGCTTCCGGCTCGCCGGCCGGCATCGCTCGAAGGACGTGACGCTGTTCCAGCACGGCGCCGCGTCGATCGTGCTGAACGCCGAGCGCGACTCCTTCGCCGATGCGTTCTTCCAGCAGCACGGGCTGTCGCTGTGCGCGTCGGCGTTCCGCGTCGACGACGCGAAAGTGGCGTTCGAACGCGCGGCCGGCTTCGGTTACGCGCCGTTCTCGGGGCGCGTCGGGCCGAACGAACGCGTGCTGCCGAGCGTGCAGGCGCCCGACGGCAGCCTCGAGTATTTCGTCGACGAAGCACCGAACGCGCCGACGCTGTACGAATCGGACTTCGTGCTGACCGACATCGACGGCCCGAGCGAAGTCGGCCCGCTGACGGGGATCGACCACGTGTGCCTCGCGCTGCCGGCCGACGCGCTCGACACGTGGATCCTGTTCTTCAAGACGGCGTTCGGCTTCGAGGCCGAGCGCAGCTGGCTCGTCCCCGACCCGTACGGACTGATGCGCAGCCGCGCGGTGCGCAGCGCCGACGGCTCGGTGCGGATCGCGCTGAATGCGTCGGTCGACCGTCATACGGCCGTCGCCGAATCGCTCGACCGCTACCACGGCACGGGACTGAACCACGTCGCGTTCCGCACCGACGACATCGTGAAGACGGTCGCCGCGTTCGCGGCCGACGGCGTGCCGTTCCTGCGCATCCCGCCCAATTACTACGACGATCTCGCCGCACGCTATGCGCTGCCGGACGAACTGATCGACACGCTGAGCGCGCACCACCTGCTGTACGACCGCGACGAGCACGGCGGCGAATTCCTGCACGCGTATACGGAACTGGTCGACAACCGCTTCTCGCTCGAAATCGTCGAGCGGCGCGGCGGGTACGACGGCTACGGCGCGACGAACGCGGCCGTGCGGCTCGCCGCGCAGGCCCAGCGCAGGAAATAAGGGAAGGAAGCGAATCGGGCCTCGCGGCCGGACCGCGGATGTCGTCCGCAGGGGATGCAACGGACGGCATCCGGCACGCACCATCGTGGTGAATCAGAGAACCGAGAGCCCGCCCGCGCGGCTCACCGCGATCGGGCCGGAGCCCGCGCCGCGCTTGGCGTTACATCCCGTAACGCGTACCGCAGTGCAGCATTCCGCCGGCCGCCCCGGTTTTAAGAATCGCTTAAGTCTTCGACGGCACCATCCGCAACCAGTACCCGATGGTTATCTCGAAAAGGAGGAAAGCGATGAGCGCCGTAGAAGCACCCGCGGGCCGCCCGGCCGCGCCCCCTGCAAAGAAGACGATGCTGCGCCGCCTGCTCAGTCATCATGAAATCGCGACGCTGCTCGTGCTGCTGCATGCACCGATCGGCGCGAACGCAAAACCCGAACTGCCTGCGCTGCAGGAAGCCGGCCTGGTCGAGATGGTCAAGCTCGACCCCGATACGGCCCCGAGCTTCCGGCTGACCGAAGACGGCACGGCCGTCCTGAAAGGGCTCGGCTACCGCTGAGCGGCCGTTCTCACGGCTTCCCCGTTTCTCCGTTTCTCCGTTTCTCCGTTTACCCCGCATTCCCCGCCACACCCCGATCCCTGCGATTCGCCGGCCCGGCCGGCGAATCGCGTCAACCCGCCCGCTCCTGCAGCATCAACCGGTATTCCGTCGGCGTGACGCCGACCGTCGCCTTGAACTGGCGCGTGAACGCGCTGTGATCCGTATAGCCGCATAGCGCGGCGACGTCGGTGACCTTGTCGTGCGTGACGAGCAGCGCGGTGGCCGCATCGAGCCGCGTCTTCAGCAGCACCTGGCGCGGCGTCAGGTGAAACACCTTGTGGAAGTAGCGTTCGAGCTGCGCGACCGACATCCCGGCCATCTGCGCGAGCTGCTTCAGGTTCAGCGGCTGCACGTAGTGATCCTGGATGTGCTGGACCACGTCGGCGAGCCGGCTGTACGCCGGGTGCGATCCCTCGTGCGCCTTCAGGTCGCGCGAGATGCCCGCGAGGCCGACCACCCTGCCCGCGGCGTCGCGCAGCGGTTCCTTGCAGGTCAGGCACCAGCCCGGCTGGCGGCCCGGATACAGGTGCAGCTCGAGCTGGTCCATCAGTTGCTGGCCGGCGTTGATCGTCGCCATGTCCTGCTCGAAATAGCTGCGGCCGAAGCGGCGCGGAAACACCTCGTCGGCGGTCTTGCCGAGCAGGTCGCGCTTGTCCTTGTAGCCGCAGCGCATCGCCAGCGTGCGATTGACGATCGCGTAACGGCCGCTCGCGTCCTTCACGAAGAACGCGACGTCCGGCAGCGCATCGAACACCGGTTCGAGCAGGCGGAAGTGCGCGAGCATCGCGCCGAGATCGGCGTTGTCGGGCTGGTAGCGCAGCGTTTCGGACGGGCTCATGGGCGGTACGGCAAGCAAGGTCGTCATCCCGGCAACCGCGAAGCGAGTGGCAGATGGCGTCGATTATAGAAGCGCCCCTTCGATCGCGTCGCGCCGAGCGCGGGGCAGGCTAGTTGGCGGCGGGCGGCCGCATCGCGGTCGAGCGCTATCGGCCAGTGATACAAGTTGCGCACGCAACCACTGTGGCAGGTGTGCACGACCGGCCGCGATCACGATTCCCGTGCCGCCGGCATGCCGTACGACACCCGCGGCAACGCATACCCGGAACCGCCATCCTAAAAATGCGGACGGCCCGCGTCTTGGCGCGTTTGCGCATTCACCATGACGATTTCAGCATATATCAGGGTTATCGACGATATGCCGATATCGTCGCCGGTCACGCATCGAACGCGCAAGACGCCCGCATTTTCGCTATCTAGACTTGCTTCACGGTCACGAGACGACATCCCGCCGCTGCGGCAATCGGCACGCACGGCCCGCCGCATCCACCGTCGCGCACGCCGATTCCGGCACAGCACGGGCAGCCCGCGGCAGGCCTGCACGGCCCTCGCATCGGCCTGCCGACCGAACCGTCTCGCCCGGTTTACCGGCGCCGGCACGCATGCCGGCGGCGGCCCAACCACGCCATCAAGGGGAAGTGAAAGTGAAGCTGAAGGTATCGCACGTCGCGCTGGCCGCCGCCTGCGCACTGTCGGGCGCGCACGCCGGCGCCGCCGACGTCGTCAAGATCGGTTTCGCCGCACCGCTGACCGGCCCGCAGTCGAATTACGGCACGGACATGCAGAAAGGCGTGCAGCTTGCGATCGCCGATTTCAACGCGACGCATCCGACGATCGGCGGCAAGCCCGTCACGTTCCAGCTCGACTCGCAGGACGACCAGGCCGACCCGCGCACCGGCACGACCGTCGCGCAGCGGCTGATCGACGACAACGTCCGCGGGATCATCGGCCACTTCAACTCGGGCACCAGCATTCCGGCCTCCGACCTGTACGATCGCGCGGGCCTGCCGCAGATCTCGATGGCGACGTCGCCGCAATACACGGCGCGCGGCTACAAGACGACCTACCGGCTGCTGACGAGCGACGCGCAGGCCGGCCGCATCGTCGGCACCTACGCGGTGAAGACGCTGCGCTTCAAGCGCATCGCGATCATCGACGACCGCACGGCCTACGGCCAGGGCATCGCCGACGAATTCGCGAAGGCCGTGGAAGCGGCGGGCGGCACGATCGTCAAGCGCGACTTCACGAACGACAAGGCGCTCGATTTTTCCGCGATCCTGACCAACCTGAAGGGGATGAATCCCGACGCGATCTTCTACGGCGGCGGCGACGCGCAATCGTCGCCGATGATCCGCAAGATGCGTCAGCTCGGGATGAAGTCGGCCTTCGTGACGGGCGAGATGTCGCGCTCGCCGACGTTCCTGAAGGTCGGCGGCGACGCGGCCGAAGGCGCGATCGTCTACATGGGCGGGCTGCCGAAGGAAAAGATGCCGGGCTTCTCGGGCTACGCGACACGCTACAAGGCACGCTTCAACGAAGACGTGATCACCTACTCGCCCTACTCGTACGACGGCACGATCGCGCTGCTCACCGCAATGAAGGACGCGAATTCGACCGATCCGAAGGTGTACACGCCGTATCTCGGCAAGGTGTCGGTCAAGGGCGTGTCGGCCCCGAGCATCGCGTACGACGCGAAGGGCGACCTGAAGGACGCGCCGGTCACGATCTACAAGGTCGAGCACGGCACGTTCAAGCCGGTCGATACGATCGCCGGCAACTGAAGCGGCCGACACGCACGCTCCCTTCCGCGCGGCGCGGCGGCTCACCCGCCGCGCGCGCCGCGCACGCTTCGGCCGCACGGCCCGAAGCCGCCCTCGACGCGCGCCCGCGTGCAGGCATTTCGCGCTCCTGTAGAATCCCCCCACCCGCTTTGACGCCTCGTCTCCGCCGTGCCCCATCCCGGTGCGGCGGCGCGTGTTTCGTGCCTTACCCGGCACGCGGCACGCCTCGACGACGCCAGCCGCGCCTTGTCAGTCCATGCCGATAGCGGGCCCTGGAGACGCAGCACCGACAACAACATTCGAAAACCGACCGTCCTGACCATGCAAGCTTCCGAATTGAGCGGCGTGCCTCGCGCCGCCGAACGCGCGCTCACGCGCAGCGACTACAAGACCCTTGGCCTTGCCGCACTCGGCGGCGCCCTCGAGTTCTACGACTTCATCATCTTCGTGTTCTTCGCGCCGGCGATAGGACAGCTCTTCTTCCCGCACGACATTCCCGACTGGCTGCGCCAGTTGCAGACGTTCGGCATCTTCGCGGCCGGCTATCTCGCGCGCCCGCTCGGCGGCGTGATCATGGCGCACTTCGGCGACCTGTTCGGCCGCAAGCGGATGTTCACGCTGAGCGTGCTGATGATGTCGGTGCCGACGCTGCTGATGGGCCTGCTGCCGACCTACGACACGATCGGCATCCTCGCGCCGGTGTTGCTGCTGCTGTTCCGCGTGCTGCAGGGCGCGGCGGTCGGCGGCGAAGTGCCGGGCGCATGGGTGTTCGTGTCCGAGCACGTGCCGTCGCGCCACATCGGCTATGCGTGCGGCACGCTGACCGCGGGCCTCACGGCCGGCATCCTGCTCGGCTCGCTGGTCGCGGCCGGCATCAACACCCGCTACTCGACGGCGGAAGTCGCCGCGTTCGCGTGGCGCATTCCGTTCCTGCTGGGCGGCGTGTTCGGGCTGTTCTCCGTGTACCTGCGCCGCTGGCTGCACGAAACGCCGGTGTTCGCCGAAATGAAGGCGAAAAAGGCGCTCGCGGCCGAGATTCCGCTGAAGGCCGTGCTGCGCGACCACGGCCGCGCGGTGATCGTGTCGATGCTGCTCACGTGGATGCTGTCGGCCGCGATCGTCGTCGTGATCCTGATGACGCCCGCGCTGCTGCAGAAGCAGTTCCACCTGACGCCCGCGACGACGCTGTTCGCGAACAGCGTCGCGACGCTGTGCCTGACGGCCGGCTGCATCACCGCGGGGTCGCTCGCGGGCTGGATCGGCGCGAAGCGCGTGCTCGCGATCGGCGGCATCGGACTGGCCGCGTGCTACTACCTGCTGTTCGCACAGGTCGCGGCCGACACGTCGACGCTGCCGCTCTACTACGGCATCGCGGGCTTCATGGTCGGCACGATCGGCGCGGTGCCGTTCGTGATGGTCAAGAGCTTCCCGGCCGTCGTGCGCTTCTCGGGCATCTCGTTCTCGTACAACGTCGCGTACGCGATCTTCGGCGGCCTCACGCCGGTGATCGTGTCGCTGATGATGAAGTCGAACCCGCTCGCGCCGGTCGTGTACGTCGCGGCGATCTGCGTGCTCGGCGCGATCGCCGTGCAGTTCTCGAAGGATGCGAAGGACGTGAAGGACGCGCGCTGAACGTCGGCGCGCAAGCGCCGGTTTCATGCGGAAAGGGACGAATCCCGCGACGTGCGGGATTCGGCCCTTTTGACTTGGTGCGGACTTGGTGCGGCGCGACGCCGCGGATCGATTCAGTTCAACGCAGCACGCCGTACGACGAACTCGGGCGGCGCAGCGCGTCGATGCTCGCGCCGCCGGCGCCGGTGACGAACAGCAGCAGGAAACCGCCGGCGATCGCGACGTTCTTCCAGAAGTGGATCACCATGTCGTGCTGGACGGCGGCATTCGTCGCGTCCCAGAAATTATGCCCGACCATCGCGGTCGCGATCGTGTAGACCGCCATCAGCAGCGCGAGCGGCCGCACCTTGTAGCCGACGATCAGCAGCAGGCCGCCCAGCCCCTCGATCGCGACGACGATCGGCGCGACGACCTGTTGATAGGGCACGTTCATCGCATGCAGATACGCGATGAAATCACCGTAGCCGAGCAGCTTCATGATGCCGCCCCACAAAAACAACGCCGCCAGCGCCAGGCGTGCGAAAAAAATGACGCCGGAATCGACGGAACGCGTCATGCCTTTCTCCTCGTATGCAATTCGGCCGTCCGCACGGGCGCGCCCATGCGGCTCGGGAGCGCCGCGCGGCCCTGCGGGGCGCGCGGCAAATGGGCCAGCATAGAGGGTCTTTCCGCGGTGTCCAAGAAAAAGGTTGTAGCAAATCTTTACACTGCGGCCGCGGCACCGGCAGCCCGGCGCATCGAAAAACGCGTTTAGCCGGCGTCGCTCAACAGCACGCCTTTCTTGAAGATGAAGCAGCCGTAGCCGCGCAGCTCGCCGGTGACGATCACCGCGTACGTCTGCTGCGCGCGCTCGTAGAACGCGAAACGCTCGACGCCGGTCAGCGGCACCGCGCGCCCTTCCGCGCGGTCGATCTCGGCCTGCACTTCGCGCTGCACGGGCGGCACCGCGGCCGCGTCGCCGACGACTTCCATCCGCCACGCGGGCGTGTCGACGAACGTATCGAGCGGCAGCACCGACAGCACCGCGCGCACGACGCGCGCCGAATCGGCGCCGTCGATCCGCAGCGCGCGGCCGACCACGGTGTGCTCCGCGACGGATTCCGCCGGGAAATTCGCATCGCAGATCGCGATTTCGTCACCATGGCCCATCGCGCGCAGCGTGTGCAGGATGTCGGCGTGCAGCAGCGGGTCGAGATTCTTCAGCATGTCGGCTAGTCTCCGGGATCGGGAAGGAACCGCGTAACGTTACCCGATCCCGGCGGCCGCTGCGCATGCATCGCCCGCATTACGACGCCGCGGCCGGCATTTCGTCGATGAAACCCGTGACCGATGCGAGGCGGCCCGACGCGTCGACGGTGCCGAAGTCCGAACCCTTCACGATCGCCGCGCCGTCGGGCGACACGAGCGCCCACGAGAACCGCAGGTGCCGGCCGAAGCCGTCGACGTCGGTCGTGCGGCGGAAGCGGCAGGCGGGAAAGCGTTCCTGCACCGCCGCGATCATCGTGTCGATGCCCGCGTGGCCGTCGCCGCTCATCAGCGGATCGCGATACGCCGCGTCGCTCGCGTAGGTCGCATCGATCAGCGCGCGGCGGCGTGCGACGTCGGGTTCGTTCCATGCGTCGATGTAGCGGTCGATCAGGCCGGTGTGAACGGACGCAGCGGATCGGGCGGTGTTCATGGCAAGACTCCTGGTGTCGATGAAGGGACGATGTCGCGAACGTTTCGTGTCCGCGTGCCGCCATCGTCGCCGGACGCGCGCGGGCGGTCGATTACGCGGGAGGTAAGGAAATCGCGCCTGCCACCACCGGCACACCCGTGCGGCCGCAACGAAAACGGGCGCCCGAAGGCGCCCGCGTCGGCGTGCCGCCACGTTCGCGCGCATCAGGTCACCGGCGCCGGATTGAACAGCGTCAGCGCATTCGCGAGCTTCCACTGCTCGGCCCACGTGCGGCGCTTGCCGCTCGCGACGTCGAGCATCAGCCGGAACAACGCCCAGCCGGTGTCCTCGATCGTCGCCGCGCCGGTCGCGATCTGCCCCGCGTCGAGATCCATCAGGTCGTGCCAGCGGCGCGCGAGATCGCTGCGCGTCGCGACCTTGATCACCGGCACCTGCGCGAGGCCGTACGGCGTGCCGCGGCCGGTCGTGAAGATGTGCAGGTTCATCCCGGCCGCGAGCTGCAGCGTGCCGCAGATGAAATCGCTCGCGGGCGTCGCCGCGTACAGCAGCCCCTTCTGCCGCGCGCGATCGCCGGGACGCACGACGCCGGCGATCGGCGCGCTGCCCGACTTCACGATCGACCCCATCGCCTTCTCGACGATGTTCGACAGGCCGCCCTTCTTGTTGCCGGGCGTCGTGTTCGCGCTGCGGTCGACGCGGCCGCGCTGCAGGTAGCGGTCGTACCAGTCCATCTCGCGGATGATCTCGCGCGCCACCGCTTCGCTCGCCGCGCGCGACGTGAGCTGCGCGACGCCGTCGCGGACTTCGGTCACTTCCGAGAACATGATCGTCGCGCCGGCGCGCACCAGCAGGTCGGCCGCGAAGCCCACGGCCGGGTTCGCGGTGAGCCCCGAGAACGCGTCGCTGCCGCCGCACTGCACGCCGACGACGAGATCCGACGCCGGGCACGTCTCGCGGCGGCGGCGGTTCAACCGCTCGAGATGCGCTTCGGCCATCTTCATGATCGAGTCGATCATCGAGTTGAAGCCGACGTGCGCGGCGTCCTGCAGGCATACGACGCCGCCGTTGCCGGCCGTGCCGTCGGCGGTCACCGGAATCGCACCGGGCGGCAGCAGGCGCTCGGGCTGCAGCTTCTCGCAGCCGAGGCTCACGGTCATCACTTCGCCGCCGAAATTCGGATTCAGGCTGATGTTGCGCAGCGTGCGGATCGGGATGTCGGCGTCGGGGGCGTCGATCGCGACGCCGCAGCCGTACGTGTGTTCGAGCCCGACCACGTCGTCGACGTTCGGGTAGCGCGGCAGCAGTTCGTCCTTGATCCGCTTCACCGCATGCTCGACGACGCCCGACACGCACTGCACGGTCGTCGTGATCGCCAGGATGTTGCGCGTGCCGACCGAGCCGTCGGCATTGCGGAAACCCTCGAACGTATAGCCTTCGAGCGGCTCGAGCGGCGGCGCGGCACGCGTCGCGAGCGGCAGGTCGTCGAGCCCCGGCGGCTCGGGCATGCGCATCGTGCGCTCGTTGACCCAGCTGCCGCGCCGCAGGTCCGTCAGCGCATAGCCGATCACCACGTTGTAGCGGACGACCGGATCGCCGGCCGCGAGATCGACGAGCGCGACCTTGTGCCCCTGCGGCACGCCTTCGCACAGCGTCAGCCCGTCGGCGAACGTCGCGCCTTCGGGCAGGCCGCCGTCGTTGACGACGATCGCGACGTTGTCGGCCGGATGCACGCGGATGTAGAGAGGGGAAGCAGTCATTGCAATTCCTGAAAGCTGTCGGCGATATCGTTAGTCATCATACGACATTCAACCTCAACCCGCGATGCTGCGTAAACCCTGATCCGGAAAGACCCTGACCTTGAACGGCCAGCAAACCGCTTGCGCCACCTTTTCCCTCGTTGTACGATGACATACAACGACATCGCCAATTCGGCTCGCATGCCGTTTCCCGACGAACCCAGCACTCGCGCTAGACGGACGACCCAATCATGACTTCACCGCAAGAACTCAAACAGATCATCTCCCACGGCCTGCTGTCGTTTCCGCTGACGGATTTCGACGCCGGCGGCAACTTCCGTCCGTCCACCTACGCCGAGCGCCTGGAATGGCTCGCGCCGTACGGCGCGAGCGCGCTGTTCGCGGCGGGCGGCACCGGCGAATTCTTCTCGCTCACGCAGCGCGAGTATTCGGACGTGATCCGCGTCGCGACGGAAACCTGCAAGGGCAAGGTGCCGATCCTCGCCGGCGCGGGCGGCGCCACGCGCGTCGCGATCGAGTACGCGCAGGAAGCCGAGCGCCTCGGCGCGAGCGGCGTGCTGCTGATGCCGCATTACCTGACCGAAGCGAGCCAGGAAGGAATCGCCGACCACGTCGAGCAGGTGTGCCGCGCGCTGAAGATCGGCGTCGTGGTGTACAACCGCGCGAATTCGAAGCTGAACGCCGACATGCTCGAGCGCCTCGCCGACCGTTGCCCGAACCTGATCGGCTTCAAGGACGGCGTCGGCGAGATCGAGAGCATGGTCACGATCCGCCGCCGCCTCGGCGACCGCTTCGCGTACCTCGGCGGCCTGCCGACGGCCGAAGTCTATGCGGCCGCGTACAAGGCGCTCGGCGTGCCGGTGTACTCGTCGGCCGTGTTCAACTTCATCCCGAAGACGGCAATGGAATTCTACGAAGCGATCGCGAAGGACGACCACGCGACGGTCGGCCGCCTGATCGACGAATTCTTCCTGCCGTACCTGAAGATCCGCAACCGCCGTGCCGGTTATGCGGTGAGCATCGTGAAGGCAGGCGCAAGGCTCGTCGGCCACGACGCGGGCCCGGTGCGCGCGCCGCTCGTCGACCTCACCGAGGCGGAAGCCGCCGAGCTCGACGTGCTGATCAAGAAGATGGGCCCGCAGTAAGCGGCGTTCGCCGGCGGCGCGGGCCCTCATCGGCGCCGCGGCCGGCACGCCTGCATCGCAGGCCGGCACGCGCCGGCCGCGATCGTTCGTTACCCTTCCTTTCCGCGATCGCGCACGCATCCGCCGCGATGCATGCCGCCGCCGTCACATCTGCGCGATGATCCCGACGATCCGGTAGCGCACGTTCCCCAGCTTGACCCGCGTCGCCTCGATCTGCCCCTGTGCGCCCGCGCGGGTGCGCGCATTCGATTCGCCGCCGAGGATCTGCCCGAGCACGTCGCGGTCGACGACCGCATCGAAGAACCGGCCGACCGTGATCGTCGCCGACTGCTTCGCGGTCGCGAGCTGGCTGTTCGCCTGCATCAGCGCGTCGGTACGCAGGTTCGGGTCGCGCTCGTCGATGCTGCGCCGGTACTGGAGCGCAAACACCAGCGCTTCCATGTCCTGCCGGAAACGGCGAACGGCCTGCCCGAACACGAGCGAATGGGCGTCGGCGCCCGTGACGAGCCGCCCCTGGTTGATCGTCACGTCGAATTCGCTGCCGCCGAGGTCGCGCTGGAATTCCTGCAGCGCGTTCGCGAGCACACGCCCTTCGCTGTACTGGCCGATCTGGGTGCGCACGGATTTCGCGACGTCGCCGATCGCTTTCCACAATCCGGCCGCGAACAGGTGATCGCCACGCTTGTTGATGTTCATGGAGGGTTCCCTCGTTGTCTTTTGTCGGTCTCTCAGGCTCGCCTGCAGGCCGGGCGGCCCGAGGCACCGGTACTGTAGGAGAAATTCGGGAAACGCGGAAGACACCACGAAAAAAGCGGAGGCGACCCGTCGGCCGCCTCCGCTTTCGTCCCTCCGGGGAGCGGCCCGGCGTTCGTTGCCGGGCCGCCGTCCGTCATTCCGCCTTACCGTCCCGCAAGCGCGGGATCGCCAGCGGATTGCCGTCCTGCAGCCCTTCGGGCAGCAGATCGTCCGGAAAGTCCTGATAGCACACGGGCCGCAGGAAACGCTCGATCGCCGTCGCGCCGACCGACGTGACGGCCGGGTTCGACGTCGCGGGGAACGGCCCGCCGTGCACCATCGCATCGCACACCTCGACGCCCGTCGGGTAGCCGTTGACGAGCAGGCGCCCGGCCTTGCGTTCGAGGATCGGCAGCAGCCGGCGGGCGAGCGGCTTGTCGTCGGCGTCCATCTGGAGCGTGGCCGTCAACTGGCCTTCGAGCCCGTCGAGCACGCGCGCGACTTCGTCGAGATCGCGGCAGCGCACGATCAGCGACGCTGGCCCGAACACCTCGTGGCTGAACGCCGGTTCGGCCAGGAACGCCTGCGCGCCGACTTCGTACAGTGCGCCGCCGGCCTGGCAGTCGGTCTGCGCCGCCTCGCCCGCGCCGATTTCGCGCACGCCCGGCAGTTCGGCCAGCTTGCCGCGACCGCTGCGGTACGCATCGGCAATGCCGTGCGTGAGCATCACGCCGGCCGGCTTCTTCGCGAGCGCCTGCGCGGCGACGGTTTCGAAGCGGTCGAGATCGGGGCCGTCGATCGCGAGCACGAGGCCCGGGTTCGTGCAGAACTGGCCGACGCCGAGCGTCAGCGAATCGACGAAGCCCGTCGCGATCGCGTCGCCGCGCGCGGCGAGCGCGGCCGGGAACAGCACGACCGGGTTGATGCTGCTCATTTCCGCGTAGACGGGAATCGGCTGCGCACGCGCGTTCGCGAGCTGCACGAGCGCCATGCCGCCCTGCCGCGAGCCGGTGAAGCCGACGGCCTGGACCGCCGGATGGCTGACGAGCGCCGGGCCGATCGCGCGGCCGGGGCCGATCAGCAGCGAGAACACGCCGGCCGGCATGCCGGTTTTCGCGACGGCGGCGCGGATCGCGCGGCCGACCAGCTCGGACGTGCCGAGATGCGCCTCGTGCGCCTTGACGATCACCGGGCAACCGGCCGCGAGTGCCGACGCCGTATCGCCGCCGGCCACCGAGAACGCGAGCGGGAAATTGCTCGCGCCGAACACGACGACGGGCCCGAGCGCGACTTTCTGCAGACGCAGGTCCGAACGCGGCAGCGGCGTGCGCGCGGGCTGGGCGGGATCGATCGACGCGGCAAGGAAGCGCCCGTCGCGCACGACGCGCGCGAACAGCCGGAGCTGGCCGACGGTGCGGCCGCGCTCGCCCTGCAGCCGCGCGACGGGCAGGCCCGTTTCGGCGTGCGCGCGCTCGATCAGCGCATCGCCGAGCGCGACGATTTCATCGGCGATCGCCTCGAGAAACGCCGCGCGGGCCGCGAGCGGCTGCGCGCGGTACGCATCGAACGCGTCGCGCGCGAGTTCGCACGCGCGGTCGATATCGGCCGGCGACGCGACGCCGAACGCCGGCGCGTCGATCGGCGCGCCCTGCGTCGGGTCGAACGCGTGCAAGGTTCCGGCCGAGCCGGCCACCGCGTCGGCGCCGATCAGCATCTCTCCTGTCAGTTGCATGGGATGTGCTCCGTGGTTCGGGAATGAATGGCTCATTGTAGCGCAACAGATACGATGTCCGCTGACATCATCGCCCCCTGTCCGCCGTTTGCGAGGGCGCCGACGATACACCCGTAAGCCTTGTCCGGCCAGGTTCTCACGACTTTCCCACACTGTGGCGACACGCTTCAAAGGGAAAACCCGAAGTTTATGCATCCGGCCATTATCAATAAACTTTCAGTCATGTCATACGACGACGTACATTCAAAGTGAGCCATCAGACTTCCCCTCGCGATCTTCCGCTCGACCTCGCGCGCACCGCGCGTCGGACCGCCGTGCGCTACTGGATCCTGGCGATGCTGTTCGTCGTCACGACGCTCAACTATGCGGACCGTGCGACGCTGTCGATCACCGGCACGCCGATCCGCCAGGCGTTCGGCATCGATCCGGTGACGATGGGCTACATCTTCTCGGCGTTCAGCTGGGCGTACGTGCTCGCGCAACTGCCGAGCGGCTGGCTGCTCGACCGCTTCGGCGCACGGCGCGTCTATGCGGCGAGCATCTTCCTGTGGTCGGCGTTCACGCTGCTGCAGAGCACGATCGGCCTCGGCGGCAGCGCCGCGTTCGCGGTCGCCGCGCTGTTCGCGATGCGCTTCGCGGTCGGCATCGCCGAGGCGCCCGCGTTTCCGGCCAATGCGAAAGTCGTCGCGAGCTGGTTCCCGACCGCCGAGCGCGGCACCGCGTCGGCGATCTTCAACGCCGCGCAGTACTTCGCGGCCGTGGTGTTCTCGCCGCTGATGGCGTGGCTCACGCATGCGTACGGCTGGCACCAGGTGTACCTGTGGCTCGGCCTGGCCGGCATCGCGCTCGCGTTCCTGTGGCTGCGCGTCATGAAGGACCCGGCCGACCATCCGGCGGTGAACCGCGCGGAACTCGACCATATCGAACAGGGCGGCGGGCTCGTGCGATCGGCGGGCCGGCCCGCCGGGCCGCGCGACGCCGGCGGCACGCGCGCGGAAGGCGGCCGCGTCGCCGGCTGGTACTACGTGCGCCAGCTGCTGTCGAACCGGATGCTGATCGGCGTGTACCTCGGCCAGTATTGCGTGAACGTGCTCACGTACTTCTTCCTCACGTGGTTCCCGATCTATCTCGTGCAGGCGCGCGGCATGTCGCTGCTGAAGGCCGGCTTCATGACGTCGCTGCCCGCGATCTGCGGGTTCCTCGGCGGCGTGCTCGGCGGAATGCTGTCGGACGCGCTGATCCGTCGCGGCGTGTCGCTGACGCTCGCCCGCAAGATTCCGATCGTCGGCGGGATGGCGCTGTCGATGGCGATCATCGGCTGCAACTACGTCGACAGCGAAGCGCTGGTGATCGTGCTGATGGCCGTGTCGTTCTTCGGCAAGGGGATCGGCTCGCTCGGCTGGGCCGTCGTCGCGGACACCGCGCCGAAGGAGGCGATCGGCCTGTCGGGCAGCCTGTTCAACATGTTCGGCAACACGGCCGGCATCGTCGCGCCGATCGCGATCGGCTACCTCGTCGGCGCGAGCGGCTCGTTCAACGGCGCGCTCGTGTTCGTCGGGCTGAACGCGCTCGTCACCGTGTTCAGCTATCTCGTGATCGTGAAGGACATCAAGCGCGTCGAATTGCGTCATCGCGACGCCTGAGGGTCGACGTTCCATGCAAACGGCGGCCGCTTTCGAGCGGCCGCCGTTTTCGCATCAAGCGGCGGAATGCGCGACGCGCAGCATGTCGTGCACGCCGGACGTCATCAGCGCAAGGAACGCGAGCAGGCCGACGTAGCAGAGCGCGTACGTCGTTTTCGTCTCGATCGACGTCGCGTAGTACACGCGGTTCTCCGGCGCGTCGGGATCGTAGCGCCACGCGCGCTTCAGCTGCGGCAGCGCGAGGATCGCCATCACGATCAGCAGCGGGCTCGGGCGATACACGAACAGCGCGATCAGCACGGGCACGCCCGCGAACCAGATGCGCGGCGACAGCACCGCGGTGATCCGCCCGCCGTCGAACGGCGACAGCGGAATCATGTTGAACAGGTTCAGGAAGAAGCCCGTGTACGACAGCGCGAGCAGCAGGTTGCTGTCGGTGTGCCGCGCGGCCGCGTAGCAGGCCAGCGCGCCGAGCGTGCCGACGAACGGCCCGGCAAGCCCGATGTATGCCTCGGTTTCCGCGTCGTGCGGCATCGCCTTCAGCTGGATCCATGCGCCGACGAACGGGATGAAGGTCGGCAGCCCGACGTCGAGCCCGCGCCGCCGCGCGGCGACGTAGTGGCCGGCCTCGTGCACCAGCAGCAGCGCGACGAAACCGGCCGCGAACCGCCAGCCGTAGAACAGCGCGTAGACCGCGATCGACGCCAGCATGGTGCCCGCCGACACGAGCACCTTGCCGAGCTTGAGGCCGCCGAAGATCAGCAGCAGCAGCTTCGTCATTCCTTGCGCTCCGTGGCGGCTGCCTCGGACGCGTCGGCGACCGCCGGCACCGCGGCGGCCTTCGGCTTGCGCCCGAAGAAGCGCTTGAGCGCCGCGCCGCCGGCCAGCAGCGCGACCGCGCCGATCTTGAAGAACTTCACCGCGAACGCGCCGATCAGCGCGAGCAGGCCGAGCTTCTTCGCGCCGACGCCGACGATCAGCGCCGCCAGCCCGTACTCGGCAACGTGGTCGGTCGACTGGTTGAAATCGGCGTAGCGCTTGCCGTCGTTGAAGCTGATGTTCGACAGCAGGTCGTCGGCCGATGCCTTGTATTTCGGCAGGTCGGCAAGCGTCGACGCCATCGTCAGCGAGAGGTAGCCGTCGCGGCCCAGCACGAGCGTCCGGTAGTTCACGCCGTCGTTTGCGGCATTCGGCGCCGCGCCCTTGTCGCGGATAATCGCGGACCACACGAGCCGGTGCGTGGCCGCGTCGTACGCGGGCGCCTTCGCCCAGCCGACCACCTCGGTTTCGGGCAGGCCGCGCTCCTTGCGCGCCGGGTTGTTTTCCTCGGTGCCGGCCTGCAGGCTCTTCAGCAGCTCGTCGGGCTTCCAGTCCTTCGCGTCGTCGTCGCGGATATAGCCGCTCGGCTCGAACGACACGACCGAAATCCAGTCGGCGTCCGGGTCGTCGGGCAGCACGAGGCCGACCAGCTTGGCTTCGTCGATCGAATTACCCATCGAGCGCAGGTAGCGGCCGGCCTCGGCGGCCGGCACGAACGACTCGCCGGCCTTCAGCTTCAGCACGGCTTCGTGTTTCACGTCGATGTCGGTCGGCCCTTTCACGACCGCTTCGTTGGCGGCCGCGGCGGCGGCCCTCATTTCCACCTGCGCAGCTTCGGTCTGCGCGTGGCCGCTGGTCGCGGCGAGTGCGAGCGTCGCCACGCAGGCGAGCCGGACGGCAAGTCTTTTCATTGTTGGATTCCCCTGGAATGCCTTGTCGTGAATGTGCGCGGCACCGGCCCGTGATTGGTCTCGCGGGTCCGGCGCCGCCTCTCAGGTGGCACGGTCGCCATGGTAACGCAGCGCCGCGACGCGCCAGGGCCCGGGGAGCGGCGCGATGCTTACCTGACAGGTAATGCCCAAGGTGCGCGAGATTGCCTATCATCCGCGTCATGAACCCGACCGCCACCGCCCATTCGCCCTCCCCGTCCGCCGGCCGCGCGTCCGGCGTCGGCCCGCTGCTGCGCACGTGGCGCCAGCGCCGGCGCCTGAGCCAGATGGCGCTCGCGCTCGACGCGGAAGTCTCCGCGCGCCACCTGAGCTTCGTCGAATCGGGCCGCGCGCAGCCGAGCCGCGAGATGGTGCTGCACCTCGCCGAACGCCTCGACGTGCCGCTGCGCGAACGCAATGCGCTGCTCGTCGCGGCCGGCTTCGCACCGCTGTTTCGCGAACGGCCGTTTTCGGATCCTCAACTCGACGCCGCGCGCCACGCGGTCGAAGCCGTGCTGCGCGGCCACGAGCCCTACCCGGCGCTCGCGGTCGACCGCCACTGGGTGCTGCTCGCCGCGAACCGGATGCTCGGCGCGCTGGTCGCGCGGGCCGATCCGGCGCTGCTGCAGCCGCCCGTCAACGTGCTGCGGCTGAGCCTGCATCCGGACGGCCTCGCATCGCAGATCGCCAACTGGCATGAATGGCGCGCGCACATCCTGCATCGGCTGCAGCGGCAGATCGACGCGAGCGGCGACCGCACGCTGCATGCGCTGCGCGACGAGCTCGCCGCGTATCCGGCGCCGGGCGGCCAGCCCGACACCCCGCCGGCACGCGCCGATTTCGCGGATATCG
The DNA here is from genome assembly GCF_056856535.1 of Burkholderia sp. L-4. Lineage (NCBI taxonomy): Bacteria > Pseudomonadati > Pseudomonadota > Betaproteobacteria > Burkholderiales > Burkholderiaceae > Burkholderia > Burkholderia sp. L-4. The sequence continues at coordinate 412,965 of NZ_JBXEOX010000002.1, forward strand.
CCGTGCCATTGCGATTGCGCACGGCGGCCGGCGAGCTGACGTTCTTCAGTACGACGACGGTGTTCGGCACGCCGGTCGACGTGACGCTGTCGGAACTCGCGATCGAGGCGTTCTTTCCGGCGAATCCGGAGACGGTCGACGCAATGCGGGCGCTGGCGGACACCCTGCCCGCGTCATGACCGCCATCAGCGGCGCTCGAGCGCCAGCTTCACGCCAAGCCCCAGCAGGACCACGCCGCTGACGCGGTGCAGGCGCGTCAGGATGCGCGGGTTGCGCCGGATCGATGCCGACAGCAGGCCGGCGAACAGCGCGACGGGCCCCTTGACGAGAAACGTCAGGCCGGCGAACGTCGCGCCCAGCACGAACAGCGACCGCATCGGATGCGCGGTGCCCGCCGGCACGAACTGCGGCAGGAACGCCAGATAGAACAGCGCGACCTTCGGATTCGACACGTTGGACAGCGCGCCTTGCGCGAACGTACGCAGCCGCGACACCTGCGCGCCGCCGCTGCTGCTGCTCGCGAGCGACAGTTCGCCCGACGAACGCAGCAACGTGATGCCGAGGTACAGCAGGTACAGCGCGCCGATCACCTTCAGCGCCGTGAACAACCATTCGGATGCCTGAAGAAGCGCGCCCAGCCCGAGCGTCGCGAGCATCGTGTGCACGAGCAACCCGACGCTGACGCCCGCGGCGGTCACGAGGCCCGCGCGCGTGCCGCCGGACAGCGTGCGCGACATCACGAGAACCATGTCCTGGCCCGGCGTGACGATGACCAGCAGCGACGTTGCAATGAACGGCAACCAGGATAGATGCGACATGGGAGCACTCCAGAACGGGATGGCCGACGGACGGGAATCGCCCGGCCGGTCGTCAGATTATCGACGCCCTTCCGTGGAGATTGGATGCAAATTTGGCTACTTCACCGGCCTGATTTGGCGCTATTCTCTAGCAATCACGCTCATGGTAGTCAAAAATGTCAATCAAACTGGATGCAATCGATCGGCGCATTCTGCGCGCATTGCAACGGAATTCGAATCAGACGAATGCCGAACTCGCGCAACAGGCCGGGCTGTCGGCCACGCCCTGCCTGCGCCGCGTTCATCTGCTCGAGGAACAGGGCGTGATCGACGCTTATGTCGCGCTGCTGAATCCCGCCGCCGTCGACCTGCGATTCAGCGCGTTCGTGCGCGTCACGCTGGAGCGCCAGGACAAGACGACGGTCGAGCGCTTCGCGCGCGAGATGGAGCAGGCGCCCGAAGTGCTCGAATGTCATCTGATGGCCGGCAGCTACGACTATCTGCTGCGCGTGATCGCGCGCGATCTCGACGACTACCAACGCTTCCAGATGGAAACGCTCACGCAGATCGAAGGCGTCCGCAACGTCGAAACCGAGATTCCGCTGAAGCGCATCAAGCAGACGGTTCGCCTGCCGATCTAGGCGTCCAGAAACGTGACGGCCTCCCCGGCCGGCTGCCCGTTCAGCGCGCCGTCGCGCACGACGACCTGCCCGCGCACGACCGTATGCACGGGCCAGCCCGTGACTGCGCACCCGTCGTAAGGTGTCCAGCCGCTCACGCTGGCGATCCATTCGTCGCGGATGATCCGTCGCGCCCGCAGGTCGACGATGCTGAAATCGGCGTCGTAGCCGGCCGCGATGCGCCCTTTCCCCTCGATGCCGAAAATGCGCGCCGGCCCGGCGCTGGTCAGGTCGACCAGCCGTTCGAGGCTCAAGCGGCCCGCATGCACGTGGTCGAGCATCAGCGGCAGCAGCGTCTGCACGCCGGTCATCCCGCTCGGCGACTGCGGATACGGGTGCCGCTTTTCGTCGCGCGTATGCGGCGCGTGATCGCTGCCGATCACGTCGACCACGCCGTCGCGGACGGCCTGCCACAACGCGTCCCGGTGACGCCGCTCGCGCACGGGCGGATTCATCTGCGCGAACGTGCCGAGCCGCTCGTAGCAATCCGGCGCAGCGAGGCTCAGGTGGTGCGGCGTGACCTCGACCGTCACGCGCCGCCGATGGTGTTGAAGAAACGCCATTTCGTCCGCCGTGGACACGTGCAGCACATGCAGCCGACGGCCCGTTTCGGCCGCCAGCCCGACGATGCGCCGCGTCGCGATCAGCGCACTGTCCTCGTCGCGCCAGCGCGGATGATCGCGCACGTCGCCGCTCGCTTCCACGATCGCCTTGCGTTCGCGCAGCCGCGCCTCGTCCTCCGCATGCACGGCCATGCGCCGGCGCCCGTTGCGCAGGATCCGGCGTAACACGGTTGCGTCGTCGGCCAGCAGGTCGCCGAACGAACTGCCCATGAATACCTTCACGCCCGCGCAGCCGGGCAGGCGCTCGAGTGCCGGCAACCGCTCCGCATTCACGGCCGAGCCGCCGATATAGAACGCGTAGTCGCACCACGCGCGACCGCGCGCCAGGTCCAGCTTCGCCTGCAGGTCCTGCCCGCTCAGCGTCAACGGATGCGTGTTGGGCATCTCGAAGACGGTCGTGACGCCGCCGAGCACCGCGCCGCGCGTGCCGGCTTCGAAGGTCTCCTTGTGCGTCAGCCCCGGCTCGCGGAAATGCACCTGGCTGTCGACCACGCCAGGCAGCACATGCAATCCGCGCGCATCGAGCACGACGTCGGCCCGCCAGCTGCCCTGCAACGCGCCCAGCGCGACCACGCGGCCCGCCGCGCACGCGACGTCGATCCGTTCGGCGCCGTTGGGCGTCATCACCGTGCCGCCCTGCACGAGCAGGTCGACGTGGCGACGCGTCGGCGCGTCGGTTGCGTCATGCCCCATCCGCTCGCCCATGACTCAGAACTCGTTCTGGATGTGCTTGTAGCCGAGCACCAGCGCATTGTTCGTGCGCGCGACGTCCTCGGAGAAATCGCTCGCATCGGCCGTGACCTGCGGCAACGCGGCGAGATCGGTTTCCGGCCCGATGCGTTCGGTCGAACGGACGTAGAAGCCCGGCGGCAGATGGCAGCCGTCGACGACCGCGTTGTAGCGCACCACGCAGCCGTCGTCGATCGTGCAGTTGAACAGCACGCTGTTGAACCCGACGAATACGCCGTCGCCGACCTTGCACGGCCCGTGGACGATCGCGCGATGCGCGATCGACGTGTGCCGGCCGATCGTCACGCTCGCGCCCGACTTCGAATGGATCACGACGCCGTCCTGGATGTTCGAATGCGCGCCGATCACGATCGGCGCGATCCGGCCGTCGGCATCCGTTTCGTCCGCGCGGATCACCGCGTACGGGCCGATGAACACGTTCTCCTCGACGATCACGTGCCCGCACAGGATGGCGGTCGGGTCGACGAAGGCGTTCGGATGAATCCGCGGCAGGTCGCCGCGCGGGTTCTTTCGGATCATGAGGATTCCTGCCGGGAAAGGAGGGGGCCGCGCCTGAGCCGCTCGAACAGGCCCGGATCGCGCCACTGCGCGGCGATGGCCGGGGCGAACACGATCGCATCGAGGTCGATCGGGCCCATGCGCGGATTGAAGGCGTCGTCGCGAAAACACTGCGCGTAGCCGGTCTCGGTCTCGTGCACGATGACCGAATGCAGCCGCACGTCGGCTTCGCCGTTCGACATGCGCGTGCCGCTCAGCGCCGCGTCGACGAGGCGAAACAACACGCGCGAGAACTGTTCGGCGCTCGGTGACACGGGCAGCACCACCCAGCGCTCGGAAAAACGACGCATGCTTTCGACGTAGCATGGATCGTCGTCCGACCACAGCGTCACCGCATGATCGAACGCATCGATCAGGTCGCGCACGTCGCCCTTGAGCAGCCCGAAGTCGTAGACCATCTGCCCATGGTCCAGCGCGTGCGCTTCGAGCAGCAACTCGACGCGGTACGAATGGCCGTGGATCGAATGCGAGCAGCGCCGCGTGCTGCAGCCGCGCACGACATGCGCATTCTCGAACCGGAACAGCTTGCGGATCAGCATGCGCCGGCGCCTTCCGCCATCGGCGCGGCCCAGGCCACCGCATCGTGCGGGTGCAGGCTTTCCAGATGGCGCACCTGGACGCACGGATTCGCGTGACGACCGTCCAGCGCGGCCTGCACGCGGCGCGCGGCATCCTCGACGAACATCAGGTTGCCGCCGTTCAGCACCGCGAACGCCTGTTCGTCCGCGCGCTTGACGGCCGTCTGCACCGGCGTGCCGAGCGCGTGCTCGACGCGATCGATCAGGTCGATCAGCCCCAGCGTCGCGCCGGCGGCGGGCAGCGCCACGCCGACGACGGCTTCGCTGCGCTGGCTGTGCGGCGTGGCGGCCGACGCATGCCGTTTCAGCCATGCGGCGACGGCCGCCGGCGCCACGCGATCCTCGCGGCCGAACGCGGCCAGGAATGCCTGTTCGACCCAGTGCCGCGACAGCGCGGCCGAGCACGGGCATGTGGACGAATAGGCGACCGTCACCTGGGCGCGCAGCTCGAACGCTTCGCCGGCGAGCGTCGCGTCGATCCGCACCGGATACGCCTTCCACCCGGCCAGCCCCTCGGTCACGAGCGCGGGGCGGCGGGCCAGCAGGTCGAAGCGCAGCCGCACGCGCGCGCTGCGCGTGTCGCAGTCGCGATGGCTGTCGACCATCGCGCGCAGCACGCGCCCGAGGCCGGCCGGCGACAGCGCTTCGCCGTCGGCGAGCCGGTCGAGCAGCCCGTACAGCCGCGACATGTGGATGCCTTTCACGTGCGGTGCGGGCAGATCGACCTGCACGTCGGCGCGGGCATGCACGTCGCGCCGGCAGCCGGGCTCGGCCACCGCGGCGGGCAGGTCGATGCCCTGCATGCCGACCCATTCGAGCGGACGGCGGCCGGGCGCGGCATCGGTCAGGGAAACATCGGGAAGGGCTGCATTCATGCTCGGATTCCGGTGGCGCGCCTTGTCCATCCGGATCGATGCAGGCAGCGCGCGTTCAGGTCAGGACCAGTCGCGAAACGGGTTGTCCCACGTGGTCCAGTGTTCGGGGCCGGCGGCCATCTCGGCGTCGGTCAGCAGACACGCGTCGAGGCGCGCACGCAGCGCGGGCTCGTCCATGTCCATGCCGATCAGCACGAGTTCCTGGCGGGCGTCGCCGACGCGCTCGTCCCAGCGCGCGCGGATCTGCGCGACGGCCTCGGCGTCCCGCGGCCAGCGCTCGGGCGGCACGGCCGCCCACCAGTAACCCGCCGGCCCGTGCCGCGCGACCGCCCCGGCCTGCGACCACGACCCGGCGACGGTCGGATGCGTGGCCAGCCAGAAGAACCCCTTCGAGCGGACGACGCCCGGCCATTCGCTTTCGACGAGCTCGAAGAAGCGCCGCGGATGGAACGGCCGCCGCGCGCGGTAGACGAAGCTGCGGATCCCGTACGCGTCGGTCTCCGGCGTATGCGTGCCGCGCATCTCCTGCAGCCAGCCCGGCGCGCGCGACGCCTCGTCGAAGTCGAACAGGCCCGTGTCGAGCACGCGCTCGAGCGGCACCTTGCCGAACTCGGCGATCTCGATCCGCGCGCGCGGGTTCAGCCCGCGCAGCAGCGCGACCAGCCGCTCGCGCGCGCCGGCGTCGATCAGGTCGATCTTGTTGATCACGATCACGTCGCAGAACTCGATCTGGTCGACCAGCAGATCGACGACCGTGCGCGCGTCGTCGTCGCCCATCGATTCGCCGCGCGACCGCAGGCTGTCGCGCGACGCGTAGTCGCGCAGGAAATTGAATGCGTCGACCACCGTCACCATCGTGTCGAGCCGCGCGACTTCGCCGAGGCTGCGGCCGTCCTCGCCTTCGAACGTGAACGTCTCGGCCACCGGCAGCGGCTCCGAGATGCCGGTGGATTCGATCACGAGCTGGTCGAAGCGCCCTTCGCGCGCGAGCCGGTCGACCTCGATCAGCAGATCCTCGCGCAACGTGCAGCAGATGCAGCCGTTGCTCATCTCGACCAACTTCTCGTCGGTGCGCGACAGGCCCGCGCCGCCGTCGCGCACGAGCGCCGCATCGATGTTGACCTCGGACATGTCGTTGACGATGACCGCGACGCGCCGGCCCTCGCGATTGTTGAGGATGTGGTTGAGCAGCGTCGTCTTGCCGGCGCCGAGGAAGCCGGACAGGACGGTCACGGGAAGCCGCGTGGACGGACGGGGTGCGATGCGCATCGGGCGATTCCGGAAGAGGAGGTCGAGGAGCAGATGATATATTGTATCGCAACGATATAACATATCATTTTGAACGTCCAGCGCTCCGATCGAACGATGTGCCGGCCGGAACGGCAAGCGCCCGCACCGGACCGTCGGCGCGGAGCCGCCGCGCAGCGGCCCCGCGCCCGTATTGCCGTCACGTATAAAGCGACGCCTGCGGCAATTCCCCCGTCAGCGCGAACCGGCCGACATCGCGCAACCGGTAGTCGAGCGGATCGTGCAGCGTATGCGTGCGCGCATTCCGCCAGAAACGGTCGAGGCCGAGCGACGCGGCCGTCGCGCGCGCGCCGCACGCGTCGAACAGTGCTTCGCCGTTGTCGAGCGCCGCGCGCTGCGCGACGATCTTCGCTTCCGATACCGCAAGCGCGACGTCGGCGCGCGCGTCGGCCGTCAGCGCATCCTGACGCGCCCACGCGCGCTGCAACGCAGCGGCCGCGCGATCGGCCAGTGCCGCCGCGGCGATCGCGCGCACGCGCATGTCGCCGACACGCTGCAGCGTGTACGGATCGTCTTCCGCCTGCGCGACGTCCGCGTGAATCCACGGGCGGCCGTGCTGCCGCACGTAATCGCGCGCCTCGGCCAACGCGCCTTCCGCCAGGCCGACGAACAGGTTCGTCAGCACGAGCTGCGACACGAGCGTGCGCAGCGTCGCGCGCGGCGTCGGCGGCGCTTCGGAACGATGCAGCACCTCGTCCGCCGCGAGCGTCACGCCGTCGAAGCGCACGCTGCCGCTGTCGGTCTGGCGCTGGCCGATCGGGTCCCAGTCCTCGTTGACCGTGATCCCCGGACGATCGGTCGGCACGACGCCGAACACGGTGCGGCCGCTTGCCGGATCGTGCGCGGACACCGTCATGCGCTGCGACCCGCGCGTACCCGAACAGAAGCCCTTCACGCCGTCGAGCCGGTAGCCGCCGTCGGGCGTCGCCGTGGCGATGAGCCGCGTATCGAGCGGATTGACCGCATTGCCCCACCACCAGCGCTGCTCGACCGTGCCGCGCAGATAGCGTTCGCGCTGCGCCGGGTTGCCCCATACGTCGACGCTCACCACCTGCAGGCACTGGAACCCGACGAGATGCGCGAGCGCGCTGTCGACGCGCGCGACCTGCCGGATCGCGTCGTAGATCTCGGGCCATGCGGCTTCCTGCCCGCCGAACGCGCGCGGCACCGCGAGCGTCAACAGGCCCGCGTCGGCAAGCCACTGTTTCTCCTGCGCCGCGTGACCGCCCGTTCGGTCGCGCTCGGCGGCGGTCACGCGCAGCGCGTCGATCGCGCGCGCCAGCGCGTCGCGGTCGACGGCCGGTGCATCGGTATCCGGCGCGAAGGTCGCCGGGCCGCGTGGATCGTTCATGCAAGGGCTTCCTGTGCGACGGTTGCGCCCGACAGCGGCACCAGCGCCTCGAGCCGGTGGCCGGTGAGGCGCGACAGGATCTCGCGCCGCCAGTCGTCGTAGATCGCGCGGTATTCGGCGATATCGGCGCCGAACACGTGCGCGGTGTGCGCGTATTCGTCGTGCAGATAACCGTCGAGCCGTGCCTGCGTTTCCTCGTCGGCCGCGATCACGCGATCGATCAGCGCGTCGCGCTCGGCGGCCGGCAGCGCCTTCAGCGTGTCGAACCACCACTGGACGATCTGCACGCGATGCCACTCCTCGTCCGGCCGGATCCGGTTCTCGCCATGCTCGCGCATCGCGCTGTCGCCGATGCGGCCGGTCTTGCGCTGGATCCACAGCTTCGCGAGGATGTGCAGCTCGTAATGCCATTCGAACGCAAGAAAACCCGCGACGTCGCGCACCGCGATGTCGCCGATGCGCGCCCAGTGCGCGGCGACGAGCCGGTCGACTTCCGGCAGCGGATCGCGCCCCGTCAGTTCGGTGACGCGTTCGCGGCCGATCACCGCGTGCGCGCCGTCGTCGCCGAGCTGGCGCGACAGGATCAGCTGGAAATGCGGATCGTCGCGGAACAGCGTGTCGATCGCCTTCGCGACGACCTGCACGATGAACAGGTCGTGCGACGCCATCTTCGTGTAGTAGTCGGCGACGGCGGCCAGTTCGTCGTCGTTGCGCGGCTCGCGCGGCGGTGTCGCGAGCTTGGCCGGAAAGTCCGGACGGTGGCGTCGCGCCACGTCCAGGAACAGCGCTTCCTCGAATGCTCCGTTCCACTCGCGCGGAGCGCCGATGGGCAAGGTCATGGGTAGGTTCTCTCAGGATCAGGAATGAAACGAGCGGACGCTTGTGGCGTCGCTCAGGTACGCCGGGTCACGCGTCGGACCAGGCGGTCGCCCGTGATTTGCACGGCCGAGACGAGCGCGATCAGGATCACGATCACGGTCGCCATGACGGTAGTGTCGAAACGTTGATAGCCGTAGCGGATCGCCAGATCGCCGAGCCCGCCCGCGCCGACGGCGCCCGCCATCGCGGTCGAGCCGATCAGCGCGACGACGGTGATCGTGAAGCCGCCGAGCATGCCGGGCAGCGCCTCCGGCAGCAGCACGTGCCACACGATGTGGCGACGCTTCGCGCCCATCGCGAGCGCCGCCTCGATCAGCCCGCGATCGACTTCGCGCAGGCTCACTTCGGCGATCCGCGCGAAGAACGGGATCGCGGCGATCGACAGCGGCACGACGGCTGCCCACACGCCGATCGTCGTGCCGATCAGCACGCGCGTGAACGGCAGCAGCGCGACGAGCAGGATGATGAACGGCGTCGAGCGGAACACGTTGACGAGCGCGCCGAGCACCGCGTTCACGCCGCGCCGCGCGTAGATCCCGCCGGGTGCGGTAGTGACGAGGATCACCGCGAGCGGAATGCCGAGCAGCGCGGCGATCGCGGCCGATGCCGCGACCATCGACAGCGTGTCGCGGATCGCGTCGAGCAGTTCGGGCCACCAGAGCTCAAACATAACCGAGCACCTCCGCGTGATTCGCGTGGCGCCGCGCGCGTTCGAGCAGCACGGCGACCGCGCGGCGCGCAGGCTGCGCGCCCGTATCGTCCACGCCGGGCGCGGCCGCGATCACGAGCCGCCCCTGCGCATGGCCTTGAATACGCTCGATGCCGCCGTGCAGGAACCGCACCGAGCCGCCGAGCGCCGCCGCGAGCGCGCCGACGTCGGGCTCGCCGCCGCTCTCGCCCGTATAGCGGACGTCGAGCACGACCTGCGCACCGTCGGGCAACGCGGCCTGTTCGGGCAGCGGCTGCACACGCGCGGCCAGCTCGGCCGGCAGGTCATGCTGCAGCGTACTGAGCAGCGCGCGCGTCGCGCCGTGGCGCGGATCGCCGAACACACGCCACACGGCGCCCGTTTCGACCACTTCCCCCTGTTCGATGACCGCGACCGTATCGCACACCGCGCGGATCACTTCCATCTCGTGCGTGATCAGCACGATCGTCAGCCCGAGGCGGCGGTTGATGTCGGCGAGCAGCGCGAGGATCGATTGCGTCGTCTCCGGATCGAGCGCCGACGTCGCCTCGTCGCACAGCAGGACCTCGGGATCGTGCACGAGCGCGCGGGCAATGCCGACGCGCTGCTTCTGCCCGCCCGACAGGCTCGCCGGATACGCATCGCGCTTGGCCGCGAGCCCGACGAGATCGAGCAGCGCCTCGACCTTGCGCACGCGCTCGGCCTTCGGCACGCCGGCGATCTTCAGCGGCAGCGCGACGTTCTCGAACACCGTCTTCGCGGACAGCAGGTTGAAATGCTGGAACACCATGCCGGTGCGCCGCCGCAGCGCGACGAGCCCATCCTCGTCGAGCGCGCCGACGTCGACGCCCTGCACGCGCACGCGGCCCGAACTCGGCCGTTCGAGACCGTTCACGAGCCGCAGCAGCGTCGATTTGCCGGCGCCGCTGCGGCCGATGATCCCGAACACCTCGCCGCGCCGCACGTCGAGCGTCACGTCACGCAGCGCGGCAGCGTGGCCGCGCGGCGTCGCGAATACCTTGCCGACCTGCTCCAGCGAGACGGCCACGCCGTCATATCGCGCGGCCGCTTCGTCACGCGCCGCGGCCCCCGCGCCGGCCCGCACGGCCGACGGCTCGATGAAACCCAGCGTATCGAACAATTGCGTCATCGCTTCGCTCCGTCAGGTTCACGCATGCGCGGGATGCGCGGGTTCGGTTTGCGCCGCGGCGGCCGGCCGGTGCTGCGCGCCGGTGTGCCACGCGGGCAGGCGCGGGCCCGCGCCGAACAGCTTCTCGCGCAGCGTCGGCGCGGGATCGTAGTCTTCCTTGTAGACGCCGCGGTTCTGCAGTTCCGGCACGACCCAGTCGACGAAATCCTCGAACGATTCGGGCATCACGGTGCGCGTCAGGTTGAAGCCGTCGATGCCGGTCTCGTCGATCCACGACTGCAGTTCGTCCGCGACCTGCGACGGCGAGCCGACGATCGGCGCGTAACGGCCGCCGAGCGACATCTGTTCGAGCATGCGCCGCACGGTCCACGTGCCGGTCGTGCTCTTGCGCGAGATCGCGTCGACGGCCGACTGGATCGAATCGGTCTTCACGTACGAGATCGGCTCGTCGAGGCCGTACTGCGCGAAATCGATGCCGGTCGAGCTCGCGAAATGCGCGAGGCCGGCTTCGGGGCTCGCATAGCGCCGGTATTCGTCGAATTTCTCGCGTGCGAGCCGCTCGGTCTCAGCCGTCACGACGCTCACGCCCGCGAAGATCCGGATCGATGCCGGATCGCGGCCCTGCCGCGCGGCGGCCGCGCGGATGTCGAGCGCCGCCACGCGCGCGGCCGCCTTGCTCTGCCCGTTCACGAACACGCATTCCGCGTGACGGCCCGCGAACTCGACGCCGCGCGCCGACGACCCGGCCTGGTACAGCACCGGCGTGCGCTGCAGCGACGGCTCGCTCAGATGGATCGCGTCGACCGAATAGAACGGCCCGTCGTGCTTCACGCGCCGCACCTTGCCCGGCTGCGCGAACACGCGCGCCTGCGCATCGCGGATCACCGCGTCGTCGTCCCAGCTCTGTTCCCACAGCTTGTAGACGACGTCCATGTAGTCGTCCGCGCGCTCGTAGCGGTCGTCGTGGCCGATTTGCTGCGCGAGGCCCATCCCGCGCGCGGCGCTGTCGAGGTAGCCGGTGACGATGTTCCAGCCCACGCGGCCTTTCGTCAGATGATCGAGCGTCGACATGCGGCGCGCGAACAGATAAGGCGGCTCGTAGGTCAGGTTCGCGGTCACGCCGAAGCCGAGATGCCGCGTGACCTGCGCCATCGCGGGCACGAGCAGCAGCGGATCGTTGACCGGCACCTGCACCGATTCGCGCAGCGCCGCTTCGGGGCCGCCGCCGAACACGTCGTACACGCCGACGATGTCCGCGAGAAAGATCCCGTCGAACTTGCCGCGTTCGAGCGTCTTCGCGAGATCGGCCCAGTAGTCGAGATCGGTGTAGTGCGCGGAGCGGTCGCGCGGATGCGTCCACAGCCCGTGGTTGATGTGCCCGACGCAGTTCATGTTGAACGCGTTGAGCAGGATCTTCTTGCGGTTCGCCGTCGTCATGCCTGCCTCCGTCACCACGCGATCGCGTACAGCGAGCCGAACGCGTTGTCGAGCGCACGGCGCACGGCCGGCGAGTGCTGGTAGATCGCGATGAACTTGCGGATGCGCGGATCGTTCGCGCTCTCGGGCCGCACGACCCACTGGATCGCGAAGTTCTTGTTCTCGGTGCCGTCGAACAGCAGCGCGCTGTTCGGATCGGTCGTGCCGGCAAGCTTGATGAAGCTCGGGTAGCCCTGCGCGAGATCGACGTCGTCGAGCGAGCGCGCGAGCTGCGACGCCTCGAGCGGGATGATCTTCAGATGCTTCGGGTTGGCGACGATGTCGTGCGTGGTCGCGCGGTAATCGGCGCCCGGCTTCAGCGTGATGAGCCCGGCGCGCTGCAGCAGCAGCAAGCCGCGCCCGCCGTTGACCGGATCGTTCGCGATCGCGACGCGCGCACCGTCCTTCAGTTCGTCGAAGCGCTTCACCTTCTTCGAATAGAGGCCGATCTTCATGATCGTGCCGGGCGCGATCGAGATGAAGTTGTAGCCGCCCTGCTTCTTCGCGTTCTCGAGAAACGGGATGTGCTGGAAGTAGTTGACGTCGATGTCCTTGTTCGCGAGCGCGGCGTTCGGCGTATTCCAGTCGGTGAACTCGACGATCTTCACGTCGAGCCCCTGCTCTTTCGCCTCCTTCGCGGCGATCTTCAGTGCCTCGATCTGCGGGCTGGTCGAGATGCCGACCTTCAGCGGCGGGGTGTCGGCGCGCGCGCCGTTCAGCAGCACGACGCCGAGCAGCGCGGCCATCAGCAGGCGAGCCGTGCGGCCGGCGGAAAAGCGGGCGGAAAAAACGGGATGCAGCATGAAACCACTCCTGTCCAAAGACGGTATCGACGGATGAGCGGCGCCGCGGCGAACGCATGGGCGTTCTCCGGACGGTCGTCATCGCATCGGAAAAGGATCAGCCGATGATAGAGAGCGGCGCGGAGGCGGTCTACGAAGCGATTGTGGGAAGAAAATCGCGCGCGGCGATATGGCGGGCGACCGGGCGCGCCCGAAGGGCCGGCCGGACGCCGGACCGGGTGCCGGGCCGAAATCTCGGCCTGGGCGCGCGGCGAATTCCGAAATCTCGGCCAGCCGGCCGGCCAACCCTTTCCGCAGACGAAACAAATCCCTTATGAATCAATGGATTGAAAATATTCCGGCAGGCCGGATTCCTGGCACGGGGGTTGCGTAACAGACGGCACACGATGCCGCGAAGCAATGCAGGCATTCCAACATCAGGAGACACGTCTTGCAGACCTCTATCCATACCCCGTCCCATCCCGAGCCGATTGCCGAAGCCGGCCCCGCCACGCGCGCACGCTTCTGGCCGGAAGGCTGGTGGAAGCTGATGGAAATCCGCATCGGCATCATCCCGCTGCCCGTCTACGTGATCCTGTTCGCGCTGATCGTCGGTTTCGCGGTGACGGGCAAGGTGCCGGGCGAAATCTCGATGGCGATCGCCGTGCTCGCGTTCTTCGGCTTCACCTGCGCGGAACTCGGCAAGCGCCTGCCGCTCCTGCGCAACATCGGCGCGGCCGCGATCTTCGCGACCTTCGTGCCGTCGGCGCTCACGTACTACCACGTGCTGCCGAAGCCGGTGCTGAACCTGACCGTCGAATTCACGAAGTCGACCAACTTCCTGTACCTGTTCATCGCGTCGATCATCGTCGGCAGCATCCTGAGCATGGATCGCCGCGTGCTGATCCAGGGCTTCGTGAAGATCTTCATCCCGCTCGCGGCCGGTTCGGTCGCCGCGGCGATCGTCGGCACGGCCGTCGGCACCGCGCTCGGCCTCGGCGCGCGCCACACGCTGCTGTACATCGTCGTGCCGATCATGGCGGGCGGCGTCGGCGAAGGCGCGATTCCGCTGTCGATCGGCTATTCGGAACTGATGCACCTGCCGCAGGGCGAGATGTTCGCGATGGTGCTGCCGCCGGTGATGCTCGGCAGCCTGACCGCGATCATCCTGTCGGGCGCGCTCGACATGCTCGGCAAGCGCCTGCCGCACCTGACCGGCAACGGCCGCCTGCAGGTCGGCGAAAGCGGCGACATGACGCCGGAAAGCGAAGAGATCCGCGGCCATGTCGACGTCACGCACATCGCGGGCGCCGGCATCACCGCCATCACGCTGTACCTCGTCGGCCTGATGGCGCACAAGCTGTTCGGCCTGCCCGCGCCGGTCGCGATGCTGTTCCTCGCGGTGCTCGTGAAGCTCGCGCGCGCGGTGTCGCCGCCGCTGCAGGAAGGCGCGTTCGTCGTCTACAAGTTCTTCTCGACCGCCGTCACGTATCCGCTGCTGTTCGCGATCGGCGTCGCGATGACGCCGTGGGACAAGCTGACCGCCGCGTTCACGATCGTCAACGTGGTCACGATCGTGTCGACCGTCGCGACGCTGATGGGCACCGGTTTCGTGGTCGGCCGCCTGCTGAAGATGTACCCTATCGACACCGCAATCGTGAACGCCTGCCACAGCGGGCAAGGCGGCACCGGCGACGTCGCGATCCTGACCGCCGCGAACCGGATGCAGCTGATGCCGTTCGCGCAGATCGCGACGCGGATCGGCGGCGCGATCGTCGTCACGGTGACGCTGATCCTGGTCGCGCACTTCGGTTGATGCGCGGCCGCGCGCACCGTCGCGCAGGCTGCTTCGCACGCGCCGCCGCCGGCCTCGCCGGCGCGCGGCGCGTGTCGTTAGGGAGGGCCGGTTGCGGAGGGCAGGTGGCGGACGGCCGGTGGCGGACGGACGGTAGCGGGCTTCGATGAGGGCGAACGTGCAAAAGGGCTTCAAGGGAATCCCGTGGTGGGGCTGGGCGTCGGCCGCCGCGCTGTATGTCGGCGTGGCGGGCGCCGCCGTCGATTTCGCGTGGGAGCGCGCGATCGACGCGCTCGAGGAAACCGGCGCGCACCGGCTCGACCTGTATGCGTCGAGCCTGAAGAGCGAACTCGGCCGCTTCGAGATCCTGCCGGGCCTCGTCGCGCGGCAGGACGGCGTGCGCGCGATGCTGAAGGCCGCGCCGCACGATGCGCCCGCGCTCGTGCACTCGGTAAACACCTACCTCGAAGCCGTGAACCGCGACGCCGGCAGCGGCGCGGTCGACGTGATCGACCTGCAGGGCGAGGTGATCGCCGCCAGCAACTGGAACGAGACGATCAGCTTCGTCGGCACCAACGTGTCGTACCGGCCGTACTTCAAGGACGCGCTCGCGCGCGGCAGCGGCCGCTTCTTCGGGATCGGCACCAACACGGGCGTGCCGGGCGTCTATTTCGCGAGCGCGGTGCGCGACGACGGCGTGCCGATCGGCGTGGCCGCCGTGAAGATCAGCGTCGATCCGCTCGAATCGGCCTGGCGCGCGCCGGGCGTCGCCGCGATGGTCGTCGACAGCAACGGCGTGGTCGTGATCTCGACCGAGCCCGCATGGAAATTCACCGCGCTGCGCCCGATCACCGCGCAGCAGCAGCGCGACATCCAGGCGTCGCGCCAATACGCGGGCCGCACCGTCGACGCGCTGCCGTACCGCCGCATCGGCGACCGCAGCTCGGCCGCGTGGTTCGGCACGTTCCCCGATCCACGCCGCGCGGGCCACACCACGCGTTATCTCGTGATGTCGCGCCCCGCGCCGCAGGCCGGCGATTCGCTGATGGTACTGCTCGACATCGCGGGCGCGCGGCGCCAGCAGCAGACGGCGTTCGTGTTCGTCACCGGCGCGTTCCTGATCGCGGCGCTGCTGGCCGGCTATGCGATCCAGCGCCGCCGGGCGATCGTCGCGCGGCTGAACGCGCAGGACGCGCTGCGCCGCGCGAACGACCGGCTCGAACTGACCGTCGCGCAGCGCACGGCCGCGCTGACGGCCGCGAACGAGCGGATGCAGCGCGAGATCGTCGAGCGCGAGCGCACCGAGCAGCGGCTGCGCGCGTCGCAACAGGAAGTCGTGCATGCGGGCAAGCTCGCGGTGCTCGGGCAGATGGCCGCCGGCCTCACCCACGAGCTGAACCAGCCGCTCGTCGCGATCCGCACGCTGTGCGACAACGCGCGCACGTTCTTCGAGCGCGGCCAGCCGGCGCCGGCGCTCGCGAACCTCGAACGGATCGGCAAGCTGGTCGACGGCATGGCCGTGCTCACCGGTGAGCTGAAGACCTTCGCGCGCAAGCCCGACGTCGAACGCGTCGCGGTGTCGCTGAACGAGGCCGTTGCGCATGCGCGGCTGATCTACGACGCGCGGATTCGCGACGAAGGCGTGCGGCTCGACGTGAACATCGCCCCCGGCACGACCGTGTCGGCCGAGTCGAGCCAGTTGCAGCAGGTGATCGTGAACCTGCTCGGCAACGCGCTCGACGCGGTGCACGACGCACCGGTGCGCCGCATCGTCATCGAAGCCGCCGGGCCGGACGAAGCGGGCCGCGTGCGCTTCACGGTGGCCGACAGCGGCGCCGGCATCGCGCCCGACGTGCTGCCGCACCTGTTCGAGCCGTTCGTCACGACCAAGCCGCGCGGCCAGGGCCTCGGGCTCGGCCTCGCGATCACGTCGCGCCTCGTCGAGGCGTTCGGCGCGAGGATCGCCGCGACGAACCGCGACGAGGGCGGCGCGCAGTTCAGTATCGAATTCGCGGCGGCCACGCCGCAACAGAGGATAGAGCATGGAAGATAAGATTCGCGTGCTGGTCGTCGAGGACGATGAAAACGTCCGGATCGGCGTCGAGCAGGCCGTCGCGCTCGCCGGGTTCCCGGTGGACGCATTCGCGTCGGCCGCCGACGCGCTCGCCCACGTCGCACCGGGCGCGCCGGTCGTGATCGTGTCGGACGTGCGGATGCCGGGCATCGACGGGCTGCAGCTGCTCGACCGCGTGATGGCCGTCGATGCGCAGATCCCGGTCGTGCTGATCAGCGGCCACGCGGACATCTCGACGGCCGTCGGCGCGATGCAGGTCGGCGCGTACGACTTCATCGAGAAGCCGTTTTCGTCGGACGTGATCGCCGGGCGCGTCGCGCGCGCGGTCGAGAAGCGCCGCCTGACGCTCGAGGTGCAGGGGCTGCGCGCGGCGTTGAACAACTGGCAGGGCATCGAGGCGTTCGTGCTCGGCAAGTCGCCCGCGATGGCCGACGTGCGCAAGAAGATCCTGCGCCTCGCCGATACCGCGGTGTCGGTGCTGATCACCGGCGAGACGGGTACCGGCAAGGAACTGATCGCACGCAGCCTGCACGACTTCGGCGGCCGGCGCGACGCGCACTTCGTCGCGCTCAATTGCGGCGGCCTGCCCGAGCAGATCTTCGAGAGCGAACTGTTCGGCCACGAAGCGGGCGCGTTCACGGGCGCGATCAAGAAGCGCATCGGCAAGATCGAATGGGCGGACGGCGGCACGCTGTTCCTCGACGAGATCGAGACGATGCCGATTGCGCTGCAGATCAAGATGCTGCGCGTGCTGCAGGAGCGCGTGGTCGAGCGGCTCGGCGCGAACGAGCTGATTCCGGTCGACTGCCGCGTGGTGGCCGCCTCGAAGGCCGATCTCGCCGAACTCGCGGCCGACGGGCGCTTTCGCGCGGACCTCCTGTATCGCCTCAACGTCGCGCAGATCGAGCTGCCGCCGCTGCGCGAGCGGCGCGAGGACGTACCGCTGCTGTTCGAGCATTTCGTGCTCGCGGCCGCGCGGCGCTTCGGGCAGCCGGCGCCGGTCGTCACGGCCGCGCAGGTGTCCGAACTGATGACGCATGCGTGGCCCGGCAACGTGCGCGAACTGCAGAACGTGGCCGACCGCTTCGTGCTCGGGCTGACCGGCGACAGCCTGCTGTCGTCCGGCGCAGCGCCGGTCGTGGGCGGCACGCTCGCGGAGCAGCTCGCGTATTTCGAACGGATGCTGATCGAGGACATGCTGCAGCGTCACCACGGCAACGTGGCCGATGCCAGCGTCGCGCTCGGCATGCCGAAGAAGACGCTCTATCACAAGCTGCGCAACCTGCGGATCCCCGCGCGCGGCGACGCGGCGGCCGACGGTGGCGAATGACGCGAACGAGGGCACGCACGACAGCATGGATCGCATCGAAGTCACCGAACGCGGACGCGTCACCGGCCACCTGATCCGCGGCATCACGCACGCGCGGAAGACCTTCCGCCCGAGCGACTGGCCCGAGCGCCTCGCGGGCGTCATCACGCTGTTCGTCGGCGAACGGCGGCCCGGCTATCCGTGCGCGCTGTCGCGGCTCGCGATGCCCGTCGTCGTCGACAACGTCAAATGCCTGTTCGTGTCGGACGAATTGCGCACCGTATGCGCGGACGCATTCGCCTTCGCGATGCAGTTCGCCGCCGACAACGACCTCCCCGTCGCGCTTCAGACCGCGCCCGCGTTGACGGTGCGCTGACGCGCGGGCCTCCTCTTTTTCGCGGCGAAGGCGCATGCGCGCGGGCCGTCGCGCGCCCTTTCATCGGCGAAATGAATCGTCAGACGATTGAAGGCTTCGACACATGACCACGCTGCGACAAGGGTTTCCGCCGCAGCCATCAAAAAAATTGATCGTCACGATGAAAATTATGCGTTTTCCTTGCAGGTCGCCGTGATGCATAGTTGCGTCGTGTTGACGCACCTTTGAGCCTTTCAGTCATGAACATGCGAATCGAGCCGTCCGTGCTCGCGAACCCCGACCTGCAATTTGCGACGCTTTCGTCGGGCATCAGCCTGCCGTATGTCGAGCGGGGCAGCGGTGCGCCGATGGTGTTCGTGCACGGCTCGCTGTGCGACTACCGCTACTGGGATCCGCAACTCGCGGCGCTGTCGGCCCACTACCGCTGCATCGCGCCGAGCCTCAGCCACTACTGGCCGGCCGTCGAAGCGGGCATCCAGGACGAGTTCAGCTGGCAGAACCACGTCGACGAGCTCGCCGAATTCATCGACGCGCTCGATCTCGGCCCCGTGCACCTGGTCGGCCATTCGCGTGGCGGCAGCGTTGCATTCAATGTCGCGCGCCAGCATCCGCACCTCGTCGAGTCGCTCGTGCTCGCCGATCCGGGCGGCCCGCTGCAGCAGCCGGGCGTGCGCGAAGCCGCGCTGCCGGCCGCCGCGCTCGCGCTGCGCACGCAGGCCGTGAACCTGATCGGCCAGGGCGACGTCGAATCCGGCCTCGAGATGTTCGTCGATTCCGTGAGCCTGCCGGGCGCGTGGAAGAAGAGCACGTCGCGCTTCCGCACGATGGCGATCGACAACGCGAGCACGCTGCCGAAACAGCTGCGCGACCCGCTGCCCGCGTATTCGCAGCACACGGCCGGCGATATCGCATGCCGCACGCTGCTGATCGACGGCCAGCGCAGCCCGAAGATGTTCCGCCACAACGTCGATACGCTGTCGCAGTGGATCGCCAACGCGCAACGGCAGACCGTCGCCGGCGCGTCGCACGGGATGAACGCCGCGAGCCCCGCCGTGTTCAACCGTTACGTGCACGAATTCGTCGCCGCGTGATTTCCGGGGCGGCTGTCGCGCCGCCCGTCACGCCTTTTCCCCTCCGACACGAAACGATGCGGGCGGCCAACCCCGCGTCGCGCCGTTGCGCCTGCCTTTGCCTCAAACGACCGGTTCGGCCTTGCGCGTCACCGCATCCGGCAATCCGAATACGCTGTCGAACGCCCAGTTGTACGTGAACGTGAAGATCGGGAAGAACACGATCAGCACCGCGTCGTACAGGAACGCCTGCCACAGCGACACGTCGAGCCACCACGCGATCAGCGGAATCAGGAACGTCACCAGCGCGACCTGGAACCCGATCGCATGCACCACGCGCCGCCCGACCGTGCGCGTCGTCGCCGCGCTGCGCCGCTCCCATGCCTCGAACGCGAGGTTGTACAGAAAATTGACCGTGACGCCCGTCGTCGAGATCATCACGCCCAGCAGGCCGCTCGCCGCGACACTCGCCCCGCTCAGCATGCCGAGCACCGACGACGCGACGAGGATGCCGAGCACCTCGAACATCACGACGTAAACTATGCGTCTCTTCCACCCTTGCATGACCATCCACCTTCATGTCGAACAAGGTGGCGAGACTATCAGCGGGCCGCCGCCCGCCCAAGTCAGGTCCTTTCAATTTTGCTGACAGGAGGCCGCCGATGCTGACCAGCGATCACATCGACATGCTGCTGACCGTGATCGACCAAGGCTCATTCTCGGCAGCCGCGCGTGCGCTCGGTCGCACGCCGTCGGCCGTCAGCATGGCGATCGCGAACCTCGAGGCCGAACTCGATCTCGTGCTGTTCGATCGCGGCTCGCGCGAACCGACGCCAACCGCCGCGATGATCGCGCTGCTGCCCGACGCGCGCTCGATCGCCGAACGGCTGCACGCGCTGCGCGCGCATGCGCGGCACTTGTCCGAAGGCGTCGAGGACACGCTGCGGCTCGGGCTCGCGGCCGAACTCGACGGCGCGCCCGTTGCGCGTGCGCTGACCGCCGTTGCCGCGAAATACCCGGCGCTCGCGATCAGCATCGTGACCGCGCCGCAGGACGCGATCGTCGACGCCCTGCATCGCGGCACCGTCGATCTCTGCGTCGCGTACGGCGGGCTCGACCTGCATCCGCGGGAGCAGATTCATGCGCTGTGGACCGAGACGCTGCTAGCCGTTGCGGCGCCCGATCATCCGTCGCTCGCCGAAGCCGCGCATCCCGAAGGGATCGAGCGGCTGTCGGGCTTCCGGCAGATCGTGATCGCCGATCCCGAACGGCCATTGACCGACGTGCGGCCGCTGATCGGCAACCGCACCTGGAAAGTGACCGACATGGCGACCGCGATCTCGCTCGTGAAGGCCGGGCACGGCTGGGCGAACCTGCCCGAATCCATGATCGGCCGGTATGTCGCCGACGGCGAACTCGCGCCGCTCGTGTTCGCGAACATCCGCAACGGCTTGCCGCTGCCCGTTTATCTGCGGCGGCCGAAGCATACGGAGCTCGGCAAGGCGGCGAGCGAGCTGGTGCGCGCGCTGCGGGCGGCCGGCGACGGCAAATAGCCGGCGTGGCGGCCATCGCCGCCACGCCGTCGGTCAACGCCCGGCGGCCTGACCGTTAGTTGCGATCAATGCGAGGCAACCGCCGCGCCCTGAATCGAATCGACGAGCGCTGCGTTGTCGTACCGTCGCCCGGCAATGCCCCATCCGCCATCGGCCGCATGCACGACATTCACCCATACCTGCGCCGGCGTCAGGCGCCCGCCCGCGCGATGCAGCACGATCCCGGTCGCCCGTTCGACGAATTGCCGCTGCTTGTCGGGCGCCGCGAGCGCCACGGCAGGCAGTTTCAGTTCGACGAACGCGGCGGGCGCCGCGCGGCCGTGCACGAAGGTCCTGTTACGCGGCAGCACGTTGAGCGTGCCCACCACGTTCGGCGCCAGGAACCCGTTCCCGGTCAAGCCCTCGACTTCCAGCAGCGCATCGGTCAACTCGGCAAACACCGGCCCCTCGTCGTCCGGCGTGAAAACCCCTTCGGATACTGTCAGCGTAATCGGCATCGCACTTTCTCCAGGTCAGGTCATCAGAATCGTGACGTGATATAAATATCAGTCACTCTCTATACATTAGACACTGATCGCTCTCTATGCAAGTCATAAAGAGAGCGATCGCTCTGAAGCGAGCCTGTCATGCGTTATTCCGTCGAGCACAAGCACGAAACCCGCACGCGCATCCTCGAAGCCGCGAGCCGCCTGTTCCGCCAGGAGGGTTACGGCGGCTCCGGCGTCGGTCCGCTGACGAAAGCGGCCGGCGTCACCAACGGCGCGTTCTACGGGCATTTCAAATCGAAAGGCGAAGCGTTCCGCACCGTCGTGCTCGACGGCCTCGACCAGCTCCGGCAAGGCGTCGCGGCGCTCAAGGCCGAACACGGCGCGCGCTGGCGGCGCCCGTTCGTGTCGTTCTATCTCGGGCCGCGGCGCACCTGCGCACTCGGCGAAAGCTGCGCGCTGCCGAGCCTGTCGCCCGAAGTGATGCGCGCCGACGACGACACGCGCGACGCGTACGAACAGGCGTTGCGGCAGATCGTCGACGAAGTGTCGTCCGGGCTCGGCGACCGACCCGACGACGACCGCGCGATCGCGTTCCTCGCGCTGCTGTCGGGCGGCGTCACGCTCGCGCGTGCCGTGCGCGATCCCGAACTCGCGCAGCGCATCGCCGATGCGGTCGGCCGCTACGCAGTCGTGATCGCCGAGCGCACGGACGTGCAGCCCGAACGGCAGCCCTGACGACCGGCCAATGAAAAAACCCCGATCCGCGTTGCCGCGAATCGGGGTACTGGCCTCCACCATCTGCCTGAACGGCCCTTGACGGGCCGCCGCGTCAACGTGCTGCGACTTCCGCCTTCACGGAGGCCGCATCGCCGACCGCCGTCGGCGCCGCGCCCCAGCCGCCGCCGAGCGCGCGGATCAGGTTGACGGTCGACACGGCCTGCGCGCCGGTCAACTGGTTCGCCTGCAGTTGCGACTGCAGCACCGAGCGCTCGCTGTCGATCACGTCGAGATAGGCGACCTCGCCTTCCTGGTACTGCGTCCGAGACAGCTTCGCCGCACGGCGCGACGCGTTGACGGCCGCATCCTGCGCGCGGATCTGGTCGTCGAGCAGGCGCAGGTCGGACAGATTGTCCTCGACCTCGCGGAACGCGACGAGCACCTGCTGCCGGTAGTTCGCGACCTGCTCGTCGTACTGCGCGCGCGCCTGCTGCACGCCGGCCGCGCGACGGCCGCCGTCGAACAGCGGCAACGTCAGCGCGGTGCCGGCGAACGGCCCGAGCAGGAACGTGCGGCTCGACCACAGGAACAGGTTGCCGAGCGTCGACGCTTCATAACCGAACGAGCCCGTGATATCGAGCTTCGGGAAGTACGCGGACTTCGCGAGGCCGATCCGCGCATTCGCGGCGGCCATCGCGCGCTCGGCCGCCGACACGTCCGGACGGCGTTCGAGCAGCGCGGACGGCAGGCCCGGCGGAATCTTCACCGCGACCGGCACGATCGGCGTTTCCTTGAACCCGAAATCCGCGGGCGCCTTGCCGAGCAGGATCGCGAGCGCATGCTCGGACGCCGCACGCCGGCGCGCGACGCCGACCGCATCGGCCTGCGCGCTGGCCAGCTCGTTCTTCGCGCGCGACACGTCGAGCTCGCTGATGTCGCCTTCGTTGAAGCGGCGCTGCACGAGCGTCAGTGCCTGCTCGCGCAGCTCCACCGTGCGGCGGTACAGGTCCTGGTCCGCATCGAGCTGGCGCAGTTCGAAGTAGTTCTGCGCGACGTCGGCCTGCAGCGCGAGCTGCACCGAAAGGAACAGCGCTTCGCTCTGCGCCTGGTCCGCACGCGACGCCTCGACGTTGCGGCCGACGCGGCCGAACAGGTCGGCCTCGTACGACACCGTGCCCTGCGCGCGCCACAGCGTCGCGTTGGTCGGGCCCGTGCCCTGCGGCTGGAACTGCGACGCCGACGACAGCCCTTCGCGCGTCGGCCCGAAACCAGCGCCGACCTGCGGGAACCATTGCGAACGCGCCGAACGCGTCGCCGCGCGCGCTTCCTCGACACGCGCGGCCGCGGCCTTCAGGTTCTGGTTCGCGGCGAGCGCCTGGGTCTCGAGCGAATCGAGCACCGGGTCGCCGAATACCTTCCACCATTCGCCGCGATGGGCGCCGTCCGACGGCTCGGCCGTCTTCCAGGTGCCGGCCTGCTCGCCGGCGGCGAGTGTCGGCGCTTCCTTGAATGCGGCGGGCGCCGCGGCATCCGGACGCTGGTAGTCGGGGCCCACCGCGCACGCGGCGAGCAGCGTCGCGAGCAGGGTGCTCGCGGCCGCCACCTTCGCGAAGCGCATCAGGCCGTTCGTGTTGTGCATGTTGTCCATCTTGTTTTCCTCAAGCATCCGAAGCCGACGCGCCCGACGGCGGCACGCCGTATCCCGACGAATCCTTGCCGGCGACGTGGATCTTGCCGCCCGCAAGCGTCCGCAGCACGACGTAGAACACCGGCGTCAGCATCAGCCCGAACAGCGTCACGCCCAGCATCCCGAAGAACACCGCGACCCCCATCGCATGGCGCATTTCCGACCCGGCCCCCGTCGACGTGACGAGCGGCACCACGCCCATGATGAAGGCGATCGACGTCATCAGGATCGGGCGCAGACGCAGCCGGCTCGCCTCGATCGCGGCCTCGAGCGGCGTCCTGCCGTCGTGTTCGAGCTCGCGTGCGAACTCGACGATCAGGATCGCGTTCTTCGCCGACAGCCCCACCAGCACCATCAGGCCGATCTGCGTGAAGATGTTGTTGTCGCCCTGCGTGAGCCACACGCCCGTCAGCGCCGACAGAATGCTCATCGGCACGATCAGGATCACCGCGAGCGGCAGCGTCAGGCTTTCGTACAACGCCGCGAGCACGAGGAACACGAGCAGCACGCTGATCGGGAACACGTACATCGCCGAATCGCCGGCAAGAATCTGCTGGTACGTGAGGTCGGTCCACTCGAACCGCACGCCGCGCGGCAGCGTTTCATGCGCGATGCGCTCGATCGCGGCCTGCGCCTGGCCCGACGAGAAACCCGGCGCCGGGCCGCCGTTGATGTCGGCCGCCGTGTAGCCGTTGTAGCGCACGACCATTTCGGGGCCGAACGTCGGCGTCACCGTGACGAGCGACGACAGCGGCACCATCTCCCCCTTGTCGTTGCGCGTCTTCAGCTGCAGGATGTCGTCCGCGCGCTGGCGGAACGGCGCATCGGCCTGCACGCGCACCTGGTACACGCGCCCGAAGCGGTTGAAGTCGTTCACGTACAGCGAGCCGAGATACACCTGCATCGTGTTGAACACGTCGGTCACCGGCACGCCGAGCTGCTTCGCCTTCACGCGATCGAGATCGACGTTGAGCTGCGGCACGTTGATCTGGTAGCTCGTGAACAGCGGGCCGAGTTCAGGCGCCTGCTGCGCGCGCTTGATGAAGTCGTTGGTCGCATCCGACAGCTTCGCGTAGCCGACCGCGCCGCGATCCTCGATCTGCATCTTGAACCCGCCGAGCGTACCGAGCCCCAGCACCGGCGGCGGCGGGAACACCGCGACGAACGAATCCTTCATCGTGCTGTACTGCTGGTTCAATGCGCCCGCGATCGCGCCGGCCGACAGCGCCTTGCCATGCCGTTCCGAGAACGGCTTCAGCGTGACGAACACGATGCCCGCGCTCGAGCTGTTCGTGAAGCCGTTCACCGACAGCCCCGGGAACGCGACCGCGCTCTCGACGCCCGGCTGCTTCAGCGCGATCGAGCCCATGTCGCGGATCACCTTCTCGGTACGGTCGAGCGACGCGCCGTTCGGCAGCTGCGCGAACGCGATCAGGTATTCCTTGTCCTGCGCGGGCACGAAGCCGCCCGGCACGACCTTCGACACGAGCACGGTCGCGCCCACCAGCACGAGGTACACGCCGAGCATCAGCGTCTTGCGCGACAGCACGCCGCGCACGCCGCGGCCGTAGTTCTCCGCGCCGCGATGGAACACCTTGTTGAAGCCGCGGAAGAAGCCGCCGAGCACGCGGTTCATCACGCGCGTGAGCCAGTCTTCCTTGTCGCCGTGACCCTTCAGCAGGATCGCGGACAGCGCCGGCGACAGCGTCAGCGAGTTGAACGCCGAGATCACCGTCGAGATCGCGATGGTCATCGCGAACTGCTTGTAGAACTGGCCGGTCAGGCCCGACATGAACGCGAGCGGCACGAACACGGCGACGAGCGTCAGCGCGATCGCGATGATCGGCCCGCTCACTTCCTGCATCGCCTTGTAGGTCGCCTGCCGCGCGTTCATCCCGCTCTCGATGTTCCGCTCGACGTTCTCGACGACGACGATCGCATCGTCGACCACGATCCCGATCGCGAGCACCATCCCGAACAGCGACAACGCGTTGATCGAATACCCGAACGCCAGCAGCAGCGAGAACGTGCCGATGATCGACACCGGCACAGCGATCAGCGGAATCAGCGACGCGCGCCAGGTCTGCAGGAACACGATCACGACGATCACGACCAGCGCGATCGCCTCGAGCAGCGTGTGCACGACGGCCTTGATCGACGAGCGCACGAACTGCGTCGGGTCATAGACGATCTTGTAGTCGACGCCCGCCGGCATGTCCTGCTTCAGCTCGGCCATCGTCTTGCGGACTTCGTCCGAGATCTGCAGCGAGTTCGCACCAGGCGACTGGTTGATCGCCATCGCGACGGCCGGCTTGTTGTCGAGCAGCGAGCGCAGCCCGTATTCGGACGCGTCGAGCTCGATCCGCGCGATGTCGCGCAGGTGCGTGACGCCGCCGTCCGGCGTCGTCTTCACGACGATGTCGCCGAATTCGTCTTCCGTCTGCAGACGGCCGCGCGCGTTCACCGACAGCTGCAACGGCGTGCCGGGCAGCGACGGCGACGCGCCGATCACGCCGGCCGCGACCTGCACGTTCTGCTCGCGGATCGACTGCACGACGTCCTCGGCCGACAACCCGCGCTGCGCGACCTTCTGCGGATCGAGCCATACGCGCATCGCGTAGTCGCCCGAACCCCACAGCTGCACCTGGCCGACGCCCTGGATCCGCGACAGGCGATCCTTCACGTTGATCAGCGCGTAGTTGCGCAGGTAGGTCATGTCGTAGCGGTTGTCCGGCGAGATCAGGTGGACCACCATCGTCAGCGTCGGCGAGCTCTTCACCGTCGTGATGCCGAGCCGCTGCACGTCTTCCGGCAAGCGCGGCAGCGCCTGGTTCACGCGGTTCTGCACGAGCTGCGTGGCCTTGTCCGGATCGGTGCCGAGCTTGAACGTGACGGTGATCGTCATGTTGCCGTCGCTGTTCGCCTGCGACTGCATGTAGAGCATGTCCTCGACGCCGTTGATCTGCTCTTCAAGCGGCGACGCGACCGTCTCGGCGATCACTTTCGGGTTCGCGCCCGGATACTGCGCCTTCACGATCACCGAAGGCGGCACGACTTCCGGATACTCCGAAATCGGCAGCAGGAACATCGCGATCACCCCGCCGAGCAGGATGATCACCGATAGGACTCCTGCAAAGATCGGCCGGTCGATAAAGAATTTGGAAATGTTCATGTGTGGCTCTGTCTGGTTGAACGCGGATGCGAAGCGGCGGGCCGCTTACGAATCCGCCTTCGCCGGTGCGGCCGGCTTCGCGTTGTTCGCGAGCGGCGCGGACGGCGCATCGCCGCCCGTCATCGGGACCATGTGCGGCTTCACCTGCTCGCCGGGGCGTACGCGCTGCGTGCCGTTCACGATCACGCGATCGCCGGCCGACAGCCCGCTCACGATCACGCGCCGGTTGCCGTGCTGCATTCCCTGCTGCACTTCGCGGTACGACACACGGCCCTGCTGGTCGACGACGAACACGAACTTCTTGTCCTGGTCGGTGTTGATCGCCGC
Source organism: Burkholderia sp. L-4 (assembly GCF_056856535.1). Classification (NCBI taxonomy): domain Bacteria; kingdom Pseudomonadati; phylum Pseudomonadota; class Betaproteobacteria; order Burkholderiales; family Burkholderiaceae; genus Burkholderia; species Burkholderia sp. L-4. The sequence goes on from NZ_JBXEOX010000002.1 coordinate 440,028, forward strand.
GTCGTCGACGAGCAATGCCTCGTGCGGCGCGCTGCCGCCCACCTTCACGCGTGCATAGAGCCCCGGGACGAGCGCGCCGTCGGCGTTGTCGAAACGCGCGCGTACGCGGATCGTGCCGGACGACGTATCGAGCCGGTTGTCGACCGAATCGATCTCGCCGCTGCGCGAGTAGCCCGTTTCGTTCGCGAGACCGAGCTCCACCGGCACCTTGCGGCCGTTGCGCGCGCCGTTGATGTATTGCAGGTAGGTCTGCTCGTCCGCGTCGAACGACGCGTAGATCGGCGACACCGATACCAGCGTCGTCAGCGGCGCGGCCGACGCGCCGGCCGACACGACGTTGCCGAGCGTGATTTCCGCGCGCGACACGCGGCCCGACACGGGGGCGGTGATCCGCGTATAGCCGAGGTTGATGCGCGCCGTTTCCAGCGCGGCTTCGGCGGCCTTCAGGTTCGCCGTCGCCTCGCGCGCCGCGTTCTGCTTCTCGTCGTAGTCGCGCTTCGCGATCGCGTTGTCGCCGATCAGCCGCTGCGCGCGCTGCCAGTCCGTCTGCGCATAACCGTTGCGCGCCTGCGCGGCGGCCAGCTGCGCGGCCGCGCGATCGGTTTCGGCCTGGTACGGGCGCGGGTCGATCACGAACAGCACGTCGCCCTTCTTCACGAGCGCGCCGTCCTTGAAGTTCACCGCGACGATCGTGCCCGACACCTGCGGACGCACGTCGACTTTCTCGACCGCTTCGAGGCGGCCCGAATAACTTTGCCAGTCGGTCACGGTTTGCGGCACGACGGTCGCGACGTCGACTTCGGGCAGCGGCGCCGCCGCTTTCTCGGGCGCGTTCGCGTTCACGCGCATCGCGCCGAACGTGCCGAGGCCGACGACGGCGAGCGTCACGATCGCCGCGGTGGCGATTCGCGAGCGGGAGGTGCGTAGGATGGCCATGTGGATCTCCAGTAAACGTGGAATGGTTTTGGTTATTCGGAACGGTTCGGCTGGCGCGCCTGGAAGCGGCACTGGAAGAAGCGCACGGCTTCCTCGAACGCGGCTTCGTGCGTCGCGAGCGCGGCGTGCGTGATGTCCGGATAGCGGATCACCTGCGTGAGCACGCCCGACGAGATCAGGCAGCTCGCATATTTCTCCGCTTCGACGTGCAGCACGTCGTTCTGCGCGGTGACGACAAGCGTCGGCGGCAGCCCCGCGAGGCGCACCGACTCGAGCGGCGCCGCGTACGGATGCATGCGCTGCGCCGCCTGCGGCAGATACGCGCGATAACAGGCCGCGCATTCGCGCGGGGTGATGTCGGACGCGAGGCGCTCGGCGTCGCCGATGCGCGTCATGCTCGGGTCGAGCATCGGTCCGAACAGCGCCTGCGCGGCGATCGACACTTCACCGCGGTCGCGGGCGATGAAGGCGAGGCAATTCGCGAGCTGGCCGCCCGCGTCGTGGCCGGCGACCCCGATCTTCTTCGGGTTGCCGCCGAACGCGCGGGCCCGCGTCGCGACCCACACGGCCGCGCGATACGCATCCTCCGGCGCGGCCGGAAAGGGAAAGGCCGGCGCGAGCGAATAATCGACCGACACTACGAGTGCTGGTAAGCGTTCTGCTAAAAAACGCGCGGCGAAATCCGCGTCCTCGAGCGAACCGCGGACGAAACCGCCGCCGTGGAAATAAAGCACTACCGGCAACCCGGTCTTGTCCGGGCGGCGGTAGAGGCGCAGCACGATGTCCTGCGCGTAGCCAGGAATTTCCACTTCGGCGACCGTCAGCGCCGCGCCCGCCAAGGCTTGCGCGGGCAACGCGGCTTTCAGGAATTTGCTGAATTCAGAAGCGTCCATGACGATGCAGCATCCATTTCGAGATGGAACGAATTCTGGGTCCGGCAGACATTGGGATAAATGCCTATAATCCGGCAACACAATTCAACGCCCCCGAACAATCCGAGGCTGCGTTTACCCACGAGGTAGCGCAGCCTTGTCGTTCCGGCGGCAAATTAGATTGCGGAGGTTGTGATGGACCGGCTTCAGGCCATGCAGGTGTTTACTCGCGTCGTCGATACAAGCAGCTTCACCAAGGCAGCAGAAACGCTCGGCCTGCCGCGAGCGTCCGTCACGACGATCATCCAGAATCTCGAAGCCTTCCTCGGCGTGCGACTGATGCACCGGACCACGCGCCGGCTGTCGCTCACGCCGGACGGCGCCGCGTACTACGAACGATGCGTGCGGATCCTCGCGGACGTCGAGGAAACCGAAGCGAGCTTCCAGGCCAACAACCGGAAACCGCACGGAAAGTTGCGTATCGACATGCCGGGCTCGATCGGGCGGCTGCTCGTGATTCCGTCGCTGTGCGAATTTCATACACGCTATCCGGACATCGACCTGCAGCTCGGCCTGTCCGACCGGCCGGTCGACCTGCTGCAGGAAGGCGTCGACTGCGTGATCCGGGTCGGCGCGCTGCAGGATTCGTCGCTGGTCGCGCGTCGCGTCGGCCTGTTCGAATGCGTGACGGTCGCCGCGCCCGCGTATCTCGAGCGCCACGGCGAGCCGCAGACGATCGACGATCTCGGCCAGCACAAGGCCGTCAATTATTTCTCGAGCCGCACCGGCCGCACGATCGACTGGACGTTCCTCACCGAAGGCAAGGAAATCGAGGTGAAGATGAACAGCATCGTGTCGGTGAACGACGCGGATGCGTACGTGACCTGCGGGATCGAAGGCTTCGGCCTGATCCAGCCGCCGCTCTTCATGGTGCTGCCGCAGCTGCGCGAAGGCCGGCTCAAGGAAGTGCTGCCCGGCGTCAAGCCGCTGCCGATGCCGATCTCGGTCGTGTATCCGCACAGCCGCCACCTGTCGCCGAAGGTGCGCGTGTTCGTCGACTGGGTGGCCGAGGTGTTCGACCGCTGCCCGCTGCTGAGCGGCAAGGGCAGCCTCGACGCGACGTGCAGCAAGCGCACGTTCGAGGAAGCCGAACGCGCACCGGCGCTCGACACGCCGGTCATCAACGAATGGGTCGCGTAATCGTCTGACCTGCATGCGCGGGCCGCGCGGCTCGCGCATCGTCCGCTCTCCTCGCCGTCTTCAAGCCGCCGATGCGCTCGGCGCATCCGATCCTTCCCGATTCCGCAGCAAACCTTTGTGTCGCGAGCAGCAATCGCCCGCGCGCGCCGTCGCGGGTGGCCGCCGCACCCGCGTGCGCCCCGCTGCACGGGGCTGCCGGCAATTTCCGCATAACCCTGTCGTCCATGCGGATGTCGATTGTTCCGGTGCGGCGACAAATCAATTCGCGTCTGCCGCATTTATCGCGACCGAACAGATACCTAGAGTAAACCCTGTCGCGCACCTCGTTGCGCATCGAACAGATCCCGCTCGATGGGACCGGAGCAGCGCTCGGACGCCCGCTCCGACATGGGATCCGAGTCAGCGCTGAAGCGCTGACTCATATCGACACAGGAGTTATGCCATGAACCGCCGCCATCTTCTCTCCGCCCTCGCGCTCACGCTCGCCGTGGCCGCACCGGCCTTCGCCGATTCGGGCACGCCGCACGCCGGCGACTACGGCAATACGTCGTGGTACGCGCAGCACAATGGCCCGCGTACGCGTGCCGAAGTGAGCGCGGAAGTCGTGCAAGCGCGCAAGGACGGCACGCTCGCGTACCTGCGCAAGGCGAATTCGTATCCGCAAGGGCTCGAACTCGCCCAGGGCCCGTATCGCTCGCTGCCGGAAAGCAACCAGCTCGCCGGCGGGGGCCGGTAAACGCGCGACGCCGCGCAACGGGTCGGCCCGTGCGCGGCGTCGCGGCACACCTTTCGACGACTCGCCGAGTCAGTGACTTGCAGGAGCACATGATGAACGACACCCTTCCTTCGCCGCTCGATCACTGGGACGACACCACGCCGGTCTGGACGCCGTTCCGTTCGGCCCCGCGATCGCATTGACCGCCGGCCGAGTCATCGTCCGGCCGTCAACGGCGCGGCACGCCGTCGCGCCATTCGCCCCAGTGCGTGACGATGTCCTGAACCAGCGGATTACCCGCGCGGTACAGGTTTTCGGTCGCCGGGGCGAAGCCGCCCTGGTCCGCGTAGTTCAGCAGGTTGTCGGCGCTCGTCTGCCCCGCATACGGGCGGTCGAAATCGGACCCCGTGCGCAGCACCGCGACGCGTGACAGGTCGACCCGCTTCACGCTCGCCGCGCGCTTGAGCGCCTCATACGTCGCGTTGTCTTCCTGCGCGGTCATGCAGTAGGTGCCCTTGCCGTCGGTCAGGATCTTCGTCCACTGGCGCGCGCGCTCGCCGATCAGCGTGCCGGAGAACCACGTGTTGCCCGATGACGTATCGCACTGGATCACCGTCGGCGGCCGGTTCGCCGGCGCATACGTGAACTTCGCGCGGGCAGCCTGCGCCTGCGCGCTGTCGGCGAGCACGACGTTGCGCGACAGCGCGTACGCGGCGTCGGTCAGCTGCGGGTTGAGCTGGAACACTTCGGTGCGATAGTCGAGCGGCGGCTTGTCGTTCGGGCTCTTCGTGTTGATGCCGAGGAAACCCGTGTTCCAGCCGGCGGGAATCTCGCGCGCGTCGAGCTCCCACTGCAGGCTGAAATCGACGAGGTATTTCGACCACGCGGCCGAACCGACCGTGCCCTGCGCGGGGTCGACGCCCGCGATGCCGGACACCAGGAAATACGTCCGGCGCAGATCGAAGCGCTGCGAGAACGTGAGCGCCATGATCGTCGCCGACGCGTTCGCATAACCCATGCCGGTCGTCACGACGCACACGTCCTGCTTGTTGCAGTGAACGGCCGGGTAGTCGGGCGACAGGCCCGGCACGGCGATGTCGCGCCACGGGCCGAGCCGGTCGAGCCACGCCTGGCCCTCCGGACCGAACATCGTGATGATCATGACCTTGACCGGGCGGCCCTGTGCACCGGTCTCGGCGAATGCATGGTTGCCCGCGTTGTTGCCCTGGTTGTCCTGCGCGATCGACGGCGCGGTCGCACAGGCTGCGAGCGAGAATGCGGCAGCGGAAAGGATGGAGCGAGTCAGCATCGGCGTTCCTTGTTTCGATGATGTTGGGTGAGAACGGCTCTCGGAGACTGCGCGAGGGAGTATAGAACGGGCGTACGCAATGCGGAACCCGACTACGAAACGGCGAATGGTGTTTCGTGCGCATGGACGCGTGTTGCGTGACGGAATGCGCGCGTTCGCCGCCGTATTGCAAACATCAGGAATGCTATCGGGTTGGCCGCCCGTGCGACGCCGGCCGCTGCCCGCCGCGCTACACGCGCATCAGCCCCGCAACACCGTTACCGAGCACGACGAGCGCGGCGACCACATGGCTCGCCGCGAGCCACCCGGGCGACTTCACGAAGCGTCCGATCGCGCTGCCGCCGAACGCGAACGCGAGCTGCCCCGCGAGGCTGCCCGCGAACACGCACGCGGCACCGGTCAGCCAGTGCCGATGCGCGCCGGCGGCAGCCGTTGCATAGCCGTAGAACAACAGGATCGTCAGCGGGTTCGCGAGTGTGACGACGAACATCGACATGAACGGGCGGTCGCCCGGCGGCGGCGTATCGCCTTCGAGCGTGCGCCGACGGTCGCGCAGCGCCTGCCACAGCATCCGCATGCCCATCGCGAGCAATACGCCCGCGCCCACGCTACGGAACAACGACAGATGCGCCGCGAGCGTGCTCGCGAGCATCGCGCCGATCGTGAACGCGACGACTGCATGACAGCCGTCCGCCGCGGCAACGCCGATTGCCGCGCGCACGCCGGTCGCCGTGCCGGCGCGCATGCCGTAGTTCGCGATCATCCATGCAACGGGCCCGACCGACAGCGCGATCATCAGCCCGAACGGGAAGTCGTTCATCGATCGTCGATGCCTTCGAGGGAAGGCATCGATTCCGGCGACCGCATAAAGAACCCGCGCGGAAAATCCGCGTCAGGCGACGTCGACGCGCGCGGGCCCGTCCACCATCTCGCCGATCACGGCCGCGCGGTCGAAACCGTCGGCACGGAAGCACGCGAGCACGTCGTCGACCGCGTCGGGCGCGCACGCGACGAGCAGGCCGCCCGACGTCTGCGGATCGGTCAGCAGCGCCTGCGCGACCGGCGGCAGGCCGTCGGCAAGCCGCACGTCGGTGCCGTACGCGGCCCAGTTGCGGCCCGACGCGCCGGTGAACACGCCGTCGGCCACGAACGCCTCGACGCCGGCGAGCCACGGCAGCGACGCATAGTGCACGCGCGCGGTCAGCTGCGCGCCGCGCGCCAGCTCGAGCGTATGGCCGAGCAGCCCGAAGCCCGTGACGTCGGTCAGCGCGTGCACGCCCGGCAGCGCGGCCAGCTCCGTGCCCGGCCGGTTCAGCTTGGTGGTCGTCGCGACCATCTGCGCGTAACCGTCGGCATCGAGCTGGTTCTTCTTCAGCGCGGCCGACAGCACGCCGACGCCGAGCGGCTTGCCGAGCACGAGCACGTCGCCGGCGCGCGCGGCCGCATTGCGCTTCACGCGCGACGGGTGCACGACGCCGATCGCCGCGAGCCCGTAGATCGGCTCGACCGAATCGATCGAATGGCCGCCCGCGACCGGAATGCCGGCGTCCGCGCACACCGATTCGCCGCCGCGCAGCACGGCCGCGATCGTTTCATGCGGCAGCACGTTGATCGGCATGCCGACCAGCGCGAGCGCGAGGATCGGCTTGCCGCCCATCGCATACACGTCGGACAGCGCGTTGGTCGCCGCGATGCGGCCGAAGTCGAACGGATCGTCGACGATCGGCATGAAGAAATCGGTGGTCGCGACGATCGCCTGCTCGTCGTTGAGCCGGTAGACGGCCGCGTCGTCGGACGTCTCGGTGCCGACCAGCAGGTCCGGGAACAGCGCGGGCGGCGTCGCGCGCTTCAGCAGTTCGGACAGCACGCCCGGCGCGATCTTGCAGCCGCAGCCGCCCCCGTGCGACAGGCTCGTGAGGCGCGGAACGGCAGGCTGGGCTTGGGTGGCTTCGGTCATCGTCGGCATCCGGTGAATAACAACGTTCTATTATCGACAATTCCGCGCGAGCGCGCCGGATACCCACATAATTGACGGCGCCGTCCCCCGCCCGCCACCGCCCGCACCTTCGTTCATGGATCACCTGTTCATCGGCCTCGTGCTGTGCTCCGCGCTGCTGCATGCCATCTGGAATGCGTTCCTCCACGTCAGCGAAGACCGGCTCGTGCAGCTCGGCACGATGTCGCTGCCGTATCTCGCGTTCGGCATCGCCGGCGCCGCGCTGCTGCCGGCGCCGGCGCCCGCCGCGTGGCCGTACATCGTCGCGTCGGCCACGCTCGAGGTCGCGTACTGCTTCACGCTCGCGCGCGCGTACCGCAGCGGCGAATTCGGCCAGATCTATCCGATCGCGCGCGGTATCTCGCCGCTGCTCGTGTCGGTGCTGGCGCTCGCGATGCTGCACGAGCGGCCGACGCCGTTCGGCTTCGCGGGCATCGCGCTGGTGTCGTTCGGGATCATGTCGCTCGCGTTGCGGCGCGGCTTCCGGTTCTCCGGCGAAGGCGTGCCGTATGCGCTGCTCACGGGCGTGTTCATCGCCGCGTACTCGATCTGCGACGGGATCGGCTCGCGCCTGTCCGGCAGCGCGCTCGGCTACATCGCGTGGGTGTACCTGCTGTGGAGCGTGCCGCAGCTCGTGCTCGTCGGCGTGCTGCGCGGCGGCCCGCGCGCGGTGCTCGCGTCGCGCACGGCGCTCACGCAGGGCGCGATCGCCGGCACGATCTCGCTCGCCGCATACGGGATCGTGATCCTCGCGTACCGGCACCTGCCGGTCGCGACCGTGTCCGCGCTGCGCGAAACGAGTTCGATCTTCGCGGTCGCGATCGGCTGGTTCGTGATGCGCGAGCGGCCCGGCGCGCAACGGCTCGCTGCGTGCGCGCTGGTGGTGGCCGGCGCGGCGCTGATCCGGCTGTAGGCGCGCCCGCGCCGGCCTCGCACCGACCACCGGCGCCGCCCCGCGACGATGCCGCTGCCGCGCCGTCAAGCCACCGCGACGGCCCTGCCGAACGCCCGCTCGTCGATCGCCTCGGCGAGCGTCGCGAACGCGGTCGCGATCTCGTCTTCCGGCACGCACGCATAACCGAGCAGCAACCCCGACGCGGCGCGCTCGCGATCCGCGTAGTAACCGGACAGCGGCCGCACAACGATATTGCGTTCGAGCGCGGCCTGCGCGACCGCGCAATCGTCGACCCCTTCCGGCAGTTGCGTGACCAGATGCAGCCCCGCGTCGCTGCCGAGTGCCTGCAGCGTATCGCCGTAGCGGCGCGCGACCGCCTCGAGCAGCACCTCGCGGCGCTGCCCGTACAGCGTGCGCATCTTGCGGATATGCGACACGAAGTGCCCTTCCGCGATGAATTCCGCGAGCACCGCCTGCTGCAGCAGTTGCCCTTCGCGGTACAGCTCGGCGCTCGCGGTCGCGAAACTTTCCGCGAGCGGTTCCGGCGCGACGAGATACCCGACCCGCAGCCCCGGGAACAGCGTCTTGCCGAAACTGCCGACGTAGATCACCTGCCCGGCCGTGTCGAGCCCCTGCAGCGACGCGAGCGGTCGGCTGCCGTAGCGGAATTCGCTGTCGTAGTCGTCCTCGATGATCCAGCAGCCGTGCTGGCGCGCGTATTCGAGCAGCATCCGCCGCCGCGCGAGGCTCATCACCATGCCGAGCGGATACTGGTGCGACGGCGTGACGAGCATCAGCTTCGGCGGCGCGGCGAGATCGGCGGCCGACGGCGCGATGCCTTCGTCGTCGACCGGAATCGGCCGCGTGGTCAGCCCCGACACGTTCAGCACGCTGCGCACGCCCCAGTAGCACGGGTCCTCGGTCCAGATCGCGTCGCCCGGATCGGTCAGCAACCGCACCGCGAGGTCGATCGACTGGTGGATGCCGGTCGTGATCACGATCTGCTCGGGCGTGCAGCGCACCGAGCGCGACGTGCGCAGGTAGTCGGCCAGCGCCTCGCGCAGCAGCGCGAGCCCGCCGCCCGGTGCGTACGTCAGCAGGTCGGGGCGCAGGCGCCGCCAGTACTTGTTGTGCAGCCGCGTCCACACGCGCGCCGGAAATCGCGACACATCGGGCACGCCCGGCATGAACGCGCCACCCTGGCGCTTCGACACGCCGGCGCCTTCGACGAGCCGCGTGCCGCGCGCGGACAGCCGCCGCGCGGACGGCATCACGACGGCGGGCCCGGCCGCCGCGTCGGGCGGCACGCCGACGATCTCGTCCGGCGCGCTGTCGGCGACGAAGGTGCCTCGGCCGGTCGCCGAATTCACATAGCCTTCGAGCGCCAGCTGTTCGTAAACCTGCGTGACCGTGTTGCGGGCGATGCCGAGCTCGGCGGCCAGCAGCCGCGACGACGGCACGCGCGTGCCGGCCGGCAGTTCGCGCGACAGGATCGCCTGTTGCAGCAGCCGGTGAAGCTGCCGGTAGATCGGCTGCGCGCCGCCGCGCACGAGGCGCTGCGCCAGCCAGTCCGACAACACGCTCGCGCGCATGATTGGCTCCTGAATATTTATTGAAATGGCTCTGATTGCCAGAGCCAAATGTGATTATAGTCGCCTCCATGGGCTGCCAAGGCGCCCGAATTTCTACTCACCGGAAAGAACATCAAGGAGATGACCGTGAAGAATGCCGATCTGCAGGCCCGCAAGAACGCCGCCACCCCGCGCGGCGTCGGCGTGATGTGCGATTTCTACGCAGCCCGCGCCGAGAACGCGGAACTGTGGGATGTCGAAGGCCGTCGCTTCATCGATTTCGCCGCCGGCATCGCGGTGCTGAACACGGGCCACCGCCACCCGAAGATCGTCAAGGCGATCTCGGATCAACTGAACAGCTTCACGCACACCGCTTACCAGATCGTCCCGTACGCGTCGTACGTCGAGCTGGCCGAGAAGATCAACGACCGCGCGCCGGGCGACTTCCCGAAGAAGACCGCATTCTTCACGACCGGCGCCGAAGCCGTCGAGAACGCGATCAAGATCGCGCGGGCCGCGACCGGCCGCCCGGGCGTCATCGCGTTCTCGGGCGGCTTCCACGGCCGCACGATGATGGGCATGGCGCTGACCGGCAAGGTCGCCCCGTACAAACTGAACTTCGGCCCGTTCCCGGGCGACGTGTTCCACGCGCCGTACCCGAACGCGCTGCACGGCGTGACGACCGCCGACTCGATCAAGGCGATCGAGATGCTGTTCAAGGCCGACATCGATCCGAAGCGCGTCGCCGCGATCATCTTCGAACCGGTCCAGGGCGAAGGCGGCTTCAACCCGGCACCGGCCGAATTCGTGCGCGCGCTGCGCAAGATCTGTAACGAACACGGCATCCTGCTGATCGCCGACGAAGTCCAGACGGGCTTCGCACGCACCGGCAAACTGTTCGCGATGCAGCACTACGACGTGCTGGCCGACCTGATCACGATGGCGAAGAGCCTCGCGGGCGGCATGCCGCTGTCGGGCGTCGTCGGCCGTGCGGACGTGATGGACGCGGCAGCGCCCGGCGGCCTCGGCGGCACGTACGCGGGCAACCCGCTGGCCGTCGCCTCGGCGCACGCGGTGCTCGAGATCATCGACGAGGAAAAGCTGTGCGAACGCGCGACGCAGCTCGGCGACGTGCTGAAGGCGAAGCTGACGTCGCTGCAGGCCGACGTGCCGCAGATCGCCGACGTGCGCGGCCCGGGCGCGATGATCGCGGTCGAGTTCCTGAAGCCGGGCTCGGGCGAGCCGGATGCCGAATTCACGAAGCGCGTGCAGACGCGCGCGCTCGAGCGCGGCCTGCTGCTGCTCGTGTGCGGCGTGTACTCGAACGTCGTGCGTTTCCTGTTCCCGCTGACGATCACGCAGCCCGTGTTCGACGAAGCGCTCGCGATCCTCGAGGAAGTGCTGAAGGAAACGGTCGGCGTGCCGGCCTGAGTGCCCGCCCACTTCAACTGAATGGGCCGCCGCCGTCGTGAAGACGGCGGCGGCCGTTTTCATCCGTCCTTATCCGTCCTTTTCAAAGCAGGCGATTCATATGAGCACCGTTCAGGAAACCCTGGCACTGAAAGATCCGTCGCTGTTCCGCCAGCAGGCGTACGTCAACGGCGAATGGCAAGGCGCAACGAACGGCGAGACGTTCGATGTCCGCAACCCGGCGACGGGCGGCCTGCTCGGCACCGTGCCGGCGATGGGCACGGCCGAGACGCGTCACGCGATCGACGCCGCGAACGCCGCATGGCCGGCGTGGCGCAAGAAGACCGCGAAGGAACGCGCGGTCATCCTGCGCAAGTGGCACGACCTGATGATGGAAAACGCCGACGACCTCGCGCTGATCCTCACGACCGAGCAGGGCAAGTCGCTGGCCGAGGCGAAGGGCGAGATCGGCTACGCGGCGTCGTTCCTCGAGTGGTTCGCGGAAGAGGGCAAGCGCGTGTACGGCGACACGATCCCAACGCCGGCGAGCGACAAGCGCATCGTCGTGACGAAGGAAGCGATCGGCGTGTGCGCGGCGATCACGCCGTGGAACTTCCCGGCGGCGATGATCACGCGCAAGGTCGGCCCGGCGCTCGCGGCCGGCTGCCCGATCGTCGTGAAGCCGGCCGAGGCCACGCCGTTCTCCGCACTCGCGATGGCCGTGCTGGCCGAACGCGCGGGCGTGCCGGCCGGCGTGTTCAGCGTCGTCACGGGCGACCCGAAGGCGATCGGCGGCGAAATGACGTCGAACCCGATCGTGCGCAAGCTGTCGTTCACGGGCTCGACGCCGGTCGGCCGCCTGCTGATGTCGCAATGCGCGGCGACGGTCAAGAAGGTGTCGCTGGAGCTGGGCGGCAACGCGCCGTTCATCGTGTTCGACGACGCCGACCTCGATGCGGCCGTGCAGGGCGCGATCGCATCGAAGTACCGCAACAGCGGCCAGACCTGCGTGTGCACGAACCGCTTCTACGTGCATGAAGCCGTGTACGACTCGTTCGCGCAGAAGCTCGCGGCCGCCGTCGGCCAGCTGAAGGTCGGCCGCGGCACCGAGCCGGGCGTCACGCAGGGCCCGCTGATCAACGAAGCGGCCGTGCTGAAGGTCGAGGCGCACATCGAGGACGCGCTCGCGAAGGGTGCGACCGTCGTGACGGGCGGCAAGCGCCACGCGCTCGGCCACGGCTTCTTCGAGCCGACCGTGCTGACGGGCGTCACGCCGGCGATGAAGGTCGCGAAGGAAGAGACGTTCGGGCCGCTCGCGCCGCTGTTCAAGTTCAGCAGCGACGAGGAAGTGATCGGCCTCGCGAACGATACCGAGTTCGGCCTGGCCGCCTACTTCTACAGCCGCGACATCGGCCGCGTGTGGAAGGTGGCGGAAGCGCTCGAATACGGGATGGTCGGCGTGAACACGGGCCTGATCTCGAACGAAGTCGCGCCGTTCGGCGGCGTCAAGCAGTCGGGCCTCGGCCGCGAAGGCTCGCACTACGGCATCGACGACTACGTCGTGATCAAGTACCTCTGCCTCGCCGTCTGACGGCTCGGGGCCTGCCGCTTCGGCGACAGGCCCTGACCGCCCGGCCGGAACCGGGCGGTCCGACGCGGGCCGGCGCCCCTCTCCGCCGCGCCCGCGTCACCTTCCCTGCCGCGATCAACGAAACACGTTCACCGCTTCCACGAGCCGCGCCGCCTGCTGCTTCAGGCTCTCCGACGCCGCCGCACTCTGCTCGACGAGCGCCGCGTTCTGCTGCGTGATGTTGTCCAGATGCACGACCGCCTGGTCGACCTGCGCGACGCCCGTGCTCTGCTCGGCCGTCGACGAGCTGATCTCCGCGATCAGGTCCGACACGCGCTTCACCTGCGTGACGATGTCCTCCATCGTCTTGCCCGCGCCGTCGACGATCCGCGCGCCCGATTCCACGCGCTCGACGCTCGCGCCGATCAGCGCCTTGATCTCCTTCGCCGCGTTCGCGCTGCGCTGCGCGAGCGCGCGCACCTCGCCCGCGACCACCGCGAAACCGCGTCCCTGGTCGCCCGCGCGCGCGGCCTCGACCGCGGCGTTCAGCGCGAGGATATTGGTCTGGAACGCGATGCCGTCGATCACGCCGATGATGTCGGCGATCTTGCGCGAACTGGCGGTGATGTCGTTCATCGTCGTCACGACCTCGCTCACCGCCTGCCCGCCGCGCTCGGCCGCATCGCTCGCCGACACCGACAGCTGGTTCGCCTGCAGCGCCGTCTCCGCGTTGCTCGACACGGTCGCCGTCATCTCGGCCATCGACGCGGCCGTCTGCTGCACGCTTGTCGAGGCCTGTTCGGTACGTGCGCTCAGGTCGTTGTTGCCCTGCGCGATCTCGTTGCTCTCGCGCGCTGCACGTTGTGCACCTGCTCGCTGACGTCGTCGACGAGCCAGCGGAACATCAGCCCGAGCTGGTTGATCGTGCGCAGCGTCATGCCGATCTCGTCGACGCGGTTCATCCGCACGCTGCTGCGGCTCTCGCCGGTCGCGACGCGCAGCGCCTCGTCGCGCAACTGCCGAAGCGGCTGCACGATCTGCGCATCGAGCCACCAGCCGGCAACCGCCGTCACGCCCACCGCCGCGCCGGCAAACGCCGCCAGCGCGCCGCCGGTCAGCCCGCAGGCCCAGCCCGCGCCGACGACGGCCGGCGCCAGCGCGCCCAGCGCCGCATGCACGCGCGCACGCACCGACATCGTCTGGAACAGCGAAACAACGCGCATCACACCCGTGCGGACGATCAACCCCTTGTGGAAGCGGCGATTGCCGGCCTTGCCTTCGCGGAAATCGCGATACAGCGCTTCGGCGGCCGCGATCTCGTCGCGCGTCGCCTTCGTGCGCACCGACATATAGCCTTTCGGCTGGCCGTTGCGCATCACCGGAATCGCGTTCGCGCGCACCCAGTAGTGATCGCCGTTCTTGCGGCGATTCTTCACGAGCGCGGTCCACGGCTCGCCGCCCTTGAGCGTCGCCCACATGTCGGCGAACGCCTCCTTCGGCATGTCCGGATGGCGCACGACGTTGTGCGGCTGACGTTCGATTTCGTCGGGAGAAAATCCGCTGACCTGGATGAATGCCGCGTTGGCGTACGTGATGTAGCTGTCGGCATCGGTCGTCGACATCAGCGTCGCGTCATCGGGGAAATCGAATTCGCGTTGCGTGACGGGCTGGTTGTTGCGCATGGTGAGGAGCTCCGGATGGCGGATCTTGCGCCCGCTTGTGGATTGATTCGAGACCCGCGCGCATTGCTGTCGATTCGCATGCGCGTGAGCCGTGCTCCTGCGCTTTCGGCAAATTCCACGAAAACATTACGGTGTATTCGGGAAAATATTCATTAAATTTGCATCATCTTGTTTTTGCCGAATCGTTTGTTTATGGATGAAACAAAAGCCTTGCCGGACAACGGTTTAACGGGTATTCGTCTGATTATTGATTTCGATTCGGCCAATTCCATTTAATGCGCCGCCGGAAAAATATGAATACGAATATTTCTCGTTTATCGAATTTCGATTGAAGCAAAAAAAGCCATGCGCAGGGTGCGCGACATTCGGAAATCTTCGATCGAATCCGCCCGTCGCGCACGCTTGCGGCCATCAGCGGAACACGTTCACCGCATCCACCAGCCGGGTCGCCTGCTGCTTCAGGCTCTCCGATGCCGCCGTGCTCTGCTCGACGAGCGCCGCGTTCTGCTGCGTGATGTTGTCCAGATGCACGACCGCCTGGTCGACCTGCGCGACGCCCGTGCTCTGCTCGGCCGTCGACGAGCTGATCTCCGCGATCAGGTCCGACACGCGCTTCACCTGCGTGACGATGTCTTCCATCGTCTTGCCCGCGCCGTCGACGATCCGCGCGCCCGATTCCACGCGCTCGACGCTCGCGCCGATCAGCGTCTTGATCTCCTTCGCCGCGTTCGCGCTGCGCTGCGCGAGCGCGCGCACCTCGCCCGCGACCACCGCGAAACCGCGCCCCTGTTCACCGGCCCGCGCGGCCTCGACCGCCGCGTTCAGCGCGAGGATGTTGGTCTGGAATGCAATGCCGTCGATCACGCCGATGATGTCGGCGATCTTGCGCGAGCTGTCGGTGATCTCGCTCATCGTCGTCACGACCTCGCTCACCGCCTGCCCGCCGCGCTCGGCCGCGTCGCTCGCCGACACCGACAGCTGGTTCGCCTGCAGGGCCGTCTCCGCGTTGCTCGACACGGTCGCCGTCATCTCGGCCATCGATGCGGCCGTCTGCTGCACGCTCGACGCAGCCTGCTCGGTGCGCGCGCTCAGGTCGTTGTTGCCCTGTGCGATCTCGTTGCTCGCGCGCTGCACGTTGTGCACCTGCTCGCTGACGTCGTCGACGAGCCAGCGAAACATCAGCCCGAGCTGATTGATCGTGCGCAGCGTCATGCCGATCTCGTCGACGCGGTTCATCCGCACGCCGCGCCGGCTTTCACCGGTCGCGACGTTCAGCGCCTGCTCGTGCAACCGCTTCACCGGTTGCACGATCTCTGCGCGTCGAGCCACCAGCCGGCCGCGGCCGCCACGCCGGCCGTCACCGCGGCGAACGCCGCGAGCGCGCCGCCGGTCAGCCCGCAGGCCCAGCCCGTGCCGACGACGACCGGCGCCAGCACGCCCAGCGCCGCATGCACGCGCGCGCGCACCGACATCGTCTGCGGCAGCGACGCGATGCGCAGCAGCCCGGTACGGATCACGAGCCCCTTGTGGAAGCGGCGCTGGCCGGCCTTGCCTTCGCGAAACGCGCGATACAGCGCATCGGCGGCCACGGTCTCGTCGCTCGGCGCCTTCGTGCGCACCGACATGTAGCCCTGCGGCTCGCCGTTGCGCATCACCGGAATCGCGTTCGCGCGCACCCAGTAGTGATCGCCGTTCTTGCGGCGGTTCTTCACGAGCGCGGTCCACGGCTCGCCGCGCTTGAGCGTCGCCCACATGTCGGCGAACGCCTCGCGCGGCATGTCCGGGTGGCGCACGGCATTGTGCGGCTGGCCGACGAGTTCCTCGTTCGAATAGCCGCTCACCTGCGCGAATGTCGTGTTCGCGTACGTGATGTAGCTGTCGGCATCGGTCGTCGACATCAGCGTGACGTCGTCGGGAAAATCGAATTCCTGTTGGGTAACGGGCTGGTTGTTGCGCATGCAAGGCTCCGAAAGGCGGATTGGTTGTCCGCGCCGCGCTGAAATCACGCTCAGTAGCCGAAAAACGGTTGATCGCTTTACGACGTTCTCGTCCTTGCTGTCGGCAATTCGGCAGAAAACCTTAATCCTGCCGCGCATAAAATATGCAATCCAGCCATTACCATGATTTCGATCAAATATTCCGGCGATAATCGCCGCGCACGCGTGTCCGCCGGTCACAACGCACCGCCCGGCGCGCCAATGCGGGCATCCATTGCGCACGGCGAAACGATATGGCCTATCCTGCTCCATTCCACCGGAATTCGAATTCGATGAAAAAGGCATTGCATGAACTGAATCGGCTGTCCTGGAATACGGCGACGGTCGCCCATAACAGCCATAAAGGCGATCAGGCCGCGTTTTTCCGCGATGGCGGCACGACGCTGTTTCCGGAAGAACGAGAGCTGCTCGGCGATCTCGCCGGCCTGCGGCTCCTGCACCTGCAATGCAACGCGGGACAGGACACATTGAGCCTCGTGCGCGAAGGCGCGGATGCCACCGGCGTCGACATCTCCGACGAGGCGATCGGCTTCGCGCGGCAGCTGTCGGCCGATGCGGGGCTGCCGGCGCGGTTCGAGCGCGCCGACGTGCTCGACTGGATGCCCGAAGCGGCCGCGCGCGGCGAGCGCTTCGACCGCGTGTTCACGTCGTACGGCGCGATCTGCTGGCTGTCGGACCTCACCGTCTGGGCGCGCGGAATCGCCGCGCTGCTCGCGCCGGGCGGCCGCTTCGCGATGGTCGAGTTCCATCCGTTCGCGCTGGTTTTCGATGAACACTGGCAGCCGCACTACGACTACTTCCAGCGCGACGCGACCGAGGAGCCGGCAGGCGTCGGCGACTACGTCGCGGTGTCCGGCACCGGGCTCGGCGCGCGGCACGATCATCCGGGCATCGTCGATTTCGCGAATCCGCACCCGAGCTACGAGTTCATGTGGGGCATCGGCGACGTGGTGAACGCGCTCGTGTCGGCCGGGCTCGCGATCGACCGCCTGAACGAATATCCGTATGCGAACGGCTGGAAGGGCTTCGACGGCATGCGCGAGCGGGCTGGCCGCCGGATGGTGCCGCCCGACGGCATGCCGCGCCTGCCGCTGATGTACGCGATCGCCGCGCACCGGGTGGCCGCATGACGCGCCGCACCGCCGCCGACCGCGACGCGCTGTCCGCCCGCCTCCTTGCACGCGACGACGTGCCGCTCGTGTGGACCATCGACCGGCGCGAGATCATCGAGCACCTATACGTGCTGCGCGACGGCACGCTGCACGTCGTGCCCGAGTTCTACGACGTCGCCGGCTGGCCCGACGGCGAAGCCGACCACTACACGCCGATCCTGCTCGACTGCCACGATCGCGGCGGCTGGTTCCTCGGCAGGTTCGACGATGCACGGCTCGTCGCGGCGGTGATCGTCGACAGCCGGCCGCTCGGCCCGCAACGCGACATGCTGCAACTGAAGTTCCTGCACGTGAGCCACGACTGGCGCGGTTGCGGGCTCGGCGAGCAGCTCTACCGCACGGCGCAGGGGCAGGCACGCGCGATGGGCGCGCGCCGCCTGTATGTGTCCGCCACGCCGTCGCGGAACACGATCGACTTCTACCTGCGGCTCGGCTTCACGATCAGCCCGTCGCCCGACCCCGAGCTTTACGCGCTCGAGCCCGAGGACCTCCATCTGGAAGGACCGGCGGCCTGACGGCCCGACGCGCGATGGCACAGGGAATTTCCCCCCCCTGCCGAAGCGACCAACAGCCGCCATTAACCGCCATGGAGCGCGACATTGAAGCACGACCCGCCACCGCCAGCCGCCCCGAAGATCCTCGTCAGCCTGTGCGTGATCGGCCATTCGGTCCGCTACAACGGCTCGGCGAAGACCGCCGCGCACGAAGCGCTCGCGCGGTGGCAGCGTGAGGGGCGTCTCGTGCCGGTCTGCCCGGAACTCGCGGGCGGCCTCGGCGTGCCGCGCCCGCCCGCCGAAATCGCCGAAGGCGGATCGGGGCAGCAGGTTCTGTCGGGTACCGCACGCATCGTCGACGTGAACGGCGCCGACGTGACGGCGCCCTTCGTATCCGGCGCGCGCACCGCGCTGGCGCTCGCGCAGGCGCACGACTGCCGTTTCGCGATCCTCGCCGACGGCATTCCGTCGTGCGGCAGCACGTTCATTTACGACGGGCATTTCGCGCACCGGCGGCATGCGGGCGCCGGCGTCACGGCGGCGTTGCTGCGCGCGCACGGCATCGAGGTGTTCGCGGACACCGAGATCGACGCGCTCGACGCGCGCCTCAAACAGCTCCGCGGTTAACGACGATGGGCGGCACGAGCCTCCTCGTGCCGCCCATCGTTGCGAAGCGGAGCGACAGTGACGCGGCGCATGGCCGGCCGCGTCACCGCGTCATACCGATCAGACGCGTTCGATCGCGATCGCGATGCCCTGGCCGACGCCGATGCACATCGTGCACAGCGCGAAGCGGCCGTTCGTGCGATGCAACTGGTACATCGCGGTCGTCACGAGACGCGCGCCCGACGCGCCGAGCGGGTGGCCGAGCGCGATCGCGCCGCCGTTCGGGTTCACGCGGGGATCGTCGTCGGCGACGCCCAGCATGCGCAGCACCGCGAGGCCCTGCGACGCGAAGGCTTCGTTCAGCTCGATCACGTCGAACTGGTCGATCGTCATCCCGAGCCGCGCGAGCAGCTTCTGCGTGGCCGGCGCCGGGCCGATGCCCATCACGCGCGGCGCCACCCCGGCCGTCGCGATACCCAGCACGCGTGCCCGCGGCGTCAGGCCGAAGCGTTTCGCGGTTTCCTCGTTCGCGAGCAGCAGCGCGGCGGCGCCGTCGTTGACGCCCGACGCGTTGCCGGCCGTCACCGAACCGTCCGGGCGCACGACGCCCTTCAGCTTCGCGAGCGTGTCGAGCGACGTTTCACGCGGATGCTCGTCGCGCGACACGACCACCGGATCGCCCTTCTTCTGCGGGATCGTGACCGACACGATCTCCTCGGCCAGCGTGCCGTCCTGCTGCGCACGCGCGGCCTTCTGCTGGCTGCGCAGCGCGAACAGGTCCTGATCCGCGCGGCTGACGTGGTAGTCGACCGCGACGTTCTCGGCCGTTTCCGGCATCGAGTCGACGCCGTACAGCTGTTTCATCAGCGGATTGACGAAACGCCAGCCGATCGTCGTATCGAAGATGTCGGCCTGGCGCGCGAACGCGCTGGCGGCCTTGCCCATCACGAACGGCGCGCGCGTCATGCTCTCGACGCCGCCCGCGACCATCAGCGCGGCTTCGCCGGACTTGATCGCGCGCGCGGCCACGCCGACCGCATCCATCCCGGAACCGCACAGGCGGTTGATCGTCGAACCCGGCACGCCCTGCGGCAGGCCCGCGAGCAGCGCGGACATGCGTGCGACGTTGCGGTTGTCCTCGCCGGCCTGGTTCGCGCAGCCGTAGATCACGTCGTCGATCGCCGTCCAGTCGACGTCGCGGTTGCGCTCGACCAGCGCCTTGAGCGGCACCGCGCCCAGATCGTCGGCGCGCACGCCGGACAGTGCACCGCCGTAACGCCCGATCGGCGTACGGATCGCATCACACAGAAAAGCTTCGGTCATCAGTGTCTCCGGTCCCATGAAAGCTGGGAAATGAACAGGGCGCGCCCCTTGCATTGCCCGCCGGGATGCGCTTAAATGTTCTATATACGAACATAAGATCGTGTATCGAACGTTCAACGCATCATAGGGAGTGCGGGGACGACCTGTCAAGCGCGCGGCCTGCCGCGCGGTTGGCGTGTCAGGCCCCATGCGCTATCTTCTCGGCTGCACGATATTCCAAGCGCTCATGACAACCGAAGACACCCAGACGAAACCCGGCGACTCCTATGTGCAGTCGTTCGCGCGCGGCCTCGCGGTCATCCGCGCGTTCGACGCGGCCCGGCCCGAGCAGACGCTCACCGAAGTTGCGTCGGCCACCGGGCTCACGCGTGCAGGCGCGCGCAGGATCCTGCTCACGCTGCAGACGCTCGGCTATGTCGAGGCCGACGGCCGGCTGTTCCGGCTCACGCCGAAAATCCTCGAGCTCGGCTTCGCGTACCTCACGTCGATGCCGTTCTGGAATCTCGCCGATCCGGTGATGGAGCAATTGTCCGCGCAGATCCACGAAAGCTGCTCGGCCGCGGTGCTCGACCGCACCGAGATCGTCTACGTGCTGCGCGTGCCGACGCACAAGATCATGACGATCAACCTGTCGATCGGCAGCCGGCTGCCCGCGTACTGCACGTCGATGGGCCGCGTGCTGCTGTCCGCGCTCGACGACGCGGCGCTCGACGAAACGCTCGCGCAGAGCAGCATCCGCGCGCATACGCCGCGCACGATCACGGATCTCGGCGAACTGAAGGCAACGATCGCGCAGGTGCGCCAGCAGGGCTGGGCCGTGGTCGACCAGGAACTCGAAGTGGGCCTGATGTCGCTGTCCGCGCCGATCCGCAACCGGCGCGGGCAGATCATCGCGGCGATGAACATCAGCGGCAACGCGCAGCGGCACACCGCGAAACAGATGGTGAAGGAGTTTCTCGGGCCGCTGCAGCAGGCCGCGCAGACGGTATCGGAACTGGTCGCGCGGCGCGGCTGAGCGGCCGGCCGCGCGTCAGCCGTTGCCGGCGAACGCCTTTCCCGTCGGCTTCATGCGGATTCCCGGCGCCAGCCGGGTCCACGGCAACTCGGCCGGATCGGCCGTCATCGGGCCAGGCGCCGTGGCGACCAGCACCGCCTCGGCGATATCCTGGAAATCGGCGCGGAAGTGCACCGAGCTCTTGTTGACGAGGATCTTCATCGATTCCGGCTCGACCCCGCCCACGCGATAGAGATTGCGGTCGAGCATCTGCGCCTTGCCGCTGCTCACCACGATCAGCACGCCGTCGATCCGCAGGCACGCGACCGGGCCGACATCCGCGCGCATGCCGTTCATCATCGGGCCGTCATACCGGCATACCCCGTCGGACAGGTGCACGACCTCGAAACGCGCGTGGTGCGGCGCGTCGCCGGGCACGCCGGAGACACCGCCGAGCGCCACGTCGATGAACG
The DNA here is from genome assembly GCF_056856535.1 of Burkholderia sp. L-4. NCBI lineage: Bacteria > Pseudomonadati > Pseudomonadota > Betaproteobacteria > Burkholderiales > Burkholderiaceae > Burkholderia > Burkholderia sp. L-4. Next base: position 461,243 of record NZ_JBXEOX010000002.1, read on the forward strand.
CGCCGACACCGGCACGGTGGGCCGCGGCCGCGGCCGCCGGGTCCCAGATCAAGCCGATCGCGGCATCTTTCGCGCCGTTGCGCAGCAACGCCCGCAGCATGCCCGTCGTGTTCGAGTCGCCGCCCGCGCCGGGATTGTCCTGCGTATCGGCGATGACGACCGGCTTGCCGGCCCCCTCGGACAGCCGCATGGCCTCGCGCACGGCATCGTCGGGCGACAGGAACGGCACCTGCCACGCGGCTTCGTCCGCCAGCATCTTGTCGTGGAGCGCCTGCACGGCCGCCTCGGCCGACGCGGCGTCGTCGCCGTAGCCCCAGATGACCGGGCCGCATTCGGGGAAATCGGCCGCCGGAAAGCCCGGCGCGAACGACAGCGACGCCACGGCCCCGGTCTCCAGCGCCGCGAGCCGCGCGTACATGCCGCGCGCAGGTTCGAGCAGCGTGCACATGCCGTTGATCGGAATCAGGAACGGCAGCCGGCGCGCGGCGCGATGCAGCGGGCGGCGGCCCGCCCGCGCGTCGAACAGGCGCTCGAGCAGCGCGGCCGCGCGCGCGCCGGTCTCGGCCATGTCGACGTGCGGATAGGTACGAAAGGCAACCAGCGCATCGGCCTCGCGCAGCATCCGCGCGGTGACGTTGGCATGCAGGTCGAGCGACGCGACCACCGGCACGTCCGGGCCGACCGCCGCGCGCACGCGCTCGAGCAACGTGCCTTCGCCGTCGTCGGTATGCTCGGCGACCATCGCGCCGTGCAGGTCGAGGTACACCGCGTCGTAGCCTCCGCGGCGAACCGCCGCGACGATTTCTCCGGCAATGCGCTCGAACGCGTCCTCGGTCACATGGGCCGACGGGCTCGCGCCCGCCCAGATGACCGGCAGCAAGGTCCAGCCACGCCGTTCGGCCGCGGCGATGAAGCCGCCGGCGGGAATATTGACGTCGCGCAGCGCGAGCACGTCCTCGCCGCGCACCATGGCCGGGAAGCCTTCGCCCCGCTCAAAGTTGGCGTATGCGGCTTTCGACGGTGCAAACGTATTGGTTTCATGCTGGAAACCGGCGATCAGGATGCGCGTGTTCAAAAATGTGTCTCCGGAAAAGGCCGTCAAGGCGCCGGCACCCCGCCGTCAGGGCCGGCGGGCGACGGCGCGCTGGATATTGGAATGCCCGCGGGCCCGTGACGTCAGGCTGTCGCCAGCGCGTCGCGGGATGCGGGAAGCCGGTTCGCCACGAGTACCGCGGCACCGGCGACGAGCAGTGCGACCATGACCAGCAGCCCCGCGGCCATGCTGCCGGTCGCCGAGTGGATCGCACCGATGATGGTCGGGCTCAGGAAGCCGCCGATCAGGCCGATCGTGTTGATCAACGCGATGCCGCCCGCCGCGGCGTCGCCCTTCAGGTATTGCGACGGAATCGCCCAGAACACCGTGTACGCGGCCCAGATCATCGACGTGGCGATCGTCATGCCGACCAGCGAGATGGCAAGATTGCCGTTGGCCGTCGTCGCCACGGCCAGCGCGATCGCGCCGATCAGGGCCGGCACCGCGCTGTGGAAACGGCGCTCGCCGCGACGGTCCGACCGGCGGCCGATGACGACCATCGCGATCGCGGCGCACACGTACGGAATCATCGAGTACAGCCCGATCTGCATCGTGTCGGTCACGCCGTCGGCCTTGATGATCGACGGCAGCCAGAAACTCACCGCGTAGATCCCGCAGATGATCGTGAAGTACGCAAACGCCAGCAGGTACACGCGCGGATCGCGCACCACCTGCCCGAACGAGTGATGGCCCGCATCGGTGGTGTGCAGCTCGGCGGCGAGCAGCCGCTTCTCGTCGTCGGTCAGCCATTTCGCATCGGCCGGCCGATCGGACAGCACCTTGAGCGCGAGCACTCCGAACAGCACGCACGGCAGGCCTTCGACGACGAACATCCACTGCCAGCCGGCCAGGCCGTGGGCACCGGACAGCCCGGTCATCAGCCACGCCGACAGCGGCGAGCCGAACGCGCCGCCGATCGGGCCAGCGAGCATGACGACCGCCATCACGCCGGCCATCCGGCGCTGGCCATACCAGTACGTCAGGTAAAAGATCATTCCCGGCGCGAAGCCGGCCTCGAACACGCCGAGCAGGAAGCGCATCGCGTAGAACGTGGTCTCGTCGTGGACGAACATCATGCCGGCCGACGTCAGGCCCCACAGCACCATGATCCGGCTGATGGTCTTGCGGGCGCCGATCCGCGGCAGCAGCAGGTTGCTCGGGATCTCGAACAGGACGTAGCCGAGAAAGAAGATGCCCGCGCCCAGCCCGTACACCGCATCGGAGATACCCAGGTCGCTCTGCATCGCGAGCTTCGCGAACCCGATATTCACGCGATCGAGATACGCGAAGGTGTAGCAGAGCAGCAGGAACGGCAGCAGGCGCCAGTTCAGCTTGCGGTAGAGGGCCTGATGCGCCGGGCTGCCGGGCGCGACCGGGTCTTGAGGGGATGGAATGGCGGACATGCGCTCTCCTTTAGGGCCTATTGCTTCGAATCCCGCAACGATGTTCAACGCTGTTCGAATCGTCGAGGAGACGAAAAAGCGGCGCAATAGCAACCTAAGCGAGTTATCGTTGCTCAATGAGCAACACTTCGAAGGCACACGGACCGACACCATGCGCGAACTGAACCAGCGCCGCCTGCGCTATTTCCACGAAGTCCTGACGCACGGCTCCATCCGCGGCGCGGCCGACAGCATCAACACGTCGCCGTCCGTCATCACGCGGCAGATCCGCCTGCTCGAGGAAGAAATCGGCGCCCCGCTGTTCGAGCGCCAGCCGCGCGGCGTGCAGCCGACCGAGGCCGCCGCACACCTGCTCGAATACTGGCGCGGCTGCCGTTCCCAGCAGGAGCTCTTCGAAGATCGCCTGCAGGCGCTTCGCGGGCTGCAGCACGGCCAGATCCGCATCGTGGCCAGCGAAGGCTATATCGACTGCCTGATGGACGAGGTACTCACCGATTTCTGCGCGCGCTACCCGAAGCTCGACGTCACCGTCGATCTCCTGCCGGTCAGCACGTTGCTGCAGGAAGTCGCCGAAAGCCGCGCGCATATCGGCCTGGCCTACAACCCGCCGGCGCATCCGGACATCGAGTACGTCGCCACCGCGTCGCAGCCGGTGGTGGCGCTCGTCCATCCCGGGCACCCGCTCGCCGTGCGCGGCCGCCCCGTCGCGGTACGCGAACTCGCCGGGTATCCGCTCGCGCTGATGCCGCCCGCGTTCGGTCTCGGACAGGCCGTGCAGATGCTTGCCTACGCGGAGAACATCCACCTCCACCCGACGCTCACCACCAACTCGCTCGCCGTGCTGCGCCACTTCGTGAAGCGCAACGACGGCGTCACGCTGCTCGCCGCCTTCGCGGCGTATCAGGAACTGGCGGCAGGCGAGCTCGTCGCCGTGCCCGTCGCGCATCCGTTGCTCGAGGCGGCCAACGCACGGCTGCTGGTCAAGGCGGGACGGACGCTCGGCGTCGCGGCCGATACGTTGCTGCGCGGCATCCTGCAGGAGATGAAGATGTTCTCGAACGCGGGCGCGCGCAGCGGCAAGACAACCGCGCGCGGCCGGGCGGGCAAACGTGCCGCCGCGCATCGCGGCGAGCCGTGACCGGCCGCACCGGCCGCGCCGGCCCTCGCGTCGCGGCCGGCCCGGCGCAGGCCGCGATCGAACCGCCGCGCGTCCGGCGCCGCGCTCACGCGCCGAGCAGCATCCCCGTGCGCACCGGCACCGTGCCCGTCACGCGGCCGAGCGGCGCGCCGGCCGTCACGAAGCGGATCGCGCGCCGCATGTAGAACACGCCGTCGGTCGCGCTCGAAATCGTCGTGATCGCATCGGTCAGCGGATCGACGATGTCGAACAGCGGCTCGCCCGCGCGGATCGTCGCACCGATCGCCGCACGATGCACGAGGATCCCGCTGACCGGCGCGTAGAACTGCTCGCTGCCCGCGAGCGGCGTGGCGGGCGCGGCCAGCGGCGGCAACGGCGTGCGTTCGCCGTGCACCGCGCCGCGCCAGACGAGATAGTCGACGAGCGCGTCGGCATCGCGTTGCGCGTATTCGTACGTCACGTCGCGCTGGCCGCGGCACTCGACCGTCACGGCCACCGTGCCGGCCGCCATCGGCGTGCCTTCCGGCAGATGCTGGCGCAACCGCGCCCACAGCAGGTGATGCGCATCGTCGAACGCCTGTCCGCCCGAATCCTCGGCGAGCAGCGACGCCTCCGCCCCGAGATAACGCGCCAGCGGCTCGATCTCCGGCCATGCAGTGTCGCTCGTGTACACGTGCATCACCGCTTCGAGCGAACAATGCAGGTCGATCACGACCTCGGCGTCGTGCGACAGCTTCAGCAGCGCAAGCTGCAACGCGTCGAATTCGGTACGCGGTTCGACGGCGTCGAGCGCCGCGCCGACGCATTCGCGCACGATCGCGCGATTGCGCACGCCGTCGTCGCCGAGGCGGTCGCGCGCTTGCGCGGCGATCTCCGCGAGCGGCATGAAGCCGCGATTGAAGTTGCGGCCGCTCGCCAGGTCGAACCGGCCGATGAACTGCCCGAGCAGATGATGATTGAGGCCGACCGGGTTCGACACCGGCACGAGCACGATCTCGGCCGCGAGCCGGCCGTCGGCATCGAGCTGCGCGAGGCGCTGCTTCAGCACGAACGCCGCGAGCATCGCGGGCGTCTCGTCCGCGTGCAGCGCGGCCTGCAGGTAGATCTTGCGGCCGGTGTCGGCCGGCCCGAAATGAAAGCTCGTCAGCGTGCGCTGCGTGCCGATCGACGGCGACAGGAGCGGCGTGGTGCGAATCTGCATCGATGGTCTCGAACGGATGAAAACGGGGGCATCGGAGGGATCGTGGCAACGGGCCTGCGCGGCGCTCAGTCGCCGTACGGGTTAAAATCGAAGTACTGCTTCGCGATCCGGTCGTAGGTGCCGTCCTTCAGCATCGACGCGATCGCGCCGTCGATCGACGCCTTCAGCGCCGTATCGGCTTGCCGCATGCCGATGCCGACGCCGCGATCGCCCATGTCGAGCGGCGCGCCGACGAACGCGAAGCCCTTGCCGCGCGGCTGGCGCAGGAACCCGTAGTCGGCCTCTACCGTGCCGAGCAGCGCCGCGTCGAGACGGCCGTTCCCGAGATCGGCGAACACGTCGTCCTGGCTCTTGTACGGCACCACGCTCACGCCGGCCGTCGCCCAGTGCGCGAGCGCCCACGATTCGAACTGGGTGCCCGACTGCACGCCGACGCGCTTGCCCGCCAGCGACGCGGCCGTGCCGCCGAGCCCGAGGCCGGGCCGCGCGACGAGCCGCGACTTGAAGCGGAACAGCTTCGACGAGAACAGGATCTGTTTCTCGCGCTTCGCCGTGATCGCCATCGACGACAGGATCGCGTCGATCTTGCGCGCCTGCAGCGCCGGGATCATCCCGGAGAATTCGAGTTCGACCCACCGGCAGCGCAACTGCGCGCGGCGGCAGATCTCGTTGCCGAGATCGACGTCGAAGCCCTTCAGGCTGCCGTCGGGCGCCTTCGCATCCATCGGCGGATAGGTCGGATCGATGCCGAGCCGCACGACGTGCGCGTCGAGCGCGGACGCGGACGTGGCGGCCAGGCCGACGCACAGGGAAACGAGCGGGACGAGGAAACGTTTCATGGTCGACGGAGGGCAGGAAGAGAAACAAGCGGCATCAGCCGGACTGCCTGCGATCGTAGGCGGCACGGGCCGCCGCCGGAACCATCGCCTGCCTTATCATGATCGGTATTTCCGATCACCGGCCTCGCGCGCATCCATGGCGTTCACGCTGTCCCAGCTCCGCATCTTCCAGGCCGTCGTCGAGCACGGCAGCCTGCGCGCCGCCGCACGCGCGCTCGATCTCGCGCAAAGCGGCGTCACGCAACAGCTGCAGAGCCTCGAGGCCACGCTCGGCGCGACGCTGTTCACGCGCACCAATCGCGGCATCGTGCCGACGGCCGTCGGCCAGCGCCTGCTCGCGCGCTCCGGCGCGATCCTCGGTGAATGCGAACAGGTCGAACGGGAAATCCGCCAGTTGAGCGGCGCGTACGAAGGCACCGTCACGCTCGGGCTCGCGACCGAGCCGCTGATCGACGCGTTCGCGCCGGTGCTGAGCGCGTTTCGCGCGCGCTTCGACAAGGTCGACGTGCACCTGCGCACCGGCACGTCGCGGATGATGGTCGGCTGGTTGCGGGAAAGCGCGGTCGATTTCGCGATCGCGCTGGTCGCGAAGCAGACCGACACGACCGATCTCGCGGTGACGCCGCTGCGTGCGTCGGCGCCGGTGGTCGTCTGCCGCCGCGGGCATCCGGCGATGCACGCGCAATCGCTCGCCGAGCTGGCCGGCTACCCGTGGGTGTCCACGCGCTCGCCGAACCTGAGCGCCGACCCGGTCGTGAACCGCCTGCTCGCGTACTTCGACGCGCACGGCCAGCCGCCGCCGAAGGTGCTCGCCACCGTCGAAGGGATGTTCGAGACGCTGCAGATCGTCACGCAGACCGACTCCCTCGCGCTCGAAACCGAAGCGATCACGCGGCACGGGCCGTTCGCCGGCGCGCTCGCGAAAGTGCCCGTGCGCGAGCAGGCCGAAGCGCAGGACATCTGCCTGCTGCAGCGCGCGGCCGTGCCGCTGACGCCGGCCGCGCAGGAACTCGCGGCGATGCTCGCGTCGTACCTGAGGATGGTGCGCGGGCGGTAAGCGCGCGGCACCGCCCCGCCGCCCGCGTCGCGCGTCAGTCCAGCGACTCCCCGGCCGTCTCGCGCAGCATCGCGACCGCGATCAGCGACAGCACCACGCACGCGGCCACGTAGCCGGCCGGCGCGAGCTTGCTGCCGGTCGTCTTCACGAGCCAGGTCGCGATCAGCTGCGCGGTGCCGCCGAAGATCGTCACCGCGAGCGCATACGCGATCGAGATGCCGGTCGCGCGCACGTGGCGCGGCAGCGATTCGCACATCAAGGCCATTTCCGACGCCGAGCCAAGCGAATAGAACAGCAGCATCAGCGCGGTCAGCGGCAGGATCACCGACAGCGTCGGGTGATGGTTCATCAGCCAGAACGCCGGGAACAGCAGCACGACCAGCACGCCGCGGCCGACGAAGATCGGCAGGCGCCGGCTGCCGAGCCGGTCCGACAGCCAGCCGAACAGCGGGCACGTGACCAGCATCACGCAGCCCGACGCGACGCCGACGAACATCGACAGCTTCATCGGCAGGCCGAGCGTGTGGATCGCATAGGTCGGCATGTAGAACGTCAGGATGTAGGTCGACACCGTGCCGCCCATCACCGTGAGCATCAGCAGCAGCACGGTGCGCGCGTGCTTCGAGAACAGCGCGTGCAGCACGCCGCGCTCGATTCCGTGATGACGGTCGCCGGGCGCGTCGTCCGCGAGCCGGCGGCGCAGGTACATGCCGACCGGCGCGATCAGCACGCCGACGAGGAACGGCAGCCGCCAGCCCCAGCTTTCCAGCGCGTCCTTCGTCATCGTGTTCGACAGCAGCGCCGCGAAGCCCGAGCCCATCAGCGCGGCGCCGCCCTGCGTCGCCAGCTGCCAGCTCGCGCGGAACGCGCGGCGCGACGTGCCGCCGTGTTCGAGCAGCGTCGTGGTCGCCGCGCCGAATTCGCCGCCCTGCGAGAAGCCCTGCAGCAGCCGCGCGAACACGACGAGCAGCGGCGCGGCCACGCCGACCTGCGCATAGGTCGGCGCGATCGCGATCAGGCCGGTGCCGAGCGCCATCAGCATGATCGTCAGGTTCAGCGCCGCCTTGCGCCCCTTGCGGTCCGCATAGACGCCGAGCACGATGCTGCCGAGCGGCCGCGTGAAGAAGCCGGCCGCGAACGTCGCGACCGACAGCAGCAGCGACGTGGTCGAGTCGCTCGACGGGAAGAACAGCTTGCCGATCAGCACCGCGAAGAAGCCGTACACGGTGAAATCGAAGAACTCCAGCCAGTTGCCGATCACGGCCGCGGCGATCGCGCCGCGCCGCGCGACGGCACGCGCGCCGGGCATGCCGGTTTCGGCGGTCCCCGCCGATGCGGGGTGCAGCGCGAGATGGTCTTTCTGCATCGTTGTCGCCTCTTCTCAATGCGGCCGGAAGCGCCGGCCGCGCGCCGCTGCGATCACTGCCCGAGGTAACGCTCGACGAGACGCGTCCAGTACGCCGCACCGATCGGCAGGTTTCGGTCGTTGAAGTCGTACTTCGGGTTGTGCACCATGCAGCCGTCCTCGCCTTCGCCGTTGCCGAGCCGCACGAACGAGCCCGGCCGCCGCTGCAGCATGAACGCGAAATCCTCGCTGCCCATCAGCAGGTCGGTCTGCTCGACCACCTGCGCGTCACCGACCAGTTCGCGCGCGACCCGCGCGGCGAAATCCGTTTCGGCATCCGTATTGACGACGACCGGGTAGCCTTCGATGTACTCGACATTGGCCGTCGCGCCGTAGCTCGCGGCCTGCGTTTCGGCCAGCTCGGTGATGCGGCGCTTGAGCAGCGCGCGGACATCGGGGCTGAACGAGCGCACGCTGAGTTCGAGGCGCGCGCCGTTCGGGATCACGTTGTTCGCAGTGCCGGCGTGCATCGAGCCGACCGTGACGACCGCCGGCTGCGCCGGGTCGACGTTGCGCGCGACGATCGTCTGCAGCGCCATCACGATGCTCGCCGCGACGACCACCGGGTCGACCGTCAGGTGCGGCCGCGCCGCGTGGCCGCCGACGCCCTCGATCGTGATGATCGCCTTGTCGCCGGCCGACATGAACGGGCCGCGCCGCGTGAGGAACACGCCGGGCGCCGCGCCCGGATGGTTGTGCATGCCGAACACGGCGTCGCACGGGAAGCGCTCGAACAGGCCGTCGTCGATCATCTTCTTCGCGCCGCTGTCGACGCCGTGCTCTTCCGCCGGCTGGAAATACAGGTGCACGGTGCCCGAGAAGTTGCGCGTCTTCGCGAGATGCTGCGCGGCGCCGAGCAGCATCGTCGTGTGGCCGTCGTGGCCGCAGGCGTGCATCTTGCCGTGCGTGCCGCTCGCATACGGCAGGCCGGTCGCCTCGACGATCGGCAGCGCATCCATGTCGGCGCGAATGCCGATGCTGCGCGTCCCGTCGCCCACGCGCAGCGTGCCGACCACCCCCGTCTTGCCGACGCCGCGCGTCACCTGCCAGCCCCATTGCTCGAGCTTGTCCGCGACGAGCGCGGCCGTGTCGTGCTCTTCGTACGCCAGTTCGGGATGGTGATGGATGTGGTGACGGATCTCGCGCAGCCCGCCGGCGGCGGGCATCAGATCCTCGATTTCGGTGAATCGGGTATCGGTGGTCATCAAGAGGGCTCCTGCTGATGTCAGCGTGTCAGCCGCATGCGGGGGCCGCGTGCGGGAAAGCGAGCCACTATATCGAGCCGATATCGATTCAATAAGATGCGGAATTTTTCACCGCGATAAGATTTGTTGATCAGGGTTAATACTGAGTGGCGCTGTACGTGTAGCTTTCGATTAGATATGGATACAACTCGCGATCGGATGCAGATACAGGCGTCCATGCGGGCCCGGTACGCCCGCGGTACATGGCGTATCCACATCTAATCGAAAACGGCTTTGAGCCTCGGCCGATAAGCCCCCGCGCATTTCTACCCGCAAGTCAACAGACGGTCCAATGGGAAGTCGAACTGGCTCTTCCGGACACCGCACCGGCAGCGGTCCGCCCTGCTGGCAGCAGAACAGCACCGCAAATCGGCGTAACCGCTTTCGAGTCTCGCCGATACCAGAACAGGATGGCAAAGCCGATTTGTTCAACTTTGGGCAAATCATGCCGTTTCGCCGAACCTACACTCGTATGCAGGCAACGCGCGCCTGTACGAGCCGCCGACCGGCTGGACTCACGACCCAATGAACGCAGCGAGTGAACACCTTTGGCGACAATGTGCATGCCGTAGGCAGTTTCGAACTTTTGGCGCGATTCTGACGCAAGCCGAAGATGCCGAAAGGGCTAGCCAACAGGACGTCACAGCGTCGCTGTACCAGTGCGATGAGCGCTTGGTTGTGGCGCTTGGATTCTGGAATCCGTATTCATCGTGCCGCGAGTGCTCCATGAAATTTCGCGCACTATTCTGGCGCATTAAAAATCATGCGATGATCATCGTGAAACATGGTACGACCATGAACGCAAAATGCGACGGCTCTCATGAGTGTGCCAGGGTCGACACATGAAGAGCTGTCTCTTTTTATCTTTGTAGTAGTTTGCAACTACTTCTTGATTGCGCTAAATTGCCGATCGAAATCCGCGGGATCAAAGTAGTCTCGCCAAACCGTGATTCGATCATCGACGATGGTGAGGGTACCCATCACGGGCAGCGTGATTTTTCCTCCTGATTCGTGTTGAAAGATGTCGATCCGCTCATTGAGGACGACGTTTCCCGCTGCGGCAATATGGGTCACTGTCCAGTCGACCTTGAACGTCGTACCGATCCCGAAATCGCGGTGGAATTTGCGAACATTGTCCCGTCCAACGATGTCGGGGAACGGAACGTTATCGTAGAGGACATCATCGGAGAGCATCGACAGCGCGTCGTCGATGCGGTTCTCGGTCCAAAGCGAAAAGAATCGAAGCGCCACGGCCAAAACATCGGTAGTCATCTCGGCTCCTCAGAATAGGGGGGAAAAGCAGGCGCGGGACATGACGCGCAAGCAGGTGCGCGATGTCCCGCCAGCCTTAGCCTTGAACGAATGCCAGAAGTTCTTCGTTCAAAACACCTGCGTTGACGGTCAACATCCCATGGGAGAAGCCCGGGAACGTTTTCAACTTGCCCTTCTTCAACAGTTTGATTGCCTTGAGCGCCGCGTCTTTGTACGGGACGATCTGGTCATCCTCGCCGTGAAGCACCAGCGTCGGCACGCCGATCAACTGGAGATCTTCGGTCTGGTCGGTTTCCGAAAACGCCTTGATACCGTCGTAGTGGGCTTTCGCGCTACCCATCATTCCTTGGCGCCACCAGTTCTGAATCACGCCCTGATGAACGGTCGCGTCCGGACGGTTGAACCCGTAGAACGGACCCGCAGGCACGTCTACGAAGAACTGTGCGCGATTTTTAGCGAGTCCCTTGCGTAATCCGTCGAAGACATCCAGCGGCAGGCCTTCGGGATTCGATGGCGTCTTCAGCATCAGCGGCGTCACGGCGCTCACAAGAATGGCCTTTGCGACACGCCCCGCCGGCTCGCCGTGCCTTGCAACATAGCGCGCAACTTCGCCCCCGCCGGTGGAATGGCCGATATGCACTGCATTCCTGAGGTCCAGTGTCTCGACGAGAGCAAACACGTCCGCCGCGTAATGATCCATGTCGTGACCTTCAGCGACCTGCGACGAGCGCCCGTGTCCGCGCCGATCATGGGCAACGACGCGATAACCGTTCGACAGGAAGAAGAGCATTTGGGCATCCCAGTCATCCGCGGAGAGCGGCCAGCCGTGATGGAACACGATCGGCTGAGCGTCCTTGGGTCCCCAGTCTTTGTAGAAAATGTCTACGCTGTCCCGCGTTGTAATGAATGACATGATCGTGTTCCTTTCGTACGGTTGCAGGGAAGTAACTGTTGCAGCGGAAGTCGCCGTCGCGGCCAACGCGATATCGAGGGTTTGTCGCCGGAACGCGGCAGGCCGGCGCAAAGAACGTCCGCGGGTGCCGTCCAATCTTGAGCCGCTTCAGGAAGGTATGGTTACGTCGACTCCGCGAACGGGTAATCGATGTAGCCCTCCGCGTCTTGCGTGAACCATGTTGTCGGGTCGTCTGGCGCGAGCGGAATCGCTTCAGCCAGACGCCGAGGGAAGTCCGGATTGGAGATGAACGGGCGACCGAACGTAACCGCGTCGCCAACGCCTGCACCGAGTTCTGCCTGAGCTCGAGTGGCGTCGAAATCCGAGTTGAGCACCAGCGGTCCTTTGAAAGCCGGTCGAATTTTCGCAGCGAGCGGATCGAGATAGCCGACGCCGAAACTGCCGTTCAGTGGAGGCTCGCGCAGTTCCAGGAACCCGATCCCAATTGCAGATAGCGCCTCGGCGGCCGCGATAAACAACGGCAAGGGATCGCTGTCTCGCACGCCCTGCGTTTCGCCGTTTGGAGACAGGCGAACGCTGGTGCGGCCGGAACCCACTACATCCGCGACGGCCCGGGTTGCCTCGATGAGAAACCGGAGCCGATTCGAGATCGATCCGCCATACGCGTCGCTGCGGAAATTGGAACTGTCTCGCAGAAATTGATCGATCAGGTATCCGTTCGACGCATGCAACTGTACGCCGTCGAAGCCCGCCTTCAGCGCATGACGTGCCGCGGCGGCGAACTGCTCGATAATCGCGGGAATTTCGTCCGTCTCGAGTGCGCGCGCCTGCGTGTAGGGCTGCTTGCCCGAGTAGGTATGAGCATGGCCGGGTGCCGTACTTTCGGACGCCGAGACAGGCGGCGCACCATCCAGAAAGCTCGGATGCACGACTCGCCCCATATGCCAAAGCTGCGCAATGATGCGGCCGCCCGCTTTGTGCACGGCATCGGTTACTTCGCGCCAGCCGGCAATTTGCGTTGCCGTCCACAGCCCGGTGGCGTAAGGCCATCCCAAGCCCTGTCGGGAGATACCGATCGCCTCCGAGATAATGAGCCCGGCAGATGCACGCTGACTGTAATAGTCCGCCATTATCGCGGTCGGTACGTGTTCGCGTGTTCCCCGCGCACGCGTCATCGGCGCCATGAGAATACGGCTGGGCGCTTCAATTGCACCGAGTCGAACGGGATCAAACAGCGTAGGCACTCCAACCTCCTTCCGATTTTTGCCAGCGTGGAAATGCCAACGAGCCTTTACACGGCTCAGACAAGGCGGCCGCCGCCGTCGACATGAATCGTCTCGCCGTTCATTGATCCATTGCTCATGAGGAACACCACTGCAGCGCCCACTTCTGCAGCGGTTACCAAACGATGCAGCGGCAATTTGTCTTTCAGTGCGTTGACGTATGCCTCGCGACCTTCGCCGAGCGTGCGCGCCAGCAACGGCGTGTCGGTGGTGCCGGGAGAAACGGTGTTGACACGGCGAGGCGCAAGTTCCAGAACCAACCCCCTGGCCAGCGCCTCCATCGCGGCCGACGCGGATGCAAGAATGGCTGTGCCGTAGGCATTGGGTCGGTCGGCCAACACGCCGGAAATAAACGTGACGGAGGCATCGACGGCCAGGCGATCACCCAATGTGCGCAAGGTATGGATGGCTGACCAAACGCGCTCGTCGAACGCCCGTCGTAGATAGTCGACATCCGCCTCCAGCACCTTGCCGGCCACAAAGGTCCCCGCGAGGAGAACGAGATGATCGACGTGAGCAATGTCGACGAGTGCCGAGACGATGGTTTCCGGCTTGGTCACGTCGGCGCTCCGCCAACCCGCAAATCCATTCTCGATGGCGACCTGTTCAGCGCCCTCCGAGTTGAACCCGACGACCGTGACGCTTGCACCAGCGGCCTTAGCCTGCTTTGCCGCCGAAAGGCCGATTCCGGACGTTCCGCCGAAGATGAGAACGGACTTGCTCTTGAGTGGATGGGAATCGAAATCAGAGTTCATGAAGTGGGTCCTGTCAGCCGGCGCAACTCAAATCGACGCCGTGCAGAGCACTCTATACTTGACAGCCGACATTGATAATCAGCGCCCGATTCCCTTCTATATTTCCGCCATGGAACAAATCAGCCTGGACCGCCTCACCGGTCTTATCGCATTCAGCCGCGCTGCATCATTGGGAAGCTATTCAGCTGCGGCGCGGGCGCTTGGCGTGACGCCTTCCGCTGTAAGCAAAAGTATCCAGCGTCTGGAGCATCACTTCGCGCTTAAACTGTTCAACCGCACGACTCGGTCGTTAACACTGACTCAGGAGGGGCGCGACCTGCATGAACGCACGCTGCGCCTGCTGTCGGAAATGGAGGCGATCGAACAGGTTGCCGCCTCGGCGCGAGCCGAACCAGCGGGCATCCTGAAGGTCACCGCGCCGCTCCCAATCGGGGTTCATCTCATCGCGCCCGCCCTACCAGCATTTCGCAAGCGTTTTCCAAAGCTGTCGATTGACCTACGTTTGGGCGATCATCTCACCGACCTCGTCGGTGAAGGTTTCGACGTGGCTGTTCGCGTTGGGGATCTTGCGGGCTCTCGTTTGGTCTCGCGAGAGCTTTCGCCTCACTACATCGGAGCCTATGCGTCGCCGGACTACCTTGCCAAACGCGGGGTTCCCAGGCATCCCGATGACCTCGTGGATCACGATTGTGTGAATTTTCGTTTTCAAAGTTCGGGACAAGTCCTCCGCTGGACTTTTTCCACGGGCAAAGGGTCGCTCAGCCTCACGCCGGATGCAGGCATCATTGTTGATACCAGCGATGCGGTTGCTGCTGTCATGGCGGCTGGGGGAGGCGTCGGAATTTCACCGACGTATGTCGCTGCATCGTACGTTCGGCGTGGGGAACTTGTGCCGATCCTCACCGAGTTCGTCGAACCGCGCTCCACTATCACGGCTCTTTGGCCGGAGAGCCGCCGTGGTAGCCCGAACGTCAAAGTATTCTTGGCATATCTAAAAAAGGTTTTTGCTTCGTATGCGGCAGACCAATGACGAGCAGCCGACGGTTTTCGGATTACCGAGAGGAGCGGCCGAAGGTAAGCCGCATCTGCTCGGAGCAGACTCGTCGATCGGACCGAATTGCTCAGTGCGCTACCGACGACAGCGCGAGAGTTCAGCTTGCACTACGCCAGCGAAATGGAGCGTGCCGAAGATTTAAGCGAACGTTTCGCCGATCCTACCAGCGAGCTAAGTGGTGAACGCCGTTCAGCGGCGTTCGTGAGCAGATTTACGATCAACTAGCATATCCGCACAGCCTCCTTTCGCCCCGTCACCGGCACGACCTCCATGCCGGACGATGCGAACAGCCGGGCAGCCCCCGCGGCATCGCTCAGTCAACCGCCTTCAGCGCATCGAGCCCGTCGGGCAGCCTGGCATCCGGAAACATCGTCGACAGCGTCGCATCGCGCCACCGCGCCGCCTCTTCCGCGCGCTGCGTTTCCGCCTGCTCGCACACGTACAGCGCATCGCCGCCGAGCAGCAGACGCAGCGGCACATCGTCGCGGCGCGACAACTCGACGATCAGCGCCGCGATCCGCGCGGGGTCGCCGACCTCGTGGCCGCCATACGTGCCGAGCAGCTCGAGAATCCTCCCGACCGACGGCTGGTAATCGGGCAGCAGCTCGTCGATGTCGCGCTTCGCCTGCGCGGCCCATTCGGTGCGCATCCCGCCCGGTTCGAGCGTGCACACGCGCACGCCGAACGGCGCGACTTCCTTCGCGAGCACGTCGCTGAACCCGCCGACCGCCCACTTCGCGGCCTGGTACGCGGACAACCCGGGCGTCGACGTGCGCCCGCCGACCGACGACACCTGGAAGATGTGCCCCGCACGCTGCGCACGCAGCGTCGGCAGCACCGCGCGCGTCAGGTTGATCACGCCGAACAGGTTCGTTTCGATCTGGTCGCGGAAATCGTCGGCGCCCATCTGCTCGAATGGCGCCGTATGGCCGTAACCCGCGTTGTTCACCAGCACGTCGATACGGCCGAACGCCGCCTGTGCGGCCGCGACGGCCTGCGCGGCCGCCGCTTCGTCGGTGACGTCGAGTGCGACCGTCAGCAGCCGGTCGCCATACCGCTCGGCCAGATCGGCCAGCCGCGCCGGATCGCGGGCGCCGGCCACCAACCGGTCGCCCGCCGCGAGCACCGCTTCCGAAATCGCTCGCCCCAGGCCGCGCGCGGCCCCCGTTACCAACCAGACTTTCGACATGTTCACTCCTTGATCGTGGTGAAATCACAAAAATGAATGATTACTCACTCATTAATAAGGGCGACGATTCGGTCCTTCATGACCTGCATCACCCTGCCCGAAACGCACCGCCGGCCGCCGCCGCGACACGCGCAACCGCACGCGCCGCCACGACGGCAATCCTTCACTCACACCGCGTGCAGCACGGCCCACAACGCACGAAACCCGGCTTCCCGATAGGCATCCGCCCGTGCCGGATCGCGCGCGATCGACTCCATCGCCGTTTCCGCGATCGACGTAAACAATGCCGCGCAGAACGCATGCGCTTCGTCGCGGTTCAGCGCGCCCGACGCGGCAATCTGCTCGCGCAGCAGCGTGCTGATTCCGCCGAAGCCTTCGGCGCCGGCCGCGCGATGCGCGTCGTCGATGCGCCCGCTCACGCCAAGCTGCTGCAGCGCGCGCCGCCCGTCCGGATTCGCGACGCCCCACGACACATAGCCGTTCCACGCATGCCGCACGGCCTGCTCGACCGGCGCGTGTTCCGGAAATCCGGTCATCATCGCTTCACGCATGTCGGCCTTCAGGCTCAGGTACAGCGCGTTCAGCAACGCATCCTTGGTCTCGAAGTACGTGAACACCGTGCCTTCCGCCACGCCGGCGAGCCGCGCGATGCGCGCGGTGGTCGCAGTGGCGCCGTCCTCGGCGAGCGCGCGGGCGGCGGCGGCGAGGATGGCTTCGTGCTTGTCGGGACTGCGCGGTCGAGCCACGTTCGATTCCTTTAATGAGTGAGCACTCAATCATAATCAAGCCTTCATCCGGAACGCAAGCGCTGTTACATCCGGGCGAACGCACACGCGATCCATCAAAACCGTGCACTATTAGGGTTTTGCCGTGCCGGCGCCCGGCGCCCTCGACGTTCGTTTCACGTTCACCGCTTCAAACCGCGAACCTCCCATGACGAATCAGCCTACCCAGACCGCGGCCGACCGGCCCGTCGACATGATCATCTTCGGCGGCGGCGGCGACCTGGCCGCCCGCAAGCTGTTGCCCGCGCTGTACATGGCGCACCTGCACTGCAATCTTCCGCCCGAGACGCGCATCATCGCCGTCGGCCGCCGCGACTGGGGCATCGACGGCTATCGCAAGTTCATGGACGAGCAGTCGCGCCCGTTCATCGACGCGAAGGCGTTCGACGCCGACGCGTGGAGCCGCTTCCTCGATCTCTTCAAGTACGTGCTGATCGACGTGAACGCGCCCGACGACTACCAGCGCCTCGCCGAAGCGGCGCGCGGCGAGGCGATCCGCGTGTTCTACCTGTCGACGTCGCCGGAGCTGTTCACGACGATCTGCGACAACCTGTCGGCCGCGCACCTGGTCGACGCGCGCTCGCGCGTCGTCCTCGAAAAACCGCTGGGCCACGATCTTGCGTCCGCGAAGGCGATCAACAATGCGGTCGGCAAGCACTTCGAGGAATCGCAGATCTATCGGATCGACCACTATCTCGGCAAGGAAACCGTGCAGAACCTGATGGTCCTGCGCTTCGGCAACCCGATCTTCGGGCCGCTGTGGCAGGCGCCGAACATCCGCAGCGTGCAGATCACGGTGGCGGAGACGGTCGGCGTCGGCAGCCGCGCGGGCTTCTACGACCATACGGGCGCGCTGCGCGACATGGTGCAGAACCACCTGCTGCAGCTGCTGTGCATCGTCGCGATGGAGCCGCCCGTGTCGCTCGACCCGGACGCGGTGCGCGACGAGAAGCTGAAGGTACTGCGCTCGCTGCGGCCGATGTCGCTGTCGGACGTCGCGCGCGACACGGTGCGCGGCCAGTACACGGCC
Source organism: Burkholderia sp. L-4 (assembly GCF_056856535.1). NCBI lineage: Bacteria > Pseudomonadati > Pseudomonadota > Betaproteobacteria > Burkholderiales > Burkholderiaceae > Burkholderia > Burkholderia sp. L-4. The sequence continues at coordinate 478,904 of NZ_JBXEOX010000002.1, forward strand.
GGCGCGGTCGACGGCCAGCCGGTGAAGGGTTACCTCGAGGAAGACAACGTGCCGGCGGACAGCCGCGCGGAAACCTTCGTCGCGCTGCGCGCGCACATCAACAACTGGCGCTGGGCGAACGTGCCGTTCTTCCTGCGCACCGGCAAGCGGCTGCAGCGCCGCCAGTCGGAAATCGTGGTCGAGTTCGCCGACATGCCGTTCTCGATCATCCCGAACGGCCCGCGCCATTACGGCAACCGCCTCGTGATCCAGCTCCAGCCGGAAGAGTCGATCCAGCTGCAGATGCTCGCGAAGGAACCGGGCAGCGGGATGAACATGGTGCCGGTCAACCTGAACCTCGACCTGCAGCAGGCGATTCCGGAGCGGCGCGCGGAAGCGTACGAACGGCTGCTGATCGACGTGATCCGCGGCCGCCTCACGCACTTCATGCGTCGCGACGAGCTCGAAGCCGCGTGGACGTGGGTCGAGCCGATCCTCGACGGCTGGAAGCAGCTCGGCGACCGGCCGCGCCTCTATACGGCCGGCACGTTCGGGCCGGCCGCTTCGTCGGCGCTGCTCGCGCGCGACGGGATGTCCTGGGCCGAAGAGGCGTAACGGCCGCATGACGGCGTGCCGCCCGCGCGGCACGCCGGATCAACGGGGGCGGCGCCCGCCGTCTTCCCGTCCGCGAGGCGCCGCTACTGCGGCTCCAGCCACGCGGCCTTGCGCCGCGTCGGCGTCCCGCCGCCGCCGCTGCTGCCGCCCAGCACCTCGATCATGTAGTCGACGAACGACGCGATCCGCGACGAGATCGCGGTATTGCGGTAATACACCGCATGGATCGGCTGCTCGACCTCGAGCGTCTGACGCGCGAGCACCTGCACGAGCCGCCCCGCCTCGCGATCCTGCGCGGTCATGAAATCCGACAGGCAGACGACGCCCGCGCCCTCCAGCGCGAGCTGCCGCAGCGTCTCGCCGCTCGACGAACTGACGTCCGGCTCGATGCGGCACGCTTCGCCGTCGGCGCCGAGGATCGGCCACACGTTCAACGACTCGGGCTGCGTGAAGCCGAGCAGCGCGTGCCTGGCGAGCTCCTCGACCTTGCGCGGCTGGCCGTGCGCTTCGATATAGGCGGGGCTCGCCAGAATGCGCAGCCGGCTGTTGCCGATGCGCCGGCTGTGCAGCGTCGAATCCTTCAACCGGCCGATCCGGATCGCGACGTCGGTACGCCGCTCCAGCAGGTCGATGATGCCCTCGTTGCTGTTCAGCTCCAGCTCGACCTTCGGGAAGCGTGCGCGGTAGCCGCGCACGAGCGGCACGATCACGTGCAGCATGAACGGCGTCGCGGCGTCGACGCGCAGGCGCCCGGACGGCATCTCGCGCCGCGCGAGCATCTGCTCCTCCGCATTCTCGACCGATTCGATGATCGCGCGCGCATCCTGCAGGAACGCACGCCCCTCCTCGGTCAGTTCGAGCCGGCGGGTGGTCCGGCGCAGCAGCGTGGTCTTCAGCTTCTCCTCGAGCCGCGCCAACGTGCGGCTCGTCGCCGACACGGTGAGGTCGAGCTGCTGGGACGCAGCGGTGATCGAGCCGGTGTCGACCACGGCGGCAAAGGCCTGGAGTTCGTCGAGCGTGATCTTCATTGTTGATCTGAAATCAAAACAATTTGGTTTATAGACCAGTTTTTCCGCAAAAGTAAAGTCGGCACACTGCGATCCATCCTTACCGGAACCAGGATCCACCATGCCACTCGCCCTGCTTGCGCTGACCATCAGCGCGTTTGCCATCGGCACGACCGAGTTCGTGATCGTCGGGCTGATCCCGACGATCGGCGCCGATCTCGGCGTCAGCCTGCCGTCGGCCGGCCTGCTCGTCAGCCTCTATGCCCTGAGCGTCGCCATCGGCGCGCCGCTGCTCACCGCGCTCACCGGCCGCGTGCCGCGCAAGACGCTGCTCGCCGGGCTGATGGCCCTCTTCACCGTCGGCAACCTCGTCGCCTGGCAGGCACCGGGCTACGAATCGCTGATCGTCGCGCGCGTCCTCACCGGCCTCGCGCACGGCGTGTTCTTCTCGGTCGGCTCGATCATCGCGACGACGCTCGTGCCGAAGGACAAGGCCGCGAGCGCGATCGCGACGATGTTCAGCGGGATGACCGTCGCGTTCGTCGCCGGTATTCCGCTCGGCACCTTCATCGGCCAGCACTTCGGCTGGCGCGCGACGTTCCTGATCGTCGCGCTGTTCGGCCTCGTCGCGTTCCTCGGCGCAGTCGCCTTCGTGCCGCGCGGGCTGCCGCGGACGCCGCCGGCGCCGCTCGCCCGCCAGCTGCGCGTGCTGGCCCAGCCGCGGCTGCTGCTCGTCTTCGCGATGACGGCCGTCGGCTACGGCGGCTCGCTGATCGCGTTCACGTACATGGCGCCGCTGCTCGAACAGATCGCCGGCTTCACGCCGTCGCAGGTCAGCCTCGTGCTCGTCGGCTACGGCGTGTCGGTCGCGTTCGGCAACGTGTGGGGCGGCAAGCTCGCGGATGCCGTCGGCCCCGTGAAGGCGCTCAAGCGGATCTTCCTGCTGCTCGCGATCGTGCTGCTCGCGCTGACCTTCACGATCCACGTGAAATGGCTCGCGGTGCTGACGATGCTCGCCTGGGGGGCGGTCGCGTTCGGCAACGTGCCGGGGCTGCAGGTGTACGTCGTCAAGCAGGCGCGCCACTTCGCGCCGGACGCCGCCGACGTCGCCTCGGGCTTCAACATCGCCGCGTTCAACCTCGGCGTGGCCGGCGGCTCGTCGCTCGGCGGCCTGATCGTCGCGAACGTCGGCCTCGGCCACACGCCGTGGATCGCCGCGCTCGTCACGCTCGGCGCATTCGCGCTCACCGCGCTGAGCGGCCGCCTCGACCGTCGCCACGGGCTGCCGGAACGCACGGCGGAACCCGTCGAACTCGCCCACTGAACGTCACTTTTTTGCAGGAGTCCACCCGCATGAACGCATCGACCCGACGTCCGCCGTTCGCCGGCAAGACTTTCGAAGTCCGTTACGACGGCCTCACCGCGCTCAACGCGTACGACGAGGACGGCCTCCACATGCGCTACGAGATCACCGAAGGCCCGTACGCGGGCGCGAAGGGGGAAGTCGAATACGCGTGGCAGCCCGTCGCCGGCGAGACCTATGCGATCGCGTGGCAGGAAGCCGACCGCGCGACGGTCGTGCACATCGACGATTTCGCCGCCGGCACGTCGCGCGCGTTCTTCACCGCGCCGTCGCTCGATTTCCACCGCCTCGCAGGCAGCCTGCGCGCGGTCTGAACGGAGCCCGAACATGTCCACTTCACTCGAGAAACTCGCCGACGGCGGCTTCAGCGTCGGCATCGAACTGCCGCTCGACAACGACTGGTCGCCGGCCGGCGACGCGAAGCGCCAGCACCACGGCCGCCGCCCCGGCGTGCCCGACCTGGAGATCCACGCGGAGCTCGCGCAACTGGCCGACACGCTCGGCTTCCGCGCGCTCTGGGTACGCGACGTGCCGGTATACGACCCGTCGTTCGGCGACGCCGCGCAGGTGTTCGAAACGTTCTCGTATCTCGGCTACCTCGCCGGCATCACGAACGACATCCTGCTCGGCACGGCAGCCGTCGTGCTGCCGCTGCGCGAGCCGCTGCTGACGCTGAAATCGGCCGCGACGATCCAGGAACTGAGCGGCGGCCGCCTGATGCTCGGCGTCGCGAGCGGCGACCGGCCGGTCGAGTATCCGCTGTTCGGCCGCGATTTCGCGTCGCGCGGCGCGAATTTCCGCGACCAGATCGCGCTGCTGCGCGACGGCGCGCGCGGCCACCTGCCGCCCGGCCTCGACGTGCTGCCGGTCGCCCGTTCGCCGGTGCCGCTGCTCGTCGCGGGCCTTGCGCAGCAGACGCCCGCGTGGATCGGCGAGCACATGGACGGCTGCCTCGCGTATCCGGGCACGCCGGCCGACCACGCGCAGCGCGCCGCGAACTGGCGCGCGGTGGCCGGCGACAAGCCGTACGTGAGCTTCATCCACCTCGACCTCGCGGACGATCCGCACGAGCCCCTGCAGCGGCACCGCTTCGGCGCCCGCGCGGGCCGCATCGCGCTGACGGAAGAACTGGCGGCGATGCGCGACGCCGGCGTGCGGCACATCGGCCTGCATTTCCGCCGCAACCGCCGCCCGCTCGACGAGACGATGGCCGAGATCGCATCGGACGTGCTGCCCGTCTTTCATCCGGCGACGAACGTGCAGACGCGCGCCGCATAAGGCCGGCAACGGCCTGCGGCGGGCCAGCCGCAGGACTTATATTTGATTTCAAGTCAAATATCATTGACTTCTATAGGCGTTTATTTCATCAGTCCAAGACGCCAGAATGACGCCTGACCCGTAATCGTTTCACCCTCCCTGGAGCACGTGATGAGCAAGATTCCCGCATTCGGCCTCGGTACCTTCCGCCTGCAAGGCCGGGTTGTCATCGACTCGGTCCGCAACGGCCTCGAAGTCGGCTACCGCGCGATCGACACCGCGCAGATCTACGGCAACGAAGCCGAAGTCGGCGAAGCGATCGCCGCCTCGGGCGTGCGCCGCGAAGACCTGTTCCTGACCACGAAGATCTGGGTCGACAACTACGCGCCGGAAAAGCTGGGCGCAAGCCTGGAAGACAGCCTGCGCAAGCTGCGCACCGACCATGTCGACCTGACGCTGATCCACTGGCCGGCCACGGGCAACGGCGTATCGATCCAGGCATTCATGACCGCACTCGCCGACGCCAAGGCGAAAGGCCTCACGCGCCAGATCGGCATCTCGAACTTCAACATCGAACTGACGCAGGAAGCGATCGCGGCCGTCGGCAAGGAGGCGATCGCCACGAACCAGATCGAACTGAGCCCGTACCTGCAGAACCGCAAGCTCGTCGAGTTCCTGAACGGCGAAGGCATCCACGTGACGTCGTACATGACGCTCGCGTACGGCAAGGTGCTCGGCGACCCGGTGCTCGGCGCGATCGCCCGCCGTCACGACGCGACGCCCGCCCAGGTCGCGCTCGCGTGGGCGCTGCGGCTCGGCTACTCGGTGATTCCGTCGTCGACGAAGCGCGAAAACCTCGCAAGCAACCTGCTCGCGCAGACGCTGCGCCTCACCGACGAAGACATGGCGCAGATCGCCGCGCTCGAGCGCAACGGCCGCGAAGTCGACCCGGCCGGCCTCGCGCCGCAGTGGGACTAAGCGCGCCGCCCCGCCTCATCGACCCGTCCGCGGCCAGCCGGCCGCGGCATCCACAGGACACCACCATGACCCAGGACCCGCTTTTTCAACCGCTGCAACTCGGCGCGCTGACGCTGCCGAACCGCATCGTGATGCCGCCGATGACGCGCTCGCGCGCGAGCCAGCCCGGCGACGAAGCCAACGACCTGATGGCCGCGTACTACGCGCAGCGCGCGAGTGCGGGCCTGATCGTCAGCGAAGGCACCTATATCGCGCCGCTCGGCAAGGGCTACGCGTGGACGCCCGGCATTCACACGCCGTCGCAGGTCGCCGGCTGGCGCAAGGTGACCGACGCCGTGCATGCCGCGCACGGCCGCATCTTCGCGCAGCTGTGGCACGTCGGCCGGTTGAGCCATACGAGCCTGCTCGGCGGCGCGCAACCCGTATCGTCGTCGCCGATCCAGGCGAAGGGCGTAAACGTGTTCATCGCCGGTGAAGACGGCAGCACGCCGGGCTTCGTGCAGGCATCCGAGCCGCGCGCGCTGTCGATCGACGAGATCCGCGAGATCGTCGACCAGTACCGCGCCGCCGCGCGCCACGCGATCGAGGCCGGCTTCGACGGCGTCGAGCTGCACGGCGCGAACGGCTACCTCGTGAACCAGTTCATCGATTCGAACGCCAACACGCGCACCGACGCATACGGCGGCTCGCTCGACAACCGGCTGCGCTTCCTGCGCGAAGTCACGCAGGCGCTGATCGACGGCACCGGCGACGCCGCGCGCGTCGGCATCCGCCTCGCGCCGCTGACCACGCTGAACGGTTGCGTCGACGACGATCCGGAAACGACCTATCTCGCGGCTGCGAAACTGCTCGGCGAACTCGGCGTCGGCTACCTGCACATCGCGGAAGCCGACTGGGACGACGCGCCGCTGATGCCGGTCGCCTTCAAGCAGCAACTGCGTGCCGCCTACCCGGGCGTGCTGATCTACGCCGGCGCGTACACCGCCGAGCGCGCACGCGAGGCGATCGCCGCCGGCTGGGCCGACCTCATTGCGTTCGGCCGCCCGTTCGTCGCGAACCCCGACCTGCCCGAACGCCTGCGCACCGGCGCCGCGCTCGCGCCGCACGACCGCAACACGCTGTTCGGCGGCGGCGCCCGGGGCCTGACCGACTATCCGACGCTCGCGCAAGCCGCGGCCTGACCGCCGTCCTCCACGCAGGTCGACATCGACCCGGTCGCGATCCGCTGATCGCGCCTGCGCCCCCCCGACGATCGCGGCCGCTATCGCCGCGATTGTCATTTCCGAATGGCAGCCTGTGCATTCGGCGTCTAACGTTGACAGGATCCCCTCCGCACGACCGCCACCCGACCTGAAAGGACGCTCCGCCATGCCAAGCCGTTCCCCGACACGCGACATGCTGCTGGCCCTGGCGGCCGGTCTTTCCCTGGCGGCCTTCGCCGCACCGGCGCGGGCCGACGACGCTGCCGGCCTCGCGCCGCCGGCGCCGGCCGCGCCGGTACTGTCGACCACCGCGACCGGCGTGCAGATCTATTCGTGCGAATACGATGCCGACCATCGGCTCGCGTGGGCCTTCCAGCGTCCGGAGGCGACGCTGTTCGACGGCGGCGGCACGCTCGTCGTGCGGCATGGCGCGGGGCCGTCGTGGGAGGCGCTCGACGGCAGCCGCATCACCGGCAAGAAACTCGCGGAAGCGCCGAGCGCGAGCCCCGCCAGCATTCCGCAACTGCTGCTCGCGGCGACGCCGGCCGCCACGGGCACGCTTGCCGGCGTGCGCTTCGTGCAGCGGCTCGACACGGCGGGCGGCACGCCGCCGGCCGCATCGTGCCCGACCGAGCACGCGGTCGGGCGCTTCCCGTACTTCGCGCGATACGTGTTCCTGAAGTGATGCGCGCGGCGGCGCGGGCACCGGGCATCACCCGGTACCTTTCACCCTCGCGACCAGTTAATCAGTTTTCCTATCTTTCAGGCCCGGATGCGTGAAACCGCCGGCATCTTCGTTCCGGCTGCTCAGCCGATCCGCATCGACAACTCGACGTCGCCGCCGAACGGCACCGACAGATAGCCGTTTTCCGGCGCGCGCACGTACGCGAGGTAGTCGGGGCTGTATTCCGCGTTGTCGGCCACGACGAACGCCCCCGTTCTGAGGTGCGGCTCGACCCGCGCCAGGATTTCCGGATACAGCGCCTTCGCGCCGTCGAGCAGCAACAGGTCGACCGCATCCGGCAGATCGACGGCCAGCGTGCGCAGCGCGTCGCCCTCGCGAATCTCGACGAGATCGGCGAGCCCGGCCGCGGCCAGGTTCGCTTGCGCGCGCACGACCTTCGACGGCTCGAACTCGCTTGTGATCAACCGGCCGCCGCCGTTGTCGCGCAATGCGGCCGCGAGATGCAGCGCCGAGATGCCGAACGACGTGCCGAATTCGACGATCGCCCGCGCGCCGCTGCTGCGCGCGAGCATGTACAGCAGCGAGCCCGTCTCGCGCGACACGGCCAGCGGATAGTCCTTCAGGCGCGCATACAGATCGGCGTAGTCCGTCTTGCTGCGCATCAGCCGCGCTTGCTCGTCGCGCGACACGCCGGCGAAGCCGGGGCTCGTCGCGGGCGACGACGCCTCGGCTTCGTCGAACAGGCGCGCGAGCAGCGACGCCAGCGGATCGTGAATCAGGGTGGTCATGCGGTTCTCCAATGTCAAGTTGAGTGCGTCAGTGCGCCCGACTAGAATATGACGAACTATTCATGTTTTACTATTCGCATTGGCCAACCGCCCATGACCGACCGCCGCAACGCCCCGATCGCCACGCGCAGGCTGCCTCGGCAGGCGCGCTCGACCCGTCTAGTCGAAGACGTTCTCCAGGCCGCTATTCAGGTTTTGGCCGCCGAAGGCGCGCAGCGCTTCACGATGGCGCGCGTCGCCGAGCGCGCCGGCGTGAGCGTCGGCTCGCTGTACCAGTACTTCCCGAACAAGGCGTCCGTGCTGTTCCGGCTGCAGCACGACGAATGGCGGCGGACGTCCGACATGCTGTGCCGGATACTGCAGGACACGCGAAAAACGCCGCCCGAGCGGCTGCGCACGGCCGTCCGTGCGTTCATCCGCTCGGAATGCGACGAGGCGGGCATGCGCATCGCACTCGACGACGCCGCGCCGCTCTATCGCGACGCCCCCGAGGCGCAGGCAGTGCGGGCGGAGGGCCACCGGGTCTTCAACGCGTTCATGCGCGAAGCGCTGCCCGGCGTGCCCGACGCCACGCATGCGCTCGCCTGCGAACTGGTCATGACGACGCTCACGTCGGGCGGCAAGACCTTCTCCGAAACCGCGCGCACGCCGGCGGAAATCGACGCCTATTCGGCCGCGATGGCCGACATGTTCTGCGCGTACCTCGCGCATCTCGCGCGCGCCTGACACGACGAGCGCCGAAAGGCGTGCGCGCAAGCCGCGCGCGGCACCGGTATCATCCGGCTGCCGCTGGCGCATGGCCGCAGGTCGCGCCGCCCGCCGCCGTTCGCTTGCGCGTGCGCAGCCCCGATGAAAGATACTCGTAATATTCGATACCTCACCCGCTTCCGCCGGGCCCGTCGACCCCGCATTCAAATAGTCGCCTTAACGGATTCGAACTAGGCGTATACACGCGTGTCGCCGCATCGAAGCCCCGTTGCACGCCGATATAAGCGCTGCGACATGCGCTGCATGCTCTTCCCCCGATGGGACGTGATGGGCCGCTCGCCTAACCTTCGCTACGGCAAAGCACACGTGACGGGATCGCCCTCACCACGCGTCGTCCGGCGCGACACCCTCGCGATCGTTTCGATTCGCGCGTAACGACACGCATCACGCGTCATTCGTCCCCACGACGTTGCCGAACAATCCCAACTAGATACGAGACACCCTGACGACGGTTCGCGACGAGCCGTTTCAGCATGCTGATAAAGGAGCAAGCTCATGAGTGATACCCCGGTGCAGCCGACGGTCGACGTCGGCGCGGCAGAAACGGACTTTGGCACCCCGGGAGTGATCGACCGGTACTTCGGCATTTCGTCGCGCGGCAGCACGCAGCGCCGCGAGATCATTGCCGGCGTCACCACCTTCCTCGCGATGGTCTATTCCGTGTTCGTCGTGCCCGGCATGTTCGGCAAGGCCGGCTTCGACACGAGCGCCGTGTTCGTCGCGGTCTGCCTCACCACCGCGTTCGGCTCGCTGCTGATGGGCCTGTGGGCGAAACTGCCGATCGCGATCGGCTGCGCGATCTCGCTGACCGCGTTCACCGCGTTCGGCCTCGTGCTCGGCAAGGGCCTGCATCCGACGGTCGCGCTCGGCGCGGTGTTCCTGATGGGCCTCGTGTTCACCGGCATCTCGGTCACCGGCGTGCGTTCGTGGATCCTGCGCAACCTGCCCGCGGGCGTCGCGCACGGCACGGGCATCGGCATCGGCCTGTTCCTGCTGCTGATCGCGTCGAACGACGTCGGCCTCGTGATCAAGAACCCGGGCGCCGGCCTGCCGGTCTCGCTCGGCCAGATCACCGCACTTCCGGTCATCATGTCGATCGTCGGCCTCGCCGCGATCTTCGGCCTCGAGAAGCGCCGCGTGCCGGGCGGCATCCTGCTCGTCGTGATCGCGATCTCGATCTTCGGCCTGATCTTCGATCCGGCCGTGAAGTACCACGGCATCTTCGCGCTGCCGTCGCTGAGCGCACCGGGGCACGAATCGCTGATCGGCGCGATGGACATCAAGGGCGCGCTGTCGATGGCCGTGCTGCCGAGCGTGCTGGCACTCGTGATGACCGCCGTGTTCGACGCGACCGGCACGATCCGCGCGGTCGCCGGGCAGGCCGGCCAGCTCGACGAGAACGGCCGCATCATCAACGGCGGCCGCGCGCTGACGGCCGACTCGATCAGCTCGATCTTCTCCGGTTTCCTCGGCGGCGCGCCGGCGGCGGCCTACATCGAGTCGAGCGTCGGCGTGGCCGCCGGCGCGAAGACGGGCCTGGCAGCCGCCGTGGTCGGCCTGCTGTTCCTCGTCGTGATGTTCTTTTCGCCGCTCGCGGGCCTGGTGCCGTCGTACGCCACCGCACCCGCGCTGATGTACGTCGGCCTGCTGATGCTCGGCAGCGTGAGCAAGCTGCACATGGACGACATGGTCGATGCGATGTCGGGCCTCGTGTGCGCGGTGTTCATCGTGCTGACCGCGAACATCGTGACAGGCATCATGCTCGGCTTCTCGACGCTCGTGATCGGCCGCATCGCGAGCGGCGAATTCCGCAAGCTCAACGTCGGCACCGTGCTCATCGCGGCCGTGCTCGTCGCCTTCTATCTCGGCGGCTGGGCCATCTGACCGCGACACATGCGCGACGTCGCCTGCAGAAGGGCGGCGCGCATCGGGACGACGACGTCTCCTCCACCATCATCGTTGATGGTCTCCAGGCCTGGGAACGCGAGTTTCCAGGCTTTTTTTGCCGGTGCGCGCGACGCGGCGAAGCGCCGCATCGCCGCCGCACTGCCGCCGCGCTGCGAATCCGCCGCCGGTGCTACGATCGCGTTTTGTGTTCCGGAGCAGACATGAACGCGCTCGGCATCGTCTCCGAATCGGACAGCAGGACCTCGGCGCGCAAGCCGCCGTTCATCCCGTCGTTCGGCTTTTACGAAATACACGAATCGAAGCCGATCGATGCCGATCCGGCGCGCATCATCGATGCGGTCTCCGCGATCGACATGCGCACGGATCCGGTCGTCGATACGCTGCTCAGCCTCCGCGAATTCCCGGCCGCGCTTGCCGCCTCGCTGTGCCGCGGCACCACGCGACGCGAACGCGAACGCTTCGGCCTCCATGCATTCACGCCGCTGCATCGCGACGACACGTCGCTGTCGCTCGGCCTCGTCGGCCGCTTCTGGCGTCCCGCGCCCGACGTGCGCGCCATCGCCGATGCCGCCGCCTTCGTCCGGCACGACGACCCGCGCGATGCGAAGCTGGTGCTCCGGTTCGAGGTCGTCGGCCTCGCCTCGGGCGCGCACATGCTGCGCACGGAAACGTTCATCCACTGCCCGAGCGAGCGCACGCGCTGGCTACTCACGCCGTACTGGCTCGCGATCCGGCTGGGGAGCGGCTGGATCCGGCGCCGCACGCTCGCGGCGGTGGAGACGGCGCTGGCCTGAGCCGGCCGGTCAGAACGGCTTGATCACGACCAGCCCGACGACGATCGCAGCCGCGGCCACGACCGCGCCCGCCGCCTGCCCGAGCCACGCCGCCGGCGCGACGGCGAGATCGTCGCGCGCCATGCGCCGCAGCGTGCCGTGCAGCGCCGACAGCGCGACGACGACGGCAAGCTTCGCCGACAGCCACGCCGCGCCGAACCAGTGACCGCTCAGCGCGATCGCGATCCCCGTGACCCAGACGATCGCGAGGGCCGGCGCCGTCACCGTGCGATCCCAGCGCCGCACCGCGCGATGCACGGCGAGGTTCGCGATCCGGACACCGACGGACAACATCAGCAGCCCGCCGACGAACGTGACGACAGCCGCAACATGCACGGCCTTCAGCACCAGGTAGATCATCGCGCGTGCCGCCGGCGCGCGATCCATCCCGCACTCGCCAGCCCCGCGAACGGCACGACGGCCGACAGCACGAGTCGCGCGACCTCGCGCCCGCGCCACAGCCCGCTCGAGGCGGTGCCGGCGAGCGCCCACACGTACATCGCGAACGCGATGCCATGCACCGGCCCCATGATCGATACCGCGGCCGGATAACCGGCCAGATGCTTGAGCGGCACGGCGACGCACACCAGCACGACGAGCGTGGCCGCCTCCAGCAACGACAGGTACTGCAGGTTCCGCAACGCGTTGCGATCGTCTTGTGTCATCGGCCGGCTCCATCCAGGTTGATCCGCCGCGATTGTCGCGTGTGGTGCGGGTTCCGGCCATTGGCTAGAATGACATCTTTCAACGGATTCCGGCCACGGCCGCGAACGCCATGCACACGGTCGCCGTTCTCGCCTTGCCCGATGTCGTCCCGTTCGACCTGGGCATCGCGTGCGACACGTTCGCGCGCGTGCGGTTGCCCGACGGCGCGCCCGCCTACCGCGTGCGCGTGTGTAGCGAGCAGCCGCGCGTCGCCGGCGACCTGTTCGAGCTGCGCCCGCCGTTTCGTCTCGACGCGCTGGCCGACGCCGATACGATCATGGTCCCCGGCACGTCCGTGCCGCTCGCGCCGACGCCGCGCCGCGTGCTCGCCGCACTCCGCGAAGCGGCCGCGCGCGGCAGCCGGATCGCGTCGATCTGCAGCGGCGCGTTCGTGCTCGCGGAAGCCGGGCTGCTCGACGGCCTGCGCGCGACGACGCACTGGCTCGCGGCCGCCGAACTCGCACGCCGCCATCCGCACGTCGACGTCGATCCGAACGTGCTGTTCGTCGACAACGGACAGATCCTGACGTCGGCCGGCGCGGCGGCCGGCCTCGACCTGTGCCTGCACATGATCCAGGCCGACTACGGCGCGGCGGTGGCCGTCGACGCCGCACGCAGTGCGGTGGCGCCGCGCGTGCGCGAAGGCGGGCAGGCGCAGTTCATCGCGCCGGAATGGCCTGCCGGCGGCGACGGGCTGCAAGACCTGATGGACTGGCTGCAGGCGAACCTGCGCAAGCCGCTCACGCTCGATGCGATGGCCCGCAAGGCGTCGACGAGCGTACGCACGCTGACGCGGCGCTTCCAGGCGCAGACGGGCACGTCGCCGCGCCAATGGCTGCAGACCGCTCGCGTCCGGCACGCGCAGCAGTTGCTGGAGGTGACGGAGCTGTCGATCGAACATGTCGCGACGGAAGCCGGGTTCGGTTCGGTCACCGCGTTTCGCGAACGGTTCGCGCGCATCGTCGGCACGTCGCCGCAACGCTATCGCCAGACGTTCCGCGCACGCGCCGGCGCATGACGTTCCCCAGGACCGCCATCCGAAGCATGAAACCGTCGCCCCCTTTCGCGCCAACCGGACCCGACCGATGACCCGCATCCGCAACCCGCTGAACATCGCGCAGCTCCAGGCGTTCGTCTCCGCCGCGCACCTCAAGAGCCTGCGCGCCGCCGCGCGCGAACTCGGCGTCACGCAGCCCGCGATCACGCACACGATCCGCGAACTCGAAACGGCGCTCAACGCGGAGTTGCTCGCGCGCAGCGTGCGCGGCGTCGAGCTGACCGCATGCGGTCACGCGCTGCTGCCGCGCGCCGAGCAGCTGCTCGGCGACATCCGCCGCACGGTCGAGGCCGTCGAGCAGGTGAAAGGCGAGATGTCGGGGCGCGTCGCGGTCGGCACGATGCCGTCGATCGCGCTGACCGCGCTGCCGCACGCGGTGACGGCGTTCCGCCGGTCGATGCCGAACGTGAGCCTCCATCTGGAGGAAGTGACGGTGCCCGACGCGCTCGCGCAGCTGCGCAACGGCACGCTCGACATCGCTGCGATGCACCATGTGCCCGCGCTCGACCGCGATTTCACGCAATCGCCGCTGCTGTCGACCGAATTCACGATCGTGATGCGCGACGGCCACCCGCTCGCGCATGCGCGCCGTTTAGAGGAACTGCTCGATGCCGAGTGGATCGTCACCGTCGGCGCCGAGCAGTTTCCGCACAGCGTGATGGTCGGGATGTTCGAGAAGCACGGGCTGCCGCTGCCGAAACGCCTGCTGCGCTCGCCGATGTCGTTCGCGGTGACGCTCGGGCTCGTCGCGCGCTCCGACGTGATCGGCTGCTTCACGCGCCCGCTGGCCGCGATGGTCGCGCCGCTCGGCATCCGCACGGCCGAACTCGACGAAAGCATGCCGCGCTTCGACCTGTCGATCATCGCGCGGCGCGACCTGCTGCCCACGCCCGCCGTGTCGCAATTCGTCACGTGCCTGCGGCGCGCGGTCAACGAAACGCTCGGCTGAATCGTTCCTGTGTCTGAAACGGCGGCGCCCGCAACGCGCCGCCGCCGGGCCCGGTATCGGGGCTTGTCCTAGGCGCCCTGCCGGTATTTTGTCTTGATAATCTTGCGCACGTCGCGCACCCGCATCGGGTGGGCGAAACGGACTGTCCGACGCGAAGCCGCGGCGGACCGAAGGCTTACGGCGCGGCACAACCGCGCACCCATCGAACAAAACGAGGAGTCACCGAGTGAAAAAGATTCTTGCGGCTGTGACCGTTGCCCTGCTCGCCGTATCGGCAGGCAGCGCGTACGCGAAGGACTGGTCGACCGTGCGGTTCGGCGTCGACGCCAGCTACCCGCCTTTCGAATCGAAAGGCGCCGACGGCAAGGTTGTCGGTTTCGACGTCGATCTCGGCAACGAAATCTGCCGCCGCATCCACGCGAAGTGCGTGTGGATCGAAAACGACTTCGACGGGATGATCCCGGCGCTGAAGGCCCGCAAGTTCGACGGCGTGCTGTCGTCGATGTCGATGACGCCGGCGCGACAGGAACAGATCGCCTTCTCGGCGAAGCTGTTCAACACGCCGACGCGCCTCGTCACGAAGAAGGGCACGGGCCTGATGCCGACGGCCGAATCGCTGAAGGGCAAGTCGGTCGGCGTCGAGCAGGGCACGATCCAGGAAACCTACGCGAAGACGTACTGGGCGTCGAAGGGCGTGAACGTCGTGCCTTACCAGAACCAGGACCAGGTCTACGCCGACCTGATCTCCGGCCGTCTGGACGGCGCGCTGCAAGACGCGGTGCAAGCCGAGATCGGCTTCCTGAAGACGCCGCGCGGCGCGAACTTCGACTTCGCCGGCAAGGACATCGACGATCCGAAGACGCTCGGCAACGGCGCCGGTATCGGCCTGCGCAAGGAAGACACCGACCTGAAGGCGAAGATCGACGGCGCGATCGCCGGCATGCGCAAGGACGGTACGTACGACAAGATCGCGAAGAAGTACTTCGATTTCGACGTCTACGGCAAGTAATACGGCCAGCCGGCGCGCCGCGCGCCGCGATGAAACGGGCTCCGCGAGGAGCCCGTTTTTTTTTGCGCGCGCGGGTTGGGCGACGTTATTTTTTCCGTACCAAACCGATGATTCGCAAGGAAAATCCGCGCGTTCCGGTACCGGTTTGATGGCGACGACGCAGGCAACGTACAATCGTCCTTCCACGCACACCGGATCCTTCGCGGCTGCGCCGCACTCCCCCATCATGCAAACGCAGACCCATCCGCTGATTTCCCCCGCCGTCGGCACCGAACGCCAGATCACGAGCTTCCACTACGGCCCGCGCGGCGGCAAGAAGGTCTACATCCAGTCGTCGCTGCATGCGGACGAACTGCCCGGCATGCTGGTCGCCACGCTGCTGCGCCGCAAGATCGCCGCGCTCGAGACGGCCGGCAAGCTGCGCGGCGAAATCGTGGTCGTGCCCGTGCCGAACCCGATCGGCCTGTCGCAGCACGTGTTCGGCGATCACCTCGGCCGCTTCGAGCTCGGCTCGATGCAGAACTTCAACCGCAATTTCTACGATCTCGCGGCACTGGTGCTGCCGCGCGTCGAACACCATCTCACGAACGACGCGCAGCGCAACCTCGTCGCCGTGCGCGCCGCGATGCGCGAAGCGCTCGACGAGCAGAAGCCGCGCACCGAACTCGACTCGCAGCGCCTCGCGCTGCAGAAGCTGTCGTTCGACGCCGATATCGTGCTCGACCTGCACTGCGACAGCGATGCGGTGATGCACCTCTACACGAATCCCGACCTCTGGCCGGACGTCGAGCCGCTGTCGCGCTATCTCGACGCGCAGGCGTCGCTGCTCGCGCTGAATTCGGTCGGCAACCCGTTCGACGAAATCCACAGCTTCTGCTGGTCGGATCTGCGCAGCCGTTTCGGCGACCGCTTCCCGATCCCGAACGGCGCGATTTCCGTCACGGTGGAACTGCGCAGCGAACGCGATGTGTCGTACGAACTCGCCGAAAAGGACGCACAGGCCATCGTCGAGTACCTGACCGAGCGCGGCATCGTCGACGGCACGCCGGCGCCGCTGCCGCCGCTCGCGCATCCGGCCACGCCGCTCGCGGGCACCGATCCGCTTGTCGCGCCGGTATCGGGCGTGATCGTGTTCCGCACGCCGGTCGGCGCGATGATCGAGGCGGGCCAGGCCGTGGCCGACATCGTCGATCCGCTGACCGATCGCGTCGTCACGCTGAAGAGCAGCGTATCGGGCGTGCTGTACGCGCGCCAGATCGTGCGCTTCGCGACGGCCGGCATGGAAGTCGCGCGCGTCGCCGGCGCGACCGCGATCCGCACGGGTTCGCTGCTGTCGGCCTGAGCGCGCGGCCCGCGCGCCGGGCCACGGCGCGCAGCGCACGCACCAACGAAATCGCCCGCTTGCGCGGGCGATTGGCTTTCCGGAGGGCACGTCGGCGGCCGGCGACGGCCGCCGGCCGTTCGGCGTGAAGACCGTTCAGAATGCCGGCACGATCGCGCCGCCGAACTTCTGGTCGATGAACTTGCGCACGTCGTCCGATTCATAGGCCGCGACGAGCTTCTTCACCCACGGCTTGTCCTTGTCCTGCGCACGCACCGCGATCAGGTTCGCGTACGGCCCGCGCAGGTCCTCGATCGCGATCGCGTCCTTCACCGGCGTCAGCCCGGCCTTCACCGCGTAGTCGGTATTGATCGACGCGGCATCGACGTCAGGCAGCGCGCGCGGCAACTGCGCGGCGTCGAGTTCGACGATCTTGATCTTCTTCGGGTTCTCGGCGACGTCGAGCGGCGTCGCGTTCACGCCGTTCGTGCCGACGCCCGGCTTCAGCTTGATCACGCCGTACTTCTGCAGCAGCAGCAGCGCGCGATTGCCGTTCGACGGGTCGTTCTGGATGCCGACCTTCGCCCCCACCGGCAAGTCCTTCAGGGACTTGAGCTTCTTCGAGTAGAAACCCATCGGCGCCGTGTAGGTGAGTCCGACGTTCACGATCCTGTAACCGCGCTGCTTGATCTGGCTGTCGAGGAACGGCTGGTGCTGGAAGCCGTTCGCGTCGAGGTCGCCCGAATCGAGCGCCGCGTTCGGCTGCACGTAGTCGTTGAATTCGATGACCTTGATCGCGAGCCCTTCGCGCGCGGCGACCTTCGTCACTTCGGTCCAGATCTGCGCGTCGGGGCCGCTCATCGTGCCGATCTTCAGCGTTTGCGGATCGGCGTGCGCGCCGGGCGCCGCGAATGCCAGCGCGGCGGCGAGTGCGCCGAGGCCGGTCAGGATCGAACGTCGCATGGTGTCCTCTTGTCCCGTGTCGTTTGTTGGAGCACGGATCGTGACACGGGGCCCGAACGCGACAAACCAAGCTTATTTCATGTGCATATTCCGGATCGGGATCGATTCTCTGCCGAAATCGGTATAACCCCCGCTGGCCAACCCGGGCAGAATTCGGTGTCGCATCGGCGCCACACATTCTTCATATGACAGTCGCTGTCATATTCATTACGTGCCCCGCCGATAAAGTTGCGGCCGGTCCGTGAAAGCGCCCAGAGAGAGCGCCGGAACCGCAACTGGACACGCCATTTATTCGCTCGGAGAATCCTTTGAACAAGAAACTGTTGACCATCGCCGCCCTGGCAGCAACGGCCGGCACGGCGCATGCACAAAGCAGCGTGACGCTGTACGGCGTCATCGATGCCGGTATCAGCTACGTGAACCACAGCAAGACCGCCAACGGCGGCACGGGCAAGCTGTTCAAGTACGACGACGGCGTTGCCCAGGGCAGCCGTTGGGGCCTGCGCGGCACCGAAGACCTCGGTGGCGGCCTGAAGGCGATCTTCGTGCTCGAAAACGGCTTCAACAGCGGCAACGGCACGATCGGCCAGGGTGGCGCGATCTTCGGCCGCCAGGCTTACGTCGGCCTGAGCCAGTCGCAGTACGGCACGGTCACGTTCGGCCGCCAGTACTCGTTCTCGACCGACATCCTCGGTTCGAACTACTCGACGGGCGGCAACACGGTCGCGGGCAACTACGCGTACCACGTGAACGACATCGACCAGCTCACGTCGAGCCGCATCAACAACGCCGTGAAGTTCCAGAGCGCGAACTACTCGGGCTTCACGTTCGGCGCGTTGTACGGCTTCTCGAACTCGACGGACTTCGCGGGCGCACCGGCCACGACGTCGGGCACGACGACGACGGCAGGCTCGTCGCGCGCATACAGCTTCGGCCTGAACTACGCGAACGGCCCGGTCTCGGTCGGCGCCGCCTACACGGACATCCGCTACCCGAGCCAGTCGTCGCCGGCCTTCTCGACGACGATCGCGAACCTGAGCACGGGCAACGTCCGCGACCTGCGCACGTACGGCGTCGGCGGCCGCTACGTCTGGGGTCCGGCAACGGCATGGCTGCTGTGGACGCGTACGCAGTTCTCGACCGTTTCGGGCGCGGGCGGCACGTTCTACAACGCATACGAAGCAGGCGCGAAGTACGCGTTCACGCCGGCCCTGTCGGGCGGCCTCGGCTACACGTACACGAACGCGACGCAGAACGGCAATTCGTGGCACTGGAACCAGGTCAACGGTATCGCCGACTACGCACTCAGCAAGCGGACGGACGTGTACGGCCTGGTCGTGTACCAGCAGGCTTCGGGCAAGGGCGTGCAAGCGCAGATCGGCTCGAGCACGAGCTACTTCAACACGTCGGGCACGGGTTCGAAGAACCAGATCGCCGCTCGTATCGGTATCCGTCACAAGTTCTAAAGCGTCCGCTTAACTCGCGGATCACGACGGCAAGAAGCGCCCCGCTCCACGCGGGGCGCTTTTTTATGGGCTTTTAAGTTTCGCTTAATTCTGGGCTGAGACGATGCTCTCACCCCCCCTGTTGGCCGCCTGAGCATCGGCGGCTTTTTTTTTAAATGCCGACGGCGCCGCCATCGATTGCCCACAAGACAGGATCGGAGGCCATGATGATCGAAGATACCGTTTTCAGCCATCTGCACGCGATTCTGACGTGCCAACACTCGCTGCCGGTCCAGAGTTGCCGCGTCTCGGTCGAAATGCAGCGCCCGTGGGGCCGACCGTATCGGCTCGTCGAATGGACGATGCATCTCGACGCCCCCGCACGGCGCCAGATCGTGCCGGCCGAATCGACCGACGAAGAGATCGCCGAGGTCGTCGCCTCGCACGTGCCGGGCCGCCTTTACGGCGACGGCCGGCTGCAGTTCTGACCGCGCTCCCGCGCCGCCCGCATCGTGCGGCAGTCGGTCTCGTTTGACGCGGCAACGAAACCTGCTACGCTGCGCGTTTTCGTCCACGCAACACACGATGGAAAACGCATTCAACGAACGTGGCGTCATGGTCACGCGCAACGGCCTGTCGGCCGCCGGGCAGGTATTCGCACTGCGTGACATCCGTCACGTCGATGTCGTCAAGATTCCCAAGAACCGCCTCGTTCCGTCGCTGATCTCGCTGATCGGCGCGGCCATCGCCGTCGCAGGCGGCATCGGCGCATCGAGCGCCGCGCTCGTCGTCGGCGTGATGCTCGTCGTCGTCGGCTACCTCGCCTGGGCCACGCAGGACATCACGTACCGGCTGATGGTCGAGATGCCCGACGGCGAGCGCGAAGCGCTGTCGAGCACCGACGCCGCGTTCGTCGAACGCGTCGCGCAGGTCGTGCGCGATGCACAGGCCGCCAGGACCGCCACTCCCGCCAACTGATCCCCTTCACGCGGCTGCACGCTTCGATTCACGGTTGCCGGACGCACGCGGTGCGTGCCGGCACGTGTCGGCACGTGCGGCAGCCTCGGCGAACCGTATTCCCGCACGTCATCGCCCGCCCCGCGCCTGCGCCGCGCGCGCCGACCGCCTAGTATGGAAGGAGCGGCGCGCCGCCGCATCGTCCGAGGAGGCCAGCATGAACGTCCAGTCGCTGTCCGGCACGCTTCGCGCGCAGGAATTGCTGATCGTGTCGATGATCCGCGCGCTGCCCCCTGACGCACGCCGCGCGCTCGTCGACCTCTACACCGAACAGATCGTCTTCGCCGAACAGGCCGGCCTCGACGTCCACAGCGATCGCGCGACGCACGAAGCGTTCATCGCGCACGCGCGCAACCTACTGATCCGCATCGAAGCGCTGGCCTGACCGGCGCGCGCACGGCTCCCGAAAGGGCTGCCGCGGCGCGTGCGAGCCGCGCACGCGAGCGCTCACTCACGCCGCCTTTCGTCCTTGTATTGATAATAATTCTCATTTACACTGGTAAAGTTGTCAGTTGCCTTTCAATTCGCCGTTTGCCGCCTGCCGCGCGCAAACGGGCCAGCCAGGTGAACGCGTCACCCAGCCAGCCTTCGGGCTTGTTATCGTCAATGGGAGACCACCTGTGCATTGTTATTCGCTGGCGCGGCGGCCGATCTGTGCCGCGCTGTTCGGCGCGTTCGGCCTGTCCGCCGCCACGGCTCACGCCGATTCGTCGCCGCAAGGCGCCAACCCGCCTTCCGCCGTCCTCGTCGCCGCGTCCGCGCGCGGCGACGCGGCGCTGCTCGACCCCGTCACCGTCACGGCCACCCGCACCGCCACCGCCGCGAGCCGCACGGCGGCATCCGTGTCGGTGATCACCGACGAGGATCTCGAGGAACAGCAGGCCACCAACATCAAGGATGCACTGCGCTACGAGCCCGGCATCACGGTGCGCCGCACCGCGTACCGGCCGGGCAGCGCCGCGCTCGGCGGCGGCCGCGACGGCGATTCGAGCATCAACATCCGCGGCCTCGAGGGCAACCGCGTGCTGCTGATGGAAGACGGCATCCGCCTGCCGAACGCGTTCTCGTTCGGCCCGCTCGAAGCGGGGCGCGGCGACTACGCCGACCTCGACACGCTCAAGCGCATCGAGATCCTGCGCGGGCCGGCATCGGCGCTGTACGGCAGCGACGGCCTGACCGGCGCGGTGAACTTCATCACGAAGGACCCGCGCGACCTGCTGTCGATCTACGACAAGCCGTACTACTTCTCGTTCCGGCCAAGCTACGACTCGGCCGACCGCAGCATCGGCGCGACCGTGTCGGCCGCGGGCGGCAACGACCGCATCCAGGGGATGATCATCGCCGACGGCCGGCGCGGCCACGAAGTCGATACGCGCGGCAGCAACCATTCGGCGAGCACGCTGCGCACGACATCGAACCCGCAGGACGTCTATTCGGAATCGCTGCTCGGCAAGCTCGTGCTGACGCCCACCACGCGCGACACCTTCAAGTTCACCGCGGAAACGGTGCAGCGGCGCGTGAGCACCGACGTGCTGTCGGCGATCAACCCGCCGACCACGCTCGGCCTCACGACCCACGACCGGCTCGAGCGCAACCGCTTCAGCGTCGACTACGACTTCCGCGACGACGCGTTCCGCTGGTTCCAGACCGCGCACCTGCAGTTCTACTACCAGGACGCGAAGCAGGACCAGTACGCGTTCGAGACGCGCGGCGCGCCGCTGAAATCGCGTTCGCGCGACAACCAGTACCGGGAACGCACGTTCGGCGGCTCCGCGTTCGCCGAAAGCGGCTTCGCGACCGGCCCGTTCGCGCACAAGCTGCTGTATGGCGTCGACGGCAGCCTGTCGCGCGTGACGAACCTGCGCGACGGCACGGTGCCGGGCGTCGGCGAAGCGTTCCCGAACAAGGCGTTCCCCGACACCGACTACACGTTGTTCGGCGCGTTCGTGCAGGACCAGATCGGCTACGGCCGCCTGCTCGTCACCCCGGGCCTGCGCTTCGACACGTACCGGCTGAGCCCGACCGAAAACGATCCGCTGTTCACCGGCAAGGCCGTGTCGACGAGTGCGAACGAACTGTCGCCGCGCGTCGCCGTGCTCTACGAGATCACGCCGGCCGTCATTCCGTACGTGCAGTACGCGCACGGCTTCCGCGCGCCGACGCCCGACCAGGTGAACAGCAGCTTCTCGAACCCCGTGTACGGCTACACGTCGATCGGCAATCCGAACCTGAAGCCCGAGACGAGCGACACGTTCGAAGCCGGCCTGCGCGGCAAGGCCGGCTCCGGCTACGGCGTCGTGCGCTACAGCGCGGCCGCGTTCACGGGCCGCTACCGCAACTTCATCTCGCGCACGACGATCGCCGGCGCCGGCCGGCCGTCGGACCCGTTCGTGTTCCAGTACGTGAACTTCGCCGACGCGCGCATCCACGGCCTCGAAGGCCGCGCCGAATGGGTGATGCCGAACGGCATCACGCTGAAGACGGCGATGGCGTTCACGAAGGGCTCGACGCAGAACGACGGCGCGGCCAGCCAGCCGCTGAACACCGTCAACCCTTTCTCCGCCGTGTTCGGCGTGCGTTATGAGCCGAGCGAGCGCTGGTTCGTGCAGACCGACCTGCTGTTCCAGGCCGCGAAACGCGACAAGGACGTCGACAAGTCCGATTGCTCGAACAAGGCGTGCTTCACGCCGCCGTCGTCGTTGGTCGTCGACCTGCGCGGCGGCTACCGCTTCAACAAGCACGTGAGCGCGACGATCGGCATCCGCAACCTGTTCGACCGCAAGTACTGGAACTGGTCGGACGTGCGCGGCATCGCGGCCGATTCGCAGGTGCTCGACGCGTATTCGTCGCCCGGCCGCACGGTCGCCGTCAGCATGAAAGTGGATTTCTGATGCGCATCGCCCGCGCACCCACCCCAACCGCTACTTGAAGGAGTCCGACATGATGCAATCCGCCCTTCCCGGTCAATCGGCCGGCCCGGCCCGTGCGGCCGCCGCGCTGCGCGACGCATTCATCAAGCTCAAGACCGAGCGTCAGCTACGCAACCGCGACGTCGCCCAGGCGCTCGGCGTCAGCGAAGGCGAGGCGCTTGCCGCGTTCGTCGGCGAGCACGTCGTGCGGCTCGACGCGCGCTTCCCGGCGATGTTCGAGGAAATGCCGCGCCTCGGCCGCGTGATGGCGCTCACGCGCAACGACACGGCCGTCCACGAGAAGGACGGCGAATATGCGCAGATGAGCCACGACGGCCCGGTCGGCCTCGCGCTCGGCGACATCGACCTGCGCATCTTCTATCGTCACTGGGTGTCGGCGTTCGCGGTGCGCGACGAAACCGCGCACGGCCCGCTGAAGAGCCTGCAGTTCTTCGACGCGCAAGGCCATGCGATCCACAAGGTGTACCTGCGCGCGCACAGCGACCACGCCGCGTACGACGCGTTCGTCGAACGCTGGCGTGCGCCGTCGCAGGAGCCGGGCCTCGACGTCGCGCCCGCCGCACCGAAAACACCCGAGCGTGCCGACACCGAGATCGACGTCGCGGGCTTCCGCGCCGCGTGGGAAGCGATGACCGACACGCACCAGTTCTTCGGCATCACGCAGCGCTTCGGCGTGAGCCGCATGCAGGCGCTGCGTCTCGCCGAGCCGCACCATGCATATCCGGTCGAAACCGCGCATGCGCTGCGCCACGTGCTTCAGCAGGCGGCACAAAGCGGCCAGCCGATCATGGTATTCGTCGGCAACGCGGGGATGATCCAGATCCACACGGGTCCCGTCGCGAACGTGCGCGAGGTCGGCGCATGGATCAACGTGCTCGACCCCGGCTTCAACCTGCATGTCCGCGAAGACCTGATCGCCGCCGCCTGGGTCGTGAAGAAACCGACGAGCGACGGCATCGTCACGTCGCTCGAACTGTTCGACCGGCAGGGCGACCACGTCGCGCTGCTGTTCGGCGAACGCAAGCCGGGCAAGGTCGAACGCGACGACTGGCGTGCGCTCGTCGCGACGCTGCCGGCGGCCGCACGCGGGGGCGCGCGGTGAGCGCGCGGCCGTTCGATCCGCGCCGCCGCGCCGTGCTCGCGGGCGCGGCGGCCGGCGCGCTCGCGGGCGCGCTGCCCGGCAGCGTGCTCGCCCAGGCTGCGCAGGCCGCCCCGAAGCGCGTGGTCGTGATCGGCGGCGCGCTCGCGGAAACCGCGTTCGCGCTCGGCGGTGCCGAGACGCCGCGCTACCGGCTCGTCGGCGCCGACACGACCTGCACGTATCCCGACGCCGCGAAGCGTTTGCCGAAAGTGGGCTACCAGCGCGCGCTGTCGGCCGAAGGGCTGCTGTCGCTGCGCCCCGATCTCGTGCTCGCGTCGGCGGAAGCCGGCCCGCCTACCGCGATCGCGCAGGTGAAAAGCGCCGGCGTCACGATCACGACGTTCGACGAACGCCACGACGTCGAATCGGTGCGCGCGAAGATCACGGGCATCGCGCAGGCGCTCGACGTGCGCGAGGCCGGCACCGCGTTGCTGCAACGTTTCGATCGCGACTGGCAGGCCGCGCGTGACGCGGTCGCCGCGCGCGCGCCTGCCGGCGTGCAACCGCCGCGCGTGCTGTTCGTGCTGAACCATACCGGCAACCAGGCGCTCGTCGCCGGCCAGCGCACGGCCGCCGACGCAATGATCCGCTATGCGGGCGCGCGCAACGCGATGCAGGGCTTCGATCACTACAAGCCGCTGACGACCGAGGCACTCGCGGCCGCCGCGCCCGACGTCGTGCTGATCTCCGACGAAGGGCTGGCCGCCGTCGGCGGTCGCGCCGCGCTACTGGCAACGCCGGGTTTCGGTGCGACGCCGGCCGGCCGCGCGCGGCGCGTGGTGTCGCTCGACGCGCTGTTGCTGCTCGGCTTCGGCCCGCGCCTGCCGCTCGCCGTCACGACCCTGCACCGACGCCTGTCGGATGCGCTCGCCTGATTCCGGATCATCTCGATGCCCGCTCACGCTTCGCCCTTCTCCGCGCCGTCGCCCGCCTCGCGCGCCGGCGCCGCGCGCGTCGGCACGTCGCGCCGCCTGGCGCCGTTCACCCTCGCCGCGCTCGCCGTGCTCGTGTGCGCGATGTCCGTCGTCGCGCTGTGCGTCGGCGCGTATCGCATTCCGCTCGCGGAGGCCTGGGCCGCCCTGAGCGGCGATGCCGCCGCGCAGCAGGCGCGTGCGGTGCTGCTCGACATCCGCGCGCCGCGCGTCGCGCTCGCGCTGCTGGTCGGCGGCGGCTTCGGCGCGACCGGTGCCGCGATGCAGGCGCTGTTCCGCAATCCGCTCGCCGATCCGGGCCTCGTCGGCGTGTCGAGCGGCGCCGCGCTCGGCGCGACGACGATGATCGTGCTCGGCCCCGCGCTCTTTGCCGCGCACGTGAGCGCGGCCGCGCTGCCCGTCGCCGCGTTCGTGGGCGCGCTCGCGGTCGCCGCGCTCGTTTATCGGCTCGCCGCGTCGCGCGGCCGGCTCGCGCTGCCGCTGCTGCTGCTCGCCGGCATCGCGATCAACGCGCTGGCCGGCGCGGCGATCGGCCTGCTCACGTTCGTCGCCGACGACGCGCAGTTGCGCTCGCTGACCTTCTGGAGCCTCGGCAGCCTCGGCGGCGCGCAATGGCCCGCGCTGGCGGCCGTCGCGCCATGCGTCGCGATCGGCTGCGTGCTGCTCGCGCGCGAACGCGACGCGCTGAACGCACTGCAGCTCGGCGAAACCGAGGCATTGCATCTCGGCGTGCCCGTGCAGCGGCTGAAGCGGCGTGTGCTCGTCGCGGTCGCGCTCGCGGTCGGCGCGCTCGTCTCGTGCGCGGGCATCATCGGCTTCATCGGGCTCGTCGCGCCGCATTGCGTGCGGCTCGCGTGCGGCCCCGACCAGCGCATCGTGCTGCCCGGCGCCGCCCTGCTCGGCGCGTTGCTGACGCTCGCCGCCGATCTCGCCGCGCGCACCGTCGCCGCGCCGGCCGACATTCCGCTCGGCGTGCTGACCGCGCTGCTCGGCGCACCGTTCTTCCTCGCGCTGCTGTGGAAGAGCCGCGGCGCGCTCGGCGGGTAATCCCTTCCTCACGACGACCATGCTGACCGCCCACCACCTCGACGTCGCCCGCCGGCACCACGCGATCCTGCGCGACCTGTCGCTGTCGATCGAACCCGGCCGCGTGACCGCGCTGCTCGGCCGCAACGGCGCGGGCAAGAGCACGCTGCTGAAAACCTTCGCCGGCGAACTGACCGGCAGCGTCGCGCCGAACGGCGTGCGCGTGACGGGCGACGTCACGCTGAACGGCGAGCCGCTCCAATGCATCGACGCGCCGCGGCTCGCGTGCCTGCGCGCGGTGCTGCCGCAGGCCGCGCAGCCGGCGTTCCCGTTCAGCGTCGACGAAATCGTGCTGCTCGGCCGCTATCCGCATGCGCGACGCAGCGGCGCGACGTCCCGCCGCGATCGCGACATCGCGTGGCTTGCGCTCGAACGCGCGGGCGCCGATGCGCTCGTCGGCCGCGACGTGACGACGCTGTCGGGCGGCGAGCTCGCACGCGTGCAGTTCGCCCGCGTACTCGCGCAGCTGTGGCCGGACGACGACGCAGCGGAACGCGGCCCGCGCTACCTGCTGCTCGACGAGCCGACCGCCGCGCTCGATCTCGCGCACCAGCATCGCCTGCTCGACACCGTGCGCGCGGTTGCACGCGAATGGCAGCTCGGCGTGCTCGCGATCGTTCACGATCCGAACCTCGCCGCGCGGCACGCGGATACGATCGCGATGCTCGCCGACGGCACGATCGTCGCGCACGGCGCACCGCGCGACGTGATGACGCCCGCGCATATCGCGCAATGCTATGGATTCGCGGTAAAGATGGTGGACACCGGCGACGGTGCGCCGCCGGTGATGGTGCCCGCGTAGCGCCGGGCGCCGCACGGCTCGATGCCCGCGATCGTCCGCCGCTTTCATTCGAGATCGTTTGCCCCTTTCCTTCGAGGCGCCCCATGCCCGTTCCGATGACTCGCATCATCCTGTACGTCCACGACGTCGCGTTGCTGAAAGCGTTCTACCAGCGGTATTTCGCGTTGCCCGTCATCGAGGAGATCGACGGCGAATGGGTCGTGCTCGACGCCGGTGCGGTCGAACTCGCGCTGCATCGGGCCGGCCCGGCGTTCCGCCACACGGCCGTGCCCGCGCACGCGAACGCCGGCACCCGTCACGTCAAGCTCGTCTTCCGGATTGATGCCGATATCGACGCGCATCGCGACCGGCTCGCCCGCGACGGCGTGGCCGTGCGCGATCTCAAGCGCTACGACGGCTTCCCGTACCGGATGGTCGACGGCATCGATCCGGAAGGAAACGTCTTTCAGATGATGCAGCCCGACTGAACACCGTCCCGGTCGACGTGGCCGCGAGCGCTCAGTGCTCCAGGTCCGCCGCGCCGAACGTCCGCATCTTCCAGCCGAGCCGCACGGCGAGCATCCGCATCGAGAACCCGGTCGCGAGCGCGACGATCGTCGCGACATCCGCGTCGATGCCGAGATGCGGCATGCCGACGTACAGCGCACCGGTGACGAACGCGACGCTTGCATAGAGCTCCTCGCGCAGGATCAGCGGCATCTCGTTGCACAGCAGGTCGCGCAGCATCCCGCCGCACACGCCCGTGATCGCGCCGGCCAGCACGACGATGATCGGCGCGATGCCGGTCGACGCGCCGACGTCGCAGCCGATGATCGTGAACGCCGCGAGGCCGATCGCATCGACGGTGACGAACAGCGTCTTCATCCGCGCGACGTGCCGCGCGGCCCACGACGCGACGGTCGCCGCGACCAGCGTGATCACCAGATACTCCGGATGCGCGATCCAGCCGAGCGGATAGTGGCCGAGCAGCACGTCGCGCACGGTGCCGCCGCCGAGCGCCGTCACCGCGCCGACGAGCGCGAGCCCGAAACGGTCCATCCCGCGGCGCATGCCCATCAGCGCCCCCGACATCGCTTCCGCGACGATCGCAATCAGATAAAGCGTATGCATGGCGCGCGTCAGTCGTCGGTCCGGAACAGGTCGAGCACACGTTCGCGCTCGGCCGCATCGACAGCCGCGGGCATCGGCGCGTCGGGCTTGCCGCTGTCGCCCTTCGCGTCGGGCTTGTCGGTTGCCGGCGCGCCGCCGCACGCGAAGCGGCTGCGAATATACGCCGGCACGTCGGCCGTGCAGGCGCCGTGCGCGTATTCGGCGTAGACGAAGTCGCCATCGACGAGCGCGACGTCCTGCGGCGGCGTCGCGTCGACCGACGTGCGCCCGTCGACGGCCGTCTTCATGTAGTCGAGCCAGACCGGCAGCGCGAGCGTCGCGCCGGTCGCGCGCCCCATCGGGCGCGGCGTGTCGTAGCCGAGCCACGCGACCGCGACGATGCCCGACGAGTAGCCGGCGAACCATACGTCCTTCGACCCGTTCGACGTGCCCGTCTTGCCGGCCGCGTCGTCGCGGCGCAGCGCGAGCGCGCCGCGCGCGGTGCCGGCGCGCACGACGTCGCGCAGCATGCTGTCCATCACGAACGCGTTGCGCGCCGAGACGACGCGCTCGCCCGACGGCGCGGTCGCCTCGTACATCGCGCCGCCGTGACGCTGTTTCACCGACAGGATCAGGCGCGGCTCCATCCGCGTGCCGCCGTTCGCGAACACGCTGTAGGCGCTCGCGAGTTCGAGCGGCGTCACGGCGCCCGCGCCGAGCGCGAGCGGCAGCGACGCCGGATTGCGCTGCGCGTCGAAACCGAAACGCACCGCATGCTGCTGCACGTAACGCGCGTCGGTGGCCTGCATCAGGCTGACCGCGACCAGGTTCTTCGAGCGCACGAGCCCCCGCCGCACCGGGATGAAGCCCTCGTAGCGGTTGCCGAAATTGCGTGGCCGCCACGGCTGCGCGCCGGTTTCCGCGCGCGTGAGCGTGCGCTGCGTGTCGTCGACCAGCACGCCCGGGAAGTAGCCCTTCTCCAACGCCGCCGAATAGACGAACGGCTTGAAGCTCGAGCCCGGCTGGCGATACGCCTGCAGCGCATGGTCGAACACGTTGCGATTGAAATTCGCGCCGCCGACCAGTGCCAGCATGTCGCCGGTTGCCGCATCGAGCGACACGAGCGCGCCCTCGAGCCCGTTGCGCGCATCGCGCTTCGCGCGCGGCTGCCGGTTCAGCGTGCGCTCGAGCGCCGCTTCGGCCGCGCGCTGGTCGCGCATCGAGATCGTCGTCGTCACGTCGAGGCCGAGCGTGTAAGCGTCGTCGTGAAACCGCTCGACCATCATCCGGCGTGCGCGCTCGGCGACGTACGGCGCCGCGACGATCCCCGGCGGCGGCGTGGTCGCCAGCGCGATCGGCGCATCGACGGCCGCGCGATACGTCGCGTCGTCGAGCTGGCCGAGCGCATGCATGCGGCCGAGTACGTAGTTGCGCCGCGCGGTCGCGCGCGCCGGGTTGACGACCGGGTTGAACGCGGAGGGTGCCTTCGGCAGCCCCGCGAGCACGGCCGCTTCGCCCGCGCTCAGCGCGTCGAGCGGCTTGCCGAAATACACGTTCGCGGCGGCCGCGAAACCGTACGCGCGCTCGCCCAGGTAGATCTCGTTCATGTACAGCTCGAGCAGCTTGTCCTTGCTGTACTCGCGCTCGAGCTTGGCCGCCATCAGGATCTCGGCGAGCTTGCGGCTCAGCACCTTGTCGCGCGTCAGGTAGAAGTTGCGCGCGACCTGCATCGTGATCGTGCTGCCGCCCTGCCCGGGCTGCCCCGTCACGACGTTCGCGAACGTCGCGCGCGCGAGGCCGCCGACATCGACCGGGCCGTGCGCGTAGAACTTCGCGTCCTCGGCCGCGAGCAGCGCGTGCCGCATCAGCGGCGGGATGCGTTCGAGCGGCACGAACTCGCGCCGCTCGACGCCGTATTCGGCCAGCAGGTCGCCGTCGCGCGAGAAAATCCGCAGCGGCAGCGCGGGACGATAGACGGCCAGATGCTCGACGGACGGCAGTTGCGTCCAGATGCGATTGATCGTCCAAACGCCGATGCCCGCGCACGCAAGCGTCAGGCCCAGCAGCACGCCCGCGAGCGTGCGCCACACGCGTCCGCGGCGCGGCGGCGGGGCGGGTGGCGGTGGCGGGTTGGCGGTGTGGTCGGTCATGTCGGGCTCCTTCTTCAGTGCCCGCGACGGCCGGCGCGAGAGGAGCGCCGACTGTTCACGGAAGGCGCGCATTGTCGAAGGGATCACCCGAAACCGGAACATTCTTTAGCCAAAGTTTGGCAGGCTAAATTTTATTCAGGAAAGCGCGCCGGAAGCCTTCCGCGCGGCATGTGCGGGCCTGCGGCGTATCGTCGCCGCAGCGCGCACGCGGCACACGCTCCGGTTCGCTTGTACCATCGTGTGATGTTCGATCGATACCTTGGCCTGTGGGGCCTCGTTCCCGACGGCGGCGCGATCCTGACCGCGAGCGGCGGCCTGCTGCCCGTGGTCTGGCAGGGCCGGCCCGCGATGCTGAAGGTCGCCACCTGCGACGAGGAGCGGCGCGGCAATGCACTGATGGCCTGGTGGCACGGGCAAGGCGCCGCCCGCGTGTGGCTGCACGACGGCGACGCGATCCTGCTCGAACGCGCGCAGCCGGCGCCGACGCTCACCGCGTTGTCGGCAGCGGGCCACGACGACGACACGATACGCATCGCCTGCAACGTCGTCGCGCGGCTGCACGCGCATCGTGCGCCGCGGTTGCCGCCGGTCGTGCCGCTGCACGAGTGGTTCCATGCATGGCTGTCGCGTGACGCGGGCGACGACGTGCTGCGCCGCTCGGCCGCGGTCGCACGCCAGCTGCTGACCGAAACCGCCCCGACCGTCGACGAAGTCGTCCTGCACGGCGACATCCATCACGGCAACCTCCTGCATTTCGGCGATCGCGGCTGGCTCGCGATCGACCCGAAGGGGCTGCGCGGCGAGCGCACGTTCGACTACGCGAACCTGTTCTGCAATCCCGCGCACGACATCGCGGTCGATCCCGCGCGTTTCGAGCGGCGCGTCGCGCTCGTGACCGACGCCGCGCAACTCGACCGGCAGCGGCTGCTGCAATGGATTCTCGCGTGGTCGGGCCTGTCGGCCGTATGGTTGATGGAAGACGGCCTGCCGCCCGATACGCGGCTGCAGGTTGCGCAACTCGCGGCAATCGCGCTCGGTCTGTAGCAATACGCCCCGACCGTGAAGAGCGGGTCCATACCGGATTTCCAAGGGAAAGCGGCGAGGACAACCGGTATCCGGCCGGAAGCGGTCGCTCGCGCTGGTTGCGCCGAGGGGCCGCTTCGCTCCACGCAACTGCCGGACGGCTTCATGCGCCGGCATGCGACGTGAACAAGCGTCACGTCAGCTGTTTTCGTTCATCGTCAGGATGATCTTGCCCACGTTCACGGCCGACTCCATCCGTCGATGAGCGGCCGCGGCATCGGCGAGCGGAAACACGCTGTCGACGACCGGCTCCAGGCCTGCCCCGCCCGCGAAGCGGTCCAGCCAATGTTCGCGAAACCGCCGCACCATCGCGTGTTTCTCGCGCGGGTCGCGCGACTTCATCACCGTGCCGATGATTTGCAGATGACGGTACAGGATCTGTTCGAGACCCACGCTCACGTCACCGCCGCCGCCGAGTATGCCGACCTGCACCAGCCGGCCACCGTTTGCCAATGACGCGACATTCCGGGAAAAATACGGCGCGCCCACGAAATCGATCACGACATCGACACCGCGTTTGTCCGTCCTGCTGGCAACGACTTCCGAAAAATCCTGCGTCTTGTAGTCGATCGCATGGTCCACACCCAGTTGAACGATCCGTTCCAGCTTCGAAGCTTCGGCAGTCGCGAATATCGTCGCACCGGTTGCATAGGCCAACTGGACCGCCGCGGAACCGACCCCGCCCGCCGCGGCATGAATGAGCACCGAGTCGCCGCGCTGCAAGCGGCCAAGATGCAACAACGCTTCGTGCGCGGTGACGAAGACTTCCGGTATGGCAGCCGCATGCACGTAGTCGATCGTCGCCGGAATGGGCATCGCCATTCTCCAGTCGATGCGCGCCAGTTCCGCATAGGCCCCGCCGCCCACGACGCCCATGACACGATCGCCGACCTTGTAACCCTGCACGGCAGGTCCGGTCTCGATCACCTCGCCGGCGATTTCGAGCCCCATGATCGTCGAGTCGCCGAAGTTCGGCCGGCCGTATCCGCCTCGCCGATGCGTCAGATCCGCGCGATTCACGCCCGCGGCATGGACGCGTACCAGCAGATCGTCGGGACGAACCTCGGGTGCCTGGACCTCGGCGAGCTGGAGAACCTCGGCCTCGCCGAATTCGTTGAATGTGATGGCTTTCATTTCGAACCTTCCTGCGTCGTGGATGAAAGGCCGGCGAAATCGTCGGACCGGGTTGGTGCGCCAAGCGTCGCCTGCGCCGCGGCGGATGCCGAGATCGCCGCGGGGAACCCCGCATAGAACGCGAGGTGAGTGATCGCCGCGGCGAGTTCTTCGCGCGTTACGCCGTTCGTCAACGCGCGGCGCAGGTGCGCCGGCAACTCGTCGAGGTGGCCCCCCGCGATCAGCGCGGCGACGGTCACGAGGCTGCGGTCGCGCGGCGAGAGCGCCGGATCGCTCCAGATTCGCGGATAGAGCGTGTCGTCGACGAATGCCGAGAGCGTCGGCGTAAAGGCGCGGGCGGCTTCCCGCGGGCTGCCGAAATCTGCGTGAGACATGGCGATTCCCCTTCAAGCCTGGCTGACGAACTTGTGCGTGAGGTAGTACTCGATGCCCTCGGCACCGCCTTCCGAGCCGTGGCCGCTTTCCTTCATGCCGCCAAACGGCAGTTCGGTCGAAACGATGCGGTACTGGTTGATGCCGATCATGCCGGCCTCGAGACCGTCCGCGACATCGATGGCCATGCGCGCACTGCTCGTGAACGCATAGGCGGAGAGCCCGTACGGCAACCGGTTCGCTTCGGCGAGCCCGTCGGCGAGGCCATCGAAGCGCATCAGCACCGCGATCGGGCCGAACGGCTCTTCGTGCATCACGCGCGCGTCCTTCGGCACGTCGGCGAGGACCGTGGGCTCGAAGAAGTACCCTTCGCCCTCGATACGCTTTCCGCCGGCGAGAACCGTTGCGCCACGTTCCACCGCGTCGGCGACGAGTTCCTCCATCTTGGCAAGCTGGCGCGGATTCGCCAGCGGCCCGACCTGCGTGCCGGCCTCCATGCCGTTCCCGACCTTGAGCGCGTTGGCCGCACGCACGAAGTGACCGGCGAACGCGTCGTAGACGTCGCGCTGGATCAGGAAGCGCGTCGACGAGATGCAGATCTGGCCCGTGCCGCGAAAGCGATTCGCCGCGCCTTCGACCGCGGCCTTCTCCACATCCGCATCGTTGAATACGAGGACGGGCCCGTGGCCGCCCAGTTCCAGCGTGATGGGCTTGACGCCTTCGGCCGCGCGCGCCGACAGCAGACGGCCGATCGGCACCGAGCCCGTGAACGTCACCTTCCGGATGACCGGGGACGCGATCAGGTGCTTCGACACCTGGTCGGGCACGCCGAATACGACTTGAAGCACGCCCTTCGGCAAACCGGCGTCATCCAGTGCGCGCGCCAGCGCGAGCGCCGTGGCGGGGCTTTCCTCGCCGGGTTTGATGATGACGCTGCATCCGGCGGCGAGTGCGGCCGAGAGCTTGCGCGCCGGGGTGATCGCCGGAAAATTCCACGGCGTGAATGCGGCGACCGGCCCGATCGCCTGTTTCTTCACGAGCTGTTGCACACCCGGGCGGTTGGACGGCACGACGCGGCCGTCGATGCGGCGCGCCTCTTCGGCGAACCATTCGAAGTAGTCGGCCGCACGCAGGACTTCGTCGCGGCTTTCCGCCAGCGGTTTGCCTTCCTCGAGCGTCATGACGGTAGCGATGTGCTCGGCACGCTCGCGCATCAGTTCCGCGCCGCGCTTGAGAATGCGCGCGCGTTCGGCCGGCACGGTGCGGCGCCAGACGTCGAACGCCTGGGCGGCGACTTGCAGGGCGCGATCCAGATCGGCTGCCGTCGCCAGCGGGACGCGTCCGATCTCGATTTGCGTGGCGGGGTTGATCACCGGCGCCGTTTCGCGTTCGCCCGCGTCGATCCATTCGCCGTTGATGAAAAGATGAAGTGCGTCGTACGTGATGTCCATGGCATTGACCTCTATGTTTAGGATTACGATTCAATTTAAGTTCGCGGCGAGCCGGACAGGAGAACCCGCGCCACGCCGTGTCGGGATGATCCGCCGCATCGGGCTGGGCCCGGGTTCGAAACGTCGGTGCTCCGACTGCCTGACTTCGGGACTCAGTCTAGGCGTGAAGCGGGCGGCAACTTAGAGGGGCCGGAAAGAATGAATCTTGTCTGTGGAGAGAAAATCGCCCCGTCGGCACGAAGGCATATTGAAAGGATGCATAAAAACGACACGGGACTTCACGCTGACGGCACGAAACAGGCACGGGCCCTATCATCACAGGCTCGCGCGGGCCGGAACGCGGCGATTCGACGAAAAATTCAAAGCCAGGGTGCGTAATGGACAAGGTTCACACCATGTCGGTGTTTGCGAAAGTGGTCGAGATGGGCAGTTTCACGGCGGTCGCGAACCACCTCGATACGACTGTCGGCAACATTTCCCGAGCGGTATCGGTACTTGAGGACAATCTCAACACGCGGTTGCTGCAGCGCTCGACGCGACGGCTCGTGGTGACCGATGCGGGGCGGCGTTTTTACGAGCGCAGCGTTGCGATCCTCTCGGACATCGAACGGGCGGAAGCGGAAGCCCGCGATGCGCTGCTGGAGCCGCGTGGTGTATTGCGCGTGCATGCGGTTCCGGGATTGGGCCGCCAACTTGTTGCGCAAGCCGTGCTGGCCTATCGGAGCGCCTACCCGGAGGTATCGGTCGATCTCATGCTGTCGCAGCGGATGCCGAATTTGCTCGAAGAGCAGCTCGACGTGGCGGTCGTGATTGCCCGCACGCTGCCGGACTCGGCGTACGTGAGCCAGAAGATCGGCGCAAGCCACTGCATTCTGGCGGCGTCGCCCGATTATCTGGCGCGGCATCCGGCGCCCGAGTGCGTGGAAGATCTCGCCGATCACACGTGCGTGCGCCTCAGCACGGTCGATTACGCACCGGACGAATGGCATCTGCAAGGCAAGGCCGGCGAGGCCGTGTATCGTCCGTCGGGATCGCACTTCAGTATCAACGACATGGATGCGATGTCCACGGTACTGCAGGAGGGCGCGGGGATCGGACTGATCGCCGCCTTCTCGGCGATCGACGATTTGCGCAAAGGATCGCTCGTTCGCGTCCTGCCCGAATTCCACACCGCCCAGCGCAACGTGTATGCGGTGTATTCGTCCCGTCAGTTCGTCGACGCGAAGATCAAACGGTTCATCGATGTCCTGAAGGTGCGGGTCGGTGACCGCTTGAATGCGTATGCGGAGGAACTCGCCATCGCGGTCGCATGACCGGCTTCACGGTCGGCGTGGTCGGGGCCGCGCCGGACACTCACGGAAACCCATGAAGAAAAGCCCGCCGGCTTGCACCGGCGGGCTTGCGTGTCCGACCTGCGTGGCGGCGCGTTAGCGCGCCGGGTTCAGCAACAGGTTCATGTGACGGTTCACGTCCTTGTACAGCAGGTAGCGGAAGCGGCCGGGGCCACCCGAGTAGCAGGCCTGCGGGCAGAACGCGCGCAGCCACATGAAGTCGCCCGCTTCGACCTCGACCCAGTCCTGGTTCAGGCGATAGACGGCCTTGCCTTCCAGCACGTACAGGCCATGCTCCATCACGTGCGTTTCCGCGAACGGAATCACGCCGCCCGGCTCGAACGTCACGATGTTCACGTGCATGTCGTGACGCATGTCGCTCATGTCGACGAAGCGCGTCGTCACCCATGCGCCGTTGGTACCCGGCATCGGGATCGGCTCGACGTCCTGCTCGTTGGTCACGAATGCGTCCGGCAGCGGAATGCCGTCGACGGCCTGGTAGTGCTTGCGCACCCAGTGGAAGCGCACCGCGGCATCGCTGACGTTGTGCAGCGTCCAGTCCGCGCCCGGCGGAATGAACGCGTAACCGCCCGGCTTCAGCGTGTGCTGCTTGCCTTGCAGCGTCAGCTCGGCCTCGCCTTCGACGACGAACAGCACGGCTTCGGCGTTCTTGTCCTGCTCGGGCTTGTCGCTGCCGCCGCCCGGATTCACTTCGACGATGTACTGCGAGAAGGTTTCGGCGAAACCCGACAGCGGGCGGGCGATCACCCACAGGCGCGTGTTCGTCCAGAACGGCAGCCAGCTCGTGACGATGTCGCGCATCACCCCCTTCGGGATCACCGCGTACGCCTCGGTGAACATCGCGCGATCGGTCAGCAGATCCGTCTGCGGCGGGTGGCCGCCATGCGGCGCGTAATACGTTGTCTTAGACATAGTGCATCCAGGCAATGGGTTGGTCCGGCCCCTGGCGCAAACGGCATCGGGCGGTTCGCACGCGCGTGGGGCACGCATGCGGCGGCGGGACATCGTTGCCGGGGTGGCTTGAAAGCGCGTGCGCCTTCGTTCGGTCGGCCAGGCTTCGCGTCGGGTCCGTCCGGTTCATCGGACGCGGCGACCCGGGTTGTCGGGTCCGGCGGCCGGCCGCGGCGCTCGCGGTCATGCGGCGAGGCGCGGCGGGCGGCACGGTTCGACTCCGTACGCGGGCACCGCCGACGATAGCGAAGTCGATCGCGATCGACCAATTAAATGTTGCGATGACATCCATTCGATTTCCCACTACCCGCCGGCGCCCGCGATGCGCGGTGAAGGGCCATGGCGCGGCGGGCGGGCCATCAGGGAAATCCTGACGGCCAGGCAACGGCCAGGTCATGTCCGGTCATGCGAATCGAGGGGGAAACGACGGGCTTGCGGCAGCGGATCGCTGCGACGGGGTCGTCAGGCTGAAACGGACGGAAGAACGATCCGCGATGGCGCACGCCGATTCTGCCCGGACGCGTTCATGCGCGGCAGGTCAGGTCGTCGAGCAACGGGGAAACACGGGGGGAGATGGATGGCCGGCCCGTCGATCGGGCGCAAGGCGGCGGCTGATGAAGCCGAAGGGACACGCCGGTGAGGCCGGCGATGACGGCCCGGCAGGCCGCCGGGCCGAATCTCGCGTCGGGTGCCGACGCCGTCGGCGCGCCGGTGCGCATGTCGCGCACCGTGCCGCGCTCGCGGCGATCAGTCCCAGTCGCGGTGGTGGTGACGATGCTTGCGGTGGCGATAACCGCGATCGCCGTAGTCGCGCTCGTACGAGCTGCGCGACATGTTGCCGCCGAGCGCCGCGCCGGCGCCGCCGCCGACGGCCGCGCCCAGCAGGCCGCCCGTGCGGCCGCCCATCGCGTTGCCCGCCGCGGTCCCCGCGCCGCCGCCGAGTGCGCCGCCGATGATCGCGCCGGTGCGCTCGCGACGGTTCGACGTCACCGCCCCACCCGCGCCGCCGCCGATGGCGCCGCCGATCACCGAGCCCGTGCTGCCGCCGAGCGCACCGCCGACTGCCGCGCCGGCTACCCCGCCGAGCGCGCCGCCAAGCGCGTTGTTCATGTCACCGGCCAGCGCCGGCAGTGCAGTCGTGCCGGTCAGCGCGGCGACGACGAGAGCGGGGGCGATTTTCTTCCACATTCCCGTATTCTTCCTTGTTCGCAATCTGGTTATCGAAGGTCCGCTCGCTACGACGATCTGAATCGATCGACGTCGGGTCAGGCATTGTGCCGAACCGCGGACCAATTCATTTCAATGAGCTTGCGGCGAAGAATAGCATCGGTCCCGCCGCCTTGCCGTGGACATTCTGGTAACAAGTTGTTTACGAATAACGAAGGTCGGACGGGCACCCCGAAATTGCGCCAAACCCGCGCCGGCATTGGCTCCGGCGAGGGTCCCGACCAGCGCGGAGAGAGCCCGGCCCTGCGCGTCGTCGCACGTTCGAGACACACGTGGCAACACATCGGGCACGCGTCGTGAGCAGGCGCCCGAACGACGGCAACGGGGAAGGATGACGGGGTCAGTACACGCCTGGCAGCAACCGCCACGTCCGCGCGCAATACGCGTCGTATTCGGCGCCGAAATGCGCGCGCAGCAGCGCCTCCTCCGAGCGGATCCGCGCGACGAGCGGCACCAGCGTCAGCCCGACCAGCAGCAGGCCGATGCCCGAGCGGAAAACCAGCGACCAGCCGACCGAATTGACGAGCAGGCCGAGATAGCTCGGATTGCGGATATGGCGGTAGATGCCGTCGGTCACGAGCGTATGGCCCGGCTGGATCGCGACGAGCCCGCTGAAGCGCCTGCCGAGCACGAACACGGGCCAGATACGCAACGCACCGCCCGCGAGGTACAGCACGACACCGAGCCAGCGCACCGTGTCGCCGCCGAAGGTCCAGACATCGAGCCGGTCGGTCAGCGCGGGTACGTAGGCGAGCAGGAATCCGCTCACCGCGAATGCGGCGAGCACCCAGCGGTTGTCGCGATTTTCACGCTCGCCGCTGCTCAGGTTGCCTTCGGTGAACAGCGCGGCCACGGCCATCGCGAGCGTCGCGATCGCGACGACGGTCAGCTGCGGATGCGAGAAGAACGCGGCGAACCCGCCGATACCGAGAACGGCGAGCCCGAGATAGACGAGCGTGGATACGCTCGACAGGACGACGACCTTGGGGGTCACTGCCATGACGGCCTCGCGGGGATGCGCTTTCCCGTGAAGTATAGGAAGCGCGCTCGCGAAGCGCCGTGCGCCGCCGTCATGCGGCACGCGACGCCCGGCGGATCGCCCGGCGAAAGGCGGCGCACCGTGCCCCTGCGGCCGGAACGCCCGCCCGGAGGCGATCAGCGGATGCGGAAGTTGCCGCCGATCCCGACGCTGACGGGCGGCGCGTAATACGCGGGCGCATAGCCGTAGTAGGCCGGCGCGGGCGCGTAACCGTACGGCGGCGCGACGTAGCAGCCTGACAGGCCGCCGATCAGGGCAAGCGTGATGAGAATTCTGGACATGGCTCGGTTCCCGGCGCGAAAGACGAACGGCATCTCGCGAAGGCCGCGCCGCCGCGACGGGCGGCGGCCGGCACGACGAGGCGATCCGCCTCTCGTGTCGCTCGATGATGCAATGCGCGGAGTCTAGCGCCGGGCCTGGCCGGCCGAGTTTCGCCGGCGGTTACACGTGTTACCTCGCATGACCGCTGAAACAGTCGGGTGCGGGGCGGCGGCCGGCCGCCGGGCCCTTGCCGGGCCGCATGCAATCGATCCGTTACACGAAATGCGCACGAATGCGCTGCGCGAGCGCCTCGAGCGTCGCGGCGTCCGCGATCTCGCGCGCATGCATCCGCAGCTCGACGCCCTCCCGGCGCGGAATCACGTGGAAATGCACGTGCGGGACCGTCTGGCCGGCCGCCGCGCCGTTGAACTGGCCGATGAACACGCCGTCCGGCTCGAGCGCCGCGCGCACCGCCGCCGCGACGCGCTGCGTCATGCGGATGCCGGCCGCGGCCGCGTCGCCGGACAGCTCGAAGATCTGCGCGGCCGGCTCCTTCGGGATCACGAGCACGTGACCGTCGGCCTGCGGCATCAGGTCCATGATCGCGAGCGTCGCATCGTCTTCGGCGACTTTCACGCAAGGCAGTTCGCCGCGCAGGATTTTCGCGAACGGGTTGTCGTTGTCGTAGGTCATGGCGTTTTCCGATCTCGGTTGGACAGTTGGGCCGGGTGGCCAATGCCGGACGATTATCGGCCGATGGCCGCCCGGACATCAACTTGCGCGACGCGCAACACGGGGCGAACCGCCGGACACGCGGCCACGCGAACGCATGCGGTCGTCATCGCACGTCACGCGGCCGCGATTGCAACGCATCGCCCAAACCTGAGACACTGCCGGATCGTTGCCGGCCGGCACGCCACCGAGGACGCTCGCGCATGACGATCCCCCTCAAGAAGCTGATGCTGCGCGGTGTCGCACTCGCGCTCGTTGCCGCGATCGGCTACACGGGCTACATGCTGTCCCGGCTCGCGCCGATCGCGACCGGCTATGCGGCCAAGGCGCTGTGTTCGGGCGTGTTCGTATCGGGCCGGCCGGCCGCGTCCGTGATCGACGTGGACATCATGGCCGGCGTGCATCCGCTGCTGAAGCTGGTGCGCCCGTCGATCGATCCCGACCATCATCGCGCGACGGCGACCTTCGCCGGTTTCGCCGAGCGCGAAGCCGACTTCCGGCCGGGGCTCGGCTGCACGCTCGCGCCCGGACCCTCGCCCGGCGCGACGTCGACCCCGTTGCCGGCCGCGTTGCCGCCGCTTCCCGACCCGCCGGCCACCCCGCCCGCCCCCGCCACGCCGCCCGCCGGCATCGACGCGCACAAGCTGCGGACCGCGCTCGACCGCGCGTTCGACGAACCCGATCCGGCGCGGCCGCGGCGCACCCGCGCGGTCGTCGTGATGTGGCGCGGCCAGGTGATCGCCGAACGCTACGCGCCCGGCTTCACGGCCGATACGCCGCTGCCCGGCTGGTCGATGACGAAGACCGTGACGGCCGCGCTGATCGGCACGCTCGTCGCGCAGCACAAGCTGTCGCCCGATGCGTCGGCGCTGCTGCCCGAATGGCGCGGCAGCGGCGACGCACGCGCGGCCATCACGCTCGACGAGCTGCTGCGGATGACGAGCGGCCTGCAGTTCAACGAGGACTATGACGACCCGCTCTCCGACGTCGCCGTGATGCTGTTCACGCAGCCCGACATGGCGCGGTTCGCGTCGGCGAAACCGCTCGCCGCGACACCCGGCACGCAGTGGTACTACTCGAGCGGCACGAGCGCGATCGTCGCGCGTGTGATGCGCGAAGCGCTCGGCGGCAGCGACGGCGACTATCTCTCGTATCCGCGCCGCGCGTTGTTCGCGCCGCTCGGGATGCGCAGCGCGGT
Organism: Burkholderia sp. L-4; assembly: GCF_056856535.1. Lineage (NCBI taxonomy): Bacteria > Pseudomonadati > Pseudomonadota > Betaproteobacteria > Burkholderiales > Burkholderiaceae > Burkholderia > Burkholderia sp. L-4. The sequence goes on from NZ_JBXEOX010000002.1 coordinate 519,683, forward strand.
GTTCGAGCCCGATGCATCCGGCACGCTCGTCGCGCCGTCGTACCTGTATGCGAACGCGCGCGACTGGGCGCGCTTCGGGCAACTGCTGCTGCAGGACGGCAGGTGGAACGGGCAGCAGTTGCTGCCGCGGGGCTGGGTGCGTTACCTGACGCGCGCGACGCCGCAGTCGGCACGGCAGACGTTCGGCGCGCAACTGTGGGTCAAGGTGCCGGAGCCGTTCAACGATCGCGATCCGAACGCGCCCGCGATGCCGGCCGACGCGTTTCATGCGGTCGGCCATGAAGGGCAGTTCGTGAGCGTGGTGCCGAGCCGTCAGCTGGTGGTCGTGCGGCTCGGGCTGTCGCGGCCGGAGGCCGCGTGGAATCACGAGGCGTTTCTCGCGCGCGTGCTCGATGCGGTGCCGGCGCCCGGCGCGTGACGGCGGGCGCGCGAATCGATGACGCGCGCGTGAAGCGGCAGCGCTTGCAACGCCGCCGCTTCACGCGCGGCCTGCCCGGCTTTACGGATTCGCGCTGCCCGCGTACTGCTTGAAGCCTTCGCGCGTCGCAAGACGTTCGATATAGCGCGACACCGCCGGCAATTCCGGATGGGCGAACGGCGTGCCGAACCAGCGGTTCGCCGACAGGCCGATCGGAATGTCCGCGAGCGTGAACGTATCGCCGGCCACGTACGCGCCCGTCTTGTCGAGTTGCGCATTCAGCACCTGCATGTGCTTCGTCCAGCCGGCGATCGACTGCGCGATGCCGTCCGGATCCTGGTGATCGGGCGACTTGCGCACGAGGCCGAGGAATGCGCCGACCCACGAGCGGTTCAGGTCCGAGCCCTGCCAGTCGATCCACTGGTCGACCCGTGCGCGCGCCTGAGGCTCGGCCGGATAGAGCGCGTCGCCGCCATGGCGGTTCGCGAGGTAGCGGATGATCGTGTTCGATTCCCACAGCACGAAGTCGTCATCCTTGATGACCGGCACGAGCGCGTTCGGATTCAGCGCGAGATAGGCCGGATCGTGGGTCGTGCGGAAGCCCGCCCCCCAGTCTTCCTGTTCGAACGGCAGGTTCAGTTCGGTGCACAGCCACAGCACCTTGCGGACGTTGATGGACGGGATCTTGCCGAGGACGTGCAGCATGCAGTCTCCTTGTGAGGTCGGATGCGGAGCGCGCGGGACGCAGGACACGCCCCGCGCACGTTCACGCCGAATTTATACACGACGGCGGGGCAAACGGCAGGCCGGCCCCGCGAAATCGGCGTGCGGCCGGTTCGTCAGGTCGCGCAGCGCATGCTCGGCCGTCGGGAAGCGGAACATGAATCCTTCCCGATGCAGCCGCGCCGGCATCACGCGCTGCCCGTCCAGCAGCAGCTCGGCCATCTCGCCCATCGCGACGCGCAGCGGCGCGGCCGGCACGTGCAGCCACGCGGGGCGGCGCAGCACCTTCGACACGACCTGCACGAACGCGCGCTGGGTCAGCGGCACCGGCGCGACCGCGTTGTAGACGCCGCGCATGCCCGCGCTCGACATCGCGCGCGCGATGATCCGCAGCACGTCGTCCCGGTGAATCCAGCTCATCACCTGCGCGCCGTCGCCGAATCGCCCGCCCATCCCGAAGTAATGCGGCAGCAGCATCGGGCGCAACGCGCCGCCGGGGCCGAACACGATGCCCAGCCGCAGCACCACTGTGCGCACGCCGTGGCGTTCGAGCGGCTGCGCGGCACGCTCCCACTGCCGGCACAGTTCGGACATGAAGCCGGTGCCGGCGCTGCTGGCCTCGTCGAGCCGTTCGTCGGCCGGACGCACGCCGTAGTAGCCGATCGCGGATGCCTGGATCCACGTGCGCGGCTTGATCTCGGCGGTCTCGACCCAGCGCGTCAGCGCCTGCGTGACGCCGACGCGGCTCGCAAGCAGCCGCGCCTGCCGGCGCTTGCTCCAGCGTGCGCCCAGCACCGGCGCGCCCGCGAGATTGACGACCGTGTCGACACGCTCGTGCGGCCGCAGTTGTTCGACGGACGTCACGCTGCGCACGCGGCCATCAAACAGGTAGGCCGCGCGCAGCGGATCGCGCGCCAGCAGCGTGACGGTATGCCCGGCATCGAGCAACCGGTTCACGAGCGTTTCGCCGATGAAGCCCGTCCCGCCGGTCACGAGCACGTGGCCGGGCGGCTGACCCGCGAACGGATTGGCGGCCGGCACACGGCGCGCGATCCGGCACGCGGCGATCCCGTCGCGCACACCCGATATGGTCACGCCGACGGCAAACAGGCTGAGCAGCCAGCCGCGCCAGCCGGGATCGAGCGGCTGCAGCGCGGTCGGCTCGTGCGCCCACACGGCCAGTTGCATCGCGATCATCCCGAACAGCGCGCCGCCGTTGACGGCAAGCAGCGTGTGCAGCACGCGCTCGGTGGCCGGCAGCTTGCGGCTTTGGTCCTCGACGACGAAGTCCCACAACGTCAGCGACACTTCGACGAGTACGACCGCCGCGAGCGCTGCCACCCACGCCCCGTGAAACGCAACGTTCGCGATCGATGCGAACACGAGGCCGTACAACACGGAACGCACCGCATGAATCGCCAGTTCGAGCCGCGCGCGCGGGCTGTGCGGCAGGTCCTGCGTGAGTTCGTGGTGATAAAGCGTATCGAAGGCGCCCATCGCGCCCTGCACGATCAGCAGGTTGAGCGCCCAGTCGAAAGCAGGCAAGGTGTTCATACGGTATCCCTCCTCCACAGCCAGACGAGCGGCGGCACCATCGCGACGAGCGCGACGAGGTCGATCGCTACGTGGCCCCGCACATGCGCCTGCCACGACAACAGCATGTCCTGCGGCGCCCAGATCGACAGGCCGGCCAGCAGCCAGCCCCACACTTCCCGTTTGCGCAACCGGCTGCCGAGGTGGACGAGCGCGAGCATCCAGACCGACGCGCACTGTACCGTCGCGCCGGCCAGCGACATCCACCAGACCTGCTGGGCACGTGCGGCGTCGGGCGCCGTTCCTGCCCAGAAATGCAGTTCGATGCCGCGGTGATAGGCATCGAGCCACGGCGCGCCGGCCATCCACGGCACGACCGCGCCGACCAGCAGGTGCACGATCGCGACCGCCCCCATCCAGTTCACGACGATGCGGCGCTGGGTGTCGCGTGCGGGGCGCGCTGATGCCCTGCGTCCGGCGGCCTCGCCGATCCCGCACGCCGCGTCGTCGCAGCGCGCTTCGGCGTGATACCCGAGCCAGCGCGAAACGGCCTGCCGGTTGCGTGCGAAGCGGCGATACAGCGGTGCGAGCACGCCGCGCAGGGCCGGCACGCGCAGCAGCCAGGCGAGCCAGCGGCGCCCGGCCAGCGCGTGGGCGGCCGCGACGCTGTCGACGCCGGTCAGCATGCGTCCGTCAGGCAGGCGCGCATGCAGTTCGCGATTCAGCGCGGGCAGGTCGACGCCCAGCGGCGCCGGGTCGAAGCCCGGTTCGGCGATATCGACGAACATCAGCCGGTGTCGCGCGTCGCGCGCCGCGAGACGCCGAATTTCCGCGACGCATAACGGACATCGCCCGTCGAAGTAAACTTCCAGTTCACTTGCGCTCATGATTTGCACTCCTTCTTTTTATCGAAAGCATCATGAATCGATCGACTGCATGCCGATGCCTCGAACCGCCGCGCCCGCACGGCGGCGACACGCTTACATCGGCTTGACCACCATCAGGAAGTAGACGGTCAGCATCGCGAAAAACGCCGGATAACCGAGCAGTTCCCAGCGTTTCGCGTAGCGCCAGTAGCGCTCGGGCAGCGCGGCATCGCCGTTCGCGTGCGCGAGCCTCGCCATCGATGCCAGTTCGAGCTGCAGCCACACGACCGGCAGCCAGCACGCACCGGCGACCGCGTACAGCACGATCGACGCGAGCAGCCACGGCGTATGCCACGGCCAGCCGGCCGTGTGCGCGAGCCACAAGCCGGACGCCGGCTGGAAGATCACGGCCGGCGTCGTGAACCACCCGTCCGCGCGCACCACGAGCCGCGACACGGCCGCGATCGCGGGCACCGACCGCGTGCGGTTCGCGAAGAACAGGTAGAACGCGGTGCCGAACCCCGTGCCGACCAGCAGCACCGAGGACAGGATGTGAAGCGCCTTGATGACGAGATAGGTATTCATGCGCGTTCTTCTTCTGAAAAGAGGATCAACAGGATGGCGAGAATCGGCACGTTCTTGAGCACCGGACCGAACGGTTCGGCCAGCAGGCCCGGCATCGTGACCGCGATCACAGCCGAATACGCGACGATCAGCGCCGCTTGCGCAGCCCACAGGCGCCGCGAAGGCGCGGCGACGGTCGCGATGCCGAACGCGAAGTCCAGCGCGCTGGCCCCATAGAGCGCAAGCAACGCCGGCAGCCCCGTCAGGTGCGCAGGCGCGAGCAGCGCGAGGCTCGCGTGCAGCGGATGGATGAACGCGCTCGCGATGGCCGTCCAGATCCACACGATCGCGAGCGCGCCGCGCAGCAACGGGCGCCGCCACATCGCGAGCGCCTCGCGGCGCAGCGCGGCAGCGCTTTCCGTGCCGATGAAGCCGCCGAGGCCGCGCGGCGGCCGGCCGAGCACGGCCGCGGTGGCCGACGGATCGCCGGTGTTCCCGGCGCGCAGCATCGTCCACGTGTCGCGCGTGAACAGCGCGCCCGGCAGCATGCCGGACAGGACGGCCGCCGCGCCGGCCAGCGGGCCCGGCAGCGTCACGCGCGCAGCCGGCGGAAACCCCAGCGCGGCCCGGTAGCAGGCCAGCATCTCGCGGTATTCGACTTCGTCGCCGCCGACCACGTCGATCACCCGGTTGCCGGCCTCCGCCGCATCGTCCGGTTGCACGACGAGCCGCGCGACGACTTCCGCGAGATCGTCGACGTGCACGGGGCGCAGCCGCTGACGGCCGCCCGCCGGCAGCACATGCACGGGCAGGCTCGCGAGCATCCGGAACAACCGCGCCGACGCGCCGGCCGCGCCGTAGACGAGCGCGGGGCGCACGATGCGGGAATCGATCGGCAGCGTCCGCAGGAACCGGTCGGCCGCGTGCTTGCTCGCGAAGTACCGCGTCTCGCCGCGCTCGACGCCGAGCGCCGAGATCTGGATCACGCGCCGCACGCCGGCGCGGCAGCATGCGGTGAAGAGCGCGCACGGCGCGGCGCGGTGCACGGCGTCGAGCGTCGCGCCGCGTCGGTCGGCCAGGATGCCGACAGCGTTGACCACCACGTCGACGCCCGTCAGCCGCGGCAGCCACGCCTGCGGATCGACGTCCCGCGCGAAGTCGATCGCGATGTCGCGCGGGCCGGCCGCGTGACGCACGCCGCGCAGCACGTGATGGCCGCCGGCTTCGAGCTGCGCGCACAGCGCCCGCCCGATGAAGCCGCTCGCGCCGCAGACGAGCACGGTGATACTGCGCGCGCCGGTGCGATCGTGCTGTCGGGCCGACGGCAGGATTGCGTTCATCTTCATCCTCTATTTACAGTTATTTCTGTAAAGACAGAAATATCAACCCCGAAAAAAGCGGGCTGCCCGCCCGCACTTCCGCTACCGCTTACTTCGACGGCTTGCGCCTGACCGTCTGGCTGATCTTCGCGCCGATGCCGAGCGCCTTCATCAGCGTATCGGGCTTGAGCCGCAGCATCTCGTCCGACCAGGTCGTGAGCGTCTCGACGAACTGCAGCGTGTCGCGGATACGCTGTTCGGTCTCGCGGCTTTCGTTCGCGATCTCCGGACTCGTCAGGCAATCGCGCAGCACCGTGAGCGTCGGTTCGATCTCGCGCTGCCGCCGCCCTTCGACGATCAGCTTGAACAACTCCCAGATGTCGGTCGACGTCTCGAAGTGGTCGCGGCGGTCGCCCAGCACGTGCACGACCTTCGCGAGCCGCCACGCCTGCAGCTCCTTCAGGCTCGTGCTGACGTTGGAGCGCGCGACGTTGAGCGTGTCGGCGATCTCGTCGGCCGCGACCGGCCGGCCGGCCAGGTAGAGCAGCGCGTGAATCTGCGAGACGGTACGGTTGACGCCCCACCGCGAGCCCATTTCGCCCCAGTGGAGAATGAATCGTTCGGCAATCGGTGTGAGTTCCATGTCAGGAAATTTATTCATTTCAGTTATTTCTGTCAAGAGAGAAATAACCGGGGCGATCCGACACCGTCCGGCCGCGCCCGCCCGCGATCGGCCGCTTCCTTTACAATGCGCGGGATTTTCCGATTTCAGGCCGTCCCCGCCTTTCTGATAGACAGAGGTTTTTCCATGATCATCAAACCGCGCGTGCGTGGCTTCATCTGCGTGACGACTCATCCCGTCGGCTGCGAGGCCAACGTCAAGGAACAGATCGACTACGTGACTTCGCACGGCCCGATCGCCAACGGCCCGAAAAAGGTGCTCGTGATCGGCGCGTCGACCGGCTATGGCCTCGCGGCCCGGATCTCGGCCGCATTCGGCTCGGGCGCGGACACGCTCGGCGTGTTCTTCGAGCGCGCCGGCAGCGAAACGAAGCCCGGCACGGCCGGCTGGTACAACAGCGCCGCGTTCGAGAAATTCGCCGCCGAAAAGGGGCTCTATGCGCGCAGCATCAACGGCGACGCATTCTCCGACAAGGTCAAGCAGGTCACGATCGACACCATCAAGCAGGATCTCGGCAAGGTCGATCTGGTCGTCTACAGCCTCGCGGCACCGCGCCGCACGCATCCGAAGACGGGCGAGACGATCAGCTCGACGCTCAAGCCGGTCGGCAAGGCCGTCACGTTCCGCGGCCTCGACACCGACAAGGAAGTGATCCGCGACGTCGCGCTCGAACCGGCGACGCAGGAAGAGATCGACGGCACCGTCGCGGTGATGGGCGGCGAGGACTGGCAGATGTGGATCGACGCGCTGGCCGACGCCGGCGTGCTGGCCGACGGCGCGAAGACCACCGCGTTCACGTATCTCGGCGAGCAGATCACGCACGACATCTACTGGAACGGCTCGATCGGCGAAGCGAAGAAGGATCTCGACAAGAAGGTGCTGTCGATCCGCGACAAGCTGGCCGCGCACGGCGGCGATGCCCGCGTGTCGGTGCTGAAGGCCGTCGTCACGCAGGCCAGCTCGGCGATCCCGATGATGCCGCTGTACCTGTCGCTGCTGTTCAAGGTGATGAAGGAAGCCGGCACGCACGAAGGCTGCATCGAGCAGGTGTACGGGCTCCTGAAGGACAGCCTGTACGGCGCGACGCCGCACATCGACGCGGAAGGCCGCCTGCGCGCGGACTACAAGGAGCTCGATCCGCAGGTGCAGGAGAAGGTCGTCGCGATGTGGGACAAGGTGACCAACGAGAACCTGTACGAGATGACCGACTTCGCCGGCTACAAGACCGACTTCCTGCGGCTGTTCGGCTTCGAGATCGCCGGTGTCGACTACGACGCGGACGTGAACCCGGACGTGAAGATCCCGGGCATCATCGACACGACGGTCTGACGAAACGCCCCGCCGCCGCGCTCATCGAGCGGGCGGCGGGGCCGCGTTGCCGGCCGCGTCAACGCGGCGCCGGCTCTTCCAGATAGACGCCCGACGACAGCGTGGCCTTCACCTGCCGCGTGAATTCGTCGGTCGACACCTCCTCTTCTCCTGCTTCGATTGCCTCGTAGGCCTGGCGCACGACGTCGGCCGGCGTGGCCTTCGGCACGTCGAGGCCGGCCGTCAGGTCGGTATCGATGAATCCCGCATGCAGCCCGACGACCTGCGTATGCTGTTCGCGCAGCGAATGGCGCAGCCCGTTGGTCAGCGCCCACGCGGCCGATTTCGACACGCCGTAGCCCGACAGGATCGGCCGGTTCACCCAGCTCGCGACCGACAGGATGTTCAGGATCGCGCCGCCGCCGTGGCTGGCGAGCGTGCCGGCGAACGCCCGCGACATCGCCAGCATCCCGAACACGTTGGTTTCGAAGTGCTCGCGCAGCGCGTCGGGCGCGCCGTCGTCCGTCAGGCTGCCGAGCCGCGCGATGCCGGCGTTGTTGATCAGCAGCGTGACGTCGCGGGCCGCATCGGCCGCCGCGGCGACGGCCGCCGGATCGGTCACGTCGAGCTTCACGGGCACGACGCCCGGCAGCGTCACGGTGGCCGGATCGCGCGCCGCCGCATAGACCTTGCGCGCGCCTCTGGCGAGCGCCTGCTTCGCGAACTCGAGCCCGAGCCCGCGGTTCGCGCCCGTCACGAAAACGACTGCACCTTCGATCTTCATGATCGTTCCTTTCGCATGATGAATCGCCTGCGCGCCGGCTCGCCGCGCGCATGAGATCCGGTGGAAAACGAGGTTGCCATTGCTTGCCGAACCGGTGCGCCGCCGACGGCGGGCGGCGAGCCGTCCGCCGCCCGATAGCCGCGGCGCCAAAGACGCCAACCGACTGCCATCCGTGTCCGGCCGTGGCTTTGCATCGCCGGCCAAGTCGACTACACTCGATGTCAATGTTGATCACCATTGTCTTTGCGGTGCATTCTGTTCGCGCCACGCCCTCATGTCAATGGTGATCGCAATTGTGTTTTCCAATCGACGCGATCGGCAAAATCAGGGAGAGATCGATGGGCGTATCAAGACAGCAGGCCGCCGAGAACCGGAGCGCGATCGTCGCGGCCGCCGAGCGGCTGTTCCGCGCGCGCGGCGTCGATGCCGTCGGGCTGACGGAGCTGATGAAGGAAGCCGGCTTCACGCAGGGCGGCTTCTACAACCACTTCAAGTCGAAAGACGCGCTCGTCGCCGAAGTGATGGAAAAGGCGATGCACGACCGCGCCGATTCGCCGAACGCCGGCAGTCTCGACGCGCAGGTGGCGGCGTACCTGTCGGCCGCGCATCGCGACAACATCGAGGCCGGGTGCCCGCTGTCCGGCTTCGCCGGCGACGCGGCGCGGCTGACCGACGCGGCGCGCGCATGCTACGCGCACGGTCTCGCCGCGTATCTCGACCGGCTGGCGCCGATGGTGGCGGCGGAAGGCGCGACGCCGGAGCAGACGCGTCGCGACACGCTGGCGGTCTTCAGCCAGATGGTCGGCGCGCTCGTGCTGTCGCGCGCGGTCGCGGGCACCGATCGCGCGCTGGCCGACGAGATCCTCGACGCGGGACGCAAGACGCTGGGCGCCGGACGCGGCGATCCGGGCACGCCTGCGTAACGCCGCCCTCCCGCGCTACTCGACCGCCCGCGCGGCATCCCACAGCGGTTGCCCGCCGAGCGCCGCATGCCACGCATCGAAACGCGTGCGCCACGCTTCGAACGGCTGCGCGAGCGGATGGCGCGGATCGTCGCTGAGCGAATACGCCATCCCCTCGATCAGCCAGCGCGGCTTGGTCGCGACGGCCAGGTTGCCGAGCACTTCGGCCTGACGATGATGGATCAGCTCGTGCGCGATGAAATAGGGGGTCCAGCCGCGCGGCGCGACGGCCACCCCGAAATTGCCGAGTGTCAGCGCCGCGCGCGCGCCCAGGCCGAACGCGTCGGAACACGCGCGCGTCGAACAGAACACGACGCGCGGCGCATCGTGAAACGGGCCGACGGCCGCCGCCGCGCGCGCATAGCCGTCGCGATACAGCCGCTGCGCGTCGCCGAGCTTCGCGGCATCGTCCGTGCAGATGTCGGCGCTCGGGCATGACACGCCGGGCAGCAGCGCGGGCGCGACGATGCGCAGCGGCTTGACGAGCGCATACGCGGCAATCGGCAGCGCAACGAGCAGGCCCGTGAGGGCGAAGGCGACGTGTGAGCGTTTCATCGAGGCGGAGGTTCCCTGGCGTTTCGTTGAAGTCTTCCGGCGTGCATGGTATCGGACCGGCGGCGCTTCCGGCCCGGCTTTTCATGCCGCGGGAAAACCGGCCGCCGGGCAGTTCGCGGTGCGACCAGGAAGGCGCCGCGTACGCCCGCGGCCGACCCCACGCGTCACGCGGCATGCTCGCTGCGCACCGAGCCCGCGCCCGCTCCGCGACGGCTCACGCGCACGCCCAGCCACAGCAATCCCGCGCTGCACACGAACAGGAGCAACTCGACCAGCACGGTCTCGACGTGCCAGTACCGCGTCAGCAGCACCGCGACAAGGTCGAACATGAAATGGAACGCGATCGCATACGCGAGCCAGCGTTTCGCGCCGCGCACGAACGCCTGCAGCACGATCAGCGACAGCCCGACATGCGCGGCCATCGCGCTCACGCGCTCGAACAGCGCGAGCAGCGGCGACACGAGCGTCATCCCCGCGAACTCCGACCCGATCAGCGAGCGCATGCCGGCCGGCACGACGACACCCGCGTGCGCGAGCAGGTAGCCGGTGCCGAGCGCGACGAACCCCACGCCGACCAGCAGCATCGCTTCCAGCCCGCCGTGCCCGAGCCCGAGCATCACGGCCGTCCGCGCATCGTGCCGCTTCGGCAGCAGATACCGGAACGCGACCCAGCGCCCGCATTCCTCGAAGAGCCCGGCCGTCAACGCGGCGAACACGAGCATCGGCAGATGCCAGCGCGGACTGGTTCCGAGCCAGTGGAACAGCGGCGCCTGCCACGACAGGCGCAGCAGCGACTGGAACACGAAGAAGGTCAGCATGCCGTAGCAAAACACGCGCAGCGGCACCTGCGTGCGGCGCCGCCAGCGGACCGCGAGCCACACCGGCGCGATCAGTGCCGCGACACCGGCCGCCAGCGTGGCGCACAGCAGCGCCGGGGCGACGGGATGCATGACGGCTGTCGTTACGCGAGCTGCTTGTGGAAATAGGTCGTCGCGCAGAGCGCGCCGTCGGGCATCAGCGCGTAGTTCGGCACGACGCCGACGCGCTGCCAGCCGGCCCGCTCGTACAGCCGCTCGGCGTCGCCGCCCGTCACGGTGTCGAGCACGAGCACGGTCTTGCCGGCGTCGCGCGCGGCCGCGTCGGCCGCCGCCATCAGCCGCGCGGCGATGCCCTGCCGGCGCGCGTGCCGCGCGACGAGCATCTTCGCGATATCCGCGCGATGCGGCTGGTTCTCGGGCTGCGCGGTTACGACCTGCACCGTGCCGACGATCCGGCCCGCCGCATCCTCGGCGACGAGCAGGATGCGCTCGTCGTTCGCGACGCCCTCGGCCACGCGCGTCCAGAACGCGACGGCGGTCGGCCGCGCGATCGGCAACATGAAGCTGACGGATGCGCCGCCTTCCACGCAATCGATCAACAGGTCGGCCAGCGCGTCGACGCAGCGCATCGCGTCGCGTGCGTCGATCCGACGGACGGTAACAGATTCGGTCATGCCCTCTCCGGTAGTCAGGCAGGCCGCACGCACGGTTTCGGCATGGGCCGGGATCCCAAACGCACGCCGGCCGGTCGTCGAGGCTCAGGCAACGGCGGCAGGCGTCCGGCAACGCCGCGCCCGGTCGGCGCGCGTTACCGCCCCATCATCGTACGCGATGAAAATTTCCGCTGCATCACCCGTCACGTCGCCTACACTTAGCCGAATGGATAACTTTCAACCCGGTATCAGCGACGTGTTCCACGCCCTCGCCGATCCGACGCGCTGCGCGATCGTCAGCGCGCTCGGCCAAGGCGAGCGAACCGTTTCCGCGCTGGCCGCGCCGTTCGACATGGCGCTGCCGTCGTTCATGAAGCATGTCGCGGTGCTCGAGCGCAGCGGCCTCGTGCAGACCCGGAAAACCGGCCGCTCGCGCACCTGCGCGCTGGTGGTCAGCCGGGTGACCGAGGCCGAAACATGGCTCGCCGCCCAGCGCGCGCTGTGGGAGGCGCGATCCGACCGCCTCGTCGAATTCGTCGAACGCCATCATCAGGAGGAGCACGATGTCAGCCAGTCCCGTCGACCCCGCTGAAGCCCACGATCTCGTCATCACGCGCACGCTGCACGCGCCGCGCCGTGCGCTGTGGCGCGCGTGGACCGACCCCGAATTGCTGAAGGAGTGGTGGTGCCCGAAGCCGTGGACCACCGACGTGCGCGCATTCGACCTGCGCCCGGGCGGCGCCTTCCACACGTTCATGCGCGGCCCCGACGGCGGCACGAGCGACAATCCCGGCTGCTTTCTCGAGATCGTGCCGGAATCGCGCATCGCGTTCACGTCGATGCTCGCGGGCGGCTGGCGGCCGCAGACGCCGTGGATGGGCTTCACGGCAATCGTCACGATGGCCGACGACGACGCGGGCAGCCGCTACGAGGCGCGCGTGATGCATCCCGATGCCGCGACGCGCGAGCGCCATGAAGCGCTCGGCTTTTTCGAGGGCTGGAACACCTGCATCACGCAGCTCGATGCCTTCGCCGCCGCCCTGCGTTGAACGGCTGAACGCGCCCGCGCGGGCAGCCATTGCATGCCGCCGCGCCCGCGCCTAGGATTCCTGAAGGAAGCATGACGACACGCCGGCCGCCGGCGTGCACCGTCGCGCGCGTTCCGCGGGAGGCCACATGTTGCACACGCACACGCATTCCACCCGGGTCAGCCGGCACCTGAACGCACCACGCGGGCGCGTCTACCGCGCGCTGCTCGATCCGCACGCGGTCGAGCAGTGGAAGGTGCCCGACGGCATGACGTGCCGCGTGCACGCGTACGATGCGCGCGAAGGCGGCGCGCTGCGGGTGTCGCTGAGCTACGACGCGCCGTCGGCCGACACCGGCAAGACCACCGCGCGCACCGATACCTATCACGGCCGCTTCGTCACGCTCGTGCCGGACGAGCGGATCGTCGAGATCGACGTGTTCGAAACCGACGATCCGATGCTGCGCGGCGCGATGACGATCACCATCACGCTGTCCGACGAAGCCGGCGGCACGCGCGTGGATGCCGTGCACGACGGGGTGCCGCCCGGCGTGCCGGCCGCCGACAACGAAACGGGCTGGCGGATGGCATTGGCGCGGCTGGCCGCGCTGGTGGAAGCGGGGTGACGCCGCGCACGCGCGTCAGCCGAGCCGGTAGGCGCGCGTGACCGTGCCGCGGAACAGCGCGTCGCGCTCGTCCCGGCTGGCCTGCGCGGTCAGCCGCTTGAACGCGTTCCAGCCGTTGACGAACGAATACGAGCCCTTGTCGACCGGGAAATTGCTCTCGAACATGCAGCGGCCGGGGCCGAATGCGTCGATGCAGGTCATCATCCACGGCTTCCACGCGTCGGCGAGCTGCACGGAAGACGGCGGCGTCGCGCACTTCTCGAAATCGAACCCGTTGATGCGCATCCCGAGGCCGCCGACCTTCACGTACACGTTCGGCAGTTGCGCGAGCTCACGCATCGACGCCGACCAGCGCTCGAACACCTCCGGCCGCTTGTCCGCATAGCTGGCGATCCGCACGACGCCGCCGCAGTGATTGACGACGATCCGCGTGTCGGGGTTTGCCTTCGCGAGGTCGAACAGTTCGGGGAGTTGCGGAAAGAACAGCCACGCGTCGTACGACAGCCCGAGCGGCGCGAGCTGCGCGACGCCGGCCCGGTACGCGGGATCGAGCAGCAGCCCGCGCGGCACCGCCGACAGCGGATTCGCGAGCGTCGGATCGGCATCCCACGTGGTCAGGTGCCGAACGCCGCGGAACCGGCCGCGTCCGGCTTCGAGATGCGCTTCCAGGACCTCGCGCACGCGTGCGCCGAGCCGCAGGTCCGCATGGCCGACGATACCTTTGGCGACGGCCACCGGGCCGTGCTGCAGCGGCTCGGTCACGCCGGCCACGTAGGCCGTCTCGCCCACCGGCTTCAGTTCGGCCGGCCCCGAATCGCGATAGCGCGTCTGCGCCTGCATGTAGACGGACGCCTGGATGTGGTGGCCCGAGCGCGCGTCCTGCAGATAGTCGTCGAGCATGTAAATCCAGCCCGGCCGTTCGTAGAAGTGATGATGCGCGTCGACGATCGGCAGGTCGGGCTCGAGCGCGGGTTCGAGCGCCGACGCGAGCCAGTCGGGGCGGACCGCGAGATAGTTGCCTTGCGTCGTCATGCGGGAAGCTCCATCGTGGGCCGGCGTGTCGGCGCATGCGGGCAGCGCGAACGAGGCCGCGGCCGCGCCGAGCAACCGGCGTCGCTTGATCGAAATCGTATCCATGTCATTCGCTCCGGTCGAACGCGTACAGCGACAGCGTGAGCAGCGTCGTGATCGCCAGCACGATCGCGAGGCCGAGCATGCCGGCCGTGAACGTGCCGAAGCTGTCCTTCAGGTAGCCGACGAGATAGGGGCCCGCGAAGCCGCCGAGCGCGCCGATCGAGTTGATCAGCGCCAGCCCGCCGGCCGCCGCCTGGCCGGACAGGAAGCGCGACGGCAGCGTGTAGAAGATCGTGCGGCCGGCAATCGTGCCGATCAACGCGAACGTGATGCCGACGAGCGCCGGCCCGAGCGTCAGGAAATGCGTCGACACGCCCAGCGCCACCGCGCCGATGCACAGCCCCACGGCCAGGTTCGCGACCGGGCCGCCGCGACGGTCCACCCGCTTCGCCCACCACAGCAGCGCGACCGTCGCGAAGCAGTACGGCACCGCGGACAGCCAGCCCGTCTGCATCGTCGACATGCCGTGCGCCTTCAGCATCTGCGGCAGCCAGATGCCGATCCCGTACGAGCCCATCGTGAAGCCGAACGAGATCAGCGCCAGCACGTACACGCGCACGTCGCGCAACGCGACGCCGAAGCCCTTCTTGCGGCCGGCCGCCGCGCCTTCGCGCTCGAACGCGCGCTGCAGCGCCGCGCGCTCGTCGTCCGACAGCCACGCGGCATGCGCCGGCGAATCGGACAGCAGCTTCAGGACGAGGAAACCGAGCGCGCACGCCGGCAGCCCTTCGACGATGAACATCCATTTCCAGCCGGCGAGCCCGAGCACGCCGTCGAGCTGCAGCAGCCACGTCGACAGCGGGCCGCCGATCAGCGACGACAGCGGCGTCGACACGGTGAACCACGCCAGCACGCGCGTGCGGTAGCTCGCCGGAAACCACACGGCGAGAAAGAAGATCACGCCCGGGAAGAAGCCGGCCTCCCCGATGCCGAGCAGCAGCCGGATCGCGTAGAAACTCGTCGGCCCGGTCGCGAGCGCGGTCGCGGCCGCCATCAGCCCCCACGTGATCATGATGCGGGCGAGCCAGCGGCGCGCGCCGAAGCGGTACAGCGCGAGATTGCTCGGCACCTCGAACACGCAGTAGCCCGCGAACATGATCCCCGCGCCCCAGCCGAACTGCGTCGCGGTCAGCCCGAGATCGCGGTTCATCGTGAGCGCCGCGAACCCGACGCTCGTGCGATCCAGGTAGTTGAAGAAGTACGCGAGCGCGAGCAGCGGGATGAAGCGCCATGCGGCCTTGCGCACGGCGCGCTGCTCGGCCGACGTGTCGGTCTCGCGGTCGGCGGCGAGCGCCGGGGAAGCGGATGTCATGTTCGTCTCCATGGATACGGCGGTCCTCGTCCGCGCATGGCGCGGCCGGGCTGCCTGTGTTCGTTCGGGGGATCGCGGCCGCGCTACGCGCTCGCCACTTCAGTCGGCGAAGGCGCGCCGCCCGGCCCGTCGCCGTGCGCCGCGTCGTCCGCGCCGCCCCGGCCCGCGACGACGCCGGCGTCGATCAGCGCACGCGCGTCGTCGGGCGTGTAGCCGAGCTCGCCGAGCAGCGCATGCGTGTCCTGGCCGATCGCGGGCGGCGCCGAGCGCAGCCGCAGGCGCTCGCCCGCGAGCGTGAGCGGCAGCAGCGCGGTGCGCGTGTCCACCGGCCGCCCGGCGCTGCTCGCGTCGGCCGGCAGCGTCACGGCTTCGAGGCCGCCCGTGGCGCGCAGATGCGGATCGTCGAACAGGTCCTGCGGCTTCGTGATCGGCGCGTACGGCAGGCCGGTCGACTCGAAGATCGCGCCGATCTCGGCGGCCGAGTACGACGCCAGCCGCGCACGCAACGCGGGCAGCAGCCATTCGCGCGCCTGGACGCGCAGGTTGTTGGTCGCGAGGCGCGGATCGTCCTTCAGCGCGGCCAGGCCGAATGCATCGCAGAACAGCGCCCATTGCGTGTCCGACACGACCGCGAGAAAAATCTGTTCGTTGTCCTTGACGGAGAACACGTCATAGACGGCCCACGCGGAAATGCGGCTCGGCATCGGCGACGCGGCCTGCCCCGTCACCGCGAACTGCATCATGTGCTGCGCGACCAGAAACACGTTGTTCTCGAACAGCGCGCTCTGCACCTGCTGGCCGCGGCCCGTGCGCTCGCGCTGCGCGAGCGCGGCCATCGCGCCGATCGCGCCGAACATGCCGCCCATGATGTCGTTCACGCTCGCACCCGCGCGCAGCGGCCGCCCTTCGGGGCCCGTCATGTAGGCGAGGCCGCCCATCATCTGCACGACCTCGTCGAGCGCGGTGCGATGCTCGTACGGGCCCGGCAGGAAGCCCTTGTGCGACACGTACACGAGGCGCGGATTCAGCGCGTGCAGCGACGGATAGCCGAGGCCGAGGCGGTCCAGCGTGCCGCTCTTGAAGTTCTCGCTGAACACGTCCGCCGTGGCGACGAGCCGCAGCACGATCTCCAGCCCGCGCGGATCCTTCACGTCGACCGCGAGACTTTTCTTGTTGCGGTTGAACATCCCGAAGAAGCCCGCGCCGGAACCGCGCAGCGCCCGCGTGCCGTCGCCCGCGATCGGCTCGATCTTGATCACTTCCGCGCCGAGATCCGCGAGCAGCATCCCGCAGGTCGGGCCCATCACCATGTGCGTCATCTCGATCACGCGCACGCCTGCGTACGGCAGCGCCGAGGCCGGTTGGCGTTCGTTCATTGCGCGACTCCCGCCAGGCATCCTTCCGGTTGCGCGGCCGACGGGACACGCCCGTCCGCATAGCGGAAACCCTTCGGCAAACCCGCATCGGGCACGTGGCCGTACAGCGCCTCGGCGGGCAACGCCGCATGCAGGATCGCGCGCGCGGCGAGCAGCGCGTCGACGTCGACCCCCGTGTCGTATCCCATCGCTTCGAGCAGGAACACGAGATCCTCGGTCACGATGTTGCCAGTCGCGCCGGGCGCATACGGGCACCCGCCGAGGCCGCCCTGGCTCGCGTCGATCGTCGTCACGCCCGCGTCGAGCGCCGCGACGACGTTCGCCAGCCCCTGCCCGCGCGTGTTGTGGAAATGCGCGCCGCCCGCCTTGTCGCCGACTTCACGCCGCAGCCGCGTGAACAGCCGGCGCACCTGGGCCGGGTTCGCATAACCGCTGGTATCGGACAGGCCGATTTCGTCGACACCGCATTCGGCCATCGCGGCGGCCATCGCGATCGTCTCGTCGTCGCTGACGGCGCCCGCGATCGTGCAGCCGAACGCGACCGACACGCCGGCCTCGATCTGCACCGACGGATACCGCGCATCGCGCAGCGCGACGATCGCGCGCACTTCGTCGATCATCTGCGCGGGCGTCTTGCGAATGTTCGCCAGCGAATGCGCTTCCGTGACCGAGACCGGCAGCGTCAGCTTGTGCACGCCCGCGTCGAATGCCCCTTCGGCACCGCGCAGGTTCGGCGCGAGCGCGGCGACGTGCAGCCCCGGAATCGCCCGCGCATGCGCGACGACTTCGCGCACGTCGGCCATCTGCGGCAACAGCCGGGCCGGCACGAACGACCCCACCTCGATCTCGCGCAGGCCGGCCGCGGCCAGCGCGGTGATCCATCGCAGCTTGCCGGCCGTCGGCATCACGGCCTTGATGCTCTGCAGCCCGTCGCGCGGACCGACCTCGCTGACCAGCACCTTCGGATATTCGGAAACGCTCATTCGACACCTCATCGTTCTATCTGAAAGAACATCATTCTGTTTGACAGAACTTTAGGCGGGCTGCGAACGAGCGGTAAGCGGGGTATACCCGTGAAATCGCGATTTTATGGAACTTGAGTTCTGTCAGACAGAACGATATAGTGGGCCGACCATCATTCGAAGGAAGCAGTCAGTGCCCACGCATCAAGCAGGTCACACCGGCGACACGCCCGATCCGGCGGCCGAAGAAGCATCCAGCGGCGTCGCCGTGCTCGATCGCGCGTTCGCGATCCTCCGTGCGTTCGGCCAGACCGACGACCGGCTGTCGCTCGCCGAGCTGTCGCGCCGCACCGGGCTGTACAAGAGCACGATCCTGCGCCTGCTCGCGGCGCTCGAACACGGCGGCTTCATGCGCAAGCTCGACGACGGCCAGTACGCGATCGGGCACGAGCCGCTGCGGCTCGCCGCGCTGTACCAGCGTTCGTTCCGCGTCGGCCCGGTGATCGAGCCGCTGCTCGAGGCGCTGAGCCGCGAACTCGGCGAAACGGCTTCGTTCTACGTGCGCCAGGGCGACATGCGTTCGGTGCTCTATCGCGTCGAACCGGCCCGCGCCGTGCGCGTGTCGATTCGCGTCGGCGAGGAATTTCCGGTTCGCCAGGGCGCGTCCGGGAAGGTGCTGCTGGCCTTCACCGACACCCACGACGCCCGCTGGGACGACGTGCGCGAACAGCTGTGGGCCGCGTCGTACGGCGAGCGCGACCCCGAGACGGCATCGGCATCCGTGCCCGTGTTCGGCGCGGCCGGCGAATGCGTCGGCGCGCTGACGGTGTCGGGCCCGAAATCGCGGCTCGCCTCCGCGCCGGCGATGGCCGCGGCGCTCGCCATGCTGCTGCCGCTCGCGCAGAAGGCGACCGTCGCGCTCGGCGGCGCGGGCACGCGCTACGACGCGGCCGCCGTGCGCGACAGCCTCGCCCGGCTCGCGTCGTCGGCCGACGACGCTGCACGGTCGTAGGCGATTGCGCACGACAGCGGCGATGCGACGGCACGACGGGCCGCCGCATGCGACACTGGCCGACGATGCACGCCCGGTGTGCCACTCGCATGCACACCGGGCGTATAACCGCCAACCGGACCCGCACGAGGAGACAATCGCGATGAGCGCCGCACGCCCCGCCGCCTGGTATTTCGATTTCGTTTCGCCGTTCGCCTATCTGCAGCAGGAACAGTTCGACCGGTTGCCGCCGGCCGCCGCGTTCGAGCCGCGGCCGATCGTGCTCGGCGCGCTGCTCACGCACTGGGGCCAGAAAGCACCGGCCGAGATCGCGGCCAAACGCGTCTTCACCTATCGTCACGCGCAATATCGCGCGGACAAGCTCGGCATCGCGTTCCGGATGCCGCCCGCGCACCCGTTCAACCCGATCAGGCCGCTGCGCCTCGCGATCGCGATGGGCAGTTCGCGCGACGCGATCCGGCGCATCTTCCGGCACATCTGGCGCGACGGCCACGACGTATCGACGCCCGACAGCTTCGCGGCGCTATGCGAAGCCGTCGGCTTTCCGGAAGGCGTGACGGCCGCCGAGGCACAGCCGGTCAAGGACGCGCTGCGCGCGAACACCGATCGGGCGATCGCCGACGGCGTATTCGGCGTGCCGACCTTCGCGCTCGACGGCGACCTGTTCTGGGGCGAGGACGCGACCGACATGTTCGTCGACTGCGCGACGTCGCGCGCGTGGCTCGACTCGCCCGAGGTGCGCCGCATCAGCGCGCTGCCGGAAGGCATCCGGCGCGGCTGACGGCACGGCCGCCGTCGCGCGCCTGCGCGATCATGCCTCGCGCCCTTCGACGAGCGTCGGCACGGCCTCGCGCATCATCGCGACGAACCGCACGAGCCGCGACGGATAGAACTGCGCGTGCGGATAGGTCAGATAGACGGGCAGCGGCGCGGCCTGCCACTCGGGCGCGAGATGCACGAGCTCGCCGCGCGCGAGATGGCCGGCCAGCATCCATGACGAGCCGACACACGCACCGACGCCCAGCAGCGCCGCGCTACGCAGCGCATACAGGTTCGCGGTCGTGATGCGCGGCCGGATCGCGATGCGTCGCGTGTCGCCGGTGACCGCGTGCGTCAGCGCGAGTTCGTTGCGGTAGTAGGTGCGCAACGCGAGCCACGGCAGCCCGGCCAGCGCGTCGGGGTCGCCCGGTAGATCGGCGCCGTTCAGCACCGACGGCGCGGCGACCACGAAGCGCGGCACCTTCGTCAGCCGGATCGCGACCACGCCGGGATCGGTCGGCTCGCCGACCTGGATCGCGCAATCGATGCCGCTGCCGACGAAATCGCGCACCTCGTCCTGCAGCAGCCACTCGACCGACACGCGCGGGTAGTCGCGCAGGAACTGCGCGAGCGGCGCGACGAAACGTTCCTGCCCGAACGCGTGCGGCACCGCGACGCGCAGCAGCCCGTCGGGCTCCTCCTGCGCGCCGCGCAAATCGGCCTCGAACGCCGCCCAGTTCGCCAGCAGCTCCTTCGCCCGCTTGAGGCAACGCTCGCCGTCGACGGTCAGCCGCATCGTATGCGTCGTCCGTTGCAGCAGCCGCATGCCGAGCGACCGTTCGAGCGCCTGCAGCCGCCGGCTGATGGTCGGCTGCGTCGTATGCAGTTGCGCAGCGGCCGCCGACAGGCTGCCGGCCTCGACTATGCGCACGAACGTTTCCATCAGCTCGAAACGATAGCCGGCGCCGTCCACCGGCACGGCCTGAACGCGCTGAGACCCGCCAGCGGCGGGAGAAGCAGAAGATTTTTCGGTCATTCGTGCAGCGTATAACAAATCTGCGCGAGGCGGCACTACCGTGGCCGGCCGCGTACCGCCACACTCGCGTCCATCCCGTTATCCAACCAAGGATGCACACCATGTCCACCCCGACCCGTCTCGACGCCGCGCCCCGTGTGGCGCACGCCCCGGCCCATCCGGCCGCTCATTCGATGCCCGATCGCCGGCTCGTGCTGCTGCTCGCGGCCGCCGCCGGCCTCGCCGTCGCCCCGCTCTACTACGCGCAGCCGATGCTCGGCGCGCTCGGGCCCGATCTCGGCGCATCGGCGCGCGCGATCGGCTTCGTGCCGACGCTCACGCAACTCGGCTATGCGCTCGGCATCCTGCTGCTCGCGCCGCTCGGCGACCGCTTCGACCGGCGCCGCGTGATCGTGACCAAGGCTGCCGCGCTGGTCGTCGCGCTGCTGCTCGCGGCGATCGCGCCGTCTCTCGGGCTGCTGCTCGCGGCGAGTTTCGCGATCGGCCTCGCCGCGACGATGGCGCAGGACGTCGTGCCGGCCGCCGCGACGCTCGCGCACGACACGCATCGCGGCCGCATCGTCGGCACGGTGATGACGGGGCTGCTGCTCGGCATCCTGCTGTCGCGCGTCGTGGCCGGCTTCATCGCCGAAACGGCCGGCTGGCGCGCGATGTTCGCGCTCGCGGCCGTCAGCGTCGCGGTGATCGGCTGGGTGGCCGCGCGCGGGCTGCCGCGCTTCGAGCCGACCACGCGGCTGCCGTACCGCGCGCTGATCGCCTCGCTCGGCGCGCTGTGGCGCGATCATCCGGCTCTGCGTCGCGCCGCGCTCGCGCAGGGGCTGCTTGCCATCGGCTTCAGCGCATTCTGGTCGACGCTCGCGGTGATGCTGCACGGCGCGCCGTTCCATCTCGGCAGCGCGGCTGCCGGCGCATTCGGCCTCGCGGGCGCCGCCGGCGCGCTGGCCGCGCCGATCGCCGGACGCCTGGCCGACCACCACGGCCCCGAGCGCGTCACGCGCATCGGTATCGGCATCGCGACGCTGTCGTTCGCATCGATGGCCGCCGCGCCGCTGATGTCGCCGCATGCGCAGCTCGTCCTGCTCGCGCTCGCGACGATCGGCTTCGATCTCGGCGTGCAGGCGACGCTGATCGCGCACCAGGCCATCGTCTACCGGATCGATCCCGCGTCGCGCAGCCGCCTCAACGCGGTGCTGTTCGTCGGGATGTTCATCGGGATGGCGGCCGGCGCCGCGATCGGCAGTTTGTTGCTCGCGCAACTGGGCTGGAATGCCGTGACCGCGCTGGCCGTCGCGACGTCGCTGGCCGCGCTCGCGGTGCGGATCTGGCGCAACTGACATCCGCCGTCGCGAGGACGAGGCGGGCAGGCCCACGGGCTTGCCCGCCTTTTCTTTTATTTTCGATCGGCGCATGCATGATGCCGCACGGCCCGGCAGATTCGGACGCACCGACGCGCGCATTCGTTCATTCGGTGCAAGATCCGCATCCGCCTGACGAATTAGCCAGTTCAACCGATTAATTTTTGCAACAGCGGTGCACGCCTGCACGCAAACGTCGGACGATTCGCCCCTGCCGCACCGCGCGGCGCGTTGCCATCCGACCCCATCGCACAACCCCGTTTTATCAGGGGATTCCCGGTATTTTTTCGCATTTTCTTCGAAATAACGGCTGACATACTGGCCCCCGTTGCGCTCCGGTGCGAGCGCGCTTTCCGATCCTGCCGGCCGCCTGTCATGCGCTGCGCGTCCGCCCGGGTCGCCCGGAACATGAACGATTTCGACACCTCGATCCAGATCTTCCTCACCCACGTGACGTTCGGCCCGCTGATGAATCACGCGATTCGCGTGATTGCCGGCCTGTACACGTTCAAGGGCTTCGTGCTCATTCCCGTGCTGTGCTGGCTGTGGTTCCAGCCAGGCCCGAACCGCGACCGGCAACGCGAGCTGGTCGTCGCGACGATCGCGAGCGGGCTCGTCGCGCTCGCGATCGGCCGGGTGCTCGCCCAGGTGCTGCCGTTCCGCGTGCGGCCGATCTACAACCCCGATCTCCACCTGCACTTCCCGTCGGCCGGACTGCGCGCGGCGACGCTGCAGGCATGGAGTTCGTTTCCGAGCGATCACGCGATGCTGTGGATGGCGATCGCGACCGGTATCTTCATCATCGCGCGCCGCATCGGCATCGTCGCGCTGCTGTATTCGGTCGTCTTCATCTGCCTGCCGCGCGCGTATCTCGGCTTCCACTACCCGACCGACCTGATCGCGGGCGCCGCGATCGGCATCGCGATCGCGTGGCTGCTGACGCGCGACGCGATCCGGTCGCGCTTCGCGCCGCAGGTGCTGGAGACGATCCGGCGCTTCCCCGCGCCGGCCTATACGCTCGCGTTCCTGCTGTGCTTCGAGTTGATCACGCAGTTCGACGAACTGCTGACGCTCGCGCAGTCGGTCACGCAGACGATGTGACGGGCCGGTGCCGCGATGCTGCCCCTGCTGCTGTCGTTCCGTCGCCCCGGCATGCGCTGCCGGCCCTGCGCGGCAGCGGCGCGCCGCGCGCCGGCCGCGCACGTCAGTCGCGATCGGGCGCGCCGAGCGGGAAGAACGCGCGAAACGGCCGCGCCTCGTCGACCGCCCGCGCAAACGACGGCCGCGCGAGCAGACGCTTGCGGTACGCGATCACGTTCGCGAACCGCGGATCGATCCGGTGCGTCCAGTCCGCGTAGAACAGGAACGGCGCCGCGCCGCAATCGGCGAGGCTGAAATGATCGCCGGCCGCCCATTCGCGATCGGCCATCTTCTGGTCCAGCCACGCATACGACGTATCGAGCATCGCGCGCGCATCGGCGACGCCGCGTGCATCGCGTTCGCCTTCCCGGCGCAACGCGTCGTGCACGACCTTCTGCTGCGGCGTCGACACGTAGTTGTCGAAGAAGCGATCCATCATCCGCACCTCGAGCGCGGCGTGCGGATCGTCGGGCAAGAGGCGCACGGGGCCCGGATGGTTCAGGCCGAGATACTCGATGATGATCGACGCCTCGATCACCGTGCGGCCCGCCTCGACCAGCACCGGAAAGCGCTTCAGCGGCCACAGCGCGGTCAGTTCCTGCATCGGCTTCGGATCGTCGTGCGCGAGCAGTCGATACTCGAACGGCGTGCCGTTCTCGTACAGCGCGGTCAGCACCTTCTGGCAGTAGGACGAAAAGGGATGGGCGTAAAGCGTCGGCATCATCGCGCGGCCTCTCTGGGTGGTGGGCGCCGCGTCGTGCGGCGCCACGTGGTCGGATACCTGGACGACGAACGGCGCCGGGCCGTTTCGACATCGGTCCGGCATTTTTTTCGGCTTCGGATCGCTACGACCGGCCGTCCATCACGACGCGCCCCTCGGCGCGCCAGCGCAGCATCCCGCCACCGAGATTCGCGACCGCGTCGAAGCCGGCCTTCAGCAGGATCACGGTGGCCTGCGCGGAGCGTCCGCCGGCCCGGCACACGGTCACGACCGGCCGGTCGCGCGCGATCTCGCCGGCGCGTGCGGCCAGCTCGCCGAGCGGAATCGGCGTCGCGCCGGGCAGGTGCCCAAGCGGGCCCGTGAATTCGTCCGGCTCGCGCACGTCGACGACCTGCACGGCCGACAGATGATCCTCGAGCCACTGCGGATCGATTTCCCAGAACCCGGCGAACGTATAGACGAGGGGCGCCCAATTGGGCGCCGCCTGGGCATCGGGCGCGTTCGCGGCGACCCCGCATTGGAGGTTCGCCGGCACCGCGACGTCGATCTGGCGCGGGTGCGCGAGCCCGAGGTTGCGCATGTAGCCCGCGAAATCGTCCTCGCTGAGGTCGCCGCCGAGGCGCGGATTGAAACGGCGCTCCTCGCCGACGCTCGTCACCGTGAGCCCGCGATAGTCGTGCGCCGGATAGAGCAGGCAGGCGGCCGGCAGCGTGAAGAGCCGGCCGTGCACCGCGCGATACAGCGCGCGCGGGTCGCCCTGCTGGAAGTCGGTGCGGCCGGTGCCGCGGATCAGCAGGCAATCGCCGGTGAACGCCATCGATTCGTCGTCGAGCACGAGGCTGATGCAGCCGCTCGTGTGGCCGGGCGTCGCGCGCACGGTCAGGTAACGCGCGCCGAACGCGCAGCGGTCGCCGTCGTTCAGGTAGCGGTCGGCGCCCCGCGCGCCGCTCGCGGCCGAGATCGCGATCGCACTGCCCGTGCGCTGTTTCAGCAGCCACGCGCCGGTCACGTGATCGGCATGCACGTGCGTGTCGACGGTCGCGACGAGCCGCAGCCCGAGTTCGTCGAGCAGCGCCGCGTCGCGGCGCACCTGCTCGAACACCGGGTCGATCAGCAGCGCTTCGCGCGACGCGCGGTCGGCGAGCAGATACGTGTAAGTCGACGATTGCGGATCGAAAAGTTGCCGGAAGATCATCGCTCGGGTTCTCCGTCGCCGGTGCTTCGGTGAGGTGGGGGCGGGCCTGCGTGCCGCACATCGTCGTCCGGCACCGGCGTCGGCATGATGACATCGCCGTCGCGCGAGCGGCATCGCGCGCGTTGCGTTTCGCCCTCCCTACAGCGTAGATCAAAATGCATGCGCCGCCGGGGTACGGTGCGCGGCGACCGATTCCGAAGACGAATCGCACACGCCGGGACGATTCGCCACGCCCGGATGGTTGCGCGCACTGCCTTACACTACGGCCTGTTTTCGTCACAGTTCACAGGAATGCCACCGACATGTCGATGACGATCGATCCGAAGCAGGCCGCCGCGCTGCTGGCCGTCGCCGACACCGGCAGCTTCGAGCAGGCGGCCGTGCGCCTGCACGTGACCGCGTCCGCCGTCACGCAGCGGGTCCGCGCGCTGGAAGCCAGCCTCGGCACGCCGCTCGTGCTGCGCACGCGGCCATGCCGACCGACGGTGGCCGGCCAGCGCGTGCTGCAGCATCTGCGCCGCGTCGCGCTGCTGCAGGCCGACCTGCAAAGCACGCTCGCGACCGAGCGCGAATCGCCGATCTCGGTGACGATCGCGCTGAATTCCGACAGCCTCGGCACGTGGTTCCTGCCCGCGCTGACATCCGTGCTCGCGGGCGAGCGCATCCTGTTCGAGCTGATCGTCGAGGATCAGGACCATACGTTCGCGCTGCTCGAAAGCGGGATGGCGGTCGGCTGCGTGACGACCGAACCGAAGCCGATGCGCGGCTGCATCGCGACGCCGCTCGGCACGATGCGCTACCGGCTGCTCGCGGCCGCCGCGTTCGCGGTGCGCTGGTTCCCGCGCGGGCTGAACCGCACGAGCGCGCGCAAGGCGCCCGTCGTCGCGTATTCACGGCGCGACACGCTGCAGTCGTCGTTCCTGAAGGAAAAGTTCGGGCTGCCGGACGGCGCGTACCCGTGCCACTACGTGCCCGGCACCCACTCGCACTTCGCGGCGGTGCGGCACGGGCTCGGCTACGCGATGGTGCCGGAGCCGCTGATCGGCGCGACGCCGCTCGATGCGCAAGGGCTCGTCGATCTCGCGCCCGCGCATCCGACCGATGTCACGCTGTACTGGCACGCGTGGACCGTGCAGTCGCCGACGATGGCGTCGCTGTCGGCGCGCGTCGTCGAAGCGGCGCGCCGATTGCTCGCGCCGCTGCCGACATGACCTGAGGCGGCGCGCTGGCGACGAAGCCGGCTCGCGGCCGTTACGCGCGCCGCTGCGAGAAGTAGTCGCCGACCGCGCCGAGGAAGGTATCGATATCCGCGCGCGACACGTCGCAGTGCGTGACGAAGCGCGACGCATACAACATCTGCGTGAGAATCCCGCGCGCCTTGAGCCACGCCTCGAGCGGCGCGCAATCGGCTTCGGGAAATTGCGCGAACACCATGTTCGTCGCATGCGACAGCACCTTCACCGCGTCGATGCGCGCGAGGCCTGCCGCGAGATGCGCGGCATTCGCGTGATCGTCCGCGAGCCGCTCGACGTTGTGGTCGAGCGCATACAGGCACGCCGCCGCGAGAATGCCCGACTGCCGCATCCCGCCACCCAGCACCTTGCGCCAGCGCTGCGCACGTTCGATCAGCGCGCGGCTGCCGACCAGCACCGAGCCGACCGGCGCGCCGAGCCCTTTCGAGAAGCAGATCGACACGGTGTCGAACGGCGCGCACAGCTCGGCGATCGGGCGCCCCGACGCGACGGCCGCGTTGCACACGCGCGCGCCGTCGAGGTGCGCGGACAGCCCGCGGCTGCGCGCGAACGCGACGGCTTCCTGCACATAACCGTCCGGCAACACCTGGCCGCCGATCGTGTTCTCGAGCGCGAGCAGGCGCGTGCGGGCAAAGTGATTGTCGAGCGGCTTGATCGCCGCGGCGATCTTCGCGAGCGGCAGCGTGCCGTCCGGCGCATTCTCGATCGGCTGCGGCTGGATGCTGCCGAGCACGGCCGCGCCGCCGCCTTCGTACTTGTAGGTGTGCGCGAGCTGGCCGACGATGTACTCGTCGCCCCGCTCGCAATGCGACATCAGCGCGGCCAGGTTGCTCTGCGTGCCGCTCGGGAAGAACAGGCCGGCTTCCTTGCCCGCGCGCTCGGCCGTCACCGCCTGCAGGCGCAGCACGGTCGGGTCGTCGCCCCACACGTCGTCGCCGGTCTCGGCGGCAGTCATGGCGGCCAGCATTGCCTGGCTCGGACGTGTCACGGTATCGCTGCGTAAATCGATCATCGCTATGCCCTGAGTAAACGCGGGCCGGCATCGCTGCGCCCGGCCCTGCCGAAACGAGACTCAGAGTGTACGCAATTCACGCAGCGCGTGCCGCCCGTCGAGCGGCAATCGCATGGTCAGTATCGCGGCGGCGGCGGCTGGACGCCGGCCGGCGGCATCGGCGGCGCCGCGCGCGGCGCGCCGCCGTATCCGCCGCCGCCATACCCGCCGCCACTGCCGCCGCTCATTCCGCCCGGCACCGGCACGCGATTGCCCGTCGCGTACATGCATTGCAGATACGCGTAGTCGTAGCGGCGCTGGACGTCGTAGGCCGAGCCCTGCGCGGCGCCCGCGCCGACGACACTGCCCGCGAGCAGCCCCGCGCCGGCGCCCACGGCCGCACCGGTGCCGCCGTTGAACGCGGCGCCGGCCGCCGCGCCGAGCGCGGTGCCGACGGCGGCGCTGCCGACCGCGCTGGCGGTCGACGCCTGCCCGGCGCTCACGCCGCCCGATTGCCCGAACGCGTACTGGCGGCAGTTGCCGTCATCGGCGCGGAACTGGTCGAACGACTTGCCGGTGCCCGGCAGCGCCATCACGCTCGGCCCGGTCGGCAGGTACGCGCATGCGCCGAGGCAGCCGGCCAGCGCCAGCGCGGCCGGCACGCGCAAGAATCGAAATGCGGATGTCATCGTCGCGCCTCCGTCACTGCGGCCGCGCCGGCACCGATCGCCAGCCCGACTTGCAGGTCTTCACATACGGGTAGTAGTGCTTCGACGCGTCGCAGTAATACCAGAGGTTCGCGTCGCCGTTGTCCTGCGGCTGGCCCTTCTCGACATATTCGGGCGGCGGCGGCGGATCGACCGGTACCGCGACGACGGGCGGCGGGTAGTAGTAAGGCGCGGGGACGACAGGGTAGTAATACGGGTAGCCGAAGCCGGGGCCGACATAGACCCCGACCCGGGCGGCATGCGCGACGCCGCCCGTCGCGAGCGCCACCGCGGCTGCCGCGCCCAGCGCGAGCTTCAATCCATTCACGTCACGTTCTCCAGCAGGCCGGTTCGCCGATACGAACCCGACACCCGAAACGCTACGCCGCGCGCGATCCGGCATCCATTACGGCCGGCCGCGCCAATGTTGCGCGGCGTTACCCGTGTGACAGCCGCTCCCGGCACCGCCCCGCCGCCACGGCCGCGTGCATTACGCGCTAACGCGCCGAAACGGATCGGCTGCCTCGCGCGCCGCGCACGGGCTGCCCGCCGCGCCGTTTCCGGACGATCGAAACCGTTCCGATGACGCGGCGCGCCATATTGACGCACGTGCGTCAGACCGCCACGCCATGGTCGTCCGCGCCGCGAACAGGCTTCTTGATACGAATCAACGATTTATCCCGACATCGCGCGCGGCGGGCTGGACATCTGCGACGAGTTGGCGCATTTCGCGGTGCAACATCGCGACGCATACTCCAGCCAACCCCGACGCCTGTCCGCCGGGGTCCGCCGGCACCCGCCGGCGGGTATCGTCAGCTTCGGTCATCTGGTATGGACACCGCACTTTCGGCCCTCGATCTGGCCCGCCTGCAATTCGCGTTCACCGTCTCCTTTCACATCGTCTTTCCGGCACTGAGCATCGGCCTCGCCAGCTTCATCGCCGTGCTCGAATACCGCTGGCTCAAGACCGGCAAGCAGTACTACAAGACCCTCTGTCTGTTCTGGTCGAAGATCTTCGCGGTCGCCTTCGGGATGGGCGTCGTCTCTGGCGTCGTGATGAGCTACCAGTTCGGCACGAACTGGTCGGGCTTCTCGAGCTTCGCCGGCGCCGTCACCGGGCCGCTGCTGATGTACGAGGTCATGACCGCGTTCTTCCTGGAAGCCGGCTTCCTCGGCATCATGCTGTTCGGCTGGAACCGCGTGAGCCCGCGCGCGCACTTCGGCGCGACGCTGATGGTCGCGATCGGCACGCTGATCTCGACGTTCTGGATCCTCGCGTCGAACAGCTGGATGCAGACGCCGCAAGGCTTCGAGATCGTCGACGGCCGCGTCGTGCCGACCGACTGGTTCGCGATCATCTTCAATCCGTCGTTCCCGTACCGCCTGTTCCACATGGCGATCGCCGCGTTCATCGTCGCGGCGCTGGTGGTGGCCGCGACGGGCGCGTGGCACCTGCTGAAGGGCCGCCGCGACAAGGGCGTGAAGAAGATGTTCTCGATGGCGCTGTGGCTGCTGCTCGTGCTCGCGCCGCTGCAGGCCGTGATCGGCGACCAGCACGGCATCAACACGCTGAAGCACCAGCCCGCGAAGATCGCCGCGATCGAAGGGCTGTGGGAAACCGAAAAGGGCGGCACGGCGCTCAACCTGTTCGGCATCCCGGACATGAAGGCGGAAACGACGCGCTACGCGGTGCAGGTGCCGCACCTCGGCAGCCTGATCCTCACGCACAGCTGGGACGGCGAAATCCGCGGGCTGAAGGAGTTCCCGCCGGAAGACCGCCCGAACTCGACGGTCGTGTTCTGGAGCTTCCGGATCATGGTCGGCCTCGGCTTCGCGATGATCGGCCTCGCCGCGCTCGCGTGGCTCCTGCGCCGCCGCGGCCGCCTGTATGAATCGAAGGGGTTCCAGCGCTTCGCGCTCGTGATGGGCCCGACCGGTTTCGTGTCGCTGCTCGCGGGCTGGGTGACGACCGAAGCGGGCCGCCAGCCGTGGGTCGTGTACGGCGTGATGCGTACCGCGCAGGCCGTGTCGCCGCTGTCGGTGCAGCAGGTCAGCCTGTCGATGATGACGTTCGTGATCGTGTACTTCCTCGTGTTCGGCACCGGCGTGTACTACATGCTCAAGCTGATGAAGGCCGGCCCCGCGCTGCCCGACGTGAAGCACGACGACACGCCCGACACGCGCCCCGATCACACCGCGCGCCGCCCGATGTCGGCCGTCGACGAGCTGATCGAGACCGTCTGAGCCCACCCCATCCGCATACGAGAAAATCTATGGACGTCACCGTAATCTGGGCCGCGATCATCGCATTGGGGCTCTTCATGTACGTCGTGCTCGACGGCTTCGACCTCGGCATCGGCATCGTCTTCCCGTTCTTCCCGGACGAGAAGGAACGCGACCTGATGATGAACACGGTCGCCCCCGTATGGGACGGCAACGAGACGTGGCTCGTGCTCGGCGGCGCGGGGCTGTTCGCGGTGTTCCCGATCGTCTATTCGACCGTGTTGTCCGCGCTGTACCTGCCGCTGATCTTCATGCTGGTGTGTCTGATCTTTCGCGGCGTGTCGTTCGAGATCCGCGCGAAGGCGCGCCGCACGAAGCAGCTGTGGGATCTCGCGTTCATCGGCGGCTCGGCCGGCGCGACGCTGTTCCAGGGCATCGCGCTCGGCGCGTTCCTGCAGGGCATCAACGTGAAGGACGGCGTGTTCGCCGGCGACGCGTTCGACTGGCTCACGCCGTTCAGCCTGCTGACGGGCCTCGGCCTGATCGTCACCTATGCGCTGCTCGGCTGCTGCTGGCTCGTCGCGAAGACCGAAGGCGACCTGCAGCGCCGCCTGCATCGCGTCGTGTGGCCGCTGACCGTCGTGCTGCTCGGCTTCATCGCGGTCGTCAGCCTGTGGACGCCGCTGCAGGATCCGGCCATCGCGCAGCGCTGGTTCGACTCGGGGCTGTTCTGGCGCCTGCTGCCGGTGCCGTTCCTGGTCGCCGGGTGCGCGGTGTGGATGCGCCGCGCGGTACGCGACCGGCACGACATGACGCCGTTCGTGCTCGCGCTGGCGCTGGTGCTGCTCGGCTATGTCGGCCTGCTCGTCACGCTGTTCCCGTATGCGATTCCTCAGACGATGACGATCTGGGAAGCGGCGGCGCCGCGTTCGAGCCAGACCTTCACGCTGGTCGGCGCAGCGGTTATCCTCCCGATCATCATCGCCTACACGACGATGGGTTACTGGGTATTCCGAGGCAAGGTGCGCCATGAAGACCAGCATTACTACCACCACTGATTCCGCCGATCGCCCGCCCGAGGCGCCACGGCCGCGGATGCGCGGCTGGATGTGGTTCGTCGTGCTGTGGGCGGGCGGCGTGATCGGCGCCGTCACGCTCGGTTATGCGTTCAAGATCTTCATGAACCTGACGCTGTTCGCCGTGAAGTAAGCCAGGCGGCCGCCCCGGTCGAACGACGGTCGGGGCGGCCGTTTTTTCGTTGTCGTTGGCGGTCGCGGCTTCGAGCCGGTCACCGCTCGCACGACGTCGTGCACATCGCCTTGTCCATCGCGCTGAAGAAGGCCCGGTAGTAATCGGGCTCGACGACGGTCTTCATCCGCGAATCGCCGTTGCTGTCCCATACCGTGCGGTCGAAACGCGCGCGCACGATCGCGTCGCGCGCCGGCGTCACGCGAACCGCGACGACGGCGGCCACGCGCTCGTGATCCGGTTTGGCCGGCAAGCCGCCGATCCTCGCCTTCAGCGCGCCGCGCAGCAGTTGCCGCCACTTCGGAACCAGCGTGTCGCTGCGGCCGCCTTCGATCAGCCCCATATCGCGGTCGACCGTCACCGGCGCATAACCCTGCGCGCGCAGCACGGCCGCCGCCGCGTCGAGCGTGCGCGCCTGCGTCGCCCCCGCATAACAACGATCGCTCATCATGCGCAGCGTCTGCTGTTCGCTGTCCGTCAGGTCGACTTCGGTCTGGCTGGCGCTGTAGCGCACCAGCGATCCGCCGCTGCCGATCTGACGTTCGTTTTGCGGCTTCGCCGCGCACCCGGCCAGCATCGCCAGCAGCCCGGCGCAGGCGAGCGCCAGCACACCGCGACCGCGCACCGGCGGCACCGCCGCCACGCGGCGCATCGCGCGCCGCGCCGTGCGGCGGTCGAGAAGGCGGCGGCGAATTCCTGTTGATCGGCAATCGGGGGGCGCTATGATCGTCATCGCGGTTTTCTCCTGTCGGCGTCATCTTAGGGACGCGCCACAGCCGCGACAAACGACATTTTCAGACTCACTGTGTAGCTTTTCTTCGCGATCTCACGATGCGCCGATTGCCGCCCCTGAACGCGCTGCGCAGCTTCGAAGCCGCCGGCCGCCTGCAGAGCCTCACCCTCGCCGCCGAGGAACTGAACGTGACCCAGAGCGCGATCGCGCAGCAGATCCGCGTGCTCGAATCGTTCTTCGGACAGAAGCTGTTCGAACGCGACGGGCGTTCGCTGCGGCTCACGCCGCGCGCGCGGCATTACCTCGTCGACGTCGCGAGCTGCCTCGGCCGGCTCGCGCAGGCGACCGGGCAGATGTTCGAGCCCGTCGGCGGCCATGCGATCCGGGTCAATGCCTCGGTGTCGTTCGCGCATGGATGGTTGCTGACGCAACTGGCCGCGTTCCAGGCCGCGCATCCCGATATCGACGTACAACTCGTCACGAACGCCGATGCCGAGCGCGACCAGATCGACGAAACGTGCGACATCGTGATCCGCCGGTACACGCCGGAGCTCCGCCGCAAGGGCTTCGTGTCGCGCCCGCTGCTCGCGAACGTCGCGCTCCCCGTGTGTGCGCCCGGCCATCCGGTGCTCGAACGGGCGTGCGTGCCGGCGGACCTGCGCAACGCGCCGCTGCTCCACTACGCCGGGCTGCCGCAAGCGTGGCAATACTGGTTCCACCAGGCCGGCACGGACGTCACCGAAACGCTGCGCGGGCCGTTCTATCGCGAGTTCTTCCTGTTGATCCAGGCGGCCGCGAGCGGGCTCGGCGTGTGCCTCGCGCCACGCGCCGTGGTGCGCGACGCGCTCGCGAGCGGCCGGCTGGTTGCCCTGTTTCCGGAAGTGCACCTGGAAGGGCCGCCGTTTCATTGCCTGTATCGCAACGACGGCGATCCGGCGCTGCGCACGTTCGTCGACTGGCTGTTCGCGCGAGCCGAGGAACTGGACGGCCCGCCGCCGCGGTAACGGACGGCGATGCCCGCGTCACCGCCGCTCGCGCAACGCCGCGTCGATCTTGCGGTCGGTCTTGTACTGGCTCAACGCATACACCGACCAGATCGCGGCCGGCAGCCAGCCGATGATCGTGATTTGCAGGACCAGGCAGATGATCCCGGCGATCGGGCGGCCGATCGTGAAAAACTGGAACCACGGCAGCAGCAGGGCAAGCAGAAGGCGCATGAACGATCCTCTCGGTGCGTCGTTGAACGGGTGATGCGCAGCCAATATGACGGGTGGCGCCCGTCATTTCAAGCCCGTGCCCGGCGCCCCATCGGCGCTACGCCGAATCCGCCAGCCACTGCGCGACGCGCGCGACGAGCGCGTCCGCTTCGTCGAAGCACTCGACGCCCGCTACCTGCGGCGCACCGCAGATCGTGAATACCGGCTTGCCCCACTGCAACCCGAGCGCGATTTCGGACAGCGTGCCGAGCCCGCCGCCGACTGCGATCAGGCACAGCGACGCACGCGCGACCAGCGCATTGCGCGTGATGCCGAGCCCGGTCGGCAGCGCGACGCTCAGGTAGGGATTCGCCAGCGTCGCATCGTCCTCGGGCAACAGCCCGATCGCGCAGCCGCCCGCCGCATGCGCGCCGCGCGCGGCGGCCTCCATCACGCCCTGCTTGCCGCCGCCGACGAGCGCCACGCCCGTCGACGCCACCGCGTGCGCGATCCGTTCCGCGACGCGCATCTGCTCGTCGGTCGCGTCGCGCGGGCCGATCAGGCCCGCCGGCATCCGGTGCCGGTGCGCGCCGCGTTGCCGCTGCGCCAGCCGCGCGAGCGCGTCGCGCGCCGGTTCGGACCACGCGCATTCAATGACGTCGTTGGCGAACAAGGCCTTCTCCCAGTGCCAGAACGCAGGTACAGATCGCCGTCAGCACGATCGACAGCACGGCTGCCTGCGAAAAATCGGTTTGCCCGTCCGACAGCTTCAGATACATCAGCAGCGGCAGGATGTTGATCTGCGTGCCGGCCAGCGCGATCGCCGTGCCGTAGGTGCCGAGCGCGATCGCGGTGACGAGGCACCAGGCGGACGCGACGGACGGCCACAGCTCGCGCCACGCGACGTCGAGCCACGCGCGCCACGGCCGCGCGCCGAGCGTCAGCGCGGCGTCGAGCGGCCGCCGGTCGAGATTCGCGAGCGCCGGGTAGATCATCAGCGCGACGCGCGGAATCAGGTAGTACGCGTAGGCGAACGCGAGCCCCGGCATCGTGTAGATCGCGCCGCCGACCACGGTCGGATCGGCCCCCAGCGCGGCCAGCAGCGTGGTCACGAAGCCCGCGCGGCCGAACGCGAGGATGAAGCCGTACGCGATCACCAGCCCGGAGAACGCGAGCGGCATGCCGAGCAGCGCGAGCGACCAATGGCGGCGGGCCGGCGACTGCCCGGCCAGCGCGAACGCGACCGGCACGCCGACGCCGACCGACAGCGTGCCGGCGCTCATCGCCAGCGCGAGCGAGCGCGCGATCGCGTCGGCGACGAGCGGATCGCGCCACACCGCCGCGAACGCACGGCCGCCGCCGTCGAACGCGGCGCCGACCAGCGCGGCCAGCGGCAGCACGAAGCACACCGCGAGCAAGGCCGCGGCGGGCAGCGCGCCGAAGCGGCGCAGCACGCCGCGCGCCGGTAAGGAGGCCTGCATTCCGTGCCCCTTACTGGCCGAGCGTGGCCTGCGACCAGAGCTGGTCGACCTCGGCCTTGCGCGCCGCCGCCTTCGCGACGTCGAGCGGGCGCACCTGCGGCGCGTTCGGCAGCTTCGCCGCGACCTCCGGTGCGACCGGCGTGCCGGGCACCGCCGGGCGCACGTAGCCTTGCGCGAACAGCGCCTGCCCGACGTCGCTCATCACCAGGTTGAGCCAGAGCTGCGCGGCCGACGGATTCGGGCCGTTCTTCACGAGACTCATCGCATAGGGCGCCGACACGCTGCCGTCCTGCGGAATCACGATGTCGGCCGCGTCGCCCATGCCGTCCGCGTACTTCGCCTTGAGTCCGTCGTTCTCGTAGCCGATCAGGATCGGGATCTCGCCCTTCACGAACTTCGCGTACGGCGTCGTGCCCTCGACGCGCAGCACGTTGCCGGCCTGCTTCAGCTTGCCGAAGAAGTCCGCGCCCGGCTTCGGGTTCTCGACGCTGCCGCCGTTCGCATACGCGGCCGCGAACACCGCGACCTGGCCCTGCCCCGTGGAGCGCGGATCGAGATAGACCACCGCGTTGCGGTACTCGGGCTTCAGCAGGTCGGACCAGCGCTGCGGCACGTTCTTGACGAGCTTCCGGTTGACGAGAAACGCGATGTTCAGCGAATGCACGGCGAACCAGCGGCCGTCGGTCGCGCGGAACACGCCCGGCAGCTTGTCGAAATTGACCGGCCGGAACGGCGCGACGACATCCTTGCCGGCCGCATCGAGCGCCGACGCCGCGAAGTAGTACGCGGTGTCGGCCTGCGGGCGGCGGCGCGACTTGTCGAGCGCGACGACGGTCGCGGCCGAGCCGATGTCGTTGTACGTGATCTCGACCTTCGGATAGCGCTTGCGGAATTCGGCGAACAGCGCCTTCCAGTTCGCCCATTCGGGGCCGGTGTCGAACGACACGACGAGCCCTTCGTCGGCCGCCTTCGCGTACAGCGCGTCTTCGCCCGGGTACAGCGGCGCGGCCTGCGCCGCCGCGCAAGAGAGCGCCGCGAGCGCACACAGCGCCAGCACGCGGGCGCGCATGGCTTTCACAAGAGGGGAACCTGCAAGCATCGTGAATCTCCGTTAAACGAAAGGAATCAGTGCGCGTCCGGCGCTGCCGGCAGCACGAGCAGATGGCGCGGGTCGAGCGCGATGCTGCGCACGGCCGGCTCGCGCCCTTCGCACAGCAGCACGTCGGCCGAGCCGTCCGGAATGAAGTCGTAGCGCTGCGTCGCGCCGAAGTACCGCACGTCGCCGCGGCGGCCTTCGATGCGATTCGTGCTGTGCGCCGGCGGATCGGCCTGCACGTGCTCGGGCCGCACGAGCACCGCGATCGCGTCGCCCGGCCGATGCGCACCCGTTTCCGCACGCAGGGTCGCGAAACGCACGTCGATCTCGCCGTGCGCGCGCACCTGCCCGCGCAGCAGCGTCGAATGCCCGACGAAGCGCGCGACCTGCGCGGTGGCCGGGCGTTCGTACAGGTCGCGCGGCGTGCCGGCCTGGAGCACGCGGCCGCCGTCGACGATCGCGACGCGGTCGGCCATGCTCAGCGCTTCGTCCTGGTCGTGCGTGACGAACAGCGTCGTCGCGCCGCATGCGCGCTGTAGCGCGCGGATCTCGTCGCGCAGTTGGTGGCGGATGCCGGCATCGAGCGCCGCCAGCGGCTCGTCGAGCAGCAACAGCTTCGGCTCGATCACGAGCGCCCGCGCGAGCGCGACGCGCTGCTGCTGGCCGCCGGACAGCATCGCGACGCCGCGCGTCGCATGGGCCGCCAGCCCGACCCGCTCGAGCATGTCGAGCGCGCGCCGGCGCCGCAGGTCGGCCGCCACGCCGCGCATGCGCAGCCCGTACGCGACGTTGTCGACGACCGACAGGTTCGGGAACAGCGCGTAATGCTGGAACACCATCCCCACTTCGCGACGCCACACGGGCACGCCGGCCACGTCGGCGCCGCCGATCGCGATGCGGCCGCGCCAGCCGTCGAGCAGCCCGGCCGCGAGCCTCAGCAGCGTGGATTTGCCGGAGCCGCTGCGCCCCATCACCGCGAGCAGTTCGCCCTGCGCGGCGGACAACGTGACGTCGTCGACGCCATGGCGGGCGCCCGGATACTGGAAACTGACGTGTTCGAATTCGAGACTCATGGATGACTCACTTCAGACGTTGCACGGTGCCGACGGACACGAGCGTCGCGAGCACCGCGAGCACGAGCAGCACGACGGTGGCCGCGCATGCCATCCCGGTCGCGCCGTAGAACGCCTGCAGCAGCACGATCGGATAATTCCGGTAGCGAAAGCCGGCGATCAGGTTCGAGATCTGGAATTCGCCGATCGACAGCGCCGCCACCATCACGAGGCCGGAAAACAGGCTGTGCCGCAGGTTCGGCAGCACGATCGTGACGAACTGGCGCAACGGCGGCGCGCCGAGCGTCGCCGCGCAAGCCTCGAGCCGCGCGAGGCCGAGGTGGCGCAGGTCGCCGAGCAGCGTCTGCAGCAGATACGGCAACGTCAGCACCGCGTGCGCCGCGATCATCAGCGGCAGCGTGCCGAGCCACGGCAGCGTGTCGCCGCTGAAGATCGCGATGTAGCCGAAACCGAGCGTCAGCGCCGGCACGGCGACCGGCATCAGCATCACGACGCGCGTCGCGAACCCGCCGCCGGCCTGCGCGCGATGATGCAGCGCGTACGCGAGCGGCAGGCCGATCACCGCGTTGAGCGCGCAGCACGCCAGCGCCACCATGAAGCTCACGCCGAACGCGCGGGTGAAGCTCCGGTTCGCGGCCAGGTCGGCAAACCAGTGCCCGGTGACACCCGAGGGCAGCAACGTGTTCGTCCACGATGCGCCCACCGAGCCGATCAGCAGCAACGCGATCGGCAGCAGCAGGTAGAGCGCGAACACCGCGAGCAGCGCCTGCAGCAGCAGGCGGCCGACACGCGGATGCGCTGTTCTGTTACGACGAATCGGAACACCGTCGGCCAATGCCGGGGTGGTTGACGGATGCATGAGCACACTCGCTGACGATCGGGGAAAACTTCGTGCGACGCCCGCCGGGCGAGGCCGGCTTGCGTTGTCGAAGCCGGCGCAGTGTGCGGTTTCGACATGGCATCGTCATGAAAAAAACGTAAAAAGCGCGCATCGACCTGTGCAAGGACGGAACAGCCCGCCATGAAGCACCTGTATCCGAACGTGGCGGAGCTGCACGCATTCGCCGCGTCCGCGAAGTACCTGAACTTCTCCTACGCGGCCCGCGAACTGGGCCTGACGCCGAGCGCGGTCAGCCGGCAGATCGCGAACCTCGAAGCGCTGTTCGGCGTGAAGCTGTTCGTGCGCGAGGGGCGCGGCCTCGCGCTCACACGGGCGGGCCAGGTGTATCACGCACGCGTCGTCGGGCCGTTGCGCGAAATCGGCAACGCGTCGATCGAGCTGCTGAGCGCGCGCGAGAACAGCGACCTGCTGACGATCGCGAGCGTGCCGACGTTCACGACCAAGTGGCTGCTGCCGCGCCTCACGCGCTTTCTCGCCGCCGCGCCGGGCGTCACGCTGAGCTTTCGCCGCCATCTCGCGCCCGGCGACGTGTTCCCGTTCGGACTCGACGCGGCGATCCGCTATGGCGACGGCGGATGGGAAGGGGTGCGCAGCGACTACCTGGGCGGGCGCACCTTCGTGCCCGTCTGCTCGCGCGAATTCGCCGCCCGGCATGCGCTGCATACGCCCGCCGATGCGGTCGCCGCACCGCGCCTCGTGCACGAACAGGCCGAAATCGCGTGGTCCGCGTGGGCGGAGCGTCATCGCGCGTCGCAGATGAACGCACTGGCCGGCCCGCGCTTCGAGCAGTATTCGGTGCTGATCCAGGCCGCGCAGGCCGGGCTCGGGATGGCCCTCGTGCCGCGTTTCCTGATTCTCGACAATCTCGCGGCGGGCACGCTGGTCGAGCCGTTCGACGCACCGGTCGACGTCGACGCGCAGGGGCATTACCTGTGTTACGCGCCGGAGCGCCTCGACACGAGCGATGCGTTGAGACGGTTCAGGGACTGGATGCTGGACGAAGCCGGGCGCGCGTAGGGTCGCCCCACGCCGCCCTGAAAACGAACGGCGCGCGCCGCCGCCGGCCGCGCGCGCCCTGCACCGGACGCCGCCCGGCGGCGGCATCCGGCCTGCCGCGTCAACGCCCGATACCGAGCCCCGGCAGCACGCGCGTGTTCTCGGCCACGACCGCATGCAGCAGGCGCGGGTCGGCGCCGAGCAGCGCGAGGATCGTCGGCGCGACCTGCTTCGTGCCCACGAGATCGTTCACGGTGCGCGCGCGATGGACGCCCGGATACGACACGAGCAGGCCGAGGTGGCTGTCGTCCGGCGCGTTGCCGCCGTGCTCCTCGTCCTTCTTCGTGCTCGACGTGTAGATCACGCCCGGATTCGGCTGGACGATGATGTCCGGCGTGCGGCCGTTGGCCGGATCGCCGAAGCGATCGGCCAGCGCCGCGCCGTACAGGATGGACGCCTGCGCACCGTCCGCGCAGATCCCCGGCGCGTTGCAACCCAGGTTCGCCTTCAGCGTCTCGACCACGGCCGTGCGCTGGCTGCGGTCACGCAGCCAGATCAGGCCGACGTCGTCGGTCTGCACGAAGCCCGTGCCGACCAGGCCGGAACCGTCGTTCAGGTTGCCCGTCGCCGTGCTGTTCTGGCCGAAGTTGCCGTTCGGGTCGAGGTAGTTGTTCGTTTCGAGCAGCTTCGTCAGCGTGTCGCCGTTCTTCACGAGCTTCGCGTGATCGGAAGGCGACTGGCCGTGCTTCGACGTGACGATCACGGCCGTCGACGTGTACAGGTTGGCCTGCTTCAGCGTCGCGACGATACGGCCGATCGCGTTGTCGACGTACGTGATCGCGTTCGCGACCTGCCCGTTCGGCGTGAAGTCGGCATCGAGATAGCCGCCGCCCTTCGCGACCGGCGACTTCTGCGCGACGCTGAGCGTCTGGAAGTTCGCGCCGAACAGCGTCGGCACCGGCGCGCTCTTCGTGCCGGTCGAGTCGCGGCCTTCGATCTGGTTGACCAGCGCCTGCACGTGCAGGTTGTCGAAGCGCGCGGTGTGCGAGTAGACATCCGTGTAGTCGGTGTTCGTCGCCGGGTCGATCGAGTTGATCTCGGTGCGCATCAGGTCGTCGACGCCGGTGCCCGACGGGCCGTTCAGCCAGTCGTAGCCCCACGCATGCTTGTCGGCCCACGCGGTGCGCGCGTTCGGCACGCCGGCCTTCACGGCTTCGAACACCGTGTTGGTCTTCACGTAGTTGTGCGGATAAACGGGCACGCACCGGCCGTTCACGCGCGCGTGCGGAATCGCCTGCGGGTTGAACGCGCCGCCGCCGTCAAGGTGCACGAGCTTGCCGCCGTCGATCGCGTCGATGCCGGTCGTTTCGTCGAACACGACGTTCCAGCCCTGTTTACCCGAGCATGTCGTATCGCCCGGCGCATACAGGTTGCGGTCATACGACACGTCGTAGAACAGGCCGGCCGTCTTCGGCGAGCCGCCCGTCACGAGCGCCGCGAGGCCCGGGAACGAATCCGACAGGCCCGGCGTATAGGCGTTCGCGTACGTCACGCCGCTCTTCGCGAGCACCGCGATGTTCGGGCACGTATTCGCGCCGATGCAGCGCGCGAGATCCTGCTCGTGCAGACCGTCGACGCTCAGCAGCAGCACGTGCTTCACGACGCGGCCCGCATGGCCGTTGCCCTCGCCCTGGCTGTCGCCGTCCTGCTGCGCCGCATGCGCGCCCGCGCTTGCGAGCGTCAGCGCGCCCGCCACCATCACCGCCATGTTTCGTTGCTTGACGAACCTGGAAATCATCACCCCACCTCATCGATTGACGTTTGAACTGCACGACTTGCCATCCGGCGCGCAAAATATCGCCGGATCGTGCGGCGGTCGCATGAAGCGAGGCTTTCTGTTCTCTGTCAAACGTAACCAATCGCAAATGACAAGAATCGGTCGCAATACGCGGCCCTTGCGTGCGCCGACCCGTGCGGCCGGATTTTTTTTCGGCTTGGCCCGCGACTATTGGTGTGTGATAAAGGGTTTTCCCTGACCCGGAGCACGAGTATGTCGACCCTGGAAGCTCTCCGGTTCGTGCTGGACGATGCACGCACCCCCGAAATCATTCGCCACCACGTCGTCGACGCGCTGCAGTACGCGTTGCGCAACTACGGACAGGTGTTCACCGCGAAGGAAGTCGAATGGCTGACGCAGTGGGACGACGCGCGTCTGCCGCTGGCCGCGAGGAAGGAACTGGACAAGCGCGAACCGGCGATCGCCGCGCGCTGACAAAAAAAGCCGCCGCGCCCGACCGGTGCGGGCGCGGCGGCTGATCGCGGCAAGGCTTACTGCAGCCCGAAGTCGACGCGGGTCGTCGCGCCCTTGTCCGAGATGCCCTTCGCGTCGAGCTTCGGCGCGACGACGAACACGCGGCTCGAGTCGATCTTCCCGTCGAGGTACTGGCGCACGGCCTGCGCGCGCTGCTGCGCGAGCGCACGCAGCGCGTTGTCGTCGGCCGGCGCGTGATCGGCCAGCGCCTGCCTCATGTCCGCATCGGGCAGCGTCTTCTGCAGCCCGACCAGGTTGCGCGGCTTCTTGAAGTCGGCGGCCTTGTACGCGCGCGTCAGGTACTTCGAGTATTCGGCCTTGTCGACCTTCACCGACATCGGATCGATGCTCTCGCCCTGGCCGACCACGTCCTTCAGCTTCTGCTGGCGCACCAGACGCTCGACGTACGCGTCGCGCAGCCCCGGCGTGTCCTGCGCGGGATCGACGCGGCCGATCAGGTCGAGCCGGATCGACGACTTCTCGGTCAGCATCTTCACGACGGTGTCGAGCTTCTTCTGCTGCGCGTCGGTCAGCTCGTACGAACCCGGCGCGAACTCGACGTAACCGAGATCCTCGCCGCCGCCGCCGAACGCGTTCGCGAGCAGCGTGAACGGCGACGTGACGGCCTTCGCGATCAGGTTCAGCACCGCGTGCCAGATCAGCCCGCCGACGCTGAATTCCGGATTCGACAGCGACCCCGACACCGGCAGGTTCACGTCGATCTGGCCGCGCGTGTTCTTCAGCAGCGAAATCGCGAGCTTCACCGGCAGCTTCGTCGCGGTGTCGTTCTCGACGCGGTCGCCGAACGTCAGCTGGTCGATGAAGATGTGGTTGTTCGCCGACAGCTGGTCGTTCGCGAGCTGGTAATGCAGGTCGACGTTGAGCTTGCCCTTCGTGATCGGATAACCGGCGTATTTCGCCGAGTACGGCGTCAGGTTGGTCAGCTCGATGTCGTGCGCGGTGGCCGTCAGGTCGAGCGCCGGCTTCTCGATCAGCGGGTTCACCGACCCCTTGATCGAGATCGGGCCGTTGCCCGCGAGGTTCGCGGCCACGTCGACCGGCGCGGACGTCGTCGAATCCGTGCCGAACGCGCCGACCGTGCCCTTGATCGCGACGAGGTTCGCCGTGTAGTTCGGCTTGATGAAGTTGTCCGTGTAGGTCACGCGGCCGTCCTGCAGCACGAGCTGGCCGAAGTGCATCCGCACCGGATTCTGCGGTTGCGGTGCGGCCTTCACGACCACCGTCGCCGACGCAGCCGCCGGCGCGGACGCCTGCCGGGCGGCGGCAGCCGATGCGGCCTGCGCGGCGGCGGGCGGCGTCACGCCCGGCGACAGCGGCACCGGTTCGCCCTTGCTCGCGTCGCGCGTGAGCGACTGCGCCGGGCCCGTCTCCTTCGCGACCACGTCCTTCAGGTTCAGCCGCCCCTGCGCATCGAGCAGCACGCGGCCGTAGAAGTTCGAGAACGTCACGCGCGCGGCGTCGACATCGGTGCCCTTCTCGTCGTAGTTCGCCTTCAGGTTCGACAGCGCGAGCGAGCGCCAGCCCGCGAACGGGTCGGACGTCGCCTTGTCGAGCATCCGCACGTCGACCAGCGCGACGTCGCCGCGATAGGTCGCGCGCGGCGTGTCCTTCACCTGCGCGAACGTCAGGTTGCCCTGCGCGTTGAGCAGCGCGCTCGCGATCGTCGCGTTCAGCGCGCTGCCGAAGTACGGCTCGAACGCGGCCGCATCCAGCCGGTTGCCGTTGATCTTCAGGCCGAGCTTGAGCGGCTGCGCGGTCACGTCGCCCGTCACGTTCAGCGAACCCTTGCGGTTCAGCGTCGCCTTCAGCTGCACGGGCAGCGGTTTCGTCATGTCGTCGCTCAGCTTCTGCACCGACAGCTCCAGCGGCTTGATCGCCAGCTTCACCGGGCGCGGCGTCGACAGGTCGGTGAAGTTCGCGGACGCATCCTTCACGTTCAGCGCGTCGATCCGGTAGTGCCACGTCGGCGCGGCGGCCGCGGCCTTGCGCGCGACCGTGCGCTTCGGCACGGCCGCCTGCGCGGGTTCGGCCAGCGCCGCGAGGTCGATCTTGCCGTCCTTCAGGCGCTTCACGTCGAGTGCCAGCCCGCTCGCGTCGACGCTCGCGATCTCCACGGTGCGCGCGG
This sequence comes from Burkholderia sp. L-4, assembly GCF_056856535.1. Taxonomy (NCBI): domain Bacteria; kingdom Pseudomonadati; phylum Pseudomonadota; class Betaproteobacteria; order Burkholderiales; family Burkholderiaceae; genus Burkholderia; species Burkholderia sp. L-4. The sequence goes on from NZ_JBXEOX010000002.1 coordinate 562,878, forward strand.
CAACGTCGACCTTCGCGATCTTCGCGCTCGCGTCGGGCAGCACGATCGCGGCCGCCTTGTTGTCGGGTGCGGCAATCTTCAGCGTTTTCAGGCTGACCGAGCTGTCGGCGACTTCCGCCGCGAGCGGCGTCTTGCCCCAGTCGGTCTTCGCGTTGACGGTCGCGCCGAGCGTGCCGTCGAGCACGCGCGCGCGCGTCGCCTCGCCGAGGTACGGCTGCAGCGCCGGCAGCGCGAGCGCGGCGACCGTCAGCTTCGTGTCGGCCTGCTTCGCCGCGAGACTGAACGCGCCTTCGGCCGTCAGGTCGCCACCGCGCGACAGCGACGTCGACACCGTGTATTTCGCGGGCGTCTTGCCCAGCAGCGAGAAGCCGTCGAGCGTCGCGGCGAGCTTCGTCAGCGAGATCGCGGTCGGCGTCGCCGGCACGCGGTCGTCGACGTTGACCGTGCCGCCGTCGATCGCGAAATGACGGATCGTCAGGTCGAGCGGCGGCGCTTCCTTCGCGGCGGCGGCGGCGGTGTCGGCCTTCGCGCCGCTGGCCGCGGCGACCGCGGCACCGGAAGCGGCGGCAGCGCCCGACGCGGCCGGCTTGCCGGCTTCGGCCTTCGGCGCGGCGGCCGGCTGCGCGGCGAGCTTCTCGACGTTCAGCACACCCTGCTTGTCGCGCGACAGGTCGACCACCGGCTGGTCGATCCTGATCTCGTCGAAGTGCATCGCGTTGCGAAGCGGCTCGAGGCTGGCCGCCGCGACATGGACGCCGCGCGCGGCGAACAGCGGCGCGGACGCGAGGTCCGTCACCTTCGCGTCGTTCAGGTCGACGGTGCCCGACACGCGCAGCGCGGGCGTCTCGCCGCTCATCACGAAATTGACCGTGAGGTTGCTGCTCAGCAGGCCGCTCGTCACGGCCACCGGCAGCTTCGCCGGCACGTACGAGATCAGCTTCGGCACGTCGAGGCGATCGAACTTCAGCGCGACCTCCGATTCGCGCGACTGCGCGAACGGCTTGGTCTTGCCGTCGATCGAGATCGGGCTGCCGTCGAAGCGCGCGCGCAGCTTCGGCTCGACGAAGATGTCGGTCTTCGAGGCCAGCGTCGCGATGTACGGGATCCCGAGCGTCCAGTTGTCGACCACGTGCTTCTCATTCAGCAGGCGGTCGTCGAAGTCGATCCGGCCGTCGTTGACCTGGATGTTCGACACCGAAAACTGCGTCGGCTTGCTGTCGGGCTTCGGCGACGGCCCGGAGGAGAACTTCTCGATCAGGTCGGTGAAGTTGAAGCGCTGCGCGTCGTAGCGGACGACGTGAAAGCGCGGCGAATCAAGCCGGATTTCGTTGACGATCGGCGCGCCGCGGAACAGCGACGACCACGACGGCCTCACGACGAGCTTGCCGATGTCGATGAAGTCGCCCTGGCCGCCGCGCTCGCCGAGGTGGATGCCGTCGGCCTCGAGGTTCAGCGTGTACGGGTTCAGTGCGATGCGCCGGATCGTGGCCGGCCGGTCGAGCTGCTTGCTCAGTTGCTGTTCGGCGACGTGGCGGATCAGCGGCGGCGCCGCGAAGAACCCGAGCAGTCCGAACAATACGAGGAAGATCAGCACGCCGATGCCGATACGCCGGGTCCGGCGCGAGCGTGCAATGCCACCGAGGGCATGGAGGGTCGAGGGTACGGTTTCTTTGTCTGCGCTTGCCATGCTTGAATGCCTCGGGAATGGATGCCGGGCCGCGCCGGACAACCGGGCGGCCGCGCACGCTATCCCGAAAGTATAGGCTCAGGTAGTGACGGTACGAGGGTCGGATGCGGCCGCCGCGCCCGCGGGTCGGACAACCGCGGTGGTCAACCGTTCATTTCCGGACGACGACGGGCGGCATCCACGTACCGTCGCTTGCCTGCGGCTTCGGTGCGTACAGGCGCAACGCGAGCGCGAAATCGGTGCGCGGCGCCGGCAGCCAGTTGCCCGCATGCGCGGCGCCCGGCGACGCCGATACGACGATGTCGATCGAGCCGTCGTGGTTGCGGCGCAGCCGGTCGCGATCGCCGAGCGAGCGGCGCGCCGACCCGACGTCGGGCAGCGCGCCGCTCGTCGTATAGGGCGTGAGCGTCCAGAATGCGCGCACCGGCGGCAGCGCACCCGGCGCGAAATGCAGCACGTAGCGGTTCGCGCCGTTCAGCGCATGGCCGTCGCTGTCGACGCGGACGACCGCGAGCGTCTCGTCGTCGCGCGTCGCGGTGCCGAACTGCGTGTAGGCCGCATAGGCGCGCAGCGCGTAGTCCTGGCCGTACTTGCCAGCCGTGTCGCCGATCCAGCTCCAGCCGTTCGCGTTCAGCAGGTTCGACGGCGGCGTCACGAGCCGCGCGCGCGCCTCGGCCACGCCGGCCGTCGCGGCCGTGAGGCGGTCGCCCGTCCACAGCACCGGATAGCCGGCCGTCACGCCGATGTCCCCGAGGAGTTCTTGCGCATGCGCGTCGTCGGCCGGCGCCGGGTTGTCCTGCAGCGCCTGCGCGAAGCGCGTGAAGAACGCCTTCGGGTCGAGCGCGGCCACCTGCTCGGCCGGCGTGCCGCCGCTCACCGCTTCGGCCGGCGCACTGCCCGCATGGACCGCGACCGACGCGCCGCGCGCGGCACCCGTGTAAACAGACAGCGGCACCACGCGAATCGCGCGCTGCAGTTTCTTCACGTTCGTCAGGTCGCGCCCGCCGCTCGTCTGCAGCCGCACTTCGAGCCATGCGCTGGCGGACGGCACGTCGACCCGCAGCGCGCCCTTCGGCAGCGTGCCCTGCCAGTCCTTCGCGGCGAAGGCAATCGTTTGCGCCCGCGCGCCGCCGCGGGCACCCCGCGCCGCGACGCTCGACGACGACCACAACACGTTCGTCCACATGTCCAGTGCGCGCGCGTCCCAGTAGCGGCCGCGGGTATCGGGCAGCGTGACGATCACGGGTTCGGCGGCGACGTCGAGCCAGCCGGTCGAATCGAGCGTGTCGACGCCCGGCAGCGGCGGATTGACCGCGCCGACGGGCGGCAGCGCCTGTGCGTGGCGCAGCGTGTTGAGCGGCGCCTGCCCCGGTTGCGCGCCGTCACCGCCCGTCGCCGCTTCCTTCGCGACGTCCATCAGCACGAGCGGATACGCATAGACATAGGAGTCGGCGACTTCGGCGCGCATCCAGCCGGTTTTCCGCTGGATCGCGTCCGGTTGCGACGCGCACCCCGCGAGCACCACCGCCATGGCCAGCGACGCGCACGCGCGCCGCAGCGAAACTGATTCCTGCAGGTTTTCAATCATCGATTACTGGCCGAATATCGTTCTTTTGAGTCAACGCCTTGTTCGTCTCGCGAACGGCGAATGCAAGGCACCCCAGCCTGCCCGGATGCCGTTTTGCAACGTTTCGCAACGGTGGGCGCTGATGTCAGGCCGGTATCATAGCGCCTAAGGGCATCCCCCAATATGCCGAATAACGGGGCGGGCGGTAGTTCGAGCGCGATCGGCAAGGGCGGCGCTGGCTCGGAGTGATCCAACCCCCATTCAAATGATGGATGAGACCGTCGCAGACGCTTGACCTTGCCATCATGGGAATGTTGATACTGGAATCATTCGCGGCACGAACCGCGTTTCTGGGGAATCCGACATGACTGAACCACTTGCCTCCGCGGCGCTGCAAACGATCGAACTGAGCGTCGACGGCATGCATTGCGGCGGCTGCACGGGCCGCGTGCAGCGCGCGCTGGCCGCCGTGCCGGGCGTCGTCGATGCGGTAGTCGATCTCGACACGCACACGGCGACGGTGACCGCGCAGGACACGGTCGAGCCGGGCCGGCTCGTCGACGCAATCGGCGAGGCCGGCTACCGCGCGGCGGTGCGCGACGCGGCGCTCGAAGCCGGCGCGACGACGCACGCGGCTCACGGGTTGCATGACGACACGCCGTCCGCGGCCGCGACGGCGCGTGCCCCGGCGGCCACGATCGAACTCGATATCGACGGGATGACCTGCGCGTCGTGCGTGTCGCGCGTCGAAAAGGCACTGGCCAACGTGCCGGGCGTCACGCGCGCGTCGGTCAACCTCGCGACCGAACGTGCCACCGTCGACGCAGCGGCGGGCGTCTCCGCGTCGCAACTGGCGGATGCCGTGAAGCAGGCCGGTTATGGCGCGACGCCGACGGCGCCCGATATCGCCATTCCGAGCGCCGCCCCCGCCACGCCTGCCAGCATCGAACTCGATATCGACGGGATGACCTGCGCGTCGTGCGTGTCGCGCGTCGAAAAGGCGCTGGCCAACGTGCCGGGCGTCACGCGCGCGTCGGTCAACCTCGCGACCGAACGTGCCACCGTCGACGCGGCGGCGGGCGTTTCGGCATCGCAACTGGCGGACGCCGTGAAGCAGGCCGGCTATGGCGCGACGCCGGTCGCCGCCGCCGCGCCGGCCACAGCCTCGCCCGCCTCCGCCGACCTCGAACTCGAGATCGGCGGCATGACCTGCGCGTCCTGCGCCGGCCGCGTCGAAAAGGCGCTGGCCGCCGTCCCGGGCGTCGCACGCGCGTCCGTCAATCTCGCGACCGAGCGCGCATCGGTGCACGGCGCCGGCGCACTCGACGCTGCCACGCTGATCGCGGCGGTCACCACGGCCGGCTACCAGGCATCGCTCGTCGCCGCGCCGTCGGCCGGCGCCGACGCGCCACCGGCCCGCCCCGCGCAGGATGCCGATGCACGCAAGCGCCGCGAAGCCATCCGCGAACGCAACCTCGTGATCGGGTCCGCCGTGCTGAGCGCGCCGCTCATCGCGCCGATGCTCGTCGCGCCGTTCGGCATCGATCTGATGTTGCCGGGCTGGCTCCAGCTCGTGCTCGCATCGCTCGTCCAGTTCGGCTTCGGCGCGCGCTTCTACCGCGCGGCCTGGCACGCGGTGAAGGCGCGCACCGGCAACATGGACCTGCTCGTCGCGCTCGGCACGTCGGCCGCCTATGGCTTGAGCCTGTGGATGCTGCTGCGCGATCCCGCGCATCCCGGCCACCTGTATTTCGAGGCATCGGCCGTGATCGTCACGCTCGTGCGCTTCGGCAAATGGCTCGAATCGCGCGCGAAGCGCCAGACCACCGAGGCGATCCGCGCGCTGAACGCGCTGCGGCCCGACCGTGCGCGCGTCGTCGAGCACGGCGTCGAACGCGACGTGCCGCTGGCGCAGGTGCGCGTCGGCACGCAGGTCAGCATCCGGCCGGGCGAGCGCGTGCCCGTCGACGGCCGGATCGTGTCGGGCCGCTCGCACATCGACGAATCGCTGATCACCGGCGAAAGCCTGCCCGTGCCGAAGGACGACGGCGACCCCGTCACGGCCGGCTCGATCAATGGCGAAGGCGCGCTCGTCGTCGCAACCACCGCGATCGGCGCGGAAACGACGCTTGCCCGCATCATCCGCCTCGTCGAATCCGCGCAGGCCGAGAAGGCGCCGATCCAGCGGCTCGTCGATCGCGTCAGCGAAGTGTTCGTGCCGGCGATCCTCGGCATCGCCGTGCTGACGCTGGTCGGCTGGCTGATCGCCGGCGCCGGGACGGAAACCGCGATCCTCAACGCGGTCGCGGTGCTCGTGATCGCCTGCCCGTGCGCGCTCGGCCTCGCGACGCCCGCCGCGATCATGGCCGGCACGGGCGTCGCGGCCCGGCACGGCGTGCTGATCAAGGACGCGCAGGCGCTCGAACTCGCGCAGCGCACGACCGTGATCGCCTTCGACAAGACCGGCACGCTGACCGAAGGCAAGCCGTCCGTGACGGCGTTCGACGCCGTCGGCGTGCCGCGCGACGAAGCGCTCGCGCTCGCGGCGGCGGTGCAGCGCCAGAGCGATCACCCGCTCGCGCGTGCCGTGGTCGCCGCACACGATGCGGGCGTTGCCGCGCGCGGCGACACGACGCCGCCGGCCGTCGCGACCGATGCCCGCGCGGTGGCCGGACGCGGCGTGGAAGCGCGCGTCGGCGGGCAGCGGCTCGCGCTCGGCAGCACGCGCTGGCGCGACGAACTCGGCATCGCGGTGCCGCCCGAGCTCGGCGCGCGCGCGGCCGAACTCGAACGCGCAGGCAACACGATCTCGTGGCTGATGCGTGCCGATGCGCCGCGCGCACTGCTCGCGCTGATCGCATTCGGCGACACCGTGAAGCCGGGCGCCCGCGACGCGATCGCGGCGCTGTCGGCGCGCGGCGTCGCGAGCGTCCTCGTGACCGGCGACAACCGCGGCAGCGCGGCGGCCGTCGCGGCGGCGCTCGGCATCGGCGAAGTGCATGCGCAGGTGCTGCCCGACGACAAGGCACGCGTCGTCGCCGAACTGAAGCGCACGCACGACGGCATCGTCGCGATGGTCGGCGACGGGATCAACGATGCGCCCGCGCTCGCCGCGGCCGATGTCGGCATTGCGATGGCGACCGGCACGGACGTCGCGATGCACACGGCCGGCATCACGCTGATGCGCGGCGATCCGGCGCTCGTCGCCGACGCGATCGACATCTCGAAACGCACGTACCGGAAGATCCAGCAGAACCTGTTCTGGGCGTTCGTCTACAACCTGGTCGGCGTGCCGCTGGCGGCGCTCGGCTGGCTGAACCCGGTGATCGCGGGCGCGGCGATGGCGTTCTCCAGCGTCAGCGTCGTGACCAACGCATTGCTGCTGCGGAGATGGAAAGGCCGCGCACGCTGATGCGTGCGGGGGGCGATGGCCGGACGGCAGAATGGCCGTTCGGCGATCGTCCAGCCGGAAGGGTCGGGAGGGTAGCCGGCATATGCCGGCTGCGGCGCCCCGGATCGGCAGGACGGGCCGGTCGGCGGATTCAGTCCGACACGACCGGCTTGATCAACGTCGTGGTGATCGGCGCGAAGCCGCACGCACGATACAGCGCACGCGCCGCCGCGTTGTGATTGAACACCGACAACCCGATCTCGGTGACACCATACCGGCGCGCCTCGGCATCGAGCGCATCGAGCGCGCGCGTGGCCCAGCCCTGGCGGCGCCGGGACGGGACGATGTCGAGGTCGTAGATGAACAGCGTGCGGTTCGGCCCTTCGGGGACGATCGCGTACCAGAGGTCGCCCACCGCGTCGCCGCTGGCGCCGTCGATGAGCATGACGAGGGTCTGGCCGGCGGTCAGCAGGCCGTCCGGCAGCAGCGTATCGAAGCAGGCGCGCGCACGCTCGGCCGCATCTTCGACAGCATTTTGTCCGGAGGACACGAGATCGCGCGCGTAGCCGTCGATGGCGCGCGTGCGGTACGCGTGGAATTCGCCGGCCGTCATCGGCCGCATCTGCAGCATGGCCCGGTCGCCGTGAACGGAATCGGACTTCCAGTGTAGCGGGACAGTCGCACCGGCGCGCGATGCGGCGGTGGAAAACGGGCGGACAGGTGCGGCGGACGCCGCGCCGAATCAGCGAATCAGCGAATCAGCGAATCAGCGACGATACAGGACGATCGGTACGAGGTGCGCACGACGCACGCGCTCGGCTTCGGCGCGACGCGCGGCATACGAATATTCGGCGTCGAGCGGCAGGTGCGGGGACACGAACAGGTCGTCGATCTTTTGCAGCAGGGCGAAGATGAAGCTCATTTGAGACTCCTGACAGATGGCTAGGGTTTTCCCTTAGATTGACTCCATTCTAAGGGTTTTCCCTGAACTCTGCCAGCGGGCCGCATCAGTTTGCCGCACGCGCGCGACAGCGGATCGTCGGCGCGAAACGGTAATCCTTGCCCCGTAAGGGCCGCAGGATAGGGTCGGAGTAATTAACGCGTTCGACGGGTTCGCTTGGCAACCGCCGCCTCGCGGTTCGCCGTGCGCTGCAGCCGGTCGACTTGCGACAGGAGCGCTTCGTGGTGTTCCTCGAGCGTCATCAGCGTCGCCTGCTGCGTCGACAGGTCGGCCGCGAGTCGATCGATCCGCTGCTGCTTCGCGGCCGCGTCCTGCTTCAGGTGCGCGATCTGCCGCGTCTGCATCACCAGCGCGACGAGTCCCGCCAACACGACGACGGCCAGTGCCAGCAGCAGACGGTTGACGCGACGCATCTCGCGATCGGCCGCGCGGGTCACGCCGTCCACGTCGGACTGCAGCACGGCGAGCCGGTCGGTCAGCGGGCGCAGGTGCGTATCCGGATCGAAGGCCGGCGCGGCCGGGTGCGCGCGCTCCGACGACGGCTTCATGACGAAGGACGCAACGGAGGCCACCGGCTGCGTGACGGGCGGCTGCGGAACGTCGGGCTGCGCGGCAGCCTCCTTGGCCGTCGCCGAATTCGTGATGATTGCCGGCTCGGCAGCCTCTACCGGCATCGGTGACGCGACAGGCGCGGTGGCGATGTCCGGCGAGCGGTTCGCTTCAGCCGCCTCCGGCGCCGCGTCGACGCGCGTCGCAGCCGGCGCGGATTGTTTCGCCGCCGTTTCGCTCGTACCGGCAGCCGCCCGGCGCTTGCCGCCCGACGATGGGCGGCGCTCCTTCACGGCCTCGCCGGAAAATTTCCCCTCGCGGGATTTGACGGCCACAACCTCGGCCGCCGGCTTCGCAACTTCAGCCTCTGCCGCTGGCGATTCGGCTGCCTTCGCCGCGGCGCCATCGGCCGCTTGCAGCGTGGCCGCCGCCTTCCCGGCGCCGTCGGCCGCAAAGACCTCGGCCGTCGTCGTAACACCGTCGGCGGCAGGCAAATCGGCTGACTTCATGGCGCCGCCATCGGCGGATGGACCGTCGACGTTCGCAGCCAAACCGCCTTCAGGTGTCGACATACTCTCGGCCGCGCCCCCGCCTTCCGGCTGCGCCGCGCCTTCGGCTGCCGCGTGTCCGGCCGCAATCTCGGGCTCCGGCGCGATGAACCCGTCCAGCGTGGCCTGTCGCCCGTCGTCGGCACCGGCCGCATCGGCTTCCCCGATCGCGTCATCGCGCGCCGCAACCGGCATGCGCTCGCCCGGCTCGAGCACCGGATCGCCGAACAGGTCGAGCGTCCGTTCGTCCCGCGGCACGTCGCCGGCCGGCGCACTGCCGGATCGTGCCGTCGCCCGGGCGGACGTGCTGCCTGCGGCAGCGGCCGAGCGCTGGCGGGAACGGGCCGACGAACGGGTGGAACGGGAACGGGGGCGAGGCGTGGAAACGGATTCGGTCATGTCTGCCAAATTATCGTCCAGGAACATCCATTGAAATCCAATTATTCACCAACAAATCAATAGCTTGCATCATCAATTCGTCCAATTTCCAGCCCTATCCAGTGATCCTCGATGGGCTACGTGATGGGCCAGGAAACCGATGCTAACCGACAAACAAGCCAAAGCACTCAAACCAACCGACAAACCCGTCTTCGACGGTGAGCGACCCCCAGTAAACAGTGCCCTGATGTAAGCGAGTTTTCGGCGGACTTTTTCAGTATGCAAGGAGCCGTACGATGAAACGCAAGCGCTTCAGTGTCGAGCGGATTGTGGCGGTGTTGAAACAGGCCGAAGCAGGCATGCCGGTAGCGGAACTGATTCGTCACTTGGGCATTTCGGATGCAAACCTTCTATCGCTGGAAGAAGGTATATGCCGGTTTGCAGACGGACCAGGTGCGGCAGCCCAAGCAGCTTCAAGACGAGAACGCCCAACTGAAGAAGGTGGTCGCGGAGCTGACGTTGGACAAGGCGATGCTGACCGAGGGCTATCAGGTCAGCAAGAGTCGGCTGTACCGTTTGTATCGTGAAGAAGGGCTGTCGCTGTGCTACAGACCAAATCGCAAGCGACGTGCACGGATGAGCCACCCGGCACGTGCAAAGTCGACGGCGGCAAATCAGGCGTGGGGTTTGGACTTCGTCGCCGACCAGCTTTCGAACGGCCAGAGGTTCCGCGCGCTGACCATCATCGACGTCTTTACGCGCGAAGCACTAGCCATCGATGTTGGCCAGCGACTGAGCGCTACAGATGTCGTGCGTGCACTGGATGAACTGAGGAGCAAACGCGGAGCGCCCCGCACGCTGTTTTGTGACAACGGCTCGGAATTTACGAGTCAGGTGATGGACCTGTGGGCTTACCATCACAAGGTCGAGATTGCCTTCAGCCGGCCCGGCAAGCCAACGGATAACGCATTCGTGGAGTCGTCCAACGGCACGCTACGCGATGAATGCCTGAACGTGCACTGGTTCACATCGCTGGCCGACGCCAGGGAGCAGATTGAGCGATGGCGGGTCGAATACAACGAGAGTCGGCCTCACAGGGCTCTCGGTGAAGTGCCGCCTGCCGAATACGTCCGTCAGTTGGGCCTGCAGGCCCCACTGACGGACCAACAGAACGCCGAAGACTAACATTGCCTTTGGCACTGAAAACCGGGACCGTTCAGAAAACGAACTTTACTAGACTCCGGCTGGCCCTGTTTGCAGGGGCAGGTCAGTTCGACCACCGGCCGCACATCGAACCCGTGCACCGCTTCGGTCTCGACTGCGGCGCAACGACTTGAGCGCGAGCGTTCCGGATCGACCGTGCTCCAGCGCTCATGCGAAACTAGGGCGGCTGAAGGAACGCGCGCGACGTCGAGATCGGGTAACGGTCGATCGGCCAGCCCACTGTTCAACATCACGCTGCACGGCGAGGTTGTCCGGCCAGCGTGTTTCGGTTGCCACCCTGGCTTTCGTCAACGCACCTACGCCTTCATCATTGATAGCTCATCGTGAAAGTCGCAAAGCCATTCGCATTGCCGCCCTTCAGTTGCGCGGACGTTCGTACGTACTGCGCCTTGAACGGAATCGTCACGCCGACGTTGCCGAACTTTCCGACTTCCCATTGGTTCGGATTGCCGACTGCCGACGAATCCGGACCGTAACTGACCAGCGTATTGTCCGCACCACGCACTATCTGAATGCCGAAGCCTTCGGCCTTGGAGCCTGGCGCAAGAGAAAGCGTGTTTGAACGATTCGCGGGATTGGCCGCGTCCGTCAGCGTCATGAACATTCTCGTTGCCGTGCCCGGATTGCCGCCGGAGCACTTGAGGCGCACTTCGAAGGATTTCGGCGGCGAGCTTGTGCCGGGGCCTTTAAAATCAGCCAACGAGACTACTCCCAAATTAACCGCAATTTTTGAGGTGAGCAGATTGCAGGTCGGCACGCGAGGGATAATATTGATCGCACCGTTCGTTACAATCGAACGAACTTTCGCATTATGAAGCCACGCTTCGGTTTTTCCAATTTCACCGATCAAAGTACCTGGCGCCGTAATGTCACCTGTTTTTACAAGCTCAATCGTAAAGCTGGCTCCCGGCTCAAAACGCCCCGTAGTGCCATACCAATAATCCGATACCGGCCACCACTCCGCATCTTTAATCCCACCTCTGATTCGCACGCCCACCCCGGCGACCGGAGTAGGATAGGTGCTATATTTTCCGGGAGTGGCGCTCAGCGTTCCAACATATCTGAGCCCACCGATTTGAGACGTGCAATTCAGGGATCCACCCAAGCCAGTCGATGCTCCACCGGATGAAAAGATCACGGCCCCCTCCGGAATATCCGGATCGAACGGAGGAGGATTGAACTTCGGCAGCGTGACAATAAGCGACTCGACATATACACCGTCGGTTCTCTGAATCGTGCATGTCGCCTGAGCAACATTCCCCATAGCGATAGCAACGATAAAAATAAGATACTTCATCACCACTCTCCCCAACTCCACTTCCGAAACCCACACTGCCTCGAATTATCACGTTCGCCATATTTCTTAAATACATCAACTACCGCACGGAAGCCCATGAAATTTCCCTCGGCCATATTGGATAACAAAATTCGATGCAGCATGGTCACGACCTGCAATGATAGCCATCGCAACCCGCAATCAATAACAATACTTGTACCAATCCTCATCTCCATTTAATAGTATTCGTACTATATATATTTGAGTTTCCGAAAAATTCGTTTCCGCATGTGAGCGAGGTCGGCCCGTCGATAGCCCGACGGTTTCGAGCCGAGCAAAGCGATGAGAATCGGGGGGGTAAAGGGAGCGGCAGCTTGCGCAGGATCATCCGCAAGTCGTGACCGGCGCAACACGGCACCGCATGAGTTGCTTCGCCTCGGCACCTTGAGCCGGTTGCGACAGAGCCTGCCGTCGGCCTTCATGTGGCCAATGGCGACTTCGATGCGCTGAATATTTTTAGTTCTCTTCCTATATACAAATAGGACAGAAACTATTTCCGGATTTTTAACTAATACTTAGAACCGTATCGCCAGCCTTCAATCATCGGTCGGGACCAGCATCGGCGCCGGTCGTCCGGAAGACTCAGCCAAACGGGAACGCGCGCGGGCGTCGGGCCTCGCCAGCCAGACAGGCAGGTCCGACGCCCGCCATGCATCCAGGCCGCCCGGGCAAGGGCGGTCGCACATCGCCGGTCATCCGTTCGCGTGTCTCGCCATCGACCACATTACCGTGTCGACGTTGTGCGAGTCCGATCCCGGCAGCGACACGCGGCATTGATCGAGCGTCGCGTTGTTCCGCGCGCCGCAGTTCATCGGAACCGCGTGGCCCGTTACGAAGCGTCGGTCATGGAAAGGAGTTGGGGGCCACGGACGCGCAACCGGTCGTCGAACGGAATCCGTGATCGGCCATCGTCGCCAGCCCCGCAACCGCTTCGGCCTATTCGTCGCCCGACAATCCGTTGCCTTCTTCGAAACGCGTCACCCCCTTCAGCCCGCGCAGCTTGTCGCAGATCGCCCGGTACTCGAGTTCCGACACCCGCGCCAGCGCGATGCGCACCTCGTCGTGCTCGCCCGTGTCGTCGGCACGCTGCACGATGAACTGCTTCACGCGCGCACTGTCCGGGCCGAGCGCCGCATGCAGCGAGTCGAACGTCAGCGTGCCGCTCACGACCGTCAGCGCGAGCTGGCGCCGCTGGCGCACCGTGAAGTAGCGCCGCTCCAGCGGCTTGATGCCGGCCAGGATGATCAGGATGATGATCGTCGCCGAAATCGACGCGACGTAGAGCCCGCCGCCCACCGCGAGACCGATCGCGGCGACCGACCACAGGCTCGCGGCCGTCGTCAGCCCGCGCACGATCTCGCCGCGCAGCAGGATCGAGCCCGCGCCGAGGAAGCCGATGCCCGACACGACCTGCGCGGCGATCCGCGACGGGTCGAGCATGATGTGGTCGCTGCTGCCGAGCACATCGGCAAAACCGAACGCCGACACGATCATGATCAGCGTCGAGCCGACGCACACCAGCATGTGCGTGCGCAGGCCCGCCGCCCACGACAGGCGCTCGCGCTCGAAGCCGATGACGCTGCCGAGCGCCGCCGCGAGAACGAGCCGCATCACGAGTTCCAGGTTGCTGAGCATCCGATTTCTCTCCTTTTTTTGGTGCCGGCCGCGCGGAATGTTTTATCCTTGGCCCCGGCCGCGCCGATCCTCCGGGCCGTGCCGACACGTTTCGATCCAAGCGCTCAACCCCGCCATGCCCGTTTCCGACTCCGCATCCGCCCAGGCCGCCCAGCTGCGCCACCATTTCGCGCACGTCGTCTTGCCGATCTGGCGAGGTTCAGGGTTCGACCCGTCATTGCAGCTGCCGTTCGAGGCCGTCGATCCGGCCACCCACGCGCCGCTGCCCGTCACCCGTTATCGCGCAATGGCGTGCGCTCGGCAACTGTTCGTGTTCGCGCAGGCCGGCGACACCGCGCACGCGGCCACGCTGTTCGACGCGCTGTGCCGCCGCTTTCGCGACGCGCGCCACGGCGGCTGGATCTACAGCGTCGATGCGCGCGGCGCGCCGCTCGATACGACCAAGGATCTCTATACGCACGCGTTCGTCGTGTTTGCGTGCGCCGCATGGCATGCGGCTTCGGGCGACGCCGACGCGCGCACGGTGGCCGCGGAGACGGCCGCGCTGATCCAGGATCGCTTCGCCCCGCGCCCCGGCGACGCACTGCTCGATGCGGCGCGCCACGCCGATTTCTCGTCATCCGGCAGCGGTGCGCTGCAGAATCCGCTGATGCACCTGACCGAAGCATGGCTCGCGGCCGCCGATGCATTCGGCGACGCGGCGTTCGACGATGCGTTGTTGCGCACCGCGCAGGCCGTCGAGCGCACGTTCGTCGACGCGGCGACCGGCTGCGTGGCCGAGCTGCCGCTGGGCGCGGCCGACAACCGCTTCGAGCCCGGCCATCAATTCGAGTGGTTCTATCTGGTCGATGCGGCCGGCGCGCGGCTCGCGCAGACCGGGCTCCCCGCCGCGCTGTCGCGCGCGTTCGCGTTCGCGGAGCAATACGGCGTCGATCCGCAAACGGGCGGCGTCCGCGCGGCGCTCGACGCGCAAGGCGCGTGCGTCGACGGCACACAGCGGATCTGGGCGCAGACCGAATACCTGCGCGCGCTCGCGACGCACGGCGGCACGCCGGCCTCCGCGCCGCTGGCGCGGCAGATCGAGCGGTTCGCCGCGCGGTTCCTGCATCCGCGCGGCTGGTTCGAGTGCAAGACGGCGGACGGGCAGGTGTCGCGCGCCGACATGCCGTCGACGACGCCCTACCACCTCGCCACCGCCTACGCGGCGCTGCCGGCCGGCTCGTAACCCGTCCCGGCGAACGACGGCGCCGCGCGTTCGCCGCGGGCGGCGCGTCCGTCACCCAGTTCGAACACCGACACGGCCTGCATCAGGTGCGCGGTCTGGTCGTTCAGCGACGCCGCCGCCGCCGCGACTTCCTCGACCAGCGCCGCGTTCTGCTGCGTAAGCTGATCCATCTGCGTGACGGCCTGGTTCACCTGCTCGATCCCGACGCTCTGCTCGACCGACGCGGCCGTGATCTCCGACATCGTCTGCACGACGCGCGTGATCGACGCCGACACCGTCCGCATCGCGTCGCCGGCGCGCTCGACGAGTTCCGCGCCGCCGTTGATCTGCGCAACCGAATCCTCGATCAGCGCCTTGATCTCCTTCGCCGATTGCGCGCTGCGCTGCGCGAGCGAGCGCACCTCGCCCGCGACCACCGCGAAGCCGCGCCCCTGTTCGCCGGCCCGCGCAGCCTCGACCGCCGCGTTCAGCGCGAGGATGTTGGTCTGGAATGCGATGCCGTCGATCACCGAAATGATCTCCGCGATCCGCCCGGAGCTTTGCGCGATGCCGCGCATCCGGTCGATCACGCTGTCGACCACGCCGCCGCCGTGGCTCGTCGCCTCGAGCGCCGCGTCGGCCAGCGCGCTCGCCGCGCGGGCGCTGTCGGTGTTCTGCCGGACGGTCGCGGTCAGCTCCTCCATGCTCGCGGCGGTTTCCTCGAGCGACGCAGCCTGCGTGCCCGTGCGCGCCGACAGGTCGGCGTTGCCGCCCGCGATCTCGCCCGCGCCGAGGTGGATCGCGTCTGACGCATGGCGCACCGTGCGCACGGTGCTTGCGATGCTCGTCTGCATCGCGGCAAGGCCGCGCAGCATCCGGTCGATCTCGAACACGCCGCCCGCGCGCACGGTTTCGTCGAGCCGGCCCTGCGCGATCCGTTCGAAATGGCGGCCGGCGTCCTCCAGCGGCGCGACGACCGCGCGCCGCGCGGCCGCGTAGATCGCGGCGCTCGCCGCGAGCATCGCCACCAGCAGCACGATGCCGACCGACTTGAACCACAGCATGCCGCCGTCGATCGTGTCGAGCGCCGCGCGGCTCGATGCGCCGCCATAGTCGGTGAAGCGGTGCAGCTCGGCGATATAGGCGTCCTGGATGCCTTGCGTCGGCTGGTCGAGGAACGCCTGGATGTTGTCCGCGTCGAGGAACTGCACGAGTTCGCCCAGCGCGCCGCGCAGCGCGCGATAGCGCTCCGCGAGCGCCGCGACGCGCGCGCGGTTCGTGTCGTCGACCGGCTGCGCGGCCGTCAGCACGGCGAACGCCTTGTCCGCTTCCGCGAGCGACGCGCCGGCATGGCGAATGATGTCTTCCGGCTTCGGGCCGCCGCGCACCATCCGCGTACCGGCGCGCGACAGGTTGATGCGCGCGTCGAGCAGCTGCTCGGTCGCCCGGCTGGCCGCGTCGACCTGCGCGATCGCAACGTTCGACAGATCGTCGACGCCGCTGCGCGTCGACGTGAGCGCCCAGAAGCCGAGCGCTTCGATCGCGAGCAGGAAGAGGCAAAACACGGTCAACACGCCGAGCAGACCCGACGCGAGCTTGATTTTTCCGAACATGGGGAGATTCCTGGAAAGCGGACGATGAGGCAATGCCCCGGCATTAGCGGCATTTCTTCGTCGGACTTTAGGAGCGGAAGGCGGCAATGTTCGCGTTGCCCGCGCATTCCCTCGGAATCGCCCGCAAACAGGGGAGATCTTCGGTATTCGACGCAATAATCGCGTCGCGTCACGCCGGAATTTGCACGAAACGTGAACGAATTTCCTTGCTTATCCGCAGCCCCCTTCCTAGAGTTCAGCGCAAGCGGGCACGCATTTCGAGGGAAGTTCGATGACCGACATCACGGACCACGCGCGCGGCGCATTGCGCGCGCAACCGTTCAGCATGCTGCTGGGCACGGAGCTGATGCATATCGGCGACAACGAAGTGTCGCTGTGTCTGCCCGTGCGCGACGAACTGCGGCAGCAGCACGGTTTCGTGCACGGCGGCGTCATCAGCTATCTCGCGGACAATGCGCTGACGTTCGCCGGCGCGCTCGTGCTCGGCCCGCGCGTGATCACCGCCGAATACAAGATCAACTACCTGCGGCCGGCCGTGAACGGCACGCTCGTCGCGCGCGCGAAGCTCGTCTACGCAGGGCGGCATCAGGCGACCTGCCAGTGTCATGTGTTCGTCATCGACGGCGATCACGAACGCCTCGTCGCGATCGCGCAAGGCACGATCAACCGCGTCGGCGACGGCAAGATGCCGGATGGCCCGGCGGAAACGGCCTGAACGGGCGAAAGCGATTGTCGGCACGCCGAACGACGTGGGTGGATTCGAACCCGATGGCCGGGCGCCGCAGCAAGACCGCTCACGCCGCTCACATGTACAGCGCGTCCCGACCTAACGTTTCATCGCGGCAAGATAGACTGCATCGCCTTCACGCCGCCCGACTGCGACGACCAGAACGACAACTTCCGAATCGCGTACTTCGTAGACGAGTCGGTAGCCGACGCCGCGCAGCTTGATCCTGTCACGATCCGGGTGGCCATGCAGTTCGGCCGAGGGAACGCGAGGATGCTCGATCCGCTCGGCAAGCCTGGCCTTGTATTGATCGCGACCAGTGCGATCGAGCTGCTTCCACTCCCTCAATGCAGATTCGAGAAAGGCACGTTCAAAGGTCATTCAGCGTGACCTTGACGACCCTCTCCTTGGCGCGCGAATCGGCCAACGCATTGTCTTCAATGTCTTGCAGACGTTCGCCCCACGTCTTCGCCGGAATGCAATAGAACGCAGGCTCGTTGTGATTCAGAATCGCGACCGGGAAGCCCTCTCCTGCCGCGACCGTCCCCATCGGGGTTCCGTTTCAGCGCCGAAACGCTCGCGGTCACGCTGGCCAGCATGGTGTGAGGCATGTCGATTCCTTCTCCAGCCAGGCAACGATTATGCTTTATTTGGCCCCAAATTCAGCACCTGAATAAGCACCCATTAAATCCACCGCGGCCGTGCCGAACCGCGGTTTTTCACGCACCAGGCCAGATCGACGTGCACGCTACGCCGGATCCGCCTCCTCCCCCGCCAGCGGCAAAAAGCGCGGCGCCACACGCGCCCTCAGGTTCCCGCTCTCGTCGGTACGATAAATCCCGCGCGCCACGTTATGCGGATGCGCGGCCGCGTCGGCCACGCTCAGCAGCGGCGCGAAACACGCGTCGGTGCCTTCGAGCAGCGCGCGCCAGTGTGCGGACGGCTGGCGAGCGAACACGTCGGCGAAACGCGCCTTCAGCGCCGGCCAGCGCGCGCGGTCGTACTGCGATGCCGGATCGACGTCGGCCAGCCCGAGCCGTTCGACCAGCAGCGCATAGAACGGCGGCTCCAGCGCGCCGATCGTCACGCACTCTCCGTCCGCGCAGCGGTACACGTCGTAAAACGGCGCATCGTGAAAGAGGCTCGGCTGCGCGCCGTCGAGCTGCCCGTTCGCGCGCGCCCACAGCGCGAGCGAACCGAGCATCGACACGATATCGACGATCGCGCCGTCGACCACGCGCCCCGGGCCGCCGCCGCGCACGTCGAGCAGCGCACAGACGATCCCGAACGCGAGCCCGAGCGCGCCGCCGGCATCGCCGACGACGGTCGGCGGCAGCCCCGGCCGGCCGTCGCGCGGCGCGGACAGCGACAGCAGCCCCGTCAGCGCGACGTAGTTCAGGTCGTGCCCGGCCGCAGCCGCGAGCGGGCCGTGCTGGCCCCAGCCGGTCATCCGTCCGTACACGAGCTTCGGGTTGCGGCGCGCGCAAGCGTCGGGCCCGAGGCCGAGCCGCTCCATCACGCCGGGCCGCAGCCCCTCGATCAGCGCGTCGGCCCGCGCGATCAGGTCGAGCGCGGCGTCGCGGCCGGCCGGCGCCTTCAGGTCGAGTTCGACGATCGTCTTGCCTTCGCGCAGCAGATCGCCGTCGCGGGCCCGCAACGCGTCCGGCGCGCTCGTGCGGCCGGACGGACGCGCGATCAGCGTGATCCGCGCGCCCATCCCGGCGAGCATCCAGCCCGCGAGCGGGCCGGGGCCGAGACCTTCGAATTCGACGATGTGGATGCCGGAAAGCGGCGTATCGAGTGGCATGCGATTCTCCTGTCCCGGTCGGCGCGTCGGCACTTGCGCCGGCGCGGTGCTTCGTGCGGCGGCTTGCATCCGGCACGCGCGCCTCAAACGAAAAATCCCTGCGCAGCGGGTTCCGCTTCGCAGGGATCGCGGCGCGTCATGCGCGTGCCGGTAGGCGCGTCAGAACGCGTCGCCCGGCACCCGCACCCAGCCTTCCATCAGCACGCGCGCGCTGCGGCTCATGATCGCCTTCGTGACGGTCCACTCGCCGTTCTCGAGCCGCGCCTCCGCGCCGACGCGCAGCGTGCCCGACGGATGGCCGAAGCGCACCGCGTTGCGTTCGCCGCCGCCCGCCGCCAGATTGACGAGCGTGCCGGGGATCGCCGCGGCCGTGCCGATCGCGACCGCCGCCGTGCCCATCATCGCGTGGTGCAGCTTGCCCATCGACATCGCGCGCACCAGCAGGTCGACATCCCCCGCGTTCACGCGCTTGCCGCTCGACGCGACGTAGTCGGCCGGCTTCGCGACGAACGCGATCTTCGGCGTGTGCTGCCGCGTCGCGATTTCGTCGAGCGTATCGATCAGGCCCATGCGCAGCGCGCCGTGCGCGCGGATCGTCTCGAACTTCTCGAGCGCCTTCGCATCGCCGTTGATCGCGTCCTGCAGCTCGGTGCCCGTATAGCCGATCGCTTCCGCCTCGACGAAGATCGTCGGGATGCCCGCGTTGATCATCGTCGCCTTCAGCGTGCCGACGCCCGGCACCGCGAGATCGTCGACGAGATTGCCGGTCGGAAACATCGAACCGCCCGCGCCCTCTTCCTCGGCGGCCGGGTCCATGAATTCGAGCTGCACCTCGGCGGCCGGGAACGTGACGCCGTCCAGCTCGAAATCGCCCGTCTCCTGCACCGCGCCGTTCGTGACCGGCACGTGCGCGACGATCGTCTTGCCGATGTTCGCCTGCCAGATCCGCACGGTCGCGACGCCGTCGCGCGGCACGCGCGCCGGATCGACGAGCCCGCCGCTGATCGCGAACGGGCCGACGGCCGCCGACAGGTTGCCGCAGTTGCCGGTCCAGTCGACGAACGCCTTGTCGATCGCGACCTGGCCGAACAGGTAGTCGACGTCGTGGCCGGGCCGCGTGCTCTTCGACACGATCACCGTCTTGCTGGTGGACGACGTCGCGCCGCCCATCCCGTCGATCTGCTTGCCGTACGGATCGGGGCTGCCGATCACGCGCAGGAGCAATGCGTCGCGCGCGGCGCCTGGCGCCTGCGCGGCGTCCGGCAGGTCCTGCAGCCGGAAGAACACGCCCTTGCTGGTACCGCCGCGGATATAGGTCGCGGGAATCCTGATTTGAGGAATATGAGCCATGTCTGTGTTCTCTCCGTGCGCCCGTCAGGCCGCCTGCGACGATTCGAGGAAGTCCTGCGCGAAACGCTGCAGCACGCCGCCCGCCTCGTAGATCGACACTTCCTCGGCCGTGTCGAGCCGGCACGTCATCGGCACCGCGACGCGCTCGCCGTTCTTGCGGTGAATCACGAGCGTCAGGTCGGCGCGCGGCGTACGCTCGCCGATCACGTCGAAGGTCTCGGTGCCGTCGATGCCGAGCGTCGTGCGGTTCGTGCCCGGCTTGAACTCGAGCGGCAGCACGCCCATCCCGATCAGGTTCGTGCGGTGGATCCGCTCGAAGCCTTCGGCGGCGATCGCCTCGACGCCCGCGAGCCGCACGCCCTTCGCGGCCCAGTCGCGCGACGAGCCCTGGCCGTAGTCGGCGCCGGCCACGACGATCAGCGGCTGCTTGCGGTTCATGTACGTCTCGATCGCCTCCCACATCCGCATGACCTTGCCTTCCGGCTCGACGCGCGCGAGCGAGCCCTTCTTCACCGCGCCGTCGACGACCGCCATCTCGTTGATCAGCGTCGGATTCGCGAAGGTCGCGCGCTGCGCGGTCAGGTGGTCTCCCCGGTGCGTCGCGTACGAGTTGAAGTCTTCTTCCGGCAGGCCCATCTTCGCGAGGTATTCGCCGGCCGCGCTGTCCGGCAGGATCGCGTTCGACGGCGACAGGTGGTCGGTCGTGATGTTGTCGCCGAGCACCGCGAGCGGACGCATGCCCTTCAACGTGCGCTCGCCGGCCAGCGCGCCTTCCCAGTACGGCGGGCGGCGGATGTACGTGCTCTGCGCGCGCCAGTCGTACAGCGGCGCCGCACGCTCGCCGGCGTCGGCGCTGCGCGCGAACATCGGCTCGTAGACCTTGCGGAACTGCTCGGGCTTCACGCTCGACGCGACGATCGCATCGATCTCCTCGTCGGTCGGCCAGATGTCCTTCAGCGTGACGGACTTGCCGTCCCGGTCGTGGCCGAGCACGTCCTTCTCGATGTCGAAGCGGATCGTGCCGGCGATCGCGTAGGCGACGACGAGCGGCGGCGACGCGAGGAACGCCTGCTTCGCATACGGGTGGATGCGGCCGTCGAAGTTGCGGTTGCCGGACAGCACGGCCGTCGCGTACAGGTCGCGATCGACGATTTCCTGCTGGATCTTCGGGTCGAGCGCGCCCGACATCCCGTTGCAGGTCGTGCACGCGAACGCGACGATGCCGAAGCCGAGCTTCTCGAGTTCGGGCAGCAGGTTCGCTTCTTCCAGGTACAGCTCGACCGCCTTCGAGCCCGGCGCGAGCGAGCTCTTCACCCACGGCTTGCGCGTGAGGCCCTTCGCGTTCGCGTTGCGCGCGAGCAAGGCCGCGGCGATCACGTTGCGCGGGTTGCTGGTGTTCGTGCAGCTCGTGATCGCGGCGATGATCACCGCGCCGTCGGGCATCTCGCCCGGCTTCTCTTCCCACTGGCCGGCGATCCCGCGCGCGGCCAGATCGGACGTCGGCAGCCGCTTGTGCGGGTTCGACGGACCGGCCATGTTGCGCACGACGCTCGACAGGTCGAACGTCAGCGTGCGTTCGTACTGCGCGTTGGCCAGCGTGTCGGCCCACAGGCCGGCCGCCTTCGCGTAGGTCTCGACGAGCCTGACCTGCTCGTCGCTGCGGCCGGTGAGGCGCAGGTAGTCGGTCGTCTGGCCGTCGATGAAGAACATCGCGGCCGTCGCGCCGTATTCGGGCGCCATGTTCGAGATCGTCGCGCGGTCGCCGAGCGTGAGGCTCGCCGCCCCTTCGCCGCGGAATTCCAGGTACGCGCCGACCACCTTCTCCTTGCGCAGGAACTCGGTCAACGCGAGCACGATGTCGGTCGCGGTGATGCCGGGCTGGCGCTTGCCGGTCAGCTCGACGCCGACGATGTCCGGCAGGCGCATCCACGACGCGCGGCCGAGCATCACGTTCTCGGCCTCGAGGCCGCCCACGCCGATCGCGATCACGCCGAGCGCGTCGACGTGCGGCGTGTGGCTGTCGGTGCCGACGCAGGTGTCCGGGTACGCGACGCCGTCGTGCGCCTGGATCACCGGCGACATTTTCTCGAGGTTGATCTGGTGCATGATGCCGTTGCCCGGCGGGATCACGTCGACGTTCTCGAACGCCTTCTTCGTCCACTCGATGAAGTGGAAGCGATCCTCGTTGCGGCGATCCTCGATCGCGCGGTTCTTCGCGAACGCGTCCGGATCGAAACCGCCGCATTCGACGGCGAGCGAGTGGTCGACGATCAGCTGCACGGGCACGACCGGGTTCACCTTCGCCGGGTCGCCGCCGCCGTCGGCGATCGCGTCGCGCAGGCCGGCGAGATCGACGAGCGCCGTCTGCCCGAGGATGTCGTGGCACACCACGCGCGCCGGGAACCACGGGAAGTCGCGTTCGCGCTTGCGCTCGACGATCTGCTTCAGCGAATCGGCGAGGATCGCCGGGTCGCAGCGGCGCACGAGGTTTTCGGCAAGGACGCGCGACGTGTACGGCAGCGTGTCGTAGGCGCCGGGCGCGATCGCGTCGACCGCGGCACGCGCGTCGAAATAGTCCAGCGACGTGCCGGGCAGGGGTTTGCGGTTGGCGGTATTCATGATGTGGGGCGGGAATCGGGGTATGACGTTCCGCGCGCGCCGGCCGCCCGCATCACGGGCATCGGCGCGCGCGGCAGGTGTTTCAGCGCTTCTCGATCGGCACGAACTGCAGGTCTTCCGGGCCCGTGTAGTTCGCGCTCGGGCGGATGATCTTGTTGTCGATGCGTTGCTCGATGATGTGCGCGCTCCAGCCCGACGTACGCGAGATCACGAACAGCGGCGTGAACATCGCGGTCGGCACGCCCATCATGTGATACGACACCGCGCTGAACCAGTCGAGGTTCGGGAACATCTTCTTCGCCTCCCACATCACCGACTCGAGGCGCTCGGCGATGTTGTACAGCTTCAGATCGCCCGCTTCCTTCGACAGCTTGTGCGCGACGCCCTTGATCACCTTGTTGCGCGGATCGGAGATCGTGTAGACCGGGTGGCCGAAGCCGATCACGACTTCCTTGTTCTCGACGCGGCGGCGGATGTCCGCTTCGGCGTCGTCCGGCGAGCTGTAGCGGCTCTGGATGTCATACGCGACCTCGTTCGCGCCGCCGTGCTTCGGCCCGCGCAGTGCGCCGATCGCACCGGTGATCGCCGAGTAGATGTCCGAGCCCGTGCCCGCGATCACGCGGCCCGTGAACGTCGATGCGTTGAATTCGTGCTCCGCGTACAGGATCAGCGACGTGTGCATCGCCTCGACCCACGACTTCGACGGCGTCTTGCCGTGCAGCAGATGCAGGAAATGGCCGCCGATCGAGTCGTCGTCGGTTTCCGTCTCGATGCGCTTGCCGTTGTGCGAGAAGTGATACCAGTACAGCAGCATCGAGCCGAGCGACGCCATCAGGCGGTCGGCGATGTCGCGCGCGCCCGGCAGGTTGTGGTCGTCCTTCTCCGGCAGCACGGTGCCCAGCACCGACACGCCCGTGCGCATCACGTCCATCGGGTGCGCGGACGCCGGGATCTGCTCGAGCGCCGCCTTCAGCGCGCTCGGCAGGCCGCGCAGCGCGCGCAGCTTGGTCTTGTATGCAGCCAGTTCGGTCAGGTTCGGCAGCGTGCCGTGCACGAGCAGGTGCGCGATTTCCTCGAATTCGCACGATTCGGCGACGTCGAGAATGTCGTAGCCGCGGTAGTGCAGGTCGTTGCCGGTCTTGCCGACCGTGCACAGCGCCGTGTTGCCGGCCGTCACGCCCGACAGCGCCACCGATTTCTTCGGCTTGAATGCGCCTGCGGCGGCCGGTGCTGCTGCGTCTTTCGTCTCGCTCATGTTTCCGTTCTCCAATGTTCCAGATGCCTGTATCGGGGGGCGGGCCGCGTTACTTCTTGCCCTGCGCGAACAGCTCGTCGAGCTTGCGTTCGTATTCGTGATAGCCGAGGAAGTCGTACAGCTCGGCGCGCGTCTGCATCGTCGGCACGGCCGCCTTCTGCGTGCCGTCGCGGCGCAGCGTTTCGTAGAAATTCAGCGCGGCCTTGTTCATCGCGCGATACGCGCCGCAGCAGTACAGCGCGATGTCGACGTTCGCCTCGCGCAGTTCGTCGAGCGTGAACAGCGGCGTCGAACCGAACTCGGTCAGGTTCGCGAGGATCGGCACCTTCACGGCTGCCTTGAAGCGGCGGTAGTCGTCGAGCGACTTCATCGCTTCCGGGAAGATCATGTCCGCGCCGGCTTCGACGTACGCGACCGCGCGCTCGATCGCCGAGTCGATCCCTTCCGCGGCGGCCGCATCCGTGCGCGCCATGATCACGAACTGGTCGTCGGTCCGCGCATCGACCGCGGCCTTGACACGATCGACCATTTCCTCGGTCGGCACGACTTCCTTGCCCGGGCGGTGGCCGCAGCGCTTCTGGCCGACCTGGTCCTCGAGGTGCACGGCCGCGACGCCGGCCTTGATGAATGAGCGGACCGTGCGCGCGATGTTGAACGCGCCGCCCCAGCCCGTGTCGATGTCGACCAGCAGCGGCAGGTCGGTCGCGTTGGTGATCCGGTTCGCGTCGATCAGCACGTCTTCCATCGTGCTGATGCCGAGGTCGGGGATCCCGAGCGAGTTCGCGGCGACGCCGCCGCCCGACAGGTAGACGGCCTTGAAGCCGACGGCCTGCGCCATCTTGGCCGCGTACGCGGTGATCGCGCCGACCACCTGCAGCGGCTGTTCCGCCGCGACTGCCGCGCGGAATTTCGCGCCGGCGCTCTGAAGATGCGTATTGCTCATGAACGGCCTCCTGATGGAATGCCTGATAACAGCAAGGACCGGGCCAGCGCGCGAAACGTCGCTAACCCCCTGATTCTTAAGCAACCGGTCCGGGCGGCACGATGTCCACCGATTTCAATTCGGCAATTTCATGTTTCAAAAATGAAATCTCACGCGCATAATCGATCGTCATGGACCTCTCCTCGACCAAGCCCGTCGGCCCGGCCGATCGCACGGTGCGCCCGCGCATCTGGGCGATGGGCATCAGCCGCCTGCGCGACCTGTTTCGCGAGATCGCCGGCGAATTCGACGAACGCGCCGACGTGCGCATCGTGACGCGCGCGTATGAGGATGCGCTCGGCGCGATCGCCGAGGCCGGTGCCGCGCGGCCCGACGTGATCGTCGCGGCCGGCTCGAACGGCGGCTTCCTGAAGACGCGTGCGCCGGTGCCGGTGGTGGTGGTATCGCCGACCGGCTTCGACGTGATGCAGGCACTCGCGCGCGCCCGGCGCGACGCGTCGCGGATCGCGCTCGTCAGCGCCGGGGACACCCCACCTGAAGTGCGCCGCTTCGTCGCCGCGTACGGCCTCGACGTGCAGTTTGCGTCATATCAGTCCGCGCAGGAAGCGGAAGCCTGCGTGCACGACCTGCACGATCGCGGCATCGAGACGATCGTCGGCCCCGGCCTCGTCACCGATCTCGCGGCGAGTGCCGGCATGGGCGCGGTGTTCCTGTATTCGCACGCCTCCGTGCGCAAGGCTGTCGAAACGGCGCTCGAGGTCGCGTATGCGACGCACGCCGAGGCGTTCCGCCGCCAGCGGCTCGACACGCTGCTGCAGCATCTGCGCGACGGCGTGGTCGCGCTCGACGCACACGGCCGCGTCGAGGCGATCAACGAGCGGCTCGCGTCGGCGCTCGGGGTCGAACCCGCGGCGGCGGTCGGCCGCGCGCTCGTCGACCTGCGGCCCGAGCTGCGCACGCTGCGCGGCGAGGACGGCGACGCGCTCGCCACCGTACGCGGCGTGCGCTACGTCGTGCATCGCGGGCCGCTCGTCGATCGCGGCGTGACGTCCGGCAGCGTGCTGACGTTCCAGGAATCGCGGGCGGTCGAACGGCTCGACCGTGCGTTGCGTTCGCAGCCGACCACGCAGCAGTTCGCCGCGCGCTACGCGCTCGACGACGTGGTCGGCGCCTCGGCGCCGATGACGCGCGTGCGCGACCTCGTGCGCCGCTACGCGAAATCCGATGCGACCGTGCTCGTGCTCGGCGAAAGCGGCACCGGCAAGGAAATGATCGCGCAGAGCCTGCACGGGCTGTCCGCGCGGCGCAGCTACCCGTTCGTCGCGGTCAACTGCGGCGCGTTTCCGGAAGCGCTGCTCGAGAGCGAGCTGTTCGGTTACGAGGAAGGCGCGTTCACCGGCGCGCGGCGCGGCGGCAAGACCGGCCTGTTCGAGGCCGCGCATCGCGGCACGCTGTTTCTCGACGAGATCGGCGAGATGCCGCCGTCGCTGCAGAGCCGGCTGCTGCGCGTGCTGCAGGAGCGCGAAGTGATCCGGCTCGGCTCGACCGAGCCGATCCGCATCGACGTGCGCGTGATCGCCGCGACGCACCGGCCGCTGCTCGCGGCCGTCGAGGCCGGCACGTTCCGCGCCGATCTCTATTACCGGCTCAACATCCTGAACGTCGGCCTGCCGCCGCTGCGCGAGCGCGCGGCCGACATCCCCGCGCTCGCCGCGGCGCTGCTCGTGCAGGCTGCACGGCGCGAATCGCGTCTCGCCGAACGCCTGCGCGATGCCGGCGACGCCGCGCGCGTGCTCGACGCGACCGGGGCGACGCTCGCGCGCTACCGGTGGCCCGGCAATGTGCGCGAGCTGCAGAACGTGATCGAGCGGATCGCGGTGGAACTCGCCGAGGAAGCCGATGAAAACGATCCCGCGGCCGCGTGCGGCACGCTCGATCCCGACGCGCTGCGGACGATCGCCCCCGAACTGTTCGCGGCGGCGCCCGACGCGGCCGACACCGACGACGCGCAGACCTTGCACGCGCGCCGCCGTCGCGCGGAAGCCGACGAGATCCGCGCGGTGCTCGACGCGTGCGGCGGCGACCGCGACCGCGCGTGCGCGATGCTCGGCATCAGCAAGACGACGCTGTGGCGGAAGCTGTCGGGGAAATAAGCCCGGCGGACGGCCGGTCTGTCAGTCGGCCTTGTGATAGTGGCGGTACGCCTTGGCGCGATTGCCGCACGACGACATCGAGCACCAGCGGCGGCTGCCGTTCTTGCTGTCGTCGATGAACAACCACTGGCACGCGTCGTTCGCGCAGCGCTTGACCTTCGCGAACCGCGCGCCGCCGAGCAGGTCGATCGCCGACCACAGCACCGGGCTCAGCAACCCGGCGAGCGTCGCGCCCGCGCTCCCGACCCGCCACGCATAACCGCCGTCGATGCGCGCCAGCGCGACGCGCGGCGACGCTTCCGCCAGAAAGCCGCCGAGCAGCGCGAGATCGTCCGCGTGCGGCTCGCGCTGCTCGGCCTGCGCATGAAAGAGCCGATACAACGCCTCGCGCAACGCGAGCGCACGCGCCAGCATCGCCGGCTCGCCTTCCTCCACCCCACGTGCACGACAGGCTTCCGCCACGCCGGCCGGCACGCCGGCGTGTTCGCGACACCACGCCAGCAGGTCGTCCAGCGTGCCGAAGGTTTCCGTCGGCGGATCGCTGCCGCGCCAGTACAGCGTGTTCATGAAATCGATGCCCAGCGTTTCGGGCGGCGATGGAATCAGGCAGTCCGTCGCGACGGAAGGTTGCGTTTTGCTCATGATGCGATCGTATCTAACCACCATGCCGGTTGACAAGCCTCCGGGCACTTTCTAACATAACCGGCATGGTAGTTATAAATGGGTCTGCTGCACGGACAACCGCCTCGGTCCAGGGAGCCACAGTCGATCGATCGTCTTTCGTATGGCGTTATCCACAACGGCCGCACGTTCCACGACAGCACGCTCGGCACACTCCGCTACAAGCGGCTTGCATGGCGGTCATGAGCAGGTTTGCCGCACCGACGTCCCCTTTCAGTCCAAGGAGCCACAAATGATCGATCACCTTTCGTTCGGCGTTGCACACATCGGCCGCAGCCGCACCTTCTACGACCACGCGCTCGGCGCACTCGGCTACAAGCGGCTGTATAGCGACGACGGTTCCATCGGGTACGGCACGACCGAGCCGGAGCTGTGGTTGCAGCACGCGGCGCGCCCCGTCGTCGCCGATCCCGACTCGGGGTTGCACCTGTCGTTCAAGGCCGCGTCGCCGGTCGAGGTCGACGCGTTCTACCGCGCCGCGCTCGCGCACGGTGGCCAGGACAACGGCGGGCCGGGCAAGCGCGAACACTACGGTCCCGGCTATTACGCGGCGTTCGTCGTCGATCCCGACGGATATCGGCTGGAAGCGCATTGCGAACTCGACAACATCGTGTGACGCCGCGTGGATTCACCGTAGACAAATGCGAAGGGCCCGATTCCGCATCCTGCGGAATCGGGCCCTTTCGGGTGTTGGCACGCCGGCGCCGGTTACCGCGCGTCGCGCGCAGGCTGCAACTGCTCGCCGAGCCCGTCGATCCCGAGGCGCACCGTCTGGCCGGCCTTCAGGAACACCGGTGACGGCTTGATGCCCATGCCGACGCCCGGCGGCGTGCCGGTCGTGATCACGTCGCCCGGCTGCAGCGTCATGCAGGTCGACAGATACGCGATCAACTGTGCGACCGTGAACACCATCGTGCGCGTGTTGCCGTTCTGATATCGGTGGCCGTCGACTTCGAGCCAGAGATCGAGACGCTGCGGATCGGGCACTTCGTCGCGCGTGACGAGCCACGGGCCGATCGGGCCGAACGTGTCGAAACCCTTGCCCTTGTCCCACTGGCCACCGCGCTCGATCTGCCATTCGCGCTCGGACACGTCGTTGACGACGCAATAGCCCGCGACGTAATCGAGCGCGTTCGCTTCGGCGACGTCCTTGCAGGTCGTGCCGATCACGACGCCGAGTTCGACTTCCCAGTCGGTCTTGACCGAACCCTTCGGAATGTCGATGCCGTCGTTCGGACCGCAGATCGAACTCGTCCATTTGCCGAACACGACCGGCTCCTTCGGGACCGGCATGCCGGCTTCCGCCGCGTGATCGGCATAGTTCAGACCAATGCCGATGAACTTGCGGACGTGCCCGACGCACGCGCCGATGCGCGGCTCGCCGGCTACGAGCGGCAGCGTGGCCGGATCGATCGCGCGCAGCCGCGCGAGACCCGCGTCGGACAGCACGTCGCCGGCAAGGTCCGGCACGTGTGCGGACAGGTCGCGAATCCGGCCGGCCGCGTCGAGGATACCGGGCTTTTCCTGGCCGGACGGGCCATAGCGAAGCAGTTTCATCGTGCTACCTCTGTTGTCGAATGGGACAGGATACCGGCGACGCGGCCCTTCGTGGCCGCGCACCGGACGGATTGTCGATCGTCGATTGCGCGCGTCGACACCGCACCCGGCGGGCCGTCGACGCGCGAAGGTCGCGCGGGCGCAGCGATCGCGGCGTCGTACGAACAGTACGGCGCGCATCGAGCGGGCGGCCGCCGGTCTGCGCATCGGCGACGACGGCCCGGCACCCGCGACGCGTGCCGGACCATGCCGGCCGGCTTCACGCGCGGCCGCGCCGTCGCTGGCCCGCCCGACTTTGTACCATCGGCCGCGCACCGTGAAATGGCGCGCAACGGATACCGACTATTGGCGTGCCTGCGGACATTGCGGCGCAGCATGGGATACGCATCCCTCGACCGACCGGTCGGGCTGGCCGGCATCGCCTGCCATCAGACCATGAATACTGGATATTCGGGGTGCCCCTGTCATCGAGAACGTTTGCCAATCCGTTCTTGTTCGGTAATGATCGGTAAAAAGACGCTGCATTGCACACTGCATGTTTATTGCTAAGCTCGAACAGATGGCTTTCATCGCCATTCGCGGGCCCACCCTATGCGCGTGCAGAACCGGCCAGCGTGCGTCGCCAACCGACTGACGGTAATCCCCCAACCTCACATCGACAATGCAGACAACCAACGACCCGCTTCCCGGCTGCGACGCACGGGAATCGATGGCCGCTATCGACCGCTATCGCGCCCCCGCGCTCGACAAGGGGCTCGACATTCTCGAACTCCTGTCCGAGCAGAAAGAAGGACTCACCCGCACCGAAATCACGAAGGAACTCGGCCGCAACGCGAGCGAGATCTACCGGATGCTCGAACGCCTCGTCGCTCGCCGCTACGTGATGCGCTCGACCGGCGGCGATCGCTACACGCTCAGCCTCAAGCTGTTCGCGCTCGCGCACCGGCATCCGCCGATGAGCCGGCTGATCGCCGAAGCCTTGCCGCCGATGCAGCGCTTCGCCGATGCGGCCGAACAGTCGTGCCACCTGTCGGTCTACGATCGCGGCAACCTGCTGGTGATCGCACAGGTCGACGGGCCCGGCCCGTGGGGCGTGTCGGTCCGGCTCGGCTCGCGCATCGGGCTCGCCGATACGGCGTCGGGACGCGTGATGCTGTCGTTCCAGGGCCCCGAGCAACGCGCGCACATGCTGGCCGAGCATCGCAAGGTCAAGGGCGAGGCGCCGCTGAACGAGCAGGAACTCGCGTACGCGTGCCAGTCCATCCGGCAGGATGGCTACCTGCGCCAGGACAGCCGCCAGGCCTATGGCGTGACCGACCTGAGCGCGCCGATCCTCGGGCCGTCCGGCCATGCGATCGCGGTGCTGACCTGCCCGTACATGCGCCGGATCGATGCGCATGCGGCCCCGTCCGTCGACCTCGTCGTCGAAGGGTTGCGCGACACGGCCTCCCATCTGTCGATGGGACGCATCGAGATCTGCTGACACGCGGATGCTTCCTCGATGCACACCGGGGGACGGCGCAGCGGCACCGCCCCCCGGTTGCGCGCGACGCCGGTGCGGTGCGCGATATGCGATGCACGATTTGCGGTGCCATATCGTGCGCTCGCGGCGCTACGCTAAAATAGCGGCCCTCTCAAAAACTACGATGGCCGGTTGTCGCGGCCGTCGTGTCCGATGGATGTCATGGCCAAACTTCTGAACGATCAAGAATTCCAGCGTTTCTCCGAACTTCAGCAGAAGCAGGCAAGCTTCACGATCACGCCCGACGAAGCGGACGAGCTGCGCGATATCGTCGCGCGCGCGCAGCAGAAGCGCGACGATCGCGCCGCCGCAATGCAGGCGATCGAAAACTACATCGAGCAGTTCGACATCACACCCGACGAACTCTTCTCGCCCGAGCAGATCGGCGACGCGGCCCGCACCTACGGGCTCATCACGGCGACCAAGAAGGAACGCACGCTGCCGCCGTCGATCACGTTCAACGGCAAGCCGTACCAGTGGACCAAAACGCTTCCGGACGACGTGCGCGGCGCGCTGTTCGACGCATTCACGTCCGGCGAATCGGTCAAGCGCTTCATCGCGATGCCGAAAGACACCGCGCGCTGTGCATTGACGATCGCCCGCCTCGAGCGCGAAACCGGCGCCGTCTATGCCGATCCGCACCTCGAGGAACTCGCGATTTCGCGCGACCAGGTGAACGACGCGGCGTCGAAACTCGCCGCGTAAATGCGGCCTCGGGCACGGTTCATGCGTGCCCGAACCCCGGCGCGGCGCCCGCATTGACCGGCGCCGCGCTCCCGGGAGCGGCGCATCCACCCGCTCCCGAAAAGTCTCACCTCAGCCTCCCGCAGGCGCTCACCGACACCTCCCGAACACGCTCACCAAGGCCTCCCGAATATCCTCACCAGATGCTCCCGCAAGCCCTCACCGAGACGTCCTGGAAAGGCTCACCGGCGGCTCCCGCAAGGGCTCACCGGTCGCCCCCGGGAAGGCTCACCGAACGCTCCCGTATCGGCTCACCACACATTCACGGAAACGCTCACTGGCCGCTCCCGAAAAATCTCACCTTTACGGTCGATCCGAATTGGCGACGCCGGCATACGGTGCGCAAAACGCTTGAATACCTCGCGTAAAGGCCATGCGGAGCAGGCAACGCGATGCTCGGCAAGCGCCTCCAGACGCCGCCGGCATCGACCTGGCAACGGCTCGGTACATTCAGGCGCTTCTTCCGAAAGCGCATGCCAATACTTTGCATTCCTGAGTGAATGAATGCGCAACATGGTGAATGCCGGAGCCGTCCACTTGCATACGGTGCCTCCTCGCTTCACGCAGCCGGCCACCGCTACGGCTGCAGCTTCATCCTGAAGCCCACGACGCCAGGCTCCTCCGTGGTCGACACCGTGAAGCCGCACGACTTCGCGAGCGAGATCATCGCCGAATTCTCGCGCAGTGCCTCGCCAACCATCCAGGCGGTTCCGCGCGAACGCGCGTAGTCGATGATGCGGGCCATCATCAGCCTGCCGAGCCCTTTGCCCTTCTGATCGGGACGTACCGCGATCGCGAACTCCGCCGTCTCGTTGTCGGGGTCGGCGACCGCGCGCACCACCGCGAGCGTGTGGTCGCGCCCCGACGCGTCGGTGAACGACACGATGAAAGCCATCTCGCGGTCGTAATCGATCTGCGTCATGCGCGCCACCTGCGAATGATCGAAGCTGCGCACCGCGCCGAAGAAACGCATCCGCAGATCGTCCGGCGTCATCGCGCCGAGCAGTTCGTTGTGCGCGGCTTCGTCTTCCGGACGGATCGGGCGGATCGTCACCGTCTCGCCGCGCCACTCGAGCGTCTGTTCGAGGTGCCGCGGATACGGCATGATCGCGAGCCGGCTGCGCCCCGTGGCCAGCGTGATGCGCGGCGCGATCACGCGCGCGCCGTCGGACAGCACGCGCAGCGTGACCGACAGCGCGACAACTTCGCGGACGTCGCAGACGACCTGCGACAACGCCGTCACCGCGTCGAGCGTCGGCTCGACGGGCGTGCTGCGCGCATACGGCGAACGCTCCATCACCGCACGCGCAAGCACGGTATTCAGCGGCGGCAGGCCGTAGACGACGAATGGCGCCGAGACACCGTCCGCGGGCGGCACGGCATAGCGGAACACCGGACCGAAGTTCGAATCGTCGTACATGTCGACCGTGATATCGACGACTTTCCTGCCCGCCGGCTCGTCAGCCTGCTCGCCATGCAAGCCGAAATGGGACAGCCAGCGCAACGCGGCATCGCCGGCCAGTTCATGCTGGCCGGTTTCGACCATCCGGCGCGCTTCCGCCTGCGCCGACGCGACGCATTCGGCCGGCTGCGGCGGCGTGCCTTCGGGCGTCTGCATCAGCAATTGTCGCCCGAGGTTGTAGTCGACGAGACGCGCATACGCGCGCGCGAGCCGCTGCGGTGTCGTATGGACCGGAATGCCGTTCGCGTGCAGCGCATCGCGCGTCGCCG
This sequence comes from Burkholderia sp. L-4, assembly GCF_056856535.1. NCBI lineage: Bacteria > Pseudomonadati > Pseudomonadota > Betaproteobacteria > Burkholderiales > Burkholderiaceae > Burkholderia > Burkholderia sp. L-4. The sequence goes on from NZ_JBXEOX010000002.1 coordinate 596,060, forward strand.
CATCGACCGCGCCGAAGAAACACGCGAGGATGCCGCGATGCGCGTATTGCCGCGAGTCGATCAGCGTGCGTGCAACCGAATCGGCCGGCGCGCTGTGGGACGTCGAATGGACGACGAACAGCGTGCCCGTTTGCGGGAATGGCGCAAGCGCCTGGATCGCCGCGGCAAAGTGCTCGGGGCGTGCATCGTCGCCCAGCGTCAGCGGATTGCCGGGCGCGGCCAGATGCGGCAGCGCGGCCGATACGGCCGAGGTTGCCGCCGGCGGCCAGTCGGCCAGCGCGACGCGTACTTCCGCGACCGCATCGACCGCCAGCTTCGCGACACCCGCGTCGCTGGTGACGAGCGTCGCCGCGCCGCGCGCGGTGACGCGGCCGACGCCGAGCGTCTCGATCTCGTCGAGCAGATCGTCGAGCGCATCGACACGCACCATGCCCGCGCGCTGGAACGCCGCCGTATAGAGTGCGTCGCCGGGATCGGCACGCCCGGTGCGCAACGCGAGGACCGGCTTGTTGCGGGCGGCCGCGCGCGCGGCCGACATGAACTTGCGCGCCGCGCGCACGGTATCGAGTTCGAGCAGGATCGCGCGCGTGCCGGGATCGCTCGCCAGATAATCGAGTACGTCGCCTGCATCGACGTCGGACTCGCTGCCGAGCGCGACGACATGCGAAAAGCCGAGGCCGCGCGCGTCGGCCCAGCCGAGCACCGCGTTCGTCAGCGCGTTCGATTGCGACACCCACGCAACGCCGCCCGATCGCGCCGTATAGGCCGGCGCACCGAAATGCGCGTGCCGCGCGGGCGACAACACGCCGAGGCTGCCGGGCCCGACGATACGGAGCACGAACGGCTTCGCCGCCTTCAGCATGCGATCGACCGCGGCACGATCGGCGTCCGTGCGCGCCTCGCCGACGATCACCGCGACACGCGTACCGAGCTCGCCGAGCTTGCGCACGATGCCGGCCCAGGTGGCGGGCGGCGTGCAGATCACGGCAACCGACGGCGGCGCGGGCAGCCGGTCGACGTCCGACACGACCGCATGCCCGTCCAGTTCCCGGTACTTCGGATTGACGGGCCACACGGGCCCCTGAAACGCGCCGTCGAGCACACGCGACCACACCATCGCGCCGATACTGCCCGCGCGCGACGACGCGCCGACGACGGCAACGGACTTGGGCTGGAACAACGCATCGAGATGGCGAACGGTCACATCGACTCCCTGCGGTGACGAAAGACGACACGATCGGCATGCGGCCGGACAGGCCGTGCGCCGATCGACGCGAACCCCAAGCATAGGCGAAGCGCATGCGGCTGCCTATATGCCGAACGGCTGACTACTCGACGCGCATCAACGCTCGCATCATGGACCTGCAACACACGCGGCAGCCCATCGCCGCACAACGCGCACAACCCGGCTCGACGCTGCAGCCGCTTCCTCAAAGGTGAGGGTTTACAGGAGCCATGGTGAGTATCTTCGGGATCAGCACGACGCCGTGCGCAAATACGCGAAAGGTGATGAGAATCCGCGGCACGCCTGCACCGCGAAAATCGCGCATGCCCATGCGCATGCGCGGCGTAATTGCACGGTTGTTTACGGGAATTCGACGCGATATACGGCCGAATCGCGGTGAATCCGCAAAACGGAGGCCGTCAATTGCGCGGCATCGCGCATCCATTCGGCAGAGAAAATCGCACGGCGACTGCGCAAAAACAAAACGGTGCGACGGCCGCATGGCCATTCGCACCGTCGGTCGGCACGCGAAAGGTGAGGATTTTCGGGAGTCAGTCCTTGATCAGGAAACGTGCGCGGTTCTTGCCGAGCCAGGTCGGTGCCCGCCCGCGGCCGCTCCACGTCTCGCCCGTCTTCGGATTCAGGTACTTCGGCGGCAACGACCGCTTCGGCTTCGCGGCGGCAACGACGGCGGACCCTATCGGACGAAAACCGAGCTCCTCCGGCGTAATGTCGTATTCCTCGATTTTCGCGCGGATTTCGGCAATCGCTTCGGCAATCGCCTTTTCACGTTCCTTGTCGATCTTTTGCTGAAGCCGTTCGAGCTGTGCGGACAGTTGCCTGTAGGTCGCCATATGGATGGGACTCCGTGAGTGTTATTCGTGAAAAATAGGTAACTCCAAGCAAACAGAAAAGCGCTTCGCCCGATCGTGGTCTCCTCAGCCGGTCATGTCGGGATCAATAACCGCTTTTCTTCTTGCATGCGAAGAGAAGATTTCGCACGGCGTCATCCGTCGATTGCTGGATCACTTCGAAATCCCCGTTGCACATCGCCCGGGCATTGTCCGTGCAATTGCTCCAGTCGCGACCGGTGCATTGCACCTGTGTCGTCGGGCGTCCGTCGGACGTGAACAGCGGCGCGCTGCCGCCACACCCGCCAAGCCCCGCAACCAGAGCCAACAATGCGGCCGCCCGAGACCGCCGCCAGACCGACGCAAGCATGTGTTTCATTGTTCTTCCCGTCAACCTTTTTTTGAATGTCGCGAGTATGCCATGCGCGGCCTTTCCGTCGTCAATTCGGCGCGCGGTCCGGTTGCCCGCGCGCCTTGTACGGCAAGCTCCGGCGGGGATCGTCGGTGATGCGAACGAAAACCTGCTCGACGTCCGGCAGCGCCTCGAATTCGCGTTGCAGCGCCTGGCGATCGAACGCCGTATCCGCGCATCCTTCGACGTAGATGAAACGTCGCTGCACGGTGATCCACAGGCTCGTGCCGCGCAGGCGATCCGAGCCGGCGAAGTGCGCCTTCGCGGCATCGGCGATCGACGCGTCATACATATACGAGTTCGGCTTCGTGCAGCGGTGCGCGAGCCAGCAGGTCGTGCCGCGTTCCGCGCGGTAATGCGCATCGTCCGTCATCTCGGCACGCGTCATCCACGGGCCGAGCGGCAGCGGGCATTCGGCCACGTCCCGCGACAGCGCGACGAACGGATCGTTGTACCAGTTGCGCCGCGCCTCGGGCGCGTCGGCGTCGCCGGATTGCGCGAACGAGGAAGTCGCCAGCAACAGGGCCAGCCACCCAGCGATGCCGATCCGCTTCATCGTGATCTCCTGTTCGATGCTTCACGTCCGGGCGCCTCGGCATCGCCGATCGGCCTACCGGTCGATACCCAGTGCCGCAAGCTTCTTGTAAAGCGTCGCGCGGCCGATCCCGATGCGCGCGGCCGCCTCGACGACCTTCCCGTCGCAGGCCGCCAGCGCATCGGTCAGGAACTGGCGCTCCCACGCCGCCAACGCATCCGCATACGAGGCGACCGGCGCCCCGGATGCGCCGGGTGCTTCGCCCGCGCGCGGCTCGACCGGCGTCGCGGCAAGCCGCTGCGCGGGCGCCGCGGCGTCCGTCGAGACGCGCACCGGCCCGAGGAACGGCGCGAGCGCGCGCGCATCGATCACGGCACGATCCGACAGCATCAACGCGCGCTCCAGTGTATTGCGCAACTCGCGCACGTTGCCGGGCCACGGATACGCACACAGCATCCGCAGCGCGTCGTCGGTCAGTTCGCAGTGCGCGGCGCGCCCGTGCTGCGCGGCCAGCTCCTCGAGCGTCGCGTAGACGAGCGCCGCGATGTCGGATGCGCGCGCGCGCAACGGCGGCGCATGGATCGTCAGCACGTTCAGCCGGTAATAGAGATCGGCACGAAAACGCCCGGCCGCGACGAGCGCCGGCAGGTCGGCCGACGTCGCGGCGATGATCCGGACGTCCGCGCGCACGATCCGGTTCGAGCCGACCGGCTCGAACTCCTTGTCCTGCAGCACGCGCAGCAGCTTGCCCTGCAACGGCAGCGGCATGTCGCCGATCTCGTCGAGAAACAGCGTGCCGCGATCGGCCAGTTCGAACTTGCCGACGCGCCCCTTGCGGTCGGCGCCCGTATACGCGCCGGGCGCCGCGCCGAAGAATTCGGTTTCGAGCAGCGTATCGGGAATCGCGGCGACGTTGACGGTCACGAGCGGCTGGAGCGCGCGTGCCGACGCCGCGTGGATCGCATGCGCGAGCAATTCCTTGCCGGTGCCCGTCTCGCCGAGCAGCAGTACCGGCGAATCGACCTGGGCGGCCCGCCGCGCCTGACGCTTGGTTTCGAGGCTCGCGGCACTCGTGCCGACGAAACTCGCGAACGTGTATTTCGCGCGGCGCGCCTGCGCGAGCGAACGCTGCGTCGCGATCAGCTGCTGCTGAAGCTGCGCATAGCGGGAAAAGATCGGCGTGAGCGTCTTCAACTGGTCGAACAGCGCGAAGCCGATCGCGCCGACCGTCTCGCCGGCCTCGTTCTTCAGCGGCAGGCGCGTGACGACGAGCGGCTCGCGGCCCGTCTCCATGATGTCGAGCAGGATCGGCTGCCCGGTCGATACAACCTCGCGCATCAGGCTGTTCGGAATCACGGCTTCGCAGTCGAGGCCGACGGCCTGCTGCGGATCGGCGAAGCCGAAGCGCGCCGCGTAACGATCGTTCATCCACACGACGCGCGCATCGCGATCGACGACCACCGTGCCCGCGCTCGAATCCTCGAAGGTCCGGAACAGCGACTCGGCGGCACGCCGCAGCACGTCGCCGTAGTTGACGGGCAGGCGGGCCCAGTCGTTCATCATCGTGTCTTCGTCTCCATGTATTTTCGACCGGATGTCTCCGGAACGAGACGGATTATCTCACTCCGGAGACACGCCGCAATGCGTTGCCCGGGCATGCCCTGCGCGAATTCGCGCGCTGGCCGGACGGCCATATCGTCTCCAGATGGAGACGTTTTCTGTAGAATCGTCAGACATTGGCCGGCGCGGGCCCGCCTGCCTGCGGCGGACCCATGTCCGGCGGCGCAATCCGGCCGATGGCACGAAACCTGCACGAACCTGAGCCGGTCCGCGGCGCGTCGCGCGATCGAACAACAACCAAAGCCATTAGGAGACTCCCTTGTCTTTCGTGATCGTCCTCGCCGCGCTGGCGTTCCTGATGTTCGCTGCGTATCGCGGCTACAGCGTGATCCTGTTCGCGCCGATCGCCGCGCTCGGCGCGGTGCTCCTGACCGAACCCGCCGCCGTCGCACCGGTCTTCTCCGGCATCTTCATGGAGAAGATGGTCGGCTTCGTCAAACTGTATTTCCCGGTCTTCATGCTCGGCGCCGTGTTCGGCAAGGTGATCGAACTGTCCGGATTCTCCGAGTCGATCGTCCATGCGGCGATCCGCTACATCGGCCGCTCGCGCGCGAATGCGGTGATCGTCGCGGTGTGCGCGCTGCTCACCTATGGCGGCGTCTCGCTGTTCGTCGTGGTGTTCGCCGTCTATCCGTTCGCGGCCGAACTCTATCGCCAGAGCAACATTCCGAAACGGCTGATGCCCGGCGCGATCGCGCTCGGCGCGTTCTCGTTCACGATGGATTCGCTGCCCGGCACGCCGCAGATCCAGAACATCATCCCGACCACGTTCTTCAAGACGACGGCGTGGGCCGCGCCCGCGCTCGGCACGATCGGCTCGCTGTTCATCATCGTCGTCGGCCTCACGTATCTCGAATGGCGCCGCCGTTCGGCCATGGCGAAGGGCGAGGGTTACGGCACGTCGCTGGTCAACGAGCCGGAGCGCGTCGAGGCGACGTCGCTGCCGAATCCCGCGCTGGCGATCCTGCCGCTGATCCTCGTCGGCGTATCGAACTTCGCGTTCACGAAGCTGATCCCGCAGTGGTACGGCGCCGCGTCGTACACGGTCGCGCCGGACGTGCTGCCGGGCGTGCATGCGCCGGTCACGACGTCGATCAAGACCGTCGTCGCGATCTGGTCGGTCGAGGCCGCGCTGCTGCTCGGTATCGTGCTGGTCGTGCTGACCGCGTTCAAGCGCGTCAGCGAGCGCTTCGCGGCCGGCTCGAAAGCCGCCGTCGGCGGCGCGCTGCTCGCCGCGATGAACACCGCGTCGGAATACGGTTTCGGTGGCGTGATCGCCGCGCTGCCCGGTTTCCTCGTCGTCAGCGATGCGCTGAAGAGCATCCCGAACCCGCTCGTCAACGCAGCCGTGTCGGTCAGCTCGCTCGCCGGCATCACGGGCTCCGCGTCGGGCGGCATGAGCATCGCGCTCGCCGCGATGTCGGACCTGTTCATCAAGGGTGCGCAGGCTGCGAACATTCCGATGGACGTGCTGCACCGGGTCGTCGCAATGGCCAGCGGCGGCATGGACACGCTGCCGCACAACGGCGCCGTCATCACGCTGCTCGCGGTCACGGGCCTCACGCACCGCGAGTCGTATCGCGACATCTTCGCGGTCACCGTCATCAAGACGCTCGCGGTGTTCTTCGTGATCGCCGTGTACTACGCGACGGGGCTCGTGTAAGTGCCGGTATGAGGCGGCGTTCCGTACGCCGTCTCCCGCCTGACCCGCGTATCGGGATCGGACCGCCTGCGAACCGGAACGCCTTCCGGAAATCGCATCCGGTCCGATTTCATTTCTCCGCTCGTCGGCCGCGGTCGATCCGCACCGCCGCGCGTTTGCGCCGCTCCCCAGGCCGCCATCCGGCGCGCCGCCGCACACCCATTGTTACCCGCAACAAAACACTGCGTTGGGCGCGATCGCATTTTTCGCACGCGTGCTCCGGCCTACACTGGGTTAAACGTCGCGCGGCGCTTCGACGAACGAAGTGCAGCGATTCACCGGAATCCTGGAGGTCCCGATCATGAAGCGCCTGATCCAAGCCGTTGCCATTGCCCTTGCCATCTCGGCCCCGCTCGCCGCGCAAGCCCAGTCGAACCAGCCGCTGACGCGCGCGCAGGTCCGCGCCGAGGTCAAGGCGCTGAAGCAGGCCGGCTTCCAGTCGAGCGACTGGTTCTACCCGGCCAGCATCGTTTCCGCCGAAGCGAAGATTGCCCGCCAGCACGACGCCGCCGGGTACGGCAGCGATCGCGGCGCGTCGTCGGAGTCGGGCCAGTAATCCGGCGTCCGGCCCGCCCGGCGATGCATCCCTGCGCCGTTACGCCTTCACGGGCTGGATCAGCTTCGCGCATGCCGTTGCCTGCGGATCGCCCGCCGGCAGTTTCCCGCATACGCCGTCGAACTGCTTCACGACCGACCTGACCGACGCATCGTGCGCGCCGCTGCCGCGCCAGTGGTTCAGTTGCGTGACGACCTTGGTCAACGCACGCAGGTTCGCTCCGTAGAACGCGTCGCGGGTCTTGTCGGCCTGCGCGAGCACGTTCGCGGCAATGCCCTCGATACGGGCCGAATCGTCCGGCGCCAGTTCGACCGCATTCGCAAAGTAGGTGGCACCCCAGCGCAGCTTCGTCGCCGGCCCGCTCGCCGCGTCGTACGCCTTGCGATACCAGTCGAGCGCGGCGGCCTTGTCGCCGCGCGCCTTCGCATTCGCGGCCAGCCCGGACATGAAGTAGTACGGCGTGGACGAGCGCGGCAGCTCGGCCTTCAGCAGCGCATCCGACTCGTCGTACAGCCCCGCGTCGGTCAGCGTGTCCGCGCCTTCGCTGACGAGCGCCTGCCGCTCGTACGCGTTCGCGGCGCCCTGCACCGACGCGGCGATCTGCTTGCGTGCGGTGTCGGCCAGCGCCGGCGCGTCGAGCGGCGCGCCCTTGCGCGCGTCGCCGCGCGCGAGCAGCACGCGGCCGTGCAATGCCATCAGCCGGTCGATCGACGACAGCGTCGTGTCGGTCGACAGGCGCGCGAGCGCCGTGTCGTACGCGCCGCGCAGCTTCGCGCGCGGCGCATCGTCGCCGCCGCCGAGATACGCGACCACGCGTGCGGGCGCCGCGACCAGCACGTCCGAATCGGCGCGCGACAGCGCCGGATCGTGCAGCACGCCGCGCAGCGATTCGGCGAGCGCCGCCTTGTCGAGCGCACCGGCCTGCGCCGGATCGCCCGAGGCGGCAACCACCGCCGACTTCAACGCGAAGCGCGCCGCTTCGGCCTTCGCGCCGGCCGCCCGCGCGCGCTGCGCGAGCGACTGCAGCGTCTCGGCGACGCGATCGGCCGGCACCGGCAGCGCGCCGTCGGTATCCCACGAATAGTCGGCCAGCAGGCGCCATTCGTCGGGCGTCAGCGACGCGCCGTTCTTCAGCGCCGTGGCAAGCGTCTGCCGCACCGGGTGCGCCGCCGTCATCCCGAGCGACAGCGCCTGCATGTAGCGGTCGAGATCGGCTTCGCCCGGCAGCCGCGTCACTTCGGTGCCGTCCGGGCGGAACAGGATCATCGTCGGATAGCCGTGCACCTTGAAACGCTCGCCGAGCTTCTGCGCGCTTTCGGTATCGCCGTCGAGATAGACGGGCACGAAAAACGACGAGCGCGTCTTGAAGGCCTGCTGGCTGAAGATCGTCGACTTCACCTGGTTGCACGACGGGCACCACACGGCGCCCCAGTACAGCAGCAGCGGCTTGCCGGTGCGCTTCGCGAGCGCGAACGCGGCATCGACGTCGCCGTGCTGCCACGCGATGCCGGGCGGCAGATGGGTACCGTCGGGCGATGCGCTCGCCACCGGGGCACCGCTGGGCGTGGCGGCGGCAAAGGCCGCACCCGCGGCGGCGGCGAACAGGCAGGCGGCAGTCAGATTCCGGAGAGCGGTTTTCATCGAAGCGGTTTTCATCGAAGCGGGTTCCGTTGAAGGAGACGGTTGCGAGAAAGGGCGGCGCACGAAACGAGGGCCGGGAAGCCGTGACGATGAAGCCGGCCGGCGTGCAACGCCGCGCATGCATCGAATCGGAACAGCGAACGCCGGCCGAGTCGACCGGCAAATCGTTCGACGATACGACGCGTGAAGCCAGTGGGAAACGAACGAATTCTCGAATGAATATGACACGCGGGATCGTGGCCGCGCGCGCGGTCACATGCGTGTCAGCAGGCGCATCACTGCCGCGCCTTGAGCCGCGCCATGTGGTACACGGGCGCGTGCACGCCGTCGCGCAACGCGTAGTCCGGCGATTCGCCTTCGATCCGGAAACCGTGCTTCTCGTAGAGCGAGATCGCCGCGCGGTTGTCGGTGAACACGGTCAGCTCGAGACGCGTGATGTTCAGCCAGTTTTCCGCGAGGTCGATCGCCGCCGCGAGCAGGCGGCCGCCGATGCCGTGCCCGTGACGAGCCGCGTCGACCATCATGCCGAGCCCCGCTGCATGGCGCCGGCGCGGATTCGGCTCGAAGTGCAGGCCCAGATGGCCGACCACCGTGCCGTCGATTTCGGCCACGAGGCTCACGCCGCGCTCGTGCACGTTCTCGATCCGCTTCTGCCATTTTTCGAGCGACGGAAACGGGTATTGCAACGTGTTCGTGTACACCGCGGGATGCGCGGCGATTTGCCGGATTGCGTCGACGTCGTGCGTCTCGCTGTGCCGGATCGTGATGTCGGTCATGGGTGGGCCGGTTCCGGAAAGGCGCGCTGAAGGCGCGGACTGCGCGTATGCGCAGCAACGTGTCGAGCTTATCCGATTTCATGCATTTGAAACATGGGGGTCACGTCGCCTCACGCCGGGTTGCATCCGCAACGAACGTGATCCCGCGACTCGTCCGGAAATCGGAAAAATCCGCCCGGTCGCGCATGCGGCGACCGGTAATTTCCGACCTTTTTCGACCACGCATCGCGCCGACACCAATCGTTGTGCACGCAACGTCATCAACGCGACACGCGATGTCACGCCTTCATCACGTCGACGTCATGTCGCCTCCCTAGACTGGGCGCCGCCCAGCCCGGCATGCACCGGGCCGGCGTGTGCCGACACCCTGCCCCGCGCATCACGAGCGCGCGGTGAGCGGGATCGCGACGACGGCCGCCGCCTCGGTGCGACACCGTCTGCCGAACGCGATGCGCGCACCTGAGCCACCGGCGGCCGGCGCACCGAACGCACACGCATCGCGGATCGTCCCTTGCGGGACGACGCACGGGCACCGCCAGAAGAAGTCACGAACGCTCCCACCCTCACAGGATCCGAACGCCATGACGTCACGCCGCACATTCCTTCAACAGACCGCCGCTTCCGGCCTCGCCGCCGCCGCGCTGTCCGCGTTTCCGCCGAGCATCCGCCGCGCGCTCGCCATTCCCGCGTTTCATGAAACGGGGACCATCAAGGACGTCAAGCACGTCGTGCTGCTGATGATGGAGAACCGCGCGTTCGACAGCTACTTCGGCACGTTCAAGGGCGTGCGCGGCTACGGCGACCGCTTCGCGGTGCCGTCGCCGAACGGCCGCGACGTGTTCTACCAGTCGTACACGAAGGCGACGCCCGCCGCGACCGTGACGCCGTATCACCTCGACGCGAGCCAGGGCAACGCGCAGCGGGCGGGCGGCACGCCGCACACGTGGGCCGATGCGCAGGCCGCCTGGGATCACGGCCGGATGAACCGCTGGCCCGACGCGAAGACGCCGCTGTCGATGGGCTATTACGACGCCGCGGAAGTACCGTTCCAGCGCGCGCTCGCCGATGCGTTCACGCTGTGCGACCACTATCACTGCGGGATGCATACGGGCACGATCGCGAACCGCCTGTTCTACTGGAGCGGCACCAACGGCCCGAACGGCATCAGCCCGGCCGACGGCAGCCGCGTGAAGATCGCCGCGCTGAACAACCAGTTCAACGGCGGCAACGACATCGGCCCGTCGAGCCAGGGCTGGACCTGGACGACCTATGCCGACCGGCTGCAGCAGGCCGGCGTGCGCTGGAAGGTCTATCAGAGCCTGATCGACAACTTCGGCTGCAACGAGATGATGAGCTTCCGCCACTGGCGCGCGGCGATCGAGCAGATGCCGGCCGCGCGCCGGCCCGCGTACGTGGCGTCGACGGACATCACGCAACCTGTGACGGCTGCCGGCGCGTTCTACGACCCGGCGATCGACGATCCGCTGAGCCCGCTCGCGAAAGGTTTCGGCAACACGATGCCGTACGGCTTTCTCGAAACGTTGCGCGACGACATTCGCAACGGCACGTTGCCGGAAGTGTCGTGGATCATCCCGCCGTCCGTGTACAGCGAACACCCGGGGCCGTCGAGCCCGGCGCAGGGCGGCTGGTACGTGCAGGCCGTGCTCGACGCGCTGACGGCGAACCCGGAGGTGTGGAGCAAGACGGTGCTGCTGGTCAACTACGACGAGAACGACGGCTTCTTCGACCACATGCCGTCGCCGGCCGTGCCGTCGCGCCGCCCCGACGGCACGCTCGCGGGCGGCCATACGCTGCGCGACGCCGACATCGCCGTCGAATACCACGACTTCACGCCGGCCACGTCGAGCCAGCCGGCCACCGACGGCCGTCCGTACGGCCCGGGCCCGCGCGTGCCGATGTGGGTCGTGTCGCCGTGGAGCCGCGGCGGCTGGGTCAACTCGCAGGTGTTCGACCATACGTCGACGCTGCGCTTCCTCGAGCAGCGCTTCGGCGTCGCCGAGCCGCAAGTCAGCGCGTACCGCCGCGCGGTGTGCGGCGATCTGACGAGCGCGTTCAACTTCCGCACGCCGAACGACGAACCGCTGCCGACGCTCGCGGGCCGTACGACGAAAAGCCGGGTCGACGCGCTGAGCGCCGCGCAGCAGGCCGCCCCGAAGATCGTGCCGCCCGCCGCGCCCGTGCTGCCCGCGCAGGCCACCGGCGTGCGCCCGTCGCGCGCGCTGCCGTACGAACTGCATGCGAGCGCGCGCACCGATGCCGGCGCCGGCACGGTCACGCTGAAGTTCGCGAACACGGGCCGCGCCGCCGCCGTGTTTCACGTCTACGACAAGCTCCACCTCGACCGCCTGCCGCAGCGCTACGTCGTCGAGCCGGGCAAGACGCTGCACGGCGACTGGGCCGCGCGCGCCGACGATGGCGGTAAATATGACCTGTGGGTACTCGGGCCGAACGGCTATCACCGCCGCTTCACCGGCGACCTGAGCCGTCTGGCGGGCGCCCGCGCACCGCATCCGGAAGTGCGCGTCGGCTACGCGGGCGCGAGTGGCAACCTGCACCTGCGGCTGCGCAACCACGGCGGCGGCACGGTGCGCTTCACGGTGAAGTCGAACCAGGTCTACGGGCCGCTGTCCGGCCGCGGCGGAGACGACGACCACGGCCACGGCCACGGCACCGGTACCACGTGGACCGTCGCGGTACGCGCCGGCGACCAGGCCGAGCTGCACTGGGCGCTCGACTCGACCGGCCATTGGTACGACTTCATCGTCACGGCCGACAGCGACGCGAGCTTCTCGCGCCGCGTGGCCGGCCGCGTCGAAACCGGCCGCCACTCGGTCAGCGACCCTGCGATGGGTCTCGCCGACCGCTTCTGACGGCACCGCGGCGACACGCATCGCACCGCGTGTCGCCGCCCGCGCCGGCGCGGCCGCGAACGCCGGTCGCGCGCCGGCCGCGGCGGCGGCCGATCCGGCTGAAACGCCCGCCCCGCATGGCTCAAACATCAGAAGGATGGGTGGTGTAGCCCTCATTTCACCGCACGAAAATGCTCCGTCTTGCGGCCCGTTCGCGTTAAACTGCGTCAAGCTGTAGTCAACAAAGACATCTTTGCCGTCACGGCATCCACGACACGATACGAGGATAGGTTCGATGCGCACTACCGGCTCATCCGGGGCAATGACCCTGCTCACCGAACACGATCCGGCCGACGGCCGCGAACTGCGCTCGCTCCGGCTGGAAGCAACGGGCGACGGCAAAAGCGTGCTGCTGATCGAGATCGACGAACGCAAGCCCGGCATCCACCGCGAGGTCCGCTACGAGATCACGCCGGCCGAACTGATCGCGGCGATCCGCTCGCACGGCGCCGAGCTGCCCGGCGAAAACCATGGCGCCGCCTCGCTCGCGCGCACCCTCTCCTGATTCCGGTCGGTGAGCCACGCGCAGCGCGCCGGCTCACCGACATCCCCCTGCCGTCGTCAGGCGCTTTCCGTCATTCCCGCCGTTGTCTTGAAAAAGGCCGATAATCGGCCCATCTGCGTTTCCTGCCCACGCCTTTCCTTTTCGGCCAGCCGTCATGCTCCGTGACCTCGTCGCCCAGTACGGGCCGCTTCTCGTGTTCGCCAACGTGCTCGCGGCAGCCATCGGCCTGCCGGTGCCCGCGATGCCGACGCTCGTGCTGTTCGGTGCGATGGCCGGGATGCACCCGGACATGATCGGCTCGCAGCTCGTGACGGTGGTGGCGGTGTCGGTGCTCGGTGCGCTGATCGGCGACACCGTGTGGTACGTCGCGGGGCGCCGTTACGGCGGCACGACGCTGAAGACGATCTGCCGGCTGTCGCTGTCGCGCGATACCTGCGTGAGAAAGACCGAACGCTTCTTCGGCCGTTACGGCGTGCGCGTGCTCGCGGTCGCCCGCTTCATTCCCGGGCTGTCGCTCGTGTCGGTGCCGATGGCCGGTGCGCTCGGCACGCGCTATCGCACGTTCGCCGGTTACGACGCGCTCGGCGCCGCACTGTGGACGATCGCCGGGCTGGCGGCCGGCATCGTGTTCTACCGGCAGATCGACTGGCTGTTCGCCGGCGCGAGCCGTCTCGGCCGCGCGGTGCTGCTGGTCATCGTCGCGCTGCTGGCAATCTATGCGGCCGTGCGCTGGATGCGCCGCCGCGCGCTGATCCGCCAGCTCGCCCATGCGCGGATCGGCGTCGACGAACTCGACACCCTGCTGCGCGACGACACCGCGCCGGTGGTGCTCGACGTGCGCTCGCCCGAGCACCGCAAGCTCGACCCGTTCTCGATTCCCGGCGCCCAGTTCGCCGACGAGCGGCAGATCGCCGACATCGTCGCGCGCTATCCGTTCTCGCAGAAGTTCGTCGTGTACTGCTCGTGCCCGAACGAAGTGACGGCCGCGCTGATGGCGAAGCGCCTGCTCGACGCGGGCTTCACCGATGCGCTTGCGCTGCGCGGCGGCCTCGACGCATGGCGCGACACGGGCCGCCAGCTCACGTCGCTCGCGGAAGAGATGCCCGCGGCGAACGATCCGGTCGCGGGGCTGCACAAGCCGGCCTGAGCACACTGCCCGCGGGCCGGCCGCGCGATGCGGGGGGCGCGATGCCCCCGTCGATCAGAACGCGTGCAGCGGCAGGTTCACGACCAGGCGGTACTCCCTGTTCGTCGCGTCCGAGTAGTGTGCCGAACCGTTGTGCCACATCGCGATGAACGTGACCTTCGTGTTCTTCAGCTTGCCGCTCTGGAACGTGTACGACGGGATGAAGCCGAACTCGTGGTGACGGCCCTGCACCGGCGCGCCGTTGCTCCAATAGATGCTCGACTTGCTCGGGTCGTTGGCCGCGCCCGCGCTGCCGTCCGCGCCCCAGCCCGTCACGCCCCAGACCATCGCCTTGAAGCCCGGCAGGCCCGCTTCCTTGCCGTAGAACGTGTAACGCAGCTGCAGCGACTTTTCGTGCGGCGCGTTGTAGTCGACGTCCATCGAGTTGGTCAGGAAGATGCCGTTCGTTTCGTTCAGGTAGTCGAAGAACTGGTCGCCGAGCACCTGCTGGAAGCCGAGCAGCAGCTCGTGCGGGCCGTGCTGCGCCGCCACCGACAGGCTGTATGCGTTGTTGTCGATCTTGCCCTGCAGCGCATCGCCCGTGTCGTGCGTCGAGTAGACGTTGCCGAAGCCGGTCCACTTGATCGTCTGCGGGCTGCCGATGCTGTGCTTCACCGACGCGTAGTACTGGTGCCACACGTCGTCGGCCTGGTTCGCATACAGCGCGACTTCGCCGTTCGGCGAGTAGTCCCACGTGCCGCCGACATACGACAGGCGATTGATACGCGTGCCGCCGTACTGCGTCGTCAGGTTCGTGAGCGTCGTGTGGCCGCGCGCGTTGGTCTTCGTGAAGCTGCCGGCCTCGAGCATCACGTTCTTGAATTCATTGCTGACGATCGTCGCACCAAGGAACGTCGGCGGCAGCGCACGGTTGTCGTGCTGCTCCATGAACGGGTTGTCGACGGCCTGCAGACCGTACTTGACCACCGTGTTCGAGATCCGCGCCTTGATGTCGTAGATGCCGGGGTACGCCCATGCCAGCTGGTTCCCGCCGCCGCCGCCCTTCGCGATGTGCACCATGCTGCCGGCGCCCTGGCCGCCGTCGAGCTTCAGCGCCGCATACAGCGATGCGTCGAAGCCGATGCCGATCAGGCCCGTCGTGTAGCCCGACTCGAAGTTCGCCATCGCGCCTTGGACCCACGCGTGGCGATGCGGCCCGCCCTTGCTGTCGAGCACGTCCGAATAGTTGCGGAACAGGAAGTCGAGATGGCTGTCGGCAATGAAGCCATTCGACTTCGACTGCGCCGACGGCTCGTCCGGCGGCGTGACGGCCTGGTTCGCTTCGGCGTTGATGATGGCGTTCGGGGTCGATGCCTGCGCAACGGTCGCGGCCGTACCGGCGGCCGGCGCGGCCTGCGCGACCGTCAGCGGCGCGGGCGCCGCGTCGTCGGCGTGCGCAACGCCCGTCAGCGAGACGCCTGCGAGTGCCGGCAGTCCCCATGCGAGCAGCATCTTCGATGCCGTCCCGATCGTCTTCTGTTTTTTCATCGTCATTCTCGTCTTGTGTTGATATCCGTCCACGCCGGTCGCGATCCGCTCCCGGCCCCCCGGCACGCCCGGTTAAGGACGCGCCTGTACCCGCGACGCGAAGATCATTCGCGCCGCCACTGCCCCTGTTGACCTGCCTGGTTTTATTTGCCGAGTTACTTCACTTCACGCCACGCCCGCGCGGATGCACGCGACACGCGCCGCCGACCCCTGCCGAACTTCCGGCAGCGGCACGTCCCGCGCGCATGCGTCGATCGCGACCGGGCAGCGCGTGCGGAACGCGCAGCCGGACGGCGGGTTGAGCGGCGAGGGCATCTCGCCCGCCAGCAGCATCGGACGGCGAGCACGCTCGCGCGCCGGCTCCGGCGTCGGCGCCGCATCGAGCAGCGCCTTCGTGTACGGGTGCTGCGGCACGCCGTACACGTCATGCCGCGTGCCGAACTCCATCACGCGGCCGAGATACATCACGAGCACACGCTGACTGATCGCCTTCACCACGGCGAGATCGTGTGCAACGAACAGATAGGACAACGACAGTTCGCGTTGCAGGTCGCGCAGCAGGTTCACGATCTGCGCCTGGATCGACACGTCGAGCGCCGACACGGGCTCGTCGCAGATCACGAGCTTCGGCGCGCCGATCAGCGCGCGCGCGATGCCGACGCGCTGGCATTGCCCGCCGGAGAATTCATGCGGATAACGCAGCAGGTGATGCGCGTTCAGGCCGACGCGTTCGAGCATCGTGACCACGCGGCGGCGCACCTCGGCACGGCCGAGGCCGGCCTGGTGCGTGACGAGCGGCTCGGCGACGACCTGTTCGATCGTCATGCGCGGATCGAGCGACGCGAGCGGATCCTGAAAGATCATCTGCACTTCGCGCCGCATCGTGGAGCCGCGCAGGTGATCGGGCGTGACGGCTTCGCCGCGCCACTTCACCGTACCGGCCGTCATCGGCACGAGGCCGATCAGCGCACGCGCAAGCGTCGACTTCCCGCAGCCCGATTCGCCGACGAGCCCGACCGTCTCGCCGCGCTTCACGTCGAACGACACGCCGTCGACCGCGCGCAGCGTGCCCTTCGGCGACCACGGATAGCCGCCGAGCGGCACGCGGAAATGCACCTTCAGATTGTCGACGGACAGCAGCGTGTCGTCCGTCGCGCCGGCATCGCGGCGTTCATTGACGCTCATCGCAGACCTCCCGTCAGATCGGCCACCGGGCGGTGGCATGCGCGCACCGCGCCCGCGGCGCCATAGGTTTCGAGCGCGGGGCGCGCCGCGCCGCAGCGCTCTTCCGCATACGTGCAGCGCTTCGCGAACGCGCAGCCGGCCGGCGCGGTGCCGGGCATCGGCGGATTGCCGGGAATCGCGACGAGCGGCGCATCGTCCGCGTCGGTCAGGCGCGGCAGCGCATTGAGCAGGCCGATCGTGTACGGATGCGACGGCGCCGCGAAGATCGATTCGGCCGGCGCGTATTCGACGGTGCGGCCCGAGTACATGACCATCACGTCGTCCGCGAGGCCGGCGACCACGCCCATGTCGTGCGTGATCAGCACGATCGCGGTGCCGCGTTCGCGGTTCAGCTCGCGCAGCAGGTCGATGATCTGTGCCTGCACGGTCACGTCGAGCGCGGTGGTCGGCTCGTCGGCGATCAGGATTTCCGGCTCGGACAGCAGCGCCATCGCGATCATCACGCGCTGCCGCATGCCGCCCGAGAACTCGTGCGGATACATGCGGATGCGTCGCGCCGCGTCGGGAATGCGCACCGATTCGAGCGCCTCGATCGCGCGCTTCGTGGCTTCCTTGCGCGACAGCTTGCGGTGCAGCTGCAGCGTCTCGGTCATCTGCCGCTCGATCGTCAGGAACGGATTGAGCGACGTCATCGGATCCTGGAAGATCATCGCGATCCGGTCGCCGCGCACCGCGTTCAGCGCGCGCGTGTCCATGTCGAGCAGGTTGTCGCCGCGGTAGCGTGCGACGCCAGTCGTCGTGCCGTTGCCGGCCAGCAGGCCGAGCAGCGCCATCACGGTCTGGCTCTTGCCCGAGCCCGATTCGCCGACGATGCCGAGCGTCTTGCCGGCTTCGAGCGAGAACGACACGCCGCTGACGGCGTCGATCGGCGGGGCATCCTTGCGCGTGAAGCGCACGCCGAGATTGTCTACTTCGAGCAATGCGGCCATCTCAACGATCCTTCGGGTCAAGCGCATCCCGCAGGCCATCGCCGACGAAATTCACGCAATAAAGCGTCACGCACAGCATGACGGCCGGGGCGAGCAGCAGCCACGGCATCGATTCCAGTTTCTGCGCGCCGTCCTGGATCAGCACGCCCCAGCTCGTCATCGGTTCCTGCACGCCGAGGCCGAGGAACGACAGCACCGATTCGGTCAGCACGATGCCCGGCACCGAGACCGTCGCGTACACGACGACCACGCCGAGCAGGTTCGGCACGACGTGGCGCCGCACGATCGTGGCCGGCGTCACGCCGATCGCGCGCGCCGCATCGACGAACTCGCGGTTGCGCAGCGACAGCGTCTGGCCGCGCACGACGCGCGCCATGTCGATCCACGAGAACGCGCTGATGGTCAGCACGACCAGCATGAACGAGCGGCCGAACAGGGTCATCATCAGGATCGCGATCAGCAGGTACGGAATCGCGTACATCATGTCGACGACGCGCATCATGACGGAGTCGACGCGGCCGCCCGCGAAGCCCGCGGTCGCGCCCCACGCGACGCCGAACAGGCCCGACACGAGCGTGCCGAGCACGCCGACCTCGATCGACACGCGGCCGCCGATCAGCGTGCGCACCAGCAGGTCGCGGCCGAGCTCGTCGGTGCCGAACCAGTGCTGGTTCGCCCAGGTCGGCGGCAGGCTGATCGCGCCCCAGTCGCTCGCGGCGGGATCGGCCGCGAGCAGCCACGGGCCGACGAAGCAGGCGAGCGTGATCAGCGCGAGCAGCACGAGGCTGAACACGGCTGCGCGGTTGTGAAGGAAACGCGCCATCGCGAGCGCGAGCGGCGAGCGCGAACGCGGCGGCGAATCGGTCTGCACGGGCAGACCGACGACGGGAGTAGTCGGAGTCATCGCGGTGCCTCGCTCAATAACGGATGCGCGGATCGAGCCACGCATACGCGAGGTCGACCAGCAGGTTGAACAGCACCGCGCAGACGGTGGTCAGGACGACGAGGCCGAGCACCAGCGTGTAGTCGCGGTTGATGGCGCCGTTCACGACGAGCTGACCGAGGCCCGGCAGCGCGAACACCGATTCCGTGACGACGGCCGCCGTGATCGACGAGATGCAGACCGTGCCGAACAGCGACACGACCGGCATCAGCGCGGGCTTGAGCGCATGGCGCAGCACGATCGTCGAGCCCGGCAGGCCCTTGGCACGCGCGGTACGGATGTAGTTGCTCGACAGCGTCTCGATCATCGAGCCGCGCATCACGCGCGCGAGCAGCGACATGTTGATGAAGGTCAGCAGCACGATCGGCAGCAGCCGGTACTGCCAGCCGCCGTCGCCCCAGCCGCCGGCCGGCAGCCAGCCGTTGCCGGCCGACGTCTTCAGCAGGATCGCGAAGATCCACACGAGCACGGGGCCGAGCACGAACGGCGGCACGACGTTGCCGACGTTGCCGATCAGCATCACGATGCGGTCGATGAAGCTGTCGCGGCGCACCGCCGCGACGGTGCCGAGCAGCACGCCCAGCCCGATCGAGATCGGGATCGACACGCCGCCCACGCCGAGGCTCACGGGCAGCGCCTTCCTCACGAGGTCGTTCACCGACCAGTCGACGTAGCGGAACGACGGACCGAGATCGCCGTGCAGCAGCGAATCGAGGTACATCAGGTACTGCTTCCACAGCGGCTGGTCGAGGTGATACTTCGCGTTCAGGTTCGCGAGCGTCGCGGCGGACAACTGCTTTTCCGTATCGAACGGACCGCCGGGCGTGAAGTGCAGCAGCAGGTAGCAGACGGTGACGACCGCGAGGATCGTCGGCACCGCCCACAACGTGCGCCTCAATGCGTAGGCCAGCATGATCGCTCCGCTCAGTGCTTGATCAGGTACATGTCCTGCGAAGCACGCATGTCGATCACGTTCTTCAGCGAATAGCCGCCCACGTAGGGCTTCACGAGACGATCGGCCGAGTACTGGAACAGCGGCACCATCGGCGTGTCGTTCAGCGCGAGGTCGTGCGCCTGCGTGAGCAGCGCGGCGCGCGCCTTGTCGTCGAGCTTCTGGTTGCCTTCGTCGACGAGCGCGTCGGCCTGCTTGTTGCAGTAGCCGACGGTGTTCTGCGCGCTGCCGCAGCGCAGCAGGTCGAAGAACGTCATCGCGTCGTTGTAGTCGGCGAACCAGCCGTCACGCGCGATCTGCACCTTGCCGTCGTGACGCTCCTTCATCAGCACCTTGAACTCGACGTTCTCGAGCTTCGTGTTGATGCCGAGCTTGGTGCGCCATTCGGACGCGGCGAACAGCGCGACCTTCTTGTGCAGGTCGTTGGTGTTGTACGTCAGCGTGAACGACAGCGGCTTCGCGTCCGAATAGCCGGCCTGCTTCAGCAGGTTCTTCGCGGTCTCGACGCGCTTGGCCATCGGCCACGACGCCCAGTCCGGCGTGAACGGCTGCACGCCCTTCGTGCCGTTCGGCATCAGGCCGTACATCGGCTTCTCGCCGGCCTGCGTGAGCCTCTGCGTCAGCACGTCGCGATCGAGCACCATCGACAGCGCCTGGCGCACGCGCTTGTCCTTCAGCACCGGATCGCTGTTGTTCAGGTAGTAGTAGTAGGTCGCGAGCTGGAGGCCCTGGCGCAGTTCGCCGCCGAACTGCTTGCTGACCTGCTGGAAAATCCCCGACGGGATCGAGTAGCTGTAGTCGATCTGGCCGGCCTGGTACATGCGCATCGCCGTCTCGTCGCTCTCGATCGGCAGGTACGTGACCTTGTTGATCACGACCTTCGGCGCGTTCCAGTACTTCGCGTCCTTCGAGATCACGATGCGGTTGTTCGGCTGCCAGTCGACGAGCTGGTATGCGCCGTTGCTGACGATGTTGCCCGG
Source organism: Burkholderia sp. L-4 (assembly GCF_056856535.1). NCBI lineage: Bacteria > Pseudomonadati > Pseudomonadota > Betaproteobacteria > Burkholderiales > Burkholderiaceae > Burkholderia > Burkholderia sp. L-4. The sequence goes on from NZ_JBXEOX010000002.1 coordinate 616,536, forward strand.
GCGCGTCCATGCGTCGCCGAGCTTCGTCACCGTGTCCTTGTTCACCGGCGCGAGCGGCACCATCGCGGTCAGTTCGGGGAAGAACGCGACGGGCACGTCGGTCGTCACTTCCAGCGTGTACGGATCGACGGCGCGCACGCCGAGTGTCGACGGCGCGGCCTTGCCCGCGATGATGTCCTTCGAGTTCTTCACGAACTCGACGAGGATCGTGTACTTCGAACCCGTCTTCGGATCGACGAGGCGCTGCCACGAATAGACGAAATCGGCGGCCGTCACCGGCTGGCCGTTGCTCCACTTCGCGTCATGGCGAAGCTTGAAGATCCACGTCGTCGGCGTCTTGCGTTCCCACGACAGCGCGACACCCGGCACGACCTGGCCGGCTGCATCGATGCGGGCCAGCCCCTCGAACAGGTCGAGGCCGATCGTGTTGCCGGTCCACGACTCGATGTGCGCGGGATCGAGCGACTCGACTTCGGCGGGCACCTGCCGCGTCAGGTCCTGTTGAGGAGCGAGCGCGACGTTCGACGGGACGGTAACGGCGTGGGCAACAGGCGTCGTCAGGGCGAGCGCGGCCAGCACGGCCGACATGGCATGCAAGGATTTCATCGTGGCAGTCTTGAGAAGGTTGGTTCGGTGCGCGTCGCGCGGCGGATGCCGCGGATTACGCGTGAGACGCTGACGGGCGCAGCGATTGAGGAGGCCCGTGATTCTCGTGTAGCATTTTAGTATTCCTTACGTTTCTTTCGACAGGCATTCCGTCTTGGAAACGAAGGAATACCTGTGCGTTAGAACAGCCTCGGTGTACCGACCCAGACCACCACCGACTCGATTTTCGCGGTGTTGACCCAGCTATGCGGCACCGTCGACTGATAGTGCGAGCTGTCGCCGGCCTGCAGGACGAACGTCTTGCCTTCCAGCGTCAGCGACACTTCCCCTTCAATCACATACAGGAACTCCTCTCCTGCATGTGTCGTCACCTCCGACCGCTTCTGCCCCGGCGGCATCCTCACGAGGATCGCCTCCAGCTGGCGCCCTTCGGACACGTTCGTCAGCCGCGCGAACAGGTTCGCCGAATCGGCAAACCCGAAGAAGCGCAACTGATCGCCTCGGCAGACCGAGCGTTCCTCGCTCGGCGTATCCACGAAGTACTGCACCGTCACACCGAGCGCGTGGGCAATACCGGCCAGCGACGTCAGTGACGGCGACGCGAGCCCGCGCTCGACTTGAGACAGAAACGGCTTCGAAATCCCCGCGGCGGAAGCGGTGTCGTCGAGCGTGCGCTTCAGACGTTGGCGCAACGCGCGAATCTTGCTGCCCAGTGCGACAGCGTCTGCCGATCGCGAGTTTTCAGTGGGGGGAACCATAGCAGGCCGAAAAGTGGTCGTCAAAAAATGTTTGATGGAAAGTAACTAAGTTAATTGGAGATAGCTTAATCTTCGGGTTCGTACACGCCTTCGGCGTTGAGCCCGGTGCACTAAACAGGGCCCGAAGCGAACGAAACGACGCGCTATCTTGCCAGACTCGCGGGCTTCACAGGCAAGCTGCAAGCGGCTCTCCGGGAATTTGCGGAGAACGGGCGTCAAGCTTACAAATACATGATGAGACGAATGTTCCTGAAAGCTGTTGCCATATCGGGAGTTTCCCTAAGTGGCACGGACCCGACGCACCGGACCGGCAAACGTTACCATTCGCGCGCCGGTCGGGGCCGCGCACCGCCTTGTCGGGCGGAGTCCGACCCCGGCCCGGGCTAACCGCCCGACTGCTCCATCGCCGACGCAAGCCTACCCGGCCTCAGTGCTCCGGCGCCAGTTCGACCCCAAGACGACGCGTGATCCGTGCCGTCCGTTTCAACCGAGATTGATGATGCATTCACCTGTTTCACAAACCCGATCGTTCACGACGGTCTTCCTCATCGAAATGTGGGAGCGCTTCGGCTACTACGGCATGGCCGCGCTCCTGGTCCTCTTCATGGTCGACCGGCTCGGTTTCACCGACAGCCATGCGAACCTGACCTGGGGTGCGTTCACCGCACTCGTCTATGCCGCGCCGTCGATCGGCGGCTGGATCGGCGACAAGGTGCTCGGCGCCCGCCGCACGATGATCGTCGGCGCGTCCGTGCTGTGTGCCGGCTACCTGATGCTTTCGGTGCCGAACGACCAGCTGACGTACATGTACGCGTCGCTCGGCGTGATCGTCGTCGGCAACGGCCTGTTCAAGGCCAACGCGGCGAACCTCGTGCGCCGCATCTACGAAGGCGACGACGCGCGCATCGACAGCGCGTTCACGATCTACTACATGGCGGTCAACATCGGCTCGACGGTGTCGATGCTCGCGACGCCGTGGATCAAGGATCACTGGGGCTGGCACACCGCGTTCGCGGTCTGCTGCGGCGGCATGCTGCTCGCGATCCTCAACTTCATGCTGATGCATCGCACGCTCGCGCACGTCGGCTCGCAGCCGGACGACGAACCGATCCGCTGGAAGCGCCTCGGCGCGGTCGCGGCCGGCGGCGTCGCGCTCGCGCTGGTCACGCTGTACGTGCTGCAGCACAAGCAGCTCGCCGTGGCCAGCGTATGGACGGCCGCGTTCGCGATCCTCGCGATCTTCGCGTACATGATCGCGAAGTCGGAGCGCTCGGAGCGCGCGGGCCTGATCGCGGCGCTCGTGCTGATCGGCCAGGTGATCCTGTTCTTCATCTTCTACGTGCAGATGTCGACGTCGCTGACGCTGTTCGCGCTGCGCAACGTCGATCCGCGCTTCATCGTGTTCGGCACGACGCTGTTCACGTGGAGCGCCGCGCAGTTCCAGGCGCTGAACCCGATCTGGATCATGCTGCTGAGCCCGCTGCTCGTGTGGGTCTACAACGCCGTCGCGAAGGGCGGCCGCGACCTGCCGGTCGCCGCGAAGTACGCGCTCGGCTTCGGCGCGGTGGCCGCGGGCTACCTGGTGTTCACGATCAGCGGCCGCTATGCCGTGGACGGCCGCGTGTCGTCGTGGTTCATGGTGTGGGGTTACGGCCTGTACTCGCTCGGCGAACTGCTGGTGAGCGGCCTCGGCCTCGCGATGATCGCCCGCTACGTGCCGGCGCGCATGAGCGGCTTCATGATGGGTGCGTATTTCGTCGCGACGGGCGTGTCGCAGTATCTGGGCAGCGTCGTCGCGAACTTCGCGCAGATGCCGTCGCACGAACTGCCGGCCACCGAATCGCTGCCGCTCTACCTGTCGCTGTTCGAGAAGCTCGGCTGGCTCGCCGCGATCGGCATGGTGCTCGCGCTGCTGCTGCTGCCGCTGATGAACCGCCTGTCGCGCCAGCACCAGCGCTGTGCGGAAGAGCGCCGCGAGGAAGCGCTGCAGGCGCAGGGCGTCGCCCCGGCCCGGTAAGTACTATCCCTCGGCGTGCGGCCCGCACGCCATATTCTCCCGCCAGCGCGGCCGGCACGTCCTACACTGGTTGCAACGGCGCATCCGCTCCGTCGCGATGCGCACTGGCGGGAGAAGATCATGAAAAACAAGACGACTCGGCTCTTGAGGATACTGTCGGACATCCGGCACGCGCAGCGCTGCACCGCGATACGCGCCGCCCGGGCCGCAGCCGAAGCCGACGCGGTGCTCGCCGAGCGCGACGATCCGGCACCGGACGAACGCGACGACGCCGAATCCGACGACGCAATCGCCGTGCCCCGCTCCCGTATCGGCTCACCTCACTGACGCCGCGGCCGGCACGCGCCGCCTTCCGCGCCGCTCACGCAGCCGCGCCGCGCCACCGCGCGATCCACGTCCCCGAACCGGCCACGGCCATCATCAGCCCGAGCGCGCACGCGTCGGCCACGAGGCCCACGCCGACATGCCGCAGGTCGGCGCCGCCCACGACCGGATGCAGCAGCGAATCGAGGACGAGCGAGATCGCCGCGCCCGCCACGAAGCAGATCAGCCCGCGCTGGCCGACCGCCACGACAGGTCGCACGCCCTGCGCGATCCGCGCGATCCAGCCGAAGCGCACGCAATCGGCCATCAGCCATGCGACGGCCGCGAAGCTCACGACGCGCGGCAGCGCCAGGTCGCGCTTGAACACGCCTTCCGGCAACGGCAAGCCCGAGAACAGCTTGTAGCTCGCGCAACCGAGCACGACCGCGCACGCGAGCCCGGTCGCCGCCGCGCCCCAGCGCCCCAGCGCGATGCGCCGGTAGAACGGCTGGCAGCGCGCCAGCACGCCGGCGACGAACATCAACTGCCACGCGAACGGGTTGAAGCTCCAGCGGAAGCCGTCGGTATCCAGCAGCTCGGGGCCGAGCCAGCCCGCCGCGCCCCACGACACGACGCTGAACGCAACGAGCAGCCACGGATGGCGACGCGCGAACGGCACGATCACCGGCGACGCGAGCGCGAACAGCACGTACATCGGCAGCACCGACGCCAGATATGGCTGGCGCTGGAACGTCAGCAACTCGGCGGCGCCCGTGAGCGGCGACGCGAGCATCACGCTGACATCGTCGAGCGCGAGGTTCGGGGCATCGATTCCGTAATGGTCGAGCACGGCCGACACGACCAGCATCAGCGTCGACGTCGCGAGAAACGCGCGGTAGATCTGCATCGCACGCCGCACGAACCGCTGCTGCGCGGCGCGCGCGCCGTGCCGCTCGGCGATCGCGCCGTACGCGCTCGCGGTCGCGAAACCGCCGAGAAACACGAACACCTCGGCTGCATCGCACAGCGCGAACGCATGCAGCGTCACGCGCGACAGCACGCTCGCGCCGATGTGATCGACGACGATCATCAACAGCACGAGCCCGCGGAAGAAGTCGATTTCGATCAGGCGGCCGCCGCGCGGCGGCAGGACCGTGACGGACGGCGACGGGCTCAACGACATGAGCGCACCGGCACGACGGCGGTGCGACGGGCACCGGGGAAGGGATCGGGAAGAAGCTGGCGAGCGCGGTCAGCGGCGATACGCGTATGCCCGCATCGCACCAACCCGGCTGGCCCGGCACGGAGATGACCGTTCATCGAAAAGCTGCATACGAAGGGTAGTCGGTCAGGTCAGTCTAATGGCCGATCGGGGAAGACCCTAAGTAACAAAGTGCAACCGAATCTTCTGTTCGATTACACGCGCGAGCCTGACGGAGCGCGTCGGTCGGCGTCGCCAGATTCACGTCAGCGCGACGCCAGCTTGCGGTCAGCATCGCCTCGTTCGGCCACCGGATCGCCGCCGTTCGATCGCGGCGGGAAGCGCGGTGCGATGCACGTTCCGCGCGGCCGCGCCATCGCGACCGGCGCTCATCCGCGTGCGGGCAGGCGCCGCATCAGCATCGCGCTGTGCCATGCGGTGAGCGCGACGGCGGCCCAGATCGGCCCGTAGGTGGCGAGCTTCGCGACGCTCAGCGTCTCGCCGAGCAGCAGCAGCGACACCGCGACGAGCAGCACGGGTTCGACGTAGCCGAGGATCCCGAACAGCGCCATCGGCAGCATCCGGCTCGCCTTCAGGTAGCTGGCGAGCGCGAGCGTGCTGAGCACGCCGAGCCCCGGCAGCAGCGCGGCCCACAGCACCGGATGGCCGTCGACCCGCGTCGCGCTCGTCGCGACCATCACGAACGCGATCGGGCACAGCAGCACGATCTCGACCGCGAACGCGGCCAGCGAATCGGCGTTGATCCGCCGGCGCAGCACGAAATACGGCGGATAGCCGAGCGCGACGACGAGCGTCGGCCACGCGAACGCGCGTGTCGCCCACACTTCGTGCGCGACGCCGAGCGCGGCGCACGCGACCGCCGCCCATTGCAGCGGGTCGAGCCGCTCGTGATAGTAGAAGCGGCCGACGATCACCATCGTCAGCGGCAGCAGGAAATAGCCGAGCGACACCTCGAGCATGCGGCCGTGCAGCGGCGCCCACAGGAACAGCCACAGCTGCACGCCGAGCAGCGCCGCGCTCGCCGGCAGCGCGAGCAGCAGGCGCCAGTCGCGCGCGGTGCGGCGCACGAGACCGACGAGCGCCGGCCAGCGGCCGCGCAGCGCGATCAGCGCGAGCGCGCCCGGTGCGGTCCACAGGACGCGCCACGCGAAGATGTCGAGCCCCGTGAGCGGCGCGAGCAGTTTTGCGTAAACCGACATCAGCGCGAACAGCGTCGACGCCGTCACCGACAACATGAGGCCGCGACCGGCTTCCGGATACCCCGTCATGGTCGTTCCGCGCCGCTTACTGCTGCTGGAAACGCTCGAAGCGCCGCTCGGTCCGGCGCTCCTCGAACGTCACTTCGGTGACGCGCGCGGCCGGCGGCCCATGACGCAGCCACGCGAGCATCCGGTCGATCTGCGCGCCGGGGCCCTGGATCATCGCCTCGACGCTGCCGTCCTCGAGATTCGCGACCCAGCCGCGCAGTTTCAGCGCATGCGCCTCGCGCACCGTCGCATGACGGAAGCCGACGCCCTGCACGACGCCGCGCACCCGCACGTAGTAGGTTTCGATCCGTTCGTCCAGTTCATTGCGGCTCATCGCGTCGCCCTCCCGTTGCATTCAAGCCCGGCATTGTAGTCGCGCCGGCCGCTTCGCACACGCGCCGGCCAGGCGTCGTCGCGTGCGCCGACCACGTACAATCTCGCCGATGCTCAACCGCCGCGCCGCCCGCGCGCGGCCCTGAAGGAAACGCATGACTGATACCTCCCGCGATCTCGTTCTCGTCACCGGCGCGTCCGGCTTCGTCGGCTCGGCCGTCGCGCGCATCGCGCAGCAGAAAGGCTATGCGGTGCGCGTGCTCGTGCGCCCGACCAGCCCGCGCACGAACGTCGCGGATCTCGATGCCGAGATCGTCACCGGCGACATGCGCGACGAGGCGTCGATGCGCGCCGCGCTGCGCGGCGTGCGCTACCTGCTGCACGTCGCGGCCGACTACCGGCTGTGGGCGCCCGATCCCGACGAAATCGAACGCGCGAACCTCGAGGGGGCGGTCGCGACGATGCGCGCGGCCCGCGCGGAGGGCGTCGAGCGGATCGTCTACACGAGCAGCGTCGCGACGCTGAAGGTGACGAGCGCCGGCGATCCGTCCGACGAGAACCGGCCGCTCACGGCCGAGCAGGCGATCGGCGTGTACAAGCGCAGCAAGGTGCGCGCGGAGCGCGCGGTCGAGCGGATGATCGCCGACGAAGGGCTGCCGGCCGTGATCGTCAACCCGTCGACACCGATCGGCCCGCGCGACGTGAAGCCGACGCCGACCGGCCGCATCATCGTCGAGGCCGCGCTCGGCAAGATTCCCGCGTTCGTCGATACGGGGCTGAACCTGGTGCACGTCGACGACGTCGCGCACGGCCACTTCCTCGCGCTCGAGCGCGGCCGGATCGGCGAGCGCTACATCCTCGGCGGCGAGAATCTGCCGCTGCAGCAGATGCTCGCCGACATCGCGCAGATGACGGGACGCAAGGCGCCGACGATCGCGCTGCCGCGCTGGCCGCTGTACCCGCTCGCGGTCGGCGCCGAAGCGGTCGCGAAGTTCACGAAGAAGGAGCCGTTCGTCACCGTGGACGGGCTGCGGATGTCGAAGAACAAGATGTATTTCACGTCCGCGAAGGCCGAGCGCGAGCTCGGCTACCGTGCGCGTCCGTACCGCGAAGGGCTGCGCGACGCGCTCGACTGGTTCGGCTCGGCGGGCTACCTGAAGTAACACAAAGCGGCGCGCGGCGCGCCGCCTTGCGCACTTTGTTACACGACCCGCGCGGACCGACATCCGCGCAGCGGTTAAAATCGCGGGTCTTACGCAGAGAAGACACGCATGAACCTGAACGATCAGATCGCTTCGCTCGCCACGGGCGTCGATCAGCTCCTCCACGATCACCACGCCGCGCAGCAGGCGGCCCGCAGCGCGGAAGCCTTCGCGCGCGCCGCCGCGGCAGAAGCCCGGGCCGCGGCCGAGCGTCACGCCGCCGCGGAAACCGAAGCGCAGGCCGCCGCGCAGCGCCACACGGCCGCTGCCGCCGACGCCGAAGCCGCGCAGCAGCGCCACGCCAACGCAACCGCTGCCGCCGAAGCCGCCGCCCAACGTCATACCGATGCCGCCGCGCAGGCCGAAGCGGCCGTGCAGCGCCATGCGGAAGCCACCGCGCTGACCGAAGCGCTCGCGCAGCGTCACGCGGATGCCGAAGCCGCATCGCAGCGCCACGCGGCCGCGATCGCCGAAGCCGAGGCCGCCGCGCAACGCCATCACGCCGCGGCAACCGAAGCCGAGGCGGCCGCGCAGCGTCATGCGGCCGCGACCGCCGAAGCCGAAGCCGCCGCGAAACGTCACGCGCAAGCGACTGCCGAAGCCGAAGCGGCTGCACGGCGCCACACGGCCGCGATCGCCGAAGCCGAAGCGCTCGCGCAACGTCACACGCAGGCGATCGCCGAAGCCGAAGCCACCGCGCAGCGTCATGCCGATGCGGCCGCCGAGGCCGAAGCCGTCACGCAGCGCCACACCGAGGCGATCGCGCAGGCCGAAGCGGCCGCGCAGCGTCATGCCGACGCGACCGCCGCGGCCGAGGCCGTCACGCAGCGCCATACCGAAGCGATCGCGCAAGCCGAAGCGGCCGCGCAGCACCACGCGAAGGCCATCGCCGACGCGGAGGCGCTGGTCGAGGCCGTCGTCAAGGAAGCCGCGACGAACGCGGTGGCCGCCCCGGCCGTGGCGGCCGAGGTCGTCGAACCGACGCCGGCGGAACCGATCGTGAGCGCAGCGGCACCGGCCGAGGCCGAAACGGCCGACGTTGCCGGCGCGACGGCGGCCGACACCGCGATCGTCCCGGCGGCCCAAGCCGCATCCGCCGCTGAAACCGACACGGCCGCCGCACCGGCCGACAAGGCGACGCTGCACGTCGCGCGCCCGTCCCAGAACGAACTGACGCTGACCATCAACGGCCAGTCGATCACGCTGCATCCGGAGCAACTGGGCCAGCTGATCGAGGAACTCGCGCATGCGCGCGCGTCGATGCAGCCCGAGCCGCCGGCCGGGATCCCGGCCGGCTGGCGTTTCGTGACGACGAAGAACCCGATGATGGCGGTGCAGAAGCAGTCGAATGGCGACCGCCTGCTGGTCGCCCGCCACACGGGCTACGGCTGGGTGCCGTTCACGTTCTCGCCGGACGTCGTGGTCCAGATGTACATGATGCTGACGCAGCGGTAAGCCGCCGCCCGCCCCAAAACGCAACAGCCCGACCGGTTCACCGATCGGGCTGTTCGTTTTCCGGCTGCCGGGAGGCGCGCCTCCCGGCCGATCCTCAGCGCTCCACCGGCGCCTGCACGCGCGCCTTCCACTGGCCGCCCTTGCCGCGCCAGTAGCGCCACGCGGACGCGAACGTCGCACCCACGTAGAACAGCGCGACGAGCGGCAGCGCGGGCGCCCACAGCGGCGAGCGCCGGTAGTAGCGCAGCATCGGCGCATACGCGGCGCACATCGACGCCCACGCGAGCCAGGCCGGCCACGCCCGCGCGCCGTACGCGAGCGCCGCGGCGGGCGGCACGAGATAGATGATCGTCATCCCGAGCAGCGTGCCGGCCAGCAGCAGCGGCGAATAGTGCAGCTGCGTGAACGCGGTGCGCGCGATCATGTTCCAGATGTCGCGCCAGCTGTCGTACGGGCGCAGCGACACGCTGCGATCGGCCAGGTCGAGACGGATCGGATGGCGGCCGCTGCCGCGGTGCTTGATCTGCGCGGCGAGGCTGCAATCGTCGATCAGCGCGCCGCGGATCGACTCGATGCCGCCCGCTTCCTCCAGCGCCGTGCGCTTCACGAGCATGCAGCCGCCGGCGGCGCCGGCCGTCCGGTTGCGCGGGTTGTTGATCCACGAGAACGGGTACAGCTTCGCGAAGAAGAACACGAACGCCGGAATCAGCGCCTTTTCCCAGAACGAATCGCAGCGCAGCCGCACCATCAGCGACACGAGATCGCGCTGCTCGGCCTGTGCGCGCGTGACCAGTTGCGCGACGGCGTCGGGCGGATGGCCGATGTCGGCATCCGTCAGCAGCAGGTAGTCGGCCGGCAGGCCGAGCGTCTGCACCGCGGCGATCCCCTGCGACTGTGCCCACACCTTGCCCGACCAGCCGGCCGGCAGCGGCTTCGCGGCCAGCACCGTCAGCCGGTCGGCGCGGTTGATCGCGAGCGCCGCCGCGCGCGCCGCGTCGGCGGTGCCGTCGTCGCTGTGGTCGTCGACAATGATCAGATGAAAGTCGCCCGGATAGTCCTGCTCGAGCAGCGAAGTCGCCGCGCGAGCGATCACGTCGGCTTCGTTGCGCGCCGGCACGACCGCGACGACGGCCGGCCAGCCGGCCTCGGCCGCGGCGCCCCGCGCCTCGGGCGGCAGCGGCCGCGCGGGCACCGCGCGCCAGAAGCCGCCGCGCGCGACGAGCAGCACGATCCAGATCACGAGCGACAGGCCGGACACCAGGAAAGCGATCGCCAGCATCATCGGCACGCCTCCTGCCGGGCGCCGGCATGCCCGATATCAATGGGGGTCGGGAACAAAACACCCGACACCGCACGGGCGGACGGGCAATATGCGTGAGAATCGACGGTCATCGAATGGCCTTGAAATGAGCGCGACGCCGGGCAGCCGGAGCGGCCGCCCGCGAAACCGCGCAGTTTACCGGGTTCCGCGCGCGCCAGCGCCGACGCGGCTCTCCCGCAATTGCAACAGCGCCGATACAGCACCAAAGCACGGACGGCGCGATAGGGTTAAAATGCGCGATTAATTCGGGGTTCCGGGGCCTGGCCGGCCGGTTCGTTCCTGCCTTCATAACATCAAGCCGGGGCGAGCGAGCGAGTGCCAGCTCCTCGAACCCCGGCGTCTGTCGTCGGAGTTCGCTCACCTATGCGAGTCATCCTTGCCCAGCCCCGCGGCTTTTGTGCGGGGGTTGTCCGTGCGATCGAAATCGTCGATCGCGCGCTGCAACAGCACGGTGCGCCGGTTTATGTGCGTCATGAAATCGTGCATAACCGGCACGTCGTAGAAAATCTGCGTAATAAAGGGGCACGATTCGTTGAGGAACTCGACGAGGTGCCGCACGGCGCTGTCGCGATCTTCAGCGCGCACGGTGTCGCCCAGACGGTCGAGCGCGACGCGGAAACGCGCGGGCTCGACGTGCTCGACGCGACCTGCCCGCTCGTCACGAAGGTGCACGTGCAGGGCCGCCAGTACGTCGCGGCGGGCCGCCGGCTGATCCTGATCGGCCACGCGGGCCATCCGGAGGTCGAGGGCACGATCGGCCAGATTCCGGCCGAGGTGATCCTCGTGCAGAGCGAAGCCGAAGTCGATACGCTGACGCTGCCCGTCGACACGCCGGTTGCGTACATCACGCAGACCACGCTGTCGGTCGACGATACGCGCGGCATCATCGAGGCGCTGCAGCGCCGGTTCACCGACATCGTCGGCCCGGACACGCGCGACATCTGCTACGCCACGCAAAATCGCCAGGCCGCCGTGCGCGAGCTGAGCGAACAGGTTGACGTGCTGCTCGTCGTCGGTGCGACGAACAGCTCGAACTCGAACCGCCTGCGCGAGATCGGCACCGAAAGCGGTGTGCCGAGCTATCTCGTCGCCGACGGCTCGGAAGTGAAGGCCGAATGGTTCGCGGGTGTGCAGACGGTCGGCCTGACGGCCGGCGCGTCGGCGCCCGAAGAGATGGTCGAGGATGTAATCGGCGCGCTGCGCGCGCTGGGGCCCGTCGATGTCGCGACGATGGCGGGCCGTGAGGAAAAAGTCGAATTCAAGCTGCCGGCGAAGCTCACGCAAGCCGTCGCCCGCGAAGTTTAAGGAGGACATCCCTTGTCTATTCCGCTGCTCCAGCAAGTCCGTGTCGGCGCGTACATCGTGCGCCAGCACCTGTCCGGCAACAAACGCTATCCGCTCGCGCTGATGCTCGAGCCGCTGTTCCGCTGCAACCTCGCGTGCAACGGCTGCGGCAAGATCGATTATCCGGATCCGATCCTGAACCAGCGCCTGTCCGTCGAGGAATGCCTGCAGGCCGTCGACGAATGCGGCGCGCCCGTCGTGTCGATCGCCGGCGGCGAACCGCTGCTCCACAAGGAGATGCCGGAAATCGTCAAGGGCATCATGAAGCGCAAGAAATTCGTGTACCTGTGCACGAACGCGCTGCTGATGGAAAAGAAGATGGACGACTACGCGCCGAGCCCGTACTTCGTCTGGTCGGTCCACCTCGACGGCGACAAGGAAGCGCACGATCACTCGGTGTCGCAGGAAGGCGTGTACGACAAGGCCGTCGCGGCAATCAAGGAAGCGAAGCGCCGCGGCTTCCGCGTGAACATCAACTGCACGCTGTTCAACGATGCGGTGCCGGAGCGCGTCGCGAAGTTCTTCGACACGCTGGGCCCGATCGGCGTCGACGGCATCACGGTGTCGCCGGGTTACGCGTACGAGCGCGCGCCGGATCAGCAGCACTTCCTGAACCGCGACAAGACGAAGAACCTGTTCCGCGAAATCCTGAAGCGCGGCGAAGGCGGCAAGCGCTGGTCGTTCAGCCAGTCGTCGCTGTTCCTCGACTTCCTGGCCGGCAACCAGACGTACAAGTGCACGCCGTGGGGCAACCCGGCGCGTACGGTGTTCGGCTGGCAGAAGCCGTGCTACCTGGTCGGCGAAGGTTACGTGAAGACCTTCAAGGAACTGATGGAAACGACGGAGTGGGACAACTACGGCGTCGGCAACTACGAGAAGTGCGCGGACTGCATGGTCCACTGCGGCTTCGAGGCAACGGCCGTGATGGACACGATCTCGAACCCGCTGAAGGCGCTGAAGGTGAGCCGCAAGGGCATCCGGACCGACGGCCCGTTCGCCCCGGACATCTCGATCGCGAAGCAGCGTCCGGCCGAGTACGTGTTCTCGCGCCACGTCGAGATCAAGCTCGAGGAAATCCAGCGCGCCGGCAAGGGCAAGCTGCAGAAGCCGGCGAAGCCGGCAACGGCCGCCTAAACGCGTTGCGCCACGCGGAGGCGGTGCCTCCGCGCAGGTGATAAAAATATAGCGCCACGGATTCGCTCCGTGGCGCTTTTGTTTTGGGCCGCGTTACGCCGTCGCCGTGCCGGCTCGGCCGACCCTGTCTCCTCCATCCTCCCTGCGAAACCGCTGCACGATGCTACGCGGCCAGCGAGTCGGGCACGTGGGCGCGCATCTTCTCCGCCGCGCTCGCAACGAGCGCCGGCTGGCCGCACGACGCGAACGTGCAGACATCACGCCACAGTTCGGCCAGCCGATGCCGCGTGAGCGTCGCGACGCAGGTGTCGTGCGCGGCGAGCACGCGCTCGAGCACCGCGCATTCGTCATCGTGCAGCGTCCATGCGCCGCTTTGCGCCGCGCGCGCCACACTCGCTTCGAGCGCACGCTCCGCGTCGACGCACAGGTCGATGTCCGCTTCCGCGTACCGCGTATCGTCGAGCGCGAGGAACACCAGGTAGACGCTCGTGCGCAACCGCGTCAGCAGCGCCTCGTTGCCGTGCCCGCCACGCAACGCGACGAGCGCCATGTGGCATTTCAGCGAGATGTCGCGTGCATGCGCGGGAGGCAGCGGCAGCAGCCACTCGCGCGTCAACGGCACGCGACGACGGTTTTTGCGTGCGGCCTTCATGCTTCGTGCCCGCTTGCGGGCACTTCAACGCGCGGCAACGCCGCACGCGCGACGCCGGTCGAGCGGATCGGGCATCCCATGCTCGTCTCCCGCATCAGAAGGTGTTCTCGCCCTTCAGGTAGAACGCGGTCTTCACGAAGAACGCCTTCACCGGATGACCGCTCTGGGCGTCGCGCGCGGCGCGCGCTTCCATCGCGGCCCGCTCCTCGCGCGACCGGTCGGGCACCGGATTGTGAACGCGTGCGAGCGCACGCTGCATCGCAAGCGGATAGTTCTGGTTGCCGACCGACGTCGCACGATAGCCGGCGCGCGTCATCTGCATCAGTTGCGCGTCGGTTTCGGCACGCGCCGCCGACCAGGTCGACTGCGCGGCATACGACGACCAGTCGGGGCCGGCCGACTGCGCAAAGCTGACGGCGGGCAGCGCAACGAGTGCGCAGGAGAGAACGGCAACGGGAACGAGGGATCGCATAGTGGCCTCCAGATGGTTGTCCCCGCATCGATCGTGATCGTCGATGCGTTGAAACCATCGTATGTCGTGTCGCATGCCGCTTGAATAGCCGATTCCGCAATGGATATTTTCGGCTTCGGAATCCGCTGTGCGCGCGCACCATTCGCGAATCGCTTCGCACGGGAATTTCTCTATTTCATTCAACGACCTGATCGCGCTTTTGCGCCCGATCGCAGGCGGCACGCCCGCCGCTTTTTCAGTTTCCGAAATGACGTGTTGCCGGCGCGCTCGTGGCGTGCGCACCTGCCGGCAAGGGTCCCGGCGTGATATCGCGCATGCGGATAGCGCGGAAACGATTGCATCGGACCAACGGTTCTTCTGACACAGGACAAGTCATCGGCGCCGAATCGCCGGATCGCCACACGACGTGCCCGGCAAGGACGCGCGATAATCACGCATCGGCCATTCGCTTCGTTTCGCACGGTTTCTCATACCTTCCCATTTTCATCGAGTCCTTCCATGGCTGCCCTCGACACCACCGCCATCGACAGTTGGCACGCGCACGTTTATTTCGATGCGGCCAGCCGCGACGCGGCCTGGGCGTTTCGCCAGGTCGTCGACGAACGGTTCGGCGCGGTCATCGAGCTCGGCCGCTTTCACGAGCGCCTCGTCGGTCCGCATCCGGCCTGGTCGTACCAGATCGCGTTCGATGCCGCGCGCTTCGACGAGATCGTGCCGTGGCTCGTGCTGAACCACGGCGCGCTCGACATCTTCCTGCATCCGAATACCGGCGACGACCTGCGCGACCATCGCGATTGCGGGGTGTGGCTCGGCAAGTCGTATGGGCTGAATCTCGACGCGCTTACCGGGTAACGGCGGCCCGCGGCGCAGCCTTCCCGAGGCTGCATCCACGTTTCGGGTCGACGTGAAACGTCCCGCGGCGGTGCGCCCATACAGTGGGTTTCCGCTCACGACGCTTCCGGACACCCGCCATGACACCCGCAGACACCGACGCCGATGCCCGGCGCATCCATGAAGACTGGCACGCGGCCGTCGTCGCGCGCGACCTCGACGCGCTGATGGCGCTGTATGCCGACGACGCGGTGCTCGAAACGCCGCTCGTCGTCGTCACGCTGCCCGCGCACGGCTCGGGCGTGCTGCACGGCAAGGCCGCGATCGGGGCATTCTTCGCGGCCGGCCTGCAAAATCCGGGCAGCCCGCTCGGACGCTGGTACCGGACCGGATTGTTCTTCTCGAACGGCCGCCAGCTCGTCTGGGAGTATCCGCGCGCCGCGCCGGACGGCGATCAGGTCGATCTCGTCGAAGTCATGGATCTGCGCGACGGCCGGATCGCGCATCATCGCGTGTACTGGGGATGGGTCGGATTCAGTGCGCTGCGGGCCGCCACGCCGGCGCCCGAGCGCGCATGACGGCCGCCGAGCCGGACCGGGCCGCGGCCCGCCGCGTGCTCGCCGCGACCTGCGTGAGCTACACGCTCGTGCTGCTCGACGCGTCGATCGTCAACGTCGCGCTCACCGACATCGCGCACACCTTCGGCGGCCGCGTGGCCGGCCTGCAATGGATAGTGAACGCTTACACGCTCGCGTTCGCGAGCCTGCTGCTGACGGGCGGCACGCTCGGCGACCGGCTCGGCGATCGCACCGTCCATGTCGCGGGGCTCGCGGTGTTCGTCGCCGCGTCGGCGCTGTGCGGCATCGCGCCGACCCTTCCGGCACTTGCCGTCGCGCGTGCGCTGCAAGGCGTCGGCAGCGCGATGCTGGTGCCCTGTTCGCTCGCGCTGATCAACCGCGCCTTCCCGGCACCGGCCGCGCGCGCATCGGCGATCAGCCTGTGGATGGGCTGCGGCGGCATCGCAATGGCGTCGGGCCCGCTGATCGGCGGGCTGCTGGTCGACCTGTTCGGATGGCGCAGCCTGTTCTTCGTGAACCTGCCGTTCGGGCTCGCCGGCATCTGGCTCGGCCGCACGGTCGTGCGCGCCGCCGCCGACGCGTCGCGACAGTTCGACTGGGCCGGACAGGCCGCCGCCGCCGTCGCGATCGCCGCGCTGATCGGCACGCTGATCGAAGGCCCGTCGCTCGGCTGGCGCTCGGCACCGATCGTCGGCGGTGCCGCGACGAGCGTCGCCGCATGGATCGCCTTCGTCGCGATCGAAGCGCGGCGCCGCGAACCGATGCTGCCGCTCGCGTTCTTCCGCAACCGGCTGTTCGCGGGATCGACGTTCGTGTCGATGGCGTCGGCGTTCGTGTTCTACGGCCTGCTGTTCGTGCTCAGCCTGTTCTATCGGCAGGTTCGCGGCGCGAGCCCGCTCGACACGGGGCTCGCGTTCCTGCCGATGACCGCGATGGTCGCGCTCGGCGGGTTGTGTTCGGGGCGGATCGTCGCGCGCTTCGGGACGCGCGGGCCGATGTGCTCGGCGTTCGGGCTGTATGCGGCAGGCGCGCTCGGCATGACGGGCATCGGCGCGACGACACCGGCGTGGCTCGCGGTCGCGCCGATGCTCGCGATCGGCTTCGCCTCGGGATTCATCTCGCCGGCCGCGACGTCACCGGCGCTCGGAACGATCGACCGGCACCGCGCCGGCGTCGCGGCGGCGGCACTGAACGCGGCGCGGCAGAGCGGATCGGCGCTCGGCGTGGCGATCTTCGGTGCATGCATCGCGACGCTGCAGCCGTTTTCGGTCGCGATGCGGGT
Organism: Burkholderia sp. L-4; assembly: GCF_056856535.1. NCBI lineage: Bacteria > Pseudomonadati > Pseudomonadota > Betaproteobacteria > Burkholderiales > Burkholderiaceae > Burkholderia > Burkholderia sp. L-4. The sequence continues at coordinate 633,293 of NZ_JBXEOX010000002.1, forward strand.
GGCGCTGGTCATGGCGATCGCGCTGTCGGCGCTTGCCGCGGTATCGTGGCGGTTCGCGACGCGGCCGACACCGGCAACCGGCGAAGCGGCCGCGCACCTGCAGGCGGCCGCCACGCGACGCTAGCGCATTCCGCGGCAGACAACGCGCTCACGCGACATACATCGCGACACTGACGAACTGGCACAGGCTGCCGGCCAGCACGAAAAGGTGCCAGATACCGTGCCCGTGGCGGATGCGTTCGTCGTTGATGAAGAAGTAGATCCCCGCGCTGTAGATCACGCCGCCGGCCACGAGCCATGCGGTGCCGACCGGCGGCAGCGCATGAATCAGCGGACGCACCGCGACGAGCGCGAGCCAGCCCATCAGCACGTACAGGATCATCGACAGCATGCGCGTGCGGCGCCCGAGCGTCAGCTCCTGCACGATGCCGAACACGGCGAGCCCCCAGCTCACGCCGAACAGCGACCAGCCCCACGGGCCGCGCAGCGTCACCAGCGTGAACGGCGTGTAGCTGCCGGCGATCAGCAGGTAAATCGCCGAATGGTCGCATTTCTGCAGGATCGCCTTCAGGCGCGGATTGCGCACGCTGTGATACAGCGTCGAGATCGCGTAGAGCAGGAACAGCATCGCGCCGTACACGCTGAAGCTCACCACCTTGTACGGATCGCCTTCGAGCGCGCCCATCGTCACGAGCGCCACGAGACCGGCCACCGACAGCACCGCGCCGACGAGATGGGAAATGCTGTTGAAACGCTCACCGACATGCACGACGTGTTCTCCTGCGGTCCATCGGGGAAAAGAGGGACCCCTATGATACCGGCGGCCGGATTTTGCCGTGCTGCGCCCGGGCAAACGGCGAAGCGGCCGTCACGCGACGTGCGTCGCCGGCCGCCAAAGAAAAAAGCGCCGCGACTGCCATCGCGGCGCTTCCGTTTCGATCGTCGAACCGCCTGGACAGTCCGGCTCAGCAACACTTCCCGGCGCCCGACCCGTACCGCGCGTTCTGGCGTTCGCGGAAAAATTCCTCGTACGTCATCGGCTCGCGGTCCGGATGGGTGTCGCGCATGTGCGCGACGTAGGTGTCGTAGTCGGGCAGGCCGACCATCAGCCGCAACGCCTGCCCGAGGTAACGCCCCGCGCTGCGCAGGTCGCTGCCAAGATCGCTGAACATCGCGGCCTCCCCTTAACGTCCGCTGCCGAGCGCCTGCGCGGCCGGCATCGCTTCGTACGGCGTCTCGCGCACGGTCGGCTTCGACTCGCGGCGCGCGCGCAGCACGGCGATCACGCCGTACACCGCGATGCTCACGACGACGAAGATGAACAGCCCGGCCAGCGCCGCATCGATGTAGTCGTTGAAGATGATCCGCTTCATCTGCGCGATCGACTTGGCCGGTGCGAGCACCTTGCCTTCATCCACCGCGGCCTGCAGCTTCGCGGCGTGCGCGAGGAAGCTGACCTTCGGGTTCGCGTCAAAAATCTTCTGCCAGCCGGCCGTCAGCGTGCAGATCAGCAGCCACGCGGTCGGCACGACCGTCACCCACGCATAACGTTCGCGCTTCATCTTGAACAGCACGACGGTGCCGAGCACCAGCGCGATCGCGGCGAGCATCTGGTTCGAGATGCCGAACAGCGGCCACAGCGTGTTGATGCCGCCGAGCGGATCGACCACGCCCTGGTACAGGAAGTAGCCCCACGCGGCCACGCACAGCGCGGTGGCGACGAGGTTCGCGGGCAGCGACTCGGTGCGCTTGAGCGCCGGGTGGAACGTGCCGAGCAGGTCCTGCAGCATGAAGCGGCCCGCCCGCGTGCCGGCGTCGACGGCCGTCAGGATGAACAGCGCTTCGAACAGGATCGCGAAGTGATACCAGAACGCCATCATCGCTTCGCCGCCGATCACCTGGTGCAGGATGTGCGCCATGCCGACGGCCAGCGTCGGCGCGCCGCCCGCGCGCGCGATGATCGTCGTTTCGCCGACGGCCTTCGCGGTCTGCGTCAGCATGTCGGGCGTCAGCACGAAGCCCCATTGCGTGACGGTGTTCGCGACGGCTTCGGGCGTCGAGCCGAGCACGGCGGCCGGTGCGTTCATCGCGAAGTAGATGCCCGGCTCGATCACGCAGGCCGCGACCAGCGCCATGATCGCGACGAACGATTCCATCAGCATCGCGCCGTAACCGATGAAGCGCGCGTTGGTTTCGTTGTCGATCAGCTTCGGCGTCGTGCCCGACGAGATCAGCGCGTGGAAACCCGACACCGCGCCGCACGCGATCGTGATGAACAGGAACGGGAACAGGTTGCCCGACCACACCGGGCCCGTGCCGTCGACGAACTTCGTCAGCGCGGGCATCTTCAGTTCCGGTGCGACGACCAGGATGCCGATCGCAAGGCCGAGGATCGTGCCGATCTTCAGGAACGTCGACAGGTAGTCGCGCGGCGCGAGCAGCAGCCACACCGGCAGCACCGACGCGACGAAGCCGTAGCCGATCAGGATCCACGTGAGCTGCGTGCCGGTGAACGTGAACCATGCGGCGAAGGTCGGCGACGCGGCCACGTTCTGGCCGAACGCGATCGCCGCCATCAGCCCGATGAAGCCGATGACCGACACTTCGCCGATGCGGCCCGGGCGGATGTAGCGCGTATAGATGCCCATGAACAGCGCGATCGGAATCGTCGCGGCGACGGTGAACGTACCCCACGGCGAGTTGGTCAGCGCCTTCACGACGATCAGCGCGAGCACCGCGAGGATGATCACCATGATCAGGAACGCGCCGAACAGCGCGATCACGCCGGGCACCGTGCCGAGTTCCATCTTGACGAGATCGCCGAGCGAACGGCCGTCGCGGCGCGTCGAGATGAACAGCACGATGAAGTCCTGCACCGCGCCGGCGAACACGACGCCGGCCAGGATCCACAGCATGCCGGGCGTGTAGCCCATCTGCGCGGCGAGCACGGGGCCGACCAGCGGCCCGGCGCCGGCGATCGCGGCGAAGTGATGGCCGAACAGCACGTACTTGTTGGTCGGCACGTAGTCGAGGCCGTCGTTGTACTTGACCGCCGGCGTCATCCGCAGCCCGTCGAGCTGCATGACCTTGCTGGCGATGAAACGACTGTAGAAGCGATACGCGATCAGATACACGCAGACAGCGGCGATCACGATCCAGAGGGCACTCACGCGCTCGCCGTGTGCGAGTGCGATGGTGCCGAACGAGAACGCGCCGAGCAGCGCGACCGCGATCCAGAGCAGGGTACTGGAAGCCCGATTCATGGCGTCTCCTAGTCTCCAATGTGGTTTTAGATGGCGTGCGGCGCAGGGGCCGCGCACACGTGACGTCGATGCGTCGTGCCGCGGCCTCGCAAAGGCCGCGACGATGGGCCGTAGTATTCCGCGCGACGGGGGCGGCTTACAAGCGGATAACTACGTACGCGCGACTACGTAGAATTACGTAGATGCCGGTTGCGTGGCGATCGGCCGGCATGCGATTGATCGTGGACGGCGAGCCACGTACAGTGTTCGCCTGTCTCCATTCCGGAACCGCCATGCCGATCCGATTTCAGAAGATGAACGCAAACGGCGATGACTTCGTCATCGTCGACCTCCGCGGTCAGGATCGGGATCGCGTGCCCCGCCTCGATCGCGACCTCGTGCGGCGCATGGGCGACCGGCACAGCGGCATCGGCTTCAACCAGCTCGCGGTGGTGACGGACTGCGACGACGCGGCCGCACAGGTCGCGTTCTGGAATCCCGACGGCTCGCCGCTCGATACCTGCGGCAGCGCGACACGCGGCGTCGCGTGGCAGCTGATGCGGGAAACCGGCGCGGCGTCGATCGTGCTGCGCACGAATCGCGGGCCCCTGCAGTGCGCGTACGACGCGCACGGGTCGATCAAGGTCGAGATGGGCGTGCCGCGCGTCGGCTGGCGGGACGTGCCCGTCGCCGAAGCCGTCGATACGCTCGCGCTGCCGTTGCCCGGCGCGCCGGCCGCGTGCAGCATGGGCAACCCGCACTGCACGTTCTTCGTCGACGACGTCGATGCGGTCGACCTCGAAGCGCTCGGTCCGGCCATCGAAACGCATCCGCTGTTTCCGCGGAAAACCAACGTGCACGTCGTACAGGTCATCGATCGCACGCACATTCGTCTTCGCATCTGGGAGCGCGGCGGCGGCGTGCCGCTCGGGTCCGGCTCGTGTTCGTGCGGCGCGGCGGTCAACGGCATCCGGCGCGGGCTGCTCGACGATACCGTGCGGGTGACGTGCGACGGCGGCGACGTCACCGTTCAATGGGACGGCGCCGGCAGCGTGTTCCTGAGCGGGCCCGTCACGTTCGGGTTCAGCGGGGTGTGGCTGTGATGACCGACGACGCACAAGCCTTCCACGCGTTGCGCCCGCGCCTGCAGAAGATCGCGTACCGGATGCTCGGCTCCGTCGCGGATGCCGAGGACATCGTGCAGGACGTGTGGCTGCGCTGGCACGACGCGGCGCGCGGCAGCATCGAGAACCCCGAGGCCTGGCTCGTCGCGGTCACGACGCGCACGTCGATCGACCGCCTGCGCGCGGCGAAGCTCCGGCGCGAGCACTATGCGGGCATCTGGCTGCCGGAACCGGAGCTCGGCGAATCGCCTGCAACGCCCGAGGAAATGACGGAGCGCGCGAACGACGTGTCGGTCGCGTACCTCCTGCTGCTCGAACGGCTGACGCCGGAAGCGCGCGCGGCGTTCCTGCTGCACGAAATCTTCGAGTTCGACTACGACCGGGTCGCCGACGCGATCGGCAAGTCCGAAGCCGCGTGCCGGCAGCTCGTCAGCCGGGCCCGAGCGCGGCTGCGCGACGATCCCCAGCCGCGGCGCACGGTGCCGCACGAAACGCATCGCCGATTGCTGCAGACGTTCACGCATGCGCTCGCGCACGGCGATTTCCCGTCGATCCAGGCGCTGCTCGCCGAGGACGCGATGCTGATCGGCGACGGCGGCGGCCACGTCCAGAGCTTCCCGAAACCGATGGTCGGCGGCCGGCGGATCGCTCAACTGTTCTATGCGACGTGGTTGCGCTGCGGCAGCGGTGTCGAGATGCGGCCGGTCGTGCTGAACGGCCAGTGGGCAATGCTGCGTTTCATCGACGGGCAGCTCGAAGCGGCGATGTCGTTCGAGACCGACGGCACGCGTATCGTCCGGCTTCTCGTGCAGCGCAATCCCGAGAAGCTCGCCCGCATCGCGGCCGCCTGCGCCGCCGGCTGACACGCGCATCGCGCGCCCGCGCCGACCGCGCCCGCCGCCGAGCGCGGATTGGTGCAGCGCGCGCAACACGATGCGTCCCCGTGCGTGGCTACCGCGCACGGATGCACCCCCCTAAGATGATTTCGCGCGGCGCCCTGCCGCCCACGACACCCGCGCCATGCGGGCCAGCCTCTTCGTCGCCAGGAGAAATCATGACGCAGCGTCTCGACTACATTCAACAGTCCCCCGAGTTGTTCCGGAAACTCCTCGAACTCAGCAACCTGCTGCGCAGCAGCGCGATCGAGGAATCGATCCGGGATCTCGTGTCCGTCCGGGCGTCCCAGATCAACGGCTGCGCCTTTTGCCTCGACATGCACGTGAAGGAAGCGCGCATCCACGGCGAGCGCGAACTGCGCCTGCATCATCTGGCGACCTGGCGCGAATCGACACTGTTTTCGCCGCGCGAGCGGGCCGCGCTCGCATGGACCGAAGTGCTGACGACGCTGCCCGCGCACGGCGTGCCGGACGATGTCTACGACCGCGTGCGCGGCCAGCTCTCCGAGAAGGAATTGTCGGACCTGACGTTCGAAGTGATGGCGATCAACGGCTGGAATCGCGCGAACGTCGCGTTCCGGACCGTGCCGGGCTCGTCCGACAAGGCGTTCGGGCTCGACAAGGCCAACCTCGCCTGACGGCCGCCCCCCTCTCTCGCTGCCGGCCGTTGGCCGGCGGCCCACCGGAAGCCACCACCATGATTCGCATGAAACACGTGATCGCGTCCGCGCTCGTCGTCGCGGCCCACGCGACCGGCGCCGTTCGCGCGGCGCCCTCGGCCATCGTCACGCCGCTGATGACGAAGCCGCTCGACGCTTACCCGGGCAAGGAAGCGCAGATGATCTCGGTCGAGTACCCGCCCGGCGCGGTCGACCCCGTTCACCGCCACCACGCCGACGCGTTCGTCTACGTCGTCGAGGGGTCGATCGTGATGCAGGTGAAGGGCGGCGAGCCCGTCACGCTGAAACCGGGCCAGACCTTCTACGAGGGTCCGGACGACCTGCACACGGTCGGACGCAACGCGAGCCGGACCCGACCCGCGAAGTTCATCGTGCTGCTGTTGAAGGACAAGGGCGCGCCCGTGCTCGTGCCGGAAAAATAGCCGGCCGCACGCCGCCGCGACCTTTTTGAAAAAAAATGCGGCGGGCGGTGTCACAGGCGGCAGCGCTGAAACGTCTAGTCGCATACGGACACCACGATTCCAGCGCCTCCATGCCCGATACCTCCATCCGCCGCCCCGACGCCGACGATCCATTCGCGCGCAGCTTCTCGACCTGCTATGCCGGCGTGGTCACATTCCTGGCCGTCGTCACCGAGGGCAGCTTCGCGCGCGCCGCCGATCGCCTCGGCGTCGGCCGCTCGTCGGTCAGCCGTCACGTGCAACGGCTCGAGGACCGGCTCGACGCACGCCTGTTCCAGCGCACCACGCGCAGCATGTCGCTGACGCGCGAAGGCGAGCTCTTCTACGAAAACTGCCGGCCCGGCATCGAGCATCTGGCGCAGGCGCTCGAGGACATGCGCGAGCTGCGCAGCGGACCGCCGAGCGGGCACCTGCGCATCGGCTCGACGCCAGGCTTCGGCCGCAAGGTCATCGCCCCGCTGCTGCGCGATTTCCATGCACGCTATCCGGACATCACGCTCGACCTGCTGTTGAACGACCGGCCGGCCGATTTCTCCGCCGACCGCATCGACGTCGCGTTTCGCGACGGTCGCATGGAGGACAGCGCGATCGTCGCGCGCCGGCTGATTCCGATGCAGATGATCGTCTGCGCGTCGCCGTCGTATGCGCACCGGCACGGCTTGCCGCGCCACGTCGACGAACTCGCGCGGCATCGCTGCATCAACCTGTGCACCGCGTCGGGCCGCGTGACGGAATGGGAATTCAGGATCGACGGGGTGACGCAGCAGCGCCAGCTCGCCGCGCATCACACGTTCAACGACATCGATCTCGTCGTGCGCGCGGCGCTCGACGGGCTCGGCATCGCACAACTGCCCGCGTACCAGGTGTGCGACCTGCTCGCCGACGGCCGGCTGGTGAGCTGTCTCGGCCAGCATGCGCCGGACGACGGCGGCCACTATCTCTGTTACCTGAGCCGCAAGCACCTGCCCACGCGCATCCGCGCGTTCATCGACTACATGATCGAGCAGACGCGTGCGCGCGACCTGCAGTGCCCAACGACGATGACGACGATCGCGCCGCTGGAGACGATCGATTGATGCATTCGCGGCAACATGATGAGGGCTTGCGGGACGCTGGCGGATCGCGCGGCGCATGCCTACGATGCGGGCTGTTCGACCGGCATGCCGATACGGCGGTGCACCGCTCGGCAAGGTCCAGGCCCCGTCGCGCGAACGCGCTGGGCGCCGGTTTCGGCACATTCAAGCGGCGTGCATGTCGCGCGCCCGTTCAAGGAGAGCAATCGTGAAAATCGTCGTGATTGGTGGTACCGGCCTCATCGGCAGCAAGGTCGTCAGGAACCTGATCGCACGCGGCCACGACGCGGTGGCGGCTGCGCCGTCGACGGGCGTCGATACGATCACGGGTGCGGGACTGGACGCCGCGCTCGCCGGCGCGGAGGTCGTCGTCGATCTCGCGAATTCGCCGTCATTCGAGGAAGCGGCCGTGAAGGCGTTCTTCGAGGCGTCGGGGCGCAACCTGTTCGCCGCGGAGCGCGCGGCCGGCGTGCGTCATCACGTCGCGTTGTCGGTGGTCGGCACCGACCGACTGCAGCAGAGCGCGTATTTCCGCGGCAAGATCATCCAGGAAGACCTGATCCGCGCGGCAGGCGTGCCGTACACGATCGTGCGTTCGACGCAGTTCTTCGAATTCGTCGGGGCGATCGCTCAGGCCGGCGCGCAAGGCGACACGGTGCGGTTGACCACCGCGCACTTCCAGCCGATCGCCTCCGACGACGTCGCGGCCGCCGTGACCGACTTCGCGCTCGACGCGCCGCGCAACGGCATCGCCGAAATCGGCGGCCCCGAGCGCGTGCGGATCGCCGATCTGGTCGAGCGTTTTCTGTCGGCCACGCACGACGCGCGCACGGTGACGCGGGATGCGGCCGCCGACTACTTCGGCGCGGTGCTGCAGGACGACACGCTCGTGCCGGCGCCCGGTGCGCGCCTCGGCGCGACGACCTTCGACACGTGGTTCCGGCAGAACGCGCTCGCGCGCTGAACGCCGCCGCCGGATCGCACACCATGACGCCGCTGCGCCCGCCGCCCCTCTCGCTGCTCGACCGGTATCGCGGTCGGGAACCGCAAACGCTGTACTCGACGACGGTGACCGTCACGGGCGGGACGGCGGAGCACGGCCGCGCCTCCGGCGTCGCGCGTTCCGACGACGGGCGCCTGGATGTCGAGCTGCGCCTGCCGCCCGCGCTCGGCGGGCCCGGCGACGGCCCGAATCCGGAGCAACTGTTCGCCGCGAGCTATGCGGCGTGCTTTCACGGCGCGCTGAGCCTGCTGGCTGCACGGGCGGGCGTGTCGATCGCCGGGGCATCGGTGTCCGCATCGATCGACTTCTGTCGCGATCCGGTGGACGGGCTGTTCATGCTGAACGCGAACATTCGCGTGCGGCTGCCAGGTGTCGAACGCGCAGTGGCGGCGGAGCTCGTGCGCAATACGGAGCGCTTCAGCCCGTATACGAAGATGGCGCACGAAGGGATCAGTCACGTCGTGGCGCTTGCGCCGCCGGACGAGACATCGCAGCGCTGAGCGAAAATGAAAACGCGGGGCCCGCCGCATCGCGCAGCGGGCCCCGCGCCGGTAACGCAGGTCAGTGCTTTTCGTCGAGCTTCTTCGGCTTCGGCGGCGACGGCACCTTCGCGTACTGGAACGCCGGCGTGGCCTTCAGCGCTTCCTTCGTCGCGCCCGGCAGGTAGATGTTGCCGTTGCGCACGTCGAGCGACGCGATCGGCACCGCGACGTCGTGCGCGGCCACGCCGAGGAAGCCGCCGGCCGACACGATCGCGGCCGACACCGAGCCGTCCGGCGCGACGATCAGGTCGCGCACCTTGCCGACTTTCTGGTTCTCGTCGTTGTACACGGTCTTGCCGAGCACGCTCTTCTTCACGCTCCAGCCTTCGAGCAGCGCCTGCGACTGCTCGACGGTGACGCTGATCGGCTGCGCGCCCGCGATCTGCGCGTGCGCGCTGACGCTCGACGCGAGGACGGTTGCTGCGATGAGGGTCTTGTAAAACTTCATATGCGTTGCACTCCGGTTCGGTTGTTGTTGATTCCGGGGACGAAGCGGCGCGGACGCAACGGCTGATCGGTGAGCGCCCCGCGCTTCGTCGGTCGCGTGGCGGCCGGCCGCACCACCACGCCATGTGTACGTGACGGACCGGCGCAGCCGGGCCGCAGCGTGCGACACGGCTTCATGGTAGCGGCATTCGGCGGATCGTGCGCCCAGGGTGCAACGTGACACGCCGGACGAGCCGGATCAGGATCAATGATCGTGCGGACAGACCGGGCGGGCGGCGCGGAAAAATGGCATCGATGCCCGTCGATCAGGACAACCTCACGGATGGTCCCCCGATCTTCGCGGCGCCTCGAACGGCGCGGCCGACGCCGCGCCGCCACGCGGCGTCACGCATTCCGCGAATAGGTGCGCCGGTGCCGCACGGCCTCCGCCAGCACGTCGAGCACCGGCTCCGTCTGCGCCCAGCTCAGGCAGGCATCGGTGATCGACACGCCGTACTTCAGCGGCACGCCCGGCTTCAGGTCCTGGCGCCCGGCTTCGAGGTGGCTCTCGACCATCACGCCGACGATCCGATGCTCGCCCTGCGACAGTTGCCGCGCGAGATCCTGCGCGACGTCGACCTGCCGGTCGTGCGACTTGTTCGAGTTCGCGTGCGAGCAGTCGACCATCACCTGCTCGCGCAGCCCGGCCTTGCGCAGCACCGCGCAGCATGCCTCGACATGCTCGGCGTCGTAGTTCGGGCCGGTCTTGCCGCCGCGCAGGATCACGTGCGCGTCGTCGTTGCCGCGCGTCTCGAAGATCGCGGCCATCCCCATCTTCGTCATCCCCATGAACGCATGGCTCGCGGCGGCCGCGACGATCGCATCCGACGCGACCTGCACGCCGCCGTCGGTGCCGTTCTTGAAGCCGATCGGGCAGCTCAGGCCCGACGCGAGCTGCCGATGGCTCTGGCTCTCGGTCGTGCGCGCGCCGATCGCCCCCCACGCGATCAGGTCGGCGATGTATTGCGGGCTCAGCAGGTCGAGGAATTCGGTCGACGCCGGCAGGCCGAGCGCATTGATGTCGAGCAGCAGCTGCCGCGCGGCGCGCAGCCCTTCGTTGATGCGGAAGCTGCCGTCCAGGCGCGGGTCGTTGATGTAGCCCTTCCAGCCGACCGTCGTGCGCGGTTTCTCGAAGTAGACGCGCATCGTGATCAGCAGGTCGTCCTTCAGCGCGTCGGCGGCGGCTTTCAGGCGGCGCGCGTAGTCGAGCGCCTGGTCGTGATCGTGGATCGAGCACGGGCCGACGACGAGCAGCAGCCGGTCGTCGCGGCCGTGCAGGATGTCGCCGATCGCGCGGCGCGTGTCCTCGACGAGCGTCTGCGTGCCGGCCGGCACCGGCAGCTCGTCCAGCAGCAGCGCCGGCGAAATCAGCGGGCGCACGGCGCCGATGCGGACGTCGTCGATGCGCGTGGTGTCCTGCGTCGCGTCGGCGCTGCCTACCTCGCGATCGTGGGAAGGATTGTTGAGGTTCTGCATGGTGATTCTCCGGGGGACGTCTGGAATGATGGGCAGGCTCGATTATGGCACCCGGAGAAGGCGGCAGCGGGGGACGGCAGGGGAAGGCGGACAGTCGTCACACCGGTCACGCGACCGACGTCAAAACATCGTAAAAAAGGGCGACCCGAAAAAGATCGCCCGGCCATGCATCCAGTCGTACGCCGTCGCGCCTAATGCAACGTCTCGGGCGCCAGCGAGTTGCTCGGCAGCAGCGACGTCAGCCAGCAATTGCTCGGCGCGGCTTTCCCGTTGAAGCGGTCGTAGAGCCAGGGCAGCATCCCGGCCACCCAGGGCACGATCGCACCCGCATGCTCGAGCGGATACTCGGTGTACGTGACCCGCGTGCCGCTGGCGCAGAACTTCTGCGCCAGCGCGCGCACGTCGTACGCGAGCATCACGCCGTCGCCCACCTGGCTGCTGAAGGTGCCGTCGAGCGCCCCGGCCGTGCCCTGGCCGATGAACATCGGGATCGTCGGCGATGCGGCCAGCCCCGCATTCACCTTGTTCGCATACGTCACGTACGCCGGGATGCTGTTGATGTCGTTCGCGTATTGCGGCTTGAACAGCGTGCCCCAGCGCAGCCCCGTGTACTTCGGCAGGATGTACGCGAGCGACTGGTTCTGGATGTCCTTGAACACGGCCACGCCGGTATCGCTGAGATACGGCGTCAGGTCGAAGTCGTAGCCGCGCACCAGCCCGGCGAGCGCCGCCGCCGCGACGCCGCCCCACACGATGCTGCCGTCGACGTAACGCAGGTTGTGCGCGGGATCGACCAGCACGCCGCCTTCCGCCGCGCCGACGAGCTGCTTGTTGACGTCGGGCGCATAGCTCGGCGCGAGCTGCGCGGCCCAGTTCGTCGCGATCGCGCCGCCGGAATAACCGATCATCGCGACCTTGCTCGACGGATTCAGGCCGGTCGACGGCGTATTGAGCGCCGCACGGATCGAATCGAGCGTCGTCATCCCGTATTCGGGGCCGGCCGCGAAGTCTGCCGTCTGGCCTTCCGTATCGGGCACGATGATGTTGTAGCCGAGCAGCAGCAGCGTCGACAGCGGGATCGATTCCGCGCTGTAGAGCAGCGTGCCGACGTTGATGACCTTGGTCACGTCGCGGTCGCCGGCGATCACCTGCGACGGCTCGTCGTACGGGTTCAGCGAATCGTAGGCCGACTGGTACGAAATGGCGTGGCCGTTGCTGACCTGGCTGCGAATCACCGACGTCACGTTGACGACGGGCTGATTCCGCGCGTTGTTGGTGCGGTACAGCAACTGCTGCGCGGTCACGGCGGTCGGAATGCCGGCCACGTGATAGGTGACGCTGCGCGTCTTGAGCACCGTGCCCGGCGGAATCGACGCCAGCGGCGTGGTGCCAGTGTACGTGTAGAACGGATCGGACACGGTCGGCGCGGCGGCGCCGGCCGACGGTGCGGCGATGGCCAGCGCGGCGCACACGGCGGCCGCGACGGTCATGAGTCGTCTGGAGGACATGGGTGGGGGCCTCTGGGATAACCTGCTTTCATCGAAGGAAGTTCGGCGGTATTGCAGACCATCGTGCCTGCCGCATCAAAACCGTTTCCGTGCCATCGACTGTCTCCTGTGAATGAATGATCCGGCCTGTTCTGAACCTGTCGTTTTAGTAGGAGTACAAACCGGATTCATTGAAGCACAACGCGAACGCGTTCGACGCGCGTTTTCGATTGTTTGAAGGTAAACGTCTAAAACCCTCGCCGGCCGACGCATGCGCACCGGCCGTTCGGCCGACTGTTCGCGTTTTGCCGGGGTACCGTACGATCGGCGCTGTCCGGTAACGAAGCGGCCCGTCGCAGGAGGCGGTCCGCGCCGTTCACCGCCTGCTCTGCAACCGTTCGCTCCCCGCCCCACGGACTCGCCACGATGACCGTATCCGAACTGCTCGGTGCCATCCGCCAACCCTACGCCGACCTGCTCGCGAAAGCGGCCACGCGACCGTCGGTGATCGTCGAGCCGGCCTACCGGAAGGCCGACGGCACGCTCGCCACTGAAGGGCCGCTCGCGCTGCCGTGCCGCGCCGACACCATCGCGGCCGAAGGCGAAGCGGCCGGCCGGCCCGTGATGATCGATTCGACCACGCAACTCGATTTCGACCCGTTCGAGTTCGACCTCGAAATGGCAGCCGTGTCAGTCCGCCCGTTCGTATGGGACTGGGTCGTGATCGAGGCCGACGGTCTCGACGGAAGCGCGGCGGCCGATGCGTTCAAGACGTGGTTCCTCGCGTGGTTCGATGTCGACGACGAGAACGATCCGGCTGAAGACGGGCTGCACGGCATCGTGCATTACCTGTCGGAACCGGTTCGCACGGAACACGGGTGGCGCGTCAATGCGGATCTCGGCTCGGCGCCCGAGACGGCCGTCGAGGATCTGCTGTTCCGGCTCGTCGATGCAGGTGCGACGCGGATCAGCGTGGGTTGAAATGGCGCATCGTCGTTCACATACGCTCATGAAGAAAGCGCTCGCGCTGCTGATGCTTTGCATCGCATTGCCCGCCTCGGCCGAAGTGAGCACGGAAGTGCCGTGCTTCCGGACAGCCGGCGACCAACCCGTGCGCGTCGAACCGCGCATGTACCACGACGACGTCGCGAAATGGTCAGGTGGCGTCGTCCGTCATGCGAAATCGAACACGGCCATTCCGTTGCCGTTCAAGCACCGGGACGCGGAAATGCTGGGAGCCGACCGGCCGTATCAATACACGACGACGTGGTGGGGAATGGTCGACGGCACGATCGACGGCGAATACGAAATGATGAGCCAGGGTGCGATGGTCTATTCGATGCCCTACACCAGCGCGCGCACGGGCAGGAAAACCGATTTCTCGTGGGCGCCGGATATCGACGCTTCGGCGAAATCGGGGCGCCGCTGGTAGCGAGGAGCGCGTTGCAGGCTGTCGGTCAGCCGGCGTCGCCCGGCGCGTCGACATCGATGCCGAGTTCGCTCGCCATCCGCTGAACCAGCGCACTCAGCCGCGCCACTTCATCCGCGAGTCGCTTCTGCTCGGCCTTCAGCGCCTCGAACTCGGAAGGCGGCACCGCATCCGCGCCGCCGGCCTCCGCGCTGGCGAAATCGGCCACGTTCACCTCGCCGCACATCAGGTGCATCCAGCGGTTCTCGCGCGCGCCCGGTGCGCGCGGCAGCCGGACGACGAGCGCCGGCGCGCGCGCCGCGAGTTCGTCGAGGAACGCCTCGACCGACGAGATATCCGCGAAGCCGTGCAGGCGCGCGCTGTTCAGGCGCAGCTCGGCGGCCGTCTGCGGGCCGCGGAGCAGCAGGATCGTCAGCAGCGCGATCGCCTGGCTCGGGATGCCCAGCACGCGGTTCATGTTGTGTTCGAAACGCGGCACGCGGCTGCTGCTGCCCTCCATCACGAGGCTCAGGTGCTTCAGCCCGTCGAGCGCGGTCGTGACCTCGTCCTCGCTGACGTTCATCACCGGCGCGCGCGCGGTTTTCTGGTTGCAGCCCGCGGTCAGCGCGTTCAGCGACAGCGGGTACGTATCCGGCACCGTGTGCTGTTTCTCGACGAGCACGCCGAGAATGCGGGCCTCGAGGGGCGTGAGTTCGCGAAGGGCGCGTGGCGTGGGCGTATCCGGCGTGGTGTTCATGAGTGGCGTCGCAGCGTGCAGCAGGTGAAGGGAAACGATCGCGGCCCGTCCGGCATCGCGCACGGGCGAGCCATATGATAGCTCGCGACGCACGGCCCGGCGGCGCGCGCTGCGCCGGCGCGCGCACTTGCCGCAGCGGGCTGTCGTCCAGCCTGTCGGCGCGCCCGATACCGCGCGGCACTGCCTGCGCGCACGCACCGGCATTTGCGCGATACACATGCCGGCGCTACGATATGCGTTCACCCCGGTATCCGTGGCGCCGCACACGATCGTCTTCGCCCGCCGATGCCACGCGTCGCCCGTCCTTATCGTGCTGCCGCCGCGCATGCACGCCGCCCGTCAACACCGTTCACGCCTTCACCGGTTCACTGCCATGACTGCATCCTCTTCCGCACCGCACGTGCGCGCCATCGTCACCGGACACACGCGCGGCCTCGGCGCGTCGCTCGCCGAACAACTGCTGCTGGAAGGCGTCGCCGTGCTCGGCGTGTCGCGCAGCCGCCATCCGTCGCTCGCGTCGCAAGCCGGCGACCGCTTCTCCGAAGTCGAGATCGACCTGTCCGACACCACAGCCGTCGCAGCCTGGCTCGCCGGCGACACGCTGCGCCGCTTCGTCGACGGCGCGTCGCTCGTGCTGCTGTTCAACAACGCAGGCATCGTCGATCCGATCGGCCCGCTCGCCACGCAGGATCCGGCGATCGTCGCGCGTGCGGTCGACCTGAACGTCGCGGCGCCGCTGATGCTGTCGGCCGCGCTCGCGCAAGCGGCTTCGGCCGCGACCGAATGCCGGATCCTGCACCTGTCGAGCGGCGCGGCCCGCAACGCATACGCGGGCTGGAGCGTTTACTGCGCGACCAAGGCCGCGCTCGATCACCATGCACGCGCGGTCGCGCTCGATGCGAACGGCGCTCTGCGGATCTGCAGCGTGGCGCCGGGCGTCGTCGACACGGGCATGCAGGCGACGATCCGCTCGACCAGCGAAGACAACTTCCCGATGCGCGAGAAGTTCGACGAATTGAAATCGAGCGGCGCGCTCGCGACGCCCGAGGCCGCCGCACGCCAGCTGATCGGCTATGCGCTGAGCGATGCGTTCGGCGCCGAGCCGACGGCCGACGTGCGGAACCTGTAATCGACATCGCCCTCCCCTGTCGACGGACGGAAAGGAGTCGTCGGATCAGCGGCCGCCCGCAAGGCCGCGTCCGGAGCGCCACCGGGCAAAGACGATAGAATCCCGCTGGTATTTCACCCACGGAAACCTCCTTGATGGTCACGAAGGCCGCCGCACCGTTCCAGCAGATCAAGACGCTCGTTCGCCAGAACGTCGAGTCCGGCGACTGGCGCCCGGGCGACCGCATCCCTTCCGAGCTCGATCTCGCCGCGCAGTTCGGCGTCGCGCGCATGACGGTCAACCGCGCGCTGCGCGAGCTGACCGAGGAAGGCGTGCTGAAGCGCATCGCGGGTGTCGGCACCTTCGTCGCCGAGGTGAAGCCGCAGTCGAACCTGCTGATGATCGCGCACATCCGCGACGAAATCCGCGCGCGCGGGCACGAATATCGCTGTCGCGTGCTGAACCGGGCGAGCGAGCCGGCGTCGTTCGACGTCGCGGCCGCATTCGGGCTGCCGGTCAATACGCCGGTCTTTCATGTGGTGTGCGTGCACGAGGAAAACGGCCGCCCGATCCAGCTCGAGGACCGCTACGTGAACCCGGCCGCGGCGCCCGGCTTCATCGACCAGGATTTCCAGACCGAGCCGCCGTCCGAGTACCTGTACAACAACGTGTCGCACTACGAACTGGAAATCGAGCACGTCGTCGACGCGTCGCTGCCGACCGTCGAGCAGGCGCGGCTGCTCGACATGCGCGCCGACGAGCCGTGCCTCACGCTCACGCGCCGCACGTGGACGGACGGGCTGCCCGTCACGTTCGTGCATTTCCTGCATCCGGGCAACCGCTACCGGCTCGGCTCGCGCTTCAAGCCGGGCGCCGGGCGCCACCCGACCTGATCTTTCCCCGTACGCGCCAATGGACACGGCGGCCGTTTCATGACGAAACGGCCGCCGCGTTCGTTCGCCGCGCCGGTCAGATCGCGCCGACCTGCCCCGCGCCGCGCGACCACACGACCGGAAACAGCGGATGGTCGAGCGGTGCGCCGTCGGCCAGCTGCTCCGCGAGCCCGGGGAAGTCGGGCGACGTTTTCCAGCGGCGCGGCGCGTGACGGATATCGTCGCCGACGAAGCGGATCGAGAACGCGCGCCGGCGGTTCCGCGTGCCGCCCGACGCATGCAGCGTGAGCATCCGGAAGCACACCATGTCGCCGGGCTCGAGCGCCCAGCGGCGGATCGGGAACGCCGCGCGGTCGGCTTCGATATCGGGCAGGTCGGCCAGGCTGCCTTCCGGGAACCACTTCGCTTCCTTGTCCATGAACGTGCGCGGCATCAGCCACGGCCCGCGATGCGAGCCCGCGACGAATTCCAGCGTCGATTCGAGCGGCACCGGATCGACCGGAATCCACATGCTGACGTTGTCGTCGCCTTCGATGTTGTAGTACGGCTGGTCCTGGTGCCACGGCGTGCGCTGCCGCGTGCCGGGCTCCTTCACGAGCAGGTGGTCGTGATGCAGTCGCACGCGCCCGGTTCCCATCAGCGCGGCGGCGACCGACGGCGCCGGCGAGCGCACGATGAAGTCGCGATACGCGTCGTTGTGCTGCCAGTTGCAGAAATCCTCGAAGAACCAGCCGGGATCGTCGGGCCGGCTCGCGACTTTCGCGCGCGCGCTCGGCCGGGCAAGATTCACGTCGATGCCGGCCCGCAGCGCGGCCACTTCGTCGGGCGAAAAGATGCCCTTGATGCAGACCGCGCCTTCCTCGCGGAACGCGGCAATCAGTTCGGGCGTCACGGCTTGCGCGACTCGATCCTGGATACTCGTCATGGTGTGCCTGTCCATTGAATGAATCACCGGGTCACGGCGCCGAAGTCAGCTGCTGCTTCGCGCCGTAGATGTCGAAGTCGAAATATTTCGCGGCGATCTTCTGGTATGTGCCGTTCGCGCGGATCGCGACGATCGCGTCGTTCAGCCGCTTCTTCATGTCCGCGTCGCCCTTGCGCACGCCCATCGCGACGCCGTAGCCGGTGATCCGTGCGTCGGTCACGTCGGGGCCGGCGAACGCGTAGCCCTTGCCGCGCGGCGTCTTCAGGAACGAGTAGCCGGCTTGCGTCTTGTCCTGGAAGGTCGCGTCGAGGCGGCCGTTGACGAGATCCTGGTACACCTGGTCCTGATTCTGGTAAGAGACGATCGTCACGCCCCGGGTCGCCCATTCGGCCTTCGCGTACGCCTCCTGGGTCGTGCCCTGGTCGATCCCGATGCGCTTGCCCGCGAGCGACGCGGCGGTCGGCAGCAGCTTCGAGCCGACCGGCGCGACGAGCGCACCCGGCGACGCATACAGCTTGTTCGAGAAGTCGATCTGCTTGAGCCGCTCGTCGGTGGCCGTCATCGCCGACATGATCACGTCGAACTTGCGCGCGCGCAGCGCCGGAATCATCCCGTCGAAGCCCTGCTCGACCCACACGCACTTCGCATGCAGCTGCTCGCAGATCGCATTGCGCAGGTCGATGTCGAAACCGGCGAGCGAGCCGTCGGGCTGCTTCGCCTCGAACGGCGGATACGTCGGATCGATGCCCCAGCGGATCGTCGACGTGTCCTGGGCGAACGACACGAGCGGCGCGAATGCCAGCGCGGTAACGAGGAGCGTTGCAGTGCAGTTCATGGCGGGTCCTTGCAGGTCTCGACGCGGCGGGCGACGCCGGCGTCCGGTGGAGGCGCCGCGCCGGAGAGCCGGCGCGGTGCGCGAAAGGCGGGACTTCGATGAGACTGGGATGCAGTCTAGACCGCCTAAATTTCGAGTGCAAGCAGGGGAAACAAGGGAGCGCGATGGACCGACGGGAGATGAGGACCAGGGAGGCAGGGGAGCCTTCGATTTAACGCATTTCTATGCGGAATTCAGGTGCTCCCGTACGCGACACCCGTCCGCGACGCAACGCAAGAGATAGCGGTCTATACCGGTATCCGTGGCGATAGGTTGCCCGATGTTTCATCGAACCTGCCGGTCACGCGCCCCATACCGCAGTGGACTTCCGCGGCGATCGTCCAACCGCGCGGGACCTGTTGGACTTGTGCTTGGTCATCGAGCGGGAGCCGGCAAGCTTGATCGAAACCGCTGCGTTTCTCGTTCGGCATCGCGACACGTTTCTGCGTTTGCTCAACGAGCCTCGCACGTTCGTACGGCCGCGGTTCGACGACATCCGGACACTCGGCTACGCGCCGTCGTTCGACTCTAGTGTTGAACTCGCCGACGCCTTCCTGCGAAAACTCCCCGGCGGCACGCCCGAGCCCAAATCGCGCCGCCGCTAACCCCGGCCGCGCCCGCATCGATCAGCCTGCGCACCGTCTCGACATGACCGCGTTCGGCCGCCGGATTCAATGCGGTGTCGCGATACCGGTGCGTGCCGCGCAGGTCGGCGCCGGGCGCGAGCGTCATCCGCAGGATGTCGTCAGGCGCCTCAAAAGCCCGCGAAACGCGCCGCCCCAAGTCCGGCCAAACCGCGATTGCCCGCGCCGTCCGCGCATGTTAAAAGTCGTCGCATGCATGTGGAAATGCAATGCTCGAATCTGCAAAAGTGCAAAAATGAATAGACCCCTGTTCGACCTCGACCTGCTGCGCGCGCTCGTGATGGTCGCCGACTGCGGCAGCTTCACGACGGCTTCCGCGCGCCTGCATTCGACGCAGTCGACGGTCAGTCAGAAGGTGCGCCGGCTCGAGGAAATCGCCGGCCACCGCCTGCTCGATCGCGGCACGCGCGATGTCCGGCCGACCGATGCGGGCGTGACGGTGCTCAGCTATGCGCGGCGCATGCTCGCGCTGAACGACGAAATGCTGGAAGCGTTGTCGGGCGCCACGGTCGCGCTGACGATCCGGCTCGGCGTGCCCGACGATTTCGCGGCGGGCCGCACGACGCACGCGCTCGCGGCATTCAAGCGCGAGCATCCGCAGGTCAAGCTTGAAGTGACGTGCGGGCTGAGCCGCGACATCTGCGCCGCGTACGATCGCGGCGAACTCGATCTCGTGCTGATCAAGCAGCGGCGCGACAGCCGCGAGGCCGTCGTGCGCTGGCCCGAGAAGCTGCGCTGGATCGACAGCGCGAAGCATCCGTCGATCGATCTCGACCCGGTACCGATCGTCGTGTTTCCGCCGCGCGGGCTCTACCGCGACGACATGATCAAGGCGATCGAGGAGCGCGGCCGCCGCTGGCGGATCAGCTTCACGACGTCGAGCCTGAGCGGCATCCAGGCGGCCGTCGCGGACGGGCTCGGCATCAGCGTGCTGCCCGCGCGCGTGGTGACCGACGAGCACGTCGTGCTGACCGCGAAGCAGGGCTTCGCGCCGATCGAGAACATGGATATCGCGATCCTGCACCGGCCGACGGCCGACCCGATGGTCAGCGAGCTGACGAAAGCGCTCGCGGCGATGCTGGAACTCGAGGGGCGATAAGCCGCGCGGGTTTCATCCAGGGGCAACGCACGAGGCACACTGCCCCGGACATGTCAGAACATCGTGTTGCCGTTCGCGGCCTGCTCGGGCACCGGCTGGTTCACATCCCAGTGCTCGACGATCTTGCCGTGCTCGAGCCGGAAGATGTCCATGATCGCGCTGCCGCGCGTGCCGGGTTCGCGCACCGCGTGCACGTGCAGGATCACGTAGTCGCCGTCGACGAACGAACGCTTGATCTCGCTGTGCGACTGCGGATAGGTGTCGCGCAGAAAGGCGACGAACTTGCGGAAACCGTCGCGGCCGTCGGCCGCGTTCGGGTTGTGCTGCACGTAGCGATCGCCGACGTACGCGAGCGCGGCCTCCGCATCCTTTTCGTTGAGGCCTTTCTCGTAGAACGCGAGCACCGTCCGCCGGTTGGCTTCCTGCCGCGCATCGGCCGGATCGGCCGCCACCGCGTGCGCGGCCGTCACGGCGAACAAGGCCGCCGCCGTCCATCGTGCGGCCCGTGCCGCTGTCGTGCGTCGCATCGTCGTCTCCCCGGAAATCCGGCTGAAAACCCGATCATACCGGCGCGACGCCGTGCTCAGACGAGTGCGCCGTCGCGCGCGACGATCGCCCCCGACGATACGACGAGACGCCGCACCGGCCGCGCGACGACGGCCTCGGCGAACGTCAGCGCGTCGACGAGCACGACGTCCGCACGGCTGCCCGGCCGCAGCCCGTAATCCGCGAAACCGCAGCCGTGCGCCGCACCGTGCGTCACGCAGTCGAGCGCGACTTCGAGCGCATCGTCGCGGCGGAAATCGTTGCGCATGCCGATCAGCATCGCACGTTCGAGCATGTCGGGCGAACCGTACGGCGTCCACGTGTCGCGCACGCCGTCGTTGCCGCCGATCACGGTCACGCCCGCCGCGCGGCACGCGGCGACCGGCGGCACCGGCACCGCCGCCGGCGCGGTCGTGACGATCGCCACCCCGAGCGCGGCCATTCGCGCGAGCAATGCATCGCGCTCGCGCTCGGCGAGATCGCCCAGGCAGAAACCATGACTGATCGTGACCTTCCCCTGCATGCCGAGCGCGGCCGTGCGCTGCAGGATCAGGTCGAGCGAATACGCGCCCATCGACCCGCGCTCGTGCAGATGGATATCGAGCCCGCGGCCGTGACGCTCCGCGATCGCGAACAGCACGTCCACCGCCTCGACCGGATCGCCTTCGATCGCGCACGGATCGAGTCCGCCGAGCAGGTCCGCGCCGGCGCCGAGCGCATCGGACAGCAGCGCATCGGTGCCCGGCCGCTTGAGTACGCCCGACTGCGGAAACGCGACGATCTGGATGTCGACTTGCCCGCGCAGCGTCTCGCGCGTCGCGAGCACGCCGTGCAGGTGGCGCAGGCCCGCTTCGGTATCGACGTCGACGTGCGTGCGGATGCGCGTCGTGCCGGCCGCGAGGAAGGCTCGTGCCAGCGCGAGCGACGCGGCGCCCGCGTCGTGGCCGCTCGTCGCGCGATAGTGGCGTTCGTTCTCGATGCGGTCGACGAGACGCGGCCCGACCTGGTTGCGATACCACGGCATCCCCCAGTGCGTCTTGTCGAGGTGCGTGTGGCCTTCGACAAGGCCGGGCAGCGCGAGCGCGCCCGCGCCGTCCTCGATCGCGCAGCCGGCGGGCGCGTCGAGCGACGGGCCGACACGCGCGATGCGGTCGCCTTCGATCAGGATGTCGAGTGCGGTGTCGGCGCTCGTGCGGACGTTGCGGATCAGCAGGTTCGTCATGTCGATTCCGGTGAAGTCGGTCAGTGCAAGGCCGGCACGGCGCATGCCGTGCCGCCGGTCGGTGGGTCAGCGCGTGAAGCGCAGCGACGGCGCGAACGGCGCCCCCGTATCGCTTTCGCCGCGGCGGAACACCCAGCGTTCGGCCGGCACGCCGGCGACGGCCGCCGCCGCGTTCGGCGCGCGCACCGCGACGAAACTCGCATCGCAGCCCACCGCGATGCCGTAGTGCGCGTTGCCGATCACGCGCGCGCCGGCGTACGTCGCCATGTCGAGCGCGATGCCGAGCGCTTCGTCGGTGTAGAAACCCGACCGGTAGCCGACCATCATCGCGCGCTGCAGCATGTCGCCGTTGCCGTACGGCCACCACGCGTCGCGAATGTTGTCGTTGCCCGCGAACACGTGCACGCCCGCGTCGCGCAACAACCGCACCGGCGGAAACGCGCAATCGCCCGGCGCATTCGTCAGGATCGATACGCCCGCTTCGGCCAGCACCGCCGCGGTGCGCCGGACATCGTCATCGCTCACCTGGCCGAGCGCGTACGCATGGCTCACGTTCACGCGCCCGCCGAGCCCGGCCGCACGCGTGCGCGCCGCGATCCGCAGCAGTTGCGCGATGCCGATCTCGCCCGGCTCGTGCAGGTGGATGTCGATCTTCGCGCCGCGTTTCTCCGCGATGCCGAACACGATGTCGAGCTGGCCGTCCGCGTCGCCGTCGAGCGTCGTCGGATCGATCCCGCCCACGACGTCCGCGCCTTCGCGCACGGCCGCGTCGAGCATCGCGGCCGTGCCCGGGCACGTCACGACGCCGGCCTGCGGAAACGCGACCAGTTCGATGTCGACGATCCCGCGCCATTGCTCGCGCGCGGCCATCACGGCCTGCAGGTTCGACAGGCCCGTCGTCGCATCGACGTCGACGTGGCTGCGCATCGCGATCGTGCCGAATGCGGCGGCCTGCGCGATCAGTGCGTTCGCGCGCTCGACGATCGGCGGTGCGGCGGCAAGCTGGCGCTTCTCGACCGCGAGCCGCTCGCGCAGCGAACCGACCGATTCGTGCGGCACCCAGCGAGCGCCGACGAAGCTCTTGTCGAGGTGGATGTGGCCGTCGACGAAGCCGGGCAGCACGACGCGGCCGTCGAGGTCGATGGTCTCCGCGCCGGGCGCGGCTGCGCAATCGGCGCCGATCGCCGTGAAGCGGCCGTCGCGGACGACGAGGTTGACGGGCTGGCCGCCGGCATCGACGGCGTTGATGAAGAATCGTTCGGTCATGGCCTGGAAGGTGGGGCGGTCGCGGCGCGCCGCCGGCGCGGATAGGGGAAGGAACCGCAGCCGGCGCGGCGCGACCACGGGCAGGGAATCCGGCCACGATATCGGACGCTGCCGCCCGCGGCCAATTAAATGTCGCGATGCCGCGCATTCGATTTCGCGATGTGTGCCGCACACGCCCGCCGGGTCTCGCGTGACGCAGGGGTTCGATCGCAACGGAGGGCCGACACGCCGCATGAAACAAGCGGGCCGCATCACCGGCACGCGGATGACTGGAAACCGCTTCGCGCCGTTGTCGGGCCTGGCTCGAACGCCGCGCCGGCGCAGCGATTTACGCGGCAACAGACTTTACACGTTGTTACCCGGCCGCACCGGACGCGCATCCGGCCATTCCTTATACTCACGCCGAGTTCGCCACCCATGACGGGAATCCATCGGCGGACACGTTGCCGATGCAGGAAACATCATGATGCGCATGCCCTCCACGAAGACCGTTCTGTTCGCCTCGCTCGTCGCCGTGGCGGCGCTTCCCCTGACCGCCTGCGTCGCACCCGGCTACTACGGCGCGCAGCCGGGCTATCCGCAGCAGCAGCAATACGCGACGCCCGGCTACGCGCAGCCCGCGTATTCGCAGCCGGGCTACGTGCAGCAGCAACCGGCGTATCCGAACCCGGCGCCGCAGCCGTACGATCAATACGGCAACCCGTCGCAATACGGCTCGCAGCCGTATGACCAGTACGGCAACCCGTCGCAATACGGCTCGCAGCCGTATGACCAGTACGGCAACCCGCAACAGCAATACGCGAATCCGTACGGCGCGCAATACGGCACCGTCGCGAACATCCAGCCGGTCAACGGCTCGGTCGGCCCGTCGGGCGTGGCCGGTACCGTCGTCGGCGCGCTCATTGGCGGCGTGCTCGGCAACCAGGTCGGCCGCGGTCACGGCCGCGATGCGGCGACCGTCATCGGCGCGCTCGGCGGCGCGGTGGCGGGCAACCAGATCGGTCAGCAGATGGGTGCCTCGCAAGGCCCGAGCAGCTATCGGATCGACGTGCAAGTCAGCGACGGCTCGATGCGCTCGTTCGACGTGCAGTCGCCCGGCAACCTGCGTCCGGGTGACCGCGTGCAGATCAACGGCAATCAGCTGTCGCGGTATTGATTGATGCCCGTTGCGTGCGCGTGATCTGATCGCGCGCACGTCGTCCCTTCCGTCACGCCGGCACGGCTGCGTGACCCGCCATGCGCGCACGGCCCGCAACGCTCCGGCGCCGCCGAAATGCGCAATGCGCCGAACGGCGCCACGCGACATCCGAATTCCCATTAGGATGAGGACGATGCATCCCGCGGCTACGGCAGCCCGCGCCGGCATGCACGCCCCTCAACCGGAATCCCGCCGATGACGATCACGACCCGCCTGCTCGATGCGGCCGACGCCGCCCGTTTCCAGACCGTTCGCCTGCGTGCGGTCGATACCGCGCCCACGTCCTTCCTGCCGACGCTCGACGAGGAATCCCAGGTGCCGGTCGACGAATTCGCGACGCGCCTCACGCCGAACCACGAGCGCGCGGTGTTCGGTGCATTCGACGGCGATACGCTCGTCGGCATCACCGGTGTACGCCGCGATGCGCGCGCGAAGATCGCGCACAAGGCGACGATCTGGGGCGTGTTCGTCGAGCCCGCGTATCGCGGCCGTGGCATCGCGCAGGCGCTGCTCGAAAGCGCGACCGAGCATGCCGCGCAGGCGTGGCAGTGCAAGCAGCTGATGCTGTGCGTAAACGAGGTCAACGGCAACGCGGAGCGGCTGTATGCGTCGCAAGGGTTCGTGCGGTTCGGCACAGAGCCGCGCTCGATGTTCGTCGACGGCCGGTTCTACGACGAGCACTACATGATCAAGACGCTCGCGTAACGCGTTCACGTTCGTCCGCTTGCGTATTTGCCGTTGCGTTCGCGTGCATCGGCCGACCACGCCGCACGCGAATGCCCCTCCTCCCTCGCCTCATGGCATCGCCGCTTGTCGGTGATCGTCACGTTCGTCGGCGTCATCGCACTCATGTTGAACGTTTGGACCGGCCCCGGCGATGTGACTGTCGGCGTGCGCGTTGCGACGGGCGTGCCGAAGTCGCAGTTGCCCGTCGTCGCGCCGGGGATCGGCCGCACGGCAGGCGGGGGCGGCGTGCCGTTGCAGTCGGACGCGACCCGGCCCCTGCGCGACGATCGCCTGGAAGCGTGGTGGGTCCCGCCGTTCGGCGTCAATTCATACGTCGTCGTACCGTATCACACCGTCCAGGCAGGATCATATCAAGGCAGATTCCTGTCTTCGACTGCACTCTCATCGGTTCGATGCTATAAATGTGTGCGCACACTCACTTCTGACAGACCGCCTCTAAAGATACGTTGTCGTACCTTTATGCGCAAAAACTTTAGCTAAAAATCCTCGTCGGATTCGATCGCCTCCCGCGCCAATTCGCGCGCCGGTCAGTATCCGGCACAGCTTCGATTCACTCGCGCCATCTTGAAATCGAACAGGACGCGCCCGGGCGTTCCCCCGCCATCACGCCTCGGGAATTCCGCCCCTGTTCAGCCCCCTGCCGCCCGCGCTATCGTTTCTCCTTGTTCACAGCCCAGGAGCTGCCTTTGCCTTCCCGCCACGGAGTCGACCTCATCCGCGCCCGCGCCTTGTTCGATCGCGAGCGCCAAGCGTTCACCGAAGCCATGCCGGTCTCCCGCGCGCTGTCCGCGGAAGCGTCCGAGCACCTGCTGTTCGGCGTGCCGTTGCACTGGATGCAAGACTGGTCGACACCGTTCTCGCTGTATGTGAAGGAGGCGCGCGGTGCGACGTTCACCGACGTCGACGGCCATCGCTATGTCGATTTCTGCCTCGGCGATACGGGCACGATGTTCGGCCACGCGCCCGAACCGGTCGCCCGCGCGCTCGTCGAACAGGCCACGCGCGGTTATACGACGATGCTGCCGAGCGAAGACGCCGCATGGGTGTCGCGCGAACTCGCGCGCCGCTTCAAGCTGCCGGTCTGGCAATTCGCGCTGAGCGCGAGCGACGCGAACCGCTTCGTGCTGCGCTGGGCACGCGCGGCCACCGGCCGCAACACGATCGTCGTGTTCAACGGCTGCTATCACGGCACGGTCGACGACGTATTCGTCGATCTCGTCGACGGCCGCCCGGTTCAGCGCGACAGCCTGCTCGGGCAATCCTACGACCTGCTCGCCAACACGCGCGTCGTCGAATTCAACGACCTGGCCGCGCTCGAAGCCGCATTGAAGGATGGCGACGTCGCGTGCGTGCTGGCCGAGCCCGCGATGACGAACATCGGGATGGTGCTGCCCGACCCGGGCTTCTGGGCGGCCGCGCGCGAACTGACGCGCCGCTACGGCACGCTGCTCGTGATCGACGAGACGCACACGATCAGCAGCGGCCCCGGCGGCTATGCGGTCGCGCACGCTCTCGAACCGGACATGCTGGTGGTCGGCAAGCCCATCGCGGGCGGCGTGCCGTGCGCGGTATACGGCTTCAGCGCCGAATTCGCGGAACGCGCGAAGCAGGCCAAGCTGAACGCGCCGCCCGGCCATTCGGGCATCGGCACGACGCTTACCGCGAACATGCTCGCGATGCATGCGATGCGCGCGACGCTGGCCGACGTCGCGACCGACGCCGCGTATGCACACATGTTCGAACTCGCCGCGCGGCTGGCGACGGGGCTCGAGCAGGCGATCGCGAAACACCGGCTGCCGTGGTGCGTGACGCGCATCGGCGCGCGCACCGAATTCCAGTTCGCGTCCGCGCCGCCGCGCAACGGCACGCTGGCCGGCGCGCAACTCGACAGCGAACTGGAACACATCGTCCACCTGTACCTGCTGAATCGTGGCGTGCTGATCACGCCGTTCCACAACATGATGCTCGTGTGTCCGCAGACGACGGCCGACGATGTCGACCGGCTCGTCGCGCAGTTCGACGCGTGTCTCGGCGAACTGGTGTGACGTGACGACGCGCGGGACGGTGCTCGCGCGAGCGCGTACCGTCCCGCAGCACGCGCTACGCGGCCCGCAACGCCCGCCGCGCCACTTCCGCGAAATACCGCGCGCCCACCGGCAGGATCGCGTCGTTGAAGTCGTACGTCGCGTTGTGCAGCGGCACGCCGCCGAGGCCACCCGCTTCACCGTTGCCGATGAACACGAAATTGCCGGGCACCACCTGCAGGAACGCGCCGAAATCCTCCGAGATCATCATCGGCTGCACGTCGGCATTCACCGCGGCAGCGCCCGCGACCTGCGCGGCGGCCTGCACGGCCGTGTCGACCCACTCCGGCGAATTCACCGTCGGCGCGAACTCGTGCGTGTACTCGAACGTGCAGGTCGCGCCATGCGTGCGGCAGATTCCTTCGCTGATCTCGCGCATCCGCGTTTCGAGCAGCGCCTGCACGTCCCGCGAATAGCTGCGCGTGTCGCCCTTGATCGTCACGGTTGACGGCAGCACGTTGCGCAGCCCGTCGGTGATGAACTCCGTGCACGAAATCACCGCCTGCTGGCCCGGGTCGAGATTGCGCGACACGATCGTCTGCAGCGCGAGCACAACCTGCGCGCCGATCACGATCGGATCGATGCCCATGTGCGGCCGCGCCGCATGCGTGCCGCGCCCATCGATCCGGATCACGAAATTGTCTTCGCTCGCCATGATGCCGCCGGCGCGTGTCGAGAACGTGCCCGCGCGCATGCCGGGCATGTTGTGCGCGCCGAAGATCGCGTCGACCGGAAAGCGCTCGAACAATCCGTCGGCCATCATCGCCTTCGCGCCGCGGCCGTGCTCCTCCGCCGGCTGGAAAACGAAACGCACGGTGCCGTCGAAATCCTTGCGCTCGGCCAGCAGTTGCGCGGCGCCGAGCACCATCGACATGTGGCCGTCGTGCCCGCACGCATGCATCTTGCCCGGCGTGCGCGATGCGTGTTCGCGGCCTGGTGCGTGCTCGGCGATGTTCAGCGCGTCCATGTCCGCGCGGATGCCGATCGCGCGCTTGCCGGTGCCGGCCGTCAGGTTCGCGACGAGCCCGGTGCCGCCGATCCCGCGATGCACGTCGAGCCCGAGCGTCGTCAGGATGCGCGCGACGTAGTCCGACGTGTTCACTTCCTCGAAACCCGTTTCAGGATACTGGTGCAGATGGCGGCGCCAGGTCTTCAGTCGCGCCTGCAGCGTGCTTTCCTCGATTGTTTCCATTGCGTTCGCCTCGTCGGTCGTCATGTCGTTCAGGCCGCCACCGCCACGCGGTCCAGCCAGTCGCGCTGCCGCGCGCGCACCGCGTCGGCCGTCTCGCCGACGCAGTGCCGGTACACGGACGGCGCCGTCGCGCCTTCGGTATTGATCGCCAGCACATGCGCGTTCGCGTCGAGCCCGGCCTGCCGCGCGAGCGCCGGGTCGCGCATCAGTGCCGTCAGGCCAGCCACGCCGGCCGCGCCCGATTCGCCGGCGACGACCGGCACGTCGCGGGCGCTGCCGGCCGCAAGGCCGCGCATCGCCTGCACCGCGTCGTCGTCGTCGATCAGCATGAAGTGGTCGATGCACCTCTCGAGGAAATCCCATGCAAGCGGCGACGCCTCGCCGCACGCGAGCCCGGCCATCACCGAATCGACGCTGCCGGTCGCCTTCGTCGCACGGCCGGCCAACGCGCTCTGGTACAGGCAATCGGCCTGGCGCGGCTCGACGACGACGAAGCGCGGCCGCCGCACGCCGTCGCGTTCCCAGAGATAACTCGCGACGCCCGCGGCGAGGCCGCCCACGCCGCCCTGCAGGAACACGTGCGTGAACGGCCGCCCGTCGTCCTGCGCCGCCTGCGCGGCCGCTTCGGCGGCGATCACGCCGTAACCCTGCATCACGTCGCGCGGAATCGCTTCGTAGCCGTCGTACGACGTGTCCGACACGACATGCCAGCCGTTCGCCTGCGCGAGCTGCGCCGCGCAGACGACCGATTCGTCGTAGTTCCCCGCGATGCGCACGATCCGCGCGCCGTACGCCGCGATCGCGCGTTCGCGCTCGGCGTCGACGTTCGCGTGCAGCACGATCACGCAGCCGCAGCCGATCGCGCGCGCGGCGGCGGCCAGCGCCCGGCCGTGGTTGCCGTCGGTCGCGCTGATCACCGTCAGGTCGGCCAGCTCCGCCGCGTACGCGCCGGTGACGAGCCCGCGTGGCTCGAGATCCCGCGTGCGCCGCAGTCGCCTCACGAGCCGCACCAGCGCGATCGGCGCGCCGAGCGCCTTGAAGCTGCCGAGCGGCGAGCGGCACGACTCGTCCTTCACGCGGACGCTCGCGACGCCGAGCCGCGCGGCAAGATCGGGTAGCGCGCGCAGCGGCGTGCGCGCGTTGCCGACGAGCGGCCAGTGCGACAGCCATGCGCCGCTTTCGTCGGCCGATGCGATGTTCATCACGCGACGCAGCGCGTTCGGGTACGCGGTGCGCGACGCGCGCGGGTTGGCGATCAGCATGGCGGAGGGCTCCTGGGGCGGGACCGCGCGGGCGGTCCGTCGGGTGGGTCGGATCGGGCGAGCGCCAGTTGCGCTCGCCGTCGGTTCGAAAAATAATATTGCGCGGGCCGGTCAATAAAATCGCCAAATCGACGGCTTCAACGCAAAAATTTCTCATTCTTCCGAGGGCTCACGCGCGATCATGACGACCCCACTCGATGCGTTCGACCGCAAGCTGCTGGCGGAGCTGCAGCGCGACGCGCACACGCCGCAGGCCGAGCTCGGCGCGCGCGTCAACCTGTCGACCGCCGCCGTGAACCGGCGGCTGAAGCGCCTCGCGGAAGACGGCGTGATCGAGCGCTATACGGCCGTGATCGCGCCGGACAAGGTCGACCATCCGCTGACGATCGTCGTGAACGTCGAGGTCGAGAGCGAGCAGATCGATCAGCTCGATGCGATGAAGCGCGCGTTCGAGCGCTGCCCGCAGATCCAGCAGTGCTACTACGTGACGGGGGAATGGGATTTCGTGCTGATCCTCGCGGTGCGCAACATGGATCAGTACAACGCGCTCACGCGCGAGCTGTTCTTCGCGAACAACAACGTGAAGCGGTTCAAGACGCTGGTGAGCATGAGCCGCGTGAAGGTCGGGCTCGACGTACCGCTCGATCTCGGCGAGTAAGTACGCGCCTGCCGGCAAAAATGAAACGGCCGGCGCGAGACTACCCGCGCCGGCCGCTTCCCGTCGACGGCTACGTCAACGACAACTGAAGCTCGCCGCCGAATTCACGTCGCCCGAGCCGTTGTAGCGCGCGACCTGCGGATACGGGCACAACGGCCGCGTGCGTCCCGCGCCCCACGAGGCGGGCACGTCCGCATTCGGCACCGCGTTGGTCGTGTCGCGCGCGGCGGCCACGATCGCGGCAGGCGCCTGGCCCTGCTCGACCCACGCGACGAGCGGCGTCAGCATGTCGAACTGGTCGGCCGCCGGCCCGCCCGAACAGTGGTTCATCCCCGGCACCGGATAGAAACGCGCGAAATCCGACGCATCGCCGCCGTTCGCCTGCGCGACCTTCGCATACCAGTCGCGCGTATCGTTGAACGAGAACACCGGGTCGCCCGTGCCGTGATAGACGAGCAGCTTCGCGCGGCGCGCCTTCAGCGCGGACAGGTTCGTCTCGTCGGGCGGCGTCATGAACGACCATGAAGATTGCGTGTACACGCCGTTCGTCGCGAAGATCGCCGGTGCATCGTTGTCCATGTCGAAGCCGAGCGCGAAACCGGGCAGGTTCGCGAGCGCCGCGGCGGTTTTCGGCGGCGTCATGAACGTGAACGCCATCGCGGCCGGATCGAGCGAGACCGAATTCGACTGCTTCCACGCGGCCCAGCCGCCGCCGGCCACGCCCGGATCGTACGGAAAGCTCGCGTAGAGCGCCGTGCCCGCGCTGTTGCGCGCCCCCGTGAACACGTTCTCCAGCGCGGTCTTCTGCGCGGGCGTGAGGCAGGCGCCCGTGCGGGTGCCGTTCGCGCAGGTCGGGATATCGGCCTCGACGCTGAAATGCGCCTGGCACGCGGCGACGTCCTGCACCATCCCGTCGGCCGCGCCGTCGAGCGCATCGCATTTCTCGAGGATCTTCGCGCCGACGAACTGCCGCTCCGCATCGTTGAAGCCGCTGCGGATATCCGGCAGCCCGTTCGCGCCGGTGGCCGACGCGATCTTCGCGAACTGCTGCGCGCCGTACATCTCGCCGATCGCCGCCTTCGGCAGATGGAAACCCGGATCGCCCGCGATGATGCCGTCGTAGTCGGCCGGGTTGCGCACGGCGGTGACCATCGCGTGACGGCCGCCGTTCGAGCAGCCGCCGAAATAGCTGCGATCGGGCGCCTTGCCGTACGCGAGCCGGATCACCTGCTTCGCCATCGGCGTGAGCGCATCGACCGCGCCGTAGCCGTAGTCGATCCGCGCCTGCGGATCGAGGCCGAACAGCGGGTTCTGCGCGGCGCTGTGCCCGGAATCCGAGCTGATCACCGCGAAACCCTGGTTCAGCGCGTCGGTCAGGGGCCCGCCGCCGCCGATCTCGCCGGTCGCGGTCACGACGTTGCCGTCGAGCCCGCCGTTCGCCTGGTAGAAGAAGCGGCCGTTCCACGCTTTCGGCAAGCGCATCTCGAAGCCGATCGCATAGGTCTTGCCGTCCACCGCGCTCACGCGCTCGTTCATCTTCCCTTCGATCACGCAGTGCTCGGCGATCGGCTTGCCGGCCACCGTCAGCGCGCCGGCGGCCGCGGTCGTCACCGACGTGAACGACGTGTTCGCATACGCGAGCTTCGCGGCAAGCGCGTCGCAGGTCTGCGCCATCGCGGCCGGCGTCGCGGCGCTCAGGTGGGTCGGCGTGGAACTGACCGAGTCGTCGCCACCGCAACCGGCGAGCATGGCCGCCGCGGAGAGCGGCGCGATGCAGAGGAATGCAGATTTCCTGTTCAAGATATCTCCCGTTTGTCTGGCTGCCGGATCAGAACATGTGCCGCACGCCGACCATCGCGCCGAGCTGCCCCATCCCTTCGCCCGGCGTCGTGCCGGGCCCGCCGCCGCTGACCGCGTAGCGTGCGTGCGCGCTGTTCCACAGATACGACGATTGCGCATAGACGGCCGTGCGCTTGGTCAGCAGATAGGTCGCGCGCAGCGTCGCCATCGTCGCGCGCGTGTCGTGCGCGGTGTTGACGATCCGGTAGCCTTCGCCGTCGACGACGAAATCGGGCTTCACCGCATATGACGCGCCGACGAAGAACAGGTCCGAATGCGCGCCGGGCGCGGCCGGCGAACCGGTCGACACGCGCCGCCCGATCCAGCCCGCGCCGATCCGCGCGCCGGCGGCCTGCGCGTACGCGCTCACGTGCGTGCGGGCATCCTTGCCGCCGCTGCTGGTGAAGGCGACGGGGGCGATGCCGTCGAAGAAGTTGGCGGCCGCGCCGGTGCCGCCGCGCTGTTCCTCGTACGACGCGGCCGCGCCGAAATACGCGCTGTCGTACTTGAGCATCACCGACCAGTTACGGCACTGGGTGGCATCGCCCGGCACCTGCCCGGCGCACGTCCCCTGCCCCGGCGAGTTGCCGGTGCCCGCGCCGTCGCGGCCGAACGAATACGCGGCGCCGAGCGTCACGCCTCGATAGGTGCCGAGGTAGGTCACCGCGTTGTCGGCGCGGCCGTTCGGCACGTAGGCGTCGAACGAGCCGAGCCCGTAGATGTCGGGGCCGATGATGTCCGCGCCCTGCAGCGCGAGGTAGGTCATCGTGTACTGGCGGCCGAACGCGAGCGTGCCGAAGCCGCCCTTCAGCCCGACGAACGCCTGCCGGCCAAACAGCCGGCCGCCCTGGCCGAGATCGCCGCCGCGCACGTTGAAGCCGCTTTCGAGCGTGAACACCGCCTGATAACCGCCGCCGAGATCCTCCGTGCCGCGCAGCCCCCAGCGCGACGGCAGCTCGCCCGTCACGCCCGGCATGCGCACCACGTGATCGCCGGCCGCGTTCGCGTGCGACACGAACTCCACGCCCGTGTCGATGATCCCGTACAGCGTCACGCTCGACTGCGCGTGCGCGCCGGTTGCGGCGAGCGCGCAGCATGCGCCGGCGGCCAGCAGGCCGTTCCTTGTCTTCGTCTTCATATCGTTGCGTCTCCAGACCATGTTGAATGGCGCGCTCTGACGGCGCGTATCGAAAAAAGCGAAACCTCAGTCGTCCGCCTGCGGGCGGCGGATCAGCAGCAGCGCGGCGACGGCCGCGACGAGCGTGACAGGGATGCTCGCGCCGATCACGACGGGCGCGCTGCGGCCCATTGCGAGCAGCTCGGCGGCGGCGAGCGGCCCGACCACCGAGCCGAGGCGGCCAACGGCAACGGCGGAGCCGACGCCGGTGCCACGCATCGCGGTGGGGTAATAGATCGCGGCCAGCGCATACAGCACCGACTGGCCGCCGACGACGAACATCCCGGCCGCGAACGCGGCGGCGGACAGCCACAGGAGTCCGGGCGCGATCGCCAGCGCGGCAAGCGACAGCACGATCCCCGCGTACATGCCGCCGACCACGCGCGACGGACGCAAGCGGTCCATCGACATGCCGATGCCGAGCACGCCGAGGCCGCTGCCGATGTTGAAGAAGATCTGCACGATCCCGGCCTGGCTGCGCGCGAGCCCCTTCGCGGCCATCAGCGACGGCAACCAGTTCAGCAGGAAATACAGCACGATCAGCGTGCAGAAGTAGCTGAGCCACAACGCCAGTGTCGTGCCGGTGCGCGAGCCGCCGAACAGCGTCTGTCCGACGCTGGGGCGCGCTGCGCCCGATGCGCTGACGTCGAGGAACGCACGCGATTCGGGCAGCAGGGCGAGCAGCAGCGGCGCGAGCAGCAGTGGGCCGACGCCTCCGACATAGAAAATGTGCCGCCATTCGGTGTCGCCTGCGAGCAGCACGCCGATCAGCGACGCGATCACGCCGCCGAACGGAATCCCGCAATACATCACGGCCACCGCGCTGCTGCGCGAGCGTGCGTCGACCGCTTCCGACGACAATGCAATGAGGTTCGGCATCGCGCCGCCGAGGCCGAGGCCGGTCAGCGCGCGAACGGCGACCAGCATCGCGAAGCTCGACACCTGCGCGGTCGCGATCGACAGCAGCCCGAACAGGCAGACCGACGCGATCAGCACGTGCTTGCGGCCGATCCGGTCGGCCAGCCAGCCGCCGAGCATCGCGCCCGGCAGCAGGCCAAACGTGCCCGCGCTGAACGCGAGTCCCATCTGTGAAACCGAGAGCCCGAATTCGTGGGCCATGCGCGGTGCCGCGACGCCGACCGACTGCAGGTCGAGCCCCTCGAGCAATGCGATCGCGAAACACAGGCCGAGCGTCGTCGCGACGGCCGGCCTTGCGGCAACGGAAGTATCCATGTCGTCTCCTAACCGTGACTCGCGCGGCATACGCGGAACGCATGCGCGGTGTCCTTGCTTTATCGTGATCGGGTCTCGTTACTTTATCAGGTAGCCTGATTAATAACCCGAAAGAAAATCCCGTCGAGGGACGGGATGATTTAATAACAGGTAACCTGATATTTCAAGTGTCGCGAGCGCGGTGTTAACCCGCAACCCGTTC
This sequence comes from Burkholderia sp. L-4, assembly GCF_056856535.1. NCBI lineage: Bacteria > Pseudomonadati > Pseudomonadota > Betaproteobacteria > Burkholderiales > Burkholderiaceae > Burkholderia > Burkholderia sp. L-4. The sequence continues at coordinate 668,097 of NZ_JBXEOX010000002.1, forward strand.
GCAACCCGGGCCACGCCGCGGCGTGGCCCGGCGCGGCCGGAGAAACCGGAACGAAAGACGCGGCGGCGTGCTCAGTCGCGCAGGTTGCGCACGAACAGCTCGAGCGTGCGGTGAACCTGCTCGACGTCGTCGGCGTTCACGTCGTCCCCGAGCATCCGGCGCTCGAGCGGCCGCAGCACCCGCTCGCAGTCGCGCAGGATTGCCGAGCCCTCGTCGGTCAGACGCAGCAGGATCACGCGGCCATGGCTGGGATCGGCCTCGCGCGTCACGAAGCCGCGGGCGGCCATCGCAACCATCACTTCGTTCGCGGATTGCGGCGTGATGAACGAGCGCACCGCGAGTTGCGCATTGGACAGCGCGCCGCGCGCCTCGAGCACCGACAGCGCCGTGTACTGCGCGAGCGTCACACCGAGCGGCGCGAGCGCATCGCTCATCTGGCGGCGCAGCAGCCGGTCGAGATTGCCGATCAGGTAGGTAAGCCGCTGCTGCGAACGCATGCGCGGCCTGGCTTCGCTGGCGCGGGCCGTGCGTTTCGTGCCGGCCGGTTTGACGGGTGTCGAACTCATGAACGTGTCGGAAGGAGGATCGCGGGCCATCTTACCTCACGCGGTCCGTCTATCGGCCCGTATATCGGCCCGCACGGCGGCTCGTGCCGGCCGGCGAGCCGCCCCGGGCCATCCACGCCCGGCTCGGACAAACCTTATGCCGCGGCAACCGGCAACGCCGCGCGGCAGCCCGCGTCCACCAGCGCGAGCCGGTGTGCGAACGCCGCGAGCGGATAGTCGAAGAAGTAGGTGCCGACCGCGCGCTTGCCCGCACGGAACGAATCGTCTCCCGGCGAATCGCCGACGATGCGCAGCGTGCGCGCCCACGCGAACGCGAGCAGCAGCCAGCCGACCAGCGCGAGATAGTCGTCCGCGACCCGGTAGGGCAGATCCGGATCGTGCTCGCTCGCGCGGATCACGCCGGCCGTCACGCGCTCGAGCTCCGCGCACAGCGTGGCGACGCGCGCCCCGGCGTCCCTCACCCGCTCGTCCGCTGCCGCCTGGACGCCCTGCGCGGCTTCCGCGCGAATCAACTCGAGCAGCGCGTGCAGCGCCTCGCCGCGATCCCCCAGCACCTTGCGCACCAGCAGATCGATCGCCTGGATCTCGTTGGTCCCTTCGTACAGCATCGACACGCGGCAATCGCGCACCGTCTGTTCGATCCCGTATTCGTGAACGTAACCGTAGCCGCCGAATACCTGCAGCGCGTTCGACGCGGCCGCGAAGCCGTTCGCGGTGAAGAACGCCTTGGCAACCGGCGTGAGCAACGATGCCAGCCGCGACGCCGCGAGCCGCGCCGGCGGCTGCGGATCGTGCGCGGCGACGTCGAGCCAGTGCGCGATCCAGTAGCCGATCGCGCGCTCGCCTTCGACGATCGCCTGCGCATCGAGCAGGATGCGGCGGATCGCGGCGTGTTGCGCGATCGGCGCCGCCCTGCCCTGCACGCGCTCGCGCGCATAGGCCGACGCGGCCTGCCATGCGCTCTGCGCATGCCCGACACCCTGCATGGCGACCTGCAGGCGCGCCGCGTTCATCATCACGAACATCGATGCGAGCCCGCGATGCGGCTCGCCGACGAGCCAGCCCGCGGCCGCGTCGAAACGCATCGTGCAGGTCGGGCTTGCCTTCAGCCCCATCTTCTTCTCGACGCCGTCGCACCAGACGCCGTTGCGCACGCGGCCGCCCGGCGCGTCGAGCCACTTCGGCACGACAAACAGCGACAGCCCCTTCGTTCCCGCCGGCGCATCGGGCAGCCGCGCGAGCACGAGGTGCACGATGTTGTCGGTCAGATCGTGCTCGCCGCCGGTGATGAACAGCTTGCTGCCGCTGATCCGGTAGCCGTCGGCGGCCGGGTCCGGCACTGCCTGCGTGCGCAGCAGGCCGAGATCGCTGCCCGCCTGTGGCTCGGTGATGCACATCGTCGTCAGCCACTCGCCGCTCGCGATCCTCGGCAGCACGTCGCGCTTCAGGCGCTCGCCGCCGTGCGCGCGCAGGCAGGCCACCGCGCCGTGCGTGAGCCCCGGCGACATCAGCCATGCATGGTTCGCCCCCGCGAGCATCTCCTGCAGCGCGACGTCGAGCAGATGCGGCAGCCCCTGGCCGCCGCAATCGGCGTCGAGCGCCAACGTCGGCCAGCCGGCGTCGACGTAGTCGCGGTACGCATCGCGAAAGCCCGCCGGCATCGTCACTCCGATACCGTCGAACCGGCAGCCCTCGAGATCGCCGGTCGAATCGAGCGGCGCGATGCGTTCGACCACGAAGCGGGCGGCTTCGTCGAGCACCTGCCCGGCGGTCGACAGGTCGAGCTCCGCCCAGTCGGGCACGCGGCGCCACAGCGCCGGCGCATCGAGCCATTCGCCGATCACGAACAGCATGTCGCGCAACGGCGCGCAATACGCGTTGCTCATCGCGCGCACCTCATGCCCGGTACGCCGTGCCGGCGACGATCACGCCCGCGTCGGCCGCGCCCGGCTCGTACATCCCGTCGACCACCGCCGCACGGTGCATGAGCACCGCACGCTGGTTGATCGAGCCCTTGTCGGTGACTTCGCCGAGATCGAGCGAAGGCGGCGTATCGAGCACGCACAGCCGCGTGACGAACGTCGCGCTGCCGGTCGCGTCGCGGTTCAGGCGCTCGAGCAGGTCCGCGAAGAACGCCCGCACCGCGGGCGCCTGCAGGACGGTGCGCACATCGGCATCCGGTGCCGCGCCGGCCAGGCGACGGCAATCGTCGATGCGCGGGAAGATCATCACGCCGACGTCGTCGCGGTTCATCCCCGTGACGACCGCGTCCTGCACGTACGGCGCGCCGTTCGATACGATCCGCGCGCGCATGGGCCCGACGCTCACGAAGGTGCCGGACGACAGTTTGAAATCCTCCGCGATGCGCCCGTCGAACATCAGGCCGATCTCCGGTCGCGCGGGATCGACGAAACGCACGGCATCGCCGCTGCGGTAGTAGCCCTCCTCGTCGAATACCTCGCGCGCGTCGTCGCCGCTCGCGCGCCAATAACCGGCCATCACGTTCGGCCCGCGAAAGCGCGCCTCGAGCTTGCCGTCGACCGGCACCAGCTTCGCGTCGCAGCCGGGCGCGGGCAGGCCGATGTAGCCGGCTCCCGACATCGGCCCGGTGGTGAACATGCACGATGGCGCGGCCTCGGTCATCCCGAGGCCCGCCATGATCCGGATGCGCTCGCCGCAGTGCGCGAGCGTCACGCGCTCGAGCCGGTCCCACGCGGCCTGCGACAGTCCGGCGCCCGCGAAGAAATACATCTTCACGCGCGAGAAGAAGGTTTCGCGCAGCGCGGCATCCGTCTCGAGCGCCGCGGTCAGCTCTTCCCAGCCCTTCGGCACGTTGAAATACACGGTGGGCGCGATGTCGCGCAGGTTGCGCAGCGTCTCGCCGAACTTGCCGGCGACCGGCTTGCCGTCGTCGATGTACAGCGTGCCGCCGTTGTACAGCGCGATGCCGACGTTATGGCTGCCGCCGAACGTGTGATTCCACGGCAGCCAGTCGACCAGTACCGGCGGCTCCAGACCGAACTGCGGAAACGTCTCGAGCAGCATCTGCTGGTTGCTGCACAGCATCCGGTGCGTGGTCGGCACCGCCTTGGGCAGCCGTGTCGACCCCGACGTGAACAGGAATTTCGCGATCGTGTCGCCGGTGATCGCACCGTGCGCGGCATCGACGCCGCCCGGTGTCGTGTCGAGCAGCGACGAGAAACGCGTGACGCCGTCCATCCCGTCGGGTGCCGACACGACCACGCGCTCGACATCAGGCGGCACCGCCGCGTCGAGCGCGGCACGAAACGCCGCGCCGTCCGACGCGAAGACCAGCCCCGGCGTGAGCACGGCGAGCGCGTGGCGCAGCTTGCCGTAATCGCTCGACACGAGCGAATACGCGGGCGACAGCGGCGCATGCGGAATGCCGGCCCACATCGCGCCGAACGCGAGTTGCAGATGTTCGAGGTCGTTGCCCGACAGGATCGCGACGGGCCGCTCGGCCGACAGCCCGCGATCGAGCAGCGCCTGGCCGATCGCGCGGGCGCGCTCGAGCATCTGCGCATACGTGATGCCGATCCACGTACCGTCGGGCCCGCGCCGCGCGACCAGCCAGCGGTCCGGATGCGCGCGCGCGCCGCTCGCGAGCCGGTCGGTCAGCCGGTGCGGGTACGCGCCGAGCGGGGTCGTCGCGCGCAAGGTCCAGCAGCCGTCGCGTTGCACGATCTCCGGCGGTGCCGTGCCGATCGCCACGGGGCGATAGCCGGCGGGAACGCGCTGTGCGGCAGCCGCGTCGCGCAGTTGGGTCGGATCCGCATCCAAGTTCTGTCTCCGGTCGGTTCCGCCCCGCGCGCGTACGCGCGCCGGGCGGAGACTTCATTGTGTCGTTGTCTTAACGGGGGCGCCGCGGCGCCCGGGACTGCTCAGATCGGGTAGTGACGCGGCGTGGTCTGGACCGTGATCCAGCGCAGGTCGGTAAACTCGGCGATCGACGCCTTGCTGCCGAACCGCCCGTAGCCGCTTGCCTTCACGCCGCCGAACGGCATCTGCGCCTCGTCGTGCACCGTCGGCCCGTTGATGTGGCAGATGCCCGATTCGATCTGCTTCGCGACCTGCATCGCGCGCGCGATATCGCGGCTGAACACCGCCGCCGACAGCCCGTACTCGCTGTCGTTCGCGGCCGCGAGCGCGGCGGCGTCGCCGTCGACGCGCTGCACGGTCACCACCGGCCCGAACGATTCGTCCGCATACAGCTGCATGTCGCGCGTGACACCGTCGACGATCGTCGGCTGCATCACCGCGCCGTCGACTTCACAGCCGAGCGGCAGCGCGGCGCCGTGCGCGCGCGCGTCGTCCACCATCGCCGCGATCCGCCGCGCGGCGGCCGCGCTTTCGAGCGTGCCCAGCACGACGCCCGGCGCGGCCGGGTTGCCGGCCTTCAGCGTGCGTGCCTTCGCGACGAGCCGTTCGACGAACGCATCGGCAACCTTGCGATCGACGATCACGCGCTCGGTCGACATGCAGATCTGCCCCTGGTTGAAGAACGCGCCGAACGCGACCGCCTCGACCGCCGCGTCGAGATCGGCGTCGTCGAGCACGAGCACCGGCGCCTTGCCGCCGAGTTCAAGCAGCGCCGGCTTCAGGTGCTGCGCGGCGAGCGTCGCGACGATGCGGCCGACGCGTGTCGAACCGGTGAAGTTCACGCGGCGCACCGCCGGGTTCGCGATCAGCCGCTCGACGATCGCCGGCGCGTCCCGCGGCGCATGCGTGATCACGTTGACCACGCCGTCGCCGAGCCCTGCGTCGTGCAGCACGCTGCCGATCAGCCGGTGCACGCCCGGACACCCCTCCGACGCCTTCAGCACCACCGTGTTGCCGCAGGCGAGCGGCATCGCGAGCGCACGGGTCGCGAGAATCACCGGCGCATTCCACGGCGCGATCCCGAGCACGACACCGCACGGCTGGCGCACGGCCATCGCGAGGCTGCCGGGCACGTCCGACGGGATCACCGCGCCGTCGATCTGCGTGGTCATCGCGGCCGCCTCGCGCAGCATGTTCGCCGCGAGCATCACGTTGAAGCCGTACCAGTTCGCCATCGCACCGGTTTCCGCGCGGCCGGTTTCGATGAATTCGCCCGCGCGCGCGTCCATCCGGTCGGCCGCCGCGAGCAGCCGCCGACGGCGCTCGGTCGGCGCGAGCGCGGCCCATGCGGGGAATGCGCGCGCGGCTGCCGCGACCGCGGCGTCCGCGTCGGCAAGCGTCGCCGCGGCGGCGCGCGACGCCACCTGTCCCGTCGCCGGATCGATCCGGTCGAAGGTCCCGCCGTCCGACGCGCCGCGCGACACGCCGTCGATCAACAAACTCACTTCGTGCATTTCCGTGTCTCCACTCGGATCCGGTTGCGTGCGGCGGCGCGCGTCAGCGCTTGTACGCCTGCAGGCCCGGCTTGATGCTCTTGTCGTCGAGGAACTGCTTGAGGCCCTGCTCGCGCCCGCCTTCCGGATCGCGGTAGTTCGCCTGGTCGAGCTTCGCGTACAGGTAGTCTTCGTTCTGCTCCCAGGTCAGCTCGCGGCAACGCTTGAAGCCGTGCTTCGCGTTACGGATCACGACCGGGTTCTTGTCGAGCAGCTTCGCGGCCAGCGCGCGCACCTCGTCGCGCAGCTGCGCGCGCGGCACGCTTTTGTTGACGAGCCCCATCTGCGCGGCCTGCGGGCCGGTGAAGGTGTCGCCGGTCATGATGTAGTAGAGCGCCTGGCGATGGCCCACGGTGTCGGCCATCGCCTTGCTGACGAGGTTGCCCGGCGGGATGCCCCAGTTGATTTCCGACAGGCCGAACACCGCTTCGTCGGCCGCGATCGCGAGGTCGCACGCGACGAGCGGCGAGAAGCCGCCGCCGAAGCACCAGCCGTTGACCATCGCGATCGTCGGCTTCGCATACATGCGCAGCAATTGCCACTGCCAGCGGCTCGCGTCGCGGCGAATCTTTTCCTGCAGGATTTCCGGGCCCGCGTCGACTTCGCGGAAATATTCCTTCAGGTCCATCCCGGCCGTCCAGGCGTCGCCCTCGCCGGTCAGCACGAGCACCTGCGCCTCGGCATCGAGTTCGATCGCCTCCAGCACGTCGATCATCTCCGCGTTCAGCGTCGGGCTCATCGCGTTGCGCTTGTCCGGACGGTTCAGCGTCACCCATGCGATCCCGCCCTCGACCTCGACCTTCACCGTTTTCCAGCGCCCTTCGTAACCCATTTTCGTTCTCCAATGACGATGCCGCCCTGTGCGACTCGCGACCAATTTACTATCAGGTAACCTGATATGTAAAGTAGAATGGAAGCGGCTCCGGACAAACCCCTAAACGGGCCCGGACAGCCGATTTCGCGCCGTGCCGGCCGACGAATCACGACATGAGGAGACACGCTTGGACATCGACAACCTGATCGCCATCGACACGCACGTGCATGCCGAGGTGTCGTGCTGCCAGCCGCCGGACCTGTTCGCGAAGGCATTCGACGACGCGGCCGACAAGTACTTCGGCACCGTGCTGAAGCAGGGCCGTCGGCCGACCATTCCGGAGACGATCGCGTATTACCGCGAGCGCCGGATCGGCTTCGTGATGTTCACCGTCGACTGCGAGACGAACATCGGCCGGCGGCGCATTCCGAACGAGGAAATCGCGCAATTCGCGCGGGACAACGCCGACGTGATGATCGCGTTCGCGAGCATCGACCCGCACAAGGGCCGCTTCGGCGCGCGCGAGGCGCGCCGCCTGATCGACGAGCACGGCGTGAAAGGCTTCAAGTTCCACCCGACGATGCAGGGATGCTTCCCGAACGACAGGCTCGCCTATCCGATCTACGAGGTGATCGCGGAATACGGATTGCCGGCCGTATTCCACAGCGGGCATTCGGGGATGGGATCGGGGATGCACGGCGGCGGCGGGCTGCGTCTGAAGTATTCCGAACCGATTCACCTCGACGACGTCGCGGTCGACTTCCCGGACATGAAGATCGTGATCGCGCACCCTTCATGGCCATGGCAGGAGCAGGCGCTGTCGATCGCGCTGCACAAGCCGAACGTCTACATCGACCTGTCGGGATGGTCGCCGAAGTACTTCTCGCCCGAGCTGGTGAAATACGCGAACACGCTGCTCAGGCACAAGGTGCTGTTCGCGTCCGATTTTCCGCTGATCCGGCCGGACCGCTGGCTCGAGGATTTTCAGGGCGCCGGGTTCCGGCCCGACGTGCATTCGCTGATTCTGAAAGACAACGCGGTCGCGTTGCTGGGGCTGCAGGCCGCGCGGCAGTCGTGACCCGTCCGGCCGTGACGGCGCCGGCAGCGCGTGGCGGCGCGACCGACCGCGCCGCCGCCCGCACCCGCCGCACCGGCGCGCTCAGTTCGCGGGCTTGCCCGCGAACCGCGCGGTCGGCAGCCCCGCGTAGCGGGTGCGGGCGACGAATACGCCGCCGGCGGCGGCATCGTTCGCCAGCGCATCGTCGCCGAGCCCGACGCGTGCGCTCGTCACGTACAACCGGCCTTCACCGTCGATGGCGACGCAGCTCGGCTGCGCGGTCGGCACGTCGACGCGATCGGTCTCGATCCCGTCCGGCCCGTAGCGCACCACCCGCCGGCCGCCCCACTGCGCGTTCCACAGCCCGCCGTCGCGATCGGTCGTCGAGCCGTCCGGGTCGCCGTCCGCATCGGTCAGCCGCGCGAACGGCCGCACGTTCGCAACGTCGCCGCCCGCACGGTAATCGCACGCGAAAATCTCGCGCACCAGCGAATCGCAGAAGTACATCGTCGAGCCGTCCGGCGAAAACGCGATGCTGTTCGCGATCGCGGCCGGCGGCAACGCGAGCCGTTCGAGCGTGAGGTCCGCATTGAGCCGGTAGAAGCCGCCGACCGCGCGCGGCGGCTCGGCGCCTTCGTCCTTCATCCCGAACACGAACGCGCCGGACGGATCGCAGCGCCCGTCGTTCAGGCGCGTCGGCAGATCGGGCTCGACGTCGACGATCCGCGTGAACGCGCCGCTGCGCAGGTCGAAGAACGCGAGATGCGTGGCGAGCCCGACGAGCAGCACGTCCGGATCGTCGGTCAGCGCGAAGCACGCGAGCCGCTCGGGCATCGCCCACGGCGTGAGGTCGGTGCCGTCCGCGCGGCAGCGCCACAGTCGCGCGCCTTCGATGTCCACCCAGTACAGCGCGTGGGCCTTGTCGCACCACGTCGCGCCTTCGCCGAGCGTGTTGCGGGTGTCTGCCAGCAGCGTCGCGTGCGCGGCCGGATGAGTCTGTTGCATGCCGTCTCCCGATATCTGTCGCGAATGACCGTCGCGTTCGCGGGCGGCCGCGCTGCCGGTCAGATCTTCATCGCGCGCCGCTGGTTGCGACGATACTGGTCGAACAGCACCGCGAGCAACAGAATTCCGCCGCGTATCAGATATTGGTAAAAGGTCGGCACGTTCAGCAGGCTCATCGCATCCTGCACCGCGCCCATGATCAGCACGCCGACCAGCACGCCGGAGATCGTCGCGACGCCGCCCGTCAGCGACACGCCGCCGAGCACGCACGCGGATATCACGCCGAGTTCGAGGCCGACCGACGTCTTCGGGTCGCCGAGGCTCATGCGCGACGCGAGCATCACGCCGGCGAAGCCGGTCACGAGCCCCTGCAGCACGAACACCGTGATCTTGATGCGCATCACCGGCAGCCCCGCGAGCAGCGCGGCCTCGCCGTTGCCGCCGACGGCCAGCACGTTCTTGCCGAACACCGTCTTGCGCAGCAGGAAGCCGAACACGACGAAACCGACGATGTTGCTCCAGATCGGATACGAGATGCCGAGGAACGACCCGCCGCCGAGATCGAAGAAGCGCTCCTCGGAGATCATCACCGCATCGCCGTTCGACGTGATGAACGCGAGCCCGCGCACGACTTCCATCATCGCGAGCGTGACGATCAGCGAATTGATCCTGTAGCGCGCGATCAGCACGCCGTTCACGAGCCCGACCGCGCCTCCCGCGAGCACGCCGGCCGCGATACCGAGCACGACGCTGTGCGTCGCGGTGATCAGCGTCGACGCGACGACGCCGGAAGACGCGACGATCGACGCGACCGACAGGTCGACCTCGCCGAGCGCGAGCACGAACATCATCGTCACCGCGATCGAACCGATCAGCGTGACCGACAGCAGGAGACCCTGGATGTTGCGCGGCGTGAGGAAGTCCGGCACGGTCAACGACAGCACCGCGAACAGCACGAGAAACACCATCACGATGCCGGAGCGGTTGATCAGTTGCCACACGCCGCCACGCGCGCGTGCGGGCACGGCGGCGGCATCGGGGGACGGGGAAGTGCGTTGGGGTTGCATTGCCTGGCTCATATCGGTTGCTTTCCGGTTGACTGCTCGCCGCTAGCGCGGCAGCGCGAGCTTGATCAGCGTGTCGGGCGTCGCATGCGCCTTCGCGACCTCGCCCGCGATCCGTCCTTCCTTCATCACGACGATGCGGTCCGACACGCCGATCACCTCGGCCAGATCGCTCGACACGAGGATCACCGTGCGGCCCGCTTCCGCGAGTTCGTAGAACAGGTTGTAGATTTCCGCGCGCGCGCCGACGTCGATGCCGCGCGTCGGCTCGTCCATCAGGAACACGTCGATGCGCTCGGCCAGCCAGCGCGCGAGCACGACCTTCTGCTGGTTGCCGCCCGACAGCGCGCCGATCGGCGTGTCGCCGTCGCGGGTCTTGATCGCGAGCCGCTCGATGTAGCTTTGTGCAAGCTCGCGCTCGCGCCGCCCGTCGAGCAGCACGCGTGCCGGGCTGAAATGGCGGCGCGCGCTGATGTTCAGGTTGTCGGCCACCGACGCGATCGCGACGATGCCTTCCTGCTTGCGGTCTTCCGGGCACAGCGCGATGCCGGCGCGCACCGCGTCGCGCGGGCTCCCGAATGCGACGCGTTTCCCGTTCAGCTCGACGTGCCCCGCGCTCGGGCGCACCGCGCCGTACAGCAGCTTCATCAGCTCCGAGCGGCCCGCGCCGACGAGCCCGAAGAAGCCGACGATCTCGCCGCGCCGCGCGGTAAACGACACGGGTTCCGCCAGGCCGGGCCCCGCCAGCCCTTTCGCCTCGATCAGCACGTCGCCGGCCGTGCGCGGGCGATAGCCGTAGACGTCCTCGATCGCGCGGCCGACCATGCAGCCGATCAGCCGGTCGCGGTCGAGATCGGCGACGGAATCGAACGTGTCGATGCGGCGGCCGTCGCGAAACACGGTCACGCGGTCGCACAGCTCGTACACCTCTTCCATCCGGTGCGTGACGTAGATGATCGCGCGCCCTTCCGCGCGCAGCGCGCGGATGATCCGGAACAGTTGCGTGGTTTCGCGCGCGGACAGCGAACTCGTCGGCTCGTCGAACGCGATCACGCGCGCATCGCGCATCAGCGCCTTGCCGATCTCGATCATCTGCCGCTGACCGATCGACAGATACTTCACCGGAATGCCCGGGTCGATGCGCTCGCCGAGCCGCTCCAGCGCATCGAGCGCGCGCGCGGCGAGCGTGCGCTCGTCGACCACGCCGAGCCGGCTCGGCAATTGCCCGAGCATCAGGTTCTCCGCGACCGTCAGCTCGGGCACCAGATGCAGCTCCTGGTAGATGATCGCGATGCCGGCCTCGAGCGCCGCGCGCGTCGACGCGAAGCGCTGGACGGTGCCGTTCAGCGTCAGCGTGCCGGCCTGCGGCTGGTTCACGCCGGACAGCACCTTCAGCAGCGTCGACTTGCCCGCGCCGTTCTCGCCCATCAGCCCGTGCACTTCGCTCGCGCGCACCGACAGCGACACCGCATCGAGCGCGCGTACGCCCGGGAACGTCACGGTGATGCCGTCGAGCGCAAGCAGCGGGCCGTCCGGCGGCGTGCCCGCTTCGGCGTCGTGGCCGGGCACGGCCGTCATCGTCTGCATCGTCATCGCGTTCTCGCCTCGCCCGCTCAGATACCGAGTTCGGCGCGCACGGCCTGCCAGTTCGCACGCGTCATCAGCTTGCCGCTCGTCTGCGTGTCGGCCGGCGGCGTCTTGCCGTTGCGGATCCAGTCGACGAGGTTCTGCGTGCTGTCCTTGCCGTGGTTGGTCGAACTGACCGCGATCGTCCCGTAGAAACCGGTCGGCTCCTTCTTCTGGAATTCGGCGAACGCCTCGCCCGCGCCGTTGATGCCGACGCCGATCACGTCGGCCGCCGGGATGTGCAGCTGCTCGGTCGCGCGCACCGCGCCGAGCACGGTTTCCTCGTTCAGCGCGTAGACGACCCATTTCTTCACGTTCGGATGGCGTGCGAGCACCGGCGCCGCCGCGCTGAAGCCGCCTTCGTCGTCGGTCGTCTTCTGCGGCGCATCGAAGATGTTCTCCTTGCGGAAGCCGTTCGCGAGCAGCGCCTGCGTCGCGCCGTCGGTGCGCAGCTTCGCGGTCGGCAGTTCGTAGTTGGTGATCCGCAGCGCGCCGACTTCCTCGGGCTTCCAGCCGCGCCGCTTCATCTCGTCGGCGATCGCCTGGCCGACCTGGTTGCCGATCTTGGTCGCCGACATCCCGAGGTGCGGCACGTTCGGCAGCGGCTTGCCGCTCGAATCGACGAGCTGGTCGTCGACCGTCACGAACTTCATGTTGTAGCGCTTCGCGCGGGACGCGATCGCCGGCCCGAGACGCACGTCCGGCGCGCAGATCACGAAGCCCTGCGCGCCTTGCGAGCCGAGGTTGTCGATCGCGGCCAGCACCTTCTCGCCGTCCGGCGTGCCGATCTTCACGACCGAGAAGTTCTCCTTCTGGCCGAGCGCGGACGCCGCGTTCTGCTCGTTGATGAACCACGCCTGCTCGGGCATCTTCACGAGGAAACCGATCTTCAGCGGCGCGTCGGCGCGCGCGGCGCCCTGCATGCCGAGCGGCGCGATGCAGAGCGCGGCGAGGAGCGCGCGCAGGGTATGTCGGCGAATCGTGTGAGTCGTGCGGTTCATGGGATGTCTCCTTGGTATCGGCGGGTGCCGTGATGTGTGCCGTAAAGATTCGTCGGACGCGCGTCGTGCCGACGCGCGCGGGTTCAGCGGCCGAACGCGTCGGTCTGCACGCGCCGGCCGAACAGGAAGGCGTCGGCGACGAGCCGCAGCGGCCGCACGTCGACGTCGCTTTCGCCGCGCGCGATCAATGCATGGAAGTGCGCATACAGCGCCGGATACTCGCGTTCCGGCCCGATCTCGACCGGCTCGCCCGCGATCGACAATTGCGCGCCGCCGCGGCTGATCGCGAGCACGCCGTCGGCCGTGTCGACCGCGATCTCCCATTGCTCGACGGGGCCGTGCCGCCAGTCGAATTCCGCGCGTACCGGCACGCCGTCGGTATCCGCGCAGTCGAGGTCGGCCGCGATCGGCGTCTGCACGTCGCTCGGCACGAACAGCGTCGCCTCGCGCAGCACGAGCTCGCGCGGCAGGATCCGCGTGACGATCGACAGCGCGTTGATGCCGGGGTCGAACACGCCGAGGCCGCCCGGCTCCCAGATCCACTGCTGCCCCGGATGCCAGCGCCGCACGTCCTCCTTCCAGCGCACCTGCACCGCGCGGATCGTGCGCGTCGCGAGCCATGCGCGTGCGGGCTCGACCGCGCTCGCGCAGCGCGAATGCCAGGTCGCGAACAGCGTGAGGCCGCGTTCGCGCGCGAGCGCGTCCAGCGCGGCCACTTCGCCGAGCGTCGCGCCCGGCGGTTTCTCGAGCATCACGTGCTTGCCGGCTTCGAGCGCGGCGCGGGCCTGTGCGTAGCGCACCTGGGGCGGCGCGCACAGCGACACGGCGTCGAGCTCGCGCTCGGCGGCCAGCAGCGCGCGCAGGTCCTGATAGTTGCGGACGCCCGCGACTTCCGCGTGGCGGCTCGCGCACGCGGTCAACGCAAAGCCCGGTTCGGCGGCAATCGCCGGCAGATGCTGGTCGCGCGCGATCTTGCCGATCCCGACGACGCCCAGCGAAATCCGATCACTCATCGTGCGTGTCTCCTTCGCGAATCGCTCAGTGCGCCCAGCGCAGCACGAGCGGATCGAGCCGCCGCGCGATCGCGAGCAGTTCCGCGCGCGTGTCCGGGTGCAGTTCCGGCATCGGATGCCGCGGCCGCTCGCACGCGATCACGCCGCCTTCGCGCATCAGCGCCTTCGCGGTGAGGATCCCGGACTGGCGGTTCTCGTGATTGATCAGCGGCAGCCATGTCTGGTAATGCGCGAACGCGTCGTCGTGCCGCCCTTCGCGGAAGGCTTCGAGGATCGGCCGGATGCCGTCCGGAAAGCCGCCGCCCGTCATCGCGCCGGTCGCGCCCGCGTGAAGATCGGCCAGCAGCGTGATCGCCTCCTCGCCGTCCCACGGCCCCTCGACCGCGTCGCCGCCGAGCCGGATCAGCTCGCGCAGCTTGTTCGCCGCGCCCGGCGTCTCGATCTTGAAGTACGCGACCTGCTCGATCTCGCGCGCCATCCGCGCGAGGAACGGCGCGGACAGCGCGGTGCCGCTCGCGGGCGCGTCCTGGATCATGATCGGGATCGAGATCGCGTCGGACACGCGCGCATAGAAGTCGAAGATCTGCGCTTCCGGCACGCGGAACGTCGCGCCGTGATACGGCGGCATCGTCATCACCATCGCCGCGCCGAGCTGCCGCGCGCGCAGGCTGCGGGCCGCGCACACCTGCGTGCTGTAGTGCGACGTCGTGACGATCACCGGCACGCGGCCCGCGACGTGTTCGAGGATCGTGCGCGTGAGCACGTCGCGTTCGTCGTCGGTGATCGCGAACTGCTCGGAGAAGTTCGCGAGGATGCACAGCCCGTCGGAGCCGGCATCGATCATGAAGTCGACCGCACGCTTCTGGCTCGCGAGGTCGAGCTCGCCGGTATCGGTAAACGTCGTCGGGACGACGGGGAAGATGCCGCGGTAACGCGGCGTGCTGCTCGATGTCATGTTTCGCGTCCTGCGCCGGCCCTGGTAGCCACCGGCCGTCTTGCGTTCACGGTTTCACGAAGCGCGGACCGGGAAGGTCCGCAACCGGCGGCGCACGTCGCGCCGCCTGCCGCTCAATGCGAATGGCTCGGCACGTCCGCGCCGCGCGTGCCGACCAGGAAGTCGAGGTCGCACCCCTCGTCGGCCTGCAGCACGTGATCGATATACAGTCGCGCATAACCGCCCTTGCCGAGCTGGCCGGCCACGCCCGGCGCGGCGGTCGGATCGACATCCGACAGGCGGCGCTGCAGTTCGTCGTCCGGAATGTCGAGATGCAGCGTGCCGGCCTCGCAGTCGAGCTCGATCCAGTCGCCGTTGCGCACCGCCGCGAGCGGTCCGCCGGCGGCCGCTTCCGGCGCGACGTGCAGCACGACCGTGCCGTATGCGGTGCCGCTCATCCGCGCATCGGAAATCCGCACCATGTCCTTCACGCCCTGGCGCAGCAGCTTCGGCGGCAGTCCCATGTTGCCGACCTCGGCCATGCCCGGATAACCGCGCGGCCCGCAGTTCTTCAGCACCATCACCGAGCTCGCATCGATGTCGAGCGCTTCGTCGTTGATCGTCGCCTTGTAGTGGTCGAGGTTCTCGAACACCACCGCGCGGCCGCGATGCTTGAGCAGTTCGGGGCTCGCCGCCGACGGTTTCAGCACCGCGCCGCGCGGCGCGAGGTTGCCGCGCAGGATGCGGATGCCGCCGTCCTCGATCAGCGGCCGGTCGAGCGGGCGGATCACTTCGTCGTCGTAGTTCGGCGCTTCGCGCACGTTGTCCCACAGCGACTTGCCGTTCACCGTCAGCGCGTCCGGATGCGGCAGCAGCCCGCCTTCGCCGAGGCGGCGCAGCACGGCCGGCAGCCCGCCCGCGTAATAGAACTCCTCCATCAGGAAGCGCCCCGACGGCATCAGGTCGACGATCGTCGGCGTGTCGCGGCCGATGCGCATCCAGTCTTCCAGTTCGAGCGGCACGCCGATGCGGCCCGCGATCGCCTTCAGGTGGATCACCGCATTGGTCGAGCCGCCGATCGCCGCGTTCGCGCGGATCGCGTTCTCGAACGCCGCGCGCGTCAGCACCTTCGACAGCACGAGCCCTTCGAGCGCCATCTCGACAATGCGGATGCCCGACATGTGCGCGAGCACGTAGCGACGCGAATCGACGGCCGGAATCGCCGCGTTGTGCGGCAGCGCGACGCCGAGCGCCTCGGCCATGCACGCCATCGTCGACGCGGTGCCCATCGTGTTGCAGGTGCCGGCCGAGCGCGACATGCCGGCTTCGGCCGACAGGAAGTGATGGAGGTCGATCTCGCCGGCCTTCAGCGCTTCGTGCAGCTGCCATACGGCCGTGCCCGACCCGATGTTCCTGCCTTCCAGCTTGCCGTTCAGCATCGGGCCACCCGACACGACGATCGCCGGCACGTCGCAGCTCGCCGCGCCCATCAGCAGCGCGGGCGTCGTCTTGTCGCAGCCGGCGAGCAGCACGACCGCGTCGATCGGGTTGCCGCGGATCGCCTCCTCGACGTCCATCGACGCGAGGTTGCGCGTGAGCATCGCCGATGGCCGCAGGTTCGATTCGCCGTTCGAGAACACCGGGAACTCGACCGGGAAGCCGCCCGCCTCGGAGATCCCGCGCTTCACGTGCTCGGCGAGCTTGCGGAAGTGCGCGTTGCACGGCGTCAGTTCGGACCACGTGTTGCAGATGCCGATGATCGGCCGGCCGTCGAACTCGTGATCGGGAATGCCCTGGTTCTTCATCCAGCTCCGGTACATGAAGCCGTTCTTGTCGTTCGTGCCGAACCATTGCGCGGAGCGCAGCCTGGGTTTTGTTGCCGACATCGTCAGTCCTGTGGTGACGGGATACCGGCGCAGTCTAGGCAGAATTTTGATAACTGGCTAATGACGTTTTTGGCGATTACGATATCGATTCCAATATCGATATAAACCCGTACGATGCCCGAAGCCAGTCCGTGGGGAAACCGCGGCCGCCTGAAGACGCGCCAGCTCCTGCTGGTCGTCGCGCTCGCCGACGAAGGCAGCATTCATCGCGCGGCGGCCGCGCTGAACATGACGCAGCCGGCCGCGTCGAAGCTGCTGCGCGAACTCGAGGAATCGATCGGCGCGGTGCTGTTCGAGCGGCTGCCGCGCGGGATGCGGCCGACGCTCTACGGCGACGCGCTGATCCGCCATGCGCGCGCGGCGCTCGGCAGCCTCGACCAGGCGCACGAGGAGCTGGCCGCGCTGAAGGCCGGCCATCTCGGCCACGTGGCGGTCGGCGCGATCACGTCGCCCGGGCTGCGGCTCGTGCCGCCGGCCGTCGCCGCGGTGAAGGGTACGCATGCGGGCCTGCACGTGTCGGTCGAGATCGACACCAGCAACGTGCTGCTCGAACATCTCGCGCAAGAGAAGATCGACATCGTGCTCGGCCGGCTCTCCGCCGAACACGACAAGCTGCGCCTGCGCTACGAGCCGCTGACCGGCGAGTCGGTGGCCGCCGTCGTGCGACCCGGCCACCCGCTGCTCGCGCACGCGCCGCTGTCGCTCGCCGACGTGCAGCGCGCCGCGTGGGTCGTGCCGCCGGCCGGCAGCGTGCTGCGCCACCGCTTCGAGCTCGTGTTCCAGCGCGCGAGCCTTGCGCCGCCCGCGAACCTCGTCGAGACGGCGGCGCTGCTGTTCATCACGCAGTTGCTCGAACAGAGCGACATGATCGCGGTGCTGGCCGAGGACGTCGCGCACTACTACGCGCGGCACGGGATCGTCACGGTGCTGCCGCTGGAAATGGATTGCCGGATGGACGATTTCGGGATCATCACGCGCACCGACCGGCTCCATTCGCCGGCCGTCGCGGTGATGGCCGACGCGATTCGCGCGGCTGCGCGGGAGGTGTACGGCGTCGCGCCGTGACGATGCGGCGGGGGTTCCCTACGCCGCGGCGGACTCGATCACCGGTTCGCAGCGGATCGGGAAATTGACCGAGTTCGCGATATAGCACTTCGCATGCGCATCGTGATGCAGATGCCCGGCCAGCTCACGA
Organism: Burkholderia sp. L-4; assembly: GCF_056856535.1. Taxonomy (NCBI): domain Bacteria; kingdom Pseudomonadati; phylum Pseudomonadota; class Betaproteobacteria; order Burkholderiales; family Burkholderiaceae; genus Burkholderia; species Burkholderia sp. L-4. The sequence continues at coordinate 685,651 of NZ_JBXEOX010000002.1, forward strand.
TCGTCGCCGGCCCGGATGGTCACGTGCGGGCGCAGCACGATTTCGGTGAAACGGCCTTCCCCGGCGCCGTCGAGCATCGTGCCTTCGGCGTTGTCGGCATAGGCCAGCACGCGAATGCCGGCCTCGGAACACAGATGCAGATACCAGAGCTTGTGGCACGCCGATGCCGACGCAAGCAGCAGGTCTTCGGGGTTCCAGCGCGACGCGTCGCCGCGGAACGCCGGATCCGACGAACCGGGAATATCCGGCTTCGAGCCCGCCCGGATCACGTGATCGCGCCCGTACTCGCGATACCCCGACGTGCCGGTGCCGCGATTGCCCGTCCACTCCACCGCGACGCGATATTTGTGCTCGCCTGCTGCCATCTCGCTCTCCATTGATGTCGGTTGCCTCGACCGTGTCGGATGCCGTTTTGCAGCATCCGCCTGCCTGGCCGCCATTGTGGCACTGGATGGCCATTTGGTATACAATTATTCCAAATTGACGAAACACGCAGGCATGGAAGCCAAACTCGACTCCACGGCGGACGCGGTCGCAGCGTCGCTGCGCGACATGATCATCAACGGCGAGCTTTCGGCCGGCGAACGGCTGGTCGAGCGCGATCTCGCCGAACGGTTCGGCATCAGCCGGATTCCGATGCGCGAGGCGATCCAGCGGCTGGAACGCGAAGGATTGCTGGATATCTTCAGGAATCGCGGCGCCGTCGTGCGGATGCTGAGTGCGTCCGACGTACAGGACATCTACGATCTTCGCGTGCTGCTCGAAGGCGACGCGATCTATCGGAGCGTGAAACGTCTGGACGACGAGACGCTCGCGCGCGCCGAACTCGTGCATCGCCTGCTCGGCGACGCGAGCGTGCCGCGCCGGCAGGGCGAACTGAATCGCGAATTCCACGCGTTGCTGTATGCGGGTTGCGGCAATGCGCGGCAGCTGAAGTCGATTGCCGAACTGCGCAGCCAGGTCGAACGTTACGAGCGCCTGCAGACGACGCTGCTCGCCGATACGCCGTCGTTCCAGGTCGAGCACGAAGCGATTCTGCAGGCGTGCCGCGCACGCGATGCGCGGGCGGCACGCTCGATGACGGTCGCGCATCTCGAGTCGGCGAGACGCATCGTGATGCGGCTCGTCGAAGGCGCTTGAGACCGGTGCGCGCCGGTTCGCCGCGCGCTATGCCGCGCGCGGCGCCTGCCCGGTCGTGCCGCGCACCCTCAGTTTCGGCAACGACGCGACACGCATGCGCGGCGCCTCGTCGCTCCATCCGCCCGCCTCGCGCAATGTATTGAGCAGTTCGACCGCGAGGCCGGCCGCCTCGGCAGTCGGGATCGCGACGGTCGTCAGCGTCGGGCGCGTGTCGCTGGCCAGATGAATGTCGGTCATCCCGACGATCGACAGATCGTCGGGCACGCGCCTGCCGCGATCGGCCGCCGCATGCATCGCGCCGATCGCCGGCAGGTCGTTGGTGGCCACCAGCGCGGTCAGGCGCGGATGCGCATCGAGCAGCCGCCCCGCCGCGCGCACGCCGCCTTCGATCGAATCGGGCTCGGCCGCGACGACCGACGCGTCGAGCCCGGCCTCGCGCATCACGTCGACGAACCCGTCGTAGCGCGCCGCCTGCACGCCGCTTGCCGACCCGCCGACGATCACGCCAATCCGCCGGTGGCCGAGTTCGAGCAGATGCCGTGTCGCGATCCGTCCCGCCTCGCGGAAATCGATCGCCACGCACGGCAGGCCGTCGGGCGGCGCCTCGGGCCGCTCCCACAGGCACAGCACGACCGGCACGCCGCGCCGCGCGACGTCGAGCAGATCCGGCAGGTGCAGGTTCGCGTTGGTCACGAGAATCCCTTCCGAGATCGTGCCGGCGATCTGGTCGAGATACGCGCGCCCCTGCAACGGGTCTTCATTCGTATTGCAGACGATCAGGAACTGCCCGTTGCGGCGCACCGCCCGCTCGACCGCCAGCGCGAATTCCGGGTAGAACGGGTTCGCGATGCTCGACACCATCAGCGCGACCGTCGGCGCGCGCCCTTCCGCCAGCGCCCGCGCGGCGAGATGCGGCCGGTACCCGAGCGCCTCGACGGCTTCCAGCACGCGCGCCCGCGTCGCCTCGCCCACCCGGCCGCGGCCGCGCAGCACGTTCGACACCGTCGCGGCCGTCACGCCGGCGCGACGCGCCACTTCATCCAGGGTTGCCATCGTTTGCTCACTATATGAGACGTCGATCCAATATTTGCTTCGCTTACCGAAGCGGCGCACTATCGCCGCACACCTTGCCGCCGCCCGACGGGCGCGACTCGGACGCGATCGCATCGCCTCTTTTTTTGATCGCGATGATTAAGCGCTTAATCATGCAGTACGGCGCATTAAAACATGGAGCGGAGACAATGGCGAGCATCTCGATGCGGCGCGTGCAGAAAGCCTACGGCGATCACGCGCCGGTGATACGCGACGTCGATCTGGAGATCGGTGCGCACGAGTTCTGCGTGTTCCTCGGGCCGTCCGGTTGCGGCAAGTCGACGCTGCTGCGCATGATCGCCGGGCTCGAGGACCTGAGCGCGGGCGAACTGTCGATCGACGGCCGCCGCGTCGACGACGTGCCGGCCGCCGAGCGCGGCGTCGCGATGGTGTTCCAGAGCTACGCGCTGTTTCCGCACATGACGGTGTACGAGAACATGGCGTTCGGGCTGAAGCTCGCACGGGTGCCGAAAGTCGAGATCGACCGCAAGGTGCGCGACGCCGCGCGCATCCTGCAGCTCGACACGCTGCTCGACCGCAAGCCGAAGGCGCTGTCCGGCGGTCAGCGGCAGCGCGTCGCGATCGGCCGCGCGATCGTGCGCGAGCCCGGCGTGTTCCTGTTCGACGAACCGCTGTCGAATCTCGACGCGGCGCTGCGCGGCCAGACCCGCATCGAGATCGCGCGGCTGCACCGGCAGTTCGAACGCGCGAGCGTCGTCTACGTGACGCACGACCAGACCGAAGCGATGACGCTCGCCGACAAGATCGTGCTGCTGCACGCCGGCGCGGATACCGCGCAGCACGGCAGCATCGCGCAGGTCGGCGCGCCGCTCGACCTCTACCACCATCCGGCCAGCCGCTTCGTCGCGGGTTTCATCGGGTCGCCGCGCATGAACTTCCTGCCGGCCGTCGTGACCGCGTGCGACGCGCATCGCACGACCGTCACGCTCGTGCCGTCCGGCGAGACCTTCGCGCTGCCGCGCGACGGCTCGGCACTTGGCGCCGGCGCCGCCGTGACGCTCGGCATTCGCCCCGAACACCTGACGCTCGGCGTCGCGCTCGACGCCACGACGCTCGCGCGCGACGTCGCGCTCGTCGAACGCCTCGGCGAACAGACCTACGTGCACCTCGACGGGCCCGGCGGCGCACCGCTGATCGCGAAGGTGCCCGGCGACGCGCAGGTGCGCACCGGCGAGCGCGTGCACCTGCATGCGCCGGCCGCGGCCTGCCATCTCTTCACCGAAGACGGCCGCGCGGTGCCCGCGTGCGCCGACGTCCACGTCCACCACTACGCATAAGGATCGGCATGCGCCTCGGAGTCTGCTACTACCCGGAACACTGGCCGGAATCGATGTGGGCCGATGACGCCCGCCGGATGAAAGCGCTCGGTATCGAGCAGGTGCGGATCGCCGAATTCGCGTGGAGCCGCATCGAGCCGTCGCCGGGCGAATACGACTGGGGCTGGCTCGACCGCGCGGTCGACGTGCTCGGCGCGGCCGGCCTCGAGATCGTGATGTGCACGCCGACCGCGACGCCGCCGAAATGGCTGGTCGACCGCCATCCCGACATCCTAGCGATCGGTGCCGACGGCCGGCCGCGCGCGTTCGGCTCGCGCCGCCACTACGACTTCTCGTCGCCGACCTATCTGGAAGCGTCGCGGCAGATCTGCACGGCCGTCGCCGAACGCTACGGCCGCCATCCCGCCGTGCGCCACTGGCAGACCGACAACGAACTCGGCTGCCACCAGACCGTCGTCAGCTACTCGCCGGCCGCGCTCGTGCGCTTCCGTGCGTGGCTGAAGGCGCGCTACGGCACGATCGACGCGCTGAACCGCGCATGGGGCACCGTGTTCTGGAGCATGGAGTATCGCCGTTTCGACGAAATCGACGCGCCCGTCGGCACCGTGACCGAAGCCCATCCGTCGCATCGTCTCGATTACCGGCGCTTCGCATCCGACGAAGTCGCGCGCTATCACCGGATGCAGGTCGACGTGATCCGCGCGCATTCGCCGGGCCGGCCGGTCGCGCACAACTTCATGCAGCTGTTCACCGAGTTCGATCACTACGAGGTGGCGCGCGACCTCGACATCGCGACGTGGGACAGCTACCCGCTCGGCGCGCTCGAGGAGCTCTGGTTCGCGCCCGACGTGAAGGCGCGCTGGCTGCGCACCGGCCATCCGGATTTCGCGTCGTTCAATCACGATCTGTATCGCGGGATGTCGAAGCTGCCGTTCTGGGTGATGGAACAGCAGCCGGGGCCCGTGAACTGGGCCCAGTGGAACCCCGCGCCGCTGCCGGGCATGGTGCGCCTGTGGAGCTGGGAAGCGTTCGCGCATGGCGCCGGCTGCGTGTCCTACTTCCGCTGGCGGCAGGCGCCGTTCGCGCAGGAGCAGATGCATGCGGGCCTCAATACGCCGGACAACCGGCTCGACGAAGGCGGCCGCGACGCGCAGCGCGTCGCACGCGAAATCGCCACCGTGCTCGATGCCGGCGCCGATGCCGACGCGAACGGCACGGTGCGCGCCCCGGTCGCGCTCGTGTTCGACTATGAAGCGAAGTGGCTGTTCGAAGTGCAGCCGCAAGGCGCCGATTTCCACTACCCGCGCGTCGCGTTCGACTACTACTCGGCGCTGCGCTCGCTCGGCCTGGACGTCGACATCGTGTCGCCGCACGCGCCGCTCGACGGCTATCGCCTCGTCGTCGTGCCGCCGCTGCCCGTCGTGCCGGACGATTTCGCGGCACGGCTCGCCGCCTCGGGCGCACATGCGGTATTCGGGCCGCGTACGGGTTCGAAGACCGTCGACCTGCAGATTCCGCCGACGCTGCCGCCCGGCCCGCTCGCGTCGATCCTGCCGGTGCGCGTGTGGCGCGTCGAATCGCTGCGGCCGAACGTGACCGAGCGGATCGACGGCACGTTGCGCGACGGCTCGCCGCTCGCGGGCGACGCGCGCCACTGGCGCGACTTCGTCGAGCTCCACGACGAAACGCGCAGCGTCGTGCATGCGCGTTTCGCCGACGGTCATCCGGCCTGCGTGTCGCATGGCGCGCTGCACTACTGGGCCGCGCTGTTCGACGCCGCGACCACCGCGAAGCTGTTCGCCGACGTCGCGACCGACGCGGGCCTCGCGCCGACGCCGCTCGGCGACGGCGTGCGGGTGAGCCGGCGCGGCGGCCTGACCTACGTTTTCAACTACGGCAACGCGCCGCACACGATCGATACGGTGCCGCCGTCGGCGTTCGTGCTCGGCGCCGCGCAAGTCGAGCCGCAGGACGTGGCCGTGTATCGCAGCCGTTCGTAGCCCCCCCGCCACCGGCGCCGCGACGCGCCGGTCACGCACAAGACGACACACTGGAATGGAGACACGCATGACACATCGCCCCCTTCGCGCCGCCGCCCGGCTCGCCGCGGCCGCCACCGTCGCGTTCGCATCGCTCGGCACGACGGCGCCCGCCGATGCCGGCACGCTGACGATCAATATCGCGTTCAAGGGCGCGAGCCAGCGCGCGGTCTGGCAATCGACGCTCGACGCGTTCCACAAGGCGCATCCCGACATCGACGTGAAGGCGACCTTCGTCGACGAGGAAGCGTACAAGGTGCAACTCCCCGCGTGGCTGACGACCGTCGCGCCGGACGTCGTGAACTGGCACGCGGGCGAGCGGATGGCGTACTACGCGAAGCGCGGGCTGTTCGAGGACCTGAGCGGCGACTGGACCAAGAACGGCTGGGGCGCGATGTACGCGTCGACGCGCGATGCCTCGTCGTACAACGGCAAGCAGTATGCGGCGCCGACCGTCTACTACTCGTGGGGGCTGTTCTACCGCAAGGACCTGTTCCGCAAGGTCGGCATCGCCGACGAGCCGAAGACGTGGGACCAGTTTCTCGACGCGTGCAAGAAGCTGAAGGCGGCCGGCATCACGCCGGTCGCGATCGGCGGCCGCGACGCGTGGACGCTTGCCGGCTGGTTCGACTATCTCGACCTGCGCCTGAACGGCAACGCGTTCCACCAGCAACTGATGGCCGGCGACGTGCCGTACACCGACCCGCGCGTGAAGAAGGTCTACACGACGTGGAAGTCGCTGATCGACGCCGGCTACTTCATCGACAACGCGCTGTCCTACGATCTCGACGGCGCACAGCCGTTCCTGTTCCAGGGCAAGGCCGCGATGATGCTGATGGGCACCTTCATCGCGGCGGGCTTTCCGCCGAACGTGAAGCCGGAAATGGGCTACTACCGCTTCCCGATCATCGACCCGAAGGTGCCGACCGCCGAGGACGGCCCGGTCGAATCGCTGCACATCCCGACCAAGGCGAAGAACAAGGCCGATGCGCGCACGTTCCTCGCATTCGTCGAAACGCCCGAGATGGGCGCGAAGCTCGCGGAAGGGCTCGGCTCGCTGTCGGCCAACAGCAAGTCGCCCGAGCCGGCCGATCCGGTCTCGCGCATCGGGTTCCGGATTCTCGCCGACACGAAGGGCGGCGTCGCGCAGTTCTACGATCGCGACATGACGAAGGAAATGGCCGACGAAGGGATGAAAGGCATGCAGCAGTTCCTCGCGAATCCCGCGCAGCTCGATACGGTGCTCGCGCAACTCGAACAGACCCGCAAGCGGATCTACAAGAAGTGACCGCGTGACCCAACCGGCGGCCGCGCGCCGCCCTGTCCGTTCAGGAGGCTTGCCGTGTCCAGTCCGATCACGTCCCCCCCGCGCGCCGGCACCGCGCCGCCGCCGCGCGGGACATCCGCCGCCGCGTTGCCCGCGCGCCGCCCGTCGCCCGCCGTGCGGCGGCAACGGCGCGCCGCGTGGCTGTTTCTCGCGCCGGCCTGCGCGATGGTGGCCGTCTATGTGATCTGGCCGATCCTGTCGACGCTGTGGCTGAGCCTGTACAACTGGGACGGGATGACCGAGCGCACGTTCGTCGGTCTCGCGAACTATGCCGAACTGCTGCAGGCGCCGACCTTCTACACGGCGCTGCGCAACAACGTGATCTGGCTCGCGCTCTTCATGCTCGCGCCGCCGCTCGGCCTCGCGCTCGCGCTGTACCTGAACCAGGCGGTCGGCGGCATCCGCCTCGTGAAATCGCTGTTCTTCGCGCCGTTCGTGCTGTCCGGCGTGGTCGTCGGCCTGATCTTCTCGTGGTTCTACGATCCGACCTTCGGGCTGCTCGCGTTGATAGTCGGGCACGGCATCCCGGTACTCGGCGACGCACGCTACGCGACGCTCGGCGTCGTGTTCGCCGCGCTGTGGCCGCAGACGGCGTACTGCATGATCCTGTACCTGACCGGCCTCACGTCGGTCAACCCGGAACAGATCGAGGCCGCGCGGATGGAAGGCGCGCGCGGCTTCGCGCTGCTGTGGCACGTCGTGCTGCCGCAGTTGCGGCCGACCACTTTCATGGCGATCGTCGTCACGGTGATCGGCGCGCTGCGCAGCTTCGACCTGATCTCGGTGATGACGAGCGGCGGCCCGTTCGAGAGTTCGACCGTGCTCGCGTATTACATGTACGACCAGGCGATCAAGTATTACCGGCTGGGCTATTCCGCGTCGATCGCCGCCGTGCTGTTCGCGATCATGCTCGTCTACATCGTGTTCCAGTTGCGCCGCATGCTGCGCAACGAGCAGTGACCCACCGGAGAGGCTTCATCATGTTTCCGACGCCCGTTGCCCAATGGAAGCCCGTCTCGCGCCGGCTGTACAAGCTGTCGCTGCCCGTCGCGCTGCTGATCTGGCTGATGCCGATGATCGCCGTGTTCGTCACGTCGGTGCGCTCGACCGAAGAACTCGTCGAAGGCCACTACTGGGGCTGGCCGCGCCGCTTCGCGATGGTCGAGAACTACCGCGACGCGCTGACGACGTCGCCGATGCTGCATTACTTCTGGAACAGCGTGCAGATCACGGTGCCGTCCGTGATCGGCTCGATCGCGCTCGCGGCGATGGCCGGCTTCGCGCTCGCGACCTACCGGTTCCGCGGCAATACCGCGCTGTTCGGCACGTTCGTCGCCGGCAACTTCGTGCCGGTGCAGGTGCTGATGATTCCGGTGCGCGACCTGTCGCTGAGGCTCGGCGTGTTCAATACGGTCGAAGCGCTGATCCTGTTTCACGTCGCGTTCCAGACCGGGTTCTGCACGCTGTTCCTGCGCAACTTCATCAAGCAGTTGCCGTTCGAGCTGATCGAGGCGGCGCGCATCGAAGGCGCGGGCGAATGGACGGTGTTCTGGCGCATCGTGCTGCCGCTGATCCGGCCCGCGCTGGCCGCGCTGGCGATTCTCGTGTTCACGTTCGTCTGGAACGACTACTTCTGGGCGCTGTGTCTCACGCAGGGCGACGAGGCCGCGCCGATCACCGCCGGCGTCGCAGCGCTGAAGGGGCAATGGACGACGTCGTGGAATCTCGTGTCGGCCGGGTCGATTCTCGCCGCGCTGCCGTCGGTCGCGATGTTCTTCGCGATGCAGAAGCATTTCGTCGCGGGGCTCACGTTCGGCGCGACGAAAGGCTGAACGCGCGCCGCAAGCGTTTTTCGCATCTCCCCCTCCGCATCGTGAGGTTGCCCGCTTCGGCGGGCTTTTTTCATGCCGTGCGGATTGGAAGGCAATGCCGCTCGATGTCACCTGTCGGCGCGCCTGCCCTGGCGCAGGCGCTCGACGATCACGACCTTCGTGTCGTCTCGCGCCCGCAACGCGAGCCACGTTTCATCGCGAACGGCGATGCCGTCGCGTTGCGCCAGCCTGATCGGCCCGACGTCCAGCCGCCCGTGATCCGCAACCAGATAGGCGGCGCCCGGTAGCGGCAACCCGTGCTGCATCGTCGTGCCTTCGCGCAGCATCGCGATACGCACACGTGCGTCGGCGTGAAGGGGCAGCGCGCCGGCGCGAACATCGTCTGGATCGCCGCTCGCCACCGTCACGAATCGGCCGTCGCGACATCCGGGCGAACAGACGCGCGTCGCGCAGCGCGCGGTGCCGGCCGGTGTGCGCGGACGCAGCCAGATTCGGAACTGCCGCGCGGGTACGTTTTCCTCGTTGCGCTCGGCGTGATGAAACGCCGCGCCGGCACTCGTCACATGGACGGAATCGGCGACCAGACGCACGCGATTGCCCGCGTCGTCCTCGTGCGTGATGGCGCCCGAACGCACCCATGTGACGATCTCGACGTCGCGGTGAACCTGCATGCCGAGGCCCGAGTGCGGCGCGAATTCGACGTCGTCCCATCCGTAGAGCGGGCCGGGCAGCGCAGAGTCGACGCCCTCGCGGAAATGCCGGCGGGCGTCGACACCGCCGCGCCGCAGCACGCCCAGCGCAAGAAAAGGCCGATGTTCGATCATGATGAAGCTCGATTCGGGTACGCCGGGTGCGGATCGCGATCGTCGAAGACCGCGTCCCCCACACCCCGGGCGCCCCGGCAACGTTCAGATCTGCTGCTGACCGCCATCGACGAACAGTTCGATGCCGTTCACGAAGCTCGCGTCGTCCGAGGCCAGGAACAGCGCCGCGCTCGCGATCTCGCCGGGCTCGCCGAGCCGCCCCATCGGGATCTGCGCAGCCAGATAATCGGCCAGCCCCTGGCGCTGCGCGGCGTCGTCGCCGGCAAGATCCAGCAGGCCCGGCGTACGGGTCGCGCCCGGGCTGATCGTGTTCACGCGCACACGGCGGTCCTTGAGGTCGAGAATCCAGCTGCGCGCAAACGCCCGCACCGCCGCCTTCGAAGCCGAGTACACGCTGAACGCGGCAGTGCCCGCGCTACCCGCCGTCGAGCCGGTGAGAATCACCGATGCGCCCTCGGCAAGCAGCGGCAGCGCTTTTTGCACCGTGAACAGCACGCCCTTCACGTTGCGATCGAAGGTGTCGTCGTAGTGCGCTTCGGTGATGTTGCCAAGCGGCAGCATCGAGCCGCCACCGGCGTTCACGAACAGCACGTCGAGGCGGCCCTGTTCTTCCTTGATTTGCGCATACAGCGCGTCGAGTTCATCGAGCCGGGTGGAATCCGAACGGACGCCGATCGCGTTGCCGCCGGCTTCGCGAATGCCTTTCACGGCGGCATCGAGTTCCGCCTGTCGGCGGCCCGTGAGATAGACGTGCGCGCCTTCGGCCGCGAAGCGTTGCGCGGTGGCGAGGCCGATGCCGCTGGTTGCGCCGGTGACGAGTGCGATCTTGTTGTCGAGTTTGCGTGCCATGGTATTGCTCCTTTCGATGAGTCGGTGATGTTTGCGTCGCAGCGGCTTGCTGCGATGTGAGGAGAATATCGACGGCCTTATCTTTTCGAAATAGAATTGATTGCAATCAAACGTTGCATAAATGAAAAGACAAGGACATGGCTCAACTTCCCGATTTCGAAGGGCTCGCGATGTTCGCGAAGGTGGCCGAGCACGGATCGTTCGCAGCCGCGGCGCGCGCGACCGGCGTGTCGGTCGCCACGGTCTCGCGCGGCGTGGCCCGCCTGGAGGACCGGCTGGGCGCGCGGCTGTTCAATCGCACGTCGCGTCAGCTCTCGCTCACCGAGTTCGGCCGGACGATCAGCGAGAAAGCCGGCGAGATCTATCGCCAGGCCGAGGAGGCGGAAAGCTCGGCGCGCGAAATGTCGGTACAGCCGCGCGGGCTGGTGCGGCTGGCCATGCCGATGTCGTACGGGCTGCGCTGGGTCGCGCCGTTGCTGCCCGGCTTCTTTCGCGCATACCCGGAGGTGTCGATCGACCTGCATCTGTCGGACGCGTCGGTCGATCTGGTCGGCGACGGGTTCGACGCCGCCCTGCGTATCGCCGCGCTGCCGGATTCGTCGCTGGTCGCCCGGCGGCTGTGCGCGGTCACGCAATACGTGGTGGCATCGCCGGAGTATCTGCAGCGCGAAGGGCGGCCCGCGCATCCGCGCGAACTGGCGAACCGTCCGTGTCTCTCGTACGCGTACCGTGCACGCAGCGCCGTGTGGCGCTTCACGAACGACGCGGGCGAGGAGGAACCGGTGATGCCGGCGGGCCCGCTGCGCGTGACGAACGCCGATGCGCTGCTGCCCACGCTGCTCGACGGCCTGGCGATTGCCGAACTGCCCGAGTTCATCGCCGGCGAATATCTGGCCGACGGGCGTCTCGAAGCGATCCTCACCGACTGGTCGCTGACGAAGGGCGGTCTTTACTTCGTGACGCCGTCGGCGCGCGCGCGACCGGCGAAGGTCGCGGCGCTGTCCGATTACTTCGCCGAACATCTGAGCGATCCGACCTGGCGATGGCCGAAGTGACGGCCTGGACAACGGGTCGAGCAACGCGCGTCATGACACGCATGCAATGCGGGCTTCCAGCACGTCCACCGCCTGACGGTTTGTCGTGGCCGTCGGCCATGGCTACGCCCGTCCGCGCGCGACGTACGCACGACCTGTTTCAGCAAACGTCGACGCACGCCGAACAGGCCGCAGTTGCCGGATGCAGCCGGATCGGCTGACCGACTTTGAAAGGACCGATCCGGATTACCTGGACGGTTTGCCCCGGCCGCCGGCAGGCTTGCCCGCTGGCTTGCCGCCAGGTTTGCCGCGCGGCTTTTTCACGCTGAACGGACTGCCGATGGTGTAGTCCGGCCCGCCGTCGGCCGGCTTCGCATGCTGCGCCGCAGGCTTGCGCTGCCCTTCGCCGCCCGGCGATCGCGGCTTCTTGCCGGGCGCCGGCTTGGCAACCGGCGCGGCGTGCTGCACCTTGGGCTTCTTCGGTTTTTTAGGTTTCTTGATGATCTGCCCCGTCGCGCTCGTCTCCGGCACGCGGTGTTCGGCTTCGAAACCCGGCTCTTCCTCGCGCCGCAGCGTTTGCCGGATCAACGCTTCGATCGCGGCCAGTTGCGGCGCTTCATCGGCACACACGAGCGACACGGCCACCCCGCTGGCACCCGCGCGGCCGGTCCGGCCGATGCGGTGTACGTAGTCCTGCGCGACGATCGGCAGATCGACGTTAATCACCAGCGGCAGATCGTCGATATCCAGCCCGCGCGCCGCCACATCGGTGGCGACCAGCATCTGTACTTCGCGTGCCTTGAAGCGCTCCAGCGCCCGCAGGCGCGCGGGTTGCGGCTTGTCGCCGTGGATGGTGTCGACCGCATAGCCGGCTTCATCCAGCATGGCCGCCAGATAGTCGACGCCATTGCGGGTCTTGACGAATACCAGCGCGTGCTCCCAGTTGTTCTCGGCCACCAGGTGCATGAACAGATCGGGCTTGTTCCGCTTGTCGACCGTCACCACCCACTGCTTGATCTTGCTGGCCGTGACGTTGGGCGGGCTGACGCTGATATCGACCGGATTGCGCAGGATGCCCGCCGCCATCGCGCGGATATCGTCGGTAAACGTGGCGGAGAACAGCAGTGTCTGGCGCCGCGTCGGCAACGCGGCGAAGACGGCATTGAGCTCGCGCGCAAAGCCGAGATCCAGCATGCGATCGGCTTCATCCAGCACCAGCGTCTGCACCTGATCGAACTGCACCGCGTTCTGGCGATTGAGGTCGAGCAGGCGGCCCGGCGTGGCAACGAGCACGTCCACGCCCTTGCGCAACTTCATCATCTGCGGGTTGATGCTCACGCCGCCGTAGGCGGCCAGGAAACGCAGATCGAGGCCCTTGCCGTACTCGACGAAGCTTTGCAGCACCTGTTCGGCCAGTTCGCGCGTGGGCACCAGCACCAGCACGCGCGCGCGGTTGCTGGATACCGCCGGGCCGTGTTGCACGAGCCGTTGCAACAGCGGCAGCGCGAACCCTGCCGTCTTGCCGGTGCCGGTTTGTGCCGCGGCCATGACGTCCTTGCCGTTCAGCACCGCAGGAATCGCCTTGGCCTGCACCGGCGTAGGTGTCTGGTAATTGAGGCCCTGCAGGTTACGCAGCAGCGGCTCGATCAGGCCAAGCGAGGCAAAAGACATGGACGTATTCCGGGCTAAAACCGCAATTCTAGCGGTTACGGCGCGGGTTGCGCCCCGTGCGCCGCGCCGCGCAGCCACACCGCCACCGCCCCGATATTCTTCTCGTGCGCGACCAGCATCAACGACAGCGCGTGATGCATGTCCCGATCGGCAAGCGTCGGCAGCAACGTCTGCAGCTTGCGCACGACCCAGCGCTGGCCGCGGTTCAGGAACGCCAGCCGCTGCGCCAGATCGTCGATCGCCATCGCCTGCTCGTGGAACGCGCCCGTCGCGCGCGTCGGTACGGCATCGAGCGACCGGATCGCGTCGACGAGCACGCTGCACCCGTGCGCGTCGTCCTGGCGAATGTGCGCGATCAGCCGATGCAGCTCCGGATCGCCGGTTACCTCGGCTGCCGTTTCGGAAGCCACACGTGCGCTCGCGCGCTCGGCCTCCAGCAGTTCGTCGAGCGTCGCCAGCAGCGCCGTGCGGTCATCTTGCGGATTCGGGCCGGCGTGGGTATCAGGGCCGCCGCCATGCGTCGGCATCGACATGCAGCATCCTCCTGTCGGGATCGATGGCGTAACACGCTCGACGGTACACGGCGCGTATTGCACGAATGTGCCAATCAGCGCGCGCCGCTCGCCGGATACGTCACATCATGATGCATTGGCGTGTCAACCCGCATCGTCAACGCACGTCACTTGATCGACGTCATCGCCCGAACGCACCAGCGCTTGCTCAAGTCCACCCTTCGAGCCGCAACGTCGAACGTACGAGCCGCTGTTCCTCCTGCTCGATCTCGCGCAGATACTCGACGCACTGGCGGATATGTTCGCTCGCGGCCTTGCGTGCCTGGTCGGGCAACCGCCCGGTAACCGCGTTGTAGAGCCGCGCATGCTGGCGGTCGATCTGCTTCTTCAACGGCTCGCGGTGATAGAGGTTGTTCACCGACGCGAACACCGAACTGAGCAGCAGGTCGGTCAGCGACTGCAGCGTATTGACGAGCACGGGGTTGTGCGACGCCTCGCAGATCGCGAGATGGAACGCGTGATCGAGCTTCGCGCGCGCGGCGGGGTCGAGATCCTGCGCGTCGGCCGCCGTCATTTCCTCGTAGCGGCGCCGGATCAGGATGAAATCGGCCGGCGTGCCGCGCAGCGCCGCAAGCCGCGCGGCCTCGGCCTCGAGCATCCCGCGCACCTCGAACAGGTCGTACAGCGTGCGCGGCTGCGAGCCGAGCAGATGCATCATCGGCGTGACCTCGCGCTGCGGGGTCAGGCTCGCAACGAACGAGCCCTTGCCGTGCGCCGTGTCGATGATCCCGCGCGCGTGCAGCAGCTTCATCCCTTCGCGCACGGCCGTACGCGACACGCCGAGCTTCTCGGTCAGCCGCCGTTCGGACGGCAACGCCTGTCCGGCCTTCAGCACGCCGTCGACGATCAGCTGCTCGATCCGCTCGGCGACGACATCGGCCACGCGCCGCGCCGGCCCTTCTCGATCCTGCATTCCCATACTGGTATGACCACTTTGGACGGATATCGCCGATTTTCTCACAAAGCCTTGTTCCTACTGGTTTTTCCTGGCCCGCCACGACTATCTCAAAAGGCTCGATCGAAAAACTGGTACGACCACCTTGAAGACATCTGGACACGCCCGCGCGGCCCGCCAAGAATCCCTTCCTTCCGGCGTGCCGCGCATCGCGCGGCCGCCTGCATGGTGGAGACAGACCGATGAGTTTCATCTACGACGAACGGATCGACGGCGCGCTGGCGACCGTCGACCGTGACACGCTCGTCGCCGCGCTGCATGCGGCGGCGCCCGGCCTCGACGTGCTGCACGAACGCGAGGCGCTCAAGCCGTTCGAATGCGACGGCCTCGCCGCGTACCGCACGGTACCGCTCGCGGTCGTGCTGCCCGACACGGTCGACCAGGTGCGCGCGGTGCTGCGCGTCGCGGCCGCGCACGGCGTGCCGGTCGTCGCGCGCGGCGCGGGCACGGGGCTGTCGGGCGGCGCGATGCCGCTCGAAAAAGGCCTCCTGCTGGTGATGGCGAAGTTCAACCGGATTCTCGACATCGACCCCGATGCCGGCATTGCACGCGTGCAGCCCGGCGTGCGCAATCTCGCGATCTCGCAGGCGGCCGCGCCGCATGGCCTTTACTACGCGCCCGATCCGTCGTCGCAAATCGCATGCTCGATCGGCGGCAACGTCGCCGAAAACGCGGGCGGCGTGCACTGCCTGAAATACGGGCTCACGGTGCACAACATCCTGAAGGTCGAGATCCTGACGATCGACGGCGACACGCTCACGCTCGGCGCCGATGCGCTCGACGCGCCCGGCTTCGACCTGCTCGCGCTGTTCACCGGCTCCGAAGGCATGCTCGGCATCGTCACCGAAGTGACCGTGAAGCTGCTGCCGAAGCCGCCGAGCGTGAAGGTGCTGATGGCGAGCTTCGACGACGTCGCCGAGGCCGGCGTCGCGGTCGCGCGAATCATCGGCGCGGGCGTGATTCCCGGCGGCCTCGAGATGATGGACAACCTCGCGATCCGCGCGGCCGAGGATTTCATCCATGCGGGCTACCCGGTCGATGCGCAGGCGATCCTGCTGTGCGAACTCGACGGCGCGGCGAGCGACGTCGACGAGGATGCCGAGCGCGTCGCCGCGCTGCTGCGCGACGCGGGCGCCACCGAGATCCGCGTTGCGCGCGACGAGGCCGAGCGCCAGCGCTTCTGGGCCGGCCGCAAGAACGCGTTTCCCGCGGTCGGCCGCATGTCGCCCGACTACTACTGCATGGACGGCACGATCCCGCGTCGCGAGCTGCCGCGCGTGCTCGAAGGGATCGCCGCGCTGTCGGCCGAATACGGGCTGCCGGTCGCGAACGTGTTCCACGCGGGTGACGGCAACATGCACCCGCTGATCCTGTTCGATGCGAACCGGCCCGGCGAGCTCGATCGCGCGGAAGCGCTCGGCGGCAGGATCCTCGAGCTGTGCGTCGCGGCGGGCGGCAGCATCACCGGCGAGCACGGCGTCGGGCGCGAGAAGATCAACCAGATGTGCGTGCAGTTCAACGCCGACGAAATCACGTTCTTCCACGCGGTGAAGGCCGCGTTCGACCCGCAGGGGCTGCTCAATCCCGGCAAGAACATCCCGACGCTGCACCGCTGTGCCGAATTCGGCGCGATGCACGTCCATCACGGCCAGCTGCCGTTTCCCGAACTGGAGCGCTTCTGATGCGACGCGACATCGAATCGATCGACGACAGCGCGGCGCTCGTCGCGCAGGTCGACGCGGCGATCCACGATCGCCAGCCGCTGCACATCCGCGGCGCCGGCACGAAGGCGTGCCTCGGCCGCCCCGTCGAAGGCCGCACGCTCGACGTGCGCATGCATCGCGGCGTCGTCTCGTACGACCCGACCGAGCTCGTCGTCACCGCGCGCGCGGGCACGCCGCTCGCCGATCTCGAAGCAATGCTCGACACGGCCGGCCAGATGCTGCCGTGCGAGCCGCCGTCGTTCGGCGGCGCGGCGACGGTCGGCGGGATGTTCGCGGCGGCGCTGTCGGGACCGCGCCGCCCGTGGGCCGGCGCGGTACGCGACTTCGTGCTCGGCTGCCGCGTGATCACCGGCCACGCGAAGCACCTGCGGTTCGGCGGCGAAGTGATGAAGAACGTCGCGGGCTACGACGTGTCGCGGCTGCTCGCGGGCAGCTTCGGCTGTCTCGGCGTCGTGACCGAGGTGTCGCTGAAGGTGCTGCCGAAACCGCGCGCGACCGGCGATCTCGCGTTGACGCTCGCGGCCGGCGAAGCCGTTCAGCGCGTCGCCGCATGGCGGCGCGCGGGGCTGCCGCTCGCGGGCGCGTGCCACGCGGACGGCGTGCTGCGCGTGCGCATCGAGGGTGGCGACGGCTCGGTCAAGGCCGCGCGCGACACGATCGGCGGCGATCCGATGGACGACGCCGGGGACGCGTTCTGGGCACGGTTGCGCGACCTTGCGCTGCCGTTCTTCGACGATCCGCGCCCGCTGTGGCGCGTGTCGGTGCCGGCTGCCGCGCCGCTCGACGCGTTACCGGGCGCGCAGCTCGTCGACTGGGGCGGCGCGCAGCGCTGGCTGAAGAGCGACGCCGCGCCGGCCGACGTGCAGCGGCTCGCCGCGCAATGGGGCGGCCACGCGACCTGCTTCACGGCGGGCGCCGCACACGCGCCGTTCCAGCCGCTGCCGCCCGCGCTGCTGCGCGTCCACCGGCAGCTCAAGGCGCAACTCGACCCGTACGCGATTTTCAACCCCGGCCGGCTCTACGCCGACTTCTGACGCGAACCCGACCCCGACCCGCCGATGCAAACCAATCTCAGCGAAGCAAGCAAGGCCCTCGCCCGGGCCGACGAAGCGGAAGCGATCCTGCGCGCCTGCGTGCACTGCGGCTTCTGCAATGCGACCTGCCCGACCTACCAGGTGCTCGGCAACGAGCTCGACGGGCCGCGCGGCCGCATCTACCTGATCAAGCAGCTGCTCGAAGGCGAGCCGTGCGGCGAGCGCACGCAACGGCATCTCGACCGCTGCCTGACGTGCCGCAACTGCGAGACCACCTGCCCGTCCGGCGTGCGCTACCACACGCTGCTCGACATCGGCCGCGCGGAAGCCGAGAAGCGCGCGCCGCGGCCCGCGCGCGAACGATGGCTGCGCGCGGGGCTGCGTCACGTCGTGCCGCGTCCGGCGACGTTCGCCGCGCTGCTGAAGGCCGGCCGCGCGCTGCGCCCGCTGCTGCCCGGCACGCTGCGGGACAAGATCCCGGCCGCCGCCCCCGCAGCGGCCGCGCGCCCCGCCGCGCGTCACGCCCGGCGCGTGCTGATGCTCGAAGGCTGCGTGCAGCCGTCGCTGTCGCCGAACACCAACGCGGCCGCCGCGCGCGTGCTCGACCGGCTCGGCATCAGCGTCACGCCGGCGCGCGAGGCCGGCTGCTGCGGCGCGACCGAATATCACCTGAACGCGCAGGAGGCGGGCCTGGTCCGCGCACGCCGCAATATCGATGCGTGGTGGCCGGCGATCGAAGCCGGCGCGGAAGCGATCGTGCTGACGGCGAGCGGCTGCGGCGCGTTCGTCAAGGAATACGGCGACCTGTTGCGCTCCGACCCCGTCTATGCGGAGAAGGCGCGGCGCGTCAGCACGCTCGCGCGCGATCTCGCCGAAGTGATCGCGGCCGAGCCGCTCGACGCGCTGGCCGATGGGACGCCGCGCCGCATCGCGGTCCACTGCCCGTGCACGCTGCAGCACGCTCAGCGCCTCGGCGGCGCGGTCGAAAGCGTCCTGACGCGGCTCGGCTTCGATCTGACGAATGTCGCCGACGGCCATCTGTGCTGCGGCTCGGCCGGCACGTATTCGCTGACGCAGCCCGAGCTCGCGACGACGCTGCGCGACAACAAGCTCGATGCGCTCGAAGCCGCGCGGCCGGACCTGATTGTCACGGCCAACGTCGGCTGCCAGACTCACCTGAACGGCGCGGGTCGCACGCCCGTACGCCACTGGATCGAGCTCGTCGACAACCGGCTCGTCAACTGACCGGATTCCGGAGGAATGCCATGCAGACGAAACCCGAACTCGAACTGGCCGACGCCGACCGCATGCTCGCCGCCGCCCGCGCGGAAGCGGAACGCCACGGCTGGGCCGTGTCGATCGCCGTCGTCGACGACGGCGGCCACCTGCTCGCGTTCGCGCGGCTGGACGGCGCGTCGCCGGCCAGCAGCGACATCGCGCAGGACAAGGCGCGCGCGGCGGCGCTCGGCCGTCGCGAGACGAAGGCGTATGAGGATATGATCAACGGTGGCCGCACCGCGTTTCTCAGCGCGCCGCTGAGCGGGTTGCTCGAAGGCGGCGTGCCGGTCACGGTCGGCGGCCGGATTGCGGGCGCGATCGGCGTGTCTGGCGTAAAGTCGGAGCAGGACGCGCAGATCGCCCGCGCCGGCACACAGAGCGTCGCGGAATAACCAGCCAAGCCGCGCGCGCATTTTTCCCCGGGAGGATTAACGATGATCGACCAAGCAGGACTGCAAGTCGCGCCAGCGCTGAGCCAGTTCATTGAAAACGAAGCGCTGCCGGGCACCGGCATCGACAAGGCCGCGTTCTGGAGCGGTTTCTCGGCCCTGGTGCACGACCTCGCGCCGCGCAACCGCGAACTGCTCGCGGAACGCGACCGCCTGCAGCAGGAACTCGACGCGTGGCACCGTGCCCACCCGGGCCCCGTACGCGACCACGCCGCGTACCGTGCCTTCCTCGAACAAATCGGCTACCTCGTGCCGGTCCCGTCGAACGTCGCGGCAGCCACCGCGAACGTCGACAGCGAGATCGCCACGCAGGCCGGCCCGCAGCTCGTCGTGCCGCTGTCGAACGCGCGCTACGCGCTGAACGCCGCGAACGCCCGCTGGGGCAGCCTGTACGACGCGCTGTACGGCACCGACGCGCTGCCCGAAGACGGCGGCGCCGAACGCACCGCGGCCTACAACCCCACGCGCGGCCAGCGCGTGATCGACTATGCGCGCAACGTGCTCGACAACGCGGCGCCGCTCGCGAGCGGCTCGCACCGCGACGCGCTGCGCTATCGCGTGCAGGACGGCCAGCTCGCCGTCGAAACCGCGAAAGGCAACGTATCGCTCGCGCAGCCGGCGCAGTTCGTCGGCTACCAGGGCACGGCCGACGCGCCGTCCGCGATCCTGCTGAAGCACAACGGCCTGCACCTCGAGATCCAGATCGACGCGTCGACGCCGATCGGCCGCGCCGATCTCGCGAACGTGAAGGACATCGTGCTCGAAGCCGCGGTCAGCACGATCATCGACTGCGAGGATTCGGTCGCGGCGGTCGACGCCGACGACAAGGTCCAGCTCTACCGCAACTGGCTCGGCCTGATGCAGGGCACGCTGGCCGAGGAAGTCGCGAAGGGCGGCAAGCACTTCACGCGCCGCCTGAACGCCGACCGCGAGTACACCACGCCCGACGGCGGCACGCTGTCGCTGCACGGCCGCTCGCTGCTGTTCGTGCGCAACGTCGGCCACCTGATGACCAACGGCGCGGTGCTCGACCGCGACGGCAACGAGATCCCGGAAGGCATCCTCGACGGCGTCGTCACGACGCTGTGCGCGCTGCACGACCTGAAGGCCAAGCGCAATTCGCGCACGGGTTCGATCTACATCGTGAAGCCGAAGATGCACGGCCCGGTCGAAGTCGCGTTCGCCGATACGCTGTTCGCGCGCATCGAGGATCTGTACGGCCTGCCGCGCAACACGCTGAAGATGGGCATCATGGACGAGGAGCGCCGCACCAGCGTAAACCTCGCCGCGTGTATCGCCGCGGCGGCCGCGCGTGTCGCGTTCATCAACACCGGCTTCCTCGACCGCACCGGCGACGAGATGCACACCGCGATGGAAGCGGGCCCGATGATCCGCAAGGGCGACATGAAATCGTCCGCGTGGATCCAGTCGTACGAGCGCAACAACGTGCTCGCGGGCCTGTCGGCCGGCCTGCGCGGCCGCGCGCAGATCGGCAAGGGCATGTGGGCGATGCCGGACCTGATGCACGCGATGCTCGAGCAGAAGATCGCGCATCCGCGCGCCGGCGCGAACACCGCCTGGGTGCCGTCGCCGACCGCCGCGACGCTGCACGCGCTGCACTACCACCTCGTCGACGTGCAGGCCGTCCAGCAGGAACTCGAGAAGACGCCGTACGCGAGCGAACGCGACACGCTGCTCGAAGGGCTGCTGACCGTGCCGGTCGTCGAGCGCGCCGCATGGAGCGAGGCCGAGATCCTGAGCGAGGTCGAGAACAACGCGCAGGGCATCCTCGGCTACGTCGTGCGCTGGGTCGAACAGGGCGTCGGCTGCTCGAAGGTGCCCGACATCCACGACGTCGGCCTGATGGAAGACCGTGCAACGCTGCGCATCTCGAGCCAGCACATCGCCAACTGGCTGCGCCACGGCGTGATCACCGAGGCCTTCGTGCTCGACGTGTTCAAGCGGATGGCGCGCGTCGTCGACCAGCAGAACGCCGGCGACCCGAACTATCGCCCGATGGCGCCCGGCTACGACCAGTCGACCGCATTCAAGGCCGCGTGCGCGCTCGCGCTGCAGGGCACGTCGCAACCGAGCGGTTACACCGAGCCGCTGCTGCACCAGTTCCGCCTCGCGTTCAAGGCGCAACAGCACGGCGCCTAAACCTGCGCATGCGGGCCGGTCCGCATGCCGGCCTGACCAAACGGGCGGCCCTCGCGGCCGCCCGTTTTCATATTCGCGTTGACACGGCCACTGCAATCGTCCGCTGAAACCGATAATCGGTACATACCACGTGCATTCAAGTATCTCGCACGCCCGCCGTTAAACCAGTGGAATCGCCGGCCATACGCGGCGCGGCACCCTTTTGCATACCGCAAAGCCTTGTACCGCAACGCTCTGCCCGATATTTGCAAGTCCGTGAATTCACTATAATTTGATCCGGATCAACGGGTCGCAACATTTTCCGCGCACACGAACGCGCGCGTTATACTCCGTTGAATCCACGCCACCCGATTCGCCGGATCGTCGAATCGCGGCAGATGCCACCGGTGAATCGATGATTTACCGGTTAATCCGGCCGCGATTGCCGATAATCGGTGTCAACTTTCTCCGCCGAACGGCGGGAAGGCGCCGGAAGGGCCGCGCACCGGATCGCCGCCGACACGTCATACGAACAATCGCATCGGCCCGCCGCCAGGCGGCGATGCCCATCGATCCACACGGACCATGGCAGAAACCGACTACGCAATGCCCAGCGAATCCGGCCCGACGCGCCGTGTCGCCGCTCATCTGCGCAGGTTCCTGCTGCCGCACCTGATCTTCTATACCGGGCTGCTGATCGCGCTGCTCCTGCTGCTCCTGTGCGGCATCGTGCTGTACGAAGGCCGCATCGACGCGCGCGACCGTTCCATTGCGATGCAGCAGAACCTGGCGCTGATGGCATCGTGGGACATCGAGCGCAACATCGAGATCTATTCGCTGTCGCTGCAGGCCGTCGTCGAAGGCGCGACCGACCCCGAAGTCGTCAAGCTGCCGATGCCGCTGCGCCGCCAGGTGCTGTTCGACCGCGCGACGACCGCCAAGTACCTCGGCGGCATCTACGTGCTCGACGCGAAGGGCGACATCGCGGTCGACGGCAAGAGCGATGTGCCGCGCAAGGCCAATTTCGCCAACGAGCCGTATTTCGCCGTGCACCGCGACCATCCCGACGTCGGCCTGTACGTCAGCCCGCCGTATCACTCCCGGCTGCGCGGCGGCTCCCCGAGCATCGCCCTCAGCCGGCGGATCGCGAAGCCCGACGGGTCGTTCGGCGGCGTCGCCGTGATGTCGATCCGGCTCGAATATTTCCAGAACCTGTTCTCGCGCCTGTCGCTCGGCGATCGCGGCTCGATCGCGCTGATCAACACGGACGGCAAGATGGTCGCGCGCGAGCCGTACGACCCCAAGATCGTCGGCCGCGACATCAGCCATGCCAGCACGTTCCGGCGCTTCATGACGGCCAACGAAGGCAGCTTCGCCGACACCGCGACGATCGACGGCGTGCGGCGCCTGTACGTGTTCCGGCACCTCGAGCACCTGCCGCTCATCATCATGGTCGCGCGCTCGGAGGCGGACACCTACGCCGCATGGTACGACCGCGCGATTCCGATCGGCTCCGCGATGGCCGTGCTCGCGATCGGCTTCGTCGGCCTGTCGCTGCTGCTCGACGTGCAGTTGCGCAAGCGCCACCGCGCGGAAACCGAACTGCAGGCGCTCGCGCGCACCGACGGCCTCACGGGCCTCGACAACCGCCGGATGCTCGACGTCACGCTCGCGCGCGAATGGCGCCGCGCCGCGCGCGAGCAGCACGCGCTGTCGCTGCTGTTCATCGACGTCGATTACTTCAAGCGCTACAACGACACGCAGGGCCACCAGGCCGGCGACGACGCGCTCGCCGCGGTCGGCCACTGCATCGCCGGCTGCCTGCGCCGCCCGGCCGACTATGCGGCGCGCTACGGCGGCGAGGAGTTCGTCGTCGTCCTGCCCGACATCGACACGGACGGCGCGGTGACGATCGCCGAGGCGATCCGCACGGGCATCCTCGATCTCGGCATCCGGCATGACGCCGGCACGGCCGGCCGCCTGACCGTGAGCATCGGCGTGACGACGAGCTACCCCGAACGCGACGACGACATACAGGCCGCGCTGAAGCTCGCCGACGACGCGCTGTATCGCGCGAAGGAAACCGGGCGCAATCGCATCGTCGTGCAGACGGCCGCGCCGCCGGACCATTTCGAATCGCGGCGGGCCTGAACGCCCGGGTGCCCGGCGGCGGCGCCGCCCGCGCGCAAAATCGCCGACAATGTCGGCTCGATCCGCCGCCGCGCCGCCGCGCGGCTGACGCGCCCGGCCGGCCCGCGCCGGTTCGCGGCCGCTTCGCACCACCATGAGACTCAAGGCAAAGATCTTCCTTCTGGCCGTCGTGCCGTTCCTGCTCGCGATCGCCGGCATCGGCTTCGGCGTGCGCCAGCAGGCGACGTCGCTCGCGCGCACGCAGCACGCGACGATCCAGGCCGCGTACCTGTCGAGCAAGGAAGTCGAGCTGAAGCACTATGTCGAGCTCGCGACGAGCGCGATCATGCCGCTCTACGACGCGAGCGGCCGCAATGCGCGCGACGACGCGCTGCTGCGCACGCAGGCGCTCGCGATGCTGCAGAAAATGGATTTCGGCCCGGACGGCTATTTCTTCGTGTACGACCTGCACGGCAATGCGCTGATGCATCCGCGCGAGCCCGAACGGGTCGGCCACAACTACTGGTCGATGCGCGACCCGCAGGGCGCGCTGACGATCCAGAAGCTGATCGGCGCGGCGTCGAGCGGCGGCGGCTACGTGCGCTACGCATGGCAGCGACCGTCGACGGGCCGCGTCGCGCCGAAGCTCGGCTACGTCGTCGCGCTCGAACGCTGGGGCTGGATGGTCGGCACCGGCATCTATCTCGACGACGTCGACACCGCGCTGCAGCGCATCGACGCGCGGGCATCCGCGAACATCGAGCGCACGATGAGCTGGCTCACCGCGATCGCGCTGACCGGCGCGGCGGCGATCGCCGTGTGCGCGCTGGTGCTGAACGTCAGCGAGTCGCGCAGCACCGACGCGAAGCTCAAGCTGCTCGCGCAGCGCATCGTCGAATCGCAGGAGCAGGAGCGTGCGCGGCTGTCGCGCGAGCTGCACGACGGGATCAGCCAGATGATGGTGTCCGCGAAGCTGATGCTCGAATCCGCGCTCGCGCGCTTCGAGCGCGGCACGGCGCGCGTGCCCGAAGCCGAGCAGGCGCTCGCGTCGGGTGTCGGTCGGCTCGGCGACACGCTGCGCGAAGTGCGGCGCATCTCGCATGCGCTGCGGCCGTCGATGCTCGACGATCTCGGCCTCGCGGCCGCGCTCGAACAACTCGTGCGCGAACTCGGCGCCGAAAGCGGCATCGACATCGGCTATACGCAGGTCGCGCACAGCGGCGCGCAGCCGCTGCCCGAGGCCGTCAACACCGCGCTGTTCCGGATCGCGCAGGAAGCGTTGAGCAACATCGTGCATCATGCGCAGGCGTCGCGCGCGGCCGTCACGCTCGACGTCGGCGCGCACGCCGTCACGCTGACCATCGCCGACAACGGCTGCGGCTTCGACGCCGAACGCTCGCAGGCCGACGCGCGCCGCGGCATCGGCCTGCGCAACATGCGCGAGCGCCTCGACGCGCTCGGCGGCACGCTGACGATCGCGTCGCAGGTCGGCCACACGATCGTCGCCGCGCGCGTGCCGCTGCGCGGCGTGACGACACGCCCCATGACAGGAGACTTTCACGCATGAGCGCCCCCGACTCCGCCCGGCCCGCCGCCCGACTGCTGCTCGTCGACGATCATCCGCTCGTGCGCGACGGCCTGCGGATGCGGCTCGAGGCGGCCGACCTGTCGGTGGTCGGCGAAGCCGGCAACGCCGACGAGGCGCTCGCGCTCGCCGCGTCGCTCGAACCCGATCTCGCGCTGATGGACGTCGGCATGAACGGGATGAACGGCATCACGCTCGCGGGCGTGTTCCACGATCGGTTTCCCGGCATCCGCGTGCTGATGCTGTCGATGCACGACAACGTCGAATACGTGACGCAAGCCGTGCGGGCCGGCGCGAGCGGCTACCTGCTGAAGGATTCGCCCGCGAGCGAGATCGTCCGCGCGATCGGCGCGGTGCTGGCCGGTCAGACGTTCTTCAGCGAAGGGCTGGCCGCGCGGATGATCCACGCGAGCGCGACCGCGTCGCCGCTCGATCGGCTGACGCCGCGCGAACGCGACATCCTCGATGCGCTGGCGCAAGGGTTGTCGAGCAAGCAGATCGCGCAGCAGACGGGGCTGTCGGTGCGCACGGTCGAAACGCACCGGCTCAACCTGAAGCGCAAGCTGGAGATCGAAGGGCAGGCCGAGCTGATCAAGTTCGCGGTCGAGCATCGGCGGCGGTAGGTCGGTACCCCAAGCACATCCCCTCACGATTCGCCGTTCAATTTCATACTCGTCCAATCGACCGCTCCCCGGGTCGATGGAATCCTTTCGCTTGCCGCAGCAGGCGACATCGTCATGAGCCGCGCCCTCCCGCGCGTGACGTCGTCACGCGGCACACGGTATCGCCGGCACGGGTCGGCGACCGGAACCGGGGAGCGAAATCATGAAACGCCGTATCGCGGTGGTCGGCGACGCGCTGGAGACCGGGGGAAGCATCCTTGCCTATGCGGGGCCGACATTCACGTTCGGCAGCCCCGGTCGCCCGGTTGCGTTGATCGGCGGTCTCGCATTCTGCGATGCATGCCAAGGCACCGGGCCGATCGCCAAGGCCGGCGGGCCGCGACGTCTCGAATTCATGGGTGAAACGGCCGCCGATGGTGACGTCGTCTTATGCGGCTGCCCGACACCGCCGCGCATCGTCGCGGTCCTCGCCGGCGAATCATGGTGCGATGACATGGCGGAAACGGCAGGCATTGTGACGTCCGGCGAAAATCGGAAAGGCGGTGTCGTGTCGATCATCGCGGGCGCTTACGACGAATCCGTTCACGCCATCGGAAGTGGTGCGTCGACAGGCTATCCGTACGTTATCGAAACGTCGGACGGACGCATCCACTCGGGCCACCTCGACGACAGCGGGCATCTGCCGCGCATTCACACTGCCAGTGAGGATGAATACGTCGTCTATTGGGGCGACGAAGCGCTCGCCCGATCAAGCGGGGACGCATAGTGCCGAACCCGAGGACAACCGTGAAGACAACCGCCGTGCCGGAATCGCACAAGGCAGTCGAGTTGAAGTCCGTGACGTTTTCCGAGCTCTGGAACAACTATGCTCACGGCAACCCGTACGACGATCCGAACGGACAATACAAGAACCAGTGTGCAATCCGGATGAGCGTGACGCTGCACAAGGTCGGCATCGCAATGAAGTCGTTTTCGCAGAAGCGGGTTCGGCCGATGCCGGGCAAACCGACGATAGGCCGCCTTCTCATCGACGGTAAACCGACCGCGACTCGTGCATACGAGTTCGCCGAATGGTTGAAGCTGCGGCCGGTCGCCGGCGTGCTGCCTCCCGAGAACATTACGGGACCCGATTGGGCACGCAAAGTAGCAGGCCGAACCGGAATTGTCTTTTTCGATGGCTACTGGTTGCAGGACGGCGATTCGCCAGATAATTTGAGCGGCGGGCATATCGACCTCTGGAACGGACGCAGGCTCACCGGTTTCGCATCAGGCATTCGGATTTCATGGAATATAGTCATAGCGGGCTTCTGGTCTGATTTCCGTCACTCAAAAACCATCCTGTTCTTTCCCGTCAAATGAAACTCGTTGCCGCTGTAGCGGGCGCACTTGTCGGCGCAGCCTGCGCGACCTTGTTCTGCTGGGGCGCGCTCTACGCATACGGAACGTTCGTCCTGCATGGCAGGGGCAGTCTTTTCGATACGAACCCGGAAATCGCGAATGCATTCTTCGCAGGATGGGGTGGGCTGTCTGTCATCGTTGCGATCGTCTCGGCGAGCATCGTAACTCGCAGGAAATCACGTTAATTCTCGGACACGCGGCCAAAAATGAAGCGTCGTCACCGGAAACGAATCGTGCGGCATTCGTCGATGTGGTGGTCGACGACTGCCTGCGGATGCTCGGCATCGGCACATGACGCACAGTCAACGCGCAGCCATGAAAAAAGGGCGCCCGAGGGCGCCCTTCATGCATCCGGATCGCGGCCTTGAATCAGCCGTCAGTTCGTCCGCGAATTGTGCTTCTGCAGATACGCGATGAGCCCGTCGATCCCGCCCGACGACAGCTGGCTCTTGAACTGCCCCTGGTACACCTGGATCAGCCACGCACCCGACATGTCGATGTCGTAGATCTTCCAGTCGTTGCCGACCTTGCCGAGACGGTAGCCGACCGACTGGCTGTCGCCCGGCGTCGTGACCGTCGACTGCACGAGCGCGTCGGCGCCCGACGCGCCGCCGGCCTTGAACGAGAACTTCGCGTCCTGGCTGCCGAGCTGCGCGAGCGACGCGGCGTAGGTGCGCGTCATCAGCAGCCGGAACTGCTTGTACAGCTCCTGCTGCTGTTGCGGCGTGGCCTGCTTCCACGCATCGCCGACCGCGATGCGGGTCGTGCGCTCGAAGTTGGTCGCGGGCAGGAAGCGCTGCTCGACGACTTGCGAGACCTTCGCCATGTCACCGCCGCGCGCGGCCGGGTCGGCCTTCATCGCATTGACGGTGCCCTCGACCGCATTGCGGACGATGTCGACCGGCGCGCTCTGCGCGAAAGCGGAAACCGACACGGCGGCGGCCGCGACGAAAGCAAACAGATGACGTTTCATACGGATATCGCACTCGATGGGAAAAAACGACCGGCTCCTTGCATCGGCCGGTGAAGCAAAGTATACCGGGCCCGACGCCCCGGTGCCTCACGGTGACCGACTGTTACCTTTCAGCCGCATTTGTCACAGGCCGCGCGGCCCCGCACCGATTATGTAAATATCCCCATACAAACGAACCGGTCATCGGTACCGATTTCGCCGCCACGAGCAAATCTCCTTCCTGCCCCGAAACCCGCAACGTCACGACCGCCGCCACGCCGCGCCGGTATACTTGGCTACTTTGCCCTTGCCAGCCGCTCCCCACCGCCACATGGTGACATCTCTCATCGTCCGACTCGTCGCATGGTCGGTGCGCCGCCCCGTCTGGGTCGTCGTCCTGTCGCTCGTCATCGCCGCCGTCAGCGGCGTCTACGTCGCGCAGCATTTCAAGATCAACACCGACATCAGCAAGCTCGTCGATGCCGAGCCGCAATGGGCCGCCCTCGGGCAGGCCGTCGACAAGGCGTTCCCGCAACGCAACGGCACGATCCTCGCGGTCGTCGAGGCACCCGCGCCCGAATTCGCGAATGCCGCCGCGCATGCGCTGACCGAAGCACTGCGGAAGGACGCGGCCGCCGGCCGCATCGGCCAGGTCGCCGAGCCCGGCGGCGGGCCGTTCTTCGAGCACAACGGCCTGCTGTTCCTGTCGCCGCAGGAAGTCGCCGATACGACGTCGCAGCTCGCGAGCGCGCGCCCGCTCGTCAACGAACTCGCGAAGAACCCGAGCCTGACCGGGCTCGTCACCACACTGGCCACCACGCTCGGCCAGCCGCTGCTGACCGGCCAGGTGAAACTGCCCGCGATGGCGAAGCTGCTCGCGCGCAGCGCGGCGACGGTCGACGACGTGCTGGCCGGCAAGCCGGCCGCGTTCTCGTGGCGCGCGCTGGTCGACAACGATGCCGCGCGGCTGCCCGCGCGCGCGTTCGTCACCGTGCAGCCGGTGGTCAACTACGGCGCGCTGAAGGCCGGCGCGGAAACGAGCCAGGTGATCCGCGACGCGGCCCGTTCGCTCGACCTCGAGAAGCGCTACGGCGCGGCCGTGCGCCTGACCGGCGAGCAGCCGCTCGCCGACGACGAATTCGCGTCGGTCGAAGACGGCGCCGCACTCAACGGCGTGCTCACGCTGCTCGCCGTGCTCGTGATCCTGTGGCTGGCGCTGCGCTCGAAGCGGATGATCGGCTCGGTGCTCGTCACGCTGTTCGTCGGTCTCGTCGTGACCGCCGCGCTCGGCCTCGCGATGGTCGGTTCGCTGAACATGATCTCGGTCGCGTTCATGGTGCTGTTCGTCGGCCTCGGCGTCGACTTCTCGATCCAGTACGGCGTGAAGTACCGCGAGGAACGCTTCCGGGATCCGCGCATCGATCACGCGCTGATCGGCGCCGCGCATTCGATGGGCATGCCGCTCGCACTGGCCACCGCGGCCGTCGCCGCGAGCTTCTTCTCGTTCATCCCCACGGCTTATCGCGGCGTGTCCGAACTCGGGCTGATCGCGGGCGTCGGGATGTTCGTCGCGCTGCTGACCACGCTCACGCTGCTGCCCGCGCTGCTGCGCCTGTTCGCGCCGCCGGGCGAATCGAAGACGCCGGGCTTCCCGTGGCTCGCGCCGGTCGACGACTACCTCGATCGTCATCGCAAGCCGATCCTGATCGGCACGCTCGCGGTCGTGATCGGCGCGCTGCCGCTGCTCGCGTTCCTGCACTTCGACTTCAACCCGCTGCACCTGAAGGATCCGAACAGCGAATCGATGGCGACGCTGCTCGCGCTGAAGGATTCGCCGGAAGCCGCGGTCAACGATGTCACGCTGCTCGCGCCGTCGCTCGCCGAAGCCGACGCGGCCGCGAAGCGCCTCGACACGCTGCCCGAAGTCGGCCGCACGACCACACTGTCGACCTTCATCCCCGCCGACCAGCCGGCCAAGCGCGCGGCGATCGCCGCGGCCGCGAGCGACCTGCTGCCGGCGCTGACGCAGCCGGCAGCGCCACCCGCGACCGATGCGCAGCGCGTGGCCGCGCTCAAGCGCGTGTCGGACCTGCTCGGCTACGCGGCCGAAGATCACCCGGGCCCCGGCGCGGCCGCCGCGCAGCACCTGTCCGCGTCGCTCGCGAAGCTCGCGGCGGCCGACAGCGCGACGCGCGACCGCGCCGAGCGCGCGTTCGCCGACACGCTGCGCATCGCGCTCAACCAGCTCGCGTCGCTGCTGCAGCCGCAGGACATCACGCGCGAATCGCTGCCGCCGCAACTCGTGCGCGACTGGGTCGCGCCGGACGGCCACGCGCTCGTGCAGGTCTCGCCGAAGGTGCCGAAGGGCGTCGACCCGAACGACGACACGATGCTGCGCCGTTTCGCGAAGGCGGTGAAGGCCGCGGAACCGGGCGCGACCGGCGGGCCGATCTCGATCCTGCATTCGGCCGACACGATCATCAACGCGTTCCTGCACGCGGCGCTGTGGTCGATCATCTCGATCACGATCCTGCTGTGGATCACGCTGCGCCGTTTCGGCGACGTGCTGCGCACGCTGGTGCCGCTGCTCGTGTCGGGCATCGTGACGCTCGAGATGTGCGTCGTGCTCGGCATGTCGCTCAACTTCGCGAACATCATCGCGCTGCCGCTGATGCTCGGCGTCGGCGTCGCGTTCAAGGTGTATTTCGTGATGGCATGGCGCGCGGGGCAGACGGGGTTGCTGCACTCGAGCCTCACGCATGCCGTGCTGTTCAGCGCCGCGACCACGGCGACCGCGTTCGGCAGCCTGTGGCTGTCACACCATCCGGGCACGTCGAGCATGGGCAAGCTGCTCGCGCTGGCCCTGACCTGCACGCTGATCGGCGCCGTGGTGTTCCAGCCCGTCCTGATGGGCAAACCGCGCGTCAAACGTGCCAAGAACCAATCGCAAGGAATCAATGAATAAGGTGCGAATCATTGCGGCGACCGTCGCCGCCAGCGCGATGCTGTCCGGCTGCGCGACGGGACCGAACCGCAATCCCGACGACCCGCTCGAGCCGATGAACCGGGCGATGTACAAGTTCAACGACACGGTCGACACGAACATCGCCCAGCCGATCGCGAAGGGGTACCAGAAGGTCACGCCGACGCCGGTGCGGACCGCGATCAGCAACTTCTTCTCGAACCTCGGCGATCTCGGCAACATGGCGAACAACCTGCTGCAGTTGCGCATCACCGATGCGACGCAGGATCTGATGCGCGTGGCGATGAACTCGCTGTTCGGCGTCGCCGGCCTGATCGACATCGCGACGCCGGCCGGGCTGCCGAAGCATCACCAGGATTTCGGGTTGACGATGGCGCGCTGGGGCATGCCGTCCGGCCCGTACCTCGTGCTGCCCGTGTTCGGGCCGAGCACGGTCCGCGACGGCGTCGGCCGCGCGGTGGACGTGCGCTTCAACCTGCTGAACTACATCGAGCCGGCCGCGCGCAACCCGATGTACATCGCGCAGTTCATCAGCGCGCGTTCGGACCTGCTCGGCGCGACCGACCTGCTGAAGCAGGCCGCGCTCGATCCGTATTCGTTCGTGCGCGACGCATACCTGCAGCAGCGCAAGTCGCTGACGTACCGCAGCCAGTCGTCGTCGGCCGCGCTGCCGACCTACAACGAGCCGGGTGAAGCCGGCGCCGTGCCGGCCGCGACGCCGGCCGTGCCGGGGCTGCCGAACTACGAGGATCCGGGCGATGCGGGCGGCGCATCGGGCGCCGCGCCGAACCCCGCGCCGGCTGCGCCGGGGTTGCCGCAGTACGACGACCCGGGCGCGGACAATGCGATGCCCGCGAGCGCGCCTGCCGCGGCGTCGGCCGTGGTACCGGCGGCGACCGTGCCGGCTGCTCCGGCGGCACCCGCAAGCAGTCCGGCCGCGCAGTAACGCCGCACCGGCGGCCGCGCAAGGACAAAGAGCGCTGCATCACGCAGCGCTCTTTTTTTGTCCGTACGAAACGGAGAATCCGGGAAGAGGGGAGACAGCCGCGGCGCGGGCCGCTCAGACGATCCGCATCGCGCCCGTCCGCTCGAACGCGTGCCGCGCCTGGATCAGCGTCGTACGCGCCGCGCGCGCGTCGCTGGCGACCTGCAGCAGCGGGCCGAGCTGCGACGGCTGCTTCAGCAGTTCGCGCAGGATCGGCAGGATCGCCGTGCTGCCGTCGTCGCGCAGGCCGGCCGTCGCCGCGCGCGGCAGCGTGCGCCACGCCGGATCGACGATCGCGCGGCACACCGCGAACGGCACGCCGCGCGCCGCCGCGAAGGCCGCCGCGATGTGCGACTCCATGTCGACGGCCAGTGCGCCCTTCGCGTGGTGCAGCGACGTCTTCTCCTGTTCGCTGACGACCGGCGCGCCGACGGCCGCGATCGTGCCGCGCGTGACACGCGCCCACACCGGCGTGTCGTGCAGCGAGGCGACGAGCCGCGTACTCCAGCCCGCGTCGGTCTCCACACGGCCGAACGGCCCGTCGATCGCGTTCGCGATCACGAGCGAGCCGGGCGCCAGATCGGGCGAGAGCCCGCCGGCCGTACCGAAGCTGACGATGCCCGCGCAACCGCGCGCGGTCGCGTCGGCCAGCGCGCGTTCGAGCCGGTCGGCCCGCGCGGCAAACACGGCCTCGACGCCGTCGCCGCGCGCGATGCGCGCCTCGAACGCCATCCCCGTCACCGCGATGACGGGCAATGCGCCGTTGTGTCGTGACACGCCCACGCGTTACATCCCGACCGTGACGCGCGTCGCGTTGTCGCGCTTCAGGTTGCGGTAGCGCGCGAGCGCCCACAGCGGGAAGAACTTGCGATAGCCGTGGTAGCGCAGGTAGAACACGCGCGGGAAACCCGTCGCCGTGAAGCGCGTCTCGTCCCACAGGCCTTCTTCGTTCTGCTGCGCGATCAGGTAGTCGACCCCGCGTGCAACGGCCGGGTGGTTCACTTCGCCGGCCGCCATCAGGCCGAGCAACGCCCAGGCCGTCTGCGACGCCGTGCTCGGCGCCTGCTCGAAGCCGCGGTAGTTCAGCTTGTAGCTGTCGCCGTCCTCGCCCCAGCCGCCGTCCTTGTTCTGGATCGACAGCAGCCACTGCGCGCCGCGCTTCATGCGCGGATCGTCCGGCGTCAGGCCGGCCGCGTTCAGCGAGCACAGGGCCGTCCACGTGCCGTACACGTAGTTCATCCCCCAGCGGCCGTACCAGCTGCCGTCCGGTTCCTGTTCCTTCAGCATGTAGTCGAGCGCGCGGCGGGCCGGCTCGCTGTTCAGCGGCGTCTCGCCGAGCTGCGACAGCATCGACAGGCAGCGGCCCGACACGTCGGCCGTCGGCGGATCGAGCAGCGCGCCGTGATCGGAGAACGGGATGTTGTTCAGGTAGTACTGCGTGTTTTCCGGTTCGAACGCCCCCCAGCCGCCGTCGCTGCTCTGCATGCCGACGACCCATTCGCGCGCACGCGCCATCGAATCGCGATAGGTGTCCGACTGCTTGAGCTTCTGCGCGCGATCCATCGCCATCACGACCACGGCCGTATCGTCGACGTCCGGGTAGTGTGCGTTCGCGTACTGGAACGCCCAGCCGCCGGGCCGCACGTGCGGGCGGCGCGAGATCCAGTCGCCGCGCACGTCGAGGATCTGCAGCGGACGCAGCCATTCGAGGCCGCGCAGCACGGCTTCTTCCGCGCGCGCATCGCCCGTCTCGAGCAGCGCATGCGCGGCGAGCGACGTGTCCCACACCGGCGACAGGCACGGCTGGCAATACGCCTCGTCCTCGTGCACGACGAGCAGCTTCTCGACCGACTTGCGCGCGAGCGCGCGGTTCGGATGATCTTCCGCGTAGCCGAGCGCGTCGTACATCATCACCGCGTTGGCCATCGCCGGATAGATCGCGCCGAGGCCGTCCTCGCCGTTCAGGCGCTCGTCGACGAACGACACGGCCTGACGGATCGCGCGTTCGCGCGTATAGCTCGGGAACAGGCCGTCGACCGCGCGCAGCGCATGGTCGACCACACGGAAGAACGCGAACCAGCCGGCGCTCTGGTGGCCCTGGCGCGGCAGCAGCCCGGCGTTGACGGGCGGATCGATGAACAGCTCGTCGATGCGCACGCCGCGCGGGTTCTTCGCGATCGGGCGCTTCGCGTTCAGCACGAGCAGCGGCACGATCACGGTACGCGCCCAGTACGACACCTTCGACAGGTGGAACGGGAACCACTGCGGCAGCAGCATGATCTCGACCGGCATCATCGGCACCGCGCGCCACGGAATCGCACCGTACAGCGCGAGCTGGATGCGCGTGAACACGTTCGACATCTCGGCGCCGCCCATCGCGTGGATCGCCTTGCGGGCGCGCTGCATGTGCTCGGCGTTCTCGTCGTCGCCGATCACCTTCAGCGCGAAGTACGCCTTCACGCTCGCGCTGATGTTCGGCGCGCCGTCGGTGAACAGCGGCCAGCCGCCGTCGGCCTGCTGAATCCGGCGCAGATAGTTGCCGATCTTCTGCTCGAGCGCGAGGTTCGGCGTCTCGCCGAGATAGTGGACGAGCAGCACGTATTCGGCGGGAATCGTCGAATCGGCTTCGAGTTCGTAGACCCAGTGTCCGTCCGCTTGCTGCGCGGCCAGCAGCGCGTCGGTCGCACGCGCGACGGCCGCGTCGACGCCGGCCGGCACCGCGCCGGCGGACAGGGTAGCCATTTCGGTGAGATCGTTCATTGGTCCCTCTGTTTATTGCGTCTGGAGCACGTCCGCGGCCAGCTGGCCGGAACGGATCGCGCCCTCGATCGTGGCGGGCAGGCCGGTGGCAATCCAGTCACCCGCGAGCACGAGATTGGTCCAGCGCGTACGCACGGCCGGACGTTTCATTTCCTGCGACGGCACCGCCGCAAAACCCGCGCGCGGCTCGACGACGAGCTGCCACGCGGGGATGGTTTCCGGGTTCGCGCCGGTCACGCGCGCGACGTCTTCCCAGATGCGCCGCGCGAGCGTGTCGCGCGGCGTGTCGAGCCAGCGGCCCGCGTCGCGGATCGTCGCCGCAAGCTGGCCGCCGCCGGTGCGCACCGCATCGACGATGCCGTTCACGACGGCCGTCTGCAGCGGATGGCCGGCTGGAGACTCCACCGCGAAATACGCGGTCACGACCGCGCTGAACGTGTCGGGCGCGGTGAGTTCGGGCACCAGCGGCCGCGCGACCTCGGGCGGCACGGCCAGCACCACGGCGTCGCCCGGCGCGAGATCGACGCGCTCGCCGCCGACCGAAACCGCATCGACCGCATTGCCGTGCGCGCCGAATTCGAATGCGTCGAGCCGCGAATTCAGCCGGATCTGCGCGCCGCCGTGCTGCAGCATCCGCAGCGCCGGTTCGACGAATGCGCTGCCGAGCCCGTGGCGCGCGACGAGCGGGCGGCTGCCGGGGCCACCCGCGCCGAACGTGCCGCACAGTGCGGCGCGCGCAAGCTCGGCGCTTGCGTGGCGCGGCTCGACGTTCAGCACACCGAGGAAATACGGCCGCAGCCAACGATCCCACAGCACGCCGTCGCATCGCATCGTCTGGGCGAGCGAGCGGCCCGTGCGCGCGAACGCGAGCGGCGCGAGCGCGAGGTAGTCGAGCGGCGTCGTGCCCGGCGCGCGCGACGCGGCGTCGAACAGCCACGACGGCCAGCGCCCGTCGCCGAAGCGCAGCGTCCAGCGCTGCCGCGATGCGACGTCGACGACCGGACATTCAGGCAGCGCGGGCCCCGCGAGCTGATCGGCCGCGCCGATCGCGCGCAGGTAGCGCTGCGTCGCGGGCTGTCCCGCGAAGACCGTGTGCAATCCGCTGTCGAGCGTCGCGTTCAGCGTCCCGTCGAACCACGAACGGCAGCGGCCGCCCGCGTGTGCGTGCGCGTCGTGCAGCACGATGCGCCGCCCGCGGCGTTGCAGCTCGACCGCGGCCGACAGGCCCGCGAGTCCGGCGCCGATCACGTGGACGGTTCTGGGCATCGACGCGATCGGCTCAGAACAGCGCGTAGCGCGCGGCGATCATCAGCATGCGCGCCTTCGGCTTGCGCAGCGGCGCGCGCGGCGCGGCAAAGCCGCGTGCGATCGCGGCTTCGAGAATGCAGCGATACGCGCCCGACATGATGCGCGGCGCCTTCACCTGTGCACGCGGGCAGGTATCCATCACCGCGTCGGCCTGGCGGAAGTGCTCGAGCGCGCGCTCGACGAGCGTCGCGCACACGCGCGGCAGCGCCGGATCGCGCACGATCGTCGCCGGGTCGGTGATCGCGATGCCTTCGCGCGCGAGCAGTTCGCGCGGCAGGTAGCAGCGGTTGATCGCCGCGTCGTCGTCGATGTCGCGCAGGATGTTCGTCAGTTGCAGCGCGCGGCCGAGGTGGTGCGACAGCTTGATCCCTTCGGCTTCCGGCATCCCGAAAATCCTCACCGACAGCCGGCCGGCGGCGCTCGCCACGCGATCGCAGAAGAGGTCGAGCGTCGGCTCGTCGGGCGCGCAGATATCCTCGACCGCATCCATCGCCATCCCGTCGATCATCGCGTGGAAATCGGCGCGCTGCAGGTTGAACGCGCGGATCTCGCGGTCGAGCGCGACCAGGTGGCGCGGCGGGCGGCCCGCGAAGCACGCGTCGATGTCCGCGCGCCAGCGGTCGAGGCCCGCGTTGCGCTCGGCGCGCGGCAGGTCGCTGTCGGCGATGTCGTCGACCGCGCGGCAGAACGCGTAGACCTGGAACATCGCGTCGCGCTGCACGGCCGGCAGGATGCGCATCGCCAGATAGAAGGAACTGCCCGATGTGACGGCAGCGGCGTCGGTTTCTTGTTCGTCCACGACGGAATGGGAAACGGCCAAGACGAGCTCCACGGAGACACCCACGCGGGGCGATTGAAGAAGCCATGCCCGGCTGGGATGGTCAGGGTGTCAAATGCGTGCGAGATATGCGAACGATCGACACAGACAGGCACAAATTACCGGCCGGAAGCCGGAATTGGGCGAAAGTATAGCAATCTTTGAAGTTCGATGGCGGACACGCGCCAAGCCCGGCGGGGCGCCGGAGGCCGCCGGCAGCCGGGCGCGGCCGGCCCCGGCGGGACCGGGCGCCGGCGGCGGGTCAGCCGTAAACGATGTCGCGCTGCAGATCGAGCGCGATGAGCCCCATTTCACGCGTGAGCTGCAGCATCGAGCGGCGTTCGAGGCGCGAGCCCATGAAGCTCGTCACGCCGCCGTCGGGCTCCGCGGTGAACTGGAACACCGCACCGCCGGTGCCGAACCATGCGCCCGGCACGTCCGGCGATTCCTGCCAGTCGATCTGCTCGAACACG
Source organism: Burkholderia sp. L-4 (assembly GCF_056856535.1). Taxonomy (NCBI): domain Bacteria; kingdom Pseudomonadati; phylum Pseudomonadota; class Betaproteobacteria; order Burkholderiales; family Burkholderiaceae; genus Burkholderia; species Burkholderia sp. L-4. The sequence goes on from NZ_JBXEOX010000002.1 coordinate 722,922, forward strand.
CGCGCGATACCCGCGCGCACCACGTCGCCCGGGCCGATCGGCGGCGCGATGTCGCCCAGGTCGTCGAGCGAATAGGGGCCGGGCTTGTCAGGCTTCCGGTAGAAAAGATAGTCGACGTTCATGGGGCGCAATCGCAAGTAAAGCGACAAAGTAGCGTGCTTCGGCACAAATGCCTATCGGATCCGGACGAAATGTGGCCTGCACGAGACAAAGGGGACGGATCGAGGCCCGTCACGCGATCGCCCTGCGCGTTCGCGTCTGGATGACGGCCGGTTCGTCTAAGATGACACCTTTCTCGAAAAAATACGGACATCATGGAGACGAACGATACCGCCACCCCGCCGTCCGGCCATCCCGTTTTCGTGCTCGTGCACGGCGCCTGGCACGGCGCCTGGTGTTACGCACACGTCGCGGCGGCGCTGGCCGCGCGCGGCTATCTGTCGATCGCGCGCGACCTGCCCGCGCACGGCATCAATGCCCGCTTTCCCGCGTCGTATCTCGAACGGCCGCTCGACAAGGATGCGTTCGGCGCCGAACCGTCGCCGGTCGCGAACACGACGCTCGACGATTATGCGACACAGGTGATGCAGGCCGTCGACGACGCCTACGCGCTCGGCCGCGGCAAGGTCGTGCTGGTCGGCCACAGCATGGGCGGCCTCGCGATCACGGCGGCCGCCGAGCGCGCGCCGGAGAAGATCGCGAAGATCGTCTATCTCGCGGCCTTCATGCCGGGCTCGGGCGTGCCGGGCCTCGACTACGTGCGCGCGCCGGAGAACAAGGGCGAGATGCTCGGCCCGCTGATGCTCGCAAGCCCGCGCGTGGCCGGCGCGCTGCGCATCGATCCGCGCAGCGGCGACGCCGCGTATCGCGACACCATGAAACGCGCGCTCTATGAAGACGTGTCGCAGGCCGACTTCGACGCCGTCGCGAACCTGATGACCTGCGACGTGCCGGCCGCGCCGTTCGCGACCGCGATCCCGACCACCGCCGCGCGCTGGGGTGCGATCGACCGCCACTACATCAAGTGTCTCGAGGATCGCGTGATCCTGCCCGCGCTGCAGCAGCGCTTCATTGACGAAGCCGATACGCTCGCGCCCGGCAATCCGACCCACGTGCACCAGCTCGACAGCAGCCACTCGCCGTTCGTGTCGCAACCGGCCGTGCTGGCCGGCGTGCTCGCCGACATCGCGAAAAGCTGAGCGAGGGGCGCGCGCGGTCTACGCGTAGGCGACCGAACGATCGCGCCCGAGCCGCTTCGCGCGATAGAGCGCGGCGTCGGCCTCGCTGACGAGCACGTCGCTGGTCGGCGCGCCGTTCCTCGCGCATGCGCCGCCGACGCTCGCCGTCACCGGCACGCTGACGCCCTCGGCATCGACCGGCATGCTGCCGATCGCGTCGCGCACCTTGTCGGCCACCCGCATCGCCTCGTCGAGATTCGTGCACGGCAGCAGCAGCGCGAATTCCTCGCCGCCGAAGCGGCCGAACGTATCCTGTCCGCGCACGATCGACGCGACGCGGCGCGCCGTCTCGCGCAGCACGGCGTCGCCCGCCGCATGCCCGAAGCGGTCGTTGATCGTCTTGAAATGGTCGAGATCGAACAGCAGCACCGACAGGTCGCCGCCGTAGCGCTGCCAGCGCGCGAATTCGTCGCCGAGCCGCGCCTCGAAGAAACGCCGGTTCGCGATGCCGGTCAGCCCGTCGCGATTCGCATGTTCGCGCAGCTTCGCGACGGCTTCCTCGCGCTCGCGCTGCATCACGCTCACATGCGTGACGTCGGAAATCGTCACGCACACGGCCTCGACGTCGCGGCCGCGCGTGAGCGGCATGAACGTGCAGTCCTGCTGCATGTAGTCGACCCCGCCGGTGATCGGGCGGTCATGCTCGAAGCGGAACAGGTAGGGCCGCTGCTCCCACGAACTGAATGCGAAGCTGCCGAGCTGGAACACGCTTTCGAGCTTGCGCGACAGCCACGCGCGCGGCAGGTCCGGAAAGCAGTCGAACAGGTTGCGGCCGATCACGTCGGCCGCCGCAATGCCGCTGTGATCCTGCATGAAGCGGTTCCACATCAGCACGGTCATCGAGCGGTCGAGCACGAACAGCCCGAAGCCGACCCGCTCGATCACGAGGTCGCTCAGCGACGGAGCGGCGGCCGTCATAGCGCGGAGAGCAACGCGTCGAGCGCGTCGCCCATCAGCCGGATCGAATCCTCGGCCATCAGCATCACGAAGTGCGCGCGGAACGTGTGGTCCTCGAGCCCGAAGTTCACCTCGAGCAGCAGCGCGACGCTCCACGCGAGCATGTTCGGCTCGAACACGTCGTCGAACGATACGTTCGCGCCGAGCAGCCCCGGCGGGAAGAACACGGGCTTGCGGCCGAGCTCGTCGAGGATCGACGCGACGCACGCGCCCATCAGCACGTTCGCGACGTCGAACACGAGTTCGTCCGGGCTCGCCATCCCGCCGTAGACACCGTCGCCGAACGTGCGGTCGACGACCGACGTGAGCCGCGCGACGCTCGCGCTGCGGCACAGTACGATCGCCTCGCCCTTGATGTCGGAACGGAAGCCCTGGCGCACGGCGGTCACGTTGTCGTGAATGCCCGTCATCTCGCGCAGCGCATTGCCTGCGTCGGCCGCTTTCACGACGCGCACGCGCGGCACCGACAATTCGATGAAGCGCCCGAGCAACAACGCAAGCCGCGCGGCGGCGCGGCCCATTGCCAGGTTGGCGATCTCCTGCAACGCGTCGCGTTGCTCCGCCGTGAACACCGATTCAGGCATACAACCCATACTCCTTGAGAATGGGCAGCAATGCCTCCGACGTCACGGGCTTGGCAACGAATGCGATCGCGCCCAATTCACGCACGCGTGCTTGCGCCTGCGGCTGGATATCGGCGGATACCACGATCACGAACGTGTTCAGATCTTCGTGGCGCAGTGTCTCGAGGACCTGATATCCGCTCATGTCGGGCATCGTCAGGTCCAGAAACATCACGGAAGCTTTGCCGTCACGATAAAGCGCCAAGGCCTCGCGACCATTCGCGGCATACGCGACTTCAACGTCCCAGTCTCCCGGCAGCGCCTTTGTCAGAAGTTTGCGAGCGAGCAGCGAATCGTCGGCAATTACAATCGGCAAAGGCATGGGGCGATGCGGTATACGGAATGGTCTCTCTCGCGTTAACGACCGCGCGGCGCACTTCTTTAGGGGGCCATGCGTTCGGGCGCGGGGCAACCGCCTTGCGGCCGTGCGCGGGTATCGCGACGCGGGTGCGCGCGATGCCCGCGCGGCGGTCGCCGGCGGGCGCATCTATCTGTCATAGGGAAAGCAAGGCGCGATTCTCGGAGTAAACCGGAGGCGATGCAACTCGCCATTTTCACCATTTCGAACAGAATTGGTCCGATCGCCCGTCATTCCGAAAACAGCCGCGATCATTTTCGAGATAAGCACGCAAAATTTTTCCTTGTGTACGTTTGCGCTGCCGGATTCGTCGCGTTTTCAATCTGACAATCTCCCCCTGTCGGAATCGACAGGATCGCGGCGCGGCGGGGCTGCGCGGCCGGCCGCCGCAACTCGTTTATGATGGCAGGCACCTCCGCTTCGCCCGCCTCTTCGATGACGTCCGACCGGCCCGCCGACTCCCACGCTCCCGCCTCCCCGCCCGCCGATGACTGGCAGGACGACGGCGGCTACGCGTCCGGCGCACCCGAACACGATTTCGCGGTCCGCCGCGTGACGCTGATCGTGCTGCTGGTCGCGGCGATCGTGCTGCCGTGCATCTACGTGGTGGTGATGGCGTACAACGACCTGAAGACGCGCGAGGCCGCCGCGAGCGACGTGACGATGCGCACCGTGCGGGTCGCCGAGGAACACGCGCTCAAGGTGTTCGACCTGAGCGAGACGCTCGACGCGCGCATCGTCGACCTCGTGCAGGACATGGACGACGCCACCGTGCGCGACAAGGAGTCCGACATCCACGAAGCGCTGAACACGATCGGCGGCGGCTATCCGCAGGTGGCCGCCGTGTCGATCTTCGGCGCGAGCGGGATGCTGCTCGCCAACAGCCTCTACTACCCGGCGCCGTACGCGTCGATCGCGAACCGCGACGACTTCGCGGGCATCCGCGACGGCAAGGTCATCGAACACATCTCGCGGCTGATGATGGGTCCGCTCAAGCTCGAGAACATTCCGGTGTTCAACACGGGCGTCGCGCGCCGTCATAGCGACGGTTCGTTCGCCGGGATGGTGTCGATCGCGCTGAAGTCGTCGTATTTCAATGCGTTCTATCGCGACCTGCTCGGCGGCGCGAGCACGCCGATGACGATGGCGCTCGCACGCTCGGACGGCGCCGTGATCGCATCGTATCCGCCGCCGCCGTCGCTCGCGCACACCGATCGCTCGGTCACGTTCGGCGACACGCGCAACGATCCGCGCGCGGGCGTCGTGCGCGTGCGCCACGATGGCGCGAGCAGCGAGATCGTCGCGTACCGCCAGGTCGGCAGCTATCCCGTGTACGTGACGTGCGCGTACCGCACGTCGGCGATCTGGCATGAATGGTACGAACACCTGAGCGTGCTGTTCATCTCGATGTTCGCACCGTCGATCGCGCTGTGGTCGGTGATCTGGCTGTCGCTCAAGCGGTTGAAGGCGGAAGAGGAGGCATGGGATCGCTGGCAGGCCGAAGCATCGATGCGGCGTTCGATCGAGTCGGCATACCGGCAGTCGCGCAAGATGCAGGCGCTCGGCAACCTCGTGGGCAGCGTCGCGCACGACTTCAACAACCTGCTGATGATCATCTCGAGCAACGTGCAGATCGCGCGGCGGCGCGGTGTCCAGCATCTCGACAAGGAACTCGGCGCGATCGAGCGCGCGCTGAAGAACGGGCAATCGCTCACGCGCCAGCTGCTCGGCGTCGCGCGCAAGCAGCCGCTGCACAACGAGACGATCGACGTCGGCCAATGGCTCGGCACGTGCCGCGAACTGCTGAAGACGTCGCTCGGTTCGAAGTCGTCGCTGGTCGTCGCGATCGAGCCCGGCGTCTGGCCGATCCGTGTCGACGTCGCGGAACTCGAGCTCGCGGTGATCAACCTCGCCGTCAACGCACGCGACGCCATGGCGGCCGGCGGGCGCTTCACGGTCGGCGCGCGCAACGTGACGCTGCGTCGCGAGGACGGCTTCCCGCTGACCGGCGACTTCGTGCAGATCTCGCTCGACGATACGGGTTCGGGCATGGCGCCCGACGTGCTCGCGCGCGCCTTCGAGCCGCTGTTCACGACCAAGGCGCCGGGGATGGGGACGGGGCTCGGCCTGCCGCAGGTGTTCGCGTTCTGCGAGCGCTCGGGCGGCCTGGCGACGATCGACAGCGCGGTCGGCGCCGGCACGTCGGTGCGCCTCTATCTGCCGCGCGCACGCGCCGAGGACGTCGTCGCGCGGCCGCAGGCCGTCGCGCACGATGCCGGTTCGGGCACGCTCGCCGGCCTGCACGTGCTGCTCGTCGAGGACAACAGCGAGGTCGCGGCCGGCACGGAAGCGCTGCTGTCGCTGCTCGGGCACCGCGTGACCTATGCGCCCACCGCCGACGACGCGTTGCGCCTGATCGAAGGCGCGGCCGCGAACGACGCGTTCGACCTCGTGATTTCGGATATCCACATGCCGGGCCGCCTGAACGGCATCGACCTCGCGGAAGCGGTCGACAAGCGGCCGGGGAAGTTGCCCGTGATACTCGTCACGGGTTATGCGGAGGAACTCGACCGCACGCGCACCGTCAACGTCCGCGTGCTGTCGAAGCCGTTCGACATCGCGCTGCTCGACGAAATCCTGCTGGGCATCCGCGAGGCGCGCGACGCACGGCACGCCGGCGCGTGACCCGCTGCATGCGGGCCGGCGCCGGCGGCGGGGCGGGCGTGACGCTCAGGCCGATTTGAGCAGGCGCACCCAGCCCGCGTAGCGATCGACGAAGCCCTGCAGGAACTTGCGGGTGTCCTCGCTGACGATCTGGCCTTGATCGTCGATACGAGCGGGATCGTGCTTGATGAACATCTCGGGCTGACCGAGCGTCTTCACGTCGAGGTACGCGAGCACGTTGCGCAGGTGCTGCTGCGCGAGCGCGGTGCCCGCGGCGCCCGGCGACGTGCCGAGCACCGCACCCGGCTTGCCCGACCACGAGTTGGAACCCCACGGGCGCGAGCCCCAGTCGAGCGCATTCTTCAGCACGCCGGGAATCGACCGGTTGTATTCGGGCGTGACGAACAGCAGCGCGTCGGCGGCTTCGATCGACTGCTTGAAGCGCTTGGCGACGTCCGGGAAATCCGCGTCGTAGTCCTGGCTGTACAGCGGCAGTTCGCCGATCTCGACGAACTCGAACGAAAAATCGGCGGGGGCGAGCGAGATCACGGCGTGCGCGAGCGCACGGTTCGTCGAAGTACGGCGCAGGCTGCCGACGACGACCGCAACACGATAGGACATGGCATTCTCCTTCCGGTGAGTAAGGAATCGGATCGATTGCTTCCGAATGGGCGACAAAGGTCTGTTTATAGGCAAGCCAGCCCGCGAGCCGTCCCACGGGGCCGTCCGGCCGACTTTCCACAAGGTTTTCCACAGAAATTGTGGATAACTCGACCGTTATGTTCCGACGTTACAGATTGCCCGCCGCGCGACGCCGTCGACGCGCGAGCCGGGGTTCGGCAAGCATAGCGCAGCCGGCAGGCCGGTTTCGTGAAATCGTGACCGAACATGCGTTGCGGGCAAGCGGCGCGCCCAGTAAGCTGCTCGCACCGCGATGCGCGCGCTCTGTCGCGCAGGCGCGACCGTTTCGACACACTGCAACCCAGACATGCCGTCCGCCTACGACGATCCCGTTTATCTCGCACAACTGCGGCGCGACCTGCTGCGCTTCGCGCGACTCCAGCTCCGCGATGCCGACGCGGCCGAAGACGCCGTGCAGGAGGCACTGACCGCCGCGTGGTCGCACGCGGGCGATTTCGCCGGGCTGTCGGCTCACAAGACGTGGGTGTTCGGTATCCTGCGCAACAAGCTGATCGACGTGCTGCGCGCGCGGCAGCGGACGGTCAACCTGTCCGCGCTCGACGCCGAACTCGACGGCGAATCGGTGCTCGACCGCGAACTGTTCAAGGAAAACGGGCACTGGGCCGCGCATGCGAAGCCGCGACCGTGGCCGAAGCCCGAGACGCTGTTGCAGCAGCAGCAGTTCTGGACGCTGTTCCAGGCCTGTCTCGACCACCTTCCGGAACAGATCGGGCGCGTGTTCATGATGCGGGAGTTCCTCGACGTCGAGATCACGGACATCTGCAGCGAATTGACGCTGACGACGAATCATTGCAGCGTGCTGCTGTATCGGGCGCGCACGCGCCTGCGAACCTGCCTGAGCGAAAAAGGGATGACGACCGAAGATGCTGCCGGGGAAATGTACTGACATCACGCGACTGCTGTCGGATGCGCTCGATCGGCATCTGACACTGCACGAGCGACTGCAGGTGCGCGTGCATCTGCCGACCTGCAGCGGATGCAGGGCCTATCGCGGACAGATTTCGCTGTTGCGGACGGCCGCGAAAGCGGCGGCGGGGCGGGCGCCGGACGATGACGGTGCGCCGTCCGGTGAACGCTAGGATCCGGTTCGTCGTGTTGTCGCCGTCGTTCGTCGCGTCGCGGGCGGCCGATGGCCCGGCGATCGCGTCGGCGTCGGATGCCGGTGCGAACGTCGGGCTGATGCAATAAGAAAAATACGCCGGGCAATAATTATTCGAACAGCGCCTTCACCGATTCGGGCGGCCGGCCGATGGCCGCCTTGCCGCGGTACACGACGATGGGCCGCTGCAGCAGAATCGGGTGCGCGGCAATCGCGGCATAGGCTTCGGCGTCGGTGAGATCCGCGCGAGCCAGATTCAGCGCCTTGTACGGCTCCTCGCCGTCGCGCAGCATGTCGCGAACCGGGCGGCCGAGCTGCCGATGCAGCGTTTCCAGTTCCTCGACCGTCGGCGGCGTCTTCAGGTACTCGACGACGTTCAGCGGCGTGCCGGCGGCATGCAGCGACTCGACCAACGCAAGCGTCTCGCGCGACTTCGAGCATCGGGGGTTGTGGTAGATCGTGATCATCATTCAGGCCTGGATGGTAGAGCCCGGTATTGTAGCCAGTCTGTGCCGGGGGCCCCGAAGGTGGTCAGGGGCGGGCGCGAGTGGGCTGGTGTATCGCCGCGGCGATCGGACAGGTGGCGCCTCGTCGATGCGAGCCGCGAGAGGGGTGTGCTATCCGGAGAATTCGCGTCAAAGAATGGATGTGTTTATGCGCATAAAGTCGGGCAGCGTGCGATCGCGGGATGAGGCGCGGGATCTGCGAGCCAATGCATCGTGGCTCCCTTTGCATTGAGAGAGGGGGCGGGGAATGGCGTGAGCCGCTTGGTTTATGCGCATAAATTCCGGTCGCCGGAGGAGGTGCGTCGCGATTCACGGCGTGGTTGCATGTCGATATTCCACGGCCTCGAGGGGCCGTTGTATCGATATGCGGCTTGGCCACGGCATCATCGCGCATCGGACTCAGGCGGAGACTGCGCGTGGCCCGTCGCTCATCGCCATCGAGCGTCACCGGTTTATGCGCATAAACACGTCGCGCCCGAACAGGCCGTCGCATCGATGCCGACGCGCTCAAACCACACGCACCATTAAAGCCACATGCTTGGTCAGGGTACGCCGCTCACGCCCCTCGCTCGCGAACGACAGCCCATTTGGCCTCGATGTTGATCCGCTCGATCCCCGCCGAGTTTATGCGCACAAACTCCCCGACTCTCTGGCAAGCGTCCCCCCATCCATCGAAAGGGCAGTGCTTCGGGACATCGTAGCGCGCGCCCACTCATCTCGCCGACATCGATCGCCGCGACACATCCATCGAGTAGCCCATCGACATCGCCAGGCCTCCGCCACACGATCCGATCGAGCCATCGATCTCCTCCGTCCCGTTTATGCGCATAAACCGATAGCCCGAATGGCTAATGCGTAGTTGTCGAACGACAATTTCATTGAAATTCAAATATCGTCCTGTAGAATTCCAACGACCAAAACAGGAGTGAAAATTGGCCGCGGAAATCATTGCAGTCACTCAACAAAAAGGCGGCGTCGGCAAAAGCACGATTGCCATGCACCTCGGCGCCGCGTTCCATGAAAAAGGGAAGCGCGTCCTCGTCATCGACGCAGACCGTCAAAACACGCTGGTTCACTGGTCGAGCGCATCCGGCGACAGCGACAACGGCATCCCGTTTCCGGTCGTCAACCTCGCCGAAGCCGACGGCCAGATCCATCGCGAGATCAAGAAGTTCATCAACGACTACGACATCATCGTCGTGGACTGCCCGCCGTCGATCACCGAGAAGGTGTCCGGTGTCGTCCTGCTCGCCGCGTCGATTGCCGTGATCCCGACTTCGTCGTCGCCGGCCGACTACTGGTCGAGCGTCGGGCTGGTCAAGCTGATCCAGCAGGCGCAGGTCATGAACGAAGACCTCCGCGCGGTCTTCCTGCTGAACAAGACCGAAGAGAAGCGCATGCTGACCCGCGAGCTCAAGCGCGCGCTCGAGGAACTCGGCTTCCCGTTGCTGAAAACGCAGATCCCGACCCGGGAAGCGTACAAGCAGGCGATGGCGCTCGGTCAGACCGTGCTGCAGATGAACGATCGCGGCGGCAAGCTGGCCGCCGCCGAAATTCGCGCATGTGCCGACGAAATCGTCGCCATGCTGCCCTGACTTTATGCGCATAAAGGAGTCACATGAAACCTTCCCAATTTGCCAAAGGATTCCAAGCGCGCCCGGATATCACGACGAGCGAGAAGCGCACCGCGCTTGATCGGCTCAATGCGATCGACGGCATCGTCAAGTCCGAGACGCCCACGCCGACGCCGACCAAATCCGCAAAGAAAGACATCGCTTCGCCGCCTGCTCCGGAATTCACGATCGATCCGTCGATCGACGAGTCGCCGCAATATCGTGCGTGGCGCCTCGAGAATCGTTACGCACCGGGCCAGGTGATCGAGCTGTCGCTGAAGGCGATCAAGCACAGCCCGTTCAACCCGCGGCACTTCTATCTGAAGGCGTCGATTGCCGAACTCGCGGTCAACCTCGCGAAGCAGGGGCAACAGCAGGCGATCCACGTGATTCCGGATTACGACAATCCGGGCACGTATTTCGTCAGCGACGGCGGTCGCCGCGTGCGGGCGCTGAAGGAAGCGAACAAGGAGTCGGTCAAGGCGATCGTGATCGACGTGCCGATCGGCATCCAGAGCTACAAGCTCGGCTACGACCTCAACGTCCAGCGCGATTCGCAGACGGTATTCGACAACGCCGTCGTGTGGCGCCGCTTCCTCGACGACAAGCATTTCCAGAGCCAGAAGGAGCTCTCCGAGCACCTCGGGCTCGACGAGTCGACGGTGGCCGTTGCGCTGTCGATCGGCAAGCTGCCGGAAGCGATCATGCAGGAAATGGTCGCGCGTCCCGACCGCTTCGGTTCGAACATGGCGTATCAGGTCGGCCGCTATCACAATGCGCGCGGGACCGAGGCGACGCTGCGGCTGATCAACAAGATCGTGTCGGACGATCTCAGCACGCGCCAGGTGTCGGACATCGTCAAGGGCCGCGTCGCGGCGCAGGAAACGCCGAAGGCCGCGGGCCGCCAGCGCTATGCGCAGCGTCTCGAGATCAAGCTCGGCGGCAAGTCGGTCGGCGACCTGAAGTCGTATGGCGAGGATCGCATCGAGTTGCGCCTGCGCGGCCTCCCGAAGGACAAGCGCGACGCGATTCTCGAGCAGCTCGAGCGGATGCTGTTGTCGGAGTGATGGAAACGGCCGGCAGGGCCTGGTGAGGACGCCGGGCCCGCCCGATCGAGGGTCGGGGCCGGCGGCGGCCCGTCAGCGGGCCTGAGCGGGCCTCAGGCGGCCCGCGACTGGTTCAGCGTGAACGACAGCAGGTCGCCGTCCGTCGGCTCACCCCAGGTCTTCTGGGCCAGCCAGTCGAAAAAGGCCGTCTCGGCCAGCTTGGAATCGAGGCCGCGCTTGCGCCAGTCGTCGCGCAGATGCGAGCCCATCGTCGGCAGCGCCTCCGCTTCGAACGATTCGCGCGCCACTTCGCGCTCCGCGTCGCCCTGCTCTTCGTACAACACCTTCGCTTCCTTGCGGCGGAACGCCGAGAACTCGCTCAGCAGGCGCGCCTTCAGGTCGTCAGGCTGGGCCGCCGCGACCTTCGCGGACGGCGTGCCGGCCGGCAGCGCATCGACCGACTCGACCGGCGGCGCATAACCCTTCTTCAGCGCATCCTTGAACAACGCCGGCGCGCTGCGCACCGGCGGCAGCGTCGTGCTGCGCATCCGCTGTTCGGTCATCTGCAGTGCGGCGCGAATCCGGTTCTCCTCGCTGTCCGCATAGAGCGTCTGCGCTTCCTTCAGCGGGATCCCGAGCTTCACCATCCGGTCGACCAGCGTGCTGTCGAACACGTTCGGGTGTTCGTCGAGCGCGAGCATCGGCTGCTTGCGCTCGGTCACGCGGAACTGGATCTCGGCCACCCGGCGTCCTTCGCGGTGCTCGATCAGCTCGACGAAGATGTTGGTGACCGCGTTGACTTCCGCGATCGCGGGGCGCAGGTAGTCGCGCTTGAAGTACTTGTACTCGCGCTTCGCCTCGTCGCCGGCTTCCGTATCGGGCGTACCCGACAGGATCGGCCGCCACCATTCCCACGGCTCGCGCATCGTCAGGTGGCTCGGGTTCGTCAGGTAGCGCACGCAGATCTCGTACAGTGCGAGACCCGCGCTGCTGCGCAGCTGGCTCTGGAACTGCAGGCTCAGGCGCGCGTACTGGACCGGGTCGAGCAGTTTCTTCTTGATCTTCGGCGCGAACGAGAATTCGACCCACACGCGGCGGGTCGTCGGATCCTCGAGAATTTCGGCGTCGGCGATCAGCGTCGAGATCCCCCACTTGCGGCCAGGCTTCTGGCTCGACGTCCCCGTGCTCCATTCGACCTGCACCGACACCATGCGGCGCAGGTGTTCCTTCACCAGTGCGGTGTCGTTCGAATCGAAAGCGGAGTTGGCAACGATGTCCGACAGCAGCGCGCGGTAGGTATCGCCCGAGTCGTCGGCCTGCTGCGCGACGGCCAGCAGGACATTGAACAGCTTGCGAGTGAGGAGCGTGATCTTGCCGCTTTTCGGCTGAATGGCAATCGCCTCGACGGCCTTGCGCAATTCGGCGGAACTGGCACTCACCACATCCACATCGGTTTTCTTGGCGCGCTTCGTCGTGGCCATACGTCGGGTCGGAGGTGAAGTTTCCCGGAAGGATAGCGCCTGCGGTGATGTGCGTCCAGAACGACATGCTCACCATAGCCGGTGAAGCACGCGTGCAAAACAGCACTCACCCCAGCGACTCCCGAAAACCCTCACCGGTCCGTCATTGCGGCGTTCCGGACTCTTCCAGACGTGCCGCGGGATGCGCGGATTCACAGAATTTCACCTGTGCTCGACACGTGCGGAATTCGCTCCCGTATCGGCTCACCTTTCGATTTGTCGTAATTTTGCGACTTCACGGCCGGGGGTTCGGCACAGGGTTGCGATTGCCTTGCACCCTGCGTTCCGGATCGCCTCGCGGCGGCCTGTATGCATGTACAGGCGCGGCTCGCGGGAAGATCGGAATCGGGTCCGGCGTTCGACACGGCGCCGTCGAAACCGGCTCGTGCGGCCCGATCGGGCCTGATTTGCAGGTCCGGGCGCGCATTGTACAGCGGCCCAATCGGATCAGGTCCCGAAAATACTCACCTTGAGCACAGCTTGTTCTTTTACCTGGATGCCGACGAAGGCCCGACTCACGCGGGATTGACCGGTACCGCCTCCCGAAAACGCTCACCTTGCCGAAAAAAGGCTGTGCGTCGACAGGCACGGGAATGGCTCCCGAAAAACCTCACCGTAACCACCGCGGTATCAAAAACCTCAATGCGTTCCGATACTTATGCACAGAAGGCATTTGGCTGTGCGCGGTAGATGTCCCCCGAAAAGCCTCACCTTTCGGCGGGAATCCTTCATCCGACGACCCTGGGTCCGCCCCCGAAAAATCTCACCTGTGCCAAAAAGTGGCACAGCAAAAACGAGATTTCTTCCAGTCCTGGCGGGCTTTTCGGCGAATTCGGCCCCTCAAGGGTCCCGAAAAGCCTCACCTGTGCCCATTTTTCGGGCAAATTCCATTCCCGAAAAGTCTCACCTGTGAGCGAGCGCACAGCCTGTGATCCATGCCCCGAAAAAGCTCACCTCAGCGGGATCAGGGCAGGAAAACCCGGATTTCCCTCCCGAAAAACCTCACCTTTAGGGCATCACGGGCCCCTGAACGCACTTTTGCTGTGCAAAATGGCGCTCGGTTCCCGGAAATCCTCACAGCAAAATCTCGCGGAGTCCCGTGAAACCTCACCTTTCGCCCAAACTGCCTAAAAGATGGGCAGAATCGGGGCGCAAAGAAGGTCCCGCAAATTCTCACCTGTGTCTGCACAGGCAGAAAACTGTGCAGTCAGGCAGCGCGCGGGTTCTGTGGCTGTGCGGCCCCGAAAACGCTCACCTTTGGGAAATCTCGTGTTTCACTGTGATCCCGAATCCGCTCACGACCTTTCCTGCAACGGCTCACGCTGCTCCCTGAACCCCATCACGTCAGCTCCCGCAGACGATCACCTTGGCTCCCGTAAAACTTCACCTTGTCGGCTGGAAAGCCTTGCTACATAAGGCTGTGCCGTGGCGTTAACGTTTTTAACTAAGGGTTCAAGGGTGTTTACTTCTAATACTCTCAAGACATCGGCTGACGAGTTTTCCACAGACACCCCAACCCCTGAACACCCGCCGGCAAACGGATCCGTCGGCATGTGAAACAAATGCCCAAATTCGCGGTCCGCTAGAAAATGCTTGTACAACAAAGACTTAGCTGCTTTTCTTCGCTTTGTTTCACGGAATCCCGAACCACATTCGTCCGGATAGGCTCACAGACCCGCTTTCTGTGCATTACGACGTAAATTCACCACGCCTGCACAAAATTGGTATCAGGAAATACGTATTTCGTTATGATTGCCACATTTCAACGTTTGTGAGCCTGGTCATGACCCTGGATGAAATGCGCCAAGTCATTCGCGACGAACTGGAATCGCTGCGTGCCAGCGGTGCACGTCGTCAGGAATTGTCGCTGCATGCATGCAAGCGGTTGTTCTTCGATCTCGGCATCCGGCCATCGGCCGCCAATGTCCGCGATCTCACCCAGACCGGCAGCGCCAGCGACATTCCGAAAGACATCGATCATTTCTGGGAGCGCATCCGTTCCGCGTCCAAGATTCGGCTCGACGGTGCGGCGATCCCGAAGGCCGTCGAGGAAAAAGCCGGTGCATTGCTCGGCGCACTCTATGAAGAAGCGCTGAAAGCCGCACGCGACAGCCTCGATGGCGATCGTGAACAGGTTCGCGCCGGGATGGCCGACGCCGAACGGCGGTTGCGCGACGCAACCATCCGCCAGCAGACGCTGGAAGAGGCGCTCGCCCGCGGCGAAGCCCGGAACGAGCAACTGCAGGCCCGCGTGACCGAACTCGAAGTTCAGCTCGTGTCGCAATCGACGCACGGTTCGGCAAGCGAAGCCACGTTGCTCACCACAATCGCCCGACTGGAAAAGGAACTGGCCGCGGCGGCGGCCCGCATCGACACCGAGCAGGCGCAAAACGCTGCGCTGCGCGACCGGATCGATGCATTGCAGGCCGAATTGCAGCAGCGCACCGAGCACTACGCGCAGCAAATCAAGGACGCCGTGGCCGAAGCCGAACGCCGCGTCAAGCCGATGCTGGTCGAGCTGGACTCGTTGCGCAGCATGGCGTCGAGCTATCAGAGCGGGTTACGCGACGTTCAGCGCAAGGAATTCGATTTTCTGCAGCAACTGAGTTCGGCCAAGGCCCGCGCGGACCGGCTCGAAGAACAGCTGCGCACCCAGGGCGATGAGCTGGAACGCGCGACTCGCGACGCGAATGCGCTCCGCGCGAGCCGAGGAATGAATCCGGAAATCGCCGCGCTGATCCGGCGCCTGGCGGATGCCGGGCAGCTGGATGCGGAAGCGTTTTCCGCGATCGGCACGGCACTGGATCAGGACATTCCGGTGCCGGCCGAGTGCCCGCATTGCGACGGGGAGCCCGAGCTGTCACACAGCGAAGAAGGGTTTGAAGTGGCGTGCCCGGAATGCGAACACGCGTCGGGCGCATGGCCGTCCCGGTTCGAAGCCGTCGCGCGTTTTGCGCGTTCCTGACCCGAAGATCGGCAGCGCCTGCACAGGTGAGAGGATCCGGGACGCTTGAGGTGAGGTTTTTCGGGAGCTGTGAAACGGTGAGGCTGCGTCACGCAAGGCTGCTCACGGATCGTGTCGCGTGAGCAGCCGTTTCCGGATCAGTGAGTTTCGTCGCTGTCGGTTGCGTCACCGTTGTGCGGGGCCAGGCCATCGCGCCAGTTTTTCCACGCGCGATGCAGGCGGTTCGACGAGACCGGCCGCATGAAGCCCAGCCATTTACCCACGCGCTCGGGTGGCACATCGTGTTCGAACAGTTCGGCCGCATAGGTATTGCGCAGCGTTTGCGGGCTCGCACGCGCGGTGCGCGATGACGTGAGCCCGGCCGATTCGACGATCGCGTCGATCGCGCGCAGCATCGTCGCCTTGTGCATCGGCCGCCCGGCGTGCGATGCCGGGAACACGAGCTCTCCGGGGATATCCTGGCGCTTGCGTTCGGTGAGCCATGCCTCGAGCAGCGCGATCGCAAACGACGCCAGATGGGTCTCGCGCGCGTAATCCGGATGCGCCGCCTCGATCCGCAGCGACGTGCCGCTCGTATTGATGCAACTAATCGTGAGTGCCCGCGCTTCGCCAGTCTTGATGCCGGCGCCGAGAAACGCGGCGACGAGCGCCCGGTCGCGCCGTTCTTTCCAGTACGCGGAACCCGATACGCCGATCGGCGAAAACAGATAGGCGAGCAACGTCGCGCGCTCGGCCGGGGTGAGGAAGCCGGTCGGCTCGTTGTCGCGTGCCTTGCGCCAGTTCGCTTCGCCATCCTGAGCAATGAAGCGGGCCGGGTTCGTCGATGCGTATTCGGTGCGCCGGATGTGGTCGAGCACACGCTCGATCAGGCGCAGATAGCGCATGCGCTGCGTTTTCCTGATCGGCAGCTCGCCGACGAAGTTGGCGATGGTTGCCGTATCGACCGTTGCCAGATTCTTTTGATGTGCACGCATCCACGTGAGAAAGGCGCCCCATTGCGCACGATAGACGTCGGCCGACGAGCGACGATAGTCCTGCATCGCAAGCCATGCGTCGAACGCGGCTTCGGGCGAGACGATCCAGTCGGATGCACCGCGGTCGAACAGATCCGGTTCTTCCGGGCGTGCGGCGGTGCCGGGCGAGGTGGGAAGGGACATGGTATTTATTCCGTTAGTTGCGTATATGGTAGCCCTTTCCGCAACGTCTCGGGCAGCGGAGGCTGGACCGGCCGCCGTGCCCAACGGCCGGGGCTCGGCCATCAGTCGCCCCACGCCTTGGACGGACGATGAGCACGCTCGCGAGGCGCCGTGTCGTGCGACGCGGCCGCGGCTTCATACGCGAGGACCGCGAACGAAAAGACGGCGGGCAGCGCATTCGAGCGCCCGAAGTCGATGGGGTCGTCCGTTTCGGGAAACGTCATGTCCGACGGTCGTTCGAACAGTTGACGCATGCCGGCTTCGTGCCGGCTGGCAAAGCCGAGGTCGGCGAGCGCCTCGGCTTCGATCGCGTGCAGCAGGCGCCACGTGAGCGGCACGCGCTGGCGGATGTAGCGTCCGGCGATATGTCGGACGATCAGTTCGAGATCGTGCGCGGCAGCCTTGAAGCTGAGCGCGGCCAAATCTTGTTCTTCTGTCATTGCAGGCTCCTGTCGACCGGGGCGGGCGCCTCGGTGCGCCGGCTCCGGCCCGTGCATGGCGGAATGTCCGTATACTGTACAAACATACAGTGTTTTCCGCAACTGGCCTGCATGGCCTGTTGGCCAGCTATCCGTGCCGTCAGCGATGGATCACGATCAGCAGTGCCCGCGCTTCGGCCTTGCCGGGGTTGCGGATCGCGTGCGGCTCGTCGGCCGGGTAGCGTGCGGTGTCGCCCACTTTCAGGCGCCGGCTGGCCGCGGCGGCTTCGATTTCCATCGCGCCCTGCAGCACGGTGAGGTGCTCGCGCGTGCCGGGTTCGTGTGCGTTCGATACCAATGCACCGCCGCCCGGCAGCGTCAGTTCGTACCACTCGAACTTGCCGGCGAGGTCGATCGGGCCCCATACGCGCAGCTGGTACCGGCCGTCGTGGCCGGCGAGCGTCGGAATGTCGTGCGGGCCGTCCACACGGATCGTCTCGGGCGCCTTCGGCTGCGAGAACAATTCGTCGAGCGTGATGCCGAGCGCATTCGTCAGCCGCCACGCGACGGCGATCGTCGGGTTGGCCTTGTCGCGTTCGATCTCGGAGAGCATCGATTTCGATACGCCGGCCGCGCGCGACAGGTCGTCGAGCGTCAGCTTGCGCTCGTTGCGCAGCCGCTGGATCTGTTCGCCGACACGCGGCGGTGTCGCGGCCGGCGGCTGCGGTGCGGCACCGGCAGGCGTGCGCCGCGATCCGGGGGAACTTGCCATTTGGATTCCGTTCGCTTAGAGTTGTTCGATATTTCGAATTCTAGTTCGGAATATCGGATAAATGCGGTCAACCGAACGACCGACTATAACAGTAGCAGGCCGTTGCGCCGCCGCCACGAGCGGTGCGCTGCGGAATGCGAATCCCTGTCAGGAGCTTTGCGATGCGTGATGCCTTTCTCGCCCAGGTGCGCGGGACGCTCGACCAGATCCGCGCGGACGGTTTTTACAAGACCGAGCGCGAGATCGCGAGTCCCCAGGCGGCGGCCGTGACGCTCGCCGGCGGTGCCGGCGTGCTCAATTTCTGCGCGAACAACTATCTGGGTCTGGCGAACGATCCGCGCCTGATCGATGCGGCGAAGGCCGGCCTCGACCAGGACGGCTTCGGCATGGCATCGGTGCGCTTCATTTGCGGCACGCAAACCGTCCACAAGCAACTGGAACGCGCGCTGGCCGCGTTTCTCGGCACCGAGGACAGCATCCTCTATTCGAGCTGCTTCGACGCGAACGGCGGGCTGTTCGAGACGCTGCTCGACGAGAACGACGCGATCATCAGCGACGAGCTGAACCACGCGAGCATCATCGACGGCATTCGCCTCTGCAAGGCGAAGCGCTTCCGCTACAAGAACAACGACCTGGCCGACCTCGAGGCGAAGCTCAAGGAAGCCGACGCGGCGGGCGCACGCCACAAGCTGATCGCGACCGACGGCGTGTTCTCGATGGACGGCATCATCGCCGACCTGAAAGGCATCTGCGATCTTGCCGATCGCTACGGCGCGCTCGTGATGGTCGACGATTCGCACGCGGTCGGCTTCATCGGCGCGCACGGCCGCGGCACGCCCGAGCACTGCGGCGTCGAAGGCCGCGTCGACATCATCACGGGCACGCTCGGCAAGGCGCTCGGCGGCGCATCGGGCGGTTATGTCGCCGCGCGTCGCGAGGTGATCGAACTGCTGCGCCAGCGCTCGCGTCCGTACCTGTTCTCGAACACGCTCACACCGAGCATTGCCGCGGCATCGCTGAAGGTGCTGGAACTGCTCGGCAGCGACGAAGGCGCGAAGCTGCGCGCGCGCGTGCGCGAGAACGGCGTGCGTTTCCGCCAGCAGATGACCGAAGCGGGCTTCACGCTCGTCCCCGGCGCGCATCCGATCATCCCGGTGATGCTCGGCGACGCGCAGCTCGCGACGAACATGGCCGACAAGTTGCTCGGTGAAGGCGTCTACGTGATCGGCTTTTCGTTCCCGGTCGTGCCGCGTGGCCGCGCGCGCATCCGTACGCAGATGAGCGCCGCGCATACGCCCGAGCAGATCGACCAGACGGTCGCCGCGTTCGTGCGCGTCGGCCAGTCGCTCGGCATCATCTGACGGAGGCGCGACCATGAAAGCACTGGCAAAGCTCGAACGCGGCCCCGGTCTCACGCTCACGCGCGTGAAGCGTCCGGAAGTCGGCCACAACGACGTGCTGATCAAGATCCGCCGCACGGCGATCTGCGGCACCGATATCCATATCTGGAAGTGGGACGACTGGGCGCAGAAGACGATCCCCGTGCCGATGCACGTCGGTCACGAATACGTCGGGGAGATCGTCGAGATGGGGCAGGAAGTGCGCGGCTTCGCGATCGGCGATCGCGTGTCCGGCGAAGGGCACATCACGTGCGGCTTCTGCCGCAACTGCCGCGCGGGGCGCCGGCATCTGTGCCGCAACACGGTCGGCGTCGGCGTGAACCGCGAAGGCGCGTTCGCCGAGTATCTGGCGATTCCGGCGTTCAACGCGTTCAAGATTCCGCCGGAGATCTCCGACGATCTCGCGTCGATCTTCGATCCGTTCGGCAACGCGACGCATACGGCGCTGTCGTTCAACCTCGTCGGCGAAGACGTGCTGATCACCGGCGCGGGCCCGATCGGCATCATGGCCGTCGCGATCGCGAAGCACGTCGGCGCGCGCAACGTCGTGATCACCGACATCAACGACTACCGGCTGGAACTCGCCCGCAAGATGGGGGCGACGCGTGCGGTCAACGTCGCACGCGAGTCGCTGCGCGACGTGATGGCCGACCTGCACATGACCGAAGGCTTCGACGTCGGTCTCGAGATGTCGGGTGTGCCGAGCGCGTTCACGAGCATGCTCGAGGCGATGAACCACGGCGGCAAGGTCGCGCTGCTCGGCATCCCGCCCGCGCAGACGGCGATCGACTGGAACCAGGTGATCTTCAAGGGGCTCGAGATCAAGGGCATCTATGGCCGCGAGATGTTCGAGACCTGGTACAAGATGGTCGCGATGCTGCAGAGCGGCCTCGACCTGTCGCCGATCATCACGCATCGCTTCGCGGCCGACGATTACGAGCAAGGCTTCGCCGCGATGCTGTCCGGCGAAAGCGGCAAGGTGATTCTCGACTGGACGGCCTGAGTCGAGTATCGAGACGGGGCAGGGCGGCGCATTTGCCGCCTGCCCCGCTTTCGTTGACATGCACATGGTCGGCATCGACGTGCGTGATTCAACGCTTGAGGTGAGACTATTCGGGAGCTGTGTTTGCGGGCGCGAATCGCACGTCGGTGACTTGCGATTGCCCGTTCCCTTCACCTGTCAGCCTCTGCTTCGCTTCTTCCGTTTACGCCGCTCGGTGCCTGCCCTCCCTTTCCACGTGCTTCCCTGCTTCGCTCGCCGAGCGCTCGTTCGCGATGCGCCGCCAGCGAGGCCGAATCGAATCGCGCCATCAACCGTGAGCCTGCGAACGTCGTTGCGACTCACTCATACGCGTCGCGCACGGCGTTCGACGGTGCGCGGATCGCTACCTGCTTTCTTCACCCTTCAACCATCGCGGTTCGAGCTGAAGATTCAGCACGACGAGCCAGCGTTTCGGGCATTGCGGCGCAACGTCAACGGGATCGCCGTGTGCACCGGGAACGGTGACGAACCCGTGCTGCGCCGCGTACCGATACGCGCGCAGGGCATCCGCCTGCAGCCAGAAGCTGACGAGCGCGCACGTCACGAAACGGAACAGCAGCACCGTTGCGGCGTCCGGCGCGAAACCGGCCGCGACCAGCAGGCGGTCGAACGCGAATGTCAGCACATACGCAACCGCGATCGTGACGATCGTCAGCTTCATCACGCCGCGCAGCCGCAGCGCAGCACGCACGCGCGCCTGGCGGACGTCGAGCGGTGCGCGATCGTTTCCGCCGTCGCGTTTCGGCACGTCGTGCTTCATGACGCGGCGCCTGCTTGCCGCACGACGACGTGGCCGACGAGCCGCTTCGCATAAGCCGCATGAGCGCGCGCGGGGCGCGCGGATTCCGGTCGCTGCATGATGTCCTTGTGCCCAGACAGGGTGACCGAAGTGTAGTGAGCGCCCCGTATCGCCTTCAAGAAAAAATGTCGTAAACGCGCGCCGTCAGGCCGCGCTTCAGCCCTTTCGCCGACAGGGCTTTTTCACACGGGGGTTGACGATGGAGAACGATCGTTCTACCGTAAACGCATGAACCCATCTCACGACTCCTCCGGCGAACCGGGTGTTCGCGACCGGCTGCTCGACGCGGCCGAAGCGCTGATCTATTCGGGCGGCATCCACGCAACGGGCATCGATGCGATCGTCAAGCGATCCGGCGCGGCACGCAAGAGCGTTTATTCGCATTTCGAATCGAAAGAGGCGCTAGTGGTCGCCGCCCTCGAACGCCGCGACGAGCGCTGGATGCGCTGGTTCGTCGATGCCACGCAGGCACGCGGCAAGGCGCCGCGCGCGCAGCTGCTCGGCATGTTCGACGTGCTGCGCGACTGGTTCGGGCAGCCCGACTTTCACGGCTGCGCGTTCCTGAATACGTCGGGCGAAATCCCCGACGCCGACGATCCCGTGCGTGTCGTCGCGCGCGAGCACAAGGCACGGCTGCTGGCATTCGTGCGCGCGTGCTTCGATGCGTACGCCGACGAAGCCGGCATCGAGCGCCGCGGGCTTGCCCGCCTCGCGCGCCAGTGGCTCGTGCTGATCGACGGCGCGATCGGCGTGGCGCTCGTCAGCGGCGATGCAAACGTCGCGCGCGATGCGCGCGCGACGGCTGAACTGCTGCTCGATACCGTGTCGCGGTAGCCGACGCAGCGAATTCGAACCGGCTGCGTTCGTTCGCGGCCAGAACCTGAACAGGAGCAACCCATGTCCGCTTCCCCCGAAGTCCGCCCGCCCGTTCCGCCCTTCACGCTCGAAACGGCACGCCAGAAGGTGCGCGCCGCCGAGGACGCGTGGAATACGCGCGACCCGCAACGCGTGTCGCTCGCCTATACGCCGCAAAGCCGATGGCGCAATCGCGCGGAGTTCGTGACGGGCCGCGACGAGATCGTCGGGCTGTTGCAGCGGAAGTGGACGCGCGAACTCGACTACCGGCTGATCAAGGAGCTGTGGGCGTTCGACGGCAATCGCATCGCGGTGCGTTTTGCGTACGAATGGCGCGACGATGCGGGCAACTGGTTCCGCTCGTACGGCAACGAGAACTGGGAGTTCGACGAGAACGGCCTGATGGCGCATCGTCATGCGAGCATCAATGATCTGCCGATTCGCGAGGCGGATCGGCTTTATCACTGGCCGCTCGGCCGTCGCCCGGACGATCATCCGGGGCTGTCCGACCTCGGGCTGTGAGATGCGTGTCGACTCGGCGGAACGCCGCACGCCTCGCCGAGGTTCAATGGTGAGGAAATTCGGGAGTCGATGCGCTGAGGTGAGATTATTCGGGAGGAGGTGAAATGTCGCGTCGGACTGTGTACTTCGCGCAGATCGACGCGACATGGCGCGGGTGACGCAGGCACGTCGATGCGCATCGGTGTGTTCCGCCGCGTGATGCATCTCACCGATCTCACCGGGTCAGGCATCGCCGATCGGTGTGCGCGCGCGTGACGTGCCACTCACCGATCGGATCGACTTCGTTGCGCACGCGTCCGGCGAGGTTGCACGAGTGCGCGAACGCATCGGGTGTTGCTCACCGCGCACGGATGCACGAAGTGCTGCCCGGCCCGCGCCGGGCATGACCGTCAGCCCGCGATCCGCGCGGCGATCGCCTCACCCACGGCCTGCGTTCCTGCGTCACCGCCGAGATCGCGCGTACGCGGCCCGGTGCGCAGCACATCCTCGATCGCGGCGACGATCGCGTCGTGTGCTTCGCGTTCGCGGCCCGCGCCGTTACCGAGAAAATCGAGCATCATCGCGGCCGACCAGATCATCGCGACCGGGTTCGCGATGTATTGCCCCGTGATGTCGGGCGCGGAACCGTGCACGGGTTCGAACAGCGACGGGAACGTGCGGTCCGGGTTCAGGTTCGCCGACGGCGCGATGCCGATCGTGCCCGTGCAGGCCGGCCCGAGATCCGACAGGATGTCGCCGAACAGGTTCGATGCGACGACGACGTCGAAGCGGTCCGGCTGCAGCACGAAGCGCGCGCACAGGATGTCGATGTGCTGCTTGTCGACGGCGATCTCCGGATAGCGTTCGGCCATGTCGGCCGCGCGCGCATCCCACCATGGCATGCTGATCGCGATGCCGTTGCTCTTCGTCGCGACGGTGAGGCGCTTCGCGCGCCGCTGCGCGAGCTCGAATGCGAATTTCAGCACGCGTTCGGTGCCGTGCCGCGTGAAGATCGATTGCTGCATCACGACTTCGCGATCGGTGCCTTCGAACATCGTGCCGCCGACCGACGAATATTCGCCCTCGGTGTTCTCGCGCACGATCATGAAGTCGATGTCGCCCGGGCGGCGGCCGGCGAGCGGCGACGGCACGCCGTCGAACAGGCGCGCGGGCCGCAGGTTGATGTACTGGTCGAATTCGCGGCGGAATTTCAGCAGCGAGCCCCACAGCGAGATGTGATCGGGCACCGTTGCGGGCCAGCCGACCGCGCCGAACAGGATCGCGTCCATGCCCGACAGCTGCGCCTTCCAGTCGTCCGGCATCATCTTGCCGTGCTGCGCGTAGTAGTCGCAGCTCGCCCAGTCGATCTCGACGAAGTCGAAGCGGATGCCGAAGCGCGCGGTCACGGCCGCGAGCGCACGCAGGCCCTCGGGCATCACTTCGCGGCCGATGCCGTCGCCGGGAATCACGGCAATTCTGTAAGTCCTGTCGGTCATGCAAATCTCCTTGGCTGGTCGGCCGGCTGCCGAGGGAGGCGGCGGCCCGTCACGTCATTCTATTTATTTCCATTCGGATTAGAATCGTGTGAAAGGTTAATCGACTTTCCACGAATCGTGAACAAATCACCGAATCTCGACGACCTGCGCGTGTTCAGCCTGGTCGTCCGCCTGACGAGCTTCAGCGCGGCCGCCGAGCAGCTCGCGGTGTCGCCCGCGTACGTCAGCAAGCGCATCGCGCTGCTCGAGGCGCAGCTCGGTACGCGCCTGCTGCATCGCTCGACGCGCCGCGTGACGGTTACGGAAGCCGGCGAACGCGTGTTCGCGCGTGCCGAGAAGATTCTGGACGACGTCGATCATCTCGTCGAGGACGTGTCGACCACGCGCACGGTGCCGCGCGGCACGCTGCGCATCTCGAGCAGCTTCGGTTTCGGCCGGCATGTCATCGCGCCGGCGCTGCTCGACTTCAGCGCGCGCTACCCGCAACTGAACGTGCGGCTCGATCTGTTCGACCGGCTCGTCGATGTCGCGGGCGAAGGCTACGACCTCGACGTGCGCATCGGCGACGAGATCGCCGATCACCTGATCGCGCGCCGCCTCGCCGCGAACCATCGCGTGCTGTGCGCGTCGCCCGACTATCTCGCACGACGCGGCACGCCGCGCTCGCTCGCGGATCTCGCGTCGCACGACTGTCTGGCGATCAAGGAGCGCGATCATCCGTTGGGTGTATGGCGACTGAACGTGCGCGGCGAGACGGTCACGGTGAAGGTCGGCGGCGCGCTGTCGACGAACCACGGCGAGGTGGCCGTGCAATGGGCGCTTGCCGGGCGCGGGATCGTGTTGCGCTCGATCTGGGAGGCCGCGCCGCTGATCGAACGCGGTGAACTGTGTCGCGTGCTGCCGGACGCGATTCAGCCCGCGAACATCTGGGCCGTGTATCCGGAACGTGTGGCGGCGTCGGCGAAGGTGCGCGTGTGCGTGGATTTTCTGGCGGAGACGCTGGCCGGCCTGAATGCCGCGGCGGGTGGCGATACGGCCTGAAATCGGCTAAAGGTGAGCTTTTACGGGGGGCGTGCGCAGGCACCGGCGCAGCGCTGGACGCGACGCCGATCGGCCTGGCGGGCAGGCCTTCGACGATGCCCGCGAGCGAATCACGCTGCGCTCGACGCACCGAGCATCAGGTCGAGATTCTGTACGGCTGCACCGGATGCCCCTTTGCCGAGATTGTCGAACACGGCGGACAGCAGCACCTGACCGTGGTCCTCGTTGACGAATACGCCGAGCCGCAGGTCATTGGTGCCGTTCAGCGCTTGCGGATCGAGATGCGTGATCGCGCGCGCCTCGGCAAGCGGCGTGACGTCGACGTGACGCGCGCCGGCGTAATGGTGCGCGAGACACGCATGCAACCGCTCACCGGTCACGCCGGCCGGCAGCAAGCGCAGTGCGATCGGTATGGTGAGCACGATACCTTGCCGGTAGGCACCGTAGGCCGGCACGAAGAACGGGCGGTGTGCGAGCCCGGCGTGCAGCCGGATCTCGGGCGCATGCTTGTGCTCGAGTGCCAGGCCGTACACCTGCAGCGGCCGCCCGCGTGCGGCGGCATCACCCGATTCGAATGCTTCGACGGCCGCCCGTCCGCCTCCCGAGTAACCGGAAACCGCATGAATGCTCACCGGGTAGTCGTGCGGCAGCAGGCCGGCCTGTTGCAGCGGGCGAAGCAGGCCGATCGCGCCTGTCGGATAGCAGCCCGGATTGGTGACGCGCTTCGCTTGCGCGATGTGGTGCGCATGTCCGTCGGCCATCTCGGGAAAGCCGTAGACCCATTCGGGCTGCGTGCGGTGAGCGGAACTCGCATCGATCACGCGTACCGCCGGGTTCCGGATGAAACCGACCGCTTCGCGCGCGGCCGCATCGGGCAGGCACAGGATCGCGATGTCGCACGCGTTGAGCGCGTCGGCGCGGCGTACGGGGTCCTTGCGTTCGGCAGCCGGCAGCGTGAGCAGCCGCACGTCGGCGCGGTCGCGCAGGCGCTCGTGAATCAGCAGTCCGGTCGTGCCCTGGTCGCCGTCGATGAAGACAGTGGGAAAGCGCATGATGGTCGTGTTCCTCGCGTTCGGTCGTCGGGGGAAAGCCGTATCGTCCATCGAACGCCTAGAATAGGAAAAGTTGAATTTACTGACTATCCGATTCAGCTTTTCTGAACGAGAGGTGCTTGATGCGCGAGATCAGTCTCGATCGCCTGCGTACGCTGGTCGCGATTGCCGACCAGGGATCCTTCGTCGCGGCGGCGCAATGGCTTCATCTCGCGCCGCCGACCGTCAGTCTTCATATCGCCGAGCTCGAAAGCCGCGTCGGCGCGCCGCTGCTGTCCCGCACGCGCGGAAACGTGCGGCCGTCGACGATCGGTGAAGTGCTGGTGGAGCGGGCGCGGCGTCTGCTGGCCGAGGTCGAGGCCACGCTGGACGACGTGCAGCGACAGGTGCAGGGGCTGACCGGGCGGGTACGCCTCGGCGCATCGACCGGGGCGATCGCGCACCTGTTGCCGCAGGCGGTGGCGCGGCTGCGCGAACAGCATCCGGATATCGACGTCCAGATCGCGGTGCTCACGTCGCAGGACACGCTGGCGCGCATCGCGCAGGGCACGCTCGACGTCGGGCTGGTGGCGCTGCCGCAGGCGCCGGTCGCGGGGCTGTCGATCCGCGCATGGCGGCGCGATCCGGTGATGGCTTTCCTGCCCGCGGACTGGCGGCTTCCGGCGCGTGTGACGCCGGCCTATCTGGCGGCGCGTCCGCTGATTCTCAACGATGCGACCACGCGCCTGTCACGGCTCACGACGGAATGGTTCGCGCTCGGCGGCTATCGGCCCGAGCCGCGGATCGAGCTCAACTACAACGATGCGATCAAGAGCCTGGTCGCCGCGGGTTATGGGGCGACGCTGCTGCCGCACGAGGCCGGGGCGCCGCTGCCGGATGCGCGCATCGTCATGCGGCCGCTGCGCCCGGCGTTGTGGCGCGAACTGGGTATTGCCCATCGGGCCGGCCCCGTCGAACGAGCGACGCAGCACGTGCTCGATGCGCTGCGGGCGGTCGGCGCGCGATAGCGGATCGCGGCGCGGTTGCCCGCGCGCGCCGGGCGCGCATTGTTCAGAGCCGGTTGTCCTTCGCGAGCATCAGCACGCGTGCCCAGCGCTGCGCGTCGCGCTTGTCCGTCATCGGCAGCTTCCATTCGCCGCGCCCGGCGTCGCGCACACGTACGACGAGATGCCAGCGGCCGCCGATCGGGGCAGCCTGGCAGCCGTCGAGCTGCGACAGCGTATAACGACCGTCGGCGCCGTCGTGCGACAGCCAGAGCAGCCCTTGCGTCGCGGACAGCCGCAACTCGCCCCACGCGCGATGCACGATGTGCGTCCAGCCCTCTTCCTTCGTATTCGGTGCGATGTCGCGGCGGCGCTTGATCCACCACGCGACCCGTGCGATCGCGATGGCGGCGGCGAGCACGGCGGCCGCGATCGCGACCGGCTGGCCGAACTGCGCGGCGATGACGTGAAACAGGTGAACCGCGCCCCATCCAATCGCGATGAGCGCGAACAGTGCAATGAAAATCGGCATGGTGAATCTGAAAGGAGAACGGCCCGGCGCATGCATCGCGCCGGGCCGCCGTACACGGCATTACCGGCGGCGGTGAATGTCGTGCGTGACGAAGCCCGCGTCGTTGTTGGGCAGCGCGAGGCCGTCCTTCACCGCGAGCGTCTTGCGGATGTCGTCGAGCCCCGCGGACCAATGGTCGCGCATCGTCGACAGACCGAACTGATAGTCCTTGTAGTGATGTTCGTACGCCTTCTGCTGGTAGATCAGGTGCTGGATGTTGTACTTCTTCCCGCTCGACATCGCTTCTGCCTCGACGCACCACGGGTCGTTCTTGCGCTGCTCTTCCGGCACTTGTTCGAGCACGTGACGCAGCACGTTGCGATAGCGCTGTTCGCGCTGCAGCGTGTCGGTGACGAAACGCGTACGGCTCGAATACTGTACGTCCTTCGTGCGTTCGGCGACGTCGGCCATCGTGCGCGGCAGCGGCCCGCGTGCGCTCCACAGATCGACCTGGAACGCGAGCGTGTCGCGGCGCGGCCGGGCGCGGAGCACTTCCATCAGCGGCGTGTTCGACACGACGCCGCCGTCCCAGTAATACTCGCCGTCGATCTCGACGGGCGGGAACGCGGGCGGCAGCGCACCGGACGCCATGAAGTGCTCGGGCGCGAGGCGGATGCGCGAGTTGTCGAAGTACACGAAGTTGCCGGTGCCGACGTTGACCGCGCCGACCGACACGCGCGTCTCGCCCGAATTGATCCGGTCGAAATCGCACAGTTTCAGCAGCGTCGTGCGCAGCGCCGACGTGTCGTACCAGCTGATTTTCTCGGGATGGTCGGACACGCCCGGCAGCGGCGGCGGAAAGCGCGGCACGAAGAAGCCTTGCTGGCCCTGCATCATCGCGCTGGCCGCCTGCGACGCCGTGAAGAACGTGCGGATCTGGTCGATGCTGTTGAACAGCGCGAATTCGAACGCGGCCGGAACCGTCGGAAAGAATGCCGGCTGGCAGATCGTTTCCCAGAACTCGCGCAGGCGCTCGACGCGATGCTCGGGCGCATTGCCGGCGATCAGCGCGGTGTTCAGCGCGCCGATCGAGATGCCCGCGATCCAGTCGAGCGGAACGCCCGCCTCATGCAGTCCTTCGAACACGCCGGCCTGGTACGCGCCGAGCGCGCCGCCGCCCTGCAGGACGAGCGCGATCGTTTCGTACGGCAGCGATCGCGCGGGGGCCGGCGCGCCGGCTTCGTGTTGCAGGTCCGCCGCATCGACGGCCTGCTTTTCCGTGCGGGCGTGCGGCTTCATTGCATGAACCAGCCGTGGCTGACGATGAACGATTGACCCGTGAGCGCGGCGCTCGGGAACGCCGACAGGAACAGCACCGTCTGCGCGACGTCCTGCACCGTCGTGAACACGCCGTCGACCGTGTTGCCGAGCATCACCTTCTTCACTACTTCCTCTTCGCTGATGCCGAGCTCCTTGGCCTGCTCCGGAATCTGCTTGTCGACCAGCGGCGTGCGCACGAAGCCCGGGCACACGACGTGCGAGCGCACGTTGTGCTTCGCGCCTTCCTTCGCCAGCACGCGGGCGAGGCCCAGCAGGCCATGCTTGGCCGTCACGTACGCCGACTTCAGCGGCGACGCTTCGTGCGAGTGCACCGAACCCATGTAGATCACGACGCCGCCGCGATCGTCCTTGTACATGTGCTTGAGCGCGGCCTTCGTCGTCAGGAACGCGCCGTCGACGTGGATCGCCTGCATCTTCTTCCAGTCGGAGAACGAATAGTTCTCGATCGGGTTGACGATCTGGATGCCGGCGTTCGACACGAGGATGTCGACCGAGCCGAACGTTTCGGCAACCTTGTCGATGCCGCTGTTCACGGCGTCCTCGTTCGTCACGTCCATCGCGACGCCGATCGCCTTGCCGCCCGCCTTGTTGATCTCGTCGGCGACCGCGTTCGCGCCGTCCTGGTTCAGGTCGGCGATCGCGACGGCCGCGCCCGCCTTGGCGAGCTCGAGGGCGATTTCCTTGCCGATGCCGCTCGCGGCGCCCGTGACGACTGCGGTCTTGCCATTCAGGTTGCTCATGTTCGAATTCCCGTGATGAAAGGTTTGACAGGGAGAAAGGACTGCGGACGTGTTACTTGGCCAGGTAATCGTAGACGACTTCGCCGAGGCCCAGCGTCAAATCGGCGACCAGGTGCCGGGCCTCGACGATTTCGAGCACGGGCAGGTCGGCCACGGGCGCAAGCGCATGCGGCGCCAGTTCGAGCGACGCGGGGCCCGTCCACGCGCCCTTCATCTTGATGTCCTGCATGTAATAGCGCACGAGTTCGCAGACGCGCGCGGTGCCGTCGACGTGCGGGATGATCTTCAGCAGGAAATTGGGGCCGGCGAGCCGCTTCGCCTGCTCGTCGATGTCGAGTTCCTTGTGCTTGTAGCCCATCGTGCCGGTGGCGACGCGCACCTTGCCGTAGTCGAGCGTGCCGAGGATGTGATCGGTGTTCACGTGCAGCGTGGGCGACGCGAGCTTCTTCGGGAAGCCCCACAGCTCGCGGCCGCCGGCGATCGGCGGGTGATCGTCGAGATACATCGCGAGCGTATAGCCGCCCGGCTGGCCGTTGTATTCGACGGGGATGACCTGGCCGCTTTCGGTGTAGTCGCCGAAACCGGTCGAATCGGCCATGCGAATGAATTCGTAATGCACGAGCGGCTCGGTAACCTGCAGCGGCTCGGGGACAATTTCACGGAGACGGTCCGGATCGGTGCGATACGTGATGATCAGAAACTCACGATCGACGAAACGGTACGGACCCATCGGGAAGGCAGGGCTGGTCAACGGCATCGCAAACGCTTTCGATCGGACATCGCTGGCTTTCATGCGGACTCCTTGTTGTTGATCGCTTCGTGGATGAGTGCTCGTAATCGTATGCCTGTGCGTTGCCGTTGTGCGATGCCGCATCTGGAATTAATTGTTGCCGATTTCGAATGATTTGCGGCGTAAATATTGAGATGAACGATACCAACGGCGGGGAAGGCGCCCGGCGGTCCGATGGTCGCACGCGCCGATGACACCACGATGTGAAAAAGGTGAGCCTTTTCGGGAGGCGGGGTGAGCCTTTGCGGGAGACGGTCGCGCGGGAATATGACAATTGTGTGAACTTGTGTTGCGGTGCATGCTCTAAGTGCGTTCGCCGCGGCGGCCTTCGCCCCGGCGGCGAACGCATTAAGCATCGCTTAAGCGGGCGCGCCCTAGCATCGTTCGTATCAGGCCGGGCAACCGGTCGTTTTTTTGCCCCACGCAACCGGATTCATGCAGAACCTCAATCTCACCCTCTTTTCCGCCCTCAACGCCGGGGTTGCGCCGCAGCCGGGCGTCGCCCGCCTCGCGATCTTCGCTGCCGACTGGCTGGTCTATGTGCTGCCGGCGATGCTGCTGCTCACCTGGATCTTCGGCGCGCGCCCGACACGACGCCAGGCAATCGAAGCCGGCGTCGGCGTTTGCGTGGCGCTCGTGCTCGCGCAAGTGATCGGGCATGTCTGGTTCTCGCCGCGCCCGTTCATGGCCGGCGTCGGCACGCAACTGATTCCGCACGCGCCGGACAGCTCGTTTCCGAGCGATCACATGACGTTTGCGTGGAGCATGGCGGTCGGCCTGATGCTCGGCGGCACGACCCGCGTCACCGGGTTCGTGATGGTCGCGCTGGCCGTGGTGATTGCATGGGGGCGCGTGTATGCGGGTGTGCACTGGCCGTTCGACATGGCAGGCGGCGTGCTGGTCGGTACGGCCGGCGCGTTGGCCGCGCACCTGTGCGGGCAACGCGCGATCGCGCTGCTCGAACGGATCGGCGATTCGGTACACGCGGTCGTGATGGGGCGCCGGCACGCGCCCTGAATGAACGGAAATCGGGCAGGACGCCGTCAGCCGGGTGTCTTGGCCGAATCGGCCGAGGCGGACGGGCCGCCGCCCGCATCGTGCAGTTCGGACGTATCGGTCGGGTGCTGAGCGGCATCGCGCTCGAGGGCGCTTTCCTTCAGGATCGCGCACATCGCGACGAACAGTGCGAGCACTACCGCGGCGAGGCCGCAATAGCCGACGATCTTCAGGTGGCGAAGGAAAGGCGAAGCGTGGCTTTCTTTTGTCATGACCGGGCGCTCCTGGGCGGGCTGCGGCGGCTGTCGCCTGACAGCGGCGTCGCAGATACAGATATATACCAGCCGCGATACCGGTGCCAAGCCCGCTGGTGCGCGGACGCCACGATTGTGTCATCCGCCGGTCGACCGGGTGCCCGTTTACCGGGTACCCGCCCCCGTCAGTCTTCCAGCGTTTCGTGCACGGCTGCCGCGCCGCGCTTCCAGTAGGCCGCCGCGCGGATGCGCGACTTGTCGACGCCGCGCTCGCCGGTCAGGTGCTGGCGGACCGCCCGCATCGACAGCGCTTCGCCGGCCGCCCACACGTAGCCGTCGCCGGACGACGGCAACGGCAGGTCGCGGACGGCATCCAACAGCGCATCGCCGTTCGCCGCGTCGGCTTCGGCGCGGAAGCGCCAGACTTCATGCACGTCGGCGCGCGTGTCGAACGAGATTTGCGCGGCACGATCGGCGACTTCCAGCACGACGGCCGCACGCGCACCGGCCGGCAATTCCTCGAGACGCCGCGCGACGGCCGGCAGCGCCGTATCGTCGCCGATCAGCAGATGCCAGTCGAAACCGGTCGGGACGACGAACGAACCGCGCGGGCCGCCGATGCCGAGCCATTGGCCGACACGTGCCTGCGCGGCCCATTGCGACGCGGGGCCCGGATGGTTCAGCACGAATTCCAGATCGAGCTCGCGGGCGGCGCGATCGAAGCGGCGCGGCGTGAAGTCGCGCGCGACCGGCTTCGGTTCGCCTTCCGGAAACTCGGGGCCGTTCGCGCCGAGCGTCGGCATCGCGGGCCGTTCCGCACCGGGCGGGGGGAAAAACACCTTCACGTGATCGTCGAACGACGCGGACTCGAAATCCGCGAGATCGGGGCCGCCGAGCGTGACGCGCAGCAGGTGCGGCGTCACGGCACGCACGCGCAGGACCTGCAGCAGGCGGAACTTGAGGGTATGGCGCACGCGGGTCACGGTGCGCTCGGATAGGTTCTGCATCAATCCGTTCTCCTTGAGGTTTGACGGGGCGGCGCGGATCACGCGCCGGAGCCGCCTTCGATTTCGGCCGTCGCACGGCGCATGATGGCCGCGATGCGGCGTTGTTCGTCGGCGTCGGCTGCGCTCTTGTGCAGCAGCGCCCGCTTGAGCGCGAGGCGCGCCTCGACGAACTCCGGCAGCCAGCCGGCCTGCGATTCGTCCGGTGCGTCGTTGCCCGCCGATTCCCCGGCGAACGCGCGGCGCATGAATTCCATCTTGCGTGCGAGGTGCGTGAGGCGAGCGAACAGCGTGTCGACGCGTTCGCGCTGCGCATCGAGATGCGCGCGGCCGGCGTCGGTCAGCGCATAACGCTTGCGGTTGCCTTCCGCCTGCGATGCGACGAAGCCGACTTCTTCCAGATACGTGAGCGCCGGATACACCATGCCGGGGCTCGGGCTGTAGAAACCGTTGGAACGCGTGTCGAGCGCCTTGATCAGCTCGTAGCCGTGGCTCGGCTGTTCGGCGACCAGCGCGAGCAGCAGCAACTGGAGATCGTCCGAGCTGAACTGGCGGCCGCGCGGCATACCGTCGTCGCCGAAATCGCCAAAGCCGCCCCGGCCGCCCCGGCCGCCGAACGGGCCGCCACCGAACATGTCGTGGCCGCGGCGGTGGCGGCCGATCGCGTACCAGAGACCGGCGAACCAGTCGGGGCGGGCATGCGCACCATGACCGTCGCAACGGTCATGGCCGCGGAAGTGATTGTGTCGCATGATCCTGTCCTATATGTCGAAAAACATATCTAAAGATATATATCGAAAGATAGGGCGTCAAGGGGATTTATTTGGGGTTGGATTGGGTCTGTGAGGGGGACGCCGTGCATCGCGCGATGACCTCCCGCACCGTCGCCCATGTCAACAATGGTCAATTCCGATGCCGGTGTGTTGTGGTCCGTGCACTCAGTGGCGACAATCGGCGCGCTCGCCCGGACGAGCGCGCTTGAGAAGCGGCTCTCGCTTTCCGCGCCCTGGAAAATTCGAATGACGTTCATCCTGCCGCACAATCCACGCCAAGACCGGCGTCAACGCGCCGACGCGCTGCTGCTCGAGGCGGCCGCGGATGACGCATTCGTCCGCGAATCGTTGCGTATCGTCGCCGAGGCCAGGCAGCGCATCGAGGATTCGCGCGTGTTGACTACCGGTGCGGCGCCGCGTGACATGCACGACGGCGCCGATGTCTCGTAAGAGGTCGCCGACCATGGGATCGAAAGCCGCGAACCGTACGTGGCAGGTCGCGCTGGCGCTGGTTGCGCTGGCGGGCGTCGCATGGTTCGCGCTCGGCATGCGCATCCACTTCGGCTACTACGCCGACGACAGGCAGGCCGCGCTTCGGGCGGAAGCGTTGGTCGTGCAGCGCTTCAACGCGCAGGCGTTCGACGCGATCTACGACGACGCGGCCGACGCGATGCGTGCGACGCTGAAAGCGTACGGGACCATCGTCGAAGACAACGAAGGCGCGACGACCTGCTTTCCCGATCAGGTCCGCATGGTGCGCTGGCTGAGGTCGTCGAACGGGACCGACCTGACGCAGGTGAGCCTGTGGTCGACGCCGGGCGGCGATGCCAAGCTGGTGATGATGCGGATCTCGCCGGGGCGCGTGAGCGTCGATCCCGAGATCGTCCACCGGAATCGCTGCGGTGCGCGGTGAGCGGCAGCCGAACGACGCGCCGCGGGCCGGCGCGTGTGCCCGTTTCCTTCAGATGCCCATCCGCTCCGCCACCCCGTCGCGATCCACGAACTTGTGCTTCATCGCGGCGCCGACGTGCAGGGCCAGCAGCAGGCCGAGCGTCAGCACCAGCGCGCGATGCAGCGTATCGGTCAGGAGTCGCAACGGTTCGTCGCGGCCGACGAGCATCGGCAGGTCCGTGATGCCGAAGAAGCTGACCGCGTGCGCACCGGCGAGGCGGTGCACGGAGCCGGTCAGCGGCACGAGAAGCAGCAGCAGGTACAGCACGCCGTGCAACGCACCGGCGATCCGCGCCTGCCAGGCCGGGACGTTGTCCGGCAGTGGCGGCGGGGTGTGCGTCGCGCGCCAGGCGAGGCGCGGCACGGTCAGCATGAAGATCAGGCTGCCGATCGACGCGTGATAGAACAGGATGCCGTTGAACTGCGGCGAGTTGTGCGGAAACGTATCCATGTAGAGTCCGATCGAGAGGTTCAACAGGATCAGGATCGCGATCGACCCGTGCATGGCGATCGCGAAGCGTGCGTAGGCGGCGTGGTTGGGCTGTGACATGAGCGGTCTCGCAGATTCGGGTAGGGTGCCGCGCACCCGCGCGTCCGGCGCAGCGAACGGCGTGGCGACACCCGATGGACCGGGACCGGGCCGGATTTATTCCCGATGCATGCGTCGCTTGCCGTTGCACCGTATTTTCACGGCAGACGGAAGGGGCAGCTTCCCCCTCCAGCCCCAGCTGTCAGAACCGCGTACTGAACCCGATCCGCGCGATCGACTGCCGGGCGCCGCTCGATGCGCCGTCCGCATCCATCACGCCGTTGATCTGCGCGTTGCTGCCGTGGCCGGTGCGCTGATGCACGCCGGCGACATACACCATCGTGCGCTTCGACAGCCAGTACTGGACGGCGGCCAGGAATTGATGCGCATGCGCGTTGTCGAGCGTGTCGTTGCCCTTCATGTAGGTATAGCTCGCGCCGACGACCCAGGCGGGCGACGGGTGCCATGCGGCACCGGCTTCGGCCGACCATGCGCCCGCGCCGTTCTGCGCGTTGTGCACGGTCGTGAAGAGCGCCTTCCCCGTGACCGTGCCGACCGTGTAATGCAGGCCCGCGCCCCAGTTGCGCACGCTGGTGGGCGGCAGTCCGCCGACGGCGCCGTATTTCTGGTTCGTATAGGCCGCGCCCGCGCCGAACGGGCCGTTGTCGTAGCTCGCACCGACGCTGACCGTGTTGTTCGCGCCGATCGACCCCGCGACGTTCCCGAAGCCGTACAGCGCACCGAAGGTCAGGCCCGACAGCGACGGGCTCGTGTACTTGACCGAATTCGCGACGCGATTGCTGCCCGCGACGCGGTCCCAGTCGAACGCGCCCGTCGGGTTGTTCGGCAGCGCGAGCTTGTCGAACGGTCCGTTGCGGAAGCCGTACAGGCCGACGAGATCCTGCGCGATCTCGTTGCCGCTGG
This sequence comes from Burkholderia sp. L-4, assembly GCF_056856535.1. NCBI lineage: Bacteria > Pseudomonadati > Pseudomonadota > Betaproteobacteria > Burkholderiales > Burkholderiaceae > Burkholderia > Burkholderia sp. L-4. The sequence goes on from NZ_JBXEOX010000002.1 coordinate 758,582, forward strand.
CGGCCAGCGAATCGACCATGAACTCGTACTGGTTGCCCAGCGTCAGCGTGCCGTACCGGTCGTTCTGCAGCCCGACGTAGGCGGTGCGCGCGAACAGCCCGCCGCCGATGATCGAGCCGTTGCCGAGCGAATACTGGTTCACGAGCCGGAAGATCGCGCGCGTGCCCGCACCGAGATCCTCCTTGCCCTCGAAGCCGAGCAGGTTCGGAAAGAAGATGTTGTCGTCGAATTTCGCGGCGCCGTGGCCGCCTTGATTGCTGACATAGCTGATGCCGGCGTCCATCAGCCCGAACATCGTCACGCTGCTCTGTGCAAACGCCGCAGCCGGAAGCGTGCAGGCCGCGAGTGCCAGTAAGGTCTTTTTCGTCATCTCCAATGTGCTCCTCACATGTTTCCGATCGGATCGGATATTTTTTGATCGGACTACTGATTGATATGAACAAACCCGAACCGGGAGAATCCCGGTTCGGCGGCAACGGAAGAGAGCCGGCCGCGCGACGGGTATCGGCGGGTTTCGCGAATCCGCCGATGTCCCGCGCGCCGAGCGCTAGACCGTCGAGTACCCGCCGTCCACCGGCACGACCGCGCCGGTCACGAACGACGCGCCGGGCGAGCAGAGGAACAGGATCACTTCCGCGACCTCGTCGGCCGTGCCCCAGCGACCGAGCGGCGTGCGCTCGAGGATGCGGCGCGACGCCTGCGCGTCGGCCTTCAGGCCGGTACTGAGCGGCGTGTCGATCCAGCCGGGCGCGACCGCGTTCACGCGGATGCCGCGATCGGCCCACGCCTGCGCGAGCGAGCGCGTGAGCTGCGCGATGCCGCCCTTGCTCGCGCTGTACGCGGGCCGGTCCTTGCTGCCGAAGTACGTGTACATCGACGCGATATTGACGATGCTGCCGCCGTGTGCCGACAGCGCCGGCCGGGCGGCGTCGGACGCGCGCATCACCGACGTCAGGTTCACGTTCAGCACGAGCTCGAACTGGTCCATCCGGTATTCGTCCGCGTGCCGGCTGATGCCGACGCCGTTGACGAGCACGTCGAGCCGCGGCAGCGCCGCGATCGTACGCGCGAGCGCATCGCTGTCGGTCACGTCGAGCGCCACGCAGCGGATGCCCGCATGCACGGGCGCATGCGGGCCGGCGGCGTCGAGCCCGAGTGCGACGACCGACGCGCCGGCTTGCGCGAACCGCAACGCGGTGCGCGCGCCGATGCCCGACGTGCCGCCCGTCACGACGACGGACTGGCCTTCAAACGCCCACTGACGACTCATGCTCGGCACTCCCGGTGAGATGGGCGCGACGGGCGGGCCGTTGCGCGGGTGAAACGAGAATCTTGATCTGCGTGCGGTCGGCGAGCAGCGCATCGAAGCCGTCGGCGACGGCGTCCTCGAGCGACACCGTGCGCGTGACGATCGACGTGAGATCGAGCGCGCCCGACGCGACGATGCGCAGCAGGTCTTCGTACGCGTGTCGGTAACCGACGCTCGCGGTGAACGTCAGCTCGTCGTTGACCGCGCGGAACGCGTCGAAGCCCGCATGCGGCATCAGGCCGACCATCACGAGGCGGCCGCCCTTGCGTAGCGCCTGCATCGCCGACTCGAACGTGGCCGGCAGCCCGGCCGCCTCGAAACTCGCATCGACGCCGAGCCCGCCTGTCGCCGTGCGGATTGCATCCTGCAACGTGCCGGCGTCGAGCGCACGCGCGTCGAACGCATGCGTCGCGCCCACGCGCGTGGCGGCCGCGAGCCGCTCGGGCGACACGTCGACGGCCACGATCGTCGTCGCACCCTGCAGCTTCGCGAGCATGATCAGCAGCAGGCCGATCGGTCCGAGCCCGAACACCGCGCAGGTCTCGCCGAGCCGCAGTGCGCCGCGCCGCAGCGCATGCAGCGCGACGGCGGCCGGCTCCATCACCGCGGCCTGCTCGAGGCTCACGCCGTCGGGCAGGCGATGCAGCATGTAGGCCGGCACGACCGCGAAGTCGGCCATCCCGCCGTCGCCCATCAGCCCGGCGAAGCCCATCGACACGCACAGGTTGTACGACCCGGCGCGACAGTACGCGCACTGGCTGCAGCGGTACTCGGGCTCGACCGCGACGCGGTCGCCCGCGCGCAGCGCCGTCACGCCTTCGCCGACTTCGACGACGGTGCCGCAGAACTCGTGGCCGAGCGTCAGCGGCGCGGTGCGGCGCGACAGCGGGTGCGGCGCGTCGACGGGAATCGCGTGGGGGCCGTCCGCATATTCGTGCAGGTCACTGCCGCAGATCCCGCAATACGCGATCGCGATGCGTACGTCGCCGGGGCCGACGCGCGGCGTGTCGATGTCGACGAGACGGACGTCGCGCGGGCCATGCCATTGGAGTGCCCGCATGTCAGCGCCCTCCGAGGTTTGGCGTGTCGAGGCGGCTGGCGGCGGCACCGGCGAGCGCGCGCTTGCGCAGCACGGCCGGCGCGGTTTCGACGAGGCCGAACGACAGCACGCACGCGAGGATCGCGCCGGTCGCCGACGTCCACATCGCGAACTGGAGGCCATACTTGTCCGCGGCAAAGCCTGCGACAGTCGGCGCGACGAAGCCGCCGATCAACTCTCCGGCGCCCATGATCAGCCCGAGCGCGCTGGCGATCGCGCGCGGCGGCACCGTTTCGCCCGGGATCGTCGCCATGAACAGCGTGAAGCAGCCGAGGCCCGTATAGGTGACGAACACGAGCGCACCGAGCGCCCAGACCGACCCGACATGGATCATCACCAGCGGGCACACGGCCGCGATCAGCGCGAACACGATCATCGTCGGCTTGCGGCCGATCCGGTCGGAGATCGCCGGCACCGCGAAGCCCCAGAACACCCACGCGGCGCCGAGGCAGGTCATCACGATGCCCATGTCGGACGGCGACAGGTGGCGGCTTTCCACGAGGAAGACGGGCGCGAACGAGATGATCACGACGAACCACGTGAGGAAGAAGCAGCTGATCAGCACGCAGAGCAGGATGTTGCGTTCCTTCAGCAGCGCCCAGCGGTTGATCGCCGCGCCGCTCGCGGCCGGCGCGCCGGTGTCGTCGGCCTGCACGTGCCGCGCGCCGCCGGGCGGCACTTCGCGCACCCAGCGCCAGATGCAGAACGCGATCAGGAAGCCCGGGATGCACGACACGTAGAACGCCTCGCGCCAGCCGTACGCGGTGGCGATGCCGATCACGACCGGCGGGCCGATCATCGCGCCGAGCAGGCCGGCGGCCGAACCCTGCAGCAGGCCCATGTTCAAGCCGCGGCGGCTCGGCGTCGAGCTTTCGACCATCAGCGATTGCGACAGCGGCAGCACGGGGCCTTCCGCAATGCCCATCAGCGCGCGGAACGCGATCAGGCTCGCGAAGCCGCCGACGAGCCCGGAGAGTGCCGAGCACACGGAAAAGCCGAGCACGGCGGCGATCAGCAGCGGCTTGCGCGTGCCGCGCGCATCGGACCATGCGCCGGTCGCGGCGCCCGACAGCGCCCACGTGAGCGCCAGTGCGGACGACACCATGCCGAGCTGCGTGTTCGTCAGGTGCAGCTCGGCCGACATGAACGGGAACAGGAACGACAGCGCGAGGCGGTCGAAGAAGACGAAGCCGAACGTCATGAACAGGATCAGCAGCAGCCTGTTCTCGTACGTCCAGGGGGACCGGGAGGAAGACGGGGATGTCATGGGGTGCCTCGTCGTGCGTCAGCGGAACAGCTTCTCGATCGCTTTCGCGCCGAGGCCGACCTTCTCGTAATGCGCCTTGCACATCGCGATGTACGAATGCACGTCGAAGTAGCCGTCGGGGTTGCCTTCGTCGTCGAGCCAGATCAGCGGCCCCTTGACGATGAAGAACGCGCGCATCGGCTCGGGGTGATCGAACGCGACGAGCGTGTGGCCTTCGCCGGGCGTTTCGTACACGAAGTCGCCCTTCGTCGCGGTCCATTCGTGTTCCAGGTAGCCCCATTTGCCGGACAGCGTGTACGCGAACACTTCGTGCGGGTGATAGTGCCGGTTCACGAGCCCGGCTTCCTTGGCCATCAGGATGTCGCACCATTTGTTCTGCGACGGCGAGATCCACAGCGGCCGGGACGAAACCGTTTCGGTGAACGGAACGTAATAGCGTTCGTCGTCGGTGGCCGCGTTCGGGATGTACGCTTCGGGCAGCGCATCGGGCTTGAACGGATTGGCAATCGCCGGAATGTTTTGCCAGAATTCGGATACGGCTTGGTCGACCACGGTTTGTCTCCTTCTATGGGTTGTCGTGGGCTCGACTTTAGCCAGCCGGTGCGCGCCGCTCTTGACTGGGCTGGACGAATTGCTTGACCGCGCCGGACATTGCATCGCACCAAAATCCAGACGAACCATCCCCCAATCCGTGCCGCTCCGCGCGGCGGGCGCCCGCAGGAGGCGACGTGACGAATTCGACCGTTTTTTCACGCACGCGAGGCTCGACGGCCGACGTGCCGGCGCGCGACAGGATGGCGTACTGGGATGCGTTCAATGCGGCGACGCTGGTCGGGCTGCGCTGCTCGTCGCTGTCGCCGGCCGGGCTCGAGGTCGAGAAGACCGACATCGCGCTGCCGGGCCTCGGCATCGCCGACATCAGTGGTCAGGATCACGTGATCGAGCGCAGCCCCGCGCTGGTGCGCCAGTTGCCGAAGGAATCGCTGTTCGCGTGCCAGATCCTGAGCGGGCGCGCGTATTTCATCCAGCGCGACCGGTGCCTGCTCGCGGAAGCCGGCGATGTCGTCGTCTACGACACGCGCGTGCCCTATCTGTTCGGATTCCTGACGCCGATGCGGCAGCTGCTGATCGACATGCCGGTCACGTCGTTCGACGAGCGGCTCGACGCGGAGCTGGCCGCGCTGCCGCTGCGGATCGCGCCGAAACCGGGCGCGGGCGCGATGCTCGGCGCGACGTTGCGCGCGAGCGTCGAGCGTTTCATGAAGGATCCGGTGGCGCACGATGCCGCGCGGTTCGTCGAGCATACGCGCACGCTGATCGCGGAACTCATCGACACGGAAGTCAACGGCGCGGGCGCGTCGCGTGCATCGCTGTCGTACCTGCTGACCGCGAAGCAGTACATCGCGACGCATCTCGGCGAGCCGGAACTCGGGCCACAGGCCGTCGCGGACGCGGTCGGGCTGTCGCTGCGGCATCTGGGCCGGCTCTTCGCGGCCGAAGGCGAGTCGATCACGCAGCACATCTGGTCGGAGCGGCTGTCGCACGCGCATCGCGAGCTGACCGACGCGCGGCTGCGCAAGACGAGCATCGGCGAGATCGCGTTTCGCTGGGGGTTTTCGAGCCAGGCGCACTTCAGCCGCGCGATCCGCGAGCGCTACGGCGCGTCGCCGATGGCGCTGCGCGATGCGGCGCGTGCGGCCGGGGGCTGAGGCCCGGCTTTCGCAGGTTCGGCGGCGCGTGGGTCACGCGCCGCTTTTGTTTTCGGCGCGGTGCCGCATGCCGCACGCGCGCCGCGTCACTCCGCCAGCATGAACTCGGCGCAGCGCTCCGCGATCATGATCGTCGGCGCGTTCGTGTTGCCGGACACGATGCGCGGCATCACCGAGGCATCGCAGATCCGCAATCCGTCGACGCCCCGCACGTTGAGGTGCGGCGTGACGACCGCCTCGTCGTCGTTCCCCATGCGGCACGTGCCGGCCGGGTGATAGACGGTTTTCGCGCGGCGCCGCACGTAATCGGCGAGCGTCGCGTCGCTCAACGTCTCGGCTTCGCGGACGATGCGCGAGAGCGACGGTGCGCGGATGATCCGCCGCGCGAGCGCGACACCGCGCATGAGGCCGTCGACATCGGCCGGATCCGACAGCGCACCGCTGTCGAACAGGATCGGCGCGGCCGGATCGTTGCCGCGCAGTTGCACGGAGCCGCGCGAGCGCGGCCTGAGCAGGCACGGGTTGATCGACAGTCCGTGGCCGGGCAGCGGCGCGCGGTCGACGTCGCCGACGAGCGTCGGCAGCACGTGGAACTGGATGTCCGGGCGGCCGCCGCCCGTCGTATCGACGAACGCGCCCGATTCGACCACGTTCGACGTCAGCAGGCCCGTGCGGCACAGCATCCACTGCAGCCCGTGCCGCAGCGCCTTCAGCCCGCGATCCTCGCCGAGCAGGCTGACCGGCGCGTGGCTGCGGCCGTAGATCGACACCTCGAGATGATCCTGATAGTTCGCGCCGACGTCACGGCTGTCGTGCAGCACGTCGATGCCGTGCGCGCGCAGGTGCGCGCCGGGCCCGATGCCCGACAGCATCAGCAGCTTCGGCGTGCTCAGCGCGCCGGCCGCGAGCACGACGTCGGCGCGTGCGGCGGCCGCGCCCGTTGCGCCGCCTTCGGTGCGCCATTCGACGCCGGCGGCACGCCGCCCGTCGAACCGGATGCGCGTCACGCGGCAGCCGGTCAGCACGCGCAGGTTCGGATGGGCGAGCGCCTCGGCGAGATAGGTGGCCGCGGTGCTGCCGCGCTGCCCGTCGAAGATCGTCGTGTGATAGAAGCCGACGCCGTGCTGCGCGGCGCCGTTGAAGTCGTCGTTGTACGCGATGCCGGTTTCCTGCGCCGCCTTCACGAACGCGAGGCTCAGCGGATGCCGGAAGCGCGTGTCGCCGACTTTCAACGGCCCGTCGGTGCCGTGGAACGGCTCGGACAGCCGCAGGTGCGATTCGGCGCGCTTGAACACGGGCAGCACGTCGTCCCAGCTCCAGCCCGTGCAGCCGAGCGCGGCCCAGTCGTCGTAGTCGTCGCGCGTGCCGCGCACGTACAGCATTGCGTTGACCGAACTGCCGCCGCCGAGCGTGCGGCCCTGCGGCACATAGGTCTTGCGGCCGGCCGCGCCGGGCTGCGGCTCGCTCTCGAACGTGACCGTGCGCCGTGTGCCGAGCACGCGGATGAACGTCGCCGGAATCCGGATGAACAGGCTGTCGTCCTTCGGGCCGTCCTCGAGCAGCAGTACGCGCCTGCCGGCCGTCACCAGCCGATGCGCGACCGTACAGCCGGCCGAACCGCCGCCGACGACGATGTGGTCGTACGTCTCCATCCCGCTTCTTCTCCTTGTTGTCGGGCGGCGGAACGCGTGCCGCCGCGCAGGAAGCCAGCTTAGCGAACGGGTTGCGGCCCTATTTGACCGGGACGGCCGCCGTGCTTGCCTCGCCCGGACACGGCGGCGGGTGGCGGCGCGAACGGGCGCTAGCGGGCGTCGGCGGGTGCGCGCGACGCGCTCGGCGTCTCGCCGAATCGCGCGCGGTAGCTGCGGCTGAAGTGCGCGCTGTTGTTGAAGCCCCAGCGGAACGCGATTTCGCTGACCGTCAGGTGCTTCAGCGACCGGTCGCGCAGGTCGGCACGGCACCGTTCGAGCCGCCGCGCGAGGATGTAGCGCGTGAGCGGCATCCCTTCGATCTCGAACACGCGCGCAAGCTGGCGCGGCGACAGGTTGATCGCCCGGCTCACCGATTGGCTGTCGAGATCGTCGTCGGCGAGATGGCTGTCGATGAAGGCCTTCGCGCGCGACAGCGTGTGGACGGTCGACTTGGTCGGCGACGTGTCGCCGTCGCGCAGCCGCAGCATCGACTGCACGAGATCGAGGAGCGCGGCGGCGCGCCGTTCGCGCGCGTCGGGCGTCGGCTCGTGCGGCGCGGCGAGCAGCCCGACCACCTGCCGCACGGCCCACGACGTCACGCCGTCGTCGCGATCGATCTTGACGAGGCTGCGGTAGCGCCACGGGCCGACGCGCGCTTCGAACACGTCGCGCGGCACGTCGAGCACGGTCATCGCCATGTCGGCCGGAAAGCCGTGACCGTACGGCATCGACGTGTCGTACAGCACGAGGTCGCCGGGCGCGTGCTGCATGCAGTCGACGTCCTGGAACGTATAGCCCTGCCCCGCGTGCATCAGGCAGATGAAGATGGCGTCGCGCTGATCCGTGTGGATGTTGTGCGGCGTGCGCACGACCGCATGCCGGTTCGCGACGATGTCGCATGCGCGGAACAGCCCGAGATCGCGCGTGCGCATCGACGCATCGATGCCTTCGGACGACTTTCCGCTGCATTCGATCCGCACGAGCGTGCGCGCGACATGGTCGACCCAGAAGTCGACGCGCTCGGCACCGCGTACGGCGCGCGTCGAGACCGTGGCGATCTCCGTGCTGGTATCCGGCATGACGTTCTCCCAATGACCGCCCGAGCGGCGCAGTCTCGGGCACGTCGAACGGCGCGGTCAATCCGTGAAAGACCCGGGGCCGGCGCGTCACGCCCTTGCAGCGGGGCGCGGCGGGCGGTTGCGCGATCGATGTCCGGCCGAGTCAACGGAAGCGGCCGTACGAGTCAAGACACGGCCGTGATTTTCGGGCAGCCGGCGCGGGCTCACTTCGACGAAGACGAGGGCAGCCCGAGCGGCACGTCCCGCTCGTCACCCATCTTGCCGCCGCGGAACGCGACGCTCACGTAGCCGGCACGCCGTGCGTCGGTGACGTTCGCGTAGATCGACGTCATCAGCATCCCCGCGTCGCAGCCGAGCGCGATCGTGCGGTCGGCGCGGCCGGTCGCGATGTTCACGGCGCGCAGCGACCGCATCGCGATGCCGCACGTGTCGGACAGCGCATAAACACCGACCAGCATGTGCGTCCTGGTGCGATACCACATCGGGATATCGACCACGCCGTCGAGCTGGAGATGATCCTGGTCGTTGTCGTTCAGCCGTCCGACTTCGTTCAGCGTGATCGGGAAGGTGTGGCGGCCGTCGTCCCACGTGCCGGTCACCGTTTTGCCGGCGAGGTTCAGCGCGATCGGGCAAGGCTTCGGCCGCGTCGGCGACGCGGCCGGCACGACCGGCGAGTCGGCCGTCGACGCGGGCTGCGATGCTTCGCACAACGTCATGCGGCCGTCGGGCGTGCGCCGACCCTGCAACGGGATCGGCTTGCGATGCGCGTCGTAGTAATAACTGCCGTCGACGCGCCAGCGGCCTGCGTCGTTGCGGTTGATGGCGTCGTAGGTCTGCAGCGATACGTGAACGGGTGCGTGGCCGATCGTGCCCGTGTAGTTCGCGATTTCGTACCAGCCGGCGACGGACACGGCCGGCGCGCAGGCGAGCAGCGCGGCGATCGCCGCGGCGAGCGGGCGGGAGAATCGGGCGCGGCGCGGGATGCGGTTCATCGGCGGTCCGGGTGCGTGGGATGCTCGCCATTGTATCCATCCGTCATTCCGCGATTGCCCGCCTCCGCACGGACGGCGAAACGGATGCACATATGACACAGGCCGGCCGTGCAACCGCGCGACTTCTCCAGCCGGCCTGCTGCCGCGACGGGTCTCAGGGCGCGCTGGCCTCGTCGATCTGGCGGATATCGTCCTGATCGAGTTGCAGGCGGATCGCCTCGCCGAGCAGGTCGAGCTGCGCGAGCGACGTCGCGCTGGCGATCGGCGCGGTGATCGTCGGCCGCGCGATCTGCCACGCGAGCGCGATCGCGGCCGGCTGCGTGCGGTGCTTCGCCGACACGGCGTCGAGGGCCGCGAGGATGCGCAGGCCGCGTTCGTTCAGATAGCCGGCGACACGATCCCCGCGCACGCTCTTCTTCAGGTCGGCCTCGCTGCGGTACTTGCCCGACAGGAAGCCGCTCGCGAGCGCGTAGTAGTTGACGACGCCGAGCTTCAGGTCGCGCACGACCGGCTCGAGATCGCGTTCGTAACCGGCGCGGTCGATCAGGTTGTACTCGGGCTGGATCACCTGGTATGCGGGCAGCCCGTCGCGCTGGCTGATCGCGGCGGCTTCGCGCAGGCGCGCGCCGCTGTAGTTCGACGCGCCGATGATGCGCACCTTGCCGGCGTCGATCAGCGTCTGATACGCGCCGAGCGTCTCCTCGAGCGGGGCCGTATCGGCGAGATCGCGATGCGAGAAATACAGGTCGATATGGTCGGTCTGCAGGCGGCCGAGCGAATCGTCGACGGCTTTCAGGATGTTGTCCTTCGTCAGCCCCGCGCGCGCGGCCAGCAGGCCGACCTTGGTCGCGATCACGACCTGCTCGCGCTTGCCGGAGCGCTTGAGCCACTTGCCGATGATGGTTTCCGATTCGCCGCCGCTGTTGCCGGGGACCCAGGCCGAATAGACGTCGGCCGTGTCGATGAAGTTGATGCCGGTGTCGGCGAGCGCGTCGAGCAGCGAAAACGACGTGCTTTCGTCGACGGTCCAGCCGAAGACGTTGCCGCCGAACGCGAGCGGCGAAACCTGGATGGTCGATGTGCCGAGGGTGCGGTATGCCATGTTCCTCTCCGATAACTGCGGGTGACGGGATTGAACTGCGGATGGGGCGATACGAATGCGGCGGGACGGCGGCGTGCGCGATGCGGTTCCGCCGTTGTCGCGGGACACAGGACATTCTCGCCGATCGCTCCGGTTCGTGCAGCCGGTGCGTCGCCGCGATGATGGATGGCTCGCGGCAGATGGCGGATGCGCCGTCCGTTACGTGAGCGTTTCGTGCGGCTGCGTTCGATCGGGAGCGAATTTTTTACGGCGGCGGGGGCGACGAGGAGGCAGGCTGCGCGGGCGGGGTGCCGGCGCGGTGGGAAAGACGGGCGGCAGTCGGCCGCCCGTCCGAGGGGGAGCCGTCAGCGCAACTGCACCGCCGCGAGAAACAGCACCATGCCGCCGATCGCGCCGTCCAGCACGCGCCACGCGACGGCCTTGCGGAACCACGGCGCCAGCAGGCGCGCGCCGTAGCCGAGCCCGAGGAACCACACGACGCTGACCGTCATCGCGCCGATCGCGAACGCGAGCCGTGCGCCTTCCGGTTCGCGTGCGCCGGCCGTGCCGATCAGCAGGAACGTGTCGAGATACACGTGCGGGTTGAGCCACGTGAACGCGAGCGTCATCAGCACGATCGCGAGCCCGCCCTGCGACGGCGGCGCGACCGCGTCGCCGCGCACGTCGAGCGTGGCGTGGCCCGGCTTGAACGCGCGGCGCAGCGCGTTGATGCCGAACCAGGCGAGATACGCGAGCCCGACATACAGCACCGCATGGACGAAGGCCGGATAGCGTTCGACGAGCACCGATGCGCCGCCGACGCCCGCGCCGATCAGGATCATGTCGGACAGCGCGCACAGCAGCACGATCTTGCCGACGTGCGCGCGCATGATGCCCTGGCGGAGGACGAACGCGTTCTGCGCGCCGATGGTGACGATGAGCGATCCGCACAGGGCGGCGCCGTGGGAAAAAGCGAGCCAGTTCATGATGATGGGCAGCGGGACGGGCAGTAGACGAATGAATCGGGTAGCGCTAGTCTGCGGTCAGCATGAAGATAAGAGAAGCTAATTCACCTAATGCGGATTAAGGAAATCTAATGCTCGACTACGCGTTGCTCGATGCCCTCGCGGCCGTGATCCGGCATGGTTCGTTCGAACGGGCGGCCAAGGAGCTGAATGTCACGCCGTCGGCCGTGTCGCAGCGCGTGAAGCTGCTGGAGGAGCGCGTCGGCAGCGTGCTCGTCAAGCGCGGGCAGCCGTGCGTCGCGACGACGTCGGGCGCGCTGCTGTGCCGGCATACCGAACGCGTGCAGTTGCTCGAGGCCGAACTGGGCGGCCGGATGCCGGCGCTGCCGGGCCAGATCGCGAGCGCGTGGCCGACGCTGCGCGTGGCCGTCAACGACGACAGCGTCGCGACGTGGTTCATCGATGCGGTCGGGCCGTTCTGCACCGAGCGCGAGACGTTGCTCGACCTCGTGATCGACGACCAGGATTACACGGCGTCGCGCATTCGCGACGGCAGCGTGCAGGGCGCCGTGACCGCGCAGGCCGAGCCGATCCAGGGATGCCGGTCGGAACGGCTCGGCCGCATCCGTTATCGCGCGGTGTGCTCGCCGGCGTTTTACGACCGCTATTTCAACGCGGGCATCACGCGCGACGCGCTGCGCCGCGCGCCGTGCGTGATGTTCAATCCGAAGGACGGGCTGCAGGCGCGTTTCATCCGGCGCGTGACACGCGCGGATCTCGATCCGCCGCAGCACTGGATACCGCACGTGGCAGGCTATCTGCGCGCATGCGAAACGGGATTGGGATGGGGGATGTGCCCGGACCGGATGGTCGATCGCCAGCTGGCGGCGGGTGAGCTCGTGGACATGTCGCGCGGGCGCACCGTCGACATCGATCTCTACTGGCAGAGCTGGCGCCTGTCGATCGGCTGGCTCGACGATTTCAGCGCGGCGCTGAAGACGCGCGCCGCGCTGTTTCTCGATTGATTCGGCAGGCGATGCCGGCGGCGCGCGAGCCGTGCGCGCCGAGCGGGATCAGACGTGCTGCAGGCCGTCGAAGTCGACGATCTGCACGTGGCGGCCCTGCATTTCGATCAAGCCGCGCTTCTGGAACTTCGACAGCGTGCGGCTGACCGTTTCGAGCGTCATGCCGAGATAGCTGCCGATGTCTTCGCGCGTCATCCGCAGGTTGAATTCCGACGGCGAGTAGCCGCGCTTCAGGTAGCGCGACGACACGTCGAGCAGGAAGGCGGCGACGCGCTCTTCCGCATTCAGCGAACCGAGCAGCATCGTTTGCGACGTTTCGCGCACGATCTGTTCGCTCATCAGCTTGTGCATGCGCAGCTGCATCGAGCCGGCTTCCGAGCACAGTGCCTTGAGCGCGCTGTACGGGATCACGCAGACGGAGCTGTCTTCCAGCGCGACCGCGGTACGCGGGTGGGTATCGTCGCAGATGCCGTCGAGGCCGAGCGCTTCACCGGCGAGATGCAGGCCCGTGACCTGTTCGCGGCCGTCGTGGCGGGTCGCGACGGTTTTCAGCGAACCCGAGCGCACCGCGTACAGGTTGTCGAATGCGTCGCCTTCGCGGAACAGCGCTTCGCCGCGCTTGACGGGGCGCGCCGCGCAGATGACCGACTCGAGGCGGCTGAGTGCTTCGGGTGCCAGGCCCTGCGGCATGCACAGGTGCCGCATTGCGCACGACGAGCAGTGCGCGGCCTGGCGAGGCGCCCAGCTACCGGTGTGCGGCGTGGCGGCGGGACGTGTGGCGACGGGCGTCAGCATGATCGTTTACTCCGGCGTTGGATCGACGGAATCATTGTCCCACCGCAAGTTGCCGCTGTCGGGTGACAAAACGTCGCGACCGGCGGCGCGTGCCGGATACCGTTCAGGCAGGCTGTTCGTCGACGTTCGCGGCCGCGGGGATCAGCAGCACGGGCACGGTGGCGTGCCGCACGCATTGTTCGGCGATGCTGCCGAGCACGAGGCGGCGGAAGCCGCGGCGGCCATGCGTGCCGAGCACGAGCAGATCGGCGCCGAACGCCTTTGCACCATCGAGGATCAACGACGAGACATCGTTGAGCGACGTCGCTTCGTTCTGCCGTGTTTCGCCTTTCACGCCGGCGGCCTGCATCAGCTTCGTGAAATCCTGCGCGAGTGCGTTGCCCTGCGCGACGAGCTGATCGCGCAGCACGGACGGATCGTAGCCGGGCACGTTGTAGTAGATCGCGGCGTTCTCGACGACGTAGAACGGTTGCAGCTCGGCGCCGTGCGCTTTCGCAAGCGCCAGCGCGGCATCGAACGCGTGGCGGGACGTGTCGCTGCCGTCGACGGCAACCAGAATACGCTTGTACATAGTGTCTCCGAATGGCGGGTTGAAACGAAGTCGGCCGGATGGCCGATCGGGCTGGGCAATGCGCGATGCTGCGAGGCAGGGTAAACCAACGGCGGGGACTTTGCAGTGCGGCGCCCGCCGGGTCGCGCGGCCGCACGGCGCCTGCCGCTGCGGCGAACGGCCAGGCGTGCGGCGCATGCCGCACCGCGCGACGCGGGGTGCGTCGCGTGCGGCTCGGTCGTGGCCGCCGCGCGCGTCGGCGGCGGGAACGCATGAGGACATGCACCAGCCGGGCGCGACAGACACGTCGATGCACCGCCCGTGTCGCCATTCAATCGCAACCGGGCCGTTTCGACATGACTTCGATCAACGCATGGGCATTGGCACGATTCGCGGCATGCATGAAGCCGTGGATGCCGATGCGTGAAATCGTTCAATCGAGCATCGATCGCGCACGCCGGTCCGCCGCCACCGGTCGCCGACCGGTGCCGTTGCGCAAACGAACGATCGATTCAAACGGCGCGCCGGCTATCGCGGTACGGCCGTCAGTTCGATGATGCGTTCCGGCCGCCGTCCGTGGCCGGGCCAGTACGCGCTGCCGTACATCCTGTGAACGGGGCCGAACGGCGCGTCGCCCGGAGCCGGCGCGTCGAAACCTTTCTCGATCACCATGTAGCCCGCGCGCAGCGCGAATGCCGGATGGTTGCCGCCGGGGCGGCTGTCGAACCCGGCGAAGCCGTCGCCGGCTTCCGGCATCGCGTTGACGAGCGACGCATTGCTGCGCGTGATCTGGTCGGGCGAGATCGGCCCGCCGCCGGCGAGGCGCGACGCCTCGCGGTTCTTGCCGTCGGTGTCGACCGTGCTGTCGTGCGTGTCGTCGTTGTCGAGCTCGATGCTGCGCGGATGCACACGACCTGTTTGACCGGATGATTCCATCGCGGCTCTCCTGGCGGCGAAACGCTCCGGATCGAAGCAAATCCCGTTCCGGGCACGACGGGAAAAGGCGCGCGAGCGACCGCCGCAGCCGCGCGGCGCGCACTGATTTGTCATGATTTATTTCAGCTAGAAGACACGTTTTCTACAGAGTATGATTCTTTTCCTGCGAAGCGGCGACAGGGGATGCAGACGCGCCGCCTCTGCCCGCGCCGGGGCGCCGCAGCACCCCTTGGAGACGGGTAGTGAACAACAAAGCAAGGGACTAGAGGTGGCGGATTCATGCAAGCGACTACTGCCTTCACGCACCGCGGTTATCTGTTGAATTGCGCGCCCGCGCGCGCCAGCGACGGGTCGTTCAAGCCCTACGTCGTGATCTCCCGATCGAGCGACGGGGAGCTCGTTGCGAACCGTTTTTTTCCGATCGAGCTCCAGTTCAACGACGAAGGCGACGCGATCGCGCACGCGCGCGACTGGGCCGTGCGATGGATCGACGCGAGCAGCGTCACGATGTGACGCCGCCGCGCCGGTGCAGCACTGGCCGTCCGGTCGAGCCCCGGTGTCCCGCTCCCGGACGAAAAACGCGGTAATCTTGCGGAACCCGTCACTTTATTAGCGGCCGTGCGACCGAGCGCGGCCGCGTGCATTGGCATATGTCGACATCACCCGCCCGTCAGTGGGGCCTCGAAGAAATCGTCGCCGGCTTGCGCGAGTCGCGCGAGGAACTCCATCGCACGCGCCATCCGCGCGGCATCCGCGAACTGCCGTCGCGCGATGCGATCTGCAAGATTGTGACCGGCCTGCGCGCGTCGATGTTTCCGACGCACTACGGCGCACCGGACCTGACCGACGAAAGCGTCGATTATTATGTCGGCCACACGCTCGAAAGCACGCTGCGCATCCTGGCCGAGCAGATTCGCCGTGCGCTGCCGTTCCTGCCCGAGCATGCCGATACGCCGTTCGCCGAGCTCGACGAACGCGCGTTCGAGATCGCGCGCGAATTCGGCCGGCAGTTGCCGGCGGTCCGCGCGCTGCTCGTCAGCGACATCCAGGCCGCGTATGCGGGCGATCCGGCCGCGCAGCACATCACCGAGATCCTGCTGTGCTACCCCGGCGTGTTCGCGATGATGCACCATCGGCTCGCCCACGCGCTGCACCGGCTTGGCGTGCCGCTGCTCGCGCGCTTCATCAATGAAATCGCGCACTCGGCCACCGGCATCGATATCCACCCGGGCGCGCAGATCGGCCCGAGCTTCTTCATCGACCACGGCACCGGCGTGGTGATCGGCGAAACCGCGATCATCGGCGAGCGCGTGCGCGTGTACCAGGCCGTCACGCTCGGCGCGAAGAGTTTCCCGGCCGATGGCGAAGGCGCGCTGGTGAAGGGCAATGCGCGGCACCCGATCGTCGAGGACGACGTGGTGATCTACGCGGGCGCGACGATTCTCGGCCGCGTGACGATCGGACGCGGCTCGGTGATCGGCGGCAACGTGTGGCTCACACACAGCGTGCCGCCTGGCACCAGCGTCGCGCAGGGCAAGGTTCGCGAAGGCGGGAGCGCCGAGAAGCCGTAACGCGGCGGGCGGCGGCGCGCCCGCTTCGCACGGGCGCGCGCCGTGTGCGTCAGTGCTTGCCGTCCGGCGAGCGGTGCTTGTACAGCACGTCCTGGTCGACGCGGATCAGGTTCTGTCCCGCATCGACGACGAAATCCACGCCGTTGTACGCATTGCCGGTCAGCAGCAGGATCGCGCTCGCGACGTCGTCGGGGCCGGCGATGCGCGCGAGCGGCGTCGACGCGCGGCTCGCGTGTTCGAAATCGGCCTGCGTCTGGTCGTCGCTCGGCAGCATCAGCCCGGGGAACACCGCGTTCACGCGCAGCACCGGTGCGGACGACAGCGCGAGCATCTGCGTGAGGTTGCCGAGCGCGGCCTTCGCGACCGTGTAGCTGAAGTGGTCGCGGTGAAAGTTTTCCTTGATCTTCTGGTCGACCACGTTCACGACGACGCCCTGCGTGCCGGCGGCGCGCGCCCGTTCGTAGAATGCCCGCGTGAGCAGGATCGGCGCGCGGCAGTTGACGGCCCATGCCTGGTCGAACGCCGCGAGGTCGAAGCTCGGGAAATGGTCCTGCCAGAACACCGACGCGTTGTTGACCAAGACGTCGAGGCGCCCGAAGCGCGCATACACCTGGTCGATCAGCGCGGTGATCTGCGCGGCATCCGACAGGTCGGCCTGCAGCGCGACCGCATCGTGCCCGCTTTCGGCGATCGCGCGCGCGGTTGCCTGCGCCGCATCGGCCGAGCGGTCGTAATGCACCGCGGTGCGAAAGCCGTGCTTCGCGAAATACTCGGCGAACGCACGCCCGGCTCGGCGCGCGGCGCCGGTCACGAGCACGACGGGCGCGTGCGCCGCTTGCTTCGTCTGCGCCATCAGGTATTCGTGAGGTTGACTGAAGAAGGATTCGCGACGATCGACAGGAATTCGCGCCGCGTCGACGGATCGGTGCGGAACGTGCCGAGCATACGCGACGTGACCATCTCGACGCCCGGCTTGTGCACGCCGCGCGTCGAGATGCACTGGTGCGCGGCTTCGAGGATCACGCCGACGCCCTTCGGCTGCAGCACGTCGAACAGCGTGTCGGCGATCTGCACGGTCATCTTTTCCTGGATCTGCAGGCGCTTCGCGAATGCGTCGACGAGGCGTGCGAGCTTCGAGATGCCGACCACGCGATGGTTCGGCAGATACGCGACGTGCGCGCGGCCGATGATCGGCACCATGTGGTGCTCGCAGTAGCTCTCGAAGCGGATGTCCTTCAGCACGATCATCTCGTCGTAGCCGTCGACTTCGCTGAACGTGCGCGCGAGGATGTCGCGCGGCTCCAGCGCGTAGCCGGCGAAGAACTGCTCGTACGCGCGCACGACGCGCGCGGGCGTATCGATCAGGCCTTCGCGCGCGGGATCGTCGCCGGCCCAGCGCAACAGCACGCGGACGGCGTCTTCCGCTTCTTCGCGGCTCGGCCGGGTGACGGCCGGCTCGGGCCGCACGGTTTTCTTTCCCTTACCCATGTAGTGGCTCCATCGAAGGCCGCCTCCGGCGGCCGATATCCGGCCATTGTTTCATGCTTTCGCGGGTCGTGCGTGCGGCCCCGCGCTCACCCTTCGTCACTTCGGCCATTCGTCCTGCTCGTCGTTGAACAGCGACGCGACGACCCCGCGCAGCCAAGCGGTGCGCGGATCGTTGTGGTACTTGCGGTGCCAGTGCTGCTTCAGGTCGAAGCGCGGCAGCGCGAGCGGCGGCTCGACGGGCACGATGAACGCGTGCTCGGCCGCATATGCGTAGCCGATCGCGTGCGGCACCGTCGCGATCAGGTCGGTGCGGCTCAGGATGAACGGCAGGCTCATGAAGTGCGGCGTCTCGAGCACCGCGCGGCGCTGCATGCGCTGCTTCGCGAGATATTTCTCGAGCACCTCCTGGCTGCGGCCTTCGGCGCGCACCACCGCATGGCCGCAGGTGAGGAACTGCTCGACCGTGAACGGCGGCGTCTGCTCGAACGGATGGCCGCGCCGCATCAGGCACACGAACCGGTGCGTGAACAACCGCTGCTGGAAGAAGTTGTTGCCGTCGAGGTCGGGGAAGTAGCCGACCGCGAGATCGATCGACCCGGCTTCGAGGCCGCGCCCGACTTCGTCGTGCGCGAGCGAGACCGAACGCAGGTTCGCGTGCGGCGCGCGCGTCGCGAACGCCTGCAGCAGCTTCGGCAGGAACACGATCTCGCCGACGTCCGACAGCGCGATCGAGAACGTATGCGTGCTCGCGGCCGGGTCGAAGTCGTGCGGCGCGACGAGGCCGCGCTCGATCTGCGCGAGCGCGTCGCGAGCGGCCGGCAGCAGCGCGAGCGCGCGCGGCGTCGGCTCCATCCCGCGCGACGTGCGCACGAACAGCGGATCGCCGAAATACTCGCGCAGCCGCCCGAGCGCGGTGCTCACGCGCGGCTGGCTCACGCCGAGCAGGTCGCCCGCGCGGCTCACGTTGCGCGTGTCGTCGAGCGCGACGAGGTAGGGAATCAGGTTCAGATCGAGCGCTTCCATCGCCGGGCCAGTATCGTCAAAACGTATACAACATATCTCCTGAATCGCGTTGCCGCATAGTCGGGAAAGCGCTCAAATGTGTTCCATTACTCGAACCAATGTTCAGGAGACGAACAATGCGCACCCAGGTCGCCATCATCGGCGCCGGTCCGTCCGGCCTTTTGCTTTCCCATCTGCTGCGCCTGCAAGGCGTCGATTCCATCCTCGTCGAAGCGCGTTCGCGCGAATACTGCGAGAACCGCATCCGCGCCGGCGTGCTCGAGCAGGGGACGGTCGACACGCTGAACGAAGCCGGCCTCGGCGACCGGATGCGCCGCGAAGGGCTCGAACATCACGGCATCGAACTCCTGTTCGACGGCCGGCGCCATCGCATCGACCTGTCCGAGCTGACCGGCGGGCGCGCGATCACCGTCTACAGCCAGCACGAAGTCGTGCGCGACCTGATCGCGGCCGGCGTCGAGCACGGCCACCCGATGCACTTCGAGGTCAGCGACGTCGCGCTGCACGATGTCGAAGGCGAGCACCCGTTCGTCACGTTCAAGCATGCGGACGGCCGCGCGGACCGCATCGACTGCGACTACATCGCCGGCTGCGACGGCTTCCACGGCATCGCGCGCCAGACGATTCCCGCGGAGCGGCTGAAGACGTTCGAGCGTGTCTACCCGTTCGCGTGGCTCGGCATCCTCGCCGACGCCGCGCCGTCGCTCGACGAGCTCGTGTACGCGCATCACGACAACGGTTTCGCGCTGTTCTCGATGCGCTCGCCGACGGTCACGCGCCTGTACCTGCAGTGCAAGCCCGACGAGGATCTCGCCGAATGGTCCGACGCGCGGATCTGGGACGAACTGCACACGCGCTTCTCGAACGACACGGGCTGGACGCCGACCGAGGGCCGGATCACGCAGAAGAGCGTGACGCCGATGCGCAGCTTCGTGTCGGAGACGATGCAGCACGGGCGCCTGTTTCTCGCCGGCGATGCCGCGCATATCGTGCCGCCGACCGGCGCGAAGGGGATGAACCTCGCGGTGGCCGACGTCCGCGCGCTGTCCCGCGCGCTTGGCGCACGCTACCGGACGGGCGACGCGACGCCGCTCGACACCTATTCGGCGACCTGCCTCGAACGCGTGTGGCGCGCCGAGCACTTCTCGTACTTCATGACGAACATGCTGCACGCGTCGCCGGACGACTCGCCGTTCGTCAATCGCCTGAAGTTTGCCGAACTGAAATACGTGACGCGCTCGCGGGCCGCCGCGCAGTCGCTCGCCGAAAACTACGTCGGATTGCCGTTCGACGACGCGACGGCCCCCGAGGGAACCCGCCTTGACAACGCGCTGTGCGCGCCTCTATGATCGGCCCATCGTTCGCTAATCGAATCTAGGTTCGGTTAGCGAACAAATGCCGGGATCGACGTCGGCCCCGGCGCGGCACGCGGCACGCGCGTGTCCCCTCGACAGGCCGCGCATCGAGCCGCGGGTTCGTATCAGGAAGAGACATGGTCAACAAGATTTTCGAATCGCTCCAGTCGGCGGTGGCCGACATCCACGATGGCGCGACAATCATGATCGGCGGCTTCGGCACGGCCGGCATGCCGTCCGAGCTGATCGACGCGCTGATCGAGCAGGGCGCGCGCGACCTGACGATCGTCAACAACAACGCGGGCAACGGCGAGACCGGCCTCGCGGCGCTGCTGAAGGCGAAGCAGGTACGCAAGATCATCTGCTCGTTCCCGCGCCAGAGCGATTCGCAGGTATTCGACGGGCTGTACCGGGCGGGCGAGATCGAGCTGGAGCTCGTGCCGCAGGGCAACCTCGCGGAGCGCATCCGCGCGGCAGGCGCCGGCATCGGCGGCTTCTTCACGCCGACGGGTTACGGCACCAAGCTCGCGGAAGGCAAGGAAACGCGTGTGATCGACGGCAAGCCGTACGTGTTCGAGACGCCGATCCACGCCGATTTCGCGCTCGTGAAGGCGTACAAGGGCGATCGCTGGGGCAACCTCGTGTACCGCAAGACCGCGCGCAACTTCGGGCCGATCATGGCCAGCGCCGCGAAGGTCGCGATCGTGCAGGTGTCGGAAGTCGTGCCGCTCGGCGCGCTGAACCCGGAACACATCGTGACGCCGGGCATTTTCGTCCAGCGCGTCGTCGAGGTGCCGCAGGCCGCGCACGCGGCCGAGCTGGCCGCCGAACACGCCGCTTCGCAAGCTGCCTGACCGAACTTTGTATGGGACCGGAGCAAGCGCTGAAGCGTCAGCCCCGGTCGCCAGGAGACCCGACATGAAACGACTGACCCGCGATGAAATGGCCAAGCGCGTCGCCCAGGACATCCCCGAAGGCGCGTACGTGAACCTCGGTATCGGCGTGCCGACGCTGGTGGCGAACCACCTCGACCCGAGCAAGGAAATCTTCCTGCACAGCGAGAACGGCCTGCTCGGCATGGGCCCCGCGCCCGCGCCGGGCGAGGAAGACGACGAACTGATCAACGCCGGCAAGCAGCACGTGACGCTGCTCACCGGCGGCGCGTATTTCCACCACGCCGATTCGTTCGCGATGATGCGCGGCGGCCATCTCGACTACTGCGTGCTCGGCGCGTTCCAGGTGTCGGCGACCGGCGACCTCGCGAACTGGCATACGGGCGCACCCGATGCGATTCCGGCCGTCGGCGGCGCGATGGATCTCGCGATCGGCGCGAAGCAGGTGTTCGTGATGATGGAGCACCTGACGAAGCAGGGCGAAAGCAAGATCGTCGCGCAGTGCTCGTATCCGGTCACCGGCGTGCAATGCGTAAGCCGTATCTATACGGATCTCGCGGTGCTCGACGTGACGGCCGACGGCCTCGCGGTGAGCGAGATCTTCACCGACCTGTCGTTCGACGAACTGCAGAAGCTGACCGGCGTGCCGCTGATCGACGCGACGCAGAAGGCCGCTGCCTGAACCGCCGGCGTGCCGGCGCGTGCGCTCGCGCGCAGGCCGGCCCGCTTGGGTGGACAATAGGCACACGCCGTTTCCCCAATCCGATGCCATGCTTGAAGACAGCGCCCGCCTGACCTCCCTCATCTGCGGCACCGAGCCGCTCAACCGGATCTGGTCGCCCCGCGCGACGATCCAGCGGATGCTCGACGTCGAGGCCGCGCTCGCGCGCGCGCTCGCCGCGCGGCAGGTGATTCCCGCCACCGCGGTCGCGCCGATCGAACGCGCATGCGACGCCGGCCGGCTCGACGCCGACGCGCTCGCGCACGGCGCGGCGCTCGGCGGCAATCTCGCGATTCCGCTCGTCAAGCAGCTCACCGCGCAGGTGAAGGCCGACGACCCCGAGGCCGCGAAGTTCGTGCATTGGGGCGCAACGAGCCAGGACATCATCGATACCGCGACCGTGCTGCAGCTGCGCGACACGCTTGACGTGCTCGAACCGATGCTCGACGAAGCGTGCGCGTCGCTCGCGGCGCTCGCGCGCACGCACCGCGCGACGCCGATGATCGGCCGCACGTGGCTGCAGCAGGCGCTGCCGATCACGCTCGGCCTGAAATTCGCCCAGTGGCTCGACGCGCTGCTGCGCCATCGCGCGCGCTTCGCCGAATTGCGCGCGCGGGCGCTCGTGCTGCAGTTCGGCGGCGCGGCCGGCACGCTCGCGAGCCTGCGCGAGCAGGCGAGCGGCGTCACTGCCGCGCTCGCGGCCGACCTGCGGCTTGAAGCGCCGGCCGTGCCGTGGCATACGCAGCGCGACCGCATCGCGGAAGCCGCGTCCTGCTTCGGGATGCTGACGGGCACGCTCGGCAAGATCGCGCGCGACGTGTCGCTGCAGATGCAGACCGAAGTCGGCGAGCTCGGCGAACCGGCGGCCGCCGGCAAGGGCGGCTCGTCGACGATGCCGCACAAGCGCAACCCGGTCGGTTGCGCGGCGGTATTGACCGCCGCGGTGCGCGCGCCGGGCCTCGTCGCGACCGTGTTCGCGGGGATGGTGCAGGAGCACGAACGCGCGCTCGGCGGCTGGCAGGCCGAATGGGATGCGCTGCCCGACCTCGCGCGCCTGACGGGCGGCGCGCTCGCGCAGATCGCGCAGATCGTCGCGGGGATCGACGTCAATACCGAACGCCTCGCCGCGAACCTTGACCTCACGCACGGGCTGATCCTCGGCGAAGCCGTGATGCTCGCGCTCGGCGACCGCATCGGCCGGCTCGATGCGCACCATGTCGTCGAGCATGCGTCGAAGGAAGCGGTGCGCACCGGTGCGACGCTGTTCGACGTGCTCGCCGCCGATGCGACCGTGTCGGCGCACCTGTCGCGCGACGCGCTCGCGCGGCTGCTCGATCCCGCACATTACGTCGGCGAGGCGCAGGCCTATGTCGACGCCGTGCTCGCGTTGCATGCGGGCGCGCAACAACCAGGAGAACATTGATGCCTTTCGCCACTGTCAACGGCGTGAAACTGCATTACCGGATCGACCGTGCCGCGCGCGCCGACGCGCCGTGGCTCGTCTTCTCGAACTCGCTCGGCGCCGACCTGCAGATGTGGGCACCGCAGATCCGCCCGCTCACGCAGCACTTCAACATCCTGCGCTACGACACGCGCGGCCACGGTCATTCCGACGCGCCGGCCGGTTCGTACACGATCGAGCAGCTCGCCGGCGACGTGATCGGCCTGCTCGACCACGTCGGCATCGACTGCGCGCATTTCTGCGGGATTTCGATGGGCGGGCTGACGGGCGCGGCGCTCGCCGCGCGCTACCCGTCACGCATCGTGCGCGCGGTGCTGTCGAATACCGCCGCGAAGATCGGTTCGCCGGAAGTGTGGGTGCCGCGTGCGCAGAAGGCGCGTGCCGAAGGCATGGCCGCGCTCGCCGACGCCGTGCTGCCGCGCTGGTTCACCGACGCATTCGTCGAACGCGAGCCGCGCCTGTTCGACGCGATCCGCGACACCTTCGTGCATACCGACAAGGACGGCTACGCGGCGAACTGCGACGCGCTGAACGCCGCCGACCTGCGCGAGGAGGTGAAGGGCATCACGCTGCCGGTGCTCGTCGTGACCGGCGCGAAGGACATGTCGACGCCGCCCGACCAGGGCCGCGCGCTTGCTGCCGCGATTCCCGGTGCGCTGCACGTCGAATTCGACGCCGCGCACATTTCGAACATCGAGTGCACCGACGGCTTCAACCGTGCGCTGCTCGATTTCCTGAACGCGTGAGGTAACGGCGATGGACGACCAGGAACGTTACGAAGCAGGGATGAAGGTGCGCCGCGCGGTGCTCGGCGACGCGCACGTCGACCGCTCGCTCGAGAACCGCACCGAGGTGACCGACGAATTCCAGAATCTGATCACGCGCTATGCATGGGGCGAGATCTGGACGCGCGACGGCCTGCCGCGCCATACGCGCAGCCTGCTGACCATCGCGATGATGGTCGCGCTGAACCGCGGCGAGGAACTGGCGCTGCACCTGCGCGCCGCGCGCAACAACGGCGTGACGCGCGACCAGATCAAGGAAGTGCTGCTGCAGACCGCGATCTATTGCGGCGTGCCGGCCGCGAATTCCGCGTTCCATCTCGCGGACAAGATCTTCAAGGAACAGGACGCGGCCGCGTAAGACGGCCGGTCAGGCGCGGCCGGCTGAGGGCGGCCGGCCGCCGTCGCGCGGCTTGCTGTCGCAAGCGGGTCGCGCGATGGGATCGATGAACGTGCCGGCAGAGCATCGGCACGCGGCGCACCGGATGGCCGGTGCGCGAACAAAGAAAGGGCACGGCTTCATGCCGTCTTGCTCGTACCTATATCCAGGAGACTCGCGATGAATCGCGCACCCGTGGTCGATGTCCAGACCTTCATCAACGAGCAGCCGTTCGGCGGCTTTCAATGGCTCGTGTTCCTCATGTGTTTCGTGATCGTGCTGCTCGACGGCTTCGATACGGCCGCGATCGGTTTCATCGCGCCGTCGCTGCTCGGCGAATGGAACCTGACCAAACCCGATCTCGCCCCGGTGCTGAGTGCCGCGCTGTTCGGCCTCGCGTGCGGCGCGCTCGTGTCGGGCCCGCTGTCCGACCGGCTCGGGCGCCGCTCGCTGCTGCTCGGCTCGGTGTTCCTGTTCGGCGTCGCGTGCCTGATGTCCGCCTTCTCGAACACGATCGGGCATCTGACGATCCTGCGTTTCATCACCGGCGTCGGGCTCGGCGCGGCGATGCCGAACGCGGTCACGATGATGGGCGAGTTCTGCCCGGACAAGCGCCGTGCGACCGTGATCAACCTGATGTTCTGCGGCTTCCCGCTTGGCGCCGCGTTCGGCGGCTTCCTGGCCGCGTGGATGATTCCGCATTTCGGCTGGCGCAGCGTGCTGGTGCTCGGCGGCGTGACGCCGCTGGTGCTCGGCGTGCTGTTGCTGCTGAAGATGCCGGAATCGGTGCGCTTCATGGTCGCGAGCGGTCAGTCCATCGACAGGATCCGCGCCACGCTCGCGCGCATCTCGCGCGACGCGCTGAACGCCGGCTCGTTCGCGATGACCGAAGCCGCGCCGCAAACCGGCAGCAAGGGCCTCGGCGTCGTGCTGTCGCGCTCGTACATCGTCGGCTCGGTGATGCTGTGGCTCGCGTACTTCATGGGCCTCGTGATCTTCTACGCGTCGATCAACTGGATGCCGATCCTGCTGAAGGATGCGGGGCTGACGCCGAAGAGCGCGACGCTGATCTCGGCACTGTTCCCGCTCGGCGGTGTGGGCGCCGTGCTGTGCGGCGTGCTGATGGACCGCTTCAACGCGAACCGCGTGATCGCCGTGTGTTACGCGCTGACGGCGGTGAGCGTGTACGCGATCGGGCAGGCGGCCGGCAACGTCGGGCTGCTCGTGCTGATCGTGTTCGTGGCCGGCGTGCTGATGAACACCGCGCAATCGTCGATGCCGGCGCTGGCCGCCGCGTTCTATCCGACCGAAGGGCGCGGCACGGGCGTCGCGTGGATGCTTGGCGTCGGCCGCTTCGGCGGGATCGCGGGATCGTTCCTCGTCGCCGAACTGACGCGCCGGCACTTCTCGTTCGCGGGCGTGTTCGCGACGATCGCCGTTGCGGGCGTGCTCGCGTGCATCGCGTTGCTGATCAAGCAGACGGCGCGGCCGCATGGCGTCGCGCAGCCGGCCGGCAAGATCGAGTCGCTCGGGCATTGAGCGACGCAAGGGCCGGTGCGTTGCGCCGGCCCCGCTTCCAGCGGCCCCGCTCGGGCCGCTATTCTTCCGCGTCGTGTTCCTTGACGAAATTGCGCAGATAAGCGCGCAGTGCGGCCTCCCGGCCGCGATGATCGTCGTGGTTCGCGGCGCCCATCTCTTCCTCGTCGCCGAACAGTGTCGGCGGCGCGCAGTAAGTGCCGACTTCGATGTTCTCGCGCAGCACGCGGATATCGTGCGTGAGCGGGTGATACTCGGCGATCCAGTGCACGCCCTCGATGTGTTCGCCCGCCCTCAGCAGTGGCTTCATCGGCTTGTCTCCCGACAGCTGCGGCGCAACCGGCGAAGCGGTTGCGCGCGCCCGTACCAAAAGGGTACGCCTGCCTTGCGCGAATCTCAACGGGCGCGCCGTGAGCGCTTACTGCGGCAGCAGGTGCGCGACGAGCGGATACAGAGACAGGATCAGCAGCACGGCCATCGTCACGTTGAAGATGCGCAGCGCGCGGGGATTCGACAGGAAGCGGCGCAGGCCGAGGCCGAACGCGGCCCACAGGCAGATACACGGGAAGCCGATCAGGATGAACACGACGGACATCCATGCGGCATTCATCCCGTAGTCGGCGGACAGGCGGACCGTCGTCGCGGCGGTCAGCACCATCATCCAGGCTTTCGGGTTGACCCACTGGAACGCGGCGGCTTCGACGAACGTCATCGGCCGCGGCTTGGCGCCGTGCGCCTTCACCTCGCCCGACGTGCCGATGCGCCACGCGAGGTACAGCAGGTACGCGACGCTGGCGGCCTCGAGGATCGTATACAGCAGCGGCAGGCGCTTGAACGCCTCGCCGAGGCCGAAGCCGACGCTGAGCATCAGGATCGCGACGCCGATGCTGATGCCGAACAGGTGCGGCATCGTGCGGCGGAAACCGAAGTTGACGCCGGATGCGAGCAGCATCGTGTTGTTCGGGCCGGGCGTGATCGACGTGACGAGCGCGAACAGCATGCCGGCGGGCAACGCGCTGAGGGTGAGGAATTCCATCGCGGATTCTCCATTTCTGTTCTGGACTGGGATGGAGGTCAGTTTAGCGACGGTTTTCTGTACAGTACCGGTACAGTTATGTGGATGGATGCCGGTACGGGGGGATGCTGCTTGGGGGGCTCGGTGTGGTGCGTGTGTGGGTTCTCAGAAAAGATGTCCGCAGTCTCAATATGTTGTCTTTGAATATTCGAGGCGTAGCTGCGAAAAATAAGGCTCATTAAACCTTGATTTTGAGAAATGTACGAGTAAACACATTTTTTTATTTGGAATATCACTCGCGGCGAGTGGCCGCTCGAACTCAAAGCGACCTCGGAATTCCCCATCGATGTACTGGTACTCGGGCATATACTCCAACAGACGATCAGGTAACGTGACTTCGTTTGAAACCATGTAGCCGGTATTTCGTGCCGCATAGTCCTCGTACCGCTTGTAGCGCTCCCATGCATCACGAATACGCAGAGCGTTCGCGGGTGAGCCAAGGATCCATGCAGTTTGGCGCTCGCGATCGCCACCTCTTGCGTAGCGTGTTGTCCGTCCGATCTGTTGTACCAGCTGTCTGGCATTGCTCATGAGGTCAAAAACGCCAACGGCAACGAATGTGGGATCATCAGTTCCCTCCATAAGTTTTTCTGATGTATCCAGAACGTGGCTCTTGGTTGTACGCGTCGCGCAGCGGAAACGCTTGTGAAGCGGAGCGGATTGTCCGGCGTACTTTTCGCCCTATCATGAATGAGAACGGACTGCGTGTCGAAAACTCGGTCTACCTCCGACTGGAGGAGGTAGAGAGTCTCGAGATCGTCTCCGCGCATCATCACCTTTGGTTGCTCGTCATCGCGGAGCCAGCGTGCCGATCTCGTCAGTCGAGCCGGCAGCTCTCGATGCAATATATCGACGAATTGTGCAATGGCCGGTTCGCGCCCATCTACCGGATCCACTTCGGGAACGATAACTTCAGCTGAACGGATAATCCGGTCATCGACTGCCTGTTGCAAATCGCCTCGCAGGTATCACGCAAGGTAGTGCGCAGGTAGCGTTTACCTACGATGCTGCCAGCCGGCGGTCGACATTGACGTTGCCGAATGGGATCGTTGCGACGTACAGCTACGATGTGGCAAATCAATTGAGCGGCATCTCCTATGCGAACGGCAGTACTACCGTTGGCAACCTGATCTACGCGTACGACAACGCCGGCCGACGTACGCAAATTGGAGGATCGCTTGCCAGTATGAACCTTCCAGCCGCGCTCACGAGTGCAACCTATGACGTGGACAACCGCTTGACCAACTGGGCCGGGACTACGCTCACCTATGACGCAAACGGCAATCTCACCGGCGATGGTAGCCTCACGTATGGATGGGATTCGCGTGGTCGGCTAGCCTCCCTGTCTGGGACGGCGACTGCGAGCTTTGTCTACGACGCGATCGGACGGCGAACTGTGAAGACGGTCAATGGGACTGCAACGAATTTCCTTTATGATGGACCGAACGCGGTGCAGGAATTGGCAGGGGCTACGCGCACTGCGAACTTGCTCAGCGGCCTCCGCATAGACGAGATCTATAGCCGAATCGATGGCCTTGGCGCTCGGAGCTTCATCACCGATGCGTTGGGCAGCACGGTCGCGCTCACGGATACGAGCGGTGTGCTCAAGACATCCTATGCTTACGAACCGTACGGAAAGTCGTCCGCAACGGGCGAAACCAGCAGTAATAGCGCTCAATACGCCGGACGCGAGAACGACGGCACGGGCCTTTTCTACTACCGAGCGAGATATTATCAACCCGTTCTCGGGCGCTTCTTGAGCGAAGATCCGATCGATTTGAATGGAGGAGCGAACTTATACGCCTACGTGGGCGGAAACCCTTCAAGCTATATTGACCCCTATGGGAAGTTCATCTTCAATTTGGAGGCCGCCGGAGTAGGGGCCGCAATAGGGGGTATCGCAGGTGGGCTAACGGCCTATTTGCAGGGAGGTTCGTTCTCGGATATCGCGGTCTCTACTATCGCTGGTGGCCTCGTAGGAGGACTTTCCGGTCTCACACTCGGAGCGTCGGAAGCGCTAGCAACGGGGGCGATCTCCAGTGCCGCAGGAAACGCGGCAGGCCAGTGGCTTACCGGGAACCATGGAATTGATCCGGGGCAAGTTTGCTTAGCTGCTGGCGCTGGAGCCGCGGGCGCACTGACCGGAATCGGGGCAGCGGCAGTTGGGTCTAGTCCTATCGGAGCTGCTGCTGCGGGCGGTCTAGCCACTGCTGAAACTCAAGCCTTGTTCGATATTGGAACGTGGTTCAATACACGGTTCCCGTCTAAGAGATGACGAATGTCAGATATATTTCAAATATTAATCGGGTCGGCATCAGCTTATCTCCTTGGTATGTCATTCGTAGGATACGCTTGCATTTTAATGGTCATAAAGGATCGTGTGCCAAGCAACCGCAAAAACGCTAAAATTTGTCGTTGTTTGGCATTTTTTCATTACATACTCGGGATGCTTGCGGTAGGTGCGGTTCCAATCATTGCTTATGGTCGACTCAGAGGCGAAATTTCAGTGCAGTCGGTCACCTCATTTATTTTAATGAGCATTGTTATGATAGGGATAATTATCCTTGCAATCAGGTGGATCAACTCTAAATCGGAGTCGAATTGAGAGTTTTCAGTATTCTGAATTACTCGAGTCGACATCTTCTCATGATGGCAATATCATAATTGCGTTCGATTTTCTACCTGGGGGTCATTTAAAATATCCATTTTTGAGGTGGTTTTTGCCGTGTCTCTCTCCTCGCTTTAACCGTAAGCAGCGTCGAAAGTCGGTGCTTAAACGGGCAGGGGCTCACGTCCGTTCCCTTGTTTTTGTGGGCTGACGGTAAAATTTGTCTGCTGGCTTTGCGGTTGCCGACGTTGCGCCAGATCCACGATAACATGCTCGACTTGGTCAGCGCTGATCTTGCGTTGTTTCTTCTTTCTCGCTTGGAGTCCATTTCGATCGATACGACTCGAGTCGGCGTGGTATGTGCGAGAGGGAGTTTTGCTTCATCGTCTAGCCCTGCGTGCAGCGGTGAACGCGACAAAGGTAGAAATACGGAGACATTCTGGCAAGGGCATTCAAGGTCGCAGGTAGCCCCAACGACCGGAATTTCACCGACAGGCTGAATTGGGGGTACAGACGGAACGTAATTCTTCAACGATCAGACAGATTACATCTACAACTCTCGTAGCAAGAAATACCTTCGCGTCGATTGTACGCATCTCGATTACGCGAAGGATCTAATGAGATGGATCCACAACGAAGTCACCGACGGTATCAGCTGTTCGGCTGGGTACTGGTCGATCGTGATGATGGCCTGCCGACGCTATCGGCTCCGAGATACGCAATTTCCGGGTAGACCTACGGTTAAATGAGCGTGAAAAAGAAAATGCCGGCTCATCAGGCAGGCATTTGAGGAGATGAGGCAGGAACATACCGCGGGATCACGCCCAATCCAGTAAGTTTCGCTCCCTATTTTCTAGGGCCGCGCATTCGTCGGCTACGACATGAGAGTAGCCGCGAATTTGCGGAACGGTAACGTATGCGCTCGACCTATCCAGCCGCGCCAGCCCCGAGCGATGTGACGTATAGCAGCCTGTCTTCAGTGCGCCCTTCGGAAACGAGGTGTTTAGCAGTCTTGCAATCAAAGGTTGGCAGCGGTTCATTGCGATACCAAAATAGCGTGTTTCGTACGTCTCCGGATATATCCGTTGCAGCTCGGATGACCCGCAGCGCGTCTTGAAGATACTTTTGCACGCTTTCGGCGCCGGGAAGACGACTGATGCTATTGCGATAGACATGGGCCGGCCGTGCGAGTGTCCGCATATCGATATGCAGGGCGGCCGCGAAGCGTCGCGCCGAGACGATCGGAGCAGCGCTCTCCGAGTCCTTCAAAGACGCCTGGAAGTGATCGAAATCGAGGAGTGGCGTTGAATCTCGGGCCAGATTAGGGTCCGCGGAAGCTTTCTCGGCGCACAGTCTGTGCGTATTTATAGTACAAGAAGTGCCGACATCGCTGGCCGCTGAAACGCTCGTCCATTGCGCTGCCGGTCGCCGAGTTCCGTCGAGGCGCTTAGGCAGGGCCGTGACATTCCGAAGGACACCTTTTCCGAGAATTTCCGGGGCTGCGGACATCTTTTCTGAGACAAGAAGCATGCGGCGTTCTCAAAAAAGATGTCCAAGCCCTTGATCTGTCGAGGAGACCAAAGACACCTTTTCTGAGAGCCCACACGTGTTTGTAAAACCAGGAGATTCCGGTGCATCCCCCGATGTCGTTTTTATGGCCAACATCTACTCCGACTACGCGGCTTCGTCAGGCCCCGGCCAGTGTGGACAGAGCCTTCTCCGATATTTCACCCAAAAAAATGATAGTTTCATATCCATAGATCATCTTTCATTGGGTGGAAGATTAAGTGGACAAACTGGAAGCAATGTCGATCGTGCTGCTCACGATCGAAAAAGGTAGCCTCACTGCGGCCGCGAAAGCCTTGAATATGCCGCTGCCGACCGTGAGCCGGAAGGTCACGGAACTCGAAGCGTATCTCGGCACGAAATTGCTGCATCGTTCAACGCGCAAGCTGACCTTGACCGATGCCGGCCAAGCATACGTCGCGTCTGCCAGACGCATCATGGAAGACATCGAGGAAACCGAACGCGCCGCGGCTGGCGAGTACACCACTCCACGGGGAGAGCTGGTGCTCACCGCGCCGGTGCTGTTCGGCCATGTATACATCTTGCCCATCGTCACGGACTTCCTGGCTGCCTATCCCGAGATCAACGTCCGGTTGGTTCTCTCGGATCGGAACCTTCATCTCTACGATGACCACGTTGACATGGCAGTTCGCATCGGCACCCTGCCGGACAGCAACATGATTGCAACGCGTGTCGGCGCCATGGATACACTCGTGTGCGCTTCGCCGGCCCTGCTGGCTGCGCACGGCAAACCAAAACACCCGAGCGACCTGGAAAAGCTTCCGTGCGTTGTCTTCGCCGGCCCTTCCACCGCAACATGGTGGTTTCGGGATCCGTCGACCCAACGTGATTTCAACGTCAACATCACTCCGCGCCTGTCCGTGACCACGGCTGAGGCAGCGGTACAGGCGGCGCTCCGTCACACCGGTTTGACGAGGGTGTACCGCTACCACTGCGATGCCGCGCTCCGCACCGGGGAGCTTGTCCACGTCCTTCCGAAGTTCGATGTCGAGTCGATTCCTGTCAGTCTCGTCCACGGAGAGCGCGGGCTGTTGCCGCTCAAGATGAGAGTCTTCCTCGACTTCGCAACCGACCGGTTGCGCTCGGCGATGTCGGAGCTGGGTAAGGCCTGACGGGCGTTCGCTCCAAGGAGTGCGCTCTTTCCAATTCCTCAATACTTTCACTGGATGGAATGTCGGTTCTCGAAAATAGCCAATTATTGTTTTGGGTGGAAGTCACTACTATCTCTCCTACCGAAGCCACGGTGGCTCGGATTAACGGAGAAATCTCATGGCCCGCCTTGCAATCCCCTCGAAAGAAGCCGCTCCCGCCAAAGCGCAACCGATCCTCGCGAACTACGAGAAAGTTCTCGGTGTGATCCCGAACTTCTTCGCCCTGATCTCGCAATCCCCCGACGCACTGAAGGCGATCGCCGACATGCACGGTGCGCTCGGCAAGAGCCTCGGTCACAAGACCCGGGAGCGCATCCACGTGATGACCGCCGAAGTGAACGGCTGCAGCTACTGCCTGTCGGCCCACACCTACCTCGGCGCCAAGCTGCAGGGGCTGACGCCGGAAGACATGGAGCTCAATCGCGACGGCCATTCGACCGATCCGAAGGCCGACGCCGCGCTGCAGTTCGCCTACAAGATCGCCATGTCGCGCGGTCACATCGAAGACGCGGATGTCGAAGCCGTACGTGCCGCGGGTTACACCGACGAGCAGATCGTCGACATCGTCGCCGAGACCGCGTTCAGCTTCATCACCAACCTCTTCAACAACACGTTCAAGACCGACATTGACGCGACGTTCCCGCCGCTTCGGACGCGGGCCCGTCAGGCCGCCTGAAGTCCGGGTGGTCCGGGCGTCCTATGAAGCGTCCGGCTGCCTGGCCTCGATGGCTGGCTGCTCCGTTCTGGCCACGCGCAATTCCCTATGCGCGCGTGGTTGGTCGGAACGCTTCTATTGATGCAATCCGCTGGATGGTCGCGCCTGGTAGCGAAGCAGCTTGGTCATCTCGGCGATGCCGACATCGCTGCAGTGAGGCATGCGGGCTACGACGACGCACCGAGCGTCGAAATCGTTGCACTCGCCGCCGTGAATGTCTTCACCCACGACCTCGACGAAGTGGCTAAAACCCACATCGACTTCCCCGTTGTGGCCGATCTGGCAGATCGACTGCATGCAGCAGAGACCCGATGAATCATGGACCATCCGCGCTTCGTTGATCCGCGTATAGCGAACGGACGAGCAAGAGTCATTTCAGATGCGACGTCTCAGTTCGCGTTTTCCAGGGTATTTGATGGCGCGATAAAGCGGGTATCAAAGCAGTGGCGACCCGGGATGAGCGGCAGGAAGGCATTCCGCTACATGGAACGTGTGCTGAAGCCGGAACTCGACAAGCACCTGATCACGTTTCCGCTGATACGCCTCGGCGAAATGACCATGTACTGCGGATTGTTCGAGCAACGTGGCGCCACTGGCGGGCTGGATTTCTTCTTCTTCGTCTGTTCGTCGGCTGTGCGGCCGGAAGACGGTCTCATGTACCGGATCGAGGTTAGCCAGCATGCAATGCAACGGATCATTCAGCGGACGGGCCGAACCGGCGAGGACGAGATCCGCACACGCCTCTATACCGCCATGGCAAATATCTATTGGTTGCAGCCGTGGATCTACCGGGACAAATGGTTGCAGTTGGGGCTCGCGTGCGAAGAAGGCGTATTTGTTGGCGAAGTGCGAGACGACTGCTACAGCATCAAGACGTTCATCCCGGCGATCGACAACGGCAGACCGTCGCGATGGCGCGATTTGCACGCCGACCTGTGGCCCCGGATCCAGCGACGCGTTCCCCGCGACAAGACGTACGAAGCGGATCAACGCTCGATTGGCGACTGGTACTTCTTCGCGGACGGGCTGACACGGCGTCATCCCTTCCTGCTGAGGCCTTATGTACCGGGACACGATTATCTCGACGCGGCATGGGCGAGTCGTCCGGTTTGATTCTGGAAATATCTGAAAGGTTAGCCGGAGCGTCACATGCCGCGCATGGAAAAAGGCCGTTCAATGCGTGCGATTCGCCCGCCGATGCCCTATGTCGCCCCGGAATCACCAGACGCCATCGGAAGCTGGCGACGAGACCTACTCCGGAGCGTGTTCCCTGCCTTCCTTCGAAAGTTCGAGCAACGCGGCCATGGCCCGCTTGTACGGCCCGAGATCGCCGTTTGCCGCCTGCAGGATGAGCGCTCCTTGCAGGCGAGCAACCCAGTCCTCCGCGAAATGCCGCGCCCGCGCCGGCGACATGCCACTTTCACGCGCCAGGGCTTCGATGGCGTCGATCCAGTGCGAAAACGCCAGCAACAAACCCTGTTTCGCAACCGAGCCGATGTTGGCCGTGGCGAGTTGACCGAGCACGCAGGGGGCGCGCCCACCGACGTACATCTGGTCCAGCGTGGCCACGATTTTGCGAATGCGGGCTTTCAGCGTGCCGGACGAGTGCGCCGCGTTCAGGATTTCGCTGTCGATTACCGCTGTCGCGCGCTCCAACACGGCCTCGGCCATCTGCTCCTTTCCCTCGGGGAAGTGGTGATAGAGGCTCGACTTGCCGAGACCGGTTGCGCGCGACAGATCGGCGATCGACGCCCCGTCGAAGCCGCGATCCCGGAACACCGTGAACAGCCGGTCAATGATTTCGTCTTTCGATGCCTGAGCGGTGGCCATAGATCTTTTCGCTTCCCAAAAAGTACTGATCGTTCGGTACAGGCGGAAGGGTAAGTTGCCTTGCTCGTTAAATCAACCTTGACGCCCATCATTCCCGGATGTACTGTACCGATCGTTCGGTACAGTACATCCGGGCCGACGCCTCATTCCGTGATCCAGGAGATTTTCGATGTCCACACGCGTGACCTATCAAACCGCCTCCGTCGCCGATCGTCGTACCGGCTCGGCCCTCAATCTGTTCTACCGGGAAGCCGGCCAGAAGGACGCGCCCGCGGTGCTGCTGCTGCACGGTTTCCCGACTTCGAGTCATCAGTATCGCGGGCTGATCGAGCGTCTCGCCGACAAGTACTGGGTGATCGCGCCGGACCTGCCCGGTTTCGGTTTCTCCGACGCCCCGGAAGCGAAGGCGTTCGGCTACACCTTCGACCATCTCGCGGAAGTGATCGAGCGCTTTACCGACACGCTCGGCCTGACGCGCTACGCGCTGTACGTTTTCGATTACGGCGCGCCGGTGGGCTTCCGTCTGGCTGCGTCGCGCCCGGATCGCGTGTCCGCACTCGTCTCGCAGAATGGCAACGCGTACGAGGAAGGCCTGAGCGACGGCTGGAATCCGATGCGTGCATACTGGCAGAACCCGTCCGATGCGAACCGTGAGCAACTGCGCGGTTTCCTGACGGCCGGTACCACGCAGTTCCAGTACCGGCATGGCGAGGCGGATACGTCGCACATTGCGCCGGAGAGCTACACGCTCGACCAGCACTTCCTCGACCGCGCGGGTAACGACGAGATCCAGCTCGACCTGTTCGCCGACTACAAGGCGAACGTCGCGGCCTATCCGCGCTTCCACGAATACTTCCGCACGCATCGTCCGCCGACGCTGGCGGTGTGGGGCAAGAACGATCCGTTTTTCCTGCCGGCGGGAGCCGAGGCGTTCAAGCGCGATATCCCCGATGCCGAGGTGCATTTCGTCGATGGCGGTCATTTCCCGCTCGAGTCGCATCTGGACGAAGTGGCCGGCATCATTCGCGCATTCTTCGCGCGCACGCTGGACGTCGCACAAGGTCAGGCGCTGTTTGGCGGACTGGACGACGTGTCTGCGTCGGCGGAGGCCCAGCCGCTGTTCGACGCGATGCGCGGCGTATTCGGTTTCGTGCCGAATCTCGGCCACGCGCTTGCGGTCGAACCGCCGGTGCTGTCGGCTTACCTGCAGTGGCTCCATGCTCTCGGTGCGACGTCCCTCGATGCGGTGGCGCAGCAGGTCGCAATGGCGGCCGCGAGCCGCGTGAATGCCGCGGACTACGGCGTGGCCGTCCACGCGACGCTGGCCGGCAAGCTCGGTGCCGCCGCGGACGTGGTCGACGCGTTGCGTACCGGCAGCGCGCTTGCCGATCCGAAGCTCGAAGCGGTGCGCCAGTTCGCGACAGCCATCGCATCGAAGCGCACGCAGGTATCGGATAGCGACGTGAACGCGCTGAAGGCGGCGGGCTTCGACCGCCGCGCGGCGGTGGCGATTGCGATGGCCGTGGCCGGCAAGACGCTCGTCAACACGGTCGCGCACCTGTCGAAGATCGAGATCGATGCGGGTTTCCTGCCGGACCCCGCTGCCTGACCTGCTGCGGCGGGGCGGCCGTAAATGGCCGCCCGGCAAGCAGCCTCGAGGATCGAGAGCATGTCGGGTAGTCAGCTCGACCGCGCGCGACGCGGCCGCGATGATCCCGGACACACGCCGGATCGTTTCGACGAGATCGCGTTGCTGGCGCATCTCGCTATCGACGGCGGGCCAGATGCGGCCCGCTGTCGGTTGACCGATCACCGCCGCCGGCCTGACTTTTTCACGTCGGCCCGCCGGTCGCGCGTGCCTATTCGGTCTCCAGCGTCGACGCACCGGGAACGACGTGCGAGGGACCCGGTCGAAGCACGATCAACAGCGCACCTGCCGCCATCAGGCTCGATAGCATATAGAGTGCCGGCGTCGTCGAATGGATCGTATCGTGGACCCAACCGATGAAATACGGGCTGACGAAGCCGGCGATCTGCCCGAGCGAATTGATCAGTGCGACTCCGGCCGCGGGTGGGCGATTGGGCAGCGACGACGTGAATGGCCAGAACATCGCGATGCCGGTCAGCGTGCCTGCGGTCGCCAGCGTCAGGCCGACGATCGACAGGATCATGTCGCCGCCCGCGCCGCCCGTGAGCAAGAGTCCCAGAAAGCCGATCAACAACGGCACCCCGAGATGCAGACGGCGCTCCTGGCGGAAGTCGGCGGAACGGCCGACGACGACCATCGAGATACTCGCCGCAAGATAGGGCACCGCGCTTGCGAGGCCGATCTGGCCCGGCTTCGTGACGCCGAGCGCGTGAATGATCGTCGGCAGCCAGAAGTTCATCGCGTAGGCGCCCATCTGGATGCAGAAGTACACGAAGCC
The DNA here is from genome assembly GCF_056856535.1 of Burkholderia sp. L-4. Classification (NCBI taxonomy): domain Bacteria; kingdom Pseudomonadati; phylum Pseudomonadota; class Betaproteobacteria; order Burkholderiales; family Burkholderiaceae; genus Burkholderia; species Burkholderia sp. L-4. The sequence goes on from NZ_JBXEOX010000002.1 coordinate 795,682, forward strand.
GAGCGACAGGACTGTTCGGTCGAACAGCACATGGCTCGTCGAGCCTGTCGGGTGTGCGGGCAGGGCACGCGTGCGCGCGTCTCTATCGAGATCCTCGCGGACCATCTGCTTTTCGGCATCAGTCAGCCAGGACACCTGTTCGACGCGATCACGCAGCACGAACAGCAGCAGGATGCCGAACAGGACGGTCGGCGCGCCCTGCAGCAGATAAAGCCACTGCCACGCGGACAGGCCGGCGCGACCGCCGGCGAAATAATCGAGCATCCAGCCGGACAACGGTCCGCCGACCGCGCCTGACACCGGAATCGAAACCAGAAACAGCGACAATACCCGGCCGCGATGCTTGGTCGAGAACCATTGCTCGAGATACAGCACGATGCTCGGAAAGAAGCCGGCTTCCGCCACGCCGGTCAGAAATCGCAGCGCATAGAACGATGCGGGTGTCTTCACCGACAGCAGGGCGGCCGACAGCGTGCCCCATGAAAGCATCAGGATGCACATCCAGCGGCGCGGCGACACGCGGCGCAATACCAGGCTGCTCGGCACGCCTGCACACACATATCCGACGAAGAATACGCCGGCACCGATCCCGAACGCCGTGTTGCTCATTCGGAGTTGATCGAGCATCTGCAGCTTGGCAAAGCCGACGTTGATGCGATCGAGATAGTTGCACATGTAGCAGACGAACAGGATCGGGATGATGCGTAGCGTCGCGGTTCGATACGCGCGCTCGAGCGCGGCCGGCCGATGCGTCGGCGATGATGAAAAGGCGGGGGACATGTCGAATTCTCCGTGCAGGAAGCGGGCCGGAAGTGACCGGTTGCCGCGTGCATTCAGTGGCGTAGCGACGGAATCGCGTCGAGGATCTGCGGCGGGTACGCCGGACGGTCCGGCATCGCGTCTTGCGGCGGGTGGCGAAGCAGCAGCGACACCGCGTTTGCAGCCGCGCGCGCCTCGAGGTCGACCTCGAGGCCGGCCGGCAGGTCCATGTGCACCGGCAGGCCGATCTCGTACAGCACGGCCGGGCCGTCCCCCACGCGGGCACGGGTGAGCAGACCGGGAAAGCCGGTCAGTGCGCTCGCGTGCGCGGCCAGCAGCGGCGCGAGGTCGCCGCCTGCGAGGACCGTATCGAACCCGTCCGGCTCGACGATGAACCGCTCGATCGCCTGCTCGACCAGCAGATGCTCGAGCTGAACGTCCGGGTACTGCAACGCGGTCTCGGACACGATGTCGCGCCACATCCCCATCACGTCCAGGCGATCCGACCGGTCGACCGAGGTCAGGCGTCGTGAGCGAGCGCCGGCCAGCCTGAAGGCCCGGTGCGCGAGGCGACGGATGTCGCTCTCCGTATAGCGCTGCGTATACCAGCCCACGAGCTCGCGTTCGCCCGCGACGACGCCGCTCGTATGCGTGTTCTTCGTGCCGCGCGACGCATCGCCCAGAATCAGGCAATCCGTTGCGCGTGCATGCCGCGCGGACACGGGAGAAAACCGCTTCAGCTCCGCCGGGATGGAGATCGCATGAAGTTCGGTATGCAGCCCGGCTACCTTGGCGAATGCGGCGACGGCCGTCGCATGTCTCGCGCCGGGTGTGGCAAGCACGATGTCCGATTCGAAACAGGCCGAATACGCGCCGTCATCGGGCGTGCCCGCGTCGACGCACGTGTAGTCGAGCGCGCCGTTGCGCGACTTGAGATCGTCGAGCAGCGCGATCACGTGACGGACGAGCGGGGCGGCGCGATTCGCGCCGGGAATGATCAGGATATGCATGATGAGAGACCTGTGCCGTTGGCGGCATGCGTGACGATTGCTGCGTCACGCATGACGAAAGACCGAGGGGACTGGCGTGGGACGAAGGAGCGGCAGGGACGCCGATCGCCGGATAGGCGAGGGCGTGCTGCGTCACGCGCGCGGTACGCGCGTGACGAACCACTCCGGCCTTGGCGATGCAAGGCAGGGTGCGACCGCGACGGCAGTCGATTGGAAAATCAGGCGAGGGCGGCCGATTCGCGGACGAGGCCGGGCTGTTCCGCGAAGTAGTGGTCGAAGCGGTGCATGCTCGCGTCGTCGCGGAAGCTGTAGGTCTTCAGAAGCCAGCGCTTGAGCGCGTCTTCGTGATCGTTGACCTCGATCAGTTCGCGGTTGTGGAGCGCATCCTGATTCGCGAACGAGAACAAGTCGCCGGTGCGGATCTGCACGCGTTCCTTGTTGGCTTTCACGATCGCGTTTTTCAGCGACAGCAGTGCGTCGATTGCGCCGAGCGGCGCGCCCGGGGCGTAGGTGGTACGCGTGTCGTAATAACGGAAGCTGTGCGCGTTCTCGAGGATCACGTGCCGGTCCGACACCGTCTGATTCAGGTTCGAATCACGGGAGTATTCGTCGTACGGCGTGATGAAGTGCGGTTCGCGCAACAAGGCCTGATGCGCCTCGCTGATGTGATCGAGCAGCGCGCGGCCGTCGAGGAAGCCCGTGTAGATGCGATTGGCGTCGTTGCAACGCATGCCGAGCAGGCTGAGGTAGTCGGCCCGCACCGGGTGAGCCGTGCGGTCGTTGTGGAAGAACAGTTCGCCGTCCGTTTTCTGCGTCTGGGTCTGGCTATATTTCTTGTGGGCGTAGACGTCGTGGAAGAAGTCGCCGTTGTTGCGGGTCTGGTACGCGAGCAGCGGGGTCCGCGTCAGTTGGGCGAACAACTCGAGCAGCGCCTCGCCCACGTAGGATTTCTTCTTCGCGTACTTGTCCTGGACCGGATCATTCTGATCGAAGACCGGAATCGTGTCGTCGAGCGGGACATTGCGCAGCAGATGCGCGTAGCGCTTCTGGCCGGTTCGTTCGTTGCGGATGGTTTCGCAGACGTTCAGAAAGAAGACCGGAATGCTGCCGTTCTCGACCAAGGCGCCGATACCGCGATGAAACCCCGAGTAATCCTGGTAGGGGCTTTTATCGATTTTTCGTAGCGCGGTCGATAGGTCGCTTTTTTCTTGGTCGGAAAATTCAAACGTCGACTTCATAATATCCTCGATAAGGTAAGAAACTTCAACGCGAATTTCCAGCCCGGCCGGGCGGGAACACTACATCGCGCCCGGCATGAGGGTTCATGACGGGCACCGAATTCTTTGTTTCCGTATTCGAGAATTTCTGGTCGCAGGCGAGCCGGTTCCTTGCCAACGGAACGTTCTCCTGGCGACAGGCGTGCAAAAGCAGTCTGTTTTTAAACAAACATTGAATATTTAAATTTGATAATTTAAGGACTGCTTTTTAATGGAATCGTAAAGTTTCGATCCGTTTGATGGTCTTCATCTGGTTTATCTCTCAGGTTCCATTGTGGGTGGTTGGTGCGCAACGACGTGGCGCGCTTTATTGGAGTTCAGACTATCACCGGATTGCTGGAGACGTTACTCGAACATTTGTGGGCGTTGAATTGTTTCCAATGGGAAACTCTTGAGCCGAATCGGCGCGACGAAAAGTCGTACGCATGCCTGATCGACGAGCGACCCGGACGGGCGAATGCGAGGAAGGGGGGATTGAGGCGGGGCTGCGAGACAGGGAAGCGCGAGGCAGCGCGGCGCCAATCGACGCGCGACGGGCGTCGATTGGCCGGCGCGTGACTAGTTGCCGAGCGCGCGCATTTCCGTCGTGAAGAAGCGGGTGAGATCCTGAACGAACATCCGGACACGAGGCGACAGGAAATTGTCTTCGCGATACAGCACGTAGGCCGTGCGCACTTCGGACGCCCAGTTCGGCAGCAGCTGAACCAGCTCGTTGCTGGCGATGGCGTCCCGCACGACGTAGCGCGGCAGGTAGGCGACGCCGACGCCGGCGACGGCCGCGTTCAGCAGCGCGACGCTGTTGTTCGAGCGCAGGATGCAGCGCACGCGCGTCTCGAGCTGGCGCTTGCCCTGCCGCAACTGCAGCGCGGTCGTGTGCGCGGGGCCGCGAAACAGCAGGAACGGGTGTCGAGCGAGATCTTCCGGGCGCGTGACCGGCGGGTGTGCGGCGATGTAGTCCGGTGACGCATAGATGCCCCAATGGATGTCGGTCAACGCGTGCGTGTTGGTGCCCGGCTGCTCCGGGTTGTCGCGGCTGATCACGATCGCGACGTCGATGTTCTGCTCGCCGAGATCGACCATCCGGTCGGTCAGCTCGAGGTCGACCTGGACGTGGATGTTGTTCGAGATGAAACGGCACAGCGTCGGCACGATCGCGTGATTGCCGAAGGTCATCGGCGCGACGACACGGAGATTGCCGATCGGCTCTTCGTGATACTGGCGCACGAACGCGTCGGCGCCGCGCACTTCCGCGAGCAATCGCGAACAGTACGCGTAATAGGTGCGCCCGACCTCCGTGACTTCGATACGCCGGGTCGTACGTTTCAGCAGCGTGACCCCGAGCCCGGTTTCCAGCCGGCTGATCTCCTTGCTGACGGCCGACTTGGACAGGCCGAGCACTTTCGCCGCCTCCGTGTAGCTCAACGTGTCGACGATCTTCGCGAAGATCGCCATCGAATTCAGTTGATCGAGCTGATTCACTTCGTTTCTCCATGGAAACAAACGCTCGAAATATAAACGATTTGTTTTCGACTGTATGCGTGCCGTGTTACTTTTTTTGCATACGACGGCGATGCATTCATCGAGGCCGCGCCGATATCCCAATGCCAGAAAAAGGGTGAGCATGAACCACGGACAAACATTGAGCCAGAAGGTATTGGCGAAGGCGAGCGGTCGGACGCATATCACGCCCGGAGAGGTGATCTGGGCCAAGGTGGACATCCTGATGTCGCACGACCCGTGTTCGCCGGGCGTGATCAGCATCTTCAAGAAGGAGTTCGGCGCCGACGCGCGCGTATGGGATCCGGCGCGCTTCGTGATGATCCCGGATCACTTCATCTATACGGCCGACGTGCTTGCCAACCAGAACGTCCGCGTGATGCGGGAGTTCGCGCGCGAGCAGCAGATCAAGTATTTCTATGATGTCGGGACGCCGAAGTATCGCGGCGTCTGCCATATCGGCCTCGCGGAAGGCGGCCACAACCGGCCGGGCGAAGTGTTGCTCGGCACCGATTCGCACACGGTCACGTCGGGTGCGTTCGGCACCTTCGCGGTCGGCCTCGGGATCACGGACGCCGCATTCGCGCTCGGCACGGGCGAGATCCCGTTGAAGGTACCCGACACGATCCGCGTCAACTTTCACGGCGAACTGCCGCGCCATGTCCTTGCGAAAGACCTGATTCTCGCCGTGCTCGGCGAACTGACGATCGACGGGGCGACGTATCAGGCGATCGAGTTCGGCGGTGAAGTCACCGATGCGCTGTCGGTCGAAGAGCGGATGACACTCTGCAACATGGTCGTGGAATGCGGTGCGAAGAACGGGATCATGGTGCCGAATCAGGCAACGCTCGACTATCTCGCCGCGCGTAACGACATCCCGTTCGAGGTCATCACGCCCGACGCGAATGCACGGTATGCGCGCGTACTCGACATCGACGTATCGAGGCTGCAGCCCCTCGTCGCGAAACCGCATTCGCCGGACAACGTCGACAGCGTCGACAACGTCGGCGATATCCGGATCGAGCAGGCGTACATCGGTTCGTGCACGGGCGGCAAGCTCGAGGATTTCGTCGCCGCTGCGAAGGTGCTGAAAGGACGCAAGGTCGCCGTGCCGACTTTTGCCGTGCCGGCGACGAAGGAAGTCTTCCATGGCATCGTGACGACCCAGATCGGCGACACGTCGATCTACTCGATCCTGACCGATTCGGGCGTCACGCTTTCGTCCGAGCCGAGTTGCGCGGCGTGCTGCGGCGGCCCGGCCGACACGTTCGGCCGCGTCAACGAACCGCTGTCGGTGGCATCCACCACCAACCGGAACTTCGTCGGCCGCATGGGCAACAAGCGCGCCAATATCTACCTCGGTTCCCCCTATACGGTGGCCGCGGCCGCGGTGGCCGGCCGGCTCGTCAATCCCAACGCATTTTTGTGAGACCCGACAGATGACCGAAAAAACGATTCGGGGCATGGCCTACGTGCTCGGCGACAACATCGATACCGACCAGATCCTGACGGCCGAGTATCTGAAGATCAATCCGTCTAGCGCGGAAGGGTACGCTCAACTCGCGTCGCTCGCGATGTGCGGGCTGCCGGAAGGTTCGATCCCGTTCATCGATCCGGCGCTTGGCAAGTCGCCGTACAGCATCGTCGTCGCCGGGCAGAACTTCGGCTGCGGCTCGTCGCGCGAGCATGCGGTGGTCACGCTCGGCGCGGCCGGTGTCAGGGCCGTGATCGCGCAGTCGTACGCACGGATCTTCTTCCGCAATTGCGTATCGACGGGGCAATTGCTGCCGGTCGCGTCGAAAGAACGGCTGTGCGAGCGGATCAGGACCGGCGACATCATCGAGATTTCGGTCGACGATCAGGTCGTCCGGATCGACGACGGCCAGCCGGGTGCGCCGATCGAGCCGGTCGGCGAGCTCGCCAACATCGTCGATGCGGGCGGATTGTTCGCCTACGCGCGCCTGGTGGGCAAGATTCCGGCGCGCGTGCCGGAAACCGCCTGATCCATCCGTCCGGGCCGTCGGCCCGGCGGATCGCCGGCCGTCTGTCGATGCATCCGCACGACAGACGGCCGTTTTCGTTTGACGGGTCGGGTTTCGGTTGGTACGCGTTCGCTCGAACCGGCGTGACGCGTCGGGCGGGGGCGTCACCCGGCCGCGCCGCCGACGGGTTCAACGGACGGACGTCGCGGACGGCAACGACGTCGTGAGCAGCGCGTTGACGTTCGCGAGTTCGGCGTCGGTCAACTGTCCGGCGGCACGGGAGAGTTCGAGCCAGTGCAGCATGTAGTCGTAGCGGGCGCGGCTGAATGCGGTGCGCGACCGATACTGCTTGTCCTCGGCGATGAGCACGTCGGTGCTGGTGCGATCGCCGATCTCGTAGGCAGTCTTCGCGGATCGGGTCGAGGTCCGGGTCGAGACGACCGCCGAGCGCAGCGCCGCGATCATGTCTCTCCCGTTGAGCAACGACAGATACGTCTGCCGTGCATCGAGGACCGCGTTTTCGCGTGCATCGAGCAACGCGTTGCCGGCGCGGCTTTCGAGCGCAAGCGTTTCGCGTTTGCGACTCTGCACGTAGCCGCCGGTGAAGATCGGGATCGTGATCTGCACGCCGATCACCGATGAGTTGCCGGCGCCGCCCGCGACACCGATGCCGTTCTGGCTGGGCAGCGTCGCCGAGTACATGTATCGCGAGTTGCCCTGGCTGCTGTGGTTGAAGGTGGCGATCAGATCGACTGTCGGCAGGTCGGCGGACTGCGCGCGGCGGGTTTCGCGGCTGGCCATCTCGCTGTCGATCTCGCAAGTCGCGACGTCGAGGTTGCGTTGCCGCGCAAGCGTGGTCCACTGGTCGAGATCGGCCGCGGCGAGCGGCGATACCGACGCATCGTCGGGCAATGCGGCCAGCGAACCGACCGGATGGCCGACCAGCTTGTTCAGGCGTTCGGTGCGGATCTGATAGTCGTTCAGCGCACCGGCTCGCTCGGCCCGCGCGAGGTCAAGCGCGGCACGCGCCTGATCGAGATCCACGACGGTCTGCGTGCCCGCGTCGAAGGCGGCCTGGGCGATCTTGAGCTGCTCATCGAGTGCCGCCTCGTGCGCGCGCGAAAACGCGAGCTGATCCTGCGCTTGCAGCACGTCGAAGTACGCGCGCGCGACGTCGATCATCAGGGCTTGCCTGGCCTTCTCGAACACGATCTCGCTGCGCGCGACCTTCAGCTTGCCGATCTCGTAACCCTGCCAGTCGCCCCAGTGGAACACCGGTACGACGAGCGATGCGCCATAGCCATTGGTCGTGTATTCCTGGCGAGGCAGGTCGGACACGCTTGCCCAGGTCGATCCGACGCCGAGCGCCGCCTGCAGGCGCGGCAACAGCGCCGCGCGTGCCTGCGGCAACGCCTCGACGCCCGCCGCTCGCTGAGCGCGCGCGGCGGCGTAACCAGGATCGCTCGCCTGCGCGTCCTGCCACGCGCTCATCAGGTCGGTCGCATACGCGGCTTGCGCGCACGCGCCCAGCACGAGCAGCGCGCAGGCTTTCAGGGATGTCGAGAGTCGTCCGGTCATGCGATGAGGCCTCCTGAGCGTCGACCGTTCGAGGGCCGTTTGCTCCGGACTCTAACGCAGAACGGACAGCCTGCAGCGCCTGCCGAGCGTTGACTCCCTGGCGAAATGATTGTCCTCTGGGAGAAACAATCGACGTACTGTCGATCCAATTGTTCGAAGGAAAACGGGTGCGTGCTATCTTGGCCCTGCATCGAAAGCCGGGCCCGTCGCGTCGCGTTGGCCTGATGCCGCCGGCGGAATCCGAATCCGTACGCAACCGTTAGAACAGGACAGAAAAATGACAACGTTCAGCCTTACTTCGCCGGAATTCGCCGAGCAGGGCAAGCTCGCCAAGGCACACGAGTACAACGATTTCGGCGGTGACGGCGACAACCGATCGCCGGCCTTGCGCTGGATTGGCGTGCCTGCCGGCACGCGGAGTCTCGCGATCACGCTGTACGATCCGGACGCGCCGACGGGCAGCGGGTTCTGGCATTGGGTTGCGTTCGACATTCCTCCGGATACCGAAGGATTGTCCGCCAACAGCGGCGCGAAGGATGGCCGCCTGCTGCCGGCCGGCGCGATCCAGAGCACGAACGACTACGGCGTTCAAGGCTTCGGCGGCGCATGCCCGCCGCCGGGCGCGGAACCGCATCGATACGTGTTCACCCTGCACGCGTTGTCCGTCGAAAAGCTGGGTATCGACGGGACCACGCCGAACGCGGTCGCCCGGTTCCTGATTCACGCGAACACGATCGACAGCGCGTCGACGACCGCCTACTACGGACGTTGAGCGCCCGGGCCTCGATCGCACGGAATCCAACCAGAGAAAAAGGGGAAGCACGATGCGTCGCGAATCGTGGATAGCGCTCCACGTCGATTCGGCGCGGGCGGCGTGGAAGCGTGCGTTGCCCGTGGTCGCCATCATCGTCGCGATCCTGGCGGTAGGCTGGTGGTGGCTGAAGCGGCCAGCCAGCAAGCAGGCGTTCATCAATGCCACCGTCATCGTCGTGCGCGCACCGATTGCGGGGACGTTGTCGTTCGTCCCCGGTGTCGAGGTCGGCAATTTGGCGAAAGCGTCGCAGCCGGTCGCGACGATTGCCGGCGACCTGTCGAACCCGCGTGCATCGGAGTTGCGGGTACTCGAGCAGCAACTGAAGGTGCAGAGCAGCGATCTCGCGCAACGCGAGCGCAGCCTCGCCTTGCGGATCGCGGATCGGCAACAGCAGCAGGATCAGTACCGCAGCGAAAGCCGCAGTCAGCAGACGCTGCAGGCGCGCTACGCGGGTGCGCAGATCGCGCAGGCGCATGCGGAGCTTTCTCGCCTCGATGCAATGTCGGCGTTGTCGGAAGCCGACATGCGCCGCGCCACCGCGTTGTTCGAGAAAGGCTACCTGAGTCGCGCCGGATACGACCGCAGCATCGCGAATGCGCGGGTGAGCGTCGCGCAGGTGCAGGCGCAGCGCGCACAGGTCAGCCAGAGCGAGGCCACGTACGCCGCGGCACGCGTCGGCCTGCAACTCGACGGACCGCGCGCGCTGAGCGAGCCCGAACAGCGCAACCGGCAACTGGAACTGGAACTCGTCGATCTGCGTCAGCAGTTGCAGGAAACGAAGGCACTCGGCGCGTCGACGAACGAGGAGCTGGCCCGCGTCAGCGCCGAATACGCGCGTCAGCGCATGGCAACGCTCGTCGCGGACCGGCCGAGCGTCGTCTGGTCGCTCGATGCGCAGAGCGGCGAAGCGCTGACCGCGGGGGCGCCGATCATGCAACTGATCGACTGCAACGACGTGTGGGTCGATGCGTTTTTCGACGAATCGGACGTGCGCGACCTGAAGGTCGGCGCGCCGGTCAAGGTGTCGCTGTCGCACGATGCGCGACATTGGACGGGGGTGATCGAGACGGTCCGGTCAGGCTCCGGCCGCGTGACGGTTGGCCAGTACGTCGCGGCACCGCCGCCCGAAATCGCTCGCCGGCAACTGCCGGTCAAGGTGGTCACGGTGCGTGTGCGGGTCGACTGGAAGCGGGCGTTGCAGCCGAGCCAGTACTGCCTGGCCGGCCGCAGCGTCGAGGTGAGCATCTGACGCGCATGGCGCGGCGACGGCGAGTCGCCGCGCTGCCCACGACTTCAACCAGAGGAGACTGGATTCATGTTACCCAACGCACATGCCGCGCAGGTCTTGAAAAACGGTGGCGTATTGATGGTGCCCACCGACACGAACTATGCGTTCGCGGCGGATCCGTGGAACGAGCGCGCCTGCGCGCGTCTGTACGAGATCAAGAAGCGCGACGTCAAGAAGCCGCTGACGCTTTTCGTGTCCGACCCGCAGGAGCTGTGGGCATATGCGAGTCTCGAAGCGGAGCAGGCCGATACGGTGCGCACGCTGATGGAACGGTTCTGGCCGGGGCCGCTGAATTTCGTGTTGCCGAAGTCGGCACGCGCGCCGGATCACCGCTACCTGAAGGAGGATTCCATCTCGGTCGTCTGCAACCGGAATCCGGTGCTGAATGAACTGATCGGAACGTTCGGACGGCCGCTCGCGATGACCTCCGCGAATCTCTCGGGCGTCGAGCACGATTGCCTGATCGACTACGATCTCGCCACGCGGACCTTTCCCGATGCGGTCGACTTCATTGTCCCGCCGGCGCCCGGCAAGCCGACGACGACGAAATCGAGCACGATCGTATCGCTGCTCGACGGTACGCTGAAAGTCCTGCGCCAGGGCGACATCGTGATCGCCTAGCGATTGCGCGCGACGATGAGCGATCCGGTCCCGACTCCGCCGCCCGGCCTCCGCGACATCCGGTTGTTCGTGCTGTACCGGGTCGTCTCGCGGTTGTACTTCCATTTGCCGGTGCTGTTCCTCCACCTTTACCTGGTGGAGCTCGGGTTGTATCGCGTGATTGCACTGCTGGCCATTTACGGGCTGGTGACGACCGTCACGTCGGGGCTCGGCGGAAAGCTGCTCGGCGTGATGTCGGAAAAAAAAGTCGTGGCGGCCGGCGAAACCATGAAGGCAGGCGGAATCGTGCTGTTGCTCGCCGGCACGCGGCTCGCGGATGTCGACATGAACCTGCTGGTGCTGGCGCAGATCGTCGGCGGCACCGGATTCAGCGTCGCGTTGTCGACGGATTCAAGCCTGCTGCGCACGCTGGCGGGCGCGGCCGGCGACGCGACGCTGTTCATGCGCACGCAGACGCGCTCGCAAAGCCAGATGTTCATCGCGACGCTGGTGGCCGGATCGACCGGCAGCATCCTGTTCGACTATCAGCCGTTCTGGCCGTTCTATGCGTCACTCGCGGCAAGCATCGCGTCGACGCTGCTGGTGCTGATGATTCGCGAGCCGCGGGCCGAGCCGCGGCCGGCAACGGAAGCGGCGACCGAGGCGGCCGTGCTCGACCCGAGACAGCGTTTCTGGATGGGCTTTTACTCGTTGTCGCGCGCGTTCACCCTCGCTCCGTTCGTCGGTTTCCTGCCGTTCTATTTCATCATGGTCGATGTCGATCCGCTTCTGTTCGGCGCCGTGCTCGGCCTGTTTACGCTGTCTGCGTTCGCGACTTCACTGGCCGTGAACGGATTCATTGCACGCTTCGGCGTGAAAGCGCCGATGATCGCGACGCTCGCCTGCATGTTCAGCTCCATGCTCGTGCTCGGGTGCAGCGACGTGCTGGCCTACCACGGCATCGACTATTTCGTGTCGGGGCTGGTCGGCATCAGCCTGCTCGGTCTCGGCTCGGGCGGCGTGCGGCCGGCGACGATGGCGAATCTCGACCTGTCGGCGCTCGACCCGCTTGCGCGGGTCGCGATGTTTGCGCGCATGGAACGCAACTTCGGGGTGGCCAACGGGATATTGCTCGCGATCGGTGCCTATCTGCTCGCCGATGCCGGCTTTCAGGCACTGATGCTGTGGTTGAGCGGCCTGTACCTGCTTGCGCTGGGTGCGCTGTTTCATGCGAACCGGGCGGTCGACACCGGCGAGGCCACACCGTGAGTCATGCGCGCGTGCCCGTCAGGGGCGATATCGACCGGCGGGCGCACCGCATGCGAACGGCGCTTGCCGCGTGCATGCGGTGGCTTGGTGCGATGTCGATCGCGGCGACCGGCTGTCTGACACTGACGGGCTGTGCCGACACGCCGGCCGATTCGACGGCGACGTATCGCAGCGATGCGCGCACGCTGGAGGTCGCGTCGATCGGCAGTTTCCATATCGGCGGACATGCGGCAGAGCTGTCCGGCCTGCCGTCGCGCAGCATCGTATTCTCGCCCGGGGCGCCGCCGACCGTCGTCGACCCGAACGGCACGTTCGAAGTCGGCCAGATGTATGTGCAGTACGTGAAGCTCGCCCATCCGCGCAAGGCGTTGCCCGTGTTGTTGTGGCACGGCGGCGGCCTGACCGGCGTGAACTGGGAGACGACGCCGGACGGGCGCGACGGCTGGCAGATGGCCTTCCTGCGCGCGGGCTACGACGTGTATGTCAGCGATGCCGTGGAGCGCGGGCGGGCGTCGTGGGCGCGTTACCCGGATCTCTATCCGGACGAGCCGTTCTTCCGGTCGAAGCGGGAAGCATGGCTGCTCTTCAGGATCGGGCCGTCCTATTCGGATACGCCAGCGTCGCGCGCGGCCTACCCGGAGTCGCAGTTTCCGGTCGACGCTTTCGATGCGTTCAGCAAGCAGTTCGTGCCGCGCTGGGCCACCAACGACGCATTGACCCAGGCCGCCTACGACGCGCTCGTGCAGCGCGTATGCCCGTGCGTCGTCATCGCGCACAGCCAGGCCGCGAATTTTGCGTTCGTGGCCGCATTGCACGCACCCGACAAGATCCGCGCCATCGTCGCGCTCGAGCCGACCGGTATGCCCGACACGAAACAGGCCGACCTGCACGCCATCGCCGCGATCCCGCAATTGTTTGTATGGGGTGACAACCTGGACGGATCGGCGTTCTGGCGTGGTTTGACCCGCGTGTCGTTGCGCTACGAGCGGGCGCTGGCGGAGCAGGGCGGGCGATTGGAAACGCTGTCGCTGCCCGCGCACGGTATCCATGGCAACTCCCACATGCTGATGCTGGACCGCAATTCCGACCGGATCGCCGCGATGGTGCAGGCATGGCTTGCCGTACGCCTGCCCCACGCCGACCCGTAAGCGACCGCCGCCGACAGCGTGGACTGCCCGGCGCCACCGATGACCGAATGCAACCGAGGAGCACTTATGGAAGATACGTTTCGACTGACGGGGAAGGTGTTGTACCTGACTCGCGATCCGGACACGATCGATGCGCAGTTCGCGGGGCGCGCGCTGACGCGGCAGGAGGCCGGTGCGTTGCGCGATGACGTGTCGACCGACGAGATCACGCCGGTCACCGTCATGCTGACCTACGACGAGCGGCTCGGCGAGTTTCCGTACGTCGGCTTCAAGGCGGGCGGCCGCTTACCGATCGGGAATCACGCGGTGCGTGACGGCGGCTTCCAGGTGACCGTGGCCGGCAAGCGATACGGCAAGGGCTCGTCGCGCGAATCGGCACCGCTGGCCGAACTGTCGGCCGGCATCCGCCTGATCGTCGCGGAAAGCTTCGAGCGGATCTACCAGCAGAACTGCGACAACATCGGCATCCTCACCACGACCGATTTCTCCGTGCTGGACCGCCTGCTCGCGGGTGAAGCGATCCCGATCGACGTGTTCCTGCAGGGCCGGGATGCGCTCACGCAACGGATTATCCGCAGCGGCGGGCTGCTCGCCTACAGCAAGACCGTCCGATGGCCGAACGCGGACGAGCGCACCGTGCCGGCCGACGCGGGCGCGGGCGCGGCGCACGGGCCGCGTACGCTCGTCGAGAAGATTCTCGCACGCCACCTTCATCCGGAAATGCAGGGGGCATCGCGAGGAGACGGCGTTTTCGTCGCCGCGGACTGGCGCTTCAGCCACGACTACTTCACCGGCATGTGTGCGTATCTGATGCACCGAGCGTTCGGCAAACCGGCGCAGCTGCACGATCCGGACCGCATCATCGCGTTCCACGATCATCTCGCACTTGCGCGGCAGAGCATTCCGCACGTGAGAGACGGGCTGCTGCCCGGGATCGCGAATCTCGTCGCCGGGCACAGCGAATTCGCACGCGATTACCCGGTGCGCGCACACGGTGCGTTGCCGGACGCGCCCGGCTCGGAAGGCATTTGCCATTCGATGATGGCGGAGCAGTACGCGTTGCCGGGGCAGATCGTCGCGGGCACCGATTCGCATACGCCGCACGCGGGTGCGTTGGGTAGCCTGGCATTCGGCGCCGGCGCCACCGAGATCGCCAACAGTTGGGTCACGGGTTATGTTCGCTGCCGGATTCCGGAAACGTTGCGGATCGAGGTTGACGGCGCGCTGCGTCCCGGCGTGACGGCGAAAGACATCGTGCTCTATCTGCTGCAGATGGACGAGATCCGCTCCGGCGGCGCGATTGGCCTGGTATTTGAATACGGCGGTTCAGCCGTGCGCGCGTTGCCGGTCGACGAGCGCGCGACGCTGACGAACATGGTCGCCGAACTGGGCGGGTTCACGGGGATCGTCGAACCCGATGCGCGGACCGTTGCGTTCCTGAAAGAACGTCGCGGTGTGGATTTCGTGCTCGAGCCGTGGATGAGAAGCGACCCCGATGCCGTCTACCGCGACGTGATCCACATCGATGCGCGCGAGATCGAGCCGATGCTGGCGCGGCCGGGCGACCCGAGCAACGGTGTCGCGGTGAGCGGGCTGGCCGATAACGTCGCGATCGACGTGGCTTACGGCGGATCGTGCACGGCCGGCAAGCAGGCGGACTTCGACTTTTATCACGAAGTGCTGCGGTGGGGCGTCGATCGCGGCATGCGCGTGGCACCGACGACACGCTTGTTCCTGCAGTTCGGCACGATGCACGTGCGCGAATACTGCGCGGAACGCGGCTATCTTCCCACGTTCGAGCAGGCCGGCGTGACGCTCGTGATGCCGGGCTGCGGTGCGTGCGCGAACTGCGGGCCGGGTCAATCGGCCACCAAGGACGATGTGACGATCAGTGCGATCAACCGCAATTTTCCGGGGCGCTCCGGCCCCGGGGACGTATGGCTGGCCAGTCCGTACACGGTTGCCGCGAGCGCGCTGGCCGGCCGTATCGTGACGTTCGAAGCGCTGCGCGCGCTGCACGCCGCGTGAGCAAAGCGGCTTCTTCGCGGTTGAAGCGTGCGGTTTCGACGGTGGCGTTGAACGCCGGCATCGAGTCGACCGTGGATCGCGCGATGGTGTGGGTACGGCCGGGTGCGTGTATGCCGGTATGCCAGGCGGCCGCGCAGCGCCGCCATGAAATGGTGGAGATCCATGGGAGGCGTTGCGTTGCGAGTGAGGTCGGGATTAGACGCAACCGGCACTCGATCGGGGTTACCGCCCGCCATGTCGTCGTGAGGCGGCGAACATACGCGCGTGAGGATTTGCTGTCGCGATACCGAACCGGCGGGCGGCGCGCGTAACGCATCGCGATTCGAACGCATGATTGACAGGCCGCACGAGGTTGACTAGATTCACCCCATGAACGCACGTTTCGTCACGACCACCACGACCACCACCACGACCGCCAACGGCGGGCCGGGGGGAGGTTGCACGTCGTAGATTCATGCGTCACATCATCCCCAGGAGCCCCGCCGGCAACGGACGGGGCTTTTTTCATGCTCCGTTCGACCGGCACCCCAGTCAACGGAGAACGTGATGGACGATTTCGATCATCGAGTGCTTGGCAGCAGACTCGATCTGTTTCACCAGCAGGATGAAAGTCCGGGCGCCATCTTCTGGCATCCGCGCGGCATGGTCCTTTACCGGACCGTCGAGGAATACATCCGCGCCAGGATGCGGCAAGCCGGCTTCGCCGAAGTCAGGACACCGCAGATCGTGTCGCGCGGCCTGTGGGAGCAGAGCGGCCACTGGGAGAAGTTCGGGAAGAACATGTTCTCGCTCGAGAGCGACAGCCACCCATACTGCCTCAAGCCGATGAGCTGCCCGTGCCATGTGCAGCTCTTCAGGAAGGGCGTTCGTTCGTATCGCGACCTGCCGGTCCGCTACGCGGAATTCGGCGCGGTGCACCGCGCGGAGCCGTCGGGCGCGCTGCACGGGCTGATGCGCGCCCGCGCCTTCACGCAGGACGATGCGCATGTGCTGTGCCTGCCCGATCAGGTCGAGGTCGAAGTCGCGCGATTCTGCGTGCTGCTGAAGACGATCTACGCGGACTTCGGGTTCGACGGGTTCGACGTCGCGCTGTCGACGAGGCCGGCGGTTCGCGCGGGCGACGATGCGGTCTGGGATCGGGCGGAAGCGATTTTGGCGTCCGCCGCCCGAGCGGCCGGCCTGGATTTCGCGATGCTGCCCGGGGAAGGCGCGTTCTACGGCCCCAAACTCGAGTTTCACCTGCTCGACCGTCAGGGGCGGAAGTGGCAGTGCGGGACGATCCAGCTCGACTTCGTGTTGCCGGAGCGGCTTGGCGCAACCTATGTCGCGGAAGACGGCGTGCGCGCGACGCCCGTCATGCTGCATCACGCGGTGCTCGGCAGCCTCGAGCGGTTCATCGGCATCCTGCTCGAGCATTACGAGGGATGGTTGCCGACGTGGCTGGCCCCCGACCAGATCGTCGTCGCGAACATCGGGCAGGACGAACGCGCATTTGCGGACAACACGGCGTTCGCGTTCGAGGACATCGGTTGCCGGGTGCTGCGGGATTTCCGTGCCGAGCGCTTGCCGCGCAAGATCTTCGACGCGCGGGAACTCGCCGCGCCGATCGTCGCGGTGGCCGGGCGGAAGGAAGCGCTGGCCGGCGAGGTGTCGCTGCGGATGAGGAACGGGGAGCAGCACGTGCTGTCGATCGACGCTGCGCTTGCGTACCTGAAGCAGCATGTGCGTGCACCCTCCGCGACGCGTGTGTTTCGCTCGCCGGTTTGACCCGGCGGCAGGCCCGTCCATGTGAAGAACGCGTTGGATGGGCGGGCCGATCGCCGTCGTGGTGAGCGGCTCGCGTATCGATGCGGGTGCCGGCGACGGCGCCGTGCTACCCGCGTGCGATGACCCGCGCCTTCACGCACTTGAGCCACAGCCGGGCGGCCCCACACCGCCCGCGACCGGAATCCGCGGCAGCAGGAACGGATCGTCGGCCGCGCCGGCACATCCGCGCCGGGTCGTCGTCGCATTGTCGTATCCGGCGTCCGCGACCTGGTCGCGTACCCGCGCATCCAGGTCGCCGTACGGGTAGCAGAACGATTCGACGCGCTGGCCGCTCAATGCCTCGAGGCGCCGCTTCGACTCGCTTACCTGATGATCCGACTCGAACCCGGGCACCTGCGACAGCGCGACGTGATCGAGCGTATGCGAGCCGACTTCATGGCCATGGTCGCGCCACATGAGCATGTCCTCGCATGTCATCAGCGGTGAGCGCGCGGTGTCGTCAGCCGCATCCCAGTCGTTCTGGCCGCCGAAGCGGCCGGCGACGAAATAGCAGGTCGCGGTGAACCCGAGCGCGTCGAGCACCGGCATCGCATGGGTCAGTACGTTGCGAAAACCGTCGTCGAACGAAATGCCGAAGACCTTGCCGCTGCGCTCGCCGCGCAGATACGGCCGCAGTTCACGCACGCTCAGCCCACGGTAGCCGAGCCGCTTGAACAGCGTCATCTGGCGGCGGAACGCGTCCGGTGCGACGCTCAGGCCGCGTAGCCGGTCGGCCGGCGGCGGCAACGGGCGTATCTGGTGATACATCAGGATCGGATGGCGCGTGGCGGAAAGAAACATCGGCAGCCCGGGAAAAACGCGGCGTTATGCGGCCTTGCGGAAGATCCGCAGGGTCTTGAAGTCGCCGATCTCGACGAAATCGGCGTTTGCCGCCCACTGCGCGATGATCGGCTCGGCCTTGCGGTATGCCGACGAGCCCTTGTAGAACAACAGGTGACCATTGGGCGCGGTATGGCGTGCGAACAGGTCGAGCACTTCTTCGTCCGTTTTCGCGCCATAACGGCTGTTCGACTCGTCGCGGAATTCGCACAGATGGAACAGCGTGACGACGTCGAATGCCGGCAGCAGGCCCGAATTGCTCGTATAGATGTCGCCGAAATACGCGAGGTAGGTCTTGCTGATCTCCGGTTGCCGCGTGACGAGCTCGACGTACGACTTGTATTCCTTCGGCGATGCCGTCACGCCGAAAACGGTGTTGTTCAGGTGCGGCCGCGCGCATTCCATGCCGACATGGTGATGGCCGCCGGTGCCGAAGTGATAGATGCGCACGCCCCTGAGACGCACGGATTCCAGCCATTCGACGAAGTGCACGTCGCACGGACATTCCTGCGTCCGCAAATCCCAGTACTTCTTCCAGATATTCATTGCCATCAAGCGGACCTCATGGATGTCACCCAGCGGTAGGGGTTGTGTCGAATCGATTTCTGATAGACGGACAGCGTCGCGTCGACGAAGGTGTCGAACGAGAACTCGCGCTTGCCTTTCAGCCGCGCGCTGCGCCCCATCGAACGGACGCAGCCGGGTTCGCGCACGATCGCGCGCAGGATGGCCTCGATCGCTTCGGGCTCGCGCGGCGGGACGACCCAGCCGTCGATGCCCGGCTCGACGTTCTCGGGCAGCCCGCCCACGCGTGTGACGATCGCGGGGCAGCCGAGCGACATCGCTTCGCGGCACGCGTACGACAGGCTCTCGTGGTACGACAGCACGAACGACACGTCGACGATCGCGAACGGCGCCCGTACGTCGTCGAGGCGACCTGTGAACGCGGTGCGCGACGCCATGCTGTGCCGCGCGATCTGTTCGCGCTGCTCGCCGGACGGCTCCGCGCCGACCAGCAGCACGCGAAACCGCTCGCGCTCGCTTTCGGGCAGCCGGCCCAGCGCCGCGATCAGGTCCATCCAGCCTTTCTCCGGCGCGGTGCCGGCGCTGCTGCCCAGCACGATTGCGTCCGCGCCGGACGGCCCGAACAGCGCGATCTTGCGGCGGCGGATTTCGTCGCCGGCCAGCCGTTCGGCGGCCGGGCGGCGCACGCCGTGCTTCACGACCGTGACGTTTCCATACGGCGAACGCAGCGCGAGCATGCTCGCGACATAGTCGCTGACCGCGATGGTGTGGTCGGTGGCGAGCCGTGCGCGCAGCAGGTTGCCGAAACTGTCGGCCCGATAGGTGTTGTGCTTGGTGAGCACGACCGCGGGCCGGTAGCGGCACCCGAGCAGCGCGAGCATGACCTGCCGGTGGTCGGCGGACCCGTTCACGTGGATGACGTCGAAGCGCTCGTCGACGATGCGCCGGCGCAGCCGGACGATTTCCTGGCACAGCCGGTTCCAGCGCGGCTTGAATTCCATGTCGAAGATGGCCACGTCGGGGCTGTCCTTCAACAGACGCGACAGGCGGCTTCCCGCCGGCGACGCGACGGTCACGCGGTGATGCCGGCTCATCGCGGCGGCGAGATCGCGTACGTAGGTATCCTGGCCGCCGCCGTAGTCGCCGTGGAAGTTGGTGTACAGAATGTTCATCACGATGCCGCTTTTCCTCGATCGTCCATTAAAAGGACTACTGATGAAATGAATGGCTCAACCC
The DNA here is from genome assembly GCF_056856535.1 of Burkholderia sp. L-4. Lineage (NCBI taxonomy): Bacteria > Pseudomonadati > Pseudomonadota > Betaproteobacteria > Burkholderiales > Burkholderiaceae > Burkholderia > Burkholderia sp. L-4. The sequence continues at coordinate 815,339 of NZ_JBXEOX010000002.1, forward strand.
GTCGGGAGCAATGACTCGAACACGGTGCCGCGTTTGCGGCTCGCGATCGCGGATCGACGCCCGGGCAGGGCGCCAACGCGAATCATTTCCAAATATTACATATCGTTTACGTATCGTAGTGTCGAGGTCTGCGCATCTTTGTGAGAATGTGTCGCGATCGCTTGACCGTCTCGGCCGCCTGCGCGGAGCGTGGCGCTGACGCGTGCGTGCGCGCAACCCGTTTGCCACGGCGGCGCCGACCGATTTCTCGCCGACCGGCCGGGCTGTTCCACGCCGGCCGGCCCTCGCCAGGGGTGTGCTGGATCGCGACAAAACCTGTTTTGCCGGCGACATCCGGACACAGATCAACCGGCGCCGCTTTCAGATTTGAAAGCCGGTGCGCCATTTGCGTTAGAATGCCCCCCCCTTGTCCGCCCTGGCGACCGCCAGGGCGGACTGGTCGCCCGCGTGGCGACACAGGTTCCGATTCGCAGCCGGACGCGAATGATTTGCCAGCCGTTAGCAACATACGTTTTGTGATTTGGATTACTAATGAAGAAGAAGCACAACATTACCAAGTACATCGTCATTGCGATGATGCTTGGTATCGCCGTGGGTTATGCATGCCACAGCGCGTTTCCCGACCCGAAGATGGCGAAGGAAGTCGCCGGTTACGTGTCGTTGCTGTCTGATGTATTCCTGCGCTTGATCAAGATGATCATCGCACCGCTGGTCTTCGCGACGCTGACCGTCGGCATTGCGCAGATGGGCGACGGCAGCGCGGTAGGCCGTGTGGGCGTCAAGGCGTTCGGCTGGTTCTTCATCGCGTCGTTCACGTCGCTGCTGCTCGGCCTGCTGACCGCGACGATCCTGCAGCCGGGCAGCCACCTGAGCCTGCCGCTGCCGCCTTCCGATGCGGCCCTCAACCTGAAGACGGGCGCCTTCACGCTGAAGGACTTCGTGGTCCACCTGGTGCCGAAGTCGATTGCCGAGGCGATGGCGAACAACGAAATCCTGCAGATCGTCGTGTTCTCGATCTTCTTTGGCACCGCGCTGTCCGCGCTCGGCGACGCGGGCAAGCGCCTGACTGGCGTGATCGAGGATCTCGCGCAGGTGATGCTGAAGGTGACGGGCGCGGTGATGTGGTTTGCGCCGGTCGCGGTGTTCGCGGCGCTCGCGTCGACGATCACGACCGAAGGGCTCGGCATCCTGCTGACGTTCGCGAAGTTCATGGCGAGCTTCTATCTGGCGCTCGCGCTGCTGTGGGGCGTGCTGACGCTCGCCGGCGTGACGTTCCTCGGCAAGCGTGCGTTCACGCTGATCCGGCTGATTCGCGAGCCGTTCCTGCTGTCGTTCGCGACGGCGAGTTCCGAGGCCGCGTATCCGAAGCTGCTGGACGCGCTCGACCGCTTCGGCGTGAACCGCAAGATCTCGAGCTTCGTGCTGCCGATCGGGTATTCGTTCAACCTCGACGGCTCGATGATGTACTGCACGTTCGCGGTGCTGTTCATCGCCCAGGTGTACGGCATTCATCTGCCGCTGGGCACGCAGATCACGATGCTGCTGATGCTGATGGTGACGTCGAAGGGGATGGCCGGCGTGCCGCGCGCGTCGCTGGTCGTGATCGCGGCGACGCTCAACCAGTTCAACCTGCCCGAAGCCGGGTTGCTGCTGATCATGGGCGTCGACATGTTCCTCGACATGGGGCGCTCGGCCACCAACGCGGTCGGCAACTCGATCGCGGCCGCGGTGGTCGCGAAGTGGGAAGGGCAACTCGGCGAACCGCGCGACGACAATGATTCGGACGGCGGCACGGTAACCGAGGTAAAGGTGCGGGAGACATCGGCATGATGCATGGCAGCGCGGCGACGCGTTGCCTGATCCGCAGTCGATGACAATCGCCGGCCAGGATTCGCGACGGATTCTGGCCGGCGATTTGTTTTGTGCAGTGATTTTGCGCCGCATTCGGCGGCCTTTTTCGATTCTCCGCTAAAAGCGTTTGCCGTTTCAATCCGTCGCCGCAGGACGAGCGGCGATATTCACGCAGGCGAACGCCCGATTCTCCCCATTCCCGTGCTGGTGCGTAAGTGAACATTCACTGTCGCGCACTCGTGCTTGCCGCAAGCACGAGCGGACCGCAATTTTTTTCGATTTATATAACGCTATTCTCGCCCTGCTCATTATCGAACGCATGCCGTACGTAATACCGATTGCGCCGGATGATTCACGGGAAGAATTTACGCATTGCGGATTTCAAGCCATCTGGCCGGCCGGTCCCTCAGGTGAATGTCTGCATCATTCAGGAGAGCAACCGTCATGGTCGCCAGCAAACGAATCCAGGCTGCGCTTGTTGCCGCGGCGATCGCCGCGATTGCGCCGGCCGCGCACGCGGGTAATACCACCGACTGGCTGGCGAACACCTACGGTACGCTCGCGGCGCACGTCGGCAACGTCGCGCGCGCGATGTGGGTCGCGCCCGAAGGCGTGATCTATACCGCGTCGATGTGGGACGAGGATGAAGGCGGTGTGGCGATCTACCAGAACGGCAAGAGCATCGGCTCGATCGGCACGCATTCGGAATTCCAGGGCAGCGCGATCACCGGCAACGCGACGTCGCTCTTCGTCGCGCTGCAGCCCGGCAAGACGTACGGCAGCGGCGCGGTGGGGCGCTACAACCGCGCGACGAAATATCGCGACCGCGTGATCCAGATCAGCGCGGCGACCAACCAGCCGCGCATCGACGTCGTCACCGGGCTCGCGACGGCCGGTTCGCTGCTCTATGCCAGCGACTTCTACGGCAATCGCGTGCGCGTATTCACCACCGACGGCGTGTGGCAACGGGACATCGACGTGTCGGCGCCGGGCGCGCTCGCGGTGGACGGTGCGGGCAACGTGTGGGTCGCGCAGAAGAGCGCGGGCTCGATCGTCGGCTTCAGCCCGGCGGGCGCGTTGCTGAACACGATCCGGATGCCGGCCGGGTCGCGGCCGTCGGCGCTGTATTTCGATGCGGCGGCCGGCCAGCTGCTGGCGGGCGACGAAGGCCCCGACCAGAACATCAAGCGCTATACGGTGGCGGGCCGACCGGCGCTGGCCGGCACGTTCGGCGTGCGCGGCGGCTATCTCGACACGACGACGGGCATCAAGGGGCAGGTCGGCGCGCAGCGCTTCACGCGCATCGTCGGGATCGGCAAGGACACCGGCGGCAACCTGTACGTGCTCAACAATCCGTGGGGCGGCAGCTGGGATCTCGGCCGCAACGGCGCGACCGACATTCATGCGTACAGCAGCACCGGGAGCCTGCGTTATACGCTGCAGTCGTTGAATTTCGAAGGCATCGCCGCGCCGGATCCCGTCACGGACGGCGCGCTGTTCTATGGCGGCACGCACGTGTACAGCGGCACCGCGGGCGGCAAGTTCGTCGCGAACACCGTCGATCCGTTCGCGTACCCGGCGGACCCGCGCATCAACATGAGCGACACGCAGCGCGACGAACACTTCGGTCTGCTCACGTCGGTGGGCACGAACCGGATTCTCGTCGCGGCCGGCCAGAATCCGCCGGTCTTCTACTTCTACCATTTCAACGCGGCGAACGGCTATATCGCGATTCCGGACGGCTCGATTCCGGGCCCCGCATTCAACACGACGCAGCGCGTGACGAGCGGCTTCAGCATCGACAGCAAGGGCGGCGTGTGGGCGGGCCTCGACAAGACCGGCGCGATCACGCATTACCCGCTGACCGGCTTCGACGCGAACGGCAAGCCGTCGTGGGGGCCCGGTGTCGCGACGCGCATTCCGGCCAGCATCCTGCCGCTGACGCGCATCGTCTATCTCGCGGACAGCGACACGATGGTGCTCGCGCAGGGTGCGCCCGGCAGCAACGACTGGACGTCGATCGGCACGCGCATCGAGGTGTACCACGGCTGGAGCGCGGGCAACACGACGAAGCCCGATCCGGTGATCACGCTGCCGCACAGCGGCGCCAAATCGATCGACGCGGTCGGCAATCATCTGTTCGTCGGCTACTGGTTCAGCAGCAGCGGACCGCTGTGGCCGAACGTCGACGCGTTCAACCTCGCCACCGGCAATCTCGACACCACGCTGGTCAATGCGAGCCCCGCGACGGTCGATACGAGCAGCGCGATCGACGCGATGTACAGCCTCCGCGCGTACCGTCGATCGAACGGCGAGTACGTGGTGATGAAGAACAACGTGAAGGGGAACAGCATCACCGTGTACCGCTGGACGCCTTGATGTGCCGGGCGTGCGGCCGCGTTGCGCGGCGCGGCATTCCCCAACCTCCCGACGCGGAAACGCGGTTCCGTGCACAATGACAGCGGCACACGCAGGCGCTGCGTGTGCGTGCACGATGAACCGGCGCGGCGCTCCATGCCGCGCTTCTTACGCTCGAAGCGACGATAACGATGAAGATGAAGACGACACCGAACCGCCTGGTGCTGATTGCCGCGCTGGCCGGCGCACTGTGCGGCCCTGTTCACGCGCAGACGGCCGCGACCGTCGCGACCGTCAACGGCACGCCGATCACGCAGGCCGACGTCGATACGCTGCTGCGTGCGTCCGGGCAACCCGACTCGCCGCAGGTCCGGCAGGCGATCAAGAACCAGCTGATCACGCGCGTGCTGGTGCAACAGGCCGCCGAAAAGGCGAACTACGGCGACAAGCCCGAGGTCAAGGCGGCGGTGCAGCAGGCGAAGGTGACGGCCGAGGTGCAGCTGTACCTGCGCGACAACGTGAAGCCCGAGCCGGTGACCGACGAGCAGGTGAAGGCACGCTACGACGCACTCGTCGCGACGCTCGGCAAGAGCGAATACAAGCCGCGCGTGATCGTCGTCAAGGATCCGGTGACGGCCGCGACCGTGCTGAGCGAACTGAAATCGGGCAAGTCGTTCGACGGGCTCGCGCGGCAGTACAGCATGGCGCCGAGCCGCGACAGCGGCGGCGAGCTGTCTTGGGTGAGCTTCAACACGCCGGCGGCGGAAGGCAAGACGGGCGGGTTGCCGCTGCCGGTCGCGCAGGCGCTCGAGAAACTGGCCGTCGGCGCGACGACCAAGGATTCGATTCCGGTCGACGGTGTGCGGGCGATCGTGAAGCTGGATGCGAAGCGGCCGACGCAGGTGCCGGGTTTCGAGGCCGCGAAGCCGGGACTTCAGCAGCAGCTGCAGGCGATCGCGGTCGAGAAGGCGAGCGCGCAGATGATCGGCGATCTGCTGAAGGACGCGAAGATCACGCAGTAACGCGACGGCGATATCGCGCGCGTCATGCGCGCCAGATCAGGTTCGCGCTCGTGGCGGTTTCCGACGCGAGCCGGAAGCCGAGCCGTTCGTAGAGCCTTCGCGCCGGGTTGCCGTGCAGCACGCTCAGCGAGACCGGCACGTGCTCGCGTGCGGCGTCGGCCAGCAAGGCGCGCAGCACGGCCTCGCCGATGCCGCGGCACTGGTGCGCGGGGAGGATCTGGATCTGGTGGACGTGCCACTCGACGGCGGTGCGCGTCACCTTCAGCAGGCCGATCGCGGCGGCACCTTCGCAGACGATCATCGCGTCTTCGAAGTGGGCGCGGATGCGCTGGTCGTGCGCTGCGTCGTCGGTCGGCGCGCCGACCCGCTGCAGGTGCTCGGTCATCGTCAGTCGACGGAGCGTCAGCAGGAAGGGGAGGTCGGCGGCGGAGGCAGGACGCAGATCGATCGCCGTTTTCATGATGGATGACGGATTGCGTTGGGCATTGGAGCGGCGACGCGGATCACAGGCCGGGCAACTGAATCTGCCGGCCGGCCGGACGATGTTCGAGGACATCCGTGACTTCGTATTCGGTTTTTGCCCCGTCCGAAGTTTGCCATTGCTGCATGCGGACATTGCAGACGAGCACGTCCCCCTTGCTGAAACTGATCTGGCTGTTGTTCACGCGCGACAGGAAGCCGGCATCCGTGATCGCCGCATGAATCGTCGACGTGCCGTCGTGCAGCCGCCATTTGTTGTCGTCCTTGAACGCGAGCGACACGATCGAGAACGCCATCTTGCGATGCTCGTCGAGCAGGAGCGCATCGGCTGGCTCGGGCGCGTGAAACCACGCAATTTCGTGGCGGGCGACCGTCTCGAACACTTGCGTATCGGTGCCGGCCGCGAACATCTCGATGCCTTCGTGCGCGAGCGGCGCAAGGACCTGCGCGGTTGCGTGGCGAACGCGGACGTCGCGCAACAGCGTGAGGACGGGCAGGTCGATCTCGAGTTCGTCGCCGTCGACCTGCAGCACCGCGCCGTGGTCCTGCACCCGCACGTGCCGGATCTCGCGTCCGCGCTGCCACTTGAGGACGGCGAAAAGCCCCTTGCTCGCCTTGGGCGCGGCGATGCCGAGCGCCGTCAGGATCGTGACCGCATTGGCGAGCGCCGTGCCTTCGTTGCCGCTCGGCATGTCGCGCATGCGGCCGAGCAACGAGGTCGCGAGCGTGAAGTCGATGCCGAAGCTGCCGGTCTTGAAGCTGCCGCGCACATTCACTTGCGGCCGAACCTGATCGCCGCACAGTGCACGCGTCGACGCGTCGAGCAAATCGCCGAATGCAAGCAGCGCGGGCGCGAGTTCGCGCACGTCCATCTCGGACGATTCGAGCGCGGGGCCGTCGTACGTGACGCGAAATCGGCTCATGGCATCAAAGGGGCCGAGATCGGCCGGGCCGGGACGGTTTCCATTGCATGTGGTCATGTCGAATGCGGGCTGGAAAGGGGGACGATACCCGAAACGTGTGCTTCCGGATGTCTTTCATGATGGGGGTGAACGACCTGCCATGCGCGAATTTGGCCATTCGGCCAGGGGGACACGCGGACGTGTCCCGACAGCATCCGGCCACCCGCGAACTTTTCCGATATCTTCCCGGTCACAACCGCCGGCTTGCGGGCACGCCGGCGCCGCCGGCCCCCGGTATTCCCCGGCCCGCGCCGTCCGCATATCATTCGCACATCGCGCACCTGCAGGCCGCAGGCGCGGCATACAGGGATTCTCGATGGACACCAAACGATCGCGGCCGGGGCTCGTCGCCGCGCTGCTCTGGGCGGCGCTGTATCTCGCGACCGGCTACATCTCGCACGAGTTCAACGGCCCCGTCCGGCTGACGGGCTATATCTGGCTGCCGGCCGGCGTGACGGTCGGCGCTTTCATGCTGCGCCCGGTGCGCGACTGGCTGACGCTGGCCGGCGCGTTCCTCGTCGGCCAGCTCGCGCTGACCGCGATCGAACACGGCAGCCTCGTCAACGCCGTGCTGTTCACGGTCGACGAGGTCGGCGCGGCCGCGCTGGCCGTCTGGCTCGTGCAGCGCGTGCGCTTCTCGCTCGAAGGGCTGTACTTCCTGCGCTCGGTGATCCTCGCCGGGCTGATCGCGGGCGTCGTCGGCGCGATCGGCGGCGCGGCGTGGTACACGACGGTCAAGGGCGCGTCGTTCTTCGACGTGTGGTCGGTGTGGGCCGCGTCCGATTTCGTCGGCGTGCTGCTGGTCACGCCGGTGCTCGCGTCGTGGTCGCGCTTTCGCGCGCACCGCTCCGGCGACCACGAGCGCTTCGACCTGATGCTCGGCATCGTCGCGTTCGCGCTGCTCGCGCTCGTCGCGCTCGCGATCTTCGACGGCGACACGTCGCGGAAATTCGGCACGGGCGCCGGCTTCGCGCTCACCTATGTCCCGCTGTTCCTGGCCGTGGCGGTCACGCTGCTGCTCGGCGGCCGCGCGGGCTCGTCGTCGGTGCTGGTGCTCGCGCTGATCGTGATCGAGCAGACCGCGCAGGGCGACGGCCCGTTCTCGTCGTTCCACGAACACTACGGCAGCGCGCTGCTCGAAGCGCAGCTTTATCTCGCGGTTGCATCGCTGCTGGTGCTGGCGGTCAGCACGCTGAAGACGACCCGCGAACGCGTGCACGAGCATGCGGCGGTGCTGCAGAACAACATGGAGCTCGCGCTCGCGAGCGCCGGCCAGATCGCGTACGTGCTCGATCCGGAGTCGGGCCGGATCGACTGGAGCGGCGACGTCGAGCGCGTGTTCGGCGTCGGCGTCGACGCGTCGCAGATCGCGAGCGTGCCGCTCGTGCTCGAACGCGTGCAGCCGGGCGACCGCGAAGCACTGAGCGACTACTGGAACGCGGAGATCGCGGGCGAGGACCGCGCGTCGCTGTCGCTGCGCATCGTGCTGCGCGACGGCGGCACGCGGACGATCACCGACCACGGCGCGCCGCTGCTCGATTCGAACGTCGACGTGACGGTGGTCGCGGGCGTCTGGCAGATCGAGCGCGTGTGGCCGGCGGACGAATGAGCGGGCACGCGTCATGACAGGGCGTACGGGCGTCCTGCTGATCCATGGGCTCGGCGGCACGCAATACGATCTCGGTTCGCTGCACAAGGCGATGCGGCGCGCGGGCGCCGACCCGCACATGATCACGCTGCCGGGGCACGGCACGCGCCCCGAGGATCTGGTCGGCGTGCGCGCGGAGGCGTGGCTCGACGCGGTGACCGAACAGTATCGTGCGCTGGAACGCGAGTACGACACGCTGCATGTCGCGGGGATGTGCATGGGCGCGCTGGTCGCGCTGCTGCTGTGCCACCGCGTGCAGCATGTGCGCGGCCGGCTCGCGTTGCTGGCCGCGCCGGTATTCATCGACGGCTGGTCGACGCCGTGGTATCGGTCGCTGCGGCACGTGCTGTATCGCGTGCCGGGGGTGGCGGAACGGATGCGCGTCGAGGAAGGCGATCCGTTCGGCATCAAGAACGCGACGATCCGCGCGATCGTGAAGAAGAAGTTCGAGCGGCAGGACGGTTTCCACTATGCGTGGGTGCCGCTCGCGTGCGTGCGGCAGGTCGACCGGATGCGCGACTGGGTGCGCGAGGCCGCGCCAGGCACGCCGTGCCCGACACTCGTGCTGCATGCGCGCGAGGACGAACTGACGAGCCTGCGCTCGGCCGATTTCCTGCTGGAGAAGATGCCCGACGCGCGCGGGATCGTGCTGGAAAACAGCTATCACATGATCTGCGCGGACAACGATCGCGACGATGTCGCGCGGCACGTGCTCGAATTCTTCGGCTTCGATCCCGTGCATGCGGTGAGCCCGGCGATGGCGCGCAGGCTGGGGCGGCTGGAATCCTGATACCTGCTCACGCCGCTTCCGGCCGGCGGGCGAGCCGCTCGCGGACCGCCGGCGACGCCAGGCATGTCGCCACCGCCTCGTAACCGGGCGCGCCCGGGTAAGGCGCCACCCGTGAAGGCGGGCTGTGATTGGCCGGGCACAACAGGATGGTTTCGTCGGGGCCGACGGCCGCCAGGTCGAGGATCGCCGACGAGCGCGTGAGCAGGAACAGCGGCCGCCTGCCGGCGGCGGCGCGTTCACGCAGATGGGCCATCAAGGCCAGTTGCGTGGAACGGTCGAGATCCTGTTCGATCATGTCGACGACCAGCGTGCGCGGGCCTTCCGCTTCGAGGTTGACGAGCAGCGCGGTCAGCGCTGCCGACGGCGTGGCGCCCCTGTCGGCGAGCGAGGTCAGCGCGCGGTCGACGCACGACTTCAGCGCTGGATCGGCGCGCACTGCCGCGCATGCCGCCGCACAGTCGTTTTCCAGTCGATCGAGCCCCACGAACACGGCACCGGGCAGCGCGTCGGCCAGCCGAAGCGCGAGCCGCGTCTTGCCGCTTCCCAGCGAGCCGATGATGTAGTTCAGCGGCCGGATATCGCGACACTCGAACCACTCGCCGCCCCACGGCCACGGCAGGCTGAACGCGACGCCGGTACCCGAATCGTCGAGCAGCCGCGTCAGCTCGCCGCCGGCAGGCATCCGGCCGCGCGCGAGGCCGGCGCGGATCGCGCGCACGCGGTCCATCTTGCGCACCAGATCCTGAACGCCGCGATCGAGCGCGGTTTCGTGTGCCGCCAGTGCGGCATCGAGGCTGCGCGCATCGCCGTCGAGCACGTCCGCCACCTGCGCGAGGCTGAGGCCGAGCTTGCGCAGTGCCGCGATGTCGGCGGCGCGGGCGAGGTCGTCCGGGCCGTACGCGCGGTATCCGGCCGGCGTGCGCTCCGGCATGACGAGGCCATGCTGCTCATACAGCCGCAGCGCCTTGGTCGAAACACCAAGCTGCGCGGCGGCCGCGGATGCGTTCAAACGGGGCGTGGACCTACCCATCCGTCACCTCTTTGCGGTCGATTGGTTGCGTCCAGCATAAAGGCGACCCCAAGGGCCGGGTCAAGCGCGATGGCGCGGCCGCTCAGTCGGCGGCCGCGAATTCCTCCCGCAACGCCCGATACAACCGCCGATACCGCGTGAGCCGCCCCGCCAGCCGATCGACCGACGCCGAATCGGGCGCGACCGTCTCCGTCACCGGCGGCGCGACGCAGACTGCCTCGAGCGGGTCGCCCGTCGCCGCCAGTCGCGCCAGACGCGCGGCGCCGAGTGCCGCGCCGACGGCACCGTCCGCATGACGCTGCATCGCGAGCCCGGTCGCATTCGCGCACAGCCGCGCCCAGAACGCGCTCTTCGAGCCGCCGCCGATGAACGACACCGTGTCGAGCGTCGTGCCGGCCGCACGCAGCGCGTCGTAGCCGTCGGCCATCGCGAACGCGACACCTTCCATCACCGCATAGGCGAGGTCGTCCGCGTCGTGCTCGTTGGACAACCCGAAGAACACGCCGCGCGCATGCGCGTCGTTGTGCGGCGTGCGCTCGCCGCCGAGATACGGCAGGAACAGCGGCGCACGCGCCGGATCGGCGTGCCCGGCGCGCGCGGCCAGCGCGCCGGCGGTCGTGCCGTGCGCGCGCGCGAGCCAGTCGAGGCTCGCGGCGGCCGACAGGATCACGCTCATCTGGTGCCAGCGTCCTTCGATGCAGTGGCAGAACGCGTGCACCGCCGCATCCGGGTTCGGCGCGAAGCGGTCGTTGCCGGCGAACAGCACGCCGGACGTGCCGAGCGACAGGAAGCCGCTGCCGGCGCCCGTGACGCCCATGCCGATCGCCGACGCCGCGTTGTCGCCGGCCCCGCCGGCGATCGTCACGGGCCCCGCGATGCCCCATTCGCGCCGCAGCGCATCGCGCAGTTGCGCGGCCGGCGCATTGCCTTCGACGAGGCGCGGCATCTGCGCGCGCGACAGCTCGGTCGCGGCGAGCATCCGGTCGGACCAGTCGCGGCGCGCGCAGTCGAGCCACAGCGTGCCCGACGCATCGGACAGGTCGGACACGAATTCGCCGGACAGGCGCCAGATCAGGTAATCCTTCGGCAGCAGCACCTTGTGCACCGCGCGGAACACGGCCGGCTCGTACTTCGCGAGCCACAGCAGTTTCGGCGCGGTGAAACCCGGCATCGCCATGTTGCCGGTGATCGCGCGCGACTCCGGCACCAGCGCCTCGAGTTCGACGCATTCGGTGCCGGCGCGCGTGTCGTTCCACAGGATCGCGGGCCGCAGCACCTGGTCCGCGCGATCGATCAGCGTCGCGCCGTGCATCTGCCCGGACAGCGCGATGCCGCGCAGCGCGGCGAAGCCGGCCGGATGCGCGGCGCGCACCGACGCGATCGCATCGAGCATCGCGTGCCACCACGCCTGCGGGCTCTGTTCGGACCAGTGCGGATGCGGGCGGCTGATCGACAGCGTGGCCGAGCCGGTCGCGAGGGGCACGGAGCCGGAATCGGTGAGGAGAACCTTGACCTCGGACGTGCCGAGATCGATGCCGAGAAATGTCACGTATGAAGCGTCCTGTCTGGGGCGCGCGGCGGCGCGCGTCGCGGGAGCGGCGCGTCGTCGTCGCGGCCGTGCGGTTCGTTGAGGCGATGCAGCGCGCGGAACTTCGACGGCGGCACCTGTTTCATCGCGAGAAACTGACGGTTGAAGTTCGACAGGTTGTTGAAGCCGACCCGGTAGCAGATGTCGGTCACCGTCAGGTCGGAAAACATCAGCAGCTCGCACGCCTCGTTGATGCGCAGCCGGTTCAGGTAGCGCACGAACGACGAGCCGGTATGGCGGCGGAAGAACCGCGTGAAGGTGCTGACGCTCATGCCGGCGAACGCGGCGACGTCGGTCTCGCGCAGCACGCCGGGCAGGTTCTGCTGCAGGTACGACAGCACCTGGTTGATGGTCGACGACATGTAGTGCTGCGCGTCGCTGCGGTAGCCGGGGCCCGCGAGCACGCGCCGCTCGCGGCACGACGACAGCCGGTCGAACAGCGACATCAGGATCTCGACGCGCCGGCAGCCGTGCGCGTTCGCGAGCTCGAGCATCAGCGGCGCGACCTCGATGCCGATGCGGTCGGGAAACTGCACGCCACGCGCCGCGTCGTCGATCAGGTCGATCACCGGCTGCAGCTCGCTGAACGCGCCGACCATCTTCTCGATCGCATCGCGCGAGAACTGCAGCACGACGTCGCGCGACGGCACACGCTCGCCGTCGGGGAGTTCGCTGACCCAGTTGTGCGGCAGGTTCGGCCCGGTGACGATCAGGTTGCCGGGGCCGAAATCGCCGATATGGTCGCCGACGAACACCTTGCCGTGCGACGCCTGGATCAGATGAATCTCGTATTCGGGATGAAAGTGCCACTTCGCGACCGAATGCGGATAGTCGTGGACCCACGCGCGGAACGATTCGTCGCGGTGGGTGGGAACGATCTCGAGATCCGGGTTCATCATGTGCTCCGTCGGGCGTGCCGGCGTGCTACGAGCGGGACATCGACCAGCCCGTCGCGGCAGGCGGCGTGGCGCGCGTCGCGGCCGCCGGCGGGGCCGCGTGCGCGATCGGGTTCGCGTCGGGCAGCGTGACGTTGCGCTCGGTGCCGGCGTCGAACAGGTGCAGGGCTGCTTCGTCGAAGCGCAACGCTACCACGGCGCCCGGGGCCGGGGCCATCGGTGCCGGCACGAGGGCCGCGCACGGCTGGCCGCGCCAGTCGAGCGTGACGAGCGCCTCGGCGCCGAGCAGCTCGACGAGTTCCACGGTGCCGGTCAGCGCGTGCGTGCCGGGGGTCGAATCGCCTTCGGCGACGAGCCGCAGGTGATTCGGGCGGACCGCCGCCTTGACCTGCTGGCCGTCCTGCAGCCGCGCGAAGCGCGACGACGCGAGCGGCCAGCGCGTGCCGTTGCAGTCGAGCACCACGGTCGCGCCGTGGCGCCCGATCGTGCCGTCCGCGAAGTTCATCGCGGGCGTGCCGACGAACCCGGCGGCGAACACGGTATGCGGCTGGCCGTACAGCTCGGCCGGCGTACCGATCTGCTCGATGCGACCGCCGCGCATCAGCACGACGCGGTCCGCGAGCGTCATTGCCTCGAGCTGGTCGTGCGTGACGTACAGCGTCGTCGTCTTCAGCCGCCGGTGCAGCCGCTTGATGTCGCCGCGCAACTGCGTGCGCAGCTTCGCGTCGAGGTTCGACAGCGGCTCGTCGAACAGGAACACGGCCGGCGTCTTGATCATCGCGCGCGCGATCGCCGCGCGCTGCTGCTGGCCGCCCGACATCGCGCGCGGGCGGCGCTCGAGCAGCGCGTCGAGGCTCAGGATGCGCGCGACGTCGCGCACACGGCGGTCGATTTCGTCGGCCGGCACCTTCAGGCGCCGCAGGCCGAACGCGATGTTGTCGTACACCGTCATGTGCGGGTACAGCGCGTAGTTCTGGAACACCATCGCGACATTGCGCTCGCGCGACGGCAGGTCGTTCACGACCGCATCACCGATCACGAGTTCGCCGCCGGTGATCGCCTCGAGGCCCGCGATCATCCGCAGCATCGTCGACTTGCCGCAGCCGGACGGGCCGAGCAATACGATGAATTCGCCGTCGGCGATCTCGAGGTCGAGCGGATGCAGCACGGCGGGGCCGCCGTCGTAGTGCTTCGACAAAGCCTTGCAGGTGATCTGGGCCATGGCTCAATCCATTTCGATCTGAATCTTGACGTCGCGCGGCTGGCCGCTCGCCGCTTCCTCGAACGCGCGCACGCCTTCGGAAAACGGGAACGTGCGCGAGATGAACGGCTTCACGTCGATCGCGCCGGACGCGATCAGCGCCAGTGCGCGCGGGAAGATGTTCGCGTAGCGGAAGACCGATTCGATGCGGCCTTCCTTCGCCTGCAGCGCGACCACGTCGAGCGGCACGGGGGCGACCGGCATGCCGATCAGCACCGCGCAGCCGCCCGGGCACATCAGGTCGACGAGGCCCGCATAGGCGTTCGCGCTGCCGCTTGCCTCGAACACGACGTCCGCGCCCCAGCCGCCGGAGGCTTCCGCTACGGCGTCGGCAAGCGGCCGCGTGCGCACGTCGACGGTCGTGACGGCCGGGTTGCCGGCGAACAGCGCGAGCTTCTCGGGTACGACGTCGGCGAGGATCACGCGCGCGGCGCCGCCCGCGAGCGCGGCGAGCGCCGTCATCGCGCCGATCGTGCCGGCGCCGATCACGACCGCGAGGTCGCCCGGCTTCATCGCCGCCTTCTTCGCGGCCTGCAGGCCGATCGACAGCGGCTCGACGATCGCGCCTTCGGCAAACGACACGTTGTCGGGCAGCCGGTACGTGAACGCGGCCGGGTGCACGACGAACGGCGTCAGGCAGCCGTGGACGGGCGGCGTCGCCCAGAAGCGCACGTCGGGATCGAGGTTGTAGAGCCCGCGCAGCGTCGCGGGCGAATCGAGGCGCGGCACGCCGGGCTCCATGCACACGCGGTCGCCGACGCGCAGGTGCGTGACGGCGGCGCCGGTCTCGACGACGGTGCCGGACGCCTCGTGGCCGAGCACCATCGGCGCGTCGACGCGAAACGGGCCGATGCCGCCGTGAACGTAGTAATGCACGTCGCTGCCGCAGACGCCGACCGTATGCACCTTGATCCGGACATCGCCGGGGCCGACCTGTTGCGGCAGGTCGATGTCGCGCAGCGCGAGCTCGCGCGTGCGTTCGAGTACGAGCGCTTTCAACGTTTCCTCCTTATTTTCCCTTGACCATCGAATTGAGCAGGCGGCTCAGCATGCCGACGAACACGAGCGGCGGCAGCGCGAGCAGCACCGTCGACGCATTGATCACGCCCCACGGCACTTCCTGGCCGAGCGACGTGAACGCGGACGCGACCACCGGCAGCGTCGCGCTGCGCGACGACGTCAGCGCGAGCGCGATCGTCAGTTCGTTCCAGACCAGCACGAAGCTGAACACGATGCCGCCGAGCAGCGTGCTCGCGCACACCGGCAGCGCGATATGCCAGAACACCGCGTACGGGCCGTAGCCGTCGAGCGCGGCGGCTTCCTCGATCTCGCGCGGCAGCCGGCGGAACACCGGGATCGACAGCCACGTGATGGTCGACAGCGTGACCAGCAGGTACGTGACGATCATCGACAGCTTCGTGTCGTACAGCCCGAGATCGACCCAGATCGCGATCAGCGGCAGCGCGACCGCGACCGGCGGCAAAAAGCGCAGCGACAGCAGGAAGAACTGGATGTCGCGCTTGCCGCGCACCGGGTAGCGCGCGATCGCATACGCGGCCGGCACGCCGAGCACCGCGCCGATCAGCACGGCCGCGCCGACGATCGCGATGCTGTTGCCGAGCCCGATCAACACTTCGGGGCTCGACAGCACCTGCTCGTAGTTCGCGAGCGTCGGCGTGAAGATGAAGCGCGGCGTCGGCGTGACGATGTCGAGCAGGTGCTTGAGCGAATTGAGCACGGCCCAGAACAGCGGAAACGCGGCGACGAGCAGGATCGCGCCGGCGATCGCGACGGTGGAAACGGCGGCGGGGCCGCGGCGAGCCATTCGGCGAGCCATCAGTCGTCCCATTTGTTGACCCTCTTCCAGATGAGCGTGAAGACGAGCGTGGTCGCGACCATCATCAGCACGGCCATGCCCGACGCATACGACACCTTGCCGGCGAGGCCGATGCCCTGCTGGTACGCGTAGAGATCGAGCGTCTCGGTCGCGATGCCGGGGCCGCCCTTGGTCATCACGTAGATCAGGTCGAACGAACGCAGCGACTCGACCATCTTGATGAACACGAGGCTCACGAGCGGCGCCTTCAG
Source organism: Burkholderia sp. L-4 (assembly GCF_056856535.1). NCBI lineage: Bacteria > Pseudomonadati > Pseudomonadota > Betaproteobacteria > Burkholderiales > Burkholderiaceae > Burkholderia > Burkholderia sp. L-4. The sequence continues at coordinate 831,313 of NZ_JBXEOX010000002.1, forward strand.
CATCGGCAGCGCGATGTACGCATGCACCTGCCACGTCGTCGCGTAGTCGAGCCGCGCGGCTTCGAGCGGCTCGGGCGGCAGCGTCTCCAGCAGCTTCAGGATCACGACCGAGAAGAACAGCCCCCATTGCCATACGTCGACGAGCGCGACCGCGTACAGCGCGAGATGCGGATCGGCGAGGAACGCGGTGTTCTCGACGCCGAGCGTGCCGAGCAGCCAGCTCAGGATGCCGGTGAGCGGCGCGTACATGAACTTCCAGATGAACGCGGCCGACACGCGCGGCAGCAGCACCGGCATGATCAGCACCAGCGACGCAAGACGGCGCCAGCGGCCGTGCACACGCTCGAACAGGAACACGGCGAGCGCGATTCCGACCAGCACCGCGCCGGCGACCGTGACGACTTCCCACAGCACCGACACCTCGATCGCGTTCAGGAAGCGGCGGTCCGACGCGAGCCGGACGAAATTGCGCAGGCCGACGTATTCGCTGTCCGGGTAGCGCAGCACGCGGTTGCGCAGCGCAAGGTTGATCGCGGCGACGGTCGGGACGAGGCTCAGGACCGCGAGCAGCGCGAGCGTCGGCGCGAGGAATACCCACGGCAGGCTCGTGCGGTCGCGGCGCGCGCGGCCGTGCCGGGCCGCAGGAGGGGAAGGGGCAGGGCGGACGTCGAGCGCGCGCCCGCCCGCGCCGTCATTTGCGAGTGCCATGTTCGAGCGCATCCTTCGCGTACTGGGCCGCGTCGTCGAGCGTGCCGCGGATATCCGTCTGCGTGCCGGTGAACACCTGTTCGAGCGCGATGCCGAGGTTGTCGCCGATGTCCGGCCACTGCGGCGTGCGCCAGATCGTCACCTGCGTGACGGGGTTGGTGTCGTTCAGTCCGGCCTGGATCTGCGGCGCGACGTGCTGCTTGAAGTACGGGCTGCCGATCGTGCTCGAGCGGTTGTAGTCGCTGAACACGCCGTTGCGCAGCCGCGCCTGTTCCTGGTCCTTGCTGGTCGCCCACGCGATGAAGCGGCCGGCGGCCATCCGCGTGCAGTCGTCCTTCGCGCCGACCGCCGAGATCGCGAAGCCGTGGCCGTACGCGGCCGACGGCAGCGGCGCGGGCGGGCGCGTGTAGCCGACCTTGCCGGCCACGCTCGACTTGCTCGCGTCCTCCATCCAGTCGGCGAACGGCGTCGATTCGATCATGAACGCGACCTTGCCCGAGCGGAACGCTTCGAGCGCGTTGCTCCAGTCGTAGGTCGCGGCGCCCGGCGGCGCGTACTTGAACAGGTCGCTGTAGAGCTGCGTGGCCTTCACGGCGGCCGGCGAGTTGAACGCGGGCTGGCCGCCCTTGTCGGTCCATGCGCCGCCCATCCCGAGCATGAACGGCGACCAGCGCCACACGTTCATCCCCGAGCCGCGCTGGCCGCGCGCGACCCAGCCGTACAGCTTCGGCGGCGCGTTGAGCTTCTTGATCGCGGCGACGAGCTGGTCGAGCGTCTTCGGCACCGGGATGTGCGCGGCGTCGAGCAGGTCGCGGCGGTAGAACAGGAAGTCGCCGCCGCCGATCAGCGGCGCGAAGTACGCGACGCCGTTGTAGCTCGCGACCGCGCGGCGGCCGGGCAGGAAATCGTCGTAGTCGTATTCCTTCGGGTAGTACTTGAGGAGCGGCACGATCCAGTTGGCCGACGCGAATTCGGCGACGTTTGCCTCGTCGACGTAGTAGATCTGGTAGGAACCCGCGCCGGTCGACGCGTCGAGCCGCGATTTCGCGCGACGGTCGTTCTCGCCGAAATAGCTGATCTCGACCCTGGTGCCGCTCTTCTTCTCGTAGTCGGCCAGCGACTTCTCCATCACCGACAGGCCGAGGCTCTTCTGCGCGAGCACCCGAAGGGTCGGCACCTTGCAGGCTTGCGCGGCCGCGACGCCCGGCAGACAGGCGCCGAGCAGCAGGCCGGCTGCGACGATTCGCATCTTGTTCACCCGTGTCTCCTTGATTCTGCTTGTTCGAATGCCGTCGATGACGGCAGGAACAATGGTGTGACGCGGGCGATGCGATCACCACATCAAAAGAGTTTGGAAACCGATACTTTTTGCTCAGGGTCGGTCGTGCGATGCACAAAATGTGGTGGTCGGGCGAGGCGCATGCCGGAGTCGGGCCGGAGCCGGGCGGCAGGCGGTGGTTCCTTTCTCGCCGTGCCGCGCATCTGGGAGAATGCGGTTGCGGCCGTGCCGGTCCACGGCCCGCGCCGACACGGCGCAGCATCCGACAGGGGGGGAACTTGACCGACAACGAAGCACTATCGCTCCGCCCGGAAAGCCGCTTTTGGCAGCTTGCGCCGGTGAGGTGGTGGATTCGCGGGCACGGCCGCGACGGTTATTCGTTCCGTCTGCTGCTGGTCCCGCTCGTCATCGTGTTCGCGCTCGAATTCGTCTGCATGATGGTCGACGCGCTGTACACGAGCATCGCCGTCAGCGCGGCCGCGACGCTGTTCCTCGGCTTCGCCGGTTACCACGGCGCGCAGCGCGAATGGCTCGTGACGTCCGCGACCGCGCGTGCGCTCGTGAAGGCGCGCATGAAGAAGGCGGCCGAGCGGCTCGCGTCGCTCGGCGTCGGTGCGACCGTGCTGGCGATCTGCGTCGCCGCGACGTCGCTGTCGCTCGTGATGTCGGGCCGGCCGGTGCTGGACAGCGTGTCGAAGGAAGCCGTGTCGATCTTCATCGCGCTGGTGTTCCTGCCGGTGTACGTGTCCGGCGCGGTGCGCAAGCTGGCGATCGCCCGGATCGAGGAACTGGAGGCGCTGCGTCACGCCACGGTCGGCACGCAGCTGAAATTCGATCGCGCCGGCGCCGTGCGCGCGGTGGTCGTGCAGGGCGCCGGCGGGAGAGGAACGGTGTCCGTGACGGAGTACACGGTGCTCGGCTTCGGCCCGCCGCTCGACCAGGTTGGACGCGAGCGGTGCGCATGAGCGCGTAACGGCGCCGCGTTACGCCGGGAAGCGCTCGCGGTCGGATGCCGGCACGAGGTTGTCGGGCCACTGCAGCTCGAAGCGCGTGCCGCCCGCGCCGGTCGGCACGCAGATGGCCTCGCCGCGGTGCGCATGCGCGATCGCCGCGACGACGGCGAGCCCGAGGCCGGTGCCGCCGGGTTGCGTATCGTCGATCCGGCGGAATGCCTGGAACACATGGGGCGCGAAATCGGCCGGGATGCCGGGGCCGTCGTCCTCGACGCTCAGCCGGCACATGCCGTGCTCGACGCGCGTCCGGATCCGGATCGCGCCGGGCACCGCATGGCGGCGCGCGTTCTCCAGCAGCGCCAGCAACGCCTGGCGGATGCGGACCGGGTCGCAGCACATGCGCCGCGTATCGAGATCGAGCTCCGGATGCTGGCCGGCGGCCTGCAGCGTGGGCGTGAACACGTCGACCACGGCGCGCACGTCGGCGGCGAGGTCGGCGTCGCGGATCTCGATGCTCAGGTGGCCGCTGTCGGCGAGGCTGACCACGCGCAGATCCTCGATCAGCCGCGTCAACCCCTCGACCTGCGCGAGCAGGCTGCGGTACAGCGCTTCGTTCGGCGTGAACACGCCTTCGGCGAGCCCCTGCAGCCGGCCGCGCAGCACGGTTACGGGCGTGCGCAGCTCGTGCGCGATCGCCGCATTCCAGAAGGTCTGCTCCTCGGTCACGCGCTGCAGCTCGCTCGCGAGCGCGTTGAAGTTGTCGGCGAGCAGCGCGGCTTCGCGCAGCGAACGGTCGCCGGCGACGGCGCGCGCGCGGAGGTCGCCGCGCGCGACGCGGCGGATGCCGTCCGTCACCGAGTTCAGCGGCACGAGGATGCGGCGCGACAGGTTGATCGCGACGACGACCGAGATCAGCAGGCCGACCAGCGTGGTCGAGACGATCCACACCCACTCCGGTCCGCTCGGGAGCCAGCTCTGCGGCTTGAAGTACTCGGGCGAGTACTGGTACAGCAGGTAGTAGAACGCGTAGGCCGTCACGACGATCAGCACCGTGATGCCGAACGCGATCGCGCCCATCGTCAGCGCGATCTGGCGGCTCAGGCCATCGAGTTTCACTCGCCGCTCCACAGTTTGTAGCCGACGCCGCGCACGCTGGCGGGCACGCCTTGTACGCCGAGGTCGTCCAGTTTCTTGCGCAGCTTGCTGACGTGGCTGTCGACCGTACGTTCCAGCGCATCGCCTTCCGGCAGGCAGGTGGCCATCAGCTCGGCGCGGCTGAACACGCGGCGCGGCGCGCGCGCGAGTTGCGCGAGCAGCTTGAATTCGGTGAGCGTCAGCACGAGCGTGTGGCGTGTGCCGCCGACCTCGACCGTCGCTTCGTGATGTTCGAGATCGATCTCGAACGGCGCGGCGCGCAGCACGCGCTGTTCTTCCTGGCGCGAGCCGGCCATCGACCGGCGCAGCACGGCCTGCGCGCGCGCGACGACTTCGGCCGGGTTGAACGGCTTGACCACGTAGTCGTCGGCGCCGATGCGCAGCCCGGTCAGCTTGTCGATGTCCTGGTCGAGCGCGGTCAGCATGATGACCGGCGTGTCGCCGCGATGGCGGATCTCGGCGAGCACCTTCCAGCCGTCGACGTGCGGCATCTGCACGTCGAGCAGCACGAGGTCCGGCTTCAGCGACAGGTGGAGTTCGAGCGCGCGGCGGCCGTCGGCGGCATGCACGGTGCGCAGACCGTTGCGCGCGAAGTAGGCGGTCAGGATCTCGGCGATCTCGGGCTCGTCCTCGGCGATGAGGACGAGCGCTTGCGTGCCCTGGCCGGCGCCGGGAGATGAGGAAAATTCGGGCATGGCCACTCGTTCAGATCCATCGGGGTTCCATCGAGTCGCCATACTACCGCACGGTCCGGTCGATCGAACGAAGGCGGGCAACGCGCCCGGAACAGGTGGGCGAGCGTGCAAGCGTGACGCACGGCACCGCGTGTGCTGCTACGGTTTGCTCGCGTGTGTAAAGAAGTCACGACGGAAGTCCTGGCGCCGGGACTGGAACGCGCGTGCTCATGCAACGGGCACGCGCGTTCGTGCGTCAAATCCGACCCAGCAGCACCAGCACGACGACGATGACGACGATGAGCCCGACCGAGCCCGATGGCCAGTAACCCCAGCTTCGGCTGTGCGGCCATGCAGGAAATGCGCCGATGAGCAGCAGAATCAGAACGATGATGAGGATCGTACCGAGCATCGCATCCCTCCAGAATTTATTCGACACGGTGCTGTCGCAATTTGCGTACCGCGCCGCCGGGGCCGATGCGTCCGTGGGGCGCCGCTGCCGCATCGGACGATGCGCGGCGGGCGGCCGGGATTACGCGCCGGCGTCCGTGTCGGTGGCGTCCGGCCAGAGCAGGGCCTGGGCGACGACGACGTGATCGCCGTTGAAGGTGGCGGCGGGCGATCCGTACAGGCGATAGCCGAGCGCCAGTGCATCCGATACACGGTGGCAAAACGTGGCGTCGTCCTTGCCCGTCAGCAAGCGATAGCGGGGCAGGTCGTTGGGCGGGGAATGCGACATGGTCTGGACTCCTGTGAAGGGGGCGGATCGGGCAGTATAAGTCGGACAAATCCGGGGCCGCCCGCGAGGGCAGGTGTATTTCCGTCATGAATGTCGGTTCATTCAACAAATAAATTTCAAAAATGCTGCCCCGCTGGCTATGCTGAATCCTTCACTCAGGCGGGCATGCGATGGCTGAACTCTTTCTGGTACGGCACGGGCAGGCATCATTCGGCACCGACGACTACGACCGGCTTTCCGCTGCCGGCGAGCAGCAGGGCGCGTGGCTCGGCGAATACTTCGCGCGGCAGGGCCTGACGTTCGATCGCGTGATCCGCGGCACGATGACCCGCCACGCGCAGACGGTCGACGCGATCCTGCGCGGGATGGGCCGCGAGGGCGTGCCGGTCGACCGCCATCCCGGCCTGAACGAATACGACTTCCACGGGCTGTTCGCGGCGGCCGCGAGCGACTATCCGGACGTCGCGCAGCTGGCCGCCGGCTCGATGAAGGAGCACTTCCGCGCGCTCCGGCAGGTGCTGCAGCTGTGGACCGAGGACAAGCTCGGCGACGCGGCCCCCGAAACCTGGTCGCATTTCCAGCAGCGCGTCGCCGACGCACGCGCCGCGATCCGCGAGGGCGGCGGTCAGCGCGTGCTCGCGGTGAGTTCCGGCGGCCCGATCGCGGTGACCGTCCAGCAGGTGCTCGCGGCACCGCCGTCGAGCGCGATCGCGCTGAACCTGCAGATCCGCAACAGCAGTCTTTCGCAGTTTTTCTTCAATGCCGATGCGTTCCACCTCGCGTCGTTCAACGGCATCCCGCATCTGGAGGATCCCGAACGGCACGCGTGGCGAACCTACGGCTGACCCACGAACGATCGCGACGATGACGAACCCTTCCCAGCAACTCGACGTAGCCCGCCTGACGCGCTATCTGGAAACGCACGTGCCGGGCTTTGAAGGCCCGGTCGACACGGAGAAGTTTGCCGGCGGCCAGTCGAATCCGACTTTCCTGCTGAACGCGAAGAGCGGCCCCTATGTATTGCGCCGCCAGCCGCCGGGCGAACTGCTGAAGTCCGCGCACGCGGTCGACCGCGAATTCCGCGTGCTGACCGCGCTGTCGGGCACCGCGGTGCCGGTCGCGCGCCCGTATCACCTCTGCGAGGACCGCGACGTGATCGGCAGCCTGTTCTACGTGATGAGTTTCGAGGACGGCCGGATCTTCTGGGATCCCGCGCTGCCGGAACTGCCGCGGGCCGATCGCGCGACGTGCTACGACGCGCTGCTGCGGACGATGGCCGCACTGCACGACGTCGATGTCGACGCGGTGGGCCTGGCCGACTACGGCCGCCCCGGCAACTACTTCGAGCGCCAGATCGGCGTGTGGACGAAGCAGTATCGCGCGGCCGAAACGGGGCGCCTCGACGCGATGGAGACGCTGATCGACTGGCTGCCGAACGCGTGCCCCGAGGATACGGGCCGGCCGGCGCTGGTGCACGGCGATTTCCGGATCGACAACCTGATGTTCGCGCATGACGGTTATCGCGTGCAGGCCGTGCTCGACTGGGAACTGTCGACGCTCGGCAACCCGCTCGCCGATCTCGCGTATTTCTGCATGTGCCTGCGGCTGCCGTCCGGCGGGCAGGTGCGCGGGCTCGCGGGCCAGGATCGCGCGGCGCTCGGGATTCCCGACGAAGCGGCGATCGTCGCGCGCTATTGCGAGCTGCGCGGCATCGCGCCGATTCGCGACTGGCACTTCTACCTCGCGTTCAGTTTCTTCCGGCTCGCGGCGATCGCGCAGGGCGTGAAGGCGCGCGCGCTGCAGGGCAACGCATCGAGCGAGCAGGCGCTGCGTGTCGGCGAAATGGCCGGCCGGCTCGCCGAACTGGCGGTCGGCGTGATCGACGCGCATCGCTGAGCGCGCCAGGGTCGCCGGGCGGCGACACGACAATCCAATCAATGGAGGAGCACAGCAACATGGCAACGAACCTGTTCGACCTGACGGGCAAGATCGCACTGGTGACGGGCGCAAGCCGCGGCATCGGCGAGGAAATCGCGAAGCTGCTCGCGGAGCAGGGCGCGCACGTGATCGTGTCGAGCCGCAAGCTCGACGACTGCCAGGCCGTGGCCGACGCGATCGTCGCGGCGGGCGGCCGCGCGGAGGCGCTGGCGTGTCACGTCGGGCGTCTGGAGGATATCGCCGCGACGTTCGAGACCATTCGCGGCAAGCACGGGCGGCTCGACATCCTCGTGAACAACGCGGCCGCGAACCCGTATTTCGGGCATATCCTCGATACCGATCTCGCCGCGTACGAGAAGACCGTCGACGTGAACATCCGCGGCTACTTCTTCATGTCGGTCGAGGCCGGCAAGCTGATGAAGGAACACGGCGGCGGCGCGATCGTCAACACGGCGTCGGTCAACGCACTGCAGCCGGGCGACCGGCAGGGCATCTACTCGATCACGAAGGCGGCCGTCGTCAACATGACGAAGGCGTTCGCGAAGGAATGCGGGCCGCTCGGCATCCGCGTGAACGCGCTGCTGCCGGGGCTCACGAAGACGAAGTTCGCGGGCGCGCTGTTCGCCGACAAGGACATCTACGAGACGTGGAAGGCGAAGATCCCGCTGAAGCGCCACGCGGAGCCGCGCGAGATGGCCGGCACCGTGCTGTACCTCGTGTCGGATGCGGCAAGCTACACGAACGGCGAATGCATCGTCGTCGACGGCGGCCTGACGATCTGAGCGCGCGATGAAAATCGACAGCTACGCCGGGCAGGCCGTGATGATCACCGGCGCCGCGAGCGGCTTCGGCGCATTGCTCGCGAGCGAACTCGCCGCGATGGGCGCGCGGCTCGCGCTCGGCGACCTGAACGGCGACGCGCTCGAACGCGTGGCCGCGCCGCTGCGCGCGGCCGGTGCCGACGTGATCGCGCAGCGTTGCGACGTGCGCGTCGAAGCGGAGGTGGCTTCGCTGGTGCATGAGGCCGCCGCGCGCTTCGAGCGGCTCGACGTCGGCATCAACAACGCGGGCATCGCGCCGCCGCTGAAGGCGCTGATCGATACCGACGAAGCCGATCTCGACCTGAGCTTCGCGGTGAACGCGAAGGGCGTGTTCTTCGGGATGAAGCATCAGATCCGCCAGATGCTCGCGCAGCGCGAAGGCGTGATCCTGAACGTCGCGTCGATGGCCGGGCTCGGCGGCGCGCCGAAGCTCGCCGCGTACGCGGCGTCGAAGCATGCGGTGGTCGGGCTGACGAAAACGGCCGCGCTCGAATACGCGCGCCAGGGCATCCGCGTGAACGCGGTGTGCCCGTTCTACAGCACGACGCCGATGGTCACCGACAGCGATATCGGCGAGCGCCAGGACTTCCTCGCGCAGGGCTCGCCGATGAAGCGGCTCGGCCGGCCCGACGAAATCGTCGCGACGATGCTGACGCTGTGCGCAAAGGAAAACACCTATCTGACCGGGCAGGCCGTCGCCGTCGACGGCGGCGTCTCGGCTTTCTGACCGAACGGAACACGACAATCTCGAGGAGTCGATCATGGAGTTTGGCTATACCCCGAAAGTGGAGGCGCTGCGCGAACGCGTGAGCGCGTTCATGGACGCGCACATCGTGCCGCGCATCCGCCAGTGGAACGAGGAAGTGCACGCGGGCCGGTATCCGGTCTCGTTCATGGAGGAACTGAAGGAGCGTGCGAAGGCGGAAGGGCTGTGGAACCTGTTCCTGCCGCACCTGAAGGACGACGAGCCCGGCACGGGCCTGACGAACCTCGAATACGCGCCGCTCGCCGAGATCATGGGGCGCGTGGGCTGGGCGTCGGAAGTGTTCAACTGCAACGCGCCGGACACCGGCAACATGGAGCTGCTGCACATGTTCGCGACGCCCGAGCAGCGCGAACAGTGGCTGCTGCCGCTGCTGCGCGGCGAGATCCGCTCGGCGTTCGCGATGACGGAGCCGGACGTGGCGTCGTCGGATGCGACCAACATCACGACGCGCATCGAGCGCGTGGGCGACGAATACGTGATCAACGGCCGCAAGTGGTTCATCACGAACGCCGCGCATCCGAACTGCAAGATCTTCATCGTGATGGGCAAGACCGATCCCGACGCCGAGTCGCACCGGCAGCAGAGCATGATTCTCGTGCCGCGCGACACGCCGGGCGTGACGGTCGTGCGCAACATCACGGTGGTCAACCACTACGCGCCGGAAGGGCACTGCGAGATCACGTTCGACAACGTGCGCGTGCCGGCGCGCAACCTGCTCGGCGAGGAAGGCAGCGGCTTCGCGCTCGCGCAGGCGCGCCTCGGGCCGGGGCGCATCCATCACTGCATGCGCTCGATCGGCGCGGCCGAACTGGCGCTGGAGCTGATGGTCGACCGCGCGCAGTCGCGTGTCGCGTTCGGCAAGCCGTTGAACCGGCATGGCACGGTTGGCGAATGGATCGCACGCTCGCGCATCGAGATCGATCAGGCGCGCCTGCTGGTACTGAAGGCCGCATGGATGATCGACAAGGTCGGCGCGAAGGCCGCGCGCAAGGAAATCTCGATGATCAAGGCGCTCGTGCCGACGGTTTATACGGACGTATGCGACCGCGCGATGCAGGTGTTCGGCGCGGCGGGGTTGAGCCCCGATACGCCGCTCGCCGACCTGTGGACGTGGGGCCGCGCGCTGCGCTTCGCCGACGGCCCGGACGAGGTGCACCTGCAGGCGATCGCGCGGATGGAGATCAAGGACGGCGAGCCCGGTTCGACGGCGCCTTACCTGACGCCGCCGCCGCGCGGCTGAGCAGCGGCACGATCGGCCGGGCGACATGGACGAACGAGCGGCGCGCGCCGTAAGATGCCGGCAAGGAGATCCGGCGATGCGCTTGACGAAGATTGATCTGAACCTGTTCGTCGTATTCGAGGCGATCTACAACAAGCGCAACCTGACGCGCGCGGCCGAGGTGCTGAACCTCACGCAGCCGGCCGTCAGCAATGCGCTGGCGCGGCTGCGCAAGACGCTGAACGATCCGCTGTTCGTCAGCACGCCGGCCGGGATGATGCCGACGCCGATGGCCGAGAACATCGTCGGCCGCGTGCGCGAGGCGCTGCAACTGCTCGATTCGAGCGCGCACGAAGGCGACGTGTTCGATCCGGCGTCTTCGGAGCGCGTGTTCCGGCTCAGCATGAGCGACCTGACCGAAGCGCTGCTGCTGCCCGCGCTCGGCGAGCTGCTGCAGACGCATGCGCCCGGCATGCACGTGCGCAGCTACACGATGGATCGCCGCGAAGTCGCGACCGCGCTCGCGAACGGCTCGGTCGACATCGCGATCGACGCGCCGCTGATCGGCGATCCGCATCTGCACCAGGCGTTGCTCGTGCGTGACCGCTACGCGTGCATGATCCGCGACGATCATCCGTTCAGGGGCGACACGCTCACCATGGACGACTACCTGTCGATGGGGCACATCCACGTGTCGAGCCGCCGCAAGGGCAGCGGGCACGTCGATGCGGAACTGACGCGCCTCGGGCTGCGCCGCAACATCCAGATGCGCGTGCAGCACTACATGGTCGCGCCGCTGATCGCGATGCGCGGCGACCTCGCGCTCACCGCGCCGCTGCGGCTGCTGCAGCGCTATCCGGCGCGCATCCTCGAACTGCCGTTCGAGATGCCGGGGCTCGACTACTTCTGCTACTGGCACCGCAGCGCGGATCAGGACCAGGGCAGCCAGTGGCTGCGCGAGCAACTGATGACGCTGATGGGCGGAATCGGCGACGTGCGGTGACGCAGCCGGGCAGCAACGGCCACTCGGCATCGCCCTCGACGTGTCGTCATGCTCGGCTTCGTGGCCGAAGCTGCGGCTCATCCCGCAGCACGACGATTCGACCGGCGGCGCCTCTCCGATGCGTCGCGGCGCCTACGCCGAACCGCTTACCCGCGTGTGCCGTCGCCACCGGTTTCCTCCGTGAACAACGCGAGGCCGGCAAGACTGGCTGCGCAGCAGGCCATCACATACCAGGCAGGCGCATAGAAGCTGCCGGTCGCACGCCACATCATGCCGACGATCAGTTGCGCAAAGCCGCCGAAGATCGTGACGCCGAGCGCATAGATCATCCCGAGCGACGTCGCGCGCACTTCGGGGCGCAGTGCCTCGAGGATCATCACGAAACAGGCCGGACTCGACAGCGTCATCAGGCCGATCAGAAGGGCGACGACGACGATGGCGGTCGTCACCGACGGCCACGCGTGCATCGCGTAAAAGGCCGGTAGGACGAGCAGGGCCGACACGACGCAGACGCTGCGCACCAGCGGCTTGCGGCGGCGGAGCCGGTCCGCGAGCCGTCCCGCGAACGGCGAGCCGGCCAGCAGCACGACGCCGGCCGTGCAGCCCGACAGCAGCGATACCGATGCCGGCATACCCGTCGTCAACGTCAGGAACGACGGCAGGAAGAACACGATCGTGTACATCGTCGACGTGCCGCCGATCACGAGCAACGTGCCAGCCGCGATCAACCGCCATGGAATGCGCACGCGCTCGCGCATAACACCGGATGTCGCGTGCGGCAGCGTGTCGTCGAGGTGACGCCGCAGGTAGAATCCAACCGGCCCGATCAGCAGGCCGAGCATGAACGGCACACGCCAGCCCCACGCATGCAGCGCGTCGGGCGACAGCGTGCGTGACAGCGTCAGCGCGACGAGTGCGCCGACGAGTGCCGCTCCGCCCTGGCTCGCCATCTGCCAGCTCACGAGTTCGCCGCGCCGGCGGGTGCCGCCCGATTCCATCAGCAACGTCGTCGCCGCGCCCACTTCGCCGCCGGCCGAGAAACCCTGCAGCAGACGCCCGACGACGATCAGCAACGGCGCCGCGATGCCGATCTGCGCGTAGGTCGGCGCGAAACCGATCAGCCCGGTGCCGAGCGCCATCAACGCGACGGTCAGCACGAGCGCCGGCTTGCGCCCGACGCGATCCGCATACGCGCCGATCGCGACACTGCCGAGCGGCCGCGCGACGAAGCCGACGCCGAACGTCGCGAGCGACAGCATCAACGCGCCCGTGTCGCTCGAGGCGGGGAAGAACAGCTTGCCGATCAGCGCCGCGAAAAAACTGTAGACGGTGAAATCGAAAAATTCGAGCCCGTTGCCGAGTGCGGCCGCGACGATCGTGCGGCGCATCGGGCGCTGTCCGGCATCCGCCGGGAGGGCGGCCGTGCGATTCAGTGTGTTCATCGAAGAGCGGCCCTGGTCAGAAGTTGTGATACATGCCGAGCGACATCGTGACCGGCGTCGTCCCGGTGCGCGGCGCGGTGCTGCCGGGCTCGGTCGGCAACGGATTCCCGTTCAGCATGACGGTCGAGATCCCGTAGTTGCGGATGAAACCGGCGCGGGCATAGAGGCCGGTGCGCTTCGACAGCAGGTAGTCGTAGCCGAGCATCACGCCGAGCGCCGAGTCCTTCGCCGGCCGGCCGGTTGCGTCGCGCACGCCCGACGTGTCGCGGTAGACGACCGACGCGCGGATCGCATTGACCCCGAACGGCACGATCGTGCCGACCGTGTAGACGCGCGCGATACCGTCGCCGGCCAGCTTCGGCGCGTACTGGTTGAAGGACGCGGACAGCACGAGCCGCCCGGTGTCGTGGACGACGCCGAATCCGTACAGGTCGTTGCGCACGGTGCTCGCGCCATTGACGCCCCAGGCCTGGTTGTAGCTCGCCGCCAGATAGGTGGTGCCGTTGTACCACTGCAGCAGCACCCCTTGTGCGGAGGCGGCCGGTGCGCGTCCGGCCACGTTGCTCGGGGCGAGCATCAGCATCAGCGACGTGGTGCCGGCGACGATCGGCGTGCGGTATGTGATCGCGTTGTCGATGCGCGCCGGCAACTGTGTCGCGCCCGGGCCGAGGTCCGAGTTGTAGCCGACGCCACGGCTCGTTTGCACCGCCGCCGCACCGAGCCACGTATAGACCGAGTTCGTGCCCACCGTGCCGAACACGTCGATGAACAGCGGCAGTGCCGTTCCGATCTGCTTGCCGAAACGCAGCCGGCCGTAGCTGTCCGACGACAGGCCGACCCAGGATTGCCGGTTGTAGGTCGATTGCGGGTCCTGCTGCGCACCGCTGTTGGCGAGAAATCCGCTCTCGAGATTGAACTCGGCGCGCCAGCTGCCGCCGAGGTTCTCGCGGCCGAACAGGCCGAACTTCGACGTCCACTCACCGCCGCTCTGCGTCTGCCACAACGAGCGGCCGCCGACCGTCTGGTAATTGATCCCCATGTCCACCGAGCCGTACAGTGCGACGCCTTCCGCCATGCGGCCGTTGTACTCGGGGACGGCGGCGAGCAGCGTGTCCTGGTACGGCACGGCACGCGCGTGGCCTGCGCCGAGTGCAAGGCAGGCGGCGCTCAGTGAAATTCGTTTTTTCATTTGGATTCCTTATCGTGATGGCAGCGGATACGTCGCCTTTCCCCGCACGCGCTCGTCAGATGACCTTCAGGTAGCGCTCGGTGACCCCGGCGAGATAGGCCGCGCCCCAACTCAGCGCGGTGTCGTTGAAGTCGTAACCGGGGTTGTGCACCGAACAGCCGCCTTGCGAATCGACGCCGTTGCCGAGCAGCACGTAGCAACCCGGCACGCATTCGGTCATCCACGAGAAATCCTCGCTGCCCATCACGCCGTCGGGCAGGAGCGTGAGCGCGCCGTCGCCGGCCAGCGCCGCGATGGTCTCCACCGCGAGATCCGACGCGGCAGGGTTGTTGTCGACGACGCGCGAGATCGACTGGTAGTCGACCTGCGCGGTCATGCCGTACGCTTGCGCATGCGTGTCGACGATCCGGTGGATTCGCGCCTCGATTTCATTGCGCGTGGCCGCGTCGAGTGCGCGCACCGACAACTGCAGCGTTGCGCTTTGCGGAATCACGTTCGGCGCGGTGCCTGCGTGAAACGTGCCGACGGTCACGACCGCCGGCTTCGCCGGGTCGATGTTGCGGGAGACGATCGACTGCAGCGCGGTGACGATGTATGCGCCCGCGACGATCGGATCGCTCGCGAGCTGCGGCATCGCCCCGTGGCCGCCATTGCCGGTCAGCGTGATCGTCACCGAATCGGACGACGCCATCATCGGGCCGTAGCGCAGCGCGAAATGACCGACCGGCACGCCCGGCGCGTTGTGCAGCGCATACACTCGCTCGCACGGGAATCGCTCGAACAGACCGTCGTCGATCATCCGCTTCGCGCCGCCGAGCCCTTCCTCGGCCGGCTGGAAGATCAGGTTCAGCGTGCCGTCGAAACGCCCCTGGCGGGCGAGATAGTGCGCCGCGGCGAGCAGGATCGCCGTATGGCCGTCGTGCCCGCACGCGTGCATCGTGCGCTCGACGGTGCTCGCATACGGCAACCCGGTCGCCTCCTGGATCGGCAGCGCGTCCATGTCGGCGCGCAGGCCGAGCGTGCGCGCCGATGCGCCGCGCCGCAACCGGCCGACGACGCCGGTCCCGCCGACACCGGTCGTCACGTCATAGCCCCATTCGGCCAGCCGTTCGGCGACGAGCCGCGCGGTGCGGGTTTCGGCGAAGCCGAGTTCGGGATGGGCGTGGATGTCGCGCCGGATCGCGATGAATCGGGACTCGGACTCGCGAATGGCCGCGAGCACGTGAGCAAGGTCCTGCGTCATTGATGAGCTCCATGAGATCGGCCGCCTCGCGACCGTCACGGCCAAGCATAGGGAGACCCACCCGCTCAAAAAACTCACCAATTTTGATATAAATAACTTCCGGTGATACATTCCACATCATGAAAACCCATCAATTGCGCGCACTCGTCGCCGTGGCGACGGCCGGCAGCATCAAGGGCGCCGCAGCCGCGCTGCACGTGACCCAGCCGGCGGTCAGCAAGGCGATCCAGGAGATGGAGAACGAGTTCGGCGTGCCGCTGCTCGAGCGCATGCCGTGGGGCGTCGTGCCGACGCCGGAAGGCGACGCGCTGCTCGGGCGTGCGCAGGCGGTGGTCCGCGAGCTCGAACGGGCGCGCGAGGACATGGCGCACATGAAGGGCTTTCGCGACGGCCGGCTCGTGATCGGCTTCACGCCGATCGTCGCGGTGACGGGCTTCGCGGATGCGTATGCGACGTTTCGCCGTCACTGGCCGCACGTCGAGTGCGAACTGCGCGAGCTGACGTTCACCCAGCTCGCCGAGCAGTTACGCAACCGGACACTCGACCTCGCGTTTGCGGCCGTCACGGGCCCGCTCGCCGAATCGGCCGACGTGAAGGCGATTCGCGCCTTCGACACCGTGTTCGTCACGCGCGAGAACGGACGTTTTGCCGGCGCGACGTCGCTCGATGCGCTGCGCGAAGCGGAGTGGATCCACGCTGACGCGAGCGAGAGCTTTCCCGCGTACATCCGCGATCTGCACGAGCGGGCGGGGCTGCCGCCGCCGCACTGCGTCACCCGCTGTACGTCGTATGCGCTGTTCTACAGCCTGCTCTTGACCACCGACGCCGTCTTTTCGTGGACCCGGCACTCGCTCGCCGAGACCGTTTTCGGCCAGAAGCTGACGCCGTTGCCGCTGCCGATGTCACCGCCGCCGCTTCAACTGTACCGGCTCACGCCACCGGGGCTGCAGCTGACACGGCCCGCCTCCGACTTCCTCGCGTATGTCGAAACCGCATTCGCATCGCAGCCGGTCGTCGGGAAGGTTCCGTCGCGTTGATGCTCGGCAACTGCGGGTTGCTCGGCGACGCGCCTAGAAAGAATCGTCGTCGAAGTGCGACGAAGCCGGCCGGCGCTTCATGTCCTTCAGCCAGTCGCGGACGTTTTCCGGATCGTCGAACTCGCGCAGCGTCACGGTCAGGTCGTGGTTGCTGCGCTGCATCGCGGCGATGTCGCGCGTGAGCGTGCGCATCACGGTATCGGGCGCCAGCTTGACCGATGGCGCGATCCCGTAAGTTCGCCGGAAGTCGTTCTCGACGTGCCGGATCTCCTGATCGAGCTCGCGAATCTGCTCCTCCAGGATGCCGTTGTAGCGGGTCAGCCGGTCTTCGCTCAGGCCGTCGATCGCGCGCCGGTCGATCTGTTCGATCTCCAGCTGCAGTTCCAGCAATTGCAGCAGGTTGCCTTTTGCATACGCGTGGTTGACCCGCTGCATCAGCACGGTCTTGCGTGCCTGCTCCTGCGGATCGGTTTCGCGATCGGGGTGCAGCGCGCTCGCGAGCTTGCGATAGACCTCGCGGATCGACTTGCTCGATTCGGCCTGCTCGGCTTCGCGCCTCGCCGCCGCGGCCGATTGCCGGGGTGCTTTCCTGCGTTTGGCGCGCTGTGCCTCGCGGGCCTCGTGGGCGGCCATGTCGCGCTCGAACTGTGCGTCCAGCTCGGCTTGCATGCGCTCGGCGAGTTCGTCGGGCGACAGCATGTCGAGATCGTCCGCCGGCGCCACGTCGGGAGTCGGCTCCGCATGCTGCTTCGCCGGTGCGCGATCGGCCGCCGGGCGGTCGTCGTCCGATTTGGCGTGCCGGTTGTAGATGATTTTCAACTGCGCGTCGTCGCTGAAGTCGAGCAGGTTGCGCGCCATGTCGGCGATCAGCGCGGACAGCGTGCGCTGCTCGGCCTTGCTCAAGCCTTTCTGCAGGAACGCGTCGTCGAGCAGATTGAGCAAGCGGATCCGCAACGCGGTCGACGCCTGTTCGAGCGGCAGCAGCCCGTCGACGAATTTCTTCTGGAATGCGGGCATCACGGCGTCCCACGCGCCGAGCCGCTCGCGCCGCTGCTCGATCTGCTTGACGAGCGTATTGAACGTTTTCTGGGCTTTCGACAGGCTGGCTGCTTCGTGGCCGGGTGCGATGACGACCGCGGCACCGCGACGTGCGGTCATGATGAAGGTTCTCCGGCCGCGGCGGGAGGCGCGGCAGGCCGGTATTTTAGCCGGACGCGCGGCGAGCGGCCCGGCGGCGTTCTGTCCCGACGCAACCGGCCGCGCGCGTTACGGCTTCACGGTCGCCACCGCCGGCGTGCCCGCTTCCGTAGCCGGTGCGCCGTTCGATCCGTAGGCCGCCTCGGCGTGCTCGCGTTCGGCGAGGCGCTTGGCGGCCAGGCGTTCCTGCGCGGCGACGATGTCGCCCGGATAGTTGTCACCGTCGGCGGCAATCGGCACGTAGCCGACCGATTCGAGGTCGAACAGCTCCTGGCGGACCTGGGCGCGCGTGAGCGTCGAGTGAGACGACTGCGCGTACGACACGGCCGGCGCGGCGAGCAGAGCGGTGGCGGTAGCGGCGACGGCGGCGATGGTGACGATGACGGATTTCACGGTTTCCTCAGACGGTTTCGTTACGGTCCTGCACGCATTCGCTTGGCTGAACCGACGATGCAAGTTTAGGAACCCGCACCGCCCGGATAAATGGAGAATCCGTTCCAGCAGTGTTTCAGAACGAGTAAGAATGAGCCGCGCGGCGCCGGCGCGTCAGTCGCCGAACAATTGCCCCTGCCCCGAGATCACGCGTTCGAAATCGTCCCGCAGGAACGGCAGGATCGCGTCGGCGACGGGCTGGAGCTGACGGCTCAGGTAGAACGCATAGTCGATCGGCGAGCGCATCGTTTCGAGCGGCTCGGGGCCGGCCGTCGTCATCACGTAGCTGATCCAGCCGCCGCGCTGATACTGCAGCGGCCGGCCCTGCGCGTGGTTGAACTCGTCGGCGATCCGCGCGGCGCGCACGTGCGGCGGCACGTTGCGTTCGTATTCGCGCAGCGGCCGGCGCACGCGCTTGCGGTAGACGAGCTGGTCGTCGAATTCGCCGGCCAGCGTGCGCCGCACGTAGTCGCGGATGAAATCCTGGTACGGCTCGCGCCGGAACACGCGCCGGTACAGCTCGCGCTGGAACTGCTGCGCGAGCGGCGTCCAGTCGGTGCGTACCGTCTCGAGCCCCTTGAAGACGAGGTCCTCGCCGCCGCCGGCCGCGGCCGCGAGGCCCGCGTAGCGCTTCTTGCTGCCTTCTTCCGCGCCGCGCACGGTCGGCATCAGGAAGCGGCGGTAGTGCCGCTCGTACTGCAGTTCCAGCGCGCTCTCGAGCCCGAAGCGGTCGCGCAGGTGCGCCTGCCACCAGCGGTTCACGTGCCCGACGAGCGCGCGGCCCTTCGCGCCGGCCTCGTCGTCGTCGTGCGCGCGGCCGAGCCACACGAACGTCGAATCGGTATCGCCGTAGATCACTTCGTAACCCTGCGCCTCGATCAGCTCGCGCGTGCGGTGCATGATCTCGTGGCCGCGCATCGTGATCGACGACGCGAGGCGCGGGTCGAAGAAGCGGCAACCCGTCGAGCCGAGCACGCCGTAGAACGAATTCATGATGATCTTCAGTGCCTGCGACAGCGGCGCGTTGCGCTGCCGCTTCGCATCGTCGCGGCCTTCCCATACGCGGCGCACGACATCGGGCAGGCAATGCGCGGTGCGCGAGAAACGCGCGCCGAGAAAGCCGGGCACCGAGGCGTCGTCGCCGGGGTTCGCGAGTCCTTCGATCAGGCCGACCGGATCGATCAGGAACGTGCGGATGATCGACGGATAAAGGCTCTTGTAGTCGAACACGAGCACCGAGTCGTACAGCCCGGGGCGCGAATCCATCACGAAGCCGCCGGGGCTGTTCTGTCCCGTCACGTCGCCGAGGTTCGGCGCGACGTAGCCGAGCCGGTGCATGCGCGGCAGGTACAGGTGCGTGAACGCCGCGACCGAGCCGCCGGTGCGATCGGCCGCGAGGCCCGTGACGCTCGCGCGTTCGAGCGCGAAGGACAGCAGGTCGGCCTTGTCGAAAATACGCGTGACGAGCTCGCAGTCCTTCAGGTTGTAGCGTGCGAGCGCCGGCTTGTCGTGATCGAAGCGGCGCTGGATTTCGTCCATCCGCTGGTACGGGTTGTCGATCGACTTGCCTTCGCCGAGCAGCGCTTGCGACACGTACTCGAGGCTGAACGACGGAAAGGTCCACGTCGCGGATTTCAGCATGTCGATGCCGTCGAGGATCAGCCGGCCGGCCGCGCCCGCGAAGAAGTGGTCGGGCTGCTGGCCGTGCGCCCGCCAGTCGAGCACGCTGCCGCCGCGCCCGATCTTCAGCGGGATGCCGTATTGCTCCGCATGCGCATGC
Organism: Burkholderia sp. L-4; assembly: GCF_056856535.1. Taxonomy (NCBI): domain Bacteria; kingdom Pseudomonadati; phylum Pseudomonadota; class Betaproteobacteria; order Burkholderiales; family Burkholderiaceae; genus Burkholderia; species Burkholderia sp. L-4. Next base: position 850,888 of record NZ_JBXEOX010000002.1, read on the forward strand.
AGGATGCGCAAGTCGAACTGCACGAGGTTCCAGCCGATCACCGCATCGGGATCGTGCGCGTCGAACCATTCGTTGAGCCGCGCGAGCAGCGCGGGCCGGGTATCGCAGTAGTCGAGGTCGAAATCGAGGGGGCCGGCATCGCCGCTTGCATCGCCGTTGGGCGGGCCGAGCATGTAGACCTGGCGTTGCCCGCAGCCTTCGAGCGCGATCGAATACAGTTCGCCGTGGACGCTGGTTTCGATGTCGAGCGACACGCAGCGCAGCGTCGGGCGGTAGCCGTCGGCGGGCTTCAGCTCGGCGACGGTCAGCGTGCCGTCGCGGCCGGGCTGGCCGCGAAACTGCACGGACGCCGTGATGAAGCGCTCCATCGCGTAGCGGTCGGGCGGCTGCACGTCGGCCTCGTAGACGTCGACGCCGGCGGCGGCCAGGCGCTTCTGGAGCGCGGACAGATGACGGTAGCGCTTGCAATAGAGGCCGACGACCGGGCGCTGCCGGAAGTCGCGCAGCGCGAGCGGACGCAATTCGGCTTCGCGCTCGCCGGCCAGCGCGCGTTCGGCGAGTGCCTGCTGTTCGGCCGGAATGAACGCGACGGCTTCCTGCGGGCGCAAGCGCACGCGGCGCGGACCGTGTTCGGTTGCCAGCCAGAACTCGATCTCGATGCCGGATGCGGTGTCCCGCCAGTGGCGGGTGAGGATGAAACCCTGCTCGAACGCCGTCAAAACGCTTGCTCGTCGTGAATGCCCAGGCGGCGGATTTTAGCGCCTGGCCCGGGTTCACGCTCGCGCCGGCCGCGCGCGAAGCCGGCAGCGCTCGAACGGTTCGCGTTCCGCGGCGGCGGGTTGCCTGCCCGGTTGCGGATCGTCCGTGCTCAACCGAACTGCGCGCTCAGCCATCCTTTGGCCCATTGGGTCGCGTAGGCGACTGCATCATCGCGCGCATCGAAGCCGGCGAGATCGCCGCTGGCGTGCACTTCCCGTTCATCTCCGTCCAGGAGAATCGTGGTGATCCGCGCATGCGCGATGTATTCGCCGTCCGCCCTGCGCGGTGTCGGGTCGATCCGGAAACGTGTCGTGTCGAAGCGCATGGGCGCCTCCCTGTCGGGTTACCGCGAGTGGGCTGGCGCGGGAGGGGGAAGAATGGACCGGCAAACCGGATGCCGCCCGCAGGGAGAGGAGAAAGCCCGCTGCTCCGGAACTGCTTCGGAGCCACGCTCAAGCGACGGGACAGGAAGGGGGCATCACGGCCGCTCGACGGCGCCGGGGCGATCGGTCGCGGTGAGGGGCCCGATCGAATTCAAGGAGGGACGCGGCGCAACGCGCCGGAATCGGCCGCCGGTCATCCGTCGCCTCGATCGTACGCCGTTCAATCCGTTTGTATAGCGAAATTTCGAGCGGATTTCCGCAGCCGCGACGGGCCTTCGCGCCGCGGCGACGGCATGCACGGCAGCGGTAGCGCGTATAGTGGAGCAAGCGCTGTTCAGTGGTTCGCGTCGACACGAGCGAGATCGGCAACGTACCTCCGGAAGAAACGGCGTGCCCATGAAAATCGATCGCAGTGCCATTCCCTGTTATCTCGTCCTGCGTGCCGGCTGGGCGCCGTACGTATTGAATGAAGATCGCCGGGTGCTTCGCCGCGAGGCGAGCCCGCTGTTGCGGGCGTTTGCACGGTCGCGCGGCCGGTTCGCGCATGTCGACGGCGTCGCATGGAACATCTTCTCCGACACCGAGGGTCTGTCGGCGATCGAGCGTCGCGAGACCGCGTTCTTCGCGTTGATCAACGGTACCGAAACCGAACATCAGTTGCGCTTGCTGGCGTCCCTCTGAGCGTGTCGTCGGGACGGTGCGAACGACGGCCGCGCGTTCTGCCCCTCGACCGAAAGCGCTTGACACACCTGTTGACGAGGCGTACTGTCGGCCGCGTAAGTATTCAAGAAGCGCGATTGCTGCTCATCATCGACCGCAGCCTGCGGTATTCGTTGTCCTCTCCCTCCTTGATTATTTTTTTGTGTCCGCGTCTTTTCGGATGCGTGCGCTCGTCCATACTTTCAGGAGATCTAACATGGATAACGGTACCGTCAAGTGGTTCAACGACAGCAAGGGTTTCGGCTTCATCACGCCCGACAGCGGCGGCGACGATCTGTTCGCCCACTTCTCCGAGATTCGCGGTGAGGGCTTCAAGACGCTCGCCGAGGGCCAGAAGGTCAGCTACGAGACGAAGACGGGCCCCAAGGGCCTGCAGGCAGCGAACATCACCCCGCTGTAATTCATTGCCCGGGTGCGTCAGCATCGTTCATGAGGCGGCGCGTCGTCGCCGCTTCACGGGTGACGCACCGCCGTCGAACTCGCGCGCATGCCGATCCCGGGCATGCATCGCCGTGCGCGTGTTCGGCCGCGCGCGCGATTTGACGCGTCACGCTCATCGGATCGCGCAAGCGGTGCGGCAGGAGAACCCGCATGACCCGAAGTCAGTCCCGCAGCAACAAGCCGCCGCCGCGCGCCAAGCCGGCCATCATGCTGCCCAGGCTCGGCACCGCATTGAACTGGGTGCCGCCCAAACCCGCCGCACTCACGAAATCGCGCCCGAAGAAGCGCTTGCCGGCGCCGTAATCGCGATCCGGATCGGATGGCGCGGCGAGTGTCGGCTTCGTGGCCGGACACCGTGTGCCGTCCGGCTGCACCCGCGCGCCTGGTCGCGCGCAACCCGGAATTAGTTGGGCGTCCGACAAACGATGCGCGTATGATGGGTTCATTCGAGCCGGCATCCGCCCACCGGCCGCTCGCCCCTCCCAATACCCGCTTGCTGCATCGCCCCGCCTCCGCGCTGCAACGTTGTCCCATTCACCCTACCTGCCCGCCCCGCAACGGGGATGCAGGCCGGATGTGTTCGCCCATGCGATGCGCCGTGGCCGAACGCCAGGAGTTCGTCATGAGCATGCATATCTACCGTGGATTCGAGATTTATCCACTGATTTACCCTCACGTGCCGGCGCCCAATGGCAGCCCGCACAACTACGATGCCGGTTTCGACGCGGCGGTCAAGATTTGCCTTCGCGGCACCGACGATACGCTGACCCGCAGCCAGACTTTCATGGTGCGTGAGCGTCGCCCGTTCGACAACGCCGGCGACGCGCGTCGCGCTTCGCTGCGCTTCGCCGAGAGCATCATCGACAGCAATCGCGACAAACAGGATTTCTTCGCCGCCTCGCTTTGATGCGACGCGGTCGGGCAATGCAATGCGTGATGAATTCGGAGAGCGAAATGATTGTCGATGAACTGCTTGGATTGATCGGACGACGCGAGGTGACGTGGACGGGCACGGCCGTGCCTGCCGGAGTCGCCGATTCGGCGCTGTGCCATCAGCAGGAACTGCAGATGTTCGCGGCGGTACGCGCACTGTCGATCGGAGCCGGATATTCGGAATTCGAGTCGGACGGGATCGCGAGTGCCGTCATGACACGGCTTGGCTAGTTTTGCGTTCCCCCTTTCCCTTTTCCTTTCCCTGAAACAGGACCCTGATGACAACCATTACGCTGAAGGTCAACGAACCGATCGATGTCGCGCTGCGGCGATTCCGCCGCGGCATCGAGAAAACCGGGCTGATCCGGGAGCTGCGCAGTCGCACCGGCTATGAAAAGCCGACGACCGAACGCAAGCGGAAAAAGGCCAGCGCCGTGGCCAGGCAGCGCCTGCGTGCGAAGCGCATGCTGCCGCCGCGCAAAATGTACTAGGAGAACATCGTGTACAACATGCCGGCCGAGGCACCCCCGTTCTTCCCGTTGACGAAATGTGAAGTCGATCTCGATCGGCAGAAGGACATGGTGACACTGCTGCCGAGCTTCTATGCGTTCGGATGCGAGTACACCAGCCGCGGTTTTCTGATCGGGCGGGACGATGCGTTCAAGCTGATCGCCGCGCTCGAGAAGGCGCTCAGCGTTCAGGGGTGAGGTGGGTGTTGATTCGCTGTGGGCACCAGTAACGAATAGATGGACGATGCATATCCCGACCCCGGTACGTCGATCTGCGCCATTAGGGCGTACGGGGCAGGGATCGCCGCTCGGGCGTTATGTGGCCTGATGAGCGACGGCAGGCAGGTGTTGTCGTGCAAGGGCCGGAGCCCTTCGGGCTGGAATATCTGGCGACTTGCAGTTTTTCGGCGACGTGCGATGCAGTACGCGTGGCATCGGCGGGCCGCAACAGTCAGCGACACATGATGACTGTGCGTTGCTTCTGCGTGATGTATTCGTCTGTGGCGAATTCGATCGCGGCGTAATCTGGTCTTGCGGTCAATGCGTTTCGCCGTTGGATTTATATTACCAAATGCATTCACATGCATGACTTAATGATTACGGTTTTCAATTGTTTGAATTCCACCCGATTGACGTCACAGAATCGTCATTCGTAGAATCACAGATCAAGAACAACATAATTCTGAGAGAGGCGCTATGGATGCGCACAGCATGATCGGGGCAATCACGGGAGGGCTGGCCCAGCAGGAACGGCTTCTCAAGCTCGATACACCGCTTGGCAGCAACGTTTTGATCCCGCACCGGGTGTTCGGACAGTCCCGCATCGGTCGAGATTACCTGTTCATGATCGACTGCGTGTCGACATCGAACGATGTTCAGCTCAAGACACTGATTTCGCAGCCGATCACGCTGTGGGTCCAGCAGACCGACAAAACCTATCTTCCTCACCACGGCTATGTGCATACCGCGAGAAAACTCGGTGTGGACGGCGGCCTCGCTTGCTACCAGCTCAGTTTTTCATCGTGGCTGCATTTCCTGAAATTTCGCCGCGACCAGCGTCACTGGCAAGACAAAAGCGTCGACGCGATCATTACCGAGGTATTCAATGATCATCCGCAGGCGCGCGGAATGTATCGCTTTGAATTATCGCAACCGCTACCCTCACGCTCCTACTGCCGCCAGGATGAAACCGACTGGAATTTCGTGCACCGGCTCCTCGAATCCGAGGGCTTGTACGGTATCTGGAAGCAGGCTCAGGATGGAAAGTCGCATACACTGGTGATTACCGATCGTCTTCAGGCGCTCGAGCCGCTTGCGCCTCCGACAGTCGATTTTTCCCGCGCGAGCGTTCATGGTGAAGTGAACGCCCTTACGCAGTGGGCCGGAACCCGGACACTGCAGTCCGTCCTGTTGTCGACGCGAACGTTCGACTACAAGAGTCCGGCCACGCCGGCCAATCCGAAGGCGACTTCGATTCCCACGATGGCCAATCAGGGCGATCTCCCGTCGCAGGCCGAGGTGTATGAATACACGGGCGGCTATACGTACCCCGAACAGGAGCGTGGCGACCATCTCAGCAAGATCCGCATGGAGGAATGGGAGTCGCAGGCCAAACGCTATGACGGCGTCGGCGGGGTGCGCCGCATCGATGCGGGACGGCGGTTCACGCTGACCGGACATCCCGAGCATGATCAGGACGCGGCCGACCATCGAGAGTTCGCGGTGATCGACGTCGAGTGGATCATCGTCAACAACATTCCGCTTTCCGGGCACGAAGCGAATTACCCGCATAGTCTCTATCAGGCAGTGAAGCAGGCCGATGCGGACGACACCGAGAAGCTGTTCACCGTGTCGCATGTCGACGGCTCGGCGGGCTTCTATCGCGTTGCGATCGAAGCGCAACGCACGTCGGTCCCATATCACAGCCCCCTCGAACACAAAAAGCCCGAAGCAAAGCTCGAATCGGCCATCGTTGCCGGTCCGAAGGGGGCGCAGGCGTATACCGACGACCTGAACCGGATCAAGGTGCTGTTCATCTGGGATCGGCACAACGAAGGCGACGAGCGGGCGTCGTGCTGGGTGCGTGTCGCGCAATCCGATACCGGCGACGGTTATGGCGGCGTTCATATGCCGCGCGCGGGCGAAGAACTGCTGATTGGCCATATCGGGAACGACATCGATCGTCCGATTGCACTACATCGGGTATACAACGGGGGCGTAAAGCCACGATGGCATTCGAATGCCCTGTTGTCGGGTTACCGGTCCCAGGAGTTCTCGGGGAGCGGTTACAACCAGATGGTGATGGACGATTCGACGGGCCAGAACCGCGTGCACCTGTACAGCAGCAGTTCGAACGCGGCGTTGCACCTGGGCTACCTGATCGACCAGACCGACAACACGCGCGGCAGCTATCTGGGCAAGGGCTTCGATCTGAGTTCGGAGGCCTATGGCGCGCTACGGGCAGGGCGAGGGCTGTTCGTGACGACACACCCGGTCGCCGGCCAGCCGCTTGATACCACCTTGGCGACGCGTCAATTGAACGGTTCGGTGAATATGCTCGACGGCCTGTCGCAAGCGAGCGAGACGTCGACGGCGGAAAGCCTGAAGGACGGCCACGACACCTTCAAGGCATTCGCCGATGCGACGCAGCACCACGAATCAGGGGCGACGGGCGGAGGGGGGGTGACAGCGGGTGGAGGGACGGGCGATGCCGGCGCGTTCAAGCTGCCCGTGATCCTGGTTGCGGCACCTGCCGGCATCGGCCTGTCGACGCAGAAGTCGACACACGTAGCAGCCGATGAGCATGTCAATATCGTTAGCGGGCAAAGCACGCACGTTGCCACCGGCAAGTCACTCGTTGCCAGCATTACGGAGAAACTGAGCCTGTTCGTGCAGAATGCCGGGATGAAGCTGTTTGCGGCAAAAGGGAAAATCGAGGTCCAGACTCACGCGGACAACGTCGAGGTGACAGCGCAGAAGTCACTATTGCTGGCATCTGTTACCGAGAAGGTCCACGCATCGGCACAGCAGGAAATCCTGCTGACGTCCGGCGGTGCGTACATCCGTCTCAAAGGCGGCGATATCGAGATTCATGCGCCGGGCAAGATCGACGTGAAGGGTGCGCAGCATGCGTTCAGTGGTCCGACGAGCATGGACGTGACCAATCCGGCGTTCAAGGACTTGCCGACGCGTCGGTTGATGCTGAATACGATGGCTTCGCCGTCTGCCACCGGTGTCGTTCCGGTCGGCATGCCTTACAAGCTCTATGCGGACGGGGCGCTGGTCAAACAGGGCGTATTCGACAAGACGGGGCAGTTGCCGATCGATCACCAGGTCACCACGCAGAAGTACACGCTGGAGATGGCGAACGGGGTGAGGCATGAGATTCCGGTGCCGGGCGAGTATCGCGATGCGGCGAACGGGAAACTCGCCAATCAGGGGTTTCAGTTCCTCGAGAGTTCGCCCGAGGACGAAGTTGCTCCCGATCGGGCTGTCCACCGACAACAGTACAACGATCTGCTGAATCCTTCTTCGGACGCATAGCTCATGGCAACGCCGAACAATACCTTCACCACGCCGCTGGCGCTGAATCATACGTCGAACGCGACGGCGACGCTGCCATGGTTTCTGCAATTTACTGAATACGCCGCGAAGCAGGCAACATTCAGGCCCTTGGTAAACGGCGAAGAAGCGTTCGGGACGCTCTACGATGTACTCATGGGAGCTCAGCATACCATCGACATCATTTGCTGGGGGTTTCAGCCGTCCATGTATTTCAGGCGCAAAGGTAACTCGCTTCGGATCGGAGAATTGCTTGAGCAGAAGGGGCAGAAGGGCGTCAAAATCCGATTGCTGTGTTGGCGGGACCCGTTGTATCTCACCGAATTGGGCGAGAACAACATGCCCGGCTACGACGCAGTGACCGGGTTAAAGCAACATATATCCGACGATATCTATCGTCGGAGCTCGATGTTGTCCCGTGACTATCAAACCGACGAAGAAAGAAAATTCGACGCGGAATGGTATTGGCGCGCTGACTTGAATAACGTAACAAGCACTTCGCTGTTATCACCCCTGTCGCCTCTGTCGCCGCTGGCGAAGCTGGCCTACGAAAAAGCGCGTGCACGGTACTACAAAGAGCATGCGCTGAAGAATATCGACTTCGCCACTCGTGGCTTCAGTCCCTCCAATCGGGCGGAGATTGCATGGCGTACTTTCTGGCATGGTAAAGACAAGGATCGCGACCTCCAAACCAAGGCGATGAACAGTGTTGGCATGGGTGCCGGAATTCCGACACACCACCAAAAGATGGTGCTTGTCGATTATGAGAACCCGGAGAATGCCGTCGGTTTTGTGATGGGGCACAACATGCTCGATCAGTACTGGGATACGGACGCTCACAGTTACAAGCCAGAGACACCTTCGACCGGGCGTAATGGTCCGAGCCCGTGGCAGGACATCTCCAGCTATGTGACCGGTCCGGTGTTGCAGCATCTGAATGCGAACTTCTGTCAGGCATGGGATGACGCTACCGGCCAAGGCCTGGGCAAGGCACGGGAGGGTCTTAAGGACCGCCTCAAGGTCCGATACGTTCCGGGCGGTGATACGCCGATGATGGCTCAGATCGTGCGTACACAGTCCCAGAAGGGGCGGCGCGATATCGAGAAGCTTTATTTGCAAGCGGTGAACAACGCAACGCAACACATCTTTATCCAGAATCAATATTTTCGATGGCCGCCGCTTGCGAATGCAATCAAAGCGGTCGCTGCCAAGCACGTCAGTTGGGGGCGCAACGTCACCGAGCATGGCCCGCTGTATCTGTTTGCCATCACGAATTCCGGTGACGAGGCAGTCGGAACCGGGACCGTCAATACTTACCGGATGCTGAACGCGTTGGGAAAGGCGCAGAGCATTCCGGGTGTCGCGACGTTGGAGCAAGAGGATGCTCGCCAGACTGCTCTGAAGGATCAGATGGCAGCGGTTGCGGATCAGCAGTCGCAGGCAAACCAAGCGTTACTTGGGGCTCTTGAAGTGCAAGGCATTGTCGACTCGCCTGACTCGGCAAAGCGGGTTGCCGATGCGAAGGCGAGAATCGAGCAGTTGAAACAGCAGCGAGAATCGATAGCATCGAACATGAAGAGCGTGCCCCAGCCGGTCTTGAACAAGGAATACGATGGCCTCAAGGTTCATGTCTGTACGCTCGTGGCTCCGGATTCTCCGCCAGGCAACTGGGTGCCCGTCTACGTTCATGCAAAATTGATGACGATCGATGACGTGTTCATGACGCTCGGGTCGGCGAACATCAACACACGTAGCATGGAGGCAGATAGCGAACTCAACATCTGTCATGAGAATGGTGACGTGACCAAGAGGTTACGGCAGCAGCTGTGGAGTCTGCATACAAATAAGGTGGGGGCGCAGGACGATTCTGGGCAAGCTTTCAATAAGTGGGAGATTATCCTCAACAACAATGCCGACCTTCAAGGTGGAGGCAAGCAATCACCCATCGCTTCGATCGTTCGTTTCATGCGCACGTCAAACGAACGCACCTACAAAGACTGAAAAATGAGAAAGTCGCTTGTAATTTATGCAATCGTGTTGCTGGGCTGTGCATGCACCCATAAGGAAGACTCTGTGGAATCAAATTTACCCGATATGTCGGCTGTGCGGGCCAATCTCGCATTCACTTGCGTGCACGAGAGTGAGCACCTTCCGCCGCTGGATCCGCGGGCAGATCAATTGTTTCAGTATGGTCGGTATTTGCAGAAGCTTGATGGTCCTAAGGATTTCAATGAAATCGTCCGATACTATCGAGTCGCTTCGGCGTATGGTCACTACAAAGCCAACACCAATGCACAGAAGCTGATTTCTCAAGGGCTAGCCAACTCCCCCGATGGAGCAAAGGAAACCATTGAGCTAGCAAAAAAGCTAATCGAAGATGGAGTTCCTGGTGGTTATTATGATATCGGGCACTATCTCGAAATTGGATACGGCTTGAAACAAGACACCGAGATGGCTTTACGGTATTTCAGGAAGGCTGCCGACATGGGAAGTCCTGAGGCGCAAACATATGTTGCAGAGCAACTGGCGCCACATGATCGAGCTCCCGAGGTTGCGCTTCAAATGAGACAATGTGCTGCCGATCAAGGATACGGAGACGCCGCCAATTATTTGGGGATCAATTTAAAAAACGATTCAAAATATTCGGATGCTGTTTCATTTTTTCAACAAGGTGTAAAGGCAGGGAATGCCCAGGCTGCGTTGGCTCTCGAAGATGGATTCAATGGTCCAGAGACATCAAATCGTCTTTCGTACCTGGCGCTCGCGCATGATCCAGAGCGCTCGCGTCGTTATCGTTTGATCGGAAAATTTCTTGATAGTAACGAGAGCCGCAATCCCAAGGTTCCCGACCTCGACAAGATTGTTCCGTTGCCTCCAGCGAAGCTCCCGGCGTGGGATGGGACATTCCAGTGGCAAAAGGAGCAAGATGCAGCCGCGCCGCCGCCGAAGCCTTCGGATGATTTCATCAACGAGATGGCGAAAGCCAAGCATCTCGATCCTGCGACGGGGTTGCCAGTTCAGGGAGCGGTAGACAAGACGTCACAGACCGAGCAACCGGAAAGCGTCGCGTCCCGCCTGCCGTTGGGCACGATCGCTCACACCGGTCAATCCTGCCCGGAGGACGGCGTTTGGTGCGCGAAACTCGCGACCGGCCAGATTGGTGATACGCAGCGCCGGTTTCTCAAGGGCGATGCGTTGCCGTCTGTCGTTGTGCATGAGCCGAGAAAGCTGGCAGTGCTCGACAGTATGATGGGTACACGCCAGCACGTCGAACAAGTGGCATGGGAACTCATTGCGTATCTTGATCAGACTTGATCGACTTATTCAGCAACTCCGCGTGGCCAATCTCTCGCTCGAATTCGGCCACGAAGTGGGCTCCATTAGTCATGCGTAGAGCTTCTATAGTTCTGCTTCGTGCCTGCTGGCGACTTGATCGAAGAGCGAAAACGCTCTCAGTCCGTTGCCTGATGTAAGTGACGTACGGCCGAATCTCGCCTTCAGCATGATGAAGATGCGGCGCGTCGGTATATTCAAAACGCTGCGGATCTGGGGAATGCCGACACGCAGTATTACATGGCAAACTTGCTCGACCCGCTGACGCCGCGCGGGATATTGCTCGTCAAATGTTTCAATGCGCGGCGGACGCCGCCGCAGAAGCCCTCGGACGAACGCATCGGCAAGATAGCGAAAACCAAGCATCTCGATCCCGCGACGGGATTGCCACCCATTGGGTGTGGTTCCACGTGTTCTACACTACCGTGAGCCGCGACACTGTCGAAGCGCCTCGGGGAATGCCTTCGCTGTAGAAGCCGAACGCGGGTGCGGACGGTACCCCTGACACTGGCTGCCCACATCGCCACCCCAAGGCATACCATACTGTCGCGGCCGGCACCCTCGGCATGAACGCCGGAAAACTATGCGCGATGCAGCGTTTCGAGCACGGCCGATGACGGCCGCTCGCCAGCGCCATGGCCCTTCGACTGCAGCCCGGGCATCATGCCGACGACAAAGTCGATGAACGCTCGTACCTTGGCCGGAACGTGACTCCGGCTGGGGTAATAGACATAAAGCGGGAACGTCTCGTCGCTCCAGTCCGTCAGGATCGGCTCCAGCGTGCCGGCACGCAGGTGCGCGTCGATTCCGAGGTCGATCAGCTGGGCGATCCCGAAGCCTGCAACGCACGCGCCGATTTTGGTTCCCGCATCCGTGACGGTCAGATTCCCGTTGACAGCCACTTTCACTTTCTCGTTGTCGCGCCAGAATTCCCAGTCGAAGGGCCGACCGGTAGCCGGATCGATGGCCAGGATGCATTCATGGCCGTCATCGACCAGATCCTGCGGCGACCTCGGCCGGCCGCGTTGCGCCAGGTAGGACGGCGCGGCCACCGTCAGGACCCGCGGGCTGTACAGCCTGCGACAGACCAACGTGGAAACGGACGGCGGCCCGAATCGTATCGCGAGATCGAAACCGTCGCTTACCAGATCCGACAGGTCGTTCCGGGTTTCCAGCTTCACATGAAGCGCCGGGTAATCCTTCATGAACTGGGCCAGCTCCGGCGCCAGCACAAGTCGAGCGAACGCCGCGTCGCACGCCACACGGAGCGTTCCGTTGACGACCGAGGTCTGGCCGGCGGCTTCGGCGGTCGCCTCTTCGATTCCCTGGAGCAACGGCCGCACTTTCGACAACAGCGCGTGGCCTGCGTCCGTCACTTCGACGTGCCGGCTGGTGCGATGCACGAGCTTCGCGTGCAGGCGGTCTTCCAGTCGCTGAATGGCGCGACTGACCGCCGGCTGAGTCCTGCCCAGACGAGATGCCGCACGGCCAAAGCTCCCGGATTCGGCGATGGCCGCAAGCACGAGCAAGCCGCCGACAAGTCCTCCGTCGAGGTCTTCCATGATCCATGAGTTCCTGTAATGGCAGCGATAACCGGGCCGCCGTAGCCGAGGCGAGGACGATCGCTCACTATACGAGCCGTTCACTCTCGAGGAAAGCCAGTCATGACCCAGACCCAAGCCGTCGTCGCGTTGATCGAGGATTACTTCAATCTGGCTTACGAGCCGAGGAGCCGTGACTTCAACAAGGTCTTTCACCCGAGCTGCCTGATTCAGTGGCTGGACGAAGGCCGGCTGCGCACGCTGTCGTCGTCGGAGTACGAGGCGCTCGTCAACGGGAGACCGAGCCCCCGGTCAACCGGCGCACCCCGAGACGACGCGATCCTCTCCATGGCGCACGTCTCGGACGGCCTTTCGACGGCGACGGTGCGGGTGCGGATCGGAAGCCGGCTGTTCAACGATCACTTCGTCATGCACAAGGTGGACGGCAGTTGGCTGATCGCCACCAAGGCGTCCGCCATCGTGCATACGTTCGACTGAAACGTGGCGTAGCGCCGCGCGGCTGACGCGCGTCCGGGTCCGGAGCGCGCGCCGACATCAACGAAAAAACCCCGGGAAACGCGTCGATTTCCCGGGGTTTTCATGTCGTCGAACATGGATCGACCCGCAGCCGGAGCCTGAAAGGCGGGCTCGAACCTTCCCTCTCAAACATGCCCTTCATGTTCGATCGGCGCGCCATGCCCGGCCCGCGCCGCAACGATGATCGGCATGCCTGACATCCTGGCCGCCCGCTTCGCCCACATCGCCGTCAGGATCGGCACGAGAATCGCCGTCACGAGGCAAGCCGTCGCGACGATCGCCGTCGCGGCCGGCACCATCGGCTTGAACTTCGGAATCATCTCGCCGATGATCGCCGGGTTCGCCACGGCGGCGCCCGCCGTCGACGACGCGGCGAGCCCGGCTGTCCCGTTGCCGCCGCCCACGAACTTGTCCGCGAGAATCAGCGGCACGCCCGTCACGACGATCACCGCGAGCCCGAGCGCGATGCCCGGCAGCCCGCTCTTCGCGATCACGTTGAGATCGATGCCGTTGCCGAGTGCAAAGCCGAAGAACGGGATCAGCGGATGCACGCAGCGCCCGAACAGCTCGCGCAGGTCTTCATCGAGGTTGCCGAGCGTGAAGCCGATCAGGAACGGCAGCACCGCGCCGACGAAGAGCCGCGTCTCGAACACCGCGACGCCCGCCGCGCCGAGGATCAGCATGCTGACGAGCGGCCCCGATTCGATCGACATCAGCACGAACGCACCGGCTTCTTCCTTGCTGCCGTACTGCTGCATCACGGCCGCATAGAGGCCGCCGTTGGTCATGTCCATCGACGTCGTGATCGCGAGCAGCGACAGGCCCGCGAAGAGGCCCGTGCGGATGCCGTCGTCGGGGATGAACCGTGCGGCGATTAGGGTCGCCAGCCACGCGACCACGATCTTGGTCGCGAGCAGCGTGCCCGATTTGCGCAGCACGACGCCGGTCGCGCGCAGGTTGATCGTCGCGCCCATGCAGAAGAACCAGACGGCGAGGATCGGCACCGTGCCCGCGATCAGGCCGTTGGTGAACGAGCCGAAGTACTTCCCGGCGTTCGGCGCGAACGTGTGCACGCACGCGCCGAGCAGCATCGGGACCAGCATGAGCCCGCCCGGTATGCGGTCGATGGCCTGTTTCAGCTTCACGTCTCCTCCGTGGACGTCGATGCGTCCCGTTGTCGAATGATGTCTGCTGACTGACTATAGGACATGATTCGGAACGTCGGTCCGTTTTTATTGTTTGGAACGGTAATCGTATACCCGTATCACTATAAATAGCTGATAAAAAGGGAATTGCGCTATCGTTGTACGGCGAGCTATTTTCGGATCGACGTTCCGAATTTGCGGAATCTGTGCTTCAATTCATCGTATGACCACCGCCGGCACGCGCGTCGGCGGCGTCTTCTTCCCCAACGGAGAGCCGGCATGGAAGTGCGACAGGGCATACACGGCGAACACGCGAAGACGCTCGATACGGCCGGCCTGCGCCGGCATTTCCTGGTGGAGAACGTGTTCGCTCCGGACGCGTTGTCGCTCACCTACAGCCACATCGACCGGATCATCGTCGGCGGCGCGTGGCCGGCCACGCGGCCGGTCGAGGTGCCCGCGTCGCTCGGCGCGGCGATGGGCGTGAGCCATCTGCTGGCGCGTCGCGAACTGGGGGCGATCAACATCGGCGGCCCCGGCTGGGTCGAGGTCGACGGGCAGCGCCATGCGGTCGGCACCGAGGAGGCGATCTACATCGGGCAAGGCGGGCAGGGCGTCGTGTTCGGCAGCGACGATCGCACGCGTCCCGCGAAGTTCTACCTGAACTGCGCGCCCGCGCACACGGCCTGGCCGACACGCACGATCACGCTCGCGCAGGCGTCGCCCGAAACGCTCGGCGATGCGGCCACGAGCAACCGCCGCACGATCTACAAATTCATCGTGCCCGACGTGCTGCCCACCTGCCAGCTGTCGATGGGGATGACGAAACTCGAGCCCGGCAGCCTGTGGAACACGATGCCGTGCCATACGCACGAGCGCCGGATGGAGGTGTATTTCTACTTCAACCTCGCCGACGATGCGGCCGTGTTCCACCTGCTCGGCGAGCCGCGGGAAACGCGTCACATCGTCGTGCACAACGAGCAGGCGGTGATCTCGCCGAGCTGGTCGATCCATTCGGGCGTCGGCACGAAGGCGTACACGTTCATCTGGGGCATGGTCGGCGAGAACCAGGTGTTCAAGGACATGGATCACATCGCCGTTGCGGACCTGCGCTGACACCATGAAACGCGATACGCCCGATCTTCCCGCCGTCGACGCGCGCCCCGCGCGCGCCGGCCTGTTCGACCTGACCGGCAAGGTTGCGATCGTCACCGGCTGCAATACGGGGCTCGGCGCCGCGATGGCCGTCGCGCTCGCGTCGGCCGGGTGCGACATCGTCGGCGCGAACCGTTCGGCCCCGGCCGAGACCTCGGCGCGCGTCGAGGCGGCCGGCCGGCGTTTCGCCGACGTGCGCGCCGACCTGTCGACGCTCGAACCGGTCGAGCGGATCGTCGGCGGCGCGGTCGATGCGTTCGGTCGCGTCGACATCCTCGTCAACAACGCGGGCATGATCCGCCGCTGCGATGCGCTCGAATTCACCGAAGCCGACTGGGACGCCGTGATCGACGTGAACCTGAAGAGCGTGTTCTTCCTGTCGCAGGCCGTCGCGCGGCAGATGGTGAGGCAGCGGCGCGGCGGCAAGATCGTGAACGTCGCGTCGATGCTGTCGTTCCAGGGCGGCATCCGCGTACCGTCGTACACCGCATCGAAAAGCGGCGTGCTGGGGCTCACGCGCCTGCTCGCGAACGAATGGGCCGCGCGCGGGATCAACGTGAACGCGATCGCGCCCGGCTACATGGAGACCGACAACACCGCGCAACTGCGCGAGGACAGCCGGCGCAGCGACGAAATCCTCGGACGCATCCCGGCCGGCCGCTGGGGCGTGCCCGACGACCTCGCGGGCGCGGCCGTGTTTCTTGCGTCGCCTGCGTCGGACTACGTGCACGGCCACACGCTCGCCGTCGACGGCGGGTGGCTCGCGCGCTGATCGCGCTTCGCGGCGGACGCGTTATGCTCTCCCGATTCGCACTCACGGGTTCAAGGACATGACAGCAACGCCCAGGCAGCGCAAAGGCGATCAGGCGAACCTCGGCGCCGAAGCCGACCCGTCGGCGGCCGGTGCCGCCGAAAAGGCCGATTCGGTCGCGGCCGTCGGCAAGGTCTTCACGATCCTCGCCGCGCTCGGCGATCGCCGCGAGATCGGCATCAGCGAGTTGTCGCAGCATCTCGGCATGTCGAAGACCACGGTGCATCGCTTCCTGCAGACGCTGAAGACGCTCGGCTACGTCGCGCAGGCAGGCGAGACCGACCGCTACCGCCTGACGATCCGGCTGTTCGAGCTGGGCAGCAAGGCACTGGAGAGCGTGGACCTCGTGCGCGAGGCCGATCTCGAGATGCGCCGCATCGGGCAGCTGACACGCGAAGCCGTGCACCTCGGTGCGTTCGACGAGGACGCGATCATCTACATCCACAAGATCGACGCCGATTACGGGCTGCGCATGCAGTCGCGGATCGGCCGGCGCAATCCGTTGTACAGCACGGCGATCGGCAAGGTGCTGCTCGCCTGGATGACACCCGACGAAGCGCGCGCGGTGCTGGCCGGCATCGAGTTCAGGAAGTCGACCGCGAAGACGCTCGCGTCGGCGGATGCGGTGATGAGCATCCTGCCGCACGTGCGACAGCAGGGCTACGGCGAGGACAACGAAGAGCAGGAAGACGGCCTGCTGTGTCTCGCGGTACCCGTGTTCGACCGTTTCGATCGCGTGATCGCGGGGTTGTCGCTGTCGTTCCCGACGATGCGTTGCGGCGCCGACACGAAAGCGCATTATGTCGCACTGCTGAAGGAAGCCGGGCAGGCGATTTCCGCGCGGCTCGGGCATCGCCCGCACGCGGCGGCCGTCGAGGCGGCCGCGGTCGTGCACGACTGAACACGCCGCGGGCGGCGCTACAATCGGTGCCGCGCCGGTCGCGCGCCGGCGAACCCCGAACACGACGACCTGAAGGACGAACCATGCGAATGAACATGTGGATGCGCACGTGCATCGCGCTGCTGGCGATCGGCGCGAGCCTCGTCGCGAACGGCGCGCAGGCAAAAAGCGCGGTGGATTGCGGGAAGCTCGATGCGGCCACGAGCGGCCCGGACGACAACTTCCGGCCGCCGGCGTCCGGCACGGTCATCGGCGCCGGGCGCGCATATTTCTACTCGGCACCCGACGCGCAGTGCATGACGAAGCGAACCTTCATCGTCCCGGGCGATTCGGTGACCGTCTACAAGTCGCACGGGCGCTGGTACAACATCATGTACGTGAACGGCAAGACCGGCGACGACTTCGAGGGCTGGGTCGAACTGGGCCGCGTACGTCTCGGCGGTCAATACGGCGCACAGTAACCGCCGGCGATGCGTGTCGGGCCCGGTGCCGCTACGATGACACCCAAGCGAAATCGCGTTTCAGGTTCTCCGCGCGCTGCGGCCGCCGATACAGATAGCCCTGTGCATACTGAATCCCGATCGTATGCAGCGCGCGATGCTGCGTTTCCGTCTCCACGCCTTCCGCGATGATCTTCAGGTCGTAGTGGTGCGCGACGGCCGCGATCCCCTCGATCAGCCCTGCGCCGCCGTCGTTCAGCTGGGCGACGAACTGGCGATCGATCTTCACGTAGTCGAACGGAAAACGCGACAGCACGTCGAGATTGCTGTGATGCGTGCCGAAATCGTCGATCGCGAACTTCGCGCCTTTCGACCGGAGCGCGTTGAAGACCTCGGTGGTCCGCGCGTTCTTCTCGAGCAGGATGCGTTCGGTGACCTCGAGCACCAGCGTGAAGCCCGGCGGCAGCGCGCGGATCGCTTCCTCGACGACGGATACGAAGCGCGCGCGCTCGAGATCCTTCGGCGCGATGTTCACCGCGATGCGCAGCGGCGCGGACGGCGTCAGCGCGGTCAGTTCCGACACGGCCGTCCGCAGCACGAATTCGGTCACCTTCGGCAGTACCGTGCTCGCTTCCACCTGCGGGATGAACACGGCCGGGCTGATGACTCCCCACTTCGGATGCTGCCAGCGCAGCAGCGCCTCGACACCGACCGTCCGGCGCGTCTGCACGTCGACGATCGGCTGGTACACGACGTGAAACTCGTTGCGCCTGAGCGCATGGCGAACGGCCTTCAGCAACAGCCGCCGCGGCGCCATCGCCAGCAGGTAGGCGGCCATCACGAGACCGTCGGCCAACAGCACGATCGTCATGCCGATCAACCGGTAGTGGCCCTGGACGTGCGAGGCGTACTGAGCCGATGCGGCGACCGACACCGTGAAGGGCCAGCGTTGCGACGCGATCGTGGTGCCGCCGGCGGGAGCGAGGTCCGATTCCGGCGCGAACTTGCCTTGCTGGTCGAGACGGCCCGATCCGGCGATCGACAGCGTGGCGGATTCCGTCCCGCTGCGGGCGCTCGGCGCGAGTGCATCGACCACGTAGTCGCCTTCGATCAGGTACAGGACACCCGCGCCACGCGCGGTGGCGCGATACACGGCCAGCACCGGAATGCCGCGCTGAAACGGCGTCTGGCGCAGCAGCGTGACGATCGTCGCGCCCGGTTCGGGCTCGCGCGAGTATGCGTCGAGCGGCAGGTCGATCGCACCGAGCGCCGACGAGCACATGACGCGGCCGTCGTTCACCAGCGCGACGGCGCGCAGGTAGCGCAGGCGAGTGCCCACTTCGGCCAGCGTCCGGAATACCGACGCGCAAGGGCGTCCGACGAGCGCGGTCAGCTCGTCCGCATGTCGCAGGCGGACGCCGTCGAGGATGCGGTTCACCGTCGCCACGATGTCGTTCGCGACGACGCGTTCCTGCGTGGTGACGGCGTCGCGTGCGTAGCGATCGGCCAGTACGATCGCGCAGGCGGGCACGAGCACGCAAACGATTACCGCGACGAAAAAGACCGCCCGCGGCCATGTACCGCTACGCTGGAAAACGGACTTCGAGCCTGGTATGAGCGCCGACATTCCCGCGGTTGCCCTTGATGTTGTACGCATGGAGAGGCATGTCGAACCGGTCGGTGCGCATGCGTCATGCCTGGTCCGGGCGATCCGGTTCGCGTATCGGCATCGCGATGCGAACCGGCGCGACGATCGCGCTGGGCAGCGGCGGCAGGCCCGTCGCGATCGGCCGTTCGATCCGACGGCTCACGTCTCTGACGAGTGCATTTCGCGCATCCATATTGACGTAGCACACCGAAAAAACCCCCGGCCGCATGGTCATGCGGCCGGGTCGAAAGACACCGTCTCTTGGCACGAGGATGGTGCGCGGCAAGTATATGATGTGGCGCGCTATTACGAAATATTATTGATTAAAAATTGGTGCAGTTTTGTGATTGCGTCTAAAAAAGAAACATTGCCGCGACATACCGTTTTAGGCGGGTCGCCGCGAGCGCGCGGGGGGCTGTTCGCGCGTCATGCCGGAGTTTCGCAATGATGGAAGAAGATACCGCTCCTACGACGGTCATGGTGACCGATGGCGCTGCCGCCGCGGATGGCGGCTCGCTGTGGATCCAGATTTCGATCGACGGACAGGTCCGCAACTATCTGCTCGATCGCGCACTCGCGTCGCGCGGTACGCCGCGCTACGACACCATCTGCGGCGCGCACGGGGTACTGTCGAAAGGAGAGCGAAAGGAATTGCGGGGATGGCTGGCGCGTATCGCCGACCCCGCGATGTGGGCGGGCATCGTCAGCACGTTCGTGGAGGTGCTGTCGCGGCCTGACGCGGAATGAGCGGCGCCGGCGCGGCGCCGGCCGCGACTCAGAAATCGTTGCGCATCTTGTGAAGCAGCGCGCCGGGCGACTGGTGCGTGTCGACCGCGGTCAGGACGTCGGTCAGGAACCATGGCAGGTTCAGTTGCGTATCGGAATCGCCGACGCATACGCGGATCGGCGGCGCCTTCGACGGCGAGCGGACGTCCTGCGTGGCCTCCCGCGACGGCACGCAGTTTTTCGCGTGCGCCTGAACGGGAACCGGCGCGGCGGCGCCGGGGAGCGCGCCGGCGTCGGCCGGCACGCTGACGGCGGCAAGCAGGGTCAGGACAGCAGCAGCGGTAACGCGTTTCATGAGGATTCTCCGGCGATGTCCGTTCGACCGTGCCGGCGGGCGCGAGTTCGTCAGCCGCGCGCGACGCGGGCCGCCCGCAGCGGCTGTCGGGCGCGCCACTGCTGAGGCGATTCGCCGGTCCAGCGCCGGAACGCGCGCGTGAATGCGCTGTGTTCGGAATAGCCGAGCAGCCAGGCGACTTCCGCGAGCGTCAGCCGCGGATCGTTCAGGTGGTCGATCGCGAGCCGCCGCCGCGTGTCCTCGCGCAGGGTCCTGAAATTCAGCCCGAGTTCGGCCAGCCGGCGATGCAGCGTGCGCGACGACACGTGCAGCGCCGCCGCGATCGGCTCGATGCCGGCTTCGCCGTGCGTCAACAAGCGCGCGACGGCTTCGCGCACCGACTGTTCGAGGTCGTCGGCCTGCCGCAGCTCGGCGAGCAGCGCGCTCGCCTGGCGCTCCATCATGTGCCGCAGCGCGTCGTCCGGCCGTTGCAGCGGCTGCGTCAGCAGGTGCAACGGAAACGCGAGACGGTTCACCGGCTGGCCGAACCGCACCGGGCAGCCGAAGTAGTCGAGGTACGGTTGTGCGTCGCGGGGCGACGGATGCACGAAGCAGACTTCGTCGGGCCCGTGGCGCGTGCCGGTGATATTGCGCGCGAACTGGACGATGGCGGTCAGTGCCACTTCGTCGACGAGCGGGCCGAGCGGCTCGGGCGCATCGTGCCATTCGATCGCGACCGACGTCGCCTCGACGCGCACTTCCATGCGCGCGACGTTCGCGATCAGGTGTTCGTATTGCTGCCAGCGCGCGAGCGCGGCGCCGGCATCGCGGCACGCATGCAGCGCATAGCCGAGCGCGCCGAGATGCGCGGGCGTGATCCGCTGGCCGACGTGCAGGCCGAGCAGCGGATCGTCGAGCGCGCGGGCCGCGCGTTCGAGCAGGCCGCGCCAATGCGCGCTCGCGTACAGCGTCAGCCCGCGATCGTCCTCGGGCGGCCGCGCCTCGCCGAGGACGCGCGGGGCATCCTGGCCCTGCCCGGACAGATAGTCGAACAGCAGCCGCACGTAGGTGCTCGAGTAGTAGACGCGCTGGGTCGCGAGCGGGGAGGCGGCGGGCATGGCGGAAAGTGTCAAGTAATCGTCGGCAAGTGTCAACGCGAGCGGACCCGTGCGCGACCATACTGCGCGGCAGTTCCCGATCGAGGCCGCCGACATGCCGAACGAGTTGATGACGTGGCTCCACGCGTTCCTGGGTAACGACGTGGACTGGAAGCAGGTGCTGTTGATCGGCATGACGCCGGTGTTCCTGATCGCGTTCGCGATCGAATATGCGGTGATGACCGGGCGCGGCCGCCGCGAGCCGTTTCGCTGGAAGGAGATCGTCGCGAACCTGTCGCTCGGTGCCGGCTACCAGGTGGCCGAGACCGTGATGGGGCTGCTGTTTACCGGCGCGATCTTCGCGTGGGTCCATCGACACCGGCTGTTCGACGTGCCCGTGAACGGCTATACGGTCGTGCCGATTTTCGTCGTCGTGGAATTCTGCTACTACTGGTTTCATCGCACGTCGCATCGCGTGCGCTGGTTCTGGGCCGCGCACGTGCCGCACCACAGCGGCGAAGTGATGAACTTCACGACGGCGATGCGGCAGTCGCTGCTGAATGCGTTCGTCGGCGTGTTCGTGTTCTACCTGCCGCCCGTGTGGCTCGGCATCCCGCCGGCCGTCGTGCTGTTCCTGCTCGCGGTCGATCTCGCATACCAGTACTTCGTGCATACGGAAGCGATCGGGCGGCTGCCGCGCTGGTTCGAATACGTGTTCGACACACCGTCGAACCATCGCGCGCATCACGGCCGCAATCCGCGTTATATCGACAGGAACTATGGCGGCGTGCTGATCATCTTCGATCGCATGTTCGGCACGTATGTCGAGGAAACGGAACCGGTCGACTACGGGATCACGCAGCAGATCCGTTCGTACAACTTCCTGGTGCTGAACGTGCACGAATTCGTCGACATGTGGCGCGACGTGTTTGCGCCGGGGCCCGTCATGCAGCGTGTGAAACACCTGTGGATGCCGCCCGGGTGGGAGCGGCCGGGGCATCGGCCGATCCACACGTGGCGCGTCGAGCGCAAGCGCGAGGAAGACGCGATGGCGCCGCGCGACGCACAGGCGGAGGGTGCGACGGCAACGGGGCGCAAGATCGTACAAGCCGCCCGGACGCGTTCGGGCTAAGCTGGGCGTTTTCCTCGGCGAAAGGCGTGGCGGGCGATGACAAGGAAAATGTTCTGGGACGATCCCTACCGGACCACACTGGATACCGTCGTCACGCACGTCGACGGCGATCGCGTGCGGGTCGACGCAACCATCTTCTTCGCGTTTTCGGGCGGCCAGGAAAGCGACGCGGGATCGCTGGGCGACTATCCGGTGATCCGCGCCGACAAGCAGGGCCTCGACATCGTCTATACGCTCCCGCATGATCACGCGCTGCGCGTCGGCGATCGTGCGACCTGGCGCATCGACTGGGCGCGCCGGTACCGGCTGATGCGCCTGCACTTCGCGGCCGAAATGGTGCTGCAACTGGTCTACCGGCTCAGGCCCGGCATCGAGCGTATCGGCGCGCATATCGCGCAGGACAAGGCGCGCATCGACTTCGCGAGCGACACGAGCCTGTCGCCGCTGTTCCCGGAGATCGAATCGGCGGCCGCCGACCTGTCGAGGCGTGACCTGCGCATCGTGACCGACTTCAGCGATGTCGATGCACAGCGCCGGTTCTGGGCGGTCGACGGCTTTGCGACGATGGCCTGCGGCGGCACACACCCGGCGACGACCGGCGAGATCGGCATGCTGATGCTCAAGCGCAAGAACATCGGGAAGGGCAAGGAGCGGATCGAGGTCATGCTGCTCGATCCTCAGGTAGCGAGCGGGCACGCGATGATGCGACTTGCGTGACCCGCACCGCGCCTCATCCTCGCGTCACTGATACCCGTAGCACTGCTTCAACCCCGCGTAGTCGTAGAAGTGGCTGGCCGGCGCGATCTTCGCGCCGTCGCACGCAGCCTGAAAATCCGTCTCGCGCTCGTTGTACAGCATCTTCACGATCAGCCGCGACCCGTTGCGGTAGACGTCCCACTGCAGGTTCGCCGCCATCGGCGACACCTGGTCGCCGCGCCACGGGTTGTTCGCATAGGTGTACGTCTGCGCCTGCGGCGTCGGCACGAACACGTTCTTCAGGTTCATGACCGATGCGAACGGAATCACGATCTCCGCGTGCGTGAAGCGCAGCTTCGCGGCGCGCGTCAGGTCGCCGCGGGCGATCGCGTCGACTTCGCCGAAGAAATCGTCCTGCAGCACCTTTGCCATCCGGTACGTGACCGGGTTCGCTTCCTGGATGCCGGGCCCCTTCTGGTAGTAGTCCTCGGCATCCTGCAGGTACGCGAGATACTGCGCCTGCTCCGCGCCGATGTACTTCTCCATCGTGACGCCGCCGGTTTCCGCGGTCATCGCGGGCGCGACCTGCAGCAGGTTGTACAGCACGTTCACCGCATCGACGGCCGTCGCGATCCTCGTCTTTCCGTCACCCTTCAGCGTATTGGTGAACTTGCCGTCCGTGGACGTGAACGCGTAGGTTCCCGTGTTCGCGAACGTGTAGCCGTCGCTGCCGAGCTTGGCGATGAAGGCCGGCGACACGAGTGCGGACAGCACCGTCTGCGCGACGTCGGCCGCCTGCGGTGCGGCCTTGATCGCCTTCAGCTTCGCGGCGACCGTCGCGTCGTTCGCATAGGCCTGGTACGCCTGGCTCGCCTGATAGGTCGCGTAGTACGGATCGCTCGTATCGGTGACGAGATCGGTGGCCGGTTTCAGCGAATGGAAATACAGCAGGAAGCGGTTGGTGCCGGCCGGCTGCGCAACCGGCGCGCTCGCCGGATAGCCTGACGGCGCGGCCGGCAGCGTGATGGCGGATGCCAGCGCCGGCTGGGCGGCGACGAGCGCCGCCGAGAAATACGTCGAGCTGTCCACCGCGCGATCCTGGCCCGAGTTGACGACGACGACCTGCCGGGTGCCCGCCGCGAACAGCGCGGGCAGCCGCTGGGCGAGACGGGCGGCGAGCTGCTGGTGTTCGCGGATACCGGTTTGCGTGAGGTTGCCGTATCCGGGCGTCGAGATACCCTGCACGCCGTAGCCGAGCAGCGCGTTGGCCTTCATCATCGCGTACGTGTCGGCCTTGAGCTGCGTGCCGAGCGCGGTCAGCGCGCCGTCGGCCTCGGCCTTGAGCAGCATCGCGTAGATCGCGCCGTCGTACTTGAAGCCCGACAACCCGCGCGAGCCGTGGCGCGCGACGAGCTCGGTATAGACGGGCGCGTAGCCGGCGGGCGGCGCTTCGTACGTCGCGGCGTCCTGCTGCGGGCGGTACGGTGTCTTCGTCTGGTAGTAGGTCGCGGGCGCCGGTGTCGGCGCGGGCGTCGTGCCGCCGTTGTCGGCCGAGGTGGCGGGCGGCGTCGATTCTTCCCCGCCGCAGGCGGCGAGCAGCAGACAGGCGATCGTGAGGGCGGTGGCGGTGCGGGTCGGGCGTGTCATCGTGGCGAGCGGCGGACGGACGCATGCGGATGCGCGCCGTTCCGTTTCCGGGAGAGTGGGATCGAGCCCGGAAGTGTGGCAAGCGACTTTGACAGCGGAATGTCAGGGTTCGGTCGGGCAATCGTCGGATTGCCGCCGGATCGGCGCCGGCCGGTCGCCGCCGGCCGCCGTGCCGACGTTCAGTGGAGCCCGGCCGATGCGATCGAGCGCACGGTGTCGGTGATGTTCACGCAGCGCGACAGGCCGAAATGCTCGGCTTCGCGGCGCTCCGGTTCGCTGCTTGCGATCGCGACCGCGCGTTCGGGCGGCACGCCGAGCGCCTGCAGCGCGACGTCGAACGGATGCTGATTCGATCTGGAGTCCTGCTGATCTGAATCGGTGACGACGACCGAGAAGCGGTCGAGGTGCGCGCGGCCGAACTGGCCTTCGAACATGTCGCTGAGCCGGGCGGCCGGCAGCGTCGTGACGAGACCGAGTCGATATCCTTCTTCCGATGCGCGATCGAGCCACTGGATGATCGCGTCGCGCTGATGGCGCGATTCGCGCGAATCCGGTGTTGCTTCGATTTGTGCGAATGCTGCGTCGAGACGGGTGACGATGGCTTCGATGACCACGGTGATTCCTCTTCAGAGACGTGATGATCCGTTCGCCGACGGGAATGCCACACACCTTAGCGTTCATCTTGAAAATACGACCAATTAATATTTATAGGTGACTCATATGATATGGCTTATGAATGAGGTGGCGCGCCAGAGCGGGCGCGGGGTGCGGGCCGCATGGTGTTTCCCGCGCGCATGACGTCGCATCGACGGCGTTCGACGTGATGCACCAGCGTGGCGCGCGGTTTGAATGCATCCGGCATATGCATATAAGAAAACGGCATATCGAGCGATGGCCGCCCGGCATGCCGTCTTGCGATGCCGCGTGCGTGCCGTCGATCAGTGCAGCTTGATCGACGGCTGGTTGCGGCTTTGCAGCCAGTGGCTCAGCGACTGGAACAGCGCGCGCTTCGCGCCGACCACGCTGAACAGGTGCTTGCGATACAGGAACTTGTACAGCCCGATCGCGGCGAGCCCGTCGACGATCAGCGAGCGCGAGCGCACGCTGATGTCGGCCTGGTACACGGCGCCCGCATGGCCGAGCGACACGACGGTGCCCGCATCGTGGAACGTGAAGCCGGCCACCGGCTTGCCGGCGATGCGCCGCGCGAATGCGTTGACCAGATACACGGCCTGCTGGTGCGCGACCTGCGCACGCGGCGGCAGGAAGCCGCTCGCACCCGTCGACGGGCACGCGGCGCAGTCGCCGAACGCGTACACGTGCGGATCGTCGGGCGTCTGCAGCGTGTCGGTCACGATCACCTGGTTCGAGCGGTTGAGCGCGAGGTCGCCGATGTCCCGCAGGATCGCGGGGCCCGCGACGCCGGCCGCCCAGATCGTGATGTCGCTCGCGAGCCGTTCGCCCGTCGCGGTCGTCACGGCGTCCGCGCCCACTTCCGCCACGCGCGTGTCGGTCAGCACGTCGACGTTCAGCGCGCGCAGTTGCGCGTGCATCTTGCCGGAGAGCCGTGCGTCGAGCGCCGGCAGGATGCGCGGGCCGCCTTCGATCAGCCGGATGTGCACGTCGCGTGCGGACACCAGCGCCTTGAAGCGGTACGTCGTCAGCTGCTGGACCGCGTGGCGCAGCGCGGCCGCCAGTTCGACGCCCGTCGCGCCCGCGCCGATCACGTTGATGCAGATCGGTGCCGCGCGCCGCGCGGGCTGCTGCTCGGCCAGGTGATTCGCCTTCGTGCAGGCCGCGAGGAACTTGCGGCGGAAATCCTCGGCCTGGTCGAGGTTTTCGAGCGGCAGCGCATGGCGGGCGGCGCCCGGCACGCCGAAGAAGTTCGTCACGCTGCCGACGGCGAGCACGAGGTCGTCGTAGCCGAGTTCGCGCCGCGGCAGGACTTCGGTGCCGTCCGCGTCGTGCACGGCCGCGATCGTCACGGTGCGTGCCGCGCGGTCGACCTGCTGCAGCGCGCCCTGCACGAAGCGGAAGCCGTGGCGCTTGGCCTGCGCCGCGTATTCGATCGTGTGCGAGGCCGGATCGCGATGGCCCGATGCGGCTTCGTGCAGCAGCGGCTTCCAGAAGTGCGTCGGATAGCGGTCGACGAGCACGATGTCGGCCTGGCCGCGGCGTCCGATCGTATCGCCGAGACGCGTGGCGAGCTGCAGGCCGCCGGCACCGCCGCCGACGATCACGATGCGCGGCAGGCATGGTGCGCGGTCCGTTGCGAGGTTGGGCGTGGTGTTGTCCATGTGGGGCTCCCGCTGAATGACGATTCGGATGACATTGCTCAAGAACCGACGATATAGTTTGGCACCCACTCGAACAATTTAATGTTTATAAGCGACTCATATGTATTCACTTATAGGAAAGACCGCGACGTTCCGGCAGCTGAAGGCGCTGGACATGATTGCGCGGCTCGGCAGCGTGTCGCGCGCGGCCGAGGAGCTGAACCTGACGCAGCCGGCCGTGTCGCTGCAGGTTCGCCTGCTGGAGGAGGCCGCGGGCGCCGCGTTGCTGCAGCGGGTGGGGCGCGGCGTGCAGCTGACCGCGGCCGGCGAGATCGTGGCGCGTTATGCGCGCGAGATCCTGCATCTGTGGAGCGAGGCCGGCGACGAAGTGGCCGCGTTGACGGGCGATCTCGGCGGCACGTTGCGGATCGGCGCGATCACGACGGCCGAGTACCTGATCCCGCCGCTGCTCGTCAAGTTCACCGCGACGCGCCCGCACGTGAAGACGTATTTCAAGGTCGGTAATCGCGACGACATCATCCGCATGCTCGCGACGCATGAAATCGATCTCGCGGTGATGGGCAGCGCGCCCAAGGAACTGCGCACGCACGCGGTCGAGTTCGCGAAGCATCCGATGGTGTTCGTCGCGGCGCCCGGCCATCCGCTGATGCAGCGAAAGCGCGTCGCGCTGAAGGATCTCGAATCCGCGCACCTGCTCGTGCGCGAACGCGGCGCGGGCACGCGCTCGACCGTCGAGAGCCTGTTCAAGAACGCGGGCCACCGGTTTCATGTGGGCTCCGAACTGTCGAGCAACGAGGCGATCAAGCAGATGGCCGAAGCGGGGCTCGGCATCGCGTTCCTGTCGTTGCACGCGTGCGCGCTCGAGCTGCGCACGGGGCTGCTCGGGCAACTGCCGTTCCCCGGCAACCCGATCGAGCGCGAATGGTATGTGGTCACGCTCGCCGACCGGCGCATCTCGCAGGTCACGGGGCTGTTCCGCGACTTCCTGATCAAGCAGGGCGCGCCGGTGATCGAAGGCGCGACGGTGGCGCCGCACGATCGGCGGCGCAAGTAGGCGAACGCATCGACTGCCGGTCAGACGAGCCCGAAGTCGTCGTTGCTGTCGGGAATCGACGCGAGCAGCCGTTCGAGCCGGTACCCGCCGACGACGCGCAGGCACCAGGCGGCGATGGCGGTGCGGCGGGTGCGCGGGCGGGGATCGGATGCCGGGCGGGCGGCGCCGGAAGGCGAAGGCGCGACGAACGTCGCGCGCAGCGGGCAGGAATGGGGCATGGCGGGCTCCGTAGGTGTCGGATGGGGCGATCGTAAGCGCCGCGGCGCCCGCTGGCGCGCACGCAAGGATCGTCCCGAGCAGAAACGGATGATCTTTTTCCGCTCGGTGCCGGGACGGCCGCCCAGGCCCGGCGCGCGGCCCGAAAACGCGTCACAATGCGCGTTCGAACCACGAATGGGTGGAGCCCAGCCATGAGCGATCCGATCCCCGCCGCGCCGCCGGACAACGGCGTGCCGGTCAGTTTGCGTTCCAGCCGCGGGCTCGGCTGGCGGGGCTTCGGCGCGGCGCTGCTCGACATTCGCGCCGGCACGTACCGGATTCCGGCGGCCGAGCATCACCGCATCGGCGTGCATATCGGCGGGCCCGTCCGCGCGGATTGCGTGTGCGACGGCGAGCGCGTGTCGCGGATCCAGGCGCACGGCGACGTCGACGTGATTCCGGCCGGCCTGCCCGGCCAGTGGACCGACAGCGCCGACTGTCGGATCCTGCACATCATGCTCAGCGACACGTTCGTGCGACGCACTGTCGAGCACCTCGAACTGAAGCCGTCGCACGCGCAGATCCGCCGGCGGCTGCAGGTGCGCGACCCGCGGCTGCAGCACATCGCGTGGGCGATGGCCGCCGAGCTCGAAGCGGATGACGCGTCGGACCCGCTCTATGCGGAAAGCCTGTGCACGGCGCTCGTCGCGCGGCTGGTCGACGGCCAGCCGGCGTTCCGCGAACGCCGGCGCACGCTGGCGCCGAAGGCGGCCGCGCGCGTGATCGACTATGTCGAGGCGAACCTCGAGCGGCGCATGACGCTGGCCGAACTCGCGGCGCTCGTGTCGATCAGCGTGCCGCATTTCAAGGTGCTGTTCCGCGAAACGCTCGGGATGCCCGTGCACCAGTACGTCGTGCGGCGCCGGGTGGAGCGCGCGAAGGCGCTGCTGCTCGAAGGCCGGCTCAGCATCAGCCAGATCGCGCTCGAAGCCGGGTTCGCGCACCAGAGCCACATGGCGAACTGGATGAACCGCGTGCTCGGCGCGACGCCGACGGAGATTGCGCGCTCGGGCGCGCGGGGCCGGTTGCGGCTGGCTTATGACGGGGAGGACGACGTGAAGCCTGCGCGCCGATAGCGGCCCGGCGGGCGGATTGCACGAACGGCGCCCGCATCCCGTCATCCTTTCCTGCGCGATTCATCCCTCCCTGCGCGCCTTTCCGGCCGCGCATGCCGACAATCACGACACCTTCATCCCCCAGGAGCGGATCGTGTTCGTGATCTTCGGAGCATCAGGCAACGTCGGCCTGTCGACCGTGACGACCTTGCGCCAGGCCGGCCATGCCGTGCGCGCGGTGCTGCACGACGCGCGCCAGCGTGACCGTTTCGTGCAACTCGGCTGCGATGTCGCGATCGCGGACCTGACGGACGAGAATGCCGTCGCCGCAGCGATCGACGGTGCGCAGGCCGTGCAGATCCTGTGCCCGGTGCCGGTCGCCGATCCCGATCCGGCCACGACGATGGCGCGGACGATCGACGTGGCGGCCGCCGCGCTCGCCGCGAACCCGCCGCCTGCGCTGCTCGCGTTGTCGGACTACGGAGCGGAGCTCGAAGGCAATACGGGTATTACGCGTCTGTTCCATGATTTCGAGGAACGTCTGAAGACGATCCCGACGCGACTGACGCTGCTGCGCGCCGCCGAACATCTGCAGAACTGGGCACGCGTGCTGCCGGTCGCGCTCGGCGCCGGCGTGCTGCCGAGCTTCCATCATCCGGTCGGCAAGGTGTTTCCGACGGTGTGGGCGCCCGATGTGGGCGTCGTCGCGGCGCGGCTGCTGCTCGATGCGCCGGAAGGCGGCAACGGGCCGCGCATCGTCAGCGTCGAGGGGCCGCGACGCGTGAGCGTGACGGCGATCGCGGAGACCCTCGGCGCGGCGGCCGGCCGTGCGGTCGTCGCGCACGAACTGCCGCGCGAGACATGGCAGGCGACACTGTTGCGCGCCGGGCTCGGCGAGCGCCATGCGCAGCTGATCGTCGATCTGTACGACGTGCACAACGCGGGGCGGATCGACGTCGAGGCCGACGTGTCGGAGCGGGCTTACGGGACGACGGCACCGGAGGACGCGCTCGCGCAACTGGTGCGCCGGCATGCGCGTTGAGTGAAGCAGCCGCACGCGGCGCGCATCACGCGGGGCGGCGCACCTTGTTCAGCACCGCATATGCGACCGACCCGATCACGATTCCCCAGAACGCCGACCCGAGCCCGAGCCACGTCATCCCCGACGCGGTCGCGAGGAACGTGATCACCGACGCTTCGCGGTGGTGCTCGTCCTCGAAGATCCCGTGCACGTTCGCACTGATCGCGCCGATCAGCGCGAGCCCCGCGAGGATCGCGACGAACGCCTTCGGCAGCGCGAAGAACACCGTGACGATCGTGCCCGCGAACAGCCCGCCGAGCAGGTAGAACGCGCCGTTCGCGAGGCCGGCGACGTAGCGCCGGTCCGGATCCTCGTGCGCGTCCTTGCCGGTGCAGAGCGCGGCGGTGATCGCGGCAACGACGATCGTGATCCCGCCGAAGCACGCGACGACGAGCGACATCACGCCGGTCGCGGCGATGATCGGGCGCGCCGGTGTGGGATAGCCGGACACGCGCAGGATCGTCATCCCCGGCAGGAACTGGCCGGTGAGGCTGACGACGACGAGCGGCAACGCGAGGCTGAGCGTCGTGCCGAGCGTCCATTCGGGGGCGATGAAGACCGGCCGCGCGAGGCTCGGCGACACGTTGCCGAGATGCGTCATCCCGAGCAGCGTCGCGAGCGCGGCGCCCGTCAGCAGCACGAGCACGATGCTGTAGCGGGGCAGCAGGCGCCGGAAGATCACGTAGGCCGCGATCATGCCGAACGCGAGCACGGGTTGCGCCGACGCGGCGGAGAACGCATGCATGCCGAACGGCAGCAGGATGCCGGCCATCATCCCGCACGCGATGCCGCGCGGGATGTGGCGCACGAGCCGGTCGAAGTAGCCGGTGACGCCGATCAGCAGGATGATGACGGCGGCCGTGATGTACGCGCCGACGGCCTGGTTGAGCGTCAGTTGCGGAAACAGGCCGACGAGCAGCGCGGTGCCGGGCGCCGACCACGCGGTGACGACCGGTACTTTCAGCCTCCAGCTCGCGAACAGGCCCGATACGCCCGCGCCGATCGAGATCGCCCAGACCCACGACGACACCATCGCATTGGACGCGTGCGCGGCTTGCGACGCCTGGAAGAAGATCGCGAGCGGGCCCGCATAGGAAATCAGGACCGCGAGAAAGCCCGCGGTGATCGCGGACACGGACCAGTCGTTGCCGATCGTGCGGATCGCGCCGGGCGGGGAGTTCGGTTGCATCGTCGTCGGGAAATGCGGCGCGCGGCCGTCGGGCGGAGCCGGGGCGAATGATTGTTGGAAGCCCCGGATGAGCCGCCATTCTGGCCATTGCCGGCCCGGTTGGCAATTCGCCGGCGAAGATCGACGTTGTCGGCTTTTTGTAAGGATTGGCGCGAAAGCGGAGGGATCGCCGGCCGTCACGTACTGATCTGCAGCACCGTGTCGACCACGGCCACCTTCACGCCGCTTCCGGTCGACAGCGACGCCGTGCCTTCGTCGAACGGATGCACGGGCGGGTCGGTCGGCGTCCACGCATGGCGCGCGAGCAACGCGCGATACCCGCCGCGGATCACGAAGCCGCCGCATTTGCGCGCATACGCGTCGCGCCGCATCCGGTATGCACGCGGCAGGTCGTACCACGGCAGCTTCGGCAGGTCGTGATGGACGAGGTGATAGTTGTTGTTCAGGTACAGCAGCCGCATCGCGAAACCGGCTTCGTTGATCGTGATGCGCGCCTTCGGATGCCGCGCGGCGCGGTGCTCGTACAGCGAGCGGATCATCGCGAGCGACAGCGCGGGCCACGTGACGGCCAGCAGGTAGTACCACCACGGCACGCCGATCGCCCATTGCAGCCATGCGAGCAGCGCGATCACGCAGGCGGCGTGCGTCGCCCACATCGGCAGATAACGGAAGTCGCCGCGCCGCAACGCGGCGAAGGCATCGCCGGCGGTCGCCGCGACGGAGAGCGGCGGCCCGACGACGATTCGTCCGATGAAAGTCTTGCGCGCGACCGTCAGCGCACGGCGCCAGCGCGGTAGCCGCGCCCAGCGTTCGCGCGTCACGTAGTTCGTTTCCGGATCGACGCCCGGCACGGTCAAATCTTCGTCGCGATGATGGTCGAGGTGGGTGTCGCGATACAGCGTGTACGGATACCAGACCGTCAGCGGCGGATAGCCGAGCAGCTTGTTGATGAACGCGGAGCGCGTCGGATGGCCGTGCAGCAGTTCGTGCTGCAGCGACATGTGCCATGCGCCGAGCAGGATCAGCGGCGGCGTCGCGGCCGCGAGCGGCAGGCGCCCGTCGCGCACGAGCAGCAGCACGGCGAGCCAGCCGCCGTAGATGACGGCGACCAGCAGCCAGGTCGGCCACTCGGTGCGGGCGGTGAAGCGGGCGTCGAGCGCGGCAATCGCGCGCGCATGATCGACGTCGAAGTATTCGGCCATGGCGTTGAGGCGGGATGGATCGGGCAGTGCGGGGAACGAGCGGTGGAACCGGGGCGCTCGGCCCGGGTGCGCAGGTGTCTCGCGGATCACGGTCGGCCCGCCAGGCATCGCGCAGGGTGCGGCGCCGGCAGGCCCGCCAACGGTAACCGGCGGGCGCGTCATGGCCAACCAATCGATTCGTATTTGCTTATCGGCGGGCGGCCGATAAGCATCGGGGCCGCCGCCGATGCGTAGAATGCCCGCATGAGCCCATCGATCGCCGTACTCCCGATGTACAACGTGACGCCGCGCCACGCCGCCCTGTGGCGTGCGCTGTTGCGCGACACGCTCGATGCGTTCGCGCAGGCGGGCGGCCCCGCCGACGTCGCGCTGCCCGACGATCCGTTCGACGACCTGCACGCGCTGTGGCGGCGCGACGATCTGCTGCTGTCGCAGACCTGCGGCTATCCGTACCGGATGCTCGGCCTGCGCGACGTCGTGCGCTTGATCGCGACGCCCGCCTTCGACGCGGACGGCTGCGACGGCGCGCGCTACAGCAGCGTGCTGGTCGTGTCGGCGCGTGTGCACGCGGGCGGCGCGACGACGCTCGCCGCATGCCGGGGGCTGCGCGCCGCATTCAACGGCGAGGATTCACACAGCGGGATGAACGCATTCCGGCACGCGGTCGCGCCGCATGCGCATGACGGACGCTTCTTCGGCGCGGTCACGCCGTTCGGCTCGCACGTGAACGTGCTGCGTGCGCTGGCGGCGGGCGAGGCCGATTGCGCGTCGATCGACTGCGTGACGTTTGCCTATGTGCGCGATGCGCTGCCCGATCTGCTGAAGGACATCCGGGTGATCGGCACGACGGCCTCCGCGCCGGGATTGCCGTTCATCGCGTCGCGGGCACTGCCGGAAACGCAGGTCGGCGCATTGCGGGAGGCGCTCGATCGGGCGGTGGCCGCCGACGCGGAACGGGCGCGCGTGCTGCGGCTGAAGGGATTCGAGCGGCTGTCGCCGGCCGACTACGACACGATTGCGCGGCTCGCGGAGGACGCGGCCGCGCACGGCTATCCGGAACTGGCGTGAAGCGCGGCGCGGCGCGCGGCATGGCGCGCCGCGTCGCGCGTCATGCGTCGTCTTCGTCCATCAACCGGACCTTGACCCGCTTGCCCTTGATCTTCCCCGCATTGAGCTTGCGCAACGCGTCGCGCGCGACGCCGCGCTCGATCGCGACATAGGTCGAGAACTCGGTCACGTTGATCTTGCCGATCTGCTTGCCGTCGAACCCGGCGTCGCCGGTCAGCGCGCCGAGCACGTCGCCCGGGCGGATCTTGTCCTTGCGCCCGCCGAGGATCTGCAGCGTTTCCATCGGCGGCAGCAGCACGCTGTCGTCCGCCGGCTTCAGTTCCGCGAGCGGATGCCATTCGACGTCGCGCTTCTGCGCCTGTTCGATCGCGCCGACGCGGCCCATCTCGTCCATGCTCGCGAGGCTCAGCGCCCAGCCTTGCTGATCCGCGCGGCCGGTGCGGCCGATGCGGTGCACATGCACTTCGGGGTCGGGCGTCACGTCGACGTTGATCACCGCTTCGAGCTGCGCGATGTCGAGCCCGCGCGCGGCGACGTCGGTCGCCACCAGCACCGAGCAGCTGCGGTTCGCGAACTGGATCAGCACCTGGTCGCGCTCACGCTGGTCGAGCTCGCCGTGCAGCGCCAGCGCGTGGAAACCCTGCGCATGCAGCACGTCGAGCAGGTCGCGGCACTGCTGCTTCGTATTGCAGAACGCGATCGTGCTCACCGGCCGGTAGTGGTTCAGCAGCTGGCCCACCGCGTGCAGCCGCTCGTTCTCGGTCACCTCGTAGAAGCGCTGGCGGATCTTGCTGTCGTCGTGGCGCTCCTCGAGCTTGACTTCCTTCGGGTTGCGCAGGAACTGCTGGCTCAGCTTCGCGATGCCGTCCGGATAGGTCGCGGAGAACAGCAGCGTCTGGCGCGTGGTCGGGCACATCCGCGCGACCTTCGCGATGTCGTCGAAGAAGCCCATGTCGAGCATCCGGTCGGCTTCGTCGAGCACCAGCGTGTTCAGCGCGTCGAGCTTCAGGTTGCCGCGGTCGAGGTGATCCATGATGCGGCCGGGCGTGCCGACGACGATGTGCGCGCCGTGTTCGAGGCTTTGCGCCTGCGGGCGCATCGGCGTGCCGCCGCACAGCGTCAGCACCTTCACGTTTTCTTCGGCACGTGCGAGGCGGCGCACTTCCTGCGCGACCTGGTCGGCCAGCTCGCGCGTCGGGCACAGGATCATCGCCTGCACGTCGAAGCGGCGCGCGTCGAGGCGCGCGAGCAGCGCGAGCGAGAACGCGGCGGTCTTGCCGCTCCCCGTCTTCGCCTGGGCGATCAGGTCCTGGCCGGCCAGCGCGACCGGCAGGCTCGCGGCCTGGATCGGCGTCATGTCGACATAGCCGAGCTGCGCGAGGTTCGCGAGCGTGGCGGGCGTCAGTGGCAGCGCGCTGAAGGGCGTGGGCGTCGATTGGGTCATGTCAGGACAGGTCTCCGAGGTAGGGGCGGCCTTCCATCTGCTCGTAGACGACGTTGCCTTCGTCGTCCTCGAAGCGTTCGAGGTAGTTGCGCGCGCCGCACAGCGGGCAGCGGAACAGCAGCCCCTGGCCTTCGTCCTTGATGACGACGTCGGACTGCTCCCACTGCGTGCCGCAGCTCTGGTTTCTGCAGGTAAACACGGTCTTTCTCCAGCTGAATTCGGTTGATGGCGCGCCCGGGCGGGCGCGGCAACGGCGGGCGGCGCTCGCGCGGCTCGGGCGCGGGCCGCACCGGCGGTGGCTCGGGTTGTGTCGATGCGGATGATGGATCGGGCGGCGACGGGGTCGCGCGTGCCGCAATTCTAGCGGATGCGGGGGCGTCCGCCCGGCGCGCGCCAAGAAAAACGGCCGCCCCGGAGGGCGGCCGTGCGGCGTGGCGAAACGGGGCCGGGCGCGTTACAGCGCCATGTCGGCCGACGCCTTCGCCGGGCGGGCTGGCGCGTTACCGGCCGGCTGCGACGGCACGCCGAGGTCGATCTTCGGCGGCGGCGACAGCTGCAGCACGTCGCTCGTGTAGGTCCATTCCTCGACGACCTTCGCCGGGCTGTCGTTCAGCTTCGTGCCGTAGCTCGGCACGATCTGGCGGATCTTCTGCTGCCACTCGGGCGTCGCGACCTTGTCCTTGAACACCTTCTTCATCAGGTTCAGCATGATCGGCGCGGCCGTCGACGCGCCCGGCGATGCGCCGAGCAGGCCCGCGATGCTGCCGTCCTGCGACGCGACGATCTCGGTGCCGAGCTTCAGCACGCCGCCCTTGACCGGGTCGCGCTTGATGATCTGCACGCGCTGACCGGCCTGCCACAGGCGCCAGTCTTCCTTCTTCGCGTTCGGGAAGTATTCCTTCAGCGCGTTGAAGCGATCGTCGTCCGACAGCATCAGCTGGCCGGCGAGGTACTGGACCAGCGGGAATTCGTCGACGCCCACCCGCATCATCGGCGCGACGTTGTGCAGGTTGGTGCTCTTCGCGAGGTCGAAGTACGAGCCGTTCTTCAGGAACTTGGTCGAGAACGTCGCGAACGGCCCGAACAGGATGATCTTCTTGCCGTCGATGATCCGCGTGTCGAGGTGCGGCACCGACATCGGCGGCGAGCCGACCGACGCCTTGCCGTAGGCCTTCGCGAGGTGCTGCTTCACGACCTCGGGGTTGTCGGTCACGAGGAACGAGCCGCCGACCGGGAACGCGCCGTAGTCCTTCGCCTCGGGGATGCCCGACGCCTGCAGCAGGTGCAGTGCACCGCCGCCCGCGCCGATGAACACGAACTTCGCGTCGACGGCTTGCGGCGGTTCATCCGAGTGCAGCTTGACCCACGACACGTGCCACGTGCCGTCGGCATTGCGCGTGATCTCGCGCACTTCGCTCGACAGCGACAGCGTGAAGTTCGGCTGCGTCTTCAGGTAGCCGACGAACTGGCGCGTGATCTCGCCGAAGTTCACGTCGGTGCCGATCGGCGTCCACGTCGCCGCGACCTTCTGGTTGCGGTCGCGGCCTTCCATCATCAGCGGTACCCACTGCTTGATCTGGTCGTAGTCTTCCGAATACTGCATCCCGCGGAACAGCGGGCTCGCCTGCAGCGCCTCGTAGCGCTTCTTCAGGAAGCGCACGTTGTCGTCGCCCCACACGAAGCTCATATGCGGCGTCGAGTTGATGAACGAGTGCGGGTTCTTCAGCACGCCCTGCTTGACCTGCCACGCCCAGAACTGGCGCGAGATCTGGAACGACTCGTTGATCTCGATCGCCTTCGAGATGTCGATCTTGCCGTCCGCCTTCTCCGGCGTGTAGTTCAGTTCGGCGAGCGCCGAGTGGCCGGTGCCGGCGTTGTTCCAGCCGTTCGAGCTTTCCAGCGCGACGCCGTCGAGGCGTTCGACCATCGTCATCGACCAGTCGGGCTGGAGTTCGTGCAGCCAGACGCCGAGCGTCGAGCTCATGATGCCGCCGCCCACCAGCAGGACGTCGACCTTCTTCGTATCGGCGGCGTGCGCGGACGACGTCGCGACGCACAGCGCGAGCGCCGACAGTATTACCCGTAACGTTTTGATCACAGCAGATCCCTTTTTCAACTTGGATACATCGGTTTGCCATGCCGCCCGGCGCGCGGTTCCATTGCGCCGGCATGCGGATCCGGAGATCCGGATCGCGAATCCGGAATTCCGGATCGACGCGATGCGCCGTTGCATTTGCGCACGCGCGGCCGTTCGGAAGGACACCTTCGGATCGGCTTCCCGCGGGCAGGCAATCGCAGCATCGCGAGGGTGCGCAACGTGCCCGGGCCCTTGTGGCAAGCCTCGGCGGAACGCGCTTCAGGCTGCGTGGAAAGGCGCCGCGCGCGATGCGTTTTTGCGGGGGCGGGGTGGCAAGGGGCGCGTAATATAACCGAACTCGGACAACGTGTCGCAGACGACGAATGCCCCTGTTTTCGTGGGGTTTTTTGCGTGTCCGGGTTTCCGGAATGACGGCGCGCGAGGCGGGAAAACCGGCGGGGTCGGAAGCGCGAAATGCGGGCGACGGACACGCCGTGCGCCACGCGGGTACGTCATCGGGCCGCGGCGTTGCACCGCGCCCCGTTCACGTCGAATCACTTCACTTCGCTTCGCCGTTCCGGCAGAACTGCGCGTAGGCCGGTGCCGAATTCGCGAAGCCATGTGCCTTCGCGAGTTCCCACGGACGCTCGCACTGCTGCGTATGCTCGCACCATGCGTAGCCGGCCGAGCCGATGCAGCCGTGTGCGTCGCGATCGCCGCCGACGATCGGCGGAGCCGCTTGCGCGGAGGGACCGGCCGGCGCCGATGCACTGGCCGGCGCGGACGATTGCGCGGCGCAGGCGCTCAATGCGAATGCGCAGGCGATCGCGGCGGCCAACGACGCGGCGGGAAGGTAGCGTTTCATCGGGTAGCGCTCCATGGGATGACGATCGGTGGCGGATGCCCGCATACGGGCGCATGGACGCGTGATCGATCACGCGTCCGGCACCGGCACGCGCGACGAGAACTTCACCTCGCGCAACGCGAGGCTCGACTGGATCGACGATACGCCGGCCTGCTTTCGCAGCACGCGCTCGACGAATTCCGCATACGCGTCGAGATCGGCCGCGACGACCTGCAGCAGGTAGTCGGCGGCGCCGGTGATCTTGTGGCACGACGTGACTTCGTCGTGACGCCGCATCACCTCCTCGAAGTGATCCGAATCCTGATCCGAGTGCATGTTGAACGTGACCTGCACGAACGCGAACACGTTCATGCCGAGCGCGCGGCGGTCGAGGTTCGCCTGGTAGCCGGTGATCACGTGCTCGTCCTCGAGCCGCTTGCGGCGGCGCCAGCACGGCGTGACGCTCAGCGACAGCTTCTCGCCGAGCGTCGCGTTCGACAGCGCGCCGTCTTCCTGCAGCAGGCGGAGCATTGCGCGGTCGACACCGTCCAGTTCAACCGAAGCGCGATTTTTGCTCATATCCGGTGTCTCGTAGACAGATTTCTCAAAATTGTACGAAACGAAGAAGCGAAAAGCAAAGTTATTGCCGGCCGGCGTCAATAGACTGTTACCACCCCATTCCCCTGGTCATCACGGCAACGGTCAATCATGCTCACGGTCTACAGCAGCGATCACCACCTGCATCGCGGCGTCGAACTGAAGGACGGCGCGATAACCGAGTCGTTCGAAAACCCGCTTCGCGCCGAAACGGTGCTCGCGCAGGTCCGCACGGCGGGCCTCGGCGACGTGATCGCGCCGCGTGCGTTCGACCGCGCAAGCTACGCCGGCGCGCACAGCGCGCGCTACGTCGATTTCCTCGCCGGCGCGTGGGACGAATGGACGGCGACCGGCCGCACCTGCCAGGCGCTGCCGCTCGTGTGGCCGGTGCGCGCGATGCCGGCGTCGGCCGCGCTGCCCGATTTCATCGACGGCAAGCTCGGCTTCTTCGCGATGGATGCCGGCGCGCCGATCAACGCGGGCACGTGGGACGCGGTGAGCGCGAGCGCGAACTCGGCGCTCACCGGTGCCGACCTGCTGTCGGGCGGCGGCGCGCGCGCGGCGTTCGCGCTGTGCCGCCCGCCCGGCCATCACGCGGGCCGCGAGTACATGGGCGGCTACTGCTACCTGAACAACGCGGCGATCGCGGCACAGCACGGCATCGCGAGCGGTGCCGCGCGCGTCGCGGTGCTCGACGTCGATTTCCACCACGGCAACGGCACGCAGGACATCTTCTACACGCGGCCGGACGTGCTGTTCGCGTCGCTGCACGGCGAGCCGTCGGTGTCGTACCCGTACTTCTCCGGCTATCCGGACGAGCGCGGCGAGGGGGCGGGAGCAGGCTTCAACCTGAACCTGCCACTGCCGAAGGGCACGCAGTGGGACACCTACTCGGCGGCGCTTGGCCACGCCGCGGCGGCGATCGCGCGGCACGCGCCCGACCTGCTCGTCGTGTCGCTCGGCGTCGACACGTTCGAGCACGACCCGATCAGCCATTTCAAGCTGCGCTCGCCCGACTTCCTGCGGATCGGCGAGGCGCTCGCGCGCCTGAACCTGCCGACGCTGTTCGTGATGGAAGGCGGCTACATGGTCGACGAGATCGGCATCAACGCGGTGAACGTCCTGCTGGGATTCGAAGGGCGCGCGTGAGCGCATGCGCGGCCTTCGACGAACGACGGATCCGGACACGAACGAAGCGTGATTAAAGAGGAGACAGGCATGAACCGGCATCACAAGACGGCACTCGCCACCGCGGCCGCACTGACGTGCGCGCTGGCTGCATGGCCCGCGCATGCGGACGACATCGTGCGCATCGGGCACGTCGCGCCGCTGACCGGCGCGATCGCGCATCTCGGCAAGGACAGCGAGAACGGCGCGCGGCTCGCGGTCGAGGAAATCAACGCGAAGGGCCTGACGATCGGCGGCCGGAAAGTCACGCTGCAACTCGACGCGCAGGACGACGCGGGCGATCCGCGCACCGCGACGCAGGTCGCGCAGCGGCTCGTCGACGACAGGGTCGTCGGCGTCGTCGGCCATCACAACTCGGGCACGTCGATCCCGGCGTCGCGCGTGTATCGCGACGGCGGCATCGTGCAGATCTCGCAGGCCGCGACCAATCCGACGTACACGCAGCAGGGGTTCAAGACGACCTATCGCGTCGTCGCGACCGACGCGCAGCAGGGGCCGGCGCTCGCGATGTATGCGGCGAAGCACCTGGGCATCAAGACGGTCGCCGTGGTCGACGATGCGACCGCGTACGGGCAGGGACTCGCGACGGAGTTCGAGAAGGCCGCGCAATCGGCCGGGATGAAGGTCGTGTCGCGCGACGCGACCAACGACAAGGCGATCGATTTCCGCGCGATCCTCACGAAGATCAAGAGCGAGAACCCGGACGCGATCATGTACGGCGGAATGGATGCGACGGGCGGCCCGCTCGCGAAGCAGGCACGCCAGCTCGGCCTGCGCGCGAAGCTCCTCGCCGGCGACGGCGTGTGCTCGACCGACCTGCCGAAGCTCGCGGGCCCGGCGTCGGACAACGTCGTGTGCTCCGAAGCCGGCATCGCGCTCGAGAAGATGCCGGGCGGCGCGGCATTCGCGAAACGCTACGAAGCGCGCTATCACCAGCCGATGCAGGTGTATGCGCCGTTCTCGTACGACGCGGTGTACATCATCGTCGACGCGATGAAGCGCGCGAATTCGACGAACCCGGCGAAGGTGCTGGCCGCGATGCCGGCCACCGACTATCGCGGCGTGATCGGCGAGACGAGCTTCACGCCGCAGGGCGACCTGAAGCACGGCGGGATCTCGGTATTCACGTACAGGGGCGGCAAGAAGGCACTGCTCGACATCGTGAAGATGTGACGCGGTGCGCGCCGGTATCGTGCGCCCGTCGCACGCGCGGACCTCAGGCCGCGATATCGGCGAACACGTCGTGGTCGATCACGCCGGGCACGAGGCGCGGCTGCCGCAGCCAGTCGAACGCGAGTTCGACGACGAGCGGTGTCGGCCGGCTGCAATGCAGCGACCCGACGGACTCGCGGTCGATCCACACGCAATGCGCGATCTCGCTCATCGGGCGCGCGATCGCATCCGGATCGATCTCGGCGAGAAACACGTGGTGCACCTTGTGCGCGCCTGCGATCCGGAACAGATAGCGGGCATTGCCGCACGCGAGCCCGGTTTCCTCGAGCAGCTCGCGGCGCGCGGCGTCGCGCAACGATTCGCCGGGCCGCGGCGTGCCGCCGGGCAGTACCCAGCGGGCATTCAACCGGGCGACCAGCAGGATCCGGTCGCCGCGTCGGCACAGCACGGTGGCGCGTTCTTTCATGCGGGTTTCCCGATTGAATGCCCGTGTGTCGAATCGACGGGCAAAAAAACGCCGCTCGGCAAGAGCGGCGAAGAACGGAGATGGATACTGGCGTGTGCCGGACGGGATGACCGCTTCATCCGGCACGCTCATTGTGGCGAGCGTCGCACGCGCAGTGAATCAGACAAGTCTGATTTGAGCGCGGCCAGCGGGCGCATCGCTCCGGAGCGATGTCCCCGCCGCTTACACCCGCTGCGCGCGTGCGCCGTCCGTGCGGCGTTCGGCGTCGTGCACGATGTGCAGTTCACGCGTGCGGATCGGCAGCGCGCAGTCCGCGTCGGCGAGCGTCTTGCGCACCTGGCGCGCGAGGCGCCAGCGCATCGCCCAGAACGTGTCGGTATGGGTCCACACGCGCAGGTTCGCGACGGCCGTGCTGTCGTCGAAGCGCATCACCATCACGTCGGGCGCGGGATCCTGCAGCGCGTC
Source organism: Burkholderia sp. L-4 (assembly GCF_056856535.1). Classification (NCBI taxonomy): domain Bacteria; kingdom Pseudomonadati; phylum Pseudomonadota; class Betaproteobacteria; order Burkholderiales; family Burkholderiaceae; genus Burkholderia; species Burkholderia sp. L-4. The sequence continues at coordinate 892,795 of NZ_JBXEOX010000002.1, forward strand.
GGGGTCGGCCGCGGCCAGCGCGCGCAGCGCGTCGAGCGCGCGATCGATATCGTCGTGTACCGACACGTCCACTTCGAGATCGAGGCGGCGCGTCGGGTTGCGCGTGTAGTTGCGGATCGCGCTGCCCCACAGCGCGCTGTTCGGCACGTATTCGCAGATGCCGTCCGGCTTCGTCAGCCGCGTCATGAAGAGCCCGACCTCGTCGACGGTGCCCGCGACGCCGGTGCCGCCGTCGATGTAGTCGCCCACCTTGAACGGCCGCAGCAGCAACAGCATGATGCCCGCCGCGATGTTCTGCATCGTGCCCTGCAGCGCGAGCCCGATCGCGAGGCCGGCGGCCCCGAGTACCGCGATGAGGCTCGCGGTCTCGATGCCGAGCTGCGACAGCGCGCCGACGATCGCGACGATGCGGATGCCCCAGACGGCGACGTCGCAGAGGATCGGCCGCAGCGTGTCGTCGACGCGTTCCTTGTTCGCGAGCAGCCGGTTCAGCCAGCGGCCGATGCGTTTGGACAGCCACCAGCCGGCGACGAGCAGCGCCAGGCCGGCGCAGAGCCGGAGGGAGAGCGTGGACAACGCGTTCCACAGGAACGTCCAGCGTTCCGGATGAAATTGATCGAGAAACATGACGGGATTCCGGGTTGAAGACAGGGGCGCGGTATATCGTGCGCAGGCAGCCTTCGACTCTACCCGGCGCACGGCGGTTCGCGCGATTGCACGGGGTCGGACGGTGGAAACGCAATTTCGTTCGTGTACTAAAAGGCATTTTCCAAAAATAAGATTGGTCCTATTTAGCCGAAGTGGGTACGCCGATACACTCGGTTTCAAGTTGCCGGGCCGCGCCGATCATGGTTCGTGATGCCCGGTTTTTCCGTGTTTTTTCCCGATTTTTCATTGATAGCGAGTGACGACGTCATGCGGTTAGACCTGCGTTCCCGTCTCGCACGCGAACAAGGTCGACCCGCCGAGCGCGGCGTCCGATGTTTTCCGACGCTCCGCGCGCTGATGCGCGGTGTCGCCGCGGCGGCCTGCGTGGCCGGCGCGCACGGGTCGGCGGCGCAAGCGGTGCACGATGCCGCCTTCGCACCGGCGACCGCGGAATCCAGCGACCTTGCCGGCGTGCCTTTTTTCAGTTCCGCCCGAACGACGTGGGGCGGTTTGCGCGCGTCGGTCGTGCCGCTCGACGTCGCGTACGCATCGTACGCGTTGCACGGGCCGCCGGCCGCCGAGCGCGACGGCCCCGTTGCCCGCTTCGGTGCATGCGTGGCTTACCGCGTGCTGTGCGAGGCGGCACGCGGCGCGGTCGAACGCAGTTATGCAGCGCGGTTCGATTACGGCCTTGCGTCGCCGTTGCCCGCGCTGGATCCGCCATCGGTGCCCGGGCGTCCCGCCGTCGATCTCGCATCGGCCGAGGCGTTCACGCTCGCGCCGCCCAGCCGCGGCACCCGTGCCGGCGCGATCACCGGCACCTTGCGGGCGTCGCTGGCGCGCGCCGAACTGCCGGCCGGCGTCGCCGCGCAGATCACCCGCTTGCTGGCCGGACGCGTCGATCCGACGCAGCGTGGTGCGGCCGGCGACACCTTCCGCGTCGCCTTCGAATCCGACGGCAGGGCGAAGCAGCCGGGCCGTGCACGCGTGACGGCGCTCGATATCCGCTTTCGCGGGCAGCGGGTCGCGGCCGTATGGTTCGTGCCCGATGCGCGCGCGCCCGGCGCGTACTACGACCTCGACGGCATGCCGCTCGCTGGTTCGCGGTTTGCCATGCCGGTCGCCGCGACGCGGATCAGCTCGCATTTCGGTGCGCGCGTGCATCCGGTGAGCGGCGCGCGTCACGTGCATTCCGGCGTCGATCTCGCGGCGCCGGCCGGGCGCGCGGTGCATGCGTCGGAGCGCGGCGTCGTGACGTTCATCGGCACCGAGCCGCGCGGTTATGGCAAGTACGTGGTGATCCGTCATGACGGCGGTTATGCGTCGTACTACGCGCACCTGTCGGCGTTCGACCCGGCGTTGCGAACCGGCATGCGGGTCGTGCGCGGCCAGCGCGTCGGTGCGGTCGGCAGCACGGGGACGGCCACCGGCCCGCATCTGCACTTCGAGGTGCGCAGGCATGCCCGCCTTGTCGATCCGATCGCGCTGGTGCAGGCGGCCAAAGCGGCGAAGCTCAAGGGGGAGCAACGCGTGGCGTTCCGCCGCGTGGCGCGCGATGCGCGCACGCAACTGGCGTTGGCGGCGCTGGCGCAGCCGGTGGCAATGTCGAAGGTCGATGCGCCGCGGGCGGGTTGACCGCCAGCCTCCGAAGTCCGTCGATGCCGGTCGCAATGACCGGCATCGTTGCGTGGGCCAACCGGTGCTCCGTCGCCACCGAATGTGCGCGTCGCCGGCGCTCGTACGGCAGGACGGGGCCTACGTCCGTCCGGTGCTTTCAGCCCAGTCCGATGTACCCGTCTTCGTCCCGTCGCTAAGATTTTCGTATGCAACGCGCATGGCGATTTCCGCAGGTGATCGTCGCTGTCGCGTTCGCGCGTCAATCGGCTCGATCGCGCGCGCCGGATGGTGTCCGCAGGCGTGTCGACGCTTCATGTGTCGACGGCCGCGGCGCGGAATGCGCGACGACACAACGGGATGAAAAACCATCTATGTCAAAACTTGACCTCACATCGAAACGCACCTGGAGCGCACTGGCGGCGATCGCGGTCGTGGCCGGCGCACTGACGTCCGCGCTCGCGTGGGCGGCGGGCTGGATCGGATCGCGCACGACGAGCGCATCGCTGGTGTCCGAGACGCCGCAGCCGTTTCCGCCGGGCTTTCGCCGCGCGCACGGCAAGGGCATCTGTTTTGCCGGCACCTTTCGTCCCGACAGCGCGGCGGTGCCGTTGTCGACCGCGCGCGTCTTCACGCAGGCGGATATTCCCGTCGTCGGGCGGCTCTCGATCGGGACCGGCAGTCCGCATGCGGCGGACAGTTCCACGACGACGCTGAGCATGGCCCTGCTGCTGACGACCGACGACAAGCAGCAATGGCGGATGGCCATGAACAACCAGCCGTACTTCGCGACACACGAACCGGAAGGTTTTCTGGCGATGCAGCGGGCAACGGCTCCCGATCCGGCCACCGGCCAACCCGACCCGGAGCGGTTAGCCGCTTTTCTGAAGGCGTACCCGGAGGCTGAGAAGTTCATGAAATGGGCGGCACGGGAACCGGCACCGGGCAGCTTCGCCGGCGCGACGTTCCATAGCGTCAACGCCTTTTATCTCGTGGCCGCCGACGGGCACCGGCAAGCGGTGCGCTGGATGATGCGCCCGCATGATCCGTTCGTGCCCTTGAGCGATGTTCAACGGCGGAAGGCCGACCACGACTTCCTGTTCGAAGGCGTGCGCGCGCGGCTCGCGCAGAAGCCGCTCTATTGGGACTACGTACTGCAGCTCGCGCAGCCCGGCGATGCCGTGGACGACGCATCGCAGCCGTGGCCGGCCGATCGCAAGCAGATCGTCGCCGGCACGCTGGAAATGACGGGCGTCGTCGAGCAGGCGGAGGGCGCCTGCCGGGACATCAACTTCGATCCTTCGATCGTGCCCGCGGGCGTCGAGGTGTCGAACGATCCGATCCTGAATGCGCGTTCGGGCGCATACGCGCATTCGTTCAATCGCCGCGAGCGGGAAATCGGCTACGGCAAGGCGACCGAGGCGGTCGGCAAGCAGGAGGTCAAATGAGTACGCAAAAGCGCGCGAGCGGCGGCGTGCCGCGCCATTTCAATGCGCTGGCGAGAGGTCTGCACTGGTTGATGGCCGCGATGATCCTGGCCATGCTGTTCATCGGTGCGGGCATGATGACGTCGTTGCATCATCGAATCTGGCTGATCGACCTGCATCGGCCGCTGGGTATCGCAATCCTCGTGCTCGCGCTGCTGCGCGTCGCGAACCGGTTGCACAGCCGGCCGCCCGCACTGCCCGAGAATCTCCCGCATTGGCAGAGGCTGGCCGCGAAGGCATCGCACTGGATGTTGTATGCGCTGATGCTGGCGCTTCCACTGATCGGGTGGGCGCTGCCGTCGGCGGGCGGTTTCCCGATCGTCCTGTTCAAGGGCGTCAACCTGCCGGCGATCGTGCCGGCCAGTCCGACCCTCTTCGCATGGCTGCGCGATGCGCATGGCCTGTTGGCGCGACTGCTGTTCGTCGTCGTCGTGGGCCATCTGTCGGCTGCCCTGGTTCATGCGTGGATCTACCGGGACGGTGTTTTCTCGAGCATGGCACGAGGCGAGCGCCGACGCGGATAAGCGGCCCAGTGTCTGACTGTCGCCGGAGCCTGTCGAATGACGGCTCCGGCGACAGTCGTCCGGCAAGCTGGAATACGTATCGGCCAGTTCGACAATCGAATCGGCGAGCGGGTGTACCGGATGCTGGTCGTCCGCATCGTGCAGAGCAGCATCGTCGAGCGGCATATCGCCAATGCATGGCCAACGAATGGCGGCATTGCGTCAGTATTTCCGAATCGCCCGAAATCCGTCATCCGCACTTTCAGCGTTTTCGTCCAAACCGGCAAATTCAACCGGTTTCCCCGCCGCGCGGCCGCCGCGCCGTCGCGCAAAGGGTTGCTGCAAAGCAGCAGCCCATCCCGTTTCGCTTGTTTCCCAATCCGAAATGAATCGCCGCGTGATTGCCGATATCACGCAATCGCATCTTGCGATTATTTCGAGACAGGTGATATAACCCGGTTCACGCACCGATTTGCAGCAATAACGTCACCAATAAATGCGAGCGGAAAAATGAAAAGAAAGGCGCGGAATCTGGGTTTGGGTGGAGTGGCGATCCTGACCGGCGCAATGCCGGTCGGTACGTATGCGACATGCTCGGCCACCGCGCCGGGCAGCGGCACGACCGTCACGTGTACCGGCGCGAACGCGCCGTCGGTCGTGGCCACGGCCGGCAGCACCAACGTGACGATCAATCTCGATTCGACGGTGACGGGCAGCTACGTGCTGTCGTCCGCGCCGACACCGTTCTCCGTCGACACGTCGAGCACGGTCACCAACAACGGCAACCTGTCGATGTCCGGCAACGGCACGGGCGTCGCGAACCGCGGCGCGGTGCTGCTGGGCGTGAACAACGGCAATACGCTCACCAACGGCGCGGCCGGCGTGATCGCGACGACCGGTCAGTACAACGACGGGATGGCCGCGAACGGCAACAACAACACACTCGTCAACAACGGCACGATCACGACCACCGGCAACAACGCGTACGGGATGACGGCCGCGTGGGGGCAGAGCAATCCGGGCGCGGCGGGCAACCAGATCGTCAATACGGGCACCGTGACGACGTCCGGCAACAACGCGCGTGCGGCGTCGCTGCTCGGCGGCAACGGCACGATCACCAACAGCGGCACGCTGACGTCGAACGGCCGCGATGCGCCGGCCGTCTACATGCAGGGCAACAACGACACGCTGGTCAACAGCGGCACGATCCAGACGACCGGTACCGCGACGAGCGGCGGCAGCGTCGACGCCGTCGTATCGAACACGCTCGGCAGTTCGTTCACGGCGACGATCGCGAACCAGGCCGGCGGCAGGATCATCAGCAACAACGGGATCGGCGTGCGGTCGACCAACGGCGCGACCACCATTACCAACGCGGGGCTGATCCAGGGCGGCGGCGGTACCGCGATCCAGGGCGGCAACGGCAACGTGGCGCTGATCCTGCAGACGGGCTCGCAGATCGTCGGCACGGCGAACGGCGGCGCCGGCGCCAACACGGTGACGCTGCAGGGCACGGGCACCGCGTCGAACGCGTTCACGAACTTCCAGAGCCTGACGATGGCCGGCACCGACTGGACGTGGGCCGGCACCGGCACGTTCTCGACCGCGCTGGTGCAGAGCGGCACGCTGAACCTGACCGGCACGCTCGGCACGACGACGGCGTCGGTCGTCGCGGCCGTCAACGCGGGCGCGACGCTGCAGGCGAATGCGTCGAACCTGCCGCTGTCCGTCACCGACAACGGGCTCGTGCGCTTCCAGCAGGACAGCCCCGGCACGTACACGGGTACGATCGGCGGCTCGGGCGCGGTGGAGAAAACCGGTGCGGGGACGCTGACGGTCACGCCTTCTTCTGCCGGCGGCAACACGTACTCGGGCGGCACGACGATTATGCAGGGCACGCTGTCGGTCGCGGCGGACAACGCGCTCGGTGCGGCGTCGGGAGGCTTGACGTTCAACGGCGGCACATTGCAGCTTGGTAGCTCGTTCAACCTGTCGTCGAGCCGTATGGTGTCGATCACGCCCGGGGGCACCGGCACGATCGATACGCAGGGCTTCAACACGACACTGACGCAGAACTTCACAGGTAATGGCTCCCTGACGAAGCTGGGCAGCGGCACGTTGACGCTGAACGGCCCCAGCAATGTCACAGGTTTCACCCAAATCAAGGCGGGAACGCTGGTGCTTGGCGATGGACTGGGTGGACCTGCCACGATGACCGGTGGCGGCGGGGCGAGGATCGAGCCCGGTGCAACATTCGGCGGTTATGGCAGTGTGGCGGGCGACGTAGTGAACTATGGCACGGTTGCCGTCGCGAACGCATTGACCGGCCTCGCGAGCGGCCGCAACGGCAACCTGGAGATCAAGGGGCTGCTGACGAACGCGGGGCTCTTGCAACTGGGTGGCGCCGGCGTTGGCAACACGCTGACGATCGTCGGTGGCGGCTACATCGGGCAGAACGGGACGGTTGCGCTGAATACTTATCTGGCCGGGGATGGCGCTGCATCGGATCGGCTGATTGTCGGCACAGGCGGTGTCAGCGGCTCGTCGATGCTGAAGGTGACGAACGTGGGCGGCCCCGGCGCGCAGACAACGGGCGACGGCATCCAGGTCGTGCAGCTGAACAATGGCGGGACGTCTGGCGCGGGCGCGTTCTCGCTGTCGGGCGGCACGGTGAGCGCGGGCGCGTATTCGTATTTCCTCGCGAAGGGCGGCACGGCGAACGGCACCGGCGACAACTGGTACCTGCGCAACACGGTACCGCCCAAACCGCAGCCGCCGGTGGTCGAGCCCGGCCAGCCGACGCCGCCGACCGAACCGCCGGTCACGCCGGCCGAAGGCACGCCGGGATCGATCGTTGAAGCTGTCGACAATGCAGGCACCGGCGGTAACCCGGAACCGATCTACCGTCCCGAAGTGCCGCTGTACGCGGAAGCGCCGGCCGTCGCGCGCCAGCTCGGCCTGCTGCAGATCGACACGTTCCATGACCGGCAGGGCGAACAGGGCTTGCTGGCCGAGAACGGTTCGGTGCCCGCGTCATGGGCACGCGTGTGGGGCGGCAAGAGCGACATCAAGCAGAAGGGCGACGTGACGCCGTCGTTCGACGGCACGGTGTGGGGGATGCAGGTCGGGCAGGATCTCTACGCCGATACGACTGCCGGTGGCCATCGCAATCACTACGGCTTCTTCCTCGGCTTCTCGCGCGCGGTCGGTGACGTGAACGGTTTTGCTCTTGCACAGCAGGACATGGGCGTCGGCTCGCTGCAGGTCAATGCGTACAACCTCGGCGGTTACTGGACGCATATCGGCCCGGGCGGCTGGTATACGGATGCGGTCGTGATGGGCAGTGCACTCACGGTGCGCACGCATTCGAACGACAACGTGAGCGGCTCGACGAACGGCAACGCGTTCACGGGTTCGGTCGAAGCGGGCTTCCCGATCGCGCTCGGTTACGGGCTGACGCTGGAGCCGCAGGCGCAACTGGTGTGGCAGTACCTGTCGCTGGACAAGTTCAACGACGGCGTGTCGGATGTCACGTGGAACAACGGCAACACATTCCTCGGCCGGATCGGCGCTCGCCTGCAATACGCGTTCGATTCGAACGGCGTGAGCTGGAAGCCATACCTGCGCGTGAACGTGCTGCGTTCGTTCGGCAGCGACGACAAGACGACATTCGGCGGTTCGACGACGATCGGAACGCAGGTCGCGCAGACGGCCGGTCAGGTCGGCGCGGGGCTGGTCGCGCAACTGACGAAGCGCGGCAGCGTGTATGCGACGGTCAGCTATCTGACGAACCTGGGCGGCGAGCACCAGCGCACGATCACGGGGAATGCGGGTGTGCGGTGGGCGTGGTGAGGGCGCGCCGTGGCAGCGATTCGGCTGCGGCGCGGGCAATCGATGCTCGCATGGGGCATGCGTATCGCAACTAGCAGCAATGCAGCATTTGAAGCTCGTTGCAGCGAGCCCGATCCGGAGAGGCGATGCGTTTGCGATCGTGAAGTTCGACGAGAAGTGCCCGATGGTCGTGCCGACCTTCGATGCCGCGAAGAAAGTGGTGTGTCAGCGACTTGGAGCGCGGGCGCCGCAGCACGCGATAACGGCGCTGATCGACGAGCTGGCCGCGCAGACGATGATTCAGCAGTAAGCGTGTGCGAGCCGGTCACGCCGCTGCCATTGTCGATGACGGCGGATTTCTTCAGAGTACGTGCAACGCAAGAATTAGATCGTTTAGCTAACTGACGAATCGCGAGGAGGTCGCCTTAGAGTCCGAAGGAAGCGTGTAGAGACGCATTGACATGCCGAAGCCAGATACCCGGCTCACCTGGCCTGACGAGCGTGACCTGATCGGGGCTCGTGACCGGCAACGGGCACGTCGCGTTGTCGCGGGAGTCTCAATACATGCGGGTGGTCACGTGTACGTGGTGCGTTGACCGGAAGGACTCGACAGCTTGATGAGAATTAGCAAATTTGCTAACATTGCGATGAAGAAGTGGACGATCCTGTACTACGACGAACGAGTAAAACGTGATGTGTTCGCTTTGCCCAAGGGCATTCTGGCTGGCTACCTCCGACTGATCGAGACGATGGAAGAATACAGTGCGGATCTACGGATGCCGCATTCGCGCGCGATGGGGGAAGGATTGTTTGAGTTGCGCCCGCGAGGTCGCGAGGGCATCGGGCGCGTGTTCTATTGCATGCAGGTGGGGTATGACCTCGTCGTCCTGCATTCCTTCGTCAAGAAGACCCAGGAAACATCCGGCGACGAGTTGCGAATCGCCCGCCGGCGAATGAAGGAGGTACGTAACAATGGCTAAGGCCCGCCGCGCGCATGCAAGCGAGGAGCGGTATGCACCGGTCCGACACACTGCCGAAGACACCGCGCGTCTACTTACCAATCCGGCGATCAAGGCGGAGTACGATGCGCTGGAAGAGGAGTTCACCGCGCTTCGTGCGTTGCTCGACGCGCGTAAAGACGCGGGCCTGACTCAGGCTCAGGTCGCCGAACGAATGGGCACTACGACATCGGCCGTATCCAGGCTCGAAGCTTCGTTTTCGAGCGAGAAGCACTCGCCGTCGTTTGCGACGCTGCGCAAGTACGCCGCAGCGTGCGGCAAGAAGCTCGTCATTTCGTTCGCTTGAACACGCCGGCGTCAGGCGCTGATCAGCCGAAGGTGCGGATACCAAAGTCGACCGCTTACGCCGCCTGTTCGACCGGCAACCAGACTTCCAGCACGCCGACACCCGTCACCGGATCGTAGTCACCGCTGTAGCGCTCGAACTCGGGCGCGTCCACCGCCTTGAATCCCGACGTCGGCAGCCAGCCGTTCCAGATGCTGTGGAAGGTCTGGTGCAACGTCGAGATATGCCCGGCGTGTTCGAACACCGCGTAGCGCTGCGGCGCCAGTTCGACCCAGCGAAACGGCGCGGGCAGCCGGTCGACGCGCGTGACTTCCACGCCCGCGATGTATTCGAAGCTGCCGTCCGCATCGGGATTGCAGCACACGCCGTACGTGACGTCGCCGAGCTGGCCGGGGAAGGACCCGAGGTAGGGGATGAACGCCTGCCAAAGCGCTGGAATCCCTTCGTTGGTTTCGAACGTATAGCGGTCGCTCATGCCCGCAATCAGCCGCGTGCCGGCGGTCTCGAAACGTGACGGCATCACGTCGACGATCTTCAGTTCTTTCATGCGAAGCGGCTCCACAACAGACAATCCGTCGAGCGTGCGCCGTGCCCGCACCTCCTCGGGCGTCATGCCGAAGAGATCGCGGAAGGCGCGCGTAAACGCCTCATGGGAGCCATAACCGGCATCGAGCGCCACGTGCAGGATGTCCGGCGCGCCTTGCGCCAATGCATGCGCTGCGCGCGTCAGCCGCCGCGACCGGACATAGCGCATCACCGGCCAGCCGGTATTCATCGAGAACAGGCGCGAGAAGCCGAAGCGCGTCATGTCGCAATCGGCGGAAATCCTGTCGAGCGTCAGTTCCCTGTCCAGTTCGGTTTCGATAAACCAGAGTGCTTGTCCAACCGGGTGCATGGCGTACCAATGAGGGTGTCGGGTGGACTATATGGTATCGGCGGCCGGGGCATTTGATCGTTCTTGCGCGGCAGCCGTGATCGGGCGGCTGCACAAATGCACATCGCCACGCCGGTCGGCGTGGCGATGATCGACGGGCTGCTGCGGTTCAACCCAGCGGCCAGTTCAGGATCGCGATGCCGTCGTTGTAATCCCCATCGCCGCCATCCTCCGACCCGACGAGCCCGAAGTAGGTCTTCTTGAAGATGTCGACCTGGCGCGAGCCGATCTTCGACGGCTTGCCGTTCGCCGTCACGACCACGCGCACCTTGCCCTTGCCCGAGTTCACGATCTGCGTGTTCAGGTTCGCGTCTTGCGTGCCGGCGCCCTGGAACGTCGCGGCCGGTGTCGGGTTGTCGTCGACGAAGACCTCGATCGTCTGCGGTGCCGACGAGTTGACCAGCGCGGTCACGCCGAACGCGATGTTCGGCGGCAGGTTGAAGATGCCGTCGCGTTCGCCGCCGCCGGTCGGCGCGGGCGCCGGCTGCACGGGCTGCGGCGTCGCCTTCGAGAAATAGTTGACGACTGCGCCCACGCCGAACTTGGCGGCCGCGCCGGGCAGCACGCCGGGCGCGCCGGCCCACGTGACCGTGCAGGCGACGACTTCGCCCGCCGCATCGGTCTTCACCTTGTTCTGCCAGCTGCCGACGTCGAAGCTGTACGGGATCGTCGCGATATCGACGAACACGTCGTATTGCGGCAGTTTCTCGACCAGCTGCGCGGTCATGAACTGACGCATCCGGTCGAGCACGGCCTGGTCGCCGTTGGCTTGTACGGCGGTGGCGTCGTTGCCGGCGAGTTGCAGCAGCGCATACAGATCGTCATGGGTAAACGGTTGTGACATGTCGTCCTCGTCTCGATGGAATATCTCGCGTTGCGCAGCCGGTGACCGGGGTCACCGTGCCGCGCGCGGCGCAAAGCGTGGGACTGCTTGAAAGTTTCGCAATGTGTGGTTGGCCCCGTCGCCATCGCGAAGCTGCGTGACTGCCGCCGATCAGCCGAGCGGCCAGTTCAGGAACACGATGCCGTCGTTGTAGTCGTCGTCGGCGCCGTCTTCCGAGCCGACGATCCCGAAGAACGACTTCTTGAAGAGGTCGACCTGCCGCGAGCCGAGCCGCGACGGCTTGCCGTTCGCCATCATGATCACGCGCACACGGCCCTTGCCGGAGTCGAGCACCTTCGTGCCGAGGTTCTGGTCCTGCACGCCGGCGCCCCTGAACGTCGCGGCGGGTGTCGGGTTGTCGTCGATGTAGATGTCGATCGTCTGGTCGTTCGCCGCGTTGGTGAGCGCGGTGACGCCGAACTTGATGTTCGGCGGCAGGTTGAACGTGCCGTCGCGTTCGCCGCCGGCCCCTCCACCGATGTTGCCGGTGCCCGGATTCCCGCTGCCGTGCGACGACGATTGCGCGGCGGTTTCACCGATCGCGGACAGGCTCGCGTACGAATCGATATGCATCGCGCTGCCGCGCACGCTTTTCCACTGGCCTTTCACGAACGTGACGCCGCTACCGGCATCGATCGTTGCGACCAGCGTGAACGGCATGCGGCCGGTGCTTTCCGGCACCTTCGACGAATACGTGAAGCAGCCGTCCGCGACGACGCCTCGATCGGTCGCGATCGCGAAGTAGATGCCGGGGAAGTTGTTGCCGGTCGCGTACGGCGTCGGCACGTTGAGGATGACCTGCAGCTTGCCGTCGCGAATCTCCGCCTTGGCGATGTCGATATACAGGCCGGGGATGTCGACGTAGGTTTCCGACGTCACGACGGGCGCGCTGACGATCGAAGCCGAAAGGAGCGGCATGGAAGTCTCCGGTGATGACACGGTTCTGGGATGGCGGCGTGAGGGGCCGCCGAACGCGGCGCGAACCCGCCGGCCGGCGCGGACGCGGCCAGCCGGCGGTGGTCGGTCGTCGATCGCGTCAGGTCAGCCGATCGGCCACTGGAGCACGACGATGCCGTCGTTGTAGTCGCTGTCGTGGCCGTCTTCCGACACGACGATCCCGAAGTTGACCGTGTACGGCGAGCCGTCCGACTTCTTGCCGTTGACCGGCGCGAGGCGCGCGTCGGTGGCCGACGGCTTGCCGTTGACCGACACTTCAAAGCGGAGCTTGCCGTTGCCGGAATTCAGCTTGACTTCACGCGGGCCGTCGCGCGTCGTCAGCTTGTGATACGCGGCGGGTTCGGTGCTGTCACCGATAAACAGCTTGATGTGCTGCTGCTCGGCGGCATTCGCGAAGAAAATCGCACGGAAATCGGTATTCGGCGGAATCGAAAACTCGCCGGCACGATTGGAAGACGTTTGAGAGTCGGCCATGCTTGCCTCCTGAGGTTTGTTGGATAAGGCGTGAGCGCTGTCGCGCAAACGTTTGCCGTTTGAAACGCGACGGTTAAAGCATGGAGAAAAATAAATAAAAAAATATTCGAACGGGAAGGGTTATTGTTCAGTAAATCGAAAATCAAGGTTAATCGATTTAATGAATTGCAGTTAATGAATCGATTTTCGATGTATTCGGGAAATTATGTCGATGCGCGTATCGTTTTCCTGAACGATGCGGGCCGTAGCGCGGCGAGAGCGTGGCGGGAAGGTGCAGCGGACAATCGGGCTTCGGAGCAGACGCTCGGCGTTCGCATATGGCAGCGTTTCGTTTCAACATCAGCATCTCGGTCGTGGCCGCGCCCACCGGCCACCGTCGAACGCCCGCACCGAAGCCCGATCGCAAGGGGAAGGGGTGCGACACCGGCGAAGAGGATGGACCGACTCACTCCGAACATGAATAGGACCTCACCGGCGCCGCACCCGTGAAGCATATCGACGGGGCAGGCCGTCGCCTATCGGACTGGACTGATTTTGCGCCCGCACTGAGTGCCGGCAAAAACCGCGAATCCCGAGCGCCCGGTTGACAGCCCCGGTCGCCCTGTGATCTGATTCCGGCCATGCAAGCCGCCCAGTCCCTCTTCTCGCTACGACTACTCGCCCGTTTCTCCGGGCTGGGTCTACGGCTGCGCGCTTTCCGTCTGCTTCTGTCCTGAAGCGCCAGATTTTCCCCGTATCACCGACCTGGCCCCGGTTGTCGACCGGCGCCTGAGTTCGTCTTTTTTCCGTATCGCTCCGCTCCGTCCCGGTCGCTCAACCGCCAAGGCCGTCGTTCGCCGTACCGCTTTGCCGTTGTGCCGTTTCATCGCTGTCACCGCTGCGCGCGCAGCCGGCCACACCCGCCGAGGGCCGCCGCGACGCGGTTTCCCGACATACCGACCGAGGACCGAACATCATGATGCTGAAGAACCCCGCGACGAAGTACCGACCGTTTACGCCCGTCAACCTGCCGGACCGCACGTGGCCGTCGCGCACGATCACGCACGCGCCGATCTGGATGAGCACCGATCTGCGCGACGGCAACCAGGCGCTGTTCGAGCCGATGGACGCCGCGCGCAAGATGCGGATGTTCAAGACGCTGGTCGCGATCGGCTTCAAGGAAATCGAGGTCGCGTTCCCGTCGGCGTCGGAAACCGATTTCAACTTCGTGCGCGAGCTGATCGAGGGCGGCCACATTCCCGACGACGTGACGATCGAGGTGCTCACGCAGGCGCGCGACGACCTGATCGAGCGCACGTTCGAGTCGCTGCGCGGCGCGAAGCGCGCGATCGTGCACCTGTACAACGCAACCGCGCCGGAATTCCGCAAGATCGTGTTCGGCCTCGAGCGCGACGGCGTGAAGCGACTCGCGGTGAACGCGGCGCGCACGATCAAGCGCTGCGCCGACGCGGCGACCGACACGCGGTTCACGCTGCAATACAGCCCCGAAACCTTCACGGCCACCGAACTCGACTTCGCGAAGGAAGTCTGCGATGCCGTCTTCGACGTGTGGCAGCCGACGCCCGAGCACAAGGCGATCGTGAACCTGCCGGCGACCGTCGAAGTCGGCACGCCGAACTTCTACGCGGACCAGATCGAGTGGATGCACCGCAACCTCGCGCGTCGTGATGCGCTGATCCTGTCGGTGCATCCGCACAACGATCGCGGGACCGCGGTCGCGGCGGCCGAACTCGCGGTGATGGCCGGCGCCGACCGCATCGAGGGCTGCCTGTTCGGCAACGGCGAGCGCACCGGCAACGTCGATCTCGTGACGCTCGCGCTGAACCTGTACACGCAGGGCGTCGACCCGGGCCTCGACTTCTCGCAGATCAACGAAGTCGCGCGCACGTCGGAAGAATGCACGCAATTGCCGATCCATCCGCGTCATCCGTATGTCGGCGATCTCGTGTTCACCGCGTTCTCCGGCTCGCATCAGGACGCGATCAAGAAGGGCTTTGCCGTGCAGAAACCCGACGCCGTGTGGGAAATGCCGTACCTGCCGATCGATCCGAGCGATCTCGGCCGCACCTACGATTCGATCATTCGCGTGAACAGCCAGTCGGGCAAGGGCGGTATCGCGTACCTGCTCGAACAAGGCTACGGCGTCGCGTTGCCGCGCCGTCTGCAGGTCGACTTCAGCGCGGCCGTGCAGCGCCTGACCGACGACAGCGGCCACGAGGTGACGAGCGCGCAGATCTGGTCGCTGTTCCAGCAGGAGTATGTGGCGGGCGATGCGCCGCTGCGTTATGTCGGCCATGAGCTGACCGAGCGCGACGGCCGCGAGACGATCGTGCTGACCGCGGACGTGCACGGCGAGCGCCGCGTGCTGCGCGGCGAAGGCAACGGCCCGCTCGACGCGCTGATGCACGCGCTGCGCACGCCGCTGCGGATCCAGCACTATGAGGAGCGCGCGCTGTCGCAGGGCGCCGATGCGAAGGCGATCGCGATCGCCGAGCTGGCCGGCACGGGCGTGCGCGGCAGCGCGTTCGGTGTTGGCATCGATGCGAACCTGACGACCGCGTCGATCCGCGCGGTGATCAGCGGCATCAACCGCGCGTATGCGCGCGCGGACGAGGCGGTGCAGGCGACGTTCTTTGACGTGGCGCGCGCGGTGAAGGCCGTGGCGTAAGTCGAGCGGTGATGGGTGCGCCGGTGTGACGCAAGCCTGACAACCCTGACAGGCGATGACTTCACATAACGAGCGTATCGTGCAAGCGGCGCGCGGGTCCGTTTTATCGCGCCCATCACCACGAGGAATGTGTCATGTCGAAACAAGATGCCCTGCGGGGCGATATCAAGGGGCAGGCCCAGGCGGCGGACCGCCACAACCTGGCGCGGCCGGCCGCGAACGGCGCGCTGTGGGCGCGCGGGCTCACGACGCAGCGGGTCGCCGACCTGTTCAGGACCTTGCCGGGATTGCCGGGGCACTGGATGCAGTTGCAGAACGAGGTCAACGCCGGGAATCGCTATTTCTACGGCGTCCAGAACGGCAGCGTGACGACCGAGGAAGGCAAGGCGCTGATCCGCTGGATCGCCAACGCGGTCGTGAGCGCCGCCGAGCATGCGTCGTTCGACTTCACGCTGCAGCAGCTGCGTTTCACGGCCGACATGGGCTGGCTCAAGCTCCAGCGTGTCAACGGGCGCGTGATGGTGTTCTCGCGGCCGTGAGCCGGGCGCCGGGCCGACGCTGACGGCCGATCGTGCATCGAGAAGTGTGCAGGTGAATGTGATGCGGCCGTCGACGGGATGCCGTCCGGCTGCGTCGCTCTATTGCTCGGCAGCTTTCCCTCGTCAAGCCGGCTTTTCGGTTTTCCCTATTTCGCCGTTGCCGAAATAGGGAAGCGAACGAAATCGTCGCCGCGCTCGCGGCGCTTGCGCACGAACCGGCAGGAAGGGCGCTTTCTGATCCATTGCGCGACCTTCGACACGATGAACGGGCTGCCGGGTGATGTCACGGAGCATTGTTGCGGCGGCGATCCGCGCTCGCCGGTGTCCGCGTATTCTGCTTCCCGCATGCAATCCTCCGGACGCGCATTCGCGTCGCCGAGTTTCGGTGAGCGGACAGGTAACGGCACATACGCGCTCAGGGACGTGCTTACCGATGAAAGCGTGATCGTGCCGGCAAGACGACGTTTTCCGGGACCCGGTCATCAATCAGGGCATCCCGCGCATCAACCGTCGATGAAATGACAGTTGCGCCGCAATCCGATCAAGCCCAAACCTACCAACGCTGAGCGCGCCCATCGCGCCCGGCCGCCCACGTTTTCCTGGCAGCGGGGCTAAGACCGGTCCGATTGCCCACATGCACGACACAGGCGATGCTGTCGGGATTTGAGGGAATCCTTGCATGGGTCTGCTGATCATCGCGATATGCGTCACCGTCGCCATATTCTTCGTATTGTGACCGGCGCCGATCGACGCGGCTCGTGCGCGTTCCATGACAGAAGGGGGGCCTTGTCCGCGATGTCCAATCGAATTCGCAAGCTGGCGATCGCCGCCGCCGGCTGCATGCTGGCGGCTGCGGCCGGTGCTGCTGATACGGCGCGCTGGCCTGGCGCGTCGGGCGGTGAGCCGCGCGTCGGCGTGCAGGTCAAGATCCAGTCGTTGACGCGCGACGATGCGCGCAACATTCGCGACACCGGCTTCGCGTTCGTCCGCTTCGGCGCGTGGGCCGAACGTCTGGATCAGGCGGCTTATCGGGCGCAACTCGACGAGGCGTTCGCGGCCGCACGTTCCGCGGGCCTGCCGGTGCTGTTGACCGTGCGCGCGCTGGGTCCGCTCGTGCCGGCGCACGACGCGAAAACGAAGACGGACGCGCTCGCGCTCGCGGGCCGCCGGATGGCCGATGCGATCGCGGCGCTGGCCGCGCGGCATCGGCACGACCTGATCGCCGTCGAACTCTGGAACGAACCCGACCTCGCGCGCTACTGGCCGACCGGCGATGTCGCGCGGACCTTTCCACCATTCGCCGTAGCCTTGTGCCGCGCGCTGGCCGACGCGGCGCCGGGTGTGCCGGTCGTCGGCTTCGGGTTCGCGCGCGCGCCGCTGCCGGGCAGCGTGCCGGACCGCTTGCTGGCGGGCGTGCATGCGGCCGCACCGGGCTGTCTGGACGCTGTGTCGTACCACGCGTACGGGATGACGCCCGCGCAGATTCGCGCGGCCGCGCGCGACATCGACACGCGCTATGGGCTGCCGGCCATCGTGACCGAAGTCGGCGCGGCGTCGACGGGCGGCGATGGCGAGCAGCGGCAGGCGCATCGCCTGCGCGCGCTGCTCGATGCGCGCGGCGAACTGCATACGCCGCTGATTTCGGTTTACGAGTGGGCCGATACCGCAAGCGCCGGCGACGCGGCGCAACGCGCCTACGGCGTCGTGCATGCGGACCGGTCGCCGAAGCCGGCGCTCGACGCATTGCGTGCCGCGCTGCGCACGGCGCCGCTTCCCCGGTAATCAGGGCGACCTCGGTCCCGTGCGGACCGACCACAGCGCGACGGCCAGCAGCGCGACGCTCGACAGGTGCCGCAGGTAGCTGCCGAGATCGGGCTCGAACAGCATCGACACAGCGACATGGCCGAGCACCACGCAAGCCAGCAACTCGCCGTCGCGTGCGGGTGCGATCGCGTGGCCGTCGATGCGCCGCACCGGCAGGCGGCGCCACGCGGCGCAGAGAAACAGCGCGATCAGCGCCTGCATCGCCCAGCCCTTCGGATCGAACGAGAAAAACACCGGCAGGTTGAGCCGGACGACCGAATACGCGTAATTGCCGACGAAATGCACGAAGGAATCGGGCGGCAGCGGATTGTAGAAACTCGTGCGCGCGCCGAACGGCGACGAATAGACGAGATAGTCGACCGCGAGGTCGCGCGGTTGCTGGAGCAGCGTATAAACGCCGTTCGGCAGCGCGACCAGCACCGCGACGAGCAGCAGCGCGCCGGCCACCCTCGGCAGCATGGACACGCGCCGGAATACCCACGCCGCGAACGCGATCGCGAGAATCAGCGCGAAGTAGCTGCGGATCGTCGCCGCGTAGGCGAGATACAGCACGGCAACGATCAGCATCCGCCGCGCCGTGCCGCGCAGGCGCGCGACGGCGAGCACGGCGATCGACATCGCGGCGACGATCGTATCCTTGCTCGCGACGAACAGGTTGAAGAACAGGCACGGCGCGATCAGCGCGAGATAGATGACGAGCCCGCCGAGCCGGCGCGTCTCGCGCAGCGCGATCCAGATCGTCGCGACGCCGAGCGCGACGACGAACACGGCGGTGCCCGCGCTGCCGAGCGCCTGGTACAGCTTGCCGACCGCGTCGAACGACGAGCCGTCGTAGGTCGAGCCGCCGCCGATCTGGGTCTGGATCTTGTCCGCATCGCGGAAGATGAATTCCGGCAGCAGCGCGCGTGCATTCGCGTAGACGCCCACGTACAGCAACGCGACGAGCGCCGCGATCGCGTCGCGCAGGCCGGGACTCAGCAGCGGCCCGCTGCGGATCGCGCTTCGGATGACGTTACGCAGCATGGCCGGCTCGAGTGCGCTTGCCGCGCACGGCGGGCAGGCGCGACGTGACGATCCACGCGAGCCACGCCGTTACCGCGATGCTCGCAACCAGATGGGCGCAGGCCGCGCCGAGCTCATGTTCGCTTTGGACCAGTGCGATCGACATCGGCACGCATGCAACCGTCAGCGCGGCGATCACGCATGCGACCGTGCGCCCCGCACGCAGCGCGACTGCCGCCGCCCACAGCACGTCGGCGGCAGCACGCAGGACGAACGACGGCAGCAGGATCAGCAGGAGCACGGTCGACCGCGCATCGTCGCCGCCGTGCGCAAGCCGGAAGAGCCACGGGTGGGCGAGCGCGATCGCGAGCGCGGTGGCGCCGGTCAGCAGGAGCGACGCACGCAGGGCCCGTGCGAGCTCGGCGCGGAACGCGGGCGCGGCCGCGTGCACGCTGTCGAGCACGCGCACGACGCGTGGCGCGGCGACGGCGACGACGGTCGCCGACGCGACCGTCTGGATCGCATTGGCGATCGACCAGACGAACACATAGTGGCCGAGCGCGTTCGCATCGAGCTGCGCGGACGCGACGAAGCGCTCGAGATACTGCAACACCGACAGCAGCAGCAGCGCGACGAAAAACGGCACACCGTCGCGCCACACCGGGGCGAGCCGCACGCGCGTCGCCGACAGCGCGGGCATGGCCGGCAAGCGGCGCGCGGCGCCGGCGATCAGGATCCAGCCGATCGCCACGACCAGCACGTCGGCGGCGATCCAGATCGCGAACAGATCCTCGACCGACGCGATCGCGCGCAGCGTCAGCGCGCCGATCGCGACGCCGGCCCATGCACCCGTGCGGACGAACAGCAGCCAGGATGCGGCGCGCGCGCGATGCAGCGAGAACAGCCACGTATTGACTTCGAGCGCGGCATGCTCGGCGCACGCCACGAGCGCGACGAGCAGGAGCGGGACGTCGCGCAGCGCGCCGGGCGCGGCGATCGGCAGCGTGGCCACGCCGCAGAGTAACGCGTAGACCCCGGCGTACAGCACGGACAGGCGCACGCAGGTCCGCACCGCGTCGTGCGGATCGGGGCCGGCCAGCCGGCGGTTGATCTCGGTGCTGAAGCCGAGCCCCAGCACCTTCGACGCGACGACCGACATCGCGAGCGCGAAACCGTAAGCGGCCACCGCATCGAAGCCGAGCGTGCGCGCGACGACGATCGTCAGCATGAACTTCAGCCCGAGCGCGCCGACGCGCAGCGTGAGGCGCAACCATGCGGCGCTCATCGCGTTGCCTCGCGGTCGAGCGCATCGCGCAGTGCGGCGACGATCTTTCCGCGTTCGCGCGCGAGACGGGCGAGCCCGGCGTCGGCCTGCATCCAGAAGCGGCTCAGTGCATGGGGCGCGAGCAGCGTGTCGCACACCGCGCCCGCGTCGAAATCGGCCGCGTTCGCGACCCAGTGGCCGACGCCGAGATCCGCGTACGCGCCGAAACCCTTGCGCTCGTAGCTCAGGTGGTACGCGGGCACGCCGTGCAGGATCGCTTCGAGCGCACCGTGCAGACGCACCGACACGACCGCGTCGGGGGTGTCGTCGGCGAGCACGTCCTTCAGCGTGCGCGTGGCGTCGAATCCGCGTTCACGGTAGTACGCGGCGTCGTCGTTGCCGCGACCGGTGCTCTGCACCGCGAACGTGATGCGGCAGAGCGTACCGAGCCGCTCGATCAGCGCGTCGGTCGCCGCGAGATAGCGCGCGCGTTGCGCGTCGCTCCACGCCGGCGGGCGTCGCAGCACGAATGCGACGTGGGCGGGCGTCGACGCGGCTGCATGCGTGCGCATCCGCAGGTCGTTCGCCCGGTGCGCGAGTTCGAGCACCGCGAGATCGGGGGCGCGGCGCGTGTTCGCATTGGCGGCGAGCAGCTCGGCCGAGCGGTCGTCGCGCACGAACACGGCGTCGAAGCCCGCGAGCAGCGACGTCAGGTGCGCGGCGAGCACCGGACTGCCGGCAGCCGGCCCGATGCTCTGCGGCAGATAGACGGCCGGCTTGCCCGCCGCGCGGGCCGCGCGCATCTGCACGAGATGCCCGGCCTCGAGCTTGAGCGCTTCGACCGCGTTGCGCGCGCGCAGATAGCCGCCGCCGACGCCGACGATCAGGTCCGCACGACGCAGCAGCGCACGCAGCCCGGCGAGCGCCGGGTTCGCGCCGACGGGCAGCGCGGCCATCGCCGCGCCGATCAGGCGGCCGGCGCCGCCGGCCGCGAGCACCGGCGCCGGATGCACGTCCGGGTAGCCGGGGAACGACGCGGGATCGGCCGCGACGATCGAGACCTGCGTGTCGGGGCCGAACGCCTCGCGCAGCAGTGCGACCGACAGGTCGACGAGCAGTCCGTCGCCGGAGTTGCGTGCGCTGTAGGCGTGCAGCAGCACGACGTGAACGGAGCGTTTCATCATGCGTGTTCCTGGAGAAGCGCGCGATAGACGGCGAGCGTGCGGTCGACCATCGCGTCGGCCGAGAAATGCGGGGACGCTTGCGCGCAGCGATCGCGCATCATGCGGAATGCGGCCGGGTGCTCGACCAGCCGGCTGACCGCCGCGGCGAACACGGTCGGATCGTCGTCGTTCGGCACGGTAAGGCCGACGTGGTGCGCGGCGATCAGTTCGGCCGCGCCCGCGACCTGGGTCGCGACCATCGGCACATGCGCGGCGACGGCTTCGAGGCAGACGTACGGAAAGCCTTCGTAGCGGCTCGGCAGCGCGAGCAGGTCGAATGCGGCGAAGTAGCGGCGCGCGTCGTCGACGCGGCCCGCGACGTACAGGTTCAGCGGCAGGTCGCGCGCCTCGTCGCCCGCCGCGCGGGCGAAATCGCCGGACCCGATCGCGACGACCTGCACGCGGCGGCCGTGGCGCCGGTCCAGCGCGCGTGCAATGCGCACGAGGCGGTCGACGCCCTTCTGATGATCGAAACGGCCGACGAAGCCGACGACGAACGTGTCGTCGGCGAGCCCGAGCGCGATGCGCGCGGCCTGGCTCGCGAGCAGCCGCGGCGGCGTGACGCCGTTCTCGACGACGCGAATCCGTTGGTGCGCAATGCCGAGTGCTTGCAGGTGATCGGCCTCGTCCTGCGACACCGCGATCACCGCGTCCGAGCAGGCATTGCCGAGCACGCGCTCGATGCCGCCGTAGAACGCGCGCTTCGCAGGCGACAGCGCCGGGTTCAGCGTATAGACCGCGTGCGGCGTGTAGACCTGCTTCCACGGCCCGCGACACAGCCGCGCGAGCGCGCCGGCTTTCGAGCTGTGGCTGTGCACGATGTCGGGCCGCAGCTTGCGCAGCAACCGCCGCAGCGCCAGTGCGCCGCGCAGGTCGTGCAGGCCGACCGCGCGTTGCAGCGGCAGCCGGTGGAACGCGTGACATTGCGCGGCGGCGGCGGACAGCATGGTTTCGTCGAAGCGTTCGCCGAGCGGGGCGATCAGATGAATCTCGACGCCCGGGCGTGTCCGCAGGCCTGCGATCAGGTCGCTCAGGTGCACGGCGACGCCGCCGCCGGCTGCTTCGACGACCAGCGCGATGCGCGTCGGCCGTGCGGCGCGGGCTGCGGGCGCGGCCAGGTTCGATGTGGGGCGGGCGGCCGTGCGCGTGGCGGGCGGCGGGGCAAGTTCGATGTCGGTCATGCGGACCTCCGGAGCAGGCGTTGAAGGGCCGCGCGCAGACGGGCCGGATACGTGCAGCGCGTCCCGCACGTGTAGCGATAGGCCTCGTAGCGATAGCTGCCGTATTTCGAGCCGAACGCGGACGCGCCCGAGCGCGGATCGAGGCCGTTCAGCACCACGCCCAGCGAGCCGGCGGGCCGTTGCGGCAGCCGTCGCGCGGACTCGACCAGTTCGCCGGCGCGGGTCGACCCCGCGCGGGCGACGAGCAGGGTCGCGTCCGCGTGCGTGTCGAGCCAGGTCGCGTCGGCGACCGCGAGCAGCGGCGCGGCATCGACGATCACGAGGTCGTAGCGCTCGCGCAGCGACGCGAGCCGCGCGCCGGTGCCGGCGTGCTGCAGCAGCGCGATCGGCGCGGCCGGCAGTTCGCCGGTCGGCAGGAAGTCGAGGTTCGGCGCGACGCCGCGGCGGACGACGTCGTCCGCGCGGGCGCGACCGTCGAGCAGTTCCGCGA
The DNA here is from genome assembly GCF_056856535.1 of Burkholderia sp. L-4. Lineage (NCBI taxonomy): Bacteria > Pseudomonadati > Pseudomonadota > Betaproteobacteria > Burkholderiales > Burkholderiaceae > Burkholderia > Burkholderia sp. L-4. The sequence goes on from NZ_JBXEOX010000002.1 coordinate 915,622, forward strand.
AACCGGCGCCGCGTTCGAGGCCGAAGTACTGATGCAGATAGCCCTTGCGCAGGTCGCCGTCGATCAGCAGCACGCGCTGGCCGTTCGCCGCATGCACGGCTGCGAGGTTGACCGATACGAACGACTTGCCGGTGCCGGGCGCGGGGCCGGTGACCAGCACGAGCGGATGCGGGACGTCGGCCAGCGAGAAGTGCAGCGCGGTCTGCAGGCTGCGCAGCCCTTCGATCGCGGGTTCGTCCGGATCGTCGTAGGCCAGCACGTGCAACCCCGCGTCGCGCCGTTCGACCGCGCGGATCAGGCGGCGCTGGCGCGCGGCGGCGGGCAGTACCGCGCGCACCGGCAGCGACGTGTGGCGTTCGATCTCGTCGACGGCCGTGAGGCCGCCGTACAGGAACTCGCGCGCGAACGCGGCGAGCATGCCGAGCGCGAGGCCGGCCAGCGCGGCCGCCGCGATCACGACCGGCCGGTTCGGCCGGACGGGATCGGCCGGTGCGACGGCCGCGTCGACCACGCGGACGCTGGCCGTGCGGCCGGCCTGCACGAGTTCGAGCTGCTGGATGTTGTTCAGCAGCGCGGTGTACAGGTCGGTGTTGACCTTCACGTCGAGCTGCGCGCGCACTTCCTCGGCCTGCTGCGCGGGCAGGTGTGCGATGCGGCTGTCGAGCGCGCCTTGCTGGCGCCTGAGCGTCGCGAGCTGCGCGTCGAGCGCGGCCATGTCGGGGTGGGTGGGCAGGAAGCGGCGCGAAAGTTCGTCGCGCTTCTGCCGCAGTTCGAGCGCGCGCGTCTGCAGGTCCGCGCCTTGCTGGAGCGCGAGCTTGCCTTCCTCGGCGAGATCGACCGAGCCGGTGCGGCTGCGCAGCGACGCGTAATGCGTTTCCGCCCGTTCGAGCTGCTGCTTCACGATCGGCAACTGTCCGTTCAGGAACGTCAGCGACTGCGCCGCTTCGGCGGAACGGCGCGCGATGTTCTGCTCGACGTAGCGGTTCGCCACCGCGTTCAGCGTCGCGCTGAGGTCGGCCGGGTCGTCGCCGCGCAGCGACGCGACCAGCACGCCCGACTGCTTGACCTTCTCCTGCACGTCGAGCGCGGTGCGCAGCGTGTCGATCGTTTCCGCGCGCGAATGCCGGACCAGCCTGAAGCGGGTGCCGGGCAGCGCGTCGAAACCGGTGATCTCGATCTGCAGCGGGCCGTAGCGCGTCGCGAAGGTTTCCGCGCGGCCGACGCGGCCGACGGCGTCGGCCGTCAGGTCGGCGCCTGTCAGCCGGTAGCGCGTGGCGTCGAGCCGCACGACGTGGAACGTGTCGCCTTCGGCGCGCGTCGGCACGTCGAAGCGCGCGACGTCCAAGCGCTCCTGGCCCCATGCGTAGCCGCCGAAGCCGAGCAGGCCGGGCGACACCGCGCCGTCGTTGAAACGCGCGACGAACGCGCCGATCACGGGCACGCGCGACGGTTTCGCGACGATGTAGGCGCGCAGGTCTTCCACCGCGCGCGTGACGACGAGCCGCGACGACAGGATCTGCGCTTCGGCCGACGCGGGCGAGCCGACGTTGAAGAACGACGCGGCGTCGCCGAGCAGGTTCTTCGATGCGGCGTCGCTCGCATCGTCGGCCTGGATCATCAGGTCGGCCTGATAGGTGGGCGGCGCGACGAACGCATAGAGCGCGCCGGCGGCGACGCAGGCCGCGACGATCGACGCGACGGTCCAGCGCGCATGGCGCAGGACGTCGAGCACGCGGACCAGGTCGATCTCGCGTTCGGAGGAAGAGGGCGTGTTCATGACCGGGAGACGGAAACGGGGTGGGCCGGCCAGCGCGCGGCGAGGCGCGGCAGCCAGCCGGCAACGGCGAGATCGATCAGCGCCGCGCAACGGATGAAATCCGCGCGCGTGCCGCGATACGGATCGGGGATGTCGAGGCCGGGACGCGCGTCGTCCGACGCACGCGCGTATTCGCCGAGCCGGAACACGCGCCCGCGCAGGAACGGGTGGCGCGCCTCGAGCACGCGGCGTTGGCCGTCGTCCATCGCGAGAATCAGGTCGGCGCGCGTGCACAGCGCGGTCGTCACGGGGCGGGCGGCGTGGGTGTCGAGCGTCAGGCCGCGCGCTTCGGCCATGTCACACGCGAGCGGGTCGGCCGGGCGGCGCGGCGGCGGTGCGAGGCCGGCGGATTCCACGTCGGCCTGCGGCAACCGCGCCGCGAGCAGCGCGGCCGCGAGCGGGCTGCGGCAGAGGTTGCCTTCGCATACGACGAGCAGGAACGGGCGCGCGCTCATTTCGCGGCGATCCCGGCGGCGACGCCCGTGTTGACGCTCGGCAGCAGCAGGCTCAGCACGCGGCTGAAGCGGACGAGCCCGTTGCCGTCGACGTAGACGATGTCCTTCGGCTCCAGTTCGAACTGGTTCGCAAGCACCATCGCGACCGGCGAGCGCGCGTCGAGATGGAAGATCATCGGCGCGCGGCTGTGCGCGCCGCGGATCACGAACATCTGCGCGGCGTCGGCCGTGTTCGAGTTGATGCTGCCGGCCTGCAGCAGCGCGTCGCTGAGCGTCAGGCGGCCGTTGCGCTTCGGCAGCGCGAGCATGGGCCGGTTCACTTCGCCCATCACGTAGACGCCGTTGTCGTCGCGCGCATTGACGCGCAGCAGGTCGCCGTCGCGCAGCACGATGCCGGACGGATCGGTGCGCCGTTCGAGCAGGCCGGTCAGGCTGATGCGAACCGGTATGCCGCCGCGTACGATCGTCACGTCGCTCTGGTCGGCGGCGGGCGTGAAGCCGCCCGCGCGGGCGAGCGCGCTGGCGAGCGTCATCGGCACGTCGTTGACGGGCTGCGCACCGGGCGTGTGGACTTCGCCGTCGATGTAGACCTGCTGCGAACGGAACGACGCGACGCGCAGCGTCACCTGCGGATCGCGGTAGACCGACGCCAGGGCGCGCCGCACGCTCGCCTGTGCCTCGGCGGCCGTCGAACCGGCCACCTTCAGCGTGCCCGCATACGGAAACGTCAGGTTGCCGCGATCGTCGACGACGAAACCCGCGACGGGATCGGCGGCGCGAGACGGCGTCTGCGGCATGCCGCCCTGCGCGGCCGCGAGTTCCGGATGATCCCAGACGGTGATCTGCAGCACGTCGCCCGGGCCGATCCGGTAGGCCGGTGCGCGCGCGCCGGCGAGCGCCGCCAGCGACGCGGCCGCCGCTTCGTGCGCCGCATGCTGGCGCGCGATCAGCGCCGGGTCGATCGTGACGACGGGCGGCATCGCGCCGGAGGCAGCGCCCGGCGGTTGCGGCGCGGCGGGCACATCGCCGGAGCCGTCGCGGGTTTCGCGTGGGCCGTCGGCGGAGGCGGGCGCGGGGTGCGGGTCGTCCGCCAGCCAGCCGAGATACGACGGGCTCATCTTCATGCCGGGCGCCAGCGCGCATCCGGACAGCCACACGCAGGCCGTCAGGGCGAGCATGGGCGCGGCAAGGCGGCGTACGGCCGCCGGTACGATCGGATTGGTCATGGGTTCCTTCCAGGAGCGCCGCGCAGCGCGGCCGTGGCGTCGGCACTGCGCCGCAGTCACATCAATCGGCGGCCGCGATGCCGCCCCGGGCGGCGTGGCCGCTCAGTACGCATTGGGATGCACGATCCCCTTGAGCACCGTCGCCGCGATGATTCGCAGGTCGAGTGCGAACGACCAGTTGCGCAGGTAGTACAGGTCGTAATCGACGCGCGACTGCATGCTTTCGACCCGCTCGGTCGCGCCGCGCAATCCGTTCACCTGCGCCCAGCCGGTAATGCCGGGCTTGATCCGGTAGCGATGGATGTAGCCGTCGACCAGCGTGCGGTACTGCGCGTCGTGTTCCACCGCATGCGGGCGCGGGCCGACCACCGACATGTCGCCGAACAGCACGTTGATGAACTGCGGCAGCTCGTCGAGGCTCGTGCGGCGCAGGAACGCGCCGACCTTCGTCACGCGCGGGTCGTTGCGCGTCGCCTGCACGACGGTGCCGGGCGATTCGGCATGCGCGCGCATCGTGCGGAACTTGTAGATGTCGAACGTGCCGCCGTCGCCGCCGCGCCGTTTCTGCGTGAACAGCACCGGGCCCGGCGAACTCAGCTTGATCGCGGCGGCGATCGCGAGCAGCAACGGCATCAGCAGAATCAACACCACCGCCGCGAACGCGCGATCGAAGATCGCCTTGGTCCACCGGGCGCCGCGGGACAGCGGCGGTGCGGCCAGCGAGATCGCCGGCTCGCCGAGAATCTCGTCGATGCGGCTGCCGAACAGCGCGTGCTTGCTGACATCGGGCATCAGGCGCAATTCGACGAAATCGTTGCGGAACTCGTCGATCACGGGCTCGACCGCGTCGTCCTCGATCGCGAGCGCGATCCAGACTTCTTCCGCCTGTGCACGCCGCACGCAGGCGGAGAACGACGGCAGCGTGTCCAGAATGCGTGCGTCGCCGTCGAGCTCCGGCATGTCGCCCGAGGTCAGGTATGCGCCGACGAGTCGATACTGCGGCGCGGCGTTCGCCCGCAGCGTGGCGGCCAGGCGCTCGATGCGCGCACCGTCGCCGACGATCGCGACGCGGCACGGCGCGACCGTCGCGCGCAGGCTGCGCCGCCGCGCGACGCTCAGGGCGATGCGGAACACCACGAGCGCGATCGCGACGCCGATCGTCCAGTCGAAGAACCAGTGCAGCAACACGGCCGTGAGCGTCGTCAGCGCGATCATCTTCACGAACACGAAGCCCTGCACGACCAACCACAGCGCGAGCGAGCGCAATGCGGCGCGTGTGGCAGGCAGGCGCCGGCCGTCCATGCCGGCGCCGGTGAGGCGAAGCAGGAACGCCGCGAGCAGCGCGCTGACGCCGACCAGGATCGATTCGACGCGGATCGATGCGAGATCGCGGAACGAACCGGTATGCGCCCAGGCCGCGATCGCGACGATCGCGGCGACGTCTACCGCGCACACGGTGATTTCGCTGCCTGTGGGCTGCCTGCCATTCATGTTTCTCTTCCCTTCCAACCTGATCCGCTAGGCGCGATGGGGCGCCGTCTCGTCTGCCCGGTCACGGGACGCTGCTCGGCGGGCCAACTGCCGACGTATCCGGAGAGGAAGACGAGTCTAGGTGCCGTCTTGTCCCGAAACCATGGGACATGTACGAAAAATCGAGCTGTTCGTGACCGGGAATCACCGGCGCGCGCCCGATGTAAAGCGGTTTTCGCCCATGGCGTCTGATCGATGCGGAAGGTGATCGACGATAAATCGATACGCACTCCGTACAAAAAAATCGATTCGAGAACGAAAAAACGACGACGCCAATCGCAACGAAATTCGCATTACTTGCCGGGTGACGGCGTGTTAGCCATCCAGCGCAGCCATTGTGTCGAATGGGCGGGGTGCAGGGAATCAGACGCGTCTTAGCTGTCTGTCAACGATTGTGAAAGAAGAATTGGATGGGCCGATGGGCGAGTCGCTTGACGCCGCTTCGGAATGGCAGCCGACGGTGTGGACAAGGCGGCCACGCGCGACCGATCGGACGCGTCCCGTCACGATGCGGCAAGCGCTTCCCGCAGCAGCGGTGCGAGCGCGCGTGCCTGCGGATGCCGGCCGATCGTTTCCAGCGCGGCCGCCTCCAGTGCCCGACGCCGCTCCGGATGGCGAACCAGCTCGACGCATGCGTCGACCAGTCCGTCGTACGGCGCCGCCTGAAACCCGCCTGCATAGTCCGGATCGAGGGCCGTGGCAGGCGACACTTCCCCGACGACGGCCTTGCCGTTCGTCATCAGATAAAACACGCGCACGACCTCGAATATCTGCGACGCATAGTGATGCAGGTTCAGCACGACTTTCGCGCGCGCGATGGCCGCGTCGCGTGGCGCGCCGTAGATGCCGCCGCTGACGATGCCGACGTTCAGCCCGCGTGCCTGCAGCGCGTCGAGTATCGCCGCGCGTCGCGGCCCGATCGTGCCGTGGAACAACACGTCGATGTCCTGTTCGACGTCGTGCGGAATGCGGCGCAGCGCCGGATGGAAGCCGAGCTTCAGATAGTGCGCATGCGCGATACCGAGACGGCGCAATTTGGCGAGATTGCGTTCGCTGTAATCCCAGGTTTCGTAACGCGACGCCCAGCGGTAAATCTTCTCGTTCCACGGTTGTTCATCGACGTGAATCTGCTCGGTGTTGATGACGATCGTGTCGTCGGGCACGTGCGCGGTCGCGTCGGGATCGGCGAGATGGCAGCCGATCAGCAGATTGCGCGCGTCGGGCATCATCGCGTTCTCGCTGATATGGACGGTGTGGCCGAGATCGTCGAGTCCGTAGGCGACGACTTCGGCGAGTTCCGTGAATGCGCCGGAATGCGCGTAGCCCGGCGGCCGGACGACGCAGATGTTGTAGTGCATGGCGAGGCTCCGGTGTCGCGCCGGGCCCGACGGCGATCGCGCGTCGTCGGCCCGGCGGCGGTGTGGAATCGGGCGGCGCCGTCAGGCGGCGAGCGTACGGAGATCGTCGGCCGCTTCGTTCAGCACCGGCCCCCAGTCGGCGAACGTCGGCTGCCGGTACAGCGACGCGTCGGGATAGAACGGGCTGTCGCGGCGCTCATGCTGCCAGACCCAGTGCGGATTCGCATCGAGCAGCACCCACGTGGGGCGGCCGAGCGCGCCGCTCAGGTGCGCGACGGACGTGCAGACCGTGATCACGAGGTCGAGCGCGCCGACGAAGGATGCGGTGTCGTCGAGCGTTTTCCATTCGTGCGTGCAATCCTTCATCGCGAACCCGCGCGCGCGCGCCGCTTCGACGTCGTGCTGCGCGCCGGGCTGCAGCGAATAGAACGCGACCTTGTCCTGCAGGCCGGCGAACGCATCGGCGTAGCGGTCGAGGCCGACGCGGCGGTAGCGGTTGCGCGCATGCGTGACGCTGCCGGTCCATGCGAGGCCGACTTTCAGGCGTGTCTCGTCGGCGAGCGCCGTGCGCCAGGCATCGGTCGCGGCCCGGTCGGCGTGCAGATAGGGCGTGGGCGTGGCGAGCGTGTCGCCGTCGAGACCGAGCATCCACGGAATGCTCATCAGCGGCAGTTCGAAATCGAAGGCCGGCAGCGCGTCGGGTTGCGTCGCGATGTCGTACACGTCGACGTGTTGCGCGAGACTGCGCTCGAGCAGCGCGCCCATCACCGAGAACGCGTTCCAGACGAGGCGTCCGCCTTCGCGTCGCACGCGCTCCGCGAGCAACGGCACGTAGCGGCAGAACTGCAGCACGTCGCCGAGCCCCTGTTCGCCCCAGACGAGCAAGGTCTTGCCCGCAAGCGATTCGCCGCGCCAGCGCGGCCCGGCAAACACCGGCAGGCGGCCGCGCAGTTCGCCGGAGCCGTCCCAGCGTGCTTCGTAGTTGCGCCGGCCGGACGCGAAGTCGCCGCGCGCGAGCTGCAGCAGCGACAGGTTGTGGCGGTAGGCCGCGTTGTCCGGCGCGAGATCGATGGCGCGTCGCGCATAGGCCTCGGCGGCATCCCACTGTCCGGCTTCCTTCAGCACGGTCGCCGTGTTGTTGGCGACCAGCGGGCTTTCCGGGGCGAGCGCGTACGCCTGCGTGGCGGCATCCAGCGCGCCGTCGAGATCGAGCCGTTCGAGCCGCGTGACGACCGCATTGGTCCATGCCTGCGCGTCGTTCGGGTCGTCGTCGAGCGCATGTTCGAGCAGCGCGTATTCGGTATCCGGGTCGCCGTTCGTCAGCCGGATCGCCAGTGCCAGGTTGTTCTTCAGCGACGGCCACGCGGGCGCCAGTTCGTACGTGCGCAGATACGGCGCGAGCGCGTCGGCGTGGCGCCCGGCGATCTGCAGTGCGTAGCCGCAGTTGAACGCGGCATGCGCCGAGTCGGGGTGCGCGTGCCAGTGCCGCGCGGCGAGATCCACGGCATCCGCGATGGCGCCGCGATCGATGAGTGCCTGCGTCAGCGTCGCGACGGCGTTGTCGTCGGCATGCATCGCCGGCGACACGATGTCCTCGCGGGCGATCGGCATCGGCTGCATGCGGGCGGCGGGCGGCGTGTCGGGGAAGATGGTCTGCATGGAAGTCGCTCCGGTGAGTCGTCCGCGTGACGGCATGCGGACGGTCGGGTTGTCGGTCGTGGAGCCGGGCGACGAGAGAGAGCTCGACGACACCGGCTCCGTGTCGACTGCCACTTTAGGCATGCCGTTTCGGCAACTGAATCGGACCAGTCCTAATCTGCATCGCGTTGACGGATTTCCGCGCCGCGCGTGTAGGCCCAGTCCTATTTTTGCGTGTCGGGCCATCCAATCGGACTCGTCTGACAGAGATTCGTGTCGCGCATCCCTTTAATACGGGGTATTCCGGCCGACGGCGTTCGGCCGCCAACCTACTGGGAGAACGAACCATGAGCGACGCGGATCATCTGGTGAAAGGCACGGTGATGGGCATGATCGCCAGTGCGGCGACGGTGGCGCTCGTCCATGTCGTCGTCGAGTTCGGCACGCGCTGGACGTCGACCGGCGCAGTCGTGATGGGCGCAACCGCGCTGCTGATGGCGCTGGCGTTGCTGGCGCCGCCGTTGCTCGCGGCGTGGCGCAACCGGCACGAAGCGGTCGATCCGTTTTTCGAGCCCGCGGCGTTGAAGCCTATTCTGCAAGGGCGCTCGGTCGGCATCGTGCTCGGTATCGTGTTCGGCGTGTCGGTCGTGACGGGGTGGTGACGATGTCGACACCCGTTACCGATCGGCCCGGCCTGACCGCCCGGCATTCCGCCTCGGTGTCCGACGCGTGCATGCCGACCGTATCCCGCACGCTGCGCGTGATTTCGCTGGAGGACGAACGCGGCCGTCGCGACGCATTTCGCGCGAACAACCCGAATCTGGATTTTGCGTTCGTCGACGCGGTCGACGGGCGCGCGCTGTCGGACGCGACGATCGAGGAAAGCGGGCTGTTCGCACCGGGCTTGCCCTATACGCGCGGCGCGATCGGCATTGCGATGACCACGCACCGGCTGTGGACCGCGATCGCCGCAGGCGACGCGCTCGTGACCGTCGCTGAAGACGACGCGATCTTCAGGCCCGACTTCGACGACACCGCGATGCGGTTCCTGCGTGCGCATGCCGGCCGTTACGACTTCGTCGCGTGGGGCTACAACTTCGATTCGATCCTGCGCGGCTCGATCTTCAACAGCCGCACGCCGGTGACGATGCGTTTCGACGAGGCGTCGCTCGCGCAGGCCGTCGAGGATTTCCGTATCGATCGCGGCCCCGTGCTCGTGATGAACCTGCTCGAGTTCTACGGGATCTGCGCGTATACGATCTCGCCGGCCGGTGCGCGCTTCCTGCTCGACCATTGTTTTCCGCTGCAGCCGGAGACGCTGTTCTCGCACGGGCTTGGCCGCACGCTGCCGAACTACGGGATCGACGTCGCGATGAACAAGTTCTACGGCGCGATGCGCAGCGTCGCCGCATTCCCGCCGCTCGCCGTGACGATGAATGCGCGCGAGACCTCGACGATTCAACGGTGATGTCGTGCGGAATAGGACCCGGCTGATTGTGCGGACGCTGTCCGAACTTCGACAATGCAAACGTCGGGCGGTCGCATGGTGTGCGCCCGACACCTCGTATCCGAAGCCCCGCTTCGTTGGACGCGCTGCCCGTTCGCCGGGCGGCGCATTTTTCTCCGCGTGCGCCCGAATCGAACGATACAGCCTAAGCGGGCCGAGCCGGATGGCGAGACGTGAATGCCCTGCGGCGACCGGTGGGCTCGGTCGCGTCTGCCCCATTTGGGTCGCAGGTTGGGAGAACGCTGCCACATGCGAGCGCAGGGCATTCATCTCTGTCTTCCGCGCCGACGGCCGCCGTTGCGTCGCCGGCGGCCGCTGTGCCATCCCATGCGAGACCGGGTCGACCGGTTCTCGTTCCAGGTCCGGCCGCGACGCGATCGTTCGCGCGCGGCCTGTCCGGCACCGATCCGTTCGGTTGCCCGCGGCGAAACCGCCGCGCTTTCTCCCGACCGCCATCGCGTGCGGCAACTCCCTCCCTCGATGAAGGAACCCTCATGAAGAAGCACCACATATCCATTGTTTCCACGCTGATCGCACTCGCATGCGCCTGCGGCGCACCCGTCGCGCGCGCCGCAGGCACGAAAACCGAAACGCCGCTGCCGTCGGGCGTCGAAGCGGTCGTCAACGACACGCCCATTGCGCGCAGCGACGTGGACAGCATGATCGAAACCACCGGGCTGGCCGCCACGCCGGAACTGCGTGCACAGGCCAAGCGTGAACTGATCGCCCAGCATCTGGTCGAGCAGGCGGCTGAAAAGGCCAACTACGGCAGCCGGCCGGAAGTGAACCGCGTCGTGATGCGCGCCCGCACGGTGGCGGCGACGGATCTCTATCTGCGCGACAACCTGCACCCGCAAGCGGTGACCGATGCGCAGGTGAAGGCGCGTTACGACGACGTCGTCGCGAATGCCGCGCAGTTCGAATATCGCGCGGACGTGATCGCCGTGGCCGATCCGGCCGACGTGAACGCGCTGGTCGCGGAGCTGAAGCAGGGCGCCGCGTTCGACGCCGTGGCGAAGAAATACAACACGACACCGAACGGCGGCGTGGCACAGTGGGTCGAGTTGCGCACGCCGGTGGCCGAAGGGAAGACGGGCGGCCTGCCCGTGCCGCTCGCGCAGGCGATCACGTCGCTGCAACCGGGCGCCGTCGCGGGCCCGATCCGGATCGGCAACGCGTTCGCGATCGTGAAACTCGACGAGAAGCGTGCGACGACCGTGCCGACCTTCGACGCGGCGAAAAGCGTCTTGCGTCAGCAGCTCGAAGCACAGGCGCAGCAGCGTGCGATGACGGCGCTGGTGGACAAGCTGGCGCAGCAGGCGGTGATTCAGCAGTAAACGGCCCGCATTCCGGGTATGTGTCACATACGTCGGCCCGTTGCTCGATTCGAGCGCGGGCCGATGTCATTTCGATGCGTGACCGGACTGTCGCCGCGTCTGCTTTGGGGGATCGATGGCGCGTGGCACGCGTGGACTGGAGGCGGCGGATTCAGGTAACGGATTGGAGTCGATCGGATGCGCCACCGATGGCATGGCCGAGGATGCCGCCACGACAGGAGAAGAATCAGCCTGGTCCGATTGGTTGTGACGATCGTTCACGTTAAATTGAACGAGTGTGGTGCCGGAGCCGCTTCGGCGTCGGCCGCTGGGCCCGGCCGTCGTCATGCTATGTATTCGATAGCACTACTCCTAACGCTGCCTCATGCGAGCGCCGAGGCGCTTCCGGCCGCCACACGCTCCTTCAAGCCCGCCCGATGGCCGTCACACCGAAACCGTGATCCCCGCCGGCCCCCCTTCCCGCGCAGGTCGTACGACGATCTCCACATGCTGGCCGAACGAGGCGAGTGTCAGCATCAGTTGATCCAGCGTCACGTTGCGGAGCCGCTCGCGCTGCTCGGGGGTCACGACCGGCCGGGCCATTTCCGCGAGCGCCGCGGCCTCTTCTTCGGTCAGGCCGCGCGATGCCATCAATGCGTTGAGCTTAAGTACGAGTACGGACTTGGCTGCCAGTTCGCCGACATCGTAGTAGTCGAAATCGTCCGGTACGTCGTCGGTGTGCTGCTTCGATGCGTCGTAGTTCATTACGCTTCCTCCGTCATCACCGAACGTTGCTGCCGCCCGGTTCCGCGATCGATATCGGGACATCCCGCTTGTTCATCCGACGTGCAGCCAGCGTCTTCGATCGGCGTGATCGCCAGCCGCTTGTGCGACACCTCGATCCGCAGGCGCTGCCCGGGATCGAATCCGGCTGCCTCGATCCACCGGCCGGACAGCTGCGTCCACAGATACACGACGGGCGGCGCCATGTCGGTCAGCCTGATGTGCGGGACGACGCGGCCAGATTGGAAAGACGATTGAGGGGAGACAAAACAATCGCGGAAATACATCGGTGCGTTATGATGCGCGCCAGCCATGGTCAACTCCTGCGTTGAGTTGGTTGTGGTCAGCGGCCCGTGGGTGCTGTATCACCTGCGGGCCGCGCTCGTTTACGCAGTGGATGCCAACGATCAGTCCGTCACATGCTTGGCATGTCGAAATGATGCCGGAGTCCAGGCGAAAACGTGCAACCACTGTAGCCGAGATCGCGCGGTGTCAGAGGGCAGTCATGTACGAAATCATCCGCGATGGCCATCAGGTCAATGCCTCGAATGCCTGCTGCACAACGTGTGCGGCGCAATCGAGCCGGCCGGCCGCATGATCGATTCCTTCCGGATGTGTCAGCAATCGTTTCAGTCGACGATTTCGATCAGCCTGCCGCCCGCCGCATGAGAATCTCGTTCGCGCTCCGTCGATAGCGCTCGAACTCCCGCGCGAACGCGGCGGCATCGCCCGCCAGCGCCAGCGCTTCCATCGACGCACAGAGCCCCGAAATCTCCCGCTCGCCGATCATCGCGAACGCGCCCCGCATGCTGTGAATCTCCGAGCGCGCGACCTTCAGGTCGCCGTCCTGCAGCGCCCGAGCGATGGTCGCGCTCGAGCGTCGCGTTGCATCGGCGAGCACCGTATGCAGGTCTTTCGGCAGCGGGCCGGACGCACGCGCCGGTGCAGGCGGATAGACCGGCCGACGCCACGTGCCCGTGTACCTCGCGATCGCCTGTTCGAGCGATTTCAGCGACGTCGGCTTCGTGACGATCTCGTCGATGCCCGCTTCCCACGCCAGGCGCAACTCGTCCGGTTCGGCATGCGCGGTCACCGCCAGGATCGGCTGCACCCGCCCGCGCTCGCGCAGCACGCGTGCGAACGCGTACCCGTCGAGGCCCGGCATGTTGAGATCGGTGAGCACGACCGGATAGTCGTGACGGTCCACCAGATCGAGCGCCTCGGCGACGTTCGATGCGATATCGGCCTGATAGCCGAGGACGTCCAGCTGATCGTGGACGAGCGAACGGTTGACCGGGTTGTCGTCGACGAACAGCACGCGCACGTTCGGCGCATCCTCGCCGGACGGCGTGTGCGCGGCGCCCGGCTGACTGTCGAGCGGCAGCGGCAACGTGACGACGAACGTCGATCCCACGCCCGGCACGCTGTTCGCGTCGATGCGCCCGCCCATCGACTCCGCGAGCTTGTAGCTCAGCGCGAGGCCGATGCCCGTTCCGCCGAAACGACGCGCGATCGATTCGTCGGCCTGCGCGAATGGCTCGAACACGTGCGCAAGCTGGTCGGCCGTCATGCCGATGCCCGAATCGCTGACGCGGATCGTCACGGGCGTCGCATCGCCCGGCGGCGCCGACACCGACAGCGCGACCGTGCCGCGATCGGTGAACTTGATCGCGTTGCTGACCAGGTTCACGACGATCTGCCGCACCCGCATCGGATCGCCGACATACGTGCGGGTCGCCGCGGGATCGACGTCGATACGCAGCGCGACGCCCTTCGCGCCGGCCACCGGCTCGAACAGGTCCGCCACGTCGCGCATCAACTCGTCGATCCCGAACCCCGTCGCTTCGAGCGTCATCCGGTCGGCTTCGATCTTCGTCATGTCGAGCACGTTGTTCAGCATGTCGAGCAACATGCGCGCGGCGGACGTGACCGCATGCAGGCGCGGCTTCTGGCGGCTTGGGTCGGGCGCCTTGTCGAGCAGTTCGAGATTGCCGAGCATCGCGTTCAGCGGCGTGCGGATCTCGTGGCTGATCGTGGCGAGGAACGTCGACTTCGCGCGGTTCGCGCTGTCGAGTGCGCGTTCGGCGTCGGCGCGCGTCGTGATGTCGGAGAAGCTGAACAGCAGCGCTTCCTTGCCCTTGTAGCGGACGCGCACGAAGTTGACGAGCAGGTCGCGCGCGCGGCCGTCGTCGAGCGTCACGGGCAGTTCGACGTCGAGCTGCACCGGCGACGCGTCCGCGCGCTCGCGGTAGCGAGCCAGCAGCCGCTCGTGCAGCGGCGGATCGCCGGCCTCGCGGTCGTACAGCTCGAGCATCCGGTTGCGCAGCAGCACCTGCTGCGTATCGGGCGACACGAGGCCGATGCCGAACGGCGCGGTGGCGACGATCGTGCGGCTCATCCGCTCGCTTTCGAACACGCGGCGCGAACGACGGAACAGCGGCGCGAACACCCGCAGGTCGAACGCGATCACGAGCGTCCACAGCACGATGAGGATGGTCGCGGTCGTGCCGAACTCGCGCAGCATCGTCGACCAGATCGCAAAGGCGATCGTGCGCCACGAGTACGCATAGACGATCGCGTAGCCGGTGTCCGAAATCCGGTCGGTGATCGTGAACATGCCGTGACGGTAACTTTCGTCGAAATGCGCGAGGCCGCGCCGCCAGGTGCCTTCGGCCAGCGCTTGTTTCATCAGGGCCGCGCCGTCCTCCGCGTCGCCGGTGCGATCGGCATCCAGCAGCACGCGGCCGTTTTCGTCGATCAACATCGCGACGGCATCGCCGGGTGCATGTTTCATCCGCTCGGCGATCACGTCGACGTCGAAGTCGCTCACGAAGGTCATGAAATGCTGCTGGCCGTCGAATGCGGGTTCGACGAGACGGAAGACCGTCTTGCCGGTCAGCGGATCGATCGCCGGCGCCTGCCAGGCGATCCGGCGCGACAGGCGCCAGTAGCGCGCGATGGCCGGATCGGACCAGTCGGCCGCGTCGAACGCGAGGTGTTCGATCAGCGTAGGCGTGTCGGGCACGCCGATGCGTGCGAGCAGGTCGGGATACGGCATCGACGGCGGCGGCGTGATCGCGATCACGTTGCGGTCGGGGCTGTATGCGTAACCGCGTACCGCGCGCCCGGTCTGGCGTTCGGCGGCCGCGACCGAGATCGTCTGGCGCTCCATCAGCTGCACGTAGCGATCCGTTTCGCGCTCGGCGAGCGCCTTGGGCGACGCGGCCACGAAGATCTCGCTCACGCCGGGCATCGGGGCGAGCAGGACGTGCCCGTCCCTGCGCAGCGCGTCGGAGGCTTCGCGCGCATGCGGCGGATGGCCGTTCCACAGCAGCTCGGCATTGATCACCGCGCGGCGCATCGACGCCTGTTTCGCGTCCATTTCGAGTTGCACGAGCGCCTTGTGCGTCGCGAACAGGTCGCGCCGCTCGGCGATGTAGTCGCGCACCGAGCCGACGAGCAGGATGCCTGCCGCGATCAGGATCACGAGCGACAGCACGACCGCGCCGCCGTACAGCGTGAAGCGCTGATACCGGTTCAGCAGGCTCAGGTCGCGCGTGTCGTCGTCGATCGATGCGAACGGCGCGCTGGCGTCCGTGTGGGACGCGAAGAGGTGGCGAATGGGCATGAGGCGAAGACTGGTGAATCAATGCGCGAATCGGGGACGCGCCGCGGCGAGGCCGGAACGCGGACGATCTCCACGAGCCGATTGAAGGCAGCGCGATGCGCCGCCGGCTCGGGGAACGGGAAAATTATCGGGATAGTGGGGGAGGCTGTATGTAGGGCAGTCCGAAACACTCGCGCGCGAAGGATAGGACCAGTCCTATTCATGCAATCGGCCGCGCGCAGCGTATATACGTCCTGCAACGCGGCCGTGTCAAACGGAATCGTTCAAGAGAACGGAATGTCGCGCCGCGTTTGACATGACCGATTGTCAAGCAACGTCATGTTAGGACCAGGCCTACGAAATAAGTCATGTGACGTCCGGCCGTCTGATTATCGAAACGACGGGCGATCAATACATTGCCAATGGTGGACGAGGAGCGTCCTTCTCCCTTTTTTCTACTGAGGCAAACAACGTGAACAAGACCTATCGCACCGTCTGGAACGCGACGACGGGTACATGGACGGCGGCAGCCGAAACGGCGCGGATGCGCACGAAATCGAAGTCGAATACGACGATGCGTTCGTCGGTCACCGCGGCGGTCGCCGTGATGGCCGGTGTGGGTGGTGGCGCCATGGCGAACGACGCGATGGCGCAGGCCGCCAATGGCGGTGGATCGTTGTCGCTGTGTGCGCCGGCGGGCAGCGGCTATTATGGGACGACCTTTGGCGGCGGCAACACGGTCGGAACCAGGACGACTGCGGCGTGCGGTACGGCGATCTCCAATTTCAGACTGAGCGAAGGTCACGTCAGGTCGTTTCAGTTGTACAACAACAGCAACGTCAACGGTGGTGGTGTCGGTCAGGCAAGCGCGGCGACCGAGGCCGGCATCAGCGGTACCGTCGACGGCCATCTCTTCCTGCTGGGCGGCTCGGGCGTGCACCTTCGCGGCCCGGTGGACGTCGACAGCAACTTCAACATGACGAATCACCGCATCAACAACCTGGCTGCCGGTACGGCCGGGACGGATGCCGTTAACGTCAACCAGTTGAACGCGGCGATTGCGGCTGCGGGGACGGCGAACCCGTATGTTGTGACCAATACCGGTACGTATGCGACTGCGACGGCGGCACGCGCGGGCGGCAGCGCGACGGCAATCGGGGCGAATGCGAACGCCGGCGGCACGTCGGCCGTGGCGCTCGGCGGGAATACCGTTGCAACGGGGCAGAATGCCGTTGCGCTCGGCACCCTTGCGAACGCGACGGGCAGCGAGACCGTGGCGGTCGGCGTGAGCGCACGCGCGACGGGGAGCAATTCGACGGCAATGGGCCGAGGTGCGGCGGCTCTGTCCACCAATGCGACTACCGTCGGCTATGGCGCCTATTCGGGCGCCGACGGTGCCACGGCACTCGGCATGACGGCAAGTGCCGTCGGCGCGAACGCCATTGCGGTGGGCCGCGGTGCCAGCACCAGCGGGACCTATGGGTCCGCAATCGGTTATGCAGCGAATGCAACCACGAACGCCGTTGCGATCGGTGTGCTCGCGAACGCGACATCGGCGTCGAGCGTTGCCTTGGGTGAGCGGGCAAGTGCAACGGGCGCGACCTCGACGGCACTCGGTCGTGGTGCACTGGCCAGCGGTACGAATGCGGTTGCGCTCGGCGCGAACTCGGTGGGCGATCGCAACAATGCGGTGTCGGTCGGGTCGACGTCGCTGCAACGACAGATCGTCAATGTGGCTGCCGGTACGCAGAATACGGATGCCGTGAACGTCGGGCAGATGAACACGGCGCTGTCGAAGAAGGTCGACAACACGTACGTCAACGTTCGCGGGACGGGCGCGGCGGCCAGCGTGGGCAGCACGAATGGCGTCGCGATCGGCAATGCGGCCGTGGCCGGCACCATGGGCGCGGAGACAGCTATCGGGAATGCGGCTTCCGCACAGGGCCTGTCCGCGACGGCACTCGGTTCCGGTACGGTGGCCAATGGTGAAGGCGCAACGGCGCTGGGTCGTATGGCATCGGCAAGCGGCAGTCACGCAACTGCATTGGGCAATCAGGCGAATGCCGGCGCGAATGGTGCCGTTGCCATTGGCGATCGCGCGGTCGTTGGCGCATCGGCCACCAATTCCGTTGCGCTCGGCACGCAAGCAGCCGTCGCCGCGAACGTGACCGGTGCGATGGCGCTCGGCTCCGGTTCGAGCGCGACCCGCAACAACACGATTTCGGTCGGCTCGGCGACGCAGCAGCGCCAGATCGTGAACGTCGCGGCCGGCACGCAAGCCACCGACGCGGTCAACGTTGGCCAGCTGTCGGGCGTGACCAAGGCACTCGGCGGCGGCGCGGTGGTCGACGGCAGCGGCAACGTCACTCAGCCGACCTACAAGGTCGCCGGAACCGACTACCACAACGTCGGCGACGCGCTCGATGCGCTGGCCGCGAATGGCGGCAGCGATCCGAACGCGGTGACCTACGACGGCGCGACGAAGGACAAGGTCACGCTGAAGGGCGCGGGCGGCACGACACTGTCGAACGTCAAGGCCGGCGTCGCCAATACGGATGCCGTAAACGTCGGCCAGATGAACACGGCGCTGTCGACGAAGACGGACAACACCTACATCAAGGTTCTGGGTAACGCGACGAGTACCGCGGCGACGGCCAGCGGATCGGGATCTGTCGCGCTCGGAAGCGGAGCGGTGGCTCAGTCGGGAAGCTCTGGCGGAAACATCGCCATCGGTAACGGTGCCACGGCCAATACCAGCGGCGGCGGGTACGGCACGATGGCGATCGGCGTGAACGCGCAAGCCGGCACGAGCGGGTACGCTGGCGGCGGTGCGATCGGGTTCGGCGCCAAGTCGAACTATGCCAACTATGCGATCGGCGATGGCGCGACCGCAATGGGACCGGCCGGCAGTCAAAGCGTTGCGCTCGGCACCCGTTCGTCCGCATCGGGGATGAATACGCTCGCATTCGGGCCTGCTGCGCTTGCGTCGGGCAATTCGAGCGTTTCGCTGGGCGCGAATGCGTCGTCGACCGGCGTGTCGTCGGTCGCACTGGGTAGCGGCAGCATCGCGACTGCAGACAACACGGTCTCCGTCGGTTCGTCGGCGTTGCAGCGACGCATCACCAATCTGGCTGCCGGGACGGCGGACACCGATGCGGTGAACGTGAACCAACTGAAGGATTCGGGGCTGATCGATCCGGTGACGGGCAAGCCGATTACTGCGGTGACGTACGACAGTGCGACGAAGGACAAGGTCACGCTGGCCGGCGCGACCGGTACGACGCTGTCGAACGTCAAGGCCGGCGCGGCCGACATGGATGCGGTCAACGTGAGCCAGCTGAAGGGTTCGGGCCTGATCGGCGACGACGGCAAGTCGATCGCCGCGGTGACGTACGACCGCAACGCGGACGGCACGCCGAACATGGGTTCGGTGACGCTGGGCGGCGCGAGCGCCACGACGCCGGTCGCGCTGAAGAACGTTGCAGACGCGAAGGCGGATCACGACGCGCTGAACCTCGGCCAGTTGAAGAACGCGGGCCTGGTGGGCGATGACGGCAAGGGCAACCTGACGTCGATGGCGGTGACGTACGACGGTGCGGCGCGCGACAAGGTGACGCTGGCCGGTGCGGGCGGCACGACGCTGTCGAACGTCAAGGCCGGCGTGGCGAACATGGACGCGGTCAACGTCGGCCAGTTGAAGGACGCGGGCCTGGTGGGCGACGACGGCAAGGGCAATCTCACGTCGCTGGCCGTGACGTACGACGATGCAACCAAGAGCGCGGTCACGCTGGGCAATGCCGGGACGCCGGTGGCGATCCATAACGTCAAGGAAGGCGAACTGTCGGCGACGAGCAAGGACGCGGTGAACGGTTCGCAGCTGTTCGCAACGAACCAGAACCTGAGCGACCTGAAGGACTCGCTGAAGGACGGCGGCGTGATCGACCCGATCACGGGCGAATCGCTGGCTGTCGTATACGACGGCAACGCGAAGGACACCGTCACGCTGAAGGGCACGAACGGCACGACGCTGTCGAATGTGAAGGCCGGCGTAGCGGACCTGGACGCGGTCAACGTTTCGCAGCTGAAGGGCTCGGGCCTGATCGGGGACGACGGCAAGTCGATCGCTGCGGTGACGTACGACCGTAATGCGGACGGCACGCCGAACTACGGTGCGGTGACGCTGGGCAACGGCGCAGGCCCGACGCAGATCAAGAACGTCGCGGACGCAACGGACGATCACGACGCCCTGAACCTCGGCCAGTTGAAGGACGCAGGCCTGGTGGGCGACGATGGCAAGGGCAACCTGACGTCGATGGCGGTGACGTACGACGGTACGGCACGTGACAAGGTGACGCTGGCCGGCGCGAGCGGCACGACGCTGTCGAACGTGAAGGCCGGTGCGGCCGACATGGACGCGGTCAACGTTTCGCAGCTGAAGGGCTCGGGCCTGATCGGCGACGACGGCAAGTCGATCGCCGCGGTGACGTACGACCGTAACGCGGACGGTACGCCGAATTACGGCACGGTGACGCTGGGCAACGGCGCAGGCCCGACGCAGATCAAGAACGTCGCGGACGCAACGGACGATCACGACGCACTGAACCTCGGCCAGCTGAAGGACGCAGGCCTGGTGGGCGACGACGGCAAGGGCAACCTGACGTCGCTGGCGGTGACGTACGACGGCACGGCGAAGGACAGCGTGACGCTGGGCGGCACGGGCGCGACCACGCCGGTGGCGATCCACAACGTCAAGGAAGGCGAACTGTCGGCGACGAGCAAGGACGCCGTGAACGGCTCGCAGCTGTTCGCAACGAACCAGAACCTGAGCGACCTGAAGGACTCGCTGAAGGACGGCGGCGTGATCGACCCGGTCACGGGCGAATCGCTGGCTGTCGTATACGACGGTAACGCGAAGGACACCGTCACGCTGAAGGGCACGAACGGCACGACGCTGTCGAACGTGAAGGCCGGCGTGGCGGACCTGGACGCGGTGAACGTGAGCCAGCTGAAGGGCTCGGGCCTGATCGGCGACGACGGCAAGTCGATCGCCGCGGTGACGTACGACCGTAACGCGGACGGCACGCCGAACTACGGCTCGGTGACGCTGGGCAATGGCGCAGGCCCGACGCAGATCAAGAACGTCGCGACGGGCGTCGACGACCTGGACGCGGTCAACGTCAAGCAACTGAACACGGGCCTGTCGGATCTCCGCGACGAGATGTCCGGCGGCAACCTGCGCTTCGTCAAGGTCAATGCCGACCCGGTCACGGGCACGCCGGCGGTCGCAAGCGGCGCGCTCGCCGTCGCCATTGGCTCCGACGCTCGGGCGACCAGCGCCAACTCGCTGGCGCTCGGCAGCGGTGCACGCGTGACCGGCAACGGCTCGGTCGCGATCGGCTACAACTCGGTTGCGAACCAGAACAACGTCGTGTCGGTCGGCGATGTGGGCCGGGAACGCAAGATCGTCAACGTGGCGGACGGCGACGTCGCATTCCAGAGCACCGACGCGGTCAACGGCGGCCAGCTCTATGCGGCGCTGAACAACCTGTCGACGTCGGTGACCTCGAAGACGCAGCAAGCGATCGATACCTTCTCGTCGGAGATCGACAAGAAGACGAAGGCTGCGATCGACGAAGTGAGTTCGCGTTCGATGCAGCCGCAGGATGTCAGCGACCCGCTCGTCGCGATCGAAGGTCTGCAGGGCAACAACGTCGCTTCGCTGAACGGCGCGGATCCGACCAAGGCGACGGCGGCCGCGATCGGCTCGTCGACGGCGGCAAGCGGCGCCAACGCGGTGGCGGTCGGCCTCCAGAGCGGCGCGGGTTCGAACAACTCGGTCGCAATCGGCAGCTTCGCACAAACCGGCGCCGGCCAGGACTACTCGGTCGCGATGGGTTCGAACGTCCAGACGAACGGCACGCAAGCCGTCGCGCTGGGTGCGAACGCGCAGGCGAACGGCGACTATGCGCTGGCGGTCGGCAACAACGGCGCGCAGGCAATCGGCGACGGCTCGGTCGCGCTCGGCAGCGCGGCGAACGTGCGGGCCGGCTCGACCAACGCGGTCGCGATCGGCACGGGTGCGAACGTCGCGCGCAGCGTCGAAGGCGCGATGGCGCTCGGTGCGAACGCGACCGCGGGCGCGGCCAACAGCGTCGCGCTCGGCGCGAACGCGTTCTCGAATCGTGCGAACGCAGTGTCCGTCGGCCGTGCAGGGGCGGAACGCCAGATCGTCAACGTCGCGGCAGGCACGCAGGCAACCGACGCGGTCAACGTCAGCCAGTTGAAGGGGGTGACCGATGCCCTTGGCGGCGGTGCGGCGGTGGGTGCCGACGGCACGGTGACGAGCCCGGCCTACTCGCTGGCCGATCCGGCGGACGCGACGAAGTCGAAGTCGTACGACAACGTGGGCGACGCGCTGTCGAACCTCGACGGCCGTACGACGACGAACACGGAAAACATCACCGTGATCAACAAGCAACTGGCCGATTCCGGGCTGGTCGATCCGGTGACCGGGCAGTCGATCACCGCGGTGACGTACGATCGTAACGCGGACGGCACGCCGAACCTCGGTTCGGTCACGCTGGGCGGCGCGGGTGCGACGGCTCCGGTGGCGCTTAAGAACGTCGCGGACGCGAAGGACGACCACGACGCGCTGAACCTCGGCCAGTTGAAGGACGCGGGCCTGGTGGGCGACGACGGCAAGGGCAACCTGACGTCGCTGGCGGTGACGTACGACGGCGCGACGAAGGACACCGTGACGCTGGCCGGCACGACCGGTACGACGCTGTCGAACGTGAAGGCCGGTGTGGCCGACATGGACGCGGTGAACGTTTCGCAACTGAAGGGTTCGGGCCTGATCGGCGACGACGGCAAGGCGAACGCGGCGGTCACGTACGACCGCAATGCGGACGGCACGCCGAACTACGGTGCGGTGACGCTGGGCCATGGCACGGGCCCGACGCAACTGAAGAACGTGGCGGACGCGACGGACGACGGCGATGCGCTGAACCTCGGCCAGTTGAAGGACGCGGGCCTGGTGGGCGACGACGGCAAGGGCAACCTGACGTCGATGGCCGTGACGTACGACGGTGCGGCGAAGGACAGCGTGACGCTGGGCGGCACGGGCGCGACCACGCCGGTGGCGATCCACAACGTCAAGGATGGCGAACTGTCGGCGACGAGCAAGGACGCCGTGAACGGCTCGCAGCTGTTCGCGACGAACACGCGTGTCGGCAACCTGGAAGATTCGCTGTCGAAGGGCGGCGTGATCGATCCGGTCACGGGCGAATCGCTGGCCGTGGTGTACGACAGCAATGCAAAGGACACCGTGACACTGAAGGGCACGAACGGCACGACGCTGTCGAACGTGAAGGCCGGCGTAGCGGACATGGATGCGGTGAACGTGAGCCAGCTGAAGGGCTCGGGCCTGATCGGCGACGATGGCAAGTCGATCGCCGCGGTGACGTACGACCGTCTCGCGGACGGCACGCCGAACTACGGCTCGGTGACGCTGGGCAATGGCGCGGGCCCGACGCAGATCAAGAACGTCGCGGATGCGACGGACGACCATGACGCGATCAACTACAACCAGTTGAAGCAGTACGTCGCGGACAACTCGGGCGGTTCGGGCAATCCGCTGGCCGTCGGCTATGACGACGACACCAAGGATCGCGTCACGCTGCAAGGCGGCGCGACCGGCACGACGATCACGAACGTGAAGGCGGGTGCGGTGACGGCCACGAGCACGGACGCGATCAACGGCTCGCAGCTGCATGGCACGGCACAGAGCGTGGCCGATTCGCTGGGCGGCGGCTCGACCGTGGGCGCGGACGGCAAGGTGACGAACCCGTCGTATTCGCTGGCCGATCCGGCGGATGCGTCGAAGTCGAAGTCGTACAACAACGTGGGCGACGCACTGTCGAACCTCGACGGCCGTACGACGACGAACACGGAAAACATCACCGTGATCAACAAGCAGCTGGCCGATTCGGGGCTGGTGGATCCGGCAACGGGCCAGTCGATCGCGGCGGTGACGTACGACCGCAACGCGGACGGCACGCCGAACCTCGGTTCGGTGACGCTGGGCGGCGCGGGCGCGGCGGCTCCGGTGGCGCTGAAGAACGTCGCGGACGGCGTGGATCGTCACGATGCGATCAACGTGGGCCAGTTGCAGGACGCGGGCCTGGTGGCGCCGGTCGATCCGGCGAACCCGGGGGCGGGCCTGACGTCGCTCGCCGTCGCGTACGACGGTGTCGCGAAGGACACGGTCACGCTGAAGGGCGCGGCCGGCACGACGCTGTCGAACGTGAAGGCCGGTGTGGCCGACCTGGACGCGGTGAACGTTGCGCAGCTGAAGGGTTCGGGCCTGATCGGCGACGACGGCAAGGCGAACGCGGCGGTCACGTATGACCGCAACGCGGACGGCACGCCGAACTACGGTTCGGTGACGCTGGGCCACGGCGCCGGCCCGACGCAGCTGAAGAACGTGGCGGACGCAACGGACGACGGCGATGCGCTGAACCTCGGCCAGCTGAAGAACGCGGGCGTGGTGGGCGACGACGGCAAGGGCAACCTGACGTCGATGGCGGTGACGTACGACGGCGCGGCGAAGGATACCGTGACGCTGGGCGGCGCAGGCGCCACGACGCCGGTCGCACTGAAGAACGTTGCGGACGGCACGGAGCGTCATGACGCGATCAACCTCGGCCAGTTGCAGGATGCCGGCCTGGTTGCGCCGGTCGACCCGACGAACCCGGGGGCGGGCCTGACGTCGCTCGCCGTCGCATACGACGGTGCCGCGAAGGACACGGTCACGCTGAAGGGCGCGGATGGCACGACGCTGACGAACGTGAAGGCGGGCGCGGTCACGGCCACGAGCACGGACGCGGTCAACGGTGCGCAACTGCACGACACGGCGCAGAGCGTGGCCGATTCGCTGGGCGGCGGCTCGACCGTCGGCGCGGACGGCAAGGTGACGAACCCGACGTACTCGCTGGCCGATCCGGCGGATGCGTCGAAGTCGAAGTCGTACAACAACGTGGGCGATGCATTGTCGAACCTCGACGGACGCACGACGACGAACACGGAAAACATCACCGTGATCAACAAGCAGCTGGCCGATTCGGGTCTGGTCGACCCGGTGAGCGGCCAGTCGATCGCGGCGGTGACGTACGACCGAAATGCGGACGGCACGGCGAACCGCGGTTCGGTGACGCTGGGCGGCGCGGGCGCGACGGGTCCGGTGGCGCTGAAGAACATCGCGGACGGCGTGGACAAGCATGACGCGGTGAACGTCGGTCAGCTGCAGAGCGCGGGTGTGCTCACGCCGATCGATCCGACGAACCCGGGTGCGGGCCTGACGTCGCTCGCCGTGACGTACGATAAGCAGGCGAACGGTTCGGCGAATTTCGACCAGATCACGCTGAAGGGTGCGAACGGCACGACGCTGTCGAACGTGAAGGCGGGCGCGGTGAACGCGACCAGCATGGACGCCGTGAACGGCTCGCAGCTGTATGGCGCGTCGAAGAGCGTGGCGGATGCGCTGGGCGGCGGTTCGACCGTCGACGCGAACGGCAAGGTGACGAACCCGACGTACACCGTCAACGACAAGACGTACAACAACGTCGGCGACGCGATCGAGAACATCTCGAGCAGCCTCGTCCACGGCTCGATCGGCCTCGTCCAGCAGGACGCGGACACGCGCGAGATCACGGTCGCGAAGGAGACGGACGGCACGTCCGTGAACTTCGCGGGCACGGCGGGCGACCGCGTGCTGACCGGCGTGGGCGCGGGTGCGGTGAGCGCGACGAGTCGCGACGCGATCAACGGCTCGCAACTGCACGGCACCGCGCAGAGCGTGGCGGACACGATCGGCGGCGGGACGACGGTCGATGCGGACGGCAAGCTCGCGGATACGTCGATCGAAGTGAACGGCAGCAAGTACAAGACCGTGGCCGAAGCTGTCCAGGCCGCGGCCAAGTACGGCGCGACCGATTCGCTCGCGGTGCGTTACGACCTGAACAAGGACGGCACGCCGAACTACGGCTCGGTGACCCTCGGCGGCTCGGGCGCGGCACCGGTGCGCCTGGGCAACGTCGCGGACGGTTCGAGCCGGTATGACGCGGTGAACTTCGGGCAGTTGAGCGAACTGAACGACAAGATCGGCGGCCTCGACGACCGTGTCGGCGAACTGGAGCGGAACCCGGGCACGGGCAATCCGGGCGATGGCGGTACCGGCAACGACTACTTCGCCGGTACCGACGTGGGTGCGGACGGTACGACGAAGGCGAACGCAGGCAGCGGCACGGGCAACACGGCCGCGGGTTCGGGCTCGACGATCGGGACGGGCGCGAACAACGCCACGGTCGTCGGTTCGAACGCGAACGTATCGAGCAGCAACGGTACGGCGATCGGTTCGGGCGCGAAGAGCAGCGCCGAAGGGGCGACCGCGATCGGCAGCAGCGCGAACGCGTCCGGCGAGAAGTCGACGGCGATCGGCGAAGGTGCGAACGCATCGGGCAAGAACTCCGTCGCGCTGGGCGCCGGTTCGGTGGCGTCGAGCGACAACACCGTGTCCGTCGGTACGGCCGATCAGAAGCGCACGATCTCGAACCTGGCCGATGGCGTGAACGCGTCCGACGCGGCGACGAAGGGCCAGATGGATCGCGCGATCGGCGGCGTGCAAGGTCAGGTCAACGACCTGTCGCGCAACGCGTACTCCGGTATCGCCGCGGCCACCGCGCTGACGATGATTCCGGGTGTCGATCCGGGCAAGACGGTGTCGTTCGGTATCGGCGGCGCGACCTACGAGGGCTATCAGGCGGTGGCGTTCGGCGGCGAGGCCCGCATCACGCAGAACCTGAAGATGAAGGCCGGCGTGGGCATGTCGAGCGGCGGCAACACCGTCGGCGTGGGCGCTTCGTATCAGTGGTAAGTCGCCGGGCGGGGCATCGCGCCCCGCCCGCGACGTCGATCCGATTGACTCCATTCAACTTTTTCCAGGCGTCCGCCGTCACGGCGGACGTTTCACCATGACCATGAAAACCTTGTTGTTGCGCGCGGCATCGATCGGCGCGATCGCGATGGCGCTCGGTGCGTGCACGACGCAATCGGGCGTCACCTACGACATCCGGGCGGTGTCGATTCCGGGCAAGCCGGACAACGTATTTCGCGTGAGCTGCGATGGGCTGCTCGGCAGCGCGAACGCCTGCGCCCGTGCGGCGGAAGAATTCTGCCAGGGCAAGGGTTTCACGCCGCTCGAGATGATCGACCGCGTGTACAGCCGCGCACCGATGAAGGACCCGCGCGAGATCACGTTCATGTGCGGCAAGCCGCAGCCGGTCGTGCAGGCCGCGCCGCCGGCACCGCAACCGCAACCGGCGCCGCAGCCGGTTCAGCAGCGCCAGGTGCTGCTGCAGGGCGACGCGAACTTCGCGTTCGACAGCGCGGTACTGACGCCGGAGGCGCGCAGCCAGCTCGACCGCTTCGTGCAGATCAACGGCGGCATCGAATTCCGCCGCGTGGCCATCACGGGCTTCACCGATTCGACCGGCAGCAAGACGCACAATCTGGCGCTGTCGGCGTCGCGGGCCCGCAACGTGATGAACTACCTGAGCAGCAACGGCCTGAAGGCGCAGTCGTTCGTGTCGGAAGGCCTCGGCGCCGCCGACCCGGTTGCGTCCAACGCGACCGCGGAAGGCCGCGCGCAGAACCGCCGCGTCGAGATCCGGATCGATGCGAAGTAATGCGTCACGCATGACGCTCCACCGGTACGTGCGGGGACTCGATCGGCACTGAGCCGATGGAAGGACGCTCCCACCCGCCCGCCCTGTACCTGGAACCGCCCGCTCGTCACGAGCCGGCGGTTTTTTTCATGGCGGTGCGCGGTGCGGCGGCGGCCGCCGCAGGCCGGGGCGATGGCTGACGGCCCCGTTTTCGTGCGAAGATAGCGCCCAATTACGATCCACGACGCCGCGCTGCGCGCGGTCGGCGCCGCCCGCGGGCGGCGAGCCGGCCGCGACGGTTGCCGCGCAAATCTGGACGACTATGGGAAGCTATCTGATACGCGTGGTACTGGCCGACGACCACCCGGCGATGCTGGTCGGCGTCGAGCACGGGCTGTCGTCGGTGCCGACGATCCGGTTGACCGGCAAGGCAGTCAATTCGACCGAGCTGATCCGGCTCGTCGAGGCCGGCGTATGCGACGTCGTGGTGTCCGACTATGCGATGCCGGGCAGCGCGCACGGCGACGGCATCACGCTGTTCTCCTATCTCCAGCGCAATCACCCGGCCGTCAAGCTGGTCGTGCTGACCATGCTCGACAATCCGGCCGTGGTCGGCGCGCTGACGCGGCTCGGCATCGAGTGCATCGTCAGCAAGTCCGACACGATCGATCATCTGATTCCCGCGATTCACGCGGCCGCGACGGGCGGCACCTATTACTCGCCGTCGGTGGAGAAGGTGGTGCGCACGCTCACGTCGCATTCGAGCGCGCGGGCCGCCGACCAGAAGCGCGATCTCAGCGACCGCGAACTCGAAGTGGTGCGGCTCTATGCGTCGGGCCTCACGGTCAACGAAATCGCCGACAAGCTGAGCCGCAGCAAGAAAACCATCAGTACGCAGAAGGCGCGCGCGATGGAAAAGCTCGGGATCGACAAGGACATCGACCTGCTGCGCTACGCGATCGAGCACGGGATCGTCGCCGCGTCGGCCAGCGAAGGGCGCGGCGGCGAAACCAGGGAGGAGGGCGGCGTCGATCCGGCCTGACGGCAGGTGCGACGACACCGGCGGCACGGGAACGTGCCGGCGAAGATCAGCGCGCCGGATCGCACCGACGCGCGAAAGCCCCGGCGGCCGCAAGGCGCCGGGGCTTTTTGTTTCGGTCTTCCGCGGCGGCGTTACCCGTTTGCGCCGTCGCCGCGTGCGGATGTCGAATAACCGTGGTCGGTCACGAGCCCGCACGAAATCGCGTAACGCACCAGGTCGACGTCGCGCTCGATGCCGAGCTTCTGCATGGCCGAACTCTTCTGCGTACTGATGGTTTTCTTGCTGCGGCTCAGCTTGTCGGCGATTTCGTTGACCGACAGCCCCGACGCGAACAGGCGGATGACTTCCACCTCGCGAGCCGACAGTGCCGGCGGCCTGCCGCTGACGCTGCCCGTGTTGCGCATGATCCGCTCCATCGACGGCGACAGGTAGCGGCCGTTCGTATAGGCCGCGTGAATCGCCATCGTCAGATGATTCGGCATGTCCGACTTGCTGACGATGCATGCGATGCCGATGTCGATCAGCGCGCGCAGCGCGACCGCGTTCTCCATCATCGTCATCACGACGATCTTCAGGCCGGGAAAGCGCTTCAGGATGCTCGTGAACATCGTGAGGCCGTCGCCGTGCTCGACGCCCGGCATCGCGTAGTCCGACACGAGTACGTCGCACGGATGCTGCGCGAGCGCGTCCATCAGTTCCGTCGAATTGTGCGCGGTCGCGACGACCGACACCGTATTCGTCGCGGACAATTCGTAGCGCGCGCCGATGACGACCGCCGGATGGTCGTCGGCGATCACGATGCGGATGGGGAAGGTTCTGTTCATGTTGAGATTGCGCGTTGCGCCGCGCCATGCGGCGGGTTGCGGTAGGCGTTGTCGAGGCTGGGTGGAAGTCGGCACACGGGCACGGCCGCCGGCGATACCGCTGGCGGTCGCGATCCCGTCGCACCGACGGCCGGTGGCAACTCGCGGGAATCGCCACTGGCCGTCGGCCGACAAGCGGAAGGGGCGATGCCCTTCCGCGTCGGGTCGGCACTCCGCTTGCGCGGAGCCCTTCGGTCAGAACTCGTAGCCGACTTGCGCACGGACACCCACGTCGCCGACCGACGTGATTGACGTCGCGCCGTTCACGAGCCAGTTGCCGCTGCGCGACCGGTAGGTGGCGCCGGCGGCGATCGCCGAGCCGCTCTTGAAGTTCGCGGCGCCGACCGCGACGACGGTCTTGCCCGGTTGCGACGGCGTCATGTTCGGCATCGCCATCGCGGCCGCGATACCGGCATACGCGTTCTTCGCGACGTCGTTGATCGCGCGGTTCGTGTCGTTGAAGCGCTGGTCGACCGATTCCATCGCGCGGTCGAGCTGGCCCTTCGTGGCCGCGTCGCTGGCGTTGATGCCGTCCGCGATGTTGACGAGCCGGCGGTTGCCTTCTTCCGTGCCGTTGCCGAACGAGACGGTGTTGGCTTCCGCCGCCACCGAGCCCTGGCCGATCGCGACCGAGCCGCTGCCGGTGGCCGATGCGCCCTGGCCGAGTGCGGTGCTGTCCTTGCCGGATGCAACCGCGCCCTGGCCGAGCGCCGTGCCGTTTTCGCCCGACGCGACCGAGCCCTGGCCGATGGCCGAACCGTTGTTGCCCGACGCGACCGCGCCCTGACCGACGGCCGAGCTGTTGCTGCCCGATGCCGTCGAACCCTGGCCGATGGCCGAACCGTTGCTGCCCGATGCGACCGCCCCCTGGCCGACAGCCGAGCTGTTCTCGCCGGACGCGAGCGCGCTGTCGCCGATCGCCGAGCTGTTTTCGCCCGTTGCCACCGCGCCTTCGCCGACGACGGTCGAGCCGTCGCCCGTGCCCGGGCCGCCCGTGCCGGGGTTCGTTTCGAGTTCGCCGAGACGGTCCGACAGATCGTCGAAGCGGTTCGACAGGTCACCGAACTGGCCGCTCAGTTCGCCGTACTGCTTCGCGAACTGTTCCTGCAGGTCGAACAACTGGCTGCCGTTGATCGCGTCCATGCTCGTCGCGCTGATTTCGCCAGCGGCGACGCGCTGCAGCTTCGTGCCGAACGTGCCGGCGAACGTCACCGTGTCGAAATTCAGGCCCGAGTCGTACGTGACCGCGCCGACTTCCTTGCCCGTGTAGTCGATCAGTCCGGTTGCACGGAGCTGCGACACCGTCACGACGTCGTCGTCGTCCACGCCGTTCGCGACGCCGGACAGTACGCGCGCGCCGCCGGTGCCCGTGAAGTTCACCACCGAGCCGCCGGTATTCGCGCCGACCGTGATGCCGCCCGTCGTCGGGTTCTGCTGGACGAGGCCGAGCGTGCCGCTTTCGAACTGCTCGGAAAGCTTCTTGAGGCCGCCTTCGTTGGTCGTCATGCGACCGTCGAGATTGGTGACGGCGTCGCCGACCGAGTTGACGATCTTCGTGCCGCCGCTGCCGTCGCCGACGGTGAAGGACGGTGCGGAGATCGAGCCGTCCGAGTTCACCTTCGAATTGCCGCCGATTGCGGAAGCGACGCTGTCGGACACGCCATGCAGTTGCGAACCGTTGACGGCTTCGGTACTCGTCGCCGACACGTCACCTGCCGCGACGCCTGCGAGCTTGCGGGCGCCGGTCTTGCTGCTGAAGTTCACGGCATTGCCGTCGGTGTTCGCGCCGACGGTGATGTCGTCGCCCGGGTTGGCCTGCCGGACGAGGCCGAGCGTGCCGCTGCCGATGTCGTCAGCGAGCTTCTTGATGTCGCCTTCGTTGGTCGTCGTGCGGCCGTCGAGGTTGGTGACGACGTCGCCGACCGAGTTGACGATCTTCGTGCCGCCGCTGCCGTCACCGACGGTGAAGGACGGCGCGGAGATCGAACCGTCGGAGTTCACCTTCGAGTTGCCGCCGATTGCTGCCGCGACGCTGTCGGACACGCCATGCAGTTGCGAACCGTTGACGGCTTCGGTACTCGTTGCCGACACGTCGCCTGCCGCGACGCCTGCGAGCTTGCGTGCACCGGTCTTGCTGCTGAAGTTCACGGCGTTGCCGTCGGTGTTCGCGCCGACGGTGATGTCGTCACCCGGGTTGGCCTGCTGGACGAGACCGAGCGTGCCGCTGCCGATGTCGTCAGCGAGCTTCTTGATGTCACCTTCGTTGGTCGTCGTACGGCCGTCGAGATTGGTGACGACGTCGCCGACCGAGTTGACGATCTTCGTGCCGCCACTGCCGTCGCCGACGGTGAAGGACGGCGCGGAGATCGAACCGTCGGAGTTCACCTTCGAGTTGCCGCCGATTGCTGCCGCGACGCTGTCGGACACGCCATGCAGCTGCGCGCCGTTGACGGCTTCGGTGCTCGTCGCCGACACGTCGCCTGCCGCGACGCCCTTGAGCGTGCGCGCGCCGGTCTTGCTGCTGAAGTTCACGGCGTTGCCGTCGGTGTTCGCGCCGACGGTGATGTCGTCGCCGGGCTTCGGCTGCTGGACGAGACCGAGCGTGCCGCTGCCGATGTCGTCGGCGAGCTTCTTGATGTCGCCTTCGTTGGTCGTGACACGGCCGTCGAGATTGGTGACGACGTCGCCGACCGAGTTGACGATCTTCGTGCCGCCGCTGCCGTCGCCGACGGTGAAGGACGGCGCGGAGATCGAACCGTCGGAGTTCACCTTCGAGTTGCCGCCGATTGCTGCCGCGACGCTGTCCGACACGCCGTGCAGTTGCGAGCCGTTGACGGCTTCGGTGCTGGCGGCCGACACGTCGCCTGCCGCGACGCCCTTGAGCGTGCGTGCGGTGCCGCCGGTCGCGCTGAAGTCCACGGCGTTGCCGCCGGTGTTCGCGCCGACCGTGATGTCGTCCCCCGGATTCGCCTGTTGCACGAGACCGCTGGTCCCGCTCTCGAGCTTGCTCAGCTTGTCGTCGATGTCGCTGATCTGCGACGTATGTCCGGCGACGGTGCTGTTGGTCGACGAGAGCCCGGTGCTCAAACCCGCGACGGCGCTGTTGGTCGACGAGAGCCCGGTGCTCAAGCCCGCGACGGTGCTGTTGGTCGACGAGAGCCCGGTGCTCAGGCCCGCGACGGTGCTGTTGGTCGATGAGAGGCCCGTGCTCAGGCCCGCAACCGTGCTGTTGGTGGCCGAGAGGCCCGTGCTCAAGCCGGCGACCGTGCCGTTGGTCGACGAGAGGCCGGTGCTCAAACCCGCGACGGTGCTGTTGGTGGCGGAGAGCCCGGTGCTCAGGCCGGCAACCGCGTTGCTCGTCGTCGACAAGCCGGTGCTCAGGCTGGAGACCGTGAGGTTGGTCGCGGCGATCGCGTTGTTCGTCTTCGTGAACTCGGCCGTCATCTGGCCGAGGTTTACCGCGTCCGTGTCCTGCGTGCCGGCGGCCACGTTGGTGATCTGCCGACGCAGCGCCGACGAGCCGACCGAAACGCTGTTGTTGCGATCGGTGGCCGCGCCGGCGCCGAGCGCCACCGAATCGGTATGGGACGCGCTTGCGTTGACGCCCAGTGCAACGCCGTGCGAGCCGCTTGCGTTCGCGCCATTGCCGACCGCGACGGCGGCGCCGCCCGCACTGCTGGCCTGGAAGCCGAGTGCCGTGCTGTTGTTGCCGCTGGCGAGTGCGCTGTTACCGACGGCCGTCGCGTAAGATCCCGAGGCGCTCGTGTTCGTGCCGATCGCAAGCGCGGCCGTACCCGCTTGCGCGGCGACCGTGCTGTTGCTCGTATCGATCTTGACGTACGTATCGTCGACCTTCGTCGACAACTCCGTCTTCATCTGGCCGACGTTCACGGCATCGTTGTCTTCCGTCCCGGCGGCGACGTTGACGATCTGGCGCGTGAACTTGTTCCCGTCGATATTGGGAACACCGGCACCCACGGATACGGTGTTGTCCCGATCCGCAACCGTGCCGAAGCCCAATGCGACGGCGTTGTTGGCGCCGGCGCTGGACGTGGTGCCGATCGCGACCGACGCGTTGCCGGTTGCCACCGCAGCGCGACCGGTACCAATGGCGCTGCCGAGAGCAACGCTGTAGTTCCCGGTTGCCGTCGAATTGGCGCCGAGCGCCATGCTGGCGGTGCCGGTCGAGGTGGCCGACGTGCCGAACGCAGTCGAATAATTGTTGGAGGCGGACGCATTGGATCCGATGGCGGCCGAGTTCGAATTCGCCACGCGTGCGTTCATCCCGAGCGCGACGGCATTGTTTGCGCCGTTGGCGATGGCTGCTGACTGGCCGATGGCCGTCGAGCCCGTGCCGCCCGACGTTGCAGTGGCGCCGATCGCCACCGCGCCGGTGTTCGTTGCGGAAGACGCGCGTCCGAATGCCAGAGCGTCTTCGACCGTTGCCGATGCCAGGTAGCCCATCGCGATCGTGTACCTTCCGGTGGTTTGCGCTTGGCCGCCGATTGCGATTTGCCGGTCGCTGGCGTCTGCGTTCTTTGCTCCCGCACCAAGCGCAACCGAGTGCAGGCCGCTGGCCGTCGTGTTGGAGCCGATGGCAACTGAACTCGAACCCGCGGAAGTCACGGTTTGACCGATGGCGACCGCATTGGCGCCGGTTGCGCTTGCAGGATTTGCAGTAGCGTTGACCTTTACGAAGGTCGTATCGTCAGTCGCCATCGTGCCGACGGTGCCCATCATGCCGATCGCACCACCGCCTGCCGCCGTGCATACCCCCGCCGCATCGACCGTTCCGCTCGACCCGTCTGCCGTCGTGCACGCTTCCGCCGCGGCCGCGCTGCCGATCGCCGCGCCACCCAGCGCGATCGCGATCACCGCTTGCCGCGCCGCGCGCGCCGATCCCTTCGAATGCGACTTCGCCGTTTCCGCGGCGGCCGTCCATGTGCTGGTCACGGCGTTCCAGACGCTGCGATAAGTCTTGTTCATGCCCCTACTCCTTTCAGTTTGTCAGTTCACAAACCGATGGTAGGGATCGGCCTCGTCCTAATCAGTCGTCCAGGGCTGATTCGAGATAGCGACCGTGTAGGCCCAGTCCTACGCGCGCGACGACGCGCCGCGGGCATGCGCCGCAGAACGAAAGGCGAGGGATCGGGGAGGCCGGCGCGCGAGGGCCGGCCGCGCGGGAATCAGGCAGTCGGCGCCTGCGTTGCGCGCCGTCGCAGTGCTTCCCGCGCGAGGGCGTCCGCGTCGGCGAGCCGCGCATCGAACGACGTCAGGTCGCCGCCGTGCACGATGGCTTGCAGTTCGCCGATCGCGTCGGCCACGGCATGTTCGTGAATCGTCGCGAACGCGCCGCGCAGCGAGTGCAGTTCGTGACGCAGCACGGCGATATCGTTGCGTGATGCCGCGTCGTGCATCGCCGCGACCGATTGCGCTCGACTCGTTTCGAGCAACGCGTGCACGTCCGGCGGCAGCGGACCTTGCGCGAGATCGACGAGCGTGCGCGCGGCGGGCGCCTGCGCCGCTGCCGTCTGCGCGTAACGCCGCACGGTGCGATCGATCGTATCGAGCAGCACCGGTTTCACGAGCACGGCGGCGATGCCCGCTTCCGCGCAGCGCGCATGCTCGGCCGCGCTCGCGTGCGCGGTGACGGCGACGACCGGCAGCCCCGGATATTGGGCACGCAGCACGCGCGCGAGCGTATAGCCGTCCATCCCCGGCATGTTGAGATCGGTCATCACGAGGTCGTGGCGCGTCTCCGCGCAGCGCCGCAACGCCGCCGCGCCATCGTCGGCGGCGTCCGCCGCATAGCCGAGCGTGACGAGTTGCCCTTGCAGCAGCGTGCGGTTCACCGGGTGATCGTCGACGACGAGCACGCGCGCGGCGACGGCCGGCAGCGCGGTATCGTCGGCCCGCGCGGCGTCATGTTCGGCAACCTGCGCATCGGTGGCCGCGCGCAGCGGCAGCGTGACGACGAACGTGCTGCCCTTGCCGGGTTCGCTCTTCACGTCGACCGTGCCCTGCATCATCTGCGTGAGCTGCTTCGTCAGCGCGAGGCCGAGCCCGGTGCCGCCGTAACGGCGCGTGATCGACGTGTCGGCCTGCGTAAACGGGCGGAACAGCGCCGCGCGCTGCGCGTCGGTCATGCCGATGCCCGTATCGCTCACGCCGATCGCGACGGGCGATTCCGGGTTCGTGTCGTCGCGCAGGTAGACCTCGAGCGTGATTTCCCCGTGGTTCGTGAACTTGATCGCGTTGCCGACGAGGTTCGCGGCGATCTGCCGGATGCGCGTCGGGTCGCCGACGTAGCGCGACGCGAGCGCATCGTCGACGAACACGTCGAACTGCAGCCCCTTCGCGGCCGCGAGCGGCTCGAACATCGCGCCGGTCTGCCGGACCGTCTCCGCGAGATCGAACGGGATCGCCTCGATCGTCATCTGGCCGGCTTCGATTTTCGACAGGTCGAGGATGTCGTTGATCAGGTCGAGCAGCACCGACGACGCGCCCTCGACCGTATGCAGCCGCTCGCGCTGCGAATCGGCGAGCGGCTCGCGGCCGATCAGCTCGAGGTTGCCGAGGATCGCATTGAGCGGCGTGCGGATCTCGTGGCTCATCGTCGCGAGGAACGCCGATTTGGCGTCGTTCGCGGCGTCGGCGGCGCGCGCCGCTTCGTCGAGCCGGCGCTCGATGTTCTTCTGCGACGTGATGTCGGAGAAGTTGCACAGCACGACGTCCATGTCGCGAAAGCGCGTGCGCACCAGATTGACGAGCAGGTCGACGGCCTCGCCGGCGGCGGTGGGCAGCGTCACGTGCAGATCGGGTTGCCACGCGGCGGCGGCGGGCGAGCGGTCGAAGCGTGCGAGCAGCCGCGCCGGCAACGAAGGTTCGCCCGCACGCCGCGCATCGTAGTCGCGCATCGTGTCGTTTTGCAGCAGCACCGCGCCGTCGGCGAGCGACAGCAGCGCGATGCCGGACGGCGCTGCCTCGACGATCGTCCGGTTCAGGTTCTCGCTGTCGATCACGCGGCGCGTGCGCGCGTCGTCGGGTTTCAATACGCGGCGGTCGAAGCGCACGAGCAGCCACCAGACTAGCGCGATCACGGCCAGCATGACCGCGACGTACCAGCCCGCGTGCAGCCCGATCGTCGCGAGCAGCGAGCGCAGCGTGAACGCCTGCACGAGCGTCCAGTCGGTTTCGGGAATGGGCTGTCTCAGCGAGAACAGCCCGTCGCCGAACGCGGTGCGCGGCCCGCTGCGATTGGCTGCCTCGTGCGTGGGCGCGCCGAGGCGTTCGAGTGCGACGCGGGTGGCGTCGTCGTCGGCCGCGATGCCCGCGCGCAGCAGCGTGCGGCCGTGCGCGTCGGCGACGATCGCGGCGTCGGTCGTGCCGCCCGTCGACAGACGGGTGCGCAACACGTCGACCGGCAGCGTCGACAGGAAGACGGCGCGGGGCGCACGCGCATCGTAGACGGCACCGGCGATCCGGAACACGTCGCGGCGCTGTACGGGATCGTAGACGGGCGCATACCATTGGTATTGGCCGGGCGGCGGCGTGTCGATGCCGGCGGCGACTTTCGCGACGAGCGTCGCTGCATCGGTGGCGGGCGACGCGGTGAGCGGATCGGGCGGGATCGGTTCGGGGATGACGACGGCAAAGCTGTGGTCGGGGCGATAGGCGTAGCCCGCGATCGCGCGGTCGGCGTCGTGCTTGGCGACGTACGCGCCGACGCGATAGCTCATGTCGCTCGCCATCGCGAGATCCTGCGCGTAGCGCGCGGCCGGTTGCGCGGGCGACAGGTCGGCCAGCACGAGCGTCGGCGGGAAGGCCGGGCTGCCCTGGATCACGAGCCGGCCGCGGCCGGCCTGGAGTGCGGCGACGCGCGCCGGATCGGTCGCGCGCGTGTTCCATACGGCTTCGTCGTGCGTGACGAGCGTGTCCATGCCCGTCGTGCGCATCTTGAATTCGATCTGGACGAGGAACTGGCGTACCGCGAACGTCGTATAGCGCGCCTGGATCGCATCGCGCGCTATCGTATACAGCATCAGGCCGCTGGCGAGCAGGATCGCGACCGTCACGGCCGCGCCGCCGGCATAGAGCAGTGCGCGCTGGCGGCGGCCGATGCGGGTCGGCGCGGCGGACGCGTGTCCGGCGGCGGCGCGGGCGTGATCGGGTGTGGCGCGGTGGTCCATCGGGAGCGGGGCGGTCGGCCTGGGTGCCCCCATGATAATGGAGTCCGATCAGCGCGCAATGGGGCCTGTCAGGGTTGCGGGGTCGCGCGGCGTCATTGCGGCGGCGCGCCATCGGAATCGAGCCCGCCCGGTTCGCACGCGACGAGCCGATACCCGACCCCGTACATCGTCATCATCCGCACGCCGTGCCGCCCGTCGAGTTCGAGCCGGTCGCGCAGATACGCGACGTGCGTGTCGAGCCGCCGGCTGGATGCCGCGACGAGCGAACCCCACACGAGCTGGCTCACGTGCGCGCGGTCGAGCGCGCGGCCCATGTTGAGGAAGAACGCGGTGATGATCTGGAAGTGTTTCTCCGTCAGCACATGCTCGCGGCCAGCGACGATGACGCTGCGCGTGGCCGTGTCGAATTCGAAGCTGCCGATGCGCCAGTGGCGATGATGGATCGCGCGATGATGGGACCAGCGCAGCCACGTTGCCATGCTGGCGACGAGCAGGTCCGGCGGCACGGCGTACGGCAGATGCTCGTTCGCGCCGGCCGTGAAGCAGGCGGATCGCGCGAGTTCCGTGTCGCGCTGACTGATCGACAGGATCGCGACGGTGCCGGCGAAACGCGCGCGCAGCGCACGGATCGCGTCCGTCGTGCGGCGGCAGGCCGTCTCGCATTGCACGATGAACAGATCGAACGCGCGCGTGTTGCAGGCTGCGAGCAGATCGGGCAGATACTCGAAGCGCGACGGCCGGTAGCCGGCGCGGCGCAGGATGTCCTCGATGCGCAGCCGGTCGTAGCCATGTCCGGCGCGGCGCAGGCGATCGTCGAACGAGCCGCGGCTCGGGTGGTCGATCGTCAGGATCGCGATGGCGGTGGAGGAAGCGTCGGTCACGATGTGGACGGCCCAGGCCGGTGTGGCGCGGTGGCGGGATGCATGCGCGATCGGATGAACGGAAGCGGGATCATGGCCGGACGGGTTCCGGGCAGGGTTCGGCGTGACGCCGTCCAAAAAAATTCCCGCCAGGGGAGGCGGGAGAAAGTATCGACTATGGAGCCTGTGCTCCCGGAGGCTCCGGAGGACAGGCAGGCCGATTGTGTTCGGTTCGGAGTGGGAAGAAAATCAGCCTGGTCTGAAATTACGCGGGGTCGGCCGCGATCGTGTTCGCGGTGCGACCCGGTGCGGGCGCCGCCGTGCGAGTGGAGGTGCGAGACGATGTCGTCGACGCGGCACGGCCATTCGCGAATGGTGGCCGGATTTGGGACGGGTCTGACGGCAAACATAACGGCATTCGGACCACGGGAAGTGCCAACTTGCCGACAATGAGCGCAATCGATCCGGCGCGCAGGGACGGCACTTTGTCCCATGCGCGCGCTCGTCGTCACCCTCAACCGCTTCGCTTGCCGCGCGGCGCGACCCGTACCCGTCGCGCATGGCCGCATTACCATCGATCATGAAACCGTCCGTCCGACTCGCCTCCTTGGCTGCGTGGCTCGCGTTGAGCCTCGCCGGCACCGCGTTGGTCGTCTCGCGCGCCGTCTCCGACGCGTACGACCGCTTCTTCCAGGATTCGAGCATCACGATTCGCCTGCTCGCGCAGAAAGCCGCGCAGCACGAGGCGATTCTCGCGACGCTCGGCGCGTCGTCGCTCGCTTCGCCGCCCGCGCATATGCTCGACAACCTGCGCGAACGCATGCCGCAACTCGGCGGGCTCGCGTACTGGCGGCCCGGCGCGGGCTGGCAGACCGATGGCGGGCCGGCGCCCGCCGCGCTGCCGCAGCGGCGGCCCGGCAAGCCGTTCACGCTGGCATTCGACGGCCCCGCTGCGTACTGGCTCGTCGCCGGGACCGGCTGGGCCGTGCGCGTCGATCCGCGCTGGATGCTGCAGCCGGGGGACTGGTCCACGACAATCTCGTCGGCGGCGCTGGAATTGCGCGACCGCCGCATCGACCTGCTGTCGCCCGCGCCCGGCGATGCGCAACCGCTGTGGACGATGCATCTCGAGAAACACCTGCCCGCGCAGCCGCAGGCCTTCGTGCTGCGCACGACGCGCACGCTGACGGCCGCCGACCTGCCGTGGCTGTCGATCGCGCTGTGGAACGCGGTGGCCGCGTTGCTCGCGGCCGGTGCGCTCGGCGCATGGCGGCTGCGCGAGGCACGGCGCCGTGCCGATGCACGTGCGCGCCTCGACCGCTTCGGCCGCCTCGACACCTTCGGCGAAATGGCCGCCGGCCTCGCGCACGAGCTGAACCAGCCGCTGACGGCGATCGTCAGCCACACGCGTGCGGCCGAACGCATGCTCGACCAGCCGGCCGAGCGCGACAGCGTGCGCCGTGCGTTGCAGACGAGCGTCGCGCAGGCGAAGCGCGCGGCGGCGATCCTGGAGCGCATGCGCGACGCGGTGACCACCGCGCACGGCGGCGAGCGCCGCACGCTCGATCCCGACGCGATCGTGAATGCGCTGCTGTTCCTGTACCGCGACGACTGCGCGCGCGAGCACATCGCGCTCGGCTGGCACAACGCGGCGGCGCGCGCGCGGCCGTTCGCCGAGCCGATCGCGGTCGAGCAGATCCTGCACAACCTGATCCAGAACGCGCGCGACGCGCTCGCCGGCGCGCGCGCATCGCGCGGCGAGATTCGCATCAGTGGCGCACGCGTCGGCGGGCATTACCGCTTCAGCGTCGTCGACAACGGCCCCGGCGTGCCGGAAGACGCGCTGCCGCGCCTGTTCGAACCGTTCTTCACGACGCGTGCACGCGGGCTCGGACTCGGGCTGCCGCTGTGCGACACGCTCGCGCAGCGGCAGGGCGGCACGCTGACGCTGCGCAATCGGCCGTCGGGCGGCGTCGAGGCCGCGCTGCTGTTGCCGCTGGCAGGGGAGGCCGCATGAACGATTCGCGGCATTCGACGCAGGACGCATCGGTCGTCGCGATCGTCGACGACGACGAAGCCGTGCGCGACGGGCTCTCGCTGCTGCTGCGCACGGTGGGTGTCGCGACGCGCCGTTATGCGGACGCATCGGCCTTTCTTGCCGATGCGGATGACGTGGCGCTCGGCTGCGTGCTGCTCGACATCCGGATGCCGGGAATGAGCGGCCTCGACGCGCTCGACGCACTGCGTGCGCGGCGCGACCTGCCGGTGATCGTGATGACGGGCCACGGCAACGTCGACGCGTGCCGGCGCGCGTTCAAGCGCGGCGCGCTCGATTTCCTGCGCAAGCCGGCGGACGACGACGAGCTGATCGACGCGGTCCAGCAGGCGCTGCGCCGGCAGGCCGCGCGGCGCGGGCAGGGCGATGCGGACCACGTGCGTGCGGCCCGTGTCGCCACGCTGAGCGCGCGCGAACGCGAGGTGCTGGACGGCATCGTGCGCGGCTGGAGCAACAAGGCGATCGCGCGCGCGCTCGGGCTGTCGCC
Source organism: Burkholderia sp. L-4 (assembly GCF_056856535.1). Lineage (NCBI taxonomy): Bacteria > Pseudomonadati > Pseudomonadota > Betaproteobacteria > Burkholderiales > Burkholderiaceae > Burkholderia > Burkholderia sp. L-4. Next base: position 956,078 of record NZ_JBXEOX010000002.1, read on the forward strand.
GCGCACGGTCGAAACCTATCGCGCGAACGTGTTCGACAAGCTGCAGGTCGCGTCGCTGGTCGAGCTGGTGCGCGATTACGCGGCGCTCGCGGGCGGGTCGCCTCCGTAGCGCTACGGAGGCGCGACCCGTACGCGACCGGGTGCAACGATCGTCGCGCGGTTCCTACGATGACGGCTTCTCCGACAAGCCATTCATCGTCAAGGAACCGGATTCATCATGATCAAGCGCTTTGCCCTGCCCTCCACGCTCGCCCTGCTGTTCTCGGGTGCCGCTTTCGCCGACAACGTCGCCGTGCCGGAACCGAAGAAGGCCGCCGACACGAGCGACGCCGGCTACTACGCGACGGGCCGCATCATCGGCGCGTTCGACAACGCGGTGAACATGGAGCTGACGAGCCCGCGCGTCGCGAGCCGCGTCGGCGGCCCGGAGACGGGCTCGAACGTCACCGGCTCGCTCGGCCTCGGCTACCAGTTCGGCAACGGCTGGCGCGCGGAAGGCGAATACGTGTTCAAGCGCAACAACAACTTCGTCAGCTATTGGGCGCCGTTCGATGCGAACGCGAACGAATTCCACGTGTCGGCGCAACGCCTGATGCTGAACGGCTACAAGGATGTCGATCTCGGCCGCGGCTTCTCCGTGTACGGCACGCTCGGCATCGGTGTCGCGATCGTGTCGGCCGACGGCTGGCAGACCAACGACGCGCGCCGCTTCGCATCGAAGACGCAGACCAACCTCGCCTACTCGGCCGGCGCCGGCGTGAGCTATGCGATCAACAAGCGTTTCTCGATCGACCTCGGGTATCGCTATGTCGACATGGGCAACGTCGAGACAGGCTTCAACACGTTCGCGAACCGCATCAACGCGCGCGACGAGCAGCTGAAGGCGAAGCTGTCGTCGAACGAAGTGTTCATCGGCCTGCGCGGCCGGTTCTGACGGCGACGGCGACGTCGGCGGCGCGGCGACGCATCGTCCGCTCCGGTCCCCGGGGGCGGTAGGACCAGGCTGACTGCCGGATCGGACTGAAGGTGACGCAGTCCGATTTACCGCAACCGGTGCGACGGCGATACTCGGAGCCATTCGTTCAACTACGGGAGCACGGATTGCGGCGGCGGAGGTCGCGCAATGCGTCGTCGACATCATGAGCATGCAGGACATCACCGGGCAATACGCGATTCCGCTCGCACTTCCGTTCTCGGACGTGCCGCCGCCGTACGGCCGGCGACGCCGGCCGTTCGTGGCGAGCCGTCGGCCGACGCCGGTCGTGTTCGATCTGACGCGCGCGCGTCACGCGGCGCCGCCGGCCTCGGCGCAGGCCGCGGTCGCGTCGCGCGCAACGAAGGCGCACAAGGCCGCGAAGGCCGTGCGCGCGGAGGATTTCGGTTCGGATAACCGCGCGTGGGTCAGGCCGCATCCGTTGCGCCGGCGCTGGCGGCTGACGCTGATGGCGTGCGCGCTGTTCGGCGCGGCGTGCATCTTCGCGACGCATTTCGTCGATGAACGTCAGCATGCGGCCGGGCACGGCGCGGTGTACGAGGCGTCGATCTCGGTGGCGCCCACGGCTGCGGTCGCCGCCACGGAGGTTGCGCAGGCGACCGGCCGATCCGCGGAAGTCGCGATCGTATCGGCCGATCGTGCTGCGTCGGCGGGTGAACAGGCGGCCCGTGCGGCGACCGTCGTGGCGAAAACCGTGTCCGCGGAATCGCGTGCGGCGCAGGCGGGCCGCGCGTCGGCGAGCGCGCCGGTTGCCGTTGCGATGGTCATCGCATCGGATGCCGTCGTTGCGGAAGCCGCGGCGCCGGTTGCGGAACGCGCATCGCCGGCAAGCAGGAAGCCGGTCGCGGTCGCGATCGCGGCGCGTGCGGCGGCGAAGCCTGCCGCCACGTTGCGCGGCAAGAAGGCGCGGGACGCGGCGCCGAACGCAGCCACCGCGTCCCGCGAGGCGACGCTGCAGGCGCAGCCGGCCGCACGCGTGGCGGACGCGCCGGCAGTCGCGCCGGTGTCGAGTTCGGCCCAGGCCGTCGGCATGACTGCCGCCGAGTTCACGCAATGGCTCGCGGTGACGCGCGACACGTCACGGCCGGCCGCGGGCGGCGCCGATCTGTCGGTCGATCTGCCGAGCCACACGCGATTGATCGGGCGCTGACCTAGACGCGTGGCGCGCGGGCCCGGCGCATCTCTTCTCGGGGACAGCGCGCTCTCGGGCGACGCGCGCCTCGACGCGACTTCCCTGGTTTCCATATTTCGACTATTATCGAATAATGGAAACGAACCAGACCCTTGCCGCTCTCGCGGCGCTCGCGCACGAGTCGCGCCTCGCGGTGTTTCGCGCGCTGGTGCAGGCCGGGCCGCAAGGCATGCCGGCCGGCCAGATCGCCACGCTGCTCGAGGTCCCGCCGTCGTCGCTGTCCTTCCACTTGAAAGAACTCGCGCATGCGCGGCTCGTGACCAGTCGGCAGGAAGGCCGCTTCGTGTTCTATTGCGCGAACTTCGCGACGATGAACGGCCTGCTGGCCTACCTCACGGAGAACTGCTGCGGCGGCCATCCTTGCTCGCCGGTGCCGGCATGCGCGCCGTCCGGCGCCTGCGAATCCTGAAGCGCGCTCGCGCCCGCCTTTCATGACCACGAACGTCCTGATCCTCTGCACCCACAACTCGGCCCGCAGCGTGCTGGCCGAGGGCATGCTCAACCATTGGGCCGCGAAACTCGGCAAGGACGTGCGGGCCTACAGCGCCGGCAGTGCGCCGAGCGGCCGCCTCAATCCGTTCGCGCTGGCGGCGCTGACGAACGCGGGCGTCGACGTCGACGGCTACCGCAGCAAGAACTGGGATGAATTCGTCGGCGACGGCGCGCCCCGCATGCGCGTCGTCATCACCGTGTGCGACAGCGCGGCGTCGGAGCCGTGCCCGTACTGGCCCGGCAGCCCCGTGAAGATCCATTGGGGCTATGCCGATCCGTCGAACGCGACGGGCGGCGACGAAGGCAAGCGTCTCGCGTTCGAACTGACGCGGCAGGCGATCGGTTACCGGATGCTGCAGTTGCTGGCGCTGCCGCTCGATCGCATCAGCGATGCCGAACTCCAGGCAGCGCTGGTCGAGATCTCGCAAAACTGATCATGCGCCGCGCGGCGTGCGCGACACGCGACCGCCGGCGGCTTCGAAAACGAACCTTGTCAGATGAACACGTCCCCCGTCACGCCGCCCGGAGCGGCCGCCGCGCAACCCGCGATCAGCTTCTTCGAACGCTACCTGACGGTCTGGGTCGCGTCATGCATCGTGGCAGGCATCACGCTTGGCCAGTGGCTGCCCGGCCTGTTCCAGCAGATCGGCCGGATGGCGTACGCACAGGTCAATCTGCCGGTCGGGCTGTTGATCTGGGTGATGGTCATCCCGATGCTCGTCAAGGTCGACTTCGGCGCATTGCGTGACGTGCGCCGGCACGTGAAAGGCATCGGCGTCACGCTCGTCGTGAACTGGCTGGTCAAGCCGTTCTCGATGGCGTTCCTCGGCTGGCTGTTCATCCGCCATCTGTTTGCACCGCTGCTGCCGGCGGAACAACTCGACAGCTACGTCGCCGGGCTGATCCTGCTGGCCGCCGCACCGTGCACGGCGATGGTGTTCGTCTGGAGCCGGCTGACGGGCGGCGATCCGCTGTTCACGTTGTCGCAGGTCGTGCTGAACGACAGCATCATGGTGATCGCGTTCGCGCCGCTGGTCGGGCTGCTGCTCGGCATGTCGGCGATCACGGTGCCGTGGGCGACGCTGTTCACGTCGGTCGTGCTGTACATCGTCATGCCGGTGATCCTCGCGCAGATCCTGCGCAAGCGGCTGCTCGCGCACGGCAACGCGGCGTTCGACGCCGCGATGACCAAGATCGGCCCGTGGTCGATCGCCGCGCTGCTGGCGACGCTCGTGCTGCTGTTCGCGTTCCAGGGCGAAGCGGTCCTGAAGCAGCCGCTGGTGATCGCGCTGCTCGCGGTGCCGATTCTGATCCAGGTGTTTTTCAACTCGGCGCTCGCGTACTGGCTCAATCGTGCGGTCGGCGAGCAACATGACGTCGCATGCCCGTCGGCGCTGATCGGCGCGTCCAACTTCTTCGAACTGGCGGTCGCGGCCGCGATCAGCCTGTTCGGCTTCCATTCCGGCGCGGCACTGGCCACCGTCGTCGGCGTGTTGATCGAGGTGCCGGCGATGCTGCTGGTCGTGCGCATCGTCAACCGGTCGAAGGACTGGTACGCGCGCCGGACCTGAGCACACACCAGGGAATCCAGACATGACCGACCACGTGAACGATCTGCCGCAACTCGATGCCGCGCTGTTTCGCGTGCCGGACGCCGCCCGGCTGCGGCCGGCGTCGCCCTCGACCCATCCGCCGCGACTGCTGCTGCTCTACGGTTCGTTGCGTGAACGTTCGTTCAGCCGCCTGCTGGTCGAGGAAGCCGGGCGCCTGCTGACGGCGATGGGCGCCGAGGTGCGCGTGTTCAATCCGAGCGGCCTGCCGCTGCCCGACGACGCGCCCGAGCATCATCCGAAGGTGGTCGAGCTTCGCGAACTCGTGATGTGGTCGGAAGGGATGGTGTGGTGCTCGCCGGAACGGCACGGCGCGATGACAGGGATCATGAAGTCGCAGATCGACTGGATCCCGCTGTCGGTCGGCGCCGTGCGGCCGACGCAGGGCAAGACGCTCGCGGTCATGCAGGTGAGCGGCGGTTCGCAGTCGTTCAACGCGGTGAACCAGATGCGGGTGCTGGGGCGCTGGATGCGCATGCTGACCATCCCGAACCAGTCGTCGGTGGCGAAGGCGTTCATGGAGTTCGACGAAGCCGGGCGGATGAAGCCGTCGGCGTATTTCGACCGGGTGGTGGACGTGATGGAGGAACTGGTGAAGTTCACGCTGCTGACGCGCGACGTCGGCCCCTATCTGGTCGACCGGTACAGCGAGCGGAAAGAAAGTGCGGAGGCACTGTCGAAACGCGTCAATCAAGCGCGTATTTAGCGTTCGTTGTCGAATCAACGCCGAGACGCTCAGGCACGTTTCGTTGCGCGGCGTTGGATTGGCTGGAGCGTGCTGGATCCAGCGACGTCACTGCAAACCGGGAGTGGAACCATGGTACCTGTTCGTCAAGCGACCGAGTCCGATCTGGCCTCGATCGAAGCACTGCTTCGAGCCAGCGGTTTGCCGACCGAGGGCGTCGCCTTGTCTCTGCCGCATTTCGTTGTGGCCGACGCGGCATCCGGCATCGTGGGGTGTGGCGGAATCGAGTTCCACGGACGCCATGCGCTCGTGCGTTCGATCGCCGTCGTCGAGCACGCGCGTCGCGCCGGCGTCGGGCGGATGCTGGTGGCCCGCCTGCTCGCGGAATGCCGCGCGCGGGCCGTCCGGTCGATCGGGTTGCTGACCACGACGGCGGAAGACTACTTCGCCGGGCACGGTTTCGTCCGTATTGCCCGCGAGGATGTGCCCGAGCCGTTGTTGGCGTCCAGCCAGTTTCAGGGTGTCTGTCCGGGATCGGCCGTCGCGATGCTGATGGTCTGCGACGACAGAATCGGACTCGGCTGATTCCCTTCCCGGTTCACATTCCCGACAATTCGGTTTCTGCGGCCCGGCATACCCCGTGTGCCGGATCATGGAGATATCTCCTCTTCGCGGCCGGTCTTCTCGACTGGCCGCTTTTTTATTCCCGTTCGTCACCGGAGAGCACGATCGCGATGCAGCTCGACCGCCTGATCCCTGAAATCCTGTTCGGCTTCACGGGCCTGATCGGCATCATCAACCCATTCGGCATGGCGTTCGTGTTTCTCGAGCGCACGCAATCGCTGACCGAAGCCGAGCGCGCGACGCTGTCGAAGCAGCTCGCGACGAACGTGTTTTTCACGCTGCTTGTGATCTTCTTCGTCGGCGCGCCGGTGCTGAACTTCTTCGGGATTTCGATGGAGGCGCTGCGCATCGGCGGCGGCTTCGCGGTGGCGGTGGCCGGCTGGTCGATGCTGAACGCGCCGGACGTGCCGGCGGGCGGCGACGTTGCCGTGCATGGTGATGACTTGCAGAAGCTGATGACGCGTGCGTTTTTTCCGCTCACGGTGCCGCTGACGATCGGGCCCGGCTCGATCGCGGCCGGTATCGCGCTGCATGCGAACCGCGCGCATACGGCCGCTGACTATCTGTTGTCGGGTGTGGTGTCGGTGGCGGTCGCGGCACTGGTCGCGTTCGCGATCTGGCAGATCTACAGCCGCGCGACGACGCTCGCGCGTTATCTCGGTGGAGAAGGCACGAAGGTCGCGATGCGCGTGTCCGCGTTCCTGTTGCTGTGCGTCGGCGTGCAGATCATGCTGACGGGCCTGTCGGAGTTCGTGAAGACGTTCGGCGGGCAGGGCGGATGACGAAGAAGGGGCTGGCACCCGTGCCGGTGGTCGCGGAGTCGAGCTGAAGCGGCCCGGTCTTATTCCGCCGGCGGCGTGGCCGGGCGTGAATCGTGCGCCGCGGCACCGGCCGCATCGTCCTTCGGCAACACGCTGCCGCAATGCGGGCAACAGCCGGCACGTGCATCGCCCGCGCGCTTGCGCTCGAGCGCCGACGCGACGAGTTCCGCGCCCATGATCCCCGTCGGAAACGCGATGATCCCGTAGCCGAGCAGGATCGCGCACGACGTGATCAGCCGGCCGAGCGGCGTGACGGGCGTGAGATCGCCGTAGCCGGTCGTGCTCATCGTCACCGCCGCCCAGTAGACGCCCACCGGAATGCTCGTGATCCCGTGCTCGGGCCCTTCGACGAGAAAGATCACCGTGCCGAGAATCACGACGAGCACGAACATCCCGCCGATGAACACGAAGATCTTGCGACGCGCGCGCGCGAGTGCGCGGATCAGCATCTGCCCTTCCTCGAGATAGATCGACAGCCCGAGAATGCGGAACACGCGCAGCAAGCGCAGCAGCCGCACGTCGATCAGCGCATGCAGGCCGGGGAAGAAGAACGCGAGATAGGTCGGCAGCACCGACACGAGATCGACGATACCGAAGAAACTGCGCGCATACGCGGCGGGCTGCTTCGCGGTGAACAGACGCAGCAGGTACTCGGCCGAAAACAGCAGCGTGAACGCCCATTCGGCCGCGTAGAGCGTGCGGCCGTATTGCGCGTGCAGTTCCTGCACGCTGTCGGCCATCACGACGAGCACGCTCGCGACGATCAGCGCGAGTACCGCGACGTCGAGCTTGCGGATGAACGACGGACGATGCACGCATTGCCGGACGGCATCGCGTACCGTGTCGAAGGCGGTCGGATTCAGCGAATTCATGCGCCCGAGTGTACGGACGACGCGCCGCAGGGCCTATCGGACGTGTCTGATTCCGGTGCCGCCCAACCGGCCGCCCCGCGGGCGTTACTGCCCGAAGCGTTGCGCGATGGCATCCTTCAGCCGCGCGGCGGTCAGCTCGCCCATGTGCGACTCGACGAGTTCGCCTCGCGCGTTGAAGAACAAGGTGGTCGGCAGCCCGCGCGAGCCGTACGCATGCATCGCATGCAGCGACGGATCGAGCAGCACGTGATCGAAGCGCAGGCCCTTTTGTTCGAGGAATGCGCGCACGACCTGCGCATTTTCGCCCTGGTTGAGCATCAGCACCGTGATGCCGGGATGGTCGCGCTGCGCCTGTTCGAGAATCGGCATTTCGCGCTGGCACGGCGGGCACCACGTCGCCCACAGGTTCACGACCACCGGCTTGCCGACGAAGCTTGCCGGCAACACGGGCGCGGCATCGAGCGCGCGGAGTTGCAGCGCGGCCAGCGGCGCGGCGCTCTGCTGCAACGTCGCCAGCGTGCCTTGCGCGATCCCCCACGCACCGAGGCCCGCGACGATGCCGGCCAGCACCGGTCGACGCAGCGCGGGCAGGCGGCGCAAGCGCCAGCCCGCGAACACCAGGGCGGCCGCAACACCGATACGCCAGTCGAAACCGCCGTCGCCGAGCGCGACGATCGAGCGCGGCGATGCCGCATAGTCCGGCCACCACTGCGCGACGTAGCCGGCGCGCGCGGCGATCAGCCCGAGCAGCAGCACGTCCAGGATCAGGCTCGAGGCGGTCTTGTGATGTCCGTCAGGCGGGCGGCGCTGGATGAAACGCGCGACGAGCCACGCCAGCAGCGCGGCGGCGGCGACCGCGACGACGCGAATCGAGAAGGGACCGATGCTCAGCATGAAAGGGATGGGTGGAGGTGAACGAGCGGGGAAGGAGAAGGGATTGTCCGCCGCGGCGAAGAAACCGTCGACGGTCATGCGGCGTTTCGACCGGTTGCCGCGCAACGCGGTTCCCTTCGAGAACGTAACGGCGTGTTGCGGATTCTGTGAACGCGCGTGGAGCAGGACCGTGACCGACATTCGGAAGGGCTGCGAATCAGACTGGTCTGATGGTCAGCGGAATACCGCTCGTCAACAATACGCATACCGGCGAGATGTGGTGTCCTCCGGTATCCCGAACAGGGATCTCTCCTTGACGGCCGCTCCTTTTGCGAGCGGCCGCTTTTTCAGCGCGGTGCATGCGGGCGTGAATGCCTTGTGGCGGTCGGTGGGCGCGGCCGCAATCCGGTTCATATCGGCTGGTTCAACGGAATAGGAACGCTGCCACATGCGAGCACAGGGCATTCACTCGCGCATTGCTTGACGCCCGGCTTGCGCTCGGCGCGGCCGTTCGTCGCCGGCGGCACGGGGATGCCGCCGTGGCTCGACGCGCCGCGCATCCGCGGCCCGTCGAGCGTCGAGTCTTACAGCTTCTTCGAAGCAGCCGGTGCCGCGTCAGCCTGCTGCGCGCCGGCCGCCGGTTCGAGCGTGGTCAGCGTCTTCTCGGTGAACTTCTCGTACAGCCAGTTCATGCGCGTATCGTCCATCCCGCCGGCGATGCCGCCGAGTGCATACGATGCCGACACCTTGAAACGGTCGATCGGGTGGTTGTCGGCGTCGAGCAGCGTCACGGTGCCGTCGACGTGATCGTTGCCGGCCATGAAACCGAACATGACGGCGGAGAAGCTCGAGCGCACGCGAATACTGTTGACTTCGACGTTCAGATGCATGGCATCGGTCGAATCCGCCTTTGCCAGCAGCTTGCGTGCATCCAGCGCGCTTTCGATTTTTTCCTGCAGTTTCTTCGCGTCGAACTTCAGGTTGTCTTTCAACGCTTCCTGCGCGGCATTGTCGAGCGTGACCTTCACGATCACGGGTTTCGTGCCGAATTTCGTCGTCGATGCGGTCACGGCGGCCCCGGCCGGATCGCTGGCGTCGCGTGTCACGCTGCTGGCGCAGCCCGACAGGAAGCCGATCGTCACGAATGCCAGCGCGGCGTGGCGGAAAAGAGATTTCATGATTTGGTCTTTTGATTTGGGTTATTTGAATTGGCTCTGTGGCCGGGCGGGAATTTAACACGGGGCGACCGGATTCAATTCGACGAATAGATCGAAAATCGAATCGGTGTTTATTCGTCGCGGTGTGAGTACGCCAATGAATGGCCGGGACAATGCACGGTGAGTGGTGAACGGCGATGGGGATTCGCCATTGCGTTTGCGAGGTCGTCTATTGACGAGCGATTACTGGCCGTTGCGGGATGCCGATTCGCCTAGCCGATACGCGGTGAAGAACTCGTACCACGGCGACCCTTCCGTAACCGGTACGCCGAGTGCCGACGTCCGCCGTTTCAGCGCGCCGAATACGTCGTTGATGAGTGCGATCCGCGCCGGGTCGCCAAACGGTACCGGTTGCGCCCGCCCCGCGGCGAACGTCCCGTACGCGATTGCCAGCAGGCGTGCCGGGTCATCGGTGCCCGCGATGGCTGCGTCGATCCTTTCGACGAGACGCGGCCGGTCTTCGGCGCGCGACCCGGACAGGCACAGGAACACGAGCGCCGACAGTTCATGCAGGTCCTTGACCTGCAGCAACGCCGGCAGCCGCGCGACGATCCGCTCGACCGGTTCGTCGCGCAGCGCATCGCCGAAGTCGAGCACGGCGGTCATCGGATTGCGGTCCGCATTCAGCCGATCGAGCGCAGGCACGCTGGCGGGCGCGGCTGCCGGTGCAGATCGCAGCGCGTCGGCCACCTGCTGCGTCCATGCCGGAAAGATCATCCTGACGTTGCCGAATTGCTCACCGCCTTCCGCCGCCGGATTCCACCGGTACACGATCGTGCCGCCGTGAATGAACGGCGAATACAGGTGCTCGGGCGTTTGCGGCAGCGGCCGCCGGTTGATCGGCAGCCACGCGAGCGTCAGCCAGTCGTAATGGCCCGTCGCCGGCACGGCGGGGCTCGAACTCGCGACGACCTGCCACGTGCCGCGATTCGCGTAGCGGCGGCGCGCGTCGGGCACTGGGACGGTGCGGCCTTTCGCGGTGTCGAAAACCGTCGTGCCGGTGACGTTCTGCCCGCTGTCCTTTGCCGGCGTGATGGTCGAGATGACCCACGACGCGCCGTCCGCCGCACGGTAGTCGGACGGCTTCAGCGTCGCGACGTCGTGCACCATGCGCGTTTCCGCCGCGACGGCGCTCGGCGGGAGATCGGCGGGGGCGGCCAGGATGCTCGGCATGGATTTTCCTCGGAATCGGGTGCGCATCGTCGAACGGGGCGATGCGCGGCGGCACGGGTTGTTTCCCGTAACTGTAGGACGTCGCGGCCGGAAACGGAAACCGGCCGGATGGCCAATCCGCCCGCGCCGTTCGCCGCTTCGGCTTACCATGCGCATCCTGGGCAACGACGAATACCGGGCGGAAGCGGACATGACGAACACGAAAGCCATCACCGAACACTGGACGCAGGTGGCCGACCAATGGATCGGCTGGGCCGGCAAGCCGGGCCACGACGCATTCTGGAAATACCGCGCCGGGCTCGCGGCCTACATCGGCCGCGGCACCGGCACCGCCCTGGAGATCGGCTGCGGCGAGGGCCGCGTGAGCCGCGAGCTGAAGGCGCTCGGCTACGACGTGACCGCGAGCGACGCGGTGCCCGCGATGCTCGACGCCGCGCGTCATGCCGATTCCGCGCATCGCTATCAACTGGCCGACGCGGCGGCGCTGCCGTTCGACGATGCCAGCTTCGATCTCGTGATGGCGTACAACGTGCTGATGGACCTCGACGACATGCAGCGCGCGTTGCACGAGGCGCGCCGCGTGCTGAAGCCGGACGGGCTGCTGTTCATCTCGCTCGTGCATCCGTTTCGCGATCGCGGCGGCTTCGCGGGGCCGCAGCCCGACGCGCCGTTCGTGCTGAAGGGCAGCTATTTCGGGCGCGCGCATTTCGACGGTGTGGAAACGCGCGACGGGCTGTCGATGCACTTCGCGGGCTGGTCGCTGCCGCTGCAGGCGTACATGGAAGCGCTGGAAGCGGCGGGGCTCGCGATCGTGTCGCTACGCGAGCCGCCGCCCGATCACGCCGATACGGATCAACTGAAGCAATGGGCGCGCGTGCCGCTGTTTTTGTGGATCAAGGCGCGGCCGGTGGGGTGAGCGCGGGCGGTCAAGGTCGGGCGACGACGATGGGTTCGCCTGTCCGGATGAGAACATGAATTGACGCGTTGAACGGGTAGCCGTGGGGATGCAGAAACCGATGGAACGACGGATCTCGTATCCCCTGGGCTACTGTGGCTTGTCGACGTGAGACGGCCAGCATTCCGACACCCATTTTCATCCCTTTCAGCGCGACAACTCCTTCCGGTAGAGCACGGCCCCCGGCTTTTCCGCGACGGTGTCGTACAGCCGCATCGCCGTGTGATTCGTCTCGTGCGTTTGCCAGTACACGCGTTCGGCGCGATGCGCACGCGCGGTGTCGTACACGGCCTCGATCAGCGCGCGGCCGACGCCCTGGCCGCGCTCGCTGTCGAGCGTGAACAGGTCCTGCAGGTAGCAGGTCGGTCCGGCCAGCGTCGTGCTGCGGTGATACAGGAAATGCACGAGCCCGACGAGCCGGCCTGCGCGCTCGGCAACGAGCGCATGCACCGGTTCGTAGGCGTCGAAGAAGCGCGACCACGTGAGCTGCGTGATGCGCATCGGCAGGGCCGTGTCGTCGAAACGGCCGTAGAAGCGGTTATAGCCGTCCCACAGCGGCAGCCACTGGTCGTAGTCGTCTTCCGTGACCGCGCGTACGGTCAGTCCGGTGTCGTTGGCATTCATGTTGGCGGGCCTTTCGATGAGAACGGCGCGCGCGGCCGATCCGGCCGACGCGTCGCAGGTCTCTACGATAGGAAGTTCACGGCACCATGGGTAGGCCCAGGCCGGCGGCATTTCATGGTGCCACGGCCAACCCGCAAGCAGCCGCGCAACAGGATCATGACGACCCGGCAACACGTTCGGGATGCGCGGACGGGTACGGCGCGGAGGCTTACCCGCGCAGCGGCGGGTTCAACCGCGCGAACGCCGCCTGCCGGCGATACGGGAAGTACGGATAAGGCGCTTCGACAGCACTCGCCGCATCGAGCTTCGCGACCTGCGCATCGGTCAGCGCCCAGCCGACCGCGCCGAGGTTCTGCCGCAACTGTTCCTCGTTGCGCGCGCCGACGATCACCGACGACACGGTCGGCCGCTGCAGCAGCCAGTTCAGCGCGATCTGCGGTACCGTCTTGCCGGTTTCCTCCGCGATCGCGTCGAGTGCATCGACCACGTCGTACAGGCGTGCGTCGTCGACCGGCGGCCCGTAGCTGGCCGTTTCATGCAGGCGGCTGCCTTCGGGCAGGGGCGCGTTGCGGCGGATCCTGCCGGTGAGCCGGCCCCAGCCGAGCGGGCTCCACACGAGTGCGCCGAGGCCCTGGTCGGCGCCGAGCGGCATCAGGTCCCATTCGTAGTCGCGGCCGACGAGCGAGTAGTAGACCTGGTTGGCGACATAGCGCGACCAGCCGTGCCGATCGGCCGCTGCGAGCGATTTCATGATCTGCCAGCCGGCGAAGTTCGAGACGCCGATGTAGCGCAGCTTGCCCGCGCGCACGAGATCGTCGAGCGTCGACATCACTTCCTCGACCGGCGTGCCCGCATCGAATGCGTGCAGCTGCAGCAGGTCGATGTAGTCGGTGTCGAGGCGGCGCAGTGCGTCGTCGACGGCACGCACGAGCCGCGCGCGCGACGTGCCTGCATCGTTCGGACCGTCGCCGGTCGGCAAGCCCGTTTTCGTCGAGATCAGCACCTGGTCGCGACGCCCCTTGATCGCCGCGCCGAGCACGCGCTCGGACGCGCCGTCCGAATACACGTCGGCCGTGTCGAACAGGTTGACGCCGGCTTCGAGGCAAATGTCGACGAGGCGGCGCGCTTCATCGACGCCCGTGTTGCCCCATGCGCCGAACAGCGGGCCGGTGCCGCCGAAGGTGCCTGCGCCGAAGCTCAGGACGGGAACCTTGAGGCCGGAACGGCCGAGCGTACGGTATTCCATCTGCGTTTCCTTTGGTCGGGTGAGCGAGCGGGGCCGCATGTCGATCGTCGGCCACTCAATGTACCGTTTGCGACTTTTCCTGATAATCCTGAAGATAGCGAAAATATCCTTCGGAAGAGGCGAACAATGCTGCTCGACAACCTCGCGCTGTTCCTGCGCATCGTGGAGAAGGGCGGGCTGGCCGCGGCGGGCCGCGAGGTCGGCCTGTCGCCGGCCACGGTGTCCGAGCGGCTGACGGCGCTCGAGCGCCACTACGGCGCGGCGTTGCTCACGCGCACGACGCGCGCGATCAGCCTGACCGACGAGGGCCGCACGCTCGTCGACGGCGCGCGGCGCCTGCTGGCCGAGGCCGACGAACTCGAAAGCCGCGTGCGGCTCGGCGTGCAGACATTGTCGGGGCCCGTGCGGCTGAGTGCGCCGGCCGATCTCGGGCGCGAGCGCGTGGTGCCCGTCGTCGATGCGTTTCTGGCCGAGCATCCAGGCGTGACGGTCGACCTGCATCTCGGCGACGGCTACGTCGATCTCGTCGGCCAGGGGCTCGATTTCGCGATCCGCCGGGGCACGCTTGCGGACAGTTCGCTGCGCAGCCGTTTGCTCGGCCGCGCGCGGCGCGTGGTGTGCGCGTCGCCTGCGTATCTCGCCGCGCACGGCACGCCGGTGCATCCGGACGAGCTCGCCGCTCACGACTGCATCGTGATGCGCTTCGGGCCGGACCTGTATGCCGAATGGCCGTTCAGCATCGATGGCGAACCGAAGCGCGTGATGGTGCGTGGCCGCCGCGTGGCCAACGACGGCGCGCTCGTGCGCGCGTGGTGCATCGCGGGGCATGGCGTTGCGCTGAAGTCGCTGGTCGACGTCGAACAGGATCTGGCGTCCGGCGCACTGGTCGAGGTGCTCGGTGCGTTCTCGCCGGGCGACGTCGATCTGCAGATCGTCTATCCGGGCAGCGCCGCGCAGCCGAGGCGCGTGCGTGCGTTGATCGACAGGCTGGCGCAGGCGCTGGCGACGACGTGACACGCGAGCGACGCGGTGCCCGCGATGCTCGACGCCGCGCGTCATGCCGATTCCGCGCATCGCTATCAACTGGCCGACGCGGCGGCGCTGCCGTTCGACGATGCCAGCTTCGATCTCGTGATGGCGTACAACGTGCTGATGGACCTCGACGACATGCAGCGCGCGTTGCACGAGGCGCGCCGCGTGCTGAAGCCGGACGGGCTGCTGTTCATCTCGCTCGTGCATCCGTTCCGCGATCGCGGCGGCTTCGCGGGGCCGCAGCCCGATCACGCCGATACGGATCAACTGAGGCAATGGGCGCGTATGCCGCTGTTTCGGTGGATCAAGGCGCGGCCGGTCGGGGTGAACGTCCGACCTGGCACACCCGGCGCAACGGCCTTCCCGTCATCCGGCCAGGCTGTTTTCGGGCGGCGGACCGGCCGGTCCGCGGATCGGTGGCGTCGTACTCAGCTTTTCCGACAGCATCCGCTCGTACACGCCGAAGTGCAGGTCGACCTCCTTTTGCGTGACGGGGGTGACCGTGATGTTGATCTGCTCGGGCAGCAGGCCCAGCACGACCGCCACCGCCGCTTCAAGTTGCGGTGCACAAACCTGGTCCTCCGCCATCGTCGTGCCGACCAGCACGTCGTAGGTCCGCTCCTGCCGGCAGACGACTTCGACGAGCCGCGCCCGCGCGCTCATGTTGTGGTCGATCGCGAGCCGGACGACCTCGGTCACGGTGCGCATCGTTTCGGTCGGAAAGCCTTTCGTCGAGCGCAGCCGGACGCGATGCCTGCCCAGCGTGAGCCAGTCCGTGTCGAATTCCATGACGTTCTCCGCATGCAGTTCCGGGTCGCTGCGATGATAGGTTCCAGCACCGGAATTTCAAGTGCGAAAATCCGCCGGCCCGGCTTGAAATTTTCCGCGGAGTGCCTATCTTGATTTTCGCTTAGGCAGACGCGCGAGTGACCTCATCCCGCGCGCTGCGTGTTTCGATTTGTTTGCCGGCAGTCCGGCAGGCGAACTGGAGCGCGTAGGCCCGTTCGCCTCCCGGCTGCATTCGAGGAGGATACGATCATGAGCGATCTTTACTTCGGAACCGACTTCTTCAGCGAGTTGGACCGCCTGCAGCAGCAGATGGCGCAACGCTTCGGCGGCTTCCCGTCCAGCATCCGCGCCGGCCGGTCCGGCACGTTTCCGCAGATCAACATCGGGGCGACCGACGAGTCGATCGAGATCGTCGCGTTCGCGCCGGGAATCGATGCCAACGAACTCGATGTGTCGATCGACAAGGGACTGCTGATCATCAGCGGCGAGCGGCGGTCGACCCAACCCGACACGGGAAGCGAGACGCGCACCTATGCGCAGGAGCGCTTTGCCGGCACCTTTCGGCGCGTCATCGAGTTGCCCGACACGGCCGATCCCGACAAGGTCCAGGCGCGCTACGACAACGGCTGCCTGTCGATCAGCGTCGGCAAGCGCGAGTCGTCGAGGCCGCGCGCCATCTCTGTCCAGTAACGCAAGGAGGCGATCATGAACGACACGACCCAACTGGCTGAACGCGACCCGTCCGCAGTCACGCGTCGCGCCACGGAACAGCCCGCGCGCCGGATCACCCTCACGCCGGCCGTCGACATATACGAGGACAGCCAGGGCATCACCCTGTGGGCGGATCTGCCCGGCGTGACGAAGGACAAGCTGGACGTCAAGGTTCACGACGGCAGCCTCTCGATCGAGGCCGAGGCGGCGGTGCCGACGCCCGCCCAACTGCGCCTGCAGCATGCGGAGGTCCGGGAGCCGCACTTCGCGCGGACGTTCACGCTGTCGCCGGACTTCGACACGTCGAAGATCGAGGCGAGCCTCCGGGACGGCATGTTGAAACTGACCCTGCCGCGTCGCGACGAGGCGCGCCCGCGGCGCATCGAAGTCAAGACCGGTTGACCTTCGGCAACGGTAAATCGGGAGCCTGGGCGGCCGCGACCGTGCGGCCGCCCGTCGCGAGCCGGACGCAGGGGGCACCGGCGTCCGCTGTCACGCGGCAATCCCGGGAAAGGGCATCATCGGAGGACGCCATGAATACCGATCCGAAAAAATGGAACCCGTTCAAGTTCCTGCGCGGCGCGGCCCGCAAGTCCGACGGGGACGGTCCGGAAAACCCGCAAACGAGCGAACCGTGGCAGGCCTCGTGGCCCGACATTCCGCGACTGCTCTCGCGGGAGCCGTGGCGTGTCGTGGAGACGTTCCTTCATGACCCGTTCGCCGGCCGTGGCGCGCTCGAACGATGGTTCGGCGACTTCAGTTCGTCGCGCTTCCAGCCGCGCATCGACGTCGTCGATGAAGGGCCGGTGCTTCGCGTGACCGCCGAACTGCCCGGAATGGCGCGCGAGGATCTGAAGGTGAGCGTCGAGGACGGCGCGATCGTGCTGCGCGGAGAGAAAAAGCAGGACGTGCGCAGCGAGGAAAACGGCTGTTACCGGCTGGAGCGTGCCCATGGAAGCTTCGTGCGCACGATCCCGATGCCGGAAAACGCCGACCCCGACCGTACCTTGGCGAAGTTCGACAACGGTGTGCTGACGCTGACCGTGCCGAAATCCGAGCCGGCGCGGACCCTGAGTCGCACGATCGAGATCCACTAGGCCAGACCGGCAACGTGCCGGGGCGGCGGCCGGATACCGGGCGCACCGGGCGGTTGGCGCAGGCCGCGGCGCGGCCGGTTTTTTGTCCGCCGGTCAGGAATGACGGACGGGCGTGAAGCCGGCGACGCTCGACGCATGTCTCACGGCATCGTCCTTCGGCCCCGGTGCGATCTCGCACCAGAATTCCTGATGACGGGCACCGAGCCGACGGGCCGCCTCGTAGCGGTGAAAGTGACTGGCGAGCCAGAACCGGCAGCCGTCGAAGAACACTTTCATCGCCGGCCGTGCCGCGCGCATGGCGCCCAGCCGGATCGCGGTTTTCGCTTCTTCCAGCGCTTCGACGTCGCTTGACGCGTTGCCGAGAAGCGCGTCATCGACTGCCAGTTGCAAGAACGTCAGGTAGTCCCGCCCGAGCACGCCGGCAGGCAGTCCCATCGACGAGCGGACGGACGAACGAGGTTCGCTGGGCATGGTGATGTCCGATTCAGCGGGATGGCAGGACGATCGAGGCGCGCGCCTGTGACGCCGCAGCCTCGGCTCCGGCCCGATGGGCCGGTCGAGTTCATTCGCCGGCCATGAGATGCCGGATGACCAGCGCCGGGTCGGCGATATCCAGAATCAGGCGGCGAAGGATGCGCCTGCGCATGTGCTCTTCGTCGAGGCTCCAGGGCTCGCCCTGTTTGCCGAGATAGCGCGCGAGCGCGTCCCGGTTGTCCGTGCCCGCGGGCAGGTTCAGCCGGGCGGCCAGCAGTCCGGCCACGACGTCGTCGAGTTCGATGTCGAGCCGTTTCGAGTCGATGCAGAGTTCGAGTTTCATGTCGGTCGCCGGAAAAAAAGCGGCGCCGCGTGAATGGCAGCGTGCGGCGCCGAACGAATGGCGCCGGCCGCGACTGTTGGCCGGCGCGTGCACGACCCGCTGCCGGGTCAGTACTCGAGTTCCGGTGCGGCGGCCTGCACCGGCTTTTCGTCCTTCGGGGCGTCGGCGACCGTTGCGTCCGTCGTCAGGATCAGCCCCGCGATCGACGCGGCGTTCTGCAGCGCCGTACGCGTGACCTTGGTCGGGTCGACCACGCCTGCCTCGACGAGATCGCCGTACTCGCCGGTCGCCGCGTTGTAGCCGAAGTTGCCCTTGCTCTCGAGCACCTTCGCGATCACGACCGACGGCTCGTCGCCCGCATTCGACACGATCACGCGCAGCGGTGCCTCGAGCGCGCGCAGCACGATCCGGATGCCGGCATCCTGATCGGCGTTCGCGCCCTTGAGGTCCGACAGCGCCGCGCGTGCGCGCAGCAGCGCGACCCCGCCGCCGGGCACGATCCCTTCTTCGACCGCCGCGCGCGTCGCATGCAGCGCATCGTCGACACGGTCCTTCTTTTCCTTCATTTCGACTTCGGTGACCGCGCCGACCTTGATCACGGCGACGCCACCCGCGAGCTTCGCCACGCGCTCCTGCAGCTTCTCGCGATCGTAGTCGCTCGTCGCGTCGTCGATCTGCACGCGGATCGACTTCACGCGCGCATCGATGCGCGCCGCGTCGCCCGCGCCGTCGATGATGATCGTGTCGTCCTTGCGCACCTCGACGCGCTTCGCGCGGCCGAGATCGTCGAGCGTGGCCTTGTCGAGCTGCTTGCCGGTTTCGTCGGAGATGACCGTCGCGCCGGTCAGGATCGCGATGTCCTCGAGCATGGCCTTGCGCCGGTCGCCGAAGCCCGGCGCCTTGACGGCGGCGACCTTCAGGATGCCGCGCATCGCATTCACGACGAGCGTCGCGAGCGCTTCGGCCTCGACATCTTCCGCGACGATCAGCAGCGGCTTGCCGGCCTTCGAGGCGGCCTCGAGAATCGGCAGCAGATCGCGAATGCTCGAGATTTTCTTGTCGTGCAGCAGGATCAGCGCGTCGTCGAGATAGGCGGCCTGCTTGTCCGGATCGTTGATGAAGTACGGGCTGACATAGCCGCGATCGAACTGCATGCCTTCAACCACGTCGAGCTCGTTGTCGAGCGACTTGCCGTCCTCGACCGTGATCACGCCTTCCTTGCCGACCTTCTCCATCGCGTCGGCGATGATCTTGCCGATCGCCTCGTCCGCGTTCGCGGAAATGGCGCCGACCTGCGCGATTTCCTTGTGGGTCGAGATCGGCCTCGACAGCGTGCGCAGCTCGTCGAGCACCGCGCCGACGGCCTTGTCGATGCCGCGCTTCAGGTCCATCGGATTCAGGCCGGCCGCGACATGCTTCATGCCTTCCTGCACGATGGCCTGCGCGAGCACGGTGGCGGTCGTCGTGCCGTCGCCGGCCACGTCGGCGGTTTTCGACGCGACCTGCTTGACGATCTGCGCGCCCATGTTCTCGAAGCGCTCCTTCAGCTCGATTTCCTTCGCGACCGACACGCCGTCCTTGGTGATCACGGGCGCGCCGAAGCTGCGCTCGATCACCACGTTGCGGCCCTTCGGACCGAGCGTCACCTTCACCGCATCGGCCAGCACGTTCACGCCCTTGACGATGCGGTTACGCGCGCCGTCGCTGAATTTCACGTCTTTTGCAGCCATTTTGATTGCTCCGGAAAAAGTCGTTGATCGGAATGCCGCGCACACCGGGCCCACACCGGTGCGGCGCGGTCGAAGCGGGTGTCAGGCCGCTTGTCGGGCGGCTTGCGAGCCGGGTTCGAGTACGCCCATGACGTCCTCTTCGCGCATGACCAGCAGTTCCTCGCCGTCCACCTTGACGGTCTGGCCCGCGTATTTGCCGAAGAGCACCTGGTCGCCGACTTTCAACTGGAGCGCGCGCAGCGTGCCGTCCTGCAGCAGCCGGCCGTTGCCGACTGCGACGATTTCGCCTTGTTCCGGTTTTTCCGCCGCCGAATCGGGTATCACGATGCCCGAAGCCGTCGTCCGCTGCGTTTCGATTCGCTTGACGATAACCCGGTCGTAGAGGGGACGAATCTGCATTTCCATCTCCTGAGCGATTAAAGGATCACCAATAAGGGAATCCGGCTGCGGGTAGCGGGGCGCGTGGAACGCCGCCATGCAGCCGAGCCAATGTCTGGCGGATTGCGAAATAGAGGCGCCCGTCGCGCGCTTCAAGAGGGGGTGAAAACGGCTGTTTGTAACAAATTGTTTCGTGGCGATGGCAAGAGGTGAGGGACCGTGCCGAGGGCATATGAGGCGCGATCGCGTCGCATGGCGGTGCCCCTGAACGGCGAACGACATCGCCCGCCGACATCGCCGTTCGCCCCCTTGCCCACGTTTCGTCATTTAGCTAATATTCAAAACGTCAAACGAAACCGCATCTCATGGACGACGTCACCCGCATCAGCGCCCTGGCCAACGAAAGCCGTCTGGCCGTGCTGCGCTGGCTCAAGCAGCCGCGCGAGCATTTCCCGCCGCAGCCGCACGGCGATATCGACGCGCTCGGCGTGTGCTGCACGTACATTACCGAGAAGCTCGGCATCGCGCCGGCCACGACCACGCGCCACATGCGCATCCTCGCGGATGCCGGGCTCGTGCGGGCCACGCGTGTCGGCAAGTTCACGTACTACAAGCGGATCGACGGCGCGCTCCAGCAGCTCGGCCACGATCTCTCGCAACTCTGACGCACCGCTGATTCCCACCGAGGCAACCGACATGGACGAACTCGCACTGCTGGCCGACGCCGACCGGCGCGCGCACGCGTATCTGGCTGCAACCGCCGACCGGCGCGCGTTTCCCGACGCGGCCGCGCTGGCCGGTCTCGCCGCTTTCGACGAACCGCTGCCCGATACGGGCCGCCCGGCCGACGACGTGCTGCGCCTGCTCGACGAGCGCGGCACGCCCGCGACGGTCGCATCGAACGGCCCGAACTACTTCGGCTTCGTGATCGGCGCGACGCTGCCGGCTGCCGCCGCGGCCGAACGATTGATGCTTGCGTGGGACCAGTGCGCGTCGTCGTATGCGAATTCGCCGGTGGCCGCGACGCTCGAACGGCAGGCCGCGCGCTGGGTCGTCGACGTGCTCGCGTTGCCCGAAGGCAGCGCGGTCGGCTTCGGCACGAGCGCAACGGCCTGCACGCTCGTCGCGCTGGTGGCCGCGCGGCGCGCATTGCTCGCGCGCAAGGGCTGGGACATCGACGAGGACGGCCTGATCGGCGCGCCGGAAGTGAAGGTCGTGATCTCCGCGCTCGCGCACATCACGGTGAAGAAGGCGCTGCGCGTGCTCGGTTTCGGGATGAAGCGCATCGTCGTCGCGCCGGTCGATGCGCACGGCCGCATCGACCCCGCGCAGTTGCCGCCGCTCGACGACATGACGATCCTCTGCGTGCAGGCCGGCGAAGTGAACACCGGCGAATTCGATCCGTTCGCGGCGCTGATTCCGCTCGCGAAGGCGGCCGGCGCCTGGGTACACGTGGACGGCGCGTTCGGCCTGTGGGCGCGCGCGTCGGCGAAGCGCGCGCTGACCGACGGCATCGACGGCGCGGACAGCTGGACGACCGACGGCCACAAGTGGCTCAACACGCCGTACGACGGCGCGATGGTGATCTGCCGCGACTCGGCCGCGCTTGCCACCGCGATGAACAGCGACGCCGTCTACCTGAGCGGCGCGCGCGATGCGCAGAAGAACCTGAACCTCGAATTCTCGCGGCGTGCGCGCGGCATCCCCGTCTGGGCCGCGCTGCGTGCGCTCGGCCGCGCCGGCGTGGCCACGATGGTCGAACGGCATTGCGCGCAGGCGGCGCGGGTCGCGGACGGGCTGCGGGCGGCCGGCTACGACGTGTTGAACCGCGTCGTGCTGAACCAGGTGCTCGTGCGCGCCGGCACCGACGCGGAAACCGCGGCGGTCCTCGACGCCGCGCAGGCCTCGGGCGACGTATGGTTCGGCGCGACCGTGTGGCAGGGGCGGCCGGCGTTCCGGATCAGCGTGTCGTCGTGGCGCACGGAAGATGCGCACATCGACCGGCTCGTCGCATTGCTGACGGAGCTGCGCGGCGTGCACGTGCGCTGAGCGTCACGCGTCGGCCGTGGCCGTGATGGTTGCGGATGCAACTTTCAGGCATTCGATGAGGTGTAGCGCGGCCGGTGTCAGCCATGCATGCCGCCGCATCACGATCGCAACCGTCAACGCGGGCATCGGCTCGGCGAGATCCAGCGTGACGATTCCGCGCGACTTGCGTTCGACGTCCGCGAGCGGCCGCGCGAACACGCCGAGCGCATCCGTCTGCGACACGAGCCCGAGCGTCGCGGCAAACGACGGGCAGTGAACCACCCGCTTCGGCACGTCGAGGCCGAACGGCGTGAAGATCGAGCGCACCAGATCGTCCCCGCCTTCGCCGTAGCGCGGCACGCACCAGTGTGCATCGACGAGCTCGCGCAGCGAGCGGGCGCGCGCGAGCCGATGCCGGTTTCTCGCGACGACCGCGAACGCGGTCCGGAACAACGGAATGCTCGCGAGCGCGTCGGGGTCCGGCATCGCGTTCGACAATTGATGCGTGACGATGAAATCGAGCGAACCGTCGCGCAGCCGCGCGAGATCCGTCGCGGTGAGCGCGTCGTCGACGTTCAGTGTCGCGTCGGGCAGGTCGCGCGTGAATGCGGCGAACGCGCGCGGCAGGATCGTCAACGCGACGGTCGGACTGACCGCGATCGACACCGAGCCGGTCGTGCCCAGCCGCAACTGCTCGATCTCGTCGCGCGTGCGCTGGATCTCCTCGACGATCAGCCGCGCGCGAATCGCGAACGCGCTGCCGTAATCGGTCAGTTCGATCCCTTTCACGCTGCGCACGACGAGCGGCACGCCCAGCGCCTGTTCGAGCTCGCGCACGATGCTGCTGATGGCCGGTTGCGTGACGCCGAGCGCGCGCGCCGCGCCGCGAATGGTGCGATGCTCGGCGACCGCGAGAAACGCATCGAGTTGCTTGAGCTTCATAACCGATCGATCCGGTTGCGGGGAAGGCGCAGGGTGTCGGGTGGAACCCCGGGTGACAAGGAAAAGTTATCGTCCACAACGAAATCTTGGATTTTTCTTATTGGGTCGAGTGTATATGCTCGGGGCTTTTCAGGAGCGGTCGCGATGATTCTCGTTAACCAGCAACGGCTGTGGGATTCGCTGATGGAGATGGCGACGATCGGCGCGACCGCGCACGGCGGGAGCTGCCGGCTCGCGCTGACCGACGACGACGCGCGGGGCCGGCGCCGCTTCATCGCATGGTGCGAGGCAGCCGGCTGCGAGGTCCGCATCGATCCGATCGGCAACGTGTTCGCGCGCCGGCCCGGCACGCAGCCCGACCTGCCGGCCGTGATGTGCGGCAGCCATCTCGACACGCAGCCGCTCGGCGGACGTTTCGACGGTGTCTACGGCGTGCTGGCGGGCCTCGAAGCGATCCGCACGCTGAACGAGCACGGTATCGAAACGCGGCATCCGATCGACGTCGTCGCGTGGACCAACGAAGAGGGTTCGCGCTTCACGCCGGGCATGATGGGCTCGGCCGTTTATGCCGGCTCGCTGGATCTCGACTACGCGCTGGCCCGCCCGTGCATGCAGACGGGCGTGCTGCTGCGCGACGAACTCGAACGTACCGGCTTCGCCGGCCCCGCGCGCGAGCGGCAGATGCCCAACGCGTATTTCGAAGCGCATATCGA
Organism: Burkholderia sp. L-4; assembly: GCF_056856535.1. Classification (NCBI taxonomy): domain Bacteria; kingdom Pseudomonadati; phylum Pseudomonadota; class Betaproteobacteria; order Burkholderiales; family Burkholderiaceae; genus Burkholderia; species Burkholderia sp. L-4. The sequence goes on from NZ_JBXEOX010000002.1 coordinate 979,693, forward strand.
ACAAGGGCCGGTGCTGGAGCAGGCCGGCTTGCCGATCGGCGTCGTGACGGGCGTGCAGGGCATCTACGAACTCGACGTCACGGTGAGCGGCTTCGAATCGCATGCAGGCACGACGCCGATGAGCGTGCGCCGCGACGCGATGGGCGCGGCGGCCGCGATGATCGCCGCGATCGTCGAGCACGGCCACGCATTCGACGCCGATGCGCGCGTGACGGTCGGCCATGTCGCGTGCCAGCCGAATTCGCCGAGCACGATACCGGGCAAGGTCCGCTTTAGCGTCGACGTGCGTCACCCGTCGCGGCCGGCGTTGCAGCAGCTCGTCGCCGACATCGAAGCGATCTGCTTGCGGCGCACCGCGCTGCGCGGTACGACGGTGGAAGTGCAGACCATCGCCGAATACGAGCCGGTGGTGTTCGATGCGGAATGCGTCGCACGCGTGCGGCGTGCGGCGGCCGCCGCCGGCTATCCGTACCTGGAGATGTGCAGCGGCGCGGGGCACGACGCGGTGAACCTGTCGTACGTCGCGCCGTCCGCGATGGTGTTCGTGCCGTGCAAGGCCGGCCTGAGCCACAACGAAGCGGAAGACGCCGATCCGGTGCACCTCGCGCAAGGGGCGTCCGTGCTGGCGAACCTGCTGGCCGATTGCGCGCGTTAGCCCAGGTTGGCCGCGTCGCAGGGGCGGCCTGACGCGCCTTGCAAGCGTGAAAATGTCGGACAATGACCGCTGCGTGCGCCGCGCCGGCGCCGCATTCAACTGACGCATTCACGCTTGCGAGATCCCCATGTCGACTCCCTTTCCCCGGGAACTGCTGAAGGCCGCCGATATCGAGAAGATGGAACCGACGCGCGCGGTGCATTCGCTGAATCCCAATGCCGTTCGTCTCAAGCGACAACTCAGCGACCTGACCGGCCTGACGCAATTCGGTGTTCACCTGCTCACGCTGATGCCCGGTCACGAATCGGCCGAATATCACCGCCACCTGTACGAAGAGGAGTTCGTCTACGTGCTGGCCGGCACGGGTTCGGTCACGATCGGCGAACGCGCCAGTGAAATCGGGCCGGGCGATTTCATCGGCTTCCCGCGCGGCGGCGAAGCGCATACGGTGCAGAACACCGGCGATGCGCCGCTGGAACTGCTCGTCGGCGGGCAGCGGCTCGAACACGACGTCTGCGAATACCCGCGAATTGGCAAGCGGCTTTATATCGCCGGGGAACTCGAGGATTACGTCGATCTGCCGAAGCAACGCTGATTCGGTTCCCGAGCCTGATTGCCCCATGCTAGGGCTCGTGCAACCGGCAGGCACTGACATCCGTGTAGTCGATTTTCCCGCTTCCCGCCGTCCGACCACTCGCTCCTCGAAGGGGAGATTTGTCCGAAATTTGTAGCATTTTTTCGGACACGTCACGGTTGATATTTGTCCGGAAAAAGTATACAAATTTCGGACAAGGAGAATTCGCATGTCGGATATCAGTACCCGCATCTTCACGCTCGTTCGCGCGGCGGACCCAGGCACTGTCTGGGTGCCAACCGACTTTGCGCATCTTGGCTCGCGCGACGTGATAGACAAGACGTTACAACGTCTGGTCGCCAGTGGAACCCTGCGTCGCATCGACCGGGGGCTGTACGACCTCCCGTCCCTCAATCCGCTGACCAAGCGGCCGACGGCTCCCGATTATCGTGCCGTGCTCGATGCAATTGCCCGTCGCGATCAGTTGCGTCTGCTGGTCGACGGCATGACGGCGGCTAATGACCTCGGGCTGACGGACGGGGTGCCTGCGCGCGTGACCATTCACACCGACGCGCGCCGACGTGCCGTTCAACTGGGCGAATTGCGCATCGATTTCAAGCAGACAGCTCCCAGTCGCCTTTATTGGGCAGGTCGACCCGCGATGCGTGTCGTACAGGCGCTCCATTGGCTCAAGGACACCCTGCCGGTAGACGGGGACAGGGTGCGTGGCTGGCTCGGGGCGATCCTTGCGGACCCGAAATACGGACACGTGATTTCCGCTGACCTCGCGTTGGGATTTTCACATTTGCCGACATGGATGCAGGAATTCCTGCGTGACATTCCCATTTTCGCTCAGCGGCTCGCCGATTTGCCCTTGCAGCGAATCTCCGAAGTGTCGGATGGCAAAACAGTTTTGCCGGGTGCGGGTAGGGGTGCTTGATGAACGAAGCATTTCGGGAAATCATCGCAGCTAGTGACGTGGATCGTCGCGATTTGTTCGTCGGCACGGCGACGCGCCTTGGCACGACGGTGCAGAACGTCGGGAAAGACTTCTGGGTATGTTGGGTTCTGGATGCGCTGTTCAACGGGCTGCCTGCGGGCGGCCCCCGTCTCCTGTTCAAGGGCGGCACGTCCTTGTCCAAGGGGTTCGGGTTGATTTCCCGCTTTTCGGAAGACATCGACATTACGGTGTTTCGGGGCGATCTCGGGCAGCCTGTCGAGCCGACGGATCTTGAGGCACTGAGCGGAAAGCAGCGTCGCCACCGGCTCGATGCGATACGTAATGCGTGCCGGACCTTCATTCAAGGGGACTTCCACGCAGGGTTGCATGCCTGCGCTACACGGCTCGTCTCTCAGGGTTTTACGTTGCAGTCCGACTTCGACGATGCGGATGGGCAAAGTCTGCTTTTCTGGTATCCCACGACGACGGTTCGACAAGGCGAGTACATCCGTTCCGCGGTCAAGATCGAGTCCGGCGCAAAATCAGCGCTGGACCCGCACACGATGGCGATCATCAAGCCCTACGTCGCGGACGATCTTCCGCATCTTGATTTACGTGTGATGAACGTGACGACCGTGCAGCCCGAGCGAACTTTCTGGGACAAAGTCGTGATCCTGCATGGAATACGGCAATGGTTCGAGCAGCGTGCGGAATTGCGTCACGGAGGTCAGCGAGTCTCCCGGCACTATTACGATGTACACCAACTGCTCAGTAGTCCTGAAGAATTAAAATGGATAGGGAATATCGAACTGGCCGAAGATTGTGCTCGCCATGCCCGTTTGTTTTTCGGTAGTCCGGATTTGCGACTGGACATTGCTCGGCACGGTACGTTTACGCTGATGCCGTCCGCCGGGATGCTGGATGCTCTGCGACGGGACTATACCGCCATGACCGGAATGATATTCCACGAGGTATCTTCGTTAGCCGACGTGTTGGCGAGTGTGGAGCGCCTGGAGGCAACGATCAATGCCCGATCCGACACGTGATGCGAATTCAGGCTTGAGTCTGGTTGCGTGTCGTTACTCGCGAGCGGCTCTAAATATCCTGTAAATCTTGGATAACATATTTGTTTAGATAAACAAAATAAAAATTCGTAAAAACACGGGGTAGAGAAATCACGTTTATTTGGGCACGCTTGTGCGCGTTGTCCGTTCCCGGGCGCCGGCATGTCGACATGCCGGTGCGTCCTTTTCGGGCACTCAGAATGCGGCAATAAATACATGCGTCCGGCAGTTTCGACCGATTGACCGCGTACGCGACAAGTCACGAAAAGATTCCTGATCTAAAGCTCAGTAGTTCGAACCAACAGCTTGATTCAAGAACGAAACGGAGACAGGCGATGTCGAGGAACTGGGGGTGGCGAGCGGCGCTGCTGGCGCTGTGCGTTGTGCTGGCTTCGTGCGGCGGCGACGGCGATTCGCCGTCGGTCGCGGTGTCGAATCTGTCGGCCGCGGCGCATGGGCAACGCAATGAAAACGATGACAGCACCGGCAACGAAGCATCGAAGAAAAACGCCGACATGCGCGTCGTCCAGTACGTCGATCCGCTGATCGGCACCGACTACGCGACCGATCAGCCGGCCGACCCGGTCGGCTCGGGGCTCGGCGGCGGCACGTTCCCGGGGCCGACGGTCCCGTTCGGGATGATGCAGTGGAGCCCGATGACGCCCACCGCGCAATACGACAGCCGCAAGGGCGACGGCTCCGGCTTCTCCGGCGGCTACTGGTACGGCGACACGTCGATCAACGCATTCAGCATCCTGCACCTGAGCGGCACCGGCTGCTGGGCGAATGGCGGCTACCTGAACGTGATGCCGCAGCTCGCACCGGGCGATGCCGGCACGCCGGCCAGCTTCAGCCACGCGGACGAAACCGCGCAGGCCGGCTACTACGGCGTAACGCTCGGCAACGGCATCAAGGCCGAACTGACGACGACGGTGCGCACCGGCTTCGCGCGCTTCACGTATCCGGTACTCGCGCGGGGCCAGCAGGCGACGATCGCGATCGATCCGACCGTGCTGAACAACCGTGCACAGGGCACGACGCGCGACACGATCCGCCAGGTCGGCGACCGCGCGCTGTCGGGCACGATCGCGGGCGGCGGATTCTGCTGGGCCGGGCATGCGGTGCCCGTCTACTACTACGCGGAGTTCAGCCAGCCGTTCGCGGCGAAGCCCGCGTTGTCGAACGACAGCCCCGTGACGTTGACGTTCCATGTCGACCGCAAGCAACCGGACGTGATGATGAAGCTCGGCATTTCGTTCGTCAGCGAAGCGAACGCGAAGGCGAACCTCGACGCGGAAAACCCCGGCAACGCGATGCACGGCCGGGCAGGCTGGAACTTCGACAAGGTGCGCCGCGCGGCGAGCGCCGCCTGGAACGCCCGCCTGAACGCGATCCAGGTCACCGGCGGCAGCGATGCCGACAAGACCAGGTTCTACACCGCGCTGTATCACGCGTCGCTGCATCCGAATGTATTCAACGACGTGAACGGCCAGTATCCGGACTTCCATGCATCGAACGGCGCGCCTGATGCGCCGACACGTCAGGTCGACCGGGGCCGCACGATGTACGCGAACTTCTCCGGCTGGGATATCGACCGCTCGTTCATCCAGTTGCAGGCGCTGCTCGATCCGGTGCGCACCAGCGACATCGTGCAGTCGCTCGTGCTCGACGCGAAGGCCTGCGGCGCCTTCCCGCGCTGGGCATACTTCAATACGGAAACGGCCGTGATGCCGGGCGACGCGGGATCGATCATCGCGGCGAACGCGTATGCATTCGGCGCGACGAATTTCGATACGCAGGCCGCGCTGTCGATCATGAAGCGCAGCACGGCGCCCGGCGCCGCGTGTGCCGGCACACCCGTGATGGGCAGCCGAGCGGACTACGACCGGCTCGGCTACGTGCCCGCGTCGGGCAGCGGCGACAACCAGACCGCGTCGAACACGCTCGAATACGCCGTGCGCGATTTCGCGGTGTCGCGCTTCGCGACGGCACTCGGCGATACGGCGACGGCCGGCACGCTGCTGAAGTCGAGCGGCAACTGGCGGAACCTGTTCGACAGGACGGCGATCCAGCCAAAGACGTCGGCCGGCGCGTGGGTTACCGACGGCTCCGGCTTCATGGAAGGCAACGCCGAGCAATACACGTGGTACGTGCCGCACGATCTCGCGGGCGTGGTCGCGCGGGCGGGCGGCGCCGCACCGGTCGTCGAGCGGCTCGACACGTTCTTCACGCACCTGAACGTCGGCACCGTGCAGCCGTATTTCTACGTCGGCAACGAAGTGACGATGACCGTGCCGTGGGTCTATGCGTGGGCCGGCGCACCGTCGCATACGCAGCGCGTGCTGCACGCGTCGCTCGCGAACGCGTTCGGCACCGGCGCGGCGGGGTTGCCCGGCAACGACGATCTCGGCGCGCTCTCCGGCTGGTACGTGTGGGCCGCGCTCGGTCTCTATCCGGTCGTGCCTGGCGTGAGCGGCGTCGCGCTGTCGAGCCCGCAGTTCGAGAAGATCACGGTGCGCGTCGGGCAGCAGGACGGCAGCTACCGTCTGCTGCGCATCGCCGCGCCGGGGGCGGGCTCCAGCGACGGCGCGTCGTTCTACGTGAAGTCGCTGAAGCTGAACGGCGCACCTTACCCGACCGCATGGCTGCCGTTCGAACATATCGCGCAGGGCGGGACGCTGTCGTATTCGATGACGGCCGACGCGAACGCCGCGACGTGGGGCACCGATGCGTCCGCGATGCCGTCGTTCCCGCAGGCGGCCGGCGCGCAGTAAGGCTGGACGATCAACGAGCGGTCCTTGCCAACGGGATCGACGCAAAGAGAGAGAGGGAGGGACGAACGGATGAAGCTACGTCATGTGGTGGGTATCGGGTGCCTTGCCGTGTTGTCGGGGTGCGGGGGCGACCAGGGTTCGACGGATGCGAGCGTGTTGGCGCAGATGTCGAACCCGCAGGGCAACCAGAACGATCGAACCGACCAAGGCGATCAGAACGACCAGGGCGAGAACGGCGGCGCGGGCAAGCGGTCGGTGCTGCGCAGCGTCGATCCGATGATCGGCACCGCGAATCTCGACATCAACGCGGACTGGGCGAGCGGCGTGCGCGGCCACGGCCACGTGTATCCGGGCGCGACCGTGCCGTTCGGGATGGTGCAGCTCGGGCCGGACACGACGGGCGGCGCGCATACGCTGCCGTGGAACTGGGATCGCACGTCGGGCTACCAGTACGACGATCCGTTCATCACCGGCTTCACGCACACGCACCTCTCGGGCACGGGCATCGGCTCGGGCGGCGAAGTGCGGTTCCTGCCGACGCTCGCGCCGGTCGACAAGGCAACCCTGGCGAAGGTCGCCGCCGATCCGTCGATCACCTACAACGCGTCGTTCAGCCATGACGACGAAACCGCGAGCCCCGGCTACTACCGCGTGAAGATGGCGCCGGTCGGCAGCGGCAACACGCCGTGGAACGTGCAGGGCGCGACGATCCTCGCGGAGATGACGGCGACCACGCATGCGGGCGTACATCGCTATACGTATTTCCCGGGCGCGGCGACGCAGAAGCGCAGCATGATCGTGAGCATCGACAACCCGATCGGCGGGTCGACCGCGAGCGGCAGGATCCAGATCGTCGACGCGCGGACCATCGTCGGCTGGCAATTCACGAACAACTGGGCCAACCACAAGCCGACGTATTTCGTCGCGCGCTTCTCGAGGCCGTTCGATACGAAGAACGTCGCGTTCAGCACGGACGGCTTCAAGGCCTACCTGACGTTCGCCGACGGCAGCGACGGCGGCGCGGTCACGGTGAAGGTCGGCATCTCGCCGTCGAGCGTCGCGGATGCGCAGGCCAACCTCGCGGCGGAAGTCGGCACGCAGTCGTTCGACCAGGTGCGCGGTGCGGCCGAGCGCGCGTGGCACGCCGCGCTCGACCGCATCCGGATCAAGGGCGGCACGGCCGACCAGCGGACGATGTTCTACACGTCGCTGTACCGCACGATGCTCGCACCGACGGTCTACAACAACGCGGACGGCAGCTACGTCGGCATGGATTCGACCAACGACGGCACGACGTCGTCGCCGACCACGAGCAAGCATGCGAACCCGGGCTTCGACTATTCGTCGACTTTCTCGCTGTGGGATACCTTCCGCGCCGAATCGCCGTTGATGACGCTCGTGCAGCCCGAGCGCGTCGACGGCTGGGTGAAGTCGCTGCTCACGCAGTTCCGGCAGAACGGCAAGGGCGAGCTGCCGGTGTGGCCGCTGGCGCAAACGGAAACCTTCACGATGGCCGGCCACCCGTCGATTCCGATGATCGCGGATGCGTACCTGAAGCACCTGACGAGCGCGGGCATCGACGACATCTGGACCGCGCTGACGACCACGCAGGGCGCGAGCGCGCACGGTTTCGATCAGTATCGTCAAAGCGGCTATGTGTTCGCGGGCGACAACGCGTCGGTGTCGACGACGCAGGACTATGCGTTCGACGACTGGGCGACGGCCGCGGTCGGCAAGGCGGCCGGCAAGCGTGCGGCCGACTACCGGCCGTACCTGCAACGCAGCCGGAACTACCGGAACGTGTTCAACGCGGTGCCGAACAACGGCTGGACGTTCTCGCAGCCGAAGGATGCGCAAGGCAACTGGGTCGCCGGCTTCGATCCGACCGCCGCCGAGAAGACGGACTTCTCCGAATCGAATGCGTGGGTCGATACATGGAACATCTTCCACGACTTCCCCGGCCTCGTCGCGCTGCTCGGCGGCAAGCGCCAGTTCATCGCGCAGCTCGACCGCACGTTCGATCCGGCCAACCCGCTGACCTTCCAGTACAACCAGGGCTTTCCGGACCTGACCGGCCGCAGCGGCCAGTTCTTCGCGGGCAACGAACCGGCGAATCACCTGCCGTACCTGTACGCCGTCGCGGGCATGCCGTCGAAGACCCAGGACCGCGTGCGCACGGTGATGGACGACATGTACTCGCTGACGCTGACGGCCGGCGATCGCGCGTTGCTGAGCGGCGACAGCCTGAAGGCCGCGCTGAGCGATCCGCGGCGCGTGCGCGATGCGGCGATTCCCGGCAACGACGATTGCGGCCAGTTGTCCGCGTGGTACGTGCTGTCCGCGCTCGGCATCTATTCGCTGAATCCGGTCGGCGGCGTGTTCTACTTCGGCACGCCGCTGTTCGAGGAAGCGACGATCGATATCCCGGTCGCGTCGGCAAGCGCGGCGGGCGGGGCGTTGAGGTTCGGCGCGACGCGGCGCTTCAAGGTCACCGCGCATACGGCGAGCGGCGGCGCGCCGTCGTCGGTGAATCGCTACGTGCAGTCGGTCAGCCTGAACGGCACGCCGCTGCACCGGCCGTACATCACCTATGACGAGATGAAGGCCGGCGGCACGCTCGACTTCGTGATGGGCTCGATGCCGAACGATACGTGGGTCGGCCAGTGGAACGGCCAGGACCCGAACAGCGCGCTCGCGCCGTCGCTGGTGGCGGCCGGCAATACGACCGGCGTGCAGTAGCCGCGCGCGGCGGCGCCATGGGGCGCTGCCGGTCGTGCCGCCCGCTCACCGGGTGGCGCGGCCGGCACGCGCGTGGGGGCGGATCGATTGCGCTTCGATTCTGTGCCCCGTCGCGCTTATGATGCGGGAACGCCACTGACAGGGTTCCCCGCCATGGATGCGCCGCTTCCGCCGATGTCTGCCCCGATTGCCGAGACGGCCCCCGAAACCGAAACCGCCGCCGCGCCGCGCGCGTCGCGCCTGCACCGGCCGGTCGCGCTCGTCACCGGCTCGACGTCGGGGATCGGCGCGGCCGTCGCGCGCCGCCTGGCGGCGGACGGCTACGCGGTGATCCTGCATTCGCGCAGCTCGGCCGACACCGGGCGTGCGATGGCGCGCGAACTCGGCGGGGCCTACGTGCAGGCCGATCTCGCGGACGATACCGAGCGCGTGCGATTGATCCGCGACGCGCTGGCCGTGCACGGCCGGCTCGACGTGCTCGTCAACAACGCGGGCGTCAGCCGCGTGATTCCGCATGACGACCTCGCGGCGGCCACGCCCGACGTGTGGCGCGAGATGCATGAGATCAACGTGATCGCGCCGTTCCGGCTCGTCGCCGAAGCGGAGGCCGCGCTGCGCGAAGCGGCGTCGCACGGGCGAGCCGGGTGCGTCGTGAACGTCAGCTCGCATGCGGGCGTGCGGCCGAAGGGCGCGTCGATTCCGTATGCGGCCGCGAAGGCCGCGCTCAATCACACCACACGGCTGCTCGCGCGGACGCTCGCGCCGGCGATCCGCGTCAATGCGGTCGCGCCGGGGCTCGTCGATACGCCGCTGACCGCCGACTGGACGGAAGCGCAGCAGCTGTGGCGCGAGCGCGCGCCGATGCGCCGCGCGGCGGCGCCGGACGACATCGCGCAGACGGTCGCGATGCTCGTCGCGTCCGATTACGTGACGGGCGAGATCGTGATGCTCGACGGCGGGTTGAACCTGACGTGACGCGGTGACGCGGTGACGCGGCGACGCGCGCGTGTCGCGCGCGACCGCCGGGGCCTTCGGGGGGCGCGGACGATCAGCCGAGACTGGACCGCAGCCGCGCGAGCGCCTGATCGTGCGTGCGCTCGAACTTCAGCGGCGTGACGGCGACATATCCTTCGCCGAGCGCGACGGTTTCCGAATCCGCGTCGTCGTCGCGCGGCGCTCGCGCGAGCTTCAGCCAGTGATAGTCGATCTCGCGCGGATCGCGCCCCGACACGATCTCGACACCCTGCAGCGTGCCGGCGCCCTGGTTCGTCACCTTCAGGCCGCGCACGTCGTCGGCCGGCCGCGCCGGGAAATTCACGTTGAGGCACGCATCGCTGTCCCAGCCGGCGGCGACGAGCCGGCGAATGACGTCCGGCGCGTGCGCGAGCGCCGTGTTCCATGGCACCGCGTTGCGATCGACGAAGGCCTGGCTCAGCGCGATGGCCGGCACGCCGACGAGCATGCTCGTCATCGCCGCGCCGACCGTGCCGGAAAATACCGTTTCGGTGCCGAGGTTCGCGCCGCGATTCACGCCGGACAGCACGACGTCGGGCCGCGCATCCTTCATCAGGTGGCTGACCGCGATCGCGACGCAGTCGCCGGGCGTGCCGCGCACCGCGAAGCGGCGCTCGCCCTTGCGGTGCACGCGCAGCGGTTCGTGCAGGCTCAGCGAATGCGACGTGCCGCTCTGGTCTTCCGCCGGCGCGACGACCCACACTTCGCGTGCCAGTTGCGTGGCGACCTGTTCGAGTACTGCCAGGCCGGGGGCGTCGAATCCGTCGTCGTTGGTGAGCAGGACACGGTCGAACAGCGGGCGGGCTTCTTGCATCGGGACGATCCTCGCGGAGATGGGCAATGACAGGGGCGTACGGCGCCGCGCCAGCGTGGCGCAAGCCACAAGGCTAGCACTCCGGCGTGAGGAGCGTCATGTCACGCGCTCGCCGCACGCCGGCGCGGACGTGAAAACGGGCGCATCGCGCGCCCGTTCGTCGTTGGAGGGGTGGCCGGCGCGGCGGCCCGGCACCGTTCAGCCGAGCAGGTGCCGCAGCAGGCCGGCCGACACGACGCCGACGATCACGGTCGGCAGGATCGACAGGCGCGTCGCCGCGGCGAGCGTGATCGCGAGCGCGAGCAGGTCGGCGGGGCGCGTCGACACGAAGGCCGGCGCGATCACCGAGATCAGCACGCAGCCGGGCACGTTCTCCATCACCGACGCCATCCGCGGGCTCAGCGTGCGGTTGCGCAGCAGCACGTAGCCGAGGATGCGCGACAGATAGGTCGTCGACGCCATCAGCACGATCGTCGCGACGGTACTGAAATCCGGCAGCTCAGGCATCGCGCGGCTCCCACAGCAGCGCGGCGACCAGCCCCGCGCATGCGCCTGCCGCGACGTACCAGGCGCCGGGCACGGCGAGGTGCGTGGCCGCCGCGACGACGAGGCTCACGAACCACGGCCGGCTCGCACACATCCCTTTCCACATGCCGCGCAGCAGCACCAGAAACACGGCGGTGAACGCCGTGTCGAAGCCGTACTGCTCGACGTTGCCGATCGTCGGGCCGACGGCCGCGCCGAGCGTCGTCATCGAGATCCACGTCAGGTAGAGCCCCATGCAGATGCCCGCGTAATAGGGCACGCTGATGTGCGTGGCCGAGCGCGCCCTCGCGTCGGCGAGCGACATCGCCCAGCTCTCGTCGCACATGAAGAACAGCGCGACGAACGCACGGCGGCGCGGCAGGCGCCGGATGTACGGCGCGAAGGCGGCGCCCATCAGGATGTGGCGCGAATTCACGAGGAACGACATCGCGACGATCAGCGCGATGTGCGGCGGCGACGTCCACAGATGGATCGCCGCGAATTCGGAGCCGCCGCCGAAATTGAGGCCCGTCATCATCGGCACCTCGAACAGGCTCAGCCCTTTCTGCGCGGCCTGCGCGCCCAGCACGAGCGCGAACGGCACGAAACCCAGCATGACGGGCAGCGCCGCGCGCAATCCGCGACCCATCTCGGCGACATAGGCGGGCTTGTCGCGAAGCCCGGACGACGTTGAAACGCTACTGCTCATGACTCCTCCTTCGGGGGGGATTGTCTGCTTTTTTGACTCGAATCGGGTTGCGTTGTGGCCAGATTTTCCTCAGAATTTGGCATTGAACGCGCGATGCGAGAATTTTTTGGAATCGGATGCCAAATGAAACTTGACGCTATCGATCGCCGCATCCTGAGCGCGCTGCAGCGCGACGGCCGCATGCAGAACGTGGAGCTCGCGCACGAGGTCGGGCTGTCGCCGTCGCCGTGCCTGCGGCGCGTGCGGCTTCTCGAGGAAGCCGGTGTGATCGAGAAATACGTGGCCGTGCTGAATCCCGCGAAGGTCGGCAAGGGGCTGACGATCTTCACGCGGGTGTGGCTGAAGGGGCAGGACGCGGAATCGGTGAACCGTTTCTCGGAGGCCGTCCAGCAGATGCCGGAAGTCGTCGAATGCCACCTGATGGCCGGCGATTGCGATTTCCTGCTGCGCGTCGTCGCGGCCGACATCGACGACTACCGGCGCTTCCAGATGGAAACCCTCACGCGCATTCCCGGCGTGCTCAGCGTGAAGACCGACATTCCGATGCAGAAGATCAAGCTCACGTCGGCGCTGCCGACGTAGCGCGACGCGGGCGCACGGTGCCCGTCGACGAATGGTCATTGCGCAGTGACAATCGCCGGATAAACTGGCGACGCAGGCCGCATCGCCCGTCTCGCCGGCGCGGTGATGCGACGTTCGATGTGCAAGCAACTAACGGTCAATGTCGACGCGATCGGGCACGCGGCGCTGCGCGCCGGACATGCGTTGCCGTGAATGCGTTTCTTCTTGTCGGGCCATTCATGCAGCCAATCAACAATCCGTGGAATTCGCTGGAAATCGTCAAGCTCGTGCTCGGCGTGCTGACGCCGTTGTCGGTCGCGTGTCTCGGCTGGCTCGTCGCGCGCCGGCTGAAGCGGCTCGAACTCGTGCAGTGGACCAACCAGCGGCTGATCGAGAAGCGGCTCGCGCTGTACGACGCCGTTGCGCCTCAGCTCAACATGCTGCTGTGCTTCTACACGTGGATCGGCTACTGGAAGGACATCTCGCCGGACGACGTGATCCGTGCGAAGCGCGAGCTCGACCGCACGTTCCACATCTACCGCTACCTGTTCGACGACGACGTGTACGACGCCTATCACACGTACATCCACGCGCTGTTCGACGTGCATACGGGCCCGGGCCGCGACGCGCGGATCCGCTCGCTGATCCAGGCGCCCGACGGCGATCGCAGCGTGCACGGTTCGTACGAGTGGAAGCCCGCGTGGTCCGACCGTTTCGCGACGGCGAATGTCGTGCCGAGGGACGACGTGCTGCGCCACTACACGCAGTTGATGGAGCGGCTGCGCGTGGCGCTGGGCGCGACGCGCTGAAGGCAGCGGCGCCCGCGCGCCGCTTCACGCCGGTATCGGAATCCGCCACCGGGCGGCGCGAATATCCGCCCTCGCACAGGAAGCGGATGCGAAGCCCGGCCGCTGCTGACATGCTCGCGCCATCACCACTCGCGCGAGGTCCGTATGGTCGTCGACACCGGCCGCCAGCCGCTCATGATCCGCTCGCCCGGCGCGGGCCGGCGGCGTCTCTTCTTCGTCGGTTCTCCCGAAACGCGTGATGTGTCGTTGCCGGTCGAACCGGAGATCGGCGACATCGTGTTCATTCGTGTGACCGTGCGGCCGTTCCTCGAGGTAGCGAGCGCCACGCGCTCATGGACGAATCACGTCGGCATCGTGGTCGGTGCGCGCGGCGGTGAAACGCTGATCGCGGAGAGCACGTTCCCGCTGTCGCGCGTCACGACGATGTCGCGGTTTCTCGCGCGTTCCGATCGCGGCGCATGCGTGATCGCGCGGCTCAAGCAGCCGCTCGACGCCGCGCAGCGACGCCGGCTCGTCGACGCGGCGATGCGCCGGATCGGCGTGGTCTACGACACGGGTTTCAATCTCGCGTCGCGCCGGCAGTTCTGCTCGCGGTTCGTGCGCGAAGTCGTGCGGGATGCGACGCGGATCGTGCTCGGCGATGTCGAGACCTTCGACATGCTGCTGCGCCGGAATCCCGATCATCCGCTCGGTTTCTGGAAAATCTGGTATTTCGGGCGAATCCCGTGGCGCCGCCGCACGGTGACGCCGGCGAGCTTGCTCGAGAGCGGCGCGTTGCGGGTGGTGGCGGATACGCGCGGGTGTGAGGCCGATTGACGGGCAAGTGCGATACGGAATCGGCGGCGCGTCCGCTGACGCGATGCAGGGCTTGAAGGAGGGCAGGAGAAAGCGATCGTGTCGCGGGCGCGTGACTCAGGCAAACGAGATGACGAGCTGCTTGCCGCAAGCCGCCGCATACTTGCGCAGCGTATCGATGGACGGGGAGTGCCGGCCCGTCGCGAGCGCTCGTTCGAGCCGGGTAATGGCGGGCGCTTTCGTGCCCATCCGTTCCGCCACGTCGGCTTGCGACAAGCCGGCCGCTCGCCGAGCCGCCAGCATCGCGTCGAGCAGCGCGAATTCTTCGCGATTCAGCCGTTCGTATTCGGCGCGCACCTTGGGAGCGGCCAACGCACGCTCGCGCAGTTCCTTATACGTTGCCATCTCGAACCTCCTTCGATCGACGACGGGCGGTTTCCAGTTCCTTCCGCGGCGTTTTGGGCGTCTTCTTCACGAAAGAGGGGAGCATGACGATACGCCGGCCGACAATCGCGCGGTAAAACACCCGGGCGATACCTTCCGCGCCCTTCAATCGCATTTCGTACAGCCCGTTTCCCATCGGTCGGGTGTGGGGCTCGCCCAGATTCGGGCCGTACTGCGCCATGCGGTCGGCGAGTGCAAGGAACCGGGCAAGCAAGGTCGCGGGTAACGACGCTACCCCAACCTCGACACGCTCATTGAAGAAGCGAATCTCACAAGCATGATTCAACACGGTAACAAATATGTTATGTATTCGCGAGAACAGTGACCGACCGCGGATGCGGGTACAGGCGGTTGGTCAGCGGTGAGGGAACGTTCGAGACCTTGTTGCTGCGGTCGGAGATAGCGGAGACGGCGTTCGGACCCGACGGCTTTCAGGAAATTCGGGTCCGGCAAGTACGCGATCCGGTGTCAGGGTGGGGCAGGCACCACGGCCGGATGACGGAGTTAGTTTCGCCCTGCCACCGCAAGCCGTGCCGCCAGCCCGACGAACACCGACCCAAGCAGATACTGAGGCAGTTTCGACGGCTGGCGGCGCGCGCCGATCCGCCGGCTCAGCCGGCTCGCGGAGAGAATGACCGCGCCGTTCACGACGAGCCCGATCAGGTTCAATACCGTCGCGAGCACGAGAATCTGCGCGGCGATCGAACCGTGCTCGGGGCGCACGAACTGCGGAAACAGCGCGAGCACGAACAACGCCATCTTCGGATTCAGCAGGTTCGTCGTCAGGCCCTGACGAAAGATCGTCGCGGTCGAGTGGCGGCGTGGCGACGCGACGGGCGACAGCGCGGTCGCATCCGAACGGAAGGTCTTCCACGCGAGATACAGCAGATACGCGGCGCCTGCGAAGCGCACGGCGTCATACGCGAGCGGCACTGCGACAAAGAGCTGCGACAAGCCCAGCGCGGCCGCGAGCGCGTGGCAGTAGGTGCCGGCCTGAATGCCCGCGAGCGTCGCGAAGCCTGCACGCCGGCCCTGGCTCACGCTGCGGGACGCGATCAGCAGCATGTCGGGGCCGGGCGTGGCCGTCAGCGCGAGACATGCGCCGGAGAACAGCGCGAGCGTGGAGAAGTCGATCATGGCAGTCCCTTTTGTCGGTGCGGCGTAAAAGGGAGGTCAGTTTAGGAGGGCACGTGAGCGCGGTCAATCGAGCGAACGGACGATGGCCGGACGGTGTGGATCGCATGACACAGGCATCATGCTCGCGCGATCAGCGCGCCCCCTGCTTGCGACACGCGACCTGGTAGTCGATCACGGTATTCGCCGAAGGCTTGTCCGGCTCGCCGCCGACCGTCGTCACGCCGAGCACGCCGGCCGCATTCCGGTAGCGCAGCGCGCAATACCCCATCCCGGTGCCCGAACACGCTTCGGCTTCGATGATGCCGTGCTTCGCGAGCGTTGCCGCGCCATCCGTGGCTTCCGGCTTCTCGCGCGGGGGCAGCGGTTGCCAGCCATGCGCGATCAGGATCCTGCGTGCCGCGTCGAGCGGCTTGCCGTACACGTTCGGCACGACCGCGCGGCCGCCGCAGTGCGTGCTTTCGGCGGCGACGCCGGTCAAGCGCAGGCCGCCGTTCTCTTCATGCAGCTCGCCGACGGGCGGTGCCGGGCCGTCGCCGCCCCAGATCAGCAGCGCGCCGTTTTCCAGCCGATCGACCGAGCCGAGCTGCCAGCCGGCCTTGCGCGCGGTATAGCCGAGCGCGACGAGCGTCGTGCCGTCGAATACGCCGATGTTGCCGTTGCGCGCGAAGCAGATCGCGCTCGTGCCGGCGCCGAAGCCGCTCGAGAACGTGACGACCGTGTAGCGCCCGAGCGGCGCCTCGGACGTCACGATCCAGTCGCGCTTCGCGACTTCGCGGCCGGCCGCGGTGGTCGCCTTCGCGCGATATCGCGTGCAAAACGGATCGAGCGAACCGTTCTCGGGTGAATGCGGCAGCACGCCGAGCGGCACGAGCGATGCGCCGGCAATATCGGACGCCGTCCGCGGCGGGGCGGCCGATGCCGTGCCGCCGAGCGCGGCCCAGGCAACAGTGGCGATCGTGGTTGCCGTCGCGAAACGGCGGCCCCAGGCCAGCGCACCGAAGCGCGACACGCGAGCGGTTTCCGGAGAAGCTGATACGGATGCAACGATCGCGGTGTTCCGCACGCGTGCCGCCAACGACTCAGTCCTTCGCGACGACGTCGATGCGCAGCGCTTCGCCGCCGTCGACGATCGCCAGCAGACGATCGACGTTCGGGTGCGCGCCCGGGCGGTTGCGTGCGTCGGCCGTGTGTTCGGCGAACACGGCGAGGCCATGCTCGGCCGCTTTCGCGTCGAGCGTGCCGAATGCCTGCTGCAGATAGTGGTACACCGCGAGCGAGCCCTGCTTGCCCGGCTGGTTCTCGATGGTCGCGACCACGTCGCCGTTCGCGCCGGCGAGATCGATGCGTGCGATACCGTCGATGGCCGGCAGTTGCGCGAGGTTGTCCTTGAATACAGGGGTCGGTTGAATCACTGAAAACGCTCCGTCGGTTTGATCGTGGAAAGGTGGCGGCCCGTATGTTATCTGATTCGCCGGGATGCATTCTTCGACGCAACCGGGCGATTCGCACGGAGTCGGATCATCCGGTCGTAGGCGCGCACGGCGGCCGATTGCGGGCACGCGCGAATGCTCCGCGAGACGCAGTCGGCCGGTTTGCGATGCCTGCTTCTCGTGCCGCCGCCACTTCAGCGTGACGGTCGCGATCGCAATCTCAAGACATGCCCGTCGTCAATTGTTGCTATCAAGACAACATGGTGAACGCGTGGGCGACGCTACCGACGTTGGGAATCCAAATCTACAATTTGCGTCAACGCCGGTTGTACAACGCTTGTTTCATGTTTCAACCCGGCGTATCTGCCGCAAGGAAGCCGGCAACCCGCGCGCTTCGTTCGGCTGGATCGTTTTTGCCCGCCGCGGAAACGCCCTCCTTTTCAACGGAGCACACCATGACATTCAATTTCCTTTCGCGATCGACCCTCTGCTCCGCGATGCTCTTGTCGATCGTGCCGACAATCGCCGTCGCGGGAACGTTCTCCGTCAAAGTCGATGACCTGAACCATGGCCGGTTCGGGAATGAACAGGTCTACGGCGGATTTGGCTGCCATGGCGAAAACGTCTCGCCGCGCATTTCGTGGTCCTATCTTCCTCGCGGAACGAAGAGCATCGTCGTGACCATTCACGACCCCGATGCCCCGACGGGCGGGCTGGGCTGGACGCATTGGGGCGTCGTCAATATTCCGGCGTCGGAAGCGTCGATCGAAAAGGGCGCGTCCGGCAATCCGAAGCGGATGCCTGCAGGCGCCATCGAAACGCTGACCGATTTCGGGACGGCGAAATACGGCGGGCCTTGCCCGCCTCAGGGAGAGTCGCACCGATACGTCGTCACGGCGTCGGCGCTCTCGGTTCCAGGTATCGACGTGAACGCCACGTCGAGCCCGGCTCTCGTTGCATACCAGATGCACGGAAAAGTGATTGCACGGGCTCGCTACGTTGCGATGTATCACCGAGCGGCGGAGTGAGCGTCGTGGCGGGAGGTCATCGCAGCGCATCCCGCCGTCGGCATTCCGGTTCATGCCGTTGACGAAGCGCCCTTCGCTGCTGACGAGAATCAGTGCGGCGCGAGCCAGTGACTTGCGGCCGAATGTCATGGCCGGTCAGGCGGGGAGTCGCGCGTCGATCGGATGCGCGTGGGTTTCCTTGCGACTAGCCCGGACCATCGCTGGCGGCAGCGAGAAGCGGCACGACCAGATCGCTGATCGGCGTCGGAATGCCGTGCGTTCGTCCGTATCGCTGCACGACGCCGTTCCGGCAGTCCCATTCGAGCGGATGGTTGCCCTGCCGGTCGGCCAGGATGGACGTACCCAAGTCCGGCGGATAGCCATGCAGTCCATCGACGATTTCCTGCGGCACTTCATCACCCAGCTTCGCACCTTCGGCCCGCGCGACCTCGAGACATTCCCGCAGGTAGGCGAGCGACAGTTCGGTGATGTCGCTGCGCGCGTACATGCCGGCGCGGCGACCGGTCAGCACCATCAGTCCCGCTACTGCGTTCTGCAAAAGCTTGCGCCACGCGAGGGAGATGAAATCCTCCGCGACCTCCGGCGAGCAGCGCGTGCCGTGCAACGCGGCGACCACCACGTTGCTCGCCGGCGTATCGGGCAGCGTGAGCCGAGGCTTGCCCCGCAGCCACACCGATGCGCCCGATTCGCGCTGCGCCGGAAACCAGACGACCGACGGCACGACCGTGGCGCCGGCCGCGTACGGTGCGAACGCGGCTTTTTGCTCGACGCCGTTTTGCAGCACACAGACGACGGTATTCGCATCGCATAGCGCGGAGACCCAGGGTGCCGCGCTCGCTATCTGCGTCGACTTCACCGCAACGAACACGAGATCGAACCGCTCCTTGACCGCGTGCGGATCGGTCAGGACGGGCCCGGGCACGACGATCTCGCCGCCGTCGAAGCGCAGCTTCAGCTGCGCGTGGGCCGAGCGGCCGCAGATCACCGGTGTGCGGCCGGCTTCGTGAAGGGCCGCGGCGACGGTCGTTCCGATTGCGCCCGGACCGACGAGTGCGACGGTCGGGGAGTCAGCGTTCGTCATGGTGTTCATCCTGTTCAGTCATCCGCCAGATGCGGGCGCAGTGCGAGGGCGAGCGGAAAGATCGCGAGGGCGGTCAACGCGGTCGCATACGTGGCGCCATGCACACCGATCCTGTCGCCCAGGAAACCGTAGAGAACGGGCGAGATCGCGCCCGATGCGATCGTCCCCGTGTAGAAAATCGCGAATGCGCGCTCGGTACGCTCGGGTGCGGACATCTCCGGAACGGTTCCGTACAGCACCGACGAAGTGCCGTTGAGCATCATACCCAGAATCGGCAGCAGCACCATGGTAAGTGCCAACGGGAGATACATCACCGCGACGATGCACGCGGCCGTACCGCCCTCCGTGAGCAGCACCGTCCTGACCATGCCCAGGCGCGCGCCCAGCCAGCCGCACATGAATTTGCCGGCCGCGCCGCCTATGAAAACGAGTGCAAGCGCCGTTCCCAGCAGTTGCGGCGAGACACCCTTTGCCTTGAGCAGGAAAGGCAGAAAGGTAAGCAGTCCCATGCGTACCGCCGTATCGAGCACGCCGATGGAAAACAGCGTGGTGAATCCGCTTCCGCCGGTGCCGCTGCGTTGAGCGGACGCCTGCCCTTTGGCCGCCGTCTTGTCGGCGCCACGCGGCACGGCGGGAAACCAGAGCGCGATGACGGCGGCCACGATGCAGCCCAATCCGGCGACGATCCATAGCGCGTGACGCCACGGCATCAGGGTCACGAGCAGCGAAATGGCGGCCGGCAGTGCGGATTTCCCCAGATCGCCGGCGAAGTTGTAGATGCTGAGCGGGCCTCTCGCGTCGCGTCCATAGAGGCGGGACACGGCGCCCGATGCGATCGGATGCTGCGTGCTGGATCCGCCGCCCGAAATCGCCAGCGCCACGCCCAGACCGAGCAGGCCGCCCGACAGGCCCGCGAGCGCATAGCCGAGCGCGGCGAGCAGCGTGCCGAATGCGAGGGTCGTGCGGCTGCCCAGGTGTTGCGCGAGGCGCCCCGCCGACAACTGCAGCGTCGCCATCGTGCCGGCATAGACGCCGCGCAGGATCGCCAGGGCCGCAAAGTCGAGCCCGAATTCCGACTGCCACACGGGCAGCAACGCGTAGATCATGTCCGTATAGCCATCGTGCGTGGCGTGCGCAAGGCACGACAGCCACAGCACGCGCCGTCGGGGTGACGCGGTCTCCCGCATCATGGGCGGGGAAAAATCCGGCAGGCGCATCGTCGTTCGCTCCGTGCGAGCGGTCGGTGGAAGCCGTTCGTGGCTTCGCTTTCGCGCTCGAAGTGTCAATTTTATGGTTGAGGTCGCGGCCATTTCAATTGAACTAAAATTGCGTCAACAGAGAGAAAAAGTCACGTCATGAACGACAACCAGGACACGGCGAAGCACCGGGGCGAGTTGCCCCCGCTCAATGCGCTGCGCGCGTTCGACGCGGTCGCGCGGCACGGCAGCTTCGCGGGGGCGGCGCTGGAGCTGCATGTCACCCACTGGGCCGTAGGCAAGCAGATCAGGCTGCTGGAGGACTGGTTCGGCCTGCCGTTGTTCGACCGTCGTCCGCGCGGTGTCGTGTTGACCGACGAAGGAGCCGCGCTGCTGAATGACGTCAGCCACGTGTTCGAGCGCCTCGGTACCGCGGTGGGGCGGCTGCGCCACGACACGTTCAAGCACCGGATATCGGGCGTCGTGCGGGTGAATGTGCCGATGAGCTTTGCGCTGTGCTGGCTGCTGCCGCGGCTCGCCGATTTCCATTCGCGGTACCCCGACATCGACGTCAGGGTATCGACGACATCGCGCAAGTTGCGCTATGTCGCCGACGCTTTCGATATCGGGGTCCGTTCCGGTCCCGAGCAGGGCGCGGGCGTCGTATCGCGTCCGCTGATGCCCGACCTGCGCGTGCCGGCCTGCAATCCCGCGTTGCTGCGCCGGCATCCGATACAAAGCGTGGCCGACCTGCGCCATCACACCCTGCTGCATTCGGCCACGACGCGCTCCGCCTGGTCGCACTGGTTGCAGGAGGCGGGTGCTTCCGATCTGCGCGCCGCGCGTCATGTCGAATTCGATCATGTGAATCTTCAGCTCGGCGCGGCCGTCGAGGGGCTCGGCGTGGCCCTGGCGTCGTTGCCGCTGATCGGGCGCGATCTCGCCGAGGGGCGCCTCGTGTGTCCGATCGCGTCGCCCGTATGGCGTGCTGACGACTACATGCTGGTGACGAGCGCCGATCGTGCCGACGATGCCGCGGTGTCCGCGTTCGGGCAATGGATGGAAGGCGTGGCGAGCCGAGAGGCGGGATAGGCTCGCGGTGTCGGTCCGCGCGATCGGCACGGCGATGCACAGGGCCGGCGGTGCGGGGGCGGCGCAGCCGCGTCGATACCGCCGGTGGAGGCACGACGAAGCGCCGGCTTCGCTGCCATTGCGCCGGGCGTTTCGTTACCGTCCGGCGCCGGTCAAGATGCCCGCTTCACGCGAACGCTCGATGTCGGGGCTGCGATACGCGCGCTCCGGAATCTCCGCGAGCCGCGACGCATGCACCTGCCGCGGCGCCAGCCCGTAGAACTTCTGGAAGCTCATGATCAGCGGCGACCACTTGTCCGGATCGATGCGGTCCGCGTGGCCGTCCATCAGCAGGTCGGGATGCACGTGCACGCGCTGGATGCGCAACTCGAACACGCGGATATGGCCGCGCAGGTCCGGCGCCTCGTCGCCGATTCCGTGCGCGGCCGCGACGACCGCTTCCATGTGCACCGGGCATTCGAGCGCGCGCGGCGGCGCGACGGTTTGCGACGTGGCTGCAGTGAGCCCGGCCGTGCCGAACTTGTCGGGTTCGAATACGTAGCCTTTCGCGCGCTTGCCGTCGGGCACCGGATACGTGCCCGTCGTGCGCGCGATCCGGTCGACCGCGTCCGCCTGCGCCGACGACGGCAGGTTCAGCACGCATTCGCCGGTGCGCAACAGGTTGCGGGTGGTCTGCGAGCTGGCGGCGATGCCGATCACGCCGCGCCAGCCGAGCCAGAACGCGGACGAGATCGGCGCGAGATTGGGCGTGCCGTTTTCGTTCAGCGTGCTGACCAGCACGACGGGCGTGCCGAAATAGAGGATGTTCGGTTCGGTGACGCAGTGCGGCGCATTCATGGCGGGTGCCCTCGGTGACGGATCAGTCCGCATGCTGATCCGGTTGCGGCGGCGCGGCGCTCCGAATCTTGTCGTGTCATTCCCGAAGGACGCGGGCGCCGCGACCGGCCGGCATCGCGCGCGCTTTTCCGCTAGAGTAGGAAATCGTCGGCCGCGACCGCCGCACCACGCTCGCGGGCGCGGCCCCGTTCCGCCAACGCACACGAGGGCCCGATGGACACCGAGCAACGCTACACCGCCAATGCGCCGACGCGCGCGGAAGTCGACGCACTGGGCGGCGCAACCGTCATCGAATTCGGCGCGAACTGGTGCGGGATCTGCGCAGGCGCGCAGCCCGCGATCGCCGCATCGTTCTCCGAGCATCCTGCGGTGCGGCACCTGAAGATCGAGGATGGCCCGGGCCGCCCGCTCGGCCGCTCGTTCGGCGTGAAGCTGTGGCCGACTCTCGTCTTCCTGCGCGACGGCGTCGAGGTCGCGCGCGTCGTGCGCCCCGCCGACGCGAAACAGATCGAAGCCGACGGCTTCGCCGCGCTGGCCTGAGGTGGCCGAGATGCAACAGGCCCTCACGCACATCGGCGTCGACACGCGCGGCGGCGGCCTCGTCGAATTCACGCCGCAGGTGCGCGCGTTCGTCGACCAGCAGGCGATCCGCACCGGCCTCGTCACCGTGTTCTGCCGCCATACATCGGCGTCGCTGCTGATCCAGGAGAATGCCGATCCGTCGGTGCGGCGCGACATCGAACGCTATTTCGCGACGCTCGCGCCCGAGGACGACACGCGCTACGAGCACGACACCGAAGGCGCGGACGACATGCCCGCGCATCTGCGCACGGCGCTCACGCAGGTGCAGCTGTCGATTCCGGTCGAGCACGGGCGCATGGTGCTCGGCACGTGGCAGGGGATCTACCTGTTCGAGCATCGCCGCGCGGCGCACCGGCGCGACATCGTGCTGCATCTGATCGGCGAGTAGGCGGGAACGGGGAACGGGCGATGCGCCTGCTCAGGCGAGCAGCTTCTCGACGAGCGTGCCGAGCTCGCGCAAATGGACGGGTTTCGGCAGGAATGCATCGAACACCTGCTTGTTCTCGCGCAGCGCGGCCGACTCATATGCGCTGACGCCGAGGATCGCCGGATGGCGGCCGTCGTGGTCGAGTTCCGCCGCCGCGCGAATGCGCCGCGCGACCTCGAAGCCGCTCAGGTCCGGCAGTTCGAGATCGAGCACGACGATGTCGTAGCGGCCCGTGCCGAAGCGCGCGACGCCTTCCTGCCCGGTGCCGCACAGATCGGCCTCGATGCCGAGGGCCGACAGCATCGCGCCAAGCGTTTCGCGCGCGTTGTCGTTGTCGTCGACCACCAGCGCGCGCCGGTCGCGGAGCGCGATCGCGGGCGGCAGTGCGGGCACGTCGCCGGCCGCGTGGCCGGCCGTGTCGATGCCCGGCACTTCGGCCGGCAGCGTCACGATGAACTCGCTGCCTTCGCCGACCACGCTGCGCACGTCCACATGCCCGCGCAGCGTCGTCACGATTTCGCGCACCACCGCGAGCCCCATGCCGATCCCGTCCACATGCAGCCCGACCGCGTCGTTCGCGCGATAGAACGGCTCGAAGATCTTCGACAGGTGTTGCTTCGCGATGCCGGCGCCCGTGTCGTGCACGGCGATCTTCACCTGCTGGCCGGCCGGCGTGTCGGCGAGCGTGATCGACACCTTGATCGATCCGCCGTGCGTGTACTTGACCGAGTTCTCGATCAGGTTCGACAGCACCTGCCGCAGCAGCTTGCGATCGGAGCGGATCGCGAGACCCGGCGGCTCGATCCGCTGTTCGACCGTGATCCGCTTGGCCAGGATCTTCTCGCGCAACGGTTCGATCGCTTCGGCGAGCAGCGGCGCGATTCCGACGGTATCCAGTTCGGCCAGGCGTTTCGTCGAGCGCAGCTTGATGTAGTCGGTGAGGTCCTTGACGAGTGCTTCGAGCGACAGCGCGGAATTCTGCAGCCGCCGGATCGTCTTCAGGTTCGCGTCGGACTGCGGGCGCGCGAGCAGGATCTCGATCGACCCGCAGATGGCCTGCAGCGGCGTGCGCAGCTCGTGGCTGACCATCCCGAGGAACGCGTTCTTCGCCTCGATCATCTCGAACGCGCGGTCGGAGGCCTTGCGCTCGGCGTCGAGCGCCGCGTTTTGCCGTTCGAGCAGGTCGTCGCGCGTGCGCATCGTGTAGAACAGCAGCAGGAACAGTGCGCACAGGATCACGCCGAGCACGATGCCGAGGATCAGGATCGCACGCTGCTTTTCCTTCAGCTGATGGAAAGTGAAATCGCGTTGCGCCATCTCGATCGCGCGGAAGTAGTTCGCGAGGCCGTTGACCTTCGGCCAGTATGCATTGACTTCGTCGATCACCTGCCGCGCGTTCTTCGGCGTGTCGCGCAGCGGCGGCACTTCCTGCTTCAGGCGCGTCATGAATTCACCGAGCGCGTCGATCTCGTTGCGCGCGCGCGGAATGCGCAGCCAGTATTCGGATACTTCGGACGGCCGCTGCAGGAACCCGAACGACACCGACAGGCTGTCGAGCTGCATCCGCACGTGATCGAAGTCGTCGTCCTCGCGCGTCGCGTAGAGGATCAGTTGCCGGTCGAATCGCGTATAGACGTTGCGGTATTGCGCGGCGGTCCAGAACACGCCTTCGCGCGGCCCTTCGAGCACGCCCTCGTTGACCGAGGTCGCGAGCAGGTCCCACAGCAGGAACGCCCACGCGGCGAACCCCATGATCCACAGCGAGCCGAGGACCAGGATGATCTTTCTGTTTTTCCACCGCCGGCGTTTCATGTCGCGGTCGAACTCACTTCACGGTCAGGCCGATGATCTGCCACGCGAACTTGGCCTCGCCGAGCGGCGTCTTCAGTTCGTCGGGATACTGGTCGCGCGGATACATGATCCACAGCGGGCCGTAGTTGTCGTTGCCGAGCACCTTGCCGTTCATCGTCCGCGCGAGGATCACGCCGTACTTGTCGGCATCCGACACGGGAATCGTGAACGTGTACTCGTCGATGCAGCGGAATTCGATCTGCGTGCCATGCGCGCCGACGGTCTTCAGCACGTCCGACAGGCGCGGGCCGGTGAAGGTCGACTTCGGCGTCCAGCTCGTCGACGTGACGATCGTATGCTGCGGCAGCGCCATTAGCGCCTGCTCGGAAAAGACGTAGGTCATCTTCCCCTGCTGGTTGCTCTTGCTGATCTTGCCGTCGACGGTGAACGTAAACGACGAAGCCGCCCATGCCGAGGCTGCCATGCCGAGCAGGCAGGCCGTCAGCAGGCTCTTGATCCAGATGGTTGAAATGCGCATGTCGTGCCCTCGGTCTCGTGGTTCGTGTCGTGGTTTGTGGTTCGGGACTCAGTTCGCGGCGGCCACGGCCGGCAGCGTGATCTTCAGTTCGCGCGCCACTTCGGCGAACAGGATCGGCAGGCGCACCGGCTTTTCCTCGCAGCGCGCGTTGTAGTGCGACACGATGTGCGCGATTTCGTCCTCGCTGGCTTCGCCGGTCGAGATCTTGCCGGTCAGCAGGAAGATCGGCGCGCCGCTGTTCTCGCTCGAACGGATGCCGCGCACGAGTTCGGCGGCCGTCTGGTCGCCGAGCATCCAGTCGAGGATGTAGCCGTCGAAATCCTCGACTTCCAGCGCCTTGCGGAACGTCGCGCCGTCGAAGTACGGAATCGCGTTCACGCCTTTCTCGATGAAATATTCACACACCGTCTCGGCGACATCCTGCGAATCGTCGACCACGGCGATCCGCGCCGCATAGACGTTCGGCTGGGTCGAGCGCAGCTCGATCACGTCGACCGGATAGGTGCGGCCCTCGCGCGCGTGCTGGCGCTCGGTCACGATCCATTCGCCCTGCCACTGCAGCGCGACGAAATCCGTTTCGATCTGGCTGCTGGCCTTCGTCGAGATCGCGGCGCGGCAGCGGAAGCGCCTCGATTCGATCACGAACGTCGCGTCGATCATCTCGGCGGCGGCCGGCTGGGTGCCCTTGTCGTCGAGCAGGATCGCGGGCGGCACGCCGAAGTGCGTCGCGATGTCCTGCAGCTGCGACAGGTTCCACGGGATCAGGCCTTTCATCTTGCGCGTGACGACCGAGAAGCTCAGGCCGAGCACGTTGGCGATCGTCGTGTTGTGGCTACGCGGCGGAATGCCGTTCCGGTTCAGTAGATCGCGCACCTTGTTCGCGGTGATGAGATCGACATTGGCCTGCTCGGTGGTGGACATCTCGATGGGGTCTCGAAGGGTTTTGGGCGAGGGAGAGCATAGCAAAACTGACGTGTCACGCAAACTTTGAAAAAGCGAATGACCTTGACATGCCATTTTTCTCCATTATTATTGCTCACCACGTCACTATTGTTTGCCGCGTCATGTTTGGAGATCGATGCCGGGATAGCCGGTACAGCGAAAAGCGGCAGCCATGAAATGGTGACGGAACAATTCCAAGAGAGAACCTGAGAGAGCCTTGGACTGCGTGTCGGCGTTGGCGGATTGTATCCGTTGCGCCGCACGCAACCAGGTACGAGCTCACGGGGTGGGATGGCTCGAAGAATTGCGGCGCCAATAAAACTGAGGACTGTACCAATGTATCGCCGTTTACTCGCTCCGGGGCTGCTGTTGCTGCTGGCCGCGTGCGCGCAGGACCCGTCCGTCACCGGCAACACGGTACGGATCTGCGACGACACCGGGTGTTCCGATCGCCCGAAAGATCAGGTGTCCTATCAGAAGAAGGACGATGCGGAAGACCGGGAAGATCCGCGTATCGCCGCGCTGAAGCAGACCGCGAAGACCCAGCCGAAGGCTGCCTACGACCTCGGCCTGCGTTATTTCCGCGGTGACGGCGTGCGCCAGGACAGCTATCAGGCGCTCAAGTGGATGCGCGAGGCCGCCGAACGCGGCGACCTGCAGGCGCAGAAGGCGCTCGGCAGTTTCTACCTGTTCGGCCTCGAGGAAATGGGCTCCGACGCGCGTGAAGCGGAGAAGTGGCTGTCGATCGCGGCCGGCCGCGGCGACAAGGAATCGAAAAAGCTGCTCGATCTCGCGCGCAAGGCCAAGAAGGAAGACGAAGAAGACTGGAAATGGCGCACGCAATGGCGTGACGTCTATTACGGCTACTGGTACTCGGGCTATCCGTACTACGGCGTCTGGCAGCAGACGTACTGGTACTACTGACCGCGCATCAGGCAACGGGGGCAGCAGCGGGGGGACCACCATCGCGCGCCACGCCGGGGGGCTTATCGAAGTTCGCACGAACACATAAGCCGAACAACGACTCTAATCGATCGACAACGACATGAAGACCAACCTTTCCCAACGTCTCACTCAAGGTGCGCTGGTTGCAGCGCTTGGCGCGTCCGTCGCGGGTTGCGGCGGCGTGGTGACGCCCGGCGGACAGAACGCCGGCGTGACGGGTGCCGCGGCAGGCGGCGCGAGCGCGGGCGCGGATTCGCAGCTGCAGCGCTGTGCGTCGCCGCTCGGCACGATCGCCGTCGACGACGGCCGCAACGCCGACTGGTGGGGCCCGTTCGGCAGCGCGACCAAGATGACCACGATCGATCCGCTGCTGCGCCTGGCCGTGCAGCAGTCGAACTGCTTCGTGATCACGTCGATCGGCAACCAGAAGAGCGACGCGCGCCTGTCGCGCATCACGCAGCTGCAGCGCAACTCGGGCGAATACCGCGCGGGCTCGAAGCAGCAGAAGGGCCAGCGTGTCGCGGCCGACTACTACATGGAGCCGCAGATCGTGATCAACGATTCGCCGATCGGCGGCATCGGCAGCATGATCGGCGGGCTGATCGGCAACAGCGCGGTGGCGGCGGTGGCCGGCCACCTGCAGACGAAGGCGTCGGTCGTGACGCTGACGCTGTTCGACGTGCGCTCGGCCGTGCAGATCGCGGCGTCGGAAGGCAGCTCGACGGCGACCAACTACGGTGCGGCGCTGGGCGGTTTCGGCGGCGGCGTGGGTGGTGCGCTCGCCGGGTTCTCGTCGACGCCGGAAGGCAAGGCGACGGTCGTCGCGTTCATCGACGCGTACAACAAGATGGTCGTGGCGCTGCGCAGCTACAAGGCGCAGGACGTGAAGGGCGGCCTCGGCCGCGGCGGCCAGCTGCAGGTCAACTGACGTTCCCGGGCCGGTGGTTGGCCGCCGGCCCAATCCCGATGCGGATGGTCCGTGCGCGCGGCGTGATCCGTGCGTAACGGCTTCGTTCGTCCTGTTCGTTCAGAAGGTGATTCCGATGAAAACCGTTGCATTGATCGCATTGACTTGCCTGGCGCTGACCGCTTGCGGCGGCGACGACACTTCCGCGCCTGCATCGTCCGGCGGATCGGGCACGAGCAACAACGGCGGCAGCGGTGGCACGGGCACCGGCTCCGGCGGGACGGGCGGCGGCGGGGCGGGAAGCGGTGGTTCGGGCGGCTCCGGCGGCGGTACGCTGACGTGGCGCTACGAGGCACAGCCGGTCGCGGCGGATCGGGCGAGCTTCCTGACGCTGGTCAACAACGAGGGCGCGAAAGGCTATCGATATCTGGGCGACTATTTCTACAATGCGAGCAACGGCGGGTCGCAATCGATCTTCGTGAACGACGGCACCGCGCAGACCTACACGTACCAGTTGCAGACGGCGCCGGCCGACATGACGTCCTTCGTGAACGCGGCCAACGCGCAAGGGGCGAGCGGCTACCGCTACGAAGGGCCGCTCACGTACGGCGACCTCTATCGCAAGGACGGCGGCTCGTCGGCCACCTACACGTACACGGCGACGGGCCTGCCCGCCGACGCCAACGCATTCCTCGCGCAGGCGAACGGACAGGGCCAGTCGGGCTACTGGTTCCTTGGCCCGATGGCGGTGGGCACCGCGCAGGCGAACGTGTACATGAAGAACAACGCGTCGAACGCGACCTATACGTACGACGCGCTGGCGCCGACGTCGACGGTCGGCGACTTCATCGCACAGGCCAACAGCGAGGGGGCGAAGGGTTATCGCGCGAAGGGCGCGATGGCATTCGGTACGGCGATCTCGTGGGTCTACGTGAAGGACCAGACGCAGTCGCCGACCTTCACGTACCAGTCGGCCGCGATCCAGTCGACCGGCGCCAGCTTCGTTCAGCAGGCGAACACATTCGGCGCGCAGGGCAGCGCGTATCTGAGCGATCTCGCGCTCGGCTCGCCCGCGCCGGTGATGGCGTCGTTCTATTTCACGCCGAAGAACTGCACGGGCTTCCTGTGCACGACGCTGAATCCGCTCACCCAGAACTGAGCGGGCGATCCTGCCGGGAAGTCCCGCGCGGGTCGAATCGGGTGCCTCGGTGCGTCACGAGATTCGTTGACGCATCTTTTGCCGCCGGCTCGCCGGCGGTATTTCATTGTGGACGGACCTGAGGCGATTCGCCGAAGCGACGGGTCCGAACGGCGCGGTGCGCGACACGCGATTCCACCGCCGATTCTCGTTCAAGTTCAAAACAATCATTAAAACAAATAGGACGTGTACTAAAAGGATAATGCACACCTGATTTTCGCGGTGTCGTTAGGCATGATCGGGACCTTACCGTCCCGAATGTTTCCATCGTGACGTCCGGCCGGCCGGGATTTGCCGCAGGTCCGCGTTCCGGGCTCCGTCACATCGAGCCATGCCATACAGCACGCTTCAGTCCATTCGCCGCTACCAGAGCATTTCGATGTTCGGGGGCGGCATCGTCGTCACGATGCTGATCCTGATCGCCTGCGGGCTCGGGATCACGTCGATCGTCTACGGCCATCTGGACGGCGAGCGGCGCAATTTCCTGAACGGTGTCGAGGAAGCCGCGGACGAGGTGCAGGTGGCCGAGACGTCGTTCCGCAACGGCGTCACGAATACGCAACTCATCTGGCGGGAGATCGGCGCGGCGCCGGCCGACGTCGTGAACGCGTTCTTCGCCGACGGCCAGCAGCTGGCGATCAAGCCGTATCCGTCGCTCGTGGTCGGCGTGCCGGGGCAAACCGCGCGGCGCGACGAGGTCGCTCGTTATCTCGCGCTGTCGTTCATGCTGTCGCGCATCTGCGCGGCGAGTTCGCTCAATCGCGGGCGTACGCTCGAGGGGTACCACTACAGTACGCGCACGGGCGTCTTCGGCCTGGTGCCACACCTGGCGCGCGACAATCCGGCACTGGCGTCGGCCGACGCGCGTGCGCAAGTATTCGATGCGCTGCGCATCGATTTCGACGGCTCGCCGCCGGCGCCGAACGACGGTCGGCCGAACGTCCGCTGGCTGCCGCCCTACGTCAACCCCGTCACCGGGCAGATGCGCATCCGCGTCGCCGCCGAGGCGCGCGCCGCCGGCCAGCCGTTCGCGGTGCTGGTCACCGAATACGCACCCGACTACCTGCTGTCGTGGCTGCCCGGACGGGGCTTGGCCGGCACGTTCTTCATCACGTCGGCGGACAACCGGCTGATCGCGATCGATCCGGACGTCGCACGCACGAACGCCTTGAGCGAGCGCTTGCTGAGCCTCGATGTCGCGCATCGTGGAAGGGTGTCCGCTGAGCCGCTCTTTCGCGACGGCGCGATCGTGTTCAGCAGCAAGCTCGCGGCAACCGGCTGGACGATCGCCTATGTGCTGTCGTGGGCCGACGTGCTGGCCGGCATCGGCGTGCAGGCCGGCGGGCTCGCGGCGTCGACCCTCGTTGCGATCATCGTGATGTGGCTGCTGCTCGTGCGTTTCCACCGGCGCGTGCTTGTGCCGGTGTATGCACGCTCGGCCCGCGTGTTCGACAGCGAGGCGCTGTGCCGCAGCGTGATCGCGATGGCGCCGGTCGGCATCGGCCTCGTGTCGTTGTCCGACCGGCGCGTGATGCTCGCGAGCGACGCGCTCAAGCAGATGCTGCTGCCGCATGAAGGCGATTACCATGCGCTGTCCGCGCTGGCACTCGAGAAGTACGACGCGTTCGTCGCGAACGGCGGGGCCGGCCGGACGATGACGACCGAACTCGTGCTCGACGCACGCGGCGATACGCCGCTGCACCTGGAGATCATCGCGCACGGCGCGCGTTATCAAGGCGAGGACGTGCTGATCGCGACGTTCGCCGACATGAGCGCGCAGTGCCGCCTCGTTCATCAGCTCGAGGAAGCGGTGCGCGCGGCCGATTCGGCGAATGCGGCCAAGTCGTCGTTTCTCGCCGCGACGAGTCATGAGATCCGCACGCCGCTGAACGTGATCCTCGGCAACCTCGAGCTGCTCGAGCGCACGGCGCTCGATGCCTCGCAGCAAGGCCGCGTGCGGACGCTGCGCGCGTCGGCCGAAGGGCTGCTCGCGATCGTCAGCGACGTGCTCGATTTCTCGAAGATCGAAGCCGGCGCGATGTCGGTCGAGTCGATCGAGTTCGACGTGATCGCGGTGATCGAGCGCGAGCTCGCGGCATTCGCGTCGGTCGCGAAGGCAAAAGGGTTGCCGCTGTTCGCCGATATCGATGCGAGCGGCGCGCAGCGCATGCGCGGCGATCCGACGCGGCTCGCGCAGGTGGTCGGCAACCTGCTGAGCAACGCGATCAAGTTCACGAGCGCCGGGCGCATCGTCGCGCGCGTGGCGGTCGGGCGAAATGCGCGCGGTGCGCCCGAGATCGCCATCGGCATCGAGGATACCG
Source organism: Burkholderia sp. L-4 (assembly GCF_056856535.1). Taxonomy (NCBI): domain Bacteria; kingdom Pseudomonadati; phylum Pseudomonadota; class Betaproteobacteria; order Burkholderiales; family Burkholderiaceae; genus Burkholderia; species Burkholderia sp. L-4. The sequence goes on from NZ_JBXEOX010000002.1 coordinate 1,011,562, forward strand.
GCATCGGGATCGACCCTGCGCAACAGGGCAAGCTGTTCAAGGCGTTCTCGCAGGTCGATGCGTCGATCACGCGGCGCTATGGTGGCACGGGGCTCGGGCTCGCGCTGTGCGACCGGCTGGTCGCGGCGATGGGCGGGACGATTGCGGTCGACAGCGCGCCGGGCGTCGGCAGCCTGTTCACCGTGCGCTTGCCGCTGCACACGGGCATTGCGCCGAAATCCCCGGCCAGCGCGGGTGCCGGCCGGACGCTGATCGTCGTGTCGCCGGAGGACGCGTGGCGTGCGTTTGCCTTTCCGCATCTGCGTGCATGGGGGTTCGACGTCGCGATGCATCCGAGTCCGATCGGGATTGCCGCCGGGTGCCTCGCGCGTGCACACGCGATCGTGCTCTTCGGCGATTCCGACCAATGGCGGCGCGAGGAGCTCGACAGCCTCGGCGGCGGTACGCCGGTCGTGCTGGCGACGCCGGACGGCCCGCTGCAGCCGGACGTCGCGGGCCGCACGATCCGCGTGTCGAGTTATTCGCTGAACGGGCTGCGCATGGCGATCGCGCAGGCGCGAGTCGCTACCGCCGAGTCGCCGCGCGGGCCGGGGTGCGCGCCCGATTTCGGGCAGTCGGCGTCGCCGGCTTCCAGTACGCGTGTGCCGCGTGTGCTGGTCGCCGACGATGCGGCGGTCAACGGGTCGATTTTCCGCGAGCAGCTGGATGTGCTCGGTTGCACGGTCCGGTGTGTGTCGTCCGGCGGCGCGGCGCTCGACACGCTCGAGAGCGGCATGTGGGACGTGCTGCTGCTCGGTGCCGACTTGCCCGACATGTCGGTCCGGGAACTGGTCGAAGCCGTTCATGCGCGCGCGTTGCCGTGCGACATGATCGTCGTGGCATCGTATCTGGCGCCCGACAATGCCCGGCGCTACGCGGCATCGAACGTCGCGTACGTGTTGACCAAGCCGGTGACGCTGGCCGACCTGCGCCGCGGCCTCGCCCGCGTCGCGCGGCGGCGCGGGATCGCACTCCCCGCGGGCACGGCGGACAAGCGGCCTGCTTCGGGTGTCATGGCCGCTGCGACGATGCACTGGCCCGGACGGTAAAAAAAGAGGCGGCGCGAGGGCGACGCAGATCGCCTGCGTCAGAACAGGGAAGGCAGACACGCCGCATTGCTTCAATGCCGCGTGATTTCGACTGAAGAAGGAAGGGTAAGGCCGTGCGCTATATGGGAAAGGTGTTCGGGCTGCTACTTGGATTCGCGACGTTGCCAGAGAAATCCAGACGGCATTTCCTGATGAAGCTGAACGAATTCATGATGATGTCGCCGTCGCAAAAGCGGCGGGCCGTCACCGAGTGGCAGCACGCCGTGGATGACGAGCCCGGCGAGCCGGACGAAACCGTGGTCAAGCACTAGGGAGCGGTTTCGGCCGCCCGGCGGGACGGGATGGATCGACGGCGTGGGGGCGCCGCCGATCGGACGGGCGTGGGCGGCGGACTGTCGACGGTTCATACCGCAATGTCGTGGTGCGCGCGCCAGCCGGCGAGATGGGCATGTGTGTCGACAGACCGCCACGCTTGATCGTACAGCCGTCTATTATCTTAAAATTGCGCTGCGCACCGCCCGGTTCGCTGGATGCCGCAACGCGATCGTGTTGCGGGATCGATTCGAGCTCCGGCGCGTCGCACAACATCGCACGTCGGGCCGCGTGTATCGGGAGAAAAGTAGAGATGGATGAATTTTTTGTGCGGGTGATGGTGGCGGACGATCATCCTTCGTCCGCGCTCGGGATGTCGCAGGCGCTCGCGGGCAGCAGCACGATCAAGCTGCTCGGCACTGTCTCGAATTCGACCGACCTCGTGGCGATGCTCGACGAGCAGCAGAGCGACGTGCTCGTCGTCGACTATGTGATGCCCGGCGGCAAGTATGGCGACGGTCTGTCATTGCTGTCCTTTCTGCAGCGTCGTTATCCGGCGCTTCGCCTCGTGACGATCACGATGATCGACAACCCGAGCGTGCTGCTCGCGATTCAGAAGCAGGGCGTCGGGTGCATCCTGAGCAAGTCCGATGCGATATCGCATCTGGTGGGCGCGGTGCATGCGGCCTTCGTCGGGGCCAATTATCTGTCTCCGTTCGTCAAGAGGCTGCTGGAGGACTGCCAGCCGTCGGCGGGTGTCCGCACCTTGACCGCCCGCGAGATCGAAGTCGTGCGGCTTTACGGGGCCGGCCTGACGGTCGGCGAGATCGCCGTCCAGCTTCACCGCAGCAAGCAGACGATCAGTTCGCAGAAATCGAGTGCCATGAAGAAGCTCGGTATCGTTCGGGACGCCGATCTGATTCGCTACGCGAGCGAGGGCCAGCTGCCCGAATTGCCCGAGGCCAGTGCATAGACGGTGTCCGTCGGACACTACCGAGTGACCCGGACGGCGCACGACGCGGTGCCGGCGCCGAGACGACTTCGACGACACTCATGCCAACCAAACTGAAAGCGCTGATCGCGCATGCCGCGGCCGCGGGCCGCAAGCCGTTCGAACCGGGGCGCGTGCGACGGCAGCAGCAATGGCTGCTGTACGGAAGCGGTGTGGCGATCACGGTGTTCGTCCTGGCCTGCGCGGCACTCGTCGTGCGGCTCGACCTGCAGGAATCGGTTGCGCATGAGCGGTCGGAGTTCCTGGTCCGCAAGGCCGACCTGCTGGCGGAGATGGAGGTGGTCAAGGCCCTCCAGAATCGCTACACCGACATCCTCGAGTTGATGGCTCGGCACGGACCGACCACCCCGCCCGATGCACTCGAGCCGTTTGCCGACGGGCGCGGCAGGCTGGCCGTTCTCGGACACGCGGGACGCGTGGCGGTGGCCGCGTTTGCGGCCGATCCGTCGTCTCGGCCAGGGGGCACCTACGCGCCGTTCCTCGCGGCATTTCTCGAGACGGTCGAGAAGACGGGCGTCATGCCGCCGAGGCAGCCCGGCGACCCGGGCATGGGCGGATATCTGATCGATCTGGCGGGCGACTTCGTCATCGTGACCGGGTATCCGCTGGTGAAGTCGACGCTCGCGCTGCCGGCCGGTTTCGACGTGAAGGCATTGATCCGGCAGTTGCAGCCGCCGGCCGATTTCGTATCGGCCGCCGCCGCGCCCGGCAATCGGCCGATTTTTCTGGACAGGCGGCAGGATCCGCTGCTCGGGCGGTCCGTGCTGCGGTTCGCGCAGGCGGTGCGAGATACGCAGGGCAAGCCGATCGCATGGTTTGTCATCGTCACGCGGCCGGAGATCGACGACATCCTGCGTTCCGCGTCCGTCGGCCAGAACTATGCACTGGTCGATTCGAACGCGAATGTCCTGACCGGCCAGCAGGCTGCGCCCGTGCTGACTGCCCGTGCGCTCGATTACGCGCGCGCGGCCGGAGGTGAACGGGCTGCCGCACACCGTGTCGGCACGAATATCGTCATCGGCGATCGCATGCCGGGATTCGATGAGGTACTCACCGCGACGCATTCGTGGCGCAGTGTGTTCGACGACGTGGCCGTCCGTCTGGGTATCGCAACCGGTCTCGCGTTGCTCGCGATCGGAACGGTGTGGTTCGCGATCGTCATGTTCGACCGGCGCGCGCTGCGCCCGGCCAACCGCCGCGCGATCCGGCTGATCGAAAGCGAGGCGCTCAACCGCACGCTGATTCGCACGGCGCCAGCCGGCATCATGCTGCTGTCGCTGGCCAACGGCGACACGATGGCGCGTAACGAAGCCGCACAGATTTACGGCGACGCCGGCACGGCGCCGTTGCTCGGCAAGCGCATCTGGCACGCATACCGCGACAATATCGCGGGCGGACGAAAGCCGCGCGTCGTCACGCACGAATTGGCGGTCGACCGGGCCGGTGGCGGGGCCGCCTACCTGGCCGCGCACATCGTCCGCACCCGCTATCGCGGCGTCGACGTGCTGCTTTGCACGCTGACCGACATCACCGCGCGCAAACAGGCCGAAGACAAGCTCCATGAAGCGCGCGAAGCCGCGGACGACGCGAACAAGGCGAAGTCGACCTTCCTGGCGACGATGAGTCACGAGATTCGTACGCCGCTGAACGCCATCGTCGGCAATCTCGAATTGATGGCGCGCGCGGCGCTGCCCGCCGCGGAACAGCGCCGACTGCGGACGGTCATGTCATCGTCCGACGCGCTGTTGCGCGTGATCAACGACGTGCTCGACCTGTCGAAGGCCGAGTCCAACCAGATGGTGCTGGAAGCCGTGCCGTTCGACCTGCGTACGGTGCTGCGCGACGTCGCGGCAATCTTTCGGCCGCTCGCCGACGCGAAACGGCTCGTACTCGAATGCCGCGTCGCGCCGGGGTTGGCCGACGGTTACGTCGGCGATCCGACCCGCCTGCGTCAGATCGTGTCGAACCTTGTCAGTAATGCGATCAAATTCACCGAGCACGGCAGCGTGACGATCGACGCGCTGCCGGCTGCCGCTTCCGGCAGGCCGCGCGGCGTCGAAATCGTGGTGCGCGACACGGGCATCGGCATCCCCGCGGAAGCGTTGCCGACGCTGTTCGACGTGTACGTGCAGACCGATCCGTCGATTTACCGGCGCTTCGGCGGCACCGGGCTCGGGCTGCCGCTCTGCGGACGTCTCGCGCGGCTGATGGGCGGCGCGCTGACGGTCGACAGCCGACCGGGTGCGGGGACGCGCTTCACCGCATCGCTGCCGCTGGCGGAGGCGCCGTCCGGATGGCGTGCCGCGTTCGACGACGAGCCCGCGGCGGCGGCGTTGCCGACGCACGCGGACGAAAGCGTGCCGCTGCGCGTGCTCGTCGCGGAAGACCACCCGGCGAGCCGCGTATTGTTGCGGGATCAACTCGATGCGCTGCGCTACGATGCGACGATCGTTACGAACGGCGTCGAGGCAATGCGTGCCTTCTTCGCGCGTTCGTACGACGTGGTACTGACCGATCTCGGCATGCCGGAACTCGACGGCTTTGCGCTGGCGAACTTCCTGCGCGAGCAGGGGGCGACGGTACCCGTGATCGCGATGACCGCGCACGCGACCGAAGAGGATCGCAGGCGGTGCGCGCAGGCCGGCGTCGCGGAAGTCGTGCTCAAGCCGCTGTCGATCGATGCGCTCGGGGCTGTGTTGCAACGCCATGGGGCGCGTGGCGCGACGGCGTTGCCGGCGGTCGATCGCGACGACCGGCAGGCGCCGCCGATGACCGACGCGATTCGTGAACAATTGCGTGCCGCGACGCTGCACTCGCTGGCGACGATCGACGCCGCATTGCCGCGCGGCGACCACGATCGCGTCAAGGGCGAACTGCATTCGATGCGAGGCGGCTTCGCGCTGGCCGGCGACGCAGACGCGAGCGATACGTGCGCGAGAGGCGAGCGCGTGCTGGCCGCGGGCGGTGTCGATGCACTCCGGCCGGAGTGGCCGGAGATGCGCGTGGAGGTGGAGGCTGCGCTGTCGAGATTGTCCGGCGTCTGAACGATGCGACGCCATGCTTGCGGGCGCGATGGCGGGCGATGCCTGCGACGTTGACGGCCGACGACCATGCGCGCCGTGCCGCCGCGCGCACTGAATCGTCGAGCGGTACGCGCCGGCCGAGCGTGTTCATGGACGGCGCGCGAAAACGATGAGGGGCGCACGGTCACCGCACGGCATCGCGCGGAACGGTGCAACGCTCGACCACCGGCTATCCCGCATGCCGCCGCCTCGGGCGGATGCCGAAGGCGGCAGCTTCATGACGCGGAATTGGCCGTCGTGCGCCGGATCGACTGCGGAAGCCCGTCAGCCGTTGCGGAAGATCTCCGCGTAAGCGCTCAAGGCCGGCACGCCGCCAAGGTGCGCATACAGCACCTTCGACCCCGGCTCGAATTCCCCGCGCCGCACCTTGTCGATCATCCCGTGCATCGATTTCCCTTCATAGACGGGATCGGTCAGCATGCCTTCGAGCCGCGCGCACATCCGGATCGCCTCCAGCGTGCCTTCATCGGCAGCCCGTATTCGGGGCCGGCAAAACGCGTATCGAGCACGACGTCCCGGTCGTCGATGCGGCGCCCGAGTTCGACGATCTCGGCCGTATGCCGCGCGATGCGCGTGATCTGCGCAGGCGTCTTCTCCGGCGCCGCGGACGCATCGATGCCGATCACGCGGTCCGCGCGCCCGTCGGCCGCGAAGCCAACGACCATCCCGGCCTGCGTGCTGCCCGTGACCGAGCAGACCACGATGTAATCGAACTTGAAGCCGAGCTGCGCTTCCTGTTCCCGCACTTCTTCCGCGAAGCCCACGAAACCGAGGCCGCCAAGCGGATGCTCGGAACATCCGGCCGGAATCGGGTAAGGCTTGCCGCCCGCCTGCCGCACGCTGTCCATTGCTTCTTCCCAACTGCGGCGAATGCCGATGTCGAAGCCGTCGGCGACGAGCCGTACGTCGGCCCCCATCATCTGCGACAGCTGGATGTTGCCGACGCGGTCGTATCCCGGATCGTCGTAGTTGACCCAGTGCTCCTGCACGAGCACGCACTTCATCCCGAGATGCGCGGCGACGGCCGCGACCTGGCGTGTCTGGTTCGATTGCACGCCGCCGATCGACACGAGCGTGTCCGCACCCTGCGCGAGCGCATCGGGAATCAGGTATTCGAGCTTGCGGGTCTTGTTGCCGCCGAACGCAAGGCCGCTGTTGCAGTCCTCACGTTTCGCATACAGCTCGACCTTGCCGCCGAGATGCGCGCTCAGGCGCTTGAGCGGCTGGATCGGGGTCGGACCGAACGTGAGCGGATAACGGGGGAAACGTTGCAGGTTCGTCGACGCGCTCCGAGGGACGGTGGACAGGAAACCGGATCGGCCGGGTGCGGCTTGCACGCCGTGTCCCGATGGAAAAATGATAGGCATGACGGTGCGAAATGGGCTTGCGAAATAAATAATGAAAACCTACGTTATCTGTGAGGTCAGGAATGAATGAATAATTTTGATTCGCAAAATTTCGAGGAAACGCAATGAAATTAGATCGCGTCAGTGCATCGCCGGCCGACGCCGCGGCGGCGCTCGACCGCATCGACCGCGCGATCCTGCGGCAGTTGCAGCAGGACGCGTCGATCTCGAACGTGAGCCTCGCGGCGAAGGTGAAGCTGAGCGCGCCGGCGTGCCTGCGGCGCGTCGAGCGGTTGAAGGAGATGGGATTGATTCGCGGCATCGTCGCGCTGCTCGACCCGAAGCCGCTGGGTGCCGGGATGCTGGTCGTGATCGGCTTCGTGCTCGATCGTTCGACGCCGGAAGCATTCGCCGAATTCGAGAAGGCCGCGCAGAAAGTGTCGGGGTGCGTCGAGTGTCACGTGGTGACCGGCGAATTCGACTACTTCATGCTGCTCCGCACGCGCGACAACGAGAGCTTCAACCGTTTGCATGCCGAACAGTTGCTGTACCTGCCCGGTGTGCGACAGGTGCGCTCGTTCATGGTGCTCAAGGAAATTCTGTCGACGCACGCGTTGCCGGTTTAGCGCGGAGCGCCGCCGATTCACGCCGGTCCGTGTGAGAGCGGCGCATGCGCCGCGGCGTGGAGGGGCCCGGCGAACGCGGCGCTCGGCGGCTTGAAGCCGCTCGACGTGCCCGGTCGCGTTGCCCGATCAGCGCTGCCATGGCGCACCGCCTGGATGCGAGGTCTTGCCGAGACGCTCGCGTGCGTCGCGCACGACGGTCGCATCGAGTGCGCCGTCATCGGCGAGCGCCTTCAGCGCGGCGAGCACGATGCTCGCGCGATCGACCTCGAAGAATGCGCGCAGCGCGTCGCGCGTGTCGCTGCGGCCGAACCCGTCGGTGCCGAGCGTCACGTAGCGGCGCGGCACGTAGGCGCGGATCAGCTCGGGCACCGCGCGCACATAGTCGGTCGCGGCGACCACCGGGCCCTGCGTTCCTTCAAGCATCCGCGTGACATACGACGATGCCGATCCGTCGCCAAGCCGCGACAGCCGTTCGGCTTCCATCCCGTCGCGCTGCAATTCGCTGAAGCTCGTGACGCTCCAGACGGCCGCATCGATCCCCCAGCCGTCCTGCAGCATCCGCTGCGCGGCGAGCACTTCGCCGAGAATCGCGCCGGCGCCGAACAACTGCACGCGCGCGGCCGCGTTCGAGGCGGACGGCAGCCGGTGCATGCCCTTCAGGATGCCTGCGCGACGGGCGGCCGGATCGTCGCCGGGCATCGACGGCTGCGCGTAGTTCTCGTTCATGACGGTCACGTAATAGAACACGTCGCGCTGCTGCTCGACCATCTCGCGCATGCCGGCATCGACGATCGTCGCGACTTCGTACGCGAACGCCGGGTCGTACGCGCGGCAGTTCGGAATCGTCGACGCCGCGAGATGGCTGCTGCCGTCCTGGTGCTGCAGGCCTTCGCCGCCGAGCGTCGTGCGGCCCGCTGTCGCGCCGACGAGGAAGCCGCGCGAGCGCTGGTCGGCGGCGGCCCAGATCAGGTCGCCGATGCGCTGGAAACCGAACATCGAGTAGTAGATGTAGAACGGCAGCATCGGCAGGTCGTGCACGCTGTACGACGTCGCCGCGGCGATCCACGACGACACCGCGCCGGCTTCCGAAATCCCTTCCTCGAGAATCTGCCCGCGCGTGTCCTCGCGGTAGTAGAGCATCGAGCCGAGATCCTCGGGTTCGTAGCGCTGGCCGAGCGGCGAGTAGATGCCGACCTGCCGGAACAGGCTCGCCATGCCGAACGTGCGCGCTTCGTCGGCCACGATCGGCACGACGCGCGGGCCGAGGTCGCGATCCTTCAGCAGCGCTGCCAGCATGCGCACGAGCGCCATCGTCGTCGACATCTCGCGGTTCGCCGCGTCCAGCGCGAACGCACCCCAGGCCGCCATCGGCGGGACGGTCAGTCCTTGCGATGCCGCCATCCGCCTTCTGGGCAGATAGCCGCCCAGGGCAGCCCGGCGGGCATGCAGGTAACGCATCTCCGGGCTGTCTTCCGCTGGCTTGTAAAACTTCAACTGCTCGACGTCGTTGTCCGACAGCGGCAACCGGAAACGGTCGCGGAACGCCTTGAGGTCGTCGACGTCGAGCTTCTTCTGCTGGTGGGTCGTCATCCGCCCCTGGCCGATCGTGCCCATCCCGTAACCCTTCATCGTCTTCGCGAGGATCACCGTCGGCTGGCCGCGATGGGCGAGCGCGCGCGCATACGCGGCGTGCAGCTTGAGCGCGTCGTGGCCGCCGCGGCGCAGGCGGTCGATTTCCGCATCGGTCAATTGCGCGGCGAGCGTGTCGAGCGCCGGGTCGCGGCTGAAGAAGCGTGCACGGTTGTACGCGCCATCGTTCGCGGAGAAGGTCTGGAACTGGCCGTCGACGGTGTCGGCGAACGCGCGGGCGAGCGCGCCGGCGTGATCGCGCGCGAACAGCGGATCCCAGTCGGAACCCCACAGCACCTTGATGACGTTCCAGCCGGCGCCGGCGAACAACGCCTCGAGTTCGTCGATCACGCGGCCGTTGCCGCGCACCGGGCCGTCGAGCCGCTGCAGGTTGCAATTGATCACGAACACGAGGTTGTCGAGCCCTTCGCGCGCGGCGAGCGACAGCGCGCCGAGCGATTCGGGTTCGTCCATTTCACCGTCGCCGAAGAAGCCCCACACGGTGCGGTTCGCGGTGTCCGCCAGGCCGCGATGCTGCAGGTAGCGCATGAAGCGCGCCTGGTAGATCGCGTTGATCGGGCCGATGCCCATCGAGCCGGTCGGGAACTGCCAGAAGTCGGGCATCAGCCACGGATGCGGATACGAGCACAGACCGGGCCCGGCGATTTCGCGGCGGTAGTGCTTCAGGTGTGCCTCGTCGAGGAAGCCTTCGAGATACGCGCGTGCATAGACGCCCGGCGACGAATGCGGCTGGAAGTAGACGAGATCGCCGCCGGAACCGCCGTCGTCATGCCCTTCGCCCGTCGCCGCGCGGAAGAAATGGTTGAAGCCGACTTCGAACAGGTCGGACGCCGATGCATAGCTCGCGATGTGTCCGCCGAGCTCGCCGTATGCACGGTTCGCGCGCACGACCATCGCGAGCGCATTCCAGCGCAGCGCGGCCGACAGACGCGCTTCGAGATCGGCATCGCCCGGATACGGCGGTTGTTCGTGCGCGGCGATCGTGTTCACGTACGGCGTGACCGGGCCGCGCGATGCAGCAAGACCGCGCGTGCGCGCGTGCGCGGCCAGGCGATCGAGCAGGAACTGCGCGCGATCCTGGCCGACGTGAGCGACGACCGCGTCGAGCGCCTCCAGCCATTCGGCGGTTTCTTCGGGGTCGGCATCGGCATGCGCGAGGCCCGCGCGCCGCGTGGCGTCAATTCCGTTCGACAGGTCCGTCATCGCAGGTCTCCCGCACGCCGGTTCGGGCGGCGCGCAATCAGTGGCAATCGGTCGAATCATGCTACCCGTCGATCCGCAAAATATGCGTCTGATTTCATTGGAGTTTCGCGGTCTGATAGTGTAAATATTCCGGTTATCGCCACTCTTTCGGAATATTTCGATCATGAGCGCAAACCCGCGGCGGCTCGACCGCATCGACATCGGCATCCTGAACCAGCTTCAGCAGAACGCGCGGATCACCAACGCGGAACTCGCACGCGCGGTGAACCTGTCGGCCACGCCGTGCTTCAACCGCGTGCGCGCGCTGGAGAAGCTCGGGCTGTTCCGGCAGCAGGTCACGCTGCTCGATCCCGAGCCGCTCGGGCTGCGGATCAACGTGTTCATCCAGGTCAGCCTGGAAAAGCAGGTCGAGGATGCGTTGCAGCGCTTCGAGGAGGCGATCTCGCAGCGGCCCGAGGTGATGGAGTGCTATTTGATGTCGGGCGACGCCGATTACCTGTTGCGCGTCGTGATGCCCGACATGCGCACGCTCGAGCGCTTCATCATCGAGCGGTTGACGACGATCCCCGGCGTGTCGAACATCCGCTCGAGCTTCGCGCTGAAGCAGGTGCGCTACAAGACCGCGCTGCCGCTGCCGGCGGCGGGGCTCACGCTCGTCGATCCGGACGAGGCGGCGTCCGACTGGAGTTGAGCGCGCGCCAGCCGACGAAGCGGCGACGATTGCCTGACATGACCGAAAGGAACGGGCCGGGACGCCTGTGGGCTTCGCGACGCGGTGCGGCACGATCGCGTATGCTCGTTTGGTCGCCGGCGAAGGCAGCCGCCGGAGCCGGTTCATTCGTGTGACGACCGATCAACGAGCGAGGGCATCATGGCAAGACAGACGATGGCGGAATACCTGGCGAAGACGCTGGCGGCAGCGGGCGTCGAGCGCATCTGGGGCGTGACGGGCGACAGCCTGAACGGCCTGTCGTTCAGCCTGAGCCAGATTGGCTCGATCCGCTGGATGCATACGCGGCACGAGGAAAGCGCCGCGTTCGCGGCCGGTGCCGATGCCGCGTCGACCGGCCGGCTCGCGGTGTGCGCCGGCAGCTGCGGCCCCGGCAACCTGCACCTGATCAACGGGCTGTACGACTGCCACCGCAATCACCAGCCGGTGCTCGCGATCGCCGCGCACATTCCGTCGACCGAGATCGGCCTCGGCTACTTCCAGGAAACCCATCCGCAGGAACTGTTCCGCGAGTGCAGCCACTTCGCCGAACTCGTGACGAACGCGTCGCAGTTCCCGCGCGTGCTCGCGCGCGCGATGCGTACCGCGATCGACGAGCGCGGCGTCGCGGTGATCGTGCTGCCGGGCGACATCGCGCTCGGCGACGGCCCGGAAGAGGCGCCGGCATGGAGCGAATCGGCGCCGCCGTCGATCCTCCCGGCCGATGCCGATCTCGACCGGCTCGCGGCCCTGCTCAACGCATCCGACGCGGTCACGCTGCTGTGCGGCAGCGGCACGCAGGGCGCGCACGACGAAGTGGTCGCGCTGGCCGACACGCTCGGCGCGCCGGTCGTGCATGCGCTGCGCGGCAAGCAGTTCGTCGAATGGGACAACCCGTTCGACGTCGGGATGACGGGGCTGATCGGCTTCAGCTCGGGTTATCACGCGATGGAATCGTGCGACACGCTGCTGATGCTCGGCACGGATTTCCCGTACCGGCCGTTCTATCCGGCGAATGCGAAGATCGCGCAGATCGACTGGAAGGGCTCGCAGCTCGGTCACCGCGCGCCGCTCGCGCTCGGCCTCGTCGGCACCGTGAAGGAAACGATCGCGGCACTGCTGCCGCGCCTGACGCGCAAGACGCAGCGGCGTTTCCTCGAGAACGCGCTGAAGCACTACGCGGCCGCGCGCAAGGGGCTCGACGATCTCGCGGTGGCCGAGCCGCCCGGCCGCGCGATCCATCCGCAGTACCTGACGAAGCTCGTCGACGACGTCGCGGCCGACGACGCGATCTTCACGGCCGACGTCGGCACGCCGACGTTGTGGGCCGCGCGCTACCTGACGATGAACGGCAAGCGGCAGCTCCACGGCTCGTTCAACCACGGGTCGATGGCGAACGCGATGCCGCAGGCGCTCGGCGCGCAGGGCGCGCATCCGGGGCGGCAGGTCGTGTCGCTGTCCGGCGACGGCGGGCTGTCGATGCTGCTCGGCGATCTGCTGAGCGCGCGCCAGCTCAACCTGCCGATCAAGATCGTCGTGTACAACAACAGCCTGCTTGGCTTCGTGTCGATGGAGCTGAAGGCGGCCGGTTATCTCGATACGAACGTCGACCTGAGCCCGACGGACTTCGCGGCGATCGCGAAGGGCGCGGGTATCTTCAGCGTGCGGGTCGAGCACTCGGAGAACGTCGAGCACGCGTTGCGCACGGCGTTCGAGCATGACGGACCGGCCGTCGTCGACGTCGTGACGTCGAAGTACGAACTCGCGATGCCGCCGAAGATCGAGCTCGCGCATGCGAAGGGCTTCAGCCTGTTCATGCTGCGCGCGATCCTCAGTGGGCGCGGCGACGAGATCGTCGAGCTCGCGAGAACCAACCTGCGGTGACGGCAGCGCGTGCGTCGCATGGCGGCCGCGTCGGGAACGCCGGCGCGGCCGCTCGCATCGACGGCCGGCGCGCGCGCCGCGATAGCGGCCGCGCGGCAGCCGATCCGGCTCGTCGGCGCACGTGAGCGCGTGCATATGCTGCAGTGCGTCGATCGCCGGTCGGGCACGAATTGATCAGGCAAATCAGGGACAATCTTCACGTCGCCTTAAGTTTGCGTTTCCTAGAATCGATTGATCGCCGCGCGTCCCGCGGCGGACCGATTCGCCCAGGAGGATGCGCATGCCGAAGCACCGTGTCGCCGTAGCCTTGTTCCACGCAGTCATCCGCCTGTCGAGGCCGATGACGCAACCGCTCGAGGGTCGCCGATGATGTGGCCGAACGCATGGCGGGTCTCGGCGCTGTTCGTGCGCGAGTGGGTCGGCCGTCCGGCCGCGGTGGGGGCGTTGTGCCCGAGTTCGCGGCACCTGGCGCGCGAGATGGCCGACGCGGTACCGGCTGGCGACGGGCTGGTCGTCGAGCTCGGCGGCGGCACCGGCGCGATCACCGCGGCGTTGCTCGAGCGCGGCGTCGCGCCGCGGCGCCTCGTCGTGGTCGAACGCTCGCCCGCGTTCGTGCGGCATCTGCGACGGCGCTTTCCCGGCATCACGATCGTGTCGGGCGATGCGCGGCAGCTCGAGCGGCTGCTGCCGCCCGATGCGCGCGTCGATGCGATCGTGTCGTGCCTGCCGTTGCGCACGCTGCCGCGCGAGGACGTGGCGGCGATCGTCGATCAATGTCACCGCGTGCTGTCGGCCGACGGCGTGATGATTCAGTTCACGTACGACCTGCGGCCGCCCCGCCGCCATCCGCTCGGCGATGCGGCGTTTGTCGCCAGCGGCAGCCGGATCGTCTGGGCGAATCTTCCGCCCGCGCGCATCGTGACCGTGCGCTGTGCCGCCGCGGAATACGCGGGCTGACTCGATCGAAACGTCGTAAGCGGACCCTGGCCGTTTTTTCCGTTTTCGCCGCCGCGCGACAGGGATCGCCGCCGCCGCGCTACACGCGTGCGCGGTTCGTCACTTGCACCGCCGGCCGCAACGCGAGCCGCTTGATCAGGCGGTCGAGCGGCGTCGCGTAGCCGCGCGCGATGACGGCACTCAACCCGGCCGACAGCACCAGATACGCGACGAGCAACGCCAGCTTGCCGTCTCCGTGCGTGCCCGACGGCGGCCACGCCGTGCGCAACGCGCCGAGCACGATCAGGTGGAACAGATACAGCTCGTAGCTGAGCCGGCCGCTCCAGCGCAGCGGCGCGAGCACGCGACCGTGCGCGCGTTCGCGTTCGGCATGCGCGCCGATCAGCAGCACGGCGGTGCCGAGCGCCATCGCGGAGACGCCGGGCACATGGCTTTCGGCAATCGGCCACGCGAGATAGAGCGCCGTCATTCCCGCCGCGACGAGCCATTGCACGGGCGCGGCCGCGAGCACCTGCCAGCGCGCGCGTTCGGCCAGCAGCGCGGTGCAGCAGCCGATCGCGATGCCGTCGAAGCATGCAAAGTACGCATAAAGGAAGCCGCCTTCGTCGCCCGGATGCGTGTAGCGATACACGGGGCCGATCGCGGCGATCAGCAGCCAGAACGCGAACAGCCACCCGTCGCGGCGCAATGCGATGCACAGCAGCGGAAACGACAGGTAGAACACCTCCTCGACCGACAGCGACCACAGCACGCCGAGCGCGTAATTGACCCAGCCGTATGCGCCGATCAGCACGTTCATCCAGAACGTGAGCGACGCGAGGTTCACGAGCCAGTACGACACGGCGATGCCCTGCGGCGCATGGTTCGTGAAGATCGGCACGCCGGCCGCCGCGAGGCCGTTGACGAGCGCGAGCAGCAGAAGCAGGCAAGGGACGATCCGCGCGATACGCGACACGTAGAACGCGCGTACGTCGAGCGCGCCGAGGCTGCCCCAGCGGCGGCGCGCATTCGACGTGATCAGGTAGCCCGAGATCGCGAAGAACATCGTCACGCCGTAGTTGCCGTTGCGCACGATCGCGTGGATCGTGTCCCAGCCGAGCACGCGCGCGAGCGCGGTGTCGCGCAGCGGATACGCGATGTTGAAGTGATGCAGCAGCACGAGCAGGATCGACACGCCGCGCAGCAGGTCGATGCGTGCGTTGCGCGGTCCGGTGCTCATGGCGACGCGCCCGCTTCGGCGAGTGCCGGCAGCGCCGCGAGGAACGTGTCGCGCGAGCGCAGGCCGGCATTCGGCGTCTGCCGTGTGTCGTCCTGGATCAGGTTCGCGAACACCAGCGTGCGCGATCCCTTCGTCGCCCAGCCGACGAACCAGCCGTACGCATGCGCGCCGTCGTATTTGAGACCCGGCGAGCCGGTGCCGGTCTTGCCGTGCACGATCCAGCCGCCCGGTTGCGCGTCGATCAGCGTGATGCGCTCGGTCATGTCGTACGCATGCGCGCTGACGGGCAGCGTGCGGCGCACGATCTTGCGCATGAACGCGACCTGTTCGAGCGGCGAGATCCGCAGCGACGAATTGGCCCACGCGCCCATCACGCCGCTCAGTTCACCCTGCTTGCTGGTGACGTCGGCGTTGCCGTAACCGAACGCGCTGGTGTACTGCTGGAAGCGTGCCTGTCCGAGCGCCTGCGCGACCTGCTCCGAATACCAGAAGATCGACAGCTTCATCCAGCGCGCCGGGTCGGTCGGTTCGCGCCACGGCGCGCCGCCCCAGTCGGGATAGCCGGCGTGGAAGTCGAGCGTGGGCGTGTGCTCGTCCTTCAGCACGCCGGCGTCGAAACCCATCAGGCTGATCGCGACCTTGAACGTCGATGCGGACGTGACGCGGGTCGCGCAGTCGCCTTGCTGCACGAGCACTCGGCCGGTGGCGGCGTCGGCGACGACGGTGCAGACGGGATGGGCATGGGCGGATGCGGCGGCCAGGAGGCCCGTGGCGAAGGCCAGCAGCGCGGTGCGGCAGTGCTTCAAGTGTTGCTCCCTGGAAAGCGTGCGGAAGATGCGCGGGGCAGGCGGGGAAGCGGGCGGCCGCGCAATCGGAACGACGGCCTGCTTTGAAGGGGAGGGCGGATCGCGGCCGTCGGGATCACACAGTGTATCGGCTGATCGCGGGCCGTTGACCTGTCATGGTTGACGGGGTGCGTGCGGCTTTCGGCGGATGGGGCTGCCGGCGCCCGTCACGGCACGGCGTGATCCATGAAAAAACCGCCGGCAGGCTGGCGCTTGCGGGCGGGCGAAGACACCTCGGGCCGACCGGCGCGGGTGTCGCGTGAAGGAGGGAGAACCGGGTTGCGTCAGAACTTGTGGCGCAGCGCGAGGCGCACGGCCACCTGGTTCGACGTCGACGACGGTGCGTCGGTGCCGGGGATGAAAGCGTTGTCGAGGATCGAGTTCGTCTTGTCGCCGGCGATGTGCTGGTACGCGGCCTGCACGTACACGTCGGTGCGCTTCGACAGGTTGTAGTCGGCCATCAGCCCGACCGAGTGGATTTTCGGCTTCGCGTCGCCGGTCGATGCGTCGTACTTCTCGAGCGACAGGACGTACTGCGCGCCGACCATGAATGCCGGCGTGATCTGGTACGAGCCGTTCACCTCGAAGTTCTGGTACTTGATCGCGCTGACCGTCGCCCCCGGCGCGATGATCGCGCCCGGCGTGCCGAGGTAGCCGTTGCCGGTCGGGTTCTTGTAGTTCGCGTTCGTATACGCGAAGCCGACGGTCGCGGGCCCGAACGAGTAGTTGATGCCCGCGCCGAACACGCGCATGCGCTCGGCGATGTAGCTCGCGTCGTTCGCGGTGATCGCACCGGCCGAGCCGTCGCCCGGGCGGTTCGCCTGCAGGTAGGCGGCGCCGATCAGCAGCCCGTTGTTCTGGTACTGCGCGCCGAAGCTGTAGGCGCGGTTGTCCGAGAAGTTCGTGCTGTTGCTGAAGCTGTACGCGCCGCCGAACTGGAAGCCGCCGAAGTTCGGGCTCGCGTACTTGACGGTGTTGTCGAGCCGGAACGAGTTGTCGGTGTTGTCGTTGTCGAACGGATGCGCGAGCAGGTAGCCGCCCCAGTTGCCGTTGGCGGTGGTCGGCGCGAGATAGTCGACGACGGAATCGTACTGGCGGCCGAACGTCAGCGTGCCGTACTGCGTCTGGCTCAGGCCGACGTACGCCTGGCGGCCGAACATGCGGCCGCCCTGGTTGAGGCGGCCGGTGTTCACGTCGAAGCCGTTTTCGAGCTGGAAGATCGCCTTCATGCCGCCGCCGAGATCCTCGCTGCCCTTCAGGCCCCAGCGGCTGCCTTGTGCGTAGCCGCTGGCCATCTCGTAGACGTGGCCGGTGCCGACGTTGTTCGTGTAGTTCAGGCCTTCGTCGATCACGCCGTACAGCGTGACGCTGCTTTGCGCGAACGCGGGCGCTGCGAAGGTTGCCGTCACGGCGAGCGCCGTCAGGGTCTTTTTCATTGAGATCTCCGGGAATATCCAGCGTGTATCGGTTGTCGTGAGCGCGTCCGGCGAGGCGCGCCCCCGTCATCCGGGGCGATCCGGCGCCGCGCGCGGCGCCGGCAACGTGCGGCGGCGCGGCAACGGCGGCGTCGGGTCGTGTCTCCTCCGATGACACCGCGCATTCTTCCCAAGCCGATACGGATTCGAAAGCGAGTAATTTCGATGGACGGGATCGGGTTCGCCAATGGGGGCGGCGCAGGCCGTTTCGACAGTCGAAACGGCGGGGACGGCGCGGTCGTTCGACACCGGCCGGGCGGCGTTCGAACAGGCGCCCGCGCCGGGTCATGACCGGCTGCCTGCAATCGCCTGCAAGGCCCGTCCGGCGGGCCTGCTGGGGGCGACGGCGATCGATTGGCGCCGCCGATTGCAATGATCGGAATTACTCGTTTCCCTAAACAAAATGGCCGCTCGAACATGCAGGCTGACCGGACGTGGATGCATTCACGATGCGCCGGTTGCCGCGCATGCCGCGACGCACAAACAACAGATTCGATTTGGAGACGACCCACCATGCAGATTCGACGACTGAAAACGGTCCTTCTCGCCGCCGCGGCGATCCTGTCCGCGCCCGCGGTCCACGCGGCCGGCGGCGCGTGCGCCGACGGCAAGACGGTCCATTTCGCGGGCATCACGTGGGAGAGCGGGTCGTTCGCGACCGAGGTGCTGCGGCTGATCATGGAGAAGGGCTACGGCTGCAGGACGGACGTCGTGCCGGGCAGCACGGCCGCCACCGAAACGGCGCTCGCGCGCAACGACCTGCAGATCTGGGCCGAGCAGTGGACGGGCCGCAGCGAGATCACCGCGAAGGCCGTCTCGTCGGGCGCCGTGAAGCTGATCGGCGACACGCTGCCCGGCGGCACCACCGAAGGCTGGTTCGTGCCCGACTACGTGGTGAAGGGCGATCCGGCGCGCAACATCAAGCCGGTCGCGCCGGGGCTCGCGTCGGTCGACGATCTGCCGAAGTACAAGCAGGTGTTCGCCGACGAGGAGGAGCCTGACAAGGGCCGCTTCCTGAACTGCCCGACCGGCTGGGACTGCGAGCGCGTGAACACGCGCCTGTTGCGCGTGCTGAAGCTCGACCAGTCGTACACGAACTTCCATCCGGGCACGGGTGCGGCGCTGGATGCGGCGATCGCGTCCGC
This sequence comes from Burkholderia sp. L-4, assembly GCF_056856535.1. NCBI lineage: Bacteria > Pseudomonadati > Pseudomonadota > Betaproteobacteria > Burkholderiales > Burkholderiaceae > Burkholderia > Burkholderia sp. L-4. The sequence goes on from NZ_JBXEOX010000002.1 coordinate 1,030,116, forward strand.
GTACCAGCGCGGCGCGCCGATCGTGTTCTATTACTGGGGCCCGGCCGCGCTGATGGCGAAATACAAGTTCACGGCGCTGAAGATGCCAGCCTTCAACGAAGCATGCTGGAAGACGCTGCGCGACGAGAGCAGCACGCATCAGTGCGCGTCGTCGTACATGGTGTCGCGACTGACGGTCGGCGTGTCGAAGCCGTTCGCCGATGCGAACCCCGATCTCGTCGGCGTGTTCGGCAAGGTGCGGTTTCCGATGGACTTCCTGAACCAGACGATCCTCGAGATGACGACGAAGAAGATCGACGGCGCGGCGATGGCCACGCAGTTCCTGAAGACCCGCCCGGACATGTGGAAGCAGTGGGTGCCGGCCGACGTCGCGCAGAAGATCGCCGGCAGCCTGAAGGGCGCGTAACCTGCGCGCGGCGGCGGGCCCGCGCTCGCCGCCGTCGTCACGCGCCTTCGCGGCGCGACGGAGAATCAACATGAACGGCTTCTTCCTGCACCTGTCGATCGCCGACTGGGTCAACCGCGCGCTCGAGACGTTCGTCGCGCAATACGGCGACAGTTTTCATCACTTCAGCACGCTGCTGCTGCGCTACCTGCTCGTGCCGCTCGAAGGCGCGTTGCGCATGGCGCCGCCGTGGCTCGTGCTGCTGGTCGTCGGCGCGATCGCGTGGAATGCGACGCGCCGCATCGGCCTCGGCGCGCTCTTCATGCTGCTGCTCTACGCGATCGGCTGCTTCGGCCTGTGGGACAAGCTGATGCAGACGCTCGCGCTGATGCTCGTCGCGACGGTGCTGTCGGTCGCGATCGGCGTGCCGGTCGGCATTCTGGCGTCGCGCAGCGCGTGGTTGCGGCGGATGCTGCTGCCGGTGCTCGACGTGATGCAGACATTGCCGAGCTTCGTCTACCTGATCCCGGTGCTGATGCTGTTCGGCCTCGGCAAGGTACCCGCGATCCTCGCGACGATCATTTACGCGTTGCCGCCGCTGATCCGCCTGACCGATCTCGGCATCCGCCAGGTCGATCCGGACGTGACGGAGGCCGCACGCGCGTTCGGCACCACGCGCTGGCAGCTGCTCGTCAACGTGCAATTGCCGCTCGCGCGGCCGAGCATCATGGCCGGCATCAACCAGACGACGATGATGGCGCTGTCGATGGTCGTGATCGCGTCGATGATCGGCTCGCGCGGGCTCGGCGAGGACGTGCTCGCGGGCATCCAGACGCTCGACGTCGGCAAGGGCACGCAGGCCGGCCTCGCGATCGTGATTCTCGCGATCGTGATTGACCGCATCAGCCAGGGCTTCGGTCAGGAGCGGCGCGCGCGGCGGCGGCTTGCGCAGCAGCGCCGGCAGAAGGGAGCATCGCGCGTGCCGTACCGGCTGCCGCGCAACGCGTCGGCGCCGAGCGTCGATTCGAATCAGGCGACGCAATCGTCGCGCGCATAGGAGCGGAGACAGACATGGCGACCATCGACGTCAAACACGTGTACAAGCTGTTCGGGCCGCAGGCCGCGCATGCGCGCGTGCTCGACCTGCTGCGGGCCGGCAGGCGCAAGGCCGACGTGCTGGCCGAAACCGGCTGCAACGTCGGGCTCAACGACGTGAGCCTCGGCATCGAGTCGGGCGAGATCTTCGTGATCATGGGGCTGTCGGGTTCCGGGAAGTCGACGCTCGTGCGGCACTTCAACCGGCTGATCGAGCCGACGGCCGGCGAGATCGTGATCGACGGCAGCGACGTGATCAAGCTCGACGCGCACGGGCTACGCGAACTGCGCCGCTACAAGGTCAGCATGGTGTTCCAGAACTTCGGGTTGCTGCCGCACCAGACCGTGCTCGACAACGCCGCGTATGCGCTGCGCACGCGGGGCGGGAAGCGGCACGACGCGGCCGACGCGGCGCGCAACTGGCTGACGAAGGTCGGGCTCGACGGCTACGGCGATCATTACCCGGACGAGCTGTCGGGCGGGATGCGGCAGCGCGTCGGGCTGGCGCGCGCGCTGGCGGCCGACACCGACGTGCTGCTGATGGACGAGGCGTTTTCGGCGCTCGATCCGCTGATCCGCACCGAGATGCAGGATCAGCTGCTCGAGCTGCAGGCGACGCTGTCGAAGACGATCGTGTTCATCACGCACGATCTCGACGAGGCGCTGCGCATCGGCGACCGCATCGCGATCCTGCGCGACGGCACGCTCGTGCAGGTCGGCACGCCCGACGATATCCTGTCGCGGCCGGCCGACGATTACGTGAAGCGGTTCGTCGAGAAGCGCACGAGCGTGAACTGACCTGGCGCGTCGTCTTGCTCAGGCCGCACGGTGCGCGGCCGTCGTCAACACGATCTTGCCGATGTGCACGCCCGAATCGATCAGCGTGTGCGCATCGCGCGCGTCGTCGAGCGAGAAGGACCGAAACACCTGCGGCCTGACCGTGCCGGCCGCGACGTGCGGCCACAGGTGCCGTTCCAGCTCGGCGATGAGCGCGCCTTTCTCCTCGGGCGTGCGCGAGCGCAGCGTCGAGCCGATGTGCGTCAGGCGCTTGGTCATCATCGGCCACACGTCGAGTTCCTTCGCCGGCCCGTTGAGCGCGCTCACCTGCAGGATCCGGCCGTTCGTCGCCGCGGCCCGGTAATTGCGCGCGACGTAGTCGCCCGCGATGATGTCGAGGATTACGTCCACGCCGCGGCCGGCGGTGATCCTGTCGACTTCGGCGACGAAATCCTCTTCCCGGTAATGCACCGCGTGATCCGCGCCCAGCCGCAGGCTCGCGGCGCGATGAGCTTCCGAGCCGACCGTCGTGATGACGGTCGATGCACCCATTGCCTTCGCGATCATCGTCGCGGTGGTGCCGATGCCCGACGCGCCGCCGTGGACCAGCACCGATTCGCCGGCCTGCAGCCGTCCGCGCTGGATCAGGTTCAGCCACACCGTCAGGAACGTTTCCGGCATCGCCGCGGCTTCGATCATGTCGAGGCCGGGCGGCAGCTTCATCGTGGTGAGGCGGTGGGCGACCGCGTATTCCGCGTAGCCGCCGCCCGTCACCAGCGCGCTGACCTGATCGCCCGGGACGAATTCGCGCACGGCCTCGCCGGTCGCGACGACTTCGCCCGCGAGCTCGAGGCCCGGGATGTCGGACGCGCCGGGCGGCGGGTGGTAGTGCCCCTTGCGTTGCAGCACGTCCGGGCCGTTCACGCCGGCGGCGTGAACCCGGATCAGCACTTCGTCGGCGTTCGGCCGCGGCACCGGGCGCCGTGTCGTTGCCAGCACCTCGGGGCCGCCGGGGCGGGTGATTTCGACTGCCGCCATGTCGGCGGGAAGGGGCGCGTGCGTACCGGACATGTTTGCCTCGCAACGGGTAGATGAGTGATCGGTGAAAAAAGTATAGGCTTCTGGGTTGATGAATTCGCGCAGCGATTTTCAAGACCACAGATGCAAATTTGCATCACTTCAGGAGAAGGCCTTTGAACTGGGACGACGCGCGGATTTTTCTCGCCATCCACCGGGAACGCAGCCTGCGCGGCGCCGCGCGGGTGGTCGGGCTCGACCAGGCGACGGTCGGCAGGCGGCTCGCGGCACTCGAGCGCGCGCTCGGCGCGACGCTGTTCCTGCGCACGTCGGCCGGTTACGTGCCGACCGCGGTGGGCGAGGTTGCGCTGCGCAACGTGGAGAAGATGGAGCAGTCGGTGATTGATCTGATGCGGCAGACCCAGGGCGTCGACCGGCGCCTTGCGGGTGACGTGCGCGTGACGACGACCGATACGATCGGGCTCGAATTCGTGATGTGCGCGATGCGCAACCTGCACGACGAGCATCCGGACGTGCGTGTGCTGCTCAACACGTCGACGCAGGTGGAGAATCTCGCCAAGCGCGAGGCGGACATCGCCATCCGCACGATCAAGCCCGACAACCCCGATCTGCTCGTGCGCCGGCTTGCTGCGTGGCCGACGGGGTTATACGCGTCGGCGGACTATCTGGACCGGCATGGCGAACCGGTGCCCGGCACCGGCTTCGACGGCCACGATCTCGTGTGCTTCCTGCCGCACCTGAATGCGCGCCGCCCGCTCACGATGGTCGGCGAGCCGGTTCGGGCCGGACGGATCGTGTCGGGGCTGAATTCGAATCTCATGCTGCGCGCGGCGGCGCGTGCCGGGCTCGGGCTCGCCGAACTCCCGGTGCCGATCGCGGAGCGAGACGGGCTGGTGCGCGTGTGGCCGGCGCGTACGTCGGCGCGCCCTTACGAAGTCTGGATGGTGACGCACAAGGATTTGCGGCACACCGCGCGGATGAGCGCGATGATCGATCACATCGTGCGGGTGTTCGACGCCGTGCCGGCATCGGGCGGTGCTTGGGGGGATGCCGGGCACGTGTGACGCGAGCCGGAAGGGCGGCAGGCCGCGACGGGATGCGGGCCGTCCGCGTCGATCGGCGCGGTGCAACGCGCCGTGCCGTGTTTCATTCCGGTTCGCGTATCGCCTGCCGTTACGGTTCGATCGACAGATACCGCGGATAGCGCCCGCTGCCGTAGTTGTCAGGCATCCTGCATTTCTGGTAACACTGCGTCAGCCGGAACGCGGCCTTCTCCCGGTCCGTGTCGTCGCCGTCCTGCAGCCAGATCGCGTGGCTTTTCTCCGCGAGCAGGATCAGCAGGCGCCGTCTGGTGGCCGACAGGGCCGAACGCTCCAGCAGGTCGCAGACGAGATTGGCCGTGACCATGCCGAACAGCCGGCGGTGCTCGCGGCAGTCGCTGGACGCGAGCAAGTGCATCGCTTCGGTGAATGCCGCTTCCGCCTCGGCCGCGGATTGTTGAAGCGTGATCGCGGGGAGCGCGAGTGCCGTGACGTAGAGGCGATCGTCGGCGTCGAACCGGTCGAGCGGCGCATGCAAGTCCCGCGATTTCTCGAGCACCGCATGCTGGCGATCGATCCGCCGGCGCGCATCGGCCGGTGCATCGTCGTGCGCGTCCACGAGTCGTTCGAGCGCGTCCATTCCCGCTTCCCAGTCGCCGAGATGCTCGCCGAATACATGCGTCACGAGCGCCGCCAGCTCGACGAGGTCCTGCGCGCCCATCGGGAGCGCCAGCCGTTCCCGCAGGCGGGTCGCGACCGCTATCGGCTGCTTCGTATGCTCCTGCCAGTCCCGGATCAGCAATTCGCGCAATGGCTCGTCGTGTACTTGCATTGTTTCCATGCATTCCTCCGTTCGGTTGCACGAATGGTAGGAGCGGGGATCGCGTGTGTACAGTGCAGGTTTGTCAGATATATGATGCATTCAACGCAAATCTGCGAGGAGCGCGGCGTTGAACCGAATCGACCTGAACCTGCTGCTGGCGCTGAAGGCGCTGATCGACGAGGAAAGCGTGTCGCGCGCGGCGCGCAGCCTCGATTTGAGTCCGTCCGCGATGAGCCGGACCCTTGCCCGCGTTCAGGACGCGATCGGCGACAAGGTGCTGGTACGCGCGGGCAAGGGCATGGTGGCGACCGAAACGGCGCGCCGGCTGAAGGCGCCGCTCGACCGCATCCTGCAGGATGTGGAACAGCTGCTCGGTGCGCAGCACCGGTCGATCGACGCGCAACGCGTGTTCAACATCAGCGCCAACGATGGATTCATCGATTCGTTTGCGGTGCCCATCATCGAGCAGGCGTACGCGGCATGGTCGCATGCGAAGCTGCGGTTCCTGCCCAAGCACGAGAAGACGGTGGCGCGGCTGCGCAGCGGCGAAGTCGATATCGAAATCGGCGTGATCGGCGAGACGGGGCCGGAAATCATGGTCCGCAAGCTGTTCGACGACCGCATGGTCGGCGTGCTGCGCAAAGGCCATCGGCTGGCGCGGCGCCGGATGACGCTGGACGCGTACCTGTCCGTGCCGCACATCAGCGTGTCGCGCAAAGGGCGGTTTCACGGGCCGATCGACGATGCGCTCGGCGAGCAGGGGCGCGAGCGGAACGTGATCGCGGTGGTGCCGAACTTCAAATCGGGCATCGAGCTGGCCCGGCGTTCGGACTGGATCGTGCAGGTGCCGGAGAAGCACACCGCTCAGGCCCGGCGAGACGTCGTGACGTTCGAGTTGCCGGTCGCGACGCCGGGGCTGGCGATCTCGATCATGTGGCATCCCCGCTTCGACCGGGACACGGTGCATGCCGGGCTGCGAGACCTGATCGTGAAGGTTTGCCGGCAGGTCGTGGACGCGGGGAACGGCTGAGGGCCGGCGGCCGCTGCCGGCCCTGCCGGCGTGGCGTCACTCACTGTGCGACCGTCTCCCGTTGCGTCGACGGCATGCCGGCCCGCTCCGCCAGCGCAGCCTCCGCCAGAATCAGGTCCGCGCCCTTCTCCGCGACCATCATCGTCGGTGCATTGATGTTGCCGGACGTGATGTTCGGGAAGACCGACGCATCGACGATCCGCAGCGCCTGCAGCCCGTGCACGCGCAGCGACGCATCGACGACGGACGTCGTCGCGTCGGGCCCCATCGCGCACGAGCCGCACAGGTGGTAGATCGATCCCGATTGCTCGCGGAAATACTGCAGCATCGCTTCGTCGGTGTCGACCTGCGGCCCCGGCGAGATTTCCTCGACGGTCATCGACTTCAGCGCCGGCGCGCGCATCAGCGCCCGGATCACCTTGCTGCCCTGCACGGCTTCGTCGAGATCCTTCTGCGTGGTCAGCGCGTTGATGTGGATCTTCGCGGCGTCTTCCGCGCGGTTCGACGCGATCTCGATCGTACCGCGGCTGGTCGGCCGGCACGGGTTGAACGCGATCAGGAAGCCCGAATACGGCTCGGGCTTGATGCTCGCACGGTCGCTCTTCGGAATCCGGTACGACAGCGGGTTGAAGTACAGCTGCAGGTTCGGCTCCCGCACGTCAGCCGAGCCGCGGAAGAAGCCGCCGGCCTGGTTCACGCTCATCGCGAGCGGGCCGCGCTTCGTCAGCAGGTAGCGCAAGCCGATCTTCATCTTGCCGAGCAGCGTGCCCATCTCGTCGTTCAGCGTCGGCCGGTTCGCCTTGAAGTAGAAGCTCACGCACAGATGGTCCTGCAGGTTGCGGCCGACGGCCGGCAGCGCATGCGCGTGCTCGGCGAGGCGGACGGATTCCCGCCGCTGCCGGCGGCCGATCTCGAACTGCATCGCTCGCCCGGCATCTGCGATCCGCTGACCGACGATCTCGTGTCGCTGATCGAATCGATGGTCGACGAACGACGGCGCGCGTCGCTCGAGGCGTTTGCATAGCGCAGCGGTCGCGCGGCAGGGGAGGCGTGGGGTCGAATCGGTACGGCGCGCTGCGCTCCGCATGCCGTTTTTTGCGTCGCCGCGACATTTTTTTGCACGACGTTTATGCCGTCTCTTCTAAGCTGGGGGACATGTCGAACAGCCGGGACGGCTCCCGTCCGCTCCATGACCTTCATCCATCCCTTTCCCGCCTTCGATGTCGCCGGCCGCCAAATGCGCGCCGGCACCCGCACCCGCGTCATTCCGTTGCCGCCGCCGCGCCCGCGCCTGCAGTTGCCCGTCACGCTGACGGCCGATTCCGGCGAGCACGCGCGCGAGCGGCTCGCGGCGCTGCTGCATTCGCCGCTCGGCGTGTATGTCGTCCGCGCCCGCGCGGTGCGCGACGTGATCCACGTTCATTTCGAGATCGCGCCGGAAGACCTGGACTTCACGCTGCACATGCTGATCGCGCAGCAGGCCGATGCGGTGATCGGGCCCGTCGCGCGCCGGTTGCATGTCGGGCCGCGGGCCCGGTGATGCGGGGAACGGTTGTTGCTCGTACACGGACGGTTCGTTTGCTCCGCCGCCGGATCGCCGGTCGCCATGGCTGTCCATCGGCCGGCGGCGCCGGAGGTTCGCGCGCCGCGTCGTGCGCGGCGCTACCCCCTGAATACGGAGTGACCATGTACATCCCGGAAGAAGTGCGTGTCGCGCGGCCGGCAAGCCGTCGCGCGCGGACGGCATCGCTGCCGTCAGGGCAGCAACTCGCGCGTCAGCTGCTGACGACGGTACGCGTGGCCGAAGTGCTGCTGCATCAGGCGATCGTCCTGCCGCCCCGGCATCAGTGGTCGGTCGACACCGAACGGGTCGACGCGATCGGCGGCCCGCTCGCGGCGTGGGAGACCTGCGTGATCTGGCGGATCGGCAAGGTATTCGGCGCGACGGTCAGCCCGGCCGCGCGCGTCAACGATCCCGTGCAGGTGGCGGTCGAGATCCGGCTTTATCTGCCTGAGCAGGCGTATGTGGCCGGGCAGCGCGTGAGCGTCTTCGGGCGTCGTCACGGCCATCGGTTCGGTGCGACGCTGTCGGTCGCATCGGGCGCGCAGTGGGGCGGGCGGCGCTCCGAGCACGTGGCCCCGGAACACCGGTACGTGTGCGGCGACACGCTCGAAGCGCTCGTCGATGCGGTCGCCGCGCATGTCAACGCGGCGCTGGGCGCGGCAGGGTTCGGCGCGACGCGCTGATCACGCGTCGCCGGTCTGCCCGGTCTGGCGCTGCAGGTCTTCCATCAGTTGTTCCGCGAGAAAGTCGCACGGCGGCCGCTTCGATTTCGTGCTGCGCGCGAGGATCAGTTCGAGCGGCGGCAGGTCCGGCAAGCCGTGCGAGCGGCCGAGCATCGACAGTTGCGCGGGAATCGCGCAGCGCGCGAGCGGCGCGACCGCGAGGCCGGCCTCGACCATGCTGAGCAGCCCGAGCAGGCTCGGGCTTTCATACGACGTGCGGTACGGCACCTTCGCGCGTTCGAGGCTGCGGATCGCGTTCTCGCGCGCGACGCTGCCCGGCATGAACACCGCGATCGGCAGCGGCCGTTCTTCCCAGACGCGCGGCCCGTTCGTCATCGCGGCCCACGCCATCGGCTCGTGGCGGATGAAGTCGCCGGTCAGCCCCTTGATGCGCGTGCCGCACACGAGATCGACGGTGCCCTCCTTGATCAGCGGCGCAAGCGCACTGCTCGGCAGCCCCATCACCTGGATCTCGACCTTCGGGTAGGTCGCCGAAAATTTCTTCAGGACCGACGGCAGCAGCGACGACGCGTAGTCGTCCGGCACGCCGATCACGACCTTGCCGGTCACTTCCGGCCGCACCACGGCCGCCCACGCCTCGTCGCGCAGCGCCAGCATTCGTCTGGCGAATCCCAGCAGCACCTCGCCCTCGCGCGTCAGCACGATGCTGCGCGGCTTGCGCACGAACAGCGGCCGGCCGATCGCGTCCTCCAGGCTCTTGATCTGCATGCTCACGGCAGACTGCGAGCGGTTCACGGCCTCGGCCGCGCGGGTCATGTTGCCGGTCTCCGCGACGGCGACGACGGTGGCCAGCACGTCGTGATCGAGCATCTTCATCGGTATCAGGAAAACTGAACGTAACGATCAACATTATGCGTTTTTATTGTTGATGTGTGTCTGCCATAGTGCGATCACGCTGGCGTCCTGCCCACGGGTGGCGCGGCATTCAGGCCGGTCGACCCGGTGGGCAGCACTGAACGAGGAAGCGTGGTGTATCGATGATCGACCATCCGTTGCGCGCCGCGCTGGCCGCCGAATTGCATGCCAGGCCGTTTCTGCGGCTCGCCGAAGCCGTGTCGCTCACGCACTACGCGATCTACGCGGACGGCCAGCCCGATATCCACGAAACGCTGCTGCACGCGCTGTGCCGCGACACCGGCATTGCCGCGCCGCACGAAGGCGCGACGCACCACGCGGTGCAGTCGCCGTGCGGCTGGCACCTGAAGTGGGAGCGTCACACCGAATTCTCGACTTTCACGTTCGTCGCGCCGCGTCGTGACACCGGCTACTTTGACGATCTCGCGATCGAAGGCATTCCGGCCGCGTGGTTCGCGCGGCTGGCCGGCATCCGTTTCGTCGCGGTGAGGATGGAGCTGCTGTCGGGCGACGCCGCGCGACGCGTGTGCGGCGACCTGCGGCGCTGGATCGACGGGCCCGCGCTCGTCGGCAGCAACGTGCTCGGCGGCGGCAAGGTGTTCTGCGACTGGCACGTGCGCGACGACGGTTTCATGCGTTTTCTCGTCATCGACGAGGATTTCCGCGAGGAGCAGGGCGGCCGCCTGCTGCAGCGCCTGTATGAAATCGAAACGTACCGGATGATGGCCTTGCTCGCGTTGCCTGTCGCGCGCCGGATGAGCCGCGAGCTCGACGAGATCCACGCGGCGCTGCATGCGTTGATGCAGCGGATGGACGCGAGCGGCGCCGACGGCGACGACACGGCGCTGCTCGTCAAGCTCACGCATCTCGCGGTGCGGGTCGAGTCGCTGGCGGGGGCCGGCGCACGCTTCAGTGCGTCGCGCGCGTACGAAAAGCTCGTGCTGGCGCGCATTCAGGAACTGCGCGAAGAGCGGATCGAAGGGATGCCGACGATCGCCGAATTCATGGAGCGGCGCTTCGCGCCGGCGATGGAAACGTGCCGCAGCGTATGGGCGCGCCACGAGCAGATCGCCGCGCGGATCGCCCGCGCGGTCGACCTGCTGCGCACGCGCGTGAACCTCGCGCAGGAAAAGGACGTGACGCGCCTGCTGGCCGGGATGGAGCGCACCGCGCGCAACCAGCTTCATCTGCAGCATGCGGTCGAAGGTCTGTCGGTGGCGGCTATTTCGTACTACGTGCTGTCGCTCGCGACGGCGGCGTTCAAGGCGCTGCACGTGATGAACCTGCCGGTCGATCCGGAGCTGGCGGAAGGCCTGCTGATCGCACCGGTCGTGTTCGCGGTGATCCACATCACGCGGCGCACACGTGCGCAGCTTGCGCGGTCGGAAGCCGCGCATGACGGTGCGCCCGTGCAGGTGACGGCGTTGAAGCGCGTCGGTTAGTTGATCAAGAACACAATCAAGGAAAGGAGTGGAGATGACTTTTTCGCAGAATCAAGCGGGGTTTTACAGCGGTTTCGATGCAGCGTTCGACGAGCCGGCATCGGACGATGCCGGTGTGCCGGAAGCGGCGCGCGTGACGTCGTATCAGGCCGTGCTGCAGGAACCGATGACGTCGCTCGTCGGGAATACGCTCGACCGGCCGGAGGTCGCGGCGGTGGCGATTCTCGGGTACAACTGACGCGGGGTTGAGCGTATGAGCCCTCCGGCTGCCTATGCGCCGGGCGGATTTGGCGGTTGGTGCGGCCTGAGCCGCTCAGTCGCCGGAGAGATCGCCGATCGAAGCGCCGTGAGGAATCTGGCCGGACGTGACTTGCCGGACGTATTCGTTCTGGGCGTCCTTGATGTTCTTGGAGATGTTGCCGAGGACTTTCTTGATGTAGTCTTTGGCGGCGTCGGTCTGGCGCGCCATCCAGCCCTTCTCTTCGATTTCGCGAAGTTGCATGAATACGCCGTCGCCAAGCGACACGTTGTTGAGCCGCGTAATCGTGTTATGCACGAAGTTGTCGAAGAACGCGATCACTTCCGGCGTCAGCTTTGGCGGATGTACCCATGCGGTGGCCAGTGCGCGCACCGTTTTGTCCGAGATGTCGTCGACCGTCCGGCGTTCGCCGAAGGTCGACTGCGGAACCTTGGAATTCGGATCCTGGCCCTTGTAGTACCAGTCCCGACCTTCGTAGTCCGGCAAGCCGCCGCCACTCGTGAAGATAGCGTTGTAGACGTCGGCATCGATGGTGTTGATGAAAAGATTGCTGCCGCTGCTGGAGTGGCCCGTGCGATCGTGAACAGAGCGTGCCCACGACACGAACAGCTTCTGATGTTCGAGGAAGTGTTTCTCGAGCGGACCGTTTGTTTTCGGCAGCATCGCGGTGTACGCACCGAACAGATCGTTGACGTTGAGATCCTTGCCGTTGACATTGACAGTCTTGCGATACTCGAATTCGCGTGCCGCCAATGGGGATATCGTGCGCAGCTTGGCAAGCGGCAGCAGCGGCACACCCGCGGACCATGCACGATCGAGCATGTTTCTTGCGGAGACACGTGCCAGCTCGGAGGATTTTTGATCCTCGCCGTCCAGGAAGCCACCTCCGACGTCCGACTGACTGCCTGGATAGACGATCTCCAGCAGGTTCGCGTGGTCCGGCGATTTTCGCGGTGAATCCAGGTTCTTGTAGAAGCGCAGCTCCGTTGCGGCGACGTGATGGACAATCGATTTGAATTCCTTCTGGATGTCGAATTGCCCGAGCGACTGCTTGGACAGGGCGAGGAAGAAACTCAGCCCCTTGATGCTGATGCTGGCGGCCTTGCCTTCGCCGGGGACGACGCCAAGTACAGGCGCGACGACTTTCGTGAAGATCGAATCCGCATAGGACGTCGATACGCAATCGAACAGCCCCATGAAATCGAACTGGACCTCGATGCCGGCGTAAGTGATCTTGCCGTCCTTTTGCTTGCAGGTCTTTCCAATCAATTCGTTTGCGAATTTCCGGCCGATGACGCCGCCGCGGTCATATCCGAAAATCGCCACACGAATGCGCTTGATTTCGCGCGGATCGGCTGAGGTGGCGTGTGCGACGTTATTCTTGAAATCCGCAATAGCCTTGTTCACCCGTGCATCAAATCCCGTACCCATATAACCTGCAGCGAATTCACTGTCCCGGACAACTGGAATGGAGTCTGCCGCGATGGTCGTGGCGGCGGGTAGCAGGGCACCAGCCACTTTTCCCGGCGTCACTGATTCCTTGATTTGATTTCTCGCGGTCTCTCCCGCATGCTCCAGCCCGTCGAGGACCGACGATGTGCCTCGTGACAACAATCCTTTGTCGGCAGGCGAGTCGCGAAACCGCTGGGCGATGTCGGCGGCGATCTTCTTGCCAGGATCCTTGATCACTTTGGCGTCGGCTTCCTTGAGCAAGGCGGCTTCGGAATCGGTCAGGACTTTCTTGATCGCACCGACCGTTTGCCCCGACAAGTCCCGGCCCATGCCTTCGTAATACATTTTGTAGATGCCGAACTCATCGCTGCTGTCAGCGTGCGCGTTGAAGAGACGCGCGATATTCGACAAACGATCAGTGTCGGCCAGGCTCTGTGCGAAACCGTCGAAGAAGAAGCTCTGATAAATTTCCTGATTGCAACGAAAACACGGGCTGGGCGGCTCGGCCGGAAGTTGCGCGCTGACGCTCGCGGCGCGTGTGGCCCGCGATGCAGCCGATGCCGATTCGGACTGGCTTTTTGAGGCGCCTTGTGCGGCGATGGTTTCGTCCGACATGTTTCCCCCCGCTGGACTAGTTGGTGGCGCGCATGCGCGGCATCGTCGGATATTCGACCCACTGCGCTTCGATCCTGCGCTCAGGCAGGAAATGGAACTCGATATAGCCGTCGCGCTTGTTCGGTAGCTTCGGAACGGCGACATCCGTCTCGTAGATTTCCGGCGACAGGTTCTTGGCGTCCTCCTCCGGGGTCAGGTCGTACGTGATCTTGAGGTGCCAGTTCTTCTTGTTGCGCGGCACCTCCATGCAACAGACGGTGCCGCCGCCCCCGCCGAATTGGCGGGCGTGCACGCTGCCTGCGCCGAAGCCGTCCACGACGAAGTTGTAGACACCTCGCTCGGTGTAGTTGAAACCCACGACGCGATAGGGGCCGTAGCTTGTGGTCTGTGCATGCACCCACCATGCGCCGCTCAACAGCAGCGCCGCGATGACGATGGGGTTGCGAATGAGGCGGCGAAGCAAAGTCAGCATGTCGATGTTCCTGTCATTCAGTTCGTCGCGGACGACGCATTGCTCGTTGTATTCGGGTTACGCGGATCGGTTGGAACTGCCGCCCATCGAGCGTCGATCCTGCGGTGCGCGCGCAGATTGCCCGCCCCAAACCCGTCGATCCTGAAACGATAGATACTCCGATCGGTGAAGTTGTCCCCGATGATGCGATACGGTCCGTCGCTCCCCGCATGTGCCAACGCAGTCCGCAAACCGCCAGCGGCTACCGCGCCCGCTTCGACGGCCCGCCGCATCCTATACGTCAATTCGTGCACCATCCTCATCTCCCGTCGCTCAACCCACGTCAGGCGACGCGTCGGCCGCTGCTGCTTCGGCATCCCGCGACTCGCCGGCATATCCGGCGAGCGGATGCGTATCGAGCAACGCAGCCCAAACGTCCGCATCGACATCCGCGAGCGTTGACGACATTGGCGGAGGCGCTGCTCCGCGCGCGGCGATTTTCTCGGCGATCGCCGGATGCGCATCGAACGCCGGATGCACGTTCATCCCGATCAGCGCGAAATACGCGAGATCGTTCTCATTCACGAGCCCATGCCGGCTCCGCGCTCGCGCGACCAGATCCTTCACGTAGCGAATGCCCCAGCGGTTCGGCACCGCGGACATCGGCGGCAGAAATTCGTCACGCAACCGGAAATACAGCGTCTCCGCAAATCCCTCGTGCGCGAGTGCATCGTACTGCGCCTCCGTGAACACGATTGGCGTCGCGGCGGCGGCGGGGAGCTGTCCCTTTTCCTCGCCGACGATGCTCTCCCACGGATCGAACCGATAACGCAGTTCGACGAACGTTGCCAGCAGTTCGCGCCGTTGCGCAGGCGTCAGGATCGGCACGAGGTTTTCGAGAATCGACGGATCGTAGTAGCGCAGCAGCGCTTGGCGCGTATCCGGCAACGTCGCCTCGGCAAGCGGATGCAGGTACGCGGCGAGCACGGGCAATGCATGACCGGTCGCGAGCCACACGACGAGATCCGAATCGCTCCCGGCATTCAGCAGGTCGAACATCGTCGTGCGCGACGCGTCGTCGTCCGCCGTCAGGTCGAGCAGGAACGGGCCGATTTCGGGCCGCGACGCTTCGAGCATCGTGTCCGGATACAGCGACTGCCACGCGATGCCGCGTGCTCGTGCCGCATCGAGCATCGTATCGTCCAGCGCGCCGTCGACGAGCGCCAGCAGGCGCAGCGCGCGGGTTTCCGCGGCTTGCCGCGTGCGATGCCAGTCGCGCAGATCGTCATACCGTTGCGCGACGGTCGTGCGCGGCCACTGAGCCGGCAGCGGCAGCGCGCGCGTCAGGTCGTGAAACGGCTTCATCGAGGCGGCGGATGTCATGTACGAGGCGTCAATGGGGATTTCGTTTTTGCGGCGCTGCGCCGGCATTCCGAACATACGCCTTCGGGCAAGCGCGGCATCGGGTAGTCAGTGCTGGCAGGGCCCGAGAAGCTGTGATCGCCGCCCTTGAAATCCACCTTGCCGGGTGCGTGGATCTCGATGTTGCCGTTGCCGATGCGGATATATGCACCGCCGGACGTCAGCAGGATCGGTTGCTTCGACGCGACGTCGATCTGCGCCGTGGCGGCGACGATCTTCACGGTCTTCTGCGCGGTGAGTTCGACATCGTCGTTGTGTGCGCGGATCTCGATCTTGCCCTGGCCGGCGAACAGCTTCATCCCGGCGTTCTGTACGAACAGACTGACCGAAGAGATCACGCTCGCGACCAGCGATTTTCCCACCGCGATGTGGGTGTTCTGGCCGCTGACGATGTTGACGTGCCGGTCGGCCACCATCTGCAGCGACTGCTGGCTCGCCAGCCCGATGCCGGCCGGGCTGCCGAACAGCATCACGGGCTGCGTGAACGCATTCGCGTTACCGGTCCCGCCACCTGACGTGCGTCCGCCCGATGCCGCGCCGGGCAGGCTCTGCTGGGTCGCGTCGGTAAACGTCTTCAGCGCGTCGCGACCGGGGCTCAGCGTGTCTGCCTGGTGCGTTTCGCTCACATCGGACAGCGATTCGAGCAAGCCTTCGGCGCCGACGAGCTGTTGCTGCGCCTCGCGCACGTCGAGCGGCTGGCTCGACAAGGACTTCGGATGCGTCGTGACGTACAGGCCCTGGTTCGCGCGTATGGCGCCGTATGCATCGGTTCTCAGGTCGAAGCCGCTGCCGACGTACGCGCCGCGCGTGTTGCCGGACTGCTCGATCAGATAACCGACATGCAGCAGGCTGTTGGCGGTGCTGCTGTAGAGCTGCGAGCGGTTCTGCCCGGTCGCGTCATCCATCACGAGCTGGTTGTAGCCGCTGCCGGCGTATTCCTTCGAGCGGAAGCCGGACAGCAGGCCATCCGTGTGCCACTGCGGTTTGGTCGCGCCGTTGTAGAGCCGCGCGGTGACGATCGGCCGGTCACAGTCGCCGGACATCCAGTCGACGACCACTTCCTCGCCGATGCGCGGCACGTGCACGCTGCCGTACCCGCCACCCGTATCCGACGACGCGACGCGCAGCCAGCACGACGCGCGCTCGTCGCCTTCGTTCAGGCGATCCCAGTGGAATCGGACCTTGATCCGGTTCAGCTCGTCGGTATGCACTTCCTCGCCTTTCGGCCCCGCGACGGTCGCGGTCTGCAGGTGCATCTCGGGCTTTGGATGCTCGAACGGGCTGCGGAACGGCACCGTCTGGCGCTGTGCCTCGATCTCGACGAGATAGAAGCCTTCGCTGCCGTCGGCGTGGCGCACGGTCATCGCGCCGGCTGCGTCGCCGAGCTGTGCCTTCATCGCGTCGAACTGCGCGGCCAAGCCGTGCGGAAAATGCGATGGCGCAGCCGGAATGTTGTTCTTGATCCACCAGACCGTCTCGACGACGGCAAACTGGTTGCCGTCCTGTTCGGACGGCGGATGGGCTGCATGGTCGGTCAGCTCGAACACCCGGCCCGCGTCGATGCCGCGCATCCCGCCGATGCCGCGGAACCGCTTTGCGCGCGACTCCCATTCTTCCATCCGGATGGTCGACTGGCGGTTGCCGTCGCCTTGCGCGCCGTACGTATAGGAGCCCGTGTACGTATACACCTCGGCCTGGTTCGGCAGGTCGCCCTGATCCGGACGGGTCGGGACATCGGTGCCCTTCGGGTTGAGCGCGGTGCCGGGCAACTTGTAGTCGAACGTGCGCGTCGTGTAATGACTGCTCTGCAGGGTGCGCGTGCCCGACCATTGGACGAGCGCCTGGGTTTCGTCGTCCGAGGCCGTGCGCTGGAATGGCACGCGGGCCGGTGCGGCGGCGGGCAGCGAACGAAGCGAATCGGTGATCACCAGCGTGTGGTGCGAGCCGTCCTCGGCCTGCTCGAAATAGCCGAACAGGCCTTCGTCCTCGAGCAGGCGATGGACGAAATGCCAGTCATGCTCAAACTGCATGCAGAACGACCGGTTCCGCAGCGGTGCCGAGAGCGCGAACCGGAACATGCCTGCAGCTTGCGGATGCTGATTGAAGACATCGGTCAGGATTTCGTCGGCAGTGCGGTCCTGCCAGATGCGCTGGTCGCGGCGGTACCGGAGGAACCCGAGCCACGACATGAAACGGATCTGGTACGCGGTGATTCCGCCGTCGAAGCCGAGCCGGCGCGCGGTCTGCACGTAGCCGTGCCACGGCAGATAGGTGTCGCCTTGCTGTTCGATCCACAGCGTGACGGGCTGCGCAATCAGCTTCTTCAGCTCGATATTGTCACGGGTCGAGACGGCGTCGACGGTCAACGTGAAATCGCGGCCCAGCCGCGATACGCCGTGAACGGTCTGGGGCACCAGGACATTCTGGCCCAGCGGCGTATCGAGCTTGAGTAGGCGTGCTTGCTGAAACAGGCCGCCGCTGATCGCGCGAACCAGTTCTCGGGAATTCATCGTCGTGGCCCTCTTGAATCGAGAACGATGAGCAGGGGGGGCGATTCGACCGCCGGTTTTATCGTACAAATTCTCTCGATCGGCGATTTTACAGGATAAATCGCGGAACTTCGGCGTCGCGGCGCCGGCGGGTAGCGCCGCCCCGACGCGTCACACGCGATCGGCCCGCCGGCCATGCTACCGCGTGCGGTTGGTCGGCCCCGCCCGCAGCGCGAGCGCCAGCTCGACGAACGCACGCGCGGCCGCGCTCCGGTACGCGCCCTTGCGCTGCAGCAGCACGGCCGTGCGCCGCAGGACGGCCGGATCGAGCGCGACGGCGACGAGATCGTCATGCCCCGTCGCGATCGTCGCGGGCAGCAGCGTTGCGAGGTTCGTGCGGCGCACGATCTCGATCACCGCACCCAGCGAATTCGCCTCCATCAGCACGCGCGGCTGCACATCGTGCTCGCGGAAATAGCGGTCGATCTGCACGCGTGTCGCGAATTCCGCGGTGAGCAACACGAGCGACGCGTCGTGCAGCGCGCGCTGGCCGGCCTTGCGTTTTCCCGCGAGTGCATGCCGACGGCTCACGACGAGCGCGAGTGTTTCGACCAGCAGTGCCTCTACTGCGATATCCGCCGACTGCACGTCCTCGAATGCGATGCCGACGTCGAGCTCGTCGTCGACGAGCAGCGTCTCGATACGCTCCTGCGACAGCTCGCGCACCGACAGCGTCACGTCCGGATAGCGGCCGTGGAACGCCTCGACGAGCGGCCCGACGAGATAGCTCGTGAAGGTCGGCGTGACCGCGATCCGCAGCGAACCGCGGCTGAGATCCTGCACGTCGTGAATCGCGCGCCGGCCTTCGGCGAGATCGTGCAGCGCCTGCCGTGCGTAGCGGAAATACACGTCGCCGGCATCGGTCAGCCGCGTGACGCGCCCGGTGCGGTCGAACAGTTGCGCGCCGAGCGTCTCCTCGAGCTGGCGGATCTGCTGCGACAGCGCGGGCTGCGACACGTGCAGCGCGGCGGCCGCGCGCGTGAAGCTGCGGTGCTCGGCGACGGCCAGGAAGTAGTTGATATGGCGCAGCAGCATGGCGATTCCTATAAGGCGTACTTATCCGATTGATCATAAATCAGTCTTTTACGTTATTGGAAGCGCGGCGTAACCTGCCCTTCATCGATTCCACCTGCACCGGAGAACACGCGATGAAGGACATCATCGAAGGCTTCCTGAAGTTCCAGCGCGACGCGTATCCGGAACGCGCCGCGCTGTTCCGCGATCTCGCGCGCAGCCAGCACCCGCGTGCGCTGTTCATCTCGTGCTCGGACAGCCGGCTCGTGCCGGAGCTCGTCACGCAGCGCGAACCGGGCGACCTGTTCGTGATCCGCAACGCCGGCAACATCGTGCCGTCGTACGGCCCCGAGCCGGGCGGCGTGTCGGCGTCGGTCGAATATGCGGTCGCCGCGCTGCGCGTGACCGACGTCGTGATCTGCGGTCATTCGGATTGCGGCGCGATGACCGCGATCGCGACCTGTCAGTGCATGGACCACATGCCGGCCGTCGGCCACTGGCTGCGCTATGCCGATTCGGCGCGCGTCGTGAACGAGGCGCGCCCGCACCGCAGCGAACGCGAGCGGATCGACTCGATGGTGCGCGAGAACGTCGTCGCGCAACTCGCCAACCTGAAGACGCACCCCGCCGTGCGGCTCGCGCTCGAAGAAGGACGTCTCGCGCTGCACGGCTGGGTCTACGACATCGAATCGGGCTGTATCGACGCCTACGACGGCGCGGCCGGCCGGTTCGTGTCCCTCGCGGACCACCCCGGTGTCCGCGCGACTCCCGCGACGCTTGCCGCCGCGGCCTGAATCCGGATTGCTCCCACCCCACCACGAGGAATTGCCATGATCCAGTCCCAGCACAGCCAGACTGCCCGCCACGCGCTTGCGGAAACCGTCGTGCTCGCGAAAGCGCGCAAGAACCTGTCGTTCGCCCAGCTCACCGAAGGCACGGGCCTGAGCGAAGCGTTCGTCACCGCCGCGCTGCTCGGCCAGCATGCGCTGCCGGCCGATGCGGCGCGCGTGGTCGCCGACAAGCTCGGCCTCGACGACGATGCGGTACTGCTGCTGCAGACGATCCCGCTGCGCGGCAGCATCGACGATCGCGTGCCGACCGACCCGACGATCTACCGTTTCTACGAAATGCTGCAGGTGTACGGCACGACGCTGAAGGCGCTCGTCCACGAGAAGTTCGGCGACGGCATCATCAGCGCGATCAACTTCCGGCTCGACGTGAAGAAGGTCGACGATCCCGAAGGCGGTTCGCGTGCGGTGATCACGCTCGACGGCAAGTACCTGCCGACCAAGCCGTTCTGACGTTTGCGCGGCGCGGCGGCAGCGGTGCCGCATGCGCCCGACGTGCGCCGGCCGCCGATGGTGCAGCGGACGCGCGAGCGGCACCACACGGCCGCCCGAAAGGCGGCGTTCTCGGTGGCGTGAGCGTGTGGCGGCGCGCTATAGTCATGCGACGCCCGCCGCAGGTACTGCGCACCCGGCGGCTTCATTCACGCACGCGTTCGCCCGATGACTACCCCTGCCGACGTCACCCTGCAACTGACCGATACCGAACAACCGGCCGCCCGCCATTTCATCAGCCGCAAGCTCGGCGAATTCAACCATGCGATGACGGGGCGCGCCGACTCGGCCGCGCTCGACGTCTACGTGACCGATCCCGCGACTGGCGAGATATTGGGCGGCCTGACGGGCCGCACGTCGCTCGGCCTCTTTTTCATCGACCTGTTCTACCTGCCCGAATCGCTGCGCGGCGGCGGATTCGGCAGCCGGCTGCTGCGCGAGGCCGAAGCGGAGGCGAAGCGGCGCGGCTGCGCGCGTGCGGTGCTGTACACGATCTCGTTCCAGGCACCGGACTTCTACCGGAAGCAGGGCTACGAGACGTTCGGCGAAGTGCCTTGCGAGCCCGAAGGCGCGGCGCGCGTGTTCATGGTCAAGGTGCTTTGAGCGCTGCGTGGCGGTGCGGGCTACTTCCTGACGCCTGCCGACATCGCGGACGACCGGCCGGCACAGGCAACGCCCGCATGGCGCGCGTTACCGCCCCGGCGCGGCCCGCTCGACGATCATGTCGTAGAGCGCACGCGCGGCCGGCGACAGTTGCGCGCTCTTGCGCGTGACGAGCACGAGCGTGCGCGACACCGACGGCTCGACGAGCTCGATCGTGCGGATCATCGGATACGCGTTCTTCTGGATCGCGAGTTTCGGCACGACGGCCGCACCGAGCCCTTCCGCGACGAGCCCGAGCGCCGTCGAACTGCGCTGCACTTCGTAGAACGAATGCAGCGACACGCCGCTCGTCTTCAGCGCGCCTTCGAGCAGCCCGCGATTGCCGCTCACCTCGCCGGCGAAGATCAGCGGATGCGGCTGCAGCGCCGCCCAGCGGATGCGCCGGCGCCTCGCGAGCGGATGATCGTCGCGGCACACGAGCACGTAGGGATCGTGCGTGAGCGGCACGCTGACAAGTTCGGGATGCTGGTCGCCGGCGATGCTGATGCCGAATTCGGCTTCGCGCCGCAGCACGGCCTGCAGCACCGACGCCGACGCATGGTCGAGGATCTTCACGCGATCGTGCGGGCGATGCCCGGAGAACGCGCGCAGGATGCGCGGCAGGTATTGCACGCCGACCGTCGGCACGCACGCGATCGTGACGTCGCCGCGCTGGCTCAGGCCCGTCTCGCGGATTTCGGTCAGCGCGTCGGACAACTCGTTCAGCAGCCGGCGCGCTTGCGGCAGGAAGCGCCGGCCGATCTCGGTCAGCGTGGTGCGGCGCGTCGTGCGCTCGACCAGCGCGACGCCGAGATAGGATTCGAGCTTGCGCAGCCGCTGCGTGATCGCCGTTTGCGTGACGTGCAGCGTGTCGGCCGCCTGCCGGAAGCTGCCGCCGTCGGCGATCGCGACGAAAGCCTGGACACCGAGCGTATCGATTTTCATCAGAATTTTGAATCAATAACGATATTAAATTCATTTTACTGAAGGTCGGATACGGTCGCAGAATGTGCTGGATCGGCGGCTGCCCGGATCCCGGCGCGCATGCCGCCTCCGCCCACAAGGAGAATCATCGTGACGACCCCACTCGATCAATACGCGAACCAGTACGTGCGGTTCGAGGACGAACGCACGCGGCCGGTGCGCGACCTGCTGGCCGCCGTGCCGAAGACGCCGATCCGTACCGCGATCGACATCGGCTGCGGGCCCGGCAATTCGACCGAGGCGCTGATGGCACGCGCGCCGGACGCGACGATCCACGGGATCGACGCATCGGCGGACATGATCGCGGCCGCGCGCAAGCGGCTGCCGGCGTTGCGGTTCGATCTTGCCGATGTCGCCACGTGGGACGATCCGGGCGGCTATGACCTGATCCTGTCGAACGCGGTGCTGCAGTGGGTGCCCGCGCACGACACGCTGTTCCCGATGCTCGTCGGCCGGCTCGCGCCGGGCGGCCATCTCGCGGTGCAGATGCCGGACAACCTCGACGAGCCCGCACACCGGCTGATGCGCGAGGTCGCCGCGGCCGGGCCGTGGGCCGACAAGCTGAAAGGGGCGGCGCGTACCGAGCGGTTCGATGCGCGCTACTACCATGCGCTGCTGTCGCCGCTGTGTTCGCGCGTGGATGTGTGGCGCACGACCTACTATCACCCGCTGCGCGGCGGTGCGGACGCGGTCGTCGAATGGTTCAAGGGCAGTGCGCTGCGGCCGTTCCTTGCCGCGCTCGACGATGCCGAGCAGCGCGCGTTCCTCGCGCGTTATCGCGACGCGATCGCCGGGCCGGACGGTTATCCGGTACTCGACGACGGCACTGTGCTGCTGCCGTTCCCGCGCCTGTTCATCGTGGCGACTCGGAAGTAATTCGGCCATGACGTGACGGGCGGCGGGGCGTCAGCGCACCGGCCGCACCGATGCGGGATCGACCGTGCGGCTCCGAGCGGTCTGCCCGTCGCGCAGGTCCTTGTACCAGAACAGCGCGACTTCCCCGGCGTTCTCGCCGCCTGCATACAGGAAGCGGTCGTGGCCGCCGAGCGTAAAGCCCGCGCGCGCATAAGTGGAGCAGGCCGCGACGTTGTTCGCCTGCGTTTCCAGCCGCATGAAGCCGAACCCGTGATGGCGCGCCCAGGCTTCCGCGGCCGCCAGCAGGAATTGCCCGATACCGAGGCGCCGATGCTCGCGGTCGACGGCCAGCTCGGCGATTTCGGCCATGCCGTTCCAGCGCTCGGCGACCGCGACGAACCCGGCGAACCGCCCGCCGGCGGTCGCGCGAAAGAGCGCTGTCTTGCCCGACGCTTCATCCGCCCAGCCGGCCGGATCGAACCCGTAGTTTTTGCGGCGCGCGGGCAACGCGCGCAGGTCGAGCAAATCCTGATACGGCGCATTCAGCTCCCATGCGATGTCGAACGAGAAGTCGCATTGGTCCAGCTCGTCGGCGGCAAGCGAGATCGCCGGTTCGATGCTGATGTGCTCGGCTCGGTCCATATGTCGGTGTCCTGTCTTCGGCGGAGGGTGTGGTCTCGTTGGTGGCGCGATCGCCGGCGCACCGATGTGCATCGAATCGCGCCCGTTCCCGTTCTTCGTTTTCTGCATCTGCACCATTCGCTGCATGCGAAACCGGTACAGACACGGCTGTGTGCCCGCCTGATTATGCTGGATTTCGGCGTCGTCACGGCGTTGCTGCAGGTGCGATGACGACCGCCGCGCGTCGTGTTTCCCAATCGCGACGGCAGTCGATCGTCGGCGGATGAAAGACGACAGGAAACCGAATGATTGTTTACCGTTTTGAACAACTCGACATGTTCTGTCAAACAGTTTGACGGTCGTGGCGCCGTCAAGCATCGCGTCGTCCACTGCTCCACGAAAGCCGGAAGAGAGGCTGACCTGCATCGCCGGCGCAACGCGGATCGGCCTGCGTCACCCGTTTTTGCCGCGGCGCGCGTCATGCACGCGCGCCGGCCGGAACGTTGAAGCGACGACGAAACGGCCGCGACCTCAGATGCTGATCGCGATGGGGCCTGCCAGCGGCGTATAGCCGTCGTCGAACAGCAGCCACGCGTCGTACTGGCCCGAGGCAAGCGTGCTGTTCGCGGTCGACGAGAACAGCAGCGAGCCGGTGCTCTTGGGCAGGTACGCCCACGACTTGTAGCCGCCCCGGGTCGGTTGCGCGCCGCGCGGATAGATGCCGACCCAGTTCTTCGGGCTGTGGCGCCACGGCGGCACGACGTAGTCGAACCGCAGCGTGGCGTACGACGACCCCTGCGACGCCAGCGCCGCGACGAATTTCCCGTTCGTATTGCCGATCGCCGAATCCGTCAGCAACGTGCCGGATTGCGTCTGCACGCAGCCGGCGATACGGCGCAGGAAGTTCGGATCGTTCGCGTCGCGGATGCTCGCGTCATACCAGCCGGCGTCGCCGTACCACGTGACCGCCTGCGTTGCACCGGCCGGTACGCTGACCGACTGCGCGCGGTTCATCCCGTACGCATTGTCGACGAGCTGGAACGTCGTCGTGCTCGAACCGGCCGAATTGTCGAGCATGATCTGCACGTTGCCGTTCTGTACGTCGTAGCAGAGCGACACTTCGCCGGTCGATCCCGCGTTCCCCGCTGCGCCGATGGTGCCGCGGAACGTCTGCAGGAACCCGTTCGGGCCGTAGATCGAATAGTCGTAGCCGCCCGCCGAATTCAGCGCGAGCGAATCCGTGAGGCACGCGCCGGTGCCGGCGCCGATCGTGTACTGCCGCGGCGTCGTGCTCGTGCCGTCGACCCATGCCTGCAGGTGCACGCCGGCCGCACCCGTGTTGGTCATCGTCAGCGCGAGCGTCTTGCCGGAGCGGTTGACGCGGCCCTGGACGAAGAACTCGTACGGCAGCCGGCACGCGGTGTTGCGGCCGGCCGTTTGCGCCGGAACCGCGGTGGTGGTGGCCGGCGGAATCAGCACCGTCGAGCCGTTCGGGTCCATGTTGCTGGCCGCCGCCGGAATCGCCGGAATCGTCTGGTCGGGACTCGCGAAGTCGAACGCCGACGTGAGATCGCCGCACACCGTGCGGCGCCACGGCGTGATGTTGGTCTCCTGCAGCCCGAAGCGCGCTTCCAGAAAACGGATCACCGACGTGTGATCGAAGACCTGCGAGTTGACCTTGCCGCCTTTCGACCACGGCGAGATCACGAACATCGGCACGCGCGGGCCCAGCCCGATCGGGACGTCGCCGCTCGCGGCGCCGTCCGATGCGGCGCCGCTGCCGGCGACGAATTCCGCGGCCGTCGAGACCGTCGACCGGCCGGTGCCGGCGGCGGCGCTCGACGGGACGGCCGGTGGCACGTGGTCGAACAGGCCGTCGTTCTCGTCGTACATCACGAGCAGCACGGTGCTGGCCCACACCGCCGGATTCGACGTCAGCGCGTTGAGCACGTTGCTGACATACCATTCGCCGCCGCTCGCGGCCCACGACGGGTGCTCGCAATACGCATAGGGCGCGGCGATCCACGATACCTGCGGCAGCGTGCCGTTCGCGACGTCGGCCCGCAGTTGACTGAACAGACGGGTGTCGTACTCCGTGCCGCCGCCGGTCGGGTCGATCTGCGTGCCGTCGAGCGCCGGCGCGAGCGGATCATTCGCGCCGAGGTTCTGGTACTGCTTGAAGTTCAGGATGACGTTGTCGCCGTAGTTGCCGTTCCACCAGAGATCCTTGCTCGACCCGTTGTATTCGCCGTAGCCGTGGCCGGCATCGAGGCCGTTGCCCTTGTCCTGGTAGAACTTCCACGTGACGCCGGCCGTGTTCAGGCGTTCCGGCATCGTGGTCCAGCCAGTGCCGGTCATCGTGTTCGTCGTGTACGGCGAATAGCCGGCGACGTTGCCGCAGCAGCCGGTCCACAGATACAGGCGGTTCGGGTCGGTCGGGCCGAGCATCGAGCAGTGGTACGCGTCGCACACGGTGAACGCGCTGGCCAGCGCGTAGTAGAACGGGATGTCGTTCTGCGTGAAGTAGTACATCGTGCCGCTGGTCTTCGCGGCGACCCAGTTGTCGTAGCGGCCGTTGTTCCATGCGCTGTGCGTGCCGCTCCAGCTGTGATCGAGGTCGCCGTAGTACGTGTCGCCGTTCGCGACGCCGGAAACGGGCGGCGACGGGTTGAACGGGAACACGTAGGACAGCGTCGATGGCTGGCGCCAGACCGGGTAGCCGCTGGAGATCACGACCGGCCGCGGATCGCCGAAGCCGCGCGCGCCGCGCAGCGTGCCGAGATAGTGGTCGAACGACCGGTTTTCCTGCATCAGGATGACGACGTGCTTGACGTCCTGGATCGTGCCGGTGACGGTGGCGGCCGGAATCGATTGTGCGCGCAGGATGCTTTCGGGCAGCATGCCCGTCACCGCGGTGGCGCCGGCGAGCTTCAGCGCATCGGCGAGGAACTGACGTCGTGTCGTGGGTTTGTTTTGCATGATCGCTCCTTGTCCTGGATGGCGGGTAGGGCCGGGGCCGGTCAATGGCACGCGCTTGCGCAGTGCAGGACCGGCGCGGACGCCGAACCCGGTGCCGACGCGCGCGCGGCGGCGACAGTGCCCGCCGCGCCCGGGTCGCCGTCGCCGCAGGCGGCCAGCGCGCACAGCAGCGCGATCATGAAAACGCCGCGCCAGTGCGGAATACGGCTTTCCGCGGGGCGAGGCGGGACGACTTGATTTCGATCCGATTCGAATCGGATTCCTGATTGATCGGGATGGTTGCTGCGTGCTCCGTATTTCATTTCCCCTCCAGACATGAAAATGGACAGCAGAGAATATCGCCCGAATCAGAACAACTTCATGACAGGCCAGCCGCGTTTGCCGGCGACCTGGGAAAGCTTCGAGTCGGGATTGGTCGCGACCGGATGCGTGACGTAGTCGAGCAGCGGCACGTCGTTGATCGAATCGCTGTAGAAGTAGGTCCGTTCGAAATCGGACGGCAGGTAGCCGAGCGATTTCAGCCATGCCGCCGTGCGCACGATCTTGCCTTCCCGGAAACTCGGCACGCCGATGCTGCGCCCGGTGAACCGCCCGGCCGGCGTGCCGTCTTCGGTATCGAGCTCGATGCCGAGCAGGTGCTCGATCCCGAACTCGGCCGCGATCGGCCGCGTGACGAAGACGTTGGTCGCCGTCACGATGCAGCAGAGATCGCCGTTCTCGCGATGCCGGTCGACCAGCGCGCGTGCCTCCGGTGTAATCGCCGGCCGGATCACCTCGTCCATGAACTGCGCATGCCACCGTTCGAGCTGCGCGCGCGAGTAGCGCGTGAGCGGCGCGAGCGTCACGGCGAGATACGCATCCATGTCGAGCGTGCCGGCCGCATAGTGGCCGTAGTGCTCGTCGATCAGCGCCGTGTGCGCGTCGTCCTCCTGCCAGCCGACCCGCGTGATGAAGCGGCTCCAGGCCTGGTCGCTGTCGAGCGGCAGCAGCGTGTGATCGAGGTCGAACAGCGCGAGATTCTTGTGCATGGGCCTTTCCCTGTATGGCGTATTTACGCGCCGATGAGCTTCTCGATCGCGTCCCTGGCGTTTTTCCCGTCGATGGTCGTGACGCCGTCGAGCCACTTCGACAGCACGCCCGGGTTCTTCTTCGCCCATTCCTTTGCGACCGCGACCGGATCGGCGTGATTCATGATCGGCACCATCAGCTGGTTTTCCTCGTCGGTCGTGAATTTCAGGTTGGTCAGCAGCCGGCCGACGTTCGGGCAGCGTTCGAGATAGCCGGGCGTGACGAGCGTGTAGACCTTCGCCGAGCCGTAGTTCGGACCGAACACGGTGTCGCCGCCGTCGAGATACGCGATCTTGTAGTTGATGTTCATCGGATGCGGCTCCCACGCCAGGAACACGATCATCCGGTGTTCCTGCACCGCGCGCGTGACCTGGACGAGCATCCCGGCCTCGCTCGATTCGACCAGCTTGAAGCCGCCGAGCCCGAATTCGTTCCTGTCGATCATCCGCTGGACCAGTGCATTGCCGTTGTTGCCGGCGCCGATCCCGTAGATCTTGCCGTCGAGCTGGTCGCGGAATCTGGCGATGTCGGCGAAGCTCCTGAGGCCCTTGTCCGACGCATACTGCGGCACGGCCAGCGTGTAGCGCGCGCCGACCAGGTTGGGTTGCGGCAGCAGGTGCACGGCGCCGGCGTCGACGAACGGCTTCACGGTCGGCGTCATGCTCGGATCCCAGTAGCCGAGGAACGCATCGATCTGCGCCTTCTTCACGCCGGCCAGCACGATCGGCGGCGACGCGATCGTCTTGGTTGCCTCGTAGCCGAGCCCGTCCAGGAGCATCATCGCGACGCCGGTGGTGGCCGCGATGTCGCTCCAGCCCACATCGCCGAGCGTCACCTTCCTGCAGGTATCGCCCTCGGACGCATGAGCGGGTGCCGTTAGAAATGCCGCCAGCAGCGTCGCAGCCAGCATCCATGCTTTCTTGATCATGATGGTCTCCTAAGCAAGTGTTTCGGATCGTGTTACCTGATTGGTCTGACGATTGATCGTGTGGATCGGATGAAACAAACGAACCTGGGTCTGGCTTTGTCGTTTTGCGTACCGTATATTAGAACGCACAAAATCGCAAGATTGCACAAAAATACAACCCGGCGAACGCGAAGGCGGCCAGGCGAAGCCGGGGCGAGCCGCGCAGCGGTCCGTGCGTCATCAAGTGAATCCGTCAGGAAGGAGTGTTCGAATGATCAGTCAGCTGGAAATCGTTTCCCGCCTGTTGCTGGCGGCCTTGCTCGGCAGCATCGTCGGCATCGAGCGCGAGCGCCTGTCGTGGGCGGCCGGGTTGCGCACGCACATGCTGGTGGCCGTGGGCGCCGCGCTGGTGATGATCGTGTCGGCGTTCGGCTTCGCGGATATCCAGGAGGCGAAGAACGTGTCGCTCGACCCGTCGCGGGTCGCCGCGCAGGTCGTATCCGGTATCGGTTTTCTCGGCGCGGGGTCGATCATGTTGCGCGGCGAGATCATCCGCGGGCTGACGACCGCGGCGAGCCTGTGGGTCGTCGCGGCGGTCGGACTGGCGGTGGGCGGCGGCATGTACGTGGCCGCGATCGCCGCGACGGCGATCGTGCTGGCGATCCTGGCCGGGCTGAAGCCGATCGAGAAGCGCTTTTTCGCCGCGCGACAGCGCTGGGGCGTGCGCATCCTCGCGAGCCGAGGCGCCGTGAAACTGACGTCGCTGCAGTCGATGCCCGGCATCGACCAGGCGCGCATCGTCCAGTTCATCATCGAGCAGGACGACGAGACACCCGACGACGACCGCATCCACGTGGTGTTCTCGAAGATGACGAGCCGCGAATTCCAGGTGGTCCGTCAATCGCTGCAGACCCTCGTCGGCGTCAAAAAAATGGAAGAAAGCGCCGGGTAGACGGCCGTTCGAATAAGATTGACAGACTTTTCCGAGGACATTTCATGTGGCAAGAAGAGCGATACCAGAGGATCCGGCTTCTGTTATCGAAGATGCAGCGCGTGTCCACCGACCGAATCATGGCCGACCTGAACGTGTCGCGCGAAACCGTGCGCCGCGATCTCGTCGACCTCGAGGCGCTCGGTGAACTGAAGCGTGTGCACGGCGGCGCGGTGCAGGTCGGCGACGAAGCGCCGATCGCCGAGCGCGCGCAGACGCACGTGAAGGCGAAGCTGGCGATCGCGCGCGCGGCCGCGCGGCTCGTCACGGGCTCGCAGACGCTGTTCATCGACGCCGGCACGACCACCACGCTGCTGGCCGAGGAACTGGCGAAGTTGTCGGGCCTCACGATCGTCACGAACTCGATCGACGTCGCGCTGAAGATGCGCTCGAGCGACCCGGCGCAAGGCAGGAACGAAACGATCCTGCTCGGCGGGATGATCGGCAGCCGCGCGGCCGCGACGGTCGGCGACGGCACGGTCGCCGAGATCTTCCGCTACCGCGCCGATCTCGCGCTGCTGTCGCCGGTGGGCGTCGATGCCGTTCGCGGCGCGACGAACTACGACCGGATGGAAACCGAGGTGGCGCGCGCGATGGTGAGCAACGCGGCGGACGTGGCGATCCTGGCCGATTTCAGCAAGCTCGGCACGAACAGCCGGATCAGCTTCTGCGAGCCCGCTCGGATCGGCACGCTGGTGACCGACCAGAAGGCGGAATCGGTCGACAGCTACAAGCGCATCAGGAAGGCCGTCGGGAACGTCGTGCTGGCATAGCGCCCGCGGGCAGGGGGATCGGCTGCCGTCTACCGTCCATGGGGCGCGCCGTTTGCACCCGGACCGCTGTCGGCCGACGACGGCGCGCCGCCGCCGTTCCCGGGCGCCGACCGGCTGCCCGCGCCGCGCTGCGTGAAGCGGCTCGCCGGCATCGTCGCGCGCCTGCCGGGGGCCGGGCGCGGCGTTTTCCGTGCAGGCCATCGTGTATGCTTGCCCGCATCGATCACTCGGCGGACAACATGAAGACTTCGGCACACCCCAAGCCTGAGGTGCGGTTCAGGATGCGTATCCAGCAGGCCGACACGATCGCGCTCGGCCCGGGCAAGGTCGCGCTGCTCGAGGCGGTGCGCGAGCACGGTTCGATTTCGGCGGCGGCGCGCAGCCTGAAAATGTCGTACCGGCGCGCGTGGCTGCTGATGGACGAACTGAACCGTTCGCTGAAATCGCCCGCGACGGTGTCCGAGCATGGCGGGCAGAGCGGCGGCGGCAGCGTGCTGACGCCGGTCGGCGAGGAGATCATCCGCCTTTATCGCGGGATCGAGGCGCGCGCTTACGCGGCGTGCGCGGACGACATCGCCGCGCTCACGAAAATGGTGCGTCGCTGACGGGGGCGTTGTGCCGGCGCTGGCCTACCCGTGCCGCAGGCAGAAGCGTGACGGGTCGCTCGCGGCGCCATCCGGCGCGATGACGTCGCGTGCCCGTGCATCGAGCCGACCGATCAATTCGACGAAGCTCGCGACGCTGGCGGTCCGCAACGGGTAGTACGCGATGTGGTGGCGTTCGCAGATACGCTTGAGCAGGTTCATCGAATCGTGATCGATGCAGTCGACCGGGAAGACGACCATCTGCGCGCCCGGCAGCGCGGCGGCCAGCAGGCCCTTGCGATCCTCGACGCCGCCGTCGTGCAGCGTCACTTCGCCGCCCGACGCCTCGACGATCCGCCGGATCGCCCGGTTCGAACCGGGCCGCCCGCCGACGTAGACGACGCGCCTGCCCTGCAGCATCGACAGCGCATTCGTCGCCGGGTCGGCCGGGTCGGCCGCCGACGCCTGCACCGCCTGTTCGATCGCGCTCGCCTCCGCGCGCAGCGTCTTTACCATCGCCGTCAGGTCGTCGAGCCGCGCGCGCATCGCGCGGGCGCTCGCCTGTTCCGCGGCGATCCGCTCCTCGGCGGCCTCGCGGCGGCTCGTGTGCAGCGCAAGCCGTTCGTCGCGCGCGGTCAGCGCCTCGCGCAGTTCGTGCACTTCGTCGCGCAACGCGCTTTCGGCGGCCAGCGGCCGCGCGTGGTGGCGGGCGTGGAGCGCGTCCCGTTCCTGCAGTGCTGCGTCGCGCTGCGTGCTCATCTCGCGCAGGCGTGCCTGCTGCCGTTCGAGCTTCGCATGCAATGCCGCGTTCTCTTCCTCCAGCGCGACCAGCCGCCGGATATCGGCGCGATTGGCCGCGCCGACCAGGTGCGACAGCATGTGCAGGTCGCCGAATGCGGCCTGGCGCACGCCCATCGTCGTGCGCGGATGCGTCATCAGTGCCCAGTACGCGGGCGGAATGTCGCCGCGCTTGAGCGCTTCCTTCCAGCGCGTGAGCAGTTCGTCCGCGTCCTTTGCGTTGTCGAACGCGCGTATCGCGCCCGCATGGCGTTCGTCGAGCGCCTTGTGCAACGCCTTGGCGCCGGCCGTGCCGTCGATCGCGAGCGCGACGGCCGCGTGATGGATGTCGAGGTCGGTCGCACGCTGCCGGTCGAGGCCGGTGAACTTCGGCACGAGCTTGCGCAGTTCGTGCGTGGTCAGGCAGGTGCCGATGATCGAGCAGTGCAGGTTCGCATCGAGTTCGGACAGGCGCGCGCGGCGCTTCAACTCGGCCTGTTGCGCGCGGGACGGCGCGCAGCACGCGTCGATCCGCGCGCCGGTGGCCGCGGACGGAAGGCCGCCGGACGACGGGAGATCCGCCGTGCGGGCCAGGCGAAAGGGCGGAGCGTGCATGTTGACCTCTATCCGGCACGATCGGACCGGAGACGGATGCGCGAAAGATTTTCGAAATATACCACGGAATATAACGGGAACAATTCCGGGGAAACCATCGGGCGATGCGGGGGATGGTCAGCAGGACAGCGCCGGACGGCAGGGTTGCTGTAGCGCGGCCGGCGCCGCGGGCGAAAGGGGGAGCGATGCCGGCGCGTGGCGCGCCATCACGGATTCGACGCACAGCCCGACGAACAGCACGTCGACGCGCTCGAGCGCGGCAACCGCGTCGCGCATCGCGGCCGGGTCGTTGCTGAACGAATCGGAAAACACGTCGTCGCGCGTGCGTTCGAGGCCGCGCGCGTGGCCGATCGCGCGTTCGAGGTCGGGCAGGCGCGTGAAGCGGGCGGCGCGTGCGTCGCGTTCGAGCGTCGCCAGCAGTTCACGAAAGCCCATTGCCGACAACGCTTCGTCCGGCATCGCGCCGGTGTGCGCGGCGGAGAGCATCCGGATGAAACGCACGATGCTGCCGCGCAGGCGCCGGAACGCGTCGACGACATCCGTGACCTGCCGCGCCCGGGTGTCGCTCGACAGCGGCTTGAGTGCGCTGATCTTGCGTGCGAGCGCCTGTTCCCGGGCGGTGCGCGGCGGGGTGCGATCCGTCGACGTGCGGGCCATGCTGCTTCTCCGGGTGGGCAAGGTTTCGATATATTCTACGGAATATATCGAGGACGCAAAAAAAGACGACACCGTGCCGCAAGGCAGGGTGTCGTCAACGGCCTGAACGGCCGCGCTCATCGGTTGACCGTCGCCGGCTGCGGCCGCGCGCGCGTCACGGGCGGACGGCGGGCACGATGCCGGGCGTCTCGCCGACGGTCGTGCGGCCACCGTCGCGAAAGAACGCCTGCTCGGCGGCATTGTTCATGACGAGGATGCTGATGCGGCGATTGGTCGGCTCGTCCGACACGTTCCGGTCGAGCGGCAGCACATCCGCGAGCCCGCGCACCTGCAGCAGCTTCGCTTCCCGCAACCCGCCGGCGACCAGCGCGCGCCGCGCGGCGTTCGCGCGATCGCTGGACAACTCCCAGTTCGAATAGCCGGTCGGGCCGCCGGGATAGGGCGTCGAATCGGTATGGCCGGCAATCGACACGCGGTTGTCGACCTCGTCGAGCGCCGCGCCGACTTGCGCGAGGATCGCGGTCGCATAGCTTTCCGGTTGCGAACTGCCCGACGCGAACATCGGCCGCTTGAGCGAATCGACGATCTCGATGCGCAGGCCCTCGTGGGTGATCGCGATCCGGATCTGGTCCTGGTAGGCGCGCAACGACGGACTCCGCGCGATCGCCGCGGTCAGCTTTGCCTTCAGGCGCTCGAGTTTTTGCGTATCGGCGTTGTCGGCGACGGCTGCGGGCGAGCTGGCCGGCACCGGTTGCGCTTTCGTGTCGATGGCCGGCGCGGGGTCCGACAGGTCGCGGCCGCCACCCTGCACGACGCTCGGGCGCGGCGCCTGGGCGTCTTTCCCGCCGGACAGGAGCGTCGACAGCGGCGTATTGAAGTAGTCCTCGATCCCTTGTTTGTCGTACTTCGAGACGGAGCCGAGCAGCCACATCAGCAGGAAGAACGCCATCATCGCCGTGACGAAATCGGCGTACGCGATTTTCCATGCACCGCCGTGGTGGGCGTCATGGTCGCCGCCTTTCTTGCGGCGCACGACGACGCGCGATGCCGAGGCGGGCTGCTTCGACGAACTGGAGCGATGGTCGGCCATGGCGTGTTCCGTTTCCTCGCGTATCCGTTATGCCGCCTTGGGCGACTTGGTCGCGCGGACGGCGTCGTCGAGCTCCTTGAAGCTCGGGCGATCGGCGGTGAACAGCACCTTGCGGCCGAACTCCACCGCAACCGACGGCGCGTAGCCGCTCATCGACGCGAGCAGCACGGCCTTCACGCACTGGAACGGCTTGGCCGCGGCACGGCCTTTCGCGTTGAGCAGATCCGCGAGCGGACCGATGAAGCCATAGGAGAGCAGGATGCCGAGGAAGGTGCCGACGAGCGCGCCGGCGATCATCTTGCCGAGCACGGCGGGCGGCGCGCCGACCGAGCCCATCGTATGCACGACACCCATCACCGCGGCGACGATGCCGAACGCCGGCAGGCCGTCGGCCATCTTCTGGATGGCATTGGCCGCGACCGACGCCTCCGCATGATGCGTATGCAGCTCTTCATCCATCAGGTCCTGCATCTCCAGCACGTTCACGTTGCCGCTCGACATCATCCGCAGGTAATCGACGATGAAGTCGAGCAGGTGATGGTCGGCGAGCACATGCGAATACTTCTGGAACAGCGGGCTTTGTTCGGGCGCATCGACATCGGCCTCGAGCGCCATCATGCCGTCCTTGCGCGCCTTGTGCAGCAGCTCGTACAGCAGCGCGATCAGTTCGACGTACTGCTGTTTCGTATAGCCGCCGCCCTTGAAGCAGGTCGGCAGGGTCTTGATGGTCTTCTTCAGCGTCGTGACGGGATTGCTGACGACGAACGCGCCCAGCGCGGCGCCGAAAATGCACAGCAGCTCGAACGGCTGCAGCAAGGCAGGCAAATGGCCGCCCACGCCGACAAAACTGCCGATCACCGACCCGATCACGACGATCCATCCGATGGCTACAAACATGATTACCTCGTCCGCGACGTGCGCTGCTGGTTCCGTTGTCGATAAGCGGGCGGGACAGCTCGGCTGTCTCGCTCCATGCCCGCGACGCGATGCCGGTCGGCGGGTGTTGATGCAATAACGGCGCGCGTCGCGGCGGCTGAACCCGTGATTCCACGCATCCCGCGCGATTCGTGCCTGGCACACGTTTGCGGGCGCCGAAGCGCGCGATTTTGTTGATCGAGGTCAAAAAGTACGTGGCGATCGCGCGAGTTTCCGAGTGGAGGCGACCCGGAAACGTCGGCAGCCGAACGGCCTGGCCCGCACGCCGGCAGGGTTTTCATCAGGACATCCAACGCGCCGCACGATCCATCATGGAGAAAGCGCTGTCGCAGCCAACCGCAGGAGGGTGCCCCGTGAATTCCGATTCCACGCCTTCGACCGCCTTCGTGTTCGCCGGCGGCGGCAGTCTGGGCGTGATCGAGGTCGGCATGCTCCGTGAGCTGATCGCGAGCGGCGAACGGCCCGATTGCGTCGTCGGCGCGTCGGCGGGCGCGATCAATGCCGCCTATTTCGCGGGCCGGCCGGACAGGGACGGCGTCGCGATGCTCGCCGCGCTGTGGTGCAGCATCCGCCGCCAGGACATCATGCCGTTCTCGATGCGCGGCATCGTCGCGATGCTGCTGCGCAACCGGCCCCATCTGGTCGAGGCCGACGCGCTGCGCCTGCTGCTGGAAAAGAACCTGCCGTACCGGCGGATCGAGCAGGCCGCGCTGTCGCTGCACATCGTCGCGACCGACGTGCTGAGCGGTCGCGAAGTCGTGCTGTCCGCCGGCCCGGTCGTGGATGCCGTGCAGGCCAGCGCGGCGATTCCCGGCGTGTTTCCGTCGGTCTGCATCGGTGGCGTGGAACTGGTCGACGGCGGCGTCGCGAACAATACGCCGATCTCCGTCGCGATCGCGCTCGGCGTCAAGCGGATCGTCGTGCTGCCGGCCGGGTTCGCCTGTGCGTTGCGCGTGCCGCCGCGCAGCGCGATCGCGCATGCGACGCACGCGCTGACGCTCGTGATCGCGCGGCAACTGGTGCGCGATCTGGAGCTGTACGCGGCCCGCGCGCACATCCATGTCGTGCCGCCGCTCTGCCCGCTCGAGGTGTCGTCATACGATTACTCGAAGTGCGCGCAACTGATCGACGCGGCGGCGCAACGCACGCGGGCGTGGATCGATGCCGGCGGGCTCGCGCAATGTGCGATTCCCGACCCGCTGCGCGAGCACGATCACGCCGCGGCGCTGTCGCATTGAGGCGCGCTCGCGCGCCGCTCGAACGCGTGACCGGCGCACGCGGGCCGCCGGTCCTCTGCCCGGAAATCCGACGTGTACCTGAAAAAAACGGCACCGTGCCATCCGCCACGGTGCCGCCAACGGCCTGAACGGCCGCACGGGTCAGTCGATCGCGCGCATCGCGTGGCGCAGTTCCTGATAGCTGCGCAGCCCGGTGACGCCGAGTTCGCGGCCGATCCCGCTGAGCCCGAAGCCGCCCCAGCACACGTGCGGGTAGATCAGCTGCGGCGCATTGATCCACACGAGCCCCGCCCGCACGCGCTGCTGGAATTGCTTCGCGACGTCGGCATCGCGCGTGACGACGGTCGCGACGAGCCCGTAACGCGTGTCGTTCGCGAGTGCGATCGCTTCGTCGTCGGTGCGGAACGATTTCACGCAGGCGACGGGGCCGAATATTTCGTCGGTCCACAACGGGTTGTCGGCGGCCGGCTCGGCGATCACGACGGGCGCCATGAAAAAGCCTTCGCCGCCGGTCTCCGCGACCCGTCCGCTGAACGCAATGCGTGCGCCCGCGTCGATGCCCTGCTGGAGCATCGCTTCGACGCGCGCACGCTGCGCGGCCGAGATCAGCGGCCCCATCGCGACCTGTTCGTCGGTCGGCGGCGCGACGACGAGTGCGCGCACGGCCGTCTCGAACGCGGTCATGAAGCGGCGGTAGAGGCTGTCGTGCACGAGAATGCGCGCGGTGGCCGAGCACATCTGGCCCGCGTTCGTGAACGCGCCCGCAATCGCGAGCGGTACCGCGACGTCGAGATCCGCATCGTCGCGCACGATCAGCGACGACTTGCCGCCGAGTTCGAGCGTCACGCGCTTCATGTCTTCGGCCGCGGCCCGCATCACCTTGCGGCCGGCCGCCGTACTGCCGGTAAACGAGATCTTGTCGATCAGCGGATGCGCGGTCAGTGCCGCGCCGACCTCGGCGCCGCCGTTCACGACGTTGACGACGCCGGCTGGCACGCCGGCTTCGGCGACGATGTCGAGCAGCGCGTGCTCGGTCGGCGACGTGAGTTCGGACGGCTTCAGCACGACCGCGCAGCCGGCCGCGAGCGCGGGCGCGAGCTTCCACGCGGTCGTGACCATCGGGAAGTTCCACGGCATCACCAGGGCGGCGACGCCGACCGCGTCGTGGAACCGCTCGGCCGTGACGGCGTCGCTCGGCAGTGCGACGGGCTCGGCCGCGAACAGCGCTCGGTCTTCGCACAGCTTCGCGTAGTACGCGAACGTCGCGGCGACGTCGCCGACGTCGGCGTCGGCCTCGAACGGCGGCTTGCCGCTGACCTGCATCTGCAGCGCGGCCAGCCGGTCGCGTGCGGCTTCGACGCGCTCGGCGATCGTCGCGAGCACGCGGCCGCGCGCGGCGGGCGGCGTGTCGCGCCAGCCGGCGAAGGCGTCGCGCGCGGCGCGCACCGCGGCGTCGACGTGCGCGGGCGTCGCGAATTCCTGCCAGCCGATCGCGTCGCCGGTCGATGCGTTGAAGATCGGCGCGCCGGCCGTATCGGAATGCGTGCGGACCGGCTGGCCGGCGATGCGCGCGGCGGGCAGCACGAATGCGGTTGCGGAACGGGAAAGTTCGGCGATGGACATGGGCGTCATCCTGTCGGTCGGGTTAGCGGTAGGCGACGCCCGGCATCACGCAGAGCATCTCGAACGCGAGGTTCGCGCCCGTGAGCGCGGTGGTGCCGGCCGGATCGTACGGCGGCGACACTTCGACGAGGTCCGCGCCGACGATGTTCAGGCCCTTCATCCCGCGCACGATTTCGAGGCCCTGCTGAATGGTGAGGCCGCCGATTTCCGGCGTGCCGGTGCCGGGCGCGAACGACGGGTCGAGCCCGTCGATGTCGAAGCTCAGGTAGACCGGCGTGTCGCCGACGCGTTCGCGCACCTGCGCCATCAGCGGTACGAGCGACTTGTTCCAGCATTCTTCCGCCTGCACGACGGTGAAGCCCTGCTCGCGGCACCAGTCGAAATCGTCCGCGTGGTAGCCGGTGCCGCGCAGGCCGATCTGCGTGACCTTGTCGCATTGCAGCAGCCCGTCTTCCACCGCGCGGCGGAACGGCGTGCCGAGCGCGATCTTCTCGCCGAACATCGTGTCGTTCACGTCCGCATGCGCATCGATATGCACGACGGCAACCTTGCCGTACTTTTTATGCAGCGCGCGCAGGATCGGCCATGCGATCGTGTGGTCGCCGCCGAGCGTGATCGGCCGGCAGCCGTTCGCGACGATCTCGTCGTAGGCCTCCTCGATGCGGCGCACCGAGTCCTTCAGGTCGTACGGGTTGGTCGCGACGTCGCCGAGGTCGGCCACCTGCAGCGAATCGAACGGCGCCGCGCGCGTGGCCATGTTGTACGGGCGCAGCAGCACGGATTCGGTGCGGATCTGGCGCGGGCCGAAGCGCGAGCCCGAGCGGTTCGACGTGCCGAGGTCGAGCGGCACGCCGACAAAGCACACGTCGAGGCCGTCGGTCGTCGCGGCCTGCGGCAGCCGCATCATCGTGGCGATGCCGCCAAAACGCGGCATGGCGTTGCCGCCCATCGGTTGATTGAGTTCGCGGGGCATGGGGGCCGTCTCCTTTTTCCAGGGTAAAGCGATCGGCCGATGGTAGAGGAGAACGCCTGCGCGAAGATTTTGAAGTCGCAACGTTTACATCGACGGGTCTCGATGCGAGTGGCGCCGCCGCATCGACGCCGCGCAACCGAAAGCGGCCGCGCGGCCGGCGCGGGCGGCGGGCGGTCAGCGGGAGAGGACGGGCGGCGTGGCGGCGTCGTGCGATCCGGCGGAAGGGAACGCGGTGGTGGCCGAGCCCCACGCGGCGAGTTCGCGTTTGGTCCGCACGCCGAGCTTCGCGAACGCGCGCTTCACGTACGACTCGGCCGACGCGACGCGCACGCCGAGGATGCCGGCGGTTTCGGGCACGGTCTTGCCGGAGAGCAGGTGCTTGCAGGTTTCGTATTCGCGTTTCGACAGCTTCACGCCGTCGGCGGCGATGCGCGCGTCGAACTGCGCGAGCGGATGGATCTCCGGTGTCGGATGCGCGACGCGCCGCACGGCGGTGGTCGACGCGTGGAGTTCGAGCAGCGGGAACAGCACGTCGCTGATGCCGCGGAAGCGGTTCATCTCGGCGAGCGTGAACGGCGGCCGGTCGCGGCCGCGCTCCAGCGCGATCGAGTGCTGCGAATAGCGCGTGCCGCGCGCGAGCACGCATTCGTGGCCGATCTGCACGTCGTCGAACAGCCGCTGACGGAATTCGCCGGGCGGGATCGCCGCGATGTCGCGCACGACGAGCATCGTGCCCGTCTTGCCGCGCAATCCGGCGAACAGCGGGTCGCTGTCGAGAAAGCGCTCGTAGTAGAGCGTCATCACGTCGGAGATTTCATGAGGGGCGGTGCCGATGCCGCTGCTGCCGATCCATTCGCATCGGTAGCCGGTGGGCATCGTGCCGTCGACGCGCGAGCGTTCGACGTGCGCGACGTCGAGCGGCACGACGTCGTTCAGCAGTTGCGTGAGGCGCGGCACGAAGTGAGGCGTGCCGACCGTCTCGATCAGCTCGCCCAGCGCCTTGAACGACACGTTGAAGCGGTCGTTGTCGCGGTGGAAGGGGTTCACGTTGAGCAGCATGCGGTTCCCCGGTGAAAAGCGGCGCGATTGTAGCGTCGGCAACGGAAAACGTCATTAGGGGGAAACACCGTCGGTTGTCCTGCCGACCTGCCCGCCCCCGCAAAACATCGCTTGTCCCCCCTGAAGGGGGGCATACCGGGGCAGTGTAAATGAGTAACTTTGTCTCTGCTTTTTTCAATCAAGAGACGAAAGATTCCGATGACCAAACTGATCAAGGACATCCTGCCGCTGGGCGCAGGCGTGGGCGAATTCACGAAGCTCGACTTCGGGATGGACGAAAGCGACTGGCGCGCGGCCGAAGGCAAGAGCGGCAACTACATCGTCGGCTGGTGGGAAGGCAAGGCCGGCTCGGTGGAGTTTCCGGAAACCGCGGCCGACGAAGCGGTGTGGCTCGTCGAGGGCCGGATCGCGCTGACCGACGTCGAAGGCAACCGCAAGGAATTCACGCCGGGCCAGGGCTACCTGCTGCCGGCCGGCTTCGCGGGCCGCTGGGAGACGATCGAGGACGCGAAGAAGTTCTACGTGCTGCTCGAACAGTCGTGATGTCCGAAGCCGCCGCCGGGGTGTCGTCGTCCGTGTGACGCGCATCCGGCGGCGGTTTCGTTTTTCGCGTGTGATGGCTGGGATCATGGAAATGGAAGTCAACGAAGCAAAACAGACCGCGCCGGTGCAGGCGCCACGTGGCACGCCGGTCGCACCGGTCGCGCTGGGCGTCGAGGCGGCGCTCGCGAATACCAGGCTGTTCCCGTACTGGCTCGACAACCCGGCCGCGCCGGCCACCGAGCCGGAACTCGTCGGCGACGTGACGGCCGACCTGCTGATCGTCGGCGGCGGCTTCACGGGGCTGTGGTCGGCCGTGCAGGCAAAGGAACAGATGCCGCACCTGAACGTGGTGCTGATCGAGGCGGGCAAGGTCGCGCACGGCGCATCGGGCCGAGCGGGCGGGATCATCTCGACGTCGGTGATGCACGGGCTGCCGAATGCGGTGCGCGTGTTCCCGAACGACATCGCGGAACTCGAGGCGTTCGGCCATCACAACCTCGATGGCTTCGAGGAAACGCTGAAGCGCTACGACATCGACGCCGACATCGAGTGGAACGGCGAGATGACGGTGGCGGTCGATCCCGAGCACCTCGCGCACCTGAAGGGCGACTACGACCTGCATCGCGAGTACGGCCACGACGTCGTGCTGCTGAACCGCGAGGAAACGCTCGAACAACTGAATTCGCCGCTGTTCGCGGGCGCGCTGTGGTCGCGCAACCGCAGCGGCATCGTGCATCCGGCGAAGCTCGCGTGGGGGCTGAAGCGCGCGGCGCTGTCGCTCGGCGTGAAACTGTACGAGCACACGCCGCTGACGACCGTGACCGACGAAGGCGGCACGGTGTTCGTGACGACGCCGAAGGGCAGCGTGCGCGCGCCGCGTGTCGTGTTCGGCAGCGGCACCGCGAAGGTCGGGATTCCGGACATCAACCGCCGCGTGATGCAGGTGCGCGATCACGTGCTCGCCACCGAGCCGCTGACCGACGAGCAGCTCGCGCGGATCGGCTGGAAGAATCGCCAGGGCGTGTACGACACGCGCACGCAGCTCAACTATTTCCGGCTGACGAAGCACAACAACATCATCTTCGGCGGCCTCGTCAGCTATCACTTCGACGGCGATCCGGAGCCGCACCAGGACGGCCGGCGCGAAACGTACTACCGGCTCGCGGAAGCGTTCTACCGCACGTTCCCGCAACTGAGCGACGTGCGTTTCTCGCACGCATGGGGCGGCCCGATCGATTATTGCTCGCGCGGCTCGGTGTTCGCGAAACGCTATCTCGGCGGCAAGGCCGTGTTCGTCGCCGGCTATACGGGATTCGGCGTCGCGGCGAGCCGGTTCGGCGCGTTCATGGGGCTGAACATCCTGTTCGACCGCGACAGCCCCGAGCGCAAGCTCGACATCGCGAACCAGAGCCCGAGCTACATCCCGCCGGAGCCGATGCGCTGGGTCGCCGCGAAGATCACGTTCCACGCGTTCGACGGCGCGGATGCCGAAGGCGGCTGGAAGCGCGCGTGGATCAGCGGCCTCAAGGCG
Organism: Burkholderia sp. L-4; assembly: GCF_056856535.1. NCBI lineage: Bacteria > Pseudomonadati > Pseudomonadota > Betaproteobacteria > Burkholderiales > Burkholderiaceae > Burkholderia > Burkholderia sp. L-4. Next base: position 1,071,456 of record NZ_JBXEOX010000002.1, read on the forward strand.
ATGGGCTTCCCGATGTAAGCGACACGGCGGCCCGGCCCGGGCCGCCGCCATATCCAACTCCCCCGAGGAGACGGTCCGCGCCGCGGACACGGAGAGAGACATCGCATGAACGTTGTGAATCTGCAGGATGAAGCGCGGCAGGAAAGCGCGTTGTTCGTCGTCGTGATGCTGCTGCTCGGCATCCTCGGACCGACGGTCTTTCTCGGCCTGCCCGCGATCGTCGGGCAGGTCGAGCGCCATTGGGGCTTCGGCGAAGCGGCGCTCGGGCTGTCGAGCTTCATCGAGGTGCTCGGCGAATCGACGGGCACGCTGCTCGTCGCGTTCGTGCTCGGCCGCCAGCCGGTCCGGCTCGTGCTCGCGGGCGCGGTGACGCTCGCGGCCGGCGCGAACCTCGGCACGCTCGCGACGCACGGGCTCGTCGCCTATTCGACGCTGCAGTTCGTCGCGGGCGTCGGCTCGGGCGGGCTGAACGGGATCGCGCTGCGCTACCTGTCGTATTCGCGCGCGCCGGAACGCAATCTCGGGATCATGCTGATGGGGCAGGTGATGTGGAGCATGGTGCTGCTTGCGTATGTCTTCCCGATGCTGAGCGGCACGTGGGGCGCGCGCGGCGTGTTCGGTTTCGTCGCGTGCGTGCTCGGCATGTTCGTGCTCGCGACGCCGCTGTTCCGCCGCGGCGAGACGATGGCCGCGCCGACGCCGGTCGGGGGGGCCAGCCGCATCGACCGCCAGGGCGCGATGCTCGTGCTGTGCGCGCAGCTCGCGCTGTACGGCGGCGTGGGCGTCGTATGGACCTTCCTCGAGAAGATCGGCACCGATGCGGGCCTGAGCGGCAAGTCGGTGTCGCTCGTGCTCGGCATCGCGAACGTCGCGAGCCTCGTGATCTGCGCGGCGATGCCGAAGCTCGGCGCGGGCGCGGGCCTGCGTCGCTGGACGCTCGTGAACCTCGGCGGCTGCGCGGTCGCGGCCGTGCTGCTCGCGATGCCGGCGTCGGTCGCGACGTTCACGCTCGGCGCGATCGTGTTCATCGGCTGCTGGACCGGCGGCGCGCTGCTGATCTACGCGACGATTCCGCAGTACGACCTGATCGGCCAGTCGGCCGCGCTGTCGCCGGGCTGCGTCGCGCTCGGCTATGGAGTGGGCTCGGTCGCGGGCGGGTCGCTGATCGAGCGCGCGGGCACGCAGTCGGCATTGATCGCGGCGATCGCGCTGTGCGCGGCGGCGTTCCTCTGCTACGGGCGGCTGCGGCCGGCCGTGTTCGGCATCGCGCGCCCGCTCGCGGCGGTATCGGAGTGACAGGGTTGCGACGCGCGCCGCTGCCGATGGCGGCGCGCGTCCCGTTCGGTTCATCGGCGAAGGCGGCGGGCGGGGCGCGCGAGGCGCGCCGTGCCGGCCGGGCAACGCGCGTACGCGCAGCGGCTTGACGCATGTTTTCGAATACCACCGATCTCGATCTCCGGCTCATCCGGGTCTTTCTGGCCGTCGTCGACGCACGCGGCATCACGGCTGCCGAGGCGTCGCTCGGCGTGCGGCAGTCGACCATCAGCACGCAGCTGTCGGCGCTCGAGGCGCGCGTCGGCTTCAAGCTGTGCGATCGCGGGCGCGGCGGCTTTCGGCTGACGTCGAAGGGCGAACGCTTCGCGGCCACGGCGCGTACGCTCGTCGCGGCGACCTCCGAATTCGTCGCGCGCGTGCGCGACATCGACCGCAAGCTGGTCGGCACGCTGTCGATCGGCCTGATCGGCCAGGCGCCGCTCGTCGAGAACGCGCGGGTGGCCGACGCGATCGGCGCGTTCCGCCAGCGCGACCAGGCCGTCACGTTCTCGATGAAGGTCGCCTCGCCGCAGGAGCTCGAGGAAAGCCTCGTCAACAACCAGCTCGATCTCGCGATCGGCTATTTCTGGCATCGCGTGCCGGGCCTGCTCTATACGCCGCTGTTCACCGAGCAGCAGGTGATCTATTGCGGGCGCGGGCATCCGCTGTTCCATGCGTCGCGGCCCGTGACGGCGGACGATCTGCAGCTTCACGACTGGGTGTGGCGTACCTACCCGGTGCCGGAGGAGCAGTATCCGTTGCCGGAGCGCCGCGTGACCGCGAGCGCGGACAGCATCGAGGCCGCGACCATTCTGATCCTGTCGGGCGGCCATCTCGGCTATCTGCCCGCGCACTACGCGGAGCCGTTCGAACAGCGCGGGCTCGTGAAGGCCGTCGGCCGCGCGACGTTCAGCTTCGACGTGCCGCTGCATCTCGCGATGAAGCGCAGCACGAGCGACAAGCCGATCGTCGACGCGTTCTGCGAGGACTTGCTGCGCGCCTTCAACATCAAGGCGGCCGTGCTGGCCGCGTAAATCCGGGCCGCGCGCTCAGCAGTCGACGAGCGTCCAGTCGAACAGCTCGCGGCGCGTGCGCACGCCGAGCTTCGCGAACGCGCGCTTCACGTACGACTCGGCCGTCGACAGCTTCACGTCCAACTGCTGCGCGGCCTCGGGCACCGAGCGCCCGCACAGCATCAGCCGGCAGATCTCGTGCTCGCGGCGCGACAACTGCACGTCCTGGCGTTCGAGGCGCGCGTCGAAGCTCGCCTGCGATCCGACGTTCACCGATACCGTTGCCACGCGCCGCGCCGCGCAGGTACGCGCATGCAGCTCGAACATCGGGAACAGCAGATCGACCATCTGCCGGAAATGGAACAGCTCGTCCGTCGTGAACGCGGCCCGCCCGACGGCGCGCGCGAGCCCGAGCGCGTACTGCAGGTGCGCGGTGCCGTGCACGAGCAGGCATTCCTGCGCGATGCCGGGTTCGTCGAAGATGCGCCGGCGGAACTCGCCCTGCGCGATGCCGTCGACATGGCGCTGCACGAGCAGCGTGCCGGCCTTGCCGCGCAGCGGCGCGACCAGCGGGTCGGTCTGGCAATAGTGCTGGTAGTAAATATCCATCACGCGCAGCGTATCGGCCGCGACACGCAGGCTGCCGCTGCCGAGCCATTCGACGACGAAGCCCGACGTGCTGCCCGCGTCCGCGCGCCAGCGTTCGAGGTGCACGGCGTCGGCGTGGATGCTGTCGTTGACGAACGCGGTGACCGCGCCGACGAAATCCGGCGTGCCGACCGCACGCAGCGTCGCGCCGAGCGTGTCGGGGCGCACGCCGATCAGGTAGTGGCCGCGGGCGGCGGGGTCGGGCTGGAGCAGTCGCATGGTCGGGCGCAGGCGGTCAGGGGACAGCGCGACGTTACGCGAACGCCGCGCGTGCGTCAGCCGGGTATTCACCGGTCAACCCCGCGGATTTCGCGCGTTGTCCCCAAAACGACGACAAGACCGGGTACGCGGCGGCGTGAATTCGCCGAAGCCCCCGCGGCGGGGGGGCATACCGGTGTGAATCGTCTGTCTATAGTGAAAGCACTTCGAAAACCTGATGACCACCGAGGACAGGCAATGCAGATTCAACCGACGCAGGTCGCCGCGACGCCGGCGGATTTCGTTCTGACCAACGCGAAGGTCTACACCGTCGATCCGCACCGGCCGTGGGCGCAGGCCGTTGCCGTGCGCGACGGCCGGATCGTCCACGTCGGCGACGTGGCGGCCGTGCAGGCGTACGTCGGTGCGCGGACGAAGGTCGTCGACGCGGCCGGCCGGCTCGTGCTGCCGGGCTTCGTCGAGTCGCACTGGCACTTCGAGACGACCGCGTTCGCGTTCCAGGCGTTCGTGAATCACGAGGATCCGCAGAAGGTGCTGGGCGCGCTGCGTGCCTACGTCGAATCGCATCCGGACGAGCCGGCGATCACCGGGATGGGCTGGGTGCAGGCGACGATCCCGCCAGCCATGCTGCGCAAGGAGACGCTCGACGCGATCTGCGCGGATCGCCCGGTGTGCCTGCTGTCGACGGATTTCCATTCGATGTGGGTGAACTCGAAGGCGCTGGAGATCGCCGGTATCGACGCGTCGACGCCGCCCGTGCAGGCAGGCGCGAGCTGGTTCGAGAAGGACGCGGTGACGGGCGAGCCGACCGGCCTGATCGTCGACGGCGCCGCGTATTCGTTGCTGATGCAGCGGATCAGCGCGGCCGGCCTGCTGCCGACCGGCATCGACCTGTACCTGAAATCGATTCCGCCGTGGCAGAAGAAGCTGTGCGCGGCCGGCGTGACGACCGTGTTCGATGCCGGCTTCTTCGACGCGAGCGGCGACCAGTCGCTGCTGTACGAGACGCTGCAGACGATGGAGCGCGCGGGCGACCTGAAGCTGCGCGTGGTGGGCAGCGTCGCGGTGATCGGCGAGATCGACGATCCGGTCGGCACGCTCGTCCGGTATCGCGAGCAGTACGATTCGCCGCTCGTGAAGGCGCGTACGCTGAAGCTGTTCCTCGACGGCACCGAGGCGAACCACACCGCCTACCTGCTCGAACCGTACGCGGATCGCCCCGACACCTGCGGCGCGCCGACGATGCCGGCCGACACGTTCAACCGCTATCTGGTCGAAGCCGATCGCGCGAACGCGAACGTGATGGTCCATTGCGTCGGCGACGCGGCGGTGCGAATGGCGCTCGACGGCTTCGACGAGGTCAACCGCGCGAACCCGCCGCGCGACCGCCGCCACGTGATCACGCACGCGTTTCTCACGCATCCGGACGACATCCCGCGCTTTCGCCGCGCGGGCGTGATGGCGAACACGCAGTTGCAGTGGGGCGTGGTCGACGCGTACACCGAGCAGCTGCGCGACCACTACGGCCACGCACGCTGGAGCAACATGTACAAGTTCCGCACGTTCCTCGACGCAGGCGTGACGGTGTCGATCGGCATGGACGGCCTCGCGTGCCAGTGCCGCTGCCAGCACAAGCCGCTCGAGCACATCGAGTCGGGCCACACGCGCCAGCTCGCGGGCGAACCCGATGCGCCGGTGTTTCCGGACATCGCCGAGCGTCTGAGCATTCCGCAGCTGATCGCCGCGTACACGATCCACGGCGCGTACCAGCTCGGGATGGAGCACGAGGTCGGCTCGCTGACACCCGGCAAGCGCGCGGATCTCGTCGTGCTCGAGAACGACCTGTTCGAGGTCGGCCAATACGACATCGGCCGCATCGACGTCGGGCTGACGATGATGGGCGGCCGCATCACGCACGTGGGCAACGATTTCGGGGCACGCACGGGTATCCAGGCGTCCTGACCGGGCATCCCGTCTGACGACGCGGTGACGGCGGCTTTCAGGCGGCTTCCGTTTTCGCGGGCCGCCGCATCCCGGCCGGAACCGGATGCGCCGATTGTGACGCGTGTCCCCCTATTGGCAGGGCAGACCGGCCAATTTCCTCTGGCTACATTTTCCCGGACCGAAGCAACCACCGCTCGCCGGGAGCGGATCACGATACCGACGGAGGAAAACATGGCAGGGGAGTGGAAACGGCATCTGGGGACGGCATGCGCGGCGCTCGCGCTGGGCGGGTTCGCGTGGGCCGGCACGCCCGTCGCGCACGCGGCGGACGTCGTCAACGTGTACAACTGGGGCAACTCGATCGGCAAGGCGACGATCGCGAACTTCGAGAAGGCGACCGGCATCAAGGTCGTCTACCAGGAGTTCGATTCGAACGAGACGCTGCAGGCGAAGCTGCTGTCGGGCACGTCGGGCTACGACGTCGTCGTGCCGTCCGACATCTTCTGGGCGCGGCAGCTGCAGGCCGGCATCTACCGCAAGATCGACCGGAGCCAGGTGCCGAACTACGGGCTGCTCGATCCGGAAATCATGAAGGTGCTGGCGAAGGACGATCCGGGCAACCAGTTCGGCATTCCGTGGACGTGGGGCACCGACGGGCTCGGGATGAACGTCGAGAAGGTGAAGGCGGCGCTCGGCAACGATGCGCCGCTCGACAGCTGGTCGCTGCTGTTCGATCCGAAGGTCGTGCAGAAGCTGAAGCACTGCGGCGTGTCGGTGCTCGATTCGCCGGTCGATGCGTTCGGGATGGCGTTCGTGTACCTGAAGAAGGATCCGAACACGACGAACCCGGCCGACTACCAGGCCGCCTATGAGCTGCTGAAGACGGTGCGGCCGTACATCACGCAGTTCAACTCGAGCAGCTACATCAACGATCTTGCGGGCGGCGACATCTGCCTCGCGCTCGGCTGGTCGGGCGACGTGAACTCCGCGCGGATCGCGGCTGCTTCCGCGAAGAAGTCGTATCACATCAAGTACGTGATTCCGACCGAAGGCAGCGCGATGTGGTTCGACATGATGGCGATTCCGAAGGATGCGCCGCATCCGGACGCCGCACTGAAGTTCGTGAACTTCGTGCTGTCGGAGCAGGAGAGCGCGAACCTGACCAACGACACGTCGTATCCGTCCGCCGTGCCGTCGTCGAGGCATCTCGTGCGCGCCGAAGTGACGAGCGACCCGGCCGTGTTCCCGCCCGCCGACGTGATCCGCCGGCTGAGCCTCAGCAAGCCGGTTCCGCCCGAGCTGATGCGTCTGCAGAACCGTCTCTGGACGAAGCTGAAGACCGAGTAAGCCGGCCGCCGCCTCCCGCACTCCCGCATACCTTTCGCGCGCCCCGCCGCTGATCGCGGCGGGCGGGGGCGCGCTCGTCCCGACGACCACCCAGAACATGAAGATCAAACACATGACGGCGCTGTGCCTGCTCGCATTCGAAGCGGCTTCGGCGATGGCGCACACGGCGCCGCAGGCGACCGACGCGAGCAGGATGAAGGCGCTGCAGGCGCAGGTCACCGCGCTGCAGCAGCAGGTGAACGAGCTGCGCGCGAGCATGCTGGCGGCGCAGCCTGCCGGCGCCGCACCAACGGCCCATGCCGCCTCGGGCGGCGTGAAGATCGGTTCGATCAGCACGGCGGCGGCCGCCGATTCCGCGCCTGCCTTCACGAACGACAACCTGCAGCAGATGCGCGAGCAGATCGCGAATGCATCGCTGAAGGTCGACTCGCTGCAGGAAGCCGCGACGACCGGCCCGCTCGCGGGCCTGAGCATCACCGGCTACGTCGATCCCGTGTACCTGTTCAACCGCGCGCAGCGTACGTCGGGCTTCCAGTTCCTGAACCACGACCCGGGCGCGTACGATTACTACAACAGCACGATCGGCGACGTCTATCTCGACATCAAGAAGACCTTCGGCGTCGGCCCGATGGCGCCGTCCGCGGAGATCGTGATCCAGCCGAACCGCGGCTTCGGCAACGTGTTCAGCAATTCGCACGGCGGCGTCGGCAACAACATCGTCACGCAGGCGCAGGTCAACGTGCCGCTCACCACGACGCGCACGTTCGAGATCGGCATGATGCCGAGCCTCGCGGGTTACGAAGTGCAGCCGTCGAACCAGATGCTCACGCTCACGCACGGGCTGCTGTACGACTTCAGCGAGCCGGGCAACCTGATCGGCATAGGGCTGAAGGGGTCCAACGCGGCGATGACGCGCTTCTGGCAGGTCGTGATCGGCAACGAGGTGCTGCGTACGGCCGGTGCGATCGCGAACGCGGCGAACAACACGACCAAGACCAACTGGACGCCGACGATCACCGCGCGCTTCGACAACGCGACGTCGACGGCCTTCGACTTCGGGATCTCCGGGATGCTCGGCCGGCAGTCGCTGTTCTCGCCGTGCGCGGTGGCGGGCGGCTACGGCTACCAGTGCAACGGCGCGTCACCGACCGGCTTCTACAAGTACGTGGAAGCCGACATGACTTATACGCACGACAAGACGCAGGTCAACGCGCAGGTCGACTACGGCGAGCTGCAGAAGGGCGCGTGGAACGGCGGCACGGCCCGCTGGTACGGGATGTCGCTGCTCGGCCATACGAAGTGGACGACGTCGTGGGTCGGCCGCATGGGCGCGACGCTGCGCTTCGACTACCTGAACAACACGTCGAACGGCGGCGGCGGCACGAACATCCAGTACGGGCTCGCGGGCGGCAACCCGTCGGTGAACGGCACGAGCGGCTTCGGCATCGATCCGGCGTGCTTCCAGGGCTCGGCGACCAACGGCACCGAATGCAAGGGCGCGCGGCGTTATGCGATCACGGCGGACCTGTTGTTCTATCCGACGCAGCAGATCACCGTGAAGGTCGAATACCGCCACGACGCGGCGAACCATCCGGTGTTCCTGAAGAGCAACGGCACGTACGCGCGCAGCAACGACCTCGCCGGGATGCAGTTCATCTACTCGTTCTGACGGCCGGCGCGTGCCGATTTGTTCGTATAGCGAAACACTTTACGGGCCGCGCCGGCCCGGGTCTCATTCGACACAGGAGGTTTGATCTTGAAGCTGCACACATTCGCGACCGACATCACCGATCCGCATGAGCGGGGCCGTCTGATCGGCGCGCGCTTCGCGCCCGCGATCCGCGATACGGTTGCGCGCTATCTCGCGTTCTTCCCGAAGCTCGGCATCGAGCCGCAGCGCGCGCGGGCGATCGGCGAAGCGAGCCTCGCGGCGCTCGACGCATGGTGCCCGCGCCTGGCCGCCGAAGTCGAGGCGATCGCCGAGGGCGTCGACTTGCCGTACTGGCAGCTCGCGTGCCTGAACGCGCGCACCGAGATTCTCGCGACCGCGCCCGCGTCGGCCGAAGGCGAATGCTCGACGACCGTCTACGCGCCGGCGGGCCCGCACGCGCCGCGCACGCTGCAGACGTGGGACTGGCACGACAGCCTCGCGCCGCAGGGGCTGCTGATGCAGTTCGCGACGCCGCAGGGCCGCACGGTCAAGCTGTTCGCCGAATTCGGGATGCTCGCGAAGCTCGGCGTGAACAGCGCCGGGCTCGGGCTGCACTTCAACATCCTGCATCACGCGAGCGACGACGGCAGCGCGGGCGTGCCCGTGCATGCGATCGCGCGGCGTCTGCTCGAAGAGGCGACGACGGTGCAGGAGGCGATCGAACTCGCGCGCACCGCGCGCGTGAGCGCATCGACGGTGCTGACCGTGTTCACGCGGCACGACGCGAACCCGCGTGCGGCGAGCATCGAACTGAGCCCGTCGGGTGTCGGTGTGGTCGTGCCGCGCCCGGACGGCTGGCTGCTGCACACGAACCACTTCCTCGATCGCGCGTTGAGCGGCGGCGAGTGCATGCCCGACAGTTCCACCACGCGCGAACGCTTCGCGTACCTGAACGAGGTCGTGACGGGCATGACGGGCGCCGATGTGCGCGAACGCGCGGCGGCGATGTGCGGTGCGGCCGGCGACGCGGCCGTCGTGTGTTTCCACCCGGATCCGTCGATGCCCGATACCGAGCGCTGGGAAACGCTGCTGACCGTCGGCATCGATACCGATGCGTGCGCGCTCGACTATGTGGCCGGCAATCCGCACGATCTCGCGCGCGACGGGTTCACGCGGTTCTGACGCGGCACGCGGACAGCGGCAAGGCCGGGACGGCTCGTATGGGCCGCCCTCGTGACGCTCATGCGTCGATGCGCTCGACCTTGCCGACGAGCAGCCCGTACGACAGGCTGCCGGCGAGCGCCATCGCGGCGATGTAGGTGATCGCACGCGAGAAGTCGGCGCCGTCGACCAGCAGTCCGATCACGATCGGCGTCGCGATCGCGGACAGGTTGCCGATCAGGTTGAAGACGCCGCCCGTGAGACCGAGGAGCCGCGCGGGCGCGAGCCCCGATACGAGCGACCACGTGATCGACGCGAAGCCGTTGCCGAAGAACGCGATCGTCATGAACGCGATGACCCAGCCCGTCGACGACACGTAGTTCGCGCCGATGATGCAGGTCGAGACCAGCAGCCCCGAGATGATCGGCAGCTTGCGCGCGAAGCCCTGCGACGCACCGCGGCGCATCAGCCAGTCCGACAGCACGCCCGAGCACAGCACGCCGACGAACGCGGCGAGGAACGGCAGCGATGCGAGGAAGCCCGACTTGATGAAATCCATCCCGCGGTATTTGACGAGGTAGGTCGGGAACCACGTGAGGAAGAACCACAGCGTCGAGTTCAGCGCGAACTGGCCGAGGTAGATGCCCCACAGCTTGCGTCGGCCGAGCACGACGCCGAGGTCGCGCCACGTCGACGGCGCGCGTTCGCTGCGTGCCGCGATGCGGTCCTCCAGATCGACGAGCCCGCCGCCGTCGCGGATCAGCGCGATCTCGGCCGCGTTGACGCCGCGAAACGCGCGCGGTTCGCGATATACCGCATACCAGATCGCGGCCCATGCGATGCCGGCGAGGCCCGTCGCGACGAACACCATGTGCCAGCCGAGGTGCACCTGCAGCCAAGCGAGCACCGGCGTGAGGAACGCGAGGCCGACGAATTGCCCCGACGTGTAGCCGCCGATCGCACTTGCGCGTTCGCGGGTTGGGAACCACGTCGTGACCACACGGTTGTTGATCGGGTAGGCCGGCGCTTCCAGCGCGCCGACCGCGAGACGCAGCACGATCAGCCCGACGAACGAACCCGCGAAGCCGAGCAGCTGCGTCGCGGCCGACCACAGCGCAAGCGCGCCCGCATACAGGACGCGCGGCGATACCTTGTCGACGAGCCAGCCGCCCGGAATCTGCATCAGCGCGTAGGTCCAGCCGAATGCGGAGAACACCAGGCCCGCGCGGACCGGATCGATGTTCAGTTCCTTGAACAGCGCGGGTGCGGCGATCGACAGGTTGCTGCGGTCGAGATAGTTGATCACGACCGTGACGAACAGCAGCGCGAGGATCAGCAGGCGCTTGCGGCTCGGCTGGGTGGTTGCGGCTGAGCGGGGCGTGGATTCGGGGGTGGTACCGCCATGCGCGGTCGAGCGCTCAGGCGGGGTCGCATGGGTGCGTGACGCGGATTGGGCCACGGTCGTCTCCTGTGTTCTCTGCCCGGCCGGCGCCCGCGAGCGGGGCGGCCGAATCGGATGGCGTTGGGGCGAACGTTAGAACCGTGGCGCGACGCGCGTCAACATTTGGACAGGCATCCCTATTAATGGGATGTTTGGCGTTCAGTATGTGGGAACGTGTGGCGGTAGCGCTGTATCGCGCGCCAGTCTGAAACGGGAAGCATAGGTTTGTCGCCCGTATGCTTTAGAGACTCGACCATAGATGCCCGGGTGCACGTCAATTGGACGAGTCTGAAATTTGAAATTCGTGGTTTCCACTCAACATCTTGGCAGTTTTTGACAATTGCCTTTCAGCGTTTCGGTAAGCTCGCGTTCAATAAACCAACCGTGGTGTCGAATGCAGCATCGGAGAAATATCCCCTTCTCGGCCCGGTTATCAATGGAGTGTCGAATACCATGAGCGGCAACGATATTTAAAATAAGGTTCAAGAGATACTCAATTCTTATTGGCAAGGTGTCGTGAAATCGACAACGGGAAATGCTGGAGGGAATGGTGCGAAAAATTAAGATGATCGAGGATGGGAATTTTCCTCGATGGATGAGATTTAGTTTGATTGTGATGGGGGTGTTGGCGATGTATGTCGCAGTGAAATTTATTCCACCATCAATTTTTGGAGGGATTGTATTATTGGCTGGCTTCGGGGTGGCTTTGATCGGAGGCTTTACAAGTCGCGCCGCGATGTTGAAGATCAAGCCCTTCGATAACAGCTACAAAAAGGCGCGCAAGAGTTACGAAGCGAAGAGCGATGAACGGAACAAGTCCTGAGCCCAATACGCTCAGATATTTTTCGATTTTATAATGTAAACATTTATACTTCTTAAATAAAAATCATCATGGAAATCCGATGCCTTGCCGCACTTCTCTTGCCACTCGTTAGCGCATGCTCTGTGCTTGCGCCGGATCTTGCAGACGAAAACCAGTGATTGAAAGGTCAAGCTGCGGAAAGCCTGGAGCAATTCTACGGAACCTACCGCGTGCTGAACATCAAAGGTCGAAACTGGAATGTATCGACGGTATCAGTGATTCGAGGTGACGCTGCCGGAAATAATCTTCCCCTGTTTCGTCTCTACAGGAACGACGGCAAACAGTTCGATGCAATCACGCCACGCGTGTGCGAAACCTCGGGCACCCGTAAGAAACCTGAAGGCAGCACTGGCACTTACGTGACGTGCGGCCTAACCGGAATGATGTCGAGTGAGCCGTTCGTCATCTTCGACAACTTTCCAATGGAGTATTCATCGAACAATCTCATCTTTAAGGAGAAATCGTTCGAAATCAAGCCTGGGGAGTATCGCCTGTACCTTGCTTATAAAAATGGAGGCTCAGCGGACTTCGAACTGGTTCGCGTCAACGACACGAGTTCGAACATACCAGCGGCAAAGTAACTAGGGGTGGTTGCATAGAGTCTGTAGACGTGGTCCAGACAGGTGTCTGCAGGCAAATCGGTCGAAAACGATGCGCCGATAACATGCTTGACTGAATTGCAGCCAACGATCAGATATCTAGAAAAACACACGAGAACTATTCGCCGGGGGAATTCTGCTGCGGCAGCACTGCTGCTTATCGCGACCAGTGTGTCGGCGCAGGAAGCGCCGCGCCTGATCATTCCGGGCAACGACCAGCAAACCCGACAGCAGGAAGAGGCGCGTGAACGCGAACGGGCCGTCTCTGCGCCCGGAGTGCGATCGGACGTGACGGCCAGCGCTGGGTATCCCACGCTACCGTCGGAAACGCCCTGCTTTCGGATTGAGCGTTTCACACTCGACGTACCCGATGCGCTGCCGACTTCCGTGAAAGCGCAAGGAGCATCGGCGTTGCCGATGGATCGCTTCGCATTCGCGCGTGAATGGCTCGAACACTACACCGGACAGTGCGTCGGCAAACAGGGGCTCGACTTGCTCGTCAAGGGCTTGTCGCAAGCCATTCTGGCTCGCGGTTACGTCACAACGCGCGTCCTGCTGCCCGAACAGGATCTGTCGGCCGGTACCCTCAAGTTTTCGCTGATCCCGGGCGTGATCCGTCACGTGCGCTTCGCTGACGATAAGAGGCCAGTTCAAAAAGGCTGCTCGATACGCCTGAAGATGTTCCAACAGACAAGCGAGCAGCCGAGTTTGAGAAATGCTTCGTGAATGTCAGCACGTCGCTCGAAGCGAGTGCGTAGACGTCGAAAATTGTGGAGCCATGAGTGCGTGCGTTCGACCACCCAACGATACTTGCCGAGTCCGCTACCGTGTTCGGTCCGGCGCTTGGCAATCACCGGCTCGATACCGCGATTTCGCAATGCTTGCCGATGTCGCTCAGAGTCGTAGCCGCGATCGGCATAGACCACGCGAGGCCGTTGAATCGGGTGGCCGCGTAGGCCGCGAATCGATGGAATTGCGTCGATAAGCGGCAGCAACTGCGTAACATCGTTGACGTTCGCGCCAGTCAGGATCGCGGCGAGAGGTGTGCCATTGGCGTCGGTGACGATGTGATGCTTGGAGCCGGGTCGCGCGCGATCGGTGGGGTTCGGGCCAGTTTTTGGCCCGCCCCAACGGCCCGTACCGATGATGAATCGACGGCGGCACGCGAGAAATCGATCTGGTCGGCTGCCCGAAGTTTGGCGAGCAACAGTTCGTGGAGGCGATCCCACACGCCGGCCTCGTGCCAGTCGCGAAGCCGGCGCCAACAGGTCGTCCCCGAGCCGAAGCCGAGCTGCGTCGGCAGATGGTTCCATCGAATACCGGTCTTGAGCACGAACAGGATGCCGTTTAATGCTGCTCGATTCGGAACCGGAAACCGTCCTGGGTTCTTCGTTCGCCGCGGTTTCGGTGGCGGCAGTAATGGTTCGATGAGTATCCACAATTCGTCATCAACGATCGGCGATTGCATTCCTCATGATCCCGTTGCTCAGATGCGTGAGGTTAACAGGTCGCCGGTGAAGTTAACAGCCCCTTCGGGGTCTTTTTGAACTGGCCTCTAAGCTCCGCGGCACCTGGAAAACCGCTTTCCCAACGCGTGACGGCGAACTGCTGAACCTGCGCGATCTCGAACAGGGCCTCGAACAGATGAAACGCGTATCGAGCCAGGACGTGTCGATGCAGATCGTCCCGGCCGACGTGCCCGGAGAAAGCGACGTCGTGCTCGACGTGAAACGCGCCAAGCCGTGGACCGTCGTCGCGTCGATCGACAACTCGGGTACGCGCGCGACCGGCCGGCTACAGGGCAACCTGTCGCTCGGCATCGACAACCCGCTCGGCCTGAACGACCTCTTCAACATCGGCGTGAGCCAGGATCTCGAGTTCGGCGACAAGCGGCTCGGCTCGCACGGCTGGAACGGCTTCTACTCGATCCCGTGGGGATACTGGACCGCCACGCTGTCGGCCTACACGAGCACGTACTACCAGCAGATCGCCGGCGTGAATCAGACGTTCGTCGCGAGCGGCAATTCGAAGACGGTCGACTTTAAGCTGAACCGCGTGCTGTCGCGCAGCCAGGACGACGTGTTCGGTGCGCAGTTCCGACTGTCGCGCCGCTTCGGGCAAAGCTTCATCGAGGACACCGAGATCCCGCAGCAGCGCCGCAACAACACGTTCGTCGAGTTTGGCCTGACCGATCGCCATTACTTCGGCAACGCGCAGTTCGACGGCACACTTGCGTATCGGCAGGGTATCGGCGCGTTCGGCGCGCAGGACGACATGCTGGCGACCGACGGCGGCCCGACTTACCGCTACAAGATGGCCGTGCTCGATGCGAACCTGTCGGTGCCGTTCGCAATCGCGCAGCAGCCGCTCCGCTACGTCACGACGTTTCACGGTCAGTACACGGGCAACACGCTGTACTACATCGACGACCTGACGATCGGCAGCCGTTATACGGTGCGCGGTTTCGATGGCGAGACGATGCTGGCCGCGTCACGCGGTTTCTACTGGCGCAACGAGCTGCAGATGACGATCGGGCAGACTGGGCAGGCCGTTTATGCCGGCCTCGACTACGGCCGTGTGTGGGGGCCGCAACCGGTCACGCTGGTCGGCGCGCAACTGGCCGGTGCGGCGATCGGCGTGAAGGGCAGCGTCGGCACGCACTTCGGCGCCTATGCGTACGACCTGTTCGCGGCTACGCCGGTCTACAAGCCGTCCGGGTTCCCTACGGCGCGAGTGACGATTGGGTTTCAGGTCACGGCACAGTTCTGATGAAGGGGCGAGATTCTTGGTCCGCTGTCTTCGGAGACGATGTCGGCGTGGACCGAGAGCTCACGGCTTTTCTGACGGCGCAGATCGCCGCGCTGTTGTCGAAGAGCCGCGAGCCGCAGCCGCGATATCGCGCTGCGGCGGCAGTCTTGTCACGAGTGCCGGATCCAGAACACGCGCGATCTATCGGGGTCCTCAAGTTACCGTAACTGATGAGCAACGAAAGGGTTCCCGCTGGGTACAACAAATTGTTCCCTGTCAGTTTCCCGTTGCTTCTTCCGAACGGACCCAGCCCTGCACCACACCCGCGTGCGGATTGCGATACCGCACCTTCAGCCACTGAAAATCATCGCTCGCATCGATCACCTCCACCGTGTCGCCCGCGACGACATAACGGCGCGTGGGCGCATCGATCATTGCGTCGTGCAGCGGCAGGCGCGCCGGATGTACCTTGAACGTCACGTTGCCGCCGCCATACGCCTGCGGTCGGCGCGACACACGCTTGCCGTGCTCGTCGTAGGTCAGCAGCATCGACGCCGGGCCGTTGTCGTCGTCGAGGAGCGTGCGCAGGTCGTCGGGTACCGCTTCGCTGGACTGGTACAGATACATCTTGCCGGCGGTGTCGAAACGGTACGCATCGGTGTACCAGATCGGCCCGCCACGGCACGAACTGTACAGCGTGCGCTCCTTCGGTTTTGCATCGACATTGATCAGGTCATCGCAACTGCCGTGCGGCAGGTTGCTCGCCGGCATCGAAAGCGGCGCGAACTGCTGGCGCGCGGCATCGTACAGGTAGATGCCGTAGCTTTCGTTGACCATGCCGAGCAGCGCATGCACCGCGAGATCGCGGTGGCCGTCGAAGTTGTAGTCGTCGGTCGCGAGGTGATAGTGGCCCTCCTCGTCGGTGGCCGTGACGTCGAGCGTTTGCGTTTTCCCGCTCGGCAGGAAGCGGACCGTGATGTGCGCGCTGTCGGCGCGTTCGACGCGGGCCGTGACGGTGTCGTCGACCTTGAACGTGAGCAGCGGCTTGGCCGCATGCGCGGCGGGGGCGATCGATGCGCACGCGGCGAGCAGCAGCGCGGCGACGCGGGGAAGCGGGCGGAGCCGCGGGGAGTGCGTCACGAGCGGGTGCCGGAGCGAAGCGAAGGGGCGCATGCGGGCAGCCGGTCAGCGTTGCGTGCTGTCGTCGCGATAGCCGCTCTTGCCGACGAAGATCTCCTTCAGCGCGGCGCGCAGCGTGACCGGATCGTACTGGCCGGGCGCGAGATGGATCACGTAGCGCGTGTGGCCGTCGAGCCGCGCGGCGATGCCCGGTTCGATCTCGACGTCGATCGCATCGTCGGTCAGGCGCACCGACAGATCCTTGACGCGCAGGTTGACCTGGTCGCGCACCATCACTTCGATCAGCGCGTCGTCCGGAAAGCGCGACAGCGCGAAGCAGTAGTCCTGCTCCGCATCGTGACAGTAGAGGTTGGCGAAGCTTTCGTCGTCGTCGAGGTCGGACGTCGCCGCGCCGACGGTAGCGTGAAGTTCCATGAACGTCGGTTCCTGCATGAAGATTATCGGAGGGAATGCATGCGTGTTTCGATCGTGGCCGCGGTGTCGGGCGTCGGATCGGCCTGCTCGTCGCGCGCCTTCAGCCACAGCCCGAACTCGCGCATGACTTCGACGACCGGCCGCAGCCGGTCGCCGTCCGCGGTGAGATCGTACTCGACGCGCACCGGCACTTCGGGATAGACGGTCCGCTTCACGAGTCCCGCATCCTCCAGCGCGCGCAGGTCGAGCGTCAGCATGCGCTGCGAGATTCCCGGCATGTCGCGGCGCAGGTCGCTGAAGCGCCGCGGCCCGTCGAGCAGATACGACACCAGCAGCAGCCGCCAGCGGCCGCCGAGCAGGCGCATCGCTTCTTCAACGGAACATCCTGTCGCACTCGTTTTCATCGTGCTGAACCCTGATCGGTAAATTTTTTGTGACTACGGCACAAACGACTGCCGTCTTCCCAGCCGTGCGCCGATGCGAGATATTAGCGCCCGCGTCGCGGCGAATCGATACCTGGACTACCCACGAAGGATACGCATGAAGCTCTATCACGCTCCCGGCAGCTGTTCGCAGGCGATCTGCATCGTGCTGCGCGAAGGCGGCATCGACGCGGAGATCGTCAAGGTCGACGCGCGCAAGCACGTCGTCGAAGACGGCCGCAACTACTACGACGTGAACGAACTCGGCTACGTGCCGCTGCTCGAACTCGACGACGGCACGATGCTGCGCGAAGGGCCGGTGATCGCGCAGTATCTCGCGGACCAGCGCCCGGAAGCCGCGCTCGCGCCGGCCCATGGGACGCTCGCGCGTTACCGGCTGATGGAATGGCTCAACTTCCTCGGCACCGAGATCCACAAGGGCTTCATCCCGTTGCTGTATGCGGTGCAGGCGGGGAAGTACGTCGAGCCCGTCCGGCAGAAACTCGACGGCCGCTTCGCATGGATCGACCGCCAGCTCGACGGCCGGACGTTCGTGACCGGCGACACGTTCACGGTCGCCGATGCGTACCTGTTCGCGCTGACCGGCTGGGGCAAGGCCGACTGGATGCGCTCGGTGTACAACGCGGATATTGACCTGAGCCGCCATGCGCATCTGCGCGCGTGGTACGAGCGCGTGCGCGCGCGGCCGGCCGTGCAGGCCGCGCTGGCCGCGGACGGCCTGCTGAAGTGAGGCGTGGCGGCGCGTCATTCTGCTGTAGCGACGCGCCGCCACGCAGCGACCGGCCGGGATATAATCGCCGCCATGAAACTGCTTCGGACCTTCATCCTGCTGCTGCTGTGCGCGGTGCTGCCCCTCACTGGGCTGGCAGCCAGCGGCCTGACCGGTGAATGTCCGATGCAGCACACGATGTCGACGGATCCGGATACCGGCATGAACCTGGCGATGTCCGCCGGCATGAGCGGCTGCGATTCGATGCAGCCGTCATCCGCCGATCACGCGAAGGCCAAAGCCAAGGGCGCGGCCTGCAAGGTGACGGCCGAATGCCAGTTCGGCAGCCTCTATCACCCGGTCGCTCGCGTCGACGTCAGCCGTCCCGCCGCATTCGCGAGCACGATCGTCTTCCATTACACGCAGTCCGTCCCGTCCCGCGACCCGAACGGGTTGTGGCGCCCGCCGCGCATCAACTGATCCCGATCTGACCGGTTCACCGCGCACGCGGTGAGGTTCGTCCTGTGCGCAGGACGTGGAATCCTTTTGGGTTCCGACCTGGGGTTACACCATGTCATTCGATTTCAGCACGCCGCGTACGCGGCGTGGGTGTCGGCGCGCGCCCGTACTGTGGGTCGCGCTGCTGGCGGCGGGCGCCGTTCACGCACAGCAGTCGCCTGTCACGCTGGACGCCGCGCTGCAGTCCGCGACAGATCATTCCGCTTCGATGCAGGCCGCGCAGGCTTCCGTGCTCGCGCGTTCCGAAGCGGCCGTCAAGGCCGGCCAGTTGCCCGACCCGATGCTCAAGGCCGGTATCGACAACCTGCCAGTCAATGGCGGTCAGCGCTTCACCGTCGGCCAGGACTTCATGACGATGCGCCGCATCGGCATCGAGCAGGAGTGGGTGTCCGGCGACAAGCGGCGGCTGCGCACGGCACTTGCCAACGAGCAGGTCGGCCGTGAGCGCGCGGGCTATCTCGCGCAGCTCGCCATCGTGCGCCAGCAGACCGCGACGGCTTGGCTCGACGCCGTCTACGCGAAGCAGGCGCTCGCGCTTCAGCAGGCGCTGCTCGGCCACATGAATCACGAACTCGACGCCACGCAGGCGTCGTATCGCGGCGCGAAGGCGGGTGCCGGCGATGTCGTGCAGGCGCGCGCGATGCTCGCGCAAACGCAGGATCAGGTGCTCAAGGCGCAGCAGGCATACCGCACCGCGCTTGTCGTGCTGGCCCGCTGGACGGCCGTTCCGGCGGCCGACGTGACGGGGGCGCCGCCTGCACCGGAATCCTTCGTGTCGTCGCTGCCGCCGGACGAACTGCGCCTGTCGCAGCCGGCGCTCGTCGCCGCGGCCGACGACATCGCGGTGGCCGAAGCCGACACGGCGGTCGCGAACAGCGAGCGCAGCCCGAACTGGACATGGGAGATCGCGTACCAGCAGCGCGGCGGCGCGTATTCGAACATGGTGTCCGTCGGCGTCTCGATCCCGCTGCCGCTCAATCGCAAGAACCGCCAGAACCGCGACATCGCCGAGAAGGCCGCCCTCGAGACGAGGGCGCGCCTGATGTACGAGGACACGCTGCGCCAGGTGCAGGCCGATATCCGTACGCAATCCGAGGCGCTGGCGAGCGGCCGCGAACGCATCGCGAACCTGAGCGCCGCGCTGCTGCCCGCCGCCGACCAGCGCGTGCAGCTCGCGATGGCCGCGTACCGGGCCGGCACGGGGTCGCTCGCCGATACGTTCGCCGCGCGGCGGGCGCAACTCGACGCGCAGTTGCAGCTGCTCGATCTCAGGCGCGACGTGTCGCGGACCTGGGCGCAGCTCGAATATCAGGTCGTGCCGTCGGCGCTGGCCGCCGCGCAGTGAAGGAGAACACCATGAACAAGCAAGCACTCGCACGCGCGGTGGTGCTGGCGTTCGCCGGCGCGGCGCTCGGCGGCGCCGGCTACTTCGCGGGCGTTCGCCATGCGGCGGGCGGCGCGGCGACGGCCGCCCCGGCCGCTGCCGCGCCGTCCGGCACGCAGGATCCGCAAGCGGCACGCAAGGTGCTGTACTGGCACGACCCGATGGTGCCGAACCAGCATTTCGACAAACCGGGCAAGTCGCCTTTCATGGACATGCAGTTGCAGCCCGTTTATGCGGACGAAGAGGGCGCCGCACCGGGCATCCGGATCGATCCGGGCCTGCAGCAGAACCTCGGCATCCGGTATACGACCGTGCGGCGCCAGCAGACGGCCGCCGGCTTCGACGCGGTGGGCACGACGCAGTTCGACGAATCGCGCGCGGACGTCGTGCAGTCGCGCGTCACCGGCTATATCGATCGACTGTACGCGCGTGCGCCGATGCAGCGCATCGAGAAGGGCGCGCCGGTCGCATCGCTGTTCGTGCCCGACTGGCTCGCGCCGCAGGAGGAATATCTCGCGCTGAAGCGCGGCGGGATGGACGGCAGCCTGCTCGATGCGGCGCGCGCACGGATGCGGGCGCTGTCGATTCCGGACGGGATGGTCGCGGCCCTCGAACGCACCGGCCGTGCGCAGACGCATGTCGTGCTCACGGCGCCGGAAACGGGTGTCGTCAGCGAGCTGAACGTGCGCGACGGCGCGATGGTCGCACCCGGTCAGACGCTCGCGAAGATCGCGGGGCTGTCGACGCTGTGGCTGATCGTCGAGGTGCCGGAAGCGCTCGCGCTGACCGTGCAGCCGGGGATGTCGGTCGACGCGACGTTCGCGGGCGATGCGGCGCGGCACGTCAGCGGCCGCATCCGCGAAGTGCTGCCCGGCATCGGCACGGGCAGCCGTACGCTGCAGGCGCGCGTGGAGATCGACAACGCGTCGCTGAAGCTCACACCCGGCATGCTGATGCGCGTGCGCGTAGCCGCGAAGGATACGGTGTCGCGCCTGCTCGTGCCGTCCGAGGCCGTGATCGCGACCGGCAAGCGCACGATCGTCATCGTGAAGAACGGCGACGGCCGCCTTCAGCCGGTATCGGTCACGACCGGCAACGACGTCGGCGGCGACACGGAAGTGCTCGACGGGTTGCACGAAGGCGACACGGTCGTCGCGTCGGGCCAGTTCCTGATCGATTCGGAAGCCAGCCTGAAAAGCGTGCTGCCGCGGCTCGAACGCACGTCGGAGGCAGGTACGGCCGCATCGTCCGCTGCGGCGACCTTGCCGGTCTACGAAACGACCGGCAAGGTCGAGAAGGTGACGGCCGACGACATCACGTTCTCGCATCAACCGGTGCCGGCGCTCGGCTGGGGCGCGATGACGATGGCGTTCGGCAAGCCGTCGGCCCGGGCGTTTCCCGACGTGAAGCCGGGTCAGACCGCGCGGTTCGCGTTCATGCAGACCGACGACGGCTACCGGCTAACGAAGGTCGAGCCGCAGGGAGGCGAACGATGATCGCGCGCGTCATTCTCTGGTCCGTCCGGCATCGCTTCCTGGTGCTGCTGGCCACCGTGCTGATCGCCGCGTGGGGTGTTCATTCGCTGCGGCAGACGCCGCTCGATGCGTTGCCCGACCTGTCGGACACGCAGGTGATCGTGAAGGCGTCGTATCCGGGCAAGGCGCCGCAGGTCGTCGAGGATCAGGTCACCTATCCGCTGACGACGACGCTGCTCGGCGTGCCGGGCGCGACGACCGTGCGCGCATACTCGTCGTTCGGCGATGCGTTCGTCTACGTGCTGTTCGACGACCGCACCGATCCCTACTGGGCGCGCTCGCGCGTGCTCGAATACCTGAGCCAGGTGCAAAGCCGCCTGCCGGCCGGCGCGACCGTGTCGCTCGGGCCGGATGCGACCGGCGTCGGCTGGGTGTACGAGTACGCGCTCGTCGATCGCACCGGCCGTCACGATCTCGGGCAACTGCGCGCGCTCAACGACTGGTTCCTGAAGTTCGAGCTGAAGGCCGTGCCGGACGTCTCGGAAGTCGCGAGCATCGGCGGCATGGTGCGCCAGTACCAGGTCGTCCTCGATCCCGACAAGTTGCGTGCCTACGGCATCACGCAGGCGGCGGTCGCGGATGCGCTCGGCAAGGCCAACCAGGCATCCGGCGGCTCGGTCGTCGAGCTGGCTGAGTCGGAGTACATGGTGCGTTCGTCCGGCTACCTGCGCACGCTCGACGACTTCCGCCGCGTCGTGCTGCGTACCGACGACGCGGGCACGCCGGTGCTGCTCGGCGACGTCGCGCACATCCAGGTCGGCCCGGCGATGCGGCGCGGGATCGCCGAGTTGAACGGGCAGGGCGAAGTGGCGGGCGGCGTCGTCGTGATGCGCTCGGGCAAGAACGCCCTGACGACGATCGACGCGGTGAAGGCGAAGCTCGCCGGCCTGAAGCGTTCGCTGCCGCCCGGCGTCGACATCGTCACGACCTACGACCGATCGCAACTGATCGAGCGCGCGGTCGGCAACCTGAAGGACAAGCTGATCGAGGAATTCGTCATCGTCGGGATCGTCTGCGCGGTGTTCCTGTTCCATCTGCGCAGCGCGTTCGTCGCGATCCTGTCGCTGCCGCTCGGCGTACTGGCCGCGTTCATCGTGATGCGTTACCAGGGCGTGAATGCGAACCTGATGTCGCTCGGCGGGATCGCGATCGCGATCGGCGCGATGATCGACGCGGCGATCGTGATGATCGAGAACGCGCACAAGCATCTGGAAGCGTACGACCACGCGCATCCGGGCGAGCCGCCGACCGCCGCGCGCCGCTGGGAGCTGGTCGCGGCGTCGGCCGCGGAAGTCGGGCCCGCGCTGTTTTTCTCGCTGCTGATCATCACGCTGTCGTTCGTTCCAGTGTTTTCGCTGGAAGGGCAGGAGGGCAAGCTGTTCGCGCCGCTGGCGTTCACGAAGACCTACACGATCGCCGCGGCCGCCGGATTGTCGGTGACGCTGGTGCCCGTGCTGATGGGCTATCTCGTGCGCGGCCGCATTCCGCACGAGCACGCGAACCCGATCAACCGCGTGCTGATCCGCCTGTACCGGCCGCTGCTCGAGGCGACGCTGCGGCGCCCGTGGTTCGCGATCGGTATCGCGGTTGTCGCGCTCGTGCTGACGGCCGTGCCGTTGTCGCGGCTCGGCAGCGAATTCATGCCGCCGCTCGACGAAGGCGACCTGCTGTACATGCCGACCGCGCTGCCGGGCATCTCGGCCGACAAGGCGGGCGAACTGTTGCAGCAGACCGACCGGCTGATCAAGACCGTGCCCGAGGTCGACACGGTGTTCGGCAAGTCGGGCCGGGCCGATTCGGCCACCGATCCCGCGCCGCTCGAGATGTTCGAGACGACGATCCGCTTCAAGCCGCGCAGCACATGGCGGTCCGGCATGACGCCGGAGAAACTCGTCGACGAACTCGACCGGACGGTGAAGGTGCCGGGCTTGTCGAACGTGTGGGTGCCGCCGATCCGCAACCGGCTCGACATGTTGTCCACCGGGATCAAGACGCCGGTCGGTGTGAAGATTTCCGGGCCGGACCTGGCAGGCATCGACGCGATCGCGACGCAGGTCGAGGCGGCCGTGAAGCGCGTGCCCGGCGTGACGTCCGCGCTCGCGGAACGGCTGAACGGCGGCCGCTACATCGACGTCGATATCGACCGGCTCGCGGCCGCGCGCTACGGATTGTCGGTGGCCGACATCCAGTCGGTCGTGTCGTCGGCGGTCGGCGGCGACGATGTCGGCGAAGTGGTCGCGGGGCGCGAGCGTTTCCCGATCAACCTCCGCTATCCGCGCGAGATCCGCGATTCGCTCGAGAACCTGCGGCAACTGCCGGTCGTCACCGCGCGCGGCGCGCAGATCCGCCTCGGCGATGTCGCGCGCATCGGCATCGCCGACGGGCCGCCGATGATCCGCAGCGAGAACGCGCGGCTGTCCGGCTACGTGTACGTCGATCTGCGCGGCGTCGACCTGAGCACGGCCGTCCGCGCGATGCAGCGGGCCGTCGCGCAACGGGTCGCGTTGCCGCCCGGCTATTCGATCGCGTGGTCGGGCCAGTTCGAGTATCTCGAACGCGCGGCGGCGACGTTGCGTACCGTGGTGCCCGTCACGCTCGTCGTGATCTTCGTGCTGCTGCTCCTCACGTTCGACTCGGTGGCCGATGCGCTGCTGCTGATGTCGACGGTGCCGTTCGCGCTGGTCGGCGGCTTCTGGCTCGTGTGGGCGCTTGGTCATGCGGTGTCGGTCGCGACGTCGGTGGGCTTCATCGCGCTGGCCGGCGTGGCCGCCGAATTCGGCGTCGTGATGCTGCTGTACCTGAAAGGCGCGCTGCAGCGCCGGCTCGACGGCGGCGAACCGCTGACCGATGCGCTGCTGCTCGACGCGATCCGCGAGGGCGCGGTGCTGCGTGTGCGGCCGAAGGCGATGACGGTCGCCGTCGTGCTCGCCGGTCTCGTGCCGATCATGGTCGGCCATGGCGCCGGCTCCGAAGTCATGCAGCGCATCGCCGCGCCGATGGTCGGCGGCATGGTCACGGCGCCGCTGCTGTCGATGTTCGTCATTCCCGCCGCGTGGCTCCTGCTTCAGCGCCGTCGTGCGTACGGCGCGGGCCGGGCGCGGCATTCCGATGCAGTTCCTTCCGGCACGAACGTGCCACCCATCCCAACCGGAGAATCACGATGAAGATGAATCAATTGATCGCCGCCGCAACCGCCGTTGTCGCGCTCGGCGCTGCCGCCATACCGGCGTTTGCCGCCGGCGAGATGTCGGGCATGGACATGGCCGGCATGAAGATGGCGCCGGACGGCGCGGCCGATTCGCATGCCGCGCTGACCGACGCCGAGGTGAAGAAGGTCGATGCCGCGAGCGGCAGGATCACGCTAAAGCACGGCGCCCTCGACAACGTCGGGATGCCGGCGATGACGATGGCGTTCAAGGCGAAGGATGCGGCGATGCTCGCGCACGCGCAGGCGGGCGACAAGGTCAAGGTGCGGATCGAGAAGGTCGACGGCACGCTGACGATCGTCAAGCTCGTCAAGGGTTCCTGACCGTCGTCGGCAGGTGCGGCGGTCGCCCGCATCTGCGCAGTGAAGCGCGCCGCGCCGACGTGTCCGTCGGCCGGCGCGCCCGGTGCGCGCATCGGCGCATTCAGCGTGTCAGCGTCAGGACCAGATAACCCGCATACCCCGCGCCGTTCGCGAGCAGTGCCCAGATCGCGAGCCCGCGCGTCCGCGCGTTGACGCGCAGCCACGCGGCCGCCGCGAGCGTGATGATCACGCCGGTCAGCACTTCGGGGCGCGGCTCCCACGGCGTCAGCATGATGCCGATCGCCGGCAGCAGCGTGCCCTGGAACACCATCGCGCCGGTAATGTTGCCGAACGCGAGCGTGTCCTTCCTGCGGCGGATCCACAGCACGCTGTTGACCTTCTCCGGCAGCTCCGTCGCGATCGGCACGATGATCAGCGACAGCAGCAGCGCCGAGATGCCGAGCGCATGCGACACGCCTTCCACGCCGTGAATGAAGCCCTTCGCCCCGCCGACCAGCAGCGCGACGCCGATCAGCAGTTGCAGCGCGATCGTCGCGAGGTTGGTCGGCAGGCCCGCGCGCGACAGGAACATCGCATGCGGCGCCTCGGTGCCGTGCCCGGCATCGACGAGCCGGGTCGACGCGCGGAACGTCATCACGACGTACATCACGTAGAGGCCGACGAGCATCGCGGCGAGCAGCGCGCGCACGGCCCAGTTGTGATGCGGGACGAACATCGCGGCGGTCGCCAGCGAGAACGCGGCGAGGAAGTAGTTCATGTCGCGCACGAAGCCCGTGCGTTCCGGCGCGATCGTGCCGCGCAACCCGCGCGAGCGGATCACGGCGAGCGTCATCAGGAACGTGGTGAGCGTCGCGAGCATCAGCGGCGCGCCGAGGATCGCGCCGACGCCGATTTCCTCGTTCACGGCCTGGTTCGCGGTGCCGCCGGCCAGCGCGAGCAGCGGCACCATCGTTTCGGGCAGCGCCGTGCCGACGGCCGCGAACAGCGAACCGGTCACGCCTTCGGAAATCTTCAGGCGTTCGCCGAGATGTTCGAGCGCATTGGTGAAGACTTCGGCCGCGACGAGGATGACGATCAGCATGAACGCCAGTTCGAGGAACATGAACGTCATGCGGCACCTCCGCGGGCAACGGTGGCGTATGGGGAGAGAGCGGGGAGGAACATGGGGACTCCGTGGTCGGACGCTGACGAACCATGGCGCATCCGCCGCCGTCCAACCAGGAACGACGCGATGCGCCCATGGTCTCGCCAAGCCGATCAGGCCGAACGCGCCACGGCCGCAGGCCGAGTGTGTTGACGCGTTCGCTTTCCGGGGGACGGAAAGCAGGCTACTCCCCAAAGACGAAGGGCAGTCTAGCCGAGCGGGTTGCTTTCGACAAGCCTTCATCTCGAAAAAAATATCTCCCTCCACCCTATGGGGAAACCGTCCTGGAGATATACTCCCCTACCCTATACAGGAGCCATCGATGAGTCATACCGTTCGCGACAAACAGAAGCTGCTGAACCGCGTGCGCCGTATCAAGGGTCAGGTCGAGGCGATCGAGCGCGCGCTCGAGGACGAGCGCGGCTGCAACGATGTGCTGCAGCAGATCACGAGCTGCCGCGGCGCGATGAACGGCCTGCTGGCCGTCGTGCTGGAAGACCACATCCGGTCGCATCTCGTCGACGCGGACACGCCGGACGCGCATGAAGGCAGCGCGACCGAGCAGCTCATCGACGTCGTCCACAGTTATTTCAAGTAACCGGATCGGAACATGAGCAAACTCGAGGGGAGTGCCGCCGACGGCTGGCACAGCCATGCGTTTCTCGGCGCCGCGCACGCGCGGAACGAGCGGAAGACCTGGATGGTCATCGGCCTGTGCACGGCGATGATGATCGCCGAAATCGTCGGCGGCACGCTGTTCGGCTCGCTGGCCCTGGTCGCCGACGGGCTGCACATGTCGACGCATGCGGGCGCGATGCTGATCGCGGCGCTGGCCTACACCTACGCACGCAGGCATGCGGACGATCCGCGCTTCGTTTTCGGCACCGGCAAGCTCGGCGATCTGGCCGGGTTCACGAGCGCGATCGTGCTCGCGATGATCGCGCTGCTGATCGGCTACGAGGCGATCGCGCGCCTTCTGTCTCCGGTGCCCATCCATTTCGGCGAAGCGATTCCGATCGCGGTGCTCGGGCTCGCGGTGAATCTCGCCAGCGTGTGGCTGCTGAGCGGCGATCATCATCACGGGCATGGTCATGCGCATGTCCACGATCACGACCATGACGACGCGCATCACGCGCATCACGACCACGGCTCGCTCGCGGCGGCGCATCGCGACCACAACATCCGGTCCGCCTACGTTCACGTGATCGCCGACGCGGCCGTGTCGGTGCTGGCCATCGTCGGCCTGCTGCTCGCGCGGGCGTTCGGCTGGGTCTGGATGGATCCGCTCGCGGGGATCGTCGGCGCGCTGGTGATCGCCAACTGGGCCTACGGGCTGATGCGCGACACGGGCGGCATCCTGCTCGACGTCAACGTCGATCGCAAGCTGACGGACAACGTCCGCCGCGCGATCGAGGCGCTTGGCGACAAGGTCAACGATCTCCATGTGTGGCGCGTGGGCCCGGGGCACATGAGCGCGATCGTGTCGGTCGAAACCGGCGATACCGCGCGCGATGCGCGTTTCTACCATGCGCTCGTCGCGCGCTTCGACGGCGTGTCCCACGTGACCGTCGAAGTGACGACGCGTGCGAAGGCGGCCTGATCGTGGCCGTGAAATCGCCGTGTATCGACCTGTGCGCGTTCGACGGCCGGACGGGCTTTTGTGCCGGCTGCCTGCGCACGCGCGACGAGGCACGCGACTGGAAGAAGATGACCGATCACCGCCGGCACCAGATACTGAATGACCGGTCGCGCCGCGAGGCGAAGCTGCGGCGCGGGACGGACGCGTGAGCGGGCGGGCGGATTACCCGTCCGTGCCGCGCGGAAAATAAAGCGCGAACGTCGTGCGCCCGTCGCGGCTCGCGACCTCCACCTTGCCGCGATGCAATTCCATGATCGACTTCACGATCGCGAGCCCGAGCCCCGCGTTGCGCGCCGCGCCGTGCCGCGACGAATCGATGCGGTAGAAGCGCTCGAAGATCCGTTCGACCTGTTCGGGCGGAATCGCGGCGCCGCGATTCGTGACCTCGACGACCGCATCATTCCCTTGCACCGAAACTGCCAGTTCGATCGCCGACGCGACTTGCGCGTGTTCGAGCGCATTCGATGCGAGGTTGCTCACCGCGCGCCGGAACAGCGTCGCGTCCGCGACGACCGGTGCTTCGCCGCGCACGTCGATGCGCACGCCGGCTTCGTCGGCCAGCGCCTGGAAATACGACGCGAGCCGGCGCAACTCGCTGCCGGCGTCCAGCTCGGCGGTTTTCAGGTGCTGACGCGCATTGTCGGTGCGCGCGAGAAACAGCATGTTCTCGATCATCCGCTGCAGCCGCTCGCATTCCTCGATGTTCGAATCGATCAGCGTTTCGTATTCCTCGGTCGTGCGGGCACGCGACAGCGTGACCTGCGACGAGCTGATCACGTTCGCGAGCGGCGTGCGCATGTCGTGCGCGAGATCGGACGAGAACTGCGACAGCCGCACGAACGCGCGTTCGAGGCGGTCGAGCATCCGGTTGACCGACGTCGCGAGTTCGCGCAGCTCGACGGGGCCGCCGCGCGCGTCGAGGCGCGCGTTCAGGTTGTGCGCCTCGATGCGCGACGTCTGCCGGCCGAGGCTCTCGACCGGGCGCAGGCCGCGCGATGCGACCGCGTAGCCGAGTGCGCCGACCAGCAGCGCGCCGACGGCCGCCGCGAGCCAGATGTCGACGCGATAGCTTTCGAGCAGCGACTGGCGATCGGTCGCCGTGCGTGCGAGCGCGACCTGGATCGCTTCGCCGGACGGCAGCGTTGCACGCGCATACACGCAGCGGGACGTGCCGATGCCGGATGGCGAGCAGGAGAACGGCCCGGCGGCGCCACCGGCTGGATGCGGTGCCGTGATTACCGACGCCAGCGTGTTGCCGGCCGCGTCGGAGTGCTCGACGAGCGGGCGGTCCTGCGCATCGTAGATGCCGAGATAGACCCCCGGGTGCGACAGCAGCACTTCATGGAACACGGCCGGATCGGCGCGCAGCGCGGCTGTCGATCCGCTCGCGTGCGCGAGCTGCAGGAACTGGTTGAGCTTGCCGGAGATCTCGATGTCGTCGCGCCGCGTGAGTTCGGCGGACAGCGAGCGGTACAGGTATGCGCCGGTCAGCGCGAATACGAGCGCGGCGACGACGGCGAACGCGAGCGTCAGGCGCCGCAGCAGCGAATACGAAGCCGGGCTCGCGCTCACGAGCGATCCTCGAGCACGTAACCCATGCCACGGATCGTGTGGATCAGCTTCTTCTCATATGCGTTGTCGATCTTCGCGCGCAGCCGCTTGATTGCCGCATCGACGACGTTCGTGTCGCTGTCGAAATTCATGTCCCAGATCTGCGACGTGATGAACGTACGGGTCAGCACTTCGCCTTCGCGTTCGGCGAGCAGCTGCAACAGCGCGAATTCCTGCGCGGTCAGGTCGATGCGGGTGTCGGCGCGCCGCACGCGGCGCTTGAGCAGGTCGATCTCGAGATCGGCAACGAGCAGGATGTCGCGCGCGTTGCGCGGCGCGCGGCGCAGCAGCGAGCGGATGCGCGCGAGGAATTCGGCGTACGCGAACGGCTTGAGCAGGTAGTCGTCGGCGCCGAGTTCGAGCCCGGCCACCTTGTCCTCGATCGCGTCGCGGGCCGTGAGCAGCAGCACGGGCGTCTGCTTCTGCGCACGCAGCCGCCTGAGCACCTCGAAGCCGTCCAGCGCCGGCAGCATCACGTCGAGCACGACGAGGTCGAAATCCTCGTGCAGCGCGAGGAACAGCCCGTCCTGGCCGTTTTCCGCGATGTCGACCGTGTAGCTCGCCTCCATCAGCCCCTTGCGGAGGTACGACGCCATCTTGGGTTCGTCTTCGACTATCAGTATCCGCATGGTGGGGCAGGCTGTCCGTATTTCCAGCCGGTCAGTGTAACGCCTGAGCTTAAGGGGCCGCGCGTGCGCGAACGATGACCGCCGGATGACGGGATTGTCATGCATCGCCCAGGCGCCGCGTCACCCGCGTTTCATGAAAATCCGGTCATGTTTCGGCCATGTCGTCGTCACCGCGGCGGCGATAACCTGCAGCCGTCTTGTCCCCGGAGCGCGCCGTCGCGGCGCCGCGCCGGCCCAACCGGTCGTTGCCTGCCCGATTCCGCATCCATGTCGTACTGGCGCAAATTCCTCGTCGTCGTGCTGCTGGCGCTGAGCCTGCCGATCCTGTCGTTCGCGGCTGTGTCGATGCAGTGCGCGGGCGCTGCCGTCATGCCGGCGGAGGCGGCCCCGCACGCGCAGGAGGGCCATCACGATCATGACGGTCACGCGCGGCATGCGTCGTCGTGTTCCGCGTGCGTGTCGTGCTGCTTCGGCACGGGCATGTCGGGTGCCGGGGCGGTGCCCGCCGTCACGAGCGTCGGCGTCGCGATCGCCGCGCCTCCCCCATCGGCCGGCGGCGTGTCGTTCCTGACCGGCGGCATCGACCGGCCGCCTCGCGCGATACCCGTCTAGTCCCCGCCCGTGGCCGACAGGCCGCGACCTGCAATTCACGCTGGCGGCCGCACCCGGTCCGCCGGACGACTCACGACGAGATATTTTCATGCGACTGATCACTGCGGCGCTGTTGAGCGCGGCGGCCTTCATGCCGTCGCTCGCGCCTGCGCAAACCCCGTTGCCCGATCCGGCGGACGCCGCCGCGCCGGTGCCTGACGTCACCGTGACGTCCGCGTTCGACGGCTACCGGCCGTATCGCGACGACGAAGGCCCCGGCTGGAAACAACTGAACCGGGACGTGACGGAGCGGCCCGCGAAGCCCGGCAATGCGGCGCGCAACGGCGGCGCGCATGCGACGCACGGAGGGGCCGCGCGATGACGAATCTGGCGATATCGCCGAGGATCGGTGCGGCCGCGGTCGCGCTGGCGTTCCTTGCGGGCTGTACGACGTTTTCGAAGGACGGCGGTTTCGACGCCGTGTCGTCCGCCGCATCGGAACGCATCGGGAAAGACGCGGTGGTCGTCAGGACCGATGCCGACCGCGAGGCCGTCGACAGGCGGACGCAGGAACTGCTGGCCAGGCCGCTGTCGATGGACGATGCGGTGCAGGTCGCGCTGCTGAACAACCGCGGCCTGCAGGCGTCGTACGCCGAACTCGGACTGTCGGAGGCCGACCTCGTGCAGGCCGGCCGGCTGCCGAACCCGCGCTTCGCGTTCAGCCGCACGCGCGCCGGCGACGGCGAACTGACGCTCGGTCGCACGTTGTCGGCGAACGTGTTCGCACTGCTGACGATGCCGCTCGCGACGAGCATCGAACGCCGCCGCTTCGAGCAGACCAGGCTCGAAACGGCCGATGCGATGCTGAAGGTGGCGGCCGACGCGCGCCGCGCCTACGTGGAAGCCGTCGCCGCCGGGCAGGCCGCGAACTATGCGCAGCAGGTGCGCGACGCCGCGAGCGCGGCCGCCGAACTGGCGCAACGCATGCGGCAGGCCGGCAACTTCAGCCGCCTCGATTACGCGCGCGAACAGGCGTTCCAGGCGGACGCGGTCGCGCTGCACGCGAAGGCGCGCCAGCAGGCGCTGGCCGCACGCGAGAAGCTCACGCGCGCGATGGGGCTGTGGGGCGAGCGCACGCGGTACGCGCTGCCCGAGCGCTTGCCCGACCTGCCGAAAGCGCGCCCGAACCTGCCCGATCTCGAACGCTTCGCGATGAGCAACCGCTTCGACATCCAGGCCGCGAAGCTGCAGACGCAGGGCGTCGCGTCGTCGCTCGGCCTGAGCAAGGCGACACGCTTCGTCAACGCGGTCGATCTCGGCTACGTGAACAACTACGAAACCGGCAAGGGGCACGAGCACGGCTACGAGATCAGCGTCGAGATTCCGCTGTTCGACTGGGGCGGCGCGAAAGTCGCGCGCGCCGAGGCCCTCTACATGCAGTCGGCGAACCGGCTCGCGAAAACGGCGATCGACGCGCGCTCCGAAGTGCGCGAATCGTACGCGGCGTACGTGACGAGCTACGACGTCGCGACCCACTATCGCGACGAAGTCGTGCCGCTGCGCAAGACGATCTCCGACGAACTGCTGCTGCGCTACAACGGGATGCTCGCGAGCGTGTTCGAGCTGCTGGCCGACGCGCGCGAGCAGGTCGGCGCGGTCAACGGCTACATCGATGCACTGAAGGACTACTGGCTCGCCGAAACCGATCTGCAGATGGCCGTCGGCGGTCGCTTGCCGTCGTCAGGCGCTGCGCCGCGCGCGGCGAATGCCGCCGAACCGGCACCCGAAACCACGCCCAGGGCCGACGCTGCCGCGCAGCCGGTCTCCACTCCCGCGGCGCCACCGGCGCCCGCGACGCAAACGCATCCGGAAGGTCATTGACATGGTGTCCCGTCGACAATTTCTCAGCGGCTCGGGCGCCGCGCTGCTCGGTGCGGCGATGGTCAGCAAGGCCGGCGCCGCGTCGCTGCCCGAAGCGCCCACGATGGCGAAGACCGGCACGCAGCCGCCGCTCGTGCCGCCGAACGGCCGCGCGTACACGCCCGTCGCGACGCTGAACGGCTGGTCGCTGCCGTGGCGGATGAAGAACGGCTGGAAGGAGTTCCACCTGACGGCCGAGCCCGTCGTGCGCGAGATGGCGCCCGGCATGAACGCGAACCTGTGGGGCTACAACGGCCAGTCGCCGGGCCCGACGATCGAGGCCGTCGAAGGCGACAAGGTGCGCATCTTCGTGACCAACCGGCTGCCCGAGCATACGACGATCCACTGGCACGGGCTACGGCTGCCGAACGGGATGGACGGCGTCGGCGGCCTCACGCAGCCGCACATCCCGCCCGGCAAGACCTTCGTCTACGAGTTCCAGCTCGAAGCGCACGGCACCTTCATGTATCACCCGCACGCCGACGAGATGGTGCAGATGGCGATGGGGATGATGGGCATGTTCATCGTGCACCCGAAGGATCGCGGCACGATGCCGGTCGATCGCGATTTCGTGTTCCTGCTCGCCGCGTACGACATCGACCCGGGCAGCTACACGCCGCGCGTGAACGAGATGACCGACTTCAACATGTGGACTTTCAATTCCCGCGTGTTCCCGGGCATCGATCCATTGCCGGTGCGCGCCGGCGACCGCGTGCGGATTCGTTTCGGCAACCTGACGATGACGAACCATCCGATCCACCTGCACGGTTACAGCTTCGAAGTGGCCGGCACCGACGGCGGCTGGATTCCACCGGCCGCGCGCTGGCCCGAAGTGACGGCCGACGTCGCGGTGGGGCAGATGCGCGCGATCGAGTTCACCGCCGATCGTCCGGGCGACTGGGCGTTCCACTGCCACAAGTCGCACCACACGATGAATGCGATGGGCCACCAGGTGCCGAACCTGATCGGCGTGCCGCAGAAGGATCTTGCGCAGCGTATCGGCAAGCTCGTGCCCGACTACATGGCGATGGGCAGCACGGGCGGCGCGATGGGCGGGATGGAAATGCCGTTGCCCGACAACACGCTGCCGATGATGACGGGCACGGGCCCGTTCGGGCCGCTGGAGATGGGCGGCATGTTCACGGTCTGCAAGGTGCGGCAGGGGCTCGGCCGCACCGACTATCGCGATCCGGGCTGGTTCCGGCATCCGAAGGGCACCGTCGCCTACGCATACACCGGCGAATTGCCGGACGGTTGAGCAGCAGCATGCGGCGGCCGTGCGTATGCGGCCGCCGGTTTCCATTCACTCACACGGGAGTCGACACGATGAAGAAGGGACTGGTTTTGATGGCAACGGGTTGCGCGCTGGCGTTTTCCGCCGCGTCGTACGCGGCCGGCGACATGGCCGGCATGGACATGAGCGGCGGCGCGAAGCAGGGCGCCGACGCGGCGCAGCGCATGTCGCACGGCGAAGTTCGCAAGGTCGATGCGGCCGCGGGCAAGCTGACGATCAAGCACGGCCCGCTCGAGAACCTCGGGATGGAGGCGATGACGATGGTGTTCAAGGTGAAGGACCCGGCGATGCTGTCCCAGGTCAAGGCCGGCGACAAGATCGACTTCGTCGCCGAAGAGGTGGGCGGCGCGCTGACCGTCGTCGAACTGAAGAAGCCGTGACGCGGAGCGCGAACATGACGATCACGATGCTCAAGCGGCTGGCCGGCTTTGCCGCGGCCGGCGCGATCCTCGCGGCCGCGCCCGTCGCGGCCTCGGCGCACGGCAAGCTGGAAAGCGCCGCACCGGCGACGGGCAGCACGGTCGACGTGGCGCCCGACACCGTGCGGCTCGCGTTCAACGAAGACCTCGAACCTGCATTCAGCTCGGTGAAGGTGTCGGACGCGAACGGCAATGCCGTCACGCGGGACAAGGCGAAGGTCGATGCGTCGAACCCGCGCGTGATGACGGTCGCGATGCCGAGGCTCGCGCCCGGCGCATACACGGTGCAATGGGTGGCGATGACCGCCGACGCGCATCGCACGAAGGGCACCTATACGTTCCGGGTGAAAGGATGAACGACGGTATCGTCGGCCTGCTGCGGCTCGTGGCGGTAGCGATCCAGAATGCGGGGTTCGCCGTCGTCGTCGGTGCGCTGCTCGGCGGCCGCTGGCTCGCGCTTGGCGCGTCGGCATGGCAGCACGGGATCGGGCGACGGCTCGTCGCGACGCTGCGGATCGCGTCCGCCGTGTCGCTGCTCGCGAGCGTCACCGCGTTCTGGGCGCACTGCGCGTTGATGAGCGAAGTGCCGTTGTTCGAAGCGGGGCCGGCCGTCCGCGCGATGCTCGCGGGCACGGGCTTCGGTCATGCATGGCTGGCCGGCGCCGTGTTCATGCTCGTCGTCGTGCTGCTGGCGTTCGTCAGGCGCGCGAACGACACGCGTTTTCCGTTCGCGATGTGGGCCGCGCTTGCCTGCGTCGCGCTTGCGCGCAGCAACGGCGGGCATCCGGTGGACGCAGGCCTGTTCAGCGTGCCCGTGTGGATCGACTGGCTGCATCTGCTGGCGATCAGCGCGTGGGTCGGGCTCGTGCTCGTGACGGCATTCGGCGTGATGCCGCGACTCGCCGGCATGCCCGCGAGCGAACGCGCGACGGGCGCATCGTTCGTGCAGTCGCTGTCCGATGCGTCGACGTATGCGCTGGTCGTGCTGTTCGCGACCGGCGCGTACAGCGGCTGGCGCGGCGTCGATACGCCGGCCAACCTGCTCGTGTCGACGTACGGGCAGATCCTGCTGCTGAAGCTTTCGCTCGTGTTGATCGCAGCGGCGCTCGGCGGCCATAACCGCTTCTTCGGGATGCCGAAGCTGTTGGCCGCGCTGCGGGACCCGGCTGCCGCGATGCCGGCCGTCTCGTTGAAACGGTTTGGCGCCGTGTTGCGGATCGAGGCGGTCGTGCTCGGCGGCGTGCTGATGGTGGCGGCCGTGCTCGTATCGAGCGCGTTGCCGGGAACGGCCTAGCGCGGCGATGCGGCGGCGACGGCGCGGGGGAATCGTCCGGAGCACGGAGGCGTTCCTGCCAGCCGATTGCCCCGCATTTCCGGGCCCGAACATGCGATCGGTGGGGATCGCGGCGGGATGACGGGCATTACGTCGGCCTGTCTGTTCATTACCAAAAACTGTCATTGAGCGCCGCTAAGCTTTCGCCACCCTCACAACCGGGATTCCCCGTCATGCGCTCGACAATCCGCCTGTTTGCCCCGCTATTGT
This sequence comes from Burkholderia sp. L-4, assembly GCF_056856535.1. Classification (NCBI taxonomy): domain Bacteria; kingdom Pseudomonadati; phylum Pseudomonadota; class Betaproteobacteria; order Burkholderiales; family Burkholderiaceae; genus Burkholderia; species Burkholderia sp. L-4. The sequence continues at coordinate 1,106,866 of NZ_JBXEOX010000002.1, forward strand.
TGCTTCCGACGCTTGCTGCGCCGGTATTTGCCGCTCCCGTCAGCCCGAACTGCGGCGGCAGCACGACGCCGATCGCCGATATCCAGGGGCCGGGCGCACCGTCGCCGCTCGCTGGCCAGAACGTGTCGGTCGAGGCGGTCGTCACCGCCGATTTCGGCGGCACGGACGGCTTCGGCGGCTTCTTCGTCCAGCAGGCCGACGCGCAACGCCGCAACCAGCCGGGCGTGTCCGAAGGCCTGTTCGTCTATGCGCCGAAAGCGCGCGCGAAGGCCGGCGATCTCGTGCACGTGACGGGCAAGGTCGAGGAGAAATACGGCCAGACGCAACTGACGCTGTCGGGGGCGATCGCGGTGTGCGCGAACGGCCAGACGGTCACGCCCGCGACGCTCACGCTGCCGGTCGACAGCCCGAACGCGTTCGCCGCGTACGAAGGGATGCGCGTGCGCCTGCCGCAGACGCTGAACGTGACCGACAACTACGAGCTCGGCCGCTACGGCAGCGTGATGCTCAGCAACGGCCGCTTGCGTACGCCGACGAGCGTCGTGCCGCCCGCGCAGGCGCAGACGCAGATCGATGCGAACGCACGCAACCGCCTGATCCTCGACGACGGCTCGAACAAGCAGAACCCGGCGACCGTGCCGTATCCGGCACCGGGCCTGTCGGCCGCGAACACGCTGCGCGCGGGCTACACCGTGCGCGACGTCGAAGGCGTGCTCGAAGTGCGTTACGGCGCGTGGCGCGTGCAGCCGCTGCCCGGCGCGGCCGTGCCGGCGTTCGACACGCGTCCGAATCCACGCACCAACGCGCCCGCGCGCGATCCGAAGTCGAACCTGCGCGTCGCGTCGTTCAACGTGCTCAACTATTTCAACGGCAACGGGCTCGGCGGCGGCTTCGACGATCCGAACAACCGCGGCGCGAAGACGTTCCAGGAATTCCAGCGTCAGGAAGCGAAGATCGTCAGCGCGCTGAAGGCGATCGATGCCGACGTGATCGGGCTGATGGAAATCCAGAACAACGGCTACGGCGAACTGAGCGCGGTGCGTCAGCTTGCGGCGAAGCTCGGCAGCCACTGGCGCGTCGTCGATCCCGGCTCGTCACGCCTCGGCGGCGATGCGATCGCGGTCGCGATGATCTACGATAGCCGCAAGGTCGAACCGGTCGGCCGCGCGGCGACGCTTGCAATCGACGACAAGAACCGCCAGCCGCTCGCGCAGTCGTTCCGCCTGGTCGACGGCAACAAGCAGACGCTGACGGTGGCCGTCAATCACCTGAAGTCGAAGAACTGCCCGGACGCCGCGAACGACGATCTCGACCAGGGCGACGGCCAGGGTTGCTGGAACCCGACGCGCACGCGCGCGGCGACGAAACTGGCCGACTGGCTGGCCGGCAACCCGACGGGCGTCGCGGGCCAGGGCGTGCTGCTGATCGGCGACTTCAACAGCTATACGTACGAGGACCCGATCCGCGCGCTCGAATCGCGCGGCTACCGCAACCTCGTCGCGCGCTGGATTGGCGCGAATGCGTACAGCTACGTGTACAACGGCGAAGCCGGCTATCTCGATCACGCGCTCGCGACGCTGCCGCTCGCCTCGCACGTGAAGGCCGTGCACGAATGGCACATCAACGCGGACGAGCCGCTCGCGCTGCAGTACACGCTCGCGTACAAGTCGGCCGAACAGCAGAAGACGTTCTATGCACCGGACGCCTATCGTTCGTCGGATCACGATCCGGTGCTGATCGATATCGCGCTCCCGGGCGGCAAGAAATAATCGACAATCGACGTGCCGCAACCGACGACGTGCGGCGACGCCGCATGTCGTCATCCGCCCGGAAATGCCGGCCGGATATCGAGTAAATAATGCCGTCAAGCCGGATTGAAATTAATGGAATCGGTATTTTATGGGCGATGCGGCGCGTATCAGCATGGCGATTGAAGAAAGGTTGAGGCGAATCGAATCCTGGCGTGATGGGTGAAGGTTGCCGTGCTGTATTAATCGATCACAGATAATAAAAATGAAAGAAAAATCCTGTCGATCTGAAGGTTTCGTCATCGTCGAGTCAATGCAGGCGGGGCTTCCGGGTTATGCGAGAAAAGTAAAATATTCGGCCCGGTATTACCGATAAAGCGCAGCTTGCACGAATAATTCCGTTTTCTTTCAAATGCCAAACACTGCCCGCCCTTCGCATCATTGCGGGATTTTTAATATCCGAATGATCTTTGACAACGCGGCGCAGCACCGCCTATTTTGTCGATGTCGTAAATTTCGGTAATCAGAATAGAAGTCCAAACTGCAGGGGGCGGTTCAAGCACGATTCTCGCCAGCAGTTTGCTGTGTCTGTATCACGTTCAGTCTCTTGAAGCAGTCCGATCCCAACCGCCTTTTGCGCGAGTGGCGGGTGTTGCTGCGCGTCTCGTCGGCGAAGGCGGCCTTTGTGAAGCGGTATCCGAACCAAAGGACAGAGATGAAACCAGACAGGAGCTGTACCGGCAGCCGCCGTGCTCGTCACGGCCGGATGGCCGGGCTGAGCGTAGTGACCGTCATGACACTGGCGCTCGCGGCCTGCGGCGGCGACGATTCGTCGTCCGTCGGCGCGTCGAGCCTCGCGCAGGCCACGGCCAGCCAGCAGGCCAGCGCGCAAGCGGCCGGCAATCAGGCGCCGGCGGCCAACCAGCCGTACATCGACCCCGTCGCCTACTCGATGAACGCGACCGACGGTCTCGCCGCGGCGCAGGTATCCGAGAAAGCGGCCGTCATGCATTACCAGTGGAAATCCGGCGGCACGACGGTCAACTACACGACGACCACCGGCCACCTGACCGCGCAGGATGCGAACGGCAATGCGGAAGCGTCGATGTCGTACGTCGCGTACACCGCGCCGAGCACCAACGGCAAGCCGCGCCCCGTCACGTTCGTCTATAACGGCGGCCCCGGGTCGTCGTCGATCTGGCTGCGGCTCGGCTCGTTCGCGCCGACACGGGTGGCCACGCCCGATCCCGGGTTCGGCACCACCTGGCCGAACTATCCGCTCGTCGACAATGCCGAGAGCCTGATCGACACCACCGACCTCGTGTTCATCGACCCGCCCGGAACGGGGCTGTCGGAAGCCGTGTTGCCGAACACCAACCAGAAGTACTGGGGTTCCGATGCGGACGTGAACATCATGCGCGATTTCATCCAGCGCTACCTGAACGTCAACAGCCGCGGCACGTCGCCGATTTATCTGTACGGCGAATCGTACGGCACGCCGCGTACCGACATGCTGGCGCTCGCACTCGAATCGGCCGGCGTGCACCTGACGGGCATCGTGCTGCAGTCAGCCATCCTGAACTACTTCGCGGATGCGGTGGAAGCGGTGGCGATCACGCAGTCGACGGAAGGGCTGCTGCTCGAAACCGATACGGTGGCCGGTTACCTGCCGGGCTATGCGGCGGTCGCGGCGTATTTCAACCAGGTCTCGCCGGCGCCGGTGAACCAGGGGTTGTACGCACTGCAGACGGAACTGTTCACGACGCTGATCTACAACCAGCTGCAGAAGTACTCGCAGTCGTGGGTGTTGAGCCAGCTCGGCATTCCGGATGCGCTCGGCACGCCGGTGTTCCCGAGCGATGCGACGCTCAGGCTGTGGTCGATCCCGTCGAGCCTCACGCAACAGGCGCTGCGCGGCTACTTCAACGCGAATCCGTTCGGCACGAGCCTGCTGCCCGGCACGACGATCGGCCGGTATGACGGACGCGTGTCGTTGCCGAATTCCGATCCGCGGCTGCAGAACGACGGCGACCCGTCCGACATCCTGATCTCGCAGCCGTTCACGAACGCGCTCGCGACACAGATGCCGGATTACCTCGGCTACTCCGCGCCGAACGCGACGTACCTGCCGCTGAACGACAACATCATCGGCGTCTGGGACTTCTCGCACGACGGCCAGCCGATGCCCGACACGATCCCCGATCTGCTCGGTGCGCTGCAGTTGAACCCGAAGCTTCGCGTGCTCGCGGAGAATGGCTATCACGATCTCGCGACGCCGTTCTTCAACACCGAGAAGCAACTCGCGCGGTTGCAGACGGTGAAGGGCCTCAATCCGAAGCTGCAGGTGAACTTCTTCCAGGGCGGCCACATGATCTACCTGGACGACGTCGCCCGGCCGGAGATGAAGCGGGACCTGAAGACGTTCTACAAGGGCGCGCGGATTCCGACGGCGCTGACGCTGCACACGCTGCCGCCGCCGTGGCCGGACGAGAATCCGCCGAGCGTGCCGACCGGCAGCGTCCCGGGCGCGACGGCCGGAACGACGCTGGCGGCGGCGCCCTGAGCGACGGACTCCTTGTCAAAGGAACCCTCTATTCATCCATTGAATGCGAGTGATCATGTCCCTAATCAAATTGATGCGGCGTATGTCTCCGTTGATCGTCCTCGGTGCCGTGACGAGCAGTGCCTATGCGTTGCCGCCGCAAGCGGTGGCGCCGGTGAAGCTGCCACACGGCGGGCGCGGCGTCGACGGCCCGTTCTTTCCCGCCACGCGGGCAGCGCCGGTGTTGCCGTCGACCGGCGCGGCGCTGCAGCAGCAGGCGCAGCAGCGCGTCGACGCAAGGCTTGGCGGCAATACCGTGCTGAGCAACGGCGCGGCCGTGACGAAGGCGCAGGCGCAGAGCAGCGGCCTGGGTTTCGTGTCGAAGCACTTCGACGAGATCGATGCGAAGCACACCGGGCGTGTGACGATGAGCGACGTGCAGCAGTTCATCCAGCAGCGGCAGGTGCAGGCGCAGCAGGAGCAGCAGGACGAGTGACGTAGCAGGCGGCGCGGCGGCCGGTGCGATGGAGAATCGCATCGGCCGCCGAATCTTCGGTAGCGCGCGTGCGGGATCGTCCGGCTTTATCAGATTTCGGCGGCGTAGTGAAAATCCGGAAGCGTGCGCCGGATGCGAGCAGCGTCGCATTCGCGCAAGGGTGGGACGCACACGACGTGCGCAGCGGCGTGTCCGGCGAGAAGGTGCTCGTGCATGCGCAACGCGGCACGCAGCGCTATGAGTACGCGACGTTTCAGGCGAACGACGATCCCGCGCTGAAACTGGCGATCTACACGCCGATGAATGACGGAGAAAGGGGCTGATGCTGCGTTGGCCGGCATCACCTCGCGGTCATGCAACGCAGCATCGGCTTCGTGCGTGAACGCGGGTGACGCGGTATAGCGGGGAAGTGCGCGGGTTCAGGCCGTGCGTCGCGCGGACAGGCGATTCCACAACAGGCCGGAGCGGCTGCCGCTTCGGCAATACGCGAGCACCGGCTTCTGCAGCGTGTCGACCAGTGCGCCGAACGCGTCGATCTCCGCGTCGCCGATCTGGTCGCGCTCGACCGGCAGGTAGCGTGCCTCGAGGCCCAGTTCGCGGGCGGCGGCGGCGATCTCGTCGAACGCCGGCTGATCGTCGCCTTCGCCGTCGGGCCGGTTGCAGATGACCGAGCGGAAGCCGGCATTGCGGATCGCCTTCAGGTCGGCCGGCGTGATCTGGCGCGACGCGGAGAACCCGTTCGCCGCCGTCGCGCGGCACTGCTCGATCGCCTTGCGGAAACACGCGATCGCGAAGTCGACGTCCTGCTCCGTCGTGAAGCGGCCGAAGCTGATGCGCACCGTGCGGCCGGCCGTTTCCGCATCGAGGCCGAGCGCGGTGAGCACGTGCGACGGTGCGCCGCTGGTCGAGTTGCACGCGGAGGTCGACGAGACGGCGAGCGCTTCGCCGAGCATGAACGGGAAGAAGCCCGGTGCGTTCACGGTCAGGCTCAGCGTATGCGGGATGCGGCGCGCGGCGGCTGCATTCTGCGTGACGTCGCCGAGCGCGAGCAGCGCGTCGGTCAGGCGTGCGCCGAGCGCGGCGATCCGTGCGGTTTCGCCGTCGAGCTTGTCGGCGGCGAGTGCGCATGCGACACCCATGCCGACGATCTGATGCGTCGCGAGCGTGCCCGAGCGCAACCCGCGCTCGTGACCGCCGCCGTGAATCTGCGGTGCGATGCGATCGGCGATCTCGCGGCGCACGAACAGCGCGCCGATACCCTTGGGCCCGTAAACCTTGTGCGCCGACATCGACATCATGTCGATGCCGAGCGCGCGCACGTCGATCGGCGTCTTGCCGAGCGCCTGCGCGGCGTCGACGTGGAGCAGCGCGCCCGCGGCGTGCACGAGGCGGGCGATCGCGCCGATGTCGGTCAGCGTGCCGATCTCGTTGTTCACGAGCATCAGCGACACGAGGCCCGTCTCGGGGCCGATGGCGGCCGCCACCGCGTCGGCGGTGATCTCGCCGTCGCGCGTGGGCGTCAGGAACGTGACCTGCGAGCCGTGCTTCGCCAGGCTGGCCATCGTGTCGAGGATGGCCTTGTGCTCGATGCGGCTCGTGATCAGGTGGCGCTTGCCGGCCGCGTTTTCCGCATAGCCTTTCAGCGCGAGGTTGTTCGATTCGGTGGCACCCGACGTCCAGACGATCTCGTCGGCATCCGCGCCGATCAGTGCGGCGACTTGCGCGCGTGCGTGCTCGACCTTGTCTTTCGCCAGCCGGCCGGCGGTATGCGAGCTCGACGCGGGGTTGCCGAAGATGCCGTCGAAGCCGAGGCAGGCCGTCATCGCGTCGATCACGCGCGGATCGGCCGGCGTCGTGGCGGCGTAGTCGAGGTAGTGCAGCGGGTGGGCGTCGCTCATTTCCGTCTCTTGCTCATTGCATGGTGACGGAAATGATACGGGGGACAGAAGGGAAAAAGGATCCAAAGTTGGCTGGTAATTCGGTCTGATATGAAATGACGTTTTATCCTGGTGCCAAATTGGGGAATTTGGTTCTCATTCGATGCGAGGGCCTTTCTGTCCGGATGAGACGCGCCCCCTCCCACGTTCCCGGGTGGTGCGGTATCCGGGCGCTTGCAAGTCCATGAGGGATTCCCCGATGCGGCGCGCGTGAGCGCCGCTTCAACACGGCGTCGACGCGCGCGACGCTTCCCTGCCGGTCCTTCTTGCCCGCCGTTCCCGATTATTTGCGTTTCGCGAATGGCGCGTTCGCCGGTTGTTCCATACCCGATTCGCGGCCATACCCCTATCGTGGCGACGTCGGCCGGGCGAATTCGATGCGTCGAATCCGGACGCCAGCCGGCACTTCATTGCGATTCGCATCGCACACAAAAACCATCGGACCGGACCCACGCGCAGGCGCTGCGGCGCGCGCGGGCGAACCGGCGTCCACGGAGACGGACATGAAAGCAAACGAGTGGGATACCGCATACGAGTGGAGGGCAGTCACGCTGCTGGCGCTCGGATTCGGGCTGGTCGGCCTCGACCGCTGGCTCATCGCGCCGCTGTTTCCTTCGATCATGAAGGACCTGAACCTGACCGCGCAGGACGTCGGCAACTGCATCGGCGTGCTCGGCCTGTCGTGGGGCATCTTCGCGGCGCTGATGGGCGGCATCTCCGACAAGATCGGCCGCAGGAAGGTGCTGATTCCGGCCATCATCGCGTTCTCGCTGCTGTCGGGGTTCTCGGGGCTCGCGGGCGGGCTGCTCGGCCTGATGGCGATTCGCGGGCTGATGGGCGTCGCGGAAGGCTCGTTCTGCCCGACCAGCTTCGCGGCGACGGCCGATGCATCGCATCCGCGGCGGCGCGGCCTGAACCTCGGGCTGCAGCAAAGCGGCTTCGCGTTGTTCGGTCTCGCGCTGTCGCCGATCATCGCCACGCAGCTGCTCGGCTTCGTGTCGTGGCGCTGGGTCTTTGCGCTGGTGGCCGTGCCCGGCCTGGTGCTCGGCGCGATCATGTTCTTCGTGATTCGCGAGCCGAAGGTGGTAAAGGAAGTCGCCGCGGAACATGCGCCGGCATCGCTCGGCCATGTACTCAAGAGCCGCAACATCCTCGTCGCGATGGCCGCACTGTGCTGCGCGATGACGGGCGTCTTCGTGCTCGGCGCGCTGCTGCCGCTGTACCTGACCGATTACCTGGCGCTCGGTACGCAGAAGATGGGCCTCGTCGTCTCGGCGATCGGCTTCGGCGGTTTTCTCGGGCAGTTCGGGTTGCCGGGTCTTTCCGATCTGGTCGGCCGCCGCATCGCGAGCATCGTCGGTTTCGCGGGAACGGCCGCGATGCTCTACCTCTTCCGTGGTCTCGGCCCGCAGCCGCTCGCGCTGTTCGGCGTGCTGTTCGTCGCATCGTTCTTCACGCTCGGGCTGGTGTCGCTGCTGTCCGGCCCGGTCGCGACCGAAGCCGCACCGGTCGGCCTCGTGTCGACGTCCATCGGCGTGGTGGTCGGCGTCGGCGAGATCTTCGGCGGCGGCATCGCGCCGGCGCTGGGCGGTTATGTCGCCGCACACTTTGGCATCCAGAACATTCTGTGGTTGCCGATGTGCGCGGTCCTGCTCGGTATCGTGGTCAGTCTGCTGTTGAAGGAAACCGCGCCGGCCGTGTTGCAGCGCCGCGCGGTCGTGCCGCCGGAGCTGGCGGCCGGAGAGCAATCGCGGTAACGCGCGGTGCGCCGCGCAATTGACATCGATTCGGCGACACTGTGACGCTTTTCACATGACACAGCCCGATTCCCGCGCGGGTAGACTGCCGGTTTCGCTGTCGAAAAAGGGCGCGGTATGGACCGGTTCCTGAGCATCGAGGCATTCGTGAGAGTGGCCGAGGCGAGCAGCTTCGCGGAGGCCGCGCGGCAGCTGGGTGTGACGAGTTCGGTCGTGACGAATCGCATCCAGCAGCTCGAGAAGTTCGTCAACGCGCCGTTGTTCCATCGCAGCACGCGCCACGTGCGCCTGTCGGACGTGGGCGAGACGTTCTATCGCGAGTGCGCGGAGGTGGTCGGGCGCGTCAACGAGCTGACGGACCAGATGCGCGAGCTTCGCGCGACGCCGACCGGGCGGCTGCGTATCCAGATGCTGCCGGGCTTCGCGCTCGATCACTTCGGCGCGCCGCTGGCGGCCTTCAATCAGCGCTACCCGGGCATCCAGCTCGACATCATCGTCAACGACCGTGTGGTCGACCCTGTCGAAGAAGGGTTCGACATCGCGTTCCAGATCTTCCCGCCGATTTCCGAATCGCTGATCGAGCGACGGCTGTTCACGGTCCGGCGTCTCTTTTGCGCGGCACCCGCCTACGTCGACGCGCATGGTGCGCCACAACATCCGCGCGAATTGCTGCAGCACACGACGGCGCTGTATTCGGGCTATCCGTCACGTAACCGCTGGACCATGACGCGCGGCGACGAGGTCGTCGAAATGGAGCTGCCGGGCATGATCCGCTCGAACTCCGTCCACCTGCTGCGCGAATACGCGCTGACCGGCGGCGGGGTCGTCTGTTTGCCGACGCTCGTGGCGAGCGACGCGCTCGTCGCGGGCCGCCTGGTGCCGATCCTCACCGACTACCAGCTCGCGCCGCTGAGCTTCGCCGCCGTTTATCCCGCGACGCAGCGACAGGCGCTGAAGGTCAAGGCGCTGGTCGAATTCCTCGCCGAATACATCGGCGACGAATCGCCGTGGGATCTCCCGCTGCTGGCGCGCGGCTGGGTGCGTTGAGCCGCGCGGATTATTCGCGAAACGCAAATGCCGTAATCGCCGTCCGTTGCCTTGTTGCTGCCGTGCGGTGCCCCTAGAGTGGAATCCAACAAGCGGTTCAACTCAGGAGACAGCAATGACCAGCACGGCATTCCACACCGTCTTCGGCTCGCTCGACGGTTACCGGAAGGGCGAGATCGAAATCACCAGCGGCAGCGCGCAGCACTACGCCTTCTCGAACGTCTTCGAGGTGGCATCGAAGTCGGCCCCTTATGAAAAGGTCGTCGCCGGCAAGAATCTCGAATACGTGATCGAAGTGTTGAGGACCGACGGCCAGTCGCCGTGGTTCGCCTGCGCGCACGACGAGTTCACGATCCAGATGGACGGCGAAGTCCGGATCGATTTCATCAAGCTCGACCACCCGCCGAGATCGGGCCGCGGTACCGTGAGCGCCGGCTCGCAGCCGGCCGGCCGGAACATGGGGTACGTCGTGTTGCGCCAGGGCCATCAGGCGCTGCTGCCGGCCGGCTGCGCGTATCGCTTCACCGCGAGCCGGCCGGGCGTCGCGCTCGTGCAGACCGTCCTCGGCGAACTGTCCGTCGAGAAGTGGGCCGAGATCTGCCTGCACTGACCTTCCGACCTCATTCGACTATTCCAGGAGACACGTTATGGCCACCCTCGACACCCTCGATCCGTCCACGGGCTTTGCCGCCGATCTGGTGCGATCGACCGACGCCGATGCCGTGACCGGCTACCGCCGCTTCCAGCTCGGCGAATTCGAATTCCAGCGCGACGAATACTTCGTGAAGATCAGCTGGCCCGCGAAAGGCCAGACGCGCACGCATGCGATGCCGGCGGATGCGTTCCTGCGCGCGATGATGCGTGACGTCGCCTGGGGCTTCTTCTACGGCTGGGTGAACTTCGACCACGTGTTCGGCACGCGCAATCACTACGGCAAGGTCGACATGTATGCGGGCACCTTCAACGGCATCCTGAAGGATGCCGGTGTCGACTACACCGAGTCCTTCGACACGCCGACGATCATGGCGACCTTCAAGGCGATGCTGCACGACTGGACGAACGAAGGCTTCGATCCGTTCGCGGCGCCCGAGGAAACCGGGACTGCGTTCGGGCGCAAGCACGGCGACAACGGCTCGGCGATCGAGCGCACGCGTATCGCGACGCGCCGCATGCCGGGCCTCGAAGGCGATTCGCCGCTGCGCGACGCACTGCCGGTCAACCGCGCGTTCCTCGACGTCGCGCAGGACGAGCCGGACGTGCACGTCGAGCCGGGCTTCGAAGGCGAGCTGCACGCGTTCAACCTGTTCAAGTACCTGTCGCGCTCGGACGTGACGTGGAATCCGTCGGTGACGTCGGTGTGCGGGCGCAGCCTGTTCTGCCCGACCACCGAGGAATTCATCCTGCCGGTGTTCCACGGCAACGATCGCGTCGAATGGTTCCTGCAACTGTCCGACGAAATCGTGTGGGACATCGGCGACAAGAACACCGGCGCGCCGCGTGCGCGCATCACGATGCGCGCGGGCGACATCTGCGCGATGCCGGCCGACATCCGCCACCAGGGCTATTCGACGAAGCGGTCGATGCTGCTGGTCTGGGAAAACGCGACGCCGGACCTGCCGCGGCGCTACGAGAGCGGCGAGCTTGCGCCGTACCCGATCGCGTTCTGAGCCGCGCGCCAGCGACGGCTTCCGCTTCAGCCCTACACCGAGGACGATTCATGCAAACCCAACTCTTCATCGACGGGCGTTTCGTCGACGCCGTCGAGCGCGGCACGATCGACGTGCTGAACCCACACGACGGTGCCGTCATCGCGAAGATCGCGGCGGCCACCGCGGCGGACGTCGACCTGGCCGTCGAAGCCGCGACGCGCGCCTTTCCGACATGGTCGGCGATGCCGGCGGCCGAACGCGGCCGTCTGCTGCTGCGCCTGGCCGATGCGATCGAAGCCAACGCGGACGAACTGGCGCGGCTCGAATCGCTGGATACCGGCCACCCGATTCGCGATTCGCGTTCGCTCGACGTGCCGCGCACGGCCGCGTGCTTTCGTTATTTCGGCGGCATGGCCGACAAGCTGCAAGGCTCGGTGATTCCGGTCGAGACCGGTTTCCTGAACTACGTGCAGCGCGCGCCGATCGGCGTCGTCGGCCAGATCGTGCCGTGGAATTTTCCGCTGATGTTCACGAGCTGGAAGATGGGCCCGGCGCTGGCGGCCGGCAACACGGTGGTGCTCAAGCCGTCGGAAATCACGCCGCTGTCGACGCTGCGCATCGTCGAGCTGATGGCGGAAGTCGGGTTTCCCGCCGGCGTCGTCAATATCGTGCCCGGTTACGGTCATACGGCAGGCCAGCGGCTCGCCGAACATCCGGGCGTCGGCAAGATCGCGTTCACGGGGTCGACCGCGACCGGCCGGCGGATCGTCGAAGCGTCGCAGGGCAACCTGAAGCGCGTGCAGCTGGAGCTGGGCGGCAAGGGCGCCAACATCGTGTTCGACGATGCGAACCTCGATGCGGCGATCAACGGCGCTGCGTGGGCGATCTTTCACAACCAGGGGCAGGCGTGTATCGCGGGCTCGCGTCTCGTGCTGCACGAACGGATCGCGGATGCGTTCCTCGAGCGCTTCGTCGCGCTCGCGTCGTCGATCCGCATCGGCAATCCGCTGGATGCGAATACCGAAATGGGGCCGCTCACGTCGAAGCAGCACCTCGAGCGCGTGCTGTCGTATGTCGACGTCGCGCGCGAGCAGGGCGGCCGCGTGCTCACCGGCGGCAGCGCGCCGCAGGATCCGGCGCTTGCCAACGGCTACTACGTGCGCCCGACGGTCATCGAGGCGAAGCGCGCCAACGATCGCGTCGCGCAGGAGGAAGTGTTCGGCCCGTTCGTCACCGTGTTGCGCTTCGGCAGCGACGAAGAGGCGCTCGCCATTGCCAACGCGACGGAATACGGGCTCGGCAGCGGCCTCTGGACCCAGAATCTGTCGCGTGCCCACAAGATGGCGTCGCGGATCAACGCCGGCATGTGCTGGATCAACTGCTACAAGCGCGTCAATCCGGGCAGCCCGTTCGGTGGCGTCGGCAAGTCGGGCTACGGCCGCGAGATGGGTTTCGAGGCCATGCACGACTACACGGAAGCGCGATCGGTGTGGGTCAACGTCGACGGCAACGTGCCGCCGCACTTCAAGCGCTGAGGTTCGCATGGAGCGCTTCGTCTATCAGGGCACGCCCTCCCGCGTGGTATTCGAATGGGGTGCGCTCGACAGGCTGCCGGACGAGCTGGCGACGCTCGGCGCCCGCCGCGCGCTGATCCTGTCCACACCCGAACAGCGGCCTCTCGCCGACCGGGTGACGGACATACTGGGCGAGCGCGCGGCCGGCGTGTGCGCGCAGGCCGTCATGCACGTGCCGGTCGACGTCGCGCGCGCGGCCCGCGAGATGGCCGCCGAACGGGGCGCGGACTGTTGCATCGCGATTGGCGGCGGGTCGACGATCGGGCTGGGCAAGGCCATCGCGCTCGAATCGCCGCTGCCGATCCTGGCCGTGCCGACGACGTATGCCGGCTCGGAGATGACGCCGATCTACGGGCTCACGGAAGGCCGCTTGAAGCGCACCGGGCGCGATGTGCGCGTGCTGCCGCGTACCGTGCTGTACGACCCGTCGCTGACGGTGTCGCTGCCGCCGGGCATTTCGGCGGCGTCGGGCGTCAATGCGATCGCGCATGCGGTCGAGGCGCTCTATGCGGAAGATGCGAACCCCGTGATCAGCCTGATGGCCGAAGAAGCGATTCGCGCGCTCGGCGAAGCGCTGCCTGGCGTGGTGCGCGATCCGGCGGACCGGCCGATGCGCAGCCGCGCGCTGTATGGCGCGTGGCTCGCCGGGATCTGCCTCGGTGCGGTCGGCATGGCGTTGCACCACAAGCTCTGTCACACCCTCGGCGGCACGTTCAATCTGCCGCACGCACAGACGCACGCGGCGATGTTGCCGCATACCGCGCATTACAACCACGCGGCGGCGCCGGATGCGTTGCGTCGCGTCGCGCGGGCACTGGGCGGGAATGACGCGGCCGACGCCGGCCCGTTGCTGTTCGGGCTGAACGAGCAGCTCGGCATCGCGCCGGCGCTCGCCGCGATCGGGATGCCGCGGGAAGGGCTCGACGAGGCGGCCGATCTCGCATGCAAGAACCCGTATGCGAATCCGCGGCCGATCGAGCGCGCGGCGATTCGCGCGCTGCTTCAGGACGCATGGGAAGGCCGTGCGCCGCGTTGAGCGGCGTGATGCGCCAATGGAGAAAGACTGATGAATGACTCCATCGACCGGAGCTGATCGTCATGGCTCGATTTTTCGCGGTATTGGCGACGGACCAGCCCGGCATGCGCGACGTGCGCGACCGTGTGCGGCCGATTCATCGGACCTATCTGCGTGCGGCTGCCGAGCACGGCGTGGTCGTGCGGCTTGGCGGCCCAACGCTCGACCCGCAGGGCGACGCGATGAACGGTACGCTGCTCGTCGTCGAGGCGGACGACATTCATGCGGTGATGCGGTTCGTTGGCAACGACCCGTATGTGAAGGAGGGGTTGTTCTCGCACGTGGAAGTGCGCCCGTGGGACTGGAGCCTCGGCAACCCCGAGCAGCGGGTGTGAGCGATGGAAGCGAGACGACTCTGCCGCGTTTCCGAGGTGCCCGACGGCGGCGCGCGCGTCGTCGACGAAGCGTGCCTCGGGCGTCCCGTCATCGTCGTGCGGCGTGGCGAGCAGGTATGGGCGTACGTGAATCGATGCCCGCACTTTTCCGTCCCGCTCGATTACGTGCCGGGCAATGTCTCCTGCTATCGGTCGCAGGTGCTGATGTGCGCACATCACAGCGCGCTGTTCCGCTTCGACGACGGCGTGTGCATCGACGGGCCGTGTGCGGGTGCCGGACTGGAAGCCGTGGCCGTTGACGTGGATTCCTCGGCGTGGGTCATTTCTCGAGAGCCGTGAATCACGGATCCTGATCGGCTCGGGTGCGACACCGGTTCACGTAAAGAATTTCACGTTAATCAATCAGTAAAACTAATCATGATTTTGATGGTGATGTAGCAGCCCGAATCAGGGCGATTTTCCACGAGGCAACAAGCGAGCACCCGCCGCCTGGCGCGGTGACGGGCTCGTATTTCCATAAAAAGACGGAGACAACATGAAACTCAGGTTTGGCGTATTCGCGGTGCTTGCCGTCGCGCAGGGCGCATGGGCGCAGAGCAGTGTGACGATGTTCGGTCTGATCGACGCCGGCATCTCGTATGTCAGCAACGAGGGCGGCGGCAAGAACGTCAAGTTCGACGACGGCATCTATGCGCCGAATCTGTTCGGCTTGCGCGGCACCGAAGACCTCGGCGGCGGATATCGCGCTGTGTTCGCGCTCGTGAACCAGTTCTCGATGGCGAACGGAAGCATCGTCGGGACCGGGATCTTCGGGCGCAATGCATACGTCGGCCTCGACAGCGACCGGTTCGGCAGCATCACGCTGGGGAATCAATACGACTTCATGGTCGACGCGCTTTTCAACAAGGGGAATGCGATCGGGCGGGACATCTCGGGGCTGTACGGTTTCAGGAACGGGCCGTTCCAGCGTCTCGCGCTGCCGGGCAATCCGACCGGCGCGTTCGACTGGGACCGCACGGCAGGCAGCAAGCCGATCGCGAATTCGGTCAAGTACACGTCGCCGACGGTCTCGGGCTTTTCCGGCGGCGTGATGTATGCGTTCGGCGGGGTGGCCGGCTCGATCGGCGCGGACAACGCCGTCAGTGCCGGCGTGAACTACGAGATGGGCGCTTTCGGCGTGGGCGCGGCATACACGAACGAGAAATATGGCTCGGCGCCGGGCGTGCCGTCGACCAGCGTGCGCAACTGGGGCGTCGGCATGCACTACGACTTCGGTGTCGTGAAGGCGACGGCACTGGTGACCACCGTGCGGAATGCGTTCAACGATGCCGGTGTGTGGATGGCGGAAGCGGGCGGCTTGTGGCGGATCCGGCCGGACGTCGTCCTGGGCGCGAAGTACATGTACATGAAGGGCAATGAAGCGGTGAACGACAACCACGCGCACCAGGTCAGCGTGGCGCTTCAGTACCTGTTGTCGAAGCGGACCATGGTGTACGTGTCGGCCGATTACCAGCGCGCCAATAGCGGCGCGAATGCGCAGGTGAATGGCGTGCTCGATCCGAACGGTGCGTCGAGTTCGGCAAGTCAGACGGTGGCTCGGCTCGGGTTGCATACGGTGTTTTGAGGGAGCGGAGCCGACGCCGCACGACGGTGCGCGGGTCCGGCTCCGTCACCTGCGAGGATTCCCGGCGTCAGCCGGCCGATGCGGCGGCCGCCTTCACCTTGTCCTGCTCCGCCGCCAGCGCCGCATCGGCCGCCTGTGCGCGCTGGATGGCGGGGCGTGCGAGCACGCGATCGAGATAGTGGCGCACCGCCGGCGTCTCGGGCATCAGTTTGAACATCGTGATCCAGTTCAGCGCGGACGCCCACAGCACGTCCGCTGCGGTGAAGCGTTCGCCGAGCAGATAAGGCCCGTTGGCCAGTTGCGCGCCGATCGTGTCGACGACGGTATCGAAGTCGCCGTAGGGTGACGTCGAATACGGAGCAGGCGGCCGGTTCATCGATCGATCGACGATGGCCGGCTCGAAGCACGATCCGTAGAACACCATCCAGCGCAGGTACGAGCCGCGCAGCGGATCGCCCGTCGCCGGCGCCAGGCCGGCTTCCGGATACAGTTCCGCCGCATAGAGATAGACGGCGGCCTGCTCGGTGACGACCACGTCGCCGTGGCGCAGGGCGGGCACCTTGCCCAGCGGATTGATCGCCCGATAGGCGGGCTCGCGATGCTGGCCGGCGGACAGGTCGAACGCGTGCAGTTCATAGTCGGCGTTCAGTTCCTCGAGCAGCATGCGGGCGCCGGCCGACCGGCTGCGCGGCGAATGGTAAAGGATCAGGTGGCGGTCTGGCGGCATGGCGGACTCCATGGCGTGGTCGGGAAGCGGGCGTCCAATGTAGGCCGGTGCGCGCGGCATCGTCTTGGAAAAATCCGCTGTGGCGGTGCATCATCACGGTATTCCCTCTCGCCGTTCACACCATGTCCGACCTGCGCAGCGTGACCGATAGCCCCAAGGGCGTGGTCGGCCCTCGGGCCGCCCTGCAGCGCTTCCGCCTGAATCGCTACTATCCGTGCGCCGCACTGGCCGGCGTGCTCGATCACCACTGGATCGTCGAATGGGATTTGCGCGACCAGCCGCCCCACGTGCAGCGCACGCTGCCGTATCCCTGCGTGAACCTGGTGTTCGACCGGCGGCAGACGGGCATTTTCGGCGTGGTGTCCGGCGCATTCGAAACGACGCTGGCCGACACGGGGCGCGTCATCGGGCTGCGATTCCGGCCCGGCGCGTTTCGGGCGTTTTTCGGCAAGCCCGTGCATCTGATGACCGACAAGGTGCTGCCGGTGTCGACACTGCTCGACTGCAGCGATGCGCAGGCCGAGGCGGGGGTGCTCGGTGCGCAGGACGATGCGGGGATGGTATCGGCCGCGGAGTCGTTGCTGTTGCGCGTGCTGCCGCCGCCCGATCCTCAGGTGGAGCGTATCCACGGCTTGCTGCAGATGCTGCAGCAGGACATCGGCATCACGCAGGTGCGCGATCTGGCCGAACGCGCCGGCTTGAGCGAGCGCACGCTGCAGCAGCTCTTTGCCGACTACGTGGGGGTGACGCCGAAGTGGGTGATCTGTCGATATCGCCTGCACGAGGCGGCTGACCGGCTGGCCGGCGGACAGCCGGTCGATCTGGCTGAACTGGCGCAGGCGCTCGGCTATTTCGATCAGGCGCACTTCACGCGCGACTTTCGCAAGCTGGTGGGGAAGGCGCCGGCGGAGTATCGGCGGGAGGACGGGCAGGCATGAGTGTGTGGATGCCCGATGGGCGCCGCAGCGCACATCCCGTTGGTTGTTGTCGGCCGGGCAACACGGTAGTGTGCCCGTGGGCCTGCCGCCGCGCCGACAACGAACCTATGATGGGGCGCGCCGGCCCTCGGTGACGATCAACACCGAGGGGTGCGCTGCCGATCATTCCACCCTATAGTGCTCGTCGTTGATCGATCTGCAAGCCAATCAGGAGTGTGTCGTGTTTCACCGGAAATCCAAATGGGGTCGTTCGAACCTGGCCAGCATCGTCGCCCTGGCGACGATGCTGGCGACGGTCACCGCGCACGCAGAGACGGAGACTGTCGACGGCGCGACGCGCATCGCGTCGGCCGTCAATCGCGACGCGTCGCCGGCCCGGCCGATTGTCGGCGACGACCCGGCCGCCATTCGCGATGCGCTGCAGAAACTGCACGTCGGCACGCGCTCGCCTTCGTTGCGCGACCGGGTTCGCGGCCTGGTTCCCGGTGCGGTCGACCGGCACGGATCGAATCCCGACCTGGCGGCCGTCGGTCTGGATCGTGACGTGACGTTCGTGGTGCCGGTGCGGTACGGGGTGAGGTACCGGTCGCGGCGGCACCTGTTGACGCTGGATGTCGACCTGTTCGACGCGGAGCGCGGCGACCGGACGGGCATCCTGCTCAGCAAGGTCACGAAGGGGCCACGAGGGCGCGGGCTCGTGATTGCGCCCGAAGCGAAGGCAAAAGGGTACATCCAGCACGTCGACGTCATCGAACTCGACGCCGGGGAAGGCAAAAAGACCACCATTCGTAGCCGCGTGCGGCTTTCGCCCGCCGAGTACGCCCGGACGCAGGGCGACTTCGCGCTCGTTTTTTCCGGGCGCCTGGTTCGGCCCTACCTGACCGACCAAACCGAACATGCCGATCCGAGTATCGAGGAGCCGACGGACATCACGACGAGGGTCTCCACGTTGCACGTGGATCTCCACGACATCCGGCTCGTGAGCCCGTCGAGCGGCGTCGTGGTGTCGAAGAAGCTGGCTTTGTCGAAGTAGCGGGTGTCGGCGACGAGGGTATGCCGGCGTGTGGACAGACAAGGGCCGGATCGGTGATGCGGTCCGGCTGAAGCGCCGTTTTCCGGGGCTTCTTGCCCGCCGGCAGGTTTTCGGTATAATGAACCCACGTTCGAAATGCCGAACGTGACACATCAAGCATCCAGAGTCGGATTATCCGACGCCAACCTGCCCTCCCGGGCAAGGTGGACGCCTTCGAGGCGATGCGGCCGATTGACGGCAACGAAACGGGAGCAGCATGGCTGGCACCGGTTCGATAACCATTCATCCGGAGCAACCATGAGCCAAGTTTCCTCCGCTTCCCGCCCGACCCTCTGTGAAGACTGGTCGCAGTTCCTTCCCGGTTTCACGTTGACGCATACCGTTCATCTCGTATCGAAACGGAATCCGGGCATCGTCTCGACCGCGGCCGCCGTGCTCGAAGGTGAAACGGCGACGGTCGACCGGTGGGCCATCACCCGCTGTGGCGACGTGCTCGAGCAAAAGATCGTTCTCGGTGAAATGACGGAAGGGCAGGCGGTGCGTCTGCGCGAACGGCTTGCCGCGCTCGATGGTGTATTGCGCACGAGGGTGGAGCATCATTTCGTGCGGGCGGGGTGAGGCGCGTTCGGATGAGCCGGACAACGGCCCGTTGGTGCAGGTCATACGGATCGTGTGTCCACCATCAACATCCGAACACGCGCTTTTGCAATCGTGTGAATGACGTATGCCGCCAGTGGAACTGCGCGCGTGACTTCTCCGGACCGCGTCTCCCGTCAGTGCCTTGACGCACGCTTCATCAGCGAATCGTGGCGGGTGGCTCGAATTGCGGCAGGGTTCGGTGCTGCTCAAATTTTGGCGTTACGCAATCTCAGCGCGTTCGAGATGACCGAGGCCGAACTCAGGCTCATCGCCAACGCTGCAATCATCGGCGAGAGTAGCAGCCCCGTGAACGGGTAAAGAACGCCGGCCGCCAACGGAACTCCGAGCGCGTTGTAAACGAACGCGAAGCCAAGATTCTGCTTCATGTTTGCGACGGTTGCCTCGGACAGCTTTCGAGCACGCGCGATACCGCGCAAGTCGCCCTTGACGAGCGTCACCTGAGCGCTGCTCATCGCCACATCCGTGCCTGTTCCCATGGCTACGCCGACATCGGCCTTGGCAAGCGCGGGGGCGTCGTTTATACCGTCGCCAGCCATCGCGACGACATGCCGGGCTTGCTGAAGCCGTGTCACCAGATCGAGCTTGTCGGCAGGTTTCACCTCGCCATGGAATTCGTCGACGGCGAGCTTTTCGGCCACCGCCTGGGCCGTGACCACACCGTCACCGGTCGCCATCACGACTCGAATTCCGTTCGCCCTCAATGTCGAAAGTGCCTCCGGCGTGGTCAGCTTTATCGGATCGGCGACCGCCAGCAGTCCGGCCAAACTGCCGTCGACTGCCAGATACATGACGCTGGCGCCTTGTGCACGCAGGCTGTCCGCCTTGTTGGACAGCGATTCGACGGATACGCCGTCAGTCTGCATCAGCGCGGTGTTGCCGAGTGCAAGTCTCCTGCCCGCGACCATTCCTCTCACGCCGATACCCGTTGCGGATTCAAAATTTTCCGTGCGGTCCAAAGTCAGCTTCTTCTCACGGGCTGCCGCAACGATGGCTGCCGCAAGCGGATGCTCGCTGCCTTGATCGAGACTCGCCGCCAGACGAAGCACTTCGTCGGTCGTGTATCCGTTTGCGCCTACGGCTTGCTCGAACGCGGGACGCCCTTCCGTCAGCGTCCCCGTCTTGTCGACAAGGAGCACGTCGACCTTGCGCAAATTTTCGATCGCAGCCGCATCGCGAAAGAGAATTCCGTTTGTGGCGCCTTTTCCGCTCGCGACCATGATGGACATGGGCGTCGCCAGGCCCAGCGCACACGGACACGCAATGATGAGCACCGCCACCGCATTGATGAGACCGAACACCCAGCTGGGCTCGGGGCCAAGGATGCCCCACACGAAGAACGTCAGAAGCGCAACGCTGACGACCCCGACGACAAATACGCCGGCGACCTTGTCGGCCATACGTTGCATGGGGGCACGGGAGCGCTGCGCCTGCGCGACCATCTGCACGATCTGCGACAGGACGGTCTGGGCGCCGACTTTCTCGGAGCGGATGAGGAGACTGCCCGTCGCGTTCATCGTTGCGCCGATGATGTGGTCGCCAACACGCTTCGTGACGGGAATGGGCTCGCCGGTAATCATGGACTCGTCGACCGAACTCGTGCCGTCCGTCACCACACCGTCGACGGGGACTTTCTCGCCCGGCCGCACACGAAGAATGTCTCCGACATGAACATGGGGCAACGGAATGTCTTCTTCGGAGCCGTCCGGGTTGACGCGCCGCGCAGTCTTGGGCGCGAGCCCGAGGAGTGCCTTGATGGCGGCGGACGTTTGCGAGCGGGCCTTCAGTTCGAGCAGCTGCCCGAGAAGCGTTAGCGAAATGATGACTGCCGCCGCCTCGAAATATACGCTGACTCGGCCGTGCGCACTGTACGTATCGGGAAACACGCCAGGGAAGAGGGTGGCGACGACGCTGTAGATGTAGGCCGCGCCTGTCCCGAGCCCGATGAGCGTCCACATGTTGGGGCTGCGGTTCATGAATGAGCGCACGCACCGCTCGAAGAACGGCAGTCCTGCCCACAGGACGACCGGTGTGGAGATGACGAACTCGATCCAGCTCCCGGTGCCGACGTCCATCAATCTGAGGCGATGACCGAACATCGCCAGGACGAAGACTGCGACGGTCAGTGGCAACGTCCACCAGAATCGGCGTTGGAAATCGGCCAGCTCCGGATTGTCGTCTTCGTCATCGCTGGGCAGAATCGGTTCCAGGGTCATGCCGCACTTCGGACATTGCCCGGGATGGTCCTGGCGAATTTCCGGGTGCATCGGACACGTGTAGATGGTGCCCCCGGGCACTGCTTGTGGTTGCTCAATGGTCGAAGGCTCAACGTACCTGGACGGTGCAGCCTCGAATTTCGTCAAGCAGGCCTGGCTGCAGAACGTGTACCACTTGCCATTGTGTTCGCGGCGGAAGCGTGACTCATCGGTCACCGTCATTCCACAGACAGGGTCGCGAAGCGAATCGGTGGAACGAACGCGCTCGTCCTGGCCCTCACGGTGATGAGCATGTGCGTCGTGTTCGTGCCCGGCGGGATGGTCGTGCTTGTCCATCTCGCGAGCGTGATGTTCGCCCGATGACACGTGCTCGGAAATCCGTGGGTGATGAAGCTTGTCTTCGCCGGGTTGGCCGCTCATTTGACGCTCCTTTGCTCATCCGTTCCGCTTCCATTGAGGCTGGCCGGTATCTCGGTTGCGTACAGTGAGACTACATTGCCGAATCGTCGGAGGACGCCTGAGCGATAGGGCGGGAGCAACATTCATTCCGGGCGGCAGTGCCAGCTACGGGTGAGCCGGGCGTTTTCCAGACAAGTTCGGCACAAAGCGCGGCGTATGTGCCGCATATTCACGCCACGCAGCGCCGAACTTCGCCTCCGAATCGCGCTCCTCCTGTATCGCGAGTCGAACGTACATGAAGACCAGGATGGGGAACATGGCCAAAGTCACGAGCGTGGGCCATTGGAGCAGGAAGCCCAGCATGATGACGACGAACCCGACGTACTGAGGATGCCGGATTTTCGCGTAGGGGCCGGTGGTGGCCAGCTCTTTGTCGCGTTGCGCTTCATACAGTACGTGCCAGGCTGTGGACAGCAAGTAGAAGCCGCCCAGTATCAGGAAGAAGCTGAGAAGATGCGGCAGTCCGCCATGCGGGTCGCCGTGCCGGCCGGTCAAGGTCCACCAGAGGTGCCCTGCGTCGTGAGACAGCAAATTCGTTTGCGGAAAGCGCGTCTGCAACCAACCCGACAGCAAATAGAGGGTGAGCGGAAATCCGTACATTTCCGCAAATAGCGCGACGATGAAGGCGGAGAACCCGCCGAACGTTCGCCAGTCCCGCTTGGTTGCCGGCTTGAAGAAGCTGAACGCGAAGATGATGAAGACAAGAGAATTGATAACGACGAGGCTCCATAGCCCGTAACCGTCACCGATGCTGGTCATGACCGTCTCCTGAATCAGGACGCCTGTCGGTCGATTTCGTCCCGTGGTGCCCGTGTCCATGGTGCATAAACAGATGCATCAGCGGGCACGAGAGCAACAGCAGATAGGGCAGCGCCCCAAGGAAGTGGGCGCGGTGTTCGGAAAGCAGGAGGACCAGCGCTATTGCGGTGAACGCGACGAGTGCAACGGCTGACCGCGATTTCCAGAACGGCCGGTCGCCATGCGAGTTGTCATCCACGGCAGTCTCCCATTTCGTACCGTCACTTCTCGGCCGGATGCTCCCGAGCAGCCTGACGGTCCATCATTGCCTGCATCATCATTTGCATCATGTCCATGCGCATTTCCATGCTTCCCCGCCGCGACGACATCGGCATGCCGGACGAGGGAGGCCCCATCATTTCCATCATGCTCATGCCGTTTTGCATGACTTTCATCTGTTCGTCCATCAGGGCGGCGCGTTCTTCAGGCGTCTTCGCGTTCATCATCTTTTCGTGCATGACGCGCATGGCCTGCATTTGGTCGTCCGCGTCGCGTTTCGACTTGCTCGGCGCTTTTGCGGTTGCTTTATTCGGATGATGGGCGTCGTGTGCTGCACTGTCGCTGGCTGCCGGCGTACCAGCGATTGCAGCGGCACTGACCATGCCGAGCGTCGCAATTGCAATGGCGAGTTTTTGCGGGATTGCCATCTTGTTCTCCATGAGCGCGGTTCTCGGGAGGCGGTCGAACCCTGAAACCACTCTATGCCGACGCCCCTCCGATGGCTTGACGTGGCTCAACGAATCACGCACCGAATTCTTCATATGTAGCGCGGCCATAACGCGATCCAGAGCGAAGACGAGGGGGTGAAGGTCGGAGCGTTTCGTGGAGGGAGATAAATTCTCCGAAAAACCTAACTGGACGGGGCGCGGAACGCTTTTTTCATCGTGCCGAAATTGCGCAAAAAACAGGCCTCACTCCACCGTCACCGACTTCGCCAGATTCCTCGGCTTATCAATATCCGTCCCCCGCGCCAGCGCCGCGTGATACGCGAGCAGCTGCATCGGCACCGTGTGCAGGATCGGCGATAGCGGCCCGTAATACTCGTTGAGCCGGATCACCTCGATCCCCTCGCCCGGCACCAACCCGCAGTCCACATCCGCGAACACGAACAGCCGTCCGTTCCGCGCACTGACCTCATGCATGTTCGACCGGAGCTTTTCGAGCAGCATGTCGTTCGGCGCGACCGCGATCACGGGCATCTCGTTGCTGACGAGCGCGAGCGGCCCGTGCTTCAGCTCGCCGGCCGGATAAGCCTCCGCATGGATATACGAAATCTCCTTCATCTTCAGCGCGCCTTCCAGCGCGATCGGGTAATGCATCCCGCGCCCGAGAAACAGCATGTTGTCGCGTCGTGCGAGCAACTCCGACCACCCCATGATCTGCGGCTCCAGCGCGAGCACTTTCGACATCGCATCGGGCAGGTGCCGCAGCGCGCGCAGATGCGTCTTCTCCTCGTCGTCGCTCAACCGCCCGCGCACCTGCGCCAGCGACAACGTCAACAGGAACAACGCAACGAGCTGCGTCGTGAACGCCTTCGTCGACGCCACGCCGATCTCGATGCCCGCGCGCGTCACGAACTGCAGCGCGCATTCGCGCATCAACGCGCTCGTCGAGACGTTGCAGATCGCGAGCGTATGCATCATCCCGCTCTGCTTCGCGACATGCACCGCGCCGAGCACGTCGGCCGTCTCGCCGCTCTGCGACACCGCGACCACCAGCGTGCGCGGATTCGGCACGCCGTCGCGATAACGAAACTCGCTCGCGATCTCGACGCTCGCCGGCAGCTTCGCGATGCTCTCGATCCAGTACTTCGCGGTCAGCGCCGCGTGATAACTGCCGCCGCACGCGAGCAGCAGCACCGAGTCGACATCGTTGAACACGCGCCACGCGCCGTCGCCGAACAGCTCGGGCATGATCGACGACACGTCGAGCAGCGTATCGGCCACGGCCTGCGGCTGCTCGAAGATCTCCTTCTGCATGTAGTAGCGGTACGACCCGAGATCGGCCGCGCCGCTATGCGCGGCGACGCGTTGCACCGCGCGCTCGACGCGCTGGCCGTTCGCGTCGACGATCCAGTAGCGATGCAGCTGAATGTCGGCGACGTCGCCGTTCTCCAGATACGCGATGCGATCGGTGATGCCCGACAGCGCGATCGCATCGGACGCCAGGAAATTCTCGCCTTCGCCGACCCCGACCACGAGCGGCATCCCGTCGCGCGCGCCGACGATCCGGTGCGGCTCGTCGCGGCACATCACCGCGATCGCGTAGCTGCCGCGCAGCCGCGCCACCGCCCGCCGCACCGCATCGAACAGATCGCCGTCGTACAGGTGATCGATCAGGTGCGCGATCGCCTCGCTGTCGGTCTGGCTCGCGAACACATAACCGTGCGCCTGCAACTCCACGCGCAGTTGATCGCAGTTCTCGATGATGCCGTTATGCGACAGCGCGATGCGCGCATTGGCGTCGCTCGGCGAGAAGTGCGGATGCGCGTTGAGCGTGACGGGCGCGCCGTGCGTGGCCCAGCGCGTATGCGCGATGCCCGTGTAACCGGACAGCGCCTGCGCGGCGATGTCGCGCTGCAGGTTGGCCACGCGGTCGACGCTGCGCGCCCGCGCGAGCGCGCGGTCGCGATAGACCACGACGCCGCACGAATCGTAGCCGCGGTATTCGAGCCGCTTCAGGCCGTCGACCAGGTTCGGCAGGATGTCCCGCTGGGCGACCGCCCCGACAATTCCACACATATCGCGCTCCGTAAATGTCCTGTCTGGATCAGTGAGAGCGATGGTAGGGCGGGCTGTGTGGAATTAAATTTCAAAAATCAAATGAAAATGAAACGTACCGTAGATCATCTATCATATTGAAATTAAATTTCACTCCCTTGACCGGAAGGAGCCGCCGATGGCCGGCATCACCCTCGACGATCTCGACCTGCGCATCCTCGCGATCCTGCAGGAGGATGCGTCGGTGTCGAACCTGCAACTGGCCGAGCGGGCGCTGTCGTCGCCGCCGACCTGCATGCGCCGCGTACGGCGTCTGACGGAGGCGGGCGTGATCCGCCGGCAGGTCGCGGTGCTCGACCCGGTCGCGATCGGTACGGCCGTCACCGCACTGATCGAGATCAGTCTCGACCGGCAGACAGCCGAGGACTACGACGCGTTCGAAACCTACGTCTGCGCGGAGCCGGCCGTCACGCAGTGCTACCGCGTGTCCCCGGGGCCCGATTTCGTCGTGGTGGCCGATCTCGCCGACGTCGCCGAATACGACGAATTCGCGCGGCGGCTGTTCACCGGCGCATCGAACGTCCGCAACGTGCGAACGTTCTTCTCGACGCATCGCGCGAAATTCGAAGCGAACGCACGGGTCGCGCATGCGACACGCAAACGCGCGTGACCTGACCATACCGTTCGATCCGCATCACGCAACCGTAGCCGCAACCGCAGCCGCCTCCGGCAGTTGCAGCGGCTTGCCGTATCCGAAGCAATGCGCGGGCTCCGGAAACACGCGCTCCCGCACGTCGTGCGCATACTGCCGGATCGCGTCGCGCATCACCGCATTCGCATCGGCGTAGCGCTTCACGAAGCGCGGTGTGTACGCATCGAACGCGCCGACCATGTCCTCGGTCACGAGCACCTGGCCGTCGCATGCGGGCGACGCGCCGATGCCGATCGTCGGGATCGTCAGCGTGTCGGTCAGGTGGCGCGCGAGCGCTTCGGCGGTGCCTTCGATTACCACGCTGAACGCGCCGGCCCGCTCGGCCGCGCACGCGGCGTCGAACACGTGCGCGGCCGAATGCGGGTCCATCCCCTGCGCGCGGAAGCCGCCCGTCGCGTTGGCCTGCTGCGGCATGAGGCCGACGTGCGCCATCACCGGGATGCCGCGATCGGTCAGGAAGCGGATCGTGTCGGCCATCTCGCAGCCGCCTTCGAGCTTCACGGCCTGCGCACCGGTTTCGGCGAGCAGGCGCGCGGCCGAACGATAGGCCTGGGCGGGCGATTCCTGGAACGTCGAGAACGGCAGGTCGACGACGACGCACGCCTGCGCGGCGCCGCGTACGACGGCCGCGCCGTGTGCAATCATCATGTCGAGCGTGACGCGCAGCGTATCGGGCATTCCGTACAGCACCATGCCGACGGAGTCGCCGACGATGATCACGTCGGCCACGTCGTCGACGAGTTTCGCCATCGGCGCGGAATACGCGGTCAGCGCGACGAGGCTGCCGATGCCCTTGGTCGAACGGATCGCGGTGACGGTTTTGCGGGTGGTGCGGGTGTGAGCGCTCGTGAACGGAAGCCGTGTGAATGAAGAGCCGCCACGGTAGCATCGCATGCGTTCGCGCAATGACCTTCGGAGGACGTCTTATGTTGCTGGCGGGACAATCGGCTGACCCTTACGCGGTGCCGCCGATGGCGCGGCTGCCGAGGCCGCTGTACGTGCGCGCGTTCGGCATTCCCGGCAACGTCAGCGTCGACACGCACAGTCATCCGTGGGCGCAGCTGATGTATGCGACGAGCGGCGTGCTCGAGGTGTCGACGCCTTCGGGCCGGCAACTGCTGCCGCCGCACTATGCGATGTGGATTCCGCCGCACGTGCCGCATGCGGTATCGACGCGCGATTGCGTCGCGTTCCACAGCCTGTATCTCGATGCAGCGATCGCGCGCGACGACGTGAACGGCGACTGCACGATCCTGTGCATGACGCCGCTGCTGCGCGAGCTGGTGATCGCGACGGGCGAGTTGCCGGTGAACTACGACGAGACGGGGCCAGACGGCGCGCTCGTGTGTCTGATCGCCGACCGGATCGCGCGCATGCAGCCGGCGCCGCTGACGGTGCCGCTGCCGCGCGATCCGCGTCTGCTGAAAATCGCGCGTGCGTTGCATGCCGCGCCGGGCGATACGCGCAGTCTCGACGAATGGGGCCATCGGGTCGGCGCGACGCGGCGCACGTTGTCGCGGCTGTTCCGGCAGGACACGGGGTTGTCGTTCACCGAATGGCGGCAGGCCGTGCGGCTGCTCGCGTCATTGCCGCTGCTCGACGCGGGCGAGCCGATCGGCACGGTGGCCGCGCAACTGGGTTACGACTCGACGTCGTCGTTCATCGCGCTGTTCCAGGCGAAGTTCGGCGTGACGCCCGGCGCGTATGCGAAGCGTGAAGCGCGCCGGCCGGCGTTGAGCGCGTGATGCGCAGCGTCGCTCAGAACGCGAGCGCCTGCTGCACTGGATGAGGGGCGCCGCGCGAGAACCCGGCGCCTTCGAGCGACAGCAACGCGCGCTTGCGATCGATGCCGCCCGCGTAACCGGTCAGGCTGCCCGACGCGCCGACCACGCGATGGCACGGCACGATGATCGATACCGGATTGCGGCCGACCGCGCCGCCGACGGCGCGCGCGCCGCTCATCGGCAACCCGACGCGCTCGGTGATGTCGCCGTACGACACGAGTTCGCCGAACGGAATCGCGAGCAGTTCCTTCCATACGCGGCGCTGAAACGCGGTGCCGCGCAGGTGGATCGGCACCGAGAACGTGTCGCGCGTGCCGGTGAAATATTCGGCGATTTCCTCCGCGACCTTGCGCGCGATCGGCGACATCGGGTGTGCGTCCGCTTCGGTCACGATCGTCACCGGCGGAAAGTATTTCTGGCCGACGAAGTACAGGCCCGTCAACGCATCGTCCTCGATGCGCACGGCGATGTCGCCCAGCGGGCTCGGAATCAGGTGAGCGGGAGTCATCGCGCTGCATCTCCTTGGAGGCGCCACACATGCAGTGCGGCATACGCGCGCCACGGCGCCCAGCGCGCCGCATGCGGCGCGGATGATGGCAGGGTCGCGCGTTCGTTGCGGGCGGGAAGCCACGTATCGTCCGCGGGGAACGCATTCGGCCAGGCCATCGCACGCATCGCGACGTACTGCACCGCGCGTTCGTCGAAGCCGGGCATCGCGCGCAACGCGGCGAGCGTCGCGTCGAGCGGCGCCATCGGTTCGAGCGCGAGTGTGCCGTCGTCGACCGCGCGCGCGAGCGACACGATGGCGCGCGCCGTCTCGCGCGGGATGCCGATCGTTTCGAGGGCCGCAGGCGGCAGGGCGGCCAGCGTCGCGGCGCACGGCAGCGCATGCGCGAGGCCCGGCGGCGCACCTTCGACCGACGCGCCGAAACGTTCTGCGAGGCGTGCCGGCACGGGCGTACCCGTACACGCATCCGCCGCCGCAAGCTGCTCGCCCGCGATCGCGCGGATCGCGATCTCGAGGCCGTCGAACGCGCCGGGCACGCGCAGGCCCGGCGAGCCGTGCGCGAGCTCGCCGAGATGCGCGTCGATCACGTCGGGCCGGCTGTCGAGATCGAACAGCCGCCGCACGCGCGCGAGCACGGCCGGGACGACCGGCGTCAGCGCGGGCGACACGGTGACGGCCAGCGCGAAGCGCTGCGGCACGTGTGCGACGGACAGCCAGCCCGTCACGCGGCCGCCGTCGTTCCGGTTCGGCATGGCGACGGCGCGCGCATAACCGCGTGCATCGATCCGCTCGACGCCGTCGATCTGCCGCTGGGCGAGAAAACGCATCAGCTCGTCCCACGCGAACGGCGGCCGGTACGGCAGCGGGAACGTCATGTCGCCGGCGGCGGCACCGGTGCCCTTGCGCAGCCGCAGCGGGTTGAGGCCGTAGCGTTGGCGGAACAGGTCGTTGAAGCGTCGCACGCTGCCGAATCCGGCCGTCGACGCGACGACGGCCAGCGGCAGCGCGGTGTCGGTCAGCAGCCGCTTGGCCATCAGCAGGCGGTGCGTCTGCGCGAACTCGACCGGCAACACGCCGAACTGCGCGCCGAAGATCCGTCGCAGATGCCGCTCGGTCACGCCGACGCGCTGCGCGAGCGCGTCGACGCCGTGCGCGTTCAGGAAACCGTCCTCGATCAGCGTCGCGGCCGCGTCGGCAAGATTGCCGGACAGGTCGAGCAGCCCGTGGCCGGGCGCGAGTTCGGGGCGGCAGCGCATGCAGGGCCGGAACCCGGCTTTCTCAGCCGCGGCGGCGGTCGGGTAGTAACTGCAGTTTTGCGCCTTCGGCGGCTTCACCGGGCAGACGGGGCGGCAGTACACCCCGGTCGTCGCCACGCCGACGAAGAACCAGCCGTCGAAGCGGCGATTCCGCGCAAGCAGGGCGTCGTAGCAGGTGTCGGGATCGAGGCGCATGGGGCGACTGTAACCCATCTCCGTGCCGCATTCTGGCTGGAATCGGACATGTGTATCGGCGGCCGCCCGTCTGCGCGCGCGTCGGGAAAATCCGGGAAAAACGGTTAATGCCACGCTGCGAAACAGTCGTCTCTTTTGCCGCGATCAATTTGAGATGACTCATCGAAATCCCCGACTGACAGGGCGCCGGCAGACGCCCTATCCTTTGAAAAACGTTTTCCAGACTGATTGGCGAAAGGGCCCGCGCGTCAGCGCGGGCCGTCCGCCCCGGCGCCGGTCGCCGGTCAACGAACCCAGTGCGGCGCGACGGGCGCGGCCGCGCATCGGAGACATTCATGCAATCTGCCGTCGTCGGCGCCGTGCGCGCAGCCGCCAGCCGCTACCGCTGGACCGTCTGTGCGCTGCTGTTCTTCGCGACCGTGATCAACTACATGGACCGGCAGATCCTCGGGCTGCTCGCGCCGATGCTCCAGCACGACATCGGCTGGAGCCAGGTGCAGTACGGCCGGATCGTGATGGCGTTTTCCGCGTTCTATGCGCTCGGCCTGCTCGGTTTCGGGCGGATCGTCGACTGGCTCGGCACGCGCGTGTCGTACGCGGTGGCGATGCTGGTGTGGAGCATCGCCGCGATGCTGCACGCGGCGGTCGGCTCGGTGACGGGCTTCGCGTTCGTGCGCGCGCTGCTCGGGATCGGCGAGGGCGGCAATTTCCCGGCCGCGATCAAGACGACGGCCGAATGGTTCCCGCGCCGCGAACGCGCGCTCGCCACCGGCATCTTCAACTCGGGCGCGAACATCGGCGCCGTGTTCGCGCCGGCGATCATCCCCGCGATCGCGGTGGCGTACGGCTGGCGCGCGGCGTTCGTGATCATCGGCGCGATCGGCATCGTGTGGCTCGCGGTGTGGCTCGTGCTCTATCGGCAGGCCGACACGCGCGCACTCGCCGCGGAATACGACGAACCGCGCGACGAAGCCGAGGCGCTCGACGCGGCGAACGCGGATGCCGGCGCGCCGCGCTGGGGCGAACTGATCCGCAAGCGCGAGACGTGGGCGTTCCTGATCGGCAAGTTCCTGACCGATCCGGTGTGGTGGTTCTACCTGTTCTGGCTGCCGAAGTGGCTCAACGAATCGCGCGGGATGGACATGCAGCACATCGGCCTGCCGCTCGTGTGCATCTACGCGCTGACGACGGTCGGCAGCATCGGCGGCGGCTGGCTGTCGTCGATGCTGCTGCGCGCGGGCTGGAGCGTGAACGGCGCGCGCAAGACGGCGATGCTGATCTGCGCATGCTGCGTGCTGCCGATCGCGTTCGTGTCGCAGGTGCAGAGCCTGTGGGTCGCGGTGCTGATCGTCGGCCTCGCCGCCGCCGCGCATCAGGGCTGGTCGGCGAACCTGTTCACGACCGCGTCCGACCTGTTCCCGCGCCGTGCGGTCGCGTCGGTGGTCGGCATCGGCGGGATGGCCGGCTCGATCGGCGGCGTGCTGTTCTCGGAAGTGATCGGCCAGGTGCTGCAGCGCACGGGCCACTACTGGGTGCTGTTCGCGATCGGCGCGTCGGCCTACCTGATCGCGCTGGCCGTGATGCACGTGCTGACGCCGAAGATGAAGCCCGCGAAGCTCGACGCGTGATCGCGTGCCGGCAAACGAACGCGCCGCCCGAGGGCGGCGCGTTTTCGTTCGGCGTGCGGGGCGGGCGCGCGGTCAGCCGGCCGGCGCCGTCGACGCCCGCATGATCAGCCGCGGCTCGAACGTCGAATAGCTCGCATCGGTGCGCCCCGCGAGCGCGTCGATCAGCTTCTGCATCGCGAGCTCGCCCATGTTCTCGCTCTGGATGTCGACGGTCGTCAGCGCGGGCGCCGCGTATTCGCCGTACGGCACGTTGTCGATGCCGGCGACGGACACGTCCTGCGGCAGCCGGAAGCCGAGCGACGCGGCTTCCTTCATGAACCCGAGCGCGATCAGGTCGTTGTAGCAGATCACCGCTTGCGGGCGTTGCGGCCCGAGCATCACGCGCGAGCACGCGCGTTCGCCGGCCTCGGCGGTTGGTGCGTGCGCGTCGTGTACGTCGAGCGTGAGCCCCGCTTCGGCGAGGCAATCGCGCGCGCCCTGGATCCGCTCGTCGTTCACGCGCGCGCTGCCGAAGCCGAGATACGCGATGCGCGTGTGGCCGAGATTGAGCAGGTGACGCGCGAGCATGTAGGTCGACAGCCGGTTGTCGATGCCGACGCTCGGAATCGGCAGGCCGGGGCTGCGACGCAGCAGCACGAGCGGCTTGTTGAGGTCGAGCATCCAGCCGGCTTCCTCGTCGGGCATCCGCGTGCTGACGATCAGCCCGTCGACGCGCTGCGCGAGCGCTTCGATCAGCGAGCGTTCGCGTGCCTGGTTCTCTTCGGTGTCGACGAGCAGCAGCGTGTAGTCGTGCTGCAGCGCGACGCGGTTCGCGCCTTTCACCACGTTCGTGAAGTGCGGGTTGCTGATGTCGAGGATCACGAGGCCGATCGTGCGGGTGCGGCCGGTGATCATCGAACGCGCGAGCGGGTTCGAACGGTAGCCGAGCCGCTCGATGGCCTCCTTGAGCCGCGCCTCGACGGTCGGCGAGAAGCGCTGGGTACCGTTCACGTACTTCGATACCGTCGCGACCGACACGCCGGCTTCCGCGGCCACGTCGCGGATCGTCGGGGAAACTTTTTTCATCGGAAGGGTAACGTTTTCGTTCGATAACGCCGGATTGTGGCAGAAAAAGCCGGGCTGCGGCCACCGGCCGATATCGGGAAAGTGCGGATGGCTGCGAACAGGTTCGGCCATTGACGTTCGGCCGCGCCCCCGCGTATAGTTGGAAAACGTTTTCCGATTTTGGTCAGATTGTCAGATTCAAGGAGATTCGATGAACGCCTCATCCACCGCCGCGCGCAAACCGTTCGGGCGCCTGCTGCTGACGGGCGCGGCCGGCAACCTCGGCCGCCAGTTGCGCGGCGCGCTCGCCGACTGGGCCGACGTCGTGCGCGTCAGCGACATCGCGGCGCTGGACGACGCGGCCGCGCATGAAGAAATCCGCGTGGTCGATCTGGCCGACCGTCCGGCCGTGATGCAGCTCGTCGAGGGCGTGGACGCGATCGTCCATCTCGGCGGCATTTCGGTCGATGCGCCGTTCGACGATCTGGTCGACGCGAACATCACCGGCACGTACAACCTGTACGAGGCCGCGCGCAAGCATGGCGTGAAGCGCGTCGTGTTCGCGAGCTCGAACCATGCGATCGGCTTCCACCCGGTCACCGAAGTGCTCGACGCCGATTCGCCGCTGCGCCCCGACAGCCTGTACGGCGTGACGAAGTGCTTCGGCGAATCGCTGTCGCGCTACTACTTCGACCGCTTCGGGATCGAGACGGTGTGCCTGCGGATCGGCTCGTCGTTCGAAGTGCCGAAGAATCCGCGCATGCTCGTCACGTTCCTCAGCTATCGCGACTTCATCGAGCTCGTGCGCTGCTCGCTGCTGACGAACCGCGTCGGGCACGCGATCGTCTACGGCGCGTCGGACAACCCGGTGAAGTGGTGGGACAACACGAAGGCCGGCTTCCTCGGCTTCCGCCCGCGCGACAGCTCCGAGCAGTTCGCGGGCCTGTTCCCGGTGACGGCGCCGAGCGCCGAGTACGACGATCCCGCGCAGCGGTTCCAGGGCGGCGGCTTCGTCGTCGGCGAACCGATGGAGCGAAAGGCGTCGTAAGCGTTGCCGGCATCGCCGGCGTCACGATTCAGCGCAGGATGTCGGTCGCCTTGTGCCGCTCGTCGACCCCGTCGATCAGGATCAGCGGGCCGCTCGCGTGTCGTGCGCGCAGCGGCTGGATCCGCCGGTATGCGTCCGATTCGTACCACGCGCGCGCCGCGTCGAGATCGGGAAACGCGATCGCGATCAGGTCGCCGTGCCACACGCCTTCGCGTACCTCCGGCCGCGCGCCGTGAATCACGAAATGGCCGTCGTACGGTGCGAGCGTGCCGTCGATGCGTTCGAGGTAGTCGACGATGTCGTCGCACATCTCGACGTCGTGCAGGTGGGCGATGGCGTAGGCGGTCATGGCGGGCTCCCGGTCGTTGCGGTTCGTGAGTCGATGGCGCCATGATCGCGGCGCGGGCGGCGCGCGTCGATTACCTGCGACGTAAGCCAATCCTCACGGCGGCGCCCGTGTCGCCGCCAGCCGACGCCGTCAAGGCTGGCGGCAAGCCGGATCGGTGTCGCGCCGCTCGGCGGAAGCGCACCAGTCGTTCGGCCGCCAGGCTTCGAAGGCGACGGCCTTCGCCGCATTGGCGCGCGTGACACGCACCGGGTCGGCCTTCAGCGCATCGCCGTCGGCGTCCGCGTCGAATCGCCAGTTCCGGAACACTTCGCGATGGAACACCCACGTGCGGTACGCCGCGTCGTAGCGGAACGTCACGCGGTCGCGCCAGTGGCTATGGCCCGCGAATACGCCTTGTTCGACGGTGAACGTGCGCGGCTCGACCGTGAGCGCATGCTCGGCGACGCCGTCGAGATACGGGTCGCCCATGCCGCCTTCTTCGGCTTTCATGATCACGGTGTCGTTGCGCGCCGCGAGCCGGTATCGTCCGTCGTTGCCCTGCACGAAGATCAGCAGCGGGCGCGGCGACGGCGTATGCGTCGAATCGCCGGGCCGATGCGCGACGACGACGTAACCGCTGCGCGTGCCGTCGGTCAGGGGCCCTGAAGCGGCATCCAGCGCTTCGTAGCCGGCCGGCAGCTGCGCGACGATGTCGGCCGGCAGTGCCGACGTGTCCGGGCAACGGATCGACGCATGCGTGTCGTCGCACGTCGACGCGCAGGCACTGCCGATGCCGAAACTCAGCAGCGCGGCGACGAGCCATCCTCTGATACGGGGGAGCGTCATGCGGATAGGGTCATGAGGTTGCGCGGCGCACGGCGACGCGCTTGCGTCGACGCGTCTCGCCACGGTGCGGGTTGATCGAAGGGGGAGGTGGAGTCGGTCATGCCCGCTTGCGCGCCGGCCGTACCACGGGTGCGGGCTCCAGCGGCTGGCCGGCCTGCTCGCAAAGCCGGTCGAGCATTCGTTGCGCGGCGCCCGCGCAATCCTCGCCTGCCGGCTTGTTCTCGATTTCGTCGATCAGCGCTTCCAGCTGCTGCCGGTTCTGCGCGAGCCGCTGTTCGAGCAGCGCGATGTCGTCGACCTTGTGCCGCAGCGCGACCAGCAGCTCGTCGCGCGGCCATGCGCCGAGATCGGGCGGCAGCACCGCGCGGATTTCGTCGAGCGCGAAGCCCGCGCGCTGCGCGCGGTCGATGATCGCGAGCCGCGTCAGCGCTTCCGCCCCGTATTCCCGATAGCCGTTCGCCTGGCGGCGGGCCGGTTCGAGCAGCCCGCTCGCCTCGTAGAAGCGGATGCGCGACGCCGCGAGGCCGCTCGCCTTCGCCAGTTCGCCGATTTTCATGGTGTGCTCCAAAAGGGCTTGACCTTAAAGTTGACTTTAAAGTTATCGTTGGGCATCGTCAATCGAGGATGTCCACCATGAATCTGTTTGCGCCGCTGACACTGCCCAACGGGGCGGTGATTCCGAACCGTCTGGCCAAGGCCGCGATGGAAGAGAACATGGCCGATGCGGACCACGCCCCGTCCGACGCGTTGCTGCGCCTGTACCAGGCATGGGCCGACGGTCAGGTGGGCCTGATCCTGACCGGCAACGTGATGGTGGACGGCCGCGCGATGACGGGACCGAACGGCGTCGTGCTCGAAAGCGACGCGCATCTCGACCGCTTCCGGCGCTGGGCGCGGATCGCGCGCTCGGGCGGCGCGCACGTGTGGATGCAGATCAATCACCCGGGGCGCCAGATGCAGGCGGCGCTCGGCCAGACGACGCTCGCGCCGTCGGCCGTGCCGCTCGCGCTCGGCGCGCTGTCGAAGCAGTTCCCGGTGCCGAAGGCAATGACGGAAGCCGATATCCGCGACGTGCAGCAGCGCTTCGTGCGCGCCGCGCAGCTCGCGGAGCAAAGCGGCTTCACCGGCGTGCAGGTTCACGCGGCGCACGGTTATCTGCTCAGCCAGTTCCTGTCGCCGCTGACGAACCGCCGGCAGGACCAGTGGGGCGGCAGCATCGAGAATCGCGCGCGCCTGCTGCTCGATATCGTGAAGGCCGTGCGTGCGGCGGTGTCGCCCGCATTCGTCGTCGCGGTGAAGCTGAACTCGGCCGATTTCCAGCGTGGCGGTTTCAGCGCGGACGACGCGAAGCGCGTGGTCGAGCTGCTGAACCCGCTCGACGTCGATCTCGTCGAGTTGTCGGGCGGCAGCTATGAAGTGCCGGCGATGCAGGGCGAGGCACGCGACGGGCGCACGCTGGCGCGCGAAGCGTATTTCCTCGAATTCGCGCACGACATCGCCGCCGTCGCGCGGATGCCGCTGATGGTCACGGGCGGCATCCGGCGTCGTGCGGTGGCCGAGCAGGTGGTGAACAGCGGCGTCGCGATGGTCGGCATCGCGACCGCGCTGTCGATCGACCCGAACCTGCCGCGCGACTGGCGCGCGGGCAAGGACAGCGCGCCGGCGCTGCAGCCGATCCGCTGGAAGAACAAGGCGCTGGGCGCGCTGGCCAACATGGCCGTCGTCAAGTTCCAGCTCACGCGGCTCAGCGAAGGCCGCCGCACGCACCCGCAGGTGTCGCCGCTGCGCGCGCTGGTGCGGCAGCAACTGGCCGCGCAGTGCCAGACGCGACGGTACCGGAAGTGGATGGCCGGGCGTGCGGCGGGCACGCGGGCGTGATCGGCGCGCGGGTGCCCGCCGCGGCGCGGCCGGAGACCGGCCGGCCGCGTCGCCGCGCATGCCCCGTCAGAACCGGTAGTTCGCCAGCACTTCGAACCGCCGGTCGTTGCCGAGCAGGACCTGCGTCTCGTTGTAGTACGCGGACTGCACGTAGCGCCGGTTGAACACGTTGTACGCGCGCGCGGTGATCGTCGTGTCCTTGCGCGGCTTCCACGCGAGGCCCAGGTCGACGGTCGTGTACGACGGCATCACGAGCTGGTTCGCGGTATCGGCGAAGCGCTTGCCGACGTACTTGACGCCCGCGATACCCGTCCAGTCCGGCGCGAAGCGCCAGCTGACCCACAGGTTCGCGAGCCGCTGCGGCACCGACACCGGCACGTTGCCCGCGCGTGACACCGTCGTGCCGCCGGACGACTGCTGGAAATCGTCGTACTTCGCGCGCAGGATCGACACGTTCGCGTCGACACGCCAGTCCTTCGCGATCTCCGCGCCGACCGTCGCCTCGAGCCCGCGCGACGACTGCTGGCCGACCTGGATCGACTGGTTCGGGTTCACCGGGTCGGCCGTCAGCAGGTTGCGCTTGACGATCCGGTAGGCGGCGAGCGTCCATTCCGCCTTGCCGTCGAGGAACGACTGCTTCACGCCGATCTCGATCTGCCTGCCGGTCGCGAGCGTGAAGCCCGCCTTCGACGCATTCAGCGACAGCAGCGAGCTGACCGGATCGGCCGCGACCGCGTACTGGCCGTACACGGCGAGACCGGGCCGCACGTCGTACACGGTGCCGATGCGCCAGCCGGTGTTCGCGAACACCTTCGTGAAGGCGCCGCCGTTCACGAGATCGTCGCGGTTCACGCTCGCGTGGTCGTAGCGCAGCCCGCCGATCACCGACCAGCGCGGCGTGATCGCGAGCCGGTTCTCCGCGAACAGCGCGTACTGGTTCGACTGGCTGCGGTACTTCGGATAGGTGCCGGCCGTGTTGATGAAGCTGCCCGGGTCGAAGCCGAACGGATCGACCGTCGAGGTACCCGAATACGGCGAGTTGTTGTCGTGCTGGAACGTCGTGTGGTTGAACTCGACGCCCGCCGAAAACGTGTTGCGCATGCCGAGCAGCGCGCTGCTCACGGTGGCCGTCGTCACGTTGCCGTACTGCTCCTGGTCGTGGAAGATTTCCGTGTAGCTGCTGCGCCGCACCTGCGCGCTCGACGGCAGGTACGTGTAGTACTCGGCGTCCTTCCAGTGACGGTTGCTCTTCATCCGGTACAGCGTGGTCGTCACGTTCAGGCTGTCGCTCGGCTGCCAGTTCGCCGAGACGGTGGCCCAGCTGTCGCGGAATGCGATGTCGCTGTCGCCGACGTTGTAGTTCTTCCTGTCGAGTGCGCGATCGCGCGCGCCGTTCACGAGCGGCGCGCCGAAGTACTGCATCGGATGCAGGAAGCCCTGCGCATACGACGCCGTCACGTACAGGTCGGGCGTCACGTCGTAGCGCAGCGCGCCGGAGACCGACAGGTTGCGCGAATCGCCGCGGTCGACCCAGTTCGACGAGCGGTTGCCGCTGACGTCGAAGCGGTACGACAGCTTGTCGTTGATCGCGCCGCCGCTGCCGAACGCGGCCCGCGCGGTGCCCTCGGTGCCGCCGCCGACCTGCAGTTCGTTGCGGATCGGCGTGCGCGTCGGCTTCTTCGGCACGATGTTGACCACGCCGCCGATCGCGCCTTCGCCGTAGATCACCGAAGCGGGGCCGCGCAGCACGTCGATGTGGTCGACCGACCATGTGTCGAACGGGAACGTGACGCCGATCGCGCCGTACGGGCGCACGCCGTCGTAGAGTTGCGTGACCGACGACGCGCCGACGAAGCCGCGCGCGGCGAGCTCCGAGTTGCCGTTGCCGGGGTGCGGCGACGCGCTGATGCCGGCGGCGCGGCTCACCGCATCGATGATCGAACGGTCGCCGCGCGTGTCGAGCGCCGCGCGGTTGATCTGCTCGACGCTTGCGGGTGTTTCGAGCGACGACAGCCCGAGATGGCTGCCGGTGTCGAGCGGCTGCGTGAGCGCGGGGGCTTTCCGCGCATCGACGCGGATCGGGGCGAGCGTGGCGCCGGTGCGGTCGACGCCGCTTTCCTGTGCCTGCCCGGCGGGAGAGAAGGCCGCGAGAACGGCGGCGGGCAGCATCAATCTGAACTTCATTGTTTCGGTTTCCTTCGAATGGGTGGCCGCGCTTGCGTCGATCACGCCGCGGCGCGCGTCGCGCGGCCGAACAGCAGCCGGTCGACCAGCCAGACGGCGACGATCGTGATGCCCATCAGCGGGAAGACGATGCCGAGCAGCACGAGCCCGGCGATCCAGCCGCGCATCGGCGGCGTGCCGCGTTCGCGCGACGGTGCGCCCAGCTTGCCGGCCGGGCGGCGCTTCCACCACATCACCGTGCCCGTGACGGCCATCGCGGCCAGCCCGAGCGACAACACCGCGCAAACGATCTGATTCGCGAGCCCGAAGTAGCGGCCCATGTGCAGCGACGTGCCGTACGACACGGCCTGCGAGACCGCGCCGTAGTCGTCGTAGCGGATGTCCTTCAGCACCGCGCCGCTGTACTGGTCGAGATGGATCGTGCGTTCGGCCTTCGGGTCGGCCGGGAAGTACGACGCGGTGAACACGCCGTCCGTGCCGGACGGCAGCGCGAGCGTGTAGCCGCTCGTCACGCCGAGGCCGGCGACGATCGCGATCGCGCGCGTCAGCGGCAGCGGCGCGGGTGTCGGCGCCGACGGCGAATGCGGAACGGGCACGTTGCCGACCGCCCACGGCGTTTGCGGCAACGGCAGGTCGTCCATCACCATTCCCGGCATCGCGTCGCCGGCATCGTGGTGATGCGTCGATGGTGCGGCAGCCTGCGCGTGCGCAGGCTCGGGCGTCGTGGCAGTGCCCGGTCGCGTCGAGCGTACCGATGCGCCGCCCCATGCGCCTTCCGGCGCGCCGAGGTTCACGCTCGTCGCGAGTGCCTTGAAGTTCTTGCCCCATGAGCCGGACCACGGCAGCCCGGTCAGGATGAACGCGACCGTGCCGGCGGCGAGCCAGATGCCGGCCGTCGCGTGGAGGTTTTTCCACAGCGGCCGGCCGCGCAGCGACAGGTCGGGCCGCAGCGCACGCCCGACGCGCGCGGCGCCACGCGGCCACCACAGCGCGATGCCGGTGCCGATCATCACGAAGGTCCAGCACGCGGCGAGCTCCATCAGCAGCTCGCCCGTCTTGCCGAGCAGCAGCTTGCGATGCAGCATCCGGTCGACCTGCATGAAGCGGTTCTCGACGCTCAGCGTGCCGAGCACGCTGCCGTCGTACGGGTTCACGTACACGCTCTCGCGGCTGCCGTCGTGCAGCCGGAACACGTATTCGGCGCTGCGGTCGCGCGCGGTGGAGACCTGCACGGAGACCGGCGTTGCGCCGGCCGGCATCGCGGTGCGGGCGCGTGCGAGCAGCGTATCGGCGTCGAGCCGCGGCGTGGCGCGCGGCTCGACGACCAGCCGGTGCGGATACAGCAGCGGCTCGATTTGCGGCTGGAAACAGTAGAGCGTGCCGGTGATCGCGAGGATCACGAGGAACGGCATCACGAACAAGCCGGCATAGAAGTGCCAGCGCCAGAGCGTCCGGTAACCGGCGCCGGTGGAACGGGTGGGCGAGATGGCCCGATCGACGGTGGTCGACATGGTGTCAGCTCCTCGTGTTCGTCGAGCGGCAAGGCCGGCAACGGCCGGCCGCCGTCAACGCGCGTCGCGTCCGCGTGCGCGCATCACGCGGTGGGCGGCGCCGCGTGATGCGCAAACGATGCGCAACGCGGCATCGCCCGCGCGACGCGGGCATGCGGATGAACGCTTGAATCAGGTCGGGTGAAACGAACGGCATGAACGCGCATGCACGTCGACGTGCATGCGCCGCAGGGCGGAACGTTCAGCAGAACAGAGGCGGGGCGCGAGAGGGCGGGCGATCGTCGAGGATCGATCGCACGAAGGGAAGACTGTCGACGTGGACGCGGAACCGTCGTGGCGCCGCGGCCGGAAACAGCAGCACCAGCAGCACGAACGACGCGAGCGCGGTGAACAGTGCCGCGCCGAATGCGCACAGGCCGTCGCCGTTGCCGGCGGACGCCGTCTTGTCGGCATGCGCGTCGTGTTTGAGCGCATCGGCGAGTGCCCGCGCATCGTTGGCCGGCGTGATCGGCGCGCTCGCATCGAAGCGGGCGGCCAGCGCGGCGCCGGTGACGATCAGCGGGCCGCGGCCCGAGCACAGCACCACCGAGCCCGCATCCGGACCGTCCGGATCGAGCATCACGGCGCCCGACATCAGCGCGCGGGACAGCAGCGTCACGAGGAGGAATCCCCACAGCAGCTGTCGCGCGACGCCGGGCCGAAGCAGGAAGCGGCGAAGTGCGTTCATGGCGCGCGATTGTACATCCGTTTGCGCGGCCGGGCCGGCGCGCGGCTTGCATCAGCGGGATCGGCCGGTGTGTGTCCGGAAGCGGAACGCGGGGGCTATTCCGGAGCGGCTGATCGTGGGTCCGGCGCGACGTTCGCGGGGCCGTACGACCAGGTGCCGTCGGCCAGCGCGGTCAGCACGTTGCCCGTGCGCGCGTCGTACAGATGCCACTGCTCGTCGGTCGGATCGTCGCCGTACGGCCAGGTCGTCAGCTTGCCGCCGAGGTCGAAGTCGAATACCCACGCACCCGGTTCGGCGCGCGGCGCGATCGATCTCAGGAACTGTCCGTCGAGCTGCCGCGCGGCGGCCGCGATGTCGCCGGCGCGGGATTCGCTATGCGCGAGTTCACGGCCGTCGAGCGCGATCGACCAGTGGCAGTAGCAGATCCACAGCTGTCCGTCGCCCGCGACGGTCACGCGCCGCGACGCCTGCCTGTCGCGTGCCGGGGCGGCCTGGCCGGAGGCGCCGCCGCGCGGCTCCCGCACATGCAGCGCGGGCTGGCCGAACTCGAACGTGAGGAAGCTGCCCTGGCCTTTCGTCACGGACCAGGCCGGCGTGTCGCAGATGGCCGGCCAGATCCGGTCGAAGTCGGCCGTGTTCACGAGGCGCATGTCGGTGATCGGAGCCCGGCTGCCGTGCCCGTCGCGATGGCCGTCCGCGGCAGCCGGTGCGGTGGGCCGGTTCAAGCCGGATAGGAGTCGTCCACCTTCAGGTTCGCGAGCCGGAACAGCGTGCGCAGCGTCTGCGGATGAATGTCGCGGTGCGACGCAAGCGACGTCAGCATGAAGTCGAGCACTTTCGCGTAGCGCAGCAGCACGAGGCAGCGTGCGAGATCGGGCGTACGACCGCGCATGTCTTCGGCAAGGGTGACCATTTGCGTCGACAGCGTGCGCGCCATCTCGAGTTCCATCTGCTGTTTTTCGGTCCAGTCGGGCAGGGGCTGTTCGAGCACTTTCGCGAGAAAGAGCTGGAACGACGTATCGGACGAGTTGGGCAGCGCATCCATGAAGAGCCTCGTGCGTATGTGGATCGTTCGGGCGCATCCGTGGACGCGCCCGTGGGTGGAGGTGTGTCCGCGTCTGGATCGGCGCGGTGTTCACCCGAACGGAACGCAGGTTCCGTACCAGCGTCGCGAGACGAATGTTGAGTATTGTTGTGGCGTGTTAACGCGACGTCGGCGAGTCCCGCCGGTGCTGGGTCGCGGCGGCGGTCGAGGAAGGCATCCATACGCGCGGCGCGATGTATGCCGCGCACGCAAAACGGCTCGACACGTCGAAATGCTTCAGGGATGTAACGTAACGCCCGCATAAAACCCGTCGCGCGATTCCGTCGACGAACGGCTGGAACGAGGCGTTTCGCGCGTCCCGGCCACGTCCGACGTGCGTTCGCCGGTGCGGCATGCCGGAACGCGGCGCCCGGCGCCGAGCGGCGCAAGCGGGCCGCGCATGCGCCGGGTGTTTCAAAACCGAGACGCTTGCGCGAGCGGCGATCGCTTGCCCGGCCGCCGAACTGGCCCAGCGAACTGGCCCAGCGAAAGGGCGACCAACTGTCCATGGGCAGACGGCGCGCGTTTGCCAACAATCTCCAGATCATCCCTGCGAGGTTCGACATGAGCGTCCACGCCTTCTTCTCGGCCAACCTGCTGCTCGCCTATACGGCTTACTTCATCGGCACGGCCAGCCCGGGGCCGAGCAACCTGGCGATCATGTCGGTGGCCGCGAACCAGGGCCGCAAGGCGGCGCTGGTGTTCGCACTCGGCGTCATTTCAGGGTCGATGTGCTGGGCGACGGTGGCGGCGCTCGGCGTGTCGGCCGCGCTGCTCGCGTGGTCGAAGCTGCTGGTCGCGATCAAGATTTTCGGCGGGCTGTACCTGCTGTGGCTCGCGTTCAAGTCGGGGCGCACGGCGCTGTCGGGGCCGGCGGCCGCAGCGGTGAACGCGGCGCGCGAGCAGCGGCTGTCGCGCTTCTACGTGCGGGGCGCGATGCTGCACCTGACCAATCCGAAGGCGATTCTCGTGTGGGTATCGATCGTCGCGCTGTCGTCGAACGGCG
This sequence comes from Burkholderia sp. L-4, assembly GCF_056856535.1. Classification (NCBI taxonomy): domain Bacteria; kingdom Pseudomonadati; phylum Pseudomonadota; class Betaproteobacteria; order Burkholderiales; family Burkholderiaceae; genus Burkholderia; species Burkholderia sp. L-4. The sequence goes on from NZ_JBXEOX010000002.1 coordinate 1,149,937, forward strand.
CGGGGGCGTCGCACGGCGCCGTCGTGCCGGGCTGCCTCGTGATCGGCTGCCTGGTGTTCGGCGGTTATGCGCTCGTGTTCTCGATGGACGGCGCGCGCCGGTTGTACGTGCGCGGCCGGCGCGCGATGGACGCGTGTCTGGCCGTCGTGTTCGGCGTGGCGGGGGTTCGGCTGCTGGCGTCGAACGTCTAGCCGCGCGGCAGGGACTGTCATCCTCCGCCGCGCGGGCGCGCGACGGAGGCTCCGACGTCGATCAACCCGGCTTCAGAAAATGAAGCCCGTGTTGATGAACTTCGAGTGGTGATCCGACACGATCGAATCGAGCAGCTGCTTGCTGCTGTCGGTCTGCTTCGCGGCGACCATCGAGCGGATCGAGAACGCGCGCAGCGCGTCGCTCACCGACAGCGTGCCTTCGGCCGAATCCTTGCGGCCGGCGAACGGGAACACGTCGGGCCCGCGCTGGCACTGGCAGTTGATGTTCACCGGCATACCTGGTTCACGAGCGGATCGACGAGCGCGCCGATCTGCGCCGGATCGGAGCCGAAGATGCTGACCTGCTGGCCGTGATCCGACGTCGTCACGTAGTCGAGCGCGGTGTCGACGTCGTCGAACGGCGCGACCGGAATGATCGGCCCGAACTGCTCCTCGCGGTACAGCTTCATCCCTTCCGACACCGGATACACGACGGCCGGATAGAACAGCGTCTTGCTGAACTCGCCGCCCGAATGGTTGACGACCTGCGCGCCCTTCGCCTTCGCATCGTCGATCGCGTCCGTCATGTAGGCCGTGCGATGCATGCCCGGCAGCGGTGTGATGCTGACGCCTTTCTCCCACGGCATGCCGATCTTCAGTTGTTCGAGCGCCGCGGTGAAGCGCTTCAGGAATTCGTCGACGATCGAGCGATGCACGAGCAGCATCTTCAGCGCGGTGCAGCGCTGGCCGTTGAACGACAGCGCGCCGAGCAGGCACTCCTTCACGGTCAGGTCGAGATCGGCGTCGGGCAGCACGATCGCGGCGTTCTTCGCGTCGAGGCCGAGGATCGCGCGCAGCCGGTGCGACTTCGGGTGCTGCTTCTTCAGGTGATCGGCGACCTTGCTCGACCCGATCAGCGCAAGCACGTTGATCTTGCCCGACGCGAGCATGTGCGGCACGACCACCGCGCCCGGCGCGTAGATCGTGTTGATCACGCCCTTCGGGAACGCGTCGCGGAACGCCTCGAGCAGCGGTTCGAACAGCAGCGTGCCGTACTGGGGCGGCTTGAACACCACGGTGTTGCCCATCAGCAGCGCGGGGATCAGCGTCGCGAACGTCTCGTTCAGCGGATAGTTGTACGGGCCCATGCACAGCACGACGCCGAGCGGCGTGCGGCGGATCTGGCCGATCGTGCCTTCCGCGATCACGAAGCGCGAGTTCGCGTTGTCGAGCTCCTTCAGCGCATCGATCGTCTGCGTCATGTATGTGACGGTACGGTCGAACTCCTTCTGCGAATCGGCGAGGCTCTTGCCGATCTCCCACATGATCAGGTTCACGACCAGTTCACGCTGCGCGACCATCCGCTTGATGAAGTCCTGCATGCACGCGATGCGCTGCTCGACCTTCATCGTCGGCCACTCGCCGCGGCCGGCATCGTACGCGCGCACCGCGGCGTCGAGCGCCGCGTCGCTTTCCGTTTCGCCCATCACCGGGTAGCTGCCGATTTCGACCTGCTCGACGCTGCCGTCCGCCTGCCGCACGCATACGGGCGACAGCACGGTCTTGGTCGCACCGTCCCACGGTCGCAGTGCGCCGTCGACGAGCGACACGCGCTGGTGGATCGGGGCGGAGAGCCGGAACTCGGCGGGGATGTCCTGATAGGCGGGAAACAGCTGCTGCAGGGAGGCGGAATCGGGCATGACGGTCTCGTTTGACGGGGTGTCCGGGAAGGACGGGTGATGCGAATCCTGAGCTGAATGATCCTCGATCCTGAATCGGCATGATGACGCGCACGCGACGGCGCGTCACGCGGAAACCTGGCCGAATCAATGAATGGAACCAGTTCCATTAAAAAGGAACGCCGTCGCGAATGCAAGAATCGCCGAACGGCATGACGGAGGCTGTAAGTATTTGGAAAGACTGTTGCCGAATGGCCGGTATAACGTGCAGGGTGCATTCGCAAACGTTTCACTTCGACCGAATTGAGCGGATAATGGCGCGGCGCGGCGAAGAAAATAATGAAGTGAGCCTGAGAGCAGACGGAGTGAAGAACGGAAGTAGGTCCGCCGCGTTGCCGATGCGAGGTCGGCTGCCCGGAGCGCCGGGTCGGGGTTGCCCGGTCCGGCGCGCACCGGACTTTTGCATGCGTGCTGCCTGCGTGGCCAGATCCTTCGGAATCCTCCCCAGTCTCTCCGCCGTCGCTTCCCGAATCCCGCCTTCCCCCTGATCGTTTCCGCCTGGCGCGGCCAATCCTGGTCTTTCGTTTTTATTACGAAAGGCCGGTCAAATCTACAAAAATGAAAGGCACTTGTCGGGAATGCAGAGCGTTAAGCAGACGCACGTTGTGGGCAGGCGACACGTCGAAAATTAATTAAAAACACGAATCATTCTCGTTTAATATTTCGCTCCGTTACGAGCCATGACATCGCGTCACGGCTCTTTCGTGCCGGTCGTGCCGGCCGGCATCCACCCGCGCCGGCCATTCGCGGCCGGCATGCGCGACGGGGCGATCCTCCGCGCGCCACAGCCTTCTTCACGGAAAAGGGTGTCGTCGGCCGATTCGCCGCGTGACGCGCGCGTTGACCGGACACGTTTCCGTTCGCCGTTTTTCTTCACCACCCCTACGTTCACGATGAAACTCAACAAGAGCGCCTGCCATGCGCTTCTGATCGCCGCGTCGCTGGCCGGCGCCCGCACCGCGTTCGCCCAGGCGAGCGATGCCGCGGCCACCTTGCCCGCGATTTCCGTCAACGCGGCCGCCGAGCATGCGTCGTACGACGGCGGCCACTCGCGCGCGGCGACCAAGACCGACATGTCGCTGATGGACGTGCCGCAGACGGTGAACGTCGTCCCGCACGCGGTGATCGAGGACCAGAACGCGACGTCGCTGCAGGACGCGCTGCGCAACGTGCCGGGCGTCGGCTTCTCGGTCGGCGACGGCCAGCGCGACCAGATCACGATCCGCGGCTTCAACAGCATCACGGACCAGTACGTCGACGGCATTCGCGACGACGCGCTGTACTACCGCGACCTGTCGAACGTCGATCGCGTCGAGGTGCTGAAGGGGCCGGCGGCCGTGCTGTACGGGCGCGGCTCGGCGGGCGGCATCGTGAACCGCGTGCTGAAGCGGCCGCTGGCGAACCCGGTGAACGACGTGGGCGTGACGCTCGGCACGCGCGGCGAGCGGCGCGGCGAATTCGACCTCGGCTGGAACGCGAACGACGCGGCGCGCTTTCGCATCACCGGCGCGGCCGAGAACTCGAACAGCTTTCGCGACCAGTTTCAGCTGAACCGGCAGGCGATCGCGCCGTCCGCGCAGTTCAAGCTCGACAGCGACACCGTGCTGAACGTCGAATTCGACTATCTGCACGACCGCCGCACGTCCGACCAGGGCCTGCCCGCGTATCGCGGCCGGCCGGTGGACGTGCCGATCAACACGTACTACGGTTCGGCCGACGCGGCGAACAGCTCGTACAACGACGTCTCCGCGAAGAGCGCGACGGTGTCGCTCGATCACCGTTTCAACGATTCGCTGTCGTTCCACGGCGCGATCCGCGCGTACGACTTCTCGCTCGAGCGCAAGAACTACGTGACGTACGAGCCGATCAAGACGGCCGCGCACCCGGTCGTCATGCTCGACCAGTCGACGCGCCAGCGTACCGATCACGGCATCGACGGCCTGTTCGAACTCACGCAGAAGACGTCGCTGTTCGGCATGCGCCACGAGCTGCTGTACGGGCTCGAACTGTCGCAGCAGCAGAAGTTCGACACGATCTACGGCGTGACGAAGGTCGCGACCTACGATCTCTTCGATCCGCAACAGGTGGTCCTGCCCGGCGTGCCGACCGGCGCGCGGGCGAAGACGAACGCGTCGACCGTCGTCGGGCTCGCGGGCGTCTACGCGCAGGACCTGATCTCGCTGACCGAGCACTGGAAGGTGCTCGCCGGGTTGCGCTTCGACTACCTGAACCAGATCCGCCACGACTATACGTCGTCGAACGTCAATCTCGACCGCACCGATCACGCGTGGAGCCCGCGTGTCGGGCTGATCTACGAGCCGCTCGACTGGCTGACGCTGTACGGATCGTTCAGCCAGTCGTTCTCGCCGCTCGCCGATACGCTGATCAGCTCCGGCGCGTTCGCGAACGGCGCCGCGCTCGCGCCGCAGAAGACCACCGCGTATGAAGTCGGCTCGCGCGTCGATCTCGGCGGCAAGGCGACGGCCAGCGTCGCGCTGTTCGACATGCGCCAGACCAACCAGCAGATCGGCGATCCGGCGAACCCCGGCTATGCGCTGCCGATCGGCACGCAGCACGTGCGCGGGATGGAGCTTGGCCTGACCGGCGAGATCGCGCCGAAGTGGTCGGTGTATGCGGGTTACGCGTACCTGAACGGCACGGTCGACGGTTCCCCGCAATCGACGGCGGCCGGCCTCGCGTTGTCGAGCAACACGCCGGGGCTGATGCCGCGCCACAGCGCGAGCCTGTGGCTGAAGCGCGAGCTGCCGTACGGCTTCTACGCGGCGGCCGGCATGCAGTTCCAGTCGGCACGTTATGCGTCGGCGAGCGATCTCGTCACGCTGCCGTCGTTCACGGTGTTCAACCTGGGCGCCGGGTATCGCAGCAAGAAGGTCGACGTGACGCTCACGCTCGACAACCTGTTCAATCGCCGTTACTTCATCGCCGCGCACGGCAATGCGGACCTGTACAACATGCCCGGCGATCCGCGCACGCTGACCGCCACGGTGAAGTGGCACATGTAACGCGCTTGCGGTGAGCGATGCAGGCCTTCGTCAGGACGGCCTGCATCTCGTTGCCGACGCTCGCGGCGCCGGTTGGCAGGTTGCCGGCGGCGCCGTCATTCGACGTCCTCGTCGTCCTCGTCGTCCTCCGTATCGTCCATCTCCTCCGCGCGCGCCGGCGCCGCATACGCGCTCGCCTGTTCGAGCAGCCAGCCGCGGAACAGCTCCAGCGGCTTGCTGTGGCTGAATTCCGTCGGATACACGAGGTAGTACGCCGAATCGCCGACCGTCGCGGCGTCGCACGGCACGACCAGGCCGAGCTGCTGCAGCTGTTCCTCGACGAAGAACTTCGGCACGAGCGCGATGCCGAGCCCGGCCGCGGCCGCGCTGATCAGCATCGTATGCAGTTCGTAACGCACGCCCTGCATCGTGCGGATGTCCTCGACGCCATGGGTCTCGAACCACTGCGCCCACGCGCCGGGGCGCGTGGTCGAGTGCAGCAGCGGATACGCGAGCAGATCCTCGACACGCTCGACCGGCCCGTCGAGCAGCGCGGGCGAACAGATCGGCACGACCTCCTCGCCGAACAGGTAGTCGGACGAGGTGCCGGGCCAGGTCGGCTTGCCGTAGTGGATCGCGGCCTCGAAGTGCGTGTCCTCGAACGAGAACAGGTCGGTGCGGCTGCCCATGTTCACGCGCACGTCGGGCGTGCGGTCGTAGAAGCTCTTGATGCGCGGGATCAGCCAGTGCGATGCGAAGGTCGGCAGCACCGCGAGCTCCAGGTAGCCGCCGCCGCTGCCGTGCGCGATGATCGACAGCGTGTCGCGGTCGAGCGTTTCCAGCGCGCGCCGCACCTGCGTGCCGTAGAGCTTGCCGGCGCGCGTCAGCACGACGCGCTGCTTCACCCGGGCGAACAGCCGCACGCCGAGGCTGGCCTCGAGCGTCGCGATCTGGCGCGACACCGCGCTTTCGGTCAGGAACAGCTCCTTGGCCGCGTGCGTGAAGCTCTCGTGGCGCGCGGCGGCTTCGAAAGCCACGAGCGCGCCCATGTTGGGAATCTTGAATTTACGCATGATGCTCGTTTCGTCTGACGAACGGGGCCGCGCCGCGCGAGGGCGGAAGGCGGGCGGGGGACAGGTAATAATTCCAAAAACTCATCACGTGTCAATTTAATCTCGCTTTACGCCCGGCTGCAACCCTTTGAATAATGCTCCCCACGCAAGGTCAGGCGCCCGCCGGGCGGCCGGCCGACGAGTTGCCGGCACGTTTGCCGGCGGTCCCCCGAGACGAGAATCCTGATGCGCAATCCGAATATCGAGAGCTTGCTGACGAAGCTGCTGGGACAGGCGAAGACCGACGCCCTGTTCTCGACCCTGAACATGCCGGCCATCCTCGAAGAATGGGAAGACGGCGTCGTGACGCGCGCGGAAATCGCGCAGGCGATGAACATGGCGCTGTTCGAAGGGCTGCTCGAACGTTCGGCGAACGGCCGCGCCTACACGGCCGAAGCGATCGAAAGCGGCGGCTCGGTCTATTTCGACCACGGCGCGCTGCGCACGGTGCGCTGGCCGCACACGGGCGCGCTGCCGCCGGGCGAAGCCGCGTTCACGCGCATCCTGCGTCCGCTCGGGTTCCGCCTGAACGGCCGCTACCCGCTCGACAAGCTCGGCATGACGGGCCGCGCGTACGCGCACGAAGACGCGCCGGACGAAATCGCGCAGTTCTTCGTCAGCGAACTGCATCCGGAACGTTTCTCGAAGGAGTTCCAGCAGGCCGTGACGAACGTCGTCAGCTCGTCGCGCGATCCGCTGTCGCCGGCGGCCGTCGCGCTGCTGTGGGAGGTCGAGCGCGAAGGCTGGCTGCCGCTGGACGCCGCGCAGGCGCTGCTGCCGGAAATCGTCGGCGCGTTCGCGCGCCAGCACGACGTGCCGAACGAACTCGACTATGAAACGCTGCTGATGGAATCGGCGGAAATGGCGTGGATCGCGACCGAAGGCAACGCGTTCAACCACGCGACCGACCGTGTCGCCGACGTGTTCAAGCTGTCCGACGACGAGAAGGCGAAGGGCCGCCCGATGAAGCCGGAAGTCGAGCGTTCGCGCTCGGGCCGCGTGTTCCAGACCGCGTATCGCGCCGACACCGTCGAGCGCGAGTTCCGCACCCGCGACGGCGGCACGGTGAAGCGCAACGTGCCGGGCTCGTTCTACGAGTTCATCACGCGCAAGCGCACGTTCGACCAGGGCGCGCGCCGCTGGGTGACCGACCTGCGTTTCGATGCGGGCAACGCGCAAGGCATCTTCAAGATGACGGCGAACGCGGCGAAGTAACGCAGCACCGCGGCGGAAGCGACGAACCGGTCGGGCAGGACGTGCATGCGTCCTGCCCGATCTGCGTTGGGGGGCTCGCGATGCAGCGTGGGCGCGCTCGACGGTCGTGCGGCGAAGCCGTCCGTGGCCGTCGGTCGTGTCGTCGAAGGGGAGGTGTGTGCCGCGAAGGCGGCGGGCGCGTGCCGGGCGCCGCGCCGTCAGAAGACGTGCGTGATCAGATAGAACAGCACCAGCAGCCCGAACGGCACGCCGAGCAGCCAGGCGATCAGGTATTTACCCATGTCGTTGTCCTGAATGGCCGCGACGCCATCGGCGCCGCGGCGGGTGAAATTGCCGGATGCGTTACAGCTCGCGATCGAAATCCTTCAACTGCTTTTCGGCTTCATCGCGGGCGATCCCGTAACGTTCCTGGATCTTGCCGGCCAGGTAGTCGCGATTGCCTTCGGCGACCGCGAGATCGTCGTCTGTCAGCTTGCCCCACTTGGCCTTCAGCTTGCCGGTCAACTGCTTCCACTGGCCCTTGATCTTGTCCTCGTTCATCGTGTGCTCCTTGGTCGTGATGGGAAAACTGCGGGGGAAGCGCGGCAGCCGCCGCGCGGGAGGTCAGGCCTTCGCCTTCAGGCCGGATGCGTCGACGTGCTTCACGCCCTTGATCGCGCGCGTCACGGCGACGGCCTTCTTCACGGCCGTCTTGGTCGGCAGCACGCCCGTGAGCGTGACGACGCCGTCGACCGTCTTCACGCTGATGTCGGTGCTCTTCACGCCGTCGGTGGTCGCGAGTTCACCCTTCACCTTGGTGGTGATCCACGTGTCGGTGACGGGCTGGTTCGATTCGGCCGTCATGCCACTGTCGGCCGACGAGGCCTGGGCGTACGCGTTCGTGAGCGGCGCGGCGGACAGCAGGAAGGCCGCGCTGACGGCGAGCAGCGTCGAAAGGTGCGAGGTCTTGTTCATGGATGTTCTCCTTCGATGGGCGTGTTGAACGAATGGATCGACGAGCACGGAGCGTGCCGCGGGTTACCGGGCGATCGGCGTGTCGTAGCCGGGCTCGCGCGGCGGCATGTCCGGGCGCGGCAGGTCCGGTGGCAGCGGCACCGGCGGATCGGTGCCGGGCGGCGGTTCGGGCGGAGCGTCCGGGGCCGGCTCGGGCCGCGTCGGATCGGGTGTCTGATGCAGCTTCATCCGGTTGTCCTCCTCTGCGGTGTGAAAGGGCAGCGCATGAGCGCCGATGCAGTACCAGCGTACCGACGCGAACGCGAGCGGACATCGCGCAAATTCACCGGATCGGCTAGTGCGTTTGCACCGGGAATGGCACGGGCGGGCAGGAACGGGGAATGCATCACGACCCGGGCAACGCGCGGGCACCGGCGCGAGGGCCTTGCCGTGCCGTTGGGCGGGACACCGCACGGTGCCGATGCGGCATGCGAATGTACTATTGGAGGTAGTGCATTCGCGCCTGTCGCGTCCTCGCGCGGTACGCGATCATCACCGCACGCGCCGGCCGGGGCGTGCGGCGTAACGGGGCAATCGGCGGGCGGTCATGTTGACGACAGGGACAACGACTCGATGAACGAACAAGTAGACGAACAGGCGCTCAAGTCGCACACCGACCGGCGCCAGCTGCACCAGATCATCGCGGGGCTCACCGAAGGCGTGATCCTGATCGAGCCCGACCAGCGGATCGTCTGGGCGAACGAGGCTGCGCTCGCGATGCATGGCGTGACCGAACTGGCCGCGCTCGGCGCGGACGTCACCGAATACCGCGAGCGCTTCCGGCTGCGCTACCGGAACAACCATCCGGTGCGCGACGGCCACTATCCGATGGATCGCGTGATCGCCGGCGAGGAGTTCAGCGACGTGACGGTCGAAGTCGAATCGGCCGCCGACGAAACCGTGAGCTGGGTGCACCGCATTCGCAGCCTCGTGCTGACGAACGCGGCCGGCGAACCCGACTGCCTCGCGCTCGTGCTGCACGATGCGACCGAATGGGCGAGCGCCGAGGAGCGCTTCGAGCGCACCTTCAACGCCAACCCGGCGCCGGCCGTGATCTGCCGGCTCGACGACTTGCGCTACGTGAAGGTCAACCAGGGCTTCCTCGACATGACGGGCCACGCGCGCGACGACGTGCTCGGCCGCTCGGTGTACGAGGTCGACGTGCTCGAACAGGCCGAGCGGCGCGAGCTGGCGATCGAACGGCTCGGCGAAGGCGCGACGATCCCGCAGATGGAAGCCGTGCTGAAACTCGCGGACGGCAGCACGAAGGCGGTGGTCGTCGCCGGGCAGCCGATCGACATGAACGGCGAGGCGTGCATGCTGTTTACGTTCATGGATCTCGAGCCGCGCAAGCAGGCCGAGCGCGCGCTGAAGCAGAGCGAGGAGCGTTTCGCGACGGCATTCCGGATGGCGCCGGTCGCGACCGCGATCGTCACGGCCGACCGCTTCGAACTGCTCGACGTGAACGATGCGTTCGCCGCGATGACGGGCCATGCGCAGGACGCGCTGCTCGGCAAATCCGCGGACGAGATCGGGCTGTGGGCCGAGTGCGGCGCATGGCAGCGCATCGAAGGCCGGCTCGCGCGCGACGGCAACGTCCGCAACGCCGACGTGCAGATCCGCACGCGCGACGGCGATGTGCGCGATTGCGTCGTGTCGGCCGATCCGGTCGCGATCCACGGCCGCGATTGCCTGCTCGTCGCGCTGCTCGACATCAGCGATCGCAAGCGTACCGAGATGGAGCTCGTCTATGCGATCGAGACCGCGATGCAGGATGCGTCGTGGTTCAGCCGCACGCTGATCGAGAAGCTCGCGAACGTGCGGCGCGCGAATGCGCCGGACGCGGGCGCGCAGTTGTCGGACCTGACCGCGCGCGAGCGCGACGTATTCGACCTGCTGTGCCACGGCCTTGCCGACAAGGAGATCGCGGGCCGCCTCGGGCTCGCGCCGAACACCGTGCGCAATCACGTCGCGACGATCTACGCGAAGCTCGACGTGCACAGCCGCGGCGAGGCGATCGTGTGGGCGCGCGAGCGCGGGATCGTCGGCGCGGCCGAGGCGAACGGTGCACGCGGCGAGAAGGGCGGCACGAAGGGCAAGGACTGACGCCGACGGTACGAATGCACCACGCACACTGGTGCATCCGCATCTGCCGCCCGCCGCGTTCGCTTGCGATCCTGTCCACTCGGCGGGGCGGCGCGGGCCGCCGCATCGCCGGTTCTCCCTCACCATCGCAGGAGACGACCATGGACAGGAATCGCATCGAAGGCAAGCTCAAACAGGTCAAGGGTTCGGTCAAGGAAGCGCTCGGCAAGGTAACGGGCGACCGCAAGGCGGAAGCCGAAGGGGTTGCCGAACAGCAGGCCGGCAAGATCCAGGAGAAGGCCGGCGAGGCGGCCGACGCGGTGCGCAAGCCGGTGCGTACCGATCGGCGCTGACCGATGACGCGACGCCCGCCGCGGGCGTCGCAAAGGCCGGCCGGGCCGTCGTCGCGACGATGATGCGCGATCGGCATGACCACGGCCGGCCTTTACCCGTGGGCGCCGCCGCCGCGCCCTCTTGCAGCCTTCCACGCTCGACCCCTCGCCGTACTGGCCGCGGGTCGCCCGCGAACGCGGAACTTGATGAAAAATCCTCACAACATAGTTCCGATATTTCGTTTGCTGCGCGGGTATTGGCTACCCACAATCCCTTCACCTCTTTCGCGATGAAAGGTTCTTCGGAGACGGAATCGCGGTGATCGGCCGGCCGGTTGGCGCATCGAATGACGCCCCGGCAGCGCATGCCATCACCGACGCGCGAGAGGTCGCCGACGCGCGGCCGCCGCGCGTTGCATCCCGACCCACAGAAGAAGGATTGCCATGACGTTCCGCATTCGTTCGCTTTCCGGCGTTGCATTGACCGCTGCGCTCCTCGCGTTCCAGACAGGCGCGGCCCATGCGCAGGAAACCGTCGTGAAGGTCGGCGTGGCCGGCCCGCTGACGGGCGGCGGCGCCGCATACGGCAAGGACATCGAGAACGGCGTGCGCATGGCGGTCGACGAAGCGAATGCCGCGCACACGACGGTCGGCGGCAAGCCGGTGAAGTTCGTGATCGCATCGCAGGACGACCAGAGCGATCCGCGTACCGGCGTGCAGGCGGCGCAGCAGCTCGCCGACGCGCAGGTGGCCGTCGTGATCGGCCACTTCAATTCGGGCACGACGCTGCCCGCGTCGAAGATCTACGCGAAAGCCGGCATTCCGATGATCACGCCGTCGGCGACCAATCCCGACATCACGCGCGCCGGGCTCGGCACCGTGTACCGCGTGATCGCGACCGACACGCAGAACGCGGGCAACGCCGGCGCGTACGCCGCGAGCGTGACGAAGGCGAAGCGCATCGCGATCATCGACGACCGCACCGCGTTCGGCCAGGGCGAGGCCGACGAGTTCGAGCGGGCCGTGAAGGCGAGCGGCGGCACGATCGTCGCGCGCGAGTTCACGAACGACAAGGCCGTCGACTTCAGCGCGCAGCTCACGAAGATCAAGAGCACCAATGCCGACCTCGTGTTCTTCGGCGGCCTCGACGCGCAGGCCGCGATGCTCGTGAAGCGCATGCGCCAGCTCGGCATCCGCGCGCAATTCCTCGCGGGCGGCGGCGTGATGAACGCGAACTTCATCAAGCTCGCCGGCAATGCGGCCGAGGGCGCGTCGGTGTGGGAATACGGGCAGCCGCTGTCGCGTCTCGCGAAGGGCAAGCAGTTCGAAACGAAATTCAGGCAGAAGTACGGTGTCGACATGCTCGCGTACGCGCCGTTCGCGTACGACGCGACGTGGATCGCGATCAACGCGATGCAGAAGGCGAACTCGACGAAGCCGGCCGATTTCAACGGCGCGCTGAAGGGCACGCGCTATGACGGCATCACGGGCACGATCGCGTTCACGAACACGGGCGACCTGAAGAACCCGAGCTCGACGCTGTATGAGGTGAAGAACGCCGCGTGGCAGCCCGTCACGACTCAATCGTCGGACTGACAGCAATACGCGCGAGCGGGCTTTCGCGGCGATGCCGGACGTGCTGAAATAGCCGAAGCGATCGCCGGGGAGTCCGCCCACGCGAGGCCGCGCGCGACGCGGCACGAACAACCTACGGGCGCGGCCGGCGGGCTGCGCCTTTCACGTGCAACCGGAGTCAGTCGTGAGTTCTCAAGTCGTCATCGTCGGCGGTGGTGTGATCGGCAGCTCGATCGCTTATTTCCTGCGCGCCACCGATCCCACGGTCGCCGTGACCGTCATCGAACGTGACCCCACCTATGCGCGGTCGTCGTCGGCGCTGTCGGCCGCATCGATTCGCCAGCAGTTCTCGACGCCGCTGTCGATCGAGATGTCGCTGTTCGGCATCGACTTCCTGCGCACGATCGGCGAGCGTCTCGAAGTGGACGGCGACCGGCCGTCGATCGACCTGCACGAAGGCGGCTACCTGTTCCTCGCGACGCCGGCCGGCGACGCGACGCTGCGCGAGAATCATGCGCTGCAGACGCGCCTCGGCGCCGATATCCGCCTGATGGACCGCGACGCGCTGCGCGCGAAGTTTCCGTGGCTGAACGTCGACGATCTCGTGTCGGGCGCGTACGGCGCGAGCGGCGAAGGCTGGTTCGACGGCTACGGGCTCGTGCAGGCGCTGCGCAAGAAGGCGCAGGCGCTCGGTGCGCGCTACGTGCCGGCCGACGTGAAGGACGTGGTGCGCGACGGGCGCAAGGTCACGCATGTCGTGACGGGCGACGGCGAGCGCTACGCGTGCGACACGCTCGTCAATGCAGCCGGCGCATGGGCGCGCACGCTGTCGTCGATGATGGGCATCGACATTCCCGTGTATGCGCGGCGCCGCAGCATCTTCAACGTATCGTCGCCGGCGAAGCTCGCCGATTGCCCGCTGCTGATCGACCCGACCGGCGTGTATTTCCGGCCGGAAGGGCGCACGTATATCTGCGGCACGTCGCCGAGCCCGGATCGCGACCCGGACGACCTGCCGCTCGACGAAGTCGATCATGACCTGTTCGACGAGGTGATCTGGCCGACGCTCGCGAATCGCGTGCCGGAATTCGAGGCGCTGCGCGTGGAGAACTGCTGGTCCGGGTACTACGAGTACAACGTGTTCGACCACAACGCGATCATCGGCTATCACCCGGCGCTCGACAACGTCGTGTTCGCGAACGGTTACAGCGGCCACGGATTGCAGCAAGGGCCGGCGACGGGGCGCGGCGTCTGTGAACTCATTCTGGGCGGGCGTTACGACACGCTCGACCTGTCGTCGCTCGGCTGGGCGCGTGTGCTGGAAAACCGGCCGATCGTCGAAAAGAACGTCGTGTAGCGCGGCGTGACCGCCCGGTCGTGTTGTGGGCGGGATTCTCCTTGTGCCTCAAACCCGTTGGCCCGACGCGTGTCGGGCCTTTTTTTCGTGCGGGTCAGCCGGCGCCGTAGACGGCGTCGCGCAGATCCAGCGTGTACTGGCCGTTCATTCCTTCGTAGAGCGTGTTCGACAGCGACACGACGGTCAGCCCGCGTGCGCGATCGACGAACCAGGAATGACCGTAGACGCCACCCCAGCGCCAGGTGCCGACCGATTCGGGCGATGCGGCCGCCTGCGGGTCGCGCAGCACCAAAAACCCGATCCCGAAGCCCGCGCCCGGCAGGTCCGCCAGTTCGAGGTCGCCGGTCTGCACGCGGCCCATTTCGTCGACGAGGTCCGCGGGCAGGATGGCGCCGCCGCCCGCGCGCAGCGTGTCCAGCACCGTCAGCACATCGCCGGCGGTGCCGACCATGCCGGCGCCGCCCGATGCGAAAGCCTGCGCGTCGAGCGCGCGCGACGGCGAGTACGTGACGCCGACGAACCCTGCGTCGATGGGCACCGTCTCGTTCTCGGCGAGCCGGTGCGGCTGCGGCGTGTCGTTGACGTACGGCGTGGCAAGCCGCGCCGGATCGCGCGCGACGAAGGCCGTGTCGCGCGCGCCGAGCGGGCGGAGCACGAGCGCATCGATCGCGTCGGCGAGCGGCACGCCGCAGACGGCCTCGATCAGCGCGCCGACGACGTCGATCGACAGCGAGTAGTTCCAGTCGGTGCCGGGCGCGAACTGCAGCGGCACGCTCGCGATCCGGCGCAGGTTTTCGGCGAGCGTGATCGTCGCGCCGTCCAGCCCGTCGGAGACGCCGGCACGCGCATAGGGGCCGTTCGTGTCGGTCTCGCTGAAGCGATAGCCGAGGCCGGCGGTATGCGCGAGCAACTGTCGCAGCGTGATCGTCGGCACGCGGCCGTCGGGCAGTGCGGGGCGAAACTCGGGCAGCCAGCGCGTCACGTCGTCCTCGAGCGACAGCTTGCGTTGCGCGACGAGCGCCATCGCGGCCGCCGAGACGATCGGCTTCGTCACCGATGCGAGCCGGAACAGCGTGTCCTCGCGCATCGGCGTGCGCGATTCGCGGTCCGCGAACCCGGCCGCGCGGCGGTAGACGAGTTCGCCGTCGCGCGCGACCAGGACCACCGCGCCGACGAGGCGCTGCGTGTCGAGCTGGCGGGACAGGACCGCATCGATGCGCTCGGCGAGCGCCGGATCGATGGACGACTGCCGTGACGAAGCTGAAGAGGAGGTCATCGAGGATTCCTTCGTGAAGGGTCTGGTCGACATGTTATGGGCGGATGGCCGCACGCGTCGTTAACCCTTACACGGAACAGGGCTACGCGCGCGGCACGGGCCGGCGGACAAAATATGCCCCAATCGGCCGGCGGCGTTCGTTAGAATCTGCTTTCGTCGAGGAAATGACGCATCCGCATGGGTGCGGAGCAGTATCGAATCGCAGGCGCCGCGCGCCGCGGTTCCATCGTTCATCTTTCACCGGAGGCGAGCATGCCAGGTTTACTTCCCGATGTTGACCGCGAGGGGCTCCTCGAATATTCGGTGGTGTACACCGATCGCTCGGTCAACCACATGTCGCAGCGCTTTCAGGGCGTCATGCGCGACATTTCCGCCACGCTGAAGAAGGTCTACCACGCGAAGGCGGTCGCGATCGTCCCGGGCAGCGGCACGTTCGGCATGGAAGCCGTGGCGCGGCAGTTCGCGACCAACAGGAAGTGCCTCGTGATCCGCAACGGCTGGTTCAGTTACCGCTGGTCGCAGATCTTCGACATGGGCGGCATTCCGTCCGAAACCACGGTGCTGAAAGCGCGTCCGGTCGAAGCGGGCCGGCAGGCCGCCTATGCGCCGGCGCCGATCGACGAAGTGGTCGCCGCGATCAACGAGCACAGGCCGGATCTGGTGTTTGCGCCGCACGTCGAAACGGCTTCCGGGATGATGCTGCCCGACGGGTATCTGCGCGCGGTGGCCGATGCCGTGCATGCGGTCGGCGGGATGTTCGTGCTCGATTGCATTGCGTCGGGCACCGTCTGGGTCGACATGCAGGCGAGCGGCGTCGATATCCTGATCAGCGCGCCGCAGAAAGGCTGGAGCGCGTCGCCGTGTTGCGCGATGATCATGTTCAGCCCGCTTGCGCGCGAACGCATCGATTCGACGACCAGCACCAGCTTCGCGTGCGATCTGCGCAAGTGGCTGCAGATCATGGAGGCGTACGAGGGCGGCGGGTTTGCGTATCACGCGACGATGCCGACCGACAGCCTCACGACGCTGCGCGACGTGATGAAGGAAACCGACGCGTACGGTTTCGACAAGGTAAAGGCCGAGCAGCTCGAACTGGGCGAGCGCATTCGTGCGCTGCTGGCGGAGAAGGGGTTCAGGAGCGTGGCGGCGGCAGGGTTCGAGGCGCCGGGTGTCGTGGTCAGCTATACGGACGACGACGGGATTCGAACCGGGAAGAAGTTCGCGGATGTCGGGTTGCAGATCGCGGCCGGGGTGCCGCTGCAGTGCGACGAGCCGGAGGACTTCAAGACGTTCCGGCTGGGGTTGTTCGGTCTCGACAAGCTGCACGATGTCGATGGCGCGGTCGAGCGGTTCTCGGATGCGTTGAACCGGATTCTTTGACGCGGTTGTTCGGCGCGGGCGCGCACCGGATCGTTGCCGGGACGGTGCGCGGTGGCGTGCGCTGTCCTGGTCTAGCGGTCCCGAATGGGCACGGTGAGTTTCGATGCCGACCCACTCGACCACGTGATCGTTCGAGCGGTTTCCGCCTCCACCGGTGACTACGCCGAGTTCCGCCTGCTTCAACGCGTCGTCCAGCGCCTGATGCCTCCGACAGAGGCATGCCGCGCATGGCCGTCGGTCTTTACCGACCGGGAAAGGAGACCGGATGCACCGCCGATTTGTCATTCGTGCCGGCCGGCCCGCCGATGCAGACGCACTCACGAAACTGGCATTTCTTTCGAAAGCGCACTGGGGCTACCCCGAGGCGTGGCTGGATCTTTGGCGAGCCGATCTCACGGTGACGCCCGAGATGATCGAAAGCTCGATGGCGTACGTGGCCGAAACGGAAGAACGGATCATCGGGTTCTGGGTGAGGGCTGCGACCGATTCCGATGCGCTTACGCGCGGATGGCTGTTCGTTCATCCGGATCATATGGGGCAGGGCGTCGCACGTGCGCTATGGTCCGCGCTCAGGAAGGAAGCCGCCGCGAAGGGAATCGGAAGCTTCGTGATCGAGGCAGATCCCAACGCCGTGCCGTTCTATATGGCGCTCGGCGCGGAGAAGATTGCCGAGAAAGAGTCGACGCTCATTCCGGGCAGATGGGTTCCGATCCTGCGGGTACCCGTGTGATTTGGCGACGTGGTGCAATCATCGGGGCGACCGAACGGAATTCCACGCTGCAGGCGGACCCGTGTCGTTTGTCCGACTCGCGCGACCGCATCACCCGGCCATCCCGCGCAAATGAAAGGACGCGCGATGCAGGGCGAAGGTAAAGCGATCATGCTCGACGCGACGGCCCACCCGAAGCGGACTGGCCGCGCATACGCGCCGAAGAGCACCGATCCGCGCGATTACCAGCACGCACCGGGTATCGCGGCAGTCATGCCGAAAGCATTTCCCGACGGTTTCGTCGTCGCGGAACACCAGCATCCGCGCGCGCAACTCGTCTACACGACGACGGGCATAGCCGAAGTCCGTGCGAGCCAGTCGCTGTGGATGATCCCGCCGCATCGCGCACTCTGGATTCCACCGGACCTTCCGCATGCGATGCGTGCACACGGCCTCCTCGAAATGCGAACGGCGTACGTCGACCCGCGCGCGTACCCGTCGGCTTATCCGAATCAACCGAGACTGGTCGAGGTGTCGCCGCTGCTGCGTGAACTGATCGTGCGCGCGTCGTCCCTGCCGATCGACACGCATCCCGCCGGACGCGACGATCTCGTCATCCAGCTCATGCTCGCTGAAATCGAATGGTCGCCCGAGCAGCCGTTAAGGCTTCCGTCTGGCCGGGACCGGCGGCTTGCACGCGTCTGCGATGCCATCCTGTCGGATCCGGCCGATCAACGAACGCTGACGGAATGGGCCGGTGAAGTCGGTGCGTCGAGCCGAACCTTGGCGCGGTTGTTCCAGGCCGAAACGGGCTTGTCGTTCAGCCAGTGGCGACAACAAGCGCGTATTTCAGCCGCGCGCCCGCTGCTGGCGTCGGGTTGCTCGGTGATCGCCGTCGCGGCCGAACTGGGCTACGAAACGACGAGCGCATTCTCGACCGTGTTTCGCCGCTTCACCGGCATGACGCCGAGCGCTTACGCGAAATTGTCCGATTCGGCGTAGCACACGTCTTACCGGAACACGCGGGACATGGCGTGCGGGCATATCGTGTCGGTCATCGAATCCACCGACCGAATGAGGCCAGCCGACATGACGCGCCACGACATCGAATTCCCGTCCGAATCCACGACGCTGCGGGGCTGGTTCTACGTGCCGACGCGGCGCGTCGCCGACAGCGAAACGTATCCTGCCATCGTGATGGCGCACGGCTTTTCGGCCGTGAAGGAGCAGTATCTGGACCGCTACGCGGAGGTGTTCGCCGCGAGTGGTTTTGCCGTGCTGCTCTACGACCACAAGAACTTCGGCGCGAGCGACGGGCTGCCCCGTCAGGAAATCGACCCCGTACAACAGAAGCGCGGCTATCGTGATGCGATCAGCTACCTGCTGACGCGTGCCGATGTCGATGGCGAACGCATCGGTATCTGGGGCACCAGCTACAGCGGCGGCCACGTGCTCGAAGTCGCCGCGATCGACCGGCGCGTGAAATGCGTGGTGTCGCAGGTGCCGACGATCAGCGGATACCAGTCGGGCTTGCGCCGCACGCGTTCCGATCTCGTGCCGGCAATGCTGGCGCGTTTTGACGAAGACCGCAGGCAGCGCTTCGCGGGCAGCGCGCCGGCCATGTTGCCGGCCGTCAGTGCCGACCCGTCGGCTGCGTGCGCGATGGCCGGCGCGGATGCGTACCGGTTCTTCACCGAATCGGCCGCGCAGTTTGCGCCGAGCTGGCGAAACGAAGTGACGTTACGCAGTGCGGAGATGTCCCGCGAGAACGAACCGGGCCAGTACGTCGACCGCATCTCGCCGACGCCACTGCTGATGATCGTCGCCGATCAGGACGTGTTGACGCCGACCGACCTGTGCCTCAAGGCATGGGCAAACGCACTCGAACCGAAGCGCCTGCTCCAGATCAAGGGCGGGCATTTCACGCCGTATATCGAGCACTTCGACGCAACCAGTCGGGCAGCGGCGGAATGGTTCACGCAGCATCTGGGCGGCGTGCCGACCTGAGCCCGCGCGCGTCCGACCGGCGCCGCCGTTGGCGCTATGCGTGCCGCTTCGGGTTCCACGCCTTGTGGACGAACTCGAGCCGATTGCCGTCGAAGTCGGCGACGTTCGCCGCGTAGTAGCCGCGGGCGAAGTAGGTGCGATCCGCCGGTTTTCCCTCATCGATGCCGCCGGCCTGGAGCGCGGCTGCGTAGGCGGCGTCGACCCGTTCGTTGGAGTCGCAGACGATCCCGAGATACAGCCCCGTCTCGCCGGGTTTGCGCTGGCGCAGCCAGATACTCGATCCGACCGCGGTGCCCTTGCCGTACACGTCGTCGCCGATGCCGTAGAGATCGGGGACGCCCTCGGGGCCCGACGCGGAGTCGTAGTTGCCGAAGATGCGCCAGCCGAGCGGTTTCAACGCTGCGGCGTAGAAGGCCAGCGACTTGTCGATGTCGGTGACGGAGAGGTAGACGTGGTCGATCATTGGGCCGCCTTTTTCGGTGTGGGTGTGCGGGGTTGGGACATCACGCTATCGGACCATAACAAACCGGCGATGCGCTGCACAGCGCCGACGATGGTCAAGCGCGGTCGCGCGGCAATGGGGCTCACAAATGACGTGCCGCAAACCGGCGCTGACGCCAGCCGTTGCTTCGTCATATGAAGTAATAGCTGTAATCCCGCATGAAATCTTCTTTCCGGTGACTCGGGCTAGACTGGTCGCGCCTTGTCCCCCCCAAGGCGTTTGGTGACTTCCGCTCGGCCCGCGCTTTCCGGCGCGGGCCTATTTTTTCGAGCGGGTGCTGTCGGCGCTCGAGTGAGCGCCAACCGGATGCGCATGGTTTTTTCGAATCCTTTCAGGTGAGCAAGGTATCGACATGCGATCGTCAGGTATCCGCAGGATCTCGCCAATGTCACGTCGCGTCGCGTGACGGCCCGGTATGGGGTGAGCGGGTGTTCCTTGTATCCCGCTCATTGGCCCGACGTTGTCGGGCCTTTTTTGTTGGTGAGCGAAGAGGTGTACTGCTGCAGGCAGTGTGTGGCACCATCGCGGTGGTCTCGACATCACACCCGGGTGCAGGCCCGCCCATCTATCCGAGGGGATCTCATGTTTGACCACGTCAAATTCGGCGTCAGCGACTTTGCCGCCAGCAAGGCGTTTTTCCTCAAGGCGCTTGCACCGATCGGGGCAGTGACCGTGGGCGAGGGCGAGCCTTCTTACGGTATCGAGATCAGTACGCCCGCCAAGGCCTCGTTGTGTCTGTTCCAGTCGGACGAGAAACCGGCGCATCTCCACATCGCGTTCGTGGCCGACAATCGGCAGCAAGTCGATGCGTTCTATCGCGCGGCGCTGGAGGCGGGCGGGAAGGACAACGGCGCGCCCGGGCTGCGGCCGCATTATCACGCGAACTACTACGCGGCATTCGTCATCGGGCCGGATGGGCACAATATCGAGGTGGTGTGTCATCAGGCGGAGTAATCGTCGGCGGCTGGCCGATGTCGTCGAAACCATGAACTGACGTATGCATCCGGCATGCACGGGAGTCTCGCGGGATGAGTGACATCGCCATCGATATACCTTTTCCGGTCATCGCGATTATCGTCGGCGCCATCTACTGGCCGGCGACGCTTGCTATCGGGGCGGTCGGCCTGTATTTCGGCGTGACGCGTCTGAGTGGAATCGGGCGCGTGGTCTGTGTCGTCGTTGCGCTGGTGTTTATCGTCGATGCCGGCGTGGGGATCTATGAATCGCTCAGGCAGAGTTTGAGTGCTTCAGCCTGATTGGAGCAGTACGATGGCGTATCGATTTCAGGTGGCGTCGAATGTCCTTCGCGACGGGTTGGGTGTTGAGCTAACCGACACGGAGGGAAATGTGCTCGCCGAAGTGTTCAGATGCGACGCCGACCATACCCTGACGGTTTCATTGTTTTGCGACGCGCTGCCGTTTGCGCAAGTGGAGAAATTGGTTCTATTGGCACGGGACGAACTGGTTGCATTTGAAGATGGAACGCCGCTGCCGATTCGTATGGACCGCCACGATTCGTCACCCGGCTGTCACAACCTGAGAGATGGAAACGGATAACGATCGATAGCGATGTATGCGGCATTGCGAGTGAGCTACACTCGGCCGACAATCTGCACAGACGATTCAAATAATACCGGGGCGGGGGCCATCGGCCTCCCGAAAAGACGATGCCAATCAGCAAGCTGAAGGCCATGCCGGCGTTTCACACGGACGCGCCGCCGCAGATCCGTCATGCCGTCGCGCTCTTCGCGATTGTCTGGCTCATCGAGGTCGGATGTGCTGTCTGGCTTCAGAGGCTGGGTTTCGATCAACTTGGTGAAGTGCCCGCGGAAAAGGCAACGCTGATGCGTAAGGGCATTGCCCTGATCGCCGTGGTCCAGGCATTCTGGCTGCTCTTGAACGCGAGCCTGATCATCGGCCTTTGCCAGCGACAAAAGCTGGCGCGAACGCTGGAACTGATACTCACGATTGTCACGACGCTAGCCTTCATCGTGATGGCGCCCCCGTTCAGGATGACTCTGTTCGAAGTGTCCTTTTTCGCCAATGCGATTGCGACCGTGCTCATTTATTCGGGCCCATGTTCACGCTGGTTCCAGGGTACGACTTCGTAAGGTCGTTACGTTTGTTATTGCGAATGCGGGTCGGCGAGATGAAGGCCGTCGTGCGACGCCGCGAAGATTCAACGGAAAGACGAGCGTGAATTCGAATGACATCCGCCGAGCCACGGCAGACGACGTACCGGCACTTACGCAGATCCGGAACGATGCGCACGCAAAGAAAGTCGCGCATGGCGACTATGTGTGGGGCAAGGAGGGTGACGGCTTCTCCGAGCGGTGGGTACGAAACCATGTCGCCGAGAAATCGGTGTATGTCGTCGAACAGAACGGTACGTTGGTCGGAACGTTCTCGCTGAGTTTCGACGATGATCCGCACTGGGGGCCGCAAGAACCGGTCGCCGGTTACGTGCACGGGCTATGTGTGCGGCAAGGTTTCAACGGGCTCGGGATCGGCGGCGTCATGCTCGATTGGTGCGTCCGCGAGGTGAGCCGCATCGACCGGCGTTTCGTTCGACTCGACTGCGCTGCCGAAAACACCAAGCTCTGCGCTTATTACGAATCGCTCGGCTTCGTCCGCGTGGGGATCAAGTCGGATGGCCGCGACTGGTCGTTGTACGAGAAACCGGTTGCCCCGCACCGACCGGAACGTTGAAGGGTTTCTCTCACGCACTTCGTCGAAGCGAATGAAACCGGCGATGCGCCTTTTTGCCAGAACCGGCCAGATCATCGACAATCTGCAGCCGTCAAAAAAATCAGAGAGAGAGGGTGTATGCGCAGGACCGGCAAGATGTTCGCGGCAATCTTGAGTCTGGCAGTCGTCGGCATTGCCGGCGTTCGGGCGGCCTCCGCCGGCGAATCCGCATTTCCGCGCTACACGCAGACGGAAGGCCAGCTCGATAGCGACGGGCTCCCGCTTTCCGGCGTGAAGCTCTGCATGCTTCCCGACCATGCGCCGTGCTTCGAGATGCCGCCGGCGCCGCTTCCCGGTTCGTCCCGGGAGGTGTACCAGTTCGGCCTGAATCCTCGCTCCGAACGGCTGCCGATCGCATCGGGCGGCTCGTGGGTGTTCTTCTCGGGGATGTTCTCGGGCGGCGGCAGCGGGATGCTGGAGCGTGTGGCCGTCCTGCGTGTCGGCCCGAATGGCAAGATCGAGAACCTGATGCCCAAAGTGACCGGAACGGAGATGGCCGACCGCGCGATGTGGAAGCTGCCGGACGTTTCGCCCTACCCGGTGTTTGTCCGCGCGGACTATATCTGGGAGAAGGACGAGGATCATTTCGGCAAGCACTTCTTCGAAGTCGACGCGTGGGTGTTCGATCCCGCCGCCAATCAATATGCGAAGCGTTTTTCCTACCGCACAACCAGGCGCTACGACCGCGGCGAGGGCTCGGACCACGTGTTGAGTGCCGAGCGCGCGGAAATCCTGCGCCGCCTCGCCGCGAGCAAATAGCCGCTTATCGCTGCATGTCCCCGTACGTCTCCTTGCACACCGCGCGCAGCGCGTCGACGAGCAGATCGCGCGCGGGCGAGCGCGAATCGGCGGAGCGGGTAAACAGCGCGATCGGCGGCAGCGTCCACACGAGCGAGTAAGGCACGATCGCCACGCCGGCAATCCGCACCAGTTCTTCCGCGATATCGGCCGGCACGATCGACACGGCCTCGTCGCTCGACGCGATCATTTCGCCGATCAGCTTCGACGAGTAGCTTTCGACGATCGGCACGGGCGGCGCGATGCCGGCCGACAGGAACAGGTCGGTCACCTGTTCGCGCATCGGCGTATGCGGCGCGCCGAGAATCCAGTCGAGCGCGTGCAGCTTGTGCCAGTCCAGCGGCATGCGCGCGAGCTTGGCCGCCAGCCGCCGGCTCGCGATCACGCGCGGCTGCTGCTGGTACAGCACTTCGAACGAAACCTGCCCCAGATCGATCGCCGACGACGCGCGACCGATCACGATGTCGACGCCGTGATCCCTGAGTTGCAACAGCAGCTGATCGCTGGTGCCTTCGTGAATCGTCACGGTCAGCCGCCGTTCCATCCGTGCCTGCAACCGCTTCAGCGCCGCCGACAGCAGCTGGCCGGAGATGAACGGAATCACGCCGATGTGCAGATGGGCCGCGTGCCCGGCGGCGACGGCCTCCATTTCGCGGGCGAGGTGGTCGAGATCCTTGATCATCGCCTTCGCGCGCTCCAGCACGACCGTGCCGAGCGCGGTGGGCCGCATGCCGCGCGACGAGCGCTCGAACAGCGGCGTGCCGAACATGCTCTCCAGCTCGGACAGCGCGTTCGTCACGGCCGGCTGGCTGCTGGCCATGTGCTCGGCGACACGCGTCAGCGACCCGTGCTGCTGGATCTGCAGCAACAGCACCAGATGCCGAATCTTCAGACGCGCGCCCAGCCGCCTGACCACGTCGTTTGCGTCAAAATTCATTGACTGGTCATGTATTCATCAGGAAAAAGTGATGGGCCGATATTAAAACAGAATCATCACGTTATGGCAGATCCCTAGAATCACCTCCATGGATCGCGCCGGGACTGGCCTGGCGCCCACGCCGGGACCCAAAACATGAAACAGACAGAGACACAGCAACAGGCCGCGTTCGACTATCACGAGTTTCCGACCCCCGGGAAAATCTCGGTCGTGGCGAGCAAGCCGCTGGTGACCCAGCGCGATCTGGCGCTGGCCTATACGCCCGGCGTGGCGAGCGTGTGCGAGTCGATTGCCGCCGATCCGCTGCAGGCGCACCGCTTCACAAGCCGCGGCAACCTGGTCGGCGTGATCACGAACGGCACCGCGGTGCTCGGCCTCGGCAACATCGGCCCGCTCGCATCGAAGCCGGTGATGGAAGGCAAGGCCGTCCTGTTCAAGAAGTTCGCCGGGATCGACGTGTTCGACATCGAGATCAACGAGACCGATCCGGACAAGCTGGTCGACATCATTGCCGGCCTCGAACCCACGTTCGGCGGCATCAACCTCGAGGACATCAAGGCGCCGGAATGCTTCACGGTCGAGCAGAAGCTGCGCGAACGCATGAAGATTCCCGTCTTCCACGACGATCAGCACGGCACCGCGATTACCGTTTCCGCCGCGTTCATCAACGGGCTGAAGGTCGTCGGCAAGTCGATCAAGGACGTGAAGGTCGTGACGTCGGGCGCCGGAGCAGCCGCGCTGGCGTGCCTGGACCTGCTGGTCGACCTCGGGCTGCCGGTGGAAAACGTCTGGGTGACCGACATCGAGGGCGTCGTCTATCGCGGCCGCACCGTGCTGATGGACCCGGCCAAGTCGCGCTTCGCGCAGGAAACGGATGCGCGCAAGCTGGCCGAAGTGATCGGCGGCGCGGATGTGTTCCTGGGGCTGTCGGTCGGCGGCATCCTCACGGCCGAGATGCTGAAGGCGATGGCGGCGCGTCCGCTGATTCTCGCGCTGGCCAACCCGACGCCGGAAATCTTCCCGGAACTGGCGCACGAGACGCGCGACGACGTCGTCATCGCGACGGGCCGCTCGGACTATCCGAACCAGGTCAACAACGTGCTGTGCTTCCCGTACATTTTCCGCGGCGCGCTGGATGTGGGCGCGACGACGATCACGCGCGAAATGGAAATCGCCGCGGTGCACGCGATCGCGGGGTTGGCGGAGGAAGAGCAGAACGAAGTGGTCGCGGCGGCCTACGGCGCGTACGACGTGTCGTTCGGCGCGCAATACCTGATTCCGAAGCCGTTTGACCCGCGCCTGATCGTGCGAATCGCGCCGGCCGTGGCCAAGGCGGCGATGGAAGGCGGCGTGGCGACGCGCCCGCTCGAGAATCTCGACGCGTATGTCGAGCAGCTGCAGCAGTTCGTCTATCACTCGGGCGCGTTCATGAAGCCGCTGTTCGCGACCGCGCGTCGGCTCGTGCGTGACGGCGGCAAGGCGCGGATCGTGTTCACCGAGGGCGAAGACGAGCGCGTGCTGCGTGCGGTACAGGTGATCGTCGACGAGAAGCTTGCGCGTCCGATCCTGGTCGGGCGTCCGGAGGTGCTGCTGGCGCGCATCGAGCGGTTCGGCCTGCGCCTGCGACTCGGTCAGGATGTCGAAGTGACCAATCCGGAGTATGACGAACGCTTCCCGCAGTACTGGACGAAGTATTGGGAACTGCGTTGCCGCGACGGCATTTCGAAGGAAATGGCGCGCGTGGAAATGCGCCGCCGCCTCACGCTGATCGGCGCGATGATGGTGCAGCTCGGCGATGCGGACGGGATGATTTGCGGGACGGTGGGCGAGTATCACAATCACCTGCGGTTCGTGGACGAAGTGATCGGCAAGAAGCCCGGTGCGTCGACCTACGCGGCGATGAACATCCTGCTGCTCGATCAGCGGACGGTCGCGCTGGTGGATACGCACGTCAACGACAACCCCGATGCGGAGCAGATCGCGGAATTCACGATCGCGGCGGCCCGGCAGATGGAATGGCTGAACCTGACGCCGAAGGTTGCGCTGCTGTCGCGGTCGAACTTCGGGTCGGGAAGCGCGGCCTCGGGCGTGAAGATGCGCCGGGCGCTGGAGATCATGCGGGAACAGGCGCCGGATATCGAGGCGGATGGCGAGATGCATGGCGACTGTGCGCTGGATGAAGGGCTGCGTGCGAAGCTGCTGCCGATGTCGCCGCTGAAGGGCGCGGCGAACTTGCTGGTTTGTCCGAATGTCGACGCCGGTAACATCGCGTACAACCTGCTCAAGACCGAGGCGGGGAGCAATGTGGCGGTGGGGCCGTTCCTGCTCGGCGTCAATGCGCCGGTGAACATCCTGACTTCGAGCGCCACCGTGCGGCGGATCGTGAATATGGCCGCGTTGACGGTGATCGAGGCGAATCGGGGTGTGGGTGGTTGATTGAATGGCGGGGGCGGTTACGGCCGCCCCTTGTTCGTGCGCATCTGGCCGTTACGAGCCAGCCGGATTCGCTGCGTCTGCCCGGGGGCGGCCCGTGCGATGATGTGCCATGACCAGCATGAGAAATGGAATGACGACTACATTTGACGAGGCGACCACGGCGGCGATCGCCGCGTTTGCCCAACTGGATCTCCACACGGCCGTGCAAGCGATGCGCGCCGAGGCCGATTACGACTACGAACGCGACCAGTGGATCTCGCGCTATATCGACGAGCACGGCGGCGGCGAGGACGATGCAGCCTACGATGCCTTGCACGCGCAGGCCCAGGCCACTCCGGAATACGCGCAGTTCGTCGATACGGTTCGCCGGGAAATCCTGGCGTACTTCGGCGTGACCGACGATCAACTGGACTGGATGATCCTGCTGCGCGATGACGACAGCGATGCGCTTTGGGCGGAGGTCAACCGGCAGCGGAGCGCGTTGGGAACGGGTGAGGTGCGCGGGGATCTCTGATCTTCGTGTTCCATCTGTGCCGGCTTGTCAGAAATTTCAACCATGTCGGCCGAGCGAAGCGCATCGGTCGGGCGAGCGTCACGCTCGCTTTTTTTTGATGTTCGTCTACCTGTCAACAACCCGGCCTCACTCCGTCTAAACCCGGGATTTAATGACCAAACCGCAAGACCTAGTGCATAGATATCGTTTGCCGAGCCCTTAATGACTATCGACAATCGTGGCTCGAATTCACTGCCGCGGCGCCAAAAGCGCCCCGGCGGTTGGCACTCGACGGCTATCCCGGCCGCCCGTGCCCTCCAGCTCACGACGACATGTACGCGTTCACTCCCTCATTCCAGAATCCCGCCGGCTCGCCGATCCGCGAACTGTTCAAGTACCTGTCCGAACCGGGCATGATTTCCTTCGCGGGCGGCTATCCGGCCAGCGACCTGTTCGACGTCGACGGCCTGAACGCGGCCGCCGAGCGCGCATACGCACAGCCCGTCCGCTGCCTGCAATACGGCCCGACCGACGGCCTCGCCGAACTGAAGCAGCAACTGATCGCGCTGATGGCGCGTCGCGGCGTCGCGTGCACGCCGGCCGAACTGCTCGTCACGACCGGCTCGCAGCAGGGCCTCGACCTGCTGCTGCGCGTGATGGTGTCGCCCGGCGACGTCGTGCTGACCGAACAGCCGGCTTATCCGGCCACGCTGCAGGCGATGCGTCTGCAGCAGGCGCGCATCGTGACGATCCCCGTCGACGGTGAAGGGCTCGACGTCGACCGTCTTGCCGAGCAACTCGCCTCCGGCGCGATCGCGCAACCGAAGCTGCTTTACACCGTTCCGACCTTCGCGAACCCCACCGGCGCGACGCTCACGCGCGAACGCCGGCTGAAGCTGCTGCGTCTCGCGGTGCAATACCGTTTCCTGGTCATCGAGGACGATCCGTACGGCGACCTGCGTTTCGCGGGCGAGGCCGTGCCGTCGATGCTCGCGCTGGCCGGTGAAGTGGACGGCGCGCGCGACTGGATCGTGCATTTCGCGAGCCTGTCGAAGATCGTCGCGCCGGGGCTGCGCGTGGGCTGGACGATCGCGCCGGCCGAGATCGCGCGGCGCTGCGTGATCGCGAAGCAGACGGTCGACCTGTGCAGCGCGCCGTGGACGCAGGCGACCGCCGCCGAATACCTGGCCGACGGCGCGCTCGAACGCCACTTGCCGCGCATCACGGCCGCGTACCAGCGCAAATGCGACGCGATGTGCGACGCGCTGCGCGACGGGTTCGGCGATGCGATCGAATTCCACCGTCCCGAAGGCGGGATGTTCGTGTGGGCGCGGATCGGCGCGGTGCCGTCGGACGTGCTGCTGCAACAGGCGATCGCCAACAAGATCGTGTTCGTTCCCGGCAAGGCGTTTTTCGCGGACAACGTCGACGCAGCGTCGCTGCGCCTGTCGTTCGCCGCGCCGGACGTCGATGCGATCCGGGAAGGCGTCGCGCGCCTCGTGCGCGCTTACGGCGCGGCGCTGGCCGCGTGAGGAGACATCAACGTGAATATCACCGTCAACGAAACGGCATCGACGGGCGCGGCGTCAGTCACGAGCGACAAGCGGCCGCCCAGGCATCGCTCGTCGCAGATCAGCGCGGGGCCGCAATACGTGGCCGACGTGCTCGGCCGCTTCGGCGCGGAGCCGGCGTCCGATGCGGGCGATGTCGCCCCGGCCGTGCTCGGCTATAACTGACCGGCACAAGCACGGCGGCCCGCGTCGCACGCGAGCCGCCGCTGAAACAACCGGTTAAGCTGGTGCGATCGAAACACCGACGATCGCCATCGCCTCATGTCCGACCCGACTTCCGAATCGCTCGCGCAAACCTACGACCGCCTCTGGTCCTGTCTCGAAACCGGCGTCGGCGCGCGGCGCTCGCCGTTCACGATGCTGCAGGCCGCCACGCTCGGCCTCGACGGCACGCCGAAGGTCCGGACGATCGTATTGCGTCAGGTGAGCCGGGCCGATCGCGTGCTGTCGTTTCATACCGATGCGCGCTCGGAGAAAGTCGCGGAGTTGCGCCGCGATCCACGCTTCTCGATCGTTGCGAACGATCTCGACGCGCTCGTGCAGATTCGCGCGCAAGGCATTGCATCGATCTGCGAAGACGAAGCACAACGGCGTGCGATCTGGGCGTCGAGCCGTCCGCATACGCTGCTGCTGTATCGCGCGCCGTTGCCGCCCGGCACGCCGATCGCGTCACCGGAACAAGCGCATATCGACGGCACCGCACCATCCGGCGACGGCTACGAAAACTTCTGCCTGATCCACATGACGGTCACGCGCATCGACTGGCTCGAACTCGCGCGAACGGGGCATCGCCGGGCGGTGTTCGATCTGAACGGTGAAAGCGGCTACGAGGCGCGCTGGATCGCTCCCTGACGCTGATGCAGGACGATCAAGGTACTTGAAGCACTCAAGGCCGCCCGTCCGACGCTGCCTGCCCGGTCATCCACTCGCGCATCACCGCGATCGCATCGTCGTCGCGCCGCTCGGCCGGATACACGAGATAGAACCCCATCGACAGCGGAAACGCGAAATCGAACGGCTTGCACAGCCTGCCGGCCGCGATGTCGCGCTCGACGAGCGGCTCGGTCGCGAGCGCGACGCCCTGGCCGGCGACGGCCGCATCGATCGCGAGCGACGTCTGGTTGAAGCGCAGCCCCTTGTGCGGATCGACGTCGACCGGTTCGGGCAGCGCCGCAAGAAACTCGGGCCACAGGTCGTGCGCGTCATGCAGCAGCACCTGGCCGAGGAGCGCACGCGGCGAAGCCGGCGCAGCGAGCAGCGCCGGGCTGCACACGGCGCACACGTCGAGCGGAAACAGCGCATGCGCGACGAGATGCTTGCCGAACGGCGGCTTGCCGTAGCGGATCGCGAGATCGACGCCGTCGTGGCGGAACGTCGCGATCTGCGGGTCGGCGATCACGCGCACGTCGTAGTCGGGATGGGCCTCGGTGAACCGCGCGAGCCGCGGGATCAGCCACTTCGACGCGAACGACGGCGTCGTGCTGATCGTCAGCGCGGCACGCCGCTTCACGAGCTTGTCGGTCGCGTCGGCGATCGCGTGCAGCGCGCGCTGCACGTCGGAGAAATACGCGGCGCCGTCGTGCGTGAGCGCGAGGCCACGCGGCAGGCGCTCGAACAGCTTCAGGCCGAGCACGTCCTCGAGGTGGCGCACCTGCTGCGCGACGGCGCCCTGCGTGACGCCGATCTCGTCGGCCGCGGCGCGGAAATTGAGGTGCCGCGCGGATACCTCGAACGCGCGAAGCGCATTCAGCGGCGGCAGTCGGGAAGGGCGTGGCGGCATCGTCAGACTGTAGAAAAACTATCGACTGGCGGCAGAAATACTGGTTCGACAGTCGGATTCGATGCGCCTACATTACCACCATGGCGGGCCGAACGGCGGCTGCGCGGCAACGGAATCGGAACGAGGAGCAAATCGTGACTGTAGAAAAAGTGGCGTTGATCACGGCGGCAGGCAAGGGCATGGGCGCGGCGATCGCGCGCGAACTGGCGGCGACGGGCTATCGCGTCGCGCTGATGTCGCCGTCGGGCAGCGCGGTGGCGCTCGGCGAGGAACTCGGCGGCTTCGGCATCCAGGGCTCGGTGACGGAAGAAGCCGATATCGACAGGCTCGTGCAGGAAACGGTCGCCCGCTACGGCCGGATCGACGCGGTCGTGAACAACACCGGCCATCCGCCGAAAGGCGACCTGCTGGCGATCACCGACGACAACTGGCATGCGGGGCTCGACCTGATCCTGCTGAACGTGGTGCGCGTGATGCGCCGCGTGACGCCGATCTTCCAGAAGCAGGGCGGTGGCGCGGTGGTCAACATCTCGAGCTTCGCGGCGGATGCGCCCGAGCAGCCGATGCCGGTGTCGTCGGCGCTGCGCGCGGCGCTGAGCGCGTGGACGCGGCTGTACGCGGAACGCTATGCGGCCGAGAACATCCGGATGAACGCGGTGCTGCCGGGCTTCATCGACAGCTGGCCGGAAACGCCGGAGATCGTCGCGCGCATTCCGGCCGGCCGCTTCGGCAAGACCGGCGAGATCGCGAAGACGGTCGCGTTCCTGCTGTCGGACGGCGCGGGCTACATCACCGGGCAGAACATTCGCGTCGACGGCGCGATCGTCAAGGCGCTCTGAGCGTCGCGCGGGCGAGCGGGCGCGGCGCGGGCCGCTCGCCATGCAGCGACTACAAACGCGTACAAATCAGACAAATCCGGGATACATCAGACCTTTCAAATGGGCGACGCCGTGTGACGAGGGCGCGCCGGATCGAAAGCCTGGGCGCGATCCCGCGCGCGGCATGTTCACTTTCCACTTCACGAAAGGAGATGCCGAACGATGTCTTCCACACCGTTTTCCCCGCTGCGTCGCCACCTGCTGGCCACTTCCGTGGCCGCCGGCGTCTCGGCGATGCTGCCCACCGCGCTGCATGCCGCAACCGGCGCGAGCGGCATACGCCCGTTCACCGCGCACATTCCCGACGAAGCCGTGGCCGACCTGCGCCGCCGCATTGCCGCGACACGCTGGCCGGGCCGCGAGACCGTCGCCGACGAATCGCAGGGCGTGCGGCTCGCGCGCATGCAGGCGCTGTTGCGCTACTGGGGCACCGATTACGACTGGCGCAAGGGCGAGGCGCGCCTGAACGGTTTCCCGATGTTCATCACGGAAATCGACGGGCTCGACATTCATTTCATCCACGTACGCTCGCGGCACGAGAACGCGATGCCGATGATCATGACGCACGGCTGGCCGGGTTCGATCTTCGAGCTGCTGAAGGCGATCGGCCCGCTGACCGACCCGACCGCGCACGGCGCGAGCGCCGACGATGCGTTCCACGTCGTCGTGCCGTCATTGCCGGGTTTCGGTTTCTCGGGCCGGCCGACGAAAACCGGCTGGGGCTCCGACCACATCGCGCGGGCATGGGGCGAACTGATGGCGCGGCTCGGTTATACGCGCTTCGTGTCGCAGGGCGGCGACTGCGGCTCGGTGATCTCGCATCGGATGGCGATGCAGCGCGTGCAGGGGCTGGCCGGGATTCACGTGAACATGCCGGCGACGGTGCCGCCGGATATCGCGACGCTGCTCGCGACCGATGCGCCCGCGCCGGCTTCGCTGTCGCCGAAGGAGCGGGCCGCGTACAAGCAGCTCGCGACGTTCTATCGCGACAACTGCGGCTACTCGGCGATGATGGTCACGCGTCCGCAGACGGTCGGTTATGCGCTCGCGGATTCGCCGTCCGGGCAGGCTGCGTGGATGTACGACAAAATTTCGCAATGGACATACAGCGGCGGCGTGCCCGAACGCTCGATCCCGCGCGACGAGATTCTCGACGACATTTCGTTGTACTGGCTGACGAACACGGCGACGTCGGCCGCGCAGATCTACTGGGAGGATCACTCGAACAACTTCAACGCGGTGGATATCTCGTTGCCGGCCGCGATCACGGTGTTTCCGGGCGAGATCTATCAGGCGCCGCGCAGCTGGGCCGAGCGCAGTTATCACAACCTGATCTACTTCAACGAAGTCGACAAGGGCGGGCACTTCGCGGCATGGGAGGAGCCGGCGTTGTTTGCGCGTGAAGTGCGGGCCGGGTTCCGGCTGTTGCGGCGCGGGTAAGCGGGGTTGCACGACGAATGCGGGCCGGGCGGTGGTGCGGCCCGCATTCGTTTTCAGGCAACCGCCTGCAAGGCCTGCGCAAACCGCTTGTCCGCCAGATACGCAACGTTAAAGCGGCAATACTTCGACGGCCGATCGGCCTGCGGCGAAAACACCGCACCGGGGGCGAGGATCACGCCGCGCGCCAGCATCGCCTGCGCGAGCTGCATCGAATCGGGCCAGCCGGGCAGCGCGGCCCACAGATACAGGCTCTGGTCGCAGGACCGATAGACCTCCGCGCCAAGACGCCCGAGCGCATCGAGCGCGTTGCCGGTCGCGCGTCGCAGCTTCTCCTGAAGGTGATTCGTATGCCTGAGAAAGTGCCCGTCGCTGACGATCGCGTCGAGCGTGCGTTCGCAGTACTCCGAGCTGCTGACATGCGTCAGCATCTTCACGTCGGCCAGGTCGCTCGCAAGCGCCGCATTGCACGCAAGGAACCCGACACGCAGCGCAGCCGACACCGATTTCGAGAAACTGCCGATATAGATGGTCCGGCGCAGCTGGTCGAGCGTCGCGATGCGCGTGAGCGAGCGCGGCCGCAGGTCGGCGAGCGCGTCGTCCTCGACGATGATCAGGTCGTGCGCATCGGCGAGCTGCAGAATGCGGTGCGCCTTGGCCGCGCTCGTATCGGTCGCGGTCGGGTTGTGGCCGACCGATTGCGTGAAGAACAGCTTCGGCCGGTGCGTCGCGACAAGTTCGGCCAGCTGCGCGACATCGGGGCCGTCGATCTCGCGCGGCACGCCGACGATGTTCGCGCCGCTCAGCTTCAGCTTGCCGAACAGCGGGTAGTAGCCGGGATCGTCGACGAGCACGGTATCGCCGGGGCGCACGAAGTAGCGCAGCACCAGGTCCATCGCCTGGTTCGCGCCGTGCGTGAGCACGATCTGCGCGGGCGGTGCCTCGATTTCGTAGCCGGCGAGCTTCTGCTGCAGCGACTGGCGCAGCGGCAGGTAGCCGAAGCGGCTGCCGTAGCGGAACAGCGACGCGGCGCTCGTGCGCATGATGCGCTGCTGGTACTGGTTCAGCCGTGTTTCCTCGAGCCATTCGATCGGCGGGAAGCCTTCGCCGAGATTGAGCACATCGGGCTTCACGTGCAACTGCTCGCGCATCAGCCACACGATGTCCATCGCGCGGTCGAGCGAGCTCGGTTCGTCGATGTCGGGCGCGGCTGCCGCGCGACGCGTCACGAAGAAGCCCGAGCCGCGGCGCGGCTCGATCAGGCCGTCGGCCGCGAGCATCTCGAATGCACTGATCACCGTGTTCTTCGAGCAGCCGGACGCCTCGGCGTATTCCCTGATGGAGGGCAGTTTCGCGCCGGCCGGCAACACGCCTTCCTCGATCTGTCTGGCGAGATTGTCCGCCATCGCGCCAGACAGGCTGGCTCTTGCACGCTGTTTCATCGGCATGTTCCGTTGGGCCGGCCCACTGTCATGGGTACGGTTGGGTGACTGTCTGCGTCGTCTGTACCTTTTCAAAGGGTACAGCGTGACTATTATTCGGCTATCCGATGCCCGCCGCAAGCACCGACGGGCAATACCGCCACCCCGAGACAACCGACCCGTCATGCCCATCGATTCCGCCTTGCCGAACTTCCGCGCGCTCACGCCCGAGCAACGCCTGTCCCACCTGTCCCGCGCCGTCGGGCTCGACGATGCCGAGCATGCGCTGCTCGCGAAGCCGGGCGCGCTGCCGCTCGAGGTCGCCAACGGGATGATCGAGAACGTGATCGGCACGTTCGAGCTGCCGATGGCCGTGGCCGGCTACTTCCGGATCAACGACCGCGACGTGATCGTGCCGATGGCCGTCGAGGAGCCGTCGATCGTGGCGGCCGCATCGTATATGGCGAAGCTCGCGCGCGCGGCCGGCGGCTTCCGCACGTCGAGCAGCGGCCCGCTGATGCGCGCGCAGGTCCAGGTGATCGGCGTCGACGATCCGTACGGCGCGCGGCTCGCGATCCTGCGGCATGCGGCCGAACTGGTCGCACTCGCGAACAGCCGCGACAAGGTGCTCGTCGGCCTCGGCGGCGGCTGCCGCGACATCGAGGTTCACGTGTTTCCCGACACGCCGCGCGGCGCGATGCTCGTCGCGCACCTGATCGTCGACGTGCGCGACGCGATGGGGGCGAACACGGTCAATACGATGGCCGAAACGGTCGCGACGCGCATCGAGGCGATTACCGGGGGCCAGGTACGGTTGCGGATACTGTCCAACCTCGCGGATCTCCGGCTGGCCCGTGCGGAGGTACGGTACGCGGCCGCCACGCTCGCGACCGACGCTTATTCCGGTGAAGACGTCATCGATCGCGTGATCGACGCCTACGTGTTCGCGGCGACCGACCCGTACCGCGCGGCGACACACAACAAGGGCATCATGAACGGCATCGACCCGGTCGTGGTCGCGACCGGCAACGACTGGCGCGCGGTCGAAGCCGGCGCGCATGCGTATGCGAGCCGCAGTGGCCGCTATACGTCGCTGACGACGTGGGAGAAGGCCGCGAACGGCGACCTCGTCGGCACGATCGAGATGCCGATGCCGGTCGGACTGGTCGGCGGCGCGACGAAGACGCATCCGCTCGCGCGTCTCGCGCTGAAGATCATGAACGTGACTTCCGCGCAGGAACTCGGTGAAATTGCGGTGGCGGTCGGGCTTGCGCAGAATCTCGGCGCGCTGCGCGCGCTCGCGACCGAAGGCATCCAGCGCGGCCACATGGCGCTGCATGCCCGCAACATCGCGGTCGCGGCCGGCGCGACCGGCGCCGACATCGACCGGATCGCGCAGCAGATGGTCGCGGCGAAAGACGTGCGCACCGACTTCGCGGTCGAATTGCTCGCGGGCCGCCGCGGCGGCTGACGCGCGGACTGCACGCCGCGTCACGCACGCGGCGTGCGGCGCGCCACGCCGGCCAGGCCGGCGACATATCAATCCAGGAGGAGACACATGGAACAGACCGGTTCAAGCGCGCTCGCACGCGCGCCGCGTCGTGCCGGGCCGGTGGCCGGTGCCGATGCGTCGGCCGCGACGCTCGTCGAGGTATGGGGCGACACGGTGGCGACGAAACATCTCGCGTGGTCGGTGCTGCTCGGCATCGCGATCAGCCTCGGAGCGTTCGAGATCGGCCGCGTCGTGCTCGCGTCGTTCGTCCACGACGCGGCGATCGCACGTGCTTACGCGATGCTGATCGGCCTCGGCGGCTGCCTGCTGGCCGGCACGATCTGCGCGGTGCTGTTCAAGCCGAAGCGCACGGTGATCGAACATGCGGCCGGCGGCGCCGAGCGTGACGCGGCATTGCGGCAGCTCGCCGAAGCGTCGGGCGGCCTGGGTTCGGCGAGCGACCTGTCGGCCAGCGCGCGTGCCGAGATGGAGGAACTCGGGCTGCTCGACCTGTTCGCGTCGTACGACGCGTCGTCCGGGCGCGCCCGCGCGGGAGGCCGCTGATGGACGCGCTGCTGCATGCATTGCCGGCCGCGTTCGCGATGGGGCTGCTCGGCGCGATCGTGTTCTCCGCCATCGGGCTGATCTCCGGCACCGACGAAACGACGACGATCGCGCCGCTCACGTTGCTCGTCGCACTGCTCGGCGTCCCGCCGGCCGGCGTGTTCACGTTCTTTCTCGCGGGCGCGGTGGCCAAGCACATCACGCATTCGATCCCGACCGCGCTGCTCGGCATTCCCGGCGACACGATGGCCGCGCCGCTGCTGCAGCAGGCGACGCTGTTGCGCGCGCTGGGCGTGCCGCATATCGCGCTGCGCAAGATGATTTCCGGCGCGATCGTCGCCGCGTTCGTCGCGCTGCCGCTCGCGGTGCTGTTCGCGTCGCTGCTCGCGCCGTTCGGCGCGGCGATCGCCAAGGCCGCGCCGTGGGTGTTCCTCGCGGCGGCCATCGGCATCGCGTACTTTTCCGCGGGGCGCTGGGCGTCGGTGCTGCTGCTCGTGCCGTTCGTGATGCTGGTGGTCGGGCTGCAGGCGCTGACCGGTCGCTACGGCGTGAAGCTGAGCGTCAGCTACTTTCTCGGGATCGCGATCGGGCCGCTCGTGGCCGACCTGTTCTCGATCCTGTCGCCGGCCGAGCGGCGGCGCATGCGCCGCGACGGGCCGTCGACGTTCGTGCTCGCGCCCGACGTGAAAAGCTGGCGCGGCTATTTCCCGAATCCGCTGAAGGTGCTCGACCGCGAGCAGGTCGCGTGGACGGTCGGCACGGCCGCGGTATCGAGCGCGACGTTCGTGTTCAGCCCGGTCGCGATGACGGTGCTGATGGGCGAGGTCGTCGGCGCGCGCGTGCGTCATGCGTACCAGCGGCTGACGACGGTGATCGCCGCGCGCAACGGCGTGACGGAGGCGACCTACATCGCCGAGGCGCTGATTCCGCTGATCGCGTTCGGGCTGCCGCTGAGCCCGGTGGCGGCCGGCCCGGCCGCGCCGCTGTTCAATGCGCCGCCGCGCTTCACGGTCGACGCGGCGAGCGGGCAGATCCACAACCTGCATACGTTGATGAGCTGGCCCGAGTTTCTCGGCTACGGGCTGCTGTCGATCCTGCTGGCCGCGCTGATCGCGTATCCGCTCGCGATGCACCACGCCCACCGCGCGGCATCGTTCGTCGCGCGCAAGCTGAGTCATGAAGCGATCATCTCGACCTTCGCGGGGCTGATCGTCGTGATCGGCGTGTGGGAAGGGCAGTTGCTGGGGCTGGCGGTGATCGTGACGATCGGCCTGTTCGGCGGGATGCTGTCGCGCCTGTTCGCGTTCAACACGGGCGTGCAGTTCATGGGCTACTACGTCGCGGTGCTCAGCGTGCCGGCGATCGCCAGGCTGTTCTGACGTACCGCCACACGGTGGCCGCGTGTGCCGCGCGGTCGCCCGAAAGCGTCGTTTCTCGCGCGATTTTTGAATCGCTGTGTGTCGGGTTCGCACGCGGATACGTTGGGATACAAAGCCTCCGGAGGGTTCGGATATAAAACCGGTGAAGCGATTCACACGGCGGCGCGGTGCCATGCGCCGCCGCTGCGAACGGCGACACCTGATTGCCCGCCTGTGCCGCGGGCCTCTTCCTTAGCGATCGACAATGGAGAACGAGTCATGCCCGATACCGTGAACACCCGCCGCCGCCTGATCCTGGGCTCGACGCTGGCGAGCCTGAGCCTGGCCGACCTCGGCTTCAGCGCGCTCGCGCATGCGCAGTCGGCGCCCGATGCACCGGCCGCGAAGCGCCCGGCCGGCAGCGCGTCGCTGGGCACGATCCACCAGATCGACGCGGGCGTGCTCAACGTCGGATATGCGGACCTCGGACCGAGGAACGGCCCCGTCGTGTTCCTGCTGCACGGCTGGCCGTACGACATCTACAGCTATGCGGACGTCGCGCCGCTGCTCGTCAAGGCCGGCTATCGCGTGATCGTGCCGTACCTGCGCGGCTACGGCTCGACGACGTTCCGCTCGGCCGACACGGTGCGCAACGGCCAGCAGGCCGTGACGGCCGTCGACATCGTCGCGCTGATGGATGCGTTGAAGATCGACAGCGCGGTATTCGGCGGCTACGACTGGGGCGCGCGCACGGCCGACATCATCGCGGCGCTGTGGCCGCAGCGCGTGAAGGCGCTCGTGTCGGTGAGCGGCTACCTGATCGGCAGCCAGGAGGCGAACCGCAAGCCGCTGCCGCCGCAGGCCGAATTCCAGTGGTGGTATCAGTTCTATTTCACGACCGAGCGCGGCGAGCTCGGTTATGCGGCGAATCGCGACGCGTTCAACAAGCTGATCTGGCAACTCGCGTCGCCGAAGTGGAAGTTTTCCGACGAGACGTATGCACGCACGGCCGCGTCGTTCCAGAACCCCGATCACGTGGCCGTCGTGATCCACAACTATCGCTGGCGCCTCGGGCTGGCGAAGGGCGAGGCGCAGTACGACGACATCGAGCGGCGCCTGGCGGCCGGGCCGGCGATCACGGTGCCGACGATCACGATGGAAGGCGACGCGAACGGCGCGCCGCATCCGGAACCGGCCGCCTACGCGAAGAAGTTCACCGGCAAGTACCAGCACCGGACGATCTTCGGCGGCATCGGCCACAACCTGCCGCAGGAAGCGCCGCAGGCGTTCGCCGATGCGATCCTGCAAGTGGAGCATCTGTGATGGGGGCACGCGTGCGGGTGTGGCGGCGCGGCGCGCGCCGTGCGCTCGTCGCGGGCGTACTGCTGGGTGGGGCGCTGTCGGCCGGCGGGCCGGCCGCGTTCGCGGAGGAGCCGAAGCCGGCGGCGGCATCGCCGATCTACGGCGTGACGATCCCGCCCGGCTACCGGAAGTGGGAAATGGTCGCGCCGGCCGAAGAGGCCGCGCCGCTCGACGAGTTGCGCGTGGTGCTCGGCAACCCGGTCGCGATCCGCGCGCTCGAACAGGCGACGCTGCCGTTTCCCGACGGCACGATCCTCGTGAAGCTCGCGTACAAGCGCAGGCAGTCCGACGAGTTCGCGCCGGCGACGGTACCCGGCCAGGCGACGACCGTGCAGGTGATGGTGAAGGACGCGCGTCGTTATGCGTCGACGGGCGGCTGGGGCTTCGGGCGCTTCGTCAACGGCGTGCCGGCGGATATCGGCCAGCATCAGACGTGCTTTGCGTGTCACCAGGCGCGGGTGAAGAACCACGATTATGTGTTCACGCGACTCGCGCCCTGACGCGACGCGGCCGGTGTGCGTTCGATGGAAAGGCGTGCCTTGCGAGGCACGCCTTTTTTCATGATGCGTGGCGAGCGTGGCGTGGCGGCATGCATCGGCGAGCGGGTTTGTATCGCACTGTATCTGCGGCCATTCCGGAAAAACTGGCATGCAGAAAGCACCGGTTCCGGAAACATTCGGGATACGTGGGCGGGTTCTACTGTCGACATGCAGCAAACGTTCGGTGCCAGACGTTCGCACCGGGCGCCCAGTGATCGACACCTCAACTTCCGTCAAGGAGAACCCTCATGAAAGCCGCTCGAATCCTCGCTGTCGCCGTCCTCGCCGTTGCTCCCGCGTTGTCGTTCGCCGATACCGGCCACGGCCTCACGCGTGCCGACGTGCGCGCCGACCTGGTCCGCCTCGAACAGGCCGGCTACAACCCGGCGCGTAGCGAGCCGCACTACCCGGAAGACGTCATCGCCGCGCTGCAGGTCGCGCGTTCCGACCAGAACGGCCCGTCGAAGTCGCAAGGCGACAACGTGGCCGATGCGTCGACGTCTGCCGGCCATCGCGACGCGGCGCAATCGCGTGCCGCGCGAAACGCGGCCGACGACCTGTACGCGCATTCGTGACCCGCTGCCGCGCCTGTCGCAAGCAGGCGCGGCCTTCGTTGCAGCACTTCATTTGAACGACACGACAGAGAAAGGAGCATGACGATGGCCGGTTTGATGAAACGCGTTCTGGTGTCCGCCGCGGTGATCGGCGGACTGTCCGGTGCGGTCGCGGCGCAGGCCGCGCCGAAGGAAGACCTGAAGGGCACGAACGTCGTGCTCGTGCACGGCGCGTTCGCCGACGGGTCGAGCTGGAACCGCGTGATTCCGCTGCTCGAGGCGCGCGGTCTGCACGTGGTGTCGGTGCAGAATCCGCTGAGTTCGCTTGCCGACGATGCGGCCGCGACGAAGCGTACGATCGACGAGCAGAAGGGACCGGTCGTGCTGGTCGGCCATTCGTGGGCCGGCGTCGTGATCAGCGAGGCGGGCAACGACGACA
Organism: Burkholderia sp. L-4; assembly: GCF_056856535.1. Taxonomy (NCBI): domain Bacteria; kingdom Pseudomonadati; phylum Pseudomonadota; class Betaproteobacteria; order Burkholderiales; family Burkholderiaceae; genus Burkholderia; species Burkholderia sp. L-4. The sequence continues at coordinate 1,190,219 of NZ_JBXEOX010000002.1, forward strand.
AGGTGAAGTCGCTCGTGTACGTCGCGGCGTTCGCGCCCGACAACGGCCAGTCGATCGCCGACGTCACGCAGGGGCTGCCGGCCCCGTCGTGGGCCGGCGAACTGCGCCAGGACGCGGGCGGTTTCGCGCGGCTGTCGGACAAGGCGATCGCGCAGGATTTCGCGCCGGACCTGCCGCCCGCGCAGCAGCGCCTCGTCGCGGCGACGCAGGGGCCCTGGTACGGCGGGTGCATCTCGGAGAAGGTCGCGCAGGCCGCGTGGCATGCGAAGCCGTCGACGTTCGTCGTCGCGACGCAGGACAGGATGATCGATCCGGCACTGCAGGAAACGATGGCGAAGCGGATTGGCGCGACGCTCACGCGCGTGAACGGCAGCCACGTCGCGATGCTGAGCCAGCCGAAGGCCGTGGCCGACGCGATCATTGCGGCGGCCGAACGCGCGAAGCAGGCGGCGCAGTGAGTGAACACGGTGCCGCGCTTTCGCGAGGAAGCGCGGCGCCGCGCGCGTGTGTGATGTCTTTCCATCAGGAGAAGTCATGACCGAACTCTGGCAACTGCCGGCAACCGAACTCGCGAAGCGCGTGCGGCATCGCGACGTGTCCGCGCGTGAAGTGGCCGACGCCGTGCTCGATCGTCTCGATGCGGTGAATCCGGCGATCAACGCCGTGGTCGAACACCGCCCCGACGACGTGCGGCGGCAGGCGGATGCCGTCGACCGCGCGATCGCGCGCGGCGACGATCCGGGCCCGCTCGCGGGCGTACCCGTCACCGTGAAGATCAACATCGACCAGGCCGATTTCGCGACGACCAACGGGACGCGCCTGCAGGAACACCTGATCGCGCACGCCGACAGCCCGGTGGTCGCCAACATCCGGAAGGCCGGCGGGGTTCTGCTGGGCCGCACCAATTCACCGACGTTCGCGCTGCGCTGGTTCACGTCGAATCTCGTGCATGGCCGCACGCGCAATCCGCGCAATCCGTCGTTGACGCCGGGCGGATCGAGCGGCGGCGCGGCGGCTGCGGTGGCCGCCGGGATCGGCCCGCTTGCCCTCGGCACCGACATCGGCGGCTCGGTGCGTTACCCGGCCTATGCGTGCGGCGTCCATGGAATCCGGCCGTCGCTCGGCCGCGTGCCGGCGTTCAATGCGTCGTCGCCGGAGCGTGCGATCGGCGCGCAACTGATGTCGGCGGCGGGGCCGATCGCGCGCACGATCGACGACCTGTCGCTCGCGCTGCGCGCGTTCTCCGCACCCGATCCGCGCGATCCGTGGAGCGTGGCGGCGCCGTTCGACGGGCGCGAGGTGCCGAAGCGTGCGGCGCTGTGCGTGCGGCCGCGCGGCCTGGCGGTCGTGCCCGAAGTGGAGGCCGCGTTGCGCGATGCCGCGCGCCGGCTGGTCGACGCGGGCTGGAGCGTCGACGAGATCGACGAGACGCCGCCGCTGCGCGAGGCCGCGCTGCTGCAGGAACAGCTTTGGCTGGGCGACGGCTTCGATGCGCTGGCGAACGCGGTCGGGCAGGACGGCGATCCGGGCGCGGCCGCGGTGATCGAGGCCGTGCGCGGCAAGGTGCGCGATTTGCCCGCCGACGTGATCGGCCGCGCGCTGGTTCGCCGCACGACGCTGGAGCGGCAATGGCGGCTGTTTCTGGACGCGCACCCGGTGTTGCTGCTGCCGGTGTCGTCGGAACTGCCGTTCCCGGACGATCTCGACAGGCAGGGGCCGGACGGCTTCGACCGCGTGTGGGAGGCGCAGCTCACATTGCGCGCGCTGCCCGCGATGGGGCTGCCGGGGCTGGCCGTCACGACGTCGGTCGTGAACGGCATGCCGGTGGGCGTGCAGGTGGTGGCCACGCATCATCGCGAGGATCTGTGCCTGCTCGCGGGGCGCGATATCGAAGCGCGCGGTGCGCCGATTGTGCCGGTCGATCCGGTGGCCTGATTGACTTCACTGACGGGCGCATGCGTCGGCGAGGTGCGCTGGCCTCGTCGATGCATGGTGCCCCCCATGCCATTCTGGAATCCATGACAGCGCGCCGCATGCCGCGCTGATCGCCTCCCGCCTCCTTTCAATTTCCTTCGATGGCTGACATCGAACGGTCGTCGTCCTGCCTTTCCTGCCCGCCAGCGACCGCGCATGCATAGCGCGCGTCTGCTATTGCATTCCCCGCGGCGCTGATTAGGAAATGAATTTTTATTGGTTCTGCTTCCCCGGCGGCCCTCGCATAGTGGTGCTGACGGCTATAGACAGCACGCAAGCTGCGACGGCCGAATTCCCGGTGTTTTTGTTCATACGAATCAGCGAAAACAAGGAAGTGTCATGACGGTTGAACTGGAAGAACGAACCGCTGCGCAACAGGCGCTCGAAGACGCGCGCACGGCGGCCGCGGCGGCTGGCAAGTCCTATGCGGGCGGCGTGTCGCCGCAAACCGCGTGGGCGCTGTTCTCGGCAGGCGACGCATTGCTGGTGGACGTGCGCACGGCGGAAGAACGGAAATTCGTCGGTCACGTGCCGGAATCGCTGCACGTGCCGTGGGCGACCGGCACGAGCCTGACGCGCAACCCGCGCTTCGTGCGCGAACTGGAAGCGAAGACCGGCAAGGACGCCGTCGTGCTGTTGTTGTGCCGCAGCGGCAACCGCTCGGCCCAGGCGGCCGAGGCCGCGGCGAAGGGCGGTTTCACACAGGTGTTCAATGTGCTCGAAGGGTTCGAGGGCGACCTCGACGAGCGGCAGCAGCGCGGTAGCCAGAACGGTTGGCGCTTCCGCGGCCTGCCGTGGGCGCAGGACTGATTCACGGCCGTTACGGGGAGAAGGCAGCATGGCCGCATTCGACATCGACGACATCGTTCAATCGCTGCAGACGGTGCGCCGCGCATGGCGCGAGAAGCAGCGGCGCTCGCTCGAACCCGGCGGGCGCGACCTGCCGGCGCGCGAGGCGCTCGCGCAGATCATCGGCGCGCTGAAGGGCGTGCTGTTCCCGATGCGGCTCGGGCCGCCCGACCTGCGGCAGGAGAGCGAGAACTTCCACGTGGCCCATGCGCTCGACGCGGCGCTCAATGCGCTGCTCGCGCAAGTGACGCTCGAGTTGCGCTATGCGGCGCGTCACCGCCATACCGACGGGGCGCCGCCCGACAACATCGACGCGGTCGCGTCCCAAGCCGTGCAGGCCTTTGCCGCGCGATTGCCCGAGATCCGCCGGCTGCTCGACAGCGACGTGCTGGCGGCCTTTCACGGCGATCCCGCGGCCGGCAGCGTCGACGAGGTGCTGCTGTGCTATCCGGGCATCCTCGCGATGATCCACCACCGGCTCGCGCACGAGCTGTACGGGCTCGGCCTGCCGCTTCTCGCGCGGATCATCGCCGAGCAGGCGCATGCGGAAACGGGCATCGACATTCATCCGGGCGCGCGCATCGGCGCGGGCTTCTTCATCGACCACGGCACGGGCGTCGTGATCGGCGAGACGGCGATCATCGGCGAGCGCGTGCGCGTGTACCAGGCCGTCACGCTCGGCGCGAAGCGCTTCCCGCGCGATGCGGACGGGCATCTGGAGAAAGGGCTCGCGCGCCATCCGATCGTCGAGGACGACGTCGTGATCTATGCCGGTGCGACGATCCTCGGCCGCGTGACGATCGGACGCGGCGCGGTGATCGGCGGCAACGTGTGGCTCACGCAGGACGTGCCGCCCGGCGAAAACGTCACGCAGGCCGTGCTGCGCAGCGAAGCGAACGCCGCGCCGCGCGCGGCGGCGCGCGTCGCCTAGGAGGCGCGATGAGCGACCTCATCCATCACTTCGGCGCCAACGTGCGCAAGCTGCGCGAGGCGCGCACGTGGTCGCAGGAGCAACTGGCCGAGCATGCGGGGCTGAACCGCTCGTACGTCGGCGAGATCGAGCGCGGTGAGGCGATCGCGTCGATCGTCACCGCCGACAAGATCGCGCGCGCATTCGACGTGTCGATCTCCGCGCTGCTGCCGGGCGCGTACGTCACCTGAGGCTGCCTTATTTCGTTTCCCTTTTGGTTGTACGGGACCTGACGGCTATAGCATGTTGAGCCGGCAGGGGCGTGCTTCCGATAATCACCCAGCGTCATAAGCAATCCCGTTTTTCATCTTAAGAACCCGGAGCCACACATGTCGACCGTTGCAAGCGGCGCGGCTGCGCTGAGCGATCACGCCGCCCGCCAACTAGCGAACGCTACCAAGACCGTCCCCCAGCTTTCCACGATCACGCCGCGCTGGCTGACCCATCTGCTGCAATGGGTGCCGGTCGAGGCCGGCATCTACCGGCTGAACCAGGTGAAGAACCCGGAAGCCGTGCGCGCCGCGTGCACGCAGCTCGAGGACGAAAGCGTGCTGCCGCAGACCTTCGTGCCGTACGAGGAACAGCCGCGCGAATACTTCCTGAACGCGGTCAGCACGGTGCTCGACGTGCATACGCGGATCTCGGATCTCTACAGCAGTCCTCACGATCAGATCAAGGAACAGCTGCGCCTGACGATCGAGACGATCAAGGAACTGCAGGAAAGCCAGCTGATCAACAACCCGGACTACGGGCTGCTCGCGAACGTGACCGACGAACAGCGGATTTTCCCGCTGACGGGCGCGCCGACGCCGGACGATCTCGACGAACTGCTGACGAAGGTGTGGAAGGAGCCGGCCTTCTTCCTCACGCACCCGCTCGCGATCGCCGCGTTCGGCCGCGAATGCACGCGGCGCGGCGTGCCGCCGCCGACGGTCAGCCTGTTCGGCTCGCAGTTCCTCACGTGGCGCGGCATTCCGCTGATTCCGTCGGACAAGGTGCCGGTCGCGGACGGCAAGACCAAGATCCTGCTGCTGCGCGTCGGCGACAAGCGCCAGGGCGTCGTCGGCCTGTATCAGCCGGGTGTCGCGGGCGAGCAGGGGCCGGGCCTGTCGGTGCGCTTCATGGGGATCAACAACCAGGCGATCGCGTCGTACCTGATCTCGCTGTATTGCTCGCTCGCGGTCCATTCGCCGGATGCGCTGGCTGTCCTCGATGACGTCGAAATCGGCAAGTTCCATGACTATCCCGACACCTACCGTTAATCCCGGCCTGGCCGGCGGCGACGCGCACGCGCTGCCGCACGCGCCGCTGCCGGCGGGGTTGCCCGACCCGGCGACGCTCGCGCGGCTCGCGTCCGAGTTCTTCGCGACGCCGCCCGGGCAGGCCACCGCGCCGGGGCTGTCGGCCGGCAGCGGCGCGGTCGGCGGCGTGCCGTCGGCGTTGCCGGCGGCCGCGCCGATCCTCGCGTCGGTCAGCAATCCGGTGCCCGGCGGCTCGCCGCTCGCGGGCCCGGGCGGGGCCGGCACCGGCGTGCCGGGGCTCGCGCTGCCGCAGGGCAAGGTGCCCGGCGCGAACCTCGCGCCGTCCGCGCCGACGCACGTGCTGTCGCTCGGCAACCGCGTGCCGGCGCTCGCGCCGCATGCGGCCGCGCAGAACGGGCTGCCCGACAACGCCGTGTCGATCGCGCCCGCGCTCGAACCGCGCGTCGGCGGCGCGGCGCTCGGCGTGCCGCAGGTGAATGCGCCGGCACCGGAAGGCGCGGCGAAGGCGTCGCCGTACTACTTCACCGACGGCTCGCTGCAGGGCTGGCAGCGGACGCCGCAGGACATCGTCGTGCCGTCGAACGGCCTCGCGTCGCCGGAAGCGTTCGGGCTGCCGGGCGACGACGCGTTGCGTGAACTGCTCGCCGTGCATCGCGACGTGCCGGTGTCGCGTGCATCGGGCGCCGACGTGCCGCGCTACTTCGTCGACGATACGCATGCCGCCGAGCCGCAAGGTCAGTTGTATCGCGGCGCGCACCCGCCGTTCGACGTGAACGCGATCCGCCGCGATTTCCCGATCCTGCAGGAGCGCGTGAACGGCAAGCAGCTCGTCTGGTTCGACAACGCGGCGACGACGCACAAGCCGCAGGCCGTGATCGACCGGCTCGCGTATTTCTACGCACACGAGAACTCGAACATTCACCGCGCGGCGCATGCCCTGGCGGGCCGCGCGACGGATGCGTACGAGCATGCGCGGGAAACGGTGCAGCGCTTCATCGGCGCGTCGTCGCCGGACGAGATCGTGTTCGTGCGCGGCACGACCGAGGCGATCAACCTGATCGCGAAGTCGTGGGGCGTGCAGAACGTCGGCGAGGGCGACGAGATCATCGTGTCGAATCTCGAGCATCACGCGAACATCGTGCCGTGGCAGCAGCTTGCCGCGCTCAAGGGTGCGAAGCTGCGCGTGATTCCGGTCGACGATTCGGGGCAGGTGCTGCTCGACGAATACCGGAAGCTGCTCAACGACCGCACGAAGATCGTGTCGGTCACGCAGGTGTCGAATGCGCTCGGCACGGTCGTGCCGGTGAAGGAGATCGTCGAGCTTGCGCATCGCGCGGGTGCGAAGGCGCTCGTCGACGGCGCACAGTCGATCTCGCACATGCGCGTCGACGTGCAGGCGCTCGACGCCGACTTCTTCGTGTTCTCGGGCCACAAGATCTACGGCCCGACCGGCATCGGCGTCGTCTATGGCAAGCGCGCGATCCTCGACGACATGCCGCCCTGGCAGGGCGGCGGCAACATGATCGCGGACGTGACGTTCGAGCGCACGGTGTTCCAGCCGCCGCCGAACCGGTTCGAAGCCGGCACCGGCAACATCGCGGATGCGGTGGGGCTCGGCGCCGCGCTCGATTACGTGAACCGCATCGGTATCGAGAACATCGCTCGCTACGAGCACGACCTGCTGGCGTATGCGACGAGCGTGCTCGCGCCGGTACCGGGCGTGCGGCTCGTCGGCACCGCGCGCGACAAGGCGAGCGTGCTGTCGTTCGTGCTGAAGGGCTATGAAACCGAGGAAGTCGGGCAGGCGCTGAACGAAGAGGGCATCGCGGTGCGCTCCGGGCATCACTGCGCGCAGCCGATCCTGCGGCGCTTCGGGCTCGAGGCCACGGTGCGGCCGTCGCTCGCGTTCTACAACACGTGCGACGAGGTCGATGCGCTGGTGCGTGTCGTGAAGCGGCTGGCGACGCGCCGTTGACGGTGATGTCGTTGTTGCCCGCCTGCGGCGGCCCTTGCGGGTCGCCGCAGGCGTTTTCCCGTTGCGCGGTCAGAATCGTACGACCGGCTTCTTCTCCACGCTGAACCCGTCACGCAGCACGCACGCCGAATCGGCGAAGTATCGGCGGGTTTCCGACAGCAGGTCGGTGTTGCCGCGCCGACAGAACACCACACCCGATCCTTCCTCCGTCAGCAGTTCGTCGATCAGCGATTCGGGTTGCCCGATATCGGCGAGGTGGACGTTCTGCACGCCGTGCGCGAGCGCATCGAGCGCGTCCCGCACGCAGGGCGCCGCATCGGCGGCCGGATGCTCGGCAAGCCATTGTTCGAGTTCCATGATGCCGTACAGCCCGGCGAGCTCGCCGAGTTCGCGCAGCCATGCCCCGTCGACCATCATCACCAGCGTGACGGCACCGGTGCATTGCGCGAACAGGCTGCCGAGCCGTTCCGGGCGCAGCATGTGCGCGTGGCCCGCGTCGTCCGGTGCGACCGGCATCACGACGGGCACGAGTCCGTTTTCCAGGAAGGCGTTCAACGCGGCGCCGTCGAACCGTGCGACCGCGCTTGCCTGCGTGCGGTCGGGTGCCGCGCGGGCGACCAGCAGGCCGCCGTCGTGACCGTCGATGCCGATCGCCCTAGCACCGTGACCGCCGATCAGGCGCACCAGTTCGTGATTGACGCCGGCCATCGCGGCATGCGCGGCCTCGACCGATTGCGTATCGGCCGCGGCCGGCCCGCCCTGGACGACGACCGGACGAACGCCGGTGAGCGCAAGCAGCGCGACATCCTGTGCGAAGGCCGCACGGGTGCGTGCATCGCTCGCGGCGCCGCCATCGACGATGACGACGGTCTGCCCGTGCAGCGCCTGCATGAACGGCAGCGAGCGAGCCAGGCCGGCTGCGCGTCGCGACATGAGAGTGGGACTTTCAGGGTCTGGGAACATGGGAGTCCGAATGAATGGAGGGAGGTGCCTGTCGCCGTTCAACGCGGCGTCAGTGTGTGCGTTGCATCAGCAGGTGAAGCTCGCCGGGCGTTCGCGCATCGCGCGACGCGTGCCGGAACGCGCGCTCGCTGAAACACCGTGCCGCGTCGGCGAGCAGTTCGAGGTGCGTGCGGTCGTCCGCCCACGGCAGGACCAGCACGATGAATTCGCGCACGGGCTTGCGGTCCGGCGCGTTGAACGCGAACGGATAGAGCGCGCGGACGAACAGTGCGACCGCCGAGTCGAGCCCGTCGACCCGCGCGTGCGGAATCGCGACGCCCTGGCCGAGACCGGTCGAGCCGAGCTGCTCGCGCCTGGCGAGTTCGGTCCGGATCCGTTCGGCGGATACGCCGCCGCTGCGCGCGATATGGCGCGCGACGAGGTCGAACAACTGGGTCGCGCTTTCGGCCGGGACGTCGAGCAGGATGTTGTCCACCGGGCAGGCGTCGGCGAGCCGGGCTTCGGACGGCGTGCCGCCGCGCGGGCGGGGAAGGTCGGGTTGGCCGCCCACGGCGGCCTGCTGCGTTTGCATGCGGATTGCTCCGTGTCGGGATGACAGGGAAATCCTAGACAAAGCCGCGTAAAGACGGTGTCAGAGACCGGGGGGCCGGTATTAAAATTTCGTATCGATCGTCGATGGAACCGGACCCGCTACGGACGAGGCTTACGTACCCGACAAAACGAACGGCAGCGTGGTCAGCAGGAAGACCGAAATGCCGACGACCGGCGCGCCGAACGCGATCGCCGCGAACGCCACGGCGGCGCTGGTCAGCACGAGCGTTCTCGATACCCGGCGATGCCGGTCGTGCGCCGTTGTCCTGCTGTCGCGGATTGCATCGGTCCGCGCGCCGATCACGTGTTTCCAGAACGTCAGGCCCAGCATGATTGCTCCTGTATGAAAGACGAACGGGACGCGGCGCGCGATGCGCCGCGCAAGCGTGTCAGCTGCGCTCGAGCTTGAGCACGCGCGAGATCTGCGCGGCGGTGAAGCCGCTGTTGCGCACGTAAGGCGCGCAGTCGAGCGGCGCCGTGAGCGATTCGCTGACGACGTACCGGCCGACGAAGCGGTAGGCGTCGGTTGCCGTCCTGATGAACACCGGAATCGCATCGCGTTGCGCGGCGAGCGTCCTGCCGGCCGAGCGCGCGGACGCGCTGCCGTCGCAAAGGATCACGTCGGGCGCGTGCGGATTGAGGTCCGTGCGCAGGCAGGCGGCCACGACCTTGCCGTTCTTCGTCGGCAGGAAACCCTGCTTGCTGCCGCCGCAGGCGGTGTGGATGAATTCGCGTGTGTACTGCTTGTCGATCTCGAACATGACCGGGCTCCGGTAACGGAAATTTCTCTGAATAAAATTCAGGTATGCGTAGTAAATGAACTGGACCGGCGGATCGATGACGCTTCGTTGCACAGGATGTGCCGCGCACACGCTCGAGCGCATGCATTCCCGATGCGCGGTGATCGCATCGACGTCGTGTTCAGGCGTGCACGGAGAGGACTACGGCGCGCACCGTCCGCCAGGCGGCAGGACGATGGCTCGGGAGGGAGGCACAGGCGTCCTGCCTGTCAGGCAGAAAAGCAACTCGGAGGACGAGGACTTCGGAGGCGCATGTCGCGTGCTCGGTGGTGGATGGCGAACCCATTCTAGTGAACGTATTCGCCGGCGCAAGTAAAAAGGTCGTAAAGGCGTGAGAGCGGTGTGTCGGTGCCCGGTTCGACCTGCCGGCCACCGCATTTCGCCGCTTCCATGCAACAACGCGTGACGACTTGCGTCGCCACGCGTTACGCGTCCTGCCCGGCTGCGCGCGCCGGTGAACCGGCGCGCACGGCCCGTCGTCAGAAATCGAAGCCCGGCCCGCCCGCACCCGGACCGCCCGGTGCGGCAGCCGGCGCCGCATCCTTCGGCGCTTCGAACACGGTCGCATCGGTCGTCAGCAGCAGCCCGGCCACCGACGCCGCGTTTTGCAGCGCCGTGCGCGTGACCTTGGTCGGATCGAGCACGCCCGATTCGACGAGATCGCCGTACTCGCCCGTCTGCGCGTTGTACCCGAAGTTGCCCGTGCCTTCCGCGACCTTCGCGACGACGACGCTCGCTTCCTCGCCCGCGTTCGTGACGATCTGGCGCAGCGGTTCCTCGAGCGCGCGCAGCACGATCTTGATGCCCGCATCCTGGTCGGCGTTCACGCCTTTCAGTTCGCGGATCGCCTGCCGCACGCGGATCAGCGCGACGCCGCCGCCCGGCACGATGCCTTCCTCGACGGCCGCGCGCGTCGCGTGCAGCGCGTCGTCGACGCGGTCCTTCTTCTCCTTCACCTCGATTTCGGTCGCACCGCCGACCTTGATCACGGCAACACCGCCGGCCAGCTTGGCCACGCGCTCCTGCAGCTTTTCACGGTCGTAATCGGACGTCGCCTCGTCGATCTGCACGCGGATCTGCTTCACGCGCGCCTCGATGTTCTTCGCATCGCCCGCGCCGTCGATCACGGTCGTGTTTTCCTTGCCGACCTCGATGCGCTTCGCCTGGCCGAGCTCGGCGAGCGTCGCCTTCTCGAGCGTCAGGCCCGTTTCCTCCGCGATCACCTGCCCGCCGGTGAGGATCGCGATGTCCTCGAGCAGCGCCTTGCGGCGATCGCCGAAGCCCGGCGCCTTGACCGCGACCGTCTTCAGGATCCCGCGGATGTTGTTGACGACGAGCGTCGCGAGCGCTTCTCCTTCGACGTCTTCCGCGATGATCAGCAGCGGCCGGCCCGACTTCGCGACCTGTTCGAGCACCGGCAGCAGATCGCGGATGTTCGAGATCTTCTTGTCGTGCAGCAGGATGTACGGGCTTTCGATCTCGGCGATCTGCTTGTCGGGATTGTTGATGAAATACGGCGACAGGTAGCCGCGGTCGAACTGCAGCCCTTCGACGACGTCGAGCTCGTCGGCGAGCGACTTGCCGTCCTCGACGGTGATCACGCCTTCCTTGCCGACGCGGTCGATCGCCTCGGCGATGCGCTGGCCGATCGATTCCTCGCCGTTCGCGGAGATCGTCGCGACCTGCGCGATTTCCTTGCTCGTGGTGGTCGGCTTGCTGATCTTCTTCAGCTCGTCGACGGCCGCCGCGACGGCCTTGTCGATGCCGCGCTTCAGGTCGAGCGGGTTGAGCCCGGCCGCCACGTATTTCTGGCCTTCACGGACGATCGCCTGCGCGAGCACCGTGGCCGTCGTCGTGCCGTCGCCGGCGGCATCGCTGGTGCGCGACGCGACTTCCTTCACGAGCTGCGCGCCGATGTTCTGCAGCTTGTCCGCGAGTTCGATTTCCTTCGCGACCGACACGCCGTCCTTCGTGACGACGGGCGCGCCGAAGCTGCGTTCGAGCACGACGTTGCGGCCCTTCGGCCCGAGCGTCACCTTCACCGCGTTCGCGAGGATGTTCACGCCTTCGGTCAGTCTTGCCCGTGCGACGTCGCTGAAAATGATTTCCTTGGCTGCCATGATTGCGCTCCGTTATTGATTGACGACCGCGACGATGTCTTCCTCGCGCAGCACGAGAAACTCGTTGCCGTCCACTTTGACGGCCTGGCCCGCGTACTTGCCGAACAGCACGCGCTCGCCGATCTGCAGGTCGGGCACGATGCGCTGGCCGTCGGCATCCTTCCGGCCGGGGCCAACGGCGATCACTTCGCCCTGGTCGGGTTTTTCGGCGGCGCTGTCGGGGATCACGATGCCCGACGCGGTGGTGGTTTCCTGGTCGAGTCGCTTCACGATCACGCGGTCGTGCAAGGGGCGTAGGCTCATCTTTTCGTCCTGTGCTGATCTGTCGGAATTGGCTGGCACTCTTCAACAGAGCGTGCTGACGAGTATAAAAACGGGCAGCGGCGCGATCCAATAACGGATTTGCACAAGCATTCGCGTCGTCGTGCAAAGCGCAGGGAGCCGGCTATTGGGACGCGGACTGCTGGGCGACCGGAGAGCAAATCGGGTGGATCGTCTCGCCGGCGAGCACGCGCTTCACGAACGGAATCGAATCGGCGAGCGACGCGTTCACGGTGCCGTTGTGTTCGCGGCCCGCGTACAGGTGTGCCTCGACCGTCGTGCCCGCCGCGCACGCGTCCTTCGCCAGCGCGAGTTCGAGCGGCGCCAGCCCGTCGTCCGCGCCCGCGCCGATGAAGACGGGGGCGGCGAGCTTCAGTGTCGGATATTTCAGGTAGTCGTCCCACCATGCTTTCAGCCGCGCATCGCCGCCCGGCTTGACCGTATTCGCGTGCGTGAGGTGCGCGAGCGCCGCGTCGTCCTCGAGCGACGCGAGGCAGCCGATGCGCGATTGCTCGAGAATCGGCAGCGCGCGGTCGGTCAACACTTCGTCGGCGCGCAGTGACGGGTCGATCTGCTGCGCCGACAGCACCGAGTAGAACTGGTACGCAAGCGTCGGGTCGACGCGGTCGGGATCGCGCCGGTAGGCCGTCTCGAACGGCGGCAACGACGCGAGCGTGGCACGCGACGCGTTGTAGATCGTCCCGGTCGCGACGGTCGCGCGGATCGCCAGTTCCGGCGCGTAGACGGGCGCGTAGCCGGCCGCCGCGATGACGGCCGAGCCGCCTTGCGACTGGCCGACGAGCACGACTTCGTTCGCGAGGCCCGGCACGCCGCCGAGCACCGCACGCACGCTGTCGAGCAGCGTGTAGCTGTTCGAGCGGTTGTTGAGCTGCGGATTCGGGCCGGGCGTGCCGAGGCCCTGGTAGTCGGTCGCGACCACCGCGAACCCTTGCTGAAGCCATGCGTTCAGGTAGCGCACGTCGCGATACGAGCGGCCGAACCACGACGGCGCGCAGATATCGGCCATCCCGAACGTGCCGTGCGCCCATGCGACGATCGGCCAGCCGCCGGCCGGCGGTGTGCCGCGCGGCACGAACAGCGCGCCCGACACCGCGATCGGCGTCCGGCCGCCGACGCCGTCGGTCGATGCATACAAGATGCGCAACTGCCGCGCGGCGCCCGCGAGCCCGAGCGTGGCCGGCAGTGGTTCGGAGCGCAGCAGCGCGCCGGGCGTGGCCGGGATGTCGCGGTCCCACGTGTAGAACGCGGACACGCGGCCGTCGCCCTGCAGCGGATCGGGCACGGGAACATGGCCGGGCGAGGCCGCGAGCGAAACGACGGAAGGCACGGCGAGTGCCGAGATGAGCAGCGCGCGCGCGGCAACACCGCGCAGGGGAAGGAGCGTCATGGTCGGATGAAGGTGGATGAGATCGAATGCACCGTGCAAGGCCGGTGCGGGCCGACCACGATGCAAGTTTCGAACCAGCACGTTCGTTGCGCACGCCACGCGCGGTGCGGCGGGCAACCGGTCGGCACCACGCGGATGGTGCACGTGCACGCGCTGCGCGTCGCGCAGCAATCGCGGCCGGTACAGTGTTGCTCCCGCAACAGGCGCACGGTCGCGGATAGCATCGCGCGGGTCGGGCATCGCGCGAGCGCCACGCCGGCCGGCCCGCGCAGTGCGCTCGCCGGGTTGGCACGATTGCTGCTGATCCGGTGGCCGTGCGTCGCGGTGTCGCGACGCGAGTCCCTCCGTCCATCCGATCAAGGAAACCGTTCTCATGTCCGTCACCCAAGCCATCGACAGCGGCGAACTCGTGGCATTCGTCGAGCGCGCCACGCGCGAGTTCACGCAGGCCGCGCGCGTGCTGAAGGAAACGCGCACGCTGTCCGCGACCAACACGTTCCAGGCGTTCCAGCGCGTGCCGGGCACGGAGCTCGTCGTCGCGCTGTCTGCGCCGAGCCCGTGGGCCGCGTCACAGGACATTCAACCCGTCGTCGTGACGCTCGACGGCGACGTGCTGCACGGCGACGCGCGCGCGGGCGGCAACGGCCCGCGTTACGCGGGCGTGTTCCGCGAGGCGCCTGAAGTGGACGTCGTGATACACGTGCATGGCCCGTATCTCGGCGCGTGGGCGAGCGCGCATCGCCCGCTGCCGATCCGTTATGCGCCGGCCGCGCGCTACACGCGGGCTCGCGAGATTCCGGTCTACGTCGATCGTCGCCCCGGCGAGCCGCGCTTCATCGTCGATACAATCCGGCGCAATCCCGACGTGCCGGCAATCATCGAGGCAAACGGCGGCGCGACGTTCTGGGGCAAGTCGATCCTCGACGTATCGAAGTACATCCTGATCCTCGAGGAAGCCGCGTATTTCCAGGCGCTCGCGGAACCGCTCGGCGGCTCGCTCGACTTCGGGCCGGGCGCGCTCGAACAGCAGTGGAAGATGACCGGTCTTGCCTGACGCCGCACGGCGGCCGACGCAATCCGGCCGCCGTCATACCGATAGCTCGATGAATTGGTTCGTGGCCGGCGTGCGCCTTGCTATCGTCGAACCTTCCCCGTTCAACACGCCGGTCGTGCCATGGCCATCTTCAGCTTGCCGGACCCGACTTCGCACGCGATCACGATCCGCGCGAAGGCACTGACGTTCGACGATCCCAAATCGCGGGTGCTGCTCGAACGCATCCAGCTCGTCGCACCGAGCGATGCGACGGTGCTCGTCACCGGCGAGAGCGGCACCGGCAAGGAGCTGATCGCGCGCCTCGTGCATTCGCTGAGCGAGCGCCATGACGGCCCGTTCGTCGCGGTCAACTGCGGCGCATTTTCCGAGACGCTGATCGAAAGCGAGCTGTTCGGCCACGAGCGCGGCGCGTTCACCGGCGCGATCAATGCCCAGCCCGGCTGGTTCGAATCCGCGAATCGCGGCACGCTCTTTCTCGACGAGGTGGGCGACCTGCCGCTGTCCGCGCAGGTCAAGCTGCTGCGCGTGCTGCAGGAGCGCGAGGTGACGCCGGTCGGCTCGCGCAAGACCGTGAAGATCGACGTGCGGCTGGTCGCGGCGACCAACGTGAATCTCGAGGCGGCGGTGCGCGCGGGCAATTTCCGCGAGGACCTGTACTACCGGCTCAACGTCGTGAAGCTGAGCCTGCTGCCGCTGCGCGAGCGGCCCGGCGACATCGCGCCGCTGATCGAGCATTTCATCGACACCTATGCGAAGCGGCTGCGCGTGGCCGCGCCGACGCTGACCGACGCCGCACGCGCCCGACTGCATGCGCATGCGTGGCCCGGCAACATCCGCGAGCTGGAGAACGTGATCCACCACGCGGTGCTGATCTGCGCGGGCGGGGCGATCGACGTCGGCGACCTGCAGTTCTCGGCGCTGTCGCTCGCGCCCGACACGGCCGGCGCGCCGGGTGCGGCCGCCGCACCGCCGCGCCGCGCACGCGACGTCGCCGAAGCGACCGAGGCGCTGCGTCATGCGGTGATCGAATTGCTGGATCTGGGTACGCCGGCGCTTTGGCAGCACATCGAGGACACCGTCTACCGCAGCGTGTTCGACTACAGCGATCACAACCAGCTGCGCATGTCGCGCCTGCTCGACCAGTCGCGCAACATCGTGCGCGCGCGGCTCGCGCAGCTCGGCATCCTGAAGCCGCGCGACACGGGCGACGCCGACGCGCGGCTGCGCCGTCAGGCGTGATCCCGCCAGCGCAGTGCGCGCCGCGCGATCCGCTCGCATAGCGCGCTCATCCCGACGGCCAGCGCCGTCACGCCCAATACGCACACGAGCAGCACGTCGGCGCGGGCGCCTGCCTGGGCATTCTGCATCAGGCTGCCGATACCGGCCCCCGTGTTGAACAGCAACTCGCTGCTGGTCGCGGTGATCCACGCGAACGGCACGGCCTGCAGCACGCCCGCGAACAGGTCGGGCAATGCGCCCGGTATCAGCACGTCGCGCCACAGGCCGACGCGCGTCAGCCGATACGACTGCGCGAGTTCGACATAGCGTGGATCGACGCGGCGCAGCCCGTCGAAGCTGGCGGTGGTCATCGGGTAGAACGCGGCGAGCGCGATGATGAACACCTTGGCGAATTCGCCGGTGCCGGCCCACAGGCTCAGCAGCGGAATCAGCCCGAGCAGCGGCACGTAGCGCAACGCCTGGAACGCCGGTTCGGCGAGCTTGCGCGCGAGCGGCGAACGCGCCAGTACCGAGCCGAACCCGAGCCCGGCCGCGACGCCGAACCCGAGCCCGAGCGTCGTGCGGCGCAGGCTCGCGCCGAGATCGGTTGCGAGTTCGCCGCTGCGGGCGAGTTCGACGAGCGCCGCGCCGACCTGCTGCAGCGGCACGAATGCGTATTGGTGGGCCGCGTCGCCGGACGAGGCAGCTTGCCACGCGGCGATCAGCAGGGCCGGCACGACGAGGCCGCGCGCGCGGCGGCGCAGCGGGGCGAACGAGAAAGCGCGGGTGGCGAAGGTCATGCCGAAGCGTATCCAGTCAAAGTCAGCGCGCGGGCGTCTGCCAGCGCAATGCGTAGCGCTGCACGAGCGCGATCGAGCGGTCGAGCGCGAAACCGATCAGCCCGATCACGGCGACGTCGACGAGCACCACGTCGAGCCGCAGCATCTGCCGCGCGAGTTCCATCATCTGGCCGATCCCGCTGTCGGCGCTGAGCAGCTCGACCGCGACGAGGGCGAGCCACGCGCGCGCGAGAGCGATCCGCACGCCCGTCAGCAGCGGCGGCAGCGCGGCCGGCAGCAGCACGTCGCGCAGTAGTGCGAAGCGGCCGAGCCCGTAGTGGCGCGCCATTTCGACGAGATCGCGCGGCGCATCGTGCACGCCCGTGTACGCGGCCAGCGCGACCGGGAAGAACACGGCCTTGCCGACGACGACGAGCTTCAACGGCTCGTCGACGCCGATCAGCAGGATCAGCAGCGGAATCAGCGTGAGCGTCGGCACTTGCCGCAGCAGGTCGAAGGTCGGCCGCAGGTAGTCGGCGAACAGCCGGCTGCGTGCGAGCAGGATGCCGAACGCGGCGCCGCCGGTTGCGCCGAGCGCGAAGCCGAGCGCGAGGCGATGCAGCGTGATCAGCAGGTTGTCGCGCAGTTCGCCGGTGTCGAGCAGCGTGCGCAGCGTCGCGGCGAGGCGTTCGGGCGGCACGACGAGCTGCGGCGGAAACCAGCGCTGCGCGCTCGCGAGCCACCACAGCGCGGCGAACGTAAAGGGCGTGATCCACCACAGCGCATGTTCGCCGAGCCGCGCGAGGCCGGGCAGGCGGATCGCGCGCCAGCCGTTCGGCGCGAGGGCGCGCATCGCCATCAGCGGCTCGCGACGCGCGCGGCATCGGCGCGCCAGTAGCCGTCGAGACCAAGCTGCTTGATCGCGGTCGCCACGAAGGTCGGCGCGAGCAGCGCGTTCACGTCGACCGGCACCGACGTCAGGCCGGCCTGGCGGCTGTACGCGACGACATCGCGGTAGTGGCCGGTCAGCGCCGGCGTGAAGAGCGGCGTCCATTGCTCTTTCCACGGCGTCGATTCGTCCGCGTATTCGCGGCGCACGACGCTTTCGGGCTGGCCCGACGCGCTCAGGATCTTCACGTACGCATCGCGGTTCTGCGGCTGCGAGATCCAGTGCGCGGCCCGCACGTAGGCCGTCGCGACGAGCTGCGTGACGTCGGGGTAGCGCCGCACGAAATCGTCGGATGCCCACAGTTCGGCGCGCATCTTCCAGTCGTCGGGCGCGGTCTTGGTCGACCAGATGATCTTGCCGACGTTCTTGTCGACCAGCGAATACGCGTCGGACAGCGTAAAGAAGCCGTCGACGCGGCCGGCCGCGACGGCTGCCGCGCCGGCCTGCGGATCGAGGTTGTAGATCTTGAAGTCGGACAGCTTCAGCCCGTTTTCGGCGAGCAGCTTGCCGAACGTGACTTCCCACGGCCGGCCGCGATTGAGCGCGATGCGCTTGCCTTTCAGATCGACGATCGACTTCGCGGTCGAGCCGGCCGGCACGACCAGATACGTGTTGCTGCCGGCGCCGCCCGGCACGATCAGGCGCGTGTGCGTGCCCGACGCGTTGACGACGACCGACGGCAGGTCGCCGTAGCCCGCGAAATCGATGCTGCCGTTCGTGAACGCCTCGTTGACGAGCGTGCCGACCGCCGCGGTCGACACCGGCACCCATTGCAGCTTCACGTGCCGGGCGGCCAGCGCCTTCTCGAGCGACTTGTCGGCGTCGATCAGCGCGGATGCGCCGGCATATTGCGTCTTGCCGCCGCTCGAGTACGCGACGACGGCAATGCGCACGACCTTGGGCGCGTCTTGCGCATGCGCTGCCGGTGCCGCGAGCGACGCGGCCGCCAGCGGTAGCACGGCGAGCAGCGCGCGCAGCAGGCGGCGCAGTGACGCGAGGGAGAGGGAGTATTTCATGATGGTCCCGAACAATGAACGAAAAAGGGGCTCACGCGCGTTTCTGCCACGACGGCCGCAGCACGTCGGCGAGCGGGCGCGGGTCGATCCAGTCGGCGACGTCGAAGTCGGTTTCCAGAAAGCCGTGCTCGCGCAGGAACGTCTTGAACTCGTCGAGCGCGGCGACCGATTCGTCGTCGAGATTGACGCCGAGATGGCGGTGCAGCTGGTTGCCGTACGCGGCTCGCACCCAGTCGATCGACGATGCGGTTTCGCCCGCCACGTAGTGAGCGGTTTCGTCGGGATGCGTGCTCGCCCATTCGCCGGCGGCGACCACGAGCTTCAGGAAGCCGGCGACGATGTCGGGATGGTTCGCGAGCACGTCCGCGTTGACGGTCAGCGGGCGCGGCGTGCCGTTGTTGTTGCGGATCGAGCGCTCTGGATGAAAGCCGATGTCGATCACGACGTGTGCGCCGATCAGTTGCGCGATCTCGAGACCCGTCGAGCCTTTCACGTAGATCGCGTCGACTTCGCCGCGCAGCAGCGCGCCGGCTTCGGCCGCATACAGCGCGCGGCTCGAAAAGCCGTGCGGCGACGCGAACAGGTTCGCCGCACGCGCGGGCCCGACGGCCTGCAGCGTGCGTGCGCGCACGTCGA
Organism: Burkholderia sp. L-4; assembly: GCF_056856535.1. NCBI lineage: Bacteria > Pseudomonadati > Pseudomonadota > Betaproteobacteria > Burkholderiales > Burkholderiaceae > Burkholderia > Burkholderia sp. L-4. Next base: position 1,209,104 of record NZ_JBXEOX010000002.1, read on the forward strand.
CGAGCTCGACGTCGCGCGTGGTCAGTCCGTCGAGGCTCAGTGCATTGACGAAGCCGCGCAGCGCGGACGCGCGAAAGATGTCGATGCGGTCGTCGGGGCGGCTCGGAATCGCGATCCGGCGGCCGCGCAACGCCTTCACCGAGCGGATGCCCGACTCGGGCCGCGCGAGGATCAGTTGCGATTCGTCGACCCACGACAGCCCGATCACGCGCGTGTTGGCGTCGTTCGAGCGCGCCCACATCGCGGGGATGCTGCCGCCCTGGCGGAACGACTGCGCGAGCGTGTGATCGCTGATCGATGACACGTCGTGCCGCGTGGCGCCGCGCGGCGAGCGGATCGCGACGCCGTCGGCCGACGTCTCGCCGTTGAGCCAGCCGAGATGCACGGCGATGCCGAGCGGCGTCGGCACGGGCGATCGGGCGTACCAGAACGTCTGCTGCTTGTCCGATGACGAATCGGGCCTGTCTGTCATGTGTGAGATTCCCCTGTCTGGGTAAGCGTGGTCGATGCGCGGTGTCGCACGCGCGGCCGTTCCACGTTGCAAGTTCCGGGCCAATGAGCGGAAACGGCCGGGCGGCACGCGGCGCGGGCATCCCGGGCGCTGCGCGGCGCGACGGCCGGCGCAACGCCTGTTGCGTGAGCAACAGTCGCGTCGGGTGCTGTTGCGCGTGCAACACCGGTGTGTCGTGCGCAACAGCACGGCACGGATTCGCTTTCGGGATGCCGGCACCGCGCGGCGCGTGTTCGTCGATGGCCGTCGACGCCCGGCCGGCAAGGCATCGCGCGTGCTCGGCGGCCGCGCCGCACGTCAGCGGGCGTGCGCGTTGGCACACCGCGTGCTTTACAGCGCTGCATACGCGCGGCACGCCGGTGCCGCACGCAATCCGAACGGGCCGACAAGGAGAATCCCGATGGCTGTTGAATTTCTGTGGCGCCTGCCGATGCACGGCGATGGCCGGCGCGCACACGACCTGCATACGCGCGGCGAATGGAATCGCCAGCGCGCGTCGCGCGTCGCGCCGAAAGTCGACGACGACGATTTCGGCTACATCGACTATCTGTCGCAGGTGGCGCGCGCGGCCGACATCGCCGGTTTTCACGGCGCGCTGATTCCGATTTTCCGCTTCACCGAGGAGCCGTGGGTCGTCGCGGCGGCGCTGGCGCGCGAGACGCGCCGGCTGCGGCTGCTGATCGCGCTGCAGCCGCATTTCGTGCATCCGGTTTATGCGGCGCAAATGGCTGCGAGCCTGCAGCGGATCAGCCGCGGCCGCGTCGAGTGGAACGTCGTCACGGGCGGCGGCGGTCCCGACCAGCGCGCGTACGGCGACTTCATCGATCACGACAGCCGCTATGCGCGCACCGACGAATTCCTCGACGTCGTGAAGGGCGTCGCGGCCGGCGCGCCATTCTCGTTCGACGGCCGCTTCTACCGCGTCGAAGCCGGCGGGCTGCTGCCGCCGCTGAGCGGCCAGAAGCCGCCGCGGATCTATCTGGCCGGCGCGAGCGACGCTGCGCTCGCGGTCGCGGCGAAACACGGCGACGTGCACCTGAGCTGGGGCGAGCCGCTCGCGAAGCAGAAGGAAGTGATCGACGCGGCGCGCCGCGCGCTCGACCGGCAGAACGCCGAGCGCGACCTGCGCTTCGGCATGCGCATCGACATCCTCGCGCGCGAAACCGAGGAACAGGCGTGGGCCGAGCTGCGGCAGATGTTCGCCACGGTGGGCGACGCGACGCGTGCCGGTTTCGGCGGGCGCGGCGAATCGTCGGAATCGGTCGGCGCGAAGCGCCAGTTCGCATTGCACCAGGGCAACACGCAGCACTTCGACGACCTGATCGTCGGCCCGAACCTGTGGGCCGGAATGTCGCAGATCCGCGGCGGCCCCGGCTGCGTGATCGTCGGCAGCCACGAGCAGGTGGCCGAGCGGCTCGCGGAATACGTCGACATCGGCGTATCGACGTTCATCCTCGCGAGCAACCCGCATCTCGAAGAGGCGTACCGCGTGGGCGAGGAAGTGCTGCCGCTCGTCGACGGCGCGCTGAACGCGCGCGGCACGCAGGCAGCGCTGCGCGTGGCCGGCGCCTGAGCGCGGCGGCGTGCCGCCGCGCATCAACGACAACGACAAGGATACTCACCATGACGACACTCGCTGCGCAGGCCACGGCTTGCGACGCACTCTGGTACACGCGCTGCCCGGTGCCGACCGCGCTCGGCATCGCCGTGCATCGCGGCTGGTTCGACGAAGAGTTCGGGCCGGACGGCATCGTGCTGAATTCGCTGCAGGAGACGGCCGATGCCGACAAGCGCGAATCGCACTTCGATCACAGCCTGCCGCACTCGTTCCGGCAGGGCGGCAACATTCCCGCGCTGTGGGCGCGGGCACGCGGCGCCGATACGCGCGTGATCGGCCTGTCGTGGACCAACGAATTCCAGGCGATCGTCACGCTGCCCGAGCGCGGCATTCGCACGACGCGCGATTTGCGCGGCCGGCGGCTCGGATTGCCGCGCCATCCGATCAGCATCGACTTCTGGCGTGCGGCCGCCCTGAAGGGCTTCCTGAGCGCGCTCGAACTGGAAGGGCTCGGCCACGGCGACGCCGAATGGATCGACCTGTCCGACACGCGCGAGCGCCGCACCGGGCCAGCCTCGTTCACGCGCGGCCCGCACGAGTACGGACTCGAGATCGCGGCGCTCGTGCGCGGCGACGTCGACGCGGTGTTCGTGAAGGGCGTCGCTGGGCTGGAGACCGTGCACCTGATCGACGCGCAGGTCGTCATCGATCTCGGCGCGCATCCCGATCCGCTGGTGCGGATCGGCAACGGCACGCCGCGCACGCTGACCGTCGATCGCGCGCTGATCGATACGCGCCCCGATCTCGTGAGCCGGTTCCTGTCGGTCGTGGTCGGCGCGGGCGACTGGGCCGCGCGCCATCCGGCCGAGACGGTCGCCTATATCGGCCGCGAAACGCATGCCTCCGACGAGTGGGTGCGTTATGCATACGGCGGGGATGTGCACCGCCATCTGGAGACCGGGCTCGCGCCGACGTCGATCGACGGTCTGGTCGCGTTCAAGGATTTTCTCGTCGAATGGGGCTTTCTCGAACGCGATTTCGACGCGCGCGCGTGGATCGACCCGGCGCCGTTCACGCAGATCGACCGGCATCGCCATGCGTGGGTCGCGTAGCGCGCCGCGGCGCGTCATTGCAAGGAGTCGAACATGACAGGGCTGACGATCGAATACGGCGTGCCGCCGGCGCGCCGGCGCGCCGGCACGTGGCGCGCGCCGCGCCGCGCGCGGCGGTAGTCGCGCGACCTTCGCCGGTGGCGCCGTCCGCGCATGCGGACAAGCGGCCGGCGCCGGCGAGCGGTTGGCGCGGCGCGGGCGCGATTGCACTGGCCGTCGCGGCGCTGCATGCGGGCGTCGTGCTGCTGGCCGCGCGTCCGGCGGCCGCACCGCCGGTGCAACCGCCGCGGCCGCTGCCGATGACGGTGGAACTGACGCGGCCGCCCGAACCGCTGCCGCAGGCCGCGCATCCGCCGCCGATCGTGCCGCCGAAACCGCTGAAGCAGGCGCCGACGCCGCCGAAGCCGCAGATACCCCGCGCGGCCGTTCCGCATCCGGCAGCGGCACCGTCCACCGTGCCGCAGGCGGCGCGCGAAGCTGCACCTGTGCCCGCGCCAACGGCACTGGCCGTCGCAACCCCGGCGCCGGCACCCGCACCCGCCGCACCCGTGCGTGAAACCGCGCCGATCGGCGACGCGGCGTACCTGCGCAACCCGGCGCCCGACTATCCGGCGTTCGCGCAGGACCAGGGCTGGGAAGGGCGCGTCGTGCTGCGCGTGCACGTGCTCGCGAGCGGCACGCCCGATTCCGTCGAGGTCCGCACGAGCAGCGGCCGCCGCGTGCTCGACAACGCGGCGGTGGCCGCCGTGAAGCGCTGGACGTTCGTGCCCGCGAAGCGCGGCGACGAAGCGGTCGACGGCTGGGTCAACGTGCCGATCGATTTCAAGCTGGGCTGACCCGACGGGCGGCTCGCCATATTTTTCAAGGAACTCACATCATGAACGGTATCCCGACCACCTTCATCGTCCAGGGCGCGCTCTGGCTGCTCGTCGTCTTCTCCGTCGTCACGTGGACGTTGATCGTCGTGAAGGCGATCCAGAGCCTGCGGTCGAGCGCGCGCAACCGGCGTTATGTCAGCGCATTCTGGGCCGCGAACAGCTTTCACGACGCGGCCGCGCTCGACAGCGCGAACAGCCCGGTCGGCGAACTTGCCGCGACGGGCTTCGACGCGCTGCGGCGTGCCGACGAGAGCAGCGCACACGATCTGGAACACAGCTGGAGCCGCCACGACCTGCTCGAACGCCATCTGCGGCAGCAGATCCACAATGCGCGCCGGCGCGAGGAAGCGGGGCTCGCGGTACTCGCGTCGATCGGCAGCACCGCGCCGTTCGTCGGCCTGTTCGGCACCGTGTTCGGCATCATCCACGCGCTGACCGCGATCACGCACAGCGCATCGGCGAGCATCGATGTGGTCGCCGGGCCGATCGGCGAGGCGCTCGTCGCGACCGGGATCGGCATCGCGGTCGCGGTGCCCGCCGTGCTCGCCTACAACTTCTTCGTGCGCCGCGTGAAGGCCGCATCGGCCGACCTCGATGCGTTCGCAACCGACTTCGTGACGCTCGCGCAGAAGGCCGGCTTCCGCGTGCCGGTGACGGTACCCGCGGCCGCGCCGGCGCGCCGTGCCGGCGATACCCGTCAGGAGGCGTTCGCATAATGGCCTTCTCGTCCTCCTCTGACAACGACGACGTGCTCAGCGAAATCAACATCACGCCGCTCGTCGACGTGATGCTCGTGCTGCTCGTCGCCTTCATCGTCACCGCGCCGCTGCTCAACAACGCGGTGCACGTGAATCTCCCGAACACAGTCGCCACCGCGCCGGCCGACCGCAAGCCGAACGTCACCGTGAGCGTCGACGCCAAGGGCGTCGTGTATCTCGACAAGCGTGCGGTCGCGCTCGCCGCGGTACCGGCCGAACTGGCCGCGCTGAAGGCGGGCCGGCCCGACGTCGCGCTCGACCTGCAGGCGGACGAGCACGTGCCGTACGGCACCGTCGCGAAGCTGATGGCCGCGATCGAGCATGCGGGCATCACGCGGCTGTCGGTGCTGACCGCGCCGCGCGGCTGACGCGCCTTTCACGACTTCCTTTGCGAATGCATCCATGAGCACCACGGCTTCACACAACGTTCAATCGATCTGGTACACGCGCTGTCCGGTGCCGACGCCGCTCGGCATCGCCGCGCATCTCGGCTGGCTCGACAGCGAATTCGCCGGCGACGGCATCACCGTGCGCGCGCTGCAGGAAAGCCAGCACGCGGCGCTGCATCACGCGCACGTCGATCATTCGCTCGACAACGCGTTCCGGCAGGGCGGCAGCATTCCCGCGCTGTGGGCACGCGCGGCCGGCGCCGATACGCGCGTGGTCGCGCTGACCTGGGTCGACGAGGCGCAGGCGATCATCGCGTTGCCGGAAGCCGGCCTCACGCGACCGAAGGACCTGCGCGGGCGCCGCATCGGCTTGCCGCGTCGCGACGGCGAGCGCATCGACATCTTTCGCGCGGCGGCGCTGCGCGGCTTCGTCAGCGCGCTGTCGCTCGACGGGCTCGGCCCCGGCGACGTCGAATGGGTCGACGTGCCGGCGTCGAACCTGCGCGCGCCCGTGTCGACGCCCGCGACCCGCGACGCGGCATTCAGCCACCCCGCGAGCCTGTCGAGCCGGCGGCTCTATGCGGCCGAAGCGGCCGCGCTCGTGCGCGGCGATGTCGATGCGATCTACGTGAAGGGCTCGCTCGGGCTGGAGACCGCGCACCTGATCGGCGCGCGGACGGTCGTCGACATCGGCTTTCATCCCGATCCGCAGATCCGCATCAACAACGGCTCGCCGCGTCCGCTGACCGTCAATGCGGCGACGCTCGAGCGCCATCCCGGCATCGTCAGCCGCTTCCTCGCGCGCGTGACCGATGTCGAAGGCTGGGCGCGCGAGCACGAACACGAAGTGCTCGGCTATCTCGGCCGTGAGACGGGCTCGGGCCATGACTGGCTGCGGCTGGCGTACGGCGCCGACGTGCACCGGCGGTTGCGCACCGATCTCGACGAAGCGTCGATCGCCGCGCTGGACGATTTCAAGCGCTTCCTGGTGGCGTGGCGGTTCCTGCCCGCCGACTTCGACGTGCGCGCGTGGATCGACCGGCGTGCGCTCGACGGCATCGCGACTTTGTCGCGGTGAGCGCGACGGCACGCGTCGCCGACGCATGGCGGCGCGAGCGCTTCACCGGCGGCTTCATGCTGCTGGCGCTCGCGAGCGGCACGACGATCAGCATGGCGCAGCTCGCGACGACGCTGTATGCGCTCGCGCTCGGCGTCGACAGCGCGCGGCTCGGCATCATCGCCGCGATGGAACCGCTCGGCATCGCGCTGATGACGCTGCCGGCCGGGCTGCTGGTCGCGCGCTACGGCGCGCGGCGCGTGTACTTCGCCGCGAGCATGGGGCCGATGCTGCTCAATCTCGTCGTGCCGTTTACCGGCGCGTGGCCGCTGATCGCGCTCACGCAGGCGCTGATCGGACTGTGCATCCCGTTCCGGATCGTGTCGATCAACGGCGTGTTCCTCGCGCGTCTCGCGCGGATCGGCCTCGCCCGCGCGGGCTGGTATCGCGCGGCCATGACGGTCGGAACGGGCATGGCGGGGCCCTGGCTCGCCAGCTGGCTGATCGGGGCGCATGGCGCGGTCGCGACCTTCTGCGCGGCGTCGGCGAGCTTCGCGGGCATGGCCTGGTTCAGCCGCCTGCTGCTCGGCGACGCGGAGCCGCCGCCGCGCGGTGCGCAACCCGACGCCGGTGGCCTGAGTGCGTTGCTCGCGCTTGCGTGGAGCCGCGACGTGCGCGAGCAACTTGCGCTGGAAGCGGTGAACAGCGCGACGCGCTCGCTCGTCGGCACCTATACGGTCGTGCTCGCCATCCAGTATCTGAAGTTGCCGCAGTCGGGCGCCGTCGCGCTGCTGACCCTGCAGGGCGTCGTCGCGGTGATCGCGCTGTTCGGGCTGGGGCATGTCGCGCAGCGGATGACCGAGCGCCGCTGCCATGCCCTTGGCCTCGCAGGCGGCGTTGCCGGGCTGCTCGCGTTCGGCCTCGCGCACGACGCGTGGATCGTCGGCGCGGGGCTCGCCGCGTTGTGCGCCGGGTCGTCGCTGGTGCATCTCGTCAACATGCAGCATCTCGGCCGCCACCCGGCCGACAAGAGCCGGGTGTCGAGCCTCTACAACCTCGCGTCGATGACGGGGGCGTTCTGCGGCCCGTTGGCCTGCAGTGCGCTCGTGCCGGTCGTCGGGTTGCGGGCCGTGTTTCTGTGCTGGCTGCCCGTCGTCGTGCTGGTTGCGTTCGCGTTGCGCTTCGCCGATGGGCGGCGCGACGCGATGCGGCCGCTGCCTGAAAAGTTGTCCTGAAGATCGTCGTCGCCGGTGTTGCGTGACAAGCAGTTTGCTTCCCTTCACAGATGCGCATGCAGCAACACCGGCACCATGCGCGCGCCGGAAGCCCCGTGCGACGGGCCTGTCGATGCTGGCATCCGAATTGCATTAGAGAACCCGTGCGTAGCGCGCACATGCGTTCAACCGATCAAACAGGATGACTCATCGATGTTCAGGAAAAAACTAATCGTCACCGCGCTGGGGGGACTGCTGACGGGCGGCGCCGTATCGTTGCCGGCGTGGGCAGAGGATGGCGCGGCGGCGGGGACGCCGGACGCGCAGCCGGCGCAACAGGCACCGGACGACGCGACCGCGCCGAAGCCGGCGCGTGCGAGCCGCGGCACGGCCGCACGAGAAACGAACCTCGGCACGGTGACCGTGACGGCGCGCCGGCGCAAGGAAAGCATCCAGGACGTGCCGGTCGCGGTGAGTGCGCTGAGCGGCGATGCGATCAAGAACAACGAACTGCGCGTGATCAACGACGTGACGAAGTACGTGCCGAACTTCACCGGGCAATCGACCGAGGGCCGCGAGCGGCCGCGCTGGTTCCTGCGCGGGGTCGGCAGCAACGATCCGTCGGACCTGTCGTTGAGCCCGATCGGCGTGTACTTCGACGACGTGTACATCAACAGCGTGTTCGGGCAGGGTTTTCCGCTGTTCGACCTCGATCGCATCGAGGTGCTGCGCGGGCCGCAGGGCACGCTGTGGGGCAAGAACACCGTGGGCGGTGCGCTCAGCATCACGTCGCAGAAACCGACCTTCGATGTGAGCGGCTATGGCAAGCTCGGAATCGGCCAGTACAACAGCCGGCTCGCGGAGGCCGCGATCGGCGGGCCGATCGGCAAGAACGACGTGCTGGCCGCGCGCGTGTCGGTGTATCACGAGAATGCCGACAGCTTCTACACGAACACCGTTCAGCAGGGGCGCTTCGGCGGCTTCCACGACAATGCGGTGCGCTTCCAGGTGCTGGCCGTGCCGACGTCGGACACCGACTTCCTGTTCAACATCCACGGCCGAAACTATACGGGCGGGGGCAATGCGTGGCACGCGGAAGGCGCGGGGCCGCGCGGCACGAACCAGTTCGGCTTCGTCGGCTCCACCGATCCGTACACGGTGTCGCTCAATGCGCCGTCGAGCGATCACATCTCGACCTGGGGCACGTCGCTCACCGCGCACTGGCGCATCAACCCGGCCGTGACGCTGACGTCGATCACCGCGTTCGAGGGGCTGCACCGCTGGTACCAGGACGACGAGGATTATTCGGCATTCGACGCGGCGCGCTCGCACGACCGCCTGTCGAGCCGCCAGTTCTCGCAGGAATTCCGGCTCGAATCGCCGCAGGGCGACCGGCTGAGCTGGCTGGTCGGCACGCACCTGTTCACCGAGCAGCTCGCCGAGCAAGGCGCGGGCGGCAGCCCGAGCAGTTCGCCGTCGCCGGCGTACTACCACCTGACCGATCTCTCGCAGCACACGCAGAGCGCGGCGATCTTCGGCAGCATCAAGTACCGCTTCACCGACCGCTTCAACGTGACGGGCGGGCTGCGCTACACGGTCGAGCGCAAGACCATCAACCTGACGGGGCTGCAGGGTACCGGTAACGTGACGTTCAGCGATCCGAACAGCTGGTGGTCGCCTTCGTCGGTGTCGTCGCCGCTCGCGGTCAGCGCGCAGCAGAACCAGACCAACACGTGGCGCGCACCGACCTGGGACCTGACGCCCGAATATGCGCTCAGCAACAACGTGCGCGCGTATTTCCGCTACGCACGCGGCTTCCGTTCGGGCGGCTACAACGGCAACGCCTATACGCAGAGCACCGTGTCGACCGTATCGCCCGAGTACCTGACCGATTACGAGGTCGGCATCAAGAGCGAGTGGTTCGACAAGCGGCTGATCGTCAACGCGAGCGTGTTTCATTACGACTATCGCGACATCCAGGTATTCGCGCTCGCACCGAACCCGTTCGGCGGGCCGCCGGTGTCGACGCTGTCGAACGCGGGGCAGGGACGCGCGGACGGCTTCGAGCTGGAGCTGAAGGCGCAGCCGGTCAACAGCCTGTACCTGTTCGCGAACCTCGGGATGCTGAACACGCGCTACACGGAATTCCGCTACGTGCCGACGGCCGTCGGCAATTCGTTCGCGCGTTCACCGCATACGACGCTGAACGCGGGCTTCGACTATCGCGTGCCGGTGCCGTTCGGCACGCTGACGGCGGGCGGCGACGTGAACTACCGCAGCCGCGAGTATTTCAGCGCGACGCGGCAGACGATGCCGCAACTGTGGCAGGGCGGTTACACGGTGCTGAACGCGCACGTGTCGTACACGACGCCGAACCAGAAGTACATCGTGACGGGCTACGTGACGAACCTGACGAACAAGGTCTACAAGAAGCTCGAGCTGTTGCCGTCATATGGTGCCTATCCGGTGTTGTACGGCGATCCGCGCACGGTCGGAATCACGCTGACCGCGAAGATCTGACGGGTGGCGCATGCCGCGGTGCTGGCGCGTGGCGCGCCGGGCCGCGGCAGGTCGCGGGGTCTGCCGCGACGGCGCACGCCGTCAGATCAGCAGCGATACCGTCCTGAACAGCGCGAGATCCTCCTTGCGCGCCGAGCGCGCGTGCCGGCGGATCACGTACAGCAGGCATTCGATGAAGCAGCGTGCGGCATCGCTCAGCGTGCTGCTGCGGCGCGTGACGATCCCGAGGTCGCGCGGCTCGAACGTCTCCGTCAGCGTCAACGGCCGCATCCGTCCGCCGAACGGTGGTACCGCCGCGAGGATCGTCGGGCACCACGTGCACATGTCGGCCTGTTCGAGCATCGTCTGCAGCATCGCGACCGACTGCGCGCGCACGATGCGCCGCTCGTCGATCCGCGCGCCGTGGCGCGTGAACAGGTAGTCGACGAGCGCGGCCTGCCCGTCGGCCGCAAAATTCAGCACCCAGTCGTGGTCGAGCAGATCGTGGATCGACCGTGCGCGTTCGCGCGGATGGCCGGCGCGCACCATGACCGCCGTGTCGTAGCGCAACATTGGCTCGAACGCGAATTCCTGCGTGCCGCCCGGCTGCACGTGTCCGAGCGCGAAGTCCATGCTGCCGTCGCGCAACAGCGGCTGCGCAACGGCCATCAGCGCTTCGTAGAGTTCGAGTCGCACGTCGGGCATCCGCTCGCGAAAACGCAGTACCGTTTCCGCGAGGAACGTCACCGTGAGCCACGGTGTGACGCCAACGCTCAGCCGGCCCTCGACGCGGCCGCGCATGCGCTCGAGATCGCTCCGCGCATGCTCGAGCTGCTTCAGCACGAGCTTCGCATGCGTGAGCAGCGTTTTCCCGTAGTCGGTGAAGCCGATGCCTTCCGGCGCACGCACGAGCAGCGGCAGGCGCTCGCTCGCTTCCAGCTCGCGCAGCGCACGCGTGACGGCCGCTTGCGACAGCCCGAGCGCGCGTGCCGCACCACGGATGCTGCCGGCCTCCGCGCTCGCGACGAGTGCCTGCAACTGATGCAGCTTGATGGTGCTCATGACGCGATACCCGACAACGAAAGGTTGTCATCATAACGAAACCGCGGCTGTTCGCCTGGATTTTCGCTGCATACGATCCGGTCACGATCGATCATTCGGGCGATCGGCAACCGGAACGTGTCAGGGGGAATCGGGGTTGGAACGGAACCATATCCATCCGGAAATATCGGCGATCGAGGCGGAGATGATCGCGCTGCGGCGCAGGCTGCATGCGCATCCGGAGCTCGGCTTCGACGAGCATGCGACGAGCGCCATCGTCGCCGATTGCCTGACAACATGGGGTTATCAGGTCACGCGCGGGCTCGGCGGCACCGGCGTGGTCGGCACGCTGACGCGCGGCCCCGGGAAACGGCTCGGGTTGCGCGCGGACATGGATGCGCTGCCGATCCGCGAAACGACCGGGCTGCCGCATGCGAGCCGGCATGACGGCGTGATGCACGCGTGCGGCCACGACGGCCATACGGCGATGCTGCTCGCGGCGGCCCGCTGTCTTGCCGGGCGGGCGCGCTTCGCCGGCACGCTGAACCTGATTTTCCAGCCGGCCGAGGAAGGGCTCGGCGGCGCGAAGCGGATGATCGACGACGGACTGTTCGTACGATTTCCGTGCGACGCCGTGTTCGCGATGCACAACGTGCCAGGCTTGCCGGTCGGTGTGCTCGGTTTCTGCGACGGCCCGGCGATGGCGTCGGCCGACGAGGTGCGCGTGCGCGTGATCGGGCGCGGCGGGCACGGCGCCGCGCCGCATACGACGATCGACCCGGTGGTCGTGTGCGCGTCGATCGTGATGGCGTTGCAGACGGTCGTGTCGCGCAACGTGAATCCGCAGGAGCTGGCGATCGTTTCGGCCGGCTCGATCCATGCGGGAACCGCATCGAACGTGATTCCGTCCCACGCGGACCTGACGCTCAGCGTGCGTGCGTTGTCGCCGGACGTACGTGCGCTGCTGGAGCGGCGCATCCGCGAGATCGTGCACGGACAGGCCGCGAGCTATGGCGCGACGGCCGAGATCGACTACCGGCACGACTATCCGGTGCTCGTCAATCACGCGGCGCAGACGGCCTTCGCGCGCGAGGTGGCGCGCGAATGGGGCGGCGATGCGGCGCTGATTCCGCATCTGCGGCCGATCGCGGCGAGCGAGGATTTCGCATTCATGCTGGAGGAATGCGCCGGCAGCTACCTGTCGATCGGCAATGGCGACGGGGCGTCCGGATGCGGGCTGCATCACCCGGGCTACGACTTCAACGATGCCTGCCTCGCGACGGGCGCGAGCTACTGGATCGCACTCGCCGAGCGATATCTCGGATGACGCGGCCGCACGATTTCGATTCACGATTCACACAAGGAGACAGGCAATGAAACAGTGGATGGCGGTACTCACGGTCGCGCTGGCGGCAGGCGCGGCGCATGCCGGCGACTGGACGGGCAGGGAGATTCGGCTCGCGGTCGATCCGACCTACCCGCCGCTCGAATACAAGCTGCCGGACGGCACGCTGACCGGCTTCGGGATCGACATCACGAACGCGTTGTGCGCGGAACTGCATGCGCGCTGCGTGTGGGTCGAGTCGAGCTTCGACGGGATGATTCCGGGGCTGCTCGCGCGCAAGTTCGACGTGATCGCGTCGTCGATGACGATCACGCCGAAGCGGATGCAGCAGATCGCGTTCACGAACCGCATCTCGAACGCGCCGGCGCGGCTGATCGCGCGCAAGGGCTCGCCGCTGCTGCCGACGGCCGAATCGCTGAAGGGCAAGCGCGTCGGCGTCGAGCAGGGTTCCGCGCAGGCCGACTATGCGGTCGCGAACTGGCAGCCCGCGGGCGTGCAGGTCGTGTCGTACCCGAACCAGGACCAGGTGTATGCCGACCTGGTAACCGGGCGGCTCGACGCGGCGTTCCAGGCGTCGATCGCGGCCAGCGACGGGTTTCTGAAAAAGCCGCAGGGCAAGGATTTCATGTTCGCCGGCGCGCCGATCGACGACGTGAAGTACTTCGGGCAGGGCGACGGCCTCGGATTGCGCAAGCAGGACAACGACCTGCGCGACGCGTTCAATCGCGCACTCGCGACGATTCTCGCGAACGGCACGTACGGGAAGATCAACCGGAAGTATTTCGACTTCGACATCTACGGCGCGAAGTAAGCAGCGGCGTACCGAAAGGACGTATTCTAAAAATATCAATAAGGATGGCGAATGAACTGGAGATCGATTGTTGTCCCGCCGCCGGCGCTGTGCGCGGCGCCCGCATTTGCGCAAGGCAGCGTGACGCTGTATGGCCTCGTCGATGCAGGCATCGACTATACGAACAACGTCGGCGGCCATGGCGCGTGGCAGATGGCGAGCGGCTTCGCGCAGGGCAGCCGCTGGGGGATGAAGGGGACGGAGGATCTGGGCGGCGGCCACAGCGCGCTGTTCCAGATCGAGAACGGCTTCAACGTGAACAGCGGCACGCTGGCGCAGGGCGGCCGCCTGTTCGGGCGCCAGGCCTACGTCGGGCTCGGCAGCACGCGTTTCGGCACGCTGACGCTCGGCCGGCAGTACGACTCGGTCGTCGACTATCTCGCGCCGACGACCGCGAACGGCAGTTGGGGCGTTTATCCGTTCTCGCATCCGCTCGACAACGACAACACCGGCAACACGTTCCGCACGAACAACACCGTGAAGTATGCGAGCCCGGACTTCTCCGGCTTCTCGTTCGGCGGCACGTACAGCTTCAGCAACGACCCGGGCTTCGCGAACAACAGGCAGTGGAGCGTCGGCGCGCAGTACGAGCAGGGCGGGTTGCTCGTCGGCGCGGCCTTCCTGAACGCGGACAACCCGGGCGCGACGTCGGGTGGCGCGATCGCGGGCTCCGGGGCGGTCGGCGCGGATGCGAACTTCGTGTCGGCGCGGCTGCGGATCTTCGGCGCGGGCGTCAACTACACGGCAGGGCCCGCGACGATCGGATTCGCATACACGAACAGCAACGTCACTCGGCCGACCGCGAACGTCGGCTACCTGTTCGGCGACGAGACGATCGAGCCGTCGACCGGGCCGCTCGCGGGCGGCACGGTGACGTCGATCAAGTATCAGAACTTCGAGATCAACGGCAAGTACCAGTTCACGCCGGCGTTGTTCGTCGGCGCGCAATACGTGTACACGACGGTCCGCTACGACGCGACCACCGGCACCGCGAAACCGAAAATCCATTCGTTCGGGCTGATGGCCGACTACAGCCTGTCGAAACGCACGGACGTGTACCTGACGGGCGCGTACCAGCGGGTTGCCGGCGATGCAACCGGTTCGTCGCTGGATCATGCGTATATCCCCGGCGCGGCCGATCTGTCGTCGAGCGGAAAACAGTTGATGGTGCATGCGGGGATCCGTCACAAGTTCTGACGGAACGGGCGGGAACGCAGGCGGCCGCCCGCCGCCTGCGTTGCTTACGACGCGACGCGGATCACGACTTTCCCGAAATGCTGCCCCGACTGCAGGTACGCATACGCCTGCGGCGCTTCGTCGAAGCCGAACACGCGATCGACCACCGGCTTGATGCGCTTCGCATCGACGAGCCGCACGACGTCGTCGAGCATCGCGCGGCTGCCGACCATGAACCCGTGCAGTCGCCGGACGCCGCCGATCAGCGACAGCAGCCCGAGTTCGGGCCCGCCGAAGCTGCTGAGGCCGCCGATCACCGACACGATGCCGCCCATCTTCGCCGCCGCCACCGAGCGCGGCAGCGTATCGCGGCCGCCGACTTCGACGACCAGATCCGCGCCCGCGCCGTCGGTGAGCCGCAGCACCTCGTGTTGCCACTCGGGCGTGGCGCGATAGTTGATCGTTGCGTCCGCACCGAGTGCGCGGGCGCGTTCGAGTTTCGCGTCGCTCGACGAGGTCACGATCGTGCGCAGCCCGGCCGCATGCGCGAGCTGCAGCGCGATGATCGACACGCCGCCCGTGCCGAGCAGCGCGACGGTCGCGCCCGGCGCCAGTCCGCCGTCGACGAACAATGCGTTCCACGCGGTGATGCCCGCGCACGACAGCGTCGCGGCTTCGTCGTAGTCGAGATGAGGCGGGATGGCGACCAGCGCGGCTTCGTCGGACACGAAACGTTCGGCGAGCACGCCGTCGAAATGGGAACCGGCCGATCCGGAGACTTTCTGCGGCGTGACCGGCCCGTCGATCCAGCGCGGGAAATACGTGTTGATCACGCGATCGCCCGGCTTGAACCGCGTGACGTCTCGGCCGATTTCGACGACTTCGCCGGCGCCGTCCGCGACCGGGATCAGTGCTTCCGTGCCGATGCCGAGATAGTCGCCGCGCGCGAACATCAGGTCGCGATAGTTCAGCGAGGCCGAGTGGATCTTCACGACGACGTCGGTCGCCCCGACCGGGCGCTGCGTCGCGTCGATGCGCCGGAGCCCGGCAATGCCGTCGCCCGGTTTGATTTGCCATGCATGCATGTTCGCTCCTGTTCAGAGATAGTCCGGACTATCATAGTGTTGCGCTGGGGGACGCATTGACGAGAATTTGGCCAATGATTGTTGCCAGTACGGACACAAACCAGTCATTCCACCGGAGCGGACTTGCATGGATGAGCGGTTGAGGGGCGTTGCCGAATTCGTCGACGTCGTGGAGTCGGGCAGCTTCGCGGCGGCGGCGCTGCGCCTGGGCATGACGCGCTCGGCCGTCGCGAAGATCGTCGCGCGGCTCGAACAGCGTCTCGGCGCGCGGCTCCTGCAGCGCACGACCCGCCAGATCGGGTTGACCGACGAAGGGCTCGTCTATTACGAGCAGTGCCGGCGGCTGCTGGCCGAACTCGGCGAGACGGAAGCCGCGCTCGACGCGGGCCGCCGCGAGCCGGCCGGGCGCGTGCGGATCAGCGTGCCCGTGCTGTTCGGCCGGCAATGCGTGGCGCCCGTCGTGCGGCGGCTCGTCGAGCGTCATCCGCGGCTCGAAATCGACATGTCGTTCAGCGATCGCGTGGCCGACCTCGTGAACGACGGTTTCGACATCGCGGTGCGCATCGGCGTGCTGGCCGACACGAGCGCGCTGGTCGGCCGGAAGCTGGGCGTGCAGCGCATGGGCATTTGCGCATCGCCCGCGTATCTCGCCCGTCACGGGCGGCCGTCGGGGCTTGACGAACTGGCGGCGCACGTCGGCATCGCGTATTCGCGCGGCGGGCAGCCGACGCCGTGGCGGGTCATCGGCGCGGACGGCGCCGTGCACGATCATCGTCCGTCCGGCCGCCTGAGGTTGGACGACCTGCTGGCGATCGCCGATGCCGCCGCCGCCGGGGCGGGCCTCGCGTGGTTGCCGTGCTGGCTGATGGCGCCGTATGTCCGTGACGGCCGTCTCGCGCTCGTGATGGACAGCGACAGCGTGTCGGGTGCCGAGGTGTACGCGGTGCGGCCGGCATCGCGCCACGTGCCGTCGAAGGTGCGGGTGGTCGTCGACGCGCTGATGGACGAGATTCCGGGCATGCTGGCGTCCGATGACGCCGATGGCGAGCGCGTGCCGCAGCGCGGCGCTCATGCTTCGTAGCGGCCCCGCATGTCCGGGCGGCGCGCATCGCATATTCCTGCATCCCGTTAGCATGTGACGAATCCGACTTTGGCCGCCGCGCGCGCGCGGCTAAGATCGCCGATCCCGTAGATCGAGCGTCAACAATAATGAAAAAGTCCGCGTCGCCGTTGCATGCTTTCCGTTTCCGTGTCGTCTGTGCCGCGATTGCCGGCGCGGTGTCGCTCGCCTCGTGCGGCGGCGTCGACAGCAATTCGCCGCCGCCGCAGGCCAACACGACGCCGCCGCAGGCCGCGAAACGCCCGAACATCCTGTACATCATGGCCGACGACCTCGGCTATTCCGACATCCATGCATTCGGCGGCGAGATCAACACGCCGAACCTCGACGCGCTCGTCGCGTCGGGCCGCATCCTGTCGAACCATCACACGGGCACCGTCTGCGCGATCACGCGCGCGATGCTGGTGTCCGGCACCGATCACCATCTCGTCGGCGAAGGCACGATGGGTGTGCCGACCGACGAGCGGCGCGGCTTGCCCGGCTACGAGGGCTACCTGAACGACCGCGCGCTGTCGTTCGCGCAACTGCTGAAGGACGCCGGCTATCACACGTATATCGCGGGCAAGTGGCACATCGGCTCGGGGATCGTCGGCAGCGCGACGGGCAGCGGGCAGACGCCCGACCAGTGGGGCTTCGAGCGCAGCTACGTGCTGCTCGGCGGCGCGGCGACGAACCACTTCGCGCACGAGCCGGCCGGCTCGTCGAACTACACGGAAGACGGTCGCTACGTGCAGCCGGGCCAGCCCGGGCAGCCGGGCGGTACGGGCGGCAGCCCGGCCGTGTTCTATTCGACCGACTTCTATACGCAGAAGCTGATCTCGTACATCGATTCGAACCAGCGTGACGGCAAGCCGTTCTTCGCGTATGCGGCCTACACCTCGCCGCACTGGCCGCTGCAGGTGCCCGAACCGTGGCTGCACAAGTATGCGGGCGTGTACGACGCCGGCTACGACGCGATCCGCAACGCGCGGATCGCGCGGCAGAAGGCGCTCGGCCTGATTCCCGCCGACTTCAAGCCGTTCGACGGCCTGCCCGAAACGACGGCCGCGTCGCCCGCGACCGCGAACAACGGCACCGCGAACGCGAAGTACATCAGTGCCGTGCATTCCGCCGCGGACGGCTACAGCGATTACGGCCCCGGCAAGGTCGACAAGCTGTGGTCGAGCCTGTCGCCGGCCGAGCGCAAGGCGCAGGCGCGCTACATGGAGATCTACGCGGGGATGGTCGAGAACCTCGACTACAACATCGGCCTGCTGATCCAGCACCTGAAGGACATCGGCGAATACGACAACACGTTCATCATGTTCCAGTCGGACAACGGCGCGGAAGGCTGGCCGATCGACAGCGGCGCGGACCCGACGGCGACCGACACCGCGAACGCGCAGGAGCCGGTCTATTCGGCGCTCGGCACCGACAACGGCAAGCAGAACGCACAGCGCCTGCAGTACGGGCTGCGCTGGGCCGAAGTGAGCGCGGCGCCGTACCGGCTCACGAAGGGCTATTCGGCCGAAGGTGGCGTGTCGACGCCGACGATCGTGCGCCTGCCGGGCCAGTCGCAGCAACTGCCGACGCTGCGCGCGTTCACGCACGTGACCGACAACACGGCGACGTTCCTCGCGATCGCGGGCGTCACGCCGCCGTCGCAGCCGGCGCCGCCGCTCGTCAACACGCTGACGGGCGTCGACCAGAACAAGGGCAAGGTGATCTACAACAACCGCTACGTGTACCCGGTCACGGGCCAGTCGCTGCTGCCGGTGCTCACGGGCTCGGCGACGGGCGAGGTGCACACCGCGCCGTTCGGCGACGAAGCATACGGCCGCGCGTACCTGCGCAGCGCCGACGGCCGCTGGAAGGCGCTGTGGACCGAGCCGCCGCTCGGGCCGCTCGACGGTCACTGGCAGCTGTACGACCTCGCGTCGGATCGCGGCGAGACGACCGACGTGTCCGCGCAGAACCCGTCGGTGATCAGCACGCTCGTCGACCAGTGGAAGACCTACATGAGCAACGTCGGCGGCGTCGAGCCGCTGCGTCCGCGCGGCTACTACTGATCGCGGGGACGACACGATGCGGTTCCGCTTCTGGACGACCGGCGCGGCGCTTGCCGCCACGCTGTTCGCCGCCGCGTTCGCGGTGGGCTATGCGAATTCGGCGGCGCCGGCAGGCGGCGCGTTCGACGACCTGAATCGCGGCCGCGTGCTTGCGCCGCTCGGTTCGGAACACCAGTGCGAACGCTATTCGGGGCTGCCGGCGAAGTGGCGCGACGATCCGCAGGCCGGGATGGTGCACCTGCGCGGCGGCGCGTTCGTGTTCGGCAGCACGCGCGGCTATGCGGACGAGCGTCCGGTCGGCGACGGCCGCACGCGCGTCGGCGGCTTCTGGATCGACCAGACCGACGTGACGATCGCGCAGTTCGCCGCATTCGTGCAGGCGACCGGTTACGTGACCGAAGCCGAGCAGCAGGGCGGCGCGGCGGTGTTTCATGTGCCGACGCGCGACGAGATGAATGCGCGCGACCTCGCGTGGTGGTCGTGGGTGAAGGGCGCGTCGTGGCGCCATCCACGCGGGCCCGGCAGCGACGTGGAAGGGCGCGGCAACCTGCCCGTCACGCTCGTCACGCAGCGCGACGCGCTCGCGTATGCGCGCTGGCTCGGCCGCGACTTGCCGACCGAAGCGGAATGGGAATACGCGGGCAAGGCCGGCCGCGACGACGCATCGCTCGATGCGGCGCCGCGCGACGCGCGGGGCAAGCCGGCCGCGAATTACTGGCAGGGCGCGTTTCCGGTGCTCGACACGGCCGAGGACGGGCATGCGGGGCTCGCGCCCGTCGGCTGCTACGCGGCGAACGGGTTCCGGCTCTACGACATGATCGGCAACGCATGGGAATGGACGAAGGACGCGTACACGGGCCCGCACCAGTCGCATACGAACGGCGACACGGCGGCCGTCGCCCCGCCGACGCGCCGGCACGATACGCCGATGGTCATCAAGGGCGGCTCGTTCCTGTGCTCGCGCGATTACTGCGTGCGTTATCGCGCGTCGTCGCGCGAACAGCAGGAAGCCGATCTCGGGGCGTCGCATATCGGCTTTCGCACGATCCTGAGGGACGCGTCATGACGAAGGGTTTCGTGCGCTGCGTGGCCGTATGGCTGCTGGCCGCGTGGGGTGTCGCGCATCAGGGGGCCGCGGTGGCGGCCGACACCGCTGCGCCGGCAGTACGCGTCGGCGTCACACGCGGCGTGCATGCGCAGATCCTGGACGAAGTGAAGCGGGTCGCCGCCGCGCGCGGGCTGGGTGTCGACGTCGTCGAATTCGACGATGCGTCACGCATCGACGCCGCGCTTGCCGACGGCCGGATCGACGCGGCCAGCTGCGAGGATGCGCAGCAGCTCGCGGCGACGCGCGCGCGCAAGCGCTACGCGCTGACCGAAGTCGCGCCGACCGTCACGCTGCCGATGGCGTTCTATTCGCGCAAGCTGAAAAGCCTGAACGAACTGCGACCGGGTGCGACGGTCGTGCTGCCCGCCGATTCGCGCGGGATGGCACGCGCGCTCGTGCTGCTGCAGAACGACACGCTGGTGACGTTGCGCGAACAGGCCGGCCTGCACGCGACGCTGCGCGACGTGACCGGCAACCGGCTCGGGCTGAAACTCGTCGCGTTGCGCCGCGACCGTCTGTATGCGGCGCTCGATACGGCCGCGTTCGTCGCGATCGACAGCGAGGACGCCGCCCGCGCCGGGCTGCAACCCGCGCGCGACAGCATCAGCCTCGAGGACGCCCGCTCGCCGTATGCGAACGTGCTGACGGTGCGCGACGCCGATCGCGCGAAACCGTGGGTCGCGCAGCTCGTCGCCGCGTATCACTCGGACGACGTCGCGCGCTTCATCCTCACGCGCTACCAGGATTCGGTGCGGCGGCCGTGGTAGAGACCTATTCGCTTGCCTGCCACGCATGCGGACGCTGCTGCAACAGCGCGCCGGCGCTGTCGTTGCGCGAACTGTTACGGCATCGTCATCGCTTCGTCGGCGCGCTGACGATCCGTCGCGTGCCGAAGCGGCGGATCGGCGAACGCTGGCGTGCGGGCGGGCGCGAGCACGTGCTCGATGCGGATGATGTCGCGGCGTCCGATGCGCTGGCCGACCGGCTGTTCCATCGCATCGGCGGCGTGAACGGCGAATGGATCGCGGTCACGCTGCAGGGCTACGACTATCCGTCGCTCGGCCGTTGCGCGGCGTTGGCCGACGACGGCCGTTGCAGCGTGGAGGCGAGCAAGCCGTCGATCTGCAGCGCGGTGCCGCTCGATCCGATGCTGCCGGACCGGTTGCAGTCGCGCGTGCTCGCCGCGCGGCGGGACGACGCGGCATGGCTGGGCGCGAACTGCATCGTCGAGGCGGGCGCCGCGCAGGCATCCGTCGACGCTGCATTCCCGATTCCGCTGGTGACGGCCGGGCAGGTCGCGGATCGCGCGGCGCTCGACGCACATCGCGATGCGCTCGCGTTCGAGCGCGCGGTGTGGCGCGACGCCGTGTTCGCCGCGTTGAGCGATGGCGGGCAGGACGTGCGTCATGCGCTGTCGCGGCTCGCGCCGGGCGGCTACCTGACCGTGTCGATCGTGCCCGTGCTGCTGGCCGTCGCAGCGGTTTCCGCGCATTGCCGCGCGCTGTGCACCGACTTCATCGACGCGCAGCTTGCATTGATCGGTGCCAACATCGAAGCGGCGCTCGTCCGCCGGCGTGCCGACGACCGGCCCGCGACGCAGGAGTTGCGCGGTTTCGCGCAGGCGCTTGAACGCGCACGACACGCGCTGGCCGCGATGCCTTCGCCTGCTGTCGGAACGCGTGACGACGCGCCGCGCATCGATGCATGGCTCGACGACCGGCTCACCGCCGGCCCGCTCGCCGCGTAAGCGCCGCATGACGATCGCGGCACGCCGTGCGTGCCGTACACTTGGCGCTCTTTCAACCGTTCTCGATGGAGCGTGCATGTACGCGTCGACCTTCATTTTCCGTGCCGGGCGATACGACGACGAATTCCACCGGCTCGACCGGCAGATCGCCGACATGGCGCGCGCGACGCCCGGCTATGTCGGCGAGGAAACGTGGGAGAACGCCGAAGCGGGGTTGATCCAGAACGTCTACTACTGGGAATCGGAGGCGGCGCTGCAGCAGTTGATGCAGCATCCCGCGCACCTCGAAGCCAAAGCGAAGCAGGCTCGCTGGCTCGACGGCTATCGCGTCGTGATTTCGAAGGTGCTCCGCGAGTACGGTGACGGCAAGCTGACGCAGCCGCACGCGGGGCAACCGGCGTAAGCGTCGCCGCTCAGGCGGTCGCTCCGGTTTCACCCGGCGTGGCCGGGTCGCCCGCCGTGCGTTCCCAGATCGGGAACGTCGCGTTCTGGATCGACGTCTGCGCGTCGACGACCTTGCGGTGATCGATGCCGGGCAGGTCGAGCAGCCGGTCGACCGCCGCCTTCGCGCCTTCGGCATCCTGCGGAAATCCGCACGCGAACTGCTTGCGCGTATCGAACAGGAGCCACCAGACGTCCGACACGAACGGGCCCTGGTCGTTGGTTTCGATCACGACCGCACCGAGGTCGGACAGCGCGATCCCGCGCGTTGCACCGGTCTGGTCGGTCGCTTCGATGCGCGTGCCGGCCGCCGTGACGGTCCAGCCCGTTTTCCGGCCGGGCGGGCGGGCCGGTGACGGCGCGGCGGCGACCGCCGCCACGGCCGCCGCGCCGTCCTTCCGCTGGCGCCCGTCGATCCACGGCAACGCGGCGCCGCCCGCCATCGCCACGATCCACAGGTAGTATCCGGCGCCGAACGTGGTGATCTTTTCGTAGTTCGCGTCGGTCGGGATCGTGTGCCACCCGATCGCAAATACCACGACCACGGCGAGCAGCGCGGACACGGTGCGGTTCGGCCTGATCAGCGCGGCGATCAGCAGCGGATTGCCGAGCCACGCGAACTGCAGGTCGAGGATCGCGAGCCCGCCGAGCGCGAGCACCGTGTACCCGTGCCACCAGCTCACCGCGCCCGCGGCATTCGGCGGTTCGGCCGCGACGGGCAGCAGCAGCGACGCGACGTACAGCGCCACGATCACGGCGCGCGCGAGATTCAGGCGGGTGGAGGCGGAGCGGATCGGCATGTTGCCCTCTGGTCGTGCAGGAGCATGCGAAGCGATGAATGCCGGCCGGCCGTGCCGTCATTCTCGATGGAGGGCGCGATGGTGCGGACGCGCCGAAGGCGATTGTGGGCGATTCCCGCGGCGATGTCGAACGCGCGTCATCGGCCGCTGCAACGTCACAGCGCTTCGACCAGCAACCGCTTGCTCTTCTCGCAGTACTCGTGACACGCGGCCCGCGCGGCGATCGACGCGCCGTGCACGAATCGCGGTGCGTCCGCGCGTCGCGACATCGACACGACGATCGACGGCGGCGACGGCTGCAGCGGCAGCTCGACCACTTCGCCGCTCTCGATCAGCGCGTCGACGAACAGCACCGGAATCGCGGCGACGCCGAAACCGTCGCGCACCAGCTGCACGATCACCGAGATCGACGGCGAGCCGGTGATGCGCGTGTCCGACAGCGGCACGCCGTGCGCATGCGCGAGCGTGCGCACGATGTCCTCCAGCGCGCGATGGGGCGCGGTGCCGCGCCCGTACGTGAGGATCGGCTGGCGCAGCACCTGCCGCGCGAGGCCCGTGCGCGTGTTCGGCAGCAGCCCCGCGCGGGCGATCCAGCGCACCGGGTAGTTCGCGAGCGCGTCGCACACGACCGACGCCTCGTCGCTGCCCTCCACGCGGATGATCAGGTCGAGCTCGCCGGCCATCAGCCGGCGCTGCAGCACGACGCTCACGTCGACGGTCAGGTCGATCTCCAGCTGCGGGTAGTCGGCCGCGAGCCGCCGCATGTAGTGCGGCAGCCAGCTGTGCACGACGGTCTCGATCACGCCGAGCCGCAGCTTGCCGCGCAGCGCGCTCTCGCCCGCAGCGGCCGCCTGCAGTTCCTGCGTGGCCTCGACCACGGCCTTCGCATAGCCGAGCAGGTACTCGCCGTTCGGCGTGAGCCGGAATTCGCGACTGTCGCGATCGACGAGTACCGTCTGCAGTTCGTCCTCGAGCGCCTTCAGGCGCTGCGAGATCGCGGCCGGCGTCGCATGCAGCGCGGCCGCCGTCGTGCGGAAGTTGCGCAGCTTCGCGAGCGTGACGAAGGTTTCGAGAAAACGCGTGTTCATGGCGGATCGGGCGAAGGGGCGATGCGCAGCTTGCCGCTGAGGAAAAGTGAACGGGACCGGGGGAAACCCGAGGGTGCGTTAAGAAATTCTATACAAGAAGTGCAAAAAAACTCGTTGGCGGTCAATTTTTTTCCTTTCTATTCTTCGCCGTAACCGATGACACATCACCGTCATCCCGACGACAACCCGATCCGCGACAGAACCTCATGACGCCTTCCGAATTCCGCCAGTCCGTGCGCAGCGGCGCATTCCGCGGCCCGACCGCCGGCCATTGCGGCCCGTTCGCGCAAGCGAACCTCGCGATCCTGCCCGACGCGTATGCGCACGATTTCCTGCGCTTTTGTCAGGCGAATCCGAAAGCCTGCCCGCTGCTCGGCGTCGGCGAACCGGGCGCGTTCCGGATCGACGCGCTCGGCGAGGATCTCGACATCCGCACCGACGTGCCGAGCTACAACGTCTACCGCGACGGCCGCCTGACCGAGCGCGTCGAGTCGCTGGAAGCGCTGTGGCGCGACGATTTCGTCGTGTTCGCGATCGGCTGCTCGTTCTCGTTCGAGGACATGCTCGCCCGCGAGGGCATCGGCTTGCGCCACGTCGAGGAGGGGCGCAACGTGCCGATGTACCGCACGTCGATCGCGAACCGCCGCGCGGGCATCTTCGGCGGCCAGCTGGTCGTGTCGATGCGGCCGATGCGCGGCGCCGACGCGATCCGCGCGGTGCAGATCACGAGCCGGTTCCCGGGCGTGCACGGCGCGCCGATCCATATCGGCCACCCGCGTGCGCTCGGCATCGCCGATCTGGACGCCCCCGAATTCGGCGACGCGGTGACGATCCGCGACGACGAACTGCCGGTGTTCTGGGCATGCGGCGTGACGCCGCAAACCGCGCTGATGGACGCGAAGCTGCCGATCGCGATCGCGCATACGCCCGGCCACATGCTGATGACCGACATCACGAACGCATCGCTGGCCGTTTTCTGAATTCAGGGGCCGACGGACGGCCCAAGCCCGATACCCCGCACGCCCGATCGCCATTCGAACGCGCATAACGACAGGAGCACCACCATGGAAAGCAAGACCCTCGCGGCACCCGCCGCGGAGCCCGCGAGCCGAGCGCGCAGCGGCCTGTTCTCGTGGTACGCGGACGCACAGTCGCGCGAGCGCCGCGCATTCTGGAGCTGCAAGGTCGGCTACATGCTCGACGGGATGGATACGCAGATGCTGTCGTTCGTGATTCCGACGCTCGTCGCGACGTGGGGCATCTCGCTCGCGGACGCCGGCTTCATCGGCACGGTCACGCTGCTCGCGTCGGCGGCGGGCGGCTGGATCGCCGGCATCCTGTCCGACCGGATCGGACGCGTGCGCACGCTGCAGCTCACGGTGCTGTGGTTCGCGGTGTTCACCGCGCTGTGCGGGCTCGCGCAGAACTACCACCAGCTGCTCGCGGCGCGTGCGCTGATGGGCTTCGGCTTCGGCGGCGAATGGACGGCCGGCGCGGTGCTGATCGGCGAAGTGATCCGCGCGCGCGACCGCGGCAAGGCCGTCGGGCTCGTGCAGTCGGGCTGGGCGATCGGCTGGGGGCTGTGCGCGCTGCTGTATGCGCTACTGTTCTCGGTGCTGCCGGCCGAGCAGGCGTGGCGCGCGCTGTTCCTCGTCGGGCTCGCGCCCGCGCTGCTGGTCGTCGCGATCCGCCGCTACGTGAAGGAGCCGGACGTCTACGAGAAGGAGAAGGCCGCGCAGGCACAGGTGGCCGACGCGCCGCGCCTGACCGAGATCTTCGCGCCGAAGCTGATCACGACGACGCTGCGCGCGGCGCTGCTGACGACCGGCGCGCAGGGCGGCTACTACGCGATCACGACGTGGCTGCCGACCTTCCTGAAGACCGAGCGTCACCTCACGGTGATGGGCACCGGCGGCTATCTCGCGATGATCATCTTCGGTTCGTGGGTCGGCTACCTGACGAGCGCGTACCTGACCGACCGCCTCGGCCGCAAGCCGAACTTCATCCTGTTCGCGGTCGGCTCGATGGTGATCGCATTCGCGTACACGTCGCTGAACCTGACCAACGCGTCGATGCTGTGGCTCGGCTTCCCGCTCGGCTTCTTCGCATCGGGCATCTTCTCGGGGATGGGCGCGTTCCTCACCGAACTGTTCCCGACCCGCGTGCGCGGTTCCGGCCAGGGCTTCTGCTACAACGTGGGCCGCGCGATCGGTGCGCTGTTCCCGTTCCTGATCGGTGCGCTGTCGAAGCAGTACGGGCTCGGCACGAGCATCGGCATCTTCGCGGTCGCCGCGTACGGCGTGGTGATCGTCGCCGCGCTGACGCTGCCCGAGACCCGCGGCCGCGAACTCGACGCCGCGTAAGCGGCCGGGCGGCCCGCCCTTCGTCCTGCTTCCCCTTTCATCGAGACCGTGACACGGCGTGCGACGCGCGCCGTGCGGCGGCGCTCGTCCCTCGATTCAACGACGCCTCGACCCGACATCATGACTGACCGACACCTTTCCTCCGTTCCCTCCGACGCCGCGCGCTGGCAATTCTGGATCGACCGCGGCGGCACCTTCACCGACATCGTCGCGCGCCGGCCCGACGGCACGCTCGTCACGCACAAGCTGCTGTCGGAGAACCCCGAGCAGTACCGCGACGCGGCCGTGGCCGGCATCCGCCACCTGCTCGGCCTCGCGGCCGGCGAGCCGATCACGCCCGCGCGCGTCGACATGGTGAAGATGGGCACGACGGTCGCGACCAACGCGCTGCTCGAACGCAAGGGCGAACGCACCGCGCTCGCGACGACGCAGGGCTTTCGCGACGTGCTGCGCATTGCCTATCAGAACCGGCCGCGCCTGTTCGATCTCGACATCGTGCTGCCGGACGCGCTGTACGAGACCGTCGTCGAGATCGACGAGCGCGTCGGCGCGCATGGCGACGTCGTCGTGCCGCTCGACGTTCAGGGTGCCGAAGCGTCGCTGCGCCGCGTGTTCGACAGCGGCGTGCGGGCGCTCGCGATCGTGCTGATCCACGGCTACCGCTACACCGCGCACGAACGCGCGCTGGCCGAGCTGGCGCGCCGCATCGGCTTCACGCAGGTGTCGGTGTCGCACGAGGTGTCGCCGCTGATGAAGATGGTGTCGCGCGGCGACACGACCGTCGTCGACGCGTACCTGTCGCCGATCCTGCGCCGCTACGTCGAGCAGGTCGCGCACGAGATGCCGGGCGTGAACCTGCAGTTCATGCAGAGCAGCGGCGGGCTGACGCGCGCCGACGCGTTCCAGGGCAAGGACGCGATCCTGTCGGGGCCGGCCGGCGGCATCGTCGGGATGGTGCGCGCGGCGCGCGCGGCCGGCTTCGGCCAGGTGATCGGCTTCGACATGGGCGGCACGTCGACCGACGTGTCGCACTACAACGGCGAGTTCGAGCGCGAGTTCGAGACGCAGGTGGCCGGCGTGCGGATGCGCGCGCCGATGATGAGCATCCATACGGTCGCGGCCGGCGGCGGGTCGGTGCTCGGCTTCGACGGCGCACGGCTGCGCGTCGGGCCCGAATCGGCAGGCGCGAACCCGGGGCCGGCCGCGTACCGGCGCGGCGGCCCGCTGACGGTCACCGACTGCAACGTGATGCTCGGCAAGATCCAGCCCGATTACTTCCCGCGCGTGTTCGGCCCGCACGCGGACGAACCGCTCGACCGCGACGGCGTGGTCGCGAAATTCGCGGCGCTCGCCGACGAGATCCATGCGGCGACGGGGCGGCGTGAGACGCCCGAGGCGCTGGCCGAAGGCTTCCTGGAGATCGCGATCGGCAGCATGGCGAACGCGATCAAGAAGATCTCGGTGCAGCGCGGCCACGACGTGTCGCGCTACGTGCTGACGACGTTCGGCGGCGCGGGCGGCCAGCACGCGTGCGGCGTGGCCGACGCGCTCGGGATGACGCAGGTGTTCGCGCATCCGCTCGCGGGCGTGCTGTCGGCGTACGGGATGGGCCTGGCCGACCAGACCGCGATGCGCGAGCGCGCGGTCGAGGCCGTGCTGTCCGACGCATCGCTGCCCGCGTTGAACGCGGCGCTCGACCGGCTGGCCGACGAGGCCGTCGGCGCGCTGCTCGAACAGGGCGTCGCGCCGGAGCGGATCGCGACCGAGCGGCGCGTGCACCTGCGCTACCAGGGCACCGATTCGGCGCTCGACGTGCCGGCCGGCAGCGTCGACGCGATGCAGCAGGCGTTCGAGGCCGCGTACCGGCAGCGCTACGCGTTCCTGATGCCCGGCACGCCGCTCGTCGCCGAACTGGCGTCGGTCGAGGCGATCGGCCGCTCGGACGCGCCGGTCGACATCGCGCCGCTCGCGCCGCGCGGGGCGGACGACGGCACCGCGCCGCGCGCCGATTCCGCGGTGCGCTTCCATTCCGGTGGCCAGTGGCACGACGCGGCGCTCTACGTGCGCGACACGCTGCTGGCCGGCGACGCGATCGACGGCCCGGCGATCGTCGCGGAGCAGAACGGCACGACCGTCGTCGAACCCGGCTGGCGCGCCGAGATGACCACGCAGGGCAACCTCGTGCTGACGCGCACGACGCCGCTGCCGACGCGCCGCTCGCTCGGCACCGACGCCGATCCGGTGCGGCTCGAGATCTTCAACAACCTGTTCATGTCGATCGCCGAGCAGATGGGGCTGCGGCTGCAGAACACCGCGTACTCGGTCAACATCAAGGAGCGGCTCGACTTCTCGTGCGCGATCTTCGACGGCGACGGCAACCTGATCGCGAACGCGCCGCACATGCCCGTGCACCTCGGCTCGATGGGCGAGAGCATCCGCACGGTGATCGAGCGCAACCGCGGCCGGATGCGCGACGGCGACGTCTACATGCTGAACGACCCGTATCACGGCGGCACGCACCTGCCGGACGTGACGGTCATCACGCCGGTATTCGCCGACGGCTCGGACGCGCCGCTGTTCTACGTCGGCTCGCGCGGCCACCACGCGGACATCGGCGGCACGACGCCCGGCTCGATGCCGCCCGATTCGACGCACATCGACGAGGAGGGCGTGCTGATCGACAACTGGCAGCTCGTGTCGGCCGGCGTGCTGCGCGATGCGGACACGCGCGCGCTGCTCGCATCGGGCCGTTACCCGGCGCGCAACGTCGAGCAGAACATGGCCGACCTGCGTGCGCAGATCGCCGCGAACCAGAAGGGCGTCGACGAATTGCGCCGGATGGTCGCGCAGTTCGGCCGCGACGTCGTGCTCGCGTTCATGGGGCACGTGCAGGACAACGCGGAAGAAGCGGTGCGGCGCGTGATCGGCGCGTTGCAGGACGGCGCGTACCGCTATCCGCTCGACAACGGCGCGGAGATTCGCGTCGCGATTCGCGTCGACCGCGCGGCGCGGCGCGCCGAGATCGATTTCACCGGCACGTCCGCGCAGCTCGACAACAACTTCAACGCGCCGAAGGCCGTCTGCATGGCCGCCGTGCTGTACGTGTTCCGCACGCTGGTCGGCGACGACATCCCGTTGAACGCCGGCTGCCTGAAGCCGCTGACGGTGATCGTGCCGGCCCGCTCGATGCTGAACCCCGAGTATCCGGCGGCCGTCGTGTCGGGTAACGTCGAGACGTCGTCGGCGATCACCAACGCGCTGTACGGCGCACTCGGCTGCGTCGCGTCGAGCCAGGGAACGATGAATAACTTCACATTCGGCAACGATCGCTACCAGTACTACGAGACGATCGCGGGCGGCAGCGGCGCAGGCAACGGTTTCGCGGGCGTCGGCGCGGTGCAGACGCACATGACGAACTCGCGGCTGACCGATCCGGAGGTGCTCGAATGGCGCTACCCGGTGCGGCTCGACTCGCACCGGATCCGCGCCGGGTCGGGCGGCGGCGGCCGCTGGCGCGGCGGCGACGGCGCGGTGCGGCGGATCCGCTTCCTCGAGCCGATGACCGCGTCGATCCTGTCGAACAACCGGATCCACGCGCCGTTCGGTGCGGCGGGCGGCGAAGCCGGCGCGCTCGGCCGCAACACGATCGAGCGGGCGGACGGCACGGTCGAGGCGCTCGACCATATCGGCCGCGCGCAGATGGCGCCGGGCGACGTATTCGTGGTCGAAACGCCGGGCGGCGGCGGGTACGGCGCGGCGGGCTGATTCGTGCGACCCGGCGCGGGCGGCCGCGCCGGGCTGAAATCATTGCAACGGACTGTGGAATAAAACAACGAATTCACGCACAAACGGAATCAAAAATGGCCGAAATCCGGTGCGCTGGCATGCGATCCGACCCTGTCTGAGCGGTGCCGCCAGTGCCATGCCGCGATCGCTCCGCGTCGACCGCAAACCCATGACCAGCAAGGCATTCAACCGATTCCGCCACGCCGTTTCGCCGTGCCGCACCGGGTCTTTCGCCGGCCGCAAATCATGAAAAATCCGGCTTGCCAATCGAGTCCCGATTCCTTGACACTCTGCTCTAAATGTGAGTGCCAATCCTCATCGTCATTTGATAAGATGGCTCTCATCATTCGTTTGGCAAAACCTGCGCGCGTCACGCGCGAACGCCGGTCGCAGTAGCTGGAAACAAGTACGGGACGAGGCCCGCTGTCACGGCAATCACGGCTGACCTGCCGGAACGCGCTCGGCGCGGCCCGGGCAGGGCGGTCGGCCCGCTCGCCTCCGTCTACACTGTGCGTTTTTTTCTGGATCGGGGCGTGTCCATGGATGACGAAAACGATAGCGCGGTGCTCGAGGCGCATGTCGGTACGCGCAGCCCCTGCTGGCGTCTCGGCAGCGACAGCAACGCGCTCGAGCTGGCCGCCGTGCGCGGCCTGACCAACGTGGCGGTTGCGCTGACGGTCGAGCAGGCCGCGCGCGTGCGTGCGCTGACCGGCGTCACGTCGCATCTCGTGCTCGACATCGCGCTGTTCGGCAATCCGGTCAGCCTCCATCTGGTCGGCAGGAAGGTCAACACGACCGACTGGGCCGGCACGGCGTCCGCCTATTCCGATACCGCATCCGTCGCCGACGATCTGTCGCACGGGCTCGCCTTCGCCGAGCAGGTCGTGTCCGAAGTCAATTCGCTCGTCGTGATCCTCGATCGCAACGGGATGGTGCAGCGCTTCAACCGGCTGTGCGAGGAAGTAACGGGCAAGCGCGAGGTCGACGTGATCGGCCGCAGCGCGTTCGAGCTGTTCATGAGCCCCGAGCAGGGCGCGCAGTCGCGCACCAACATCACCGGCTTTTTCGCGAGCAACCAGTCGTACGCGGTCGAGCGCTACATCAACACGGTCAACGGGCCGCGCCTGTTCCAGTTCCGCAACAAGTTCGTGCAGAGCGGCAGCGGCATCGACGAGCAGTTCCTGATCTGCTCGGGCATCGACATCACCGAGGAGCGCAACGCGCAGCAGCGGCTCACCGAGCTGGCGAACACCGACGTGCTCACCGGGCTGCCGAACCGCCATGCGATCAGCGAGCGGATCCGTGCGGCGATCGACGCGGAGAGCCCCGACACGCGCGGCCAGGTCGGGATCCTGTTCCTCGACCTCGACAACTTCAAGCGCGTCAACGATCACTACGGTCACATCACCGGCGACCGCCTGCTGCAGGACGTGTCGTCGATCATCAGCGGCTGCCTGCCGTCCGGCGCGACGCTCGCCCGGCTCGGCGGCGACGAGTTCCTCGTGCTGTTCGAGCACGGCACGCGGCCGCTGCTCGAGGCGACCGCGCAGATCATCCTCGAACGGCTGCGCACGCCGATCCATCTCGGGCTGATGGAGGTCTACACGAGCTGCTCGATCGGCATCGCGATGCATCCGCAGCATGGCGATTCGCTCGAGACGCTGATCCGCAGCGCCGACACCGCGATGTACGTCGCGAAGGAGGAAGGCACGCACACGTACCGCGTGTTCTCGCTGGAGATGAACCAGAAGGTCGCGAAGTACATGTGGCTCGACACGAACCTGCGCAAGGCGCTCGAGGAAGAGCAGTTCGTGCTGCATTACCAGCCGGTCGTCGATATCGCGACGGGCGACGTGCACGGCGTCGAGGCGCTGATCCGCTGGCAGTCGCCCGATCGCGGGCTCGTCGCGCCGATCGAGTTCATTCGTTTCGCGGAGGAGTCGGGGCTGATCGCGCCGCTCGGGCGCTGGGTGATGCGCACCGCGGCCGCACAGGCCGCCGCATGGAAGGCGAAGGGGCTCGGCATCCGGATCGCGGTGAACGTGTCCGCGCGGCAGTTGCAGGACATGAACATCGTGCACCAGTTCGCGTCGATTCTCGACGGCGCGGGGCTGAAGCCCGGCCTGCTCGACATCGAGCTGACCGAAAGCTGCTTCATCGAGGACGAGGATTCCGCGATCGGGCTGATGCGGCAGTTCCGCCAGCTCGGCGCGGAGATCCATCTCGACGATTTCGGCACCGGTTATTCGTCGCTGTCGCAGCTGTCGCGCCTGCCGCTCGATGCGATCAAGCTCGACCGCACCTTCATCACGGGCATCGACCGCAACCCGCGCTCGCAGGCACTGGTGCGCTCGGTCGTGTCGCTCGCGAAGGCGCTGAATTTCGCGGTGATCGCCGAAGGCGTCGAAACGCATGCGGAAGCCGATTTCCTCAAGCAGCTCGACGTCGATCACGCGCAGGGCTACTACTACGCGCGGCCGATGCCGGCGCAGGCGTTCGAGGCGTGGCTCGCGGAGACGCGGAAGCTCAGGCTGATCGCCTGAGCCTCGTGCCCGCCCAGGCGCCGCCGGTACGCGGCGGCGCCGGTTCCATTACACCGTGCGCAGCTTCGACACGCGGCGGTTCTGCAGCATCACCAGGCGCTCCATGTACGCGAGGTCCTTCGGCTCGATCGTGAACGCCGCATGCACCCACGATTCCGTGATGTCCATCAGCTCCGAGCGCGACAGCTGGAACACGCGCTCGCGGGCGCGCAGCATCGCGCGCACGCCGTTCAGCTTCGGTTTCGTCACGTCGATGAAGGTGCGCGTCGCGAGATACGCGTCGCCGGCGTCGAACG
This sequence comes from Burkholderia sp. L-4, assembly GCF_056856535.1. Lineage (NCBI taxonomy): Bacteria > Pseudomonadati > Pseudomonadota > Betaproteobacteria > Burkholderiales > Burkholderiaceae > Burkholderia > Burkholderia sp. L-4. Next base: position 1,241,917 of record NZ_JBXEOX010000002.1, read on the forward strand.
TCTGGTCGATCAGCCCGCGATCCTCGTACCACTCGGCCGCATGCGCCTCGCCGGTCGCGATCAGCGATTCCGCGAGGCCGCGGTTCGCCTTGCGCGCGACGAGCGAATAGCCGCCCATGCCCGGGAACAGGTTGAACGCGATCTCGGGAAACCCGAGCTTCACACCCTTCTGCGCGAGCACGTAGTGGTGCGCGAGCGCGGCCTCGAAGCCGCCGCCGAGCGCGCTGCCCTCGACCATCGCGATCGAGATCGCGCCGGTGCCGAAGCCCGTGTAGATCTCGTACACGCCGTCGATGCACGAGCGCGCGTAGGCCATCAGCTGGTCACGCCGGCCGCTGCGGATCGCGTCGACGAAGAAGCTCAGGTCGCCGCCGACGTTGAACAGCTCGGGGACGAGCGAGCCCGTCACCCAGAAGTCGAACGTGAGGCCCGAGTCGCGTGCGACGCGCGCGAGATGGATGATGTCGGTAACGAGTTGTTGGTTGAAGCACGGCCGCGGCTCCGATCGCAGCATCATCCACATGACGTTACGGCCTTCTTCGTAGAAGGCGGTCAGTTGCGACAGTTCGCCGGCTTCGTAAAACGGGCGGCACGCCGGATGGGATTGGAGTTGCATGGTATGTCCTCGTGAGATGTGGTTCTTGAAGACCATCGCGCCCGGCGCCACGCGGGGAATCGGGTTGCCCGCCGGGCGCCGGGCGCGAGGCATCGCCATTGTTGCGCGCGCACAAAAGACGAACTGCGGGGAACAACGCACGACCGGGACGCGGGCATCGATGGCGTTCGGACGGATAGGGCGCGCGAACGGATCGGGATCGGGAGGCGACGGCCGGCGTGCCGGACGGCGCCGATACGTGCGGAAAGTCGGGAGACGGCGATGGGCCGCACGGCTTGACGCTCGCCGGCACGTCACCCACACTGGATCGCACGACGGCCATCGGGCGGGTGGTCCGTCATGCGCGTGTCATGCGGGTACGACCTGTCGCGTGGGCGCGCAGTCCTGACGCCCGGTAACGAACGCGCGGAGAGTCGCGACGTGGCACGTTTTGCTTCCCGATGGGCCGGCTGTCTGCTCGCCTGCGCCGTTGCGCTCGGCGCGGGAATCGCCGCGGCCGGCACGCACGACTCGCGCGAGTCGTCCGGCACGGAAGACGAAGCCCCCGTCACGCTCGTCAGCGACGTCCACGAATTCGTGATCCAGCACGACGGCTCGCTCGACGAGCACGACGATTCGATACTGCGCGCGAACAATGCGAACGGCATCGACGCGGTCGCGCAGCGCTACGTGTGGTTCGACAAGCATCTCGAGCAGGTCGATCTGCTCGCGGCCGAGACGATCGATCGCGACGGCGTCGCGCATCCGGTCGGCGCGGACGGCATCCGCGACGTGCAGGAGCCGCGCTCGGCCGGCGCGCCGACGTTCCAGGACGGGCTGTTGCGCACCGTCGTGTTCCCCGGCGTCGAAGCCGGATCGAGCACGCGCGTGGCGTTCCGCAAGACGCGCACGAAACCCGTCAATCCCGGCTACTTCGGCTACTACGTCGAGCCGTCGCGCGAGCCCGTCGACAGCCAGCGGCTGATCTTCGACGTGCCGGCCGACATGCCGCTGCATGCGGACGCGCGCGGCTACGTCGCGCTGCCGCCGGTCACGGCGAACGGCCGCACGCGTTATGAATTCGATTACCGGCACGGCCCGTACGACCGCATCGAGAGCGGCGCGGTCGGCTATCCGACCTACGGCGACCGGCTCGTCGTGTCGACGTTGCCCGACTACGCGGCCTTCGCCGCCCGCTACCGCAACGCGGCCGTCGACCCGAGCGCGGGCGATCCGGCCGTCGTGCAACTGGCGCGCGCGCTCACCGCGGAGGCCGCCGATCCGCGCGACAAGGCGCGCATCCTGTACGACTGGGTGCAGGCGAACGTGCGCTACGTCGGGCTGTTTCTCGGCGAAACGGCCGCCGCGCCGCATCGCGTGACGGACATCCTGCGCAACCGCTACGGCGACTGCAAGGATCATGTCGCGCTGTTCGGCGCGCTGCTCGCGGCGGTCGGCATTCGCAGCGAGCCGGTGCTGATCAATCTCGGCGCCGTCTACACGCTGCCGTCGGTACCCGGTTACGGCGGCGGCGCGATCAATCATGCGATCACGTGGCTGCCCGACCTCGCGCTCTATGCGGACACGACGACGGCCGGCATCGCGTTCGGCTACCTGCCGCCGATCGTGATGGATCGTCCCGCGCTGCTCGTCGACACCGGTGTGCTGTCGCGCACGCCGGCCACGCAGCCGCGCGGCCGCATCGCGCGGGTCGGGATCGACGCCGCGCAACCGGGCGTCGCGCGTTTCAATGCATACGTCGAGGACAGCGGCTGGACGGCCGAACTCGAGCGGAACCTGTTTCGCCGGGCGCCGCACGATCGCATCGACGCGCTGGCGACCGAGCGTCTGAGGCAAAGCGGCCTGCGCGGCCGCGCGCAACTGTCGACCGGCGACCGGCGCGTGACCGAGGGGCCGTTCGACGTGACGGTCACCGGCACGCTCGATCATTTCGTGTGGCCCGACGGCACGACCGCGTTGCCCGCGCTGTCGAGCCTCACGGGCGGCATCGCGACGCAGGTCGAGAACTGGCTGGCCGAACCCGTGCGTACGCAGCCGTGGGGCTGCGTCGGCGGCACGTTCGACGAGACCGGGCAGATTGCACTGCCGGCGGATGTCGTCGTCACCGACCTGCCGACGGATGCGGACGTGCACGACCGCTTCGTCGCGTTCACGTCGCATTACGTGTTCGATGCGGCCGCGCGCATCGTCCAGGTCACGCGGCGGATGAAGGCGGATTTCGGTCGTCAGGTGTGCACGCCGGACGAATTCGCGGCGCTGCGTGGGTCGCTCGAACGCATCGAACGCGACACGCAGGCGCAGATCGTCGTGCGGGCGAAGCCGCGTTGAGCGGCGCGGGCACGACGTTCGCTACGCACGGGCGAATGGCCGCAACCGGCCAGCGTGCGGGAGGACATCATGACGGAACGGGATCACGAGATCGCCGAGCTCTCGAAGGACTTGCTGGGGCGGATCGTGCAGGGCACGATCGCGACCGGTGCAACGGTGAATGCGCAGCAGTGCGCGGCGCTTGCCGTGCAATGCGCGACGGCGCTGGTCGACAGGCTCGATGCGCGCAGCGGCGGCTGAACGCCGAAGTGACGCCAACATGACGCCAGGCGCCAATGCATGGCGCCGCGCGTCAGGCGTTACGCTTCGACACCGAGGTCGCCCTCCGCGCGCACCGCGCCCGGCGGCTTGCCCACCACGCGCTTGAACGCGCGGCTGAACGCGGCCAGCGAACCGTAGCCGAGCCGGTACGCGACGGCTTCGATCGTCTCGCGGTCGCGCGCGATCCACTGCGCGGCGAGCCGCATCCGCAACTCGGTCAGGTAGCGCACGGGCGTCATCCCGGTCGCCGCGAGAAACCGCTCGGCGAACACCGAGCGCGACACGCCCGCTTCGGTCGCGAGCTCCGCGACGCTCCAGTTGCGGCCCGGCTCGCGATGCAGCGCGACGATCGCGCGACCGAGCTTCGGCTCGCGCAGCGCCTGCACCCAGCCCGTTGCGTCGCCGCAGCCGCACTCGACCCAGCCGCGCACGATGAACGCCGCGACCACATCCGCGAGCCGCGCGAGGATGCCCGCGAAGCCCGCGCGCGCCGTGCATGCTTCGCGCTCCATCGCATCGAGCATCGGGCGGATTTCCGGGTAGCGCGCGAGCAGCGTGCCGACGTGCATGAACTCGGGCATCGTGCCGACCAGCGGCTGCATGCCGCCGAGATCGAGCTCCATGCACGCGCTGAAGATCAGCGCATCGCCGGCGCCCGGTTCCGTCGTCGCGCAGGTCGCGGGCGACACGCTGGCCGACGCCACCGACGCCACCGTATCGCAGAGCGTCGCGACCTCGAAGCCGTTGATCTCGCGACACGGCACATCGGGATCGGATACCAGCGCGTGCATGCCGCCATGCGGCAGCAGGATCGCGTCGCCGCCCTCGAGCCGCATCGTGGCGCCCGACGCGTCGCGCAGCAGCACGGGCCCGCGCACGACGAAATGGAACTGCGCGCGGCCCGGCGCATGGCCGAAGTTCAGCCCGAACGGCCGCGCGACCTGGATGCGGCGGTACTGCACGCCGCTGAGGCGCATCCCCAGCAGCAGCTCGCTGACGAGGTCGTGCGTGTCGGGAATCGGGGGCAGAAGGGGCTCGGACATAGCGAGATTCGGACGTTCGATCAATAAGCACGGATTGTATGTCATAGACCGTCCTGACGTGGTTCCTTACGATACGCCCTCATCAGTACTTTCCCTAACCGACACGGAACCACGCATGAATCCCGGAATCTCCTCGGCCGCCTCGACGGCGGCCCCCCGCGAACCGGCCTGGGGCGCGGTATTCGCGATGGCGCTCGGCGTGTTTGGGCTCGTCACGGCCGAATTCCTGCCCGCGAGCCTGCTGACGCCGATGGCCGACAGCCTCGGCGTGACCGAAGGCGTGGCCGGGCAGGCCGTCACGGCCACCGCGACGGTCGCGCTCGTCACGAGCCTGCTGATCTCGGCACTGACGCGCACGATCGACCGGCGGCGCGTGCTGCTCGTGTTCTCGGTGCTGCTCGTCGCGTCGAACCTGGCGGTCGCGTTCGCGCCCAACCTGACGATGCTGCTGATCGGCCGCGTCGTGCTCGGCATCGCGCTCGGCGGTTTCTGGACGATGGCGACGGCCACCGCGATGCGGCTCGTGCCGACGTCGATGGTGCCGCGCGCGCTGTCGATCATCTTCAGCGGCGTGGCGGTCGCGACGATCGCGTCCGCGCCGATGGGCAGCTACTTCGGCCACCTGATCGGCTGGCGCAACGTGTTCCTGATCGCGGCCGTGCTCGGCGGCGTCGCGTTCGTGTCGCAGCTCCTCACGCTGCCGTCGATGCCGCCGAGCGGCACGACGCGGCTGCGCACGCTGATCGACGTGCTGCGCCGGCCGACCGTCGGCCTCGGGATGTTCGCGACGATCCTCGTGTTCACCGGGCATTTCGCGTTCTTCACGTACCTGCGGCCGTTCCTCGAGCAGGTGGCCGGTGTCGGCGTGAACGGGCTGTCGGCGATCCTGCTCGGCTACGGCATCGCGAACTTCGTCGGCACGTCGCTGGCCGGCCGCGTGCTCGAACACCGGCTGCGGCCGATGCTGATCGGCATGCCCGCGTTGATGGTCGTGCTGGGCATCGCGCTCGTCGTGCTCGGCCGCGCGCCGGTGATCGACGCGGTGCTCGTCGCGTTGTGGGGGATGGCGTTCGGCGGCGTGCCGGTCGCGTGGTCGACGTGGGTCACGCGCACCGTGCCCGATGAAGCGGAGAGCGCGGGCGGGCTGATCGTCGCGGCGATCCAGCTGGCGATCGCGACGGGCGCGGCGGTCGGCGGCGTCGTGTTCGATGCGAACGGCGCGGCCGGCGTGTTCGTCGGCGCGGCCGTCGTGCTGGCGGTCGCGGTCGCGACGATCGTGACCGGCGTGCCGAAGCGCGTCGGCGTGGTCGCGTCCTGAGCGGCCGGGCGGCGCGCGTGGCACGGGCCGCCCGGCGATCGTCCGCGCGTCAGGCGGCGCCGGCACCCGCGATGCGGTCGAGCGCCGCGAGCGCGTCCGCCGGCAGATCGAGGTCGGCTGCCGCGAGGTTCTCGCGCAGATGCGCGACCGACGACGTGCCGGGAATCAGCAGGAGATTCGGCGCGCGGCGCAGCAGCCACGCCAGCGCGACCTGCATCGGCGTCGCGCCGGTACGGGCCGCCACGCCGGACAGCGTCGACGACTGCAGCGGCGAGAAGCCGCCGAGCGGAAAGTACGGCACGTAAGCGATGCCGTCGCGGGCAAGCGAGTCGATCAGCGCATCGTCGCCGCGATGCGCGATGTTGTAGTGGTTCTGCACGCAGACGATGTCGCAGAGGCGCCGGCCCTGTGCGACCTGCGCGGGCGTGACGTTGCTCAGGCCGATGTGCCGCACGAGCCCGCGCCGCTGCAGTTCGGCGAGCGTGGCGAGCGGCGCTTCGATCGATCCCTCGGCCGGCCCGTGCGGGTCGAACATGATGCGCAGGTTGACGACGTCGAGCACATCGAGCCCCAGGTTGCGCAGGTTGTCGTGCACGGCCCGTTCCAGTTCGTCGGGTGCGAACGCGGGCAGCCACGACGCGTCGTCGCCGCGTCGCGCGCCGATCTTGGTGACGATCACGAGATCGTCGCGATACGGATGCAGTGCTTCGCGGATCAACTGGTTGGTCACGTGCGGGCCGTAGAAATCGCTGGTGTCGAGATGATCGACGCCGGATTCGACGGCTTCGCGCAAGACCTTCAATGCCGCGTCGCGATCCTTCGGCGGGCCGAATACCCCGGGCCCCGCGAGCTGCATCGCGCCGTAGCCGATGCGTTTGACGTGGCGATCGCCGAGCCTGAAGGTGGCGGTGGGGTGAATGTCGGGCATGACCGTACTCCTGTCGATGAGATGAATGCGCCCAGCATAGGGACGAGCCGTCTGCGCGATAAGCCGTCATAATCCGTACGGGCTGTACGAAAAGGCGAACAATGCAAACCGATCTGGGCGATCTGAACGCGTTCATGGCCGTGGCACGCGCCGGCGGATTCCGCGACGCCGCACGCATGACGGGCCTCAGCGCGTCGGGGCTGAGCGAGGCCGTGCGCCGGCTGGAAGCGCGGCTCGGCGTGCGGCTGCTGCATCGCACGACGCGCAGCGTCGTGCCCACCGAAGCCGGCGAGCGCCTGCTCGCGCGCCTCGGGCCCGCGCTGACCGAAGTGGCGGCGGCGCTGGACGATATCGACGAATTCCGCGACCGACCGGCCGGCACGCTGAAGCTCAACGTGCCGGTCAGCGCATCGCGGCTCGTGTTGCCCGCGATCGTGCCGCGCTTTCTCGACGCGTACCCGGATATCCGGCTGGAAGTGATCGCCGACGAGAGTTTCGTCGACGTGCTGGCGGCCGGCTGCGACGCGGGCATCCGCTACGACGAACGGCTCGAGCAGGACATGATCGCGGTGCCGATCGGGCCGCGCGTCCAGCGGTTCGCGACCGCGGCGGCGCCCGGTTATCTCGACCGGCACGGCCGGCCGCGGCATCCGCGCGACCTGCTCGACCACAAGTGCCTGCGCGGGCGCTTCGCGAGCGGCGCGATGCTGCCGTGGGAGTTCGAGCGCGACGGCGAAGTCGTGCGGGTCGAGCCGGCCGCCGGGCCGCTGCTGGTCCAGATCGGCGGCGCGTCGGAATTGCTGGTCGATGCGGCGCTCGCCGGTACGGGCATCCTGCATCTGTTCGAAGAGTGGGTGCGCCCGCATTTCGACAGCGGCGCGCTCGAACGGGTGCTCGAACCGTGGTGGCGGCCGTTCCCGGGGCCCTTCCTGTACTACCCGGGGCGGCGGCTCGTGCCGCCGGCACTGCGCGCGTTCATCGATTTCATCAAGGCGTCCTGAGCATTGCCCGGCGCATCCGCGCGTGCGTCGAGCAACTGCCGGGCTGCGTCGTCGATCGCGCGGCCGACCGATTCACGATGCACGCGCCGCAGCAGGCTGCGCGACACGACGCCCCGGTCGGCGCGAACGGCTGCATGCCGAGCCGAGCGAACCTCGGATGCGGCAGGTTGCGTGGCCCTTCGCGCGGAGCCATGTCGATGCCACAGCCGAAACAGCCCGGTGCCGCATCGTTGGTCATCGGCACGTCCCGGTGGCGGCCCATCACGATCGCCCGAATGGCTGCGCGGCACCACCCGCAGCGTAGGCGGTGCGCACGCCGTGCGCGACCGTGCCGCGCATCCGCTAGCGGCTTTCCTTGATCATCGACGCGAGCGTCTTCATGGCCTGCAGGTACGGATACGGCCCGTGGCTGATGCGCGCCACGCCGTAGTCGGCGAGTTCCGCGAGCGTCGGCGCTTCCGACACGCGCATCACGTTCACGGGCAGCGGCGATGCGGCCGTCAGCGCGCGGATGAGCGCCGGCGAGCGAAGACCCGGCACGAACAGGCCGTCGGCACCGGCCGCCGCGTAGGCACGAGCGCGCGCCAGCGTTGCGTCGAGCAGGCGTTCGTCGTGCGCCTCGGCCGCGGCCGTGAAGAACACGTCGGTGCGCGCGTTGATGAAGTAATCCGCGCTCGCGCGATCGGCCGCCTGCCGTGCCGCCGCGAGACGGGCTGTCGCTTCGTCGACGTCGCGCAGTGGACCCGTCGCGGGAATACTGTCTTCGAGATTGCAGCCGATCGCGCCGGCCTGGATGCTCAGCGTGATCGTGTCGCCGACATCCTCCGGCCGCTCGCCGTATCCGCTTTCGAGATCGACGGTGACGGGCAGGCTCGTCGCGCGCGTGATCCGTTCGAGCACCTCCATCATCAGCGCGCGCGGCATCTGCTCGCCGTCGGTGAAGCCGTTCGCCGCCGCGACCGACCAGCTGCCGGTCGCCAGCGCGACGGCGCCCGCGTCGGCCGCCGTGCGCGCGCTGCCGGCATCCCACACGTTGAACAGCGCCAGCGGCTGGCCCGCGCGGTGTAGCGACCGGAACGTCGCGCCTTTCTCATTGCTGCCCATGCTTGCTCCTCCTGGTGAAAACCGGATCGGTCGTCGTGCCGAACGATACTGCCACGGTATCGAGCGCCGCGAGGAAATCGCGCGCGTCGAACAGTTCGCCGAGGCTGCGCACGCCGCCTGACACCCGCGTCTTGCCGGTGACCAGGCGCACGGCCGCCTCGACGATGATCGGCGCGCTGACCGCGTAGATGTCGCGGCCCGACGCGATCGCGCGATGCGTCGTGCCGCCCTGCGCGACGATCGCGTCCATCGCGAATTGCTGGGCCGAGCGGCCCAGTGCGTCGGCCGGCGCGGGCGGCGGCGTGGCGGCATCGCGCACGTCGCGCAGCGCGCGCGTCGCGAGCCAGGAATCGATCGTATCGATACGCAGATGACGCGCCAGTGTCGTGACTTCCGAAAACGGCAGCAGCGTCACGTCGACGGTACCGATCGGCGGCGGAAACGGCCACACGCGCTCGCGTGCGGCCGACGGCACCGGCGTCGGCTTTCCGCCTTGCTGCACGAGCCTCACCGCGCGATTGCGTTCGCCCGTCACGCGCGTGCCGCGCGTCGGGTGCCAGCGGTCGAGCCCGGTCGCGATGTCGACGCGGTCGATCGGCCGATCGCGGTCGGCGACCGCCGTGACGAGCAGGTCGGCCAGGCCGCCGTAGAACGCGGCGGCCGGCACGACGGTCAGGTTCGCGGCCCGCGCGCGGGCGTCGACGTGTTCGGTCAGCGCCAGCACCGACGGCTGTTCGGCCGTCAGGTCGAGATAGGGGATGCCGGCGCGCAGCGCCGCCTCGGCCAGCGGCAGCGCGGTATCGAGGTAGGGGCCCGCGCAGTTGATCAGGGCATCCGCGCCGCGCAACGCGGCGTCGAGCGCGGCCGCATCGTCGATCGCGGCGACGCGCGCCGGCGCCGCATCGGCGCCGTCTTCGGCAAGCCGCGCGGCGTCGCGGCCGAGGCGGAGCGCGCGAAGGCCGCGCCGGGCCAGCTCGGCCACCACGAACCGTCCGGTGTGACCGGCGGCGCCATAGACTGCAACCGTCATTCGATCGTCCATGACCCAATCCGATACAGAACGGTCTGTTTTATAGTACAGACCTGTAGCGTCGTCAAGATCACGGTGCTATGATCGGAGCCCCTGTTGCGGTAACGGCGGCCAGGACGGCCGGGCTTCGATGAAAAAGGACATGGATGCACACGGGAGCGTGCCCGATACGCGCGAACGCATTCTGCAGACGGCCAGCGCGCTGTTCTACCGGGAAGGCACGCGCGCGGTCGGCGTGGACCTGATCGTCGCGCAGGCGGGCGTCGCGAAGACGAGCCTGTATCGTCATTTCGCGACGAAGGACGACCTGATCGAGGCGTTCCTGTTGCGCGAGGACGCCGATTTCTGGGCGCATTGGGATGCGGTGGCGCAGCGCTACAAGCGCACGCCGCGCGAAGAGCTGGACGCGCAGCTTCAATGGCTGGGCGAGCGCATCGAGCGGCCCGGCTATCGCGGCTGTCCGCAGATCAACATCGCCGCGGAATACGCGGACGACAGTCATCCGGCCCGCAAGGTCGCGGTCGCGCACAAGCAGGAACTGCGGCGCCGGTTGACGGAGCTGGCGGGCGCGCTGCGGGTCGACGACCCGGCAACCTTCGCGCTGCGGCTCGCGACGGTCATCGACGGCGCGCTGAGCAGCGGTCGGGCGCTGCACGCGTACGGGGCCGCGCGGTTCCTGCAGGAATTCGCGCAACTGCTGTTGCCGAAGAAGGGCAGGAAGTAAGCGCGCCCGCCACCGGGTTCGCGCGCCGGTTCAGCCGGGTGTCGACGGATCGACCGACAGCATGCGCAACTGGCCGCGCAACCGATCGACGTCGCCCGGCGCGAAAGGCTGCTCGATCTCGGCATGCGTTTGCTGCCACAACGGGAACGCTTCGGCCAGCAGGTCGCGGCCGGCCGGCGTCAGTTCGAGCAGGCGGCTGCGGCGGTCGTCCGGATCCTGCGCGATCGTGACGAGGCCGCGCCGCTCGAGCGGCTTGAGCGCGGCCGTGAGCGTGGTGCGGTCCATCGCGAGCAGCGACGCGACCGATTTCATCGGGGCCGGTTGCGGCCGGTTCAGCGACATCAGCAGCGAAAACTGGCCGTTGGTGAGATCGAGCGGGCGCAGCACATCGTCGAAGATGCGCGCGAGATTGCGCGCCGCGCGCTGCATGTGCAGGCACAGGCAGCAATCGCGCACCATCAGCGTCGTTTCGAACGGAAGGGTTTCTTTTCGTGCCATGTTGCAATTATGTTGATATCAACCTATTGTGTCAAGGTCAAGGGGCGGCAGCCCGCCGCGTCCGTCATCGGAGGAGCAGGCATGAGTGCGCAACAGCAGTTGTATCTCGCCGTATTTCTCGGAACGAAGGATAGCCCGGCCATGAAGGCGTGGGTGGCGCTGTCGGAGGCGGAGCGGCGCACGCGCGAGCGGGACGGCATTGCCTCATGGCATGCGTGGGTCGACCGGCATCGCGATGCGATCGTCGAGATGGGCGGGCCGCTCGGCAAGACCAAGACCATCGACGCGAACGGCATCAAGGACACCGCCAACGCGCTGAGCGGGTTTACCGTCGTGCGCGCGGCGTCGCACGACGCGGCGGCCGCGATGTTCGAGGGCCATCCGCATTTCACGCTGTTCCCGGGCGTGTCGGTCGACGTGATGCCCGTGCTGGCGATTCCCGGTGCGTGAGCGACCCGTCCTGCCGGGTGCCGCGCGTCGCGTCGATGCGCGCTGGCCGCCCTGCGGACTGATTCCCGACATTCTGGATGGAGACTGGCGATGAAGCTTTACGGATTTGCCGGCACGCGCTCGCAGCGTGCGCTATGGGGGCTGAAGGAACTCGATGCGGATTTCGAATTCGTGTCGGTCAACCTGCTCCAGGGCGAGCACAAGCGGCCCGACTTCCTGCGCCTCAACCCGGCCGGCAAGGTGCCCGTGCTGGTGGACGGCGACCTCGTGATTCCCGAGTCGGCCGCGATCGTGCTGTATCTCGCGGACAAGTATCCGGAAAAAGGGCTGCTGCCGGCGGATCCGGCGCTGCGCGCGGAGGCCTACCGGTGGGTCATGTTCGCGGTGACGGAGCTCGAGCAGCCGCTGTGGCGGATCACGCGGCATTCGTTCCTCTATCCGCCGGAGAAGCGCTCGCCGGCCGATATCGCGCTGGCGCGCGAGGATTTCACGACGATGGCCGCGCTCCTCGACAAGCATCTCGAGGGGCGCGAATTCATCGTCGGCGATGCGCTGACGGTGGCCGATTGCGTGACGGTCTACCTGATCGACTGGGCGAGCGAATGCCGACTGATCGAACCGTTCCCGCAGTTGCGCGCGTATCTCGACCGGCTGTACGCACGGCCGAAGGCGCCGCAGCGGATCGCGGACGCACGCAAGGCCGCATGACGCCGCGAGGCGGGCATGCGCCGCGCCCGGTGGCGGTCACGACCCGTCGTCGGGGCCGCCGAGCGCGCGGCACAGCATCGACAGGTCGCGCAGCGTGAGGTGCGGCGTCGCGGCCTGCCGCGGCGTGTGGTCTTCTTCCGGACGAGGATCGCGCACGACCCAGGCGGCCTGAAGCCCCGCGTTCAGTGCGCCGACGACGTCGAGGTGGAAATCGTCGCCGACATGCAGCAGTTCGGCCGGACGCACGTCGAGTGCGTCCGCCGCCGCGTGGAAGATCTCGGGTTCCGGCTTCGCGAAGCCGAATGCCCGCGCGCTGAGCGTCGTGCGGAAGAATTCGCCGCCGCCGGTCAGCCGGAGATCCGCGTTGCCGTTGGTCACGGCAATCAACGGAAAGCGCGCGCTCAGCCACGTCAGCGCGGGCCACGCGTCGTCGTAGAATTCGACGCGGTTCCGGGCGGCATAGAACACGTCGTACGCGGCGTCGGTCAGCGCGACGTCTTCGTTCGCGCGCGCCAGCGCCAGCCGGATCGAGCCGATTCGCATCGCGCGAAAGTCGCCGGCGAGGTCCGGGCGCAGCCGTTCGTATTCCTCACGGAGTTCGCTCAATGCCTGTTGCGTGGGCAGCACGCTCGCCGTATTGGGCGCGTGTTCGATCAGCCACGCGCGCAGCATCGCCTCGGCTCGGACGACCGACGGCCCGAACGGCCACAGGGTGTCGTCGAGATCGAACGAGAGGGCGGACACTTTGGCGAGACGCATGGCGGTCGAGCGATGAGGGTGGCTTACCACGGCCACGGAACGGAGGTTCCGGCGCCGTTGTCGATGGCGTGCCGATACAGGAAGCGCGCGACGGTCAGATCCTGAAGCGCGAGCCCCGTCATGTCGAACACGGTGATGTCGTGCGCGGCACGGTCGACCGACGCCGCACCGGCGAGGATGTCACCGATTTCGGTGCGCGGCAAATCGGGCGCCCACTGGCACTCGCCGATGCCGCGCGCCTGGTCGTGATCGTCGACGAAAATGCGCGCGCGTTCCAGCACGCCGGCCGGGAGTTCGCGCTTGCCCGCGGTATCGGTGCCCACGCAGGTCAGATGGGTGCCCGGTTGCACCGCATCCGCGTCGAACAATGCGCCGCCGCCGGGCGTGGCCGTGATCACCACGTCGCTGTCGGCTACCGCGTCGTTCCGCTCGCGCGCGACGCCGATCGTGCAGCGCGTCAGGAAGGCCGATTCGAACGCCGGGTCCGGCTCGCCGCCGACGTTCACGTACCGCACCGTGCACCGTTGCGGCAGCAGCCTGAGTGCATAGTCGAGCTGCACGCGCGCCTGCACGCCCGTGCCGAACACGCAGATCCGCGTGCTGTCGCGGCGGGCCAGCTGTTGCAGCCCGAGGCCGCCGGCGGCGCCGGTTCGCGCGGTGGTGATCGCGTTGCCGTCCAGGATGCACAGCGGGCGGCCCGTGGCCGGATCGAACAGCGCGACGGTGGCCTGATGCGGCTCGCCGCCGGCGCGCCGGTTGCCGGGCCAGAACCCGGCCGCCTTGAAACCGAGCAGGTCCTGGCCCGCGACGTCGCCCGACTTGATACCGAACACGCCGCCGGTATGCAGCTTCTCGCGCACCACCGGAAACACGCGCCCGGCCCGCTGGCTGTGCAGCACGAAGGCTTCGCGGACCGCCGCCATCACCTGTTCGGCCCGAAGGGCGGGTTCGACGGCGTCGCGGTCGAGAAGAAGGAGTCGGGCGTCTGTCGGCATGTCGGGTACGCCTTTGCGGCGTAGCGTGAGGCGGAAAGGTTTAAAGTTTGTCCAGATTTGGATAAATAGTCAATGCGTGTGCCAAGCGGCGCGGATGACGGGGCTCGCCTACCACCCGTAGAAGCGCGGCCAGGTCTGCGCGAGGCCGTCGGCGTCGACGGCCTGGTATTCCGGGTGTTGCGCGCCGGTGGCGCACGCGTGATTCGGCAGGATGCGCAGGCGCGTGCCGATCGGAAACCGCTGCGCGATGCCCGTGTCCGGCGCACCCGTGCACGACACGATCCCGTGCTCCTGGTTGGCCGCGCTCATCACGTAGTCGCCGAGCACGTCGCCGCCTTCGGTGCAGACCAGCCCGTAGCCGAAGTCGCGCGCCTGGCGCTGCGTGCCGCGGTCGCGGCTCATCGCCATCCAGCCCGCATCGACGATCGCCCAGCCTTTCTCTTCCTGATGGCCGATCACGGTGGTCAGCACCGACAGCGCGATGTCCGACAGGTCGCACACGCCGATGTTGTGCATCACGAGATCGAACATCGCGTACACGCCCGCGCGCACCTCGGTCACGCCGTCGAGGCGTTGCGCGGACAGCGCGGTGGGCGTCGAGCCGATGCTCACGACCGGGCAGGGCAGCCCGGCCGCTGTCAGGCGTTCCGCGGCCCGCACGGTGCGGCTGCGCTCCTGTTCGGCGATCGCGACCAGCGCGTCGTGCGTGTCGCATTCGTAGCTGGAGCCCGCATGGGCCAGCACGCCGCCGAGCAGCATGCCGCCGTCGACCAGCGCGCGGCCGACGTCGATCAGCAGGTCGGCGTCGGGCAGGATGCCCGAGCGGTGGCCGTCGACGTCGACCTCGATCCATACCTCGAAGCGCTCGTCGTGTGCGCGCCCGAATTCGGCGATGGCGAGGGCCGCCGGCAGGCTGTCGGCGACGATCTTCAGGTCGCAGCCTTGCCGGCGCAGCGCAAGCGCGTGGCCGAGCTTGGCGGGCACCATGCCGACCGCGTAGACGATGTCGCGGATGCCGCCCGCGAAGAACTGTTCGGCTTCCTTGAGCGTCGACACCGTGATGCCCTGCGCGCCGGCCGCGATCTGCGCGTCGACGACGGGCCGGCACTTGGTGGTCTTGACGTGCGGCCGGAACGTGACGCCGAGTGCGTCCAGATGCGCCTGCATGCGCGCGATGTTGCGATGCATGCGGCCGACATCGATCAATGCGGCCGGGGTGTTGAGGGTGTGAAGGTCCACGAGGCGTTCGATGGCGAAGTTGTCGACGCGGACACAGTAGGGCAGTTGGCGCGCATCGTGTTTAACGCCGCGCTAATCCGCCATTAAGCGCGATTTAATCTGTCGAATCGCTCAGGCCTGGCCACGCCACGGCGGCGGATCGAGAAACCGCCGCGCGGCTTCGAGAAAGACCCGTTGTCGCGCGGAGCGGCCGGTACGGGACGGCAGCAGTGCCGTTACCGGCGCGGGCGGCAGGCGCCAGTCCGGCAACAACCGAACGAGCTTGCCGCTCGCCAGCAACGGCGCGACATCCCACTCGGAGCGTTCGACGATGCCGAGCCCGGCCAATGCCCATTCGGTGATGACGGTGCCGTCGTTCGACGACAGCGCGCCGGTCACGCGAATGACGACAGACCGCCGCGACTCGCCGTTGACGTCGCCGCCGGGCGAGAAGCGCCAGCGCGGGATGTCCTCGTCGTTCTCGCGCAGACACAGGCAGTCGTGGCGCGCGAGGTCGGACGGATGATTCAGGTCCTTGATGCGGCGTGCGTAGCCCGGGCTCGCGCACAGGAAGCGCTCGTTGGGCGCGAGCGGATAACCGACCCACGAAGAAGACTTGAGGCTGCCGACGTGGACGACCACGTCCGCCCCGGATGCGCTGGTCAACGGGCTGTCCGACAGGTGCAGCGAGATTTCGAGCTTCGGATGCGCACGCTGCACGTCGCGCACGATCCGCGCGACGTACTTGCGCCCGAAGCCGAGCGGGGCGACGACGCGCAGCGTGCCCTGCACGTCGCCGTGATCGCCCGCGATGCTGGCCGGCAACGCCTCCATGCGTTCGAGTATGCCGACGGCTTCCTGATACAGCCGCTGCCCTTCGTCGGTCAGCGCGATCCCTTTCGGCTGCCGCACGGCGAGCCGCGCGTTCAGGCGCGCTTCCATCCGCTGCAGGCGAATCGTCACGGCGGGCGGCGTGAGATCGAGCAGGCGCGCGGCGGCGGCCAATGAACGCGACGCGCCGATCGCGCGGACGAGTCGCAGGTCGTCGAGGTCGAGCATTTATTTCATGGCTCTCGATGCGGTAAGTGCCGGACATTAAACCGCACATCGTGCGACGAAGCCATCGGCGGCGATGCGACCTGCCGCGCGAGGCTCCGTCACGCGCCGAGCCCGAAGATCAGCGACCGGTGTACGCCCACGCCGGCCGCATACACGCCGGCGACGCTCGTCCGCTTCCGCGCGTCGACGCGAATCGCGTGGCCCCGCGGCCCTTCGTCGAACGCGCAGCCGAGCTGCTGCGCAAGGTCGCTCGCCATCCCGGTGCGCGCGCCGGCGAACAGCGCATCGATGGGCACGACCGTCGCGCGGCCGGCTTGCCGCCGCTGTTTTCCGACCGGGTACCCGAGGACGCGCCCGAATGCCCGGGTCGAGCAGGCCGTCGACGCGCGTCTGGCGGCCGCGCTGAAGGACACCGAAGCATCGCTGCCGGCGCGCTTCGGCGAGGTCACGCTCGGCATGCTGTCGCGCGATTTCGATGCGAAGGCGGCCCGGCTGCGCCAGCCGCGCTGACGCGCCGCAGCATCGCAATCGCTCGCGCGTGGCGGGCGATCGAGCGCGATTCCACGCGGCCGAAACCGCCGCGCCGCGATGTTCTGTCCCCCAACTTCTGCCCGGTTCGCCCGCCACAGGGCAAAATACGGGTTTTCCGCACCCGCGAGGGCGCGACCCAATCACGCGCCGGGCGGCGGCAGTGCGTCATCCGCACGCCGTCGCCGGGCGCCCAGGCAAGATCGCTCGCCATGGCGCGAGCCCACAGGAGTCCAGACCCCATGCCCGAATCCAACCTGTCCTTCTTCGGCCGGCTGTCGCTGGCCGTCGGCACGTTCTTCTCCGTGCTCGGCAACCGCGAGTTCGCCGCCGGCGTGCTGCGCGTGCGCGATGGCGCCCCGGCACCGGTCGCCCCGGCCCCGGCTGCCGCGCCCGTTGCACCTGCGCCCGCACCCGTGAAGGCGCCGGCGCCCGAGCTGCGCGAAGCGAGCCCGCAGGCCGCGCTGCAACTGCTCGGCCTGCTGCAGCGCGATGCACGCTTCATCGACTTCGTCGAGGAAGACATCGCCGGCTACGCGGACGCCGACATCGGCGCGGCCGCGCGCCTCGTGCACGACGGCTGCCGCGCCGCGCTGCGCGAACACTTCACGATCGTGCCGGTGCGCGACGAAGCCGAAGGCAGCCGCGTGACGCTGCCGGCCGGCTTCGACGCGACGGCCGTGCGCGTGACGGGCAACGTGGTCGGCGCCGCGCCGTTCACGGGCACCGTCAGCCATCGCGGCTGGCGGGTGGCCGACGTGCGCCTGCCGAAGCTGACGGGCAGCCACGACGCCTCGGTGGTCGCACCGGCGGAGGTGGAACTGTGAGCGATCCGCGCTATTCGATCGGTATCGACCTCGGGACGACCCACTGCGCGCTGTCGTATGTCGACAGCAGCGCCAGCGACGGCGAAAACATCACGCAGCAGGTGCTGCCGATCGCGCAGCTGACCGCGCCCGGCGCGCTGGAATCGCGCGACCTGCTGCCGTCGTTCCTCTACCTGCCGCATGAAAGCGAGCTGACGCAGGGCGACCTGACGCTGCCGTGGACGGCCTCGCGCGGCTTCGCGGTCGGCGAGATGGCGCGCACGCGCGGCGCCGGCACGCCGATCCGCCTCGTGTCGAGCGCGAAGAGCTGGCTGTGCCATCCGGGCGTCGACCGCCGCGCGGCGATCCTGCCGAGCGATGCGCCGCCGGAAGTGGCGCGCGTGTCGCCGCTGGAAAGCTCGATCCGCTACCTGACGCACCTGCGCGAGGCGTGGGACCACGCGCATCCCGACGCGCCGTTCGCCGACCAGGACGTGACGGTCACGATTCCCGCGTCGTTCGACCCGGCCGCGCGCGAACTGACGGCCGAGGCCGCCCGTGCCGCCGGCTATTCGCGGATGACGCTGCTCGAGGAGCCGCAGGCCGCGCTGTACAGCTGGATCCAGAAGAGCCAGGGCGGCTGGCGCAAGCAGGTGCAGGTCGGCGACCTGATCCTGTGCGTCGACGTCGGTGGCGGCACGACCGACCTGTCGCTGATCGCGGTGGTCGAGCGCGACGGCAATCTCGAACTGCACCGCGTGGCGGTCGGCGAGCACATCCTGCTCGGCGGCGACAACATGGACCTCGCGCTCGCGCACGTGGTCGCGCGTAAGCTTGCGCAGCAGGGCACGCAGGCCGATCCGTGGCAACTGCGGGCGCTGACGTACGCGTGCCGTTCGGCGAAGGAAACGCTGCTGTCCGACCCGACGACCGACGCGGTGCCGCTTGTCGTGCCGAGCCGCGGCTCGAAGCTGATCGGCGGTTCGATCCGCACCGAGCTCACGCGCGCCGAACTGACGCAGACGATCCTCGACGGTTTCTTCCCGCAGGTCGATGCGAGCGCGCGCCCGGTGAGCCGCGCGCGGGTCGGCCTGACGCAGCTTGGCCTGCCGTATGCGCAGGACGCGGGCATCACGCGTCATCTCGCGGCGTTCCTCGGCCGCCAGGTCGCGGCGCTCGATTCGCTCGAAGGCGTGCAGCGCACGCTGCCGCAAGGCGCGACGTTCCTGCATCCGACCGCCGTGCTGTTCAACGGCGGCGTGTTCAAGTCGACGCTGCTCACGCAGCGCGTGCTCGATACGCTCAACAGCTGGCTCGCGGCCGAAGGCGCGCCGCCCGCCCGCCTGCTCGAAGGCGCGGATCTCGATCTCGCGGTCGCGCGCGGCGCGGCGTACTACGGCTACGTGAAGCGCGGCCGCGGCGTGCGCATTCGCGGCGGTACGGCGCGCGCGTACTACGTCGCGATCGAATCGGCGATGCCTGCCGTGCCGGGGCTCGAACCGCCGGTACAGGCGCTGTGCGTCGCGCCGTTCGGGATGGAAGAGGGCTCGGACGCGGCGCTGCCGCCGCAGGAGTTCGGCCTCGTCGTCGGCGAACCGGTGCAGTTCCGTTTCTTCGGTTCGTCGGTGCGCCGCCAGGACCAGGTCGGCACGCTGCTCGACTACTGGTCGCCGGAGGAGCTGCAGGAGCTGGAGGAAATCCAGGCGACGCTGCCCGCCGAAGGCCGCACGGTCGGCGAAGTCGTGCCGGTGAAGCTGCACGCGCGCGTGACCGAGGCCGGCACGCTCGAACTCGAGGCGATCCCGAGCGGCACGAACGAGCGCTGGAAGGTCGAGTTCGACGTGCGCGGCGCCGCCTGAGCGCGATGAAGCGTTATACGGTCGGCATCGACCTCGGCACGAGCAATACGGTCGTCGCGTACGTCGAGGCCGGTTCCGACGCGATCCGCGTGTTCGACGTCGAGCAACTGGTCGGCCCCGGCGCGGTGGCCGCGCAGCCGCTGTTGCCGTCGGTGCGCTATCACCCGGCCGCGGGCGAGCTGCCGCCGGATGCGCTGCGGCTGCCGTGGGCGGCCGATGCGCGAGCGAACGCCGCCGGTGCGCCGCCGGCCGTGATCGGCCGCTACGCGCGCACGCTTGGCGCGCAGGTGCCGGGCCGGCTCGTGTCGAGCGCGAAGAGCTGGCTGTCGCATGCGGCGGTCGACCGGCTCGCGCCGATCCTGCCGTGGGGCGCGGCCGACGGCGTCGACAAGGTGTCGCCGGTCGACGCGAGCGCGAGCTACCTCGCGCACGTGCGCGACGCATGGGACACGCGTTTTCCCGATGCGCCGCTCGCGAAGCAGGACGTGATCCTGACGGTGCCCGCGTCGTTCGACGACGGCGCGCGCGCATTGACGGTCGAGGCCGCGCGGCGCGCGAAGCTGCCCGCGCTGCGGCTGCTGGAAGAGCCGCAAGCCGCGTTCTACGACTGGCTGTACGGCCAGCGCGACACGCTGCGCGATACGTTCGCCGCGGCGCGGCGCGTGCTGATCTGCGACGTCGGCGGCGGCACGACCGATCTCACGCTCGTCGATGTCGCGCCGGGCGGCGGCGGCGAGCCGGCCTTCACGCGCGTCGGCGTCGGCAATCACCTGATGCTCGGCGGCGACAACATGGACCTCGCGCTCGCGCGCCTGGTCGAGACGCGGCTGACCGAGCCCGGCACGCGGCTGTCGGCCGCGAGCCTGTCGCAGCTCGTCGAGCGCTGCCGCGCGGCGAAGGAGCGGCTGCTCGGCGACGACGCGCCGGCGTCCGTCACCGTCACGCTGCTCGGCGCGGGCAGCCGGCTCGTCGGCGGCGCGCGCTCGGCCGAGCTGACGCGCGACGAAGTCGAACGGATCGTCGTCGACGGGTTCTTTCCGCAGGTCGAAGCGGGCGAGCTGCCGCGCCGGGCACGCGCCGCGATCGTCGAATTCGGCCTGCCCTATGCGAGCGACGCGGCCGTCACGCGCCACGTCGCGGCGTTCCTGACGCGTCATGCGGAAGGCCCGCTGCCCGACACGCTGCTGCTCAACGGCGGCGTGTTCCGCGCGGGCGCACTCGCCGACCGTCTCGCGCGGACGCTCGGCGCGTGGCGCGGCGCGCCGCTCGACGTGCTGCACAACGCGCATCCGGACGTGGCCGTCGCCCGCGGCGCGGTCGCGTACGGGCTCGCCCGCGCCGGACAGGCGCCGCGCATCGGCGGCGGGTCCGCGCGCAGCTATTTCCTCGTGCTCGACGACGGCGCGGCCGATGCCGCCGCGCGCGGCGTCTGCCTGCTGCCGCGCGGCACGGAAGAGGGCCGCGAGATCCGGCTCGACGAGCGCACGTTCGCGCTGCAGCTCGGGCAACCGGTGCGTTTCCACCTCGTGTCGACGGTGGCCGAAACCCGATACCGGCCCGGCGATCTCGTCGATCTCGACGGCGGCGATTTCGTGCGGCTGCCGCCGATCGCGACGGTCGTCGATGCGAAGGCGGGCAGCGACGCCCGCGAAACGCCGGTGAAGCTCACGGCGTCGCTGACCGAGGTCGGCACGCTCGAAATGCATTGCATCGCGACCGACGACGCAACACGCCGCTGGAAGCTCGAATTCCAGCTGCGCGGCGATGCGCCGGTGCATGGCGACGATGCGGGGCCCGCGCGGCATCCGCGTGCCGACCAGGCGATCGAGCTGATCGAGCGCTCGTTCGGCAGCAAGGCCGCCGGCGTTGCGCCGAAGGACACGCGCCGGTTGCGCGCACAACTCGAACAGGTGCTCGGCGCGCGCGAGGCGTGGGACGTGGCGCTCGCGCGCGAGCTGTTCGACGCGTTGCTCGCGCGCGCCCGCCGCCGCCGCCGCTCGGCCGATCACGAGCGCGCGTGGCTGAACCTGGCCGGTTACTGCCTGCGCCCGGGCTTCGGGCATCCGCTCGATGCGTGGCGCATCGAGCAGCTGTGGCCGCTGTTCGACGACGGGATTCAGTACGTGACCGACGCTCAGGTGTGGTCCGAGTGGTGGACGCTGTGGCGGCGCGTGGCCGGCGGCCTCGACGACGATGCGCAGACGCAGGTGCGCGACGCGATCGCGTTCCTCGAACCGTCCGACGACAAGCGCCGCAAGCTGCCGTTCGATCCGGCCAAGGTCGGCCCGGCCGACATGACGCGACTGTCCGCCTCGCTCGAACGGCTGCCCGTCGAGCGCAAGGTCGAGCTGGCCGAACGCCTGATCGCGCAGTTGCAGAAGCCGGCCGAGCGCGCGTTATGCGCGTGGGCGCTCGGGCGTATCGGCGCGCGTCGGCCGTTCTATGGCAGCGCGCACGGTGTCGTGCCGGCGGAAGTGGCCACGGGCTGGCTCGATGCGCTGTTCGCGCTCGACTGGAAACAGGTCGAGCCGGCCGCGTTCGCGGCGGCGCAGATTGCGCGGATGACGGGCGATCGTTCGCGCGATTTGCCGGACGAGACGCGCGAGGCCGTCATCAAGCGCCTGTCGGCCGCGAACGCGTCGGCGGCCTGGATCGACATGGTGCGTGAAGCGATCGCGTTCGACGAAGCCGACACGGTGCGGGTGTTCGGCGAGACGCTGCCGGCCGGGTTGAAGCTGCTGGCGGGGTGAGCGGCGCGGTGAGGTGACGGTATCGTCTGGATACCTGAGCATGCCGTCGATGCTCACGGATTCGACGACCTTGAAAAAACGGCTGCCGATGCATAGGCAGCCGTTTTCGTTTGTACGAATCGTGCGGCGGTCAGACCTGCGCCATCGCTTCACGCAACGATGCGGCCGACTCCACCGCGATCGCGTTCGGCGCAACGGCCCGCCGCGCGAGATGAATCCCCGCGAGCATGCAGCGCACCGACCCGCCGGCCAGTTCGATCGTCGGCACGTCGAGCGGCAGCAGCCGCGCGGAGCGTTCGATGACCGTGCGCTGCGCGTGCGTGAGGCAATCGAACGCGCGCCGCGACAGCGCGAGCACGCGTCCCGCCTTTCCTGACAACTCCAGCGTATTGCCCGCGAAATTCGCGATCTGCGACGGATCGAGCGCGATCACCGCGCGCCCCGTTTCGGTCAGGCGCTGCGCGATTTCGCCGCGGCGCCGGCTGTCGGCGATCAGGTCGAGGCCGACCATCGCGAACTCGGTCGCGACGCTCATCATCACGTTCGTGTGATAGATCGGCCGCCCGTCGGCGTCGGCCGTATCGAAGCAGATCGGCTCGAAATTGAAGTGCGTGCAGAAGCGTTCGAGCGCGACCGGATCGGCGCGGCGCGAGCGCGCGGTGTAGGCGATCCGCGCGACGTGGTCGAGCACCATCGCGCCGGTGCCTTCGAGGAACACGTCGTCGTATTCGAGGCCCGAGTAGTCGATCACGTCCTGCACGCGATACTCGGCCTTCAGCATCTCGATCACGTCCGCGCGCCGCTCGCGGCGGCGGTTCGGGCTATACATCGGATACAGCGCGACATGGCCGCCCGGATGCGTCGAGAACCAGTTGTTCGGGAATACGGAGTCGGGCGTGCCGCGCTCGCCATGGTCGTCGAACACGTGCACGCGCACGCCCGCATCGGCGAGCGCCTGCGCGGCGGCCGTGACTTCGTCGCGCGCGGCGGCGGATACCGACGCCGTGTCGCGCGCGCCGGTGCCGGCCGTGCGCTGGAACGCGTTGTCGGCCGCGGTCTGCGGGTTCGGCAGGAAACGGTGCGGCCGGATCATCACGACGGCGGCCGGCGCCTGGATCGATACGAGATTCATGGGCGGGGACGGTGCGAAAGGCAGGAGACCGGGCGGCGCACGGGCCGCCCGCAAACGACAATCAGCGCGCGAACGCGGCGACGGCTTCGGTCGCGAACGCCGCGTGACCCTGCGCGATCGCGGCCGGATCGTCGATCAGCGCGAACAGGTTCTTCGGGTCGACGGCCGGCGGAATCAGCGCGATCTCGACGCCCGCGTTGTGCTGCCGCGCGAGCGCGTACAGGTAGCGCAGCGCCGAATAATCCTCGAGCGCGAAGCCGACCGAGTCGAACACCGTGACTTCGTCCGCGCGTTCGCGCCCCGTCGTCTCGCGCTGCAGCACGCGCCACAGCTCGGTGACGGGGAAGTCGGCCGGCATCTGCTGGATCTCGCCCTCGATGCGCGACTGCGGCTCGAACTCGACGAATACGCGGCCGGCGTGCAGCACGCCCGCGTCGAGTTCGGTCTTGCCGGGGCAATCGCCGCCCACGGCGTTCAGGTGCATGCCGGGCTCGATCATGTCGGCCGTGACGATCGTCGCATACGCCTTGTCGGCGGTGACGGTCGTCACGATGTCGGCGCCGCGCACGGCGTCGGCGGTCGACGCGGCGCGCACGACGCGCAGATCCGGATACGCGGCGAGGTTCCGCACGAGCTTGTCGGTCGCGCGCGGATCGACGTCGAACACGCGGATCTCGTCGATGCCGAGCAGCGTGTGGAACGCGATTGCCTGGAACTCGCTCTGCGCGCCGTTGCCGATCAACGCCATCGTGCGCGCATCGGGCCGCGCGAGCACTTGCGCGGCGAGCACCGACGTGGCGGCCGTGCGCAGCGCGGTGGTGAGCGTGAGTTCGGCCAGCAGCAGCGGGTAACCGGTATCGACTTCGGCGAGCGCGCCGAACGCCATCACGGTGTGCATGCCGCGCGCCGCGTTGACGGGGTGGCCGTTCACGTATTTGAACGCGAACAGCGACGCGTTCGCGACGGGCATCAGCTCGATCACGCCGTCGCGCGAATGGCAGGCGACACGCGGCGACTTGTCGAAATCGGCCCAGTGCAGGTAGTCGGCGCGCAGCGTGTCGACGAGTTCGCGCAGGAACGTCGTCACGCCGGTCGTGGCGATCAGGCGGGCAGTGGCGGGAACGTCGAGGAAGCGGGTCATCGGTCTGTCTCCAAATTCAGTGCCGGTACGGGTGTCCTGGCGTTCTGGTCGACCGGGCGCGGCTTCGGCGGGCCTCGTGCTGCCTGAAAAGCGGCGGCGCGGCGGGGGCGCGCCGGTCGATGGAGTCATTATTTCCGCGAGTCGCGCCAACAAAAAGACGGCAAAAGTGGCAGATTTCTCGATAGACTTGGCAAATTGCCAGCCAATTCCGGCAGTTTGTCCAGTTCGCATGGGCCGAAATGCGCGCCCCCGGCACGCTGGCGGCTGTCTCCCATGCCCAACAGGAAGCCCCGTTCATGATCACGCTCGACGACGTCGACCGGCAGCTCATCGCATTGCTGCGCGACAACGCGCGACTGCCGGTCGTCGCGCTCGCGAGGGCGCTGCGCGTCGCGCGCGCGACCGTGCAGAACCGGCTGACGCGGCTGGAGAAAAACGGCGTGATCGTCGGCTATACGGTGCGGCTCAAGCCGGCGGCGGAGCGCCACCGGATTCGCGCGCTGATGTCGATCGCGGTGCAGGGCAACCGCGGCGCGGAGGTGGTGAAGGTGCTGCGCGGGCATCCGAACGTCGCGTCGATCCACAGCACGAACGGGCGCTGGGATCTCGTCGCCGAACTGCATGCCGATTCGCTCGAGCACTTCGATCGCGTGCTCGGCGCGATCCGGCTGATCGACGGGATCGCGAATACCGAGACGAGCATCCTGCTGTCGACGCACAAGGCGTGACGCGGGCGGGGCCTGCGTCACGGTCCTGCCATGCAGTCAGGCGCCGGCCGCCGGTTCCGGAAACACCGGCTCGCCCAGCGTCAGCATCAACCGGTTCGCCCACGCGAAGATCGCGACGGCGTGCGACAGGTCGAGAATTTCCTCATGCGTCAGCCCTTCGGCTTCGAGCGCGGCGACGGCGCTTTCGTCGATCGCGTCGGGCCGTTCGGTCAACGCGATCGCATAGCGGATGATCGCGCGTTCGCGCGCCGTCGTGCCGGCCGTCGCCGGATCGTCGAAGACCTGCTCGATCGCATCGGTGCGTTTCGCGAGCTGCGCGAAGCGCTGCGCATGCACCGACGCGCAATAGACGCAGCCGTTCACGCGCGACACGGCCGTGCTGGCCAGCTCGCGCTCGGCGCGCGACAGCCCGCCGGGGCCGTACATGATCGCGTTGAACACGCCCGAGCGTTGCCGCAGGATCTCGGGCAGATGCACGAGCAGCAGGTAATAGTCGGACGTCTTCGCCTGCGGGTGGCTCGCTTCGAGCACCGCAAGCTGATCGGGCGTTGCGGCATCGAGCGATACCGTGTCGAGCCATGCGCGCCAGCCGAGCGTGTCGGAGGTGAAGCCGTGGGGCGTCGTCATGCCGCCTCCCTGGTCGTACGTGCCTGAATGGCCTGCGCGGCAACGGCGACGCGCAGCTGATACGCGACGAACGCGACAAGTTGCGACAGCGCGACGATCGCGGGTGTCGTGAGGCCAGCCGACTTCAGCGCGTCGAGATCGGCGGCGCGTGCGTCGACGGGGGCGAGCGTCACGCGCTTCGCATGCGCGAGGATCGCGCCGAGGCGTCGGGGCAGCGCGTCGAACGCGTCGGCATCCGCGTGTTCGATGTCGCCGGCCGTGCCGCCTGCGTCGAGCAGCCGGGCGCGATAGGTGTCGGCCAGCGCGTGTGCGTTCGACTGGCGCGCGACATACCGTGCGGCATGCAGCCGCTCGACCAGCGAGAGATCGGGCAGCGCGGGATCGAACAGCGCGGCTTCGCTCCGCTGCGTGTGCAGCAGCACCTTGTCGCGTGCGCGGCGCAGCGCGGCGACGGCATCGCCGTCGCGCAGGCCGGCCACCGCGTCGATCGTATCCGGCACGGCGGCCGGCGTGATGGAATCAGTCATCGTTTCGGTTTTCCCTTGTTCGTGGGTGTGATCGATCGCGCGCGGTCATGCATCGGCGTCGCGCCATTCGTCGCCTAGCAGCTCGGCATTCGCGTATGCGACGAGCGCGTCGTAGTGGCGGTCGCGATCGGCGTCGAACAACCGGCTCGCGATCCCGCGCGCCAGCCGCTTCGCGCCCGCGCTGATGGCCGGAATGTCGCCGGACAGCTTGCCGTGGCTCAGGCTCGCCGCGTGGTTGAAGCAATGAATCCGCGTGATGGCCGGGCACGCCCCGCGCTCGCGCTCCTGAAACGCGAACGCGGGGCCGAGATCGGGCGACTCGGCAAGCTCGTCGAGCCACAGATCCGGTTCCGGTCGATAACGATCCTTCCAGCGGCGCACGTGCGCGCCGAACGACGCGAATTCGTCGCGCGTCGTCCAGTCCGAATGAAAGCCCGTCGCGAAGATCAGGAAGTCGACCGGGTAGCGCCCGCGCGGCGTCGTGACGTCGAGGCCGTCCGGGCGGTCGGCCAGTGTCTCGATCGGGCTGCCCGCATGGAAATGCGCGCGTGCGTGGCGCGAGACGCGCAGCACGCTGTCGCGCGGCGGCGGCGTCTGCGACGTCAGCGCGTAGTGCATGAAGCGCCACTTCGTCGCGTCGTCGAGATCGGCGTAGCCGTGCACGAGCCCCGGGCTGCCGATGCCGGTCAGCTTGTTGATGCGCGGGATGTCCGCGCGGCGGAAGAACAGGTCGACGCGTGCGGCGCCGGCTTCGAGCGCGGTGCCCGCGTTGTCGAACGCGGACGCGCCCGCGCCGACCACGCCGACACGCTTGCCCGCGAGCGCGGCGAAGTCGATCGGTTCGGACGAGTGAGCCCAGCGCGAGCGCGGTGCGCGTTGCGCGACCGGCGGCACGTACGGACCGCCGAGCCCGTCACGGCCGGTGGCGAGCACGACGTGCCGTGCGAGCAGCGTCCGCGCTTCGCCGTTGCCGCGCACGTCGAGCGCGAGCAGCCCGTCGTCGCGCGGGCGCAGTGCGACGAGCGTCGTGTCGTTGCGCACCTGCAGGTCGAGCACGCGCCGGTACCAGCGCAGGTAGTCCATCCATTGCGTGCGCGGAATCTTGTAGAGCGCGTCCCATGCGTCGCGGCCGTGCTGCGCTTCGAACCAGGCGCGGAACGTCAGCGCGGGCAGGCCGAGCGCGGGGCCCGCGAGCTGCTTCGGCGAGCGCAGCGTCTCCATCCGCGCGAACGTGATCCACGGCCCTTCGTAGCCGGCCGGCGCGCGGTCGATCACGCGCTGGTTGTCGATGCCGAGCAGGCGCAGTTCGGCGGATGCCGCGAGCCCCGCCATGCCGCCGCCGACGATCGCGACGTCGAGCACGCGCGCGCCGTCGGCTTCTTGTGGCGGCACCCACGACGGCGCGGGCAGGTCGAGCCAGCGCAGGTCCTGCGCGAGCCGGGCCTCGAGGGCGTCGAGCGGGGACGTCATGCGGCCTCCGGGCGCGTGCGGCGCGGACGTGCGGTGCGGGGCGCACGCGATGCCCGCTCGCTGCGCAGCCGGTCGCCGCGCAGCAGCGCGTCATGCGCGGTGGCGTCGTGAAAGATCACGTCGCCGAGCAGCGTGCGCGTCGTGCGGTGCAGCGCGTCGAGCAGTGCATCGACGGCTGCCGTGCGCGGCTTGCCGGCCGGCGTCGCGACGCCGAAGGCGAACGGAATGTCGACGTCGAGCGGACGCGCGACGACGCCGTCCACCGGCAGCGCGACACCGGTGGCCGGATCGACGATGCCGATTCCGATGCCCGCGCGCGCGGCCATCACCGCATTCAGCGACGCATTGGTTTCGACGAACACACGCGCGTCGACGCGTGCGGCGGCGAACGCCGCGTCGATTCGCTGGCGCAGCCGGTGCCGGTTCGCGACCGTCACGATGCGGCGGCGCGCGAGGTCGCGCAGCGCGATGCGCGGCTTTGCCGCGAGCGGATCGCCGGCGGGCAGCACGGCGACGCAAGGCGTCTGCGCGATCCAGTGCACGTCGAGCCCGGCATGCGCCATCGGCAGCGTGACGACGCCGACGTCGGCCGTGCCGGCCAGCACTTCGTGCACGACATGCTCGGCCGATTCGCTGCGCAACTGGTAATGCGGCGCGTGCACGTCGTCGGGCAGCGCGGCCAGCGCGGCCGGCACGAGCGTGGCCGCGAGCGACGGCGTCGCCGCGATGCGTACCGGTTCGGCCGTTGCGTCGCCGAGCGCGCGAGCACGCGCCTCGATCGCGCGCAGGCCGACCAGCGAGCGCTCGACTTCCTCGTACAACAGGAAGGCGCGCCGCGTCGGCGTGACGCGCGGGCCGTGCCGATCGAACAGCGCGTAGCCGAGATCGGCTTCGAGCTCCTGGATCTGCCGCGTGACGGCCGGCTGCGAGCGGCCGAGCAGTTCGCCCGCGCCGGTCACGCTGCCGGCCGACATGACCGCGGAAAAGGCTTCGAGTTGATGCAACTCCATGACGCGTTCCGATGATGCGATTTGCGCATTGTAGGAGTGCGAGCATGCGTGATTCATATAATGATTTTTGCTATCGACAGCGCGAAAACTGCGAAGCGTGCGATCGTGTCGGCGGCGGGGCGCGCACGCAAACACCTCGATTGCGATCGTCGCCATGAAGAAAATGCCCATCGAATCAATGCGATGCGGTGCGTGCCGATGCATCGTGCGAAGCGGGGCGAACGGACGACCGTTCGCGGGCGCGATCCGCTTCGCGCCGCGCGCGATATTGATATGCGCAAAACTTCGTTGGATCGTCCCGACCCGGATGGTTACATGCCCTCACTCTTTTCGACTGACTGAAGCTGGGGGACGCATGAACGTTTCGGGGAACGACGCACGCGGCGCATGGCGGCGCGTACTGGGCACGGTGGCGGCGCTCGCTGCCGCATGGGGCTTGTCGACGGGCGGTGCGCTCGCGGCCGGCGTGTCGGGCGAGCCGGTAGTGATCGGCGTGAGCGGGCCGCTCACGGGCCAGGACGCGCAATACGGCGAACAGTGGAAGCGCGGCTTCGATCTCGCGCTCGACGAGATCAACGGCAGCGGCGGCATTCACGGCCGGCCGCTCGCGATCGACTTCCAGGACAGCCGCAGCGATCCGCGCCAGGCCGTCGCGATCGCGCAGAAGTTCGTCGCCGATCCGCGCATCGCGATCGAGCTGGGCGACTTCTCGAGTGCGACGTCGATGGCCGCGTCGCCGATCTATCAGCGCGGGCAACTGGTGCAGTTCGGCTTCACGAACTCGCATCCGGATTTCACGAAGGGCGGCGACTACCTGTGGAGCACCGCGCTGAGCCAGGCCGAGGAGCAGCCGCTGCTCGCGCGTTATGCGGTGAAGGAACTCGGCTTCAAGCGGATCGCGGTGCTGTACCTGAACACCGACTGGGGCCGCACCAGCAAGGACATCTTCGCGAAGGCGGTCGCCGGGCTCGGCGCGCAGGTCGTCGCGGCCGAAGGCTACCAGCCGGCGGAAAAGGACTTCCGCTCGACGCTCGTGCGGATCGGCGCGTCGAACCCCGATTCGATCGTGCTGATTTCCTACTACGCGGACGGCGCGCAGATCGTGCGGCAAGCGCGCACGTCGGGCGTCGCGCTGCCGATCGCGGCGGTCGGCTCCGTGTATTCGCCGAAGTTCCTCGAACTGGGCGGCACGGCCGTCGAAGGCGTCTATACGGAATCGAACTTCTTCCCGGCCGAGCCGCGCCCCGAGGTGCAGGCGTTCGTACAGCGCTATCGCGCCAAATTCCACGCCGATCCCGATTCGTTCGTCGCGCGTGCCTACGACGCGTTGATCCTGTCGGCTGAGGTGCTGCGCCGCTACGGCACGACGCGCCAGGCCGCGCACGACGGCTTCGCGAAGGTCAGCGACGTGCCGAGCGTGATCTTCGGCAAGGTGCGCTTCGATCCGCAGACGCGCCGCGTGGCCGGCGCGCGCACCGTGTACCTGGTCGTGAAGCAGGGGCAGTGGGCGCTGTGGGACGGCGCGAAACCGCAGCTCGCCGCGCGCTGATTCCGCATTAACCGCATGCAAGTGACGGACGCATCGTGATGGCTTCCTGGCTCGACTACACGCTCAACGGCCTCATCGTCGGCAACATCTACGCGCTGCTCGCGGTCGGGCTCGCGCTGATCTTCGGCGTGTCGCACCTGATCAACTTCGCGCACGGCTCGGTCTACATGGTCGGCGCGTTCATCGGCTGGCTGTGCCTGACGCGCTTCGGCCTGCCGCTGCCGGTCGCGCTGGCGGCGGTCGTCGTCGGCTGCGGCGCGCTTGGTATCGCGATCGAGCGGATCGGGTTGCGGCCGCTGCGCCACGCGGCGCGCATCGCGCCGCTGCTCGCGACGATCGGCATCAGCTTCATCCTCGACCAGCTCGCGCAGCTTGCGTTCGGCGCGGATCCGCGTGCGGTGCCGACGCCGCTGCCCGACTGGCATGTGCGGATCGCCGGCGCGACGCTCGGCTCGCTCGACCTGCTGATCGCGGGTATCGGCATCGCGGCGGCCGCGCTGCTGTACGGCTTCCTGCGTTTCACGCGGCTCGGCTGGGCCGTGCGCGCGACCGCGCAGGATCGCGACGCGGCGCTGCAGATGGGCGTCGACGTCGACCGCGTGAACCAGACCGTGTTCGCGATCGCGTGCGCGCTCGGCGGCGTGAGCGGGCTCCTGGTCGGCATGTACTACAACAGCATCGATCCGGCGATGGGCTTCCAGGCGACGCTGAAGGGCGTCGTCGCGCTGCTGATCGGCGGGCTCGGCAACGTGCCGGGCGCGATCGCCGGCAGCCTGCTGCTCGGTCTCGTCGAAAGCTACGGCGTCGCGCTGTTCGGCACGAGCTATCGCGACCTGTTCGCGTTCGGGCTGCTGATCGTGTTCCTCGTGTGGCGGCCGAACGGCCTGTTCAGCGCCAACCGCGCGCTGCCGCCCGAGCCGATGACGGGCACCTTCCTCGCGGCCGCGAAGGCCGTGCGCGTGCCGCGCCCGGTGCTCGTCGCGCTGATCGTGCTGGCGGCCGTGCTGCCGTGGCTCGGCGCGTCGCCGTACGTGCTGCAGACGTTGACCAATGCATGGCTGTACGGATTGCTCGCGCTGAGCCTCACGCTCGTCGCGGGCACGGTCGGGCAGATCTCGCTCGGCCACGCGGCGCTGCTCGTGATCGGCGCGTATGCTTCGGCGTTGTTGTCGTCGGATCTCGGCTGGTCGCCGGCCGTGACGATTCCGTGCGCGGGCGTCATCACGGCCGTGCTCGGCACGCTGCTCGTCTATCCGGCATTCCGGCTGCGCGGGCACTACGTGTCGATCGCGACGCTCGGCATCGGCGAAGTGGTGAGCCTCGTGATCCTGAACTGGGACGGCCTGACGCGCGGCCCGCTCGGCATCACCGGCATCGCGCCGCTGCCGTGGGCGGGCACCGCGCGCGCCGCGTACTGGTTCACGTTCGCGGTGCTCGTCGCGTTCGCGCTCGTGCAGGTGCGGCTGCTGCGCTCGCATCTGGGCCGCACGCTGCGCGCGGTGCGCGAGGACGACGTCGCCGCGCGCGCGCACGGCATCGCGCCGAACCGCTACAAGGCGATCGCGTTCGCGGTCGGCGGCGTCGCGGCCGGCGTGAGCGGCGGCATTGCCGCGCACCTGTACAGCTACATCAATCACCAGACCTTCGATTCGCAGGTGTCGATCCTCGCGCTGACGATGGTGATCCTCGGCGGGCTCGGCAACGTGCTCGGCGGCATCGCGGGCGCGATCGCGCTGATCGGGCTGCCCGAGCTGTTCCGCTGGGCGGCCGACTACCGGATGCTGATCTACGGCCTCGTGCTGCTGCTGCTCGTCCGGTTCCGGCCGCAGGGCCTGCTCGGTACGGTGTGAGGAGAGGAATGCGATGACGACCACTCGACCCTTGCTCGACGTGCAGGGATTGACGCGCCGCTTCGACGGCGTGACCGCGCTCGACGGCGCGAGCCTGACGCTGGCCGACGGCGAACTGCTGAGCGTGATCGGGCCGAACGGCGCGGGCAAGTCGACGCTGTTCAACCTGATCGCGGGGGCCGACCGGCCCGACGCGGGCCGCGTGACGTTCGACGGCCGCGACATCACGGGCACGGCGCCCGAACGGCTCGCGGCGCTTGGCATCGCGCGCACGTTCCAGCACGGCCGCGTGTTCGGCAACCTGAGCGTGCTCGACAACGTGCTGATCGGCGCGCACGCGCGGCTGCGCGCGGCGCGGCCGGGCTGGCCCGCGCTCGGTGCGGCCGCCGAGGTGCTGCGCGCGCTCGTGCGGCCGGCGTCGGTGCGGCGCGAGGAAGCCGCGCTGCGCGACGAGGCGCGCGCGCGATCGTCGCCGGGTTCGGCGAACGGCTCACGCCGCGCATCGATCATCCGGCGCACAGCCTGTCGTACGCGAACCGGCGGCGCGTCGAGATCGGCCGCGCGCTCGCGCTGCATCCGCGCCTGCTGCTGCTCGACGAACCGACGGCCGGCATGAACGAGACGGAGACGGCCGAGATGCTGCAGCTGATCCAGTCGCTGAAGGCGCGTGGGCTGACGATCCTGCTGATCGAGCACAAGCTCGAACTCGTGATGCGCGTGTCCGACCGCGTGATGGTGCTCGACAACGGCGTGAAGATCGCCGAGGGCGCGCCGCGCGACGTGCGGCACGATCCGCGCGTGATCGAAGCCTATCTCGGCCGCCGCCATGCGGGCGGCGCACCGGCCGATCGCACCGCCCGGGCGGCCGCATGACCCTGCCTTCTTTCGGACCCGATACGACGATGACCGACGCGCTGCTGAAACTCGAACACCTCGACACGTTCTACGGGCCGGTGCAGGTGCATTTCGACGTGAACGTCGAAGTCGGCCGCGGGCAGATCGTCAGCCTGCTCGGCGGCAACGCGAGCGGCAAGTCGACGACGATGAAGCTGATCCTCGGCCTGATGCGGCCGAAGCGCGGCGTCGTGCGTTTCGACGGCGCCGACGTGACGGCGCTCGCGACGCCGCAGCGCGTGCGGCGCGGGATCGCGGCCGTGCCCGAGGCACGGCGGCTGTTCGGCGACATGAGCGTGCGCGAGAACCTGCTGATGGGCGCGTACACGCGCGGCGATCGCGCGGCCGTGGCCGACGACTATGAACGCGTGCTCGACCTGTTTCCGCGCGTGCGCGAACGCTTGACGCAGCGCGCCGGCACGCTGTCGGGCGGCGAGCAGCAGATGCTCGCGATGGCGCGTGCGCTGATGGCGCGGCCGAAGCTGATCTGCATGGACGAGCCGACGATGGGGCTGTCGCCGCTCTACGTCGACAAGGTGCTCGAACTGATCGACGCGATCAACCGGCAGGGCGTGACGGTGTTCATGGTCGAGCAGAACGCGAGCCTCGCGCTGGAGATCGCGCATTACGGGTACGTGCTGCAGACGGGGCGCGTCGTGCTCGAAGGGCCGGGGAAGGCGCTGCTCGACGACGAGCGCGTGCGCGATGCGTATCTCGGCGGGGAGGCCGTGGCGGCGTAGCGGGCCTGGCGTCAGCCTATCGCACTGCGGGTGCCGGATTCGCCGCTTCGGTTTTTCCCTGAAGTCTGCGCGCGGGTTCCGTCCGGTGCAGGTGAACGGCGTAGGTGTCCCACGGCAGTTCGATGGCTCGCCCCGAGCGTGCCGCCGCCTGGCTCATCAGGCGTCCGGCTTCGCCGCGATGATAGCCGCCGTGCGTGACGACATGGGTCAGCATTTCTTCGCGAGTCATGTATCCGCTGTCGCCGTCGGTGAACGTGAACGGAATCGATTCGGACAGCATTCCGGGCGTGGCGGCGTCGGCATAGTCGAGATACCAGCGATCGAGCGACGCGAAGGCCGCACGCAGTGCGTCGGGCTCCGGCGTGTCGGGTGTGTTGTCGGACACGAAGCCATGGCGCTCGCCGGTCAGATGCGCGGCGAAGATCCGGTTGACGACGAGGCAATGGTTCATCAGGCGCAGCGCGAGATGGCGCGCTTCGGCGTGTTGCCCCGCGTCGAGCCCGGCGATGGCCGCCAGCATGTCGTCATTCGCCCATGCCTGGTAGCGCAGCATGCGGGACAGGAGTGCGTTCGCGCTCATGGTCGTTTCCTCGTGGGTTTCACCTAATATGTGAGCTTCGGCACCATTATTTTCGGTCGG
Source organism: Burkholderia sp. L-4 (assembly GCF_056856535.1). Lineage (NCBI taxonomy): Bacteria > Pseudomonadati > Pseudomonadota > Betaproteobacteria > Burkholderiales > Burkholderiaceae > Burkholderia > Burkholderia sp. L-4. The sequence goes on from NZ_JBXEOX010000002.1 coordinate 1,276,208, forward strand.
AGTCCGCATGTCCACTCGCGTTTCCAATACCGCCGCCGCGATGCGGAAAGCCCCGCGCCAGGCGCGTTCGCGTGCGACCGTGGACGTGATCGTCACGGCCGGGGCTCGCGTTCTCGATACGCACGGGTGGGCCGGATTCACGACCAACGAAGTCGCGGAGGTTGCCGGCGTCAGTATCGGTTCCGTGTACCAGTACTTCCCGAACAAGCTCGCCTTGGTCGATGCGATCCGGCGCCGGCATTTCGACGACGTGCTGGCCGTGCTGCAACGCGCGCATGACCGTCGGGCAAGCGCCGGGCGTCTCGTCGAAGGCTTGATCGGCGACCTGATCGCCGCGCACCGCGATCACCCGTCGCTGCACCGGGCGCTGCTCGATCTGCCTGATCCGGGGGGCGCGAAGGACGCGTACGACGCGTTCCAGAAGGCGTACTTGCGCCGCTATGCGCTGATCGTTGCCGCCTGTCGCGGGCGTGCGCCCGTCAAGGCCGATGCCATGACGGCGCAGGTGCTGTCTTCCGCGCTCGAAGGCATCGTGCACAATGCGGCCCGGCGCGGGCTGCTGGACGATCCGAAACTGAAGCGCGAACTCGTCAGGCTGGCGCGCGGCTACCTGGAGGATCCGCGCGATCGCGCGGCAAAGGCACATACGTGAGCCGCGGCGAAAATCATGACGGACACCGAAACTCAGGTAGATTGATGCTTTCCTGATCTCGAACGCCACGGGGGCTACCGCGCCATGTTGACTTATTCGATTCAGAAGGTCGGCTACGATTACAAGCAACTGGATCCGCAGGGCGCGACGGATTACGCGTCGTTCACGCATGCCTTCGATGCGTTCCCGTGGGCGGCGCAGCATGCCGAGTGGGACGAGACGCAGGAAGGCCCGTTGCCGGCGCTCGTGCTGCAGCATGCCGACGATCAGAGGGCGTTGTGGGTGACCGCGTTGAGCGACGCGCGTTCAGGCGGCTTCCAGCTGAATGTCGTCTCCATGCGGATCAAGAAGGGGCTGTTCGGGATCGGGAAGGGGACGCTGGAGCAGCACGTCGACACGATCGACGTCGATACGCGTGCGGATGTCGATACGCTGTGCCGGTTGTTCTGCGATCGCCAGTACGACGAGCTGGATCGACGGGCAGCGCGGCATGCGGAGCGCAACCGGTTCGACGACGATAACGACAACGACGATTGAGCGTGCGCCGCGCGCCCGGCACTGCACTGATTCGACTGTTCATGCGTGTTCCGCGCCGGTTCCTGCCGAGCGCGGAAACGTCAGCACCACCGCGAACCCGCCCGCATCGGGAAACGCGAACCCCACGCGCCCGCCGTGCGCCTTCATCACTTCCTGCACGATCGCGAGCCCGAGCCCTGACCCCGTGCGCCGCTCGCTGCCGTCCGGCGCGATCCGCACGAACGGTTGCAGCGCCGCATCCCAGTGCTCGCGCGGTATCCCGCGGCCGTTGTCGGTCACGGTCAGCGTGACCGCGCCGTCAACGTTGCCCGTCGTCGCGACCGATACGACAATGTCGTCCGCGTGACCGTGCAGCAGCGCATTGTGCAGCACGTTCGACAGCGCTTCCTGCAGGCTGATCGCGTCGCCGTCGATCCGCGCCAGCGGCGCGTCGCTCGCGAACGCAACGGCGACATCGCGTTCGCCCGCGAGCGGAATCGTGCGGCCGAGCACTTCCTTCGCGAGCGCGACGAGGTCGACGGGCTGCAGCGGCACGGCTTCGGTGCGATGAATCACCATCGCATGATTGAGCAACTGACCGGTGAGCCGGCCGACGTCCGAGGAGGTCGCGCGCAGCGCATCGAGCCGCGCCGCGCGGCGCGCGGGATCGGATTCGCCGTCGAGCAGCTCGATCTGCGCGTCGAGCCGCGCCAGCGGCGTGCGCATTTGATGCGCGGCGTCGGCGATGAAGCGCTGCATCGCGTTGATCCGTTCGGCGAGACGGTGCATCAACCCGTTGATCGAGCCGATGATCGCGTCGATCTCGCTCGGCGTGTCGACGGCCACCGGCCGCAGGTCGGCCGGGTCGCGCGCGGCGATGATCGTGCCGATCTGCGCGAGCGGGCGCAGGCCGCGCCGGATCGCGAGGCCGCTCGCGCCGATCGCGAGCACGCTCATCAGCAGGATCAGCGTCCATACCTTGATGCTCATGTCGTTCGTCAGCTGCTGGCGTGCGTTGGTTGTCTGCGCAACGGTCACGAGCGCCCAGCCCGGCGTGTTTTCCTCGGGCATGTAGCGCGCGATCGTCGCGGTGCGGATGCGGTGCCCCTGGTAGACGGCATTCGCGAACGCGGGGCCCTGTTTCGCGGCCGCGAGCGTCGCGGGGCTCGCGAGATCGTTGTAGCCGGCCACGACGACGCCGCGCGAATCGACGACCTTGTAGTAGACGAGGTCGTAGCGCGACAGCGTCGACAGCGCGCCCACCGGCGGATTCAGCGCGAGCACGCCGCCCTGCACGTAGAGGTTTTCCGCGACCTGGATCGATGCGCCCGCCAGCAACTGGTCGTATGCCCGCTCGGCCGCGACGCCCGCGTAATAGCGCGCGATCGCCGCGAGCGCGAGCGCGCCGGTCGCGACGACGAGCGCGATGAACAGCAGCGTGCGCCCGAACAGCGTCTTCGGGAACCAGTCAGTGCGCCGCAATCTGATACCCCATCCCGCGCGCGGTGCGGATCTCGACCGAGCTGCCCTGCAGCTTCTTGCGCACACGCGTCACGTACTGCTCGACCGCGTTCGTGGTCGGCTCGTTGCCGAAGCTGAACAGCTGGTTCAGCAGTTCGTCCTTCGAGAAGATGCGCTGCGGGCGGCTCGCGAGGATTTCGAGCAGCGCGAACTCCTGCCGCGACAGCGACAGCGGCTGGCCGTCGAGTTCGGCGAGGCGGCTGCTGCGGTCGATCACGAGGCCGCCGAGCGTCAGCACGTCGTTCGCGTGGCCGCTGTTGCGGCGCAGGAGCGCCTGCACGCGTGCGTCGAGCTCGCGGTAGTCGAACGGCTTCACGAGGTAGTCGTCGGCGCCGAGGCCGAGGCCGCTCACGCGGTCGTCGATCGCCGAGCGCGCGGTGACGAGTAGCACGGGCGTCGTGCTGCCCGACGCGCGCAGGTGGCGCAATACCGTGAAGCCGTCCATGCCGGGCAGGTTCGCGTCGAGCACGACGAGGTCGAAACGCTCGACGCGCAACAGCCCGTGCGCGGTCGCGCCGTCGGTTTCGAGATCGACCGCGTGGCCGAGCCGCGCCAGGCGGTTGCGGATCGCCGCGCCGATTTCGGCATCGTCCTCCACGACGAGAATGCGCATGGTGCCGTTTTGCAGGTAAGTGGATAGGGTTTTCCCGGGGCCGGGATGTCAGCATTTTCTCAGACTCGGTCGATAACCTGTGTCGAGCCGGAAGCAGCAGGCAAGGACGGCATTAATACCAGAAATATTCAAGGAGACGGCAACATGCAGCATGTCACGGGCGCGACGAACGCGCGACGCGGCGCGACGGCGGCCTTCGCGCGGCCGTGTGCCGCCCGTCGCGGGGCGGCGTGCGCATGACGATGTCGCCACGCCGCCGCGCATTGATCGCCGCCGGGCTCGGCGTGCTCGCCGCACCGTCGCTCGTGCGGGCGAAACCGCGCACGGTGCGGATCTCCAAGGGCTATGGCGTGCTGTACCTGCCGCTGCTCGTGATGGAGAAGCAGCGGCTGTTCGAGCGGCACGCGGCACGCCACGGCGTGCGCGACGTCGCGGTCGACTGGGTGCTGCTCGACGGCGGCAATTCCGTCAACGACGCGATGATGGCCGGCACGCTCGATTTCGCGGGCGCCGGCGCGCCGGGTTTCATCGAACTGTGGGCGCGGGCGCGCGGCATTCCGAACGTCGAGGTGATCGGCATCAGCGGGCTGTCGACCACGTCGCTGTCGCTGAACGCGAACCGCCCGGGCCTGGCGTCGCTGCGCGACTTCGCGCCGTCCGACCGGATCGCGGTGCCGGGCATTCGCACGTCGCTGTCGGCCGTCGTGCTGCAGATGGTCGCGAGCCGGCAACTCGGCCCGCGGCATTTCGCGCAGCTCGATTCGATTACCGTGAACCTGCCGCATCCGCAGGCGATGCAGGCGCTGATCCGCCGCGAGAACGGCGTCACCGCGCACTTCACGTCGCCGCCGTTCTCGACGCTCGAGTTGCGGCAGCCGGGTATTCATCGCGTCGTGAGTTCGGTCGACGTGCTCGGCCCGCTGACGCTCGACGTCGTGTTCGCGCCGAAGCGGCTCGTCGATGCGGAACCCGCGCTCGCCGTCGCGTTTCTCGGCGCGCTCGACGAAGCGAACCGCCTGATCGCGCAGGACCCGCGCGCGGCGGCCGCGCTGTATGCGGCGTCGTCGGGCGTCGGCGTGTCGCACGACGACGTGATGCGCATGCTGGCCGCGCCCGACACGCGCTTCTCGGTGCTGCCGAACCAGCTGATGGACTACGTCGAATTCCTGTACCTGGCCGGCACGATCAAGGCGAAGCCGCGCGCGTGGCACGAGATGTTCGCGCCGATGCTCGACGATTACCGGTCGGGCTGATCGCCCCCCGTTCAACGAGACATCCGGTGCCCGCGCGACGGCTGCGCGCGGGCATCGGTTCAACCGATACGCAACCGATTCACGCAAGGAGCATGAAGTGACCGCTACCGACACCCTGGACCCCGCGTCCGCCGAAGAACAGCGCATCATGTCGAAGGTGGCGCGGCGCCTGCTGCCCATCCTCGTCGTGATGTTCCTGATCGCGTTCATCGACCGGCAGAACGTCGGTTTCGCGAAACTGCAGATGGTGCACAGCCTCGGGATGACGGAGGCCGCGTTCGGGCTCGCGTCGTCGCTGTTCTTCATCGGCTACCTGCTGTTCGAGGTGCCGAGCACGCTCGCGCTGCATCGCTACGGCGCGCGCGTGTGGCTCGCGCGGATCATGCTGACGTGGGGCCTCATCACGGTGCTGATGGGCTTCACGACGTCGATGCCCGCGTTCTGCTCGCTGCGCTTCCTGCTCGGCATCGCCGAGGCCGGCTTCTACCCGGGCGTGATCTATTACCTGACGCTGTGGTTCCCGCAGAGCTACCGCGCGAAGGTGCTCGGCATCTTCACGCTCGGCAGCGCGCTCGCGAACATGCTCGGCTCGCTGGTCGGCGGCGTGCTGCTGAGCCTGAACGGCGTGTGGGGCCTCGCGGGCTGGCAATGGGTGTTCGTGGCGACGGGCATTCCGGCCGTGGTCGTCGCGATCGTCGTGTTCCGCGTGCTGCCGGCGTCGTTCCGCGAAGCGCCGTTCCTCGACGAGCGCGAGAAGCAGATCGTCGCGGCCGCGCTGGAGCGCGAGAAGCCGGCGCAGGCCGAGCACGGCCAGCCGTGGAAGGCGCTGCTCGATCCGCGCGTGATGCTGTTCGCGGCGACCTACATGCTGATGTCGACGTCGCTGTACGGCGTCACGTACTGGTTGCCGACGCTCGTGAAATCGTTCGGCGTGTCGAGCAGCACGAACGGCTTCCTGAGCATGCTGCCGTGGGCGCTCGCGGTGCTGCTGCTGCTGTGGCTGCCGGCGAAGCTGCGTCGCGCGAAGAGCATCCTGCGCACGATCGCGATCGTCGCGGCGCTCGGCGCGCTCGGCTTCCTGCTGAGCCTCGTGCTGCCGTCGACGCCGTTGCGCTTCGTGGCGCTCGTGCTGGGCGGCGCGTGCATCCCGCTGCTGTATCCGTGCTTCTGGTCGATGCCGCCGCGTTATTTCACCGGCGCGCGGGCGGCGGCGAGCGTCGCGGCGATCAACTCGATCGGCAACCTCGGCGGTTTCTTCAGCCAGAACCTGATGCCGTTCGCGGGCAAGGTGACGGGCACCGCGTTCGGGCCGATGATCGTGCCGATCGTGTGCCTCGCGCTGCTCGGCATCGGCGCGCTGGTCGCATGGACGCGATCGGAGCGGGGGATGGTGGCGGCGCGGGTGTGACCGGCGGGCGGATTGCGGCTCCAGATACGTTTCGAACCCTGCTCGAACGTGATGTGGATGCGGCGGCGCGCGCCGCGGACGCGATCGGGCAAGGTGTTGCCGTGCTGCGCCTGTTTCCGTTCACATGCCGCAAGATCGAGAATGGAAATCCGTTTTTGCGCGAGCTGATCGTGTCCTTCGGCGCGTCGGGTTTTGTCCTGCTGTTCGAGATTGAAGTGGCCGAACAAGTTACGATTCTCGCGGTGCGACATCAACGGGAAGAGGATTACCACTGACGCGTGATCGATGCGGCGGCCGGCATCGCCGCCTCGGTCAGCGATCGGGCCGAGAACCCCCATTCCCGCCATGCGCGACCGCGACGGGCGCGTGCGTCAGCGGAATCTCGACGTCGACCGTCGTGCCTTCGCCGAGCGTCGTCGCGATCCGCAGCGTGCCGCCGACCAGATACGCGCGCTCGCGCAATCCCACCAGCCCGAACGAACCCGACTTGCGCGGCACGCCGGGATCGAATCCCGCGCCGTCGTCGCGAATCGTCAGCGCGAGCGTATCGCCGCCGTGCACGAGTTCGACGTCCGCATGCGACGCGGCCGCATGCCGCGCGACGTTCGCGAGCGCTTCCTGCGCGATGCGGAACACGGCCGTCGCGTACGGCTCGTCGAGTTGCAGCTCGGGCGGCTCGACGCGCAGCGAGCACGCAATCCCGTGACGGTGCCGGAAATCTTCCACGAGCCATTGCATCGCCGCGGCGAAACCGAGGTCATCCAGCATCAGCGGGCGCAGGTCCGACGCGATGCGCCGCGTCGCGGCCACCGCGCCGCGCGCGAGCGCATGCATCGCCGCGATCTTGCGCGCGAGCAACGCGTCGTCCTGCGGCACGCGGTCGATCAGCCATTCGAGATCGTTCTTCAGCGTCGCGAGCGTCTGCGCGAGTTCGTCGTGCAGCTCGCGCGCGATGCGGCGCTGCTCGGCTTCGCGCGCGCTGGCGCTGATCGCGGCGATCTCGCGCAGTTCCTCGCGTGACGTCTGCAGCGCCCGCTCCGCGCGCACGCGCTCCTCGACTTCGCGCCGCAGGTCGCGGTTCGACGCGCTCAGTTGCGCGGTGCGCGCGGCGACGCGCTGTTCGAGCCGTTCGTTCGCGTCGTTCAACTGCGCGCTCTTCTGCACGACGAGCAGATGCTGGTAGCGCGCGCCGGCCAGCGCGCGCACGGTCTGCGCATGCAGCCGGCCGTTCTCGAACAGCATCGCGAACAGCACGACGCCGGACGCGACGAGGCCGTACGCGCGCCCCGCGTAGAAGCCGAGATCGTAGCGCCCGTGATTGAGCATCGACGACAGCGCGATATCGAACAGCCACGCGACGAGTACCGTCATCACCCACAGGTCGAGCACGGAGTGGCGGCGCCGCTGCCGCCACATCAGCATCAGCGCGACCAGGTTCAGCCCCCAGACGATCGTGATCGCGTTCGTCATCGTCGCGGCCATCCGGTTGCCGTTCATGATGCGCGGCAGCAGGTCGTGGCCGGCGGTCGCGAGCAGCGCGAGCGCGACCGTCGCGGCGGCCGCCGACGCGAGGCAGAACCCCACCGGAATCGCCGCCCGGCGCTGCGGGCTCGCGATCGGGCGGGCGCGCGGCGTCGCGCGCAGCAGCGCATACGCGGAAACGGCCAGCGGAAACCCGCCGTGCCAGAACAGGTACAGCCACGCGGTGGTCTGGTCGCCGCCGCCGAGCAGGCCGTGCGGTGCGAACAGCCCGGGGAAGCTCAGCATGTGCGTGCCGGCCATGAAGCCCGTGAACAGGTAGCCGCCCGCGAGCACGAGCAGCGGTTTCTGGCGCAGGATCGCGTACTGGCCGAGCAGCAGGCCGGCCGTCACCATGTCGTTGACGACGATCGCCGACTGGTACACGGGAATGAACGCCGAGCCCGGCGCGAGCGGCATGCCCGCGAACGGCGCGAGCGCGGCGAAGATCACGGCCGACACGAGCACGGTCGCGAGCGCGAAGCGCCGTTCGCGCCGGCCCGGCGGCAGCGACGACATGAACAGGCGCGACGTGTCCGGATCGTCGTCTTCCGGCGGCGCGGGCGGGAACCGGGACGCGGCCGTCATGCGTCGTCGGCGCCGGCGCCGGGATCGAGATCGTGGCGTACCGCGTAGCGGACCAGCGCCGCGTCGTGCGGCAACTCCATTTTCTCGAGGATCCGCGTCTTGTACGTGCTGACCGTCTTCGTGCTCAGCCCGAGTTCGGACGCGATCTGCGTGACGGTCTGGCCGGCGACGATGCGGCGCATCACGTCGAGCTCGCGGGCGGACAGCCGCTCGTGCGGCAACGTCCGGGCCGGCGCGCGCAGCGTGCGCGCGAGGCTTTCGGCCGCGGACGGGCTCACGTAGACGCCGCCGGCCGCGACCTTGCCGACGGCCTCGACGAGTTCGGCGGTCGCGCTGTCCTTCGTCAGGTAGCCGGTGGCGCCGGCCTTGAACGCGCGCGCGGCGTACTGCGCCTCGGCATGCATCGTCAGCACGAGCGTGCGCAGCGACGGCGCGTGACTCTTGACCATCCGGATCAGCTCGATGCCGGTCGGCGCGGGCATCGACAGGTCGAGCAGCAGCACGTCGGCGGCCGCGTGTTCGGCCAGCGCGAGCGTGGCCGAGCCGTCGCTTGCCTCGCCGACGATCTCGAAACCGCCGGCCATTTCCAGGATGTAACGCAGTCCGTCCCGCATGACTGCGTGATCGTCAGCCAGAATTACCCTGATCATCTAGCGGCCCTCTTCGGGATGACGCCGCGAACTGCATGTCTGGTTATCGACGCGGCCGTTCTTCTGACCAATATATTCCGCCGAATTCGAAAACGGTACTCATTCGGGAAATTTTCGAGATGGCTGATCGACGAATGTGTACTGAAGCGAAATAATCGACCGGAAAGGGCACGACGTGTCGTGCGCGGCGGTCAGGGTATTCCCGGGTGACTGCCGTACCCGGGCCGGACCGGCGACGCGCTGCCCGGACCGTGCGTCGAGCCGCCGCGATTCGGGACTAAACTGGTGCCCGATGCCAATCCACCCACAGGGGAGCCCCGCGATGATCGATCTTGCCGATATCCTGCCGTCCGCATTGCCCGCCGCGGTCGCATGGGCCGAAGCGGAAGCGGCGCGTGGGATCGCGCAGGGGGCGCCGCTGACGCCGGCGCAGGCGGACGACGCACGCGCGGTGGGCGTTGCCCGGCCGGAACGGATCCGCGTGGTGACCGTCGATCGCATGCCGTTCCCCGAGACGCCGTCGCTGGCCGCGATCGCCCGCGACACGGGGCTGCTGTCGCCGGGGACGATCGGTCTGACGCTCGGCCATGCGGTGTACGTGCTGCGCGGGCAGGACACGCGCCGCCTGCTGACCCACGAATTCCGTCACGTGCATCAGTACGAGGCCGCCGGTTCGATCGGCGCATTTCTTGCGCGCTATCTGCAGGAAATCGCGACGGTCGGCTATCACGACGCGCCGCTCGAGGTCGATGCGCGGCAGCACGAGTTCGATTGACCGTTCACGCCGGCGCGAGCGCGCGCACCTCGCCATGACCATTCACCCTGCCATCGCCGATCCGGTGTTCGACCGCCGGGCCGTTTCGCCGCGGGGCGTGCGATGAGCGACACGATCCACGCGTGGATCGGCGCGATCGGCGCGCATCCGCTGCTCGTGCTGGCAATCGTGTTCGTGGCGGCGTGCGCCGAGGCGATCGCGCTGATCGGCACGATCGTGCCGGCCGGCGCCGTGATGTTCGCGGCCGGTGCGCTGATCGGCGCGGGCGCGCTCGACGGCTGGACGACGATCGGCATCGCGGCCGCCGGCGCGGTGGTCGGCGACGGGATCAGCTACGAGATCGGGCGGCACTACCGCGGGATGATCCGCAACGTGTGGGCGCGCCTCGGCTACGCGAACGCCTATGCGCGCGGGGAGGAGTTCGTCCTGCGTCACGGGATGAAGAGCATCGTGCTCGCGCGCTTCCTCGCGCCGGTGCGTGCGGTCGTGCCGGTCGTCGTCGGCTGCGCGACGCTGCCGCGGCGGTCGTTTTATCCGGTCAACGTCGTCTCGGCGCTCGTGTGGGCGCCGGTACACGTCGCGCCGGGCATCGTGTTCGGCGCGTCGGCCGCGCTGGCCGCGGCGATCAGCGTGCGGGTCGCCGCGATCCTGCTGGTCGTCGCCGCGCTGGTCGTGCTCGTCTGGGTCGGCGTGCGCGTCGCGCTGCGGCGCGGCTGGCCGTTGCTGCACCGCGCGCTCGTCGCAGCCGTGCACGCTTGCGCGCGCCGCTGGCCGCGGGTGGGCGCGCGGCTGCACGACGCGATCGCGGACGTGCGCGGCCTGCCGGGCGCGGTGCCCGTGCTCGCGCTGCTGTTCGCCGGCTGCGTGTGGCTGTTCGCGGGGATGGTGCGGGATGTCGTCGCGAACGATCCGCTGATGCACGCGGACATCGCGCTGTATGCGTTCCTGCAGAACCTGCGCACGCCGCCCGTCGACGCCGCGATGAGTGCGCTTGCCGTGCTGCACGGGCACGACACGGGGCTGATCGTCGCGGCCGCGTTCCTCGTCTGGCTGATGATCCATCGCTGCTGGCTGACGTCCGCGTGGTGGCTCGCGACGGTCGGTATCGCGGTCGTGCTCGTGCCGGCGTTCGGCGCGGGCGTGCCGGGCGCGACGCCCGCGAGCCTGCCGCCCGGCGCGCTGCACCTGCCGCTGCCCGATGCCGACGCCGCGTTCGCGATCCTCGCGAGCAGCGGCCTCGGCTGGGTGCTCACGCGCGACCGGCCCGCGCGATGGCGCATTCCGGTCGTGACGGCGGTCGTGCTGTGGATCGTGCTCGGCGGTTTCGCGCGGCTCTACGTTGGCGACACCTGGCTGTCGGGCCTGCTCGGCGGCTGGAGTCTCGGGCTGGCCTGGTTCGCGCTGCTCGCCGGCGCCTATGCATACTGGCGCGTGCGCGAACAGGTGCAGCCGCGCGGCGCGCTGGTCGCGGTGGTCGTGGTGCTCGCGACGGCCGGCGTATGGACGGTTCCCGCGCAATGGCAGCTCGAGCGCGCGGCGCGCCCGCACGTCGGTGACGTGGTGGCAATGACGGTCGATCAGTGGCTGCACGGCGGGTGGCAGCGCGTGCCGACGCGGCGCACCGAGATCGGCGGCGATCGCGAGGAATATCTGCCGTTGCAATGGAGCGCGACATCGGACACGCTCGACCGGCATCTCGCGCAGGCCGGCTGGCAGCGCGCGACGCCGTGGTCGCCGGCCACCGCGTTGCGCTGGCTGTTGCCGCAGGCGCCGGCCGACGCGCTGCCCGTGCTGCCGCGCTATACGCATGGCGAAAGCACGCGCCGCGTGTTCGTCCGCGTCGATCCGGCCCATCCGGACAGCCGCCTCGTGCTGCGGCTGTGGCGCTATCCGTACGTGCTGGAGGACGCGCTCGGCATGCGGCCGCTGTGGTACGGCGCGCTGTATCGCGAGGCGCTGCACCGGCCGGCGCGGCTGATGACGATCGTGCGCACGACGCCGATCGACGATGCGGCGGCGATCGCGCAGGCGCTGGCGGTCGAGCCGACGATCGAGCGTCCGCCGGCGGGGATGACGGCCGCGCCGGCCGGGATGCTGCTCGTGTGGATGGTCAGGCCGTGAGCGGGCGCGCGCCGCTCATGCATGCTCCGGCTGGGCCAGGACGACGGACCGGCGCAGGCCGACGGTCTTGAGCACCGCGAGCAGGGTTTTCCGCGTCGGGTTGCCGTTCGGGGACAGCGTGCGATACAGCGATTCGCGGCTGATGCCGGCTTCTGCCGCGACCGCGCCGAGCCCGCCATAGGCTTCCGCGACCGTGCGCAGCGCGAGCAGGCCGGCCGCGCGATTGTCGGGATCGTCGAGCGATTCCATCGCGACGCGCAGATAGGCGACCGCGCACGCGCCGCTCGCCGCGCATTGCCGCCCGATCGTCACGCGCTCGCGGCCACCCGTGCCGACGCAAATCCCGCCAGCGTGCGCAGTGCATCGCGCGCCGAGCGCAGGTAGAACGCCTGCAGATGAAACACGTGCCAGCGCGCCGCGTGAATCTCCAGCCGGCACGGCACGCCGCACGCGCGTGCGTGATCCGCCAGCCGTTGCGCATCCGACAGCAGCACCTCCTGGTCGCCGGCCTGAATCAGCATCGGCGGCAGACCGCGCAGGTCGGTGTCGAGCGGGCCGCGCGCGGCGGTCGAGCCGGCGCCGTGATACCAGCGCAGCCCCTGTTCGAGCCAGCCGCGCCGGATCATCGGATCGTCGCGGCGGCGCGAGGCCAGCGTCGGACCGCCGAGCGCCGGGTCGGTCACGGGCGAGATCAGCAGCAGCGCGGCGGCGGCCGGATCGCCGCGCTCGCGCAGCGCAATGGCGAGTGAGAGGGCCAGCGCACCGCCGGCCGAGTCGCCGGCGATCACGATCCGGTGCGGCGCATGACCCTGCGCGCGCATCGCGTCGTACACGGCGAGCGCATCGTCGAGCGCGGCCGGGCTCGGATGCTCGGGCGCAAGGCGGTAATCGGGCACCCACACCGGCAGGCCGGCATCGTTCGCGAGCCGCGTCGTCACGCCGCGATGCGTATGCGGGCCGCCGAGGCAGAATGCTCCGCCGTGGAGATACAGGATCGCGCCACCCGTGTCGCCGCGTTTCGGCGCGACGACTTCGACCGGCACGTGGTGCGCGGACGTGCGATAGCGCAGCGTGCCGCCGGCACCGGGCATCAGCGGCGACAGCAGCGCGACGACGCGGCGCTGCGTGCGTGCACCGAACGGCGGCCCGATCAGCGGCCGGAACGCAACGCGCAGGAAGCCGCGCAGCGAAGCGGCGGCGAGCGCCTCCAGCCGACCGGCCGGCGGCGCGATCACCGTGCCGTGCGCTGCCGCGGCCGACTCGGGCAACGGGCGCGTGAAGCGGTATGCGGACATGCCGCCGACACGCGTGATCCACCGGTAGGTCAGCGTGAAACCCGGCCAGTTCGTGCTGTTGTGCCCCGCTGCATCGACGTACCAGCTCTTGCAGCCGCTCCAGACCGAACCGGCGAGCCGCTGCTGCACGTGCGCGTTGAAGCGCCGGTAGCGGCGCGTATCGACGTCGATCTCGCGCGCGCCGTCGCGCCGCATCGCCCGCACGCAGCGCATCACGTGCGCGATCTGGCTTTCGAGCATGTAGACGATCGAGTTGTGCCCGAGGTTGGTGTTCGGGCCGTACAGCATGAAGAAGTTCGGGAAGCCGGGCACGGTGAGCCCGAGATACGCCTGCGCGCCGCGTCGCCACGCGTCGTTCAGGTCGAGCCCGTCGCGGCCCGTGATGCGCATCGGCGACAGGAATTCGGTTGCCGCGAACCCCGTGCCGTAGACGATCGCGTCGACCGGATGCTGGACGCCGTCGACGGTTTCGATGCCGTCCTCGGTCACGCGCCGGATGCGTTGCGTGACGAGCGCGACGTTGTCGCGGCTCATCGTCGCGAGGTATTCGCTCGACAGCAGGAGGCGCTTGCAGCCGATCGGGTAGTCGGGCGTGAGCCGGGCGCGCAACGCGGGGTCCGGCACGTCGCGCGCGAGCAGCTTGCGGAACGGCCGGCCGACCGCCACCTTCATCAGCCCGTGCAGGCGCGTGAACGCGATCGCACGCGATTCGTAGCGGGTGTAGATCCACGCGCGATGCAGCTTCATCGCCCACGGCATCCGGCGAAACATCGCCTTTTCCCACGGGCGATACGCGCGGTCGGGACGCGGTATCACGTAGGCCGGCGAACGCTGGAACACGGTCAGGTGCCGCACGCTGCCGGCGATCGCCGGGACGAACTGGATCGCCGACGCGCCGGTGCCGACCACGGCCACGCGCTTGCCGGCGAGCGAATAGTCGTGATCCCAGTGCGCGGAGTGGAACGCGCGGCCGCGGAACGTGTCGATGCCGGGCAGGTCGGGCATCGCCGGGCGGCTCAACTGGCCGGTGCCGCTGACAAGCAGGGCGGCGCTGAGCGTCGTGCCGTCGACGAGCGTGACGTGCCACAGCGCACCGGTTTCGTCGTAGCGCGCGTGCCCGACTTCGGCGCCGAAGCGCAGGTGGCGTGCGAGCCCGTACTTGCGTGCGCAATGCTGCAGGTATGCGTGAATTTCCGGCTGCGGCGCGAACACGCGGGACCAGGCCGGATTCGGTTCGAACGAAAACGAATACAGGTGCGAGGGCACGTCGCACGCGGCGCCCGGGTAGCTGTTGTCGCGCCATACGCCGCCGACGTCGTGCGAGCGTTCGACGATCACGAAATCGTGGATGCCGGCGCGTTGCAGCGCAACGGCCATGCCGATGCCGGCGAAGCCGGCGCCGATGATGATCGCGGCAAGCGGTGCGGCGGAGCCGGCGCAACGGGAAGGATCAGGCGACAGCATGGCGGGTTTCCTCGGGCTGGATGACGTCGTGTGCCGCGCGCGCGGCACGGGCGGAATCGCAATCCGTCGCTGTCCTGACGGTCTCGCCGGCATGCGGCCGGTCCGGCACGCGGCGCACGCCGCGCATCAGGTCGACGGCCTTCTCGGCGATCATGATCGTCGGCGCGTTGGTGTTGCCGCCGATCAGCGTCGGCATCACCGACGCATCGACGATGCGCAGCCCCTGCAGGCCGCGCACGCGCAGTTGCGGATCGACGACGGCGAGTGCGTCGTGCCCCATCCGGCAGGTGCCGACCGGGTGATACACGGTGTCGGTGCGCCGCCTCAGCACGTCGCGGATCTCGTCGTCGGTCGTCACGTTCGCGGTGAACAGGTCGCGCGTGATCCAGCTCGCGAGCGCCGGTGCTTCCATTAGCCGGCGCGTGATGCGGAAGCCCGCGACCATGTCGTCGACGTCGCGCGGATCGTCGAAGAACGCGGGGTCGATGCGCGGCGCCGCGAGCGGATCGGCGCTGTTCAGCGTGACCGAGCCGCGGCTGCGCGGCCGCAGCAGGCACACGTGGCACGACAGCCCGTGGCCGGCATGCAGCTTGCGCGCATGGTCGTCGACGAGCGCGACGACGAAATGCAGCTGGATGTCCGGCGCGGCGAGATCGGCGCGCGTTTTCAGGAACCCGCCGCCTTCCGCGAAATTCGACGTCAGCATCCCGCGCCGTTCGCGGCGAAAGCGCGCGAACTCGCGCAGCATCCGCAGGCCGCCGCGTGCGGACACGCCCATCGTGTCGACGCTGCGCGTGCGATAGCCGAAGATGAAATCCGGATGATCCTGCAGGTTGCGCCCGACGCCGGGCAGGTCCGCCTGCACCGCGATGCCGAACTGCTGGAGTGCGCGGCCCGGGCCGACGCCCGACAGCATCAGCAACTGCGGCGTCTGCAGCGCGCCGGCCGCGAGCACGACTTCGCGCCGCGCGCGCAGCGTGCGGACCTCGCCGTGCTGGCGGACCTCGACGCCGATCGCGCGCGTGCCGTCGAACAGGATGCGCAGCACCTGCGCGTGCGTCTCGACCGTCAGGTTGTCGCGGCGGCCGAGATGCGGCAGCAGGTACGCGCGCGCTGCGCTCCAGCGTTCGCCGTGCTTCTGCGTGACCTGGTAGATCCCGATGCCCTCCTGCCGCGCACCGTTGAAATCGTCGGTGAGCGGCAGGCCGGCCTGTCGCGCGGCTTCCAGGTAGCGCGCATGGAACGGGTTGCCGGTGCGCAGGTCGCTGACCCACAGCGGGCCGTCACGGCCGTGCCATGCATCGTCGAAGCGCTCGTTGTGCTCGCTCAGGCGGAAGTACGGCAGCACGTCGTCGTACCCCCAGCCTTCGTTGCCGAGCGCGGCCCAGCCGTCGTAGTCGACACGATGGCCGCGGATGTAGACCATCGCGTTGATCGCCGACGATCCGCCGAGCGCCCTGCCGCGCGGCTGGTAGCCGATGCGCCCGCCGAGCCCGGGCTGCGGCACCGTGTCGAACGCCCAGTTGTTCAGGCGCGTGGACATCATCGCGACCGCGCCGGTCGGCACGTTGACGAGCGCGCCGTCGCCGCGGCCGCCGGCCTCCAGCACGCATACGGTCACGGCCGGGTCCTCGGTCAGGCGCCCGGCGACGACGCAGCCGCCCGATCCGCCGCCGACGACGATGTAGTCGAACGTCTTGCTCATGGAATCGTCTCCTTTGTTCGGTAGTCGATGGATCAGCCGACGGGCGCCGGCACGGGGGCGCAGGCGGCGGGATCGGTCGGGCGGCTCGGTCGCATGGTGTCTCCTCCTGGGGCGATGGCGTCGTTCGGGTGACGACTGGATGACGCCGATGGTGCGGGCCGCACGGGGAAACACCAATGCTGCTTGGGGACAATTGTTTTAGTATTTGGGCCAAATCGGCGCTTCGAGGGTTTCTCCGCATGAGCTTCTGGGATTTCACCCGGAGTCCGGCCAGCGCCCGGCTGCTGGTCGATTTCGGCGACGAACGCGGCGTGCCGCACGCGACGCTGCTGGCCGGTACCGGCCTGGCGGATGCGCAGCTCGACGATCCGAAGGTCGAGGTGACGGCCGCACAGGAGCTGCGGCTGACCGGCAACCTGCTGCGCGCGCTCGGCCGCGCGCAGGGCCTCGGCTTCGAGGTCGGCCTGCGCTATCACTTCTCCGCGTACGGCGTGTGGGGCTACGGGCTGATCGCGAGCGCGACCGGGCGCGACGCGCTCGCGCTGGCGATGCGCTTCCTGCCGCTCACGTATGCATACACCGTCATCACGTACCGCGAGGCGCCCGATACGGGCGTGCTCAACTTCGGCGCGCCGGAACTCGACGGCGACCTGAGCCGGTTCCTCGTCGAGCGCGACATGACGGCTGCTGCCGTGCTGCTGCAGGAAATCGCCAGCGGCGATTTCGCGTTGTCGCGCTTCACGCTGCAGGCCGCGCGTTCACCGTCGCTCGTCGCGCCGCGCATCGCCGGCATCGAGCCGGCCTTCTCGGCGCGCGTGAACAGCCTCGCGTTCGACCGCGCGTTTCTCGACCGGCCGCTGCCGCATGCGAATCCGCTGACGGTGTCGATGTGCGAGCAGATGTGCGGGCAACTCGTCGAAGCGCGGCGCGCGCGCGTGGGCACGTCGGAGATGGTGCGCCAGTACCTGGGCTCGACGGCCGGCGGTGCGCCGTTCTCGCTCGAGGACATGGCGCGGCTGATGAACACGAGCCCGCGCACGCTCAAGCGCCGGCTGCAGGAGGAGGGCACGACGTTTCGCACGCTGCTCGCGCAGGCGCGCGGCGCGATGGCCGAGACATTGCTCGGCGATGCGCGGCTGTCGCTCGCGGAGGTGGCCGAGCGGCTCGGCTTCAGCGACCTGTCGAGTTTTTCGCAGGCGTTCAAGCGCTGGTACGGCGTGCCGCCGGGCGCGTATCGCAGTGCGGCGCGGCGGGTCGGCGGCCGCCGATGAATCGCGGTACGATCGATCGCTTGCCTGCCGACATCCCCCTCACGAGAGAACCCGCATGATCACGATTCGCCCGATGACCGACGACGATTTCCCGCGCTTCTGGCCGACCTATCGCGCCATCGTCGCCGCTCAGGAAACCTATGCATTCGATCCCGCGCCGACACGGGAAGCGGCGCGCGTGCTGTGGCTCGACGCGCCGCTTTGCACGTGGATCGCCGAGGAGGACGGCGTGGTGCTCGGCTCGTACTACCTGAAGGCGAACGCGGCCGGCCCCGGCAAGCACGTGAGCAACTGCGGCTACATGGTGAGCGAGGCCGCGCGCGGCCGCGGCGTCGCGCGCCTGATGTGCGAACACTCGCAGCAGGTCGCGCGCGAGCGCGGTTTCCTTGCGATGCAGTTCAACTCGGTGGTCGCGACGAACGAGGTCGCGGTCGCGCTGTGGCGGAAGCTGGGATTCGAGATCGTCGGCCGCCTGCCGCGCGCGTACCGCCACGCGCGGCTCGGCTTCGTCGATTGCCTCGTGATGTTCAAGTGGCTCGGCGACACGCCCGCCGCCGAAGCCTGAGCCCGCAAGCCGCCCCGTCGTCAGACGGCGAACGCGCCGTCGAACACGATCCGTTCGTCGAGCGCGAGCGTGCCGCGCGCGAAGATCAGGTCGAGGTGATGGCTGCCGTTTTCGCCGCCGCCGAGCCCGAGATG
The DNA here is from genome assembly GCF_056856535.1 of Burkholderia sp. L-4. Classification (NCBI taxonomy): domain Bacteria; kingdom Pseudomonadati; phylum Pseudomonadota; class Betaproteobacteria; order Burkholderiales; family Burkholderiaceae; genus Burkholderia; species Burkholderia sp. L-4. Next base: position 1,294,257 of record NZ_JBXEOX010000002.1, read on the forward strand.
CAGGCCCGGATGGCGTTCCTCGAACCCGGCGTTGCGGCCGTACAGCCCGCGGATGCCGAGGTTCGTGCCGATGCCGAATTCCTCGATGCGCCGGTGGTTCGCGTGCCGGTCGAGATAGGTCGTGAAATCGCGTCGAAAGCCGGCATCGTCGGTGTCGAAATCGACGATCGTGCTGTTCTCGACCCGCAGCGTCGCGAGCCGCTCGGCCACCTTGTACTTGATCGCGAACGGCACGGTGCCGAGAAACGTGCCGCTGAACACGACCGAGCCGTTCAGGTCGGTCACGTGCGTCGCGATCTCGCCGGGCACGACGTCGAGGTTGCCCATGCCGTCGACGCTCGTCCATTTCTGGTCCGGTGCGAGCGAGCCCGTCAGCGTGTTGCCGGCTTCGTCGATGAAGCGGATCCGTGACGCGCGTGCGGCCGCGTCGATCAACCGGCCGTTGCGTGCGGCGATGTCGTCGAGCGATTCGGCGAAGGCTTCGTCGAGATGCGGGCCGTAATCCTTGAACAAGACCGACTTGCTCCAGTGCTCGACGATCGCGGGGCGGATCGCGGCGAGGAACGGCGGCCCGCTCGGCGAGGGTGTCGGCAGGCACGACGAGTCGTACAGCAGCACGAACAGGTCGGCGTCATTGAGCGCGGCGGCGATGTCGGCGGGCGGGGTGCTTTCGAGGCAGAGGGTCGTGGCGTCGAGCGAATCAGGCAGGGCGGAAAACGCGCGCAACGCGATGTCGCGGTTGCGGGTGTCATGGCCGACCAGCAGTTTTCCCGACTCGCCGCGCGCCAGCTTGTCGCGCAGCGCGGGGTGAAACCCGAGCGCGCGGTGCAGGTTCAGCATGCGTATCTCCGGAAGCGGCGGAAGGGCCGAGGCCCTTCCGCGAGAACGGGTGGCCCGCTCAGACCGGCCAGAGCGCGGTGCCGAACGGCACCACGGCGTCCTCGACCATCATGTCGACGGCCTCGGGGTGCGTGTCTTCCTGCATCCAGTCAAGCAATTCGATCTGCTGGGTGTCCTGCATGTCAATTCTCCTGTGGTGAACATGAGTGATTCAACATGAAAGTGCGGTAGAAAATCTTGCCGCTCCTTGTTCGGTATTTCGTGAATGCCGGACAAGTGGCGTCGATATTAGTCTGACGATTTTGTTAATGCAATGCATTGCGACGTTTTTAGCCAAAGCGTGCTAAACACCGGCATTTTATCGAGGTCGACGGGAAAAGGAGGCCGATAAATAGAATAACGGGACCGACCTGATTTTCCAATTATCGGGATTCCGTTCGATTAATGCATTCGGCCGTTTTTTATAATTCGACGTGCAATGGCGTCGATTATTTCGCATTGCGTGATTCATGAAAGACGATCGCGCACGCGTATCACGCGCATATTGCGCGCGGGCCCGCGTGCGGCGATGCCTCCGGTTTTCTGGCACCATCTGACGATCTTGCGCGATGGCCGCGGCCGCGTGCGCCGTCGTCAGGACGGCATCACAACGATGGAGACGACCCGATGCGTGCAGCGCCGCAACCGGAGCGCGCCGGCCCGACGCAGCCGGCCGCCGGCACCACCGATCCCGACCGCATGGCCGCGTGGCGGCTCGCGATCGGCCTGTCGCTCGGCAGCGCGATCGCGCTCGGCCTCGCACGCTTTTCGTATGCGCTGCTGCTGCCGCCGATGAAGGCCGATCTCGGCTGGACCTTCGCGCAGGCCGGCGCGCTGAATACCGCGAACGCGGCCGGCTACCTGGTCGGCGCGCTGGCGTTTCCGCTGCTGTCGCGGCGCTGGCGCGCGGGCACGCTGCTGGCGGCCGGCTGCGCGTTGACCGTGGTGCTGATGGCGACCTGCGGGCTCACGTCCGGCATGCACGCGCTGCTCGTGCAGCGGCTCGCAACGGGTATCGGCAGCGCGCTGATCTTCATCAGCGGCGGCGTGCTGGCCGCGCGGCTCGCGTCGGCGTCGCCGCGCGATGCGGGGCTGCTGCTCGGCCTCTATTACGGCGGTACGGGATGGGGCATCGTCGCGTCGTCGCTGCTCGTGCCGGCCACGCTCACGCATGGCGTGCACGGCTGGCAGGCCGCGTGGTTCGCGCTCGCGCTCGCCTGCGCGCTGTTCTCGGCGGTGGCCATCGCGGCCGCGCATCGCATCGAGCGCGCACACGCGGCACCGGCGAGGCCGCGCGACGGCACGGCACCGGCGGCAACCGCGCGCGCGGCCCGTTTCGGACTCGCGCTGGCCGGCTACGGCCTGTTCGGCGTCGGCTACATCGGCTACATGACGTTCATCGTCGCGCTGCTGCGCGGCGCGGGCATGAGCGGCACGGTGGTCGCCGCGTTCTACGTGATGCTCGGCGTCGCGACCGTCGTGTCGGCGCGGCTGTGGTCGGGGCTGCTCGACCGGATGCGCGGCGGGCAGGCGCTCGCGGTGCTCAACGCGCTGCTCGGCATCGCGACGCTGATGCCCGCGATGTTCGTGCATCCGGCCGCCGCGTTCGCGTCGGGCGTGCTGTTCGGCGCGACGTTCCTGTCGGCCGTCGCGTCGACGACGGCCTTCGTGCGGCACAACCTGCCGCCCGACGGCTGGGCGAAGGGGATCAGCGCGTTCACGACGGTCTTCGCATTCGGCCAGATCGCGGGGCCGGTCGCGATCGGCTGGGTGTCGGACAGCGCGGGGCTCGCGCGCGGGCTCGTGTATTCGGCGCTGACGCTGTTCGCGGGCGCGGCGCTTGCGGCCGCCCAGCGCGCGTTGCGGACGCCCGCGTAATCACGCGAACGTCACCGCACGTACGCGGTGCGCGAGACGCGATGAAACGCGCGGCTGAAGTAGATGAGGCTGTCGCCGTCGTCGCGCACGCGGATCGACGTCGCCTCGATGAACATCACCGAATGCGAGCCGACTTCCTTCATGTCGGCGATCGTGCCCTGGAGGCTGGCGAGCGCGTCGCGCAGCACGGGCACGTCCTGCTCGCCCCGATCCCACACGGGCAGTTCGAAACGCTGCGCCATCGGCAGGTCGGTGAGTCCCGCGAAATGCCGCGCGAGCAGCTCGTGCTCGGCCGGCAGCACGTTGATGCAGACGTGGCGGTTGCGCTCGAAGGTCGCGTGCATCGCGCTCGACCGGTTCAGGCACACGAGCAGCGTCGGCGGCGTATCGGTGACGGAGCACACGGCGCTCGCGGTGATCCCGCAGCGGCCGTGCGGCCCGGCGGTGGTGATGACGTTGACGGCCGCGCCGAGGTGGGCCATCGCCTGGCGGAAGGCCTTCTGCGTGTCGGTCGGTTCGACGCGTGCCGGTCGCGGGATATCGGTCGTGGAAGACATGGGTGCTCCTGTTGGACGAAGGCGGCGATCGCGTCACGCTGTCGAGGCAGCGCCGGATCGCCGACGATGATCCAAGCGTACGTCGCGAAAATGCGGGCGACCATTCGCACGATTGACGATGGACATGGCGTTCCCGCCAACGCATCTAAAGGTTCTACCTAGATGCGCGCCGCGCCGCGCGAAAAAAGCGCGATTGGGCGGACGTGCGGCACGCAAAAGGGTATTCAGCGAGTTTTCGGCTCGTTATGATGTGCCGCACACCCCCAGCGAACGACGCGCGCGACCCGCCGGCCACCGGCCTGTCGCGCGGCGCGTGCGACACCCATACCGATATTCAGCGAGACACCCGCGATGACGACGTCACCCGCACCGATCGTATACATCGTCGACGACGACGGCGGCATGCGGACGTCGCTCGCGTGGTTGCTCGAATCGGTCGGCATTGCGTCCGAAGGGTTCGCGAACGCGGGCGAGTTTCTCGCGCGCTTCGACGCGAACCTGCCCGCGTGCCTGGTGCTCGACGTGCGGATGCCCGAGAAAAGCGGCTTCGACGTGCAGGCCGAACTGAATGCGCGCGGGGCGACGTTGCCGGTGATCTTCGTCAGCGGGCACGGCGACATTCCGATGTCGGTGCGCGCGCTGCAGAACGGCGCGATCGATTTCGTCGAGAAGCCGTACAACTCGCAGCAGATGCTCGAACGCGTGCAGCGCGCGCTGCGGCTCGCGCAGCAGCGGCACGCGGTGAGCCAGCGCCACCGCGAGCTGCGCCAGCGGCTGGATGCGCTGACCGCGCGGGAGAAGGAAGTGCTGCGCGGCGTCGTGGACGGCAAGGGCAGCAAGCAGATCGCGTCGGACCTGTCGATCAGCGTGAAGACCGTCGACGTGCATCGCGCGAGCATCAAGGAGAAGCTCGGCGCGACGTCGATCGCCGCGCTCGTGCGCGACGTGATGGTCGTGTGGGGCGATGGCGGGGAGTCGGCGCGATAAGGCCTGCCTGCCGCGCTCAGCGCATGTACAACCCGCCGTTGATGTCCCAGCACGCCCCGTTGGCGAAGTGCGCGTCGCCCGACGCGAGCAGCACGGCGGCATCCGCCACGAAACCGGCCGACCCGAGCTTGCCGCCCGGCAGGCTCGCGAGCACCTGGCGCAGCTTCTCCGGCGCGACGCTCTCGTACACGATCGGCAGGTCGAGCGGGCCCGGCGAGATCGCATTGACGGTCACGCCCTGCGCGGCGAGGTCGCGCGCGAACACCTTGGTCAGCGTCAGCGTGCCGCCTTTCGCGGCCGCATAGTGCGCGCCCGTCGCCGAGCCGCCGTTCTGTCCGGCGAGCGACGCGATGTTGACGATGCGGCCCGCGCCGCGCGCCGCGAAGTACTGGCCGAACACCTGGCAGCCGAACAGCACGCTGCGCAGGTTCACGTCGATCACCTGGTCGAACTGCTCGGCCGTGATCTCCATGGCCGGCACGACCTTCGAGGCGCCCGCATTGTTGACGAGCACGTCGATCGTGCCCCAGCGTGCGACGAGCGCATCGCGCGCGGCTTCGAAATCGCGTTTCGACGTGACGTCGAGCGGCAGCGCGATCGCGCGGGCGCCGCTCGGGTCGAGGTCGCGTGCATGCGCGCGAACGGCGTCGGCGGCGATATCGGCCAGTGCGACGCGGTAGCCGGCTGCATGGAAGCGCTCGGCGATGACGGCGCCGAGCCCGCGCGCGGCGCCGGTGACGAGGACGACTCGATCTGACATGGTGCGTGGTTCCCTGGTTCGCGGGCGCACGCCGGTGGAAGCGGCGCCCGTATCGTGGTTCATGCGGCGAGAGCCGCTTCGAAGTGCGCCGCGATCGCGCAGACCTGTTCGTCCGCGCCCTTGCGCCCGACGATCTGCAGGCCGGCCTTCAGCGGCGAACCGGCGAGCGGCAGCGGCAGGCTGAGCGCCGGATGGCCGCTCAGGTTGAACGGCCGGATCAGCGACGACATCGCGATGACCGACACGCCGTCGCGTGCCTGCTGCAGCGTGATCGGCAGCGCGGGCAGCGTCGGCAGCACCAGCACGTCGGCGTGCTCGAGCGCGGCATCGACCTGCGCGGTGAAGCGTGCGCGGACGGTTTCGGCTTCGGCGAGCGCGGCCGGTGTCGTCGTCGCGGCCGTGCGCAGGCGCGCGTCGAGATCGGCGCCGAGCCGGCCCGTCGCGACCAGATGGCCGAACGCGCGCGACGTTTCCGCATTGATGACGGTGAGCCCCGCCGCGAACGCGGCCGGCATGTCGTCGAGCACGACGGCGTGCGCGTGCAGGCCCGCGGCGCGAACGGCCGCATCGAGCGCGGCCGCGACGGCCGGATCGGCTTCGACCGTGACGTGCGCGACGGTAAAGCCTGCCGCGGATGCCGCGGCTTGCGCACGATCGAAGCCCGGGGCGATCGCGGCCATCACCGCGGCCAGCGTGCGGATATCGCGCGCAAACGGCCCGACGCAATCGAGCGTCGTGTCGGCGGGCGCGACGCCGCGGCGCGATACGCGGCCGAACGTCGGCTTCAGGCCGGCCACGCCGCAGCACGCGGCCGGCCCCCGGATCGAGCCGCCGGTGTCGGTGCCGAGCGCCGCGTCGACGGCGCCGAGCCCGACGAGCGACGCGGACCCGCTCGACGAGCCGCCGGGAATGCGCGTCGCATCTTGCGGATTGACGGGCGTGCCCGTGTAGTCGTTGATGCCGGTCATGCCGAACGCGAGCTCGTGCATGTTCGCCTTGCCGGCAATCTGCCAGCCGGCGTCGAGCAGCAGGCGGACCACGTCCGCGTGATGTGCGGCCGGCGGCGCGTCGGCGAGCGCGCGGCTTGCCGCGCGGGTCGGATGGCCCGCGATGTCGATCGTGTCCTTGATCGCGATCGTGGGGCCGGGGCCGCCCAGCGTGAAGGTGTCGATGAAGCCTGTCATGGTCGGTATCGCGCGAAAGCGGTGGAATGGATCAGGACCGTGGCGCGGCGGCGAGCGGCCACGGGCCGTCGAGTACGCGTTCGGTGCGGAAATGACGGATCAGCCACGCGGAGCCGCTGGCCGCCGGCGCGAAATCGACGGTCAGCCGCGCGGCGATCAGCTCGGCCGAACCGTCCGCATAACGCGACGCCTGCAGCATGATCCAGCGGCCGCGCGCGCGCGTGTTGCCGGCGCCGATCTCGATCGACTCCGACGTCAGGAAGTGCAGGTTCGCCGCGAAATGCGGGTCGGGCGGCAGGTAGCGGCCCAGCATCGCGACGATCGCGGCGGTGCCTTCGAGGCGGCCGAACTTGCGCGCGTAGTGCGGGCCGATGCCTTCCCACACGGCGTCGGCGGTGAACAGTTCGGCGAGCGACGGGCCGTCGCCGGCATCCTCGGGCACGTCGCACAGCGCCATGTAGCGCGTGAGCGTCGCGCGCACCGCGCGCTCGGCGTCGAGCGCGGCCAGGCGCTGCACGAGCGCATCGATCGGGTCCGGCGGCAGGTCGCTCATCGCGCGCCTCACGCCGCGGGCTTCGCGGCCGGCGGCACGGTCAGCGCGCGGCCGACGCGCGCCTCGATCTTGCCGTAGCGCCACAGGTTGTATTCGCCGACGGGCGTCGTGCGATACAGGTTGCAGACGGCGACCGTCGTGTCGAAATCGGCGACGTCGGCCATGATGTAGAACGTCCACGGCGCGCCGTCGGCCTGGCCGACCACGAGGCGGTCGTCGTCCATCACGCCGAGCACGCGCACGCCGGGCATCGCTTCGACGGCCGCGAGCATCGCACCGTACGCCTGCCACACTTCGCCGATCTTCTCGCGCGGCAGGTCGAAGAAGTTCTGCGACACGCCGCAGCAGAACAGGACGCGCAGCGGCAGCGGATTCGGGTCGGACATATCGGGCTCTCCAGAGGAATCGATGGGGCGCATGAATCGGCCGGCGATCATGCGTGTTCAGGAACGGCTTCGGTCGACACGGGTCACAGATAGCCGGGAAACGGCGTCACGCCGGTGAACACCGCACCCGCGCCGTCGAAGTTGCCTTCGCCGAGAAACGCGTGCTGCGTGACGACCATCGCGTCGCGCAGCAGCCGCTGCAGCGGATGCGTGCGATAGATCGCCGCCGTGCCGCCGAGGCGGTACGCGCGTTCGACGACGCTCGCGCCTTCGCGTGCGATCTGCGTGGCCGCGAGCCGCAGCAGGCTGACCTGCTCGGGCGTCACCGGATTGCCGGCGAGGATCGATCGCCACACGGTGTCGGTCGCGTCGTAAAAAAACGCGCGCGCCGAGCGCAGTTGCGCCTCGGCCTTCGCGAGCTCGATGCGGTAGTACGCGCGATCGGCGAGACGCGGTGCGCCGGTCGTCGTTTGCCGGCCACCCGACATCCGGTTCACGACGTCGAGCGCCGCGCGCGCGAGGCCGAGGTTGACGACGGCCAGCACCTGCGCCGCGTACGCGACGGTCGGGTAGCGGTACAGCGGCTCGTCGACGGTCGGTTCGCCGCCGCGTACGAAGGTCCACGCTTCCGGCACGAAGCGGTCGTCGATGCGCAGGTCGTGGCTGCCGGTGCCCTGCATGCCGACCACGTTCCAGTTCTCGACGATCTCGACGTCGGCCGCGCGGAACACGGCCGTGCGCGGCTTGTTCGGTGCGGCGTCCTGTGCGCCCGGCACGGCGATGCCGACACCGAGCCAGTCGGCGCCCTTGCAGCCGCTCGCGAATTTCCACGTGCCGTTCACGCGCCAGCCGCCCGGCGCGGCCTGCGCCGGCTGCACCGGGAACAGGCCGCCCGCGAACACCTGGTCGGGACCGCTCGCGTACAGCTCGGCCTGCGTCTCGAGCGGCAGCGCCGCGAGATAGACGTTCGCGGAGCCGAAGCTCGCGACCCACGCGGCCGACCCGTCGGCCGTCGCGATGCGCTCGATCATGTCGAGGAACGCGGTCGGCGCGAGCGCGTCGCCGCCGAAGCGACGCGGCGTGCCCGCGCGATAGATGCCGGCCTGCTTGAACAGCGCGATCACGTCGCGCGGCACGTGCGACAGACGGTCGAATTCTTCACGGCGCGCGGCGACGGTCTCGATCACCGCGTCGAGCGGCGACAACGGCGCGGCCACGGAACCTGCCACGGACGGCGAGGACGGCGCGGGTTCGATGGCGAGGGCGGCTTGCGGCATGGTTGTCTCCTGGGCGGACAAGGGTTCGGATGCGGATGGCATGCGTGCCGTGCGAGGCTGGACCTGCGGCACGACGATGCAGCCAGTCTAGAAACGCCGAAAACACGCAGCAATTGGTGCGTTGGGCCGTGCGACTGGTGACGTTCCGGGCCGGCCTAAAGAAATCTTCAGGTGCGATCGGCGCGCGCCGGTGCTATGTTGGATTTCCGGCCGCGCGATGCCGCGCGCCTTCATCCGGATCCGATCATGAGTTTCCCCGACGACGACGATTTCCACCGGCTGCTCGACGCGCTGACGACCTGCGTGCTGCTGCACGACGCTCGGACGAAGGCGATCGTGTGGGCGAATCGCGCCGCGTGCATCGCGCTCGGTTTCTCCGTCGAGGAGTTGCTGCCGCTGAAGGCGCCGGACATGACGCGGCCCGAGCCGAAATACCAGCGCGAGATCGCGGTGAGTGCCTGGGATCGTGCGCTCGTCGACGGGCCGCAGGTGTACGAGTGGTGCTATCGCTCGCGTACGGGCGTCGACATGCTGTCCGAGGCCACCGCCACCTACGTGCCGCTGCGCGGGCGCGACGTCGTGATGGTGCAGTTCCGCGACATCAGCGCGGAAGAGGCGGTTCGCCGGCAGTTGCGCCGTTACGAGGCGCGGCTGCGCGAGTTCATGCAGGATCTCGACGAAGGCATCGCGGTCGTGACGCCGCACGGCGGCGTGCAGTTCATCAGCGAATCGGGCCGCCGCGTGCTCGGGCTCGCGCCCGACGAACCGCTCGGCGCGGTGCTCGACTACTGTTCCGCGGCCGATCGCGACCGGCTCGTCGCACAACTGCGCGATGCGCCGTCGGCGCACCCGTCCGCGCCGCAGCGCTATCGGATCGTGCGGCGCGACGGCTCGCCGTGCTGGCTGCGCATCCTGTGCCGGCAGGTCGAGATCGAAGGCGATCTCGACGGGCTGCTCGTGCAGTTCCGCGACGTGAGCGACGAAGTCGCGATCGAGGACGCGCGGCGTGCGGAGGCGCGGATGCTCGAATACGCGGGCCGCTACAACGCGATGGGGGAGATGGCGAGCGTGATCGCGCACGAGCTGAGCCAGCCGCTCGCGGCCGTGCGCAACTTCATCGAGGGCGCGGTGCGGCGGCTGAACGGCAACGGCGCCGTCGAGGACGCGATCTGGGGGCTGCGCAGCGCGGACCGGCAAGCCGAGCACGCGGCGCTGATCATCAAGAGCGTGCGCGAATTCATCGTGAAGCGCGAGCCGGTCGTCGCGGTCGCCGACCTGCGCGACATCCTTGCCGATGTCGCTTACTTCATCGAGCTGCGCGCGAAGGAAGCCGGCGTGACGGTCGTGCTCGTGCAGGCCGACGTGCCGCTGCCGATCCGCTGCGAGCGCGTGCTGATCGGGCAGGTGATCCTGAATCTCGCGTTCAACGCGATCGAGGCGTTCGCCGGCTGCGAGCGCCTGCCGCGTACGCTGACGCTCGCGACGGCAGACCTCGCCGGGCATGCGGAGCTGCGCGCGATCGACAACGGTCCCGGCATCGCGGAAGGTGCGCACGACCGGTTGTTCGACGGCTTCTCGTCGTCGAAAGCCGGCGGCAACGGCATCGGGTTGTCGCTGTGCAAGAGCATCGTCACGCGTCACGGCGGGCGGATCGCCGCGAGCCCGGCCGGCGGCGGCGGCCTCGGCTGCCGCGTGACGTTGCCGCTCGCCGGCGCACCCGCGTAGCCGCCGCGTCGCGTCGCGGCCGGGCAGCGACGCGCGGCGCGCGCTCATCGTCCCAGCGCCCGCGCGGTCTGGCCGCCGATGCCGAAGTCGGTGGCCGGAATGTCCTTGATGATCACGCGCGTGGCTTGAAGCGGCGCGTCGAGCACGCTCGCGCCCGCGTCGGACAGCGCGGCGATCAGCGCGCGTTTCCGTGCGTCGGTGCGGCCGGCGATCAGGATCGCGACGATCACCGGCAGCGACGGCGGCGCGCCGTCCGCGGCACTGCGGCCGCCGAGGCCGACATGCGTCGCGGGCAGCTCGGTGAGCAGCACGCGCACGGATTCGGCCGGTGCGCCGATCGCGTCGACGGTCGCACCGGTCAGCCGCGCGATCAGCTCGGCCTTGCGTGCGTCGTCATGGCCGGCCGGCAGGAAAACTTCGAGTGTGGGCATGGTGGTCCGGAAAGGTGAAGGTTGCCGGCTCACCTTTGCACTTGCAGCGGTGAACCGGCCGCGGCTTACAGCAGGAAGCCGATCGCGCTGAGTGCTTCGGTCGAGTCGATCAGGCGCACGACCTTCTCCGCGATCCGCATCTCGCCTTCGGCATCGACGTGCAGCGTGTGCGTGACGTCGGCCGCGAACAGCGTCGCGGCGCCGCGCTTGTACGCGACGACGACCTGCGCCGATTTCAGCGCGACGGTGTCGGCGCCGCCGCTTTCCAGCGTGAAGCGCGACACGGTGCGCACCGTGCGCGCCGCGTCGGTCGCCGAGGCCGAATAGCCGGACACCATCCGCTGCACGCGCTTCTCGCGCATGTCGTGGTCGTCGAACACGTAGTTCAGCGTCGCCGCGAAATCGGTCGCATCGGGGTCGATCGGCACCACGTAGTGGCCGGCGGGCTCCCACAGGTCGAGCCAGGCGCGGTAGTCGCGGCGGTCGAGCATCTCGGCTTCGCGCCACACGAATTCGACCGCGCGGGCGAAGGTCTGCTCGGAAAAGAGGGCGTTGCGGTCGTCCATCATCGTTGCTCCATCATCTTGCGCCATTGCTGGTAGGCCTCGCGCATGCCGGTCTCGTCGGTCGCATGGGCGGTCTTTTCGCCATTCGCGGCGGTCGTTTCGCGGTTCAGCCCGCGGTTCACGAGGATCGGCACGTCGGGGCCCGCATGCGCGCCGCGCTGCACGCGCTCCCACGCTTCCGCGTCGTCGGGGCTGCCGAACCCGAACGGGCCCTGGAAGTGCTCGTGAATCCGCAACCGCTCGCGGTTCGCTTCGTCGGGGCCGCCGTCCATCGCGAGCGCGACGTGGCGAATCTCGGTTTCGTTCGCGGAGATCGGCCGCAGCACGCGGAAGAACGCCATCGACAGCGCGAGGTTCGGGAACAGGTTCAGGTTGAAGCCGACGCCCATCAGCGAGCGCACGATTCGGCGCACCTCGTCCGGCGCGTGACGTTCGGCGAGCGTGGCCGCGAGCGGCGCGAAGCGCTCGGGCAGCGGCGCGCCGTCGTCTTCGTCGAGATCGATCAGCTCGGGCATCAGCACCGCGAGGCTGTGGCCGTTGCCGAGCCCGCGGCAGAACGCGTCCTCGCTCGTCATGAAGCTCGTGATCGCGGCGGCCGTCTCGTCGTCGATCGACTTCATCCACGACTTGTGCACGACCGGAAAGTGGTAGAGATCGGTGGTGTTCTCGAGCTGGATCTTCCAGTTGCCCTTGAACTTGAACTTGTGCTCGCCGTTCGCCTTGATCGGGTAACCGGCGCCCTGTTTCATGAACAGGTCGATCCACGGTTTCGCGCCGCCGAGGAAATCCTCGAGCGGTTCGACGGCGTCGTTGAAGCTCGCGAAGATCAGCCCCTGGTACACGCCGACGCGCAGCTTCACGAGCGGCAGGTCGCCCTTCTCGCACACGCCTTCGTAGCCGTCGCCGTACGGCAGCGCGCGCAGCGTGCCGTCGAGTGCGTACGACCAGCTGTGATACGGGCACGTGAAGCCTTTCGCGTTGCCCTTGTGCGCTTCGCACACGGTCGCGCCGCGATGGCGGCAGCGGTTCTGCAGCACGTTGATTTCGCCCGTCCTGTCGCGCACGACGATTACCGGCTGGCGGCCGATCGTCGTCGTGATGAAGTCGCCGGGGTTCGGCAGCTCGCTCTCGTGCGCGACCCAGATCCAGGTGCGGTAGAAGATGCGGTCGAGCTCGGCTTCGAACAGCGCGGGGTCGTGATACATCGCGGGCGCGATGCGGTCGGGTTGCACGAGACCGTGCAGCGCACGGGTGTCGATCGTCTGGTAGGCAATGTCGCTCATCGTCGTCGTGGGGAAAGAGCTGCGAAATCGGGCCGCGTCGCGCGCGGCATCGAGTACCCAGTCTCGTCTTCCGCTACATATCCGTCAAATTGATCTAAAATTGGCCGTTCAATAAATGCGGCAAATGACGGAGGCTACAATGACGTCGGTCGATCATCTCGATCTGAACCTGTTGCGCGTATTCCAGGCGATCGTCGAGGAGCGCAGCCTGACGAAGGCCGGCGAGCGGCTTGCGCTGTCGCAGCCGGCCGTCAGCTATTCGCTCGGCCGGCTGCGCACGCTGTTCGACGATCCGCTGTTCGTGCGCACGCGCTCGGGCATGCAGCCGACGCCGGTCGCGCTGGAGCTGGCCGGCATCGTCGGCAAGGCGCTCGACATGGTGCGCGTGGCGCTGCGCTACGCGGAGCGTTTCGATCCGGCCACCAGCACGCGCACGTTCCGGCTGTCGCTGTCGGATGCGGGCGAGATGGCGTACCTGCCGGCGATCTGCCGGGCGCTGCGCGAGCGCGCGCCGCGCGTGACGCTGAGCGTGCAGCCGCTGCCGGTGGAGGAGATCGAGGAAGCGTTGCGGGCGAGCCGGCTGGATTTCGCGATCGGCAACCTGCCGGAGCTGATGCCGCGCACGCGTCACCAGGTGCTGTTCGAGGAAACCTACGTGTGCATGACGGGCCGCCGGCGCGGGTTGCCGGCCGGCGCCGCGCTGGGTCTCGAGCCATTCGTGCGCGCCGCGCACGTCAACGTGAAGTCGGTCGAGCACAGTCATCACGCGCTCGACGACGCATTGCGCGCGCAGGGCGTGGGCCGCAACATCGCGCTGGAAGTCCCGCACTTCGTCGCGCTGCCGAGCGTGCTGTCGGTCACCGATCTCTATGCGACGCTGCCGAGGCGGCTCGCGCAGATCCTGAACCGCGACAACGCGTTCCGCCTCTATGACCTGCCCGTCATGCTGCCGCCCGCACCGGTGACGATGCACTGGCACGAGCATTTCCACGAGGACGAGGGCAACGCATGGATGCGTGCGCTGCTCGCCGAGATCGTCGAGCGTTTCGACGACGCATGACGGCCGCGACGCGCGCGTCGAATCTCAGAGATCGAGCACCAGCACCGCCGAGCGCGCGCGCGACACGCAGCAGCAGATCACCGTGTTGCTCGCGCGTTCGGCCTTGCTGAGGCAGTGGTCGCGATGATCGGGCTCGCCGTCGAGGACGGGCACCATGCAGGTGCCGCACACGCCTTCGCCGCATGACGTATCGACTTCGATGCCGATGCGCGCGAGCGCGTCGACGATCGACGTGTCGGGCGTCACGCGCACCGATTGTCCGCTGCGTTGCAGCCGTACCTCGAAGCCGTCGACCGGACCGGGATCGGCGCCGGTCTTGCCCGCCTCGGCGGCGACGGGTTCCGCCGCGAAACGTTCGAGATGGATCGAATCGTCGGGCACGCGCGTCGCGGCCGCCGCGACGACCGCGTCCATGAACGGCCCCGGGCCGCACGTGTAGACATGCGCGCGAGCATCGAGCGGCGCGACGCAGCGGCCGAGTTCGGCCGCGAGCGTATCGGGCTCGACACCGTAGTGGAACGTCACGTGCGGCGCGAACGGCTCGGCCGACAGCGCGTCGACAAAGGCCGCGTGCTCGCGGCTGCGTGCGAAGTAATGCAACTGGTAGCGCGCGCCGCGCTTGTGCAGCGCGTACGCCATCGACAGCAGCGGCGTGATGCCGATGCCGGCCGCGATCAGCACGTGCTCGCTCGCGTCGTCCGTCAGGCGAAACAGGTTGCGCGGCGCGCCGATCGACAGCTCGGCGCCGACGGCCACGTCGTCGTGCAGCGAACGCGAGCCGCCGCGCGACCGCGCTTCCTTCTTCACCGCGAACAGGTAGCTGCCGCGCTCGTCGGGGTCGCCGCACAGCGAGTATTGCCGCGTGATGCCGGACGGCGCGGTGACGTCGATATGGGCGCCCGGTTCGTACGCGTCGAACGGCTGGCCGTCGACGCGCGAAACCCGGAAACAGCGGATGTCCTGCGCCGCGTCGATCAGCGCGTCGATCCGGACCTGGTGGCGGTTCGCTTGCATGGAAAATTCCGTGGGGTAGGAGGAGCGCGGCGCGGCAGGCACCGCGCCGTCATGCGATCGAGAATAGGGACGGGCGTCGCATAAATCAAATCGATTAAAAAGCAATGTCCTAATCAGTGGGGCGGATAATGGTCGGTTGGCGCGATGGCGCTCACCGCACGGCGATCGCGTCGCCCGCATCGGCTGCCGGCAGCGGCGCCGCCGCTGCCTGGCCGCGTTCGCGATCGAGGCTGCGGCGATAGTGCCGGCAGCCGGCGGCGAGCAGCAGCGCCGCGAGCGTGGCCGCCGCGACGTTGACGATCGACATCGAATGGCCGACCGCGGCCGGCGCGCCGAACACCCGATCGGTGAACAGCGCGACGACGGTCGTGCCGATCCCGAGCGCGATCAGGTTCGACACGAGCAGGAACAGCGCGGAGATCTGCGCGCGCATCTGGTTCGGCGCGAGCGTCTGCATCGCGGCGGTCGACGTCGGCATCGGGAACGACGCGAAGAACATCGCGACGACGAGCATGGCCAGCGACGCCGGCAGGCTGTCGAGCTGCGTGAACAGCGTGGCGGGAATCACCATGCAGGCGGCGCCGAGCGCGCCCGCGCGCATCGGCGCATCGGCACGGCCGCGCCGCAGCAGCCAGTCGTTGAGCCAGCCGCCGCAGAACACGCCGGCCGTGTTCGCGACCAGCAGCACGATGCCGAGCGTGTAGCCGGCTTCGACGGCCGTCATCCCGAAGCGGCGGATATAGAACGCGGGCGTCCAGCTCAGCAGGCAGTACAGCGTCATCGCATAGAACGAGAAACCGAGGTAGTGGCACGAGAAGGTCGCCCGATGCGTGCCGACGAAGCGCAGCGAGTCGCGCATCGACACGCGCCGCACGGCGCCCGAGCGATCCTGCGCGAGCCCCTTGCGCTGCGGGTCGCGCACGGTCGCGGCGAACAGCAGCGCGACGAGGATCCCCGGCAGCCCGACGATCAGGAACGTGACCTGCCATGCATGCACCTGCCCGACGACGGGCAGCGTGAACGCGCTCGCATGCTTGAGCAGCGCGATCACGTAGCCGCCGATCAGGAACGCGACGCCGCCGCCGATGAACGAGCCGAGCGAATACACGGCGATCGCGCGCCCGAGCTTCTCCTTCGGGAAGTAGTCGGCGAGCATCGAATACGCGCCGGGCGACAGCGCGGCCTCGCCGACGCCCACGCCCATCCGCGCGACGAACATCTGCACGAACTGCTGGCTGAGCCCGCATGCGGCCGTCGCGACGCTCCACAGCGCGATGCCGAGCGAGATGATGCGCGGGCGCGCGTAACGATCGGCGAGATACGCGACGGGCAGCCCCATCACCGCGTAGAACAGCGAGAACGCGAAGCCGTTGAGCAGGCTGAACTGCGTGTCGGACAGGTGCAGGTCGCGCTTGATCGGCTCGATCATCAGCACGAGGACCTGGCGGTCGACGAACGAAAAGACGTACGCGAGCATGCAGATGACGACGACATACCATTCGTACGTATAGCGCTTGCCGTCGGCAGCGCGGGCCGGGGATGCGGACATGCGGATTCTCCAGGAGCGGGCGGTGGAAAAGCGCGGCAGCGGCCTTGCGGGCCGGGCGCCGTCGCGGCGCGAAAGCGTGCGGGTGACACGATCGGAGACGCAGCGTAGTCGGCCAAATTCGGCTGCCATAGGCGGAGTGACAGCGGCGCCACACGGACATTTACCGACCCGGATAAAGAAAACACCGAGGCCGTGCTCACGGGCCGCCGCGCGGCACGCGTGCGGCGGGGCGCGCGCGCATCATGCGGCGCATCTATAAGCGTTATGGCGCGCATTGCGTCGACATCCGAAATTGTCGTTTCTAGACTCGGCCCGTTTTTGATCGGCAGCGTTGGCCGTTGGCGGCGAACGCGCATCACACCACGCGGCGCGGCGCCGACCGACGCCGGCACTTCCACGGGACGACGAAGATGAACCAACCGAACGGGCGGGCCGACCGGCTTGCCGTACCGCTTGCCGCGCTGCTCGCCTGCGCCGCGCTGCCGGCCGCCGCGCAATCGAGCGTGACGCTCTACGGCCGCATCGATACCGCGGTCGAATACGCGAATGCCGGGCCGAACCATGTGGCGCGCATGGGCAGCGGCAACTTGTGGGCGTCGCAGTGGGGGCTGAAGGGCGTCGAGGATCTCGGCGGCGGCTACGCGACGATCTTCAAGCTCGAGGACGGTTTCAACGCGGGCAGCGGCGCGCTGTCGAACGGCAGCGCGCTGTTCGGCCGCGAAGCGTGGGTCGGCATCACGGGGCCGTTCGGCGGTGTGCAGTTCGGCGAGCTTTACACGATCCTGCATACGACGCTCGTCACGTACAGCCTGCCGGGCCTCGGCGCGGGGCTCGCGTGGGGCAACGCGACCAACAATTTCGTCGGCCCCGCGTTCCTGCGCGTGCGCAACGCGATGCGCTACACGTCGCCGCGCTACGCGGGCTTCATGCTGCGCGCAATGGCCGCGCGCGGCACCAACGGCGCGGCCGGGCAGCCGGCGACGCTCGGCGACACGTATGGCGCGGGCATCAACTACGTGCGCGGCGGCCTGTCGGTCGACGTCGACTACATGCAGCAGAAGTTCAGCCCCGTGGCGGCCTCCGCGCTCGGCGACACCAGCCCGGCCGCGAACGGCAACTACACGCTCGGCGCGATTTCGTACGACTTCAATGTCGTGAAGGTCGCCGCGCTGTACCTGCGCCATCGCGGCGGCCCCGACGTCGCGGCCGCGATCGACAGCCAGAGCGCGTATCCGCACAGCGACATCATGGAGCTGAGCGCGACGGTGCCGATCGGGCGCGCGTCGCTGCTGTTGAGCGTCGGCCATTACCGGAGGGTCGCGGACAGCGACGGCAATGCCGATTCGTACGGCATCCGGTTCGACTATCCGCTGTCGAAGCGCACGGTGCTGTACACGGGCGCCGCGATGGTGCGCAACGGCGCGCATGCGCGCTTCGTCGTCAACGGCGCGGCGGGTGGCGGCGTCGCGGTCGCCAGGCCGGGCGCCACCGCCAGCTCGATCGTCGCGGGCATCCTCACGGCGTTCTGAGCGTCTCGCCCGCGCCGCGCCCGCTCGGGCCGCTACGCGCAGGCAGGCGGCTGCGGCGCGAGCCATGCGTCGAACGGCGCCTGCTCGCCGATGTTGAACAGCTCGAGCAGCAGCGCGCGCAGCCAGCGATGGCCGGGGTCCGCGTCGAAGCGCCGGTGCCAGTACGCGTTGACGGCCCATTCGCCGGCACCCGCGATCTCGTACAGCACGCACGGCTGCCGCGCGGCGAACGTGATCGCGATCGTCTCCGGCAGGATCAGTGCGTAATCGCCGTGCTGCAGCAGCGCGGGCACCACCATGAAATCGGGCAACGCGGCGCGCACGCGCGGCATCAGCGCGTGCCGTTCGAGCAGTTGCATCGACTGCGGATGCGACGTGACCGCGACGAAGCGCAGCGCCTCGGGCGCGGCGCCGTCGAGCACGAAATCGTCGGGCAGCCCGGCGCGCCGCGCGGTGCGGCGCGGCATCAGCAGCACGCAGCGCTCGTGCAGCAGCGCGGTGCGCTGGAAGTGGCTCGAGGCGTCGGCGAAATGCCCGAGCGCGAAGTCGATGCGCCCCGATTCGAGCGCGACGTTGAGCTGGCATTCGTCGACGTGCAGCGTCTCGATCACCGCGCCCGGCGCGCGGCGGTCGAACGCGGCGAGCAGCGTCGGCAGGAACGCGCTCGCCGCGAAATCGCTCATATGCAGGCGGAACACGCGCTGCGTGCTGTCGGGCGTGAAACGCGACCCTTCGTCGAGCACGTCCTGCAGGATCGCGAGCGCCTTGTCGACCGAGATCGCGAGCCGCTGCGCGCGCGGCGTCGGTTCGACGCCGGTGCCGGTGCGCACGAACAGCGCGTCGCGGAACATCAGCCGCAGCCGGCCGAGCGCATGGCTGACCGACGGCTGCGTGACGCCGAGCCGTAGCGCCGCGCGGCCCACGTGCCGCTCCTCGTAGACCGCGCGAAACGTCTTCAACAGGTTGAGATCGAGATCCTGCACGCGCAAGCCGTCGGGCGAGTCGGCGTCGTGCGATGAAGGTTCGGGGCGGGCCGGCATCGGCGGGCGGCCGGTTGCGGCGTGCATCATCGTGTCTGCCTCGCGGTAACGGAAGGCGCATGGCCGTAACGCCGCGCATAGGCCTTCGCGAAATGGCCGAAACCGTGGACGCCGTGCGCGATCAGCACGTCGGTCACGCTGCGCGCGTCGCCGCGTTGCAGCGCCGCGTGTACGGCCGTGAGCCGGCGTTCGCGCACGTACGCGGCGGGGGTGGTGTCCAGGAACGCGCGGAACGCGTGCTGCAGCGTGCGCGGGGCGACGCCCGCGACGGCCGCCAGCGCGGCGAGCGCGAGCGGCTCGCCGAGATGCGCATCGACGTGGTCGCACGCGCGGCGCACGTATGCCGGCAGCGGCGGCGTACGGTGCGCGAGCGCGTCGCTGTACGCATGCGGCAGGTGCGTGAGCAGCAGCGACATCAGCCACGCGGTGAGGTCCGCGCCGAATATGGGCGACGCGGTGCCGATGCCCGGCTGGGCGCCCAGCCGGCACAGGTATTCGAAGGTGGGCAAGACGAGCGCGGCGCCCGTGTCGCCGCTCGCGAGCGCGAACTGCAGCGGCCGCGTGAGTGTCGTCTGCAGCATGTCCTGCAGCTTGCGTTCGAGCGCGCCGCGCTCGAGGCGCAGCACGAGATTGCGGCAATCGGGGCTCGTGCGCAGGCGGCTCGCGCGCGCGGGCGACGACACCGTCAGCTCGCCGGGGCCCGCGCGCGCAACGACATTGCCGGCCCGCAGCTCGCACGCGCCGGCGAGCGTCAGCCTGAACAGGAAATGATCGGCGTCGTCGCCGAACTCGATGTGCGTTTCGCGGCCGTAGCAGAGTTCAAGCAGCGCGCCGTGGTGCAGCGGCACTTCGTACAGCTCCGCATGAAACGGATCGCGGCCGCACGCGGCCATCCGGTGC
This sequence comes from Burkholderia sp. L-4, assembly GCF_056856535.1. Classification (NCBI taxonomy): domain Bacteria; kingdom Pseudomonadati; phylum Pseudomonadota; class Betaproteobacteria; order Burkholderiales; family Burkholderiaceae; genus Burkholderia; species Burkholderia sp. L-4. Next base: position 1,313,815 of record NZ_JBXEOX010000002.1, read on the forward strand.
GGCCCGAGCCGGTGCGCGACCGCGCGTTCGACGTCGTCGGGCGCCTGCAGCGTGCCCAGCCGGTTCGGCGCATGGCGGGAAAGGGCGATGTCCATTCGTAGACCTCGTGGCGGATGCCGGGGCGCGGCGGGATGCGCGGCGCCGCGATTGCGTTGCGCGAACGGGCGTGTCGTTGCGCGTTTTGAAGCGACGCGGCGCGGGCCGCCGCGTAGTCTCGGAAACACTCAATCACCGGGAGACGGCAATGAAGGTATGTGTTCTGGGCGGCGGCCACGGCTGCCATGCGGCGGCCATCGACCTGCTCGAGAAGGGCCACGACGTGACGTGGTGGCGGCGCGACCGGGAGCCTCACGCGCGGCTGCGCGAGCTTGGCGTGCTGAACGTGACCGACTATCGCGGCAAGCGCGCGGTGACGCTCGGCGATGCGCCCGGCGCGATCCGCCTGACCGACGATCTCGCGGCCGCACTGCGCGGCGCGCGGCTCGTCGTGGTGCCGCTGCCGTCCACGTCGCACGATGCACTCGCCGCGCAGGTCGCGCCGCTGCTGGCGGACGGTCAGGTCGTGTTCCTGCCGCCGGGCACGTTCGGCAGCTTCGTGTTCGCGCGCGCGGCGGCCGATGCCGGCAACCGTTCGCGCGTCGCGTTCGCCGAAACGGGCACGCTGCCGTATCTCGTGCGCAAGCATGGCGACAACGAGGTGGTGATCAGCGCCTATGCGACGCGCCTGCCGACCGGCGTGTTGCCGGCGAGCGCGGCCGGCTGGGCGTTCGACGTGCTGCGCGCGGGCTATCCGTCGGTCGAGCCGGTCGAGGATGCGTTGTCCGGCGCGCTGATGAACGCAGGCCCGGTGATCCATCCGCCGCTGATCCTGATGAACGCCGGGCCGCTCGAGCACTTCGACGCGTGGGACATCCACAACGAGGGCACGCAGCCGTCGATCCGCCGCGTGACGAACGCGCTCGACGCCGAGCGCATCGCGGTGCGCGAAGCGCTCGGTTACCGCGCGCCGCATTTCCCGCTCGCGGATCACTACGCGGCCGAAGGCGACGAGTGGATGTACGGGCGCGGCGCGCACGGCAAGCTGACCGAGAGCGGCGACTGGCGCGAGAAGATCGATCTGCGCACGCATCGCTACATGCTCGAGGACACCCGGCTCGGGCTGTCGTTCGTCGTGTCGTGCGGGCGCCGGGCCGGCGTGCCGACGCCGGTCGCGCAGGGGCTGCTGAGCATCGCGAGCGCGGTCGCGGAGCGCGACCTGTACGCGGAAGGCCGCACGCTGGAGCGGCTCGGGCTGGCCGCGCTGTCGAACGACGCGCTGCGCGCGCTGCTCGACAACGGGTACGCGGCATGAAGGCGGCCGCCGATGTGACGCGCATCCACGTGCTCGGCGCGGGGCGCATGGGGCAGGGGATCGCGCTCGTGTTCGCATACGCGGGCCTCGACGTGACGCTGATCGACTTCAAGCGGCGCGATGCGGCCGGCTGGCGCGCGTTCGGCGAGCGCACGCGCGACGGGATCGCCAGGCCGCTGCACGCGCAGGTCGCGCTCGGCGGCATCGATGCCGCGCAGGCCGAAGCGGTCGTCGCGCGCATCGCGCTCGTCTCGCACGACGGCGCGGCGGACGCGGTGCGTGACGCCGATGTCGTGTTCGAGGCGCTGCCCGAGGTGCTGGACGCGAAAGCCGACGCGCTGCGCTGGCTCGGCGAGCACGTCGATGCGCGGGCAACGATCGCGTCGACCACGTCGACGTTCGTCGTCACGGAACTGCAACGCCATGTCACGCATCCCGCGCGGATGCTGAACGCGCACTGGCTCAATCCCGCGCTGCTGATGCCGCTCGTCGAGATCAGCCGCAGCGACGCGACGGACCCGTCCGTCGTCGACATGCTTGCCGCGCTGCTCGGACGCGTCGGCAAGAAGCCGGTGATCTGCGGGCCGGCGCCCGGCTATATCGTGCCGCGCATCCAGGCGCTCGCGATGAACGAGGCCGCGCGGATGGTCGAGGAGGGCGTCGCCAGCGCGGAGGATATCGACACGGCGATCCGCACCGGCTTCGGGCCACGCTTCGCGGTGCTCGGGCTGCTCGAATTCATCGACTGGGGCGGCTGCGACATCCTGTACTACGCGTCGCGGTATCTGGCCGGCGAGATCGGCCCGCGCTTCGCCCCGGCCGCGAGCGTCGTGCGCAACATGGAAGCCGGGCGCGACGGCGTGCGTACCGGCGCGGGTTTCCACGATTATGCGGACGTCGACGTCCCCGCGTACATGCGGCAGCGGCTCGGCGAATTCGCGCGGCTGCTCGAGCACCTGGGGCTCGCGCCGGCGTTCGACGGCGCGCGGCGCGACGCCGGGCGCTGACCGTCGCGCGATCATGCGGCGTCGCCGCGTGAGCCGTCGGCGTGCGGGGTGCGCGTCTCGCGCATCACGCACAGGGTCGCGACGGTCACGAGGCCGAGCGCGACGAGGAACAGCGACACGGGCCACGACGCGTGATAGCGCGCGAGCAGCGCGGTGGCGATCAGCGGCGACATCCCGCCCGCGAAGATCGACGCGACCTCATGCCCGAGCGCGACGCCCGAGTAGCGTACCTCGGTGCTGAACAGCTCGCCGACGAGCGCGGGCAGCGTACCGATCATCGCGCCGTGGCTCACGGCCGTGCCGACCGTCAGCGCGAGCCAGACGAGCGGCGTCGCGCGCGTATCGAGCAGCCAGAAGAACGGAAACGCGCATGCGACGAGGCTCAGCGCGCCGATCAGGTACACGGGCTTGCGGCCGATCCGGTCGGACAGCCGGCCCCACGCGAGCATCGCGCCCATCTCGACGATCATCGCGATCATCACGCCGGTCAGCATCACGCCGTTCGGGATGCCGAGGTACTTGCCGTAGACGAGCGAGAACGCGAGAAAGATGTACGCACCGCCGTTCTCGGCCACGCGCAGCCCCATCGCGAGCAGGATTTCCTTTGGATGGCGGCGGATGCACTCGACGATCGGCAGGTGCGTGCGCGCGCCGCGCTGGCCGGCCTGCTCGAAGTCGCGGCTTTCCGGCAGGTGGCGGCGGATATAGATGCCGATCGCGAAGATGACGATGCTCGCGAGGAACGGCAGCCGCCAGCCCCAGGTGCGGAACAGGTCGTCCGGCAGCGTCTGCGCGGCCAGGAACGCGGCCGACGACAGGACGAAGCCGCCGCCCACGCCGAGCTGGCTCCACGCCGCGTAGTAGCCGCGCTGCTCCGGCGGCGCGTTCTCGCTGATCATCAGTACACCGCCGCCCCATTCGCCGCCGGACGCGATGCCCTGCAGCAGGCGCAGCACGACGAGCGCGGCCGGCGCCCACAACCCGATCTGCGCATAGGTCGGCAGCAGGCCGATCGCGAAGGTCGACGCGCCCATGATCAGCAGCGTCCACACGAGCGACGCCTTGCGCCCGTAACGATCGCCGACGTGGCCGAACACGATCCCGCCGAGCGGGCGCGCGACGAAGCCGAGCGCGAACGCCGCGAACGCGGCGAGGCTGCCCGCGAGCGGCGATGCGCCGGGCGGAAAGAACACATGGCCGAACACGAGCGCGGCGGCCGTGCCGTACACGAAGAAGTCGTACCACTCCATCGCGTTGCCGGCGACGGAGGCGATGACGATCCGGCGCAGCTGCCGGTCGGCGAGCGGCCGGGCGGCGCTCGGGGATTGCACGGTGTCGGTCGGGTACATGGCGGACTCTGAAGGGGGCGGGCGCGTGCCGTCTCGTGCAGCACTGCGGGCTAGTGTTGTCGGCCCGCCGCGTCCCGGTCAAATCCGCAGAAAAAGGGGAGTGTCATCACTCCCGCAAATGATGGTCGCGGCGCGCGGTCCCGTGCCGCCGCGCGCCGCGGCCGGTTACCGCTCGATCTGCCGGTTCCAGCGCGTATCCCACTGCGCGCGGCGCGCGTTGATCGCGGCCCAGTCGACCACCGTCACCTTGCGCACGAGATCGTCGACGTTGCCGAGGCTCTGCTGCATCGCGGCAGGCATCTTCGCGAGGCGGTTGGTCGGGATCTGCTTGCCGGCCTCGGCCGCCTTCGTCTGCGCGGGCGCGGACAGCAGGAACTGCGCGAGCTTCTGCGCGAGCTGCGGATCGGGGTTGTTCGCGACCACGCACAGGTCGACGAGCAGCAGCACGGGGCCTTCCTTCGGGTTCGCGTACGCGACGGGAATGCCCTTGTCCTGCAGGTCGCCGACGCCGGTCGGCGTGAGCGGGAACAAGCCGGCTTCGCCGGTCTGCACCATCTCGGAGATCTTCGCCGAGTTCGGGATGTACTCGACGACGTTCGGCCCGACCGTGCTCGCCCACTTGCTGAAGCCGGGCTCGACATTCTGCTCGTTGCCGCCCAGCAGCCGGTTGATCGCGAGGAAGCCGTGCAGCCCGAACGTGCTGCTCGACGCCGACTGGAACACGACCTTGCCCTTGTATTTCGGGTCGGCGAAGTCCATCCACGACGTCGGCGGCGCCCAGCCTTTCTCCGTGAACAGTTTCCGGTTGTACGCGATGCCGGTCATCCCGAGCTGCACGCCCGCGCCGACGTCGTCCTTCATCCGCGCGAACGGATACAGCTCCTTCAGCACCGGCGAATCGTCGAGCTTCTGGCACACGCCGAGGCTGACCGCGCGCGCCATCACGCCGTCGTCGAGGAACGCGACGTGGATCTGCGGTTTGTTGCGGTTCGCGAGCAGCTTCGCGAGCACGTCCGACGACGTGCCGGGCACGACGACCACCTTCACGTTGTTCGCTTTCTCGAAGTCGGGCAGCACCTGGCTCGTATAGGCCTTCTCCATCGGCCCGCCGTTCATGCCGACGTAGATCGTCTTCGTTTGCGCGAACGCGGGCGCGCCGGCGCCCGCGAGGCAGAGGGCGGCGGCCGCCGCGATTGTTCCGAGCAGTTTCATTTGTGGGTCTCCTCTTGACGGAAAGGGGCGGTCGGCGCGGTTTGCGGTGCGAAGCGGCCGATCGAGAATGCATCGAGTGGCGTGGCGGTTTCGCCGGTCGTGACGAGGTCGGCGAGCACGTCGCCGACGCCCGGCGCGAGCAGGAAGCCGCCGCCGGAAAAGCCGAACGCATGCAGCAGGCGCGGCGTCGTGCGGCTCGCGCCGATGATCGGGTTGTGGTCGGGCGTGCAGCCTTCGACGCCGCTCCAGGTGCGGATCAGCAGCGCATCGCGCAGCGCGGGCAGCAGCGCGCACGCGTCGCGCATCACGGCGCGCGTCGTATCGACCGACGGCTGGCCGAATTCGCCGTCGCCGCGGCCGCGCCCGCCGCCGATCACGCAGTTGCCGCGCGCGACCTGCCGCGCGTACACGCCGCCGCCGTATACGCCGAGGTTGTGCGTGATGAACGGCGGCAGCGGTTCGGTCACCCACATGTTCGGGTAGATCGGCTCCATCGGCACGGCTTCGCCGAAGCGTTCGGCGATCGTGTTCGCCCACGCGCCGGCCGAGTTGATCAGCCACGTCGCGGTGCATGCGCGGCCGCCGGCCTGAAAGTGAAAGCGCGCGCCGTCGTGGTGCACGTCGTCGACGGGCGTGTGCTCGAACACGTCCGCGCCCGCCGCGCGGGCCGCGCGCGCGAACGCGGGCGACACGAGGCGCGGGTTCGCATGGCCGTCGGTTTCGCACAGCGAGCCGCCGAGCGCCGCGCGGCCGAGCCACGGGTAGCGGCGGCGGAATGCGTCGCCGCGCATCACCTGCAGCGGCAAGCCGTGTTCGCCGGCGAGCGCGGCGTACGCGTCGAGCGCGTCGAGATCGGCGTCGCTGCGCGCGAGCCGCAGATGGCCCGACACGACGAATTCGCCGTCGATGCCGATCAGTTCGGGCAGGCGGTCCCAGATGCGCCGCGCACGCAGCGCGAGCGGCAGTTGTTCGGCCGGCCGGCCCTGGCAGCGCACGCCGCCGTAGTTCACGCCGCTCGCCTGCGCGCCGCAATCGCGCCGTTCGAACAGCCCGGTGCGCAAGCCGCGGCGCGTCAGCGCGAGGGCGGCCGACGCGCCGACGAGGCCGCCGCCGACGATCGCGACGTCGTAATGCGGGCGCTCACTCATCGCGCGCCTCGTCGGGAATCGCCGCGACATCGTCGCCCGTGAGCGCGGCCGAGATCGGGAACGGCTTCACGGGCGGTTGCGCACGCAACCGGCCGACGTCGGCGAGCGGGCGCGCGGTTGCGGCGGCCAGCACGAGCGCGGCGGCGTCGCCGCACATGCGGCCCTGGCAGCGGCCCATGCCGACGCGCGTCAGCGCCTTCAGCCGGTTCAGCTCGGTCGCCGCGCCGTCGCGGACGCAGCGCCGCAGCGTGCCGGCGTCGATCTCCTCGCAGCGGCACACGATCGTGTCGTCGGGGCAGTGCGCGGCCAGCTCGACCGGCGGCGCGAACGCCGTTTCGAGGCCCGCGCGGAATGCGCCGATGCGTGCGAGCGTGCGTTCGAGCGTTGCCGCGTCGGGTTTGCCGGATAACGACGGCGACGCGATGCCGGCGTCGTCGAGCAATGCGAGCGCCGCCCGCCGGCCCGATGCTTCGGCCGCGTCGGCACCCGCGATGCCCGCGCCGTCGCCGGCGACGTACAGGCCGCGCACCGACGTGCGGCCGGCCGCGTCGCGCTCGGGCAGCCACGCACGATTGAGCGGGTCGAACCCGAACCGGCAGCCGGCGAGATCGGCGAGCTGCGTTTCGGACCGCAGGCCGAAGCCGAGGCCGAGCGCGTCGCAGTCGAGCCGGCGCGGCGGGACGCCGTCGCCGTCACCGGCGGCGCGCCACGCCAGTCCCGTCACATGCCGGTCGCCGAGCACGCGCTCGAGCGTGACGCCCGTTTCGATCGCGACGCCCCGCGCGCGTAGCCAGCCGATGTAATAGAGCCCCTTCGCGAAGGTCGACGGCACGCGCAGCAGCGCGGGCGCGGCGGCGGCTTGGCGGCGCAGCGGGCTCGTGTCGAGGACGGCCGCGACCTGCGCGCCGGCCTTCGCATACTGGTAGGCGACGAGGTAAAGCAGCGGGCCCGTGCCCGCGAACACGATGCGCCGGCCGATCGCGCAGCCCTGCGCCTTCAGCGCCACCTGTGCGCCGCCGAGCGTATACACGCCCGCGAGCGTCCAGCCCGGCACGGGCAGCAGGCGGTCGGTCGCGCCGCTCGCGACGATCAGGTGCGAGTACGGCACCGTCACTTCGCGGCCGTCCTGCAGCGTGTCGACGCGGCCCGCGCCGCACGACCACGCGAGCGTATTCGGCCGGTAGTCGACCTGCGGCAGCAGCGCGGCCATCGTCCGGTGCACGGCGTCGGCCTTGGTCGCCTCGAAACCGTACAGCGCGCGCTTGCCGCGCGTGAATGCGCCGCCGGCCGGCGGTTGCCGGTAGATCTGCCCGCCCCAGCGCGCGTTTTCGTCGATCACGACGGGGCGCAGCCCCGCGTCGACCAGCGCTTCGGCCGCGCGCACGCCGGCCGGCCCGGCGCCGACGATCACCGGTTGCAGCACGGCGCTCACGATGCGTCTCCGCTCGCGGGCCCGGCGGCCGTGACAATCCGCATGCCGTCGGCGATCGGCGTCGAGCATGCGCGCACGCGCGCGCCGGCTTCGGTGCGCACCCAGCAGTCCTGGCACGCGCCGATCAGGCAGAAGCCCGCGCGCGGCTGGCCGCTGAATTCGCTCACGCGCACGCGGCGCTGTGCGAGGAGGATCGCGGTGAGCACGGTATCGCCGGCGAGCGCCTGCGCGGGGCGGCCGTCGAGCGTGAACGCGACGGCGGCGCGCTCGCGTTCGGCGATGCGCACGAACTGTGCGCCGTCGGCCGCGCCGTCGGTGGAACGGGAAACGGAAGTCGTCATCAGTGTTGGCCGATCAGGATGCGGTTCAGGCCGTACACGCGATCGAGCAGCAGCATCGCGCCGGCGGTGATGAAGATGACGAGCGCCGACACCGACGCCATCATCGGGTCGATCGATTCGGTCGCGTACATGTACATGCGCACGGGCAGCGTGACCGTCTGCGGCGACGTGACGAAGATCGACATCGTCAGTTCGTCGAAGCTGTTGATGAACGCGAGCAGCCAGCCGCCCGTGATGCCGGGCACGATCATCGGCAGCGTGATGCGCCGGAAGGTCGTCCACGGGTCCGCGCCGAGCGAGCACGCGGCCTGCTCGATGCTGCGGTCGAGGCCCGCGACGGACGCGAGCACGAGCCGCATCACGAACGGCGTGATGACGATCATGTGCGCGAGCACGAGCCAGGCGAACGAGCCGGTCGCGCCGATCAACGCGAAGAAACGCAGCAGCGCGATGCCGAGCACGAGACCGGGAATCACGAGCGGCGACAGCAGCAGCCCGTTCAGGAACGCGCGGCCGGGAAACGCCGCGCGGCCGATGGCGAGGCCCGCCGGCAGCGCGATCGCGAGCGACAGCGTGGCCGACGCAAACGCGAGCTTCACGCTGTTGAGGAACGCGGTGACGAAGTCGGGATAGTCGAGGATCGCGCGGAACCAGCGCAGCGACAGCCCGCGGGTCGGCAGCGTCAGCGTTTCGTCGGGCGTGAACGCGACGAGCACGACGATCACGAGCGGCGCGAGCACGAACAGGATCACGAGCGTGTGGAAGGCGAGGGCAACGGGGCCGTTCTTTCTCATCGCGATGCGCCTCCGAGGCTGCGCGCGTAGCGGCGTTCGAGCACGCGGTAGTAGGTGAGCATCACGACGAGGTTCGCCACCAGCAGCAGCACCGCGATCGTCGCGCCGAGCGGCCAGTTCAGCGAGCCGAGGAATTCGTCGTAGACGGCCGTGGCCGCGACCTTCAGCCGGCGTCCGCCGAGCAGGCCGGGGATCGCGAACGCGCTCGCCGACAGCCCGAACACCATCAGGCTGCCCGACAGCACGCCCGGCATCAGTTGCGGCAGCACGATGCGGCGCAGCGTCGTGAACGGCGATGCGCCGAGCGACAGCGCCGCGTGCTCGGTCTGCGGATCGAGCCGCTGCAGCGCGGTCCATACGGGAATCACCATGAACGGCAGCATCACGTGCACCAGCGCGATCACGATCGCGAAGGTCGTGTATTCGAGCTTGTACGGCCCGAGGCCGGCGAGCCCGAGCGCCTGGTTCACGAGCCCGCTCGTGTTCAGCAGCATGCTCCAGCCGAACGCGCGCACGACCACCGACACCAGCAGCGGCGCGAGGATCGCGAGCAGGAACAGCGAGCGCCACGGGTCGCGCATTTTCGACAGCACGTATGCTTCCGGCGTGCCGATCGCGACGCAGATCGCGGTCGTCAGCGCGGCGATGCCGAGCGTGCGCGCGAAGATCGTGTGGAAGTACGACGAGCCGAGCACGTCCGCGTAGTTGCCGAACTGGAACGCGGCGATCGGGCCGGTGGCCGGGTCGAAGCGGTAGAAGGTCAGTACGAACGTCATCGCGAGCGGCACGAGCACGAGCGCGGCGAACAGCACGAACGCGGGCGCGCACATCAGCCACAGCGGCGCATGTGCGCGCCAGGTCGCGCGCATCGCGTGCGCGGCGGCGGCGCGTGCCGGTACGGCGTCGGCGGAAACCGCGGCCGCGAGCGCGGCCGGTGCGCCGTCGGTCGGGAGCGGGCGGACAGGCTGTCCCATTCAGGCCTCCCGGCGCATCACGCGCACCGCGTCGCTGTGCCAGTCGATCCCGACCGGCGCGCCTTCCGAAAGCGGCTCCGCGCCTTCGTTCTGGCAGCACACGAGCACTTCGCCGAGCGCGCTGTCGACGCGGTACAGCCACTGGCTGCCGAGGAAGAAGCGGCTCGTGACGGTCGCGGCGAAGCGGCCCGCATCGGGCGCGCACAGCCGCAGCTTCTCGGGACGGATGCAGACCGACACCGCATCGCCGACGCGCATGTCGCGCTCGCGCGGCGGCAGGTGCGCGGTGCGGCCCGTCTCGGCGAGGTCGTGCCCGAGGTCGATGCGCATGGCGTCGCCGTCGTGCGCGACGATCGTGCCGGGCAGCAGGTTCGCCTTGCCGATGAACTGCGACACGAAGCGGTTTTCCGGGCGCTCGTACGCGCGGTACGGCGTATCGGTCTGCGTGATGCGGCCGGCTTCCATCACGACCACGCGATCGCTGATCGACAGCGCTTCCGACTGATCGTGCGTGACCATGATCGTCGTCGTGCCGATCTTGCGCTGGATCGCGCGCAGCTCGAACTGCATGTCCTCGCGCAGCTTCGCGTCGAGGTTCGACATCGGTTCGTCGAGCAGCAGCACCGGCGGCTCGATCACGACCGCGCGCGCGATCGCGACGCGTTGCCGCTGGCCGCCCGACAGCTCGCGCGGGAAGCGGTGCGCGAGCGTGTCGAGACGCACGAGCGCGAGCGCCGCACGGATGCGTTCGGCGCGCTCGGCCTTGTCGACGCCGCGCATGTCGAGGCCGAAGCCGACGTTCTCCGCGACGCTCATGTGCGGAAACAGCGCATAACTCTGGAACACGATGCCGAGCCCGCGCCGGTTCGGCTTCAGGTGCGTGATGTCCTGCCCGTCGAGCGCGATGCGGCCGCGCGTGACGTCGACGAAGCCCGCGATCATCTGCAGCGTGGTGGTCTTGCCGCAGCCGGACGGGCCGAGCAGCGACACGAACTCGCCTTGTTCGACCGACAGGTTGACGTCGGCGACGGCGGTGAGTTCGCCGAAGGTTTTCGTCAGGTCCGTAAGCGTGAGAAACGACATGGGAAGCTCCGGGTTCGCACACCGCGTGGCCGGTGTACCGATGTCGCGGACTCTAGCCAGCCATATTTCGGCGCGTCAATTTCGAATTCTGCTGAACGGGAGGAATTTCGGAAAAATTCCGTTGAATGGAACGGATGGCGAAATCGCGTGCGAATCGTTCCGTTGGGTGACGTGTGGCCGAACCGCGAAACGCGCGCGTCAATCCCGTGCACACCCGGATGCCCGTGGAATTTCGGCGGGACGACAATGACGGCTACCATATTCCGTTCAGTGAAATCATCGAGGAGAGCCGGCATGCAGGAACCCCATTCGACCGGAACGTCGCCGGCCGCACGCGCGCCGCGCCCGGACGTGGACACCGCCGATGCGGCCGGCGCGCCGGGCACCGGCATGCTGCAGCGCGCGTTCGCGATCCTGCGCGCGCTGGCCGGCATGCAGCAGGATGGCGTGCGCGTCACGCATCTGGCGAAGGCCGTCGGGCTCACGCAGGGCACCGCGCACCGGATCCTGCAATCGCTGATCGCCGAAGGGATGGTCGAACAGGACGAGCAGTCGAAGCTGTACCGGCTGAGCGTCGACTTCTTCGCGCTCGCCGCGCAGGCCGGCAACCCGAGCAGCATGCGCACGCTGTGCCGTCCCGCGCTGCTGAGGCTGTGCGCGAGCCTCGGCGAGACCATCTTCCTGCTCGTGAAGAGCGGCTTCGACGCCGTGTGTCTCGACCTGTGCGAAGGGCCGTTTCCGATCCGCTCGTTTACCGGCGACATCGGCGGACGCATCGCGCTCGGCGTCGGGCAAGGCAGCCTCGCGATCCTCGCGTTCCTGCCCGAAGCCGAACGCGAGGAAGTGATCCGCTTCAACGTGCCGCGCATTCGCGGCTACGGCGTGCTCGACGAGGTGTACCTGCGCACCGAGATCGAACGCGTGCGGCAACTCGGCTACGCGGGCCGCAACAGCGGCGTGCTCGACGGGATGGCTGGCGTCGCGGTGCCGATCCTCGATCGCACCGGTTATCCGGTCGGCGCGTTGAGCGTCGGCACGCTCGCGTCGCGCCTCGGCGACGACCGCATGCCGATGGTCGTCGAACTGCTGCGGCGCCAGGCCGACGCGATCGGCCCGCGTACCAATCCGTTCGACGCCGCGTTGCGGCGGCCGATGCACGGGCTGTCGGGGAAAACCGTCTAACGCACGTCGCGCGTCGCCGTTTCGTCGGCTTGCCGACGCGCGCCATTCACGTCCGATCAAAGCGTGCGTTGTCCAGCGGGCCGGTGCCGCGCACGCGCAGTCGACGGTGACGCTGTGCGGGTTCGTCGACGATTGTCCTCGTCGACCTGTTCCGGCCGCGCATGATGCCGATGAACATGCCTGTCTATCGCGTGACGTGTTCCGCGAACGCGGCCGACGTATGCACGACGATGGTCGGCGGCCGCGCGTCGTCGCGGGCGAGCGTGGCGTTACTGCCTTCGCGACCGATAGAGCGTGGGCCAGTCGCCGGGCGCGACACCGCCGCACGTCTCCTGCCGGGCCGCGGACGACATGCGAAAGGCCTGGCCATCCCAGATCCATTCGGCCCGAAACCCGCAATCGGTCAGCCCGCGTCCTTTGCCGAAAGTCGACAGGGTGCCGGTAGCGGGATCGAAGTTCGGTTCGAACAGCAAGGCGTCCGACGCGCCGCCCTCTGCATCGCTCAGCTTGACGGGCTCCGGCGCTCCGCCACCGGTGCGCGGGGCGATGAACACGTCCGACGATCCCTGGTACGCGCCTTGAATGCAGGGAAGAAAAACCAGCGCCGTTCTGGCGTCGAGCGCATACGCCGCCTCTTCGAGATACTTCGACGCATTCTCTTCGCACGTGCTGGCATCCCGGACACGTTTCGTGCGCGCGATCAAGCTCTTTTCCTCCTGCGCGGACAGCTGCGCGGCGATCTTCCGCGCCGGCACGACCGGCAGCGGCGGCGCGGGCGGGACCTGCGACGCGGGCGCCGCGCCTTTGCGGATCAATGCGGTCGCGCCGCCGGCGCGCCCCTGCCGCTCGTCGATGCGCAAGAGGGCGGCGACCATGCCGTCGAGCGGAAGATAGGTGCTGGCATCCGATCCGAGCGCGAGCTTCGCGCCGTTGCGAAGCCGGGAGACGAACGCGGCGACGGCGGCCGGCCGTGTGGTCGACAGGGTTGCGATGTTGTTGGTGTGGTCGACCTTGATATGCCAGGCCGACTCGTCCAGTTGCAGCGGCGCGCCGTCAATCCGCAGATCGCCGAGATCGTCACGGGTGTCGGTGGCCACGCTCACCCGCGCTTCGAGCGCGCCGTTCGGTCCGGCCGCGCGAATGAAGCGCAAGTCCGCGCCGGTTTCGCCGCCGCGCGCGAAACCCTTCGCTTCGCAGGTCAGGCCGTTGTCGCAGGCGACCAACCACGACTTGTAGGTGTCGTAGCTCGGCGCGCCGACTTCCAGGGGCGACGTTGCGCCGGCGGCGAGCGGGGCGCCGGCGATCGTGAAAAGGGCAATGACCACGGCGCGTGCGTTGAGGGATCGAGTGCTCATGTCTTTCCGCTGAGTCGAGGATGAAGCGCATCGTAGCGCAACCGAGGCGCCGGAAATGAAAAATCCCGATCCGTCGCCCGTTCCGATCGAGTGGCGTTTTTCGAGGGTTATACGACCTTTGCGCCATGGGCGTCGCGTTCCATACTGCAGTGGACGGTCAAGCCGGGAACCGCGCACGAACGCGATGGCGTTTCGCGCTTTCGGCCCGATCAATCACGACATGAAAAGGAACGGAAGATGAGGCTCAAGAACAAGACGGCGTTGATCACGGGCGGAACCAGCGGCATCGGTCTCGCCACCGCGAAGCTGTTCGTTGCGCAAGGCGCCCGCGTGGCGGTGACCGGCCGCGACGATACCGTGTTTGAACGCGTGAAGGCCGAGCTCGGCGAGCAGGCGATCGTCCTCAAGGGCGACGTCCGTTCGCTCGACGACATGCGGGCGATCGCCGCCGACGTCAAGGAAAGGTTCGGCGGCCTGGATATCGTGTTCGCCAATGCCGGCTGGGCGTTTCCGTCCGCGGTCAACGACATCGACGACACGCTCTACGACCAGATCATGGACATCAACGTCAAGGGCGTGGTGTTCACGCTTCAGGCGGTGCTGCCGCACTTGCGGGAAGGATCGTCCGTCATCCTCAATACTTCGTTCGTCGCGCAGACCGGCAAGCATGGCATCTCGTTGACCGCGGCCGCGAAGGCCGCCGTGCGCTCGCTTGCCCGCAGCTGGTCCTACGAGTTTCTCGACCGGAAGATCCGCTTCAACGCGATCGCGCCCGGTGCGATCGACACGCCGCTGCTCTCCAAATGGGGCATGCCCGACGAATGGGTGCGCGACCGCAAGGCCGAGTTCGCCGAAGCGATTCCGGTCGGCCGCATGGGCAAGGCCGAGGACATCGCCTACGCGGCGCTCTATCTGGCCAGCGACGAATCGTCCTACGTCGTCGGCACCGAACTGGTCGTCGATGGCGGTGCGTCGCAGCTTTAAGGCCGCGGCGCGCGATGCCGGAGCCCGACACGTCATCGCGGCGCATTCACCATCCGATCTCACGCCCGCCACGTCTTGCGTCGTGGCGGTTGTTCAATCCGGCCCGTCCTGGGTGCGCTCGCAGGGGGCCGCAGTGCAAGGAGAAATCATCTTGACCGACAGTAGCGATAACGAGGCGTCCGTCAATCAACTCACGCGTGCCGGCCGTTCGCGCCGCGATGCGCTCAGGCTGGGTGGCGCCGCCGCGCTCGGCGCCGCGCTGGGCGGCGGGGCGTTGTTCGGACACGCCACGCCCGCGCTCGCGCAGGCCGGCGGCGACGGCGTACTCGCGCCGAACGAACCGCTCAATATCCTGATCGTCAATTACGACGGAGGGACGCTTCTCGATTTCGCGGGCCCGAGCGAGATTTTCCACCGGCTGCCGAATACGAACGTGCGCTACGCGAGCCTCGACGGCGGCAACGTGACGCTCGAATTCGGCGTCGTGTACGGCAATACCGAGCGGCTGGCCGATATCGAGAAGACCGACGTGATTCTGGTTCCCGGCGGGTCCGATTTGAGCGCGCCGATGCGCCCGGCGTACCAGGCGCAGATCCGGCGTCTGGCGCAAGGCGCGAAACACGTGACGTCGGTCTGCAACGGATCGCTCGTGCTTGCCGCGACGGGCGTGCTCAACGGCAAGCGCAGCGCGTGTCATTGGGCGTTCGTCAACAAGCTGGCCGAGTACGGCGCCATTCCCGTTCCCGAGCGCTTCGTCGAAGACGACGACGGCCGCTTCATGAGCGGCGGCGGCGTGACGGCGGGCATCGACTTCGCGCTGCGCGTGGCCGCGAAGCTGCGCGGCCAACGGGCCGCCGAATTCACGCAGCTCGTGATCGAATACGATCCCGCTCCGCCGTTCCATTCCGGTCATCCGAGGGACGCGCGACCGGAAGTGATCGCGATGGTCGACAAGGAACTGCCCGGCGCATCCAGGGGGCTCGCGCGCATCCCGGGCGTTCGTTGAACGCCTCGGCCCATGTTTGCGATGCCATTCGCCGGCGTCAATGAAGACGCAGGCGACGCTGCCTGCGCCACCGCCCAATCGGGCAACCGCTTCAATTCAAGCCCAAACCGGAAATCACTCGATGCAACGAATTCGTTTTTGTACAGCCGCGCTTGCAGCGTGCGTATCCCTTTTCGCATTCACGGCGCCGGCTGTTGCCGGCGGTTCGCAACGTCTGCCCGAAGCGGCCATCAAGGCCGAAAACGCGCGCTGGGCCGACGCCTTCGCGCGAGGGGACTATGAAGCGATCGGCCGCCTCTATACCGACGACGGCGCGCTCCTGCCGCCCGGCGGCGACAAGGTCACGGGGCGCCGCGCGATCGTCGAATATTTCTTGAACGGGTATGCCGGATCGAAACCCGGCACCGTCTCGTTCAGCAACTACGAGTTTTACGGTAGCGATCGGGCCGTGACGGAAGTGTCGGATGCGGAGGTGCGCGACCACGACGGCAAGCTCAAGATCCGCGCGAAGCAGACGCTCGTCTTTCTGAAGCAGGGCGGCGCGTGGAAGCTGCATCGCGACATGTGGAGCGATTACGCGCCCGTCAAGACCGACGGCCATTGAAGGTCCGGCGACAGGGCGCGTCGCGTACCGATGCGCCACCAGCCGGTTGAAGTGACGTCGAACCCGTAGCGCGCTGAGCGGCCAGGCGGTCGATCAGCGTGCTGCGTTCGACCGGCTCTCGCGTCGAATCGCTTGCGGCGGGTGCCCATGCAGTTTGATGAAGGCCCGCCGCATCCGTTCGGGATCGGTGAATCCCACCGCCAGCGCAATCTGTTCGATCGGTTCGCTGCCTCCCTGGAGGCGCAGCCGCGCGGCTTCGACGCGCAAGCGCTCGACCGCCTTCGCGGGCGTTTCGCCGGTTTCCCGGCGAAAGGCGCGGCCGAACTGCCGCAAGCTCAAGCGCGCGGCCTCGGCCAGCCGTTCGACAGGCAATGCTTCCGCCAGATGTTCCCGCGCGAAATTCAGCGCGATGCGGATGCGATCCGATTCCGGTTCCATCTGCGACATCGCGGAGAACTGGGATTGCCCGCCGGGTCGTCGATACGGAACGACCAGCAGCCTGGAGACCGCGCGTGCAATCTCCGCACCCATGTCCTTTTCAATGATGCCGAGCGCCAGGTCGATGCCGGAGGCGATGCCCGCCGACGTCCAGACGCGGCCGTCCACGACATAGATGCTGTCGCCGTCGACCTTGATGCGAGGGAAGCGCGACTGCATCAGCGCGGCGTATCGCCAGTGCGTCGCGGCCCTCAAGCCGTCCAGCGAGCCGGTTTCCGCGAGCAGAAACGCGCCCGTGCACACGCTGGCGACCCGCGGTGTCCTGGCGGCCAGTTTTCTGGCGGCGGCGATATTGTCCGATGTCTGCATCGGCGCGATGTCGCCGCCCACGAACACGACGGTGTCGAACGTGCGCCTGCCGATCGGTTTCGTGTCGATCGCAAGGCCCGTATTGCCGGGAATCGGGCCGCCCGATGGCGAGATCACATGAAGGTCGTACGGCGTATGGCCGGCCGCCGTGGCCACCTGATTGAAGGCCGACAACGGGCCGCCAAGGTCGAGTGCATCGTAGCCGCGGCAAATGAAGAATCCAATTCGATGCATGACAGCGCGGAAACTCGGAAACGCGGAGAGGCGTATTTTACCGAGAACCCTCAAATCGTGCCGTTCGGCCCGCAACGAGGGAAATACGTCGTTGACAGCGCCATCGATGGCCGCGCAGCCGGCAAGGTGCGACGAAACGTTTACGCGAAACGCGAAGCGCCCCGCCGTTTGCGGGCGGGGCGCGGTTGTCATGCGAGGGCGCTGGTCAGCGGCGGTAGATGTATTCGAGGTCGGTCGATTCACCGACCTGGAAATGGTACGTGCCGACCTGCCGGAAACCCGCCTTCTCGTAGAACGCGATGGCCTTCGCGTTGCCGGACCACACGCCCAGCCATACCGGGCCGGGCCGCGTCTCGGCGAGATAGTGCAGCGCGGCGTCGAACAGCGCGCGTCCGGCGCCGGTGCCCTGGATACCGCGGCGAAGGTAGATTTGATGTATCTCGCCCGAACCGTCCGCGACTTCCGGATGCGGGAGTTTGCACGGCCCCGCATGTGCGTAGCCGACCAGCGTGCCGTCGTCGTTTTCGGCCACCCACGTGCGGCATTGCGGGTCGACGAGTTGCGCGCTGATCGTTTCGACCGAGTAGCTGCGCGCCTCGTACGCGGCAAGGTCGTCCGGCGGATAATCGATGCCGAAACCGTCCTGCAGAAAGGTTTCGCGAAACGTCTCGCGCTTCAGGTCGGCAAGCGCGGCTGCATCGGCCAGTGTCGCAACGCGGATCAACATCGGAAGTTTCTCGCTTCGGTGGTCGGGCGGACAGTGTATCGCGAGCGGCATCGGGCCCGCGTTGTTGACGACGACGTCGATGCGGCCATGCTCGGCGAGCGATTCTCCGACGATGCGGCGGCGGGATTCGGTGTCGGGTACGAAAACCGTCCCGGTCCAGGCGCGAGTGCGCGCGCCGGTTCAACACGCCGCCGACGCGCGGCGCGGCAACGCGAAAGACGCTGGCGCGTGCCCGAGCGGCGCGGCAAACATGCCGATGGTTGACCGCCGACGGACATGCTAGGATTTCCGTCAAACAACTTCGGAGACGCTGCGATGCCGTTCATCTGCGAAAACGTTGAATGTCGTGCCGTGCTGGCGCGGGGGCAGGTCAAGGCCCGTCAGGAGGACGCGGGGTGGTGTTTCTACTGCCCGGACTGCAAGGCCAGGAACGAGTTGATGGATATCGGCACGGTGGTGGGCCACGCCGAGCTGGTTCAGCCTGAGCGGGCGAGCCCGCCGCACAAGGTCGTCGCGACGGCCCGGCCGCTGGACGACGGCACGTATGCGGCGCAATTGAGCGTCCAGCGCGCGCTCGCGGTGAAGGGCACATTCGCGGCCGAAGAGCACTGGGATCAGCTCGGCGTGTTCGGCGACCCGCAGGAAGCCGTCGCGCATGCGCAGTCGTTCGCGGCGGATCTGTTGCAACGCGCGGCTTAGTGTCCGGCCGCGCGCCACGCGCGGATCGCGGCGGGCGTCATGACCGCGGATCCGCGCGCCGGATGTGACCGTCTCCGTTCGCGATCTCACGCATCGGTCTCGTCAAGCAGGCCGTATCCCCCTTTTGTTCGCGTGACGCGTGCGAACCCCGCTTCTCCCAAATGCATGCCGGCGATCAGCAACCCCTCCGCGCTGACCCGGTCCAGCAGCCGAGATCGTGTGGTTGCGGCCTCGGTCGCGTCCTGATCGAAGGCGATCGACACGTCGGGCCGCCTGATCTGGATGTGCGGGAAATGCACGATATCCCCCCACACGAGCAGGCCCCGATCGCCGGATTCGACGACGTATCCCGTGTGCCCGTCCGTATGCCCCGGTAGCGGCATCGCGCGGATGCCGGGCAGCACTTCGCCTTCATCGAACATACGCAGCCTGTCGCGATAGCCGTCGAATACCTGACGCGCGATCAGGAAGTTGCCGCGGGCCCGCTCGCTGGCACGGCTCAGATTGGCGTCGTCCTGCCAGAAGCCGACTTCGCGCCGATGTACAACCAGCTCCGCCTGCGGGAAGGTCACGTGGCCGGCGGCATTCATCAGTCCGCCGACATGGTCGGGATGCGCGTGCGTGAGCAGGATCGTGTCGATCACGGCCGGGTCGATGCCGGCCAGCAACAGGTTGGGAATCAGGCGACCGCCCCATTGCCGGATGCCGCCGGCCCCGGCGTCGACGAGGATCGTGCGGCCCGCGCCGCGTATCACGTAGCAGTTGATGTGAATGGCGGACGGTTCCTGCTGCCCGGCGTCGCGCTGCATCCGGGACGCCTCGGCCGTGTCGATATTCGACAGGAAATCGAGGCTGGCGGTCAGGTAGCCGTCGCTGATCGCCGTGACCGTGAAGTCGCCGACTTGCTGAAAGGGAAAGGTAACGGTGGACACAAGGCTGCTCCAGGCAAGCTAGTTTCGTGCATGAATATTCGGTGCGGCATGGCCGAAACAGCGGATGCGCGCCGACAGGCCGGTACGGCGAACGATCGCGTGATCGAGCGCTTCCATGAACCGGTTCATGATCGCGGGTTGGCGAAACGCGTCGACGCGATACTGGATTTCCGCGTATGCGGGATGCCCGTATCCGTGCCGAACCGCGATGAAGATCACGTGAACGTTTTCGAGTTTCGCGTGGAGAACATCCGTGCAAAGCGCGACGCAGTCGCCGCACAGCGCGGCGAGGTCATCGTCGGACGGCAGGCGTTCCGCCTGAATATGGAGCGTCACGTTCGGCATGGTTCGCCTGCGTGGGTCAGCTGAGCGGTGATCGGTGCGTAAAGATGAAGGCCGGCCGCGGCGTACCCGGCCGGCGCGGCGTCGCGCCGCGGCACGACGGCGAGCCAGCGGCGCGCCGGACACTGCTCCAGCGCGACGGCCTGCATGGCCAGCGGCGCCAGTCCCATGCGGATCAGCGGCTCGGGGCCGCGCTCGCCCAGCACGAGCAGTTGGTCGGCAGCGACGGCGGGTGCGACACCGATATCGCTGTACAGATTGCGGTGCCAGTCGGTGATGTGCTGCTGCCATCGCGCGAAATTGCCGCCGCCTTTCCGGCGATATTCGTCCCCGGTCAGCACGTCGAGACCGTCGATCGTGTGCACGGCCAGGTAGACGGGGCAGCCGTCGCCGATCGCCTTGAAGCGCTGCGACGAGTGAAACCCCGTTACCGAGATGAGGGCGGGCAGCTTTTCGAGGCTGTAAAAGTCGTTCCATTCGGCTTCGCTGTCGCGGTCGGCGAAGCTGCATTCCACGGTGTAGATCATCGGATCGTCCTTCGTCACGGAGGGGTATCGTGTGGTGAACACGCGGTATTCAGTGCGGTGACGTAATGCTAAGCTGATGTTTGCACGGTAAATAACGACAAAAAGTCAGACTTCAGTGATGTTTGCTCAAGCTGGTGTCGAATCCCTCCCATCGACGAGATCCCCATGCGACGCAAGATTCCCAGCAATTCCGCGCTCCTGGCTTTCGAGGCGGCGGCCCGGCACGGGAGCTTCGCCCGCGCGGCCGACGAGCTGGCCCGCACCGAAGGCGCGATCAGCCGCCAGATCGGCCGGCTGGAGGCGTTTCTGGGCGTGACGTTGTTCGAGCGCGTGGGAAACCGGGTGAAGCTGGCGCCGAACGGCACGCGATACGCGGCGCAGGTGCGCGCGATCCTGGACCGGCTGGAACGGGACAGCCTGTATCTGATGGGGCAGCCCGTCGAGGGCGCGAGTATCGATGTCGCCGCGATCCCGACCTTCGCCACGCGCTGGCTGATTCCCCGGCTGAAGCGGTTTCAGGAGCGGCACCCGAACATCACCGTGCATATCGCCGAGCGGATGGACCCGTTCCTGCTCGCGGGCAGCGGTTTCGACGCCGCCATTCATTTCGACCATCCGGCATGGGCCGGCATGCACCTGCATCCTCTGCTGGAGGAAGTGCTGGTGCCGGTCTGCAGTCCGGCGCTCCTGAAGGGCGCGGGAAAGCGCCCGTCGCTGGATGCGCTGCCGCGCCTTCACCGGCGGCAGAATCCCGATGCCTGGCAGACGTATGCGGAAGCGTCCGGCATCGCGCTGACCAATTCGGCGATCGGCCCCCGGTACGATCTCCATTCGATGCTGATCGAGGCGGCGCTGGCCGGCCTGGGGGTGGCCTTGGTGCCGCGCCTTTACATCGCGGCGGAGCTCGAGCAGGGCCGCCTGGTCGCGCCCTGGCCCGACGGGCAGGCGGTGACCAAGACCTTCTGTCTCGTGCTGCCGGAGCCGCTCGAATTGAGCGAGGGGCCGGTACGGGCGTTCGCGGCATGGATGCTGGAGGAGGCCGGCGGCGCGCGTTGAAGCCGCGCGTCGCGCGTGCGCTCGGGCATGTCGCGCCGTTTCCGTGATCGAACGTCGAGCGGCATCCGGTGCGATCCGCGGGAGGAGAAAATCAAATATTCGTCCGGGAATCAGTGCGGATCGCGGTGATTCGACGCGGACTGAAGAGGAGGCGGCTGCTTGCCGCTTGCCGTCATGCCGCGGACACCGGCAACGCACGCGCCCGTTCGCGGGCCGCGACGAGTGCCCGGATGCGCGCGCGGTCCGCCGGCGTCACGGGCGTGAAGATCACGAGGCTCAGGTCGGGGCGGCCGGTCACCGAGAACGCGGAATATTCGAGCGCGATCCGGCCGGCCTGCGGGTGGCGGATCTCCTTCGTGCTTTCGTCGTGCGTATGGATATCGTGGTCGCGCCACATCGCGTCGAATTCGGCGCTCGTCGCGCGCATCTCGTCGACGAACACCTGCACGGCCTGCGTCGCACCGCTGCGCGCGACGTCCGCGCGAAACGCGCCGACCGCGAACCGCGCGACGCGCTCCCAGTTCGGCTGGGCGTGGCGTACGCCCGCGTCGACGAAGATCAGCCGCAGGATGTTGCGCGCGGCGGGCGGCAGCGTCGCGTAGTCGGTCAGCGTCGCGGCCGCCGCGTCGTTCCACGCGACGACGTCCCAGGTCGCCGAGCGCACGATCGCGGGGCTCGCGTCGAGCGAATCGAGCACGTGCTGCAGGCGCGGCGTCACGCTGGCCGGCGCGTGATAACGCACTTCGGGCGGATGGCCGACGCCGATCAGGAACAGGTGCTCGCGTTCGGCTTCGTTCAGCATCAGCGCGCGGGCGAGCCGGTCGAGCACGTCGGCCGACGGCGCGCCGCCGCGCCCCTGTTCGAGCCACGTGTACCACGCGGCGCTCACGTGCGCGCGCTGCGCGACTTCCTCGCGCCGCAGCCCCGGCGTGCGGCGGCGCGTGGCCGGCAGCCCGAGCGCGGCCGGGTCGAGTTTCTCGCGGCGGTCCCGCAGGTACGCGCCGAGCAGGTTGTCGGGGGCGTCAGCCATATCCTGTTAGTTCGTTTACCGGTAAACCGTCACGACTTCACCGTGTGCGGCGTTCGACAGATAGTAAGCCTCCATTCCATCCGGAGGTGCTGAACATGCGTGTCTTTGTTACTGGAGCGTCGGGGTTCGTCGGCTCGGCCGTCGTCGCCGAACTGGTTGCCGCCGGGCATTCGGTGCTCGGCCTCGCGCGGTCCGATGCGGCGGCCGCGGCGGTGGCGGCCGCGGGCGCCGACGTGCATCGCGGGTCGCTCGAGGATCTCGACAGCCTGACGCGCGGCGCCGAACGCGCCGACGCGGTGATCCACACGGGATTCAATCACGACTTCTCGCGCTTCGCGCAGAACTGCGAACTCGACCGCCGCGCGATCGAGACGATTGGCGCGGTGCTCGCGGGCTCGGCGCGGCCGCTGGTTGTCACGTCGGGGCTCGCGCTCGTCGCGCCCGGCCGCGCGGCGACCGAGGATGATCCGCACGTGCCGGTGTCGCCGACCTATCCGCGTGCGTCCGAAGCGACCGCGGTCGCGCTGGAGGCACGCGGCGTGCATGCGTCGGTCGTGCGCCTGCCGCCGTCCGTGCACGGCGACGGCGATCACGCGTTCGTGCCGCGCCTGATCGCGTTTGCGCGGGAGAAGGGCGCGTCGGCGTTCATCGGCGACGGCGCGAACCGCTGGCCGGCCGTGCACCGGCTCGACGCGGCGCGCGTGTACCGGCTCGCGGTCGAGCGCGGCGCGGCCGGCGCGCGTTATCACGCGGTCGACGATACGGGCGTGCCGTTCCGGGCAATCGCCGAGGTAATCGGCCGCCGGCTGAACGTGCCGGTCGTCGCGAAGTCGCCGGCCGAGGCCGCCGAGCACTTCGGCTGGTTCGCGATGTTTGCCGGAATGGATGCGCCGGCAACCAGCGAGCGCACGCGCGCATCGCTCGACTGGGTACCCGCGCAGCCGGGGCTGCTGTCCGATATCGACCGGCCGCGGTATTTCGAAAGCTGATAAGCCCCGCGCGCCGCGCGTCATTCGACCGGATGCAGGTCCTGCAGCAGCGTCGGCACGAGTTCCGACACGGTCGGATGGATATGCATCGCGCGGCTGATCGTCGTGTACGGCGCGCCGGCGGCCATCACGTCGAGCATGCCGTGCACGACTTCGTCGCCGGTCACGCCGAGGATCGAGGCGCCGAGGATCGCATGGCTGTCCGCGTCGACGATCACCTTCATGAAGCCCTGGCTTTCGCCTTTCTCGACTGCACGGCCGACGCGCGTCATCGGGCGCGTGCCGACCAGCAGCCGGCGGCCCGTCTGTTTCGCTTCCGCGAGCGTCATGCCGACGCGGCCGAGCGGCGGGTCGATGTACATCGCGTAGGCCGTGATGCGGTCGGACACCTTGCGCGGATCGTCGTCGAGCAGGTTCGCCGCGACGATCTCGTAGTCGTTGTACGCGGTGTGCGTGAACGCGCCGCGACCGTTGCAGTCGCCGAGCGCCCAGATGCCCGGCACGTTCGTGCGCAGTTGCTCGTCGACGGCGATGTAGCCGCGCGCATCGGTGCCGACGCCCGCGCGGTCGAGCCCGAGATCGTCGGTGTTCGGCACGCGCCCGACCGCGAGCAGCAGGTGCGAGCCCGCGACTTCGCGGCCGCCGCCCGAACAATCGAGGCCGACCACGATGCCTTCGCCATCGCGTCGCGCGCTCAGGCAGTTCGCGTCGAGCTGCACGTCGATCCCTTCGTTCTCGAGAATCTCGCGCACGGCCTGCGACACGTCTTCGTCCTCGCGGCGAATCAGCCGCGGTCCTTTCTCGACGATCGTGACCTGCGATCCGAAGCGGCGATACATCTGGCCGAATTCGAGCCCGACGTAGCTGCCGCCGACGATCACCAGATGCTCGGGCAGGAAGTCGACATCCATCATCGTCGAATTGGTCAGGTACGGCACCGAGTCGAGGCCCGGCATCGCGGGCACCTGCGCGCGGCCGCCGACGTTGATGAAGATGCGCCCGGCCTCGAGCAGTTCGTCGCCCACGCGCACGGCGTCGGCGCGCTCGAAGCGGGCGTGACCCTGAAACACCGTGGTGTTCGCGAGACCGCGCACCCATTGCTCGACGCCGTGGTTCGAGCGGCCGGAGATCTGGTCCTTGCGCGCCTTCACGGCTTTCATGTCGACGGTGACGGGGCCGCCCACCGACACGCCGTATTCGCCGGCGCGCCGTGCGAGCTGCGCGGCGTACGCGCTCGCGATCAGCGTCTTGGTCGGGATGCAGCCGGTGTTCACGCAGGTGCCGCCGAAGCGGCCGCGCTCGATGATCGCGACCTTCATGCCGGCGGCCGACAGCCGCGCGGCGAGCGGCGGGCCGGCCTGGCCGGTGCCGATGACGATCGCGTCGAAGTGTTGCGTCATGACGTCCTCCTGTGCGGGTGCGACGAGGGAACGCGTGCGGGCGAGCCGCGTGCGATGCCGGCGCACGGTCGCGCGACGGCGAGCGCCTATGGTAGTCCTGTTGGCGTGCGCCCGCGTCAGTCCTTGCGCTTCCACTGGCCGAACGACACCGGCAGATGGGTGTCGGCGCGCGTGACGGTGACGCGGTCAGGCTGGTCGTCGAGCGGGAACGATTCGGTGACGATCTGGTTCGAGAACAGCCAGCCGCGCGTACGGGGGTCGTAGCGGAACGTGATGTAGTCGGTCCAGTGCTGCCCGCACGCGACGAAGTTCTGCACGGTGAAATAGCGGCCCTTCACCGACAGGCCGTTGTCGGCGGCGTCTTCGGGATCGAACGGGTCGCACTGGCCGCCTTCGTTCGCGCGCAGCACGACCACGTCGTTGCGCGCGGCGAGCCGGTAGGTGTGGTCGGCCTGCTCCTCGTAGATCAGCAGCGGGCGCGGCGACGGCTGTTCGCGCGTATCGACCGCGCGATGCACGACGACGAGCACGCTGTGCCGCCCGTGGTCGAGATCCGGCCCGGCTTGCGCGAGCAGCGGCTGGTAGCCGGGCGGCAGTTGCGCGGCGATCGACTTCGGCACATCGGCGGCGCGGGCGGCGGCCGGCAGGCCCGCGAGCAGCGGGAGCATCAGGGTAGCGAGGCGGAGAGCACGCATGGCGGGAGGTCGGATCAAAAGGCGGAAAGGGTTACCGGTCGCCCGGTTGCTGCGCGCGCTAGGGAAATTCGGTGCCCGGCATCGAATTGAACGCAACGGGGAGCGCGGATCTCGATCATGGCGGAGGGGCGGGATGACGGTAAAGAGGGCCAGCATAGCAGCGTGCAGCCGCTTTCGATCATGCGCGAAGCGTGCCAGAATCGGCGGCTCGACCGTCGGAAACGACACGCCGGCGCCGGCGAAACGGCGTCGTTGAACAAGGAGACTTCGATGACTGCATCGGCTGCCGTACTCGCCATCCTGGCCGCGTTGTTTCTCGGTGCGATGATTCCGGGCCCGAGTTTCGTGCTGGTGGCCCGCAATTCGATCGGGCTGTCGCGTCGCGACGGGCTGGCCACCGCGCTCGGCATGGGTATCGGCGGCATCGTGTTCGGCGGCGTCGCGCTGGCCGGGCTCTACACGCTGCTGCAGGCCGTCGAATGGCTGTACGTGGGCCTCAAGGTCGCGGGCGGCGCGTACCTGATCTACATGGCGTCGAAGATCTGGCGCGGCGCCGACCGGCCGATCGCGATGGACGATCCGCAGGCGCTGGCCGGCGGTAGCGCGCGCAAGTCGTTCCTGACGGGCCTGACGACCCAGCTCAGCAACCCGAAGACGGCAATCTGGTACGGCAGCATCTTCGCGGCGCTGCTCCCGCAGCATCCGCCGCTGTGGTGCTATCTCGCGCTGCCGCCGCTCGTGTTCGCCGTCGAATTCGGCTGGTACACGTTCGTCGCGCTGTGCTTCTCGACGCGCCGGCCGCGCGAGCTCTACCTGCGCGCGAAGAAGTGGATCGACCGCATCGCGGCCGGCGCGATCGCGCTGCTCGGGCTGCGGCTGATCCTGAACGCGCCGAAAGCAGGGATCTGACCTTTCATTCGCGATCCGCATCGCACGGCGGCCGGCCATGCGTCGGCCGGGCCGCCGGAGCGAACCGCCGGGGCCGGCGCGCGAATGCGCATCGGGTCGCCGGAAACGCCTGCCTTTTCTCGTGACGCGGCCGCGCGCCGGGCCGCCGCCGACTTGCCTCCCGGAGCCCTCCGCCGCCCGCCGAGCCTTGCGTGGCGGGCGTTCGCGCGTGCCGCGCGGCGCGCCGACGGGCGCCGCCTCCCCGATTCTGACGGTCGACCTCCCGGCGGCGTGTAAACTGCTGCCTTTTTTGACGGTTTGCAGCATGGTGCAAGCACCTCCGCGCCCGGCGCTGAGCGGTCCGACGCTCGTCCGGCTGCTCGCGCGCCTGGCCGATGCCGACGTCGCGGAATCCCGGCAGACGTTGTCCGACCGGCTGAGCCAATGGCTCGGCTGGACCGACGCGATCACGCTGTCGTCCGCGCTGAACGCGAGCCCGCCGGGCGTCGCGGCCGGCGTGCGCGGCTACGATGCGGAACGCGACTGCGCGCGCGTGCGCCACGACCTCGCGCAGGCGATCACGGCCACCCACCGGCCGCGTGCGCGGCGCCGGCCCGGCGACCTGCCGCCGCCGGCCGCCGATACGGCCGATTTCGCGGACTTCCGCCAGCGTTACCTGACGCTGCAACAGGATATGGAGACCGCGATCGGCCAGTTGCGCGGCCGCCTGCGGGTCGCGCTCGCCGCGCGCTCGTCCGGGATGGCGCGGCTCGCGACGCTCGACACGATCATGGAGCGCGTGCTCGGCGCGCGCGAGCGCAGCCTGCTGTCGGCCGTGCCCGCGCTGCTCGGCACGCGTTTCGCGCGGTTGCGCGACGCGGAACGGCAGGCGCTGGCCGACGCCGAATCCGCTGCTGCTGCTGCTGCTGCTGCTGCTGCTGCTGCTGCTGCTGCTGCCGCCGACCCGGCCGGATCGGCCGATGACGGCGCGGCGGCCGGCACCACGGCCGTCGCGGCGATCGTGCCCGGCACATGGCTCGATACGTTTCGCGACGAGATGCAAAGCATCCTGCTTGCCGAACTCGAAGTCCGGTTTCAAACGGTAGACGGGCTGCTCGCGGCCCTTCGCACCTGCTAATCAACACGCTATGTCCAGAATTCGCCTTGATCTCGTTGTCTTCGTCGCCGGTCTGCTCGCTGTGGGCTGGATCGGTGCCGGCTATGTCGCGTCGAACCCGCTGGCGTCGGCCGTCACGCTGCTGATCGGCGCGTGCTACGTCGCCGGCGCCTGGGAACTGCTGCGCTACCGCCAGGCGACCGCCACGCTGTCGCGCGCGGTGGCCGGCCTGGCCGAGCCGCCCGCGAAGCTCGACACGTGGCTCGACACGCTGCACCCGGGCCTGCGCGGCGCGGTGCGTGCGCGTGTCGAAGGCGCGCGCGTCGCGCTGCCGGGCCCGGCGCTCACGCCGTACCTCGTCGGCCTGCTCGTGCTGCTCGGCATGCTCGGCACGTTGCTCGGCATGGTCGTCACGCTGAAGGGCACGGGCGCCGCGCTCGAAAGCGCGACCGATCTCGACGCGATCCGCGCATCGCTGATCGCGCCGGTGAAGGGCCTCGGGTTCGCATTCGGCACGTCGATCGCCGGCGTCGCGACCTCCGCGATGCTCGGCTTGCTGTCCGCGCTCGTGCGCCGTGAGCGGATCGACGCGGCCCAGCAGCTCGACGCGAAGACCGCGACGACGCTGCGCGTGCATTCGTCCGCGCATCAGCGCGACGAATCGTTCCGGCTGCTGCAGCGCCAGGCCGACGTGATGCCGGCGCTGGTCGACCGGCTGCAGACGATGATGACGACGCTCGAAGCGCGCAGCGTCGCGCTGCACGATCGCCAGCTCGAAAGCCAGCAGGCATTTTTCGACCGGACCGAGCGCGCGTATGCGGGCCTTGCATCGAACGTCGGCGACGCGCTGAAGGAAAGCGCCGCCGAAAGCGCACGCGTGGCCGGCGCCGCGTTGCAGCCGGTCGTCGCCGCGACGATGACGGGGCTCGCGCAGGAGATGGCCGCGTTGCGTGACACCGTGACGGGCGCCGTGCAGCGTCAGCTTGACGGATTGACGGACGGCTTTGAGAAGACCACCGGCAACGTGACGGCCGTCTGGAACCGCGCGATCGACGAACAACGTCAGGCGGGCGACGCCGTCGCGCGTCAGTTGCAGACGACGCTCGGCCAGTTCACCGATACCTTCGCGCAGCGCTCGTCGGACCTGCTCGACAGCGTCGCGACGCGCCTCGAATCGACCGAAAGCCGTCTGTCGGATGCGTGGCGCGATGCGCTGGCGCGCCAGGAGCAGGTCGGCGAGACGCTGGCCGGCCAGCATGCGCGTGCGCTGGGCGAAGCCGCCGCGACGTTCGAGCGCCATTCGGGCGCGGCGCTCGCCGCGATGCGCGAGTCGCACGCCGGGCTGCAATCGCAACTGGCCGCACGCGACGAAGAACGTCTGTCGGCGTGGAACGATTCGCTGGCCGCGCTGGCCGCGAAGCTCGGCGACGAATGGCAGCGTGCGGGTGTGCACAGCGCCGGCCGCCAGCAGGAAATCTGCGACGCGCTCGCGCAAACGACGCGCGAGCTCACCACGCAGGCCTCGACGTTCGAACAACGCTCGAACGACTTGCTGACGACGATTCGCGAGTCGCACACGGGCCTTCAATCGCAACTGGCCGCACGCGATGAAGAACGTCTGTCGGCGTGGAACGACTCGCTGGCCGCGATGGCCGCGAAGCTTGGCGACGAATGGCAGCGTGCGGGTGTGCACAGCGCCGGCCGCCAGCAGGAAATCTGCGATGCACTCGCGCAAACGACGCGTGACCTCACCGCACAGGCGTCGACGTTCGAACAACGCTCGAACGATTTGCTGACGACGATCCGCGAGTCGCACACGGGCCTTCAATCGCAACTGGCCGCACGCGACGAAGAGCGTCTGTCGGCGTGGAACGACTCGCTGGCCGCGATGGCCGCGAAGCTCGGCGACGAATGGCAACGTGCGGGCGTGCACAGCGCCGGCCGCCAGCAGGAAATCTGCGACGCGCTCGCACAAACGACGCGTGAGCTCGCCACGCAGGCGTCGACGTTCGAACAACGCTCGAACGATTTGCTGACGACGATCCGCGAGTCGCACACGGGCCTTCAATCGCAACTGTCCGCACGCGACGAAGAGCGTCTGTCGACCTGGAACGACTCGCTGGCCGCGATGGCCGCAAAGCTCGGCGACGATTGGCAGCGTGCGGGCGTGCACAGCGCCGGCCGCCAGCAGGAAATCTGCGACGCGCTCGCGCAAACGACGCGTGAGCTCGCCACGCAGGCGTCGACGTTCGAACAGCGTTCGAACGACTTGCTGACGACGATCCGTGAGTCGCACGCCGGTCTGCAATCGCAGCTCGCCGCACGCGACGAAGCCCGCCTGTCCGCCTGGAACGATTCGCTCGCCGCGATGGCGGCGGCACTGCGCGACGAATGGGCGCAGACGAGCGCGCAAGCCGCGACGCGCCAGCAGGACATCTGCGACACGCTGGCCCGCACCGCGAACGACATCACCGCGCAGGCACAGGTGCACGCGAGCGACACGATCAACGAGATCGCGCGCCTCGTGCAGGCCGCGTCGGAGGCGCCGAAGGCCGCGGCCGACGTCGTCGCCGAGCTGCGCCAGCGCCTGTCCGACAGCATGGTGCGCGATACCGCGACGCTCGAGGAGCGCAGCCGCCTGCTCGCGACGCTCGAAACGCTGCTCGGCGCGGTCAACCACGCATCGACCGAACAGCGCGCCGCGATCGACGCGCTCGTCAGCACGTCGGCCGACCTGCTCGATCGCGTCGGCGCACGCTTCAACGATACCGTCGATGCCGAAACGCGCAAGCTCGACTCGGTGGCCGCGCAGGTCACGGCCGGCGCCGTCGAGGTGGCGAGCCTCGGCGATGCGTTCGGGATGGCCGTGCAGGTGTTCGGCGAATCGAACGACAAGCTGCTGACCCACCTGCAGCGCATCGAGGCCGCGCTCGAGAAGTCGCTCGCGCGCAGCGACGAGCAACTCGAGTACTACGTCGCGCAGGCGCGTGAGGTGATCGACCTGAGCATGATGTCGCAGAAGCAGATCGTCGAAGACCTGCAGCAGCTCGCCGGCCGGCGCGCGCCCGTCGGAGCGTAACGCATGCACGACGAAATCGACGGCGGCGCGCAATCGGCGCCGGTTTGGCCCGCGTTCGCCGACCTGATGTCGGTGCTGCTCGGCGCGTTCGTGCTGATCCTCGTCGGCGTGATCGGCATGCAGCTTCAGTTGACGTCGAAGCTCGAGGAAGCCGTGCGGGCGCGCCAGCTCGAGGCGCAGCAGCGCAAGTCGCTCGAACAGGCGCTCGCCGGGCCGCTCGCGGCCGGCCGCGTGACGCTCGTGAACGGGCGCATCGGCATCAGCGGCAGCGTGCTGTTCGCGCTGAATTCCGACCAGTTGCAGCCGGCGGGCCGCGACCTGCTGAAGTCGCTGGCCGCACCGCTGGCCGCGTACCTGAAGACGCGCGACGAGATCCTGATGATCAGCGGCTTCGCGGACGATCAGCAGGTGCACGCCGGTAACCGCCTGTTCGCGGACAACTGGGAACTGTCGGCCAAGCGCGCGTTGACGGTCACGCGTGCGCTGATCGACGCCGGCGTGCCGGCATCGTCGGTGTTTGCCGCCGCATTCGGCTCGGAGCAGCCGGTCAGCTCGAATGCGGACGATGAAGGCCGCGCGAAGAACCGCCGCGTGGAGATCGCGCCGGTGCCGCGCAAATCGGCATCGAACGGAGGGGAGGCGAAGTGACGGACGACGCGACGCACGTCCGCGCGACGCTCGACGCATGGCGCGAGCAGGGCGCCGACCGGCTCGATCCCGTCCGCTTCCACCGGATCGACGCGCTCGAACGGCGTGTGGCCGCGCTCGGCGGAAACGCGCGTGCATTGCTCGACGCGCGGCTGGCGGCGTTGATCGAAGACTATTCGGCAGTCGTCGCGCGGGCGGAGGAAACGCGCGCCACGGATGACGCGGCACCGGTTGCGCCCCGGCGTGGCGCGCTCGCGGCGCTCGTCGACCGGCTCGCGCGCGATGCGCAGGCCGACCGGCGCGGGCTCGATCCCGAACTGGTCGACTACTTCCGCACGATGTGGTCGAAAGTCCGCACGGAGCAGCAATACCGCCAGTCGCTCGACCAGGTGCCGCGCAACGCGGGGCCGCTCAATTCGAACAGTCTCGTGCACCGGTCGCTGGCAACGATGCGCGAATTGTCGCCGGAATACCTGCAGCAGTTCCTGTCGTACGTCGATGCGCTCGCGTGGCTCGAGGATCTCGCCGGCGGCGGCGCGCAACCCGAGAAGGAAGCGCCGCGCGCGAAGGCGGTGAAGAAGACCACGCGGAGCAAGAGCCGCTAGCGCACTGGCGCGCACTGCCGCGGCGGGGGGCGGTTACATCGACAGCCGGCCCGAGGCCGCCGCGTGTTGATACCGCGCTGCGCTGATGAATTTCGAAAAGCGTTCGCACCAGATCACGACGGACGTGTATTGCGCCGGATTCACGTCGTCGGGCAGCGGCACGACGAAATTGCCGAATGTCCTCAGGTCGCCCACGCGCGCGGCACGCGCCTTGATCGCGAGGAACGATGCCTTGGTATCGACGAATTCCGGCACGAGATAGATCTTGTAGTCGGGCCCCGGTGCGATGTCGCCTTCGAACGCGATCGACGTATCGGTGACCGTCAGCTTGCCGTCCGCCCAGTGCAGCGCATCGCTGCCCGGCAGGCCGCGTTCGAAGCGGCCGGTATGGCGTGCGTTTTCCGCGGCCACTTGCAGTTCGACGGCGCTCGCGCCTTCCGATGCCGTCAGGATCGGCAGCACGTAGATGCCCGCGGCGAATGCCACGAGGCCCGTCGCGAGATGCGACGCGATCAGTATTCCGATTCCGGTTTTCATATCGGACCCTTTGAGCGTGAACAGAGGGTGGCGCACGGCCACGTCCCTGTAGTCGCGCGAGCCGGTGAAATCTGACAGCGGGCCGGTTTTCCGTTGAACACGCCGATTCGGTCGGGCAAGCCGCGTGACGGCCGTGTCGCGACACGGCGAACCATTTTTTCCGTCGGCGTGTGTCATCTTTGCCCGCGTGGAGCGACTCACTCTCCGTCGACAACATCGTCGATGCCAAGGAGAGTTCAAATGAACAAGCTTGCTCTGTATGTTCTTGCGACGGTTGCCGCAGCCGCTTCCGTTTCCGCATGGGCCGCGCCGGAATCCACCGTGACGCGTGCCGGGGTTACCGCCGAACTGGCCGCACTGCACGCGGCCGGATACCGCCAGACCGGCGAAGATCCGCATTACCCGGCACGGCTGGCTGAAGCGTTGACGAAGATCGGCTCGACCGGTGCGTCGACGGCCGATACCAGCGGATACGGGATGGCGGAAACGGCAACGAGTGAATCGGGCTCGATCACCGCCGACCGGCCGATCTATCGGGGACGATGATCCGGGCCGGACGTTGCGTCCGTCGACGGGCGCAACGTCCAATTGTTTCGGACTACGGTGAATTTCACCGCATGCGCGGCGTCAGTGCGTTGACTCGCCTTCCGAAATCGCGGTGCCGAGTGCGTGCAGCGCTTCGGCCAGTGCCGCCGCGAACGGTGGATGAGCGGCGATGCCCGCCGCATCGAGCTGGCTGCCGAGGATCGGCAGCGCGATCGACGCGCGCTCGACGATGCGTGCGGACATCACCGACAGCGTTTCGCGCAGCGCCGCGTCCGCATGCGTCGCGCGCGGCGACGCATTCAACACCGCGACCGGTTTGTACACGACCGCCTCGCATCCCACGACCCAGTCCAGCGCGTTCTTCATCACGCCGGTGATGCCGTGCGCGTATTCCGGGCTTGCGATCAGCACGCCGTCGGCGGCGTTCAGGCGATCGATCAGGTCGCGCACGGCGGCCGGCGACGGAGATTCGGCATCGGGATTGAACAACGGGAATTCGCCGAGCCGATCGAAGCGCGCGATGCGCATGCCGCGCGGCGCGACGAGTGCGGCCGCATCGAGCAGCGCGGCGTTGTACGACTGCGCGCGGAGGCTGCCGCACAGCGCGACGATGTCGATGGGACGGTCGGTGTCGGTTCGGGGATGGGTGGTCATCGAGGGGCGTGTCGGTTGGCGCGCGGTGTGCGGCCGCGTTGAGCGGGCCGGACCGATTATCGCATCGGCGTGCGGGTGGCGTGGCGTGCGTTGCCAATGCGCGCGGCTCGCGGCGCCGCATTGAAAACCGCCGCGGGATCATGCCCATCCGGTTCCGCGTCGCTCATCCCGGCCGCCCGGGCGAATTCCGTCATCGTCCATCCGTTGCCGAGCAGCAGCCGGCGTGTATGCAGTGCGCCGTGCACATCGTCGGCGACGGCTTCGCCGAGATAGCGCAGCGCGCGGCCCTCGACATCGACGAAGCCGTGACGGTAATCCTGCGCGAGCGCCGTCCACAGCCGCGCGGCGCCGACCGACTGGCGCGCGCCGCTGATCAGGCACAGGCCCGCGTCGAGCCCCCAGCGGTACAGCGTCGTCGCGAGGCCGTTGCGTTGCGCCGAGCCGCGCAGCCGTGTGTGCGGCGCGCGCAGGTAGCGATCGGCGCGGCGGGGGATTTCCGGAAGACGGTTGAATACCGTGTAGCCGGCGAGCTGGCGCGCGGCCGGATCCTCGACATACAGGAAGTATTCGCCGTCCGCTTCGCGGTGGCGGACGATCAGGCCCGAGCGGCCGAGCGCGACGGCCGGCAGGCCGTGCAGGCGATGGCCCGGCCGGTGCAGGCGCTCATGGAGTGTGTCGAGTTCGTCGTCGATGTCGTGTTGGGAATGCTGTACGTCGATACGCATGGCAAAGGTCGCCCGTCCCGGGCGGTTCGAGAAAGGGGGCATCGCAAAAGGGAACAGGAGCGGGTGCGGCCCCCGGGCTCGGCGGAGCGAGCCGGGGCCGCGAATCAGCTGGGGATGTGCTGGAAACCGGCGGCGATCGCGGCGAGGCCCGCGATGCAGAGTGCGAACAGGATCAGGACTTTGTGGATCACGCCTCTTTCCTCATGAATGCGCGGCGCCGGCGGGCGGCATCGCGGAGACGGTGAGCGGCGGGCACGGCCCGCACGGCCGTCGTGCGGGACGACGGTCGGGTGTCCGGGCGACGGATCGTGCGCGGACGGCCAGCACCATACGCGAGGTGCCGGAGGCGGGCAATCGGACGGGCGGAAAAAGGCGATGAAAAGCGGAGAAAGACGTTGTTTCGCGACAATGGGCCGCAGGCTGCCGGGCGTCGCCGCCCGGTAGCCGATCGATGCATCACGCCACCTGCCGCCCCCCGAACGCCTGCCGTACCCGCGCGAACAACCCATGCTGCGCGATCCATTCGGCATACGCGCGATAGTCGGGGTCGCGCATCAGGTGGCGCTCTTCCGTCTTCGCGCGCGTGTAGTAGATCAGGTTGACCGCGACGAGTCCGGCGCAGTGCATGAGCCCGACCTGCCAGCCGAGCGGTTCGACGAACGGTACCGACACCATCCAGTACGACAGGTTCTTCGTGATGTACGCCGGATGCTTGGTGAAGCGGTACGGGCCCGACGTGATGATCCCGCGGTTGGTGAGATTCGAGAAACGCAGCCCGAACGAAATTGTGCACAGCGCGTAGGTCAGCAGCAGCAGGATGATCACCGTGCCCCAGATCACGCGCAGCGTCGGCGCCGACAGCAGCCAGTTGTCCCAGAACACCGAGCCTTCGTAGCGGATGTAGTTGTTCGAGATCAGCGACCAGAACGGCTGGTAGCAGATCAGCGCGGCCACCCAGCCGAGCGTCGTCGGCTCGACGGTGCGCACGTGGCTGTCGAGGATGCGGAACGTGCACAGGTAGCCGACCGTGCCGAACATCAGGTCCATCGTGAACGACAGGTCGTACATGAACACGAAGGTCGCGATCGTCATCGGCGCGTGCATCGCGTTCGCGAGCGACGCGCTCAGGTGATCGGCGTCCTTCGACAGGTAGACGGTCATCAGCGGCAGGAAGAATGCCTTCACGCCCCAGCCGGCGAGCATCTCGCGCACCGGCTTCCAGCTCGCGGGCTGCTCGCGGCGGAACAGGAAGCGGCCCCACAGCAGGTACGCGTCGTCGGTCTCGCGCTGGTGACGGTCCATCCACGCGAAGTAGAACGGTGCGGCGACGATCACGTACGGCGCGAGCGAGCGCAGCAGCGACCAGAACGGCAGGTAGAACGCGCCGTGGTATTCGGGCAGCAGCCAGTAGATCACGCCGATGCCCGCGTAGATCGACGTCAGTGCGCCGAGCCGCGTCGCGACGCGCGCGATGCTCAGGGGCCGCACGGCCTGCCGCGACAGCCCCGCGCTCGGGCGCAGGTAGACGCGCGAGATGAAGAGTTCGTGCAGCGCGATCGTGCCGATGATCGCGAGGCTGGCGATGACCGCGCGCGTGGCCGCGTCGAGCGTCGGATGGTCGCGCGTGATCCACAGCGCGAAGAGTCCCGCCGTGATGCCGAGCAGGCCGGCGCGGAAGGGCGTGGCGGAGCGCGGTGGGCGGTCCTGGGCGGCGACGATGCCGTCGAGCGTGGAATTCATGATCGGATCCTCGTGGGGATGAGGGCCGGCGCCCCCGCTTGGCGGGTGACGCCGGCCGTCGGCCGGGCTTGGTATCGATGCGCGCCCGGCCATTGGCCTGTGGTTCTGATGGGTGAAACGTCGACGCTTGCTTCTTACTTCTTGGTGCCGCCGCCCAGCAGACCGCCGAGCAGGTTGGTCACCGGCGACAGCAGGTTGCCGGCACCGCCCGCGGCGCCCCCGTTCGAGCTGCCGGTCAGGCCGCCGACCACGGAGCCGCTGCCGGCCGGCGTCGTCACCGTGCCGGCCGCGCCGCCGGGGCTGACCGTGCCGGTGGCGCCGGCCGCACCGGCCGGCGTCGTCAGCGCACCCGTCAGCGTGCCGACCGGGCCGCTCGACAGCAGGCCGCCGAGGGTGCCCGTCACGTTGCCGCCCGGCGTCGTGACCGTGCCCGTGAGGCTCGCGCCGAGCGGGGTCAGCGAATTGACGAGGTTCGTGACCGGCGCCAGCAGGCCGCCCAGGCCCGCGCCACCGGTGCCGCTGGTGCCGCCGGTCCCGCTCGTGCCGCCCGTGCCGCTCGAACCGATCCCGCCGAGGGCGCCGGTCAGCGAGCCGAGCAGGCCGGTGACGGGGCCGAGCGGGCCGCCGCTGCTCGTGCCGCTGGTGCCGCCCGAACCGCTCGAGCTGCCGCCGCCGAGCCCGCCCGTCAACGTGCCGAGCAGGCCCGTGATCGGGGCGAGCGGGTTGCTGCCGCCCGAGCCGCTGCTGGAGCTGCCCGCGTTGTTGTCGTGGACGAGGCCGCCGGTCGACGTCACCGTGTTGCCGAGCTGCGTGACGACGCCGCCGAGTGCCGCGCCGACCGGGTTGTCGGTTGCGCCGCCGACCTTCGAGCCCGCGAGCGCGAGGCCGTTGCCGAGCGTGCTCAGCAAGCCGTTGAGCGGCGTGCCGAGCAGCGTCACGCCGCCGAGCGTCTGCGTGGCGCCCGGCGTCGTGACGCCGCCGGTCAGCGTGTTCGTGATCGGGTTGATCACCTTGCCGAGCTGGGTCTCGAGCTGCTGGACCGGCGAGCTGTTCAGCGCCGTGTTGAGGCCCGATGCGGTCGAGTTGACGGCACCGCCGACGGTGTTGACGAGATCGCCGACGAGCGTCGTCACGGGCGACAGCGGCGACAGCGGGCCCGAGCCGAGGCTCTTCACCGCGTTGCCGAGGTTGTTGACCGCGCCGCCGGCGCCGGTCAGCAGGCCGGTGGTCGACGTCAGCGTCGGCCCGAGCGGATTCGCCGACACGCCGATCGAGCCGAGGCCGGCCGCGACGCCGTTGCCGAGCGCCTGCACGCCGTTGCCGAGGCTCGTGACCGCGTTGCCGACACTGGTGGCCGTCGTCGGGTTCGTGCCGGGGATCTGCACGCCGCCGATCTGACTGCCGCCGGTCGCGACCGTCGTGCCGAGCGCCGTCACGAGGTTGCCGGATTTCTGCAGGACATTGCCCAGCGGGGTGACGCCAGAGCCGGAGGTGCCGGAAGTACCCGAGGTGCCGGAAGTACCCGAGGTGCCGGAAGTACCCGAGGTGCCGGAGGTGCCCGAGGTACCGGAAGTACCCGAGGTACCGGAAGTACCCGAGGTGCCCGAAGTGCCCGAAGTGCCCGAAGTGCCCGAAGTGCCCGAAGTGCCCGAAGTGCCCGAAGTGCCCGAAGTGCCCGAGGTGCCCGAGGTGCCCGAGGTACCGGAAGTACCCGACGTGCCGGAGGTGCCCGAGGTGCCAGAGGTGCCAGAAGTGCCCGACGTACCGGAGGTGCCCGACGTACCGGAAGTACCCGAGGTACCGGAGGTGCCCGAGGTACCGGAAGTACCCGAGGTGCCGGAAGTGCCCGACGTACCGGAGGTGCCCGACGTGCCGGAAGTGCCCGACGTGCCGGAAGTACCCGAGGTACCGGAAGTGCCCGAGGTACCGGAAGTGCCCGAAGTACCGGAAGTGCCCGACGTACCGGAGGTGCCCGAGGTACCGGAAGTACCCGAGGTGCCGGAAGTGCCCGACGTACCGGAGGTGCCCGACGTGCCGGAAGTACCCGAGGTACCGGAAGTGCCCGAGGTACCGGAAGTGCCCGAGGTGCCGGAGGTGCCCGAGGTACCCGAAGTCCCCGACGACGTCCCGGAAGTCCCCGAGCTACCCGACGTGCCGGAACTACCGGAAGTCCCGGAACTACCGCCGCCCGACGTCTCCGACGTCCCCGAACTGCCGCTCGTCCCCGACGTGCTGGGCTTGATCGTCGGCGGGGTCGTCGGTCCGTCGACCGAACCGCAGCCGTACAGCGCGAGCAGCGAGGAGACGGCCATCGTTACCGTCGTCTTCTTGAAGAGTGTGTGCATGTTGGCCTCGACATTGGAAGTGTGTCCAAGCCTCCTCTGCAAATTCCGAGCCACGACAGCTTTCGCGAAACGGTGCCGCGCTTTGTTGCAGGAATCTGGAATATCTGCGCGATTTAAACGGAGTAACGGCGTTTTCGCGCATCGGCCACGCAAGGGGGGCCGCCGTGTCCGTCGTGATGTTCCCGTAAGCAGACGTAACGCGCGGTGGGATGTTACGTAGCGTTCGGCACCGCGTCACGCGGGCGGCGCCCGACCGAGGGCCCTGTCTTTGACGAAACGCGTCCGGCCCCCGAACATGACACGACACCCCGCGGCCGCCGGCGACGCCGAAGCGGCCGCGACTCCAACCAGGACACCGACATGAGCGAACAGGACAGGGAAGACGGCAAGGCGCGGCGGATCGACGTGATGGGCGAGGCGTTCGTCGAGCGCGCGATGCGCGATCTCGACGGGTTTTCGCGCCCGTTGCAGAACTGGCTGAACGAGCACGCGTGGGGCAGCACGTGGCAGCGGGGCGGGATCGACCTGAAGACGCGCAGCCTGTGCACGTGCGCGATGCTGGCGGCGCTCGGCCGCAGCACGGAACTGAAGGGGCATATTCGCGGCGCGCTCAACAACGGCGCGAGCCTTGTCGAAATCCGCGAGGTGTTGCTGCACAGCGCGCTGTACGCGGGCGCACCGGCCGCGGTCGAGGCGTTCCGGACCGCGCGCGAGGTGATATCGGATCTCGGGTTGCCGATCCCCGACGACGAGGCCTGATTCCGCGCCAGCGTCCGCCGCGCGGCACGGCATCAGGCCGGGCTTCGTCGTTACGCGATGCGCCGTGCCGCTTGCGCCGGCACCTCGGCCGGCACCTCGGCGGGCGCGGCGGCCACGTCGAGCAGCCAGTCGGCCGTTGCATCGGGAATCGTGACCGGCAGCATGTGTCCG
The DNA here is from genome assembly GCF_056856535.1 of Burkholderia sp. L-4. Lineage (NCBI taxonomy): Bacteria > Pseudomonadati > Pseudomonadota > Betaproteobacteria > Burkholderiales > Burkholderiaceae > Burkholderia > Burkholderia sp. L-4. The sequence continues at coordinate 1,352,889 of NZ_JBXEOX010000002.1, forward strand.
CCGTCGACGACCTTCAGCCGCACGCGCGCCGATTTCTTCGCGAGCGCTTCGCCGTGCTCGCGCCAGTTCAGGATCGGATCGGCGCGGCCGTACAGCACGTCGACCGGCAGCGCGAGATCCGCGTAGCGTCGCTCCATCGCGGGCAGGTCGACCGGCGCCGACAGCAGGTCCGTCGCCGTCGCGTAGAACACGTGCGGGCGCATCCCGAGCAGGCCGCCGCCCTTGACCGGAAAGTCGCGCGGCACCGCTTCCGGCGCAAACACCTGGCGCACGGCCTTGCGGCCGGTCAGGATCGTCAGCGGGATCGCGAAAGTCCACGACACGAAGCGGCGTACGAGCGGCGACGGCAGCATCAGCGGCTTGAACGGCCCCGGCGGCTCGGTCTGCTCGTGCGACAGCGGCGCGATCAGCGCGAGCCGGCTCACGCGGTCCGCGTGGTTGAGGCCGACCGCGAGCGCGATCGCGCCGCCGAGCGAATGGCCGACCAGCACGGGCTTGTCGAGCCGCAGCGCGTCGATGAACGCGGCGACCGTGCGGGCCTGGGCGAACACGTTCGCCTGCGAGCCCGCGCCGCGCAGCGAGCGGCCGGCGCCCGGCCGGTCGAGGAGGATCACGCGATGCCGCTGCGCGAGCCGCGCAAGCGGCAGGTACGCGAAGTTGCGCAACTGCCCCGCGAGCCCGTGGACGAACACGATCGGCGGCCCGTTGCCGTATTCGACGTAATGGATGCGGTCGCCGCCGATGTCGACGAAGCGGCCTTCGGGCGGAAACGCGCGCGTCACGCGGCGGGCCACGTAAGCGGTGAACAGCGCGAGCGCGGCGAGTACCGCGACGACGCCGAGCAGCACGTTCTGGATCAGATGGAGCACAGGGGTCATGTCGGCCTCAACGGGGTTCGAGTGCGGGTTCGGCAACCGGCGCCGTGGCAGCCGTGCCGGCTTTCGCGCGGCGTTCGAAATGCATCGCCGAATCGGCGAGCGCGCTGAACTTCAGCGATGCGAGATCGCGCACGTAGTTCTGGTGGAATTTCCACGGCTTGTGATGGCCCTGCTTTGGCAGGATGCCGGCCGCGCGCTGGATGTAGCCCGAGCTCAGGTTGACGGCCGGCACGTCGCCGAGTTCGCCGGCGCCGAGCCGCGGCACGCACGTGTCGTAGTCGTTCGCGCGCATGTGGTTGAGCAGCCGGCACACGTAGCGCGCGATCAGCTCGGCCTTCAGCGTCCACGACGCGTTCGTGTAGCCGAACGACGACGCGAGGTTCGGCACGTCGCTGTACATCATCCCCTTGTACGACACGGTTTCCGGCAGGTCGACCGCGCGGCCGTCGACCGTGACGCGCGCGCCGCCGAGCATCTTCACCTTCAGCCCGGTGGCCGTGACGATCACGTCCGCGTCGAGCTGCTGGCCGCTCTTGAGCTTGAGGCCGGTCGGCGTGAAGCGCTCGATCTCGTCGGTGACGATCGACGCGCGGCCCGCGCGGATCGCCTTGAACAGGTCGCCGTTCGGCACGAGGCACACACGTTGGTCCCATGGCATGTAGCGCGGCGTCAGGTGCTTCGCGACGTCGAAGTCGGGGCCGAGCTGCTTGCCGGCCGCGCGGATGATGAACTTCTTCGTCTGCTCGGGCTTGCGGCGCGATACGTTGTACAGGTAAATCGTCAGCAGCACGTTCTTCACGCGCACGAGCCGGTGGGCGAGCCGCGACGGCAGCACGCGGCGCAGTGCGTTCGCGATCTTGTCGCGGGCGGGCAGCGACACGATGTAGGTCGGCGAGCGCTGCAGCATCGTCACGTGCTGCGCATCGGCCGCCATCGACGGCACGAGCGTGACGGCCGTCGCGCCGCTGCCGATCACGACCACGCGCCGGTTCGCGTATGACAGGTCCTTCGGCCAGTGCTGCGGATGCACGAGCTTGCCCTCGAACGTGTCCATGCCGGCCCAGTCGGGCAGGTAGCCGGCGTCGTAGTCGTAGTAGCCGCTGCACATGAAGAGGAAGCGGCAGGTATACACGAGCGTGTCGGTCGCGCCGTCCTGCGTGCGCTCGATGCGTACCGTCCAGCGCGCGCGGTTCGAATCCCAGTCGGCCGCGACGACCTTCTGGCCGTAGCGGATCGTCTTGTCGATGCCGTGGGCCCGCGCGGTGTCGCGGATGTAGTCGAGGATCGTCTGGCCGTCCGAGATCGCCTTGTCGCTGTGCCACGGGCGGAAGCTGTAGCCGAGCGTGAACATGTCGGAATCCGAACGGACGCCCGGATAGCGGAACAGGTCCCAGGTGCCGCCGATCGCGTCGCGCGCTTCGACGATGGCCACGCTCGCGTACGGGCAGCGCTGCTTCAGGTGATACGCGGCGCCGATGCCGGACAGGCCGGCGCCGACGATCAGCACGTCGAGGTCGTTGCCGTCGCGGCGGGCGCCGGGGGCGGACGGCGCGTCGCGCCGGTCGGTCGTCGTCGAGGTCATGCGGGGTCCTTGGTCGGCGTGGTCGGGAGCGCGGCCGGAGCGTGGGCGCGTTCGAGGTTGCGTGCGCGGGCGCGGCGCACATGGCGCAGCATCAGCCACTGGTAACCGGCACCGAGCAGGCGCGCGATCCGGTCGAGCCGGCGCGCGTCGGCGCCGACGAGCACGCGGCGCGCATTGCGTTCGACGCCCGCGAGGATCTGCCGCGCGGCATCGTCGGCCGTCGTTGCGTTGATCAGCCGGTACGCCTGGCGGCGATGGGTTGCTTCGTCCTGGCCCGTCAGTGCGTGGATGCTGGTATCGACGCGGCCCGCGTCGACGATGCCGGTCGCGACGCCGCCCGGATGCACGCAGGTCGCGCTCACCGGCGCGCCGTCGAGTTCGAGCTCCATCCGCAGCGCCTCGGTGAAGCCGCGCACCGCGAACTTGGTGGCGTTGTACGCGCTTTGCGTCGGCATCGCGACGAGCCCGAACAGGCTCGACGTGTTGACGACGTGCCCGTCGCCCGACGCGCGCAGGTGCGGCAGGAACGCCTGCGTGCCGTGCACGACGCCCCAGAAGTTGATGCCGACGATCCATTCGAGATCGGCGAGTCGCGCCGTCTCGGCGCTGGCGGCCAGCGATACGCCCGCGTTGTTGAAGACCAGGTTGACCTTGCCGTGCTCGGCGCGCACGCAATCGGCCCATGCGAACACCGCGTCGCGGTCGGCGACGTCGAGCCGCCGCGTGCTCACGCGCACGCCGTGCCGCGCGCAGGCGGCCGCCGTGCCGGCGAGCCCGGTTTCGTTGACGTCGGCGAGCGCGACCTCGCAGCCGCGCCGCGCGAGCTCGACCGCGAGGCTGCGGCCCATGCCCGAACCGGCGCCCGTGATCGCGGCAACCTTCCCGGAAAACCCCTTCATCCGTCGTTCCTCCCGTTCCGCTTGCGCTGCGTCGGCGGCGCGTCTATTGTGGTGTTGGTCGTCACCACTTTAGTTTTCGGGTGTCCTGATGTCAAATAGCGGAATGGAGAAAGCACTCGAAACGGAAAAACGGGGCCGGTCGTATGGCGGCGTGGCGCCCGAGGTACGGGCCGCCGAGCGGCGCGGCGCGTTGATCGGCGCGGCGACGCGCGTGTTCGGCACGGTCGGGTTCCGCAAGGCGACCGTGCGGTCGATCTGCCAGGAAGCGAAGCTGAACGACCGCTATTTCTACGCGGCGTTCGACAGTACCGAGGATCTGCTGCGCTGCACCTACCTGCACCACGCGCAGCAACTGCACGATGCGGTCGCGCAGGCGGTGGCCGCGCGCGGCGGCGAGCTGCGCGAGCGCGTCGACGCGGGGCTCGCCGCGTTCTTCGCGTTCCTGCGCGACCCGTGCGCGGCGCGCGTGCTGCTGCTCGAGGTGATGGGCGTGAGCGCGGATACCGACATGACCTACCAGCGCATGCTGATCGACTTCGGCAAGCTGATCATGGCGATCGGCGCGCCGGGCGAGGCCGGGACGCCCGCGGAGCGCACCGAGCAGCGGCTGATCGGGCTCGCGCTGGTGGGGGCGATGACGAACGTGGGCGCGGCGTGGCTGCTCACCGGGTATCGCGATCCGGAGGCGCAGATGATCTCGAGCTGCCGCAAGGTGCTGCTGGGGACGTTGCGGGAGATCGGCTGACCGGATGGCGCCGCGCCGGCCGTGTTCGGTCCTCGCCAATGGCAGGCTGAACATGAAAACAAGGTGGTAACCGCACGGCACGCGGAGTGAAGTGTCGTCTGTTTGCGTGATTGGGCCGTCTTTTCGATAAATGAACATTGGCCGTGCGGACACGAATCGACGGCGTGGTTCCCCATGAAATCGCGGCGCGCGCAGGCCTGCGCGCGGCCGGCCGGCTCACGCCGGCTGGTTGAATGCCGAGGTCTGGCGCTCGCGTTCGCCCGCGATCCAGTCGCCGAACAGCTGGATCTTGTACTGCTGTTCGGCCCCGCCCGGATACACGAAGTAGTAGCCCATCCCGGTCGGCAGCGACACGTCGAACGGAGTCACGAGCCGGTGCGCCGCGACGCTTTCGTCGACGAGCGTCCGGTCGCCCATCGCGACGCCGTAACCGTCGAGCGCCGCATGTGTCGCGAGGTCGAGCGTCTCGAAGCTCAGTCCGCGCGTCGAGTCGACGTGCGGTGCGCCCGCATGGTCGAGCCAGTGTTTCCAGTCCCGGTGATCGCGCGTCGGATGCAGCAGCGTATGGTGGGTCAGGTCGTCGACGCTCGCGAGCGGTTGCCGCTCCAGCAGGTCCGGCGCGCATACGGGCGTGAGCCGCTCTTCGAACAGCGGAATCGCATGCATGTCGGGGCCGGCGCCGGGAGCGTAGATCACCGCGGCATCGAACGGTTCCATGCGGAAATCGACGTGATGACCCCAGGTCGTCGTGATCTGCACCTGGAGCTCGGGGTGCTCGGACTGAAACCGCATGATCCGCGGCAGCATCCACTGCATCACGCAGGTCGGCACCTTCAGCGCGAGCTCGGTGCGTCGGCGCGACAGGCGCATCGACACCTCTTCGATGCGCGCAAAGCTTTCACGCACCGTCGGCAACAGCAATTCGCCTTCCGCCGTCAGCGTCAGGCCCTTCGGCGTGCGCTTGAACAGCGGGAACTGGTAGAACGCCTCCAGCGCGAGGATTTGCCGGCTCACCGCCCCCTGCGTCAGGCACAGCTGCTCGGCGGCGCGCGTGAAGCTGCCGTGTCGGGCGACGATGTCGAATATCTGCAGCGCGTTGAAGGAGGGAAGTCGTCTCATCGGAAAGGCGGATGTGGAGCGGGCGACCGGAAGGGCAGGGGGGCGGCGCGTCGTCCGGCACGACGCACCGCGGCATCGTTCAGTGCAGGATCTTCGCGAGGAAGTCCTTCGCGCGTTCCGATTTCGGATTCGAGAAGAAATCGTCCTTGCGGTCGTCCTCGACGATCGCGCCCTTGTCCATGAAGATCACGCGATGCGCGACCTTCTTCGCGAAGCCCATCTCGTGCGTGACGACCATCATCGTCATCCCTTCCTGCGCGAGTTCGACCATCACGTCGAGCACTTCGTTGATCATCTCGGGATCGAGCGCGGACGTCGGTTCGTCGAACAGCATCGCGATCGGGTCCATCGACAGCGCGCGCGCGATCGCGACACGCTGCTGCTGGCCGCCCGACAGCTGCCCCGGGAACTTGTGTGCATGCGCCTTCAGGCCGACGCGCTCGAGCAGCTTCATGCCCTTCTCGGTCGCTTCGTCCTTGCCGCGGCCGAGCACCTTGACCTGCGCGAGCGTCAGGTTCTCGGTGATCGACAGATGCGGGAACAGCTCGAAATGCTGGAACACCATCCCGACCTTCGAGCGCAGCTTCGACAGGTTCGTCTTCCTGTCGCCGACCGACTGGCCGTTCACGAGGATCTCGCCCTGCTGAAACGGCTCGAGGCCGTTGACGGTCTTGATCAGCGTCGACTTGCCCGAGCCCGACGGGCCGCACACGACGACCACTTCGCCTTTCTTGACCTCGGTCGTGCAGTCGGTGAGAACCTGAAACTGGCCGTACCACTTCGAAACGTTGCTGATGGAAATCATGGGGAATACCTGCATCGTAATCAGGCGCGAGCGGCGCCGGTTCAGCGTACCTTCGCGGCGCGGTAGCCGCGCTCGAGCGCGCGGGCGTACCACGTGAGCGGGAAGCACATCGCGAAGTAGAGCAGCGCGACCATCGCGTAGATCGGGAACGGCTTGAACACCGCGTTGGTGATGATGTTGCCGGTCTTCGTGAGTTCGGTCAGCCCGATGATCGACGTCAGCGCGGTGCTCTTCACCGCCTGCACGAGAAAACCGACGGTCGGCGGCAGGGCGATTTTCCATGCCTGCGGCCACACCGCGTAACGCAGTTGTTGCGTCCACGTCATGCCGAGGCTGGCCGCCGCATTCCACTGACCGCGCGGCACGGCGTCCACGCAGCCGCGCCAGATGTCGGCCAGACAGGCGCTCGCGTTCAACGTCAGTACGACCGACGCGGCGACCCATGGTGTCACGTCGATGCCGACCAGCGGCAGTCCGAAGAAACCGAGGAACAGCTGCATCAGCAATGGCGTGCCCTGAAACAGCGCGATGTACAGGATCACGAAGCGGCGCAGCGCCGGCACGGGCGAGATGCGCATCGCGAGCAGCACGAACCCGGCGACGCTGCCGCCGACGAACGTGATCAGCGACAGCAGCACGGTCCAACGTGCGGCAAGCAGCAGGTTCCACGCAATATCCTGGAAGGTGAATTCGATCATCGTACCCGCTCCGTCGGGAGGCCGGTTTCAGGGGAGCGCAGGCGCCACCTGAAGCGGGCGCCGCACGATCGGCGCGGTGCGGCGGCCGCACCGTGCGGTGCACGGCCCGCAAACAGCCGGCGGGCGACGCGATTGAGCAGCATGCGCAGCGCGATCGACAGCAGCAGATAGATCGCGGTCACGACGATGTAGATCTCGAACGCACGGAAATTGCGCGACTGGATGAAGTTCGCCGCGTAGGTCAGGTCAGGCACGGAGATCTGCGACACGACGGCCGAGCCGAGCATCACGATCAGCACTTGCCCGAGCAGCGCGGGGTACACGTTCGCGAGTGCCTGCGGCAATACGATCTGGCCGAACACCTGCCGGCCATGCAGCCCGAGCGCGCGTGCCGCTTGCGTCTGCCCGTGCGGCACCGATTCGATGCCGGCGCGCAGGATTTCGACCGCATACGCGCCCAGGTTGACCGTCATCGCCAGCACGGCCGCCTGCGCTTCGTCGATGTGCACGCCGATCCCGGGCAGCCCGAAGAAGATGAAGAACAGCTGGACCAGGAACGGCGTATTGCGGATCAGTTCGACGTAGGCCGCGACGAGCGCCCGCGCCCAGCGCGGGCCGGCGAGCGCGGCCCACGCGCCGGCGGTGCCGATCAGGCCGCCGAGCACGGTGGAGGCCGCGGTGAGGCCGAGCGTCACGCCGATCCCGCGCGCGAGCATCCCGGCGTAGAGGTCGAAATCGCTGAAGTCGAACACGTAGGTCATCACGATACCTTTCGTCGCGCATGCGGGGCGGGCGCGGCGCGCATCACAGGTCGGCCGGCAGTGCCGCGTGCAGCCACTTCTGCGACAGCGTGTTCAGCGTCCCGTTCTTCTTCGCGCCGGCGATCGCGTCATTGACCTTCTGCATCAGACGCGGCTCGTTCTTGTTCAGGCCGACGTGATCGGGCGAGCTGAACAGCGAGAACTTCTGCTCCGGATCGATCGACGGGTGGCGCGCGATGATCGTCGCGCCGACGTCGTTGCCGACCACGAGCAGCTGCGCCTGTCCCGACAGGAACGCCGCGATCGCGCCGTTCGGATCGTCGAAGCGCTTGATCGTCGCGTTCGGCGGGGCGACCTTGCTCACGCTCAGGTCCTCGAGCGTGCCGCGCGCGACCGCGACGGACTTGCCGGCGAGATCCGCGGTGCCCTTCACCGCGAGCGATTTCGGGCCGAATACCGCGAGATAGTACGGGGCATACGCATTCGAGAAATCGATCACCTTCGCGCGCTCCGGCGTCTGGCCGACCGACAGCAGCATGTCGGTCTTGCGGTCGGCGAGGTACGCCATCCGGTTGTCGCCGGTGACCTGCACGAGCTCGACTTTCGCATTGAGCGCCTTGCCGATCAGCGTCGCCATGTCGATGTCGTAACCCTGCGGCTTCATGTCGGGGCCGATCGAACCGAACGGCGGGTAATCCTCGAACACGCCGATGCGCACGACGCCCGATTTCGCGATCGTGTCGAGCGCGTCGGCATGAGCGAGCGGCGCGATGGCCGCGAGACCCGCCGTGCAGGCGCAGAAGAGGGCGGTGCGGGCGAACAGGCGTCGCACGAGACGGTGGGCTTGGGTCGATGCGTTCATGGTGAAGTCCTTGTTGCTGCGCTGGAGGGAGGGAAAGGGCATCAGGCGCCGCGTGCGGCGATCAGTTTGCAGGCATGCGCGGGCAGTTCGGCGGCGACCGGCATGCCGACGTGCAGGTCGGGCGTCTCGCGTGGCGTCGTCGCGGCCGTCAGCGTGAAGCCGCGGCAATCGATCGTCGCCTCGATCGATGCACCGACGTCGCGCACGAACGTGACCGTGCCGGCGAGCGTGTTCGGTGCGGACGGCGATACCGCGATCGGGCGCACGCACACGTCCTCGGGGCGAATCAGCAGGCGCACGGCGTCGTCCGCGCGCGGCGTGTCGGGCGCGCGCCGGATCGCGAGCCGCTGCCCGCCGGGCAGCACGATCGCGTCGTCGCCATCGCACGCGACCGGCAGGATGTTGCCGAGGCCGATGAAATCCGCGACGAATTCGTTGACCGGATCGCGATAGATGTCGAGCGGCCGGCCGACCTGCTGGATGCGGCCTTTCTCCATCACGACGATCTCGTCGGCCATCGTCATCGCTTCGCGCTGGTCATGCGTGACCATGATTGTCGTGATGCCGAGCCGTTGCTGGAGCAGCCGGATCTCGACCTGCATCGCCTCGCGCAGCTTTGCGTCGAGTGCCGACAACGGCTCGTCGAGAAGCAGCAGGCGCGGCGAAGAGGCAATCGCGCGCGCGATCGCGACCCGCTGGCGCTGCCCGCCCGACAGTTGCGTGACGAGCCGGTCGGCCAGGTGCGGAAGCTGGATCAGCTCCAGCAGCTCCGCGACGCGCCGCGCCTGCGCGGCCTTGGCGGTCTTGCGCAGCCGCAGCGGATACGCGATGTTCTGCGCGACCGTCATGTGCGGGAACAGCGCGAGCGACTGGAACACCATGCCGAAATCGCGCCGGTTGGCGCTCACGTGCGTGAGGTCGCGGCCGGCGAACGTGATCGTGCCCGACGTCGGTGTCTCGAGGCCGGCGATGATCCGCATCAGCGTGGTCTTGCCGCAGCCCGACGGGCCGAGAAAGCAGACGAGCTTGCCGTCCGGCACGGACAGATCGACGTGATCGACGGCATACGCGTGATGGAAGCGCTTCGTCACGTTCTGGAGGGTGAGCTGGGTCATGGGGATTCCTTGGATGGGCGAAGGCGGAGCCGTACGCGCGTCAGAGCGCGACGCCCTTGTCGCCGACGAGTTTTTCGAGCATCCAGATCAGCGCGAAATCGATCGCGACGGTGAACACCGCGAAACAGAACACGGTCGGGTCGAGCGACGACACGGTGCGGCTGTAGAGCCAGACCGGCAGCGTCATCGTGTCGACGCTGTACAGGAAGAACGTCACGGTGAATTCGTTGAACGACACGATGAACGCGAACAGCATGCCGGCGAGGACGCCCGGGCGCATCAGCGGCAGCACGACATCGACGAACGCGCGGCGCGGGCTCGCGCCCATCAGGCACGCGGCTTCCTCGAATTCCGGGCCGATCGACGCGACCGACGCGACGCAGTTCTTCACGGTGAAAGGCAGTGTCAGGATCACGTGCGCGACGACGAGCCGCACGAACCCGAGCTCGACCGGCAGCGCGTTGAACACGAGCAGCAGCGCGAGGCCGAGCATGACGAGCGGATAGACGACCGGCAGTGCGACGAGCTGTTCGACCAGCGTCTTGCCGCGGAAGCGGTAGCGCGACAGCGCATAGGCGGACGGCACCGACACCGCGGTTGCGACCAGCATCGTCGCGATCGCGACGACGAGGCTCGTCGTCAGCGCGGCGCCCATCGATTGGGCGCTGCCCGCGTCGCCGGCCACGAAGGTCTGCCAGGCGGCGCGGTACCAGTGCAGGCTGAAATCGCGCGGCGGGAATTCGAGCGTGCCGGACGAGCCGAACGACATCGTGATCATCGTCAGGATCGGCATCGCGGCGGCGAACAGCACGAGCGTCGCGAGCGCGCCGGTCGAGCGGCTCAGGCGGCCCGGCAGCGGCGCGCGCGGCGAAAGGGCATTCATCGGGTCACCTCGTCATGTTGCACGGCGCGCACGAGGCGCTGGGACACGGCCATCACGACCAGCGTCGCACCCATCAGCACGACACCCGACGCCGAAGCGGCCGGCCAGTTCAGCAGCGGCGCGACCTGGTCGTGCACGAGCACCGCGAGCATCGGCACGCGCCGGCCGCCGAGCAGGAGCGGCACCGCGAATGCGCTTGCGTTGTACGCGAACACGAGCAGCGCCCCCGACACGAGCCCCGGCATCGCGAGCGGCAACGTCACGTGCCGCAGCGTTTGCCAGCGCGTCGCACCGAGCGTCGCGGCCGCTTCGTCGTACGAGCGGGACACGGCGCGCAGCGCGCTCGACAGCGGCAGCACGGCGAGCGGGAATGCCGTCTGGATCAGCCCGAGCAGCACGCCGTGTTCGCGGTACAGGAGCTGCAGCGGCCGTTCGACGATGCCGGCCGCCAGCAGCGAGCGGTTGAGCAAGCCTGCCGGGCCGAGCATCACGAGCCAGCCGTAGCCCTGCAGCAGCAGGTTGACGAGCAGCGGCAGCAGTACGCCGGCGAGCATGAGTCGCCGCGCGAGCCGCGATTCGGCGCGCGCCATCGCCAGCGCGACGGGGATCGCGAGCAGCATCGCGCACACCATGCTCTCGAACGCGAGGCGCAGCGTGAGCCACAGCGAATGCATGAAGTACGGATCGGCGAGATCGGCGTAGTTCTGCAGCGTGAATGTGCGCCATTCGTCGCCCGGCGTACCGACGCTCATCCGCAGCACGGTGAGCGTCGCGGCCGCGAGCACCGCGAGGAACGCGAGGACCGGCGCGAGCAGCAGCCACGGCGGCACGCCGGGCCGCGCGGCGGCGGCCTGAGCGCCGCCGGCCTGGCCGGCGGCGACCGGCTCCGCGTGACGGGAGGAGGGCAGCGAGGCCATGTCGTCAGGCCGCGAAGAGGCTGGTATAGCGTTTGATCCACGCCGGCTGGACGGCCGCGAGGGCCTTGTCGTCGTGCAGGATGGCCTTCTCCGCGATCTGCTGCGGCGACGGCACGAACGGGCGGCTTTCCGCCGGGATCACGGCCTTCGCGTTCACCGGCCCGTTCAGCACGTCCGCCGCCATCCGGCCCTGCACGCCCGCGTCGAGCGTGTGGTTGATGAACGCATGGATCAGATCGAGGTCGCCGGGGTGCGCTTTCGGAATCACCGTGAACATCAGTTGCGTCGCGAAGCCCTCCTTCATCCCGTACGTCACGCCCATCTTGTAGTCGGGTTTGCGGATCTGGTCGGGGAAGAACGCGGGCGAATAGATGCCGCCGATGTCGAGCGAGCCGGTGCGGAACAGGTCGGCGATCTGGTTCGGGTTCTCGCCGAGCGTCATCACGCGATCCTTGAGCGCCGCGAGCTTGCGGAAGCCGGGCTCGATGTTCTGCTGCGAACCGCCGGCCAGCTTCGCGGCGACGATCGCGAGATCGACCGCCTCGGCCCATTCCGGCGGCGGCAGGAACAGGCGGCCCGCATATTTCGGATCCCACAGCGCTTCGTAGCTCGCGGGTGCGGTCTTGATGGTCGACGTGTTGTAGATCAGTCCGTCCGACCACAGCAGGTAGCCGATGCCGAACCCGTTCGCGCCCGTGCGGTACTGCGGCGCGACGTCCTTCAGGTTGGGCAGCCGGTTCAGGTCCGGCTTCGCGAGCAGGCCCGCGTCGGCGAGGCCCGCCGCGCCCACGCCGGCCAGCGTGATCACGTCGTAGGTCGGCCGCTCGCCGGCGGCCTTGACCTTGGCGACCATGCCCGACGTGCCGTCCGCACGGTCGGCGATCACGCGCGCGCCGGTCTGCTTGCTGAAGGTTTCCGCGATGTTGCGCAGCGCGGCCGCGCCGGTATCGTCAGACCACGTGAGCAGCCGAAGTGTCTTTCCCGCGAAACTGCTCGACTGCGCTTTCGCAGTACTGATGAATGGCATCGGAAGGGCGGATGCGGCGAGTGCCGTGCCGAGGGTTTTGATCACCTGCCTTCTGCCCGCCTTGAAGTGTTGCATGGCCGTCTCCTGATGAACGATGCCGGGTGGTTCGATGCCGGTCGCCGAACGGCGGCGCGGGGTGTGGATGAACTGTAGGGAGGTCAAATTTCCGCAACAAACGAAATATCCGCATGCGCGGCATGAGATAAACGCATGAGCCGGGCGGCCTCAGCGGGCCGGCATCATGACCTGCTTGATCTCCTGGAACGCAGCCAGCCCGAACGGACCGAGCTCGCGCCCGACGCTGCTGCGCTTGTAGCCGCCCCATGAGGTTTGCGGATAGATCAGCTGCGGTGTGTTGATCCACACGACGCCTGCCTCGAGTGCGTCGGCGACCCGCTTGCCGCGTGCCGTGTCGCGCGTGACGATGGTCGCGACGAGCCCGTATTCGGTATCGTTGGCGGCCGCGATCGCGTCGTCCTCGGTATCGAATGTGCGGACGCACAGCACCGGCCCGAAGATTTCGTCGCGCCACAGCGCGCTGTCGGTCGGCACGTCGGCGAACAGCGCGGGCCGGACGAAGTAACCGGGGCCGGCGGGCACGTCGCCGCCCGCCACCAGCCGCGCGCCGTCGGCGCGGCCTTGCGCGAGGTAGTGCTTCACGCGTTCGTATTGCGCACGGTTCGTCAGCGGGCCCATCTGCACGCCCTCGGCGAACGGCGGGCCGACGACGGTCGCGTCGATCCGCCGCGCGAGACGCGCGATCAGGTCTTCGGCGAGCGGCGCGGCGACGAGCACGCGCGAGGTCGCCGAACACATCTGCCCGGCGTTGAACAGGCCGCCGCCGGCGATCAGCTCGACCGCCTGGTCGGGATCGGCGTCGTCGAACACGACGATCGACGACTTGCCGCCCAGTTCGAGGCCGATGCCCTTGATCGTGTCCGCGGCGGCTTTCATGACCTGCGCACCGACCCCCGTGCTGCCGGTAAACGACACCTTCGCGACGAGCGGATGCGCGCACAGTGGGGCGCCGACGTCGTGACCGGTGCCCGTCACGACGTTCAGCACGCCGGGCGGCAGGCCCGCCGCGGCGGCGATCGCGGCGAGTTCGAGTTCGGGCAGCGGCGTGATCTCGGACGGCTTCAGCACGACGGTGCAGCCGGCTGCGAGCGCGGGCGCGAGCTTCCACGCCGTCGTCACCATCGGGAAATTCCACGGCACGATCAGCGCGGCGACGCCGGCCGGTTCGCGCCGGATCCACGCGCGGTGGTGATCGTCGGGTAGCGCGACCTCGGTTTCGCCGTCCGTGTCGAGCCGTTCGGCGAGGCCGGCGTAGTAGTCGAACGTGGCGATCACGTCGGCGACGTCGATCTCCGCTTCCGCGAACGGCTTGCCGTTGTTGAGCGACTGCAGTGTCGCGAGCCGCGCGCGGTGCGCGTCGACGCCGCGTGCGATCGCGCGGAGCAGGGCCGCGCGCGCGGTGCCCGTCGTGCGTTTCCAGCGGGGAAACGCGCGGGCCGCGGCCCGGACGGCGCGCTCGACGTCCGCGTCGTCGCCGGCATCGACCCGCGCGAGGACCGCTTCGGTCGACGGATCGACGACGGGCAGCGTGGCGCCGCCGACGCCGGGTCCCCACACGCCATCGATGAGGAGCCCGGTATGCAGCGGCGGATCGAAACGAAACGCGGCGGCCGGACTCATGGCTGCACCTGGCCGAACCACGCCGCTTCGTCGATCTCGATCACAGTCGGAATCGCGCGCGCGGCGGCGTCGCGCAACGCGGCGGCCAGTGCGGCGGGCGTCGCGACCGCGTGAGCCGCGCAGCCGAAGGCGCGCGCGAGCGCCACGAAATCGGGCGCGTACGGATCGACGCCGACCGGCGTGATGTCGCGCGCGATCATGTATTTGCGGATCTCGCCGTAACCGCGGTTGTTCCAGACGATCACGATCACCGGCAGGCGGGCCTCGACCGCGCTCGCGAGCTCCGGCAAAGTGAACTGCAGGCCGCCATCGCCGATCAGGCAGACGACCGGGCGCGCCGGCGCGGCGAGCTTCGCGCCGATCGCGGCGGGCAGCCCGTAGCCGAGCGTGCCGTAGCCGGTCGACGAGTTGAACCAGCTGCGCGGCGCGGGCGCGTCGTGGGTGAAATTGCCGACGTAGACGGGGCTCGTCGAATCGCCGGCGACGATCACGCCCGGCAGCGTCGTGACGACCGTGTCGATCAGTCGCGCCTGCGCGCGCACGTGGCCGTCGTGGCCGGACGCGATCTCGGCACGCACGGCGGCCACGCGTGAGGCACCCCAGCCGGCTTCCGGTGTCGGCGCGGGTTTTTCGTGCAGACGGGTCGACAGCGTGCCGAGCGCGAGCCGCGCATCGCCGGCGATGGCGATCTCCGCGCGGGCATTGCGCATCAGCTGCTGCGCATCGATGTCGATGCGAATCAGCCGTCCGTCGATCGCGAAGCGACCGTCGAACGTGACGTCGTAATCCGTTTCGCCGAGCTCGGTGCCGACGGCGAGCACCACGTCGGCATCGCGGATCGCCGCGCGGGTGGCCGGCAGCGACTGGGTGGAGCCGATCAGCAGCGGATGGCCGGCCGGCAGCAGGCCCTTCGCGTTGATCGTCAGCGCGACGGGCGCGTGCAGGCGTTCGGCGAGTTCGCGCAATTCGGCTGCCGCCTGCACGGCACCGCCGCCCGCCAGGATCAGCGGCCGGCGTGCGTGGGCGAGCAGGTCCGCGGCCGCCGCGAGCGCACCGGCATCAGGCGCGGGGCGCGCGGGCAGCGCGGGCGGGGTGGCGGGCAGCGCGGGCGCCGGCATCACGATCACGTCGAGCGGAATCTCGATATGCACGGGCCGTGGCCGCGCGCTTTCGAAGACGGCGAATGCGCGCGCGAGGACCTGCGGCAGGTCGGCCGCGTCCAGCAGCGTGTGCGAGAACGCGGTGAGCCCCGCGAAGACGTTGCGCTGCGACGGCAGCTCGTGCAGACGGCCGTCGCCGCTGCCGAGCTCGCGCCGCGCGTTGACGCTCGAGATCACCAGCATCGGGATCGAATCCGCGTAGGCCTGTGCCATCGCGGTCGCGATATTGGTCATGCCGGGCCCGGTGATGATGAAGCAGACGCCCGGCCGGCCGGTGACGCGTGCATAACCGTCGGCCATGAAACCGGCGCCCTGTTCGTGGCGCGGCGTCACATGGCGGATCGACGACTCGGCGAGCCCGCGATAGAGCTCGACGGTATGCACGCCGGGAATGCCGAACACGCATTCGACGTCGTAACGTTCGAGCAGGCCGACGAGTGCTTCGCCGCAAGTGCGGGGGCGGGCAAGGGACGGTGCCGGCGGGGCCGTGCGGGCCGCAGCGATGCAAGGAAGAGGGACTGGGCGGTTCATGGATCGTGACGTGCCGATTGGGAGGGTGAATGGCCCGTACCGCAAACGAGGGGGCATGAAGCGGATTGTCGGCGTCGATCCGGGGCGCCAACAATCGATTAGTTTTCATGCCGCGCATGAGCGCCGTGCATGGCGGCGCCTGATCGCGGGGACGTCGTGATTCGTCGGATGAATGGCGTGCGCGGGCACGCAACCGGCGCGCGCTAGCGTTCGCGTTTCGTCTTGCGTGCCGGCCGTGTGTCGCCAATCCTCTCCTTCATCGCATCGATGAACGCCCGCACCTTCGGCGTGGGCAGCCGCGTCGACGGATACACCGCATGAATTCCGGCCGGTGCCGAGCGCCACGCGGGCAGCAGCCGCACGAGCCGGCCGGCCGCGACGTCGTCCGCGGTCGAGAAATCCGTCAGCAACCCGAAGCCGCCGCCCGCGAGCACGATCGCGCGGCATGCGGTCGCGGTGTTCGATACGACCGGTGCGGCACAGCGGACGGCCGCGCTGCCGCCGCTCGCGTTGTCGAGTTCGAGCGTGTGCGGGCGCGGCAGCGTCGACAGCATCACGAACGGCAGCGCGGCGAGCGCATCCGGATCGCGCGGCAGCCCGTGCCGGGCGACGAACGCCGGGCTCGCCACCAGCCATTTCTCGTACGTGCCGAGCTGCACCGCGCGATAGTTCGAATCGGCGAGGCGGCCGATGCGGATCGCGACGTCGAGATTGTCCGCGACGAGATCGACGACGCGGTCGTTCGCCACCAGTTCGACGTCGAGCCCCGGATGCCGGTCGCGCAACGCGACGACGGCCGGAGCGACGACCAAAGCGCCGTAGTCGATCGGCACGCTCACGCGCAGCGTGCCGCGCAGCGGCCCGGCGTCGGACGATACCGCGTCGAGCGCGGTTTCGGTCGCGCGCACGATGTCGCGGCACGCGTCGTAGAACACGCGCCCCGCATCCGTCACGCTCAGCCGCCGCGTCGTGCGCACCAGCAGGTTCGTGCCGACCTCGGATTCGAGGCGCTGCATGTGCGTGCTGACGACCGTCTTCGCGAGGCCGAGCCGCTCGGCCGCGGCCGTCAGCGAGCCGGCCTCGACCACCGCGACGAAGATCGCCAGCCGGTTCAGGTTCACGTCGCGCAAGTCGGCCATCGTCGATTGTCCTATGAAAGAGGATAATGTTTCCGCGATTATCCGTCTTCTGGCGACGAACGGCGAGCGCTACGCTGGAGCCGTTCGTCGCCGATTCCCGGCGGCGCGAGAATCCGGAGTGTTTCCATGTCTGCCGCCCGCAAGCCTGCCTCGCCGATCCGCGTCTATTCGTTCCTGTTGTCCGGCCACGCGCACCGTGTCCGGTTGTTCCTGTCGCTGCTCGGGTTGCCGTCCAAAACCATCGACGTCGATCTCGCGGCCGGCGCGCAGCGCGAACCGGCTTTTCTCGCGTTGAATCCGCTCGGGCAGGTACCGGTGATCGACGACGGCGGCACCGTGATCGCCGATTCGAACGCGATCCTCGTCTACCTCGCGAAGCGCTACGGCGACGCGCACTGGCTGCCCGACGATCCGGTCGGCGCGGCCGTCGTGCAGCGCTGGCTGTCGTATGCGGCCGGCCCGATCGCGTCGGGCCCGGCTGCCGCGCGGCTCGTGACCGTGTTCGGCGCGCAGCTCGATCCGGAGGCCGCCAAGCGTACGGCCGCGAAGGTGCTCGACGTGATCGATCGCGAGCTGGCCGGCAAGCCGTTCGCGGCCGGCGCGCAGCCGACGATCGCGGACATCGCCGCTTATACGTACATCGCGCACGCACCGGAAGGCGGCGTGTCGCTCGAACCGTATCCGCACGTGCGCGCATGGCTGGCGCGTATCGAGGCGCTGCCGGGCTTCGTCGCGATGCCGACGACGCGCGCGGGCCTGCTCGCCGCGTAACCTCCCCTTCAACCAGGCCTCGTCAGGAGCATGCGATGAACGCGCCGACCGCCGTCGTACCGGGTTGGGAACTCGACACCGCGCCGTTTCACGCGGGCGAGCTTGCCGTGCAGCAGCGCGCAGGCGTGACGGACGCGGCGGGTGCGGCCGGCCGGCGCGGCATCCGGCGCTTCATGCCGGACCAGCACCGCGCGTTCTTCGCGCAACTGCCGTTCTTCGTGCTCGGCGGCGTCGATGCGCACGGCCAGCCGTGGGCGACGCTGCGCGCCGGTGCGCCGGGTTTCGTCACGTCGCCGGACCCGCGCACGCTGCGCATCGCGGCGCGCGCGCTGCCGGGCGATCCGCTGGCCGGTACCTGGCAACCGGGCGCGGCGCTCGGCGGGCTCGGGATCGAATTCGATACGCGGCGGCGCAATCGCGTGAACGGCGTCGTGCGCGCGGTCGACGGCGATGCGCTGACGATCGCCGTCGAGCAGAGCTTCGGCAACTGCGCGAAGTACATCCAGGGCCGCAAGCCCACGTTCATCGCACGCGAAGCCGATGCGGCCGTCGCGCCCGACGTGTCGGACGCATTGAGCGACGCCGACCGCGCGCTGCTCGCGCAGGCCGATACGTTCTTCGTCGCGAGCGCGAACACGTCGGCGGAGGCGGGCGCCGCGCGCGGCGCGGACGTGTCGCATCGCGGCGGGATGCCGGGCTTTGTGCGCGTCGACGATGCGAACACGCTGACGACGCCCGATTTCAGCGGCAACCGCTTCTTCAACACGCTCGGCAACCTGCAGCACGATCCGCGCGCGGGGCTGCTGTTCATCGATTTCGACAGCGGCGACTTGCTGGTTGTCGCCGCGCGCGCGGAGATCGTGTGGGACGGGCCGCTCGTCGCGTCGTTCGACGGCGCGCAGCGTGTCGTGCGGTTCCATGTGCGGGAAGTGCGGCGCCTGCGTGCGGTGCTGCCGTTCCGGTGGTCGGCGGTCGAGCGCGCGCCGCAGTTCGCGACGACGGCGGCGGCTTCGGCGGGCGCCGCGCAGGCGGTCCCGGTGCCGTCCGCCGTGCCTGCATCGGCACCCGCATGGCGGCCGTTGCGCATCGCGAAGATCGTCGACGAAGCGCGCGCGATCCGGTCGTTTCATTTCGAACCGGCGGACGGCGGCGTGCTGCCGGCCTACGAAGCCGGGCAGCACCTGACGCTGCGCGTCGCGCTGCCGGGCGGCGATGCGCCGGCGATTCGCAGCTACACGCTGTCGGATGCGCCGGGCGGCGCGCATTACCGGATCACCGTGAAGCGCGAAGGGCGCGTATCGGCGTGGCTGCACGATCATGCGCTGGCCGGCATGACGTTCGACGCGCAGATGCCGCGCGGCCGCTTCACGTTCGATCTCGCGAGCCCGCGCCCGGCCGTGCTCGTGTCGGCCGGCATCGGCATCACGCCGATGGTCGCGATGCTGCGCCGCGCACTGGCCGACGACACGCCGTCGCGCCGCGTGGTGTTCGTGCATGGCGCACGCGATGCGGCCGACCGGCCGTTCGCGGCGCAACTCGCGGCCATCGCGGCCGCCGACGCGCGCCTGTCGCTGCACTGGTTCGACAGTCATCCTGACGAACGCTCGGCCGCGCGGGCCGGCCGCATCGACGTCGCGCAGCTGAAGCGGATCCTGTCGTTCGACGACTACGACTTCTACCTGTGCGGGCCCGCGGCGTTCATGCGCGACCTGTACGACGGGCTGCGCGCACTGAACGTGCCGGACGAACGCATCCGCTTCGAGGCGTTCGGGCCGTCGAGCGTCTCGCGTCGTGTGGCGCGCGAGACGCTCGCGCGAGCGGTGCCGGGCGTGCCGGTCGTGTTCCGGCGCACGGCGCGTGAAACCGCGTGGACACCTGCCGACGGCACGCTGCTCGAATTCGCCGAGGGGGAGGGCGTGGCCGTGCCGTCCGAATGCCGTTCCGGCTCGTGCGGCACCTGCGCGACGCGCGTGCTGTCCGGCGCGGTCGACTACGCGCAAGCGCCCGACGCGCCGGTCGAACCGGGCTGCGCGCTGCTGTGCGTCGCGCGGCCCGCGCCAGGCGCCGCGGAGCCGCTCGTGCTCGACCGCTGACGCGCCCTGCGACACGCCGCCGCAGACGGCCTGCTGCGCGAAAAGCGCGCGCAACTGCTTCTTTTTTCGGATGCCGGTCGGATCGACGATAGCGTCAACCGATTCGATGAAAGGAGCCCATCATGAAACTGCTCGGCATGGTCCGCCTGGTCCTGTGGAGTTTCTTCGGCGTGCGCAACAGCAAGTCGCACGCGACCGATCTCGCGAACGCCAACTTCACGTTGCTGCCGTTCGTGGCGATCCTGCTTGCGCTGCTGGTCGGCGCGGTGATCTACGGCGTCGTGCATCTCGTCGTCGATCCGACCGTGACGATGCAGGGGTTCTGAGCGGTGTCGAACCGGTAGCGGGCCGTGATTCCCGCGCCGGTTTTCGTCCGTTCGACCGGCGCGTGACCGCACCGGTCGTCGAGGTCGCCGCGCACGATGCGCGGCGCGATCGCGCCGCCGCCGCCGGCGCGCCCTCCGCAGCCTATTTCCCCCATCCCGCCGTTCCCGCCTCCCGTTCCGCCCGATTTCACGGCCATCGGTCCCGCCCGGGGTAAAATGCGCGCCACGCCGCGATGTCGCGCGCGACGGGCAGGCCGCCGTTCCGACGAACGGCCGGCGCAAGCGCCCGCCGCCCGCACCGGGGCGTTCGAAGCGTCCCCCGCATGACACGACCGCGCGATGCCGCCGGCCGCCCGCCCGCGCCCGACGAATCCGTCGGCGGCTGCGTCGGTGCCCGGCGCGTCACCTGAATCCGATGTCCCATCCCGCGTCTTCCTGGCTGACCGGCATGCGTGCGTGCCATATCGTCCGGTTCGTCTGATGAATGGCGTGTCGCCGCACGCGGCCGGTGACGGTGCGGATTGCGTCCGCGGGGGCATGCTTCGCAGCTTCGTAACGGATTTCGACAGGGTCGAGTGGCGAGTTTTCCATCCAGAACAATGACGGTGAATCGAACAACAGCGACGTCCGCACGGCGGCGGCGCACCAAGGTCGGGCTCGGAGTCGGCCTCGGCATCACGCTTTTCGCGGCGCAGGCCGCCGCGGCACCGGGTGACGCGCCCGCACCGGACGCCGACGCGGCCGGCACCGCGACGCTGCCCGCGATCACGGTGAGCGGCGAGCGCGGCGGCACGCTGCGCGCGCGCAATGCGTCGGTGGCCGGGCTCGACGACGCGCCGCTGCGCGATACACCGGCGTCGGTGAACGTCGTCACGCGCGCGCTGATCGACGACCAGCAGGCGAAGCGGCTGAGCGACGTCGTGCGCAACGACGCATCGGTCGTCAACGACTACGCGCCGGTCGGCTATTTCGAAGGCTTCGCGATCCGCGGTTTTCCGGTCGATCTCGCGAGCGCGATCCGGATCGACGGGCTGACGGTGTCGGGCGAGCAGAACGTGCCGCTCGAGAACAAGGAGCGCGTCGAGATCCTGAAGGGGCTGGCCGGCATCGACAGCGGCGTCGTCGCGCCGGGCGGCGTGATCAACTTCGTGACCAAGCGCTCCGCGAACGTCGCGAGCGTGACGGGCGGCGTCGACAGCCGCGGCTCGACGTCGGCGGCCGTCGATCTCGGCCGCCGCTTCGGCCCCGACCATCAGTTCGGCTTCCGGATCAACGCCGCGAAGGAGAACATGCACGCCTACATCGACGGCACGAACGGACGGCGCACGTTCGGCTCGATCGCCGCCGACTGGGACATCAGCCCGCGCGCGAGCCTGCAGCTCAACGCCGAATTCCAGCAGTGGATCCAGCGCTCGGCGCCCGGCTACCAGTTGCTCGGCGGCACCGTCGTGCCGTCGGTCAAGACGACGTCGAAGGCGCTCGGCACGCAGCCGTGGGCGAAACCGGTGACGACCGATGCGCTGAACCTGAACGCCCGCTTCGACTACCAGTTCAACGACGACTGGAAGGCGTACGTCGCCGCGGGCCGCAGCCGCACGATGATCGACGACAACAGCGCGTTCGCGTACGGTTGCTATTACGCGGCAAGCTGCACGGCTGGCGCGACGTCGCCGTTTTTCTTCGGCGCGAACGGCGACTACGACGTGTACGACTTCCGCAGCCCCGGCGAATACCGGCGCAACGACGACCTGCGCGCCGTCACGACCGGCAAGTTCGCGACGGGACCGCTGCGGCACGAACTGACGCTCGGCGTAAGCGTGCAGCGTCGCGTCGTGCACATGGCGACCGCCGTGTACGACTATGTCGGCAGCGAGAACATCGACGGACCCGACGTCACGTTTGCACCGTCGCCGAATACGCCCGGGCCGTCGTATCCGCAGCTCGATTCGTGGCAGTACGGCGTGTTCGGACTCGACCGCATCAGCATCGGCGAACACTGGCAGGTGCTCGCGGGCGGCAAGGAAGTGCTGCTGCGCCAGCGCAGCTGGAGCAGTCTCGACGGCGACACGACGCACACCGACCGCTCGGTGTTCCTGCCGCAGGTCGCGCTCGTCTACAAGCCGGTCAACGTGCTGTCGCTGTATGCGTCGTACAGCAAGGCGCTGTCGCTCGGCGACCAGGCGCCGGTGCGCGCGACCAATGCGTATGCGTTCCTGCCGCCGGTCGAATCGCACCAGATCGAGGTCGGCGCGAAATACGACTGGCTCGACCGGCTGAGCCTCACGGCCGCCGTGTTCTCGATCAGCAAGCCGTTCCAGTTCGCCGACCCGGATGCGTCGGGCACCGCCTACACGTTCGTGCAGCGCGGCACGCAGCGGCACCAGGGGATCGAGCTCGGCGCGGCCGGGCGCGTGACCGAGCGGCTGGGGCTGACGGCCAGCGTCGCGGCGATCCGCGCCCGCGCGTACGATTCGGGGTCGCCGGCCTACGAAGGGCACCAGATCATCAACGTGCCCGCGCTGCGCGCGTCGCTGTATGCGGATTACGCGGTGCCGGGCGTGGCAGGGCTGAACGTGCTCGGCGGTGTCGAGTACAGCGCGGCGCGCAACGCGAACGAGGAAGGCACCGCGCGCGTGCCGTCATGGTTCGTGTTCAATCTCGGCGCGCGCTATACGACGAAGATCGGCGGCCATCGCACGGTGCTGCGCGTGTCGGTCGACAACCTGTTCAACAAGTTCTACTGGCGCGACGCGGGCGAGCAGCAGGGCGATGCGTACCTGTTCCCGGGGGCGCCGCGCACCGCGCGCGTGTCGTTGACCTATGATTTCTGATGACCGGGAACCGGCTGCGTGACGCGCGGCCCCGGCAGCCAACCAGGAGAGCACAGACGATGTCCCCACTCGAAATCGCCGGCGTGATCGTCAGCGCGCTCGCGATCTGGCTGACCGCGAAGCGCCGCATGCTGTGCTGGCCGGTCGGGCTCGCGTCGGTTGCGCTGTACGGCTGGATCTTCTTCGATGCGAAGCTGTATTCGGACATGCTGCTGCAGGGCGCGTTCGCGGTGCTGCAGGTGTACGGCTGGCAGCGCTGGCTCGCGCAGCGCGCGAGCGAAGCCGGCGGCGGCGGCGCGGCGCCGGCCGGCGACGTCGCGCCCGTCACCGGCGTGCGGCCGCGCCAGATGCTGCCCGACCTGGTCGCGGCCGTCATCGGCAGCGCGCTGCTCGGCGGCATGATGGCACGCTGGACCGACGCGGCGCTGCCGTTCGTCGACGCGTCGCTGACCGCGTTCAGCCTCGTCGCGCAATACTGGACCGCGCGGCGCTACATCGCGTCGTGGGGACTGTGGATCGTCGTGAACGTCGTCTACGTCGGGATGTTCGTGTTCAAGGAACTGTATCTGACGGCCGGACTCTATGCGCTGTTCATCGGGCTGGCCGTCGTCGGCTGGCGCGACTGGAGCCGGACCGCCGCCGCGTTGCGCGCGGCGGCCGGCGGCGCGCTGGCGCCGGGCGGCGGCGCGCGCTGATTCACGCACGGATTCAACCACGGAGCAACGTCGTTCATGTCATTCCCCCTCGAGCCGGACGGCCCCCTGTCGCGTGACGTCGCACCGCCGCAATTCGGCGTCGACGGCGAGCAGGCCGAACGCGACTGGCCGCTGATGACGCACGACGAGGTGGCGGCCATACTCGCGCGGATCGATGGCGCGGGCGAGCCGGCGCGGCTGACGTGGCACAGCCCGCGGCAGTTCGCGGCGGCGGTGCTCGTGCGGATGGCGGACGGGCGCGGGTTGTTCGTCAAGCGTCATCATGCGAGCCTGCGCGATGTCGCGGGCCTCGAGGAAGAGCATCGCTTCATCGCGCATCTGCGCGAACGCGGCATCCCCGTGGTGGACGTGCTGGCCGGTCGCGACGGCGCGACCGCGTTTGCGTCCGGCGAGTGGACGTACGAGGTGCACGTGCTCGCGCCCGGCGTCGATCCGTATCGCGGCGTGACGTCGTGGCAACCGTTCACGCATCCTTCGCACGCCTACGCGGCCGGCCGCGCGCTGGCCGAGCTGCATCGCGCGTCGGCCGGTTACGCTGCGCCGGCGCGCCCCGTACGGACGCTGCTGTCGAGTTTTCGCGTGCTGTCGTCCGCCGATCTGGCCGGCGCGCTCGAACGCTGGGTCGAGGCGCAGCCGCTGCTCGTGCGTGCACTCGGTTCGCGCGACTGGCGCGGCGACGTGGCCGACGCGATCGGCCCGTATCACGCGCGCCTCGTGCCGCTGCTGCCCGCGTTGCCGCCGTTGTGGACGCACGGCGACTGGCATGCGTCGAACCTGCTGTGGACCGGGGCGGGCCCCGGCGCACAGGTGCGGACCGTGCTCGATTTCGGCCTGTCGGATCGTACCTGCGCGGTGATGGACCTCGCGCTCGCGATCGAGCGCAATACGATCGACTGGATGGCGCCGGCCGATGCGCGGCGCATCGAGTACGATCAGATCGACGCGCTGCTCGACGGTTACGAATCGCTCGAACCGCTGAACGACGACGTGTATGCCGCGCTGGTCGCGCTGCTGCCGATCGTGCATACGGAGTTCGCGCTGTCGGAAGTCGCGTATTTCGGCTGCATCATCGATGCGCCGGCGATCGTCGACATCGCGTACGACGGCTACCTGATCGGGCACGCGCGCTGGTTCGGCGAGCGCGACGGGCGGCAACTGCTCGACTGGCTCGTGCAACGCCGGCGCGCGAAACAACCCGTCACCTGATTCGCGTGCGGGGCGGCGGCCCGCGCGTGCCGAAGCCCCGAGCCTCCGCAGTCTTTCGCGCGGCCGTCGCGCCGCGCGCTCACCGAACTTTCCCGATCGTCAAAACGGGGCACCGTCCCCACGGGGCGCCGCGCGTCTGCGTGCGGCTGCGTCCAACATGACGGAAATATCATCTTCGCCTCATGTTCGCACTGCGGCCCGACCGTAGCATCGGTCGCAACCGTTACCGCAGAACCGAACATGCTCAAGCTCCCTCTCTCCGCGGCCGTCGCCTTCGCGATGGCCGCGACGGCGTATGCGCAGCCGTCGCTGCCGCCGCCGGCGACAGCTGCCGCCGGCAGCGCCGCACCGATCGGCGCACCGCCGTCCGACGCACGTCCCGCCCCGTCGTTGACGCTTTCCGATGCACTCGCCGTCGCGGCCCGGAACAATCCGGCGCTGCGCGGCGCGCGCGCGGACGTCGATGCGTCGGCCGGCGCGCTGCTGCAGGCCGGCGCGCGCCCCAATCCCGAAGTGTCGTTCCTGCAGGAGAGCTTCCGCAGCAACGAACGTACGTCGACCGCGCTGATCAACCAGACCATCGAACTGGGCGGCAAGCGCCGCGCGCGGCTCGACGTCGCGTCGTACGGCCGCGAGTCGGCCGGCGCGTCGCTCGACGAGCAGGGTGCGGTCGTGCGCGCCGACGTGATCGCCGCGTTCTACGGGCTGCTCGCCGCGCAGCGGCAGCTCCAGGTCACCGAGGAATCGGCCGCGATCGCCGCGCGCTCCGCGGATCTCGCGGGGCGCCGCGCGCAGGCCGGCAAGGTGTCGCCGGTCGAGGCGACGAAGGCGCGGGTGGCGGCGGCCGGCGTGCGGATCGAAGTCGTGACGGCGCGCGGCAAGGTGGACGTCGCGCGCGAGAAGCTGAACGCGGTGATGGGCGAAGCGCGCGGCGACCGGCTCGCCGTGCTCGGCGACCTCGAAACCGTGCCGCCGGTCGAGCCGCTGCCCGCGCTGACCGCGCAGCTCGACGATGCGCCGCTCGCGCGGATCGCGCGCGCCGAGATGCTGCGCTCGAACGCGGCCGTGTCGCTCGAACGTGCGAGGCGCATTCCGGACGTGACGGTCAGCGCGGGCGTGAAGCGCGTGACGACGGGCGGCGTGCCCGACAACCAGGCCGTGGTCGGCGTATCGATCCCGATTCCGCTGTTCAACACGAACAAGGGCGCGCTGCTCGAGGCGACGCACAAGGCCGAGCGCGCGAATGCCGATCTCGATTGCGAACGCATGCGCCTGCGGCTGGCGCTCACGCAAGCCTACGCGAATTTCGAGGCCGCCGAGCAGGAAGCGCAGCGGCTGAAGTCCGACATCCTGCCGGCCGCGCGCGTCGCGCTCGACGCGATGTCGCGCGGCTACGAACTCGGGAAGTTCAGCTTCCTCGACGTGCTCGATGCACAGCGCACGCTGTTCCAGGGGCAGTCGCAATACGTGCGCGCGCTCGCCGACGCCCATTCGGCCCGCGCCGATATCGGCCGCCTCGTCGGCACGCCGCTCGCGGCCGTCGCGCAATAAGCGGCACTCTTACCGGAAGGATCATCATGTCACGCAGCAGAATCTTCGTTATCGCGGCGGCCGTGCTCGGCGGCGCAGGGATCGTGATCGGCGCGCTCGCCGTTACACGCGGCGGGAGCAACCCTTCGGCGCCCGCGGGCGCCGAAGCCGCGCAGCCGGCCGATGGCGCCGGCGCGCACGGCGGTGTCGTGCTGAAGCGCGGCAAGCTGTCCGTCGAGATCGTGATGACGGAAAAGCCCGGCGACGCGCGGCTCGTCGTCTATCCGTTCGTCGACGGCAAACCGGCCGACCAGGGCGTCACCGTGTCCGGCACGCTGGTGCGGTACGACCGCACGCGCGAGCCGTTGCGTTTCGACGCGTCGGGCCCGAAGTTCGTGTCCGCCCAGTCGATCGCGAAGCCGCACGTGTTCGACGCGACGATCGACGTGAAGGCCGGCAGCGACGCCGCATCGTTCCCGTTCGCGCGCGCCGACGGCGCGATCGCGCTGACCGACGCGCAACTGACGGCGTCGAGGATCGCACTCGCGAAGGCCGGCCCCGCGCAGATCGCGACGCCATTCCAGCTGCCGGGCGAGATCAAGTTCAACGAGGACCGCACCGCGCATGTCGTGCCGCGCGTGGCCGGCATCGTCGAGCAGGTGTCGGTATCGCTCGGGCAGAACATCGCGAAGGGGCAGGTGCTCGCGGTGATCGCCAGCACCGACCTGGCCGACCGCCGCAGCGAACTGCTGACGGCCGAGCGCCGGCTGTCGGGCGCGCGTGCGACCTACGCGCGCGAACGGACGCTGTGGCAGGAGCGCATCTCGGCCGAGCAGGACTACCAGCAGGCGCAGGTGCAGTTGCGCGAGGCCGAGATCGCCGTGCAGAACGCGCGGCAGAAGCTCGCCGCGCTGAATGCGCCGGCCGGCGCGGGGGCATTGAACCGCTACGAACTGCGTGCGCCGTTCGCGGGCACGATCGTCGAGAAACACGCGACGCCCGGCGAGGCGATCGCCGCCGATGCGAGCCTGTTCGTGATTTCCGACCTGTCGACCGTCTGGGCCGAGATGGCCGTGCCGGCGCAGCGGCTGAACGACGTGCGCGTCGGCCGCGACGCGACCGTCAGCGCGACCGCGTTCGAATCGCGTTCGAGCGGCCCGATCGCATACGTCGGCTCGCTGCTCGGCGAACAGACGCGTACCGCGCCCGCGCGTGTCATGCTGCCGAACCCGGACGGCGTGTGGCGCCCGGGGATGTTCGTGAACGTGTCGGTCGACGCGGGCAAGCAGGGCGTGCCGCTCGCGGTCGCGAGCGAGGCGCTGCAGGATGTCGACGGCGCGCCGTCGGTGTTCGTGCGCTCGCCGAAGGGGTTCGTCGCGCAGGCCGTCGAGACGGGGCGGCGCGACGAGCGCGCGACCGAGGTGCTGAAGGGGTTGAAGCCGGGCCAGGAATACGCGGCGTCGAACAGCTTCGTGCTGAAGGCCGAACTCGGCAAGGGGAGCGCCGAACATGAATGAGCGATATGTGTGCGCCATTGCGCGGATGGCGGCCCGACTGGCGGCCCGCTTTCCGGCGCGCCGCGTGACCGGCCGGGCGGCTCGTCCGGTGCGGGCGACCGTTCCCCGTTTCAAGGAATTTCGACATGTTTGAGCGCCTGATCCGCTTTGCGATTGCGCACCGCTGGCTCGTGATGCTGGCGATCGCGGCCGTGGCCGCACTGGGCGTGTTCAGCTACCAGAAGCTGCCGATCGACGCGGTGCCCGACATCACGAACGTGCAGGTCCAGATCAACACGTCCGCGCCCGGCTATTCGCCGCTCGAGGCCGAGCAGCGCATCACCTATCCGGTCGAGACCGTGATGGCCGGGCTGCCGGGCCTCGAGCAGACGCGCTCGATCTCGCGCTACGGGCTGTCGCAGGTCACCGTGATCTTCAAGGACGGCACCGACATCTACTTTGCGCGGCAGCTCGTCAACGAGCGCATCCAGGAGGCGAAGGACAAGCTGCCGGCCGGCATCGCGCCCGCGATGGGGCCGACGTCGACGGGCCTCGGCGAGATCTACCTGTGGACCGTCGAGGCCGACGCCGGCGCGCGCAAACCCGACGGCACGCGTTATACGGCGGCCGACCTGCGCGAATTGCAGGACTGGGTGGTCCGGCCGCAGTTGCGCAACGTGCGCGGCGTGACCGAGGTCAACTCGATCGGCGGCTACGTGAAGGAGTACCGCGTCGCGCCGAATCCGGCGAAGCTGATGTCGTACGGGCTGACGCTCGCCGACGTCGTGCGCGCGCTGGAACGCAACAACGACAACGTCGGCGCCGGCTACATCGAAAAACGCGGCGAGCAGTACCTGGTGCGCGTGCCGGGCCAGGCGCGCACCGTCGACGACATCGCGAACATCGTGCTGACCAACGTCGGCGGCGTGCCGGTGCGGATGAAGGACGTCGGCGCGGTCGACATCGGCCGCGAGCTGCGTACCGGCGCCGCGACGTCGAACGGCGAGGAGGTCGTGCTCGGCACGGTCTTCATGCTGATGGGCGAGAACAGCCGGACGGTGTCGAAGGCCGTCGCCGCGAAGATGGCGGACGTGAACCGCACGCTGCCGGCCGGCGTGAAGGCGATTCCCGTGTACGACCGCACCGTGCTCGTCGAGAAGGCCGTCGCGACGGTGAAGAAGAACCTGCTCGAAGGCGCGATCCTCGTGATCGCCGTGCTGTTCCTGTTCCTCGGCAATATCCGCGCCGCGCTGATCACCGCGCTCGTGATTCCCCTGTCGATGCTGATGACCTTCACCGGCATGGTCAACGCGAAGGTGAGCGCGAACCTGATGAGCCTGGGCGCGCTCGACTTCGGGATCATCGTCGACGGCGCGGTCGTGATCGTCGAGAACTGCGTGCGGCGGCTCGCGCATGCGCAGGCGGCGGCCGGGCGGCCGCTCACGCGCGAGGAGCGGTTCGCCGAGGTGTTCGGTGCATCGCAGGAAGCGCGCCGCGCGCTGATCTTCGGGCAACTGATCATCATGGTCGTGTACCTGCCGATCTTTGCGCTGACCGGCGTCGAAGGCAAGATGTTCCACCCGATGGCGATCACCGTCGTGATGGCGCTCGCCGCCGCGATGGTGCTCACCGTCACGTTCATCCCGGCGGCCGTCGCGCTGTTCATCGGCGAGCGGGTCGAGGAGAAGGAGAACCGGCTAATGGGCTGGGCGCGGCGCGCGTACGAACCGGTGCTTGCCGCGTTCATGATGCGCCCGGCGCGCGTGATGATCGGCGCCGGCGCGATCGTGCTGGTCACGCTCGGGCTGGCCACGCGGCTCGGCAGCGAGTTCATCCCGAGCCTCAACGAAGGCGACCTGGCCGTCTCCGCGCTGCGGATTCCCGGCACGAGCCTGTCGCAGTCGGTGGAGATGCAGAAATCGATCGAGAAGACGCTGAAGGCGCGCTTCCCCGAGATCGAGCGCGTGTTCGCGCGCACCGGCACGGCCGAGATCGCGGCCGACCCGATGCCGCCGAACCTGTCGGACGGCTACATCATGCTGAAGCCGGCCGACCGGTGGCCCGACCCGAAGAAGCCGAGCGACCAACTGGTGCGCGAGATCGAGGCCGCGCTCGCCGCGCTGCCGGGCAATGCGTACGAGTTCTCGCAGCCGATCCAGCTGCGCTTCAACGAACTGATCTCGGGCGTGCGCAGCGACGTCGCGGTGAAGATCTTCGGCGACGACATGGCCGTGCTGAACCAGACCGGCGAGCAGATCGCGGCCGCGCTGCGGAAGGTGCCGGGCGCGTCGGAGGTGAAGGTCGAGCAGACGACCGGGCTGCCGGTGCTGACCGTCAACCTCGACCGCGACAAGCTCGCGCGCTACGGCGTGAGCGTCGCCGACCTGCAGGACTCGGTGGCCGCGGCCGTCGGCGGGCAGAAGGCCGGCACGCTGTTCCAGGGCGACCGCCGCTTCGACATCGTCGTGCGGCTGCCCGACGAGCTGCGTTCCGACATCGAGGCGATCAAGCGGCTGCCGATCGCGCTGCCCGCGCCGGCGGCGGGCGCCAGCGGGCCGATTGCGGCGGCGCCGTACGTGCCGCTCGCGGAGCTCGCGACGATCGACGTCGCGCCGGGCCCGAACCAGATCAGCCGCGAGGACGGCAAGCGGCGCGTCGTCGTCAGCGCGAACGTACGCGGCCGCGACGTCGGCTCGTTCGTCGCCGATGCGCGCGAGCAGCTGCAGCAGGACGTGCGCGTGCCGGCCGGTTACTGGGTGTCGTGGGGCGGCCAGTTCGAGCAGCTGCAGAGCGCGAGCGAGCGCCTGAAGCTCGTCGTGCCGCTCGCGCTGTTCATGGTGTTCGTGCTGCTGTTCGTGATGTTCAACAACGTGAAGGACGGGCTGCTCGTGTTCACCGGCATTCCGTTCGCGCTGAGCGGCGGCGTGGTGTCGCTGTGGCTGCGCGGGATTCCGCTGTCGATCACGGCGGCGGTCGGCTTCATCGCGCTGTCGGGCGTCGCCGTGCTCAACGGTCTCGTGATGATCTCGTTCATCCGCAACCTGCGCGACGAGGGGATGCCGCTCGACGCCGCGGTGCGCGACGGCGCGCTGACGCGGCTGCGGCCGGTGCTGATGACCGCGCTCGTCGCGTCGCTCGGCTTCCTGCCGATGGCGTTCGCGACCGGCACCGGCGCCGAGGTGCAGCGGCCGCTCGCGACGGTCGTGATCGGCGGTATCCTGTCGTCCACGGCGCTGACGCTGCTGGTGCTGCCCGTGCTGTACCGCGTCAGCCATGCGGTGTCTTGGCGCGCCGCGTTTCGCGGCGGCCTCGGTGCGGGCGTGCTGCGCCGGCTGGGTTTCTTCAAGGGTCATGCGTGATGCGAATTCTGATTGTCGAGGATGAACCGAAGACGGGCGCGTATCTGCGCAAGGGCCTCACCGAGGCCGGCTATGTCGTCGACTGGGTCGAGGACGGCATCACGGGCCAGCATCAGGCCGAGACCGAGGAGTACGACCTGCTCGTGCTCGACGTGATGCTGCCCGGCCAGGATGGCTGGACGCTGCTGCAGAACCTGCGGCGCAGCAAGTCGACGCCGGTGCTGTTCCTCACCGCGCGCGACGATGTCGGCGATCGCGTGAAGGGGCTCGAGCTTGGCGCCGACGACTATCTCGCGAAGCCGTTCGACTTCGTCGAGCTGACCGCGCGCATCAAGTCGATCCTGCGGCGCGGCCAGCCGCGCGACTCGAACACGCTGCGCGTGGCCGATCTCGAACTCGACCTGACGCGCCGCAAGGCCACGCGGCAGGGCGACACGATCCTGCTGACCGCGAAGGAGTTCGCGCTGCTGTGGCTGCTGATGCGCCGCGAAGGCGAAATCCTGCCGCGCGCGACGATCGCGTCGCAAGTGTGGGACATGAACTTCAACAGCGACACGAACGTCGTCGATTCGGCGATCAGGCGGCTGCGCTCGAAGATCGACGACGCGTACGAGCCGAAACTGATCCACACGGTGCGCGGCATGGGCTACGTGCTCGAAGCGCGCGGCGGCGCGGCCGCATGATCGCGCATCTGCTGCCGCGTACGCTGCGCGGACGCCTGACCGCGCTGATCATCCTGTCGACGTCGGTGATCCTCGCGTCGAGCGGTGTTGCGCTCTACGAGGCGCTGAGCAATCGCGTCGAAACGACGGCGGCCGAGCAGATGGCCGGCACGTCCGCCGCGCTGGGCGCCCACCTGGCCGGGGTGCGCATGCCGGCCGACGTCGCGCGCAACGCCGACATCTGGATCGACCAGTTGCACGGCCATCCGAACATGGATCTCGCGATCTTCGACGCCACGGGCACGCGCCTGGTCGGCACGCCCGGTTTCCGCCCGTATGCACCGCTGATGTCGCTGGAGGCCGGGCGCGTGCCGGTCGGCATCGCGCCGCCCGGCGCGCGGCACCAGTACCTCGTGACGAACGTGCCGCTCGCCGGCGCGGGGGCCGGTGGCCCGGTGGTGCGCGTCGCGGTGCAGTACGACCGCAGCGCCGACCTGCTGCTGCTGCGCACGCATGCCTATACGATCGTCGTGATCGAGGTGTTCGGCGTGGTGCTCGCCGCCGCGATGGCCTACGGTATCGCCGCGCTCGGCTTGAGCCCGCTGCGGCGGTTCGCGGCGCGGGCCGAGCAGATGTCGACGAGCCGGCTCGCGCATCCGCTGCCGGAACTCGATACGTCCGGCGAGCTGAAGGAACTCGAGCATGCGTTCAACGGGATGCTCGAACGCCTGAACGAGTCGTTCACGCGGCTGAGCCAGTTCTCGTCGAATCTCGCGCACGACATGCGCACGCCGCTCACGAACCTGCAGGCGGCCGCGCAGGTCGTGCTGTCGCAGCCGCGCGGCGCGGACGAATACCGGAGCGTGATCGAGTCGAGTATCGACGAATACCAGCGGCTGTCGCGGATGATCGAGGACATGCTGTTTCTCGCGCGCTCGGAACAGGCCGGCACGTCGATCGGCGTGCGGCGCCTGAATGCGGCCGAGGAGGCGGAGCGGGTGGCCGGCTACTACGAGTCGCTTGCGGAAGACGAGGGGGTGACGGTGAAGGTCGATGGCCACGCGTGGGTCGACGCGGACCTCACGCTGTACCAGCGTGCGCTGAGCAACCTGCTGTCCAATGCGCTGACCTATGCGCCGCGCGGCAGCGTCGTGACGATCGATTGCGTCGAGCAGGGCGGCGCGACGACGATCGCCGTGTCGGATACGGGGCCCGGCATCGCGGCCGAGCATGTCGGGCGGATCTTCGAGCGCTTCTATCGTGTCGATCCGTCACGGCACAATTCCGCGTCGGGCACCGGGCTCGGCCTCGCGATCGTCCGGTCGATCATGGACAATCACGGCGGCGAATGCGGCGTCGACAGCGATCCCGGCCGCCGCACGACGTTCTGGCTGCGCTTTCCGCGCCGGCCGGCCGAGCCGAACCGGCCGGCGGCCATCGGCACCTGACAGCGCGGGCGGGCACGTTCGCGCGTTCGCCCGGTGGCGGCCGCGCGCGGCGTGCTGCCCGCACGCGTGTGGCCGAGCGTCATTGCCGTGCGGTCAGGTTGTCGTGGTTGTCGGTCTGCGGCTTTTTCTCGCCGCCGTGCACCGAAATCCCGTGAAGCTCCTTGTTGCGCGCGACGATCTCGCCGGTCGGCGGGTATTGCGTCTTGCCCGTCGGCACGACACCGTCGTGCTGCGCCTGCTTCAGTTCGTTGACGACCTGCGTGCGGCTCTTGCCCTGCGGTTGTGTTTGCGCGAACGCGGCCTGCGTGGCCATGCCGAGCGACAGCGTGGCGGTGACGAACAGTGCTGCGAGTTTTGCCGTTTTCATCGAGTGTTCTCCTTGATCAGGTCGCCGGGTGGCGAACCATGGACCCAGTATGCGAAAGCGGCCGTGCGTCATCGTGATCGCGAGATGAAAAAAACGTCAGATTGCGCGAGCAGGCAGCGTGCCGTCGGGATCCGGCCGGCATGATGCAACCGTCATGTTCGCGTCATGGGCGCGACGAGCGGGAAGCGGAACATGAAGCCTGCCGATGGCCGACGTGGCCGGCGGCATGCGTGCCGTTCGCGACAGCAGCATGGAAAGCGGGCGGTCCTGTTCAGACATTCATTCCGGACCGAAAAGTGCATCGTCCCGCCATCCGTCTAGCCTTGATCGCAGTCCTGATCGTCCCGCTGTTCGCGGGCTGCGTGT
The DNA here is from genome assembly GCF_056856535.1 of Burkholderia sp. L-4. Taxonomy (NCBI): domain Bacteria; kingdom Pseudomonadati; phylum Pseudomonadota; class Betaproteobacteria; order Burkholderiales; family Burkholderiaceae; genus Burkholderia; species Burkholderia sp. L-4. The sequence continues at coordinate 1,386,879 of NZ_JBXEOX010000002.1, forward strand.
CGACACGTTCCGGCACGACCGAGGCCAGGCCCACCGCTGCGCGCAAGGCGGTGCCGGCCGACCTCATGCCGGGCGAGCAGATCGACTATGCGGGCCACCGCTGCGGCAATCCGAATCTGTACGTGAAAACGCATCCGTGCCTGTTCCCGCGACCCGATCCCGCACCGTGATCGTCCGGCTGGCGACAAAAAAAGGCCCGGCACTCAGCGAGTGCCGGGCCTAATGCGTGATCGTGCCGTGCGGCAGCGACCCGCTGCGTGGGTGGTAACGGGCGCGGCCCGTCACGTCTTCGATCGTAGCGGCGCGATGCGTCGCGAACCTGATCGCAACATGAAATTTCCGTCACGTTGCGCGCATGGATGGCGGCCGCGATCAGAACCGGTGCCGCAACCCGAGATTGACGATGCCCTGCGTGCGCGTGCCGCCATAGCCGTACGAGCCGATCGATGCCTGCGCCGTTTGCGTGCCGCCGTCGAGCGTGCGCTGTTCGCCGTTCGCACGCTGCCAGGCGCCGACCGCATAGAGATCGGTGCGCTTCGACAGCATGTAGTCGGCGCCGGCGGACACCTGGTGGTAGGTGGCGCTCGTATCGCCGCGGGCGCGCGTGTAGCTGTAACCGACGCCGACGAGCAGGCCGGGCGTCGCCTGGTAGTTGAAGAAACCGCGCGCGGTGTCGTATTTCTGCGTGCTGCGGAACGCGGACATCGCATCGGCCTTGTACTGCGCATTGCTGTAATCGATGCCGACCGCGAACGGCGCGAAGTTGTAGCGCAACGCGCCGCGCGCGATGTCGATCGATTTCGCGGAGAGGTAGCCGCCGTTGACCAGCGATCCGTCGAACGTGCCGTCCGACGTGCCGTTCCAGCCGGTCCGGATGCCGTTCTCGAGCGACGAGCGGTTGGCTGCGGAGTAGTAGCCGCCCGCGACGTCGAGCGGGCCGTAGCTGTACGACAGGCCGGCCGACCAGGTCTGGCCCGCGCCGCTCTTGCCGGCCACGCCGCCGAGCGCATACATGCCGACGAACTGGAAACCGCCGATCACGGGCGACGTGTATTTCACGGCGTTGTCGGTGCGCGACGACGTGTCGTAGTTGTCGACGTCGCCGGGCGTCGCGTACACGCTGCCGAAATAGAAATCGCCGGTCACGGGCCAGGCGACGTCCGCGAGCGCGTCGTACTGGCGGCCGAGCGTCAAGGTGCCCCAGCGTGCGCTTTCCAGGCCGACGAACGCCTGCCGGCCGAACATCCGGTTGCCTTGCCCGAGCGCGCCCGTGTTCGGATTGAAGCCGTTTTCCAGCGTGAAGATCGCTTTCACGCCGCCGCCCAGATCCTCGGCGCCTTTCAGCCCGAAACGGTTGCCGAGCAGGTTGCCGTTGCCGAGGCCGACGAGGTTCCTGCCGTCGGCATTGGCGTTCCACACATAGGTCAGCGACGTATCGAACAGGCCGTAGAGGCTGACTTCCGCGGCATGGGCCGGTTGGGCGGTCGCGAGCAGCGCCCCCGAGAGCATGGCGAGCCGAACTGGATATTTCATGGTGCTTCCCCTGAAGTTCAAGATGATCGTTTCGCGCATCGTTCGACTCCGGTGCCCGGGCTTGCGGCGGCGGCCCGGAATATCGCGATCGCGCTGGCGATTCTGGAAAGCGTTCGGATCGTGGAGGTGAGGGACAAATGAGAAAAATGTCATCGCGGTGTCATGCACGCCCGGACATTCGAATTATTTAATGTGCACTGCGATGCAGAAGTCGTTCGCATGGTGACGAAACCGTCATGCGGCGATCACGCATCCGCACCAGCGCGGGATCAAAGTGAAGGCACCTGTCACGCCTTTTCAGCAAGGAGCACACCCCATGAACATTCCGCGCCCGATGATCGTCGCCGTCGTTGCCGCACTGTCGGCCGCAGCCCTCTCGCAGACCGTGTCGGCACAGCCGAAGAGTCGTCAGGAAGTGGTTCGGGAACTGGTGCGCGCGCGTCACGACGGCGTGATCCCGAGCCCGAATCACGACTATCCGGCGAGCCCGGCCGTTGTCGCGCGCAATCGGGAAATCCATCGTTCGACGGTGCATCGCGGCGAGAAAGCGCCGATGGTCGATGCGCACGACAACGGTTTCGCGGTGCTTTGATCAACGATTCACGGCCGGCCGGGGCCGTATCCGTCGGCCGGCTTCATCCATGCAGAGGAGCGAGTCATGCGTCATATCGCGAAAGGAATCGTGCTGGCGGGGTGCCTGATGACGACGGCTGCGATGGCGGCCGGCTGGCCCGAGCGTGCGCTGTCGCACGCGCCCGCCCACGACGTCGGCCCGCGGGCGAACGAGCGGATGCGGTGCGAATTCGCGGCCGTGCCTGCCGGCGCGTGGACGGCAACGTTCACGCAGGGGCAATGCGAGGTCGACAACGGGCGGCTGACGTTCGTGCCGGCCGAAGCGGGGAGCGGGGCGGCTGCGACGGAGAGGCGTATCGTGCTCGGCGAGGTCCGTACCGCGTCGCATCAGTCGCGCAAGTTGAAGGAACAACTGCAGTTGACGACGCGCGACACGGTCATCGCGCTGAACGTGCTGACCGACGACGGCAGCCGCAAGTCGCGCGAACATGCGATCGACCTGTGGACTGCGTTGCGCAACGAGGGCGTCACGCCCGTGAATGGCACGCGCGTCGTCGATACGTATCCGGCCGGCGCGACGACGTGGTAGCCGCCGCGTGTGGCTTATCCCGCCTTGACCGACCCTTCGATCAGGAAGAACACGATGAAGCCGATGAAGAACGCGGCCGTCGCGAACGGCGTTTCGGGCACCTCGTGCGCTTCGACGAGCAGTTCCTCGGTCACGAGGTACAGCAGCGCGACGGTGCCGAGCCCCAGCAGGGCCGCGTAGATGTTCGCCGGCAGGCCGGAGAATGCCGCATTGCCGGCCACGGCCGAGAGGCTCAGCAGTGCGGCCAGCCCGACCGGCACGACGATCGACAGCGTCCGGCCGATGCCTGCCGCGGCAAGCGCCGCGCTGACCGACAGCGCGAGGAACAACACTTCGAGCGTCAGCGCGACGGTCAGGATGATGCCGCTTTCGTCGCTGGCGGAGAACGCGATGCCGAGCACGAGGCCGTCGACGACGAGGTCGATCGCGGTAACGATGATCAGGCTCACAGGCAGCCGCGCGTCCTCGAAGCGTGCCTCGATCGTGCCCGACAGCGCGCGGATCGCGAGCATCAGCGCGAGGCCGAGCACGAACCCGACGACGACCGGAAACAGCGCATGCGCGCGGTCCTGCGGCAGCAGTTCGAGCGCCGCGGCCGCGAACACGATGCCGCCGGTGAAATGCTGGATGACGCTCGACGTTTTCGGGCCGGGCGCCCGCCATGCGGCCGCAAGCGCGCCGAAACAGGCCGCCAGCACGGGCGGTAAGGTGAGCAGCGCAAGCTTCGCGGTCGGTGTCATGGGGCCTCTCGGTCGGTCGGCGTGCCGCGCGGGAGCGGCATTGCACGGATCGTACGCGCCGGGCTGTGCCGCGGCATCAACCGGGGATTGAACACCTTGAAGCCGCTTCAGAGTCAAGCGGCTTGATGCAGGGCGCACCGGCCAGCCGGCACGCCCGTTCGCGTCAAAGCTGCGCGAGCGCCTGGTCGAGGTCGGCGAGCAGGTCGTCGATATGCTCGATACCGATCGACAGTCGCACCGTTTCTTCCTTCACACCGGCCTTCGCGAGTTCGGCGGGCGACAGTTGCCGGTGCGTCGTCGAGGCCGGGTGCGTCGCGAGCGACTTCGTGTCGCCGATGTTGACGAGTCGCGTGAACAGCTTCAGCGCGTCCTGGAACTTCGCGCCGCCGTCGCGGCCGCCCTTCACGCCGAACGTCAGGATGCCCGGCGCGCGGCCCGACAGGTAGCGGGCGACGAGTGCGTGGTCGGGGTGATCGGGCAGGCCCGCGTGGTTCACCCATTCGACGTGTTCGTGGCGCGCGAGATGCCGCGCGATCTTCAGCGCGTTGTCGCTGATCCGCTCGATGCGCAGCGCCAGCGTCTCGATGCCCTGCAGGATCTGGAACGCGTTGAACGGCGAGATCGCCGCGCCCATGTTGCGCAGCGGCACGACGCGCGCGCGGCCGATGTACGCGGCCGGCCCGAACGCTTCCGTATAGACGACGCCGTGGTAGCTGACGTCCGGCTCGTTCAGCCGCTTGAAGCGGTCGGCGTGTTCGGCCCACGGGAACTTGCCCGCATCCACGATCGCGCCGCCGAGGCTCGTGCCGTGCCCGCCGAGATACTTCGTCAGCGAGTGCACGACGATGTCCGCGCCGTGCTCGAACGGGCGCAGCAGGTACGGCGACGGCACCGTGTTGTCGACGATCAGCGGAATGCCGTGCCGATGCGCGACGTCCGCGAGCGCGGCGATGTCGGTGACGTTGCCGAGCGGGTTGCCGACCGATTCCGCGAAGATCGCCTTCGTGCGCGCGTCGATCAGCGGTTCGAACGACGCGGGGTCGCGCGGGTCGGCGAAGCGCGTGGTGATCCCGTATTGCGGCAGCGTATGCGCGAACAGGTTGTAGGTGCCGCCGTACAGCGAACTCGCGGACACGATGTTGTCGCCGGCTTCCGCGATCGTCTGGATCGCGTACGTGACGGCGGATTGCCCCGATGCAAGCGCCAGCGCGCCGATGCCGCCCTCGAGCGCGGCGATCCGCTGCTCGAGCACGTCCGTCGTCGGGTTCATGATGCGCGTGTAGATGTTGCCCTGGACCTTCAGGTCGAACAGGTCGGCACCGTGCTGCGTGTCGTCGAATGCGTACGCAACGGTCTGGTAGATCGGGACGGCGACCGCGCGCGTGGTCGGGTCGGGGCGATAACCGCCGTGCACGGCGATCGTTTCGAGGCGCCAGTTCGGCTTGGTCTGATCGGTCATGGGTGCTCCGCTTGTTGTTGTGAAGGTCGAGGGGGCCTGCCGTCCGGCGATTATAGGAGCACGTGCGCTGCGGTTCTTAGAACGAATGGTGGGTTGCTTATGCGAGCGTCGCGCATAGAATGCCTTTTTCCGCAGACGAAAGGTGCGCGATGGATCAGGATCGGTGGAACCAGGTGGATGCGTATTTCTCCGCGACGCTCGTGCCGTCGGACGACGCGCTCGACGCCGCGCTCGCGGCGAGCGACGCGGCCGGGCTGCCGGCGATCAACGTCGCGCCGAACCAGGGCAAGCTGCTGCAGTTGCTGGCGACGATCCGCGGCGCGCGGCGGATTCTCGAAGTCGGTACGCTCGGCGGCTACAGCACGATCTGGCTCGCGCGCGCGTTGCCGCCCGGCGGCACGCTCGTGACGCTCGAACTGAACCCCGCGCATGCGAAGGTCGCGACGCAGAACATCGCGCGCGCCGGGTTCGCGTCGGTCGTGTCGGTGGTGGTCGGCAACGCGAAGGACAGCCTCGCGCGGCTCGTCGACGCCGGCGAGGCGCCGTTCGATTTCGTCTTCATCGATGCGGACAAGGACAACAACGCGGTCTATCTCGACGCGGTGCTGAAGCTGTCGCGGCCCGGCACGGTGATCGTCGTCGACAACGTGGTGCGGGGCGGGCGCGTGGCCGATCCGGACAATCGCGAGCCCGACGTGATCGGCGTGCGCGACGGGTTCGCGCGCCTCGTGGCCGAGCCGGCGCTCACGACGACGGCCGTGCAGACGGTCGGGCAGAAGGGCTGGGACGGCTTCTCGATCTCGATCGTCGGCGCGTGACCGGATGCGTCAGTGCGCGCTTGCGGTCGCGTCGGCGCGCCGATACAGGCGCGGCCACTGGTCCTGGAACAGGCCGTTGCAGGTGCCGTGCGTCGCGATGTCGGCGAGCTGGAAGCGCCGGCCGTCGAAGATCCACGACGCGGTCGACCCGCAATCGCCGGCACTGCGCAACCGGACCTTGCTCGACAGCATCGCGCTGGCCGGATCGTAGCCGGCGTCGGTCAGTTCGTTCGGGAAAGACGCCGAATCGAGCCCCGCATTCGCGTTCTCGCCGAAGTTCATGGCCGTCGGCGTGTACGGTGCGGTGCGGCGAATGCGATACCACAGGTCGGTGTGGTTATACATGCTGCTGGTCTGGCACGGGATCGCGACGAGCGCCTCGTCGGCCGAGATCGCGACGGCGGTCGACGCCTTCCTGCGATCGCTCGCCGACATTTCGTCTTCGACATCGGCCGCGCACTGCTTCACGTCGGCGCCGAATTTCGCGAGCACCGCGTCGACGAGCGGGCGCTGTTCGGCGGCCGACAGGTTCGCGACGGGCGGCGGCGCCGGCGTGACGGCGGGCGGGAGCGCCGGCGCGGGCGGGACCGACGACGCGGGCCGGCTGCCCGGGCGCAGCAGCGCGGTGACGGTGCCGACGCGGCCCTGCGTATCGTCGATCAGCAGCAGCGCGGCATTCAACCCCGACAACGGCGTGCGCGCGGCGTGCGCGGAAGCCGGATCACCGAAGCTCAGCGCCTGTGCATTGCGCGATGCAGACAGCCACGCGTCGACCGTTGCCGGATCGTTCGTGCGGATCCGGAACGGGTGTGCCTGGTCGTCGTTCGGGTCGCCGAAGGCATGCCATTGGGCCGGCACCGCATCGAACGGGCGGCCGTCGACGCGTGCGGTACGCAAGTCCAGCGGTGCCGACGCGTAGAGGTCGAGCGACGGTTGCGCATCGGGGCCGGCATCGCGCGTCACGCGCAGGATCAGGCTGGGGCGTGCATCGTCGGTATCGTCGGCGTGACTCTCCGCGACACAGCGATTGCCGTTGTCGCAGACGACCGACCAGCTCTTGAAGTCACGCTCGACCGGCGGCCGCGCGAGCGGACGAGCCTGCGTGACGATCGGGGAAACGGCGAGGAGCACGGCGAGGGCAAGCGGAAAACGGTGCGACATGACGGTTCGTATCGACTGCGAAAGGGCGGGCGGAAGATGCCGGACTGCAAGCGCATCGTCAGCAAGCGGTGCAGGTCGAGTGCAGTGGCGCGAACGGTATCCAGTATACCGCTGCAACGGGCGGCGCTTGACGCGGCGACGCGTCAGGCGGATGGACAAACGGCGCGATGCCCGCCGGCACCGCGCCGTTCGTTTGTCATCGGCTGTCGACCACGTCGCGCAGGAACGTATCGAGCGTCGCCACGTCGCCCCACGGCCGCTTGTATGCGCGATCGTGTTCCGCATCGGCGAGCATCGACTCGACGAGCGCGTGGATCGCGGGGCGGCGCGGCCCGTACTCGCTTTCGTTCGCGCGCATCTTCAGTGCGAGCAATGCATCGAGCTCCGCGCGCACCGCCGGCTCGTGCACGGTGCCTTCGACGAGATCCGCGAAGCGCATCGGCGGCATGCCGAGCCCCATGTCGATCCAGCGCACCGCGAGCAGCGGCCGCAGTACGTACAGGTACTTCTTGTAACGCACCGTGTCGCCTTGCAGATAGCCGCGAAAGTTCTTCTTCGCCATCGCAAGGTAGTGGTGGCGTCCGCGCACCGGAGAGAAGAACGCCGCCGCCAGCGACCGCAGTCGCGGCGCCCAGCGCGCGTCTTCGCGATACACGACCGGCGAGTCGAGCCATTCGAGCAGCGTGGGATTCGAGCGGCGCAGCAGTTGCAATGCCTTGCGCAGCTCCCAGCCGCTCACGTCGAGTTCGTCGTCGAGCGGCCGTTCGATCACGTCGCGTCGCGCTTCGACGCTCAGGTACCAGTCGCGCCGGTGCACATACACGAAGCGGACGTCGTAGTCGCTGTCCGGCGACGCGAACCCCCAGCCGCGGCTGCCCGATTCGCACGCGAACAGGACGCTCACATCGTGGCGACGCTCGACTTCCGCGAGTTCCGCCATCACGCGCGCCCGCACCGCCGGGGCGACCGGATGCGCGCTGCGCACGGGCGTCAGGTTTTTTTCCGTTTTCATGATTGTCGTTTCCGTTTCGTTGCGCGCGGCCGCCGGCCATCGGCCGCGCACCGCGCTATCCTTTCACGCACACCACCTGGCGCAGCGTGTGCACCACTTCGACGAGGCTGCGCTGGGCCGCCATCACCGCGTCGATGTCCTTGTAGGCCATCGGGATTTCGTCGACGACGCCCGCGTCCTTCCGGCATTCGACGCCCTGGGTGGCCTTGACCTGGTCGTCGGCCGTGAAGCGGCGCTTCGCTTCGGTGCGGCTCATCGTCCGGCCCGCGCCGTGGCTGCACGAGCAGAAGCTTTCCGGGTTGCCGAGCCCGCGCACGATGAAGCTTTTCGCGCCCATCGAGCCCGGGATGATCCCCAGTTGCCCCTTCTGCGCGGACACCGCCCCCTTGCGCGTCACGAGCACGTCTTCGCCGAAGTGGCGTTCGCGCTGCACGTAGTTGTGGTGACAGTTCACCGCGTGTTCTTCGAGCGCGAACGGCTTCGCGATCACGCCGCGTGCTGCCGCGATCACCGCGTCCATCATCGCCTGCCGGTTGCGCCGCGCGTAGTCCTGCGCCCAGCCGACGGCCTCGACGTAATCGTCGAAGTGCCGGCTGCCTTCGGTGAAATACGCGAGGTTGCGGTCCGGCAGGTTCGCGATGTGCTGGCGCATGTCGGCCTGCGCGAGTTCGATGAACAGGCTGCCGATCGCATTGCCGACGCCGCGCGAGCCGCTGTGCAGCATGAACCACACGTGGTCCGCTTCGTCGACGCACACTTCGATGAAGTGATTGCCGGTGCCGAGCGTGCCGAGATGCGCGTAGTGGTTCGTCTTTTCCAGCTTCGGATACTTGTCGACGATCCGCTGGAAGCCCGGCTGCAGCGACTTCCACGAGTCGGTCACGGCGGCCGGCGTGCGATCGCCCCACGCGCCCGGATCGCGGCGCCCGGGCGCGCGGCCGTGCGGTACCGCGCGTTCGATCGCGCCGCGCAGCCCCGCGAGCGAATCCGGCAGATCCGACGCCGTCAGCGTCGTGCGCGCGGCCATCATCCCGCAGCCGATGTCGACGCCGACCGCGGCCGGGATGATCGCGCCCTTCGTCGGAATCACGCTGCCGATCGTCGACCCCTTGCCGAGGTGGACGTCCGGCATCACCGCGATGTGGCGGAAGACGAACGGCATCTGCGCGGTGTTGCGCAACTGCGCGCGCGCTTCGTCCTCGATGGCGACGCCTTGCGTCCACATCTTCACCGGCTTGCCGTTGGCCAGTTCCATCACCTGATAGTCCATGTTGCTCATTTGCTTCACCTGATTCATTCGATTGTCCGGCGCGACACACGCGTGCCGCGCCGTGTCCTGCATTACGTGCCCTTGATGCTGACGAGTCCGTTCAGCACCTGGTCGAGACCGCCGAACACCGAGATGCGGTCGATCCGTTCCGCGACGCGCTCGAGCGTTTCCAGCTCCTTGAGCCGCAGCGCGGTCGGGTTTTCCTCCATCACCTTCGCGGTGTTCAGCAGCGAACGCGTGGCCGCCGTTTCCTCGCGGCGGCGAATCACGTTCGCCTGGGCGGATTTCTCCGCTTCGACCACCTGCGCGAGGATCGTCTTCATGTCGCCCGGCAGCACGATGTCCTTCACGCCGACGCTGCGCACGTCCACGCCCGAATCGCCGAGACGGGCGCGCACCTGCGCGATCACGACCGCGTCGATCGACTGCTTGTCCTCCAGCAGCTCGTCGAGCGAGCGTGTGCCGACCGCCGAGCGCAGCGCGAACTGCAGCTCGCGATACAAGTGCTCGACCGGTTTTTGCAGCTGGCCGAACGCATGCAGCACGTCCGCGTAACACCACGTCGCCGACAGGTTCAGCCGCAGCGCAACCTTGTCGCGCGTCAGGATTTCCTGCCCGCCGACTTCGATCGCCTGCAGGCGCAGGTCGACGAGTTCGACCGCGACGTCGCGGTTGAAGCGCCAGAACGCCGACGTACCCGCGTCCAGCAACCGCTCGATCTTGCCGTCGATCTTCAGCACGCCGACGTGGTACGCCGGCACCTGCGCCACCAGCACGCCCGTCAGGCCCGCCACGCCGCGCGCCCGCAGCGCCGGTTGCGCGATGCGTTTGACGAGCGCGGCCGGCAGCATGCTGTCCTGCGTGAGATCGACGCGTTCGAGACGATGCGCGGCCAGGCCGCGCCAGTACAGCCGGCGCGTGCCCGGTGCCAGGATCTCGACGAGCACGTCGTCTTCATAGCGCAGGCCCGCTTCGTCGTCGGCGAGATCCATCGCGACGAAGTATCGCGCGAGCACGTCGGGCGCGTCGTGGCGCAGATAGTCGGCCAGCGCGGTGTCGGCGAGCGGCGCGTCGAGACGCGCGGTCTGCACCGACAGACGCTTGAACGGATCGAAGGCCTTGAACACGCCCGGTTCCAGCACCTTCACGAAATCGCCTTCGCTCATCAGCAGCGCGCGTTCGTTCTTTTTCACTACATGACGCTTCCACATATTTTTGTCCTTTTTTTCAACGACCGCCGGATCGCGCATCGTGCGGATCGCGGTGCGACGCAACCGGGCGGACGGCGCGCTGGCCGGCGCCGACGCACACGGTGACGCATCCTGCATCGCGTCGTCGTGCGCATTCGCGCGGGCCGTGCGGCCGCCCGGCCGATCGCGCGGAACCGCAACCGGTCCGACGCGCGGCGGGCCTGTCGGCCCGCACCGGCGGGTACTGCTTTCATCACGAGACTGTCCTTGCGGACAGGGTTCGAGCGGGATTCGAACCCGCCACCGGCCGGCTTTCGCCGGCTGCTCCACCTGACTGAGCTTCCGAACGACGGGCGCTCCGGGATTCGAACCCGGACGAGGCATCCTGGCGCGCGCCCCTTTGCCTTCATCTGTCCATGGCGGCATGCGCTGCCGCGACGAACGAGGTTCGGCGGCGGCGCACCAGCAGGGCGTGTGAACCCTGGCTCGCGGGCCAGCGGGACATCCGGCGTCTTCTATTGAGCGAGGAGCGTGCCAGTGGCTGCCTTGATGCTCGAATAATTTTTCAAATGCTTGAAAACAAATGGGAATTTATTTCATTAACCGATTTTCGGTGATGCCGGGCGTGCGGATTCATCATGGAAATCCGATACAATCGGATCGCTTCTTATCCCATGAGATAAAAAATGCGCAAGACCGTCGCGATCGGTTTTCTCGGCACCGTGCTGGACCAGGGCGGCCGCGCGCCGCGCCGTTACCGCAAATGGCGGCCGACGATTTCGCTGTGCGAGCAGCCCGACCTGCCGATCGACCGGCTCGAACTGCTGCATGCGCCGGGCTACACGCGTCTCGCCCACCAGGTGCGGGACGATCTCGCGCGCCTGTCGCCGCATACCGATGTGCGGCTCGTGCCGGTCACGATCCACGATCCGTGGGATTTCGAGGAGGTCTACGCGACGCTGCACGACTACGCACGCGCGTATCCGTTCGACCTCGAGCATGAGGACTACCTGATCCACATCACGACCGGCACGCACGTCGCGCAGATCTGCTGGTTCCTGCTGGCGGAGGCGCGCTACCTGCCCGCGCGCCTCGTGCAGACGGGGCCGCCGCAGCGGACCGACGAAGGGCCGAGCGGGCCGGGCACGATATCGGTGATCGACCTCGACCTGTCGCGCTACAACCGCATCGCGCAGCGCTTCACGCGCGAGCGCGACGAAACGGTGTCGTTCCTGAAGGCCGGCATCGCAACGCGCAACGCGCGCTTCAATGCGCTGATCGAGCAACTGGAGCGCGTCGCCGTGCGGTCGCGCGCACCGATGCTGCTGGTCGGGCCGACGGGCGCCGGCAAATCGTTTCTCGCGAAGCGCGTGTACGAGCTGAAGCGCGGCCGCCATCGGCTCGCGGGGGCGTTCATCGAGATCAACTGCGCGACGCTGCGCGGCGACGCGGCGATGTCGACGCTGTTCGGTCACGTGAAGGGCGCGTTCACGGGCGCGCAGTCGGCACGGGCGGGGCTGCTGCGCGCGGCCGACGGCGGGCTGCTGTTCCTCGACGAAATCGGCGAACTCGGGCTCGACGAGCAGGCGATGCTGCTGAAGGCGATCGAGGAGAAGCGCTTCCTGCCGGTCGGCGCGGACGTCGAGGCGAGCAGCGATTTCGAGTTGATCGCGGGCACGCATCGCGACCTGCGGCAGATGGTGGCGGCCGGCACGTTCCGCGAGGATCTCTATGCGCGGATCAATCTGTGGACGTACGAATTGCCGGGACTGGCCGAGCGCCGCGAGGACATCGAGCCGAACCTCGAATTCGAACTCGACCGTTTCGGCCGCGAGCAGGGCGAGCAGGTGCGATTCAACGTGGAGGCGAAGCGGCGCTATCTCGCGTTCGCGGCGTCCCCGCGCGCGGTGTGGGCCGGCAACTTCCGCGAACTGTCGGCCTCGGTCACGCGGATGGCGACGCTGGCCGATGCGGGGCGGATTACCGAGGCACTCGCCGAGCAGGAAGTCGAGCGGTTGACGCGCACCTGGTCGTCGCCGCGCGACGCGGGCGCGGCCGACCCGTGCGTCGACGCGGTGTTCGGTGCGCGCGCCGCGGATCTCGACCTGTTCGACCGTGCGCAGCTCGAACGCGTGCTCGACGTGTGCCGCGCGTCGGCGAGCCTGTCGGAGGCGGGGCGCACGCTGTTCGCGGTGTCGCGGCAGAGCAAGAAGCAACCGAACGATGCGGACCGGCTGCGCAAGTATCTCGCGCGGTTCGGGCTCGATTGGGAGGCGGTGCGGCAGGCGCTTGACGCGGCATGACGCGCGGCGGCGCGGCCGGCGCGATCGGTCAGGCCGCCGCCGCCGCCGCGTCGTGAAACGGTGCCAGGAATCCCCAATCCGGGTGTGCCGCCGCGATATCCGCCAGCCCGCGCGCGAACGCATGCGCCGGCAGCCACGGATACCCGAACGCCGCATGCAGCCCGTCGAGCTTCGACGACCGCGGATCGTCGATCGTGTCCATTCGCGCGATGTGGATGTGCAGCGCGGCGATCCGGGCCGCGTCGTCGCGGGTGTCGTCGCCCGCGAACTGCCAGCGGTACGTGCCATGCCCGATCCGCAGCGCGCCGGTGTTCCTCTGCCGCATCACGACGAGCCACGGCATGTTGGCGACGCCATGCGCGTCGACGTCCGGCTCCGCGCAGACGTAACAGGTCCGGCACCGCTCGAACCGCTCGCCGAATTCCTCGACCAGCGTGCGCGCGATGGCGGCCGCGCCCGTCACGCGCGGCGGAAAATCGATATCGTCGCTGGCGAGCGAAAAGCTCAGCTCGGCATCGGCTGCGAAGCAGTCGGCGATCAGTGACGGACGGTTCAGGTCTTTCGCGCGCAGATAACATTCGAGCAGCGCGCGGACCGTCGCGGGATGAAGCGGAAAGGACATGATCGAGTCTCCGGTGCCGGACAATCGGGCAGCATGCGGGGCGCCGGACCCGGCCGGGAGCGCATGTGCCTTTACCGTATAATTTCGTTTCAAAGCTAAATTCGCATGACTGCACGGAGCGTCGACGTCATGGCCAAGCAGCAAGAGGAGTCCGTTCTGACCATTACCAACCCGGCCTGCCTGATCGACGGCACGGACACGGAATTTCGTCACCTGATCAACGGGTTGCTGCCGTTCGCGGCGCGCCTGCTGTCGGTCCGCGACGGTTTCGGCTCGATCGCCGGGCTGACCGGCATCCAGTACTCGTTGCTCGTGTCGGTCGCGCACCTGTCCCACGACGACGTCGTGACCGTCAACCGCCTGGCCGATCACCTGCACCTGAGCGGCGCGTTCGTGACGATCGAAACCGGCAAGCTCAAGAAGCTCGGCCTGATCGACAAGCGGGCGGACCCGGATGACAAGCGCAAGATGCGCGTCACGGTCACGCCGGCCGGCACGAAGCTGCTGAAAGCGCTGGCGCCCACCCAGCAGCGGATCAACAACGTGCTGTTCGAGGGCGTGACCAAGACCGAGTTCAAGGTGCTGTGCTCGGTGATCGACCGCCTCGTCACCAACGGCGATCGCGCAACGCTCGATCTCGCGCACATGATCGCGCGCCAGGAAAAAAGCTGACGCACGCCGGCCGCGGGCCGGCGCGACGCGTCGGTCATGCTCAGTGCGCGGCCCACTCGATCGTATCGAGGTCGACCCCTTCCAGATGCATGTCCCATAGCGGGCTCAGCGCGCGCAGCTTGTCGACCGTGTCGCGCACCTGCGCGATCACGCTGTCCACTTCGGCTTCGGTCGTGAAGCGGCCGAGCGTGAAGCGGATCGAGCTGTGTGCGAGTTCGTCGCTTCGGCCGAGCGCACGCAGCACGTAAGACGGTTCCAGCGACGCCGACGTGCACGCGGAGCCTGACGATACCGCGACGCCCTTGATCCCCATGATCAGCGATTCGCCCTCGACGAAGTTGAAGCTCACGTTCAGGTTGTGCGGAATCCGGCGCGCCAGGTCGCCGTTCACGTAAACCTCGTCGAGCGTCGACAGGCCGGCCAGCAGCCGGTCGCGCAACGCGCCGACGCGGCGGCTTTCTTCCTCCATCTCTTCCTTCGCAAGCCGAAACGCTTCGCCCATCCCGACGATCTGGTGCGTCGGCAGGGTGCCCGAGCGCATCCCGCGCTCGTGGCCGCCGCCGTGCATCTGCGCTTCGATGCGCACGCGCGGCTTGCGGCGCACGTACAGCGCGCCGATTCCCTTCGGGCCGTACACCTTGTGCGCGGTCACCGTCAGCAGGTCGACGTTCAGTGCATTCACGTCCACCGGAATCTTGCCGGCCGCCTGTACGGCGTCGCAGTGGAACACGATGCCGCGGGCGCGGCACAGCGCGCCGATCTCGGCGATCGGCTGGATCACGCCCGTTTCGTTGTTCGCGAGCATCACCGACACCAGGATCGTGTCGGCGCGCAGCGCCCGCCGCAGCGCATCGAGATCGAGCAGACCGTTTTCCTCCACGTCGAGGTAGGTGACGTCGAAGCCCTGGCGTTCGAGTTCGCGGCACGTATCGAGCACGGCCTTGTGTTCGGTCTTCACCGTGACGAGGTGCTTGCCCGTGCCTTGATAGAAGTGCGCGGCGCCCTTGATCGCGAGGTTGTTGCCTTCGGTGGCACCCGATGTCCACACGATTTCGCGCGGGTCCGCGCCGAGCAGCGCGGCGACGTGCGCGCGCGCTTCCTCGACCGCTTGCTCGGCGTCCCAGCCGTGGCTGTGGCTGCGCGAAGCGGGGTTGCCGAACTGCTCGTGCAGGAACGGCACCATTTTGTCGACCACGCGCGGATCGACGGGCGTCGTCGCGCTGTAGTCCATGTAGATCGGGCGGGATGGCATCGAATGGGCTCCGGGAAGCGGGATCTCTCGCGGGTCGCGAAAGCCGCGGGATACGGTTGCCGCAGTGTACGTGGACATTCGCGGGCGTCGCGCAACATCCATCACGCCAGTAGGGTTGTCTTTCAAACAAAGCTTTCAAGATCAGGGTTTACGACAGCTTGAACCGGCTTTTGTGTTTACATTCAATAAAAGCTAAATCACAAAGCTAAATTGAAGTGATTCGTTGGTCGGATTCCGCCGCGGAATCCGGCGATGCAACCCCAGGAGAACGAGATGAGCGAGAACCATGCCGGAACCGGCGCGGGCGCCGACGAGCAGCGACGCTTTCGTACCGCGTTGTCGATGTTCGCGACGGGCGTCGCGGTGATTACCGCCCCGCGCAAAGAGGGGATGCCGGTCGGCATCACGGTCGCGTCATTCAATTCGGTTTCGCTGGATCCGCCGCTGATCCTGTTCTCGGTCGACCGCCGCAGCCTGAGCCTCGGCGACCTGGCCGGCGCGGACGGCTACGCGGTCAACGTGCTCGACGAGACGCAGCAGCACCTGTCGAACTGTTTCGCGAAGGCGAACGGCGACAAGTGGGGCTGGCGCGCCGGCGCGGCGCCCGCCGACGGCGCGGTGCTGCTGCCCGACGCACTCGCGACGTTCGAATGCGAGCCCTATGCGCAATACGACGGCGGCGACCACGTGATCTTCGTCGGCCGCGTGACGCGGCACCGCGCGCGCTCGGAAGGGCGCCCGCTGATCTTCTTTGGCGGTCGCTACCGCGCGCTCGACGGCGCGCATGCGCCGTCCTTGTGAACGCAACCCACGATTCATTCCACCCAGGAGGACATCATGATCAAGAACGGGACTCAGCACATCGCGTCGCTGCGCGACGGGCGGCAGGTCTACCTGAACGGCCAGCCGGCCGGCGACGTGACCGCGCATGCGGCATTCCGCAATTCGATTCGCAGCTACGCGAGCCTGTACGACTACCAGGCGCGCGACGAGAACGTCGAGAAGATGACGTTCGTGTCGCCCGGCACGGGCAACCGCGTGAGCCGGATCTGGCAGCTGCCGACGTCCTATGACGAACTCGTCGAGCGCCGTGCCGCGCTGGAAGCGTGGTCGGAGCTGCATTACGGCTTCATGGGCCGCTCGCCCGACCACGTCGCGTCGTGTCTCGCCGGCATGTATATGGGCGCCGACGTGTTCGAACAATACGACCCGGCGCGCGCCGGCGCACTGCGCGACTACTACCGTTATGCACGCGACAACGACCTGTTCCTGACCTACGTGATCGTGAATCCGCAGGCGAACCAGTCGAAGGCCGCACACGAGCAGGAGGACAAGTACCTCGCGGTCGGCATCGTCGATCAGGATGCCGAAGGCATCACGGTGCGCGGCGCGAAGATGCTCGCGACGAGCGGGATCATGGCGAACGAGGTGTTCTGCAGCTGCATCCAGCCGCTGCGCGAAGGCGACGAGATGTACGCGCTGTCGTTCGCGGTGCCGATGAACGCGAAGGGCATGAAGATCCTGTCGCGCAAGTCGTACGAGGAGCACGCGACGTCGGTGTTCGACAACCCGCTGTCCAGCCGCTTCGACGAGAACGACGCGGTGCTGTACTTCGACGACGTGAAGGTGCCGTGGGAACGGATCTTCGTCGCCGGCAACACGGCGATGTGCGCGAAGCAGTTTCATGCGACGCCCGCGCACGTGTACCAGAACTATCAGTGCCAGGTGCGCCTGATGACGAAGCTGCGCTTTCTCGTCGGGCTCGGCCTGAAGATTTCCGAGGTCAACGGCACGAACACGTTCCCGCAGGTACGCGAGACGCTGGGCCAGCTCGCGGCCGAAGCGTCGATGGTCGAGGCGTGGGTCTACGGGATGGAAGCGAAGGGCACGGTCGTCAACGGCTTCTACGTGCCCGACCGCAACATGCTGTACGGCTCGCAGGTCGTCACGCAGCAGCTGTATTCGAAGGTGCTCAACACGCTGCGCGAGCTCGCGGGCGGCGGAATGATCATGCTGCCGTCCAGCGTGCGCGATTTCGAGAACCCCGACCTGCTGCGCATCATCGAGAAGACGCAGAAGTCGCCGGTGTGTTCGTCCGAGGAGCGCGTGAAGTTCTTCAAGCTCGCATGGGACGCGGTCGGCTCCGAATTCGCGTCGCGCCACAACCAGTACGAGCTGTTCTACGCCGGCGCGTCGTTCGTCACGAAGGGCCACGCATACCGCACGTACGACTGGCAGCGCGTGTCGCATCTCGTCGATTCGATGCTCGGCAGCTATTCGCTGAACCAGGAACGGTCGACGCCGCACGCCGCTTGACGCGTCGTGCCCGATTTCACCCGCTATCGCATTCAGGAGAGACAGATGGCCATCAACAAGCTTCACGACGAATTCCATACGCTGGACATGCAGCGCGACTGGCGGCTGCCGGAAGGGTATGACCCGGCATCCGGCGCACAGGAGCTGATTCTGTCCGGCGGGCTCGATACCGAGCGCAAGCGCGGCAGCCGCACGCGCCTGCTGCGCCTGCCGGCGGGGCTGCATACGAAGAAGCCGTTCGTGCACGACTACTGGGAAGAGGTGTTCCTGGTCGAGGGCGACCTGACCGTCGGCAACGACGAGCACGGCAACGGCGGCACGCCGTTCAAGGGCTACACGTATGCGGTGCGGCCGCCCGGCGCATGGCACGGCCCGTTCAAGTCGAACGGCGGCTGCGTGCTGCTCGAGATCCACTACTACGACCCGGCCTGAGCGCGGCCGGTCGACGACACACGGCGAGCGGCGCCGCGCGATGCGTGCGCGCCCCGCCACAAGGAGCATTCGATGAAAACCATTACGTTCGCGATCGACGGTCGCGACGGCCGCACCGAGCGCGCGATCGCGATCGACACGCTCGTGATCGCGGGCTGGACCGGCCGTGACACGGCGGCCATGGAGCGGCACATCCGCGAGCTGGAGGCGCTCGGCGTCAGGCGCCCGGCGACGACGCCGGTCTTCTACCGCGTTGCGGCCGACCGCCTCGACCCGTCGCCCGCGATCCAGGTATCGGGCGGGCAGAGCAGCGGCGAAGCGGAATTCGTGCTGGTGCGCGCCGGCGGCGAGACCTTCGTCGGCATCGCATCCGACCACACCGACCGCGAAGTCGAGACATACGGGATCACCGTGTCGAAGCAGATGTGCGGCAAGCCGTGCGCGAGCACGCTGTGGAAGTTCGACGACGTGGCCGGTCACTGGGATCAGCTCGTGCTGCGCGCGTACGCGACGATCGACGGCGAGCGCGTGTTGTATCAGGAAGGCCGGGTGACGGCGATGCGCGCGCCGGACGATCTGCTCGCGCAGTTCGCGCGCCACGGCGGCCGTTTCGAGAACGGCACCGCGATGCTGTGCGGAACGCTGGCCGCTATCGGCGGCATCCGGCCGGCCGAGCGGTTCGAGATCGAGCTGGAGGATCCGGTGCTGGGCCGCACGATCCGGCATGCGTATGCGGTGGACACGCTACCGGTCGCGGGCTGACGCCATCGGCGCACGCGCGCTCATGCGCGGCAGATCGCGATGATCTCCGCGCTGATCGTTTCGTCGAAAGGCGCGCGTTGCCAGTCGCCGCACCACTCGGCCGATGCGAAACCGGCTGCCGACACGCGCGCCTGCAGGGCGGGCTGCGCGATGAAACGCAGCCGGCTCGTGTTCGTCAGCACCGTGTCGTCGCGGCGGAAGCGGTAGTGCGTGTCGAACGTCACGATCGCGTCGTCGACCGCACGCACCGCGTGATGGAGATCGACGCGGCCGAAGTCGCGCGATTCGACGCTGCATGCCGAACGCGCGGGCGTCCACGCGCGCCACGGTGCGACGTGCGGGTTGCGGGTGTCGAACAGGAAGCGGCCGCCGTCGGCGAGCACGCGTCGCACGCCGCGCAGCGTCGCGTCGATTTCATCATCGGACAGCAGGCACTGGAACGCATGCCCGGTCATCACGACCGCATCGAACGGTGCGGCGGGCGGCAGGCTGCCGAGTTCGCATGCGTGCCAGCGCACGGTGTCGGCGCGCGGCTGGCGTCGTGCGTAATCGATCATTGCCGGCGCCGGATCGATCGCGACGACCTCGTGCCCGGCCGCCGCGAGCCGGCGTGCGAACGTGCCGGTGCCGCAGCCGAGATCGAGGATGCGCTGCGGCGCGGGGCCGATCACGGCTGCATAGAACGCGAAGTCGCGATCGCCCGCGTTGAACAGGTCGTAGACCGCGACGAGGCGCGGGTCGGTGTAGAGGCGGTCCGCGTCGGCAGGCGTCATGCGACCGTGCGTATCAGCGCTGCTGCACGGCCACGCGCAGCCCGAGCGCGATGAAGATCGACCCGATGATCTTCCCCTGCCAGCGCGTGAGCCACGTCAGCCGCTTCACGACGCGGCCGAGCGGGCGGATCGAGCACGCGATCAGCGTCGTATAGAGCGAGCTGAGCACGACGAAGATCAGCCCGAGCACCGCGAACTGCACGAACGTCGAGCCGCGCTCCGGGTGCACGAATTGCGGCATGAACGCGAGGAAGAACAGCGCGGTCTTCGGATTCAGCACTTCGGCGGGAATGGCCTGCAGGTACGCGACGAGCGGCGTGACGGGCGCCACCTGCGGCAGCGACGGATCCGACGGTTTTTCCAGCAGCGCACGCGCGCCGAGATAGAGCAGGTACGCGGCGCCGACCAGCTTCACGACGTTGAATGCGAGCGCCGACGTCATCAGCAGCGCGGACAACCCGACGGCCGCGAACAGCGTATGCACGAAGTCGCCGCTCGCGACGCCGAGGCCGGTCAGGATGCCGGTCTTGCGCCCGCCCTGCACGGTGCGGCTCAGCACGAGCAGCACGGCCGGGCCGGGGATCAGGAACAGGCCCAGGACGACGGCGGTGAAAGTGGTCAGCGTGGTCAGGTCGAACATGGCGGCTCCGGCAGGTTGGCGCGGCGGCGGGGGATCGGGGCATTGTATTCGGTTCGGCGGGCGGCCGCTGACGCGCGCTTGAACGGCCCGGCCGTGCCGGCGCCTTTCTGGTATAAGCACGAAACGACGTGCGGCACGGCGTCCGGCTTCTTCCACCGCCTATCGTTTCATGCGCGAGCTTCCACCGACCACCCATCCCGCCGCGGACGCCGACGTCTATCACGTGCCGCGTCCGCTCGTCGTGTTCGGCGGTTCGGTCGTCGAGCCGGAATGGCGGCTGGAGCGCCACAGCCATCGCCAGGCGCAGCTGCTCTACACGCTGAGCGGCGTCGTCTATTGCGAGATCGACGGCGGCGTGTGGAGCGCGCCCCCGCAATGCACGGTGTGGATTCCCGGCGATGTTCCGCACGCGGCGCGCGGCTCGGCCGGCGCGACCTTCTACGCGGTGCTGGTCGAACCCGACGCCGCGCTCGACCTGCCCGCGCGCTGCTGCACGCTGTCCGTGTCGCCGCTGCTGCGCGAACTGCTGCTGAAGGCCGCGAGCTTTCCGAACCTGTACGACGTCGACGGGCCGCAGGGGCGGCTGATGGCGACGCTGCTCGACGAACTCGTCGCGGCGCCGGTCGAGGACCTGTACCTGCCGATGCCGACCGACCGCCGGCTGCGCAAGCTGATCGACCATCTGCTCGACGATCCGGCCGACAAGTCGCCGCTGGCCGAACTCGCACGGCGCGCGGGCATCAGCGAGCGCAGCCTCACACGGCTCGCGACGAAGGAGCTCGGGATGAGCCTCGGCGACTGGCGCCGGCGGCTGCACGTCGCGCTGTCGCTGCGGATGCTGACGACCGGCCGCCGCGTGCACCAGATCGCGATCGACCTCGGCTACGAGAGCGCGAGCAGTTTCGTGACGATGTTCCGCAAGGCGACCGGCAAGTCGCCGACGCAATTCCTGACCGACCGGCAACGCTGAACGCGCTGGCCGCGCCCGCGGATGCGCAGGTTTGGCCAGATTGAAAAAGCAGTTGGCCGGGATGAGAAATGACGCGTTTGGCCTCGATCCATAAAATGAGAATCGTTCTCATCTGGAGGTCGACATGCAAATCACCACGACTGAATTCCCGTTCGTCTGGCTGCGTTACCGCGGTTCGACGCACTTCGAACCGGCCCGGTTGATCGCCGAGCTCGACGCGTTGCTGGCGCGCGGCGAACGCTTCGTTCTTCTGACCGACGACGCGCCGTCCGGCGACGATCGCGGCGATACCGACCACGAGATGCGCAAGCAGCTCGCGAAGTGGAGCAAGGCCAACCGTGCGCAGTCGCGCGAATGGATCCCGGCGATGATCGCGATCGAGCCCGATGCGGCCCGGCGTGCCGCGCTCGATGCATTCTCGGGCACGTTCGAGAAGGTCTGGGGCTATCCGCTGAACGCGGCGGCGAGCCGCGAAGACGCGCTGGCGCTCGCGCAACGGCTGCTCGCCGAACCCGCGCGCCGCATCGCCGCGGCGAACGCCTGACCCGGCCGCCGCGCGGCGCGCGGCTTTCGTCGACATCGACAACCGTGTACGGTGCGCGCACGCGCGCCGCGGCCTGTCGCAACCACGCAGGGGTGACCGGTGGACAATCCGATCCGCGCGATGCGCATCTTCACGCGCATCGTCGAAATGAACAGCTTTACACGCGCGGCGCAGGCGCTCGGCATTTCGCGTGCCACCGCGACGCGGACCGTGCAGGAGCTCGAGGCGGCGCTCGGCACGCCGCTGCTGGTGCGCACGACGCGCGCGCTGCGGACGACGTCCGAAGGCGACGCGTATTACCGGCGCTGCGTGAGCATCACGGCGGACGTCGACGAGCTCGAAGCCAGCATGCGCGGCGCCGCGCGGCATCCGGGCGGGCCGCTGCGCGTCGAGGTGCCGGCGTCGGTGGCCGGTGCGATCGTGCTGCCGGCGCTCGACGCGTTTCACGCCCGGCATCCCGATCTCGTGCTGATGCTGGGCGTGGCCGGGCGCGCGGGCGATCGCGACGCCGACACGGTCGACTGCGGCATCCGGCTGGGCGCGCTGCCCGATTCGTCGCTCGTCGCGCGCCGGCTCGGCACGCTCGAACGCGTGACGTGCGCGAGCCCGGCGTATCTCGACCGCTTCGGCGTTCCGCGCACGCTCGACGCGCTCACGGCGCACCGCGCGGTCAGCGGCGCGCGGGTACCCGGCCAGCGCTCGGCCGAACTCGATTTCGTCGCGGACGACGGCGTGCGCAAGGTCCGGCTCGACAGCATCGTCAGCGTGGACGACGAGCAGGCGTACCTGGCCTGCGGCGTGCACGGCCTCGGGCTGATCCAGCCGACGCGCATCGCCGCGCAGCCGCTGATCGACGCGGGCCGGCTGCGGGAAGTGCTGCCGTGCTGGCAACCCGAGCCGGCCGCCGTGTCGGCGGTCTACGTGAAGCGCCCGCATGTGTCGCCCGGCGTGCGCGCGTTCGTCGACTGGATCGCCGAGCGTTTCGTGCAGGCCGCGCACGAGCATGAAGGGCTGGCGGCGGGGGCGGCAGGGTGGCGGGCGCGAGAGGCAGCTGTGACGCGTGAGTCTGTTGCGAGCAGCGTGCGCGCGGCGCCGGCAACGACCGGCATCGATCTTGAACACGTCGCGCTGGTCGCCGCGAGCTGAGTGGCCGGCGGATCGGCTTCCGGCGCGTTATCCGCCTCTCAACCGCCCCAGCGCTTCCGCCAGAAAATCCACGAACGTGATCGGGCAGCACGACGGCGAGACGCCCGTCCGCGAGGTAGTCGCGCAGGTCCCGTTCCGCGCGCATCAGAATTCCGTGTCCGTCGAGCGCCCACTTCACCGCGATCTTGCCGTTGTTCGTCGTCCGGTTGCCGTTGATCCGAACGGCTTCCGTGTGGCGTGTCGCGCCGTGTCCGTTCGTCAGGCGCCGTATTCTTCGTCGCCTTGCCGGATGCCGATGCAGGTGTGCCGCGTGAGGTCGTGCGGCGTGCCGGGCGTCGTGCCGCGCGAGATGCGCACAGAAGCGGGCGGTTCGATGCGAGCCGTCGCGCGACGACGCGCGTGTCGGGCGGCTCGCCGAAGCGGATGCATACGTCGAATGAGTCGTCAGTGAGCGGCACCACTCGTAAGCGCGAGGTGCGCCGAAACGGCGGACGGGTGCGCATCGCGCACCCGTCCGGCTTCATGCGTCGTGACGCGCGACCGGCTTCAACTGTGCGTGAGCGTCAACGCATGGAATTTCACGACGGTGCCGGGCGTCGTCAGCGGCGTACCGGACACGGCCGTCTGGTCGTAGTCGCCGGCCTTGAAGTAGAAGCTTTCGCCGTCGAAGCTCGAATCCATCGTGAAGGTCCTGGTCGTGCCGTTCGTGGTGACGGTGATCGTCGTGCCGCTCAGGCTCAGCGCATAACTGAACTTCTTGCCGACGCCGACCGTCGTGATCGGCGTGGTCGTCGACTTGCCGCCCTGGTTGGTGCTTTCGAGCAGCAACTGGACGACCCCGCCGGACGTGAACTGCAGCTCGCACAGCGGCTTGCTCGGGCCGGTGCCCTGGAAGATCTGACCGATCGTCGTGTGATCGGGCACCTGCGTGACGGTCACTGTCGCGTTCAGCCGGTTGGTGCCGGAGGTCGGCCAGATCGCGTTCTCGCGCAGCTCGGTGCGCGGATGCAGCGAGCCGGACGTCGTCCAGCCCTGCGTCGGGTCCATCATCACCATCGAGCCGTCGCTGCCGTCCGTATAGAAATACGTCGGGTTCACGTAGCCGCCCGCGAGCGACGAACCGCTCACGGTATCGACCTTGCCGGGCGCGCCGGTCGGCAACTGCAGCGTGAACGGTGCGAGGTTGAAGTTCGAGCCGGGCGGATTCGACGGACTGAGCGCCATGACGGTGGCCTGCTGGCGCGCGGCGGCGGCCGGGCTGGCCGGGTCGTCACCGCCGCAGGCGGAAAGGAACGCAACGGACAGCATGGCGGCGACGCACGGGATGATCCGGTTCTTCATGATGTCTCTCTCTCTGATGGTCCGTGGCAGGGTGCCACGTCATGGATAACGTTTTCTTTTTTTAGGCTTGAGATCGCCGGAAAGGCGGTCGACAGCCTGTAGAAAGCACGCCAAAACACAGAAAGCAGGTGCGGTTCGAAAGCGACTGCCGAAGCCAGACTGTAAAGCGGGGAATGCTGATATTCACGAGGCTTGCGATCGGCTTTCCGGATGACGCTTGTCGGCCGATCGGAGACGATGCTAGCAAGAAGCCCTGGAAGAGTAAACGTTTTCCTATACGGATATGGCAACGCCACGTGACGTCGAGCCGCGGCGAGCATCATTCGGGTTTCGGTACCGCGGCGTGCGTGCTGGCATGGGCGTTACGACGCCACGGTAGCGACGTGCCGCGCGATGCGCGCCGCACATGCATCGGGCGTCGTACCGGCCGTGTCCAGCACCATCTGGCTGAACGGCCGCGACGCATAGCCTTCGCGATACATCTCGGCGATCCGGCTGCGCTCCCAGTCCGTCAGCGCGCGCGTGCCGCGATTCGACGCCGCGATCGCTTCGGGCGGTGCTAGCGTGACGACGAACAACCTTGCATCACGCGCGTCGCAGGCGGCGCGCAGCCGCGCGTGTTCCGCTTCGTCGATCGGATAGGCGATGACCAGATGGCGTTCGCGCGCGGCCGCGATCTGCGCGACGAGACGTTCGAGCGCGAGTGCCCACTGCACGTCCAACGGCGCGTCGTCGGGCGCATCGTGATCGTCGCCGTCGATGAAGCGCGCATCGGGCAGCACGCGTGCGAGCGCGAGGCCGATCGTCGTCTTGCCGCTGTTGATCGGGCCGTTCAGGTGGATGACGGTAAGGGCGGTCATGGGTCGAGGCAGGAAGCGGATGACTCGCAGCTTGCCATGACGGGCGCGGCGGCGCGGTGCCGTGAGGGCGTCGCGTGGTGCAATGCGAAGGGGGGGAAAGCGGACAGGCCGGGAGGGGGAGCGGCAGGCTGCGTGCGCGACGAGGCGTCGCACATGCAGCCTGCCTGACCGTGCCGCATGCAGCAATGCGGCACGGCGTCGAGCGAGACGGTTTACTTGTCGTCGCCCTTGATCTGCGGCAGTGCCGACGCTTCGCCCGGCGTCAGCAGGCCGACTTGCGCATACACGCGCAGCTTGTCGCGCGTATCGGTGATGTCGAGGTTGCGCATCGTCAGCTGGCCGATCCGGTCGCGCGGCGAGAACGTCGATGCAACCTTCTCCATCGACAGGCGTTCCGGCTGGTACGTGAGGTTCGGCGACTTCGTGCTCAGGATCGAGTAGTCGTTGCCGCGGCGCAGTTCGATCTTCACTTCGCCGGTGATCGCGCGTGCGACCCAGCGTTGCGCGGTTTCGCGCAGCATGATCGCCTGCGGGTCGAACCAGCGGCCCTGGTACAGCAGGCGGCCGAGGCGGCGGCCGTTCTCGCGGTACTGCTCGATCGTGTCTTCGTTGTGGATGCCGGTAACGAGGCGCTCGTACGCGATGTACAGCAGCGCGAGGCCCGGGGCTTCGTAGATGCCGCGGCTCTTCGCCTCGATGATCCGGTTCTCGATCTGGTCGCTCATGCCGAGGCCGTGGCGGCCGCCGATGCGGTTCGCTTCCAGCAGCAGCTCGACCTGATCCTTGAACTCGACGCCGTTCAGCGCGACGGGCTGGCCGGCTTCGAAGCGCACCGTCACTTCTTCCGCGGCGATCTTCACGTCGTCGCGCCAGAACGCGACGCCCATGATCGGGTTCACGATCTTGATGCCGCTTTCGAGGCTTTCCAGATCCTTCGCTTCGTGCGTCGCGCCGAGCAGGTTCGAGTCGGTCGAATACGCCTTCTCGGCCGACATCTTGTACGCGAAACCCGCCTGGTTCATGAACTCGGACATTTCGGCACGGCCGCCGAGCTCGTCGATGAAGGTCTGGTCGAGCCACGGCTTGTAGATCTTCAGATCCGGGTTCACGAGCAGGCCGTAGCGGTAGAAGCGCTCGATGTCGTTGCCCTTGTACGTGCTGCCGTCGCCCCAGATGTTGACGCCGTCTTCCTTCATCGCGGCGACGAGCATCGTGCCCGTCACGGCGCGGCCGATCGGCGTCGTGTTGAAGTACGTGACGCCGGCCGTCGTGATGTGGAACGCGCCGCTTTGCAGCGCCGCGATGCCTTCGGCGACGAGCTGCGCACGGCAGTCGATCAGGCGGGCGCCGGCTGCGCCGTATTCGATCGCGCGTTTCGGGATCGCGTCGTAATCGTCTTCGTCGGGCTGGCCGAGGTTCGCCGTGTATGCGTACGGGACGGCGCCCTTCAGTTTCATCCAGTGCAGCGCAGCGCTGGTGTCCAGGCCGCCGGAGAAGGCGATACCGACCTTCTGGCCGGTCGGGAGGCTTTCGAGAATCGTGCTCATAGGAATTACCGTGGATTGAAGCCGGTGGGATCGTATTTCGCGGAATATGCGAGTATCGGCTGTCCGGGAAGTTGGGGCAAGGGCTGATTTTCGTGCGGAATCGTCGTCCGGCCCGTCGGGCGGGCCGGACGGGCGGTTAACCACGCGGAGAACGCGAGGCCGGAAGGCGCGAAATCGCGGCTGAAACCGGCCGCGGCGAGCACGGTCGCGAGGCCGGCTTGCGGGGCCGGATCGGCCGAAACGCGCGGCAGCCGCGATGGAAATGCCGGTCCGCCATTCCGAAAGGAATATGAAAGAATTGCGCCCGACACCCGGAATCCGCCGGGAACCTCAGATATTCCACGACTGCGCGGTATCCAGCAGCTTCTCGCGCAACTGGTCGACTTCGCCGGCCAGCTTGGCCGTGATCGACACATAGCCGGACAGCTGCGGCGGCGGCACGTCGTGCGGCGGGTCGGCCGGCCGGCGGCGCGGCGCAAGCCGGCTCGGCGTGCCGAACTTGAGCGCGCGGCTGGCGCCGACCAGCGTGTCGCGGATGCGCCGGTTCACGGCCTTCATCTCGGCGCGCATGTATTCGCGGGCCGCCACGTCGTCGCGGGCCGGCACCGCGCTCGACAGGATCTCCAGGTAGCCGATGCACAGGCGCAGGCTGCGCTGGATCGCCTCGAGCTGCGCCATCGACGTCTCGCATTCCTTCGACACCGACGGCATCAGCGAACGCAGCTGCACGAGCAGCGCGCTCAGCGCGGCCATTTCCTTCAGGTGCGCGTCGTCGCTGACCGGGCGGTCGCCCGCGAGCCGGGCATGCACGGCCGCGCACGCGCGCAGCGCGTCGGCGAGCTTGTAGCGCCACGAATAGGTGGCGTAGAGCGGCAGCGCGAACGAGAACGCCAGCGCGATCGCGATGCCGGTCAGCACGTTCACCGCGCGCCACAGGCCGTCGACGATCTCGTTGTCGCCGTGCCCGGCGACGATCACCATCGTGATCGCCGACAGCAGCGCGATGTAGCCGGCCTTGCCGATCGCGTGATACGCGCAGATGCCGCATGCGACGGCCATCAGCAGGTAGATCGCGACGGGCGCATGCAAGACGGAATACAGCACGATCAGCCCGAGCCCCGCGAGCGCGCCGATCGACGTGCCGAGCGCGCGCTCGGCCGCTTTCTTGCGGATGTTGCCGTGATGCTGCAGCCCGCCGACGACGATCAGCACGGTGATCGTCGACCACTCGCCGTGCGGCACGTTCAGGCCGGTGGACAGCGCGATCGACACGAGAATCGCGAGCGCGACGCGCGCCGCATGGATCAGCTTCGCGTGCCGGTAGCGGCGATACGGGTCGAGCAGCGGGCGGAGCGCATTGCGCAGCAGGGGCGGCAGTCGGGTAGGGAGCGGGGTGGTCATGACGAAACGGAGGTGGCCGGAACGCGCACGGCGGCGTGCGCGGGCAGGCGCGACGCCGCTGGCGCAGCAGACGTCACGCTAACCGAACGCGCGCGGGCTGTCCACGGCGCGGCCGGGCGGCACGCGACGTCACGCGTCGGCCGGAGTCGGCAGCGCTTCCAGCACGCGGTTGCGGCCGCCGGACTTCGCGCGGTACAGCGCTTCGTCGGCGCGACGCAGCAGCGTCGCGGCGTTCATCCGGCCGTCGGCGGTGGTCGCGGTGCCGATGCTGGCCGTGACGCGCCCGTACGGGCTCTTCACGTGTTCGATGCCGAGCTCCGCGATCGCGTACCGGATGGCTTCGGCGACGGTGGCCGCGCCTTGCGCGTCGGTGTCGGGCAGCGTGACGACGAATTCCTCGCCGCCGTAGCGCGCGACATGGTCGCTGTTGCGGCGCAGGCAGCCCGACGCGGATTGCGCGACGCGGCGCAGCACGTCGTCGCCGGCCGGGTGGCCGTAGTAGTCGTTGAATGCCTTGAAGTGATCGACGTCGACGAACAGCACGGACAGCGGCCGGCCGTTGCGTGCCGCGCGCTGCGCTTCTTTCGCGAGCACCGTGTCGAACGTGCCGCGGTTGTCGAGGCCCGTCAGCGAATCGGTGTGCGCGAGCCGGTACAGCTTCGATTCGGCGACCTGCCGGCGCTTCAGTTCGCGCGACAGCGCGAGCGATCCCCACGCGATGAATCCGGTGAACAGGCACATCAGCACGACGGTCCAGACCGCGCGGTAGTGCCACGACGCGTAGATGTCGAGCTCGGCCGGTGCGACGTCGACGATCAGCGGCAGGCCGGCGAGATGCTTGTAGACGTAGATGCGCCGGACGCCGTCGATCGCGCCGATGCCGGTCAGCTCGCCGATGCGGCTGCGCTGCGACTCGATGAACAGCGGCGAGTCGTGCAAGTCGAGGCCGACCACGCGGGTGTCGTACGGCAGGCGCGATACGAGCGTGCCGTTGTCCTCGACGATCGCCGCGCTGCCGTGCCGGCCGACCGCGAGGCCGTCGAGCAG
Organism: Burkholderia sp. L-4; assembly: GCF_056856535.1. NCBI lineage: Bacteria > Pseudomonadati > Pseudomonadota > Betaproteobacteria > Burkholderiales > Burkholderiaceae > Burkholderia > Burkholderia sp. L-4. The sequence goes on from NZ_JBXEOX010000002.1 coordinate 1,415,852, forward strand.
CGCGCGGAAGTAGTCGATGCTGAGCGTGCCGACGACGATGCCGCCGAAACTGCCGTCGGGCAGGGTGATCCGGCGGCTGAGCGCGATCGTCAGTGCGCCGCCGCGCAGCCGGGAAGCGTACGGGCGGCTGATGTAGAGGCCGCGGGCGAGGCCGTCGCGATGCACGGCGAAATAGTCGCGGTCGGCGAAATTGCCTTGCCGGGCAGGCGACGCACTCGAATCGATCATGATATTGCCGTGCGGATCCATCACGAAAATCGAGCCGAGATACTCGCCGGTTGCCGCGCGGTCGAACAGCAGCCGGTGGCGCTGGCGCGGCGGCAATGTCATCAGCTCGGGATCGGTGACGCCGTCGACGACGTTTTGCAGCGACAAATCGTAGAGTTCGATATTGCGCGCGATATCGCGCTCGATCAGCAGCATCAGGTTGCGCGCATTTTCGACCGCATGGTCATACGCGTCGCGCCTTGCCTCGATTAATAGCGACGTGGAAAGTCCCCAACTGAACATCAGCAGCAAGATGCCCGCAACGAGCACGCCGCGGGGCGACAGAACGCGTGCCACGATCGACGCGGTGTGGCGGCGCAGCGTGGCGGGCAGCGGGAGTGACTTCATCCTCGGGCGTGGCGGGCGGCGGATATTCGCGTGACTGGCGGTTCCGCGCGCGGATTATTTCGAATTAATCCGCATTATCTCGCGAAATCATGATTTTCGCGTGCGCATGCAAAACATGCATGCGGAAACGGCAATTCGAAACCGTTACGCGCCATTACCGCATCGCGCGCGCGCAGGTTGATTTGAATCAATTATCAGACCAGGTCATTTTGTCTGATTAATGGAGTGAAGAAGTGTCGATTTTGCGCGTCGGCGCGGTATTTGGCGGATCGCGACAGGATTGGCTGCTTTCGGGCCGGAATGAAAAACCGGATAACCACGAGTAACGCGTGGGTTTTTGGGGCGGCATGCGGTTGCGACCGCGCCGACGCAGCCAACGCCCCGACGGCGCGACATCTCCCCGCGCTGGCATGCGTGCCGGGCCGACCGGTCCCGTTGGCGAATCAGGTAGAATCCGCGCTTCGCCGCAGGCGCCCGCCGCGCAACGCGTATCGGGGCCGCATCGAATGCATCGCCGGACGCGCACCGCGCTCCGGTTCCGCATGCGCCGGCTACGGATGCCGGCCCGCTCAACGTTCGTCTCGTTTATGTCCGCAATTCCGAATTCCGACCCACCCGGTTCGTCCGCGAACCCACCCAAGCTTCATCGCGCGCTGAAGGCGCGCCACCTGACGATGATCGCCATCGGCGGCTCGATCGGCACGGGCCTGTTCGTCGCGTCCGGCGCGTCGATCTCGCAGGCCGGCCCCGGCGGCGCGATGGTCGCGTACATGCTGATCGGCCTGATGGTGTACTTCCTGATGACGAGCCTCGGCGAGATGGCCGCGTTCATGCCGGTGTCGGGTTCGTTCGCGACCTACGGCGCGAAATACGTGGACGAAGGCTTCGGCTTCGCGCTCGGCTGGAACTACTGGTACAACTGGGCCGTGACGATCGCGGTCGAACTCGTCGCCGCGCAGCTCGTGATGCACTACTGGTTTCCGGACGTGCCGGGCGTGTGGTGGAGCGCGGCCTTCCTCGGCGTGATGTTCCTGCTCAACGCGCTCACCGTGCGCGGTTTCGGCGAAGCCGAATACTGGTTCGCGCTGATCAAGGTCGTCACCGTGGTCGCGTTCATCGGCGTCGGGCTGCTGATGATCTTCGGCATTCTGAAGGGCGCGCCGGGCAACGGCTGGGGCAACCTGACGATCGGCGACGCGCCGTTCGCGGGCGGGCTGCCGGCGTTGATGGGCGTCGCGATGATCGCGGGCTTCTCGTTCCAGGGCACCGAGCTGATCGGCGTCGCGGCCGGCGAATCGGAGAACCCGCGCACGACGATCCCGCGCGCGGTGCGCCAGGTGTTCTGGCGGATCCTGCTGTTCTACGTGTTCGCGATCTTCGTGATCGGCGTGCTGATTCCCTACACCGACCCGAACCTGCTGAAGACGGACGTGACCGACATCGGCGTGAGCCCGTTTACGCTCGTGTTCCGCCACGCGGGCCTCGCGTTCGCGGCCGGCGTGATGAACGCGGTGATCCTGACGGCCGTGCTGTCGGCCGGCAACTCGGGCATGTACGCGTCGACGCGCATGCTCTACACCCTCGCGACCGAAGGCCGCGCGCCGAGGATCTTCGCGAAGCTGTCGCGGGGCGGCGTGCCGCGCAACGCGCTGTATGCGACGACCGCCGTCGGCGCGCTGTGTTTCTTCACGTCGCTGTACGGCGACAAGACCGTGTACCTGTGGCTGCTGAACACGTCGGGGATGACGGGCTTCATCGCGTGGCTCGGCATCGCGGTCAGCCATTACCGCTTCCGCAAGGGCTACGTGAAGCAGGGTTATGTGCTCGACCAGCTGCCGTACCAGTCGAAGTGGTTCCCGTTCGGCCCGCTGTTCGCGTTCGTGCTGTGCCTCGTGATCGCGCTCGGCCAGGATTACCAGGCGTTCCTCGCGAACCGGATCGACTGGGCCGGCGTCGCCGCGACCTACGTCGGCATTCCGCTGTTCCTCATCGTGTGGCTCGGCTACCGGTTCCTGAAGAAGAGCCGCTTCGTGCGCTACGAAGACATGGAGATCGCGCCGTGGATCGCCGCGAACCGCGGCGCGCAGCGCCAGCCGGTGGCGAACCGCGAAACCGCGGGCTGACGCGGGCGCGGCAGGCGGCCGCGCGACGGACGATGAAACGGGAAGCCGCGCGCTTCCCGTTTTTTTTGCCCGGCTTTCGCCTGCACGGGGTCAAAGCCGGTTATATTGCCCGACCCTACCGGGCCACGGCCCGGCCGGCGCGACACGCGCGGCGCGGATCGGCATCCGGCGTGCGCGGCGCGCGGCGGCCGGCGAGATGCCCGGCGTTTTCATCGTTCCATCCGGGCCGCCTGGCCCGCGGAGCGCGCAACCCAGAGGAATCCATGAGCGCATCACCCGCCGAGCGGAAGGCCGGACCCGTTTCCATCGTGCGAATCGAAGCCGCGATCAACGCGTGGCGCGAAGTGTACCCGCCGGCGCCGGACGGCGAGGACGGCTACGCGCTGGACGCCGGCAGCAACTGCCTCGCCGAGCTGTACGGCACGATGATCTGCTATCGGTTGCCGGACGTGCCGCTCGACACGCTGAGCGACGCGCAGCGCGACGCGCTCTACGCGACCGAGGTGTGATGCGCGGTCGCGACGTCATCGCGATGCCACCGCGATGAAACGACGGGAAGCCCGCGGGCTTCCCGTTTTGCTTTGCGCGGTGCGGCGCGTGGCGGCGGGCGCCGCCTGCGGTATCGTGACGACATCGTCCGGCCGGGGTGTGCGCCGGATGGCTGTCCGGGAGACATCAACATGGAGTTGAGACATCTCCGCTACTTCGTCGCGGTGGCCGAAGAGCGGAATTTCACGCGGGCGGCGGAACGGCTGCACATCGCGCAGCCGCCGCTGAGCCGGCAGATCCAGCAGCTCGAGGAGGCGCTCGGCGTGCCGCTGTTCGAGCGCAACGCGCGGCCGCTGAAGCTGACCGACGCGGGGCGCTTCTTCTATTCGCACGCGGTGCAGTTGCTCGCGCAGACGACCGAGCTCGAATCGATGACGAAGCGGGTCGGCAAGATCGAGCGCAGCATGTCGGTCGGCTTCGTCGGCTCGACGTTGTACGGGATGCTGCCGAAGATCATCCGGCGCTTTCGCAGCGAGTATCCGGCGGTCGAGCTGAGCCTGCACGAGATGTCGACGATGGACCAGATCAAGGCGCTGAAGGAAGGGCGCATCGACGTCGGGTTCGGCCGCATCCGCCACGAGGATCCGAGCGTGCGGCGCGTCGTGCTGCGCGAGGAGCGGATGATCGTCGCGCTGCCGGTCGGCCATGTGCTCGACAGCGCGAAACCCGTGCTGTCGCTGCACGATCTCGTGAACGACACGCTGATCATCTTCCCGAAGGCGCCGCGCCCGAGTTATGCGGACCAGGTGCTCGCGGCCTTCCACGATCGCGCCTTGCAGCCGCGCAAGATCTACGAGACGCGCGAGCTGCAGATCGCGCTCGGCCTCGTCGCGATGGGCGAGGGCGTGTCGGTCGTGCCGCACAGCGTGTACGGGCTGAAGCGCGACGACATCAGCTACAAGCCGCTCGACGATCCGAACCTCGTGTCGCCGATCATCATGAGCATGCGGATGCTCGACGAATCGGAGGACATCCGCGCGATGCAGGCGCTGATCTACCGGCTGTACGACGAAGCGCAGATGGAGTACCTGCCGCCGCAGCCCGAATGAGCGCGCGGGCGGTAGGGGCTTGCTTGACGCGGTGCGCGCCGGCAGGCCACCATGACCCGATTCGATGCGGCCGCCGGTGTGCGGCCGCTTTCACGCAGACGACCGACCCATGACCGATATCGTGACCGAGGAGACGACCGTCGGGACGCCGCAAGGGCGTCTCTTCGCGAAACGCTGGCGTGCGCGTGCGGCGCACGACGCGTTCGCGCCGATCGTGCTGCTGCACGATTCGCTCGGCTGCGTCGATCTGTGGCGCGATTTCCCCGCACAGCTCGCCCGCGCGACGCAACGCGACGTGATCGCCTACGACCGCCTCGGGTTCGGCCGCTCGGATCGCCGTCCGGGGGCGCTCGGCACGACGTTCGTGCGCGACGAGGCCGACCATGCGTTCCCAGCGGTGCTCGCGCAACTGGGTGTCGATGCGTTCGTCGCGTTCGGGCACAGCGTCGGCGGCGGGATGGCGGTGGGCTGTGCGGCCGCGCATCCGGAGCGTTGCCGTGCGCTCGTGACGGTCGCCGCACAGGCGTTCGTCGAGGATCGCACGCTCGCCGGCATTCGCGAGGCGGCGCGGCAGTTCGACGAACCGGGGCAACTCGACCGGCTCGCGCGCTATCACGGCGACAAGGCCGAATGGGTGCTGCGCGCGTGGGTCGACATGTGGCTGTCGCCGGCGTTTCGCGACTGGCGTCTCGACGACGAACTGCCGCGCGTGCGATGCGCGACGCTCGCGATTCACGGCGAGGACGACGAATACGGCTCCGACGTGCATCCGAAGCGGATCGCCGCGCGCGTCGCGGGGCCGTCGTCGTTCCTGTTGCTCGCTCGATGCGGGCACATGCCGCACCGCGAGCGGCCGGACGACGTGCTGGCCGCCGTCGCGACGCTGCTGCGCGACGCGGGCGCCTGAGCACGCCCGCCCCCGGCGGGCGGGTGCCCGCCGGACGTCAGAACGACAACTGGATCGCGAGATCGATCGCGAGCAGCGCGATCGAGCAGCCGATCCCGAGGATCACGTTCGGCAGCCGGTGCTCGAAGTCGCGATTGTCGCGGCGCATCGCGGCGCCGAGCAGGAAGATCGCCTCGACGGCGATCTGCAGCCCGACGAACAGCAGCATCAGCAGGTACTCGTAGCCCATTTGCTTGAACGCGGCGAAGTGCATCCCGTGATCGCGAATCCACTGGCCGACGCGCAGCAGTTCGTACGCGAACAGCAACGCAGGGAACAGGTAACTGATGAAGTAGGTCGGCGCGGTGGCGTGCCGTAGTTCGAGGTGGAAGTGCTGATGCGTGGTAGCCATCACAACCCTCCTTGCAACGCATGATTGCGGTCGCGACGGCGGCGCGAGTCCAGGCAGACTACGGGATTGCCCTATGCACAGTGCGCTGCCGTACGACATCAGCATACTGCCGCGCGGGAAATTTGGCATGCGGTGCGTGTGTTCGCCGCAAAAAGGTGTGTACATCGCACGACGCGGGTCGGCCGCGGCCCGTCAGCGTTTTGCTTCCGCTCCTTCGATGAACAGCTTCGCGACCGACTGAAACTCCCGTTTCAGCGACAACCCCCGCACGGTCAGCCAGCGCAGCATCGCCGCGAGATACAGGTGATGGAACCACGTCGCGAGCTGATCGGCCCGCAGCGTGCCGTTCAGTTCGCCGGCCTGCTGCGCGGCGACGATCAGCTGCTGCCACACCCGCGCGATGTCGCTGCCATTTTGTCCCGCGCTTTCCGGTTCGGCCGCCCCGATGCTCAGGAGCCGGTGCCGCAGATACGCGAGCAGGTACGCGGGATGCCGCTCGCACCACGCGGCCGATGCGTCGAGCACGCAACCGATGCGCGACGCGAAGGTCCTGCGCCGCGCGACGTCGCGCTGAAGAGGCGCGAGATCGCGCGCGAGTTCGCCTTCGAGCCAGTGCGCGAGCACGGCTTCCTTCGTCGGAAAGTGGTTGTACAGCGTGCGCTTCGCGACATCGGCCTCGGCGGCGATCTGCTCCATCGTGACAGCCTCGTAGCCGTGCGCGTCGAACAGGCGCGCGGCGGTGGCGGCGAGATGCGCGAGCATCTGGATGCGCTTGCGTGCGCGGCGGCCCGGATCGTCGGTCTGAATCGGCATGGCGGGGGATTGGCTGAAAATGCACGAATTACATTAGTATACGACGTGCATTTTTGTGAATCCACCCCGTTTTCGCCGTGCAAGGAGTCGTGCATGAAGCTCGTCATCGCCACCTATGGCACCGAAGGCGATACGCGCCCGCTCGCGGCGCTTGGTCGCGCGCTGATGGACGCCGGCCACGACGTCCGGTTGCTCGCGGACGCCGCGACACTCGGGGCGGCCGCGGCGCTCGGCGTGCCGTCGGCGCCGTTGTCCGGCGAGATCCGCCGCGCGATCGCGCCGCAAGGCGCGCTGGCCGACGCGGTGCGCGGGCGCGGCGGCTTCCACGACACGTCGAAGGCGCTCGCGGCAATCGCGAATGCGAATACGGCCGCGTGGATGCGCGAAGTCGCGGATGCATCGGACGGCTGCGACGCGCTCCTCGTGTCGGGACTTGCGTCGTTCGTCGGGCTGTCGGTCGCCGAATATCGCCGCGTGCCGGCGATCGGCACCGGCATGATCCCGATCACGCCGACCGCCGGATTCGCGTCGCCGTTCCTGCCGCCGGGGAAGGTGCCGGGCTGGCTGAATCGTGCGAGCCATCGGTTCGTGAATGCGCTGTTGTGGCAGGCGTTCCGGAACTCGACGAACGCGGCACGCGCCGGCGTGTGCGGGTTGCCGCCGCGCAAGCATGTGTGGACCGATCATCCGATGCTGTATGGCGTGTCGCCGGCGCTGCTGTCAGGCCCGGCCGACTGGCCGCCGAATGTGCGGGCATGCGGGCAATGGCGGGTCGACGGGCGTGCATGGGCGCCGCCGTGCGATCTGTCGGCGTTTCTCGAATCGGGCGATCCGCCCGTGTACATCGGCTTCGGCAGCATGGCCGGCTTCGACCGGGCCGCCATGGCCGACGCGCTGACCCGTGCGCTCGCGGGCCGGCGCGCGCTGTTCTATCCGGGCTGGAGCGGCATCGAGGCGTCGATGCTGCCGGCACACGTTCGCGTGATCGGCGACACGCCGCACGACTTGCTGTTTCCGCGCGTATCGATGGCGATTCATCATGGCGGGTCGGGCACCACGCATTCGGCCGCACGGGCCGGCATTCCGTCGGTCGTCGTGCCGTTTGCGGGCGATCAGTTCTTCTGGGCGAACCGGTTGCAGCGGCTCGGCGTGGCCGATGCGCCCGTGGCGGGACGGCGCGTGGATGCCGCCGCGCTGGCGCGGGCCATTGCGTTCGCCGAACGGAGCGAGACGCAGGCGCGCGCGACGGAGCTTGGCACGCGCATCGCGCAAGAGGACGGTCTGGCGCTGGCCGTCAGCACGATCGAACGATGGGCGCGTGCCGGTGCGCGGTGAACCCGCGCACCGGCATCAGAAATGCCCGGTGAACCGGTAACGGCTGCCCGGGTGCCACAGATTGGCGACCGACGCGACCAATCCCTGCGACCACGTGCGCCGATGCAGCATCAGGCATGGTTCGCGGTCGTCCATCGTCAGGTGGCGGCGCGTTTCGGCGTCGGGCATCGCGGCCTCGATCCGGTACTCGACGCGCTGCAGCGGCGCGACGCGCGTCAGGTACTGGTTCGGCGTCGTCGTCGTGAAGTCCTGCAGCGCGTATTCCGGCGCGCAGGCCGGATTGACCCAGCGTTCCTCGAGCTGCACGGGCGTGTCGTTCTCGAAATGCAGCACGCGCGAATGAAAGATCGGGCGGCCGGTATCGAGCTGCAGTTCGTCGGCGAGCTTCGCGTCGGCGACGGCCGCGCCGACCTGCAGCACCTGCGCGCGATAACCGTGGCCGCGCGCGGCGACTTCGTCCGAGATGCTGCGGATCGCGACGAGCGTCGATTCGTATTTCGGTGACGCGACATACGTGCCGGAGCCGCGCGTGCGCGTGAGCACCTGCTCGGCCGTCAGCTCGCGCAGCGCGCGGTTGACGGTCATCCGCGCGACGTTGAATTCGCGCGCAAGCTCGTTCTCCGACGGCACCTGGTCGCCTTCCGCCCATTCGCCGGCATGGATGCGCGCGAGGATGAAGTCCTTGATTTCCTGATAGATCGGTGTGGTCATGGGATCACGATTCCAGAGTCGGCAGCGGCCCGCCGCCGAATGCCGATCCGGCGCGCGCCCGGCGCCGAGTGTACCGGTTTCGCGGACGCGCCGGCCCGGATGCCCCGAATGATCCCTGTTCGGCCGGCGCGCGTCCATGCGGGATTGCACAGAGCGGCCGGCCCGCGACAGCCGGCGCGCGGTCAGAACCGATGCCGGATGCCGACCGTCGCGACGACCTGCGTATTCGTCGACGAAGCCGCGAGCCCCGTCACGTTCGCGAACCCGAGCGTCGCGCCCGACGGCACGCCGAACTGGTGCTGGTACACGGTTTCCGCATACACGTCGGTGCGTTTGCTCAGCGCGTAATCGGCCATCAGCGTCACCTGCTGCCATTTCGGCTGGTGGCTGCCGGCCGCGTCGTCGTAGCGGCCGTCGGTGAACGTATAGGCGCCCGCGAGCGAGACGGCCGGCGTCAGCGCATAACGCGCGTTGACCTCGTAGTTGTCGAACCGCAGCGCATTCAGTGCACCGGGCAGCGACGACGCGGCCGTTTCGTCGAACATCGAATGCGTCCACAGCGCGCCGACCGTCAGCCGGTCGAACGCGTAGCTGCCGCCGGCGCCCATCACGCGCTGGCGCACGGCCGGGAAGTTCGCGCCGTCGTTGGTCGACAGCGCGCCGCTTGCCGTCAGCCCGCCGCGATCGAGCTGCAGGTAAGCGGCGCCGAGGCTGACCGGCCCGTTCGCATACGACACGCCCGCGCTGTACGCGCGGTTGTTCGCGAAGCCGCCGGCCGCGTTGCTGAACCCGTACAGGCCGCCGAACTGCCAGCCCGCGAGCGTCGGGCTCGTGTATTTCACCGCGTTGTCGATGTAGAACGAATCGTCGATGTTGTCGTTGTCGAACGGGTGCGACGCGAGGTTGTTGCCGTCGCCGTTGTTGGCCATCGCGAGCGGGCCGAGATAGTCGACCACGGCGTCGTACTGGCGGCCGAGCGTCAGCGCGCCGTATCGGTCGCTCTGCAGGCCGACGTACGCGCGGCGCCCGAACATCGTGTTCTTGTAGGACTGCGTGCCGTTGTTCAGGTTGAAGCCGTTCTCGAGGCGGAACAGCGCATGCAGGCCGCCGCCGAGATCCTCGTTGCCGCTCAGGCCGAAGACCGTGTTCGACAGCAGGCCGCTGCCTTGCTGCCACGCGCTTTTGCCCGACTGGTTGTTCGTATAGGCGATACCGGCATCCAGCATCCCGTAGAGCGTGACGCTGCCTTGCGCATGCGCGGCGGCGCCGAAGAACGCGAGGGAGAGGGTGCCGACGACTGCTTTTTTCATTGCGTGTGCTTCCTGGAAAGGCCCGTCGAGACGGGAACGACGATTCGCCGCGCGGGTCCGTGCGGATCCGCGCGTTCGAATCGATGAAAGGGGGAGCGCGTGACGCGAGTCACGCGCGGCGGCGAACGCCGGTTAGTGCTGTAACAGGCGGATCGTGCCGAACTCGGCGGCCGGCAGTTCGCGCAGGATCGACAGGATGGCCGGCGACGCCTGCGATCGCGCGACTTCGAACTCGATGCACGCGCGCCCGGTGCGGCGGTCGATCACGGCCGTATAGAAATTGAGCGCGGCGCCGACGGCCCGATGCAGCCGGCGCCGCACGGCCGCGAGGTTGTCCGATTCGACGCGGATCGACAGCAGCACGAGGTCGTCGTCGGGACCCGTGCGCCGCGAACGCACGGGCAGCAGATCGTGTGAAGCGGCGGATTCGGTTCTGGTCGGTTTCATGCATGCATCCCCGGGTCGCCTCGTGCCGTGCAGCGTGGCGATCTCGTCTTTGACATGACGCCCATTCTAGGAATCGCGGTGACGATACGGTGTATAGACTCGCGCCGGGCCTGAAAAGAACGCATAAAAACGGCATTGGTCGGCCCCGGATCGATCCCCGCGATGCGTCGACGCGCCCCGCCCTCGGCCGTGGCACCCGTTGACGGAGCTGCTGTCCGGTTACCGGCTGGTCGGGTTGGGAAGCGGACGGCATGCGGCACGAGGTCTAGACAGGTTTCGCGCGGCTCCAGGCTGGAGCAGTCTGCCGCGAGAAAGCCTTCATTCAACATCGTGTAATCGTTAATTAATTGAAAGTTAAGGAAAATTACGGACCACGACCATAATCAGCCGACAATTAGAGATAAACACGGATTGCTGGCACCTTCCCGAAAAAGGCAAAGTTGTATGTACAACTTGGAGCGCCGCCGGAAGGGGCATATCCGGGTTGGAAGGGTTCGCGGCGGGCAGTCCGGCCGGAACCCGGCCCAGTTCGCCTTTGACAGGAACACGATGAAGAAACTCGCGCTCAGTATTGCCCTTGCCTGCATCGCGGTCGGTGCTCACGCCAAGGATTGGTCGACGATCCGGTTCGGCGTCGACGCCAGCTACCCGCCGTTCGAATCGAAGGATGCAAGCGGCAAGGTCGTCGGCTTCGACGTCGATCTCGGCAACGAGATCTGCGCCCGCCTGAAGGCGAAATGCGTATGGATCGAGAACGACTTCGACGGGATGATCCCGGCGCTGAAGGCGAAGAAGTTCGACGGCGTGCTGTCGTCGATGTCGATGACGCCGGCGCGCGCCGAGCAGATCGCGTTCTCCGACAAGCTGTTCAACACGCCGACGCGTCTCGTCGCGAGGAAGGGCGCGAATCTGCAGCCGACGGCCGAATCGCTGAAGGGCAAGTCGGTCGGCGTCGAGCAGGGCACGATCCAGGAAACCTATGCGAAGGCCTACTGGGCACCGAAGGGCGTGCAGGTCGTGCCGTACCAGAACCAGGACGGCGTGTACCAGGACCTGATGTCGGGCCGTCTCGACGCGGCGCTGCAGGACGCGGTGCAGGCGGACATCGGCTTCCTGAAGACGCCGCGCGGCGCGAACTTCGCATTCGCCGGCAAGGACATCGACGATCCGAAGACGCTCGGCAACGGCGCCGGCATCGGCCTGCGCAAGGACGACGCCGACCTGAAGGCGAAGATCGACCATGCGATCGCCGACATCATCAAGGACGGCACGTACAGGAAGCTCGAGAAGAAGTACTTCGCGTTCGACGTCTACGGCGGCTGAACGTCCATGCGGCGCGCATCGGTTGTGGCGCGCCGCGTTAGTGACCGGGTGCAACCCGCTTCACGCGATGCGTCCGACTTGATGAGCAGCGTGCATCAGGTTGTGCGCAGATATCGTTTGATGCACGGCTAATGGCTATTGACAATCCAGCCACCTCGCTCTGGACCCCACATATGATCTTCCAAGGATTTGGCCCGCTGCTGTGGGCCGGCACGGTCGAGACCGTGAAGCTCGCGGTGCTGTCGCTCGCCGCGTCGCTCGTGCTGGGCCTCATCGGCGCGAGCGCGAAACTGTCGACGAACCGCATGCTCAAGTCGATCGGCACCTTCTACACGACGCTGATCCGCGCGGTGCCGGACCTCGTGCTGATGCTGCTGCTGTTCTACGGGATCCAGATCCTGCTGAACAACTTCACCGACATGCTTGGCTGGGACCAGATCGACATCGACCCGTTCGTGGCGGGCGTCATCACGCTCGGCTTCATCTACGGCGCGTACTTCACCGAGACGTTTCGCGGCGCGTTCCTCGCGGTGCCGCGCGGCCAGCTCGAAGCCGGCTTCGCGTACGGGATGAGCGGCTGGCGCGTGTTCCATCGCATCCTGTTTCCGCAAATGATGCGCTTCGCGCTGCCCGGCATCGGCAACAACTGGCAGGTGCTCGTCAAGGCGACCGCGCTCGTGTCGATCATCGGCCTGGCCGACGTCGTGAAGGCGTCGCAGGACGCGGGCAAGAGCACGCTCGATTTCTTCTTCTTCACGCTGGCTGCGGGCGCGATCTACCTCGCGATCACGACGGTGTCGAACGTCGTGCTGCATCACCTCGAGAAGCGTTATTCCGTCGGTGTCCGGAGGCTCGCACTGTGATCGAACTCGTCAGCCAGTACTGGCAAAGCTATCTCTATTCCGACGGCTACCGCTTCAGCGGCCTCGCGATCACGCTGTGGCTGCTGGTCGTGTCGATCGCGCTCGGTTTCGCGCTCGCCGTGCCGCTCGCGATCGCGCGTGCGTCGTCGAACCGCTGGATCTCGGGCCCCGTCTGGCTCTACACGTACGTGTTCCGCGGCACGCCGCTCTACGTGCAGTTGCTGATGTGCTACACGGGCATCTACAGCCTGCAGGTCGTGCACGACCACGTGCTGCTCGACACGTTCTTCCGCAACGCGATGAACTGCACGCTGCTCGCGTTCGTGCTGAACGAATGCGCGTATGCGACGGAGATCTTCGCGGGCGCGATCAAGGCGACCTCGGCCGGCGAGATCGAGGCCGGGATGGCCTACGGGATGTCGCGCTTCAAGCTGTATACGCGCATCATCCTGCCGTCCGCGCTGCGCCGCTCGCTGCCGAGCTACAGCAACGAAGTGATCCTGATGCTGCACGCGACGACACTCGCGTTCACCGCCACCGTGCCCGACATCCTGAAGGTCACGCGCGACGTCAATTCGGCGACTTACATGTCGTTCCAGGCCTACGGCATCGCTGCCGTGCTGTACGCCGCCGTCGTGTTCACGCTCATCTGGGCGTTCCGCAAGCTCGAGACGCGCTGGCTCGCGTACCTCGCGCCGCGCAGCCATTAACGCATCCGCACGATTCGCAACGAAGGACCCAGCATGTACAAGCTTACCGTTGACAACCTGCACAAGAAATTCGGCGACAACGAGGTGTTGAAGGGCGTGTCGATGAAGGCGAAGGCCGGCGACGTGATCAGCATCATCGGTTCGAGCGGCTCCGGCAAGAGCACGTTCCTGCGCTGCATCAACTTCCTCGAGCAGCCGTGCTCGGGGCAGATCACGATCGGCAGCGAGCCGATCCAGACCACCCGCGACCGCAACGGCGCGCTGCGCGTGGCCGACCAGAAGCAGCTGCAACGGATGCGCACGAAGCTGTCGATGGTGTTCCAGCACTTCAACCTGTGGGCGCACATGACGGTGCTCGAGAACGTGATCGAGGCGCCGATGGCCGTGCTCGGGATCGGCAAGGACGAAGCGATCGCACGCGCGCGCACGTATCTGGAGAAGGTCGGGCTCGCGCCGCGCGTCGAGGGCATGTATCCGTCGCACCTGTCGGGCGGCCAGCAGCAGCGCGTCGCGATCGCGCGTGCGCTCGCGATGGAGCCGGAGGTGATGCTGTTCGACGAACCGACGTCGGCGCTCGATCCCGAACTGGTGGGCGAAGTGCTGAAGGTGATGCAGAAGCTCGCCGAGGAAGGCCGCACGATGGTCGTCGTCACGCACGAGATGGGCTTCGCGCGCAACGTGTCGAATCACGTGATCTTCCTGCATCAGGGGAAGATCGAGGAGGAAGGCGATCCGCAGGAGATTCTCGTGAATCCGAAGAGCGAGCGGCTCGGGCAGTTTCTGTCGGGGCGCTTGAAGTAGGAGACGGCTTCATAAAGGCCCCGTGGGATCGGTCTCGCGCGGCGTTCAGGCGAGCAGGCGGCGCTCGAACGGGTAGTCGGACAGCAGTTCGAGCTGGCCGTCGTCGCGGACGTAGACCTGTTCCTCGAGCTTCACGCCTTCGCCTCCGTCCTCGTGGCCGATGTAGCTCTCGATGCACAGCGTCATGCCGGGTTCGATCACGCCGTCGTAGCCCTTTGCATCGTTGTCCTCGCGATGACAGATATACGGGTATTCGCCTGTCATCCCGACGCCGTGGGCCAGCGCGAAATAGCGGCGTGCGCGATACGGCTGCGGGATCTGCCACGCCTTCGCGATGAATTCCTGGAACGTGGTGCCGGCCCTTACGTTCTCCATGTTCGTGTGGATCTGCTCATAGGCGAGGCGGTACAGCGTCTTTTGCGCGGCGGACGCGGGACCGTCGCCGCAAAGAAAAGTGCGCGAGAAATCCGCGTAGTAGCCGAAGCGGCCCACCACGTCGGTATCGAGCCCGACCAGTTCTCCCGCCTGGATCTTGCGTGGGCTGCTTTCCTGGAACCATGGATTCGTGCGCGGGCCCGAGCTTATCAAGCGGGTCTCGACATAGTCACCGTCGGTCTCGATCACATGCTGATGCAGGTACGACCACAGCTCGTTCTCGCTGATGCCGGGCACGAGGGCGGCCTCGAGCTTGCGCACACCCGCTTCCGCCGCGCGCAGTGACGCGCGGATCATCTTGATCTCGTTCGGCACCTTGATTGCACGGGCGCGTTCGAGCGGCTCCTGGGCGTCCGAAATCTCATAGCCGCGCGCTTGCAACGCAAATGCGGCCGCCGATGTCGCACTTTCGATCGCGATCCGCTTGCCGCCACCGCACGAGCGAACCAGATCGTCAATCTCGTCCGCCCAGCGCTCCGTGATCTGACGCAGCATGTCGTCACAAAAGTAGTACGAAATCGCGGTCGCGGGCCGGACTTCATCCACGGTATCGAGTCCGTCGGCCAGGAATTCGCATCCCGCGTATTCGAACAGCACGACTTTTCCCTCGGCCGGCACGAACAGATAGCGTGCGGGATTGCGCATCGAATACACCTGCATGTTGCGAGAGCCGGTGGCGTATCGCATGTGGGTAGGGTCGAACAGGATAGCGGCGGTCAGGTCGCGTTTCTTCAGTTCGCGGCGAACCGCGGCAAGCCGGTCGCGCTGGATCTGGGCGATTTCGTCGGCGGTAGGCTCGCAATCTTCCGGGCGGTGAGTCGGTCGAAGCATCGTCATGATGGCAGGGGTAACGTTATAAGTGTCAGTACAACGAAGTAATGGGATGGGTCTACCCATCGGGAAATCGCATCGTCAGTCGACCAGGTTGTCCGCGCGGACCAGTGTCTGTTCGGCTTCCAGATGCATTTCGGATACGCGGCCGTACAGCTGGCGGGTTCGCTCGAGGCGGCCGACCACCCCGGGCTTCTTCGAATAGGCGAAGATCGTAGTGTGACGATCGATGTCGCCGCGCACCTGGGTCACGCGGTGCAGCGAGAAACGGCCCTTGAACAGTTGCAGATCGCCCGGCTGCAGCGTAATCACGCTGATCGGCGTGCGCGTCTCTCCGCGCACCACCGCGCCGACCGCATCGTAGTTTTCACCCTCGGGCGACCGGATGTTCGGGCAGTACTCGAAATCGCCGCCTGCCGTGGGCTGCTGCGTCATCATCGACACGATGAATTCGTTGGTGTCGTAGTGCCACGGCTGTTCGGTGCCGGGCGGCATGACGTTCTGAACCAGTCCGGCGTACGGGTCCGCGTATTCCCAGATCTGCGTTTCGCCGAGACATGCAGCGACGAATTGCTTCATCGCACGCGCCACGTAAATTCGGTGAACGATTGCATCGGCCGGGATCACGTCGCGCGTGACGAAGCCGCTCGTGCGATCCATAAAGATGCGGCGCGGATCCGTGGCGGGCAACGACGGATCGTCGGCGGTGAAATACGCATTGACCTTGCGGCTCGAGAAATAGGTCTTTTTCGCGAAGCCGAGCCCTTCGACGCGCGCCTGTTCCAGTGCGGTGGGGCGCAGGAAGCCGCGCAACACCGCGCTGCCGCTGGCGGTCAGCTGGGCCCGGCACGTTGCGAGCAGGTCGCGCATTCCGGCGTGCCCGGGGTCATGCAACGGATAGTGGTCGGTATCGACGATGTCGCTCAGATCAGTACATTCTGCGTCGGCGAGAGGCGGGCTTGCTTGCACGGTTGGCTCCAGTTTCGAGGGGTGAGGCGTTTGTGGCCTGAATTGTTTTCGACAACAATCGGCCTATCGATGCGTCAATGATTCGATCGACAAATTCCCTTGGATAACGAGTAATTTCGATGACTGACATCAGCGAACCCGATTGGTCTCAACTCAGCTCGCTCGACGGAGAACTGGTGCGCGCGTTCATCACGGTGGTCGACAGCGGCGGCGTGACCGCCGCAGCCAGGCAGATGCACCGGACGCAATCGACGATCAGCCTTCGCATCCGTACGCTCGAAGAGCGGCTGGAAACGCACCTGTTTCTGCGCGACAGTCGCCGTCTGGCATTGTCGCGAGACGGGGAAAACTTCCTGATCCATGCGCGCCGCATCATTCAGGTGCAGAACGAAGCGATAGCGGCACTCAAACGCACGAGCGCTCATGGCGTGATTCGCTTCGGCTTGCCTGAGGATTACGCGGAGCTCTGGTTGCCCGATCTGCTCGAAAAGTTCTATCGCCTGCGGCCGGATGCGCGCCCGCATATCGATTGCAGAATGTCGCTGGAGCTGATCGAGCGCCTGCAGGCGGGCGAACTCGATCTGGCACTGGTCGTCAGGCACGGCGCGCAAAGCGGTGGGCGTCATCTCGGCCGCGAGGACGTGGTGTGGGCCGCGCATCGCGATTTCGTGTTACCGGGCGGCGCGTCCGTGCCGCTCGCGCTGTTTCCGGAAACATGCTGCTACCGTCAGCGTGGACTCGCGGCACTGGCGGCACTCGGGCGGCAGTATCACGTGATCTACACGAGCCAGAGCCCGACCGGCATCAAGGTCGCCGTCAATCACGGTGCGGCGGTGACGATCATCGACCGCTGCACGCTGCCCGCGAACTGGCGCGTGCTGGACATGGAAGACGGCTTGCCGGCGCTGCCGCCCGCAGATCTCGAGCTGCTGCGCTCACCCGGCAGTCGCAATCCTGCAGCCGACGATCTGGCTCTGCTGATCGAGACGATGGTCGAGGAGCGCCGCCGCGCGGCGAGCGCGCCGTCGCCGGCCTGAATGATCGTGCATCGCATCCCGTAGCCTCGCGGGAGCCGGGCCCAACGCAACGACGCGATCGTTCGGCCTCTCCGATGGTCCCTATCGGAATTCCTCGCTGTCAAAACGAAATTGGCGCAATAAATATATCTGTGAGCGAACGGATGACCGTTGCCACGGATGCCGGTGTCCGCGCGATCGCTCCCGCCCGGTTCCATCGGCCGCGTTATGCCTTGCCTCAGTGCCTTCCCCATTCAATAGGAGCCCTTCTCATGATCCTGTCGTTGCTTGCCCGCCTGTTTATTGTCACCATGCGTCGCCCGGTACTCGGGCGGTTCATGCTTTTCTTCGTGCTATCGGTTTCGGCGTCGGCGCACGCCGCCGGCAACGGAACGGTGGTGATCGGAGTGAACAACTGGGCCGAGAATATCGCGGTCGCGAATCTGTGGAAGGCGCTGCTTGCGGAAAAAGGCTACGACGTCACGCTGCAGTCGGGCGACAAGGCGATCATCTATAACGGCGTCGCGCAGGGCAAGCTCGATCTGACGTTCGAAGTCTGGCTGCCATCCGCGGACGGCCCGCCGTACGATGCGATCAAGTCGCGCGTCGAGAAGATCGGCCCGTGGTTTCCCCGCGCTCAGCTGGGCCTCGCGGTGCCCGATTACGTCGCGATCGACAGCATCGACCAGTTGAACGCACATGCCGCCCAGTTCAGCCACGACGGCAAGCCGACGATTTTCGGCATCGAACCCGGCAGCGGCCTGATGAAACTGACGGGCGAGGCGCGCACCGCTTATGCGCTCGACGCGACTGTGTTGCCGTCATCGGAGGCTGCGATGTTGCTCGCGCTGGATCGCGCGGCAAAGCGTCGCCAGCCGATCGTCGTCACGCTGTGGAATCCGCATTGGGTGTGGGCGAAGTATCCGATGCACTACCTGAAAGACCCGAAGCAGGTGTTCGGTCAACCCGATGCGATCTATGCAATCGCGAAGGCCGGCTTCAGTCAGACACGTCCGGATGTCGCGCGCTGGCTCGGTGCATGGAAGATGGACGACCAGACGCTCGGCTCGCTGATGAACGATATCCGTGCCGCCGGTGAATCCGATCCGCAGAAGGGTGTCGCGCGATGGATCGCGTCGAATCGCGCCCGGGTGGGTGAATGGCTACGCTAAGAGCAGGTTTCTCGAAGACTGCTTTGCATGCCGGGTATTCCTGCGGATCAGGCGGCAACCCAGTTTGAGAAACGCGCCATGAATGTCGGCGCGGCGATGATCGCGCAAACGCTGCTGACGGGCAGGGCTGCGCACGCGGGCGTCGCGCCGCTGCAAACTGGAACGCTAAATGCTTGTCACGCGTGATCCTTTCGATGAAGGAGCACAGCGATGAGCGAGCAGACCACCACCGCTTTTTCCCACGTGAAGCCGCAGGACACCGCCTATCAAGGCGAGGGCCTGCGCGACTTCTTCCTGTACCGCGATCTCGGCATCGCGGCCGCGACGAACGGCAAGGTCGTCGCGCAACTCGTCAGGGCAAACCATGCACCGGAGGCGGGCACCGGCTGGCACCGTCACGAGGCCGAGTTCCATATCGTGATCATGCTGAAGGGCTGGGCTCGCTTCATGTATGGCGAACAGGAAACGCTGGTAGCCGCCGGCGACTGCGTGCACCAGGCGCCGGGGATCGTCCACTACCTGTTCGACTATTCGCCGGACATGGAGTACCTGGAGATCGTCGGGCCCGCCGATTTCAAGTCGATCGACGTCGACGGGCCGTGCGCGGTACCCGCGCCGACGCCGTGGGGCGAGGCGGGCGCATAGCTTGCCGGGTTTCCGGCGCGCGCCGGGCGCATGCTCGAGACCAACCGCCTTCGGGCGGTTTTTTATTGAGCTGTGGACTGCTGCGACCCGCCTCCCGCTTCGGAACGTTGCTTCGAATTCCAAACCGTTGCGGCGCTGAAGATCCGGAAAGAAAAGAAAGACATTCGTCAGCTTCGAGCGCCGATTCGCGACGCGATGTCAAAGATCGTCAATTGCGCGGCCGCGCGGTGCACGGCCGGTCGACGACCGGCGTTAAGGAGTGACCAGCCGGATCACCGGCTGATTTATCCGGGAGAGTTTCACCATGAACCGCATCGCGAAGATCCTGACGGCAACCGCACTGGCTTGCGCCGTGCTCGTGCCGGCACTGGCCGAAGCGCATTCGCACCGCGTGTGCCATTTCGATCATCACCACCATCGCGTGTGCCGCTGGGTGCGGTAACCGCGGCTTTGCCCGGGGATGCCCGGGACGTTTTCATCATTCAGGCAAATCAGGAGAGGACCATGAAAAAAACGATGTTGATCGCCGCGCTGGTCGCCGGCATGGGTGTGTCGATCGGTGCGTTCGCGCAGGTTCCGGCCAGCGCGCCGGCCGGCACGACCGGGCTGTGCAAGGACGGCTCGTTCTACTCGGGCGCATCGAAGAAGGGCGCCTGTGCGGGCCACAAGGGTGTGAAGACGTGGTACGGCGCATCGGCCGCCGCCGCGGCGAGCGCACCGGCCGCGGCGCCGGCCACGGCGGCGTCCGCCGCGCCGGCATCGGGCACGGCACCCGCGAAGAGCGCCGCCGCGACGACGGCAGCCGCGCCGGGCGGCGGTGCGGGCAAGGTGTGGGCGAACGACAGCACGAAGGTCTACCACTGCTCGACCGACAAGTACTACGGCAAGACGAAGCACGGCAGCTACATGTCGGAAGCCGACGCGAAGGCGAAGGGCTACCACGCGTCGCACGGCAAGGCCTGCTCGTAACGCGCGGTGCCGGCGCGCGAGTGCCTTCGCTCGCGCGTCGCCCGAACGCCGCAGCAAACGTCGCCCCGCCTCTTCGGCGGGGCGATTCGTTTGCGGCGACGCGCACGCTCAGTGCGCGTGATGCGATCGTGTTTCCGTCGTTGCGTCGCTCCCGGTTGCGCGCGCATCGAGCAGGGCGCGCAGCGTGACGTAGTGGGTGCCGCTTGGGTCGCCTTCCGCATTCGCGGTGCGATCGTACGGCTCGTTGTCATGGATCGTCGCCCGCACGATCGGATAGATCTGCGTTTCCCACCGGCTGCCGTTGAACACGCCGTAGTGCCCCACACCCGTCTGGACGTGGTGCGTCTTCAGATACGACGGTAACCCCGAACACAGTTCCTGCGCGGCCACCGTCTGGCCCACCGCGCAGATATCGTCCTTCTCGCCTTCGACCGTCAACAGCGCGGTGCGATGAATCGCCGCCGGTTCGACGAGCCGGTCGCCGACCGTCAGCTCCCCGCGCGCGAGCGCGTATTGCTGGAACACCTTCTCGACCGTTTCCAGATAGAACTCCGCGGTGAGGTCGGCCGTCGCGAAATATTCGTCGTAGAAATGCCGCAGCGTGTCGGCTTTCGCCGGGTCGCCTTTCGCGCGCTGGTAGTACAGATCGGCGAACGACGCCGCGTGCCGGTCCGGGTTCATCGACATGAACGCGCCGACCTGCACGAAGCCCGGATACACGCACCGCTGCGCGCCCACGAAGCCCGCCGGCACGACGCTGATCAGGTTGCGCGCGAACCATTCGATCGGCTGGCTCGTCGCGAGCGCGTTGACCTTCGTCGGATTCACGCGGCAGTCGATCGGGCCGGCCATCAGCGTCAGGCTCGCGGGCTGCGCCGGATCGCCGCCGGCCGCCATCAGCGAAACCGCCGCGAGCGCGGCGACCGTCGGCTGGCAGATCGCGAGCACGTGCGCGTCCGGGCCGATCTGGCGGATGAAGTCGATCACGTGCGCCACGTATTCGTCGAAGCCGAAGCGCCCGGCCGTCAGCGGGATGTCGCGCGGGTTGTGCCAGTCGGTGATGTACACGTCGTGATCGGCCAGCATCGTCTGCACGGTGCCGCGCAACAGCGTCGCGAAGTGTCCGGACATCGGCGCGACGATCAGCACGCGCGGCTGGCGTGCGACGGGCCGCGCCTTGCGGAAGTGCAACAGCGTCGCGAAGGGCGTGACGGCCGCCGCTTCCTCGACGATCGGCACCGTGTCGCCGTCGACGGCGATCGATTCGATTCCGAACGGCGGACGCCGGTGCGAGAATGCGCAGCATTCGAGCAGTTCGCACAGCGCGTCGAGCATGCGGCCGGTCGGCGTCGACGTCGAGGGCGGCCACAGCGACATCGTCGCACGGGTGGCGGCCGCCCATGCGCGCGCCGGGCGCACGCATTCGGCAGACCATTGGTAAAACGGATAGGCAAGCAGGTTCATGGCCGTCGCTCGTTGCGCCGCGTTGCAAGGAACGAGGCAAGCCGTGTGCCAGCATGCGGCTGGCACGCGCGTTGCACGCGGTTCGGAAACGCGGCGGCGCGGGCGGCGCAAGACGACGGGCAGGTGCGGTCGATGCGTGGCCGCACCGCTCCGGCGTGCGATGCGTGTCGCGACACCGTGCGGCGCTGCGCCAGTTCGGCGAATGGGTCGCACAGGCGTGGTGCGGATCACGGCGTGATGCATCCGTTTCGGTGCAGGGGCACGAACGGCAACCAGCAGGGAGCAACATGGAATCCACCGGACTGACGACGCTGACCATCAGCAGCCGCAATTACTCGTCGTGGTCGATGCGCGGCTGGCTGCTCGCGAAGCTGAGCGGCCTCGCGTTCGAGACGGTCAGTGTGCCGATCGATGCGGCGTCGCGCGCGGAACTGCTGTTGCTGTCGCCGTCGATCCTCGTGCCGTGCCTGACGCACGACGGCAGCAAGGTATGGGATACGCTCGCGATCGCCGAGTACCTGAACGAGATCCGGCCGCAGGCGCGGCTGCTGCCCGACGACCGGCATGCGCGCGCGCATTGCCG
This sequence comes from Burkholderia sp. L-4, assembly GCF_056856535.1. Taxonomy (NCBI): domain Bacteria; kingdom Pseudomonadati; phylum Pseudomonadota; class Betaproteobacteria; order Burkholderiales; family Burkholderiaceae; genus Burkholderia; species Burkholderia sp. L-4. The sequence continues at coordinate 1,437,883 of NZ_JBXEOX010000002.1, forward strand.
CTCGATCTGCGGCGAGATGCATTCCGGCTTCAGCGCGTTGCGCTCCGCGCTGCCGATGAACCTGCGCGCGCATTTTCCCGGCTTCCGGATCTGGTCACGCGCGCAGCACGATATCGAGCGGATCGTCACGATCTGGCGCGAGTGCCTCGCCGCGTACGGGGGCCCCTGGCTGTTCGGCGCGCAGATCGGGATCGCCGATGCGATGTACGCGCCGGTCGTCACGCGCTTCCTGACCTACGACGTCAAGCTCGAGCCGGACATCGCCGAATACTGCATGCGCGTGCTCGCGCAGCCGTTCGTCGCGGAATGGATCGATGCGGCGAAGGCCGAGCATGAAGACATCGACGAACTCGACATGGAGTTCTGACGCACACGGCCGCCGTACGCTTTCAATTTCACTACGCGCGCAAGCGGCGAAACGAACATTCGACGCGCTTGCGCCACTCGCAAACGTTTTACCTTGATTTCGGTCGGAAACGAGGACGAATTCCCTAAAGGATGTTGAGCCCGATGACGTAAACGAGTCACGGGGACGACTCGCGATCGCGCGCTTTCGACGGGCGACGCGCAGTCCGCAACAACCAGCGCAGCAGGGGAATCGACTTGAATCGTCAGCAATCGTGGACGCGTACGGCGGCGCCCGGAGAAATCATTTATTCCGAGGGCTTCGCCGGCGAGCCCGTCATCTTCCTCATTACCGACGGCAAGGTCGAGCTGTCCACGCGCTGCGACGACAAGCGCGTGATCGTCGCGACGCTCGGCCGCGGCGAGTTCTTCGGCGAATCGGCGCTGCTCGCGGCCGAGCCGCGCGCGCATACCGCGAAGGCGCTGTCGTTCTGTCAGCTCACGGTCGTGCCAGCCGGCATGCTTGACGATGAAATCGAGCGCGTGTCCGCGCTGCTGCGCCATATCGTGCGAACCATGATCCGCCGCGTGAAGCGCAAGGACGACCAGCTTGCGACTTACACGCATGCCGACTTCATGCCGGGCGTGCTGTCGTATGCGCACGTGCTGTCGCTGATGGCGGGCGCCGACACGCGCGACGCGGGCGATACATGGGCGCGCCGGCCGATGCAGGCGCATGCCGCCGAAGCTTCCGTGCCGCTCGCCGAGGTGATCCGCAAATGCCGCGCGATTGCCGGCCACTCGCGCCCGCACGTGCTCGCGATGCTGCGCCGCATGGAGAAACTCAATCTCGTCACGATCGAAGCCGCGCAATCCGACGGTGCCGGCGGTGCCGTCGACTACGCGGCTTCATCGGACGCGCGCCAGGTCGTCACGTTCGACGCCGCGCGCATCATCGATCGCGCGCAGCAGGTCGCCGATCACGATCTCGACCTGTCGATCAACAGCGAACTCGAACTCATCGAACTGGCGGATCTCGAATCGCTGATCGGCGTCGACAAGACGCTGCTGCTCAACAAGCTGTCGAACGGCGAGATCGCCGACGAAGTGTTCGCGTTCCGCAAATCGAAGGTGCTCAGTTACGTCGAGCAGAAGGGCGTTGCGTACTTCTCGCGGCGCAACGCGCGGCGCGGCGGCGACGTGCGCGCGCTGGAGGATCTCGTGTGGGTCGACCAGCGCACGTTGTTCGACGTGATCAGCGCGTTCGACACGTACGATCTCGCGAAGCTGATCGCGAACCTCGACGATCGCGCGGTGGCCGACAAGCTGTTTTCCGTGATGACCGAGGCGCGGCGCAACGAGGTGTCATGGGTGATGCGCCGCGAGATCAAGCTCGACCCGATCGAGGTCGAGGAAATCGAGCAGCGCGTGCTGGATGCCGTGCGTGCGGCGAAGGCGCCTGCGGCGGGCGTGGCGCCGGTGGCGTCGACGTCGTCGTCGGATGCATGAGACGGGGAGGCGTATGGATCTGTTGACCCTGGCCGGTGTGGTGCTCGGCGGCGCGGCGATCGTGTTCGGTTTCGCGCTGGAAGGCGGTCATTTCTCGATGCTGTTTCAGTTCGAGGCGCTCGTGATCGTGCTCGGCGGCACGCTCGGCGCGGTGATGATCCAGAACACGTGGGCACGCTTCTTCGATGCGGTGAAGCAGCTGCGGCTCGCGTTCGTGCGCGCGCGCGAGGTCGATCGCAAGAACCTGTCCGACCTGCTCGAATGGGGCGACCGCGCGAAGCTCGACGGGCTGCTCGCGTTCGAATCGATGGACGTAAGCGGCATTCATCCGTTCGCGCGCCGCGGGCTGGAACTGCTGGCGAACGGCGTGTCGACCGCCGTGCTCGAGGATGCGTTGCAGCGCGAACTCGATGCGTACGAGCGCAGCCGCCTCGCCGCCGTGCGCGTGTGGCAGCAGGCCGGCGGCTATGCGCCGACGTTCGGCATTCTCGGCTCGGTGCTCGGGCTCGTGCAGGTGACGAGCCATATTCTCGAACCCGCGCAGCTTGGGCCGGGCATCGCGGTGGCGTTCGTCGCGACGCTCTACGGGCTCGCGTTTGCGAACCTCGTGTTTCTGCCGCTGTACGGCAAGCTGCGCGCGCAGATCGACAGCGAGATGCGGTTCCGCAAGCTGTATCTCGACGGCTTGCTCGCGATTTCGCGCAGGGAGTCGCCGCACACGATCGAAACGCGCCTGACCGGCGATGTGCGCGGGCGGGCGGCGGAATCGCTTGCTTGATGGACGTGTGCGCGTTCAGGCGCCAGCGCCATATGACGAACCGGGATTCTCGACCGCATGACAGCTCGAACTGACGGCGCATCCGCGGCCGATCGCGACGATGACGAACTCGAAGGCGCGCAATCCGGACGCTGGCTGATTTCGTACGCGGATCTCATCACGACGCTGATGGTGCTGTTTCTCGCGCTGTACGTGCTGCAGCTCGCGAAATACAACGCGCTCGATGCGCGCTTCCAGACGCTAGCGCGGCAGGCCGGAAGCGCTGCCAGTGCTGCCGACACCGTGAAACCCGACCATGCGCCACCGCCGTGGCTCGCGCTGCTCGATTCGTTGAAGTCGAATGGCCGGATCTCGCTGGTTAAGGCGCCGCACGGCGTCGAGATCGGCATCGATGCGAAGATCCTGTTCAATGTCGGCGATGCGCGCCTGCTGCCCGATTCGTCGCCGGTGCTGAACCAGATCGCGCAGGCACTGAGCGCGCACGCAACCGGCGACATCCTCGTCGAAGGCCACACGGACAATGTGCCGATTGCCAACGCCAAATACGAATCGAACTGGGAACTATCGTCGGCGCGTGCGGGGAGTGTGGTGCGCTACCTGACGGAGCGCGGTGTGGCGCCGCATCGGCTGGCGGCGATCGGGCGGGCCGATACGCAGCCGCTCGTTGTGGGGGACGACGCCGCATCAAGGGCAAGGAATCGGCGCGTCACGATTTTCGTTGCGTACTGATCCGATCCTTGCGTATGGGTCGACGCTTATGTCCGCCCGTCATCAACATAACGAATCTCGCATGGTCGATATCTGAAATCAGCGATGCGATTCCGCGCGTGCATGCCGATAACCCAAACTGGCTCAGACCGAGCGGTTACCGAGGGTTCCCCATGCACTTCTGGCGCAAGCTTTCCATTCAGAACAAGCTGATTCTCAGCATGACGAGTTGCCTGCTCGTGTTTGTCGCGATTTCGAGCGGGCTCAGCGTTCGTCTGATCGGCAACGCGGTGCGCGATCGCGTCGTCCGTGAAGAGTTGCCGACCGCCGTGAACGGCATTCGTGCCGACGTGCAGCGCCAGATGGCCGGCCCGATCGCAGCGTCGCGCATTCTCGCGCGCGATGCGTTCCTGCTGCAATGGGAAGCCGACGGCGAACCCGACGCCGGCACGCGCAACTGGATCCAGCTCGCGAAGAACGTGAAGGACGAGCAGAAGGCCGCGTCCGTGCAGTGGGTGTCGGTGAAGAGCGGCAACTACTACAACGAAGCCGGCCTGCAGCGGAAGGTGACCGACAAGGATCAGTGGCTGACGCGTTTCCTGTCGTCGGGCAAGGCATTCGACGTGAACATGGATCGCGAGGTGACCGTCGGCGGCTACATGATGTTCATCAACAGCCGCGTGGAACTCGACGGCGCGCCGATCGGCGCGGCGAGCATGAGCTTGTCCGTGGATGCGCTTGCGAAGGGCATTTCGGCCTACCGGATCGGCCAGACCGGGTTCGCGTATCTCGTGCGTCCCGACGGCGCGTTCATGATGCATCGCGACACGTCGCTGATCGACGGCAAGCATTTCCTGAAGGATCAGCCAGGGCTGCCGGGCGATGCGTCGTCGACGCTGCTCGCCGGCAAGCCGTACGCGTACCTCAGTTACGACGGCGACGGCGGCGCGCGCTTCATCGCGACGTCGTTCATTCCGGAGCTGAATGCGTATGTGGTCGTCGAAGTACCGCAGGCTGAATTGCTCGGGCCGGTGACGCGGGCCATTCGCAGCGCGGCGCTGGTTGCGGCGGTGGTGGGCCTCGCGGTTGCGCTGCTGGTGATCTGGCTGGTGGGCCGTGCGATTGCCGCGCCGATTCGTCGGGCGGCGACGCTGCTGTCGGAGATCGCCAGTGGTCAGGGCGATTTGACGCGCCGGATGACGGTCGAGAGCCAGGACGAAATCGGGCAGTTGTCGGATGCGTTCAACCGGTTCGTGTCGTCGCTGTCGACGCTCGTGCACCGGATTCGCGCGGCGTCGGCGTCGATTGCGACCGGGTCGGCGCAGATTGCTTCGGGGAATGCGGATCTGAGCGAGCGTACCGAAGGGCAGTCGAGCAACCTGGAGCGGACGGCTTCGTCGATGGAAGAGATCACGGCCGTGGTGCGCAACAACACCGAGACGGCGACGACGGCCGCGAAGATGATCAACGGCGCATCGGATACGGCGGCGCGTGGCGGGCAGGTGGTGGGCGAGGTCGTGACGACGATGGAGCAGATCAGCAACGCGTCGCAGCGTATCTCCGAGATCATCGTGATGATCGACAGTATTTCGTTTCAGACGAATATTCTGGCGCTGAATGCCGCGGTGGAGGCGGCGCGGGCGGGAGAGCAGGGGCGCGGGTTTGCTGTTGTTGCTTCGGAGGTGCGGAATCTGGCGCAGCGCAGTGCGCAGGCGGCGAAGGAGATCAAGGCGCTGATCGAGCATAGCGCGGGGACGGTGAATACCGGGTCGCGGCTGGTGAGTGAGGCGGGGAAGGTGATGAGCGACGTTGTCTCGCAGGTTCAAGGCGTGAGCGCGATGATGAGCGAGATTGCCGAGGCCAGCCTGGAGCAGAGCGCCGGGATCGATCAGATCGGGGACGCGGTGCAGTCGCTCGATCAGATGACGCAGCAGAATGCGGCTTTGGTCGAGGAAAGTGCGGCCGCGGCGGAGAGTTTGAAGCAGCAGGCGGCGGAATTGACCAAGTTGGTTTCGGCTTTTAAGGTGGATGCGTAAGGGGTGGTTTGGGGTTTGGGGTTGGGACGTTTCTGAGGACGGCTGCCGTGGGGCTGCGGCAGCCGTTTTGCTTGTTGGTGCCGGATTTGTGGCGATTATGGAAATGAAACGCATTTCCAGATCGAAGGGCTGAGGTGGATGTGGTGGTGTTTGTCACTGTGATTGCTGCGATGGTGGCGAAAGTCGCCGCCGGATTCTTATCTTGAGTGACATTGTTCAATAGGAAGCACAGTTTTGGTGCCGGATTGTCGGACGCATTGTCTGCGTTCGGCTAATTGCGGTCACTCACATGGCGCGCACTGAAGTCTGCTTTCGGGTCTCAATCTGCCGTCTCTACAGCGCGCTGGTGCAGCACGTATCGTAATCCGAGCATTTCGCGAGCGCATTGAGAATCGTTTGAAAGCTTTGAGTAAAATGGCATTCTTGGCGAGAACGGACCCATATGTTCACACCCGAATTTGTAAACGAAAAATTGCGCCAGTTTGTCCTAGTAGCCAACCATAGCTTGGAATCGGCGGAGGCCGCTTGTCTAAGCATCGAGTACAACCGAGCGCGCATCGTGCACGGTCGACCGCACCTGCCTTCGGGTCCCTGGAAATGTCAGCTTGTCTATGATGTTCGCGGTCAATCGGTGAGCGAAGCGACGATTGACCAAGTCAGGGCAGCGCTCTGCGACCTAGCTAACGTGGAGTTCAAGCGCTGATGGGCATTCAAGTCATAGTTGCCGCCAGGAGCCGAGCAGAGGTGGTTGAGAAATTGGGGAATGCGGCTCCATTCGCCGAGATCTTTCCATTGTCGGGAGGCAATTTCGGGATTTCCATCCCGTTCAAAGTCGTCGACGATATTGGCGAACAGGTCGTACTCGGCCGCATCTCGGCTCTCAAGTATTTCGATCTATGGGCGGGCGAGTGGAAGCCCCCGCAGTAGAGCCTACGCTCGCTTGCGAAAGAGGCGAAAAAGCTCGTACGCCACATCATGAGGGTCCGCTTCCGGGTACTCAAACAGCTGTCGGCATCCTTGTTATTGAACGGCAGCAACGGGTCGATCTGCGCGGGCCGCACGTCACAGGGTGGCAGCTGGTCGCGTTCCGGCCAGGAAGGGCCATTCAACGCGGGCCAACAGATCGTCAACAATCTGCGACTACGTTATTGTGTCGTCGAGAGGGTAAATTCAACGGCAGAGGCGCCAGCCAGTGCGAAATAATTCCGCGCAACAAAAGGAGGATATCTGTTCGTTCGAGGTTAGTTATCAAGTCGGATCAGATGAACTGCCACGACAAACAACGGGCAATTTGTATTTCGAAGTCCGACAAGCAGAGTAGGTCGAGTCGCCCCAAACGCCTAGATATGCAGGATGACCGGACTACCACGGACAGGTAGCCTAACCGGTCAGTCCGCTCCGGGTCGAAAGCAGCCGACCATGACCGCCCGCGTTCGACCCGTTATGGTCCTTCGGCGCCATCAAGATTTGGGTATCCCGTCCCCACACTGCACGAGTGGTCGGCAACCTGCACCCGACGAAGCGATTCGTGGCGGGTGCGTCCTAACGCCACGGAATATGCTCGATACCATCCGATTTTTCTTTGTCGTAATTGTTTTCTTTGGTTCCGGGCTCCAGGTAGTGCGGTGGCTGTCCGGCTGGAAGGATCTTGAGCGGTACAAGACGAGGCGGGATGCCCCGAACGAGAGGCCAATCTCCAATGGCTCCTATCGCTGGGTTTCATGCCGAGTAAAATGGACCAGCTTCAGCGTGGCCGTTGAATTCTATCCTCAACACTTGTGGATACGCCCCGGCTTTCCCTTGAACTTGCGACTTCCGGCGATCTCCATACCCTGGGATGCAATCAGCGCATCTCAAGGAAAGATGTTCCTTTTACGCACGGTCACGTTACGTATCCGCGGTTGCTCTACTGGGCTGCGCTTTTACGGCGCGGTAGGCAAGCGAATTCTGGCGGAAGTCGAAACACAAAGGGCAAGGAGCGTAGCGCCACCGTGTTGATCGCGCCGAGGGGGCCACCGGCCTTTGAGTTTGCGGGCAACGCAGATAAGGAGTCGACAACGGCTGACGCCGGCACTCCAAGAGCAGCCATACCACGAACCTGGCCGGGGGCCGTCGCCGCTATAACACCTGCACGGGCCGTTTGATGCGGCTCTGGCGAATGGAAGGCAGGCGTCGCATGAACACGACGGCCGGCCGGGGCGACGCCGCCCGGCCATTGCCGCAAACGCCGTGACTCACACCCACTGCCGTCTTCGATAACTGTCACGACCGCGTGGTCCGTGAGGCCGCACCGCGCCTGCCGAAGTCGCGGCATGAATTCACATCAACGCCCGCCGGCACGCCGCTTCACAACCGCCCCCCGCTGCAACACATACTCGACCCGCGCGCCTTCATCAGCCACGACCCCAATATCCTCAAGCGGATTCCCATCCAGCACGACGAGGTCGGCGATCGCCCCCACGGCAACCACCCCAAGCTGCCCCTGCATATTCACAATCTCCGCCGCCATCGTCGTCGCCGACCTGAGCGCTTCCAGATTCCCGAGCACTTCCGCGCGAATCCGAAACTCCCCAGACTGAAACGCATGCATCTCGCCAAGCAGGTCCGACCCGAACCCCATCTTCACGCCGGCCTTCGCATAAATCTCAAGCGACTCGCGTCCCTTCTGCTGCACGGAAGCCACCTTCGCGATGGAATCCGCCGGCATCCCGAACTCCGCCCCATGTTTGGCCAGCGCGTCATAAGTGACGAGCGTCGGCACCACGAACGCCCCATGCTCATGCATGATCTTCGCGGCCGCTTCATCGACGAGATTCCCATGTTCGATCGTCCGCACGCCGCATCGCACGGCCCGCGCAATCGCTCGCCCCGTATACGCATGCGCCATCACATACGTATTCGCGGCCTCGGCCTCGTCGACGATCGCCCGAATCTCGTCCTCCGAATACTGTGTGTTCGCAATCGGATCGGTCGGCGAAGCCACGCCGCCTGACGCCATGATCTTGATCTGCGTCGCGCCTTTCTGAATCTCCTCACGCACGGCAAGCCGTACACCTTCAACCCCATCGACGACCCGCGCAATCGCCCCCGTTCTGAAACAGCAGGAGCAGGGCTCCAGCAAATCCCCCCGTGGCCGAAAATCCCCGTGCCCGCCGGTCTGCGACAACGCCTTCCCCGACGGAAAAATCCGCGGCCCCGGAATCAGCCCCGTCTCGACCGCCTGCATCAAACTCCAGTCCGCGCCCCCGGCATCCCGCACGCTGGTAAACCCACGCGACAACATTGCATCGAGAATCGGCAGCGACCGGATCGCCGCAAGAATATTCGGCTGCGTCGCATTCGCGCCAAGATTCGCATTCGAAGCCAGCACATGCACATGGCAATCGATGAACCCCGGCATCACGGTTTTGCCGCGCACGTCGATCACCTGCGCATTCGGCAAATCCACCGGCCGATCGGTGATTTCGACGATCCGTTCGCCTTCGATCACGACATGATGATGTTCGAGCAACACGCCTCGTTCGAGGTCGAGCACGTCGCCGCCTTGCAGCACGGTAATGGTCATATGGAAAAATCCTTATCGAGTCGTGGAGGCCGCACGCTTCGCATCCTTCACGAAGCGCGTGCCGACGAAACTGACGGCCGCCGCGAGCATCACGTAGAACGCCGGCGCCATGTTGCTGCCCGTGCGGGCGATGAGCCACGTGATCAGGAACGGCGCGAACCCGCCGAAGATCGTCACCGCGAAGTTGTACGCAACGGAGAGCCCGGTCGACAGCACCTTGGTCGGAAACAGCTCAGCGAACGCCGCGAGGATCGGCCCCGTATAGGTCGCGATCAGCACGCCGAACACGGCCTGGAACACGATCAGCGACGCGAACCCGGGCGCATGGTTGATCCACGCGAACATCGGCCACGCGAGCACGAGGATCGCGAGCGCCGAGCCGGACAGGAACACGCGCCGTCCCCACACGTCGGCGAGCCGGCCGACGATCGGCGAGCAGCACATGATCATCAGCCCGCCGATCATGCCGGCCACGAAGCCGGTCGATTGCGGCAGATGCAGCGTGCGCACGGAATAGGTCGGCATGTAGAACAGCAGCACGTAGGTGCAGACGGTCCACAGGATGACCATCGAGAAACTCGCGAACGTCTCGCGCGGGTAGGTGGACAGCACCTCCTTCAGCGGCGAGCTTTCCTTCACCTGCGATTCGACGGCGCTGAACGCGGGCGTCTCGTCGATGTGGCTGCGGATGAAGTAACCGACCGGCCCGACGATGATTCCGAGCAGGAACGGCAACCGCCAGCCCCAGCTGTGCAGTGCCTGCGTGTCGAGCGATGTCGTGACGAACGTGCCGGTCGCCGCGCCGAGCAGCACCGCGAAGCCGATGCTCGACTGGATCCAGCTGGAGTAATACGCGCGCTTCTCCGGCGGCGCGTATTCGGTAAGGAACGCGGTGGCGCCGCCCATCTCGCCGCCGGCCGAGAAACCTTGCAGCAGCCGCGCGACGACGATCAGGAGCGGCGCGGCGATGCCGGCCTGTTCGTAGGTCGGCGCGATCCCGATGAGCGCCGTGCCGGCCGCCATCAGCAGGATCGTGAGCGACAGCGCGGCCTTGCGTCCGACCTTGTCCGCATACACGCCGAGGACGATCCCGCCCACCGGCCGCATGAAGAAGCCGACGCCGAACGTCGCGACGGTCAGCAGCACGGACGTCAGTTCGTTGCCGGTCGGGAAGAACAGCTTCGCGATGATCACCGCGAAGAAGCTGTAGACGGTGAAGTCGAACCATTCGAGGCCGTTGCCGATCACGGTCGCGACGATGGCGCGGCGGCGTTGCTGCACGGCCGCATCGACGGCAGACGCGGCGCGCGGGGAAAGCGTTCCTTGCATGGTCTTTTCCTTTGTCAGAAGCCGGGACGACTGCCCCGCGTGAATCCCATGCTACGGACAGCCGGATTTTTTTCTGAAACGAAAGATTCGCATGCACGCATGCGCTGTACGCATGCATCGCGCCCGGAGCGTCAGGGCGCGGTCTGCTGCTCCGCCTGTTCGAACAGCCAGCGCGTGAACAGGCGGGCGGCCTGGTTCTGCACGCGGTCGTTCGGCGAGATCACGTAATAGCCGCCGCCATGGCTCGCGGACGCTTCCGTCACGCGCACGAGCAGGTCCGCTTCGATGCATGCGTCGATCATGTAGCGCCAGCCGAGCGACACGCCCTGGCCGAGAATCGTCATCTGCACGATCTGCGGATAGGAGTTGATCGTGATGTCCTGCGGTTGCGCCTTCTGCCGGTCGACGTCGTTCATGTCGAACCATTCGGACCACGACATCCATTGGCGCTGGCCGTCCTCGAGGCGCAGCAGCGTTTCGTTCGCGAGATCGGCCGCGTCCAGCGTGCGGCCGGCCAGATAGCCCGGCGCGCAGACGGGAAACACTTCCTCGTCGAACAGCCGGCGCGCGGTGTATTCGGCCGGCGTCTGCTGACGCACGTAGTAGACGCCGACGTCGAATTCCGCCGGCGACATCGATGCGAGCGCATCGCGCACGATCAGGCGCAGCTTGATGTTCGGATACGCGGCGCGAAAGTGCGGCAGCCGCGGCGTCAGCCACAGCACCGCGACGCCGGACGAGCACGCGATCGTCAGTTCGAGATCGCCGTACGGCTTCATCACGTCGTGCGTGGCTTCCGCGCATTGCGTGAGCAGGTGGTGGACCTGTGCCGCGTATTGTTCGCCGGCGATCGTCAGCCGCAGCGAGCGGTGCTCGCGCACGAACAGCGAGCGGCCGAGGAATTCCTCGAGTTGTTGAATCTGGCGGCTGATCGCGCTTTGGGTCAGGTGCAGTTCGGCGGCGGCTTTGGTGAAGCTCGCATGCCGCACGGCGGCTTCGAACGCGACGAGGCATTGCAGTGGGGGGAGAGGCGTGATGCGCATGGCAGGCGGGAATCGGAGGCGGCTACCGACATGATACGGTTGGATCGAGCGGAAATCATCCGGCGGGAAGGGTGTTGCCGATCGGCGTATTCGCGTGGGGACCGTGTGCCATTCGCGCCAGGCCAGGCGCGCAGCCGGTTGGGGCCACATCGATTCGCCCGAAAAGCGGATCGCGAGATGAAACAGTTACAAGTTATCTGTTGACGCGCACCTGCCCGGCGGTTAGTGTGTGCATCGAAGTCCAAGAAGTCCGATTGCTGTTCATCAATTGCTCGCTCTCCACAGCGGTATTCGTTGTCCTCTCCCTCCTTGACGCTTCACGCGCTCTTCAACAGAGCAAATCTCTCTATTTTTTTCTCAAGGAATCTTCATGGATACCGGTATCGTCAAGTGGTTCAACGACAGCAAAGGCTTTGGCTTCATCACGCCGGACAACGGCGGCGACGACCTGTTCGCTCATTTCTCGGAAATTCGTGCCGACGGCTTCAAGACGCTGGCTGAAAACCAGAAAGTGAGCTTCGAGACGAAGCAAGGCCCGAAGGGTCTGCAAGCGGCCAACATCCAGCCGCTGTAAAGTTTGAAGGGCCCGGCCTCCCACGATGGGCGCCGGGTCGCAGCGACATCCTCACGGAGCCTGGTCTCCTAAAGTTGGCGCGCGTGTTCGTGGCTGCTTCTGTTCATTCAGCGGCCAACCCGGCGTCACACGTCTCGTTGCACTTCATTCCTCCTCCGGCCGCAGCGCCTTATTTTCGCTTTCCGACTGCTTGAGATTCAGCGCGCAATGGCGTTGAATCGGCGCATCCGTGCACATATCGCACGGCACGCGCGCAGTCGAACATTATTAAAATTAGAAATGCAAAACATACAAAATCATCGATATAACGGCTATGCCGTCCAGCCCTCGGCGCATCGTCTGCCCGACGGCAGTTTTTCAGCCAACCTGCTGCTCGAGCGCGTCGATAGCGCGTCCGCGGAAGGCCGCTACCGGTTCTATTCGCTCGACTACTTCGAGAGTGAAGCGCAGGCACTGCGGCACTCGGCACACTGGGCACGCAACTGGGTCGATACGCGCGGCTAACCACAACGCCGTGGTGACCACCCGGCGCATGTAGTTACCCGGGCGCGCAACAGCGCGCGCCCGAACCTCGCGTGCGATCGATTCTCTACCTTCCGATTGCATCCGCGCGCCCGGTTCGGGCTGCCGGATTTTCCTTTTTCGACGTCGTCGGTGAGTGGCGCTGCCAACCTTCGGATTCGTGCGAAGATTGCACGCACATCACACTCGCCCGAGAACGACGTGACCCTGTCCAATCCTGAGCGCAATCCGGAGGCCGCCCATCCGCCATGGATGGCCGTCGCGCTGGCCGAACTCGGCATCCGCCGCCATCCGCCCGGCAGCATCAACCCGCGCATCGTCGAGTACAACAACCACACGAACCTGGTCGGCTACGACGACAAGATTTCCTGGTGCTCGTCCTTCGTCAACTGGTGCATGACGCACGCGGGATTCCGCGGCACCGGCTCCGCACTGGCGCGCTCATGGCTCGAATGGGGCCGGCCGCTGGAGCGTCCGGTCTATGGCTGCATCGCGATCCTGACGCGCGACGATCCGGCGAGCTGGAAAGGGCATGTCGGGTTCTATCTGCGTCACGACGACGAATACGTGCATCTGTTCGGCGGCAATCAGCTGGAAGAGGTGCGCGAGCTTGCGTATCCGCTGAACGAAGTGATCGGTTATCGTTGGCCCGATGCGGGATGACCGCGTCGCGGTGGCATGTGCGAATTCGCAATCGCGTGATGGCGGTTGACTCGATCGCGTTGTCGTCGATCAAGTGTCCGGAATCGTGCTGCTGATGCACGGCGCGCCGGCCAATGTAGCGGCCGGCACCGTATCGCGATCGCGCCTAGTTCTTCGCCACCGCCTCCACCTCCCCGGCCGCGTCATTCCTGCTCCACCCACCCCCCAGCGACCGATACAACGCCACCGCCGCCAGCGCATGCTCACGCTTGACCTGGTTGAGCGAATCCGAATCCCGCAGATACACCTCCTGCGCCGACAGCACATCCAGAAAATCCGTCGCACCGCCCTTGTAGAGCTGATTCGCCAATCCGAGCGCCTTGTCCGACGCGGAAAGCGCGCTACCGAGCTTCCGTGTCGCCTCGTCGGAGCTGACGAGATTCGCGCGCGCATCCTCGACTTCCCGCAATGCCTGCAGCATCGTCTGCCGCAACCCGAGTTCCGACTCGCGCATCTGGCTTTCACTCTGCGAGATATCCGCGGTAATCCGCCCCGCATTGAAAATCGGGCTCGTCGCACTCAGCGCCGCGCTGAACAGGTTGTCGGTCAACGTCGGCAACCCGAGATAGGACGCGGCCAGGATCCCGTCCGTCAGGTTCAACGAAAACTTCGGATACCGCTCGGCCTTCGCCACACCGACTTGCGCCGCACGCCGTTCGACCTGCGCATAGGCGGTCAGCACGTCCGGCCGCCGCAACAACGCCTGCGAAGGCAGCGTCCCCGGCGCCCCGATCGGCGGCGCCGGGATCTCCCCGGCCTGCGCCAGCACGAGCCGGTCGACCGCTTCCGGCGTGCGCCCCGAATACACGGCAATCAGGTTGAGCTGATGCGAGATCTGCGCCTGCGTCGGCGGAATCCGCGCTTCGAGCGCATCGAGCTGGTTCTGCGCGCGGGTCACGTCGAGTTCGGTCGACAACCCGAACGCCTGCCGCTTGCGCGTGAGTTCGAGCGCATGCTGGCGAATCCTCGCGTTGTCCTGCAGGATCTTCAGTTCCTGCTGCGCCCAGCGCAGATCGACATACGCGGATGCCGCATCGGCCGCCAGCGCGAGCCGCATCGCGTCTTCCGCATGCTTCTGCCCGACAAGTTCCGCTTGCGCGGCGAGCAGGTCGAGGCGTTCGCCGCCGAACACGTCGGGCGACCAGCTCAGCGCGAGCCCGGCACCTGCCTGCCGCACGTAGCCGAGCGGCGGCGGCGTGTTCTGCCGCGCGTCGGACGCGTGCGCGGTCGCGTCGAGTTCGGGCAGCAGCACCGCACGTTTCTGCACGGTCAGCGCCTGTGCCTGCTTCACGCGTTCGGCCGCGGCCTGCAGATCGAGGTTGCCGTCGAGCACGGTCGCGATCAGTTGATCGAGCACGGGATCGTGGAATTGCGCCCACCAGCCGGCGGCGTCGATGTCCGCGCGCGGCACGTCGGTATCCCATGCGGTGGGCGCGAGCGTCTGGACGGATTCGGACAGCGCCGGATGCTGCGCGGGCTGCACCGCGCACCCGGCGGCGAATGCGCTGACGGCCAGCGCGACGAGTAGCTTTTTCATGATGATGACCTTGGCCTCAGTGTGCGTCCGGCGGCGGCGCGTTCAACGTAATGGGTTTGGAAAACACGACGGCGAGCAGCGCGACGACGAAACACAGCGACAGCGCGTAATACGCATCCGCATAAGTGAGCGTCAGCGCTTCGCGATAGATCAGCCGATGCAGGTTCGCGAGCCCGGCCTGCGCGGTATTCAGCGTATTGCCTGCGACGGAGCCCCAGTACGCGGCCTGTCGATCGAGCAGCGACGCGATCTGCGGTTCGCCGGCGCTCACGTGCTCGTTCAGGCGCAGATAGTGAAAATTCAGCCGGTCGTTGAGCATCGTCGCGCTCACCGCGATGCCGATCGCGCCGCCGAGGTTGCGCATCAGGTTGAATAGGCCGCTCGCCGATTTGAGCCGCGACTGCGGCAGCGAGCCGAGCGCCATCGTCACGATCGGCGGCACGCTGAACTGCTGGCCGATGCCGCGCAGCGCTTGCGGCAGCAGCAATTCGCGCCAGCCCCAGTCGTGCGTGATCGGCGTGTACAGGTAGCAGCCGAGGCCGAAACAGATCAGCCCGAACACGAGCAGCGCGCGCAGGCTGAAGAAGCGCGCGGCGAACGCATAGGCGCAGAGCGCGACCAGCTGGAACGCCCCGACCGACAGCAGCGCGATGCCGATCTGCAGCGAGCTGAATGCGCGCACCTGCGCAAGAAACAGCGGCGTCAGGAACACGGTCACGAAGATCCCGATACCGGTCACGAACGACAGCAGGCTGCCGATGCCGAAGTTGCGCACGGCGAGCGCGCGCAGGTCGACGATCGGATCCTTCGCGGTCAGCGCATGCACGAGGAACAGGAAGCCGCAGATGCCGGAGATCCATGCGCAGATGATGATCACGTCGTCCCCGAACCAGTTCTTGCGCGGGCCTTCCTCGAGCACGTATTCGAGGCAGCCGAGAAAGCCGGACATCAGCACGATGCCGAGATAGTCGCCGCGCTTGATGAGGCTCAGGTCGGGCTCGTCGATATGCACGTAGCGCGGCACGAGCACGGCCACCGCGATGCCCGGCACGAGGTTCAGGTAGAACAGCCAGTGCCACGACCATTGGTCGGTGATCCAGCCGCCGATCACCGGGCCGATCGCCGGGGCGAGCGAGGCAAGCGCGCCGATGGTCGTCGACGCGATCAGCCGCTGCTTGCCGGGGAACAGCACGAACGCGGTGGTGAACACGGTCGGGATCATCGCGGCGCCGAGCGCGCCTTGCAGCCCGCGAAACAGGATCATCGAGTTGATGTCCCACGCGAGCCCGCACAGCATGCTGGTGATCGTGAAGCCGACGGCCGACGCAACGAACAGCCAGCGCGTCGACATCACCTTCGACAGCCAGCCCGACATCGGGATCACGATGATCTCGGCGATCAGGTAGGCCGTCTGCACCCACGACAGTTCGTCCTGGCTCGCGGAAAGCCCGCCGCCGATGTCGCGCAGCGACGACGCGACGATCTGGATGTCGAGCGTCGCCATGAAGAAGCCGACGCACATCAGCGCGAACGCGAATACGCGCTGCTTCGTCGGTTGCGACGCGGGGTCGCCGGAAAACGCGGTGGTCATCGTCGGCTCCCGCTCAGTTCGCGTGGTCGGTGTGCACGGTCACGACCGCGGAGAGGCCGGGGCGCAGCACGTGATCGATACCGGGTTGCGGATCGAGATGCACGCGCACGGGCACGCGTTGGACGATCTTCGTGAAGTTGCCGGTCGCGTTCTCGGGCGGCAGCACGCTGAAGGTCGCGCCGGTCGCGGGCGCGAGGCTGTCGACGTGGCCATGCAGTTTCGTGCTCGACGCATCGAGCGACACGTCGACGCGATCGCCCGCGCGCATCTTACGCAGCTGGTCTTCCTTGAAGTTCGCATCGACCCACAGTCCGGAAGCCGGCACGACGGTCAGCAGCGGCACGCCGACGTTCGCGAGCATGCCGACGCGGCCCGTGCGGTTGCCGACGTAGCCGTCGACGGGCGAGCGGATCGTCGTGTATTCGACGTTGAGCGCCGCGACGCGCTGCGCGGCCAGCGCGGTGTTCACGCGGGCCCGTGCATCGGCGAGCTGCGCGCCGAGCACGTCGAGCTGCCGCTTCGAGGCGAGCAGCGCGGCGTCGCTGCGTTCGACGGCCGCGCCGGCTTTCGAGTAATCGGCGTCGGCGCGCTCGACGATCTGGTTCGATACGGCGTCGGATTTGACGAGTTCGCGGTAGCGCACGCGGTCCGATGCGGCACGCGTCAGTTCGGCCGACGACGCGTTCTTGTCCGCCGCGTGCTGGCCGATCACCGCGAATTGCAGTTGCTGCTTCGCTTCGAGTTCGGTGACGGCGGAGCGCGCGCTGTCGACTTCGGCGCTCGCTTGCGCGAGCTTCGCGTCGTAGTCGCGTGCGTCGAGCTGCACGAGCACGTCGCCGGCCTTCACGCGCTGGTTGTCGGTCACGAGGATCTTGTCGACGAAACCGCTGACCTTCGGCGCGAGCACGGTCACGTCGCCGCCGACGTACGCATCGTCGGTGCTCTCCTGGAAGCGCAGCACGAACAGCCAGTCGAGCGCGGCCGCGGCCACGACGACGACGACGGCGCCTACCGCGATCCGCATCCACGGCACGCGGCGTTGCTGCTTCGCGGGCTGCTCGGTTGTGGCTGCTTCGCGTGACGCGGCAGCGGTTTGGGTCGTTTCCATCGATTCACCTATGTATATGCACTTATCAAAACGAAAGACGGCGTGCCGTCCGTCGGGGAAGTCGTCGATCAGCGTTCCGGCAGGTTGTGCGTGATCCGGAACAATTCGTCTCTGAGGCGGGCCGCCTGTGCCGACCCGAAACACCGCTCGAATGCTTCCTGCGCGGCGAGCCAGTGCACGTGCGCATCGGCGACCTTGGTTTCGCCGTGCGCGGTGAGCGCGAACGTCTGGCCGCGGCACGGCGGCTCGATCCGGCCCGTCACCAGCGCCGCGCCGACGAGCGGCTTGAGCGCGCGCAGCAGCGCGGTGCGTTCGATCACCAGCACGCTCGACAAGGTTGCCATCGTGAGGCCGGGCTGGTCGCGCAGCAGCGCGAGAATGCTGTACTGCGACGGCGTGACGCCCGCGCGCGACAGATAGCGCTCGTAGAACTGCGAGATTCGCCGGGCGGCCTGGCGGACCGCAAAGCAATCGTCGTCGGTGAGCGTGGTCTTGTGCATGTGCACATGTTAGGGCGGGGGATCGCGTGAAGCGATGGGCGGGGCGGGATCAGATTGGTGTCGTGGCTGTACCAATCGACTGCAACATGGCGCGTTCGCGCGCCCGGTCAGGCCGCGGCGGGAACGATCCAGCCTTCGCGGTCGCAATAGGCGGCCGTGTAGTCGATGAACGCCTTCACCTTCGCGGGCAGCAGCACGCGGTTCGCGTACGCGAGCTTGATCTCGACGGATGCGTCGACGAGGTCGGCGTCGGGCAGCAGTTGCACGAGCGCGCCCGACGCGAGTTCGGCCTGGACGAGCGTTTTCGGGACGACGCCGATGCCGAAGTCGTTCATCACCATTTCGCGGTTGAAGACGGGGCTGTTCGACGAGATGTCGAAGCGGAACGGCACGGTCAGCAGGTCGCCGTCGACGCGAAACGACAGGGCGGGGCGGCGCAGCGAAGGCGAGATCGGCACGAACGGATGATCGGCCAGGTCGGCCGGCGTTTCGGGGCGCGCATGCGCTTGCAGATACGCGGGCGTCGCGACGATCACGACCGGAATGCGCTCGATCAGCCGCACGACGGTCGATTCGCTCGTCAGCATGTACGGCACGACGATGCCGATGTCGTAGCCTTCGCCGACGAGATCGACCGGGCGCTCGGTCAGCGTGACGTCGAGGCGCACCTTCGGATGCGCGCTCTTGAAGCCGGCGATCAGCGGCACGAGGCGGTTCAGCGCGGCCGTCGTGTGCGCGACGAGGCGCAGCAGCCCTTCGGGTTCGCGGTTCTGCGTCTGCGCTTCGACCTCGAGCGCGTCGAGTTCGTCGAGCACGGCCGCGCAGCGTTCATAGATGCGCTCGGCCGTTTCGGTCAGCGACACCTGGCGCGTGGTCCGGTGCAGCAGCCGGCTGCCGAAACGCGCTTCCAGATCCGCGACCGCGCGCGACACGACCGGCCGCGCGAGACCGTGCATGTCGGCGGCGCGCGTGAAGCTGCGCATCTCCACCACCGACCGGAAAATCCGCAGCTTGTCGATGTAGTCCATGTCCGTCTCCTTGACGCGAGGGCAGGCAGCCGGCCGCGTTACGGCGGAGTGTACATTGACTTTATGCATATGCACATATAAATTGCGGAGCATGAACGACACCTCGATTGCCCAGGCGTGCCACTGCCTCGCGCTGCGTCAGGCGGCGCGCTTCGTCACGCAACTGTACGAGCGCCATCTGGCCCCGGTTGGCGTCACGCCCGCGCAGTTCTCGATCATGGCGAATCTCACGCGCCGGCCCGGCCAGCTGATGAGCGAACTCGCCGAGACGCTCGTGATGGATCGGACGACCCTGCTGCGCGGGCTGAAACCGCTGCAGCGCGACGGTTTCGTCATGACGACCGCGTCCGAGCACGATGCGCGCGCGCATGTGCTGCACCTGACGAAGCTCGGCGAGCGCACGTTCGCACGGGCGCAGGTCGCGTGGCAGGCCGCGCAGGACGAATACGAGGCGCAGGTCGGCCGCGATCGCGCGAATGCCTTGCGCGACGAGCTGTTCGGCCTGACGGCGGAATGCTAGGCGAACTGGAGCGAATTTCGATCCAATGATGGCGCTGGTGGTCGATTTCTGAGAGAAGTGGTTTTTAAACTGTCCGGATTAATCCTGATCTGGACAGTTTTTGTTTCCAGTTGTAAAGTCCTCTGACGGATCACACGAACCGGCGCACTGCCGGGCACGAGTCACGAGGAGCAACCGATGCTGCAGTTGAGCGACCGCGACGACGCGATGTTGCGCGGGGATTTCGGCGACGGCGTCGCGCGCGCGATGCGGATCGTCGTGCGTACCGCGCACGTGATGTCCGCGCCGCACCTGATCGACATCACGTCCGCCCACATCGACGGCTGTCTTTACCACGGCCGGACGAGCCTCGATTTCGTCGAGTATTTCGTCGACACCGGCACGAAGGTCGCGGTGCCCACCACGCTGAACGTCGGGTCGCTCGACCTGATCCATCCCGAGCTGTACCACGGCGACCGCGCGATCCAGCGCGACGCGCAGCGCCTGATGGATGCGCATCTGCAGCTCGGTTGAGAATCGAGCTTCACGTGCGCGCCGTATCAGCTGAAGCATCGTCCCGCGAAGGGCGAGCAGATTGCGTGGGCCGAATCGAATGCGATCGTGTTCGCGAACTCGGTGCTCGGCGCGCGCACGAGCCGGTACGGCGATTTTCTCGACCTGGCCGCCGCGATCACCGGGCGCGCACCGTATGCGGGGCTCCATGTCGAAGCGAACCGCGCCGCGCGGCTCGTGTTCAACGCGCCGGATTTCACCGGCCTGCCGTCGCGCGACATCTACTTTGCCGCGCTGGGTCTGCTGATCGGCCGGATCGCGGGCGCGGTCGTGCCGGCGATCGTCGGGTTGCCGGCGGACACCACCGAGGACGAACTCAAGGCACTCGGTGCGGCCGCCGCGTCGAGCGGTGCGGTCGCGCTGTTTCATGCGGTGGGCATCACGCCGGAAGCGCCGACGCTCGACGTCGCATTGCACGGGCAAGCGGCGCAACGCACGGTCGACGTCGCGATGGCCGATCTCGACGCGATTCGCCGCACGCTGAACCACGGCGCGGCCGGCGATCCCCTCGTCGCGGTCGCGCTCGGCACGCCGCATTTCTCGCTGGCCGAATTCCGCACGCTCGACACGTTGCTCGACGCGTTCGACGGCAAGCCGGCGTGCGATTTCTACGTGAACACGAGCCGCTTCATCCTGTGGGAGCTGGAGGAGGCCGGCCTCGCGCGCAAGTTCGCCGCGCGCGGCATCCAGATCGTCGTCGATACCTGCACGTACATCACGCCCGTGATGAAGCAGATGTCGGGGCTCGTGATGACCAATTCGGGGAAATGGGCGTCGTATGCGCCCGCGAACATCGGCGTGACGGTCGCGTACGGCAGCATGCGCGAATGCGTGCGCTCGGCGTACGAAGGAAAGGTGCGATTCGATGACTGAAGCCGCGGGCAAGGGTCTGACGGGCGACACGCTCGTGCCGGGCAGCGCGTGCGCGCGCCCGTTCGTGCTCGACAAGCCGCTCAGCTTCTGGGGCGGCTACGACTCGGGCGCGGGCAGGATCGTCGATCGCGGCCATCCGCAGGCCGGCGCGAGCCTCGCCGGCAAGGTGATGGTGATGCCGCATGCGAAGGGTTCGAGTTCGAGCAGCAGCGTGCTCGCGGAAGCCGTGCGCAACGGCACGGGGCCGGTCGGGATCGTGCTGAAGGAGCGTGACTTGATCATCTCGATCGGCGCGATCGTGGCGGCCGAACTGTATGCGATCGCGGTGCCGGTGGTGTGCGTGAGCGACGACGTGTACGACGCGATCGCCGCCGCGACCGGGGAGGTGCGGATCGAGGCGGGCGAGGGGGAAGGGGGCGCGCGGATCGTCGTCGGGGGCTGACGCGTCGTGCGCGTATCGTGTCAGAGAAAGCGGATGTTCGGCGTATCGTCATGCGTGAGCGACAGCGCGTGCCGGGCGGCATTCATCTCGCGTTTGCCGCCGGGCTGCGTGAGCCGCCGGATTTCCGGCCACGCGATCACGCCGAACATGGTGCGCAGGATCGTACTCAGCACGAAGAGGCCAATCGCGGTGCTGCCGAACCACGCCACCATGTCGAGCATGCCGTCCGTGCTGCGTTGCAGTGCGGACATGATGCCGGTGACGAAGGCCATGGCGACCAGAATGGCGATCGTCACGAATACGTCGGTGCGGGCACCGGCGACTTCGGCGGTGCGAACGAGATACACCGAACCGTCAGTGACGTTGCGAATGCCGTAGATGGCGGCGCGATCCGGGCTTCGGACGTACGCAACATTCAGCCGGTCGCCGGCGCCGATGAACAGGCTTCGCGCGCTGTCCGTCCTGACCGTGAGCGGTGCGTCGAACGTGTCGAGTTGCAGCACGATTTCCTCGATGCCTTGCGTGGTCCAGCCGAGGTTGTTGCTCCAGACTTTCGTACGGATCGTATTCTGGCTCACGGACGTCACGGCGCCGGTCGCGATCTGCATGGCACGATCGGTCATCCGATGCCCCGTTCCGCCTTGAATCCGGCGGGTTCGTCTCGCCACTTTTCCTGGGCCTCGCGCCGCTGGGGCCGGAAGACCCGTTCGGACAGGCCGGCGATCGCGAGCAGGGTGCCCAGCAGGCTGATGATGCTCACGAGCACGGCCAGCGCGATGACGAGCGCCCAGCCCGCTTTGAACGCAGCCGCGCCGATCAGCAGGCTCAGCATGAACAGGCACGACGCCCATGCCAGCAGCGACAGGTTGCGGCGCTTTTGTCCGAGCGCATCGTAAGGCGCGATCGCCAGATCGCCGCTTCTGAGCCACGCGATCCGGTGGCGGCCGCGATCGTCGAAGACGCACGCGCGCACGGCCATCCCGGGCTTCAATCGATCGATCTGCCTGAAGGCCGCCGCGTCGATATCGCCGGCGCCGATGAAGTAGCAGACGTTCTGCATCGTGAGCCGGTAAAGCGGCACCTTCGCGATATTGGCCTCGACCCGGACGAGGTTCGTATCGATACGGTCGATCGTCGCTTCGATCAGCGTGGTCTGATTGGACATGGGGCGGGAGAGTGCGCCGGTCGGCGCCGCTTTGGCGTGGCATTGATCATACCGATGAAATCGCGGGCCGGCACCTCGTGCCGGCGGCCCGGCATCAGTCGCGCGCCGCGCCCGCAGCCGCCGCCGCCTCCCGGTACGCGCTCGGTGTCTGCCCGGCCCAGCGCCGGAACGCGCGCGTGAAGTTCGCCGGGTCGGTGAATTGCAGCCGCTCCGCGATCGTCTTCAGGTCGAGATCCGACGCCGCGAGCAACTGCTTTGCGTCGCGAAACCGCGCTTCGTCGAGCAACTGCCGGTAGCTCGCCCCGGCTTCCTCCAGCCGGCGCCGCAGCGTGCGCGTCGACACGAGCAACGCGTGGGCGAGCGTGTCCGGCCCCGGGTAGTCGCCGGCTGCGCGCGCCAGCTCGGCGCGCACGCGCCCGACCAGGTCGCCTTCTTCCTGCCGCACCTGCGCATACTCGCGCTCGACCTGCACGAGCGCCTGCCGGTGCGCGACTTCATCGGCGAGCGGCAGCGGCCAGTCGAGCACGTCGCGCGCGATCCATAGCGCGTTCGCCGCGCAGCCGAATTCCACCGGCGGCAACTGGTCGCGATAGCGCGCGAAATACGCAGGCTCCGGCCACGCGAACCGCAGCTCGATCGGCGGCGATGCGCGCCCGGCCCATTGCGAGATGTTCTGCGCGAGCCCCGTCAGCACGAATTCGAACATCACGTGATGCTGCAATACGGGGCTCGCCTGCACGCCGTGCAGTTCGAGCGTCGCGCCACGATCGTCTTCCGCATAGGTCAGCCGGTACTGGCGGTTGCGCATCCGGAAGTAGCGCTGCGTGACCGACAACGCTTCGCGGATGTCCCGCGCGGTCAGCGTCGCGTAGCCGAGAAAGCCGTGCACGGTCGGCTTCAGCAGCAGCCCGAACGCGAGCCCGATGCCGGGATCGCCGCCGATCTCGATCGCATTGAGCACCAGCCGCCCCCATTGCGCCGGCGCGACGCGCGCGTCCGGTTCGGCCAACACGGCGTCGCGCAGGCCCGTGCCGGCGCGCACGGCGGCCAGGTCGACGCCGCGCGCGGCCAGTGCCTGCAGCAACAGGCGCGTATAGGCGACCGGAATCGTCGGCCGGCGCAGCCCGAGGCGGTCTTTGGCGAGAGGGGAGGTCATGTCTGTTTGGCCGAAAATGACAAGCATTATGGCTGTTTGCCCCCTCACGCTCAAGGCGGCGCGCGCCTACGATGGCAAGCATCGCTTATAGGCTCGACCATCATGACCACCTCCTTTCCCCACCTGCTCGCGCCGCTCGACCTGGGCTTCACGACGCTGAAGAACCGCGTGCTGATGGGCTCGATGCACACCGGCCTCGAAGACAGCCGCAAGACGTTGCCGCGCCTCGCCGAATATTTCGCCGAACGGGCGCGCGGCGGCGTCGGCCTGATCGTGACGGGCGGTTTCGCGCCGAACGTGGCCGGCTGGACCAAGCCGTTCGGCGGCACGCTGATGACGTCGGCCGCCGCGCGGCGGCACCGCGAGATCACGGAGGCCGTGCATGCGGAGGACGGCAAGATCGCGCTGCAGATCCTGCATACGGGCCGCTACGGTTATCACCCGTTCGCGGTCGCGCCGTCGAAGATCAAGTCGCCGATCTCGCCGTTCGCGCCGCACGAGCTGAGCGCGCGCGGCGTCGAGCGGCAGATCCGCGCGTTCGTGCGCTGCGCGAAGCTCGCGCGCGAGGCCGGTTACGACGGCGTCGAGATCATGGGCTCCGAGGGCTACCTGATCAACCAGTTCATCTCGATGCACACGAACAAGCGCACCGATCAGTGGGGCGGTTCGTACGAGAACCGCATCCGCCTGCCGATCGAGATCATCGAGCGCACGCGCGAAGCGGTCGGCCGCGATTTCATCCTGATCTACCGGCTGTCGATGCTCGACCTGATTCCGGACGGCAGCGACTGGAGCGAAACCGTGCAGCTCGCGAAGGCCGTCGAGCGCGCGGGCGCGACGATCATCAACACGGGGATCGGCTGGCACGAGGCGCGTGTGCCGACGATCGCGACGTCGGTGCCGCGCGGCGCGTTCGCGTGGGTGACGAAGAAGATGAAGGGCGAGGTCGGCATTCCGCTCGTGACGACCAACCGGATCAACCGGCCCGAAGTGGCCGAGCAGATTCTCGCGGACGGCTGCGCGGACATGGTGTCGATGGCGCGCCCGCTGCTCGCCGATGCCGAATTCGTCGTCAAGGCCGCGCAGGGCCGCGCCGACGAGATCAACACCTGCATCGGCTGCAACCAGGCGTGCCTCGATCACGCGTTCAGGAACAAGATCGCGTCGTGCCTGCTGAATCCGCGCGCGTGCCACGAGACGGAGCTGAAATACACGCCCGCACCGCAGCCGAAGCGCATCGCGGTGGTGGGCGCCGGGCCGGCCGGGCTCGCATGCTCGACCGTGCTCGCGCAGCGCGGCCATCACGTCGACCTGTTCGACGGCGCGGCCGAGATCGGCGGTCAGTTCAACATGGCGAAGCAGGTGCCGGGCAAGGAGGAGTTTCACGAGGCGCTGCGCTACTTCGGCCGCCAGGTCGAGCTGACCGGCGTGAACCTGCACCTGAACCGCCGCGTCGACGCGAGCGACCTGATCGCGGGCGGCTACGACGAGATCGTGCTCGCGACCGGCGTCGCGCCGCGCGACCCGAAGATTCCGGGGCAGGATGGGCCGAACGTGCTCAGCTATATCGACGTGCTCGCGGGCAAGCAGCCGGTCGGGCGGCGCGTCGCGGTGGTCGGCGCGGGCGGGATCGGCTTCGACGTGGCCGAATACCTGGTGCAGGACGGCGAATCGCCGGCGCTCGATCTGCCGGCGTGGAAGGCCGAGTGGGGCGTGACCGACCCCGCCGCGACGCGCGGCGGCGTGACGCGCGCGCAGGTCCCGGCGCCCGCGCGTGAAGTGACGCTGCTGCAGCGCAAGGCCGCGCCGCTCGGCAAGGGGCTCGGCAAGACGACCGGCTGGATTCACCGCGCGACGCTGAAGATGAAGCAGGTGAAGATGATCGGCGGCGTGAACTACGAATTGATCGACGCGCGCGGGCTGCACGTGTCGTACGGCGAGCAGCGCACCGATCACGAACTGATCGAAGCCGACACGATCGTGCTCTGCACGGGGCAGGAGCCGCAGCGCGCGCTGCTCGCGCCGTTGCAGGCGGCCGGGCGCCCGGTGCACCTGATCGGCGGCGCGGAGCTGGCCGCCGAACTCGATGCGAAGCGTGCGATCGACCAGGGCGCGCGGCTCGCGGCGCGGCTGTAACGGGACGGCCGCGCGTCGCGGCGGTCACTCCATCTCGACGCGTTGCGCCTCGCGCTCTTCCGCTTCCAGCATCGCCTTGACGATCAGGTAGACGGCGGGCAGATCGTCGTCGTCGCGTTTCCAGTCGACGGCTTCCTCGATGTCCGCGGCGACCATCCGGCTGTCGCGCAGCCGGATGAAGGCATCGACGACGGCCGGATCGTTGCGGTTCAGGAAGCCGGTGTTCGAGAACGCCAGCTCCTCGACATTCAGCAGCGCCTGCCAGCTCATCGTGCGGACGGCGGCCGGATGGCTGCGGCGCCGCAAGCCGAGCGCCCGCTGCGCGGGGCCGCCGACGACACGCTGAAGATCGACGACCGCCTGCCGCGCGGCGCGCTCGAAGTGGACGGGATTGAAGCCGGGTTGCTCGGGATCGAATGCGGATGACTGGAACATGGTCGCCTCACTAAAGACCGTCTCGGGTGACGGAATTCGGGTCAAATGACGCAGAAACACTGTAAATATATACAGTAATCGACGCACTTTCAAGCCCCCGATGACAGCAGGCGGCAGTCGTCCGGCAACCGGGCCGGTTCAGACCGCCGCCGCGATCGTCTCCCGCAGCCACCGATGCGCCGGGTCGCGATGCACGCGTTCATGCCACAGCATCGACATTTCATAGCCGGGCACCTCGACCGGTGCGTCCACCACGCGCAACGCGGGCACGTCGCGCACCAGCCGCTCGGGCAGCATCGCGACGAGATCGGTGCTCGCGACGGCCGACATCACGAACAGGAAGTGCGGCACCGACAGCACGACGCGCCGCGTGGCGCCGACCCTCGCGAGCACTTCGTCCGTCACGCCGAAGAAGCCGCCGCCGTCGGGCGACACGATCACGTGTTCGAGCGTGCCGAACTGCGCGAGCGTCGGGCGCCGCTTCAGCTTCGGATGCCCGGCGCGGCCGATGAGCACGTAGCGTTCGACGAACAGCGGCAGGCGCCGCATGCCGGCCGGCGACCCGTCGCTCGTATGGAACACGAGGTCGATGCCGTTTCGTTCGGTATCCTGCTCGATGCGCGGCGGTACGAGTTCGACCACGGCGAGCCGCGTACCGGGCGCGGCCGAGCGTAGCGTATTCAGCGCGGGCAGCACGATCGTCGATTCGCCGTAGTCGGTCGCGGCCACGCGCCACGTGTTCGTCGCGGTCGCGGGATCGAACGGCGTGGCCGGCACCACCGCGCGCTCGATCGCTTCGAGCGCATCGCGCAACGGCTCGCGCAGCGCTTCCGCACGCGCGGTCGGCCGCATCCCGCGCGGCCCCGGCAGCAGCAGCGGATCGCCGAACAGGTCGCGCAGCTTCTGCAGCTGCACGCTGACCGACGGCTGCGACATGTTCAGCTTCCCGGCCGCGCGCGTGACGTTGTGCTCGGCCAGCAGCACGTCCAGCGTGACGAGCAGGTTCAGATCGAGCCGTCTGAGATTGTCCATGGCTATACCTGGAATATCAGGAATTCATTTCAAATATACCTTCGGCAGGCGCATCCTGCAGTCATTCAATCGACGGAGTGACGAACATGAATGTGCTGATCGTGTATGCCCATCCCGAACCGCGGTCTCTGAACGGCGCGTTGCGCGACTTTGCCGTCGGGCATCTCGAGGCGGCCGGCCACGCGGTGCAGGTGAGCGACCTGTACGCGATGAACTGGAAGGCGGCATTCGATGCGAACGACGTGACCGACCGTGCGCCCGGCGCGCGTTTCGATCCGTCGCTCGATTCGAAGCGCGCATTCGCGGCGGGCACGCAAAGCGACGACATCGCGCGCGAGCAGGAGAAGCTGAAGTGGGCCGACGCGGTGATCCTGCAGTTTCCGCTGTGGTGGTTCTCGATGCCGGCGATCATGAAGGGCTGGTTCGAGCGCGTGTATGCATACGGCTTTGCGTACGGGGTCGGCGAGCATTCCGATACGCACTGGGGCGATCGCTACGGCGAAGGCAGGATGACCGGCAAGCGGGCGATGGTGGTCGTCACGACGGGCGGGTGGGAGTCGCACTACAGCCCGCGCGGCATCAACGGGCCGATCGAGGACGTGCTGTTCCCGATCCATCACGGCGTGCTGTATTACCCGGGGTTCGACGTGCTGCCGCCGTTCGTGATCTACCGGACGGGGAAGATGAACGACGCACGCTTCGACGAAACGCGCGCGGCGCTCGGCCGGCGTCTCGACGATCTGTGGACCACGCCGCCGATTCCGTTCCGTCGGCAGAACGCGGGGGAATACGCGATTCCGGCGCTGACGCTAAAGGACGACATCGCGCCGGGGCAGGCGGGATTCGCGGTTCATCTGGCCGCATGACGGCAGCCGCGCACCGCGTGCGCGGCGACACGGACGACCGTTCCCAAACGCAAAGCGACACGAGCGGCCCGCGAGACTTCACCGGCCGCTCGTGTCGTACATCGCGCGGCCGTGGGGCACGGCCGCGATTCATCGTGGCTCAGCGATCGTCGTCCCGGATCGACGAAGGGTGCCGGCACAGCGCCCGCACGTCCATCTCCATGTACGGGAACAGCGGCAACTGGCTCAGCAGGTCATGCAGCTGCTGCACGCTTTCGACGTCGAAGATGCTGACGTTCGCGTACTGCCCGGCGATCCGCCACAGATGCCGCCAGACGCCTTCGTTCATCAGCCGCTGGCACATCGCCTTTTCTTCCGCCTTCAGCGTGGCCGCCTTGACCGGATCCATGTCCGCCGGCAGGCGAACGGTCATTTCCACATGAAACAGCATCCTGCACTCCTTGAATGATCGATGCGTCGAACGCGGCGCGCGCTCAGGCCTGTGCGCGTGCGCGCTCGACTTCGCTGCCCGGCACGTGCTGCTTGTCCTTGAGCAGCGAGAAATCGAAGTCGATCAGCGCGAACTGCCCGTCGACGCCATACGGCTTGCCTTCCGCGCCTTCGGCCTGCTTGACCGGCGGGATCAGCCCGTCGCGCGTCGCGAACGCGAAGTCGTCCCACAGATGCGGATCGCCGTCGATGTTGATCTGCGTCGTCAGCTTACGATAACCGTCGGCCGAAACGAAGAAGTGAATGTGCGCCGGACGGTGGCCGTGGCGGCCGAGCTGGTCGAGCAGCTGCTCGGTCTTGCTGCCCGGCGGCACGCTGTAGCCGACCGGCAGCACGCTGCGGAAGCTGTAGCGGCCGTCGGCGTCGGTCCGGATCGAGCGGCGCAGGTTGAACGCGGGCTGCGACTGATCGAAGTACGAGTAGTTGCCCAGATGGTTCGCGTGCCACACCTCGACGAGCGCGTTCGCGAGCGGCGCGCCGTTCTCGCCGAGCACCCGGCCGCGCATGATCAGCGTCTGGCCCGGATCGGTGCCGTCGTCGAGACGCGTGTGGCCGACCGATTCCGGCGCACCGGCGACGTACAGCGGCCCTTCGATCGTGCGCGGCGTGCCGCCCTGGATGCCGGCCTTTTCCTCGGCCTCGTCCATACGCACGTCGAGGAAGCGCTCGAGGCCGAGGCCCGCGGCGATCAGCCCGAATTCGCGGCCGGCTTCGTTCAGGTAGTTCAGCGCGGTCCAGAACTCGCTCGGCTGCACGTCGAAGTCCTCGATCGTGTAGCAGATATCCTTCACGATCCGGTTGACGATCGCGCGCACGCGCGGGTTGCCGGGTTTCTCGGCGGCGTCGTCGAAGGTCTTCAGCAGTGCGTCGATGGCTTGCTTGTTCATCTGTGTCTCCGGTTTCGGTTGTCGTGTGGGGATCAGCGGGCGTCGCGTCGCATCCGTTCGATGCGGGCCCAGTCGAAGGTGATGCCGAGGCCGGGCGCGGCCGGCAGATGCAGCTTGAAATCCTGGTAGCGCAGCGGCTCGACGAGGATTTCCTCGGTGAGCAGCAGCGGGCCGAACAGTTCGGTGCCCCATTTCAGCGAATCGAACGTGCTGAACAGCTGCGCGGACGCCATCGTGCCGGCCGCGCCTTCGAGCATCGTGCCGCCGTACAGCTCGATGCCGGCCGCCGCGGCGATCGACGCGACGCTCGCCGCGCCCTGCAGGCCGCCCGACTGCGCGATCTTCACCGCGAACACGTCGGCCGCGCGGTCCTGCGCGAGTGCGAACGCGTCGACCGGGCCGTGCAGCGCCTCGTCGGCCATGATCGGCACCTGCGCGAGCTGCGTGAGGCGTTTGAGCCCCGCGCGGTTGGTCGCGGCGATCGGCTGCTCGACGAGGCTCACGCCGGCTTCGGCCAGCCGCGCGCCGGCCCAGATCGCATCGGTTTCGCTCCAGGCCTGGTTCACGTCGACGCGCACGTCGCCGCGCTCGCCGAGCGCACGCTTGATCGCGACCACGTGCGCCACGTCGTCGGCAACCGCGTTCGAGCCGATCTTCAGCTTGAACGCACGATGGCGGCGCGCGTCGAGCATCGCTTCGGCCTCCGCGATGTCGCGCTGCGTGTCGCCGCTCGCGAGCGTCCAGGCGACATCGACCGCATCGGTCCGGCGGCCGCCGAACAGCTCGGACAGCGGCACGCCGAGGCGCCGCGCCTGCGCGTCGAACAGCGCGGTCTCGATCGCGCACTTCGCGAAACGGTTGCCCTGGAACAGCTTGCGCGCACGCGCCAGCGCGGCGCCGGGGCGTGTCGCGTCCATGCCCTGCAGCAGCGGCGCGAAGTAGGTGTCGATGTTGACCTTGATGCTTTCGGGGCTCTCCTCGCCGTAGGCGAGGCCGCCGATGGTCGTCGCCTCGCCGACGCCTTCGATACCGTCCGTGCATCGAACCCGGACCAGCACGAGGGTCTGGCAATTCATCGTCGCGACCGACAGTTTGTGGGGCCGGATCGTCGGCACGTCGACGAGCAGCGTGTCGATGCGTTCGATGGTGGCGGCAGTTGCTATCATGCGATTCCTCCTGTTGGTGCACATGGTAGGAATTCCCGCCCCGCGTCGTCCAACACTCTTTCCGACTACTTCCATACCTTTGAGGCATGAAATGGAATTGCGTCAGCTCCGCTACTTCATCGCCGTCGCCGAGGAAATGAACATCACGCGGGCGGCGGAGCGGCTGCACATGACGCAGCCGCCGCTGAGCCGCCAGCTCCAGGCGATCGAGGACGAAATCGGGTTGCCGCTGTTCGAGCGCGGCGCGCGGCCGCTGAAGCTGACCGATGCGGGGCGCGTGTTCTATGCGCAGGCGAAGCGCCTCGTCGACCAGGCCGACGAGCTCGGCCCGCTGACGCGGCGGCTTGCGCAGCTGTCGGAGCGGATCGTGATCGGCTTCGTGCCGTCGACGCTGTACGGCGCGCTGCCGGACGTGATCCGCGCGTTTCGCGAGGCGCAGCCGGACGTCGAGCTGTCGCTGATCGAAATGTTCACGCTCGAACAGCTCGGCGCGCTGAAGGGCGGGCGGATCGACGTCGGGTTCGGCCGCCTGCGCTTCGACGACGACCAGCTGGTGCGCGAGGCGCTGATCGAGGAAAAGCTGATCGCGGCGCTGCCGGTCGGGCATCTGCTCGCCGATCCGGCCCGGCCGCTGACGCTCGCGGATATCGCGAACGAGACGATGATCGTCTACCCGAGCACGCCGCGGCCGAGCTTCGCCGATCAGCAGCTGTCCGCGCTGCGCGACGGCGCGGTCGTGCCGGCGGCCGTTCACGAGGTACGCGAGTTGCAGACGGCGCTCGGGCTCGTCGCCGCGCAGGTCGGCGTGTCGCTGGTGCCGGAGAGTGTGGAGGGCGTGCGCGTGCGGGGCGTCGTCTACCGGCGGCTGCCGGAGCCGGCCGCGACGTCGCCGATCATCATGAGTCGCCGGCTGCACGGCGAAAGCGCGGCCACGGCGGCGTTCTGCGCGATTGCGCGGGAGATGATCGCGCCGGCGGCGCAATGACCGCCGTGGGTGCGATGAATCGCAACTAACGGTCTGTTTGGGCGGACGCCGCCGAATGGGGCGAGGGCGGTGCGGCGCGATGCCGTTGCGGCTCGCGCGACAGCCGGCCGGCCAGCCTGGCGGTCGCGGCTACCGCTTCGCGTCGAGCGTCTCCGACGGCGATTCGCCGAACTTTTCCCGATACGCGATCGCGAAGCGTCCGAGGTGCGTAAACCCGCAATCGAGCGCGACTTCGGCGATCCGCCGGCCGGCCGCCGCGCCGCGCAGCAGCTCGCGCGCATGGTCGAGCCGCGTCGCGCGCAGGTATTGCATCGGGCTCATGCCGCGGAACTGCAGGAAAGCGTCGCGCAGCGTCCGTTCGGGCACGTTGGCGGCCTGGACGATATCGGCGAGCTGCAGCGGCTGCGCATAGTGCGCGTTCACGAACTCCTGCGCGCGCCGCACGAAGCCCGGCGCGGGGTCGCGGTGCGTCGCGCGCAGCACCGACGGCGGATGGCCTTCGATCAGCAGGTCAATCAGCAAATGCTCGAGCTGCGACGCGACACGCGGGTTCGCGTTCGCGCGCTCGAGCAGTTCGGGCGACCGCGCGACAAGCATCAGTTGCTGGCGCCACGCGGAAAGCGCGGCGTCGCTGATGTGCAGCACGGGGTCGAGCGTCGCACGCGGGTCGCCGGTCAGCGCGCCGACGGTCGCCGCGTCGATGCGCAGCACGAACTGCTCGCAATCGGCCGACAGCACCGCGTCGAAGCGCTCGCCGGGCGCGCACAGCACGCCGGTCTGGCCGTCGACGCCGAGCTGCCGCCCCATCGCGCGCACCTCGGCCTGGCCGGACAGGCAGAACATCAGCAGGTAATAGCCGTCGACCGCGTCGACCTGCACGCGCATCGCGTCGCCGAATGCGATCGTGCCGATCCCGAGCCCGCCCAGCTTGACGAAATCCATGTGCGACGCGCCGTGCACGCGGCCGTTCGGCAGCAGTGCATGCGGCTGCATCACGCGCGAGATGCGCTCGCGCGTCTCGTCGAGATCGCGGGATTCGAACAGCCGGTGCGCGCGCAGCGCGGACGGCTCGAACGACGTTGGGGACATGGGCCTCAGCCTTGGTATGGGCGACGCGCGCTTCGATCCGACGAATGGGTCGCGATCGTGCGCCGGGTCGCGTGTGCCGTCATGCTAGCGCAGAAATCCGCCGAAAGTGGATATTGCGCCGCCGCAATCGCACTTTCCGGATAGACGACGAATATTAGCTTTTCAAAAATCGGCTCCATGCATTCAACGAAATCGATCGACAAGGAGTCCGACATGGAGCAGACAGAATCGCCCGTCGTTTTCGCCGAGCGCGGCGACGCATCCGACGTGACCTTTCCGCACGACGACGGCTCGCGCGTGCCGTACAAGGTGTTCAGCTCGCGTGCGGTCTACGATCGCGAGCAGGAGCGCATCTTCCGCGGGCCGACATGGAACTTCGTCGCGCTCGAAGCGGAAATCCCGAAGGCCGGCGACTTCAAGAGCACGTTCGTCGGCGACACGCCGGTGGTCGTCACGCGCGCCGAGGACGGCACGCTCTCGGCGTGGGTGAACCGCTGCGCGCATCGCGGCGCGCAGGTGTGCCGCAAGTCGCGCGGCAACGCGAGTTCGCACACGTGCGTGTATCACCAGTGGAGCTTCGACAGCCAGGGCAACCTGCTCGGCGTGCCGTTCCGGCGCGGCCAGAAGGGGATGACCGGGATGCCGGCCGACTTCGACCCGAAGCAGCACGGGCTGCGCAAGCTGCGCGTCGACAGCTATCGTGGGCTCGTGTTCGCGACCTTCAGCGACGCCGTCGCGCCGCTGCCCGAGTATCTCGGCGAGCAGATGCGCCCGTGGATCGACCGGATCTTCCACAAGCCGATCGAGTATCTCGGCTGCACGCGCCAGTATTCGAAGTCGAACTGGAAGCTGTACATGGAGAACGTGAAGGACCCGTATCACGCGAGCATGCTGCACCTGTTCCATACGACCTTCAACATCTTCCGCGTCGGGATGAAGGCGCGTTCGATTCCGGACGCGAACCACGGGCTGCACAGCATCATCACCGTGACGAAGACGAACGACGACACGTCGGCCGCGTACAAGCAGCAGAACATCCGGTCGTTCGACGAAGGTTTCCATCTCGAGGACGAATCGATCCTCGATCTCGTGTCGGAATACGACGAGGACTGCACCAACCATATCCAGCCGATCTTCCCGCAGCTCGTGATCCAGCAGATCCACAACACGCTGGTCGCGCGGCAGATCCTGCCGAAGGGTCCCGACAACTTCGAGCTGATCTTCCACTTCTTCGGGTACGCGGACGACACGCCCGAGCTGCGCGCATTGCGCATCAAGCAGGCGAACCTCGTCGGGCCGGCCGGCTACATCTCGATGGAAGACACCGAAGCGACCGAACTCGTGCAGCGCGGCACGATACGCGATGCCGATGCGACGTCGGTGATCGAGATGTCGCGCGGCAATCCGGACCAGCAGGACACGGTGATCACCGAAAGCCTGATCCGCAAGTTCTGGGTCGGCTACCAGAAGCTGATGGGCTATTGAGGCGGGAGCGAAAAATGACGGAAGACATGAAGACCTGGTTCGAGATTTACATGCTCCAGAACCGCTATATCGGGCACCTCGACAACGACCGGCTCGAACACTGGTCGGAGATGTTCACCGAGGACTGCACGTACGAGATCGTGCCGAAGGAGAACGCCGATCTCGGGCTGCCGGTCGGGATCGTCCACTGCACGAACCAGCGGATGCTGCGCGATCGCGTGGTGTCGCTGCGGCACGCGAACATCTACGAGGAGCACACGTACCGGCACATGACGTCGGGCCTGACGATCGTCGCGGAACGCGACGGCGAGATCGACACCGAGAGCAACTACGTCGTCGTGCAGACGCGCAGCAACGGCGAGTCGAACGTGTACCAGGCCGGCAAGTACTACGACACGGTCGTGCGCACGCCCGACGGGCTGCGCTACAAGACCAAGCGGGTGATCTACGACACGTCGCGCGTGCAGACGCTGCTCGCGACGCCGATCTGACGAAGCAAGGAAACGACATGACCGAAGCAACGCTGGCCGAGTGGCATCCGCTCGGGGCTTTCGACGAATTCTCCGAAGACGAACCGGCGGCGCGCGTCGCCGGCCAGAAGCCGATCGCCGTGTTCCGGATCGGCGACGAACTGTTCGCGATGCACGACCTCTGCACGCACGGCCATGCGCGGCTGTCCGAAGGTTACGTGGAGGACGGCTGCGTCGAGTGCCCGCTGCACCAGGGGCTGATCGACATCCGCACCGGTGCGCCGAAATGCGCGCCGATCACCGAGCCGGTACGGACCTATCCGATCCGGATCGTCGACGGGCAGGTGGAAGTCAATGTCGGCTGATCCGTTCGTGATCGTCGGCGCCGGCCATGCGGCGCGGCGCACGGCTGAAGCGCTGCGCGAGCGCGATGCGGCGGCGCGCATCGTGATGATCGGCGCGGAGCGCGCGCTGCCGTACGACCGGCCGGCGCTGTCGAAGGATGCGCTGCTGACGGACGGCGGCGAGCAGCGTGCGTTCGTGCGCGACGCGGCGTGGTACGACGCGCAGCGCATCGAGCTGCGGCTCGGCACGCGCGTCGACGCGATCGAGCGTGATGCGCGGCGCGTACGGCTCGACGACGGCACGACGCTGCCGTACGCGCGGCTCGTGCTCGCGACGGGGTCGCGCGTGCGCACGTTCGGCGGGACGGTCGACGAAGGCGTCGTGCCGCACTACGTCCGCACGGTCGACGATGCGCGTGCGTTGCGTGCGCGACTGGCACCGGGCCGCCGCGTGGCGGTGCTCGGCGGCGGTTTCATCGGCCTCGAGGTCGCGGCGGCGGCACGCCAGCTCGGCTGCGACGTGACGGTGATCGATCCGGCGCCGCGCTTGCTGCAGCGCGCGCTGCCGGAGGTGGTCGGTGCGTATGCGCGTCGGTTGCACGACGCGCGTGGCGTGGCGTTCCGGATGGCGACGCTGCCGCGTGCGATCCGCCGCGCGCCGGGCGGCGGCGCGATCGTCGAGACCGATCGCGGCGACGTGCCGGCCGATATCGTCGTGGTCGGCATCGGCGTGGTACCGAACGTCGAGCTTGCGCAGGCGGCGGGGCTCGACGTCGACAACGGGATACGCGTCGACGCGGGTTGCCGTACGGCCGATCCGGCGATCTTCGCGGCGGGCGAGGTGACGATGCACTTCAATCCGCTGCTGGGGCGCCACGTACGGATCGAGTCGTGGCAGGTGGCCGAAAACCAGCCGGCCGTCGCGGCGGCGAACCTGCTCGGTGCCGACGAAACCTATGGCGAGCTGCCGTGGCTGTGGTCCGATCAGTACGACTGCAACCTGCAGATGCTCGGGCTGTTCGGCGGCGAACGCACGATCGTCGTGCGCGGCGATCCGGCGAGCGGGCCGTTCACGGTGTTCGGGCTTGGCGACGACGGCAGGATCGTCGCGGTGGCCGCGGCGAATCTCGGGCGCGACATCGGCGCATCGCGCCGGCTGATCGCGGCAGGGGCGGTGCCCGACCCGGCGAAGCTGGCCGATCCGGCGGTGAACCTGAAGACATTCCTGTAACGGCGGCGCGCGCGGTGTGCGTGCACCGCATGCGCCTGCGCGGCCCGCGCGTTTGTCGGTTGCGGCGAAATCGGGGATATTAGCGGCATCGCCGATCCGCCGGTCCGCCATGACGCCAGACAAAGCCCTCGAACTGAAACGCAGCAAGCGCCGCGCGCTGTGGCTGCTGCTGGCCGCCGTCGCGGTGTTCGTCACGACGATCCTGCTGCCGCGCGGCCCGTGGGTCGACGGCTTCAAGGCCGTGGCCGAAGCCGCGATGGTCGGCGCGCTCGCCGACTGGTTCGCGGTCGTCGCGCTGTTCCGCCGCGTGCCGATTCCGTTCGTGTCGCGCCATACCGAGATCATTCCGAAGAACAAGGACAAGATCGCCGACAACCTCGCGGTGTTCGTGCGCGAGAAGTTCCTCGGCCCCGACGCGCTCGCCGCGCAGATCCGCCAGCACGATCCCGCGCGGAAACTCGGTGCGTGGCTCGGCGAGCCGGCGAACACCGATGCGCTCGGCGGCTACGTGACGAGGCTGATGAGTTTCGCGCTCGACATGACCGACGACGCGCGGATCCAGTCGTTCGTGCACGACGCGTTCCGCGCGGTGCTCGACCGGGTCGACCTGTCGCAGTCGGCCGGCGCGATCCTCGATACGCTGACGAAGGACGGCCGCCACCAGGCGCTGCTCGACGACGCGATCGAACAGGTGGTGGACGTGCTCGACAAGGAGGAGAACCGCGAGGTGATCGCGGGCTTCATCGTCGAATGGCTGAAGACGCAATACCCGAAGGTCGAGAAGATCATGCCGACGCAATGGTTCGGCGAGAACGGCGCGCGGATGCTCGCGAGCGCGGTGAGCCGCGTGCTCGAAGGCGTGGCCGCCGACCCCGAGCACGAGCTGCGGCAGCGCTTCGACCGGACGGTCGCGCGACTGACCGAGCGGCTGAAGCACGATCCGGCGTTCGTCGCGAAGGGCGAGGAGATCAAGCGCTATATCCGCGACGGCGATGCATTCAACGAGTATGCGCGCGACTTGTGGGACCAGTTGCGCGCGTGGCTGAAGGCCGATCTTGCCCGCGCCGATTCGGCGCTGCACCGGCAGGCCGCGACGCTGGGCGGCTGGCTCGGCGCGCGGCTGTCGGAGAGCCCGGCGCTGCGCGCGTCGCTGAACGAGCATGTCGAGAAGGCCGTGCACGAGATGGCGCCGGATTTCGCCGATTTCCTGATGCGCCACATTCGCGATACGGTGCGCAACTGGGATGCGCGCGAGATGTCGCGGCAGATCGAATTGAACATCGGCAAGGATCTGCAGTACATCCGCATCAACGGCACGCTGGTCGGCGGGCTGATCGGGCTCGGGCTGTATCTGGTGTCGCTGGTGCCGCGCTGGGCGGCGGGGTGGCTGCCTTGACGCGCCCATGCCGTTGAACGGCGGCGCCGGCGCGGCCACGAGCACCGCACAACGGGCGCGATGCCGGGCACGTGCTTTTTTTGTCATGCGTGCGCTTTCGCGCCGTGCAGCTGCAGGCCGAGCGCCTTGATGACTTTCAGGATCGTGCCGAAGCTCGGATTGCCGTCGTGCGACAGCGCCTTGTACAACCCTTCGCGCGACAGGCCCGCATCGCGCGCGACCCGCGACATGCCGCGTGCGCGTGCGATCACGCCGAGCGCGTGCGCGATGAAGGCCGGATCGTCGCCGGCTTCCTGCAGGCAGGCCTCGAAGTAGTCGGCCATGTCGTCTTCGGTTTTCAGGGGTTCGGCCGAATTCCACGGTCGGGTGCGGATCTTGTCCATCGATCACTCCATGTCGAGGCGCGCGAGCATCGCGTGCGCGGCGCGTATGTCGGCCTGTTGCGTCGATTGATCGCCGCCGCAGCGCGGGATGACCCGGATCGGTCCGCGCCGGACGGAGTAGACGCGATAGCCGGGGCCATGATCGATCCGCATTTCGACGACCGGCGAGCCGGCGGACTTCCGGTCGCCGGGGTTGCCCATCGACAGGCGGTCGATGCGAGCCTGGATGCGGCGCTTCGCGACGCGATCCTGCAGGCCGGCAAACCAGGTGTCGAAGACGTCGGTGGTTCGGGCGCTGAACGTAGGCGCACGGTAGGGCGTCGATGGCAGTATGTCAACCATGGTTCACAGAAAAAAAGGGCGGTGGCAGGTCGTTTCGTGGCTGCTGCGGTAGGGCCGTCCGCCTCGCTTGGGTGCCGGTTGGCCGTTCGGCCGAAGTCGAAATCTTTCGAATCCGTCTACAATCAAACACATCCTTGCCGCTCGTGCATGCTCGTCGCGCACGGGTGGGGCCGTTCGTCCTCCGGCATCCGGGGGCGCCGCCGCGCATCGTTCGTCGCGCGGCGGGAAGTGCCGTGGTCTGTGTCCAGTAGGTAGAGCGTCCGCGTGCCGTAGGCCGGCGCGCGTCATGTACGCCGCGCGCCCGTAGGCCGGGCAGGCGGCATAACCGAGAGTCCCCCATGAAAGCATCGGATCTGTTCGTGAAGGCGCTGGAAGCCGAAGGCGTCGAGTACGTGTTCGGTATTCCCGGCGAAGAAAACCTCGATCTGCTCGAATCGCTGCGGCGATCGAAGATCAAGCTCGTGCTGACCCGGCACGAGCAGGCGGCCGGGTTCATGGCCGCCACCTACGGCCGCCTGACGGGCCGCACCGGCGTGTGTCTCGCGACGCTCGGGCCGGGTGCGACGAACTTCGTCACGGCCGCCGCGTATGCGCAGCTCGGCGGCATGCCGATGCTGATGATCACCGGGCAGAAGCCGATCAAGTCGAGCAAGCAGGGCCACTTCCAGATCGTCGACGTGGTGGACATGATGCAGCCGCTCACGAAATTCACGCGGCAGATCGTGTCGATCGGCAATATCCCGTCGGCCGTGCGCGAGGCGTTCCGCCGCGCGGAGGAGGAGCGCCCGGGCGCGGCGCACCTCGAATTGCCGGAAGACATCGCGCACGAGGAGGGCGACGGCAAGCCGATCCCGCGCAGCTACAGCCGGCGGCCGGTGGCCGAGGAGAAGGCGGTCGCGCGTGCGGTCGACGCGATCCAGGCCGCCCGCCATCCGCTGCTGATGATCGGCGCGGGCGGCAACCGCAAGACCACCTGCAAGATGCTGCTCGAATTCGTCGACAAGACGGGCATCCCGTTCTTCACCACGCAGATGGGCAAGGGCGTGATCGACGAGACCCATCCGCTGTGGCTCGGCAATGCGACGCTGTCCGACGGCGATTTCGTGCATCGCGCGATCGAGCATGCGGACTGCATCATCAACGTCGGCCACGACGTGATCGAGAAGCCGCCGTTCTTCATGCGCACCGACGACAAGACGGTGATCCACGTGAACTTCCTCGGCGCGCAGGTCGATCCCGTCTATTTCCCGCAGATCGAAGTGGTCGGCGACATCGCGAATGCCGTGTGGCAAATGAAAGAGGCCATGTCGCCGCAGCCGCACTGGGATTTCGCGCGCTTCGCGATGATCAAGGAGCATTTCGACGCCCATCTGGAGAAGGGCCAGCACGATCCGCGCTTCCCGATGTACCCGGTGCGGATCGTCAACGACCTGTACAACGCGCTGCCGGTCGACGGCATCGTCTGTCTCGACAACGGGATGTACAAGATCTGGTTCGCGCGCTACTGGCGTGCGCACGAGCCGAATTCGCTGCTGCTCGACAACGCGCTCGCGTCGATGGGCGCCGGCCTGCCGTCTGCGATCGCCACGAAGATCGTGCATCCGCAGCGCAAGGTGATCGCCGTGTGCGGCGACGGCGGCTTCATGATGAATTCGCAGGAGCTCGAGACGGCCGTGCGGCTGAAGCTCGACCTCGTCGTGATGATCCTGCGCGACGACGCGTTCGGGATGATTCGCTGGAAGCAGGAGAACATGAATTTCCCCGATTACGCGATGACGCTGCAGAACCCCGATTTCGTGTCGTATGCGCAAAGCTACGGCGCGCACGGGCATCGTGTCGAATCGGCCGACGATCTCGAGCCGCTGCTGCGCGAGTGCTTCTCGTCGCCGGGCGTGCACGTGATCGACGTGCCGATCGATTACTCGGACAACGAGCGCGTGCTGAACCGCGAGATCAAGCGCCTGTCGGCACAGCTCTGAATTCCCCGTTCACCGGAAGGAGTCGTTCCATGTTGAAGGAAACCTATCCGTACTACCTCGCCAACGAAGCCGTCTACGCGAACACCGATCTGGAGGTCACGGACAAGTTCAGCGGCAAGGTCGCGACGCGCGTCGCGCTGGCCGATGCGAAGGCGATCGATGCGGCGATCGGCGCGGCGGTCGCCGCCGCGAAGCCGATGCGCGAGATGCCGGCCTTCAGGCGGCAGGCCGTGCTCGACCATTGCGTCGCGCGCTTTCGCGAGCGCTTCGACGAGCTGGCCGAGGCGTTGTGCATCGAGGCCGGCAAGCCGATCAACGATTCGAAGGGCGAAGTGACGCGGCTGATCGACACGTTCCGCGTCGCCGCGGAGGAATCGGTGCGGATCGACGGCGAGATCGTCAACCTCGAAATTTCCGCGCGTGCGCAGGGTTATACGGGGTACGTGAAGCGCGTGCCGATCGGCCCGTGTTCGTTCATCTCGCCGTTCAACTTCCCGCTGAACCTTGCCGCGCACAAGGTCGCGCCCGCGCTCGCGGCCGGCTGCCCGTTCGTGCTGAAGCCCGCGAGCCGCACGCCGATCGGCGCGTTGATCATCGGCGAGGTGCTCGCGGAAACCGACCTGCCGAAGGGCGCGTTCTCCGTGCTGCCCGCGCATCGCGACGGCGCCGACCTGTTTACGACCGACGAGCGTTTCAAGCTGCTGTCGTTCACGGGTTCGCCGGCCGTCGGCTGGGCGCTGAAGGAGAAGGCGGGCAAGAAGAAAGTCGTGCTGGAACTGGGCGGCAACGCGGCCGCGATCGTCGATGCGGATCAGCGCGACCGGCTCGACTACGTGGTCGAGCGTCTCGCGTTCGGCGCGTACTACCAGTCGGGCCAGAGCTGCATCGGCGTGCAGCGGATCCTCGTGCATGCCGATCTTTACGACGCGCTGCGCGAGAAGCTGATCGCGAAGACGCGTTCGCTGAAGATGGGCGACCCGAAGGATCCGTCGACGTTCGTCGGCCCGATGATCTCCGAATCGGAGTCGCGCCGGCTGTCGGGCTGGATGGACGCGGCCGTCGCGGCGGGCGCGAAGATCGTCGCGGGCGGCAAGGTCGACGGCGCGATGTTCGAGGCGACGCTGCTGGAAAACGTCGGGCACGAGCAGGACCTGTACCGGAAGGAGGCATTCGGCCCGGTCGCGATCCTCGAGAAGTTCGACCGCTTCGACGATGCGCTCGCCCGCGTGAACGACAGCGACTTCGGGCTTCAGGCCGGCGTGTTCACCGATTCGCTCACGCATGCGCAGCGCGCGTGGGATGAACTGGAAGTCGGCGGCGTCGTGATCAACGACGTGCCGTCGTTCCGCGTCGACAACATGCCGTACGGCGGCGTGAAGGATTCGGGCCTCGGCCGCGAAGGGGTCCGCTACGCGATCGAGGACATGACCGAACCGCGGCTGATGGTCGTGCGGCGCCGGTAACGCGCCGGCCGCGGCGTCACTCCGCAACGGCACGCAGGCAGGCGATCGGGCCGGCCTGCGTGCCGTTTTCATTGCGCCGCGCGCATCGGTCCGGCATCGCGCGCGTACCGCCGCGCGACGGGCCGCCCGACGCGCGCTCGACTGCGGGCCTCGCCTCGTGATGTAATCGCGCCAAACCGCCGACCGGGGCACGGCACCGGAAAGCGCGAATTCATTCTTCACG
Source organism: Burkholderia sp. L-4 (assembly GCF_056856535.1). Taxonomy (NCBI): domain Bacteria; kingdom Pseudomonadati; phylum Pseudomonadota; class Betaproteobacteria; order Burkholderiales; family Burkholderiaceae; genus Burkholderia; species Burkholderia sp. L-4. The sequence goes on from NZ_JBXEOX010000002.1 coordinate 1,479,867, forward strand.
AGGTCGATTCATGTCCCCCGTCTCGGCATTCAAGCTGGTTCTGTTGTCATTCCTGGCGATCGTCGCGCTCGAATGCATCGCCAAGCGGTTGCGGTTGCCGCCCGCGGCCGCGCTGCTGATCGGCGGTATCGGGATCGCATTCATTCCCGGCCTGCCGCCGATCAACCTCGATCCCGAGCTGGTGCTGCTGGTGTTCCTGCCGCCGCTGCTGATGGACGGCGCGTACTTCTCCGTATGGGAAGAGTTCAAGCGTAACGTCGGCGGCATCCTGATGCTCGCGATCGGCGCGGTCATCTTCACGACGTTCGCGGTCGGTTTCGCCGTGCACTGGGTCGTGCCGGCGCTGCCGTGGGCCGCGTGCTTCGCGCTCGGCGCGATCGTGTCGCCGCCCGACGCGGTCGCCGCGAAAGCCGTGCTCGAACGCGTCGCGCTGCCGCGCCGGCTGATGGTGCTGCTCGAAGGCGAGAGCCTGCTGAACGACGCGGCCGGCCTCGTGCTGTTCCGCTTCGCGGTCGCGGCCGCCCTCACCGGTGCGTTCAGCCTCGAGCATGCGGTCGTGCGTTTCGCGGAACTCGGGCTCGGCGGCGTGGTGGTCGGCTTCGTGATCGGCCGGCTCGTCGTGTGGTTCCTGAAGCTGCTCGACGACGACTATCTCGTGATCACCGTCGCGGTGATCGCCGGCTGGATCGCGTACATCGCGGGCGAAATGGTCGAGGTGTCGGGCGTGATCGCGACGGTCACGGCCGGCATGATCATCGGCTGGCATCAGCACGAGGTGTTCTCGGCCGCCGTGCGCACGCGCGGCACCGCATTCTGGCAGGTCATCGTGTTCCTGCTCGAAGCGATGGTGTTCGTGCTGATCGGGCTGTCGCTGCGCGGCGCGATTCACCGGCTCGGCGGCTTCGAGCAGGTGCTCGCCACGATGGTGCCGCCGGTGGTCGCGGTGCTGGCGGCGGTGATCGTGTCGCGCTTCGTGTGGATCTACGCGGTCGAGGCGCTGAAGTGGCCGGTGCGCGGGATCGCACGGCGCGGCGAAGCGCCCGACTGGAAGGCCGCGACGATCATGAGCTGGGCCGGGATGCGCGGGGTCGTGACGCTCGCGATCGCGCTGTCGCTGCCCGAGGCGTTGCCCGGCCGCGACGTGATCCTGGTCGCGTCGTTCGCGGTGATCCTCGTCACCGTGCTGCTGCAGGGCACGACGATCGGGCCGTTGATCCGGCTGCTGCGCCTGCCGCAGCGCGAGGAGCGCGCCGCGCACCATCTGACCGAGCCGCAGACGTGGGCGCACGTCGAGGCCGCGCAGCTCGCGGCGATCCAGCCGCTCGTGCGCGACGAGCACGGCGTCGTGATCCATCCGCGCCTGCTCGAGCAGTACACGTATCGCGCGGAGCTGACCGAACGCTCGAAGAACGAACCCGAGTACCCGGCGGAAGTGCGCACCGCGCACTACGACGTCGTGCTGGCCGCGATCAGGGCCGGGCGTGCGGAACTGTTGCGCCTGCATCGGTCGGGGCGCATCCACGACGAGATGCTGCACACGCTCGAACGCGATCTCGACCTGCAGGAAGTGTCCGCGCAGCACGCGCGCGGGTAAGCGGGCGCGACCCGTCATCCCACGGGCCGGCGTTCTGCCGGCCCTGCACCGCGCGCGGCCGATCCTTCCCCGCCGCGCGATGTTGCTCCCGCCCACCAGCCGATTCGACCTGTCGGAATCCGGCCCTCAATACCACCGGCAAACAGCCTTGCAGACCATGCAAGCCTTATGGCGCCGGTCTCGCAAACGTTATCGTCTTTCGAATCCGGAAATGATCAGATTTATCTGATTCCGTCTCTTTCTGCATATTTGGCAAAACTAAACCGGAAGGAGATAGATGCTGTGTTCTAATTTCATTTAGAATCAGCCGGTTATCTTTATTGAGAGAAAGAATGCGGAGGTAATGCGGTTGCCGATGAGGAAGGAATCGGCGTCTCAAGCCCCGCAAGGCAGTGCCGACAGGCCAAATCGGCGGAATCAGGCGGGTTTTTCAACCGCCAAAATAAGATAGTGTCCAAGTCGGATAAACAACTCCTATGAAAGAATCGATTGGAGATTCGGCGTTTGAAACTGTATTTATGAAAGAATCGAGCAGTGATAATGCCTCGGATTGCCTTGAATCGGGGTTATCGGTCCTTCTGGTCGACGATCAACCGTTCGTCGGCGAGGTGATCCGCCGCGCGCTGCGCAGCGAGCACGACATCGATCTGCACGTGTGTACCGACGCGCACCGGGCGATGGCGGTCGCGCGCGACGTGAAGCCGACGGTGATCCTGCAGGACCTCGTGATGCCGGAGATCGACGGCCTCGATCTCGTCCGCGCGTGGCGCGCCGACGCCGGCACCGCGCGGGTGCCGATCATCGTGCTGTCCGCGAAGGAGGAGCCGATCGTCAAGCGCGAGGCGTTCATCGCCGGCGCGAACGACTATCTGGTGAAGCTCCCCGACGCGATGGAGCTGACCGCGCGCATCCGCTATCACTCGAATTCGTACCTGATGTCCCGGCAGCGCGACGAGGCGCTCGATTTCCTGTCGCACGACATGCGTTCCCCGCAGACGTCGATCCTCGCGCTGCTCGACGTCTACCGCGCCGAACACGGCGACATGCCGGCGATCATGGAGCGCATCGCCGGCCATGCGCGGCGTGCGCTGGCGCTTGCCGACGGCTTCATCCACCTGACCCGCGCGCAGTCCGAGCGCCGCGCGCACGAGGTCTTGAGCCTCAACGAGATCGTGGTCGATGCCGTCGACCAGCTGTGGGAGAAAGCGGCCGGGCTCGGCTGCCGGGTCGTCGCGCACGTGCCCGACACCGAGTGCGTGACGATGGGCGACCGCATGATGCTCACGCGCGCGGTCGCGAACCTGATCGACAACGGGCTGAAGTACGGCCCGGCCGGCACGGACGTGCACTGCACGCTGAGCAGCGAGGACGGCGCCTGGCTGATCGGCGTCGAGGATGGCGGCGCCGGCATCGCGCCCGAGCAGCGCACGGCCGCGACCGAGTCGTTCGTGCAGCTCGAAACCGTGAACGGCGCGGCGCGCGGCGGCTTCGGCCTCGGGCTTGCGTTCGTGCGCGCGACGGCGGCGCGGCATCGCGGCCAGATCCTGATGCGCAATACGGCGCGCGGCTTCATGGTCGCGCTTCGGCTGCCGGCGCAAGCGGAGCGGTGATTTCGCGGCGCGGCCTGCCGGCGCCGCGTCGTCCGCATCCGACCCCGATGCGCTCGTGGCGCGCCGACCGGCGCGCAGGCGGGCGCGGATTTTTTCAACGCTGATTTTAGAAAGCCCATAACGAACATGGCCACCGTGACGCCCCGCGCGACCAATGAAAGCCTGCATCCGACGATCGGCGCTGCCCGGCTGACGCTCGGCAATCGCATCCTGCTCAGCTTCGGCGTGTTGTTCGTGCTGATGCTGGTGACAGCCGGCGTGTCCTACGAGCGACTGCGCGCGATCAACGCCGAAGCCATCAGCATCGAGCGCGACTCGCTGCCCGGCGTGTACCTCGCGTCATCGCTGCGCGGCTCGGTCAACGAATCGTTCATGCTGTTGCAGCAGGCAACGTTCGTCGATACCGACCCCGACAGCGTGCATCGCGATCTCGCGAAGATCGCCGACGCGATGAAGGAAGTCGAGGCGCTGTCGGTCGACTATCAGGCCACGACGTTCCGCGACGACGACCGGCAGCGGTTCGCCGCGTTCCGCGGCGCATACGATCGTTACCTGCCGCTCCTGAGCGACGCGATTCAGAAGACCCGCGCGTCGCACGACGACGCGGTCGCGGCATACACCAAGGCGCAACCGGCCTGGGCCGAGGTCGTGCGCAACGCCAACGTCCTGGTCCAGGAGAACCGCAAGTTCGCCGAGCAGTCCGCGAAGCTGATCCGCGAATCCGTGCAGGACACCGAGGTCGTGCTCGCGACCGCGCTCGCGTTCGTGCTGCTGTCCGCGCTCGGGCTCGGCTACGTGCTGTACCGTTCGGTGACCGTTCCGATGGCGCGCCTGGTGGAAGTGCACGACGTGATGCGCACCGGCAACCTCACGCGCCGCCTCGACCTGCGTCGCCGCGACGAATTTGGCACGCTCGAGACGGGCTTCAACCGGATGGCCGACGAGCTGACCGAACTCGTCGCGCGCGCGCAGCAGTCGTCGCTGCAGGTGACCACGTCGGTGGCCGAGATCGCGGCGACGTCGCGCGAGCAGCAGGCGACCGCGAACGAAACCGCGGCGACGACGACCGAGATCGGCGCGACCTCGCGCGAGATCTTCGCGACCTCGCGCGATCTGCTGCGCACGATGAACGAGGTGGCCGGCGTGGCCGAGCAGTCGGCGACGCTCGCCGGCGTGAGCCAGAGCGGGCTCACGCGGATGGGCGAGACGATGCGCAGCGTGATGGACGCGGCCGGCTCGGTGAACGCGAAGCTCGCGATCCTCAACGAGAAGGCGCTGAACATCAACCAGGTGGTCGCGACCATCACCAAGGTGGCCGACCAGACCAACCTGCTGTCGCTGAACGCGGCGATCGAGGCCGAGAAGGCCGGCGAGTACGGTCGCGGCTTCGCGGTCGTCGCGACCGAGATCCGTCGCCTGGCCGACCAGACGGCCGTCGCGACCTACGACATCGAGCAGACGGTGAAGGAAATCCAGTCGGCCGTGTCGGCGGGCGTGATGGGGATGGACAAGTTCTCCGAGGAAGTGCGCCGCGGGATGCTCGACGTGCAGCAGGTCGGCGGGCAGCTGTCGCAGATCATCGCCGAGGTGCAGACGCTCGCACCGCGCTTCCAGATGGTCAACGAGGGGATGCAGACGCAGGCGAACGGCGCCGAGCAGATCACGCAGGCGCTGTCGCAACTGTCGGAGGCCGCGCAGCAGACGGCCGAGTCGCTGCGCCAGTCGTCGCAGGCGATCGACGACCTGACGCTGGTGGCGAACCAGTTGCGCACCAGTGTGTCGCGCTTCAAGGTCGACGCGTGACGCGCGCCGATCCGCAGAACGGCGCGCAGGCGCTGTTCCTGATGTTCGAGCTCGACGGCGAGCGTTATGCGCTCGACGCGGCCGGCATCGACGAGGTGCTGCCGCTCGCGGACACGAAGGCCGTGCCCGGCGCGCCCGACTGGATCGCCGGGTTGTTGATGCGCGCCGGCCAGCCGGTGCCGGTGATCGACGTGCCGATGCTGGCGCTCGGGCGGCGCGCGCACGCGCTGCGCTCGACGCGGCTCGTGATGGTCCGCTACCGCGCGGGCGAGGCCGGCGTCGAGCGCACGCTCGGCCTGATCGTCGAACGTGCGACGCAGACGATGCGGATCGACCGCGCGGCGTTCCACGCGAGCGGCATCTCGACCGCGCGCACGCGCTGGCTCGGGCACGTCGCCAATACGCCTGACGGCATCGTGCAGCAGGTGTCGGTGTCCGACCTGATCGATGACGTGGCGCGCCTGTATCTGTTCGATGGCCTGCCGGGCCACGGGGGGGAGTTCGCATGAAAGCGTCCGAATCGCGATTTCGCGGCTGGCTGTTGCGCGAGACCGGCATCGACCCCGATTCGCTCGGCAACGATTTTCTGACGCGGGCGCTGACGGAGCGCGTGCATGCGCTGCAGGCGGACGGCGAGCGGCTGCCGTCGGCGGCGCGGCCGCCGGTCACGCCGGAGGCGCTCGACGCGTACTGGCAGCAGTTGAACGCATCGGCCGACGAGCGGCGCGCGCTGATCGAGCTGTTCGTCGTGCCCGAGACGTGGTTCTTCCGCGACCGCGAGGCGTTCGCGACGCTCGCGCGGCTGGCGGCCGAACGGCTTGCCGCGCTGCCCGGCCGGGTGATCCGCGTGCTGAGCGCGCCGTGCTCGACGGGCGAGGAGCCGTATTCGGCGGCGATGGCGCTGCTCGACGCGGGGCTCGAGCCGGCCAGCTTCACGATCGACGCGATCGATCTCAGCGCGCGCGCGATCGAGTACGCGCGGCTCGGCTGTTACGGACGCAACGCGTTTCGCGGCACGGCGACGGAGTTTCGTTCACGGTACTTCACGCCGGCCAGCGACGGCTGGCTGCTCGACGAGCGCGTGCGCGCCTGCGTGCAGTTTCGTCACGCGAATCTCGTCGAACCGGCCGCGGATACGGGCATTCGCTACGATTTCGTGTTCTGCCGCAACGTGCTGATCTATTTCGACCGCGACGCGCAGGATCGCGTGATCCGCTCGCTCGACGCGCTGCTCGTCGACGACGGCATGCTGTTCGTCGGGCCGGCCGAAACGGGCGTCGCGATGCGGCACGGAATGCGCTCGGCGCGCGTGCCGCTGGCATTCGCGTTTCATCGCGAGCCGGCCGGCACGGCGGCCGACGCGGCTGCGGCGGCGCCGTACCGGCGCACCGAGCGCTTCACGGTCGCGCCGCTCGCCGCGACGCGCTCGGTGCTGGCCGTTGCGCCGCCGTCCTGGCCGGGTGATGCGCGTCAGCCGTTCGCGGTGCCGCCGCCGGCCGTGAACACGGCCACCTTCGATGCGCGGGCCGACCTGTCGGCCGCGACGGTCGAAGCGGTCGCGCCGGTTGCCGAAGCCGTCGCGCCGACGCTCGAGGACGCGCAGGCGCTCGCGAACGCGGGAGCATTCGACGAGGCCGAGCGCGTGCTCGCGCAGTTCTCGGCGCGCGTCGGCCCGCATGCCGATGCGTTCTACCTGAACGGATTGATCGCGGATGCGCGCGGGCGCGCCGCGGAAGCGGGCGACTTCTACCGGAAGGCGCTGTACCTGCGACCCACGCACCACGAAGCGCTGACCCATCTCGCGACGCTGCTCGACGTCGGCGGCGATCGTGCGGGCGCGCAATGGCTGCTCGAGCGCGCACGGCGCTCGGCCGGCTGACACGATGACGGAATCGGGACCGACACCGCGATGACCAGAGGAATTCATGAACCGCGCCGCCGCTGCCATTGACGACACGACGATCGACGTCGACGATTGCTGGAACCGGATCGGCACGCGCGGCGACCGCTCGTGCGAGCGGCTGAACGACTGCCTGCGCTGCCTGAACTGTCCGGTCTACGCGTATCACGCGGCGAAGCTGCTCGAGCGCCCGCTCGACGTGGCCGAGATGGCCGACGCGACGCGCCGGATCAGTGCGTTCGGCGCGACGCGCGCGGGCGACGACGGCGACACGCACCACGCGGCGCTGGCGTTCCGCGTGGCCGACGAATGGCTTGCGCTGCCGATCGGCGTGCTGCGCGAGATCGCCGGCACGCGCCCGATCCATTCGCTGCCGCATCGCCGCCATTCGGCCGTGCGCGGCGTGGTCAACATCCGCGGCACGCTGCGCATCGCGATCTCGATCGGCGCGTTGCTCGGCCTCGATGCCGGCAAGGGCGGCGACCGCGACGGCGACGGCCGCTTCACGCGGCTGCTGGTCGCCGCGCACCAGGGCGAGCCGGTCGTGTTTCCGGTCGATGAAGTCGAGGGCGTGCTGCGCTACGGCGCGTCCGACTGGGTGCCCGTGCCGGCGACCGTCGGGCGCGCGAGCGCCGGGCTGTCGCGCGGCGTGCTGTCGTGGCGCGGCAAGTCGGTGGGCCTGCTCGACGACGACCGTCTGTTCGACGCCGTGACACGGAGCATGCGATGAGCGGTGATGACGACCTGAGCCACCTGTCGCTGCTCGAGCTGTATCGCGAGGAGACGCGCACGCAGACCCAGGCGCTGTCCGAGCGGCTGCTCGCGCTCGAATCGGGCGAGCCCGACTCGGTCGCGCTCGAAGCCTGCATGCGCGCCGCGCATTCGCTGAAGGGGGCCGCGCGCATCGTCGGCGTGCCGCTCGGCGTCGACATCGCGGGGCGGATGGAGGAGTGCTTCGTCGCCGCGCAGGCCGGCACGATCTCGCTGACGGCCACGCACGTCGACGTGCTGCTCGCCGGCGTCGATCTGCTGGTGCGCGTCGGCGATCCGCAGGCGCAGCCCGTCACGTCGACCGAGATCGACGTGTTCGCGGCCGCGCTAGCGGGCGCCGACGGCGCGCAGACGATGCAGGCGCCTGCCGGGATGCCGCCGCCGGTGCCGCCGCCCGCGATGCCGTATCGCGACCACGACGGCGCCGCGAACGAGCCGGTCGGCGCGAGCGCCGCGGTGCCGCCGCTCGCGGTGTCGGGCGCGGCGCCCGATCCGGCGCAGGCCGGCCGCGTGGCCGGCGCCGGCGCGATGCGCCGCGTGCGGGCCGATACGCTGAACCGGCTGCTGAGCCTGTCCGGCGAATCGCTGGTCGAATCGCGCTGGCTCAAGCCGTTCGCCGAATCGATGCTGCGCGTGAAGCGCGCGCAGCGCGACGCGGCCCGTTCGCTCGATCTGATGTACGAACAATTCGCCGACGATCTCGACGCGGGCATGCTCGCGTCGATGAACGAAGTGCGGCACATGCTCAACGACCTGCAGCGTTCGCTGGCCGAGCGCATGGACGAATTCGACCGCTTCGAGCGGCGCAGCACGCATATCGCCGAGCAGCTGTACGACGAGGCGTTGCAGTGCCGGATGCGGCCGTTCGGCGACGCGACGCGCGCGTATCCGCGCATCGTCCGCGATCTCGCGCGTTCGCTCGGCAAGCAGGTGCGCTTTTCGATCGTCGGCGAGAGCACGCAGGTCGATCGCGACATCCTCGACCTGCTCGACGCGCCGCTCGGCCATCTGCTGCGCAACGCGATCGATCACGGCGTCGATTCGCCCGATGCGCGGCGTGCGCGCGGCAAGCCGGCCGAGGCCAGCGTGACGCTGGAGGCGCGCCACAGCGCCGGCTCGCTGCTCGTCAGCGTGATCGACGACGGGCCGGGCGTCGACATGGACGCGCTGCGCGCGGCCGTCGTGCGCCAGCGCCTGACCGACGACGAGACGGCCGCGCGGCTGTCCGACCCCGAGCTGCTCGAATTCCTGCTGCTGCCGGGCTTCTCGATGCGCGATGCGGTGACCGACGTGTCGGGGCGCGGCGTCGGCCTCGATGCGGTGCAGGAGATGGTGCGCGGCGTGCGCGGCGCGGTGCGGATCTTCAACGAGCCGGGCGCGGGCATGCGCTTCGTGCTGCAGCTGCCGCTCACGCTGTCGGTGATCCGCAGCCTGCTCGTCGAAGTCGGCGGCGAGCCGTATGCGTTCCCGCTCGCGCATGTGCGCCGCACGCTCGAACTCGCGCACGACGACATCGACGTGCTCGAAGGGCAGCCGCATTTTCCGTTCGACGGCCGGCGCGCGGGCCTGGTCGCCGCGCACCAGCTGCTCGACGCGGGCGAACCCGACGTCGCGCGCACGAGCACGGCCGTCGTGGTCGTCGGCGGCGAGCCCGAGCTGTACGGCGTCGCGGTCGACCGTTTCCTCGGCGAGCGGATGCTCGTCGTGCAGCCGCTCGACAGCCGCCTGAACAAGATCCAGAACATCGCGGCCGGCGCGCTGCTCGAGAACGGCGACCCGGTGCTGATCGTCGACGTCGAGGACCTGATCCGCTCGGTCGACAAGCTCGTGCGCGGCGGGCAGCTTGCGCGGGTCACGCGCGACCCGCAACTCGCGTTCGCCGATCGCCGCCGCCGCGTGCTCGTCGTCGACGATTCGCTGACGGTGCGCGAGCTCGAACGCAAGCTGCTGGAAAAGCGCGGTTACGACGTGACGGTCGCGGTCGACGGGATGGAGGGCTGGAACGCGGTGCGCAGCGATACGTTCGATCTCGTCGTGACCGACGTCGACATGCCGCGCATGGACGGCATCGAACTCGTCACGCTGATCAAGGGCGATCCGATGCTCAAGCGCGTGCCGGTGATGATCGTGTCGTACAAGGATCGAGACGAGGATCGCCGTCGCGGGCTCGATGCCGGCGCCGACTACTACCTCGCGAAGAGCAGCTTCCACGACGAGGCGCTGCTCGATGCCGTGCACGACCTGATCGGGGGTGCGCGCGGATGAACATCGGTATCGTCAACGACCTGCCGCTGGCCGTGGAGGCGCTGCGCCGCGTGATCGCGCTGCGCGCGGACCACCGCGTGCTGTGGGTCGCGACCGATGGCGACGAGGCCGTGGATTTCTGCGTCGCGCAGCCGCCCGACGTCGTGCTGATGGATCTCGTGATGCCGAAGGTCGACGGCGTCGCGGCGACGCGCCGGATCATGGCGCGCGCGCCGTGCGCGATCCTGATCGTCACGGCGAGCGTCAGCGCGAACACGTCGTCGGTGTACGAGGCGATGGGAGCCGGTGCGCTCGATGCGGTCGACACGCCGACCCTCGCGCTCGGGCTGTCGACCGACGCGTCGCCGCAGGCGCTGCTCGCGAAGATCGACCAGATCGGCCGGCTGCTCGAAAGCCGGACGGCCGCGCTCGTGCCGCCGGGGCCGGCGCCCGCGCGCGGCCAGCCCACGCTCGTCGCGATCGGCGCGTCGGCGGGCGGACCGACCGCGCTCACCGCGCTGTTGCGCGCGCTGCCGGCCGATTTCCCGGCCGCGCTCGTGATCGTCCAGCACGTCGACCAGGCGTTCGCGTACGGGATGGCCGAGTGGCTCGACGGCTATACGCGGCTGCCGGTGCGCGTCGCGCGGCAAGGCAGCGTGCCGCAGGCCGGCGAGGTACTGCTGGCGGCCACTAACGATCACCTTTACCTGTCGCCGCGCGGCGTGCTCGGCTATACGCAGCATCCGGTCGAGACGCCGTACCGGCCGTCGATCGACGTGTTCTTCAACAGCGTCGCCGACGGCTGGCAGGGCGACGCGCTCGGCGTGCTGCTGACCGGCATGGGACGCGACGGTGCGCTCGGCCTGAAGGCGATGCGCGCGAAGGGGAGCTACACGATCGCGCAGGACGAGGCGACCAGCGCCGTCTACGGGATGCCGAAGGCGGCCGCGGCGATCGGCGCGGCGTCGGCGATCCTGCCGCTCGAGCGGATCGCGCCCCAGCTGATCTCGCGCATCACGCGCCCGCTGCGCGACTGACGGCACGCGGCGAGCCGCATTGCGGGCGATGCGCGGCGTCGCGTACAATGGCGGCCTGCGGAGATGGCATGCCTCCCTGCGGCCGTTGCCGGCGCGTTGCGCGCGGGGCGGCCCTCAACCGCCGGTTTGCCCGGCTGATGATGCCTGCGTGTTCCTGGGTCGTCAGGAGGTCGCAGGCCGTCCATGCGGTATTCTGCCGCCCAGGTTTTGATGTTCCGTCGAATCTGGAAATCATGTTTTTCACGACTTCTTCCGATCTTCTCGCGACCGTGCGCTACGTATGCCGCTGGCTCGCGCTCTCGGCGCTGCTCGGCGCGCTCGCGGGCACGGCTTCCGCGTTGTTCCTGATCGCGCTCGACTGGGCGACCGGCACGCGCGTCGCGCATCCGTGGCTGCTGTGGGGGCTGCCGGCCGCCGGTTTCGCCACCGGCTGGACCTATCACCGTTTCGGCCAGTCGGTCGCGCGCGGCAACAACCTGCTGATCGACGAGATCCACGATCCGAAGGCGCTCGTGCCGAAGCGGATGGCGCCGCTCGTGCTCGTCGCGACCGTCGTCACGCACCTGTTCGGCGGCTCGGCCGGCCGCGAGGGCACGGCCGTGCAGATGGGCGGCGCGCTGGCCGATCGCATCACGCACGTGTTCAGGCTCGATCGCGAGCATCGCCGCGTGCTGCTGATGGGCGGCATCGCGGCCGGTTTCGCGTCGGTGTTCGGCACGCCGCTCGCGGGTGCCGTGTTCGGGCTCGAGGTGCTCGCGATCGGGCGCGTGCGGTACGACGCGCTGCTGACCTGCGTCGCGTCGGCGATCGTCGCGGACGTCGTGTGCCGCGCGTGGGGCGTGCATCACACGGCCTATGCGATTCCGTTCGTGCCGGCCGTGTCGGCGACGGGGCTGGTCGTGACGATCGTCGCGGGCGTCGCGTTCGGCGTCGTCGGGCGGCTGTTCGCGTTCGCGACGCATGCGCTGACCGCGTGGTTCCGCCGCGTCGTCCGCCATGCGCCGCTGCAGCCGGTGCTCGGCGGCCTGCTGGTCGCGGTGGCGGCCACCGTGCTGAACGTGCCGCAGTACCTCGGCCTCGGCATCCCGACGATCGAAGCGGCGTTTCACGGCCCGCTGCCGCTCTACGATTTCGCGGGCAAGTTCGCGTTCACGGTCGTCACGCTCGCGTCGGGATTCAAGGGCGGCGAAGTGACGCCGCTGTTCTATATCGGCGCGACGCTCGGCAACGCACTCGGCCAGGTGCTGGCGCTGCCGGTGCCGGTACTCGCGGGGCTCGGGTTCGTCGCGGTGTTCGCGGGCGCGGCCAACACGCCGATCGCGTCGACGATCATGGCGATCGAACTGTTCGGCGCGGACATCGGCGTGTATGCGATCGTCGCGTGTGTCGTCGCGTACCTGTTTTCGGGGCACGCGGGGATTTATCGCGCGCAGCGCGTGGCGGTGGGCAAGGGGACACAGGCCGGGGCGGAGTGAGGCGCGCAAGCGGCTGCGGTCGAAGCCGTTCGAGCGTGCCGTTTGACGAACCGGAACCCCGGATCGAGGTGTGCTTCGACGAAAACCGGGTTCCGGTGATCCGGCGGATCACCGGACACGCGGCTTTACTGCTTCGGCAGCCGCGCGACGTTGCGCGCGAGCAGTTCCTCGATGTCGATGCCTTTTTCCGCCAGCAGCGCAGTGACGACGCCGTTGAGTTCGCCGAGCGTTTCCTTGACCGCTTCGCGGATCGTATCGACGACCACCTGCGTGCTGCGCTCGATCTCGATGTTGACCTTGTCGTTGACGCCCTTCGCATCGAAGGTCGTCGCGCGGCGCGTTTCGGGAATCAGCCAGATATCGAACCAGCCTTCGTCGCGGTTCACGTCCGAGACCGTGAGGCTGCAGCCGTTGATCGCGATATAGCCCTTCGCGAACACATAACGCTTGAACTCGGCGGGCACGCCGATGCGGATCATCCGGTTGTGTTCGGACGTCGCGATGTGCAGGATGGTGCCCGGGAAGTCGACATGGCCCGACAGCGGATGCCCGCCGATTTCCGCGCCGTCCTTCGCGGCCCGTTCGACGTTGATCCGCGAGCCGGTCGCGAGATCGGCCAGCGTCGTGATTTTCAGGCTCGGCAGCATCACGTCGAAGTCGACCAGCGTCGGCGAATGGATGGTCGTCACCGTCAGGCAGACGCCGTCGACCGAGACGCTGGCCCCGATTTCGATGTCGTCGGTGAACCGCTCGGGGAATTCGATGCTGAACGTTCTCAGCTCCCCGTGATCCTTGGTGGCCTTGATGACGCCAACGCCCTGGACAATTCCTGTAAACATCGTCGATCCCTCGTCGCTAATTTCCTGGCCGACATGATAAGTGATCCCGCAAGAGGCGGTGCCGCCGCGCGCGATCCGGGGGAGGCCCCGCGATATTCGGGGACATGAAAAAGGCCGTGCACACGGCACGGCCTCGAACCGGATCTCGTGGGGCGCCCCGGCCCGGCCGTCCCGCCGGCATCACCGGGCCGGGGCGCGGCGGGCTTGCGTCAGGCTTCCGCCGGCTCCCCCAGCGGCCCGGCGGCGTCGTTCGCCATGCGCCGCGGCGCATCGGCGAGCCCCTTCGCGAGCTCCAGCGCCTGCCGCTCGAACAGCCGGCGGTAGATGCCGCCCTCGATGCGGATCAGCGCGTCGTGGTTGCCTTCCTCGATCACCTTGCCGCGATCGAGCACGAGCAGCCGGTCGAGCGCGCGCACCGTCGACAGCCGGTGCGCGACCACGAGCGTCGTGCGGCCGACCATCAGCCGTTCCATCGCCTGCTGGATCAGCAGCTCGCTTTCGCTGTCGAGGCTCGACGTCGCTTCGTCGAGGATCAGGATCGGCGCGTCGGCGAGGAACGCGCGCGCGATCGCGACGCGCTGGCGTTCGCCGCCCGACAGCTTGATCCCGCGTTCGCCGACGAGCGTGTCATAGCCGTCCGGCAGCGCGGCGATGAAGTCGTGCGCGCTGGCGAGACGCGCGGCGCGCTCGATGTCGGCGCGGCTCGCGTCGGGGCGCGCGTAGGCGATGTTCTCCGCGAGCGTGCGGTGGAACAGCACGGGCTCCTGCTGCACGATCGCGATCTGGCTGCGCAGCGAATCCTGCCGCACGCGCGCGATGTCCTGGCCGTCGATCGTGATGCGGCCGCCCGACACGTCGTACAGCCGCTGGATCAGCTTGATGAACGTCGTCTTGCCCGACCCCGAGTGGCCGACGAGGCCCACGCGCTCGCCCGGAGCGATGCGCATCGAGAAGTCGTCGTACAGCGGCACCGGATGGTTGCCGTAGCGGAACGTCACGTGCTCGAAGCGGATCTCGCCTTGTCCGATCCGGATGGCCGGCGCGTCGGGGCGGTCGTCGATGCCGAGCGGCTGGCGTTCGAGCGCGACGAGCTCTTCCATGTCGTTCACCGAGCGCTGCAGGTTGCGGATGTGCATGCCGACGTCGCGCAGGTAGCCCTGCAGCATGAAGAACATCGTCAGCGCGAACGCGATGTCGCCGACGCTCGCCTCGTCGTTCGCCCACAGCCGCAGCGCGACGCCGATCATCGCGGCCTGCATCGCGACGAGCATCGCGCCCTGCAGCCCGCCGTTGAACGTGCCGCGCACCCACGTGCGGCGCGTGCGCTGCCGCCACTTGCCGATCACGCGCGCGAGCCGCGCTTCCTCGCGCGTTTCCGCGCCGAAGGCCTTGACCACGGCGTTGCAGCTGACGGCGTCGGCGAGGGCGCCGCCCATGCGCGTATCCCACAGGTTGCCGAGCCGCGCGGCCGGCGCGACGATGCCGAGCGACACCGCGACCGTCACCGAGATGTACAGCAACGAGCCCGCGCCAACGACGAGCCCCATCACGGGCCAGTGCGTACCGAGCAGCACGGTGGCGCCGACCAGCATCGTGACCGACGGCAGCAGCGCGATCAGCACCGTGTCGTTCAGCAGGTCGAGCGCCCAGATGCCGCGCGTGATCTTGCGCACGGTCGAGCCCGCGAAGCTGTTCGCGTGCCAGTCGGTCGAGAAGCGCTGCACGCGATGGAACGACGCGGCGGCGATCTCGCTCATCATCTTCAGCGTGAGCGTGATGATGTTCAGGTACACGCCCTGGCGCAGCACCGTCGCGCCGATGCCGAGCGCCGCGAGCATGCCGAACGCGGCGAGGGCCGAATGCCACGCGGCGGCACGGTCGGTGAGGCCGGTCGACAGTGCGTCGACGAGGCGGCCGGCGAACAGCGGCGTGAGGACGTCCGCGAGCGCGGCGAACAGCGCGAGGCCCGCGACCGTGGCGGTGCGCGCCGGCTGCTTGCGCCAGTAACGAAGGGTGAAGCCGAAGACGGCCTGGAATGCGTGGCCGCCCAGATGGGAGGTTTTTCTGGTCATTTATCGTTGCCCGGCGCATCGCGCGACGGGACTTTCCGGTTCGGAGAACGTCGAAAACGCAACAGCCGGGCCGCGCGGAAAACGCGGGCGGAGCGAAAAACGGGCTGTCGGGAAAAGCGCGGCGGACGGGTTAGCGGAAAACTCGGGAGCCGGCGCGGACGGCGGGCTGGATCAGCTGCGCCGTGGGACCACGTTCGAGAAGGTGGCTGGCATTCGGAACATCTGCACCTCCTCTGAAGTGAACGTTGAAAGGACGCCGAAAAGACGTGAAAAGATTCTATCAGCAGTGTACGGCGCGCTGCAACGTCTGACGAATGCGGCGTTGCGGCGTCGATACGGTTAGTATTCAGGGTTTCGGCCCTGCTTTCGCGGGCGTCTCGCGGCGCGGCAGCGCAGGGGCCGGCAGGGGCATCGATTACACTTCGGCGTCCACGGCGCACGATGGTGCGACCCTTGCAGATTCACCCCCGATACACTCCTGAGGAAACGATGAGCGACGTTCAGCAAGGCATCCTGGCTCCGATCGACACGGCGGCCCGGTACCTCACTTTCACGATTTCGAATGACGGCAACGTGGCGGCGGCACTGGCCGCGCTGCGCGAGATCGTCGACGGACGCGACACGGTCGTCGGTTTCGGACAGTCGCTGGCCGCTCACCTCGGACGTCCGGTGCCGGGCCTGACCGACTTTCCTGCGTTCGCCGTGAAGGATCGCACGCTGCCGGCCACGCCGGCCGACGTATGGGTCTGGCTGCGCGCCGACGACCGCGGCGAGATCGTGCTGCGTGCGCGGGCGATCGAGCGCGCGCTCGCGCCGGCATTTGCGCTGCAGGATGCCGTCGACGGTTTCCGCTATTCGAACGACCGCGACCTGTCCGGTTACGAGGACGGCACCGAGAACCCGGAAGGCGACGACGCGGTGGCCGCGGCGATCGTCACGGGGCAGGGGGCGGGGCTCGACGGTGCGAGCTTCGTCGCGGTGCAGCAATGGCTGCACGACTTCGACCAGATGGAGCGCATTCCGTCGGGCGACATGGACAACATCGTCGGGCGCCGCCGCTCGGACAACGAGGAGCTCGACGACGCACCCGAGTTCGCGCACGTGAAGCGCACCGCGCAGGAAAGCTTCGAGCCCGAGGCGTTCATGCTGCGCCGTTCTTCGCCGTGGTCGGACGCGCGTCGCGCGGGCCTCTACTTCGTCGCGTTCGGCTGCTCGTTCCGCGCGTTCGACGTGCAGATGCGGCGGATGAGCGGCGCGGACGACGGGATCGTCGACGGCCTGTTCCGCTTCACGCGGCCGCTGACGGGCGCGTATTTCTGGTGTCCGCCGATGAGGGGCGGCAAGCTGGACCTGTCCGCGCTCGGACTGTAAGCGCGCGGCGGTATCGATGAACGGGCGGGTCGCGCATCATGCGCGGCCCGCCCGTTTTGCATGTCGGGCGGCGATCGCGTGTCGCGTGTCGCTCGCCGCGTGCATCAGTTCAACGTCGTTTCGATCCGCGTGCCGCGCTTGATGAACTGCGTCACCGGCGTCTTCTCGCAGATTTCCGCGAGACGCTGGCGTTGCGCGTCGTCGAGCGGGCCGTCGAGCGTCACGACGCGCCGCACGTACTGCACGCCTTCGCGATCGGCATGCAGCTCGGTGCGCACGGCGATGCGCACGGCCGGCCACGTCTTGCGCTGCATGTACATGCGCAGCGTCGCGGCCGTGCATTGCGCGAGACCGGCCAGGACGAACTCGTACGGCGCCGGCCCGCGATCCTGGCCGCCTTCGCGCGGCGCTTCGTCGCCGGTCAGCGCGTGCGTGCCGGCCTGCAGCTGGACGACGTAGTCGGGTGCGTCCGCGTCGAGCACGGCGGCGGCATGGATGAGCGACATGGCAAGTCTCCGGTAAGCGGGAAGTAAAAGGCGGGCGCCGCGTGACGGCGCGCAGCCGTCAGCATACCGTCCCGGCCTGGGCTATGCGTTGGCGGCGCCGGCGCTGCTGCGCACGAGTGCGGCGATGCGTTCGCGTACCCACTGGTGCGCGCGATCGGTGTCGCGCGATTCATGCCAGTACGCGAGCAGCGGAAACGGCTTGAGCCGCAACGGCAGCGGCCGCACGACGATCGGCAGCAGTGCGGCCATCCGCAGCGCATACGTATGCGGCAGCGTGACCAGCAGGTCGCCCGTCGCGGCGATCTGGCACGCGGCGAAATAGTGCTGGCAGGTGAGGCGGATATCGCGGAAGCGCCCGTCGTTGCCGAGCAGCACGTCGAGCGATTGCGGTTCGCCGAGCGACGACACCGCGATATGTCGGGCCGCGAAATAGTCGCTGCGCCGCAGCGGGTCGCCCGCCAGCGGATGATCGCGGCGCAGCGCGACGACGAGCGAATCGTCGAGCAGGTGTTCCGTGGCGATGCGCGGGCCCGTCTGCACGCGACGATCGACGACGAGGTCGGTATTGCCCGACGCGAGTTCGCGCTCGATGTCGGCCACCGCGACACGGCGGCTCACGAGTCGCAGGCCCGGCGCTTCGTCGGCGAATGCCGCGACGATCCGCGGCAACGCAATGGATTCCAGCACGTCTCGAATGCCGACGGCGATGCTCAGGTCGAGCGTCGCGGGATCGAAGGCCGACGGATCGCGCACGGTGCGTTGCAGGCCCTTCAGATGCAGTTGCACGTCCGCGATGATCGCGCGCGTGCGTTCGGTCGGCACGACGCGATTGCCCTGGCGCACGAACAGCGGATCGTCGAAATGCGCGCGCAGCCGGTTGAGCGCGTGCGTGACGGCCGGCTGCGTGAGATGCAGCGCGCGGGCGGCCGCGCCGATGCCGCCGTATACGTACACGGCGTCGAGCACGCGAAACAGGTTCAGGTCGAGGCGATGATCGGCAGGCACGGCGCGCGGTGGGGGTGGTGAACGGTGGATCGATTCTAAGGGATGCGCAGGCAACGGATGCGCCGCGTGTGGTGCGTGACGTGCGTGCCGATCGAACACGTTCGATGCGTATCGATGCCGTTCGGACCGGTACGCGCGTGCGGCTTCGCCCGCGGTGCGGCACGCCACGATGCGTGCCTCGCATGCGTGATTCTGCATGGGCATACCGGCAATACGTGAGAGCCTGTAGTAATCCGCCATCATGCTGTCCACGTCGGCCATTTCGTGCCAAAGGCGCTACCCGTTCGGCTAAGATGCCGTCGCTTCATATTTCGGGATAGCCGTCCTGTCGCACGCATTCAAACCAAATATAAGCCTGACAGTTCGACGGTATTAGAAGAAGTCGAACAAGTCGGGGGCTTGGCCAGTGAATGCAGCAGATCAGCGGTGGGTCGTTATCTATTTGAGTACGGGGTTTTCGTTGGCCCAGGCCGCGCGTCTTGGCGAGGCCTTCAACCTGGCGAATCGCCTGCATGCGTACAGTGCGGATTACCAACTGAAGTACGTATCCGAAAGCGGGGGACTGTTGCAGTCGTCGTCCGGCGTGAGAATCGCGGCCGAGCCGCTCGGTGACGAGCATGGCCGTCGCGCACTCGCGTTCTTTCATCTTCACGGCGAGCGCGCGGCCGTCAACTGGGACGACGCGTTGCAGCGGCGCCTGACCGACATTCGACGGCATGCGCGCTGGATCGTCGATGCGATGGACCTGCCCGCGCTCGCGGCCACGCGGCGGCCGTCGGCGTCGATCGACGTGCGGCCGGGCCGGGGGGCGCGTCGTGGCGCGACGACGGTCGAGTTGCAGGCCGGCGAGACCGACGTGTTCGCCGCCGCGCTCGACATGTTCCGCGTCGACCTCGGCGACAGCGCCGCGCAGGAGATCGCCAGCAACATGATGCGGCCGGTCGAGCAGCGCTACGCGCAGTCGATGTGGGCGTTTCGCGAACTGAGCGCGAGCCCGCCGATCCGGATGTCGGCGCAGCGGCTGCGCGCGCAGAGCGTGAACCGCGTGTCGATCGCGAACGCCGCGCGGGTCGCCGCGATGAGCGAGCGCAATTTCCTGCGGCGCTTCAAGAAGGAGATCGGCGTGACGCCGACCGAGTTCGTTCAGCACGTGCGGCTCGAGCGTGCGTGCCACATGCTGATCCACACGACGCTGCCGGCCGACAAGGTCGCGCGGCGCACCGGGTTCGGCAGCGGCGAGCGGCTCGCGAAGCTGTTTCGGCAGCGCCTGCTGATCTCGCCGACCGAATTTCGCGTCGCCGAGCGGGACCGGCTGCTGAATCGCGGCACCATGTCGACCGAGGCGGACGAGGGTTCCGGCGCCGCGTACCGCGCCGGCGACGGGGCGAGTTGGGACGCGTGTATCGACGCGCACGAGAAAACGGGACGGATACCCGTAAAATCGCCCTGTCGCGATCTCGATTCCCGGTTTCCATGCCCTTCCTCCCCACTACCGCCACCGCCCCTTTCTGCCCGTCGGAAGTAAAGGGCAGCATCACGATCGACGCAGGCGCGCCGCGCTGGCAGAAGCTCAAGCGCTTTTTCGGCCCCGGCCTGCTCGTCGCGATCGGCTACATGGATCCCGGCAACTGGGCGACCGACATCCAGGCCGGCTCGCAGTTCGGCTATTCGCTGCTGTGGGTCGTCGCGTTCTCGAGCCTCGCGGCGATCTTCCTGCAGATGCTCGCGGCGCGGCTCGGCCTCGTCGCGGGCAAGGATCTCGCGCAGGCCAGCTACGAACGCTACGGCCGGTTCGGCCGCATCGTGCAGTGGATCACCGCCGAAATATCGATCATCGCGTGCGACATCGCGGAAGTGCTCGGCTGCGCGCTGGCGTTCAAGCTGCTGCTCGGCGTGCCGCTCGCGTGGGGCGTCGTGCTGACCGCGCTCGACACGGTGATCGTGCTCGGCCTGCAGGGCAAGGGCTTCCGGCAGATCGAGGCGATCGTGCTCGGGCTGATCGCGACGATGGCGTTCTGCTTCGTCGCGCAGGTCGCGATCACGCCGCCCGACTGGCATGCGGTGGTCGGCGGGCTCGTGCCGGGCGATCCGGGCCATGACCGCAAGGACGCGATCGTGCTCGCGCTCGGCATCGTCGGCGCGACGATCATGCCGCACAACCTGTACCTGCATTCGTCGGTCGTGCAGACGCGGCATGTCGTCGGCGGCGCGCGCGGCATGATCCGCGACACGCTCGCGCTCGTGCGCATCGATACCTGCGTGTCGCTGTTCGTCGCGATGCTCGTCAATGCGGCGATCCTGATCGTCGCCGGTGCGGCGTTCCACGCGACCGGCCTGCACAACGTGACCGACATCGAGCAGGCCTACAAGCTGATTACGCCGATCGCGGGCGGCGCGGCCGCGCTGCTGTTCGGCATCGCGCTGCTCGCGTCGGGGCAAAGCTCGACGCTGACCGGCACGATAGCCGGCCAGGTGATCATGGACGGCTTCCTGCATACGAAGATCCCGTGCTACCAGCGCCGGCTGATCACGCGCGGGCTCGCGCTCGTGCCGGCGCTGATCGGCGTGCTGTGGCTCGGCGACGGGTCGGTCGGGCAACTGCTCGTGTGGAGCCAGGTGCTGCTGAGCCTGCAGCTGCCGTTCGCGATGTGGCCGCTGATCCGCTCGGTCAGCGACCGCGACACGATGGGCGAGCACACGATCGGCCGCGGGATGCAGGTCGCCGCGTGGGCGCTGTTCGTCGTCATCACCGGCACGAACCTGTTGTTGATTACCGGTGTCGCGGGCTGATACAGCCTGTCACAGGCTGACACAGCCGCGCGGCGCGCATGCGGTAAACTGCGGCCTTTCCATCGTTGTCCGAAGTCCGTTATGTGGAGTGAAATCAGCAACATCGGCGACGCCGCGCTGACCTTGCCGATCGCGCTGACCTGCGCGGCCTGGCTGGCGATGGCCGACTGGCGTCTCGCCGCCCGCTGGGGCATGCTGCTCGCCGCCGGCATGGGCGTCGTCGGCGCGACGAAGATCCTGTATGCCGGGTGCGGCATCGAGCTGCCGCAATTCGATTTCCGCGTGATCAGCGGCCACACGATGCTGTCGACGTCCGTGTGGACGGTCGCGCTGTCGATGCTGTGGCAGGCGTTCCGGCCCGGCAAGGCGCCCGGCATCGCGGCCGGGCTGGCCGTCGGCGCGATCACGGCCGTCGCGCGTGTGTTCGACCACTCGCACACGCTGCCTGAAGTCGTCGTCGGCTGGCTGCTCGGCGCGCTGGTCGCGCTGGTGTTCCTGCGCGGCTACGACGGCGCGCGGCAGCGCGCGTTCTCGCCGCGCATCGCGGCGGTTTGCCTGCTGCTCGTGTCGGGCATCGCGTACGGGCATCGCGCGCCGTTCCAGCAGATGATCGACATGCATTCGCCGCAGCTCTGCGCGTTCGTGCGCGCGCCGTCGGGCGACGGATTCTGACGGCTGGCGGTTTCCCGCCGGCGTTCGTCCGGCGGTTCCCCGATCGATTGTCCCGAGCGCCATTGCGCGTCCCGCGTCGCGGAACGTCACCCTTGCCATTCCCCGAATCGGCGCATCGGCCGGCCCGCCGGATCGTCCGTGTCGGCTCGCGCGTTCGCGCAGGGGCGCGAAGGTCATGAACGGTGCCTATGACCGGGTATAACGAATATTCATTTCATCGATCGGCGGCATTCGCGTACGCTGGCTGACGTTCAACCGGGGCCGGCCGCCGGACTGACCGGTGCGCGTCACGATCATCTCGATATACTCGCGGAAACCGTGCGGTGCGTCGTCACGACCGCGCACGGTCGACCGGCCCGTGTCGGCCGGGATAGGCACGGAAAAACCCGTCGCGGCAGCGTTCCGCGACGACGAACCACGACAGGAGCCCGTCACATGACAGCCGTTTCATCGCGCCTCGCAGGCAAGTGCGCATACATTACCGGCGCCGCTGGCGGCCTCGGCCGTGCGATCGCGCGCCGGATGGTCGAGCAGGGCGCGCGCGTGTTCGTGACCGACATCGCCGAGGCGGCGGTGCTCGATGCGTTCGCGCAGGAACTCAACGCGGGCCACGCCACGCCGGTCGCGTTCGCCGCGACGCAGGACGTGCGCGACGAAGCGCGCTGGCAGGCGCTGCTGGCGCAGGCGGTCGATGCGATGGGCGGGTTGTCGGTGCTCGTCAACAACGCGGGCGTCGGCTCGATCGGTTCGCCCGCGCAGATCGAGCTGGACGAATGGCGGCGCGTGATGGCGATCAACGTCGAGAGCATCGTGCTCGGCTGCAAGCATGCGCTGTCGTATCTGGCCGAGAGCCATCCCGCGTCGATCATCAACATCTCGTCGGTCGCCGCGTTCAAGGTCGAACCGGATTTCACCGCGTACAACGCGTCGAAGGCGGCGGTCGCGTCGCTGACGAAGTCGGTCGCGATCGACTGCGCGCGCCGCGAAATCGACGTGCGCTGCAATTCCATTCACCCGGCGTTCATCCGCACGGGGATCGTCGAGCCGCTGTTCCAGTCGCTCGGCGAACGCGACGCGACGCGCAAGCTCGCGCGCGGCATTCCGCTGCGCCGGCTCGGCGAGCCGGACGACGTCGCGCACGCGGCGGTGTATCTCGCCTCCGACGAGAGCCGCTTCGTGACGGCCGCCGAACTCGTGATCGACGGCGGCATGTGCGCGGTCTGACGCGCATCCCGAACCACAACGACTGGAGGAGAACATCGTGTCGACACCCGTGAACCGCCAACTGCTGCTGAAGACGCGCCCCGAGGGGCGCGTCGGCCGCGAACATTTTTCGCTCGTCGAGACGCCGGTGCCGGCGCTCGCGGACGGCGAGGTGCTCGTGCGCGTGCTGTACCTGTCGATGGACCCGACCAACCGCGTGTGGATGAGCGACGTGCCGCAGTACCTGCCGCCCGTCGCGATCGGCGAGGTGATGCGCGCGCTCGGCATCGGGCGCGTGGTCGCGTCGCGTCATGCGGGGTTCGCGCCCGGCGATCTCGTGCAGGGGCTCGTCGGCTGGCAGGACTATGCGGTCGTGCCGGCCGACCAGGCCGCGCAGCTCGTGAAGCTGCCCGCGCAGTCGGGCCTGCCGCTGCCGACGCTGCTCGGCGCGTGCGGGATGAGCGGGCTGACCGCGTACTACGGGCTGACCGACATCGCGCCGGTGCAGCCGGGCGAGACGCTCGTCGTGTCGGCGGCGGCCGGATCGGTCGGCTCGATCGCCGGGCAGATCGGCAAGATCCACGGCGCGCGCGTGGTCGGCATCGCGGGCGGCGCGGACAAGTGCCGCTATCTGACCGAGACGCTCGGCTTCGACGCGGCCGTCGACTACAAGGCCGACGATTTCCGTCAGCAACTGAAGGCGGCGACGCCGGACGGCGTGCACGTGAACTTCGAGAACGTCGGCGGCGAGGTGATGCGCGCGGTGCTGTCGCGAATGGTGATCGGCGGGCGCGTCGCGCTGTGCGGCGTGATCTCGAACTACAACAGCGGCCGCGCGGCCGACGACGTCGGCGTGCTGATCTCGAAGCGGTTGACGATGCGCGGCTTCCTGATCCTGGACTACCGCAAGAGCCGCGAAGCCGTGCAGACGCTTGCCGGCTGGCTGCGCGACGGCCGGCTCAAGGCCGAGGAAACCGTGGCGGATGGTCTCGAGAATGCGCCCGACGTGCTCAATCGCCTGTTCGACGGCGACCATCGCGGCAAGCTCGTGCTGCGCGTCGATCCGGATGCGTGACGAGGCGGAGAGGCGGGTCGCCGGTTGCCGGCGACCGGTGCCGACTACAGTGAGTTCGATTAACCGGGCCGCATTTTAGGACTTGTCCCATATATTGTCCCGGCCGCTCTCCCTAAAGTGATTGCCAGCAGACAGGCGGCGTGACCGACGCGTCACGCCGACTTTTTTCCGGTCACGCGAAAGGGGAGAGGGAACATGCGAAACGACGCGAAACGGGGGGCATCGGCATCGGGCGCGGTGCGCAATCGAACGGCGTCGCGTACGGGTGGCGTGCAGCGGATCGCTGTCGGGCTCGGTGTCGCGCTGGCCATGTCGAGTGCGATGGCAAACGGGCAGGCGACGTCGGACGGCGTCGTGCATTTCACGGGCGCACTCGTCGATCTCTACGACGTGACGCTCGATGCGCCGTCCGGCGCGTTCGTCGAAGGGCGGGAGAGGACCGGCAGCGCGGTGGCGACACTGCGGTTCGAAGCGCACGGCCGGCGCTTGCCGGGCGCGCAGGTGACGCTGGCCGCGGCCGATGGCACGCCGTTCGAGCCGGATGCCGGTTCGGGGGTACGCGCCACGTGGCGCGATGCGCGCGACGATCGAAGCGTGCCGCTGGTATCGGGGCGCGCGTATCGCGTCGGCCCGTACGGCGGTGTGATGACGGTTGCGGCGGATGACGAAACGGGCGCCGTGGCGCCCGTCGTCATCAACATCCGTCATCCTTGACGGCGCGCGTCACTCGCCCTGTTCCGAGCGTGCATAGATGTCCCAGCTCGCCATGAACAGCGCCGCCACGAGCGGCCCGATCACGAAGCCGTTGATGCCGAACAGCGCCATCCCGCCGAGCGTCGAGATCAGCACGACCCAGTCGGGCATCTTCGTGTCCTTGCCGACGAGGATCGGGCGCAGCAGGTTGTCGACGAGGCCGATCACGCCGACGCAGAACGCGACGAGGATCACGCATTTCCAGACCGCGCCGATCATCAGGAAGTAGAGCGCCGCCGGTACCCACACGAGGCCCGCGCCGATCGCGGGCAGCAGCGACAGGAACGCCATCAGCGCGCCCCACAGCACGACGCCCTCGATGCCGAGGATCCAGAAGATCAGGCCGCCGAGCGCGCCCTGCACGAGCGCGACCGCGATGTTGCCCTTCACGGTGGCGCGCACGACCGTCGTGAATTTCGCGAGCAGCAGGTTCTTGTGCTCGTCGTCGAGCGGCAGCGCGCGGCGCACGCGGCGGCCGATCTCGCCGCCGTCGCGCAGCAGGAAGAACACCATGTACAGCATCACGCCGAAGCTCACGATGAACTGGAACGTGTTCTGGCCGATGCTGAGCGCCTGGGTGGCCGCGAACTGGCTGATCTGCGCGGCGCCGTCAGTCAGCTTCTTCTGGATGCCCGGGATGTTGGTCAACCCGTATTTCTGCAGCAGGTGCTGGATCGACGACGGCAGCGCGTGAATGATGTCCTGGAAGTACTGCGAATAATTCGGCGGCGCCGACTTGATTTCCTGGTAGACATACGCGATTTCCTGCACGAGCGTCGCGGCGACGAACACGAGCGGCAGGATCACGATCAGGATGATCAGCGACAACGTGAGGAGCGCGGCCAGGTTGCGCCGCTTGCCGAAGCGCGCGGCGAGCCAGCGCTGCACGGGCTGGAACAGGATCGCGAGAATGGTGCCCCAGAACACGGCGCCGGAGAACGGCGCGAGGATCCAGCAGAGTCCGACGGTGACCGCGGCCAGCAGGAAATAGAAGAATTTTTGGTGATCGTGTCCACTATCCATGGGTGGCGTTCGCGCAGATTGTTGCTTCGTTTGATTGAATTGCGTGGCCCGGCGCGCGATCGGCTCGCGAACGTCACGGGTTCGCGGCGGAGCGCGGCGCGGGGCGGCCCGAACGGGAGTATGCCCGCAAAGGCCCCGCGATCATAGCGGCTGCGTGTGACCCATGCGAAAACGCCGCGGCCGGGGCCGCGGCGCTGCCGGGAAGCGGGCGCGGCCCGAGGCCGCGTGCCGCATCGTCAGATGTTGAGCTTCGTCACCTTGGTGCCGTTCACCGACAGGTCGCCCATCAGGCCCGCGTTGGTCAGGACCAGCACCTCGACCGGTGCGGTGGCCGTGTTGGAGTCGACCGCGCCGTTCGCGCCGACCTTCACGACCGCGACCGACGCGTCGGCGCCGGCCGACCAGCCTTCGGACTTGCGGAACGAGTCGAGCGCATCCTGCGTCATGAACAGGAACACGATCGCCTTCGACTGCGCGCCGGCCTGCAGGCCGACCGACAGCGACGACGTGTTGTAGTAGCCGACGGTGCTGCCGCCGACGCGCAGCGCGCCATTGCCGGACTGGCCGCCGACGATGAAACCGGCCTGCAGCACGTTCGGGAACACGAGCGTACCGCGCGATTTCGCGACGAGCTCACGCGAACCCGGCACCGTCGAATAGAGGCGCGACAGCGTGGCGTTCACGCTGGCGTCGATCGACTGGCGCTTCGATGCGCTGGCGGCGGGGCTGTCGGGTTTGTCGGGCGTGGTCGTGCAGCCGGCGAGCGCGAGGCTGCCGAGCATCACGGCGGCGGCGGCCTTCATGGCGAGAGACTTCTGCATGGCGGTTCTCCTTCGTTGTCTGATTGAAGATGGGCGGTGCGGGCAGCGGGGCGGCTGGCCGCGGTCAACGGCGGGACAGCAGCAGGCCCGCAACGAATGCGAGACCGGCCACGACGCCGGCGGTTTGCCACGGGTTGTCGTGCACGACCTGCGACACGCGTTCCGCCGACTCGCGCAGCCGGGCGGCCGCGCTGCCCGACGCGTAGTCGAGCGCGCCGCGTGCTTCGTCGAGCTTGGATTGCACGCGCTTGCGCAGGGCGGCGATATCGCCGTCGCCATCGTTTTTCAACAGGTCTTCCAGTTCGTCGACCAGCCCGCGCAGATCGTCGGTCACGTCCGCGTGCAGGTCGCGGGCGGCCGAGCGTGTCGTACGTCCCACGCGCCGGCCGGTGCGACGGATGTCGGAGAGGCCGCGGTCCAGCTTGTGTTCGATCGAGTCGGTGAGCGCCATGATGTTTATCCTCCTTCGATTCAAGGCCAATTTGAAGATAAGACGAATCCCAGCAACCAATGTGATTCACTTGACCCGATTGAGTTTCGAGACAATTTTTCAATTCGTCGGCGGAATTGCCGGGAAGCCCCGCCACGCGGGGCCGCGCGAAGATTGAAAAAAATTCTCAATTGGGCGAAACGCGTGCAGCTCAAAGCGATACGAAGTGAATGTGCGGTAAATATGGCGTCGCCCGGGGTGCCAGGTAAATAGTGCCATTGCATGCGATGGGCTGATGCAAATGCACTAATCGACGTCGTACGGGCGAGCAGGGTTTGTGCCTGCGCCCGGCATTCGCGCTCCGTTGCCCAGTGCGAGGTCGACGACGACGGGATCGTGGTCCGATGACCGATACGCGTCGGGTGCGTAATAGGACGACCGATGCGCGGCCGTTTTGTAATCGGGCACCGGTTGCAGGGCAAACGGTTCATCGGCGTTGATGTGCCAGACGTGCACGGCCCTGACGCGCGCGGCCAGGCCCGGCGTCGCGAGCGCGTGATCGAGGCTGCCGGCCTCGCCGCCGAATACGTAGCTGTACGCAGTATCACCGACGAAGCGTGCCACCAGGTTCGTATAGCCGCGCGCTTCGAGCGCACGAACGGGGTCTTCCTTCGCATAGCTGTTCAGGTCGCCGATCAGCAGCACGCCGTCGGCCGCGGCGCCCGTCGGCGACGTGGCGAGCCAGTCGGCGACGCGCACGGCTGCCCGCGTGCGGGCCGCATTCCAGCAGCCCTGGCCGTCCGACTGGTCGCGATCGGCGCCGCTCGCGTTCGGGCAGTTCTTCGACTTCAGGTGATTGACCACGACCGTGAACGCACGTGTGCCGCCGACGCGCCGGAATGTCTGCGCGAGCGGCGGCCGGTGCCGGCCGCCCAGCGTGACGGTGGCGGCGCGCCCGACCGGTTCGACCGCGCGGCTGTCGTACAGCAGCGCCACCGCGATCGCATCGTCGCCGAGCCGCGCGGTACCGGGATCGACCGCGCGCCAGCCGTCGCCGAGTTGCGTGGCGAGACGCCGCACGGCGCTCGTGTCGCCGTGGCCGTTGTTCGCGATTTCCATCAGCCCGATCACGTCGGCGTCCAGCGCGCGCAACGCCGCGACGATCTTTGCTTCCTGCCGCGCGAATGCCGCGGGTGATTTTGCGCCGCGATCGGCCGCTGCGCCGAATCCGCCGCCGTGGCCGTCGCCGTTGAAATAGTTGAAAACGTTGAACGACACGATGCGCACGTCGGCGTCGGGATGCCGGCGTGGCGCATCGGTACGCGGATTCGTCGCGGCGTCGAACACCGGTGGTGCGCCGGCGGCCGGTTGCAGGCGCCACGCGCCGTAGCGCAGCTCGAGCACGCCTTCGACGCCGCGCACCGTGTAGCCCGCGCGCAGCGTGTTGGCGGCGCTCAGTGCGGGCGGCGGATAGCGGACTGCCGTGCGATCGAGGCGGTTCGAGCCGTCGTCGAGCACGATGCGGTTGCGCGCGTTGGCCGCCGCGCGCGCCGCGGCCTGGGCGGGCGGCGCGACCTGGGTCGGGATGCGCAGCCGGCCGTTGCTGAGCACGACGCTGCCGTAGCGGCCGAGTTCGTGCGTGTCGCTGACGGTCAGCGTTTGCGGCAGGCGCACCAGCATGCTTTCGTGCGCGGCCAGCACGTCCGGCGTGGCGACCGGCAGCGTGAGCGTGGCGGGCGTGACCGTCTGCCCGCGTGCGCAGACGGCGATGCCGCCCGTCAGCGTGAATTGCGTGCGGCCGTATCGATCGTCGACCCGGCCGGTGAGATGCACGAGATCGCCGGCGTTCGCGCGTGCGTTCGGCGCGTATACGAACAGGCCTTCCGGGACGCCCGGCGTGCGCTTGCGCCGCGCGTCGGCCTGCTGGACGAAGAAGCCGCCGAGGCCGTCGGCCCCGCCGAACGCCGCCGTGACGACGGCCTCGATCGACGTCGTGTGCCCTGCCGCCGGCGACGGGCCGCCGGCGCGGCGCAGGTCGGCAATCGCCGAGGTCGCGCCGCCGCAGCCGGCGCTGACCGGCAGCGCGGCCCCGGCCGGGCGGACGAAGAGGGCGGGCAACAGCGCAACGGCAAGCAGCGGCGGCAGGCGTGACATGGGGCGGTCCTCGGGAAGAAAATCCGACAGTTCGGGCCTGCATCCTGAAGGCAAAATGTCAGGAAACGGCCGAATTGGCCGTCAGGCCAGTGCCGATCGGCCAACGATGTCGGCCGGCCGCATCGCGGCTGTTACGCTTTCGCATCGGGTGCCGCGTGCCGATCGCGCGGCGAACGCTGCCGCGCCCCGTCCCCACAGGAGAAATCCATGTCTTACATGCTGTTGATTGTCGAACCGACCGAACAGCGCGCCGAGCGCACGCTCGACGAAGGTCAGGCGCTGTACGCGCGGATGGTCGATTTCGCCGAGACGTTGAAGGCGCGCGGCGTGCTGCGCGGCGTCGAGTCGCTGGAGCGCTCCGAGCGCGGCACGCGCGTGCAGGTGCGGGACGGCGAGACGCGCCTGCTCGACGGCCCGTTCGCGGAGGCAAAGGAAATGGTCGGCGGCTTCTTCCTCGTCGATGTCGACACGCGCGAAGAGGCGATCGAGATCGCGCGCCAGTGCCCGGCCGCGCAATGGTGCACGGTCGAGGTTCGGGCGGTGGGGCCGTGCTTCCTGTAACGACGGCGACTCGGTATTTACCCTGATGCGTCGCGGCGCGTGTCGATCCGGCCGTCTTTCGTCCGTCGTCCGGATAAGGCCCCGATGAACGGGCGCCTCCTGCCATCGACGACAAGGAGTAAACGATGCGATTCATGATCATGATCCGGGCGAACGCCGTCAGCGAATCCGACGCGTTGCCGGACAACCGGCTGGTCGAGGCCATGACCGTCTATCACGAGGAACTGGCCAAGGCCGGCGTGCTGCTCGACGCGAACGGGCTGCGGCCGAGCGCGCGCGGCTGGCGCGTGCGCTACACGGGCGGCAAGGGCACGGTGGTCGACGGGCCGTTTGCCGAAACGAAGGAACTGATCGCCGGTTACACGCTGATCCAGGTGCGTTCGCGCGACGAGGCGCTCGAATGGACGCGGCGGTTTCCCGCGCCGTTCGGTGCCGAGATGGATTGCGAGATCGAGGTGCGGCCGCTGTTCGAACTCGACGACCTCACGCCGAGCGATGCGGTCGAGCGGTTCCGCGATCTCCACGTCGGCCGCGCCGGCGCCTGAGCGTCCACGTCGATCCAACTTCACCGGGAGCACCCGTCATGCACAAGATGGTCTTCATCAACCTGCCCGTGGCCGACCTGCCGCGCTCGAAGGCGTTCTACCAGGCCCTCGGCTTCGAAGTCGTGCCGGCCTATACCAACGACCAGGCCGCCTGCATCAAGATCAGCGACACGATCTTCGCGATGCTGCTCGTGCGGCCGTTCTTCCAGACCTTTACCGGCAAGACGATCATCGATCCGGCGACGCAGGTGCAGGTGCTGTCGTGCCTGTCGTGCGACAGCCGCGCCGAGGTCGACGCGATCGTCGCGAAGGCGCTCGCGGCCGGCGGCTCCGCGCCGCAGGCCCCGCGCGAGTATCCGAACATGTACGGCCACGGGTTCGACGATCCGGACGGCCACGCATGGGAGCTGATGGCCATGCCGCTGGACGCGTCGGGCCAGGGGCAGGCGTCGTGACGCTTGAGGCGACGCATCGTGCGATCGAAGCGGTCTGGCGGATCGAGGCGCCGAAGATCATCGCGCGTGCCGCGCGCGTGGTGCGCGACGTCGGCGTGGCCGAGGAACTGGCGCAGGACACGCTCGTCGCGGCGCTCGAACACTGGCCCGTCGACGGCGTGCCCGACAATCCGGCCGCGTGGCTGATGACGGCCGTGAAGCGCCGCGCGCTCGACCGTGTCCGGCAGGAGTCGCTGCATGCGGCGAAGCGCGACCAGCTCGGTCACGAGATGGACGCGCTCGAAGCGCACGTCGTCCCCGACATCGCGGAGGCGCTCGCCGACGCGAGCGAGGACGACATCGGCGACGACCTGCTGCGGCTGATCTTCACGTCGTGCCACCCGGTGCTGTCGACCGATGCGCGGGTCGCGCTGACGCTGCGGCTGCTCGGCGGGCTGACGACCGGCGAGATCGCGCGTGCGTTCCTGACGCCCGAGCCGACGATCGCGCAGCGGATCGTGCGGGCAAAGCGCACGCTGTCGGCCGCGCACGTGCCGTTCGAGGTGCCGGCCGCCGATGCACGGCCGGCACGGCTCGCGTCGGTGCTCGAAGTGATCTACCTCGTGTTCAACGAAGGCCATGCGGCGACCGCCGGCGACGACTGGACGCGTCCGGCGCTGTGCGACGAAGCGCTGCGGCTCGGCCGCGTGCTGGCCGGGCTCGCGCCGGACGAGAGCGAAGTGCTCGGGCTCGTCGCGCTGATGGAACTGCAGGCGTCGCGCATGCATGCGCGCACCGATGCGCAGGGCCGACCCGTGCTGCTGCTCGATCAGGATCGCAGCCGCTGGGATCCGCTGCTGATCCGGCGCGGCCTCGCGGCGCTGGAGCGGGCGACCAAGCTCGGCGGCGTGCGCGGGCCGTATGCGCTGCAGGCCGCGCTGGCGGCCTGCCATGCGCGTGCGCGGCAGGCGTCGGATACCGACTGGGCGCAGATCGTCGCGCTGTACGACGCGCTCGCCGAGGTTGCCCCGTCGCCGGTCGTCGAGTTGAATCGCGCGGTGGCGGTGGGGATGGCGTTCGGGCCGGCCGCGGCACTCGACATCGTCGATGCGTTGCGCGACGATCCCGCGCTCGCGCGTTATCACTGGCTGCCGAGCGTGCGCGGCGACCTGCTGGCCAAGCTCGGCCGCACCGACGAAGCCCGGCTGGAGTTTCGGCGCGCGGCGGACATGACGCGCAACGCGCGCGAACGCGAATTACTGCTCAAGCGCGCGACCGATGCCTGACGCATGAGGCATGACCCACGCGGAGCGCGCCGAACGCATGGTCCCGACGCCACCCGCGCCCCCCCCCCGACACTATCGCGCGCATTGAAAAAGCCTATTGGGGGATGCGAACGCGAGCGCCTAGATTGAAGAGCACGATGTGCGCGCCCCGGCACACGCATCGTTCCCCACATACTTCATCGGCCCGGCTTCGCACGCGGCCGCGCCGACTCGAACGGAGGCGCAAATGGCTCAACTCAAGGGCAGCAAAACCGAAGAGAACCTGAAGGCCGCATTCGCGGGTGAATCGCAGGCGAACCGGCGCTATCTGTATTTCGCTTCGAAGGCCGACGTCGAAGGGCAGAACGACGTCGCCGCGCTGTTCCGCTCGACCGCCGAAGGCGAAACGGGCCATGCGCACGGCCATCTCGAATACCTGGAAGCGGTCGGCGATCCGGCCACGGGCTTGCCGTTCGGTTCGTCGCGGCTGAATCTCGAATCGGCGATCGCCGGCGAGACGCACGAATACACCGACATGTATCCGGGCATGGCGAAGACCGCGCGGGACGAAGGCTTCGACGAAATCGCGAACTGGTTCGAAACGCTGGCGAAAGCCGAACGCAGCCACGCGAACCGCTATACGAAGGCGCTGGACAGTCTCGTCGACTGACGGGCCGCCGCGGGCCGCACGGCATCGCCGCGCGTCCGGCATGCGGCCGGCCGTTCGTTCATCGCTGCCCGCCGCGCGCGGGCGGCGCGCTCGCGCGCATGCGCGCCACGCTGGAGCGCCCCATGCCCCACAAGGAAGGCAGTCTCGAAGCCCCGACCCGGCATCCGCTCGACTGGCAGTCCGATGCGTTCTACGACCAGGCCGCGATCGATGCGGAAATGACGCGCGTGTTCGACATCTGCGCCGGGTGCCGGCGTTGCGTGTCGCTGTGCGGCGCGTTTCCGGCGCTGTTCGACCTGGTCGACGACACGCCGATGGGCGACATCGAGGAAGTGCCGAAGGCAGCGTTCGGCAAGGTCGTCGACCAGTGTTATTTGTGCGACCTCTGCTACATGACGAAATGCCCGTACGTGCCGCCGCACGCATGGAACGTCGACTTCCCGCACCTGATGCTGCGCGGCAAGGCCGCGCGCTACCGGCGCGGCGAAGTGGCGTTGCGCGACAAGGTGCTGTCGAATACCGATGCGCTCGGTCATTTCGCGGGCATTCCGATCGTCACGCAGGCCGTCAACGCGGTGAACCGCACGCCGCCCGCCCGCCACGCGCTCGAAGCGGCGCTCGGCGTCGATCGCGACGCATGGCTGCCGGAGTTCGCGCCGTGCAAGTTCCGGCGCGCCGCGCAGCGCTCCGGCAACCCGCCCGTGCGCGACGGTGAACGCACGCCCGGCAAGGTCGCGATCTACGCGACGTGCTACGTGAATTTCAACGAACCGGGCATCGGCCACGATCTGCTCGCGATCCTCGCGCATAACGACATCCCGTACGAACTCGTCGCGCGCGAAGCCTGCTGCGGCATGCCGCTGCTCGAGCAGGGCAACCTCGCGGGCGTGGCCGCGAAGAAGGCCGCGAACATCCCGGTGCTCGAACGCTATGCGCGCGAAGGCTACGCGCTGATCGGCGCGATTCCGAGCTGCGTGCTGATGTACAAGAGCGAGCTGCCGCTGATGTTCCCCGGCGACGACGCGGTGCGCGCGGTGGCCAATGCGTTCTGGGATCCGTTCGAATACGTGATCGCGCGCCATCGCGACGGGCTGCTGAAGACCGATTTCAAGACCGGCCTCGGCACCGTGTCGTATCACGTGCCGTGCCATGCGCGCGTGCAGAACATCGGCCGCAAGACCGCCGACGCGCTGTCGCTCGTGCCCGATACGCGCGTGAACGTCGTCGAGCGTTGCTCGGGGCATGCGGGCACGTTCGGCGTGAAGAAGGAATTCCATGCGGACGCGATGCGGATCGGCGCACCCGTGTTCAAGGCGATGGCCGAGCCGCGGCCGGACGTCGTGTCGTCCGACTGCGCGCTGGCCGGCCATCACATCGTGCAGGGCATCGACGAGAAGGGGCTGCCGTCCGCGCCGCTCGCGCATCCGCTCACGCTGCTGCGCCGCGCCTACGGCGTCTGACGACGCCCGCCATCCTCGAGGACCTCTCATGACGCTGACCCGCGACTCCCTGCTGACGCTCGAGGCGTACGCGAAGATCCGCCGGACCGAACACGCGCGGCTCGTCGCGTACAAGCGCCGCCGCGCGGTGGCGCTCGGCAACCATCTGCGCTTCCTGTTCGAGGACGAGACGACGATCCGCTATCAGATCCAGGAGATGCTGCACATCGAGAAGATCTTCGACGAGGCAGGCATCGAAGGCGAGCTGGACGCGTATCTGTCGCTGATACCCGACGGCACCAACCTGAAGGCGACGATGCAGATCGAATACGAGCACGAGGCCGAGCGGCGCGCGGCGCTCGCGCGGCTGATCGGCGTCGAGGATCGCGTGTACGTGCGGGTCGACGGGCATGCGAGCGTCTACGCGATCGCCGACGAGGATCTCGAGCGCGACACCGCCGAGAAGACGTCGGCCGTGCACTTCGTGCGTTTCGAACTCGACGCGCCGATGCGCGCGGCGCTCAAGGGCGGGGCAGCGCTGTCGATCGGCTGCGATCATCCTGCCTATACGATGCCGCCGCAGCGCATCGACGCGGACGTGACCGCATCGCTGGCCGGCGACCTGCGCTGACCGAGCGCCGCGCGTCCCACGCGCCCGGTTTCCGCCGTTCCGTTCCGACCCGAAACAGGGGGCCGCCCGGCTGTCGCCGCGAAGATGTAACACGCGTCACGAATTTGCACGTGGAGACATACCGTGCATCGCGCGTCACCGCCCTTTCATCACTCGCAGAGAAACAATATCAAGATTGTGTACGAAGATAATCACGGCGAACGGAAATTGAATGATTTACCGATTCGTGAATCTCTTGTTACGAATTTTCCCATGATTTACCGATTTTAGGCAGCAGTTCCGGCGATTGTTGCCGGCAAGGGTCGGACCAGCCTGTAACCGGTTATTTCAAGCCATTCTTCATACCCTGTAGAGCCCCGCCAGGCGGGCCTTTGCAGCGACGGGCATAAAGATCTCGCAAAAAAATTCAAGCGTAAATGGATTGCGCATCAATGGCAGGTTGTTTCAGTGCGTAACATTAAGTCATTGTCATATTGAGATAAACCCTGAGGATGGTATGCTTCGTGCACAAAAATTCCCACATTGGAGTGAGACCGTGATTTGTGCGCCATTGCCGGGAATCACGGCACCGTAAAAGTGCGGTGCCGAGCCGGCATGCACAACACCGGATAACCATAATGTGCAACCTGGCCGCCCCCGCGACGCGAAGTGTCGCAATGGCGCCGCCAATCGCAGCCCGGCCTGGCTGCGTGGAGAGATCTACTATGTTCTTCGATGAGCTTAACGATGAAGAGTGGTTTCGTCTTTCAACGCTGATCGCCGATGAACCCATCCGGCTGAATCGTCGCGGGCGTCCGCGTGCCGAACCGCGCGTCGTCGCCAATGCGGTGCTCTGGATCCTGACGACCGGTGAAGCCTGGTCCAAGCTGCCCGGCCGCTATCCGTCCGGGCCGACGTGCCGACGCCGCTACGAGGAGTGGCTTGCGAACGGCACGCTGCTGCAGATGATCGACGTGCTGACCCAGTTCAGCGGGCGCACGTTCGCGTATATTCCGCCGCCGCCGGTGCCTGTGGTTCCCGCGCGCCGTGTGGAATCCGTGCCCGACAACGATCGCTTGCGCGGCGTGTTCTGGCAAAACCCCGAGTCGTGGCAATTGCCGGTCGCTCAGGCAAACGTTTGGGAGGGCGAAGGCGCGTCGGTCAGCGCGAGGCAGGACGATGCGGTGATCGACCGGTCCGACGCATCGTTCGTGGTGCCCGGCGCGCCGTCGACGGAGTTGCGTCATGCGCATGTGTCGTCGGCGAGCTTCGCCGCGGCCGAACCGCAAGTCGACTCGTATCGCGGCTATACGATCAGCGGCACCGCGCAGCCGGTGCAGAACCTGATGTATCGCGCGTGGGCCGAGATCTCGCAGGACGACCGGCGCGTGGAACGCTCGGGCCTGATCGGCCCGCGCTTTACCGACGCCGAGGAAGCCGAGCAGTACGCGCTCGACTGGGCGCGCCAGTGGATCGATCGCCACGGCGCGAGCGACGAGCCGGCGCGCGCGCCGCAAAGCGAGGTGCTGGCCGGTCTGTCGGCGCTGTCGCGTGCGGAGTCCGACATCAAGCGCTTCATCGCCGAGCGTCATACCGGTGCGCTGACCGAAAGCCGCAACGATCCGGTGCAGTCGGAACGTCGCGAGTACGCGTACCGCGTCGGCTGATCGCGGTGCCGATGCGAGGCGCGGGCCGTCGTGTGCCACGACGCCCGCGCGTGCCTGCCCGGGTACGTTCGCGAGACCGTTGTCGGTGTGAACGGGCCTGGCCCCCGGGGCGCCGCCGTCGAAGCGGCGCCCCGGGCGTTTGATGCATCACTGGCGGCCGTAGGTATCGTCGAAGCGGACGATGTCGTCCTCGCCGAGATACGCGCCCGATTGCACTTCGATCAGTTCGAGCGGCATCTTGCCCGGGTTCTCCAGGCGGTGCGAGACGCCGAGCGGGATGTAGGTCGATTCGTTTTCGGACAGCAGGAACGTTTCGTCGCCGCGCGTGATGCGCGCGGTGCCGCGCACGACGATCCAGTGTTCGGCGCGGTGGTGATGCATCTGCAGCGACAGTTGCGCGCCCGGCTTCACGACGATGCGTTTCACCTGGAAGCGCTCGCCCATGTCGACCGAGTCGTAGTGGCCCCACGGGCGATGCACCTTGCGGTGATCGGTGGCTTCCGCGCCGCGCTGCGCCTTGATGCGGCCGACGATTTTCTTCACGTCCTGCACGCGCGACTTGTCCGCGACGAGCACCGCGTCGGGCGTTTCGACGACGACGAGGTTGTGCGTGCCGACGCAGGCGACGAGCCGGCTTTCCGAATGCGCGAAAGTCGATTCGGCGCCTTCGAACAGCACATGGCCGCGGCCGACGTTCTGCGCATCGTCCTTCGGCGAGATCTGCCAGATCGCGTCCCACGACCCGACGTCCGACCAGCCGGCGTCGAGCGGCACGACCACGCTTTCGCACAGTTGCGGCAGGCTCGCGAGCGGCTCCATCACCGCGTAGTCGATCGAGTTCGACGGCGACGCGGCGAACGCCTCGCGATCGACACGGAAGAAATCGCCGTCGTCCTTGCCCTGGGCGACGGCCGTTTCGCACGCGGCGTAGATCGCCGGCTCGAGCTGGCGGATCGCCTTCAGCCAGACCGACGCGCGCACGATGAAGATCCCGCTGTTCCACCAGTATTCGCCCGATGCGACGTACTGCTGGGCGAGTTCGAGGTGCGGCTTCTCGACGAAACGGTCGAGGCGGCGCACGTCGAGGCTGCCGGTCGCGGCGTCGCCGAGCGGCGCGCCCACGCGGATGTAGCCGTAGCCGGTCTCCGCGTGCTTCGGCACGATGCCCATCGTCGCGATCTTGCCTTGCGCGGCGCAGTGCACGCCGGCCGCGACCGCTGCATGAAAGCGCGGCAGGTCGGCGACCGCGTGGTCGGCCGGCATCACCGTCATCACCGCATCGTTGCCGCCGGCGACGAGCCGCAGCGCGGCCAGCGTGAGCGCGGGCGCGGTGTCGCGGCCGAGCGGCTCGAGCATGATCGTCGCGCGCTTGGCCGTCAGGCGCAGCTGTTCGGCGGTCGTGAAGCGGTGATCCTCGCCGCACACGATCAGCACGTCGTCGTTCAGCGGATGGTCGGCCGCGAGGCCGTCGAGGCGCAGGGCGGTCGACTGCAGCAGCGAATGATCGCCGAGCAGGCCGATCAGCTGTTTCGGAAAACGTTCGCGCGACATCGGCCACAGGCGTGTGCCGGAGCCGCCGGCAAGAATCACCGGTTGCACCGCGAGGCGCGTGCCGGCGGCGGGGGCGGCGGAAGAAGCATGGCGCGTTTCGGCTGCCACGGCCGGAGCATTCATGATGGCACTCTCCACGGTTGAAGTCAGTGCCTGTCGTTGTAGCATGAAGTAAATCGACAATAAAACCGGGCCCATTGCCTGATATTCATCGGGCATTCATCTGGAAAAATTTTCCGCGCTAGCATCGGATGCAAATAAAAAAATAAAAAATAATTCCGTGTGCCGGCGGCTGGCGCTTGCCTGTAAAGGGATTGAGCCGAACGTAAAGTTTCCGAAAAATTCTCGATTTCAGATCGATTCGGGAAAACGTGCCGAATTAATTCAAAAAGTTAGCGGCAAGAATTTCCGATTATTTTTCGAAATACTTGTGCGCTTGAGGGGGGATTTTCTTGTCGCTTCAATAGCGTCATGCAACGTTTGAATCGAAGGTGCGGCACGGGTCGCACGAGGAGCTGTTCGGCAAACGCCTGTTCAAAGAGGAAGCGGACATGTTGAGCGTGCTGGCGAGAGTCATCGATATCGCGATGGTCGTAGCGGGGGCGCTGATCGCCGCCGCGCTGCACGACGGCAGTATCTGGCTCAACGACCTGCAGCGCACGACGGTGCTGTTCGACTGCCTGCTCGTCGTCGTGTTCTTTCCGGCCATCGGCATTTACCAGTCGTGGCGCGGCAAGCGTCTCGTCGGGCTGGTGGGCCGGGTCGCGTTCGCGTGGCTCGTGGTCGAGCTCGCGGGCATCCTGATGAGCTTCAGCTTTCACCAGTCGGGCGAACTGTCGCGGCTGTGGCTCGGCTACTGGGCGCTCGTGACGATGGCGCTGCTCGCCGGCTCGAAGACGTGCGTGCACGTCGTGCTGCGGCAGCTGCGTCGCGGCGGCTACAACCTGAAGGCGGTCGCGATCGTCGGCGGTACGCCGGCGGCGCGGCGGCTGATCGCGCAGATGCGGGCGCGGCCGGAAGCCGGTTTCAACCCGGTGTGCGTGTACGACGAAAGCGAGGCGCCGGGCGAAGTCGCGCTCGACGACGTGCGCATCGAGCGGCAGTTCGAATCGCTGGTGTGGCTGGTGCGCAGCCGCGCGATCAGCGAGCTGTGGCTCACGCTGCCGATCACGGAGGAGCGCCGGATTCACCAGATCGTGACGGTGTTCCGCCACGACTTCGTGAATATCCGCTTCATCCCGGACGTGCGCACGCTGTCGTTCTTCAACCAGGAAGTGGTCGAGGTGCTCGGCGTGCCGGCGATCAACCTCGCGGCGTCGCCGATCACCGACGTGCGGATCCTGCCGAAGTTCGTGTTCGACCGGCTGTTCGCGCTGGCGGCGCTCACGGCGCTCGCGCCGGTGATGGTGCTGATCGCGGCCCTGATCAAGCTGACGTCGCGCGGGCCGGTGTTCTTTCGCCAGAAGCGCAAGGGCATCGACGGGCACGAGTTCGAGATCTACAAGTTTCGCTCGATGAAGGTGCATCAGGAAGTGGCCGGGCAAGTCACGCAGGCGACGAAGAACGACACGCGCGTGACGCCGGTCGGCCGGTTCCTGCGCCGCACGAGCCTCGACGAGCTGCCGCAGTTCATCAACGTGCTGAAGGGCGAGATGTCGGTCGTCGGCCCGCGCCCGCATGCGCTCGCGCACGACGACATCTACAAGGATCTGGTCAAGGGCTACATGTTCCGCTACCGGATCAAGCCGGGCATCACCGGGTGGGCGCAGATCAACGGCTATCGCGGCGAGACCGACCAGATCGAGAAGATGATGGGGCGCGTGAAGCTCGATCTGTACTACATGCAGAACTGGTCGTTCTGGCTCGACATCAAGATCGTCGTGCTGACGCTCTGGAAAGGCTTTACCGGCAGCAACGCGTACTGACGCGCCGCGCAGGCGTTCCGGTTTTACGAATTTCGAATCATTGGTCACGAGGTCCGACACATCATGAATCTGACTATCATCGGCAGCGGTTACGTAGGTCTTGTCACCGGCGCCTGTCTCGCCGACATCGGGCACGACGTGTTCTGTCTCGACGTCGACCAGGCAAAGATCGACGTCCTGAACAACGGCGGCGTGCCGATCCACGAACCGGGCCTGAAGGAAGTCATCGCGCGCAACCGCGCGGCCGGCCGCCTGCGCTTCTCGACCGACGTCGAGGCCGCGGTCGCGCACGGCGATGTGCAGTTCATCGCCGTCGGCACGCCGCCCGACGAGGACGGCTCGGCGGACCTGCAGTACGTGCTCGCGGCCGCGCGCAACATCGGCCGCTACATGACGGGCTTCAAGGTGATCGTCGACAAGTCGACGGTGCCGGTCGGCACGGCCGAGCGCGTGCGCGCGGCGGTTGCCGAGGAGCTCGCGAAGCGCGGCGGCGACCAGATGTTCTCGGTCGTGTCGAATCCGGAATTCCTGAAGGAAGGCGCGGCCGTCGACGATTTCACGCGTCCGGACCGCATCGTGATCGGCTGCGACGACGACGTGCCGGGCGAGCGCGCCCGCGAACTGATGAAGAAGCTGTACGCGCCGTTCAACCGCAACCACGAACGCACGCTGTACATGGACGTGCGCTCGGCCGAGTTCACGAAGTACGCGGCCAACGCGATGCTCGCGACGCGCATCTCGTTCATGAACGAGCTGGCGAACCTCGCGGACCGCTTCGGCGCGGACATCGAGGCCGTGCGCCGCGGGATCGGCTCCGATCCGCGCATCGGCTATCACTTCCTGTATGCCGGCTGCGGCTACGGCGGCTCGTGCTTCCCGAAGGACGTCGAGGCGCTGATCCGCACGGCCGACGAGCACGGGCAGGCGCTGCAGATCCTGAAGGCCGTGTCGTCGGTCAACGCGACGCAAAAGCGCGTGCTCGCCGACAAGATCGTCGCGCGTTTCGGCGAGGACCTGACGGGCCGCACGTTCGCGATCTGGGGCCTGGCGTTCAAGCCGAACACCGACGACATGCGCGAAGCGCCGAGCCGCGAGCTGATCGCCGAGCTGCTGTCGCGCGGTGCGCGCATCGCCGCGTACGACCCGGTCGCGCAGCAGGAAGCGCGCCGCGTGATCGCGCTCGATCTCGCCGATCACCCGAGCTGGCTGGCGCGCCTGACCTTCGTCGACGACGAGGCGCAGGCCGCGCGCGACGCCGACGCGCTCGTGATCGTCACCGAATGGAAGATCTTCAAGAGCCCCGACTTCGTCGCGCTCGGCCGCCTGTGGAAAGCGCCGGTGATCTTCGACGGCCGCAACCTGTACGAGCCGGAGACGATGAGCGAGCAGGGCATCGAGTACCACCCGATCGGCCGGCCGGGCTCGCGCCAGGCCGTCGCCGCCCGCGTGCCCGGCGCCGCGCGCGCGAGTGCGTAACCCGTTTCCCGTCACTCGTTACGAGGCGCCATGTTCCGGAACATCCTGATCGTCTGCCACGCGAACGTCTGCCGCAGCCCGGCAGCGGAAATGCTGTTCAAGTCGCACGCCGCGTCGCGCGGCGGCCCGCGCCCGACCTTTCACTCGGCCGGCGTGCACGCGAATGACGGCGACGGCATCGATCCGGTGATGCGGCAACTGCTCGCCGAGCGGGGCGTCGATGCGACGACCCACCGCTCGCGGCGGCTGTCGCGCCGGCTGGTGCGCGACGCCGACCTGATTCTCGTCAGCGAGCGCGGACAGATCGCGGCCGTCGAATCGGTCGATCCGTTCGCGCGCGGCAAGGTCCACCTGCTCGGCAAGTGGGAAGGGGCCGAGATTGCCGACCCGCACGGCGGTCCCGAGGCCGACTACCGCGAGAGCTACTCACTGATCGAACGTCTGGTTCAAGGATGGCTACAGAAACTATGCTGAAACGCCCGATGCGCCCGGTGGCGCTTGCCGTCGCGCTGACGACTTTCCTGTCGGCCTGTGCAACCGCTCCCGGCAACTACCTCGACTCGTCGAACCTGAAGGACGAAGGCCGGCAGCAAGCCGCCGAAACCTATCCGGTGCATTACATCGACGCCAAAGTGGTGATGGACCAGCTGCAGAAGGCGCAGGTCGACCATCCGC
Source organism: Burkholderia sp. L-4 (assembly GCF_056856535.1). Lineage (NCBI taxonomy): Bacteria > Pseudomonadati > Pseudomonadota > Betaproteobacteria > Burkholderiales > Burkholderiaceae > Burkholderia > Burkholderia sp. L-4. The sequence goes on from NZ_JBXEOX010000002.1 coordinate 1,521,833, forward strand.
TGCCGCCGGGACGTTACACCGACCCGTCGCAGTACACCTATCGCGTGGGCCCGCAGGACATCCTCGGCGTCACCGTGTGGGACCACCCCGAGCTGACGACGCCGCAGGGCCAGTCGTTCTCGAGCGGCGGCAACACGACGCAATCGGTCGCGGGCGCGCTGCAGCAGCCGTATACGACCGCGCTGCCGGGCCAGGCCGATCCGTATGGCCAGACGGTGGGCGCCGACGGCACGATCTTCTTCCCGTTCGTCGGCCGCGTGCGCGTGGCGGGCAAGACCGTCGCGCAGATCCGCGACGAGATGGCGTCCGGCCTGTCGCGCTACGTGAAGAATCCGCAGCTCGACGTGCGCGTGCTGTCGTTCCGCAGCCAGAAGGTGCAGGTGACGGGCGAGGTGAAGCAGCCGGGCCCGCTCGCGATGAGCGACGTGCCGCTGACGCTCGTCGACGCGATCTCGCGCTCGGGCGGCTCGACCAACGAGGCCGACCTGCAGCGCGTGCGCCTGACCCGCGACGGCAAGCTCTACACGCTCGACGCGAACGGCGTGCTCGATCGCGGCGAAGTCAACAAGAACGTGATGCTGCAGGCGGGCGACATCATCAACGTGCCGGACCGCAGCGACAGCCGTGTGTTCATCATGGGCGAGGTCAAGACGCCGGTCACGGTGCCGATGCTCAAGGGCCGGCTGACCATCGCCGACGCGCTGACCGCGGGCGGCGGCATCCTCGACACCGACGCGAACCCGCGCAAGATCTACGTGATGCGCGGGATGCGCGACAACCCGACGAAGCCCGAAGTGTTCCGTCTCGACATGACGCAACCCGATGCGCTGATGCTGTCGAGCCGCTTCCCGCTTCAACCGCTCGACGTCGTCTACGTCAGCACGGCCAGCTCGGTGCAGTTCAACCGTGTGCTGCAGCAGGTGCTGCCGACGATCCAGACGATCTTCTACATGCGGCAAATCACGCGCTGATAGCCCGCCGGGGCGGCGCCTCCGCCCCGGCACCACTCAAGCGGGAACGAATGGTGAACACGCAAGCGAAACACTCCTACGCGGATCTGTCCGTGAAAACCGAGGAAGAGGACGTCGTCCTCGGCCAGTTGCTCCAGGTGATCATGGACGACATCTGGCTGCTGCTCGGCATCGCGGTGACGGTCGTCGCGCTCGCCGGCCTCTACTGCTACGTGGCGAAGCCGGTGTACCAGGCCGACGTCCACGTGCGGGTCGAGAGCAACGACAACACGTCGCAGGCGCTCACGCAGACGCAGACCGGCGCGACGATCAACACCGGTCCGCAGCAGGCGCAGACCGATGCGGAAATCGAGATCATCAAGAGCCGCGGCGTCGTCGCGCCGGTGGTCGATCAGTTCAAGCTGAATTTCTCGATCGCGCCGAAGACGCTGCCGGTGATCGGCAGCCTCGCCGCGCGCCTCGCGACGGCGGGCGTGCCGTCGCGGCCGTGGCTCGGCCTGAAGTCGTATGCGTGGGGCGGCGAAGTCGCCGACGTCGATTCGATCAGCGTCGTGCCGGCGCTCGAAGGCAAGAAGCTGACGCTGACGGCCGGCCCGGACGGCACCTATTCGCTGGTCGACCCGAACGGGACGCGGCTGCTGTCGGGCCATGTCGGCGAAGCGGCGCAGGGCGGTGGCGTGACGCTGCTCGTGCAGAAGCTCGTCGCGCGCCCCGGCACGCAGTTCACGGTGGTCCGCTACAACGATCTCGACGCCATCAGCGGCTTCCAGGCCGGCATCCAGGTGACCGAGCAGGGCAAGCAGACGGGCGTCGTGCAGATCTCGCTCGAAGGCAAGGACCCGGACCAGACCGCCGCGATCGCGAACGCGCTCGCGCAGTCGTACCTGAACCAGCACGTGGTCGCGAAGCAGGCCGAGGCGACCAAGATGCTCGACTTCCTGAAGGGCGAGGAACCGCGCCTGAAGGCCGACCTCGAACGCGCGGAAGCCGCGCTGACGCAGTACCAGCGCACGTCGGGCTCGATCAACGCGAGCGACGAGGCGAAGGTCTACCTCGAAGGCAGCGTGCAGTACGAACAGCAGATCGCCGCGCAGCGCCTGCAGCTCGCGTCGCTCGCGCAGCGCTTCACCGATTCGCACCCGATGGTGATCGCGGCCAAGCAGCAGCTCGCGGAACTGCAGGGCGAGAAGGACAAGTTCAGCAACCGCTTCCGCAGCCTGCCGGCCACCGAAGTGAAGGCCGTCCAGCTCCAGCGCGACGCGAAGGTCGCCGAGGACATCTACGTGCTGCTGCTGAACCGCGTGCAGGAACTGTCGGTGCAGAAGGCCGGCACGGGCGGCAACATCCACCTCGTCGATTCGGCGCTGCGTCCGGGCGATCCGGTCAAGCCGAAGAAGGTGCTGATCCTGTCGGCGGCCGTGTTCCTGGGCCTGATCCTCGGCACGGGCGTGGTGTTCCTGCGCCGCAACCTGTTCCAGGGCATCGAGGATCCGGACCGCATCGAGCGCACGTTCAACCTGCCGCTGTACGGGCTGGTGCCGCAAAGCGCCGAGCAGGTGAAGCTCGACGCGGCGGCCGAGAAGGGCGGCGGCCGCGCGCGGCCGATCCTCGCGAGCCTGCGTCCGAAGGATCTCAGCGTCGAGAGCCTGCGCAGCCTGCGCACCGCGATGCAGTTCGCGATGATGGACGCGAAGAACCGCGTGATCGTGCTGACGGGCCCGACGCCGGGCATCGGCAAGAGTTTCCTGACGGTCAACCTCGCGGTGCTGCTCGCCCATTCGGGCAAGCGCGTGCTGCTGATCGACGCCGACATGCGCCGCGGCCTGCTCGACCGCTATTTCGGCCTGACCGCGCAGCCGGGCCTGTCCGAGTTGCTGAGCGACCAGGCGCCGCTCGAGGATGCCGTGCGCGAAACGCCGGTGCAGGGCCTGTCGTTCATCGCGGCCGGCACGCGTCCGCCGAACCCGTCGGAGCTGCTGATGTCGTCGCGCCTGCCGCAATACCTCGAAGGGCTCGGCAAGCGCTACGACGTCGTGCTGATCGATTCGCCGCCGGTGCTGGCGGTGACCGACGCGACCATCATCGGCCGCATGGCCGGCTCGACGTTCCTCGTGCTGCGCTCGGGCATGCATACCGAAGGCGAGATCGCCGATGCGATCAAGCGCCTGCGCACCGCGGGTGTCGACCTGGAAGGCGGGATCTTCAACGGCGTGCCGCCGAAGGCGCGCGGCTACGGCCGCGGTTATGCGGCCGTGCATGAATACCTGAGCGCCTGATCCGTCTGGCGCGTAACCGGGCGGGCGGCGCGTGCTGCCCGCCCGGCCGACTGGAGAACCATCGATGAAAATTTCCGTGCTCGTTCCGACCTACCGGCGTCCCGCCGACCTCGCGCGCTGCCTGCTGGCGCTGCAGCGGCAGCAGCGGCTGCCCGACGAGGTGATCGTCGTCGCGCGCCCGGAGGACGACGCCACGCACGAGCGGCTCGCCGATCCGGCGGTCGGCGGCGCGCTGCCGCTGCGCGTCGTGCCGGTCGACGTGCCGGGGCAGGTCGCCGCGCTGAACAAGGGGCTCGATTCCGCGACCGGCGACATCGTGGCCATCACCGACGACGATGCGGCGCCGCATCGCGACTGGCTCGCCCGCGTCGAAGCGGTATTCGAGGCCGATCCGCGCGTGGGCGCGGTCGGCGGGCGCGACTGGGTCCACGAGAAAGGCCGCGTGCTCGACGAATCGCGCGAACGCGTCGGCCAGCTCACGCTGTCCGGCAAGATCGTCGGCAATCATCACCTCGGCGTCGGCGGCGCGCGCGAAGTCGACATGCTGAAAGGCGCGAACATGAGCTACCGCCGCGCCGCGATCGAGCGGTTGCGCTTCGACACGCGGCTGCGCGGCGCCGGTGCGCAGGTGCACAACGACATGGGCTTCAGCATGCGCGTGCAGCGCGACGGCTGGACGCTCGTCTACGACCCGGCGATCGCGGTCGATCATTTTCCGGCCGAGCGTTTCGACGACGACCGGCGCGATGCCGCGTCGCTGAATGCGATCAGCAACGGCGCGTACAACATGCACCTGATCCTGCGCGAGCACCTGCCGCCGCTGCGGCGCGAGATCGCATGGTGGTGGTGGGCGCTGGTCGGCACGCGCGTCTACCCGGGCTTCGCGCACGTGCTGCTGTCGCTGCATACGGCGAAGCGCGAGCGGATCCGCGAGCACTGGCGCGCGGTGCGCCGTGGCGCGCGCGATGCCCGCCGCGCGAACCTTGCCCCCCACCATGCGGCGATGCCGCCGGTGACGTCTTGAACGGCCCGCGCGCCTCGCGCGCGGCCACCCCCGGAGGGCTCGCATGACTGCAACGAACGTCCATGTCCATCTGTTTTACGGCGCCGATCCGCGTACCTACCGGAAAGGCGAGAACATCGGCTGTCTGTACGGCTATCACCACGCCGAATCCGACGAGTTCCGGCTGACCTATTCGCAGGACGGCGGCGAGAACCGCGTCGCCAGCCTTGCACGCCGCGCGCTGAAGGCGGCGCTCGGCTTCGACGTCGTGCATGCGTGGCGCAATCGCGCCGCGCTGCTGAACACCGACGTGATCTGGACGCATACGGAACAGGAGCATCTGGCGGCGGCGCTGGTCCTCAAGCTCGCCGGTACGCGGGGCAAGCGGCCGCTGCTGCTCGCGCAGAGCGTGTGGCTGTTCGACAAGTGGGACAGTTTCGGCGGTCCGCGCCGCTGGCTGTACCGCAAGCTGCTCAAGCGCGCCGACGCGCTGACCACGCTGGCGCGCGACAACGCCGAGCTGTGCCGTCGTTATCTCGGTCGCGAAGCCGAGTTCGTCTACTACGGGCTGAACACCCAGGATTTTCCGCCGGCCGAGCCGCGGCAGTGGACACCGAACCAGCCGCTGCGGATCGCGGCGATCGGCAACGACCGCGACCGCGACTGGCGCACGTTCCTCGCCGCGTTCGGCGGCGACGCGCGCTACGACGTGCGGCTCGCGACGCGCCGCCGCGTGCCGCGCGAGTGGCATGCGCCGAACGTGAAGATCGGCTCGGCGTCGGGGCTGGCGAAGCAGCACGAGCTGTACGCGTGGGCCGACGTGATCGTCGTGCCGTTGCGGCCGAATTTCCATGCGTCGGGTATCACCGTGATGCTCGAGGCGGCGGCCGTCGGCAAGCCGATGATCGTGTCCGACGTCGGCGGTCTCAGCGACTACTTTCCGCACGATACGGCCGCGTATGTGCCGGCGTTCGACGCGCCGGCGATGCGTCAGGCCGCGGACCGCTTCGTCGCCGATCCGGCGGCGGCGCTCGATTGCGCGCGGGCCGCCGCCGCGTGCCTGCGCGATCGCGACCTGACCACGCAGGCGTTCGCCGAGCAGCACGTGCGGATCACGCGCGACATGCTGCGCCGGCGCCGCACGCCGGCGGCCGCGGGGCTGGCGATGCCGCTCGCCGATTCGCGCCCGTCGTCGCGGTGAGAGCGGATCGATGAGTACGATTGCCGCCGAGCGCGCACCGTCGCCCAAGCGCAGCCGGCTTCCCGAGCCGAAGCACTGGGTCGGGCAGGCCGCGCTGTGGTCCTTCACCGCCGCGCTGATCGCCGTGCATCAGGGCAAGGTGCTGACGCTCGCGTTTCCGGTGCTGGCCATCGCGGTCGGCTTCTGGCTGTATTTCAAGAGCCCGGCGCGCTATGTCGGCTTCATGTGGTGGGTGTGGTTCCTGAGCCCCGAGGTGCGGCGGCTGGCCGACTGGTCGAAGGGCGCGTTCACGCCGACGAGCCTGATCCAGGTCGCGCCGCTCGCGGTGACGATGATCGCCGGCTTCGGGCTGATCCGGCATTACCGCGTGCTCGCGCAGCGGCGCGGGATTCCCGTGCTGCTGATGCTGTTCGGGCTCGCGTATGCGTATCTCGTCGGGATCGTGTCGAGCGGCGTGATGGCCGCGACCTACGACCTGGCGAACTGGGTGTACCCGGTGCTGATCGGCTTTCACATCATGGTCAACGCGCGCGACTATCCCGAGTACCGCGACGTGCTGCTGTCCACGTTCATGTGGGGCATGCTGGTGATGGGCCTGTACGGCGTCGTGCAGTACTTCGTGATGCCGCAGTGGGACGTGCTGTGGATGATCGGGTCCGACATGGGCTCGCAGGGCGAGCCGGTGCCGTACGGCGTGCGCGTGTTCAGCACGATGAATTCGTCGGGGCCGTTCGCGTTCGCGATCATGGGCGCGCTGGTGTTCGTGTTCGCCGCGCCGCAGAAGATCCGCTGGTTCGCGGGGGCGGCCGGTTTCGTGTCGTTCGCGCTGTGTCTCGTGCGCTCGACGTGGGGCGGCTGGGTGATCGCGCTCGCGATCCAGCTCGCGCAGTCGAACAACCGCCTGCGGATGCGGATCCTCATCAGCGGCGTCGTGCTGGTCGGGCTGTGCGTGCCGCTCCTGACCGTCGGGCCGGTGGCCGACCGTCTCGGCGCGCGCCTGCAGTCGATCACGAACCTGAAGGACGACCGCAGCTACGACGACCGCAACAAGTTCTACGCCACCTTCGCGCAGACGGCGTTTACCGACGTCGCCGGCGAAGGAATGGGCGCGACGGGCGCATCCACGAAGCTGTCGAGCGACAGCGGCGAGCTCGGCAAGTACGGCAGCTTCGACAGCGGCGTGATGAACGTGCCGTTCGTGCTCGGCTGGCCCGGCACGCTGCTGTATCTCGCCGGCGTCGTGATGCTGTTCGGCCGCACGCTGCGCGCGGCATTCCGGCTGCGCAAGGACAAGTTCGTCGGCGCGTGCCTGAGCCTGTGCCTGTCGACCTTCGCGATGCTCGTGTTCACGAACTCGCTGATCGGCACGGGCGGCCTGCTGATGTTCACAGCCATTTTTTCGATACTTGCCGCGGCGCACTGGCAAAAGGCACAACGCCTGCTGGCCGCCGCGCGTTCACGGGGAGGCGACCATTGAGAATCGCGATCGTCACGCACGTCGTGCGACATAACGACGGGCAGGGCCGCGTCAATTACGAAATCGCGCGCGCGGCGCTGGCCGAAAACTACGAGGTCACGCTGGTCGCGTCGCATGTCGCGCCCGAGCTGCTGGCCGACCCGCGCGTGCGCTGGGTGCCCGTGAAGGTCGGCGGCTTCTGGCCGTCGAATCTCGTCAAGCAGCAGGTGTTCGCGCTGAAGAGCGCGGCCTGGCTGCGCGCGCATCGCGGCGAATACGACGTGCTGCACGTGAACGGCTTCATCTCGTGGATCAAGGCCGACGTGAATACCGCGCACTTCGTGCACGGCGGCTGGTTCAAGAGTCCGTACTATCCGTTCGGGCCGACGAAGGGCATCTGGTCGGCTTACCAGTACGTCTATACGCGCGTGAATACCACGCTCGAGCGCTGGGCGTACCGGCGTTCGCGCGCGATCACGGCCGTGTCGCAGAAGGTGGCCGACGAGATTGCCGGGCTCGGCATCGACAGCCGCAAGATCAGCGTGATCTACAACGGCGTCGACGGCAGCGCGTTCGCGCACGCGCAGGCCGACCGCGCGGCGTTCAAGCTGCCGGACGACGCGTTCCTGCTGCTGTTCGTCGGCGACCTGCGCACGCCGCGCAAGAACCTCGGCACCGTGCTGAAGGCGCTGACGAAGCTGCCGGCGAACGTGCATCTGGCGGTGGCCGGCTATTTGCCCGGCAGCCCGTATCCGGAAGAGGCGCGCGCGCTCGGCATCGATGCGCGCGTGCATTTCCTCGGCCTCGTGAAAAACATGCCGACGCTGATGCGCTCGGTCGACGCGTATGTCTTTCCGTCGCGCTACGAAGCGATGAGCCTGTCGCTGCTGGAAGCGATGGCGGCCGGCTTGCCGGTTGTCACCGCGCGCACGGCGGGCGGCGCGGAGATCATCACGCGCGAATGCGGGATCGTGCTGGAGGATCCGGACGATCCGGCCGCGCTCGCGCAGGCGATCGGCTCGCTCGCGGCCTCGCGCGACACCTGTCGCGCGATGGGCGACGCGGCCCGCGAACTGATGACCCGTTTCGGCTGGGCGCACATGGGTGCCCAGTACGTCGCGCTTTACCGGCGCATCGGTCAACCCACGCAGCCGTCCGCCTTCGAGCGGGTCGAGCATGCAGTCACGCAGGAGCAGTCGTGATGTCCCAAACTTCCCGGCCGATCAAATCGTTGCAAATCGGCATGCACTGGTTCCCCGAACGCGCGGGCGGCCTCGACCGGATGTACTACTCGCTCGTCGGCGCGCTGCCGGGGGCCGGTGTCGAGGTGCGCGGGCTCGTTGCCGGCTCGCCGAAGGTCGCCGACGACACGGGCGGCGCGATCCAGGGCTTCGGTCCCGCGTCGGAGCCGCTCGCGCGCCGGATGCTCGCCGCGCGGCGCGCGCTGCGCGACGAGATCCGCAGCGAACGGCCGGACGTGATCTCGTCGCACTTCGCGCTGTACACGTTTCCGGGGCTCGACGTCACGCGCGGGATTCCGCAGGTGTCGCACTTCCAGGGGCCGTGGGCCGACGAAAGCCAGGTCGAGGGCGCGGCGTCGCTCGGGCAGCGCGCGAAGCGCTATCTCGAACAGGCCGTCTATACGCGCTCGTCGCGGCTGATCGTGCTGTCGCAGGCGTTCGGCCAGATCCTGACGAACCGCTACGGGATCGATCCGTCGCGCGTGCGCGTGATTCCCGGCTGCGTCGACACCGCGCAGTTCGATACGCCGCTGACGCCCGCCGAGGCGCGGCACAAGCTGCAGTTGCCGCAGGACCGGCCGATCGTGCTGGCCGTGCGCCGGCTCGTGCGGCGCATGGGGCTGGAGGACCTGATCGACGCGATCGGTCTCATCAAGCAACGCCACCCGGACGTGCTGCTGCTGATCGCCGGCAAGGGCAAGATCGGCGAGGAACTGCAGCAGCGCATCGACGCCGCCGGGCTGCAGGACAACGTGAAACTGCTCGGCTTCGTGCCCGACAACCATCTCGCGGCGCTGTACCGCGCGGCGACGGTCAGCGTCGTGCCGACGGTCGCCCTCGAGGGGTTCGGGCTGATCACCGTCGAATCGCTCGCGTCCGGCACGCCCGTGCTGGTGACGCCGGTCGGCGGGCTGCCGGAGGCGGTGGCCGGGCTGTCGAACGATCTCGTGCTGCCGTCGACGGGCGCCGATGCGATCGCGGAAGGGCTCGGCGGCGCACTGTCGGGTACGATCGCGCTGCCCGACGAGGCCGCATGCAAGCGCTACGCGCGTGACCATTTCGACAACGCGGTGATCGCGCGACGCGTCGCCGGCGTGTACGAAGAGGCGATCCAGGCGGCCGGCTGAACGCTCGCGGCGCGCAACCGGCGCGCCGACCAGGAAACCGGACCGGTGCAGGCACGTGGCCGGTGCGCGTGCCGGCCGCCCGACGCGGGTGCGCCGGCTTTTTTGCTCGATCCCGATGACCGGCGCGCATCACGCGCGCCTGAGCGTCGCGACCCATACGCCGAGCGCGGCGATGCTGACGGCCGCGCCGAGCACGCAGACGCCGGTCCATCCGGCGCGCGCATACATCATCGTCGACGCGATCGCACCGAGCCCGCTGCCGGCCGAGTAGAACAGCATGTAGCAGCCGACGAGGCGCGCGTGCGCATCGGGCCGGGCGCCGAGAATCATGCTCTGGTTGACGACGTGGACGGCCTGCCCGCCGACGTCGAGCAGCACGATGCCGACGATCAGCCACGCAATCGACGTGACGCCGAACGCGAGCGGCAGCCACGCGCACGCGAGCAGCGCGAGCGCGGCGCCGGTCGTCGCTTCGCCGCGCCCGCGATCCGCGAGCCGGCCCGCGCGGGCGGCGGCCGCCGCGCCCAGCGCGCCGACTAGGCCGAATGCACCGATCTGCGTATGCGACATCGCGTGCGGCGGCGCGCTCAGCGGCAGCACGAGCGCGCTCCAGAAGATGCTGAACGCCGCGAACATCAGCAGCGCGATCGCACCGCGCACGCGCAGCACGCGTTCATCGCGCAACAGCGACACCATCGACCGCAGCAGCGCCGCATAACCGATGCGCTCGCGCGGCGCGTCCGTGTCGGGCAACAGCCGCGACAGCACGGCGAGCATCGCGATCGCGAGCGCCCCCGACACGAGGTAGACGGCCCGCCAGCCGGCGAGATCGGTGACGACGCCGGCCAGCGAACGCGCGGCCAGCAGCCCGACCACGACGCCGCCTTGCGCGGCGCCCACCACGCGCCCGCGTTCGCCGGCGCCGGCGAGCGCGGCCGAGCACGCGATCAGCCCTTGCGTCATCGCGGTGCCGAGCAGCCCGACCGCGACCATCCCCGCGAGCAGCGCGATGCGCGTCGGCGACGCGGCGACGCCGATGCAGGCCGCCGTCAGCAGCAGAAGCTGCGCGGTGATCAGGCGCTTGCGGTTCAGCAGGTCGCCGAGCGGCACGACGAACAGCAGCGCGAGTGCGCAGCCGAGCTGCGTCGCGGTGATCACGCCGCCGACGGCGGCCTGCGACACACCGAAATCGCGCGCGATCGAATCGAGCAGCGGCTGCGCGTAGTAGACGTTCGCGACGCTCGCCGCACAGCAGACGGCTAGCCACGCGACGCGCGCCGAGGACAGGCGGCTGCCATCGGCCGCATGCGTTGCACGGGGCGGCACGTTCGATGCCGCGACGCCGGAATGACAGGAAGACTCCATGGGTTCCCTTGCGCAAAGTAGTTGCAAATTGAAACTTGTATGAAGTGTAGGAAAAGTAGTTTTAAAATGCAACTTGTTGTGCGGCGGGCGACGGGCCCGCGCACGGATGGCCGGCGCTGCCGAGCGCGCGGCCGGCACGAGGGTGGAGAGGAACATGGCCAGGCAGAAAAGTCTTGCGGATTCGCCGTGCCCGGTGGCGCGGGCGACCGATATCGTTGGCGATCGCTGGGCGTTGCTGATCGTGCGCGATGCGTTCGACGGCGTGCGCCGGTTCGGCGATTTCCGCGCGAGCCTCGGCGTCGCGAGCAACATCCTGTCCGACCGGCTGAAGATGCTGGTGGACGCCGGCGTGTTCGACGTCGTGCCGGCGTCGGACGGCACCGCGTATCAGGAATACGCGCTGACGAAAAAGGGCGAGGGGTTGTTTCCGGTGATCGTGATGCTGCGGCAATGGGGCGAGGCGAACCTGTTCGCCCGCGGCGAGCCGCATTCGGTGCTGGTCGATCGCGGCACGGGGCGTGCGATCCGCAAGCTCGCGCTGCGCCACGAGGACGGCCGGCCCTTGAAGGCGGCCGAGACGGTCGTGAAGAAGATCGGCGACGAAGCGGGCGCGCCCCGGCGGTGAGCGCGTTGCGCGGCGGGCGGCCGGTCGGCTGGACTGTCGCGATCGTCGTTGACCGGAGCCGCGTCGCCATGACCCGTCCGCTGGATGCCGCGGGTTACCGGCGGCTGCTCCAGCGCGATCCCGGCGACGCGTGAGCACACGCGTTCAATCGGCCGCCGGCATTGCCCGATGCACGGGCGCCGCGCCGCGATGCGCATCGGGCCGCACGCGCGTCGCGAGCAGCGCGGCCGCGACCAGCAATGCGACCGATACGGCTGTTTCGATCCGCAATCCGTCCACGACCTGCCGCGGGCCGCCGCCGCCCGCGAGCGCGCCGAACGCCGCGACACCCATCGCGCCGCCGGCTTGCCGCGCGGTATTCAGCACGGCCGATGCGATGCCGGCCCGCTCGGGCGCGACCGACGCGAGCACGGCCGTCGTCATCGCGGGCACCGCGAACCCCATCCCCGACGGAATCAGCAGGAACGGCACGAGCAGCGCGGCGAGCGGCGTCGACGCATCGACGAAGTGCAGCGACCCGTAGCCTAGCGCGGCGACCAGCGCGCCTGCCAGCATCGGCCGTCGCGGGCCGTGACGCGCGACGACGCGGCCGCTCGCGAGATTCGACAGCAGGAAGCCGCCCGTCAGCGGCAGGAACGCCAGGCCGGCCTGCAACGCCGTTTCGCCGCGCGCACGCTGCAGGTAGAGCGCCAGCACGAATACGGTGCCGTAGTACGTGAGGTTCACGCAGATCCCGAACAGCACGGCCGCGCTGAACGTGCGATGACGAAACAGCGACAGCGGCAGCATCGGCGTGGCCGTGCGCGATTCGATCGCGACGAAGGCGAGCGCGGCGAGCGCCGCGAATGCGAAGCCGCCGGCAACGACCGGGTGCGCGATGCCGAGCGGCCGCCATTCGATCACGGCGCCGGTCAGCGCGGTCAGCATCGCGATCGCGATGAGCTGGCCGCGCAGGTCGAGCGCGCGGACCGGGCGCGATGGCGCGGCCTGCGCGTGGCGTGCCGGCACCCAGGCCAACGTGGCGGCAAGCCCCGCCGCGCACAGCGGCAGGTTCACGAGGAAGATGCCGCGCCAGCCCCACGTGGCGGTCAGCAGGCCGCCGACCACCGGGCCGGCGGCGATCGAGACCGACCCGGCCGCCGTCCACCCGCCGACGGCCCGTGCGCGCAGGTGCGGGTCGTGCCGGCACGCGTCGTTCAGCAGCGCGAGCGAATTGGGCAGCATCGCCGCGGCGCCGATGCCCTGCCACGCACGGGCCGCGATCAGCATCGCGGGCGCGCGTGCGGCGCCGCACGCGAGCGACGCGAGTGCGAACAGCGCGAGGCCCGCGACGTACAGGCGGCGCGCGCCGAAGCGGTCCCCGAGCGCCCCGCCCGACAGCATCAGCACCGCGAACGCGAGCGTGTACGCATCGACGATCCACTGCAGCCCGGCGACCGGCAGATGCAGGTCCGCCGCGAGAGGCGCAAGCGCGATGTTGACGATCGTCACGTCGAGCTGCGTGACGACGAAACCGATGCTGACGGTCGCGACGACGCGGGCGAGCGCGGGCGGGAAAGCGGAGGCGGGGGTGATCGTATTCATGCGTCCATCGTAGGACGCGGCGGACGGGCGATGTTTCAGCGGGAGGTGAAGCGTCGATACGCAGGCCGACGCGGCGGCGTCGTTCCTGCTACGCGCGTCGAGGCGTGTCCGGCGAGGCCGATGCGTTCAGTGCCGTTCGCCGCGCCAGCGTCCGGGCGCGACGCCGAAGCGCTTCGTGAACGCATGCGTGAACGTGCTCTGGTCCCCGAAGCCGACCATGCCCGCGATGTCGACGAGCGCATGCCGGCCGTCGGCGAGCAGCACGACCGCCGCGTCGAGCCGCAGCCGCTGCAGGTAGCGATGGGGCGTTTCGCCGAACGCTTCGACGAACAATTGATGGAACCGGCGCATCCCGTAACCGCAGTGCGCGGCGAGATCGGCGATGCGCAGCGGCTCCGCGAGCCGTGCGCGCAGCCAGCGGTCGATGCGCGCGAAATCGAGGCCCGACGCGGGCGCGGCGATGCCGGCGTCGTCGAGCAGCGCGTCGCACAGGCGCGCGGCGGCCTGCCACTGGAAGCGGTGCGCGGCGGCGTGCCGTGCGTCGCCGGCCGGCGCATCGTGTTGCACGGCGGCGGCCGCGACCTGCGCGACGAGCGACGTCAGCGCCGGGTCGATCGATACGGCGCGCGCCTGGTCGAACAGCCGCTGCGGCACCGCGAGCGATGCCGCGGGCAGGTCGATCACGAGCTGACGATTGTCGCCGAGGCCCGCGTAGTCGTGGCGCGCGCCGGCCGGAATCAGCCAGGCCGCGTGCCGGTCGATGCGCTGGCCGATCCCGTCCACCGCCATCACCATCGCGCCATCGACGCCGAGCACGACCTGGTGGAAGTCGTGCACGTCCGACGCTTCGCACGTGTCGTAGCGGCGCAGCGCGATGGCGGGGGAGGCGATGCGTTCCATCGGAAGGAAACGGCCGGGTGCGCGATCAGACGTCGAGCAGTTCGACTTCGAACACGAGCGTCGCATTCGGCGGAATCACGCCGCCTGCGCCGCGCGGGCCGTAGCCGAGTTGCGGCGGGATCGTCAGCCGGCGCACGCCGCCGACCTTCATGCCCTGCACGCCTTCGTCCCAGCCCTTGATGACCATGCCGCCGCCGAGCACGAACGCGAACGGGTCGTTGCGGTCCTTGCTCGAATCGAATTTCTGGCCGTCGGTCAGCCAGCCCGTGTAGTGGACGCTGACGGTCTTGCCGGCTTGCGCTTCCGTGCCGGTGCCTTCGGTCAGGTCTTCGTATTTGAGACCCGATTCGGTCGTGATGACAGACATGACTTCTCCTGAAAGAGGGTTGCGTAAAACCGCTATTGTAGGCGAGCGCGCCGCGGGCCGGCGCGGGTGGTTTTCGCGGCGCGGCGTGCGGTGCGGGAGCGGCGATGGACCATCCTCGCCGCGCTCGCCCGAAACACGATTGGAACGCGCGTTTGAATGGTTGCGCGGGCCGCCTCGCCGCGGTTGCACCACGCGGGTGCGCCATGCGTATGAATCGGCGTGGCTGCAGGGGCCGAGGTGCGTCGTGCGGCATCCGTCCGATGCCGCGAAATGCCCGCCCGACGGGGCTTTCAGGTCGCCGACAGCAGGCGCGGCCGGGCGTCATGCCTCGCGTGCCGGCCGGACGTCGCGTTCGAATCGCGGCTTGCCCCCACGCCGTTCGGGCGCCGTTTTTTCCGCCTGTTCGACCGTGCCCTGTTTGGAAGCGCGCATCTACCGCGCGGCTTGCGCGTGTCAGTGCGGGCGGCCTATCTTTACATTTGTCGATGTCAAGATTTTGGCGGCGCGCGACGCGCCGTCCGGGCCTGCGCCGGCCGCGTCGGATGACGCGCCGCGCCGCGCCGGAACCAGGAGAACCATGAACATGAAGTCAGCCGCTTCCGCCACCGCAGCCGGGATCATGCCGGTGCGCCGCGACCTGCGCTTCGACCTGCCGGTCGAACGCGCGAAGGACTGGCATGGCCTCGGGTCGCACGTGACCCATTTCTTCAACGCGCTGTCGCTGCTGTTTCCGGCCGGCGAGCGCTTCTTCATGGATTCGGTGCGCAACTACCGCGACCGGATCGACGATCCCGTGCTGAAGCAGCAGGTGCTCGGTTTCATCGGCCAGGAGGCGATGCACACGCGCGAGCACATCGAATACAACGAACTGATGCAGGCGAACCGCCTGCCCGCGCGCAAGCTCGACAAGCGCGTCTGGACGGTGCTGGCCTTCATGAAGCGCAAGCTGCCGCACT
The DNA here is from genome assembly GCF_056856535.1 of Burkholderia sp. L-4. Taxonomy (NCBI): domain Bacteria; kingdom Pseudomonadati; phylum Pseudomonadota; class Betaproteobacteria; order Burkholderiales; family Burkholderiaceae; genus Burkholderia; species Burkholderia sp. L-4. The sequence continues at coordinate 1,536,905 of NZ_JBXEOX010000002.1, forward strand.
CGGTGCAGCTCGCGCATACGGTTGCGGCGGAACACTACACGGCGATGCTCGCCGACTGGCTGCTGCGCGACCCGACGCGCCTGGATGGCTCGGTCGAAGGCTACCGCCAGATGTGGATCTGGCATGCGCTCGAGGAAACCGAGCACAAGGCCGTGTCGTTCGATGTGTGGAATACCGTGATGAAGCCGGGGCCGCGCCGCTATCTGATCCGCATCGGCGTGTATCTGCTGACGACGCTCACGTTCTGGCCGACCGTGTTCCTGATGCACGCGACGCTGCTGTGGCGCGATCGCGGCGCCGGTCATCACGTGCGCGGCATGCTGCGGATGATCGCGTTCCTGTACGGGCCGCGCCGCGGCCTGTTCCCGCGCATCGCGGGCGAATGGCTGAGCTTTTTCCGGCCGGGCTTCCATCCGTGGGATCACGACAACCATCACCATCTCGCGCGCGTCGACGCGCTCGCCGCCACCTACGGCGAACCGGCCGGCGCGCCCGCCGGGCGCGGCCGCGCGAACGCGCCGGCATCGCTCGCGTCGGGCCGCTGACACGACCCGCCGCGCGGCGTCGCGCGGCGCATGTTGCGTTCCTGCATCAACCGGCTTCCTATGACGATTGACCGAAGTCAACGGGAACCGGTTGCGCGGGCGCACGCGTGGCCGGCCGGCCGATTCCGCCTACCCGCGCCGGCCTGCCGATTCGGTCTGCACGGCATCGCACGCAAACGCCGTGCGCCAGCACCGGCGCGGCTCGGCGCCCGGCGCGCCCGCCTGTTTCGGGGTCTCGCCGCGCGCGCCACCGGGATAACACCCATCTAGTCGCCCGCCTGCCGCATCGATATACCGTTCATGACGGCGCCCACCTCGCGCGCGATTCGTGCGCGGGGGGATTTTATTCGGACGGAAATGCGGCCAATATGTCGGTTCAATCGTGGTCCGTCGGAGACGGCGGCGAGCCGGCGCACGATACCAACGCCAAGCGGGGAACAACGATGGTTGCAAGGTCACCCGACGCAAACGGGCAGGCGGCGCCCGAGATGACGGATGTAGCCGTCACCGCTCCCGAGGCCGGACGCAAGCTGTTCGCGATCATGCGGACGCCCGACGAGCCGCTGCTGGCGCAACTGCGCGGGCTCGGCTGGGAGATCGCGGTCGCGAAGACGGCCGGCGCCGCGCAGAACATGACCTCCGGCATGAGCGTCGCGGCCGGGCTGGTCGATTTCACGGGCTTCACGTCGCGCGACTATCCGGCGCTGAAAGCGTGCCTGAGCCAGCCGGCGATCGGCTGGATATCCATCGCGCAGGCCGGCATCACGATCAGCCCTGCCGTGCGCGAACTGATCCGCAGCTATTGTTTCGACTACGTCACGCTGCCGCTGCCCTACGAGTGGATTTCGCACGTGCTCGGTCATGCGCGCGGGATGGCCGCGCTCGATCGCGTCGATGGCGCGGCCTACGCGGCGTCGATCGGCGAACACGGGATGATCGGCAACTGCGAGGCGATGCAGCAGCTGTTCAGCACGATCCGCAAGGTCGCGAAGACCGATGCGAGCGTGTTCATCTCGGGCGAGTCGGGCACCGGCAAGGAGTTGACGGCGCTCGCGATTCACGAGCGCTCCGGCCGCGGCAAGGGGCCATTCGTCGCGATCAATTGCGGTGCGATTCCGCATCACCTGCTGCAGTCGGAGCTGTTCGGCTACGAGCGCGGCGCATTCACCGGCGCGAACCAGCGGCGCGCGGGCCGGATCGAATCGGCGAACGGCGGCACGCTGTTTCTCGACGAGATCGGCGACATGCCGGTCGAGAGCCAGGCAAGCCTGCTGCGCTTCCTGCAGGAAGGGAAGATCGAGCGGCTCGGCGGGCAGGAATCGATCGCGGTCGACGTGCGGATCATCTCGGCCACGCACGTGGATCTCGACGGTGCGGTCGAGGCCGGGCGCTTCCGCGCGGATCTCTATCACCGGCTGTGCGTGCTGCGCATCCACGAGCCGCCGCTGCGCGCGCGCGGCAAGGACATCGATATCCTCGCGCACTACGTGCTGCAGAAATTCAAGTCCGACAGCGGTCGCAAGATCAGCGGCTTCACATCGGCCGCGCTCGATGCGATGCGTCGCTACGAATGGCCCGGCAACGTGCGCGAGCTGATCAACCGCGTGCGGCGCGCGATCGTGATGGCCGAGAGCCGGCTGCTGACGCCGCACGATCTCGGGCTCGACACACCCGGCGAAACCGAGCCCGTGACGCTCGAACAGGCGAGGGCGCTCGCCGAGCGCACCGCGATCGAGAATGCGCTGCTGCGCAACGATCACCGGATCAACAAGGCTGCGGCCGAACTCGGCATCTCGCGCGTGACGCTCTACCGGATGATGATCGAGCACGGGCTGAACGATCACGACAACAACGGCGGAAACGGCGACAACGGCGGGCACGACGGCGCGCCGTCCGGCGACGCGGGGCATCAGCGGGTCGGCTGAGGCCGGCGCCGGTGCCGCACGCACGTAGCGATTGTCGCGTGCCGCCGGGCGATCGTCCGTTCGGCACTTGCCGATTCGTCCCGCCGACGGGCATGTAAAGCGCATGAAACATTTCGCCTCGGCAACCGGGCGAATTCTCGCGGGAAACCGGGCTGAACGGGCCGGCACGTGTCGGTAAAAACGCCGCGCTCCATTGTTCAGCCTTATCCCGCAAGGGTGGGCCGCGACCGGTCCGACGCGTGCCGCGCGCCGCATGTTTCAGATTCGCAACTTCCGCCCATCCGCCCCCGTTCCGGTTGCCTGTCGGCCGCGCCAAACCCTTGCCCGGACAGGCGCGCGCGCGGCTGGCCCGCTCCTTGCGAAGAGTGTCGTGCGACAGTCGACGACGCGAGGTCCGGCCGGTTCCAGCGGCCCGGACGCACTCCGCGGGGATGCGGCGGCGGAGCGCGGCACGGCAGCCGCGTTCCGGCGGGCACGGAACGTCTTCGGCCGATCGTCGGGGCACCGGCAGGGTCCGGTTGCCGGAATAAACATCACACTGCAAACGGGGTAGAAAAATGAACGATCGCCACACGCCGCGGCCGGCAGGCCGCGATCGCAGTGATGCGGGGCATCGCCGGTCGAACGTCGCACTCGCAGCCGGCCGGCATGCGTCGACAGGCCATCTCTCCGCGCCCGGGGCGAGGCGGATCCGGCTGGTTGCCGGTCATCCGCGCCGGGTCGGTACTTTCCTGCACGCCAACCCGAGTCGCATGGGCATGTGCGCACGGGCGCCGATACCGCGGCGCCCGATCTTCGCCTATTGATTCGCGCAGCACCGCATCCGTTCGCGTGGCCGGTCGTTCCTTGGTCAATCGATCTGCAATCCGAACGATGTGCGAGGTGACGCGCCGCGTGCGCGACGCAAGACGAGCAGCATTCGATGCAACGGCGAGCCGCGCGGTGCCGTTGCCATCCGGTTAAAGGGGAGGGGCGGTCGGACGCGCGCGACGGGAAGTGGTACCCGTACGCGCGCGACGCCGTTTCAGCCGCCGTAGATGTCGAAGTCGAAGTACTTCGACGCGAGCCGCTTGTAGGTGCCGTCCTTGACCATGTCGGCGATCGCGCGATCGATCTTCGCCTTCAGGTCGGTGTCTTCCTTGCGCAGCCCGATGCCGGCGCCGATGCCGAGCACTTTCTCGTCGACGAGTTCGGGCCCGACGAACGTGTAGTTCGCGCCGCGCGGCGATTTCAGGAACCCGATCGCGGCCTGCACTTCATCCTGGAGCGCTGCGTCGAGGCGGCCCGACGTCAGGTCCGCGTACACGCCGTCCTGGTTCTGGTACGACACGACGTTCGCGCCTTGCTTGCCCCAGTACGCCTTCGCATACGTCTCCTGCGTCGTGCCCTGCTCGACGCCGATCGACTTGCCCTTCAGCGATTCGGCCGTCGGCAGCAGCGGCGAGCCCTTCTTCACGACGAGCCGCGTCGGCTGGTTGTAGATCTTGGTCGTGAAGCCGATCTGCTCCGCGCGCTGCGGCGTGATCGACATCGACGACAGCACCGCGTCGAACTTCTTCGCCTTCAGCGCCGGGATCATCCCGTCGAAATCGTTCTCGAGCCACACGCACTTTGCCTTCAGGCGCGCGCAGATCTCGTTGCCGAGGTCGATGTCGAAGCCGACGAGCTTGCCGTCGGGCGCCTTCGACTCGAACGGCGCATAGCTGGCGTCGGTGCCGAAGCGGATCGTGGTCCAGTCCTTCGCGACGGCGGGGCCTGCGGATACCGCGAGCAGGGCGATCGAAACAGCGGCAATCAGTCTCTTCATGGTGCGTTCCTTGGCGGGTGCTTCCGGGTTCTGTGCGACACGGTTCTTACGGATACGGGCCGCGTCCGGGCGCGGTGTCCGCACGGCCATTAACGCAGAAAATAAAATAAGAGTCCAGAATGGACAAAAAATATCATTTTGTCTCAAACCATCGCCGGTCGACGGGTGTCGACCCTTGCAAAAATACGAAAATGGACTAATCTTGTTAGTAAATTCGTTTCGAGACTAACGATCATGTCACAGCCCGCCTACGATTCGCATTCCGCCCCGCCGCAGGCCTCGGTCGCGCAGATGTCGGCGGCCGGCCTGCGTGCGTTTTTCAACATCGCGCGCGACTGGGAACTGACGATCGACGAGCAGATCGTGCTGCTCGGATCGCCCGGCCGTTCGACGTTCTTCAAGTGGAAGGCCGCGCCGGAATCGGCGCGGCTGCCGCGCGACACGCTCGAGCGACTGTCGCTGCTGCTTGGCATCTACAAGGCGCTGCAGATCCTGCTGCCGCAGCCCGCCGCGGCCGACGCATGGGTCAAACGGCCCAACGACGCGGCGCCGTTCGGCGGCAAGCGCGCACTCGACCGGATGCTCGCCGGCAACGTCGGCGATCTGGTCGCCGTCCGGCAATATCTCGACGCGATGCGAGGTGGCTGGGCGTGACGATGCCGATCGAGACACAACAATGGCCCACGACCACGGTCGACTGGGTGCCTGCCTACCGAGTCATCCCCACCCGTTTCCCGGCGATCAACCTGTTCGACCGCGTGGCATCGGCGGACGATTTCGACGCGCTGTACGCGCTCGAATCGCTGACCAACGACCGCATCCGCAACGAAATCGGCGCACTCGATCTCGTGCCGCCCGCCGAGCGCCGCTACGGGCTGGGCTGGGGGCCGATCATGGCCGCCTTCACGCACCTGAATCCGCAGGGCAGCCGCTTTTCCGACGGCAGCTACGGCGTGTTCTACTGCACCCGTTCACGCGATACGGCGATCGCCGAAACGCGCTACCACAGCGCGCTGTTCCTGGCCGCGACGAAGGAACCGCCGATGCGCCAGCAGATGCGGCTCTACACGGTGATCGCGCAAGGCAGCGTGGTCGACGTGCGCACGTGGCCGCAGCGCGATCCGGCCTTGCTGCATCCGCTCGACTACGGCGCGGGGCAGGCGTTCGGCCGCGCGGTGCGCAACGCGGGCGGCGCGGGGATCGTCTATCCGTCGGTGCGCGACCCGCGCGGCGAATGCCTGGCCGCGTTTCGCACCGCGCTGCTGCGCGATTGCCATCACGCGGCCTATCTCGAATACAACTGGAACGGCTCGGTTGTCGACGCGGTGTTCGAGCTGAACCAGGTCGGCTAGCGTTCGCCGCTTCGCGAGCCGTTCCGGCACGAAGGCACGAAGGCACGAACGCGTTACGGCAACGGCCAGTCGCCCGCATGGCGCTCGCGCGCCTCGGCCTGCGTCATCGACCACGTGCTGCCGGTACGCGGCTCGGCGAGCGTGAGCCGACCGGACGGTGCGAACGCACCTGTGTCGATGAACCATTGCGCACCGATCCGCTGCGGCGCACGCACGGGCGTATGCCCGGTGCAGGTCAGTGACAGCCCCGCCTGCCGCGCCGGATCGGCGAGCCCCTGGACGAGATCGCGGCCCCAGATCAACCGCTCGCGCACGTCGTGCGAGTAGCTGCCGGCATCGAGGTCGGCGTCCGAGCCGAAGAATTCCGCATGCAGCACGTTGAAGCGTCCGGGGCCGTCGCCGATCACGCGCACCAGCGGCAGCGCGTCGACACGCGCCGCATGCGCGTGCAGCCGCTCCGGTGGCAGGTCGGCGCCCCAGTCGCCGCCGATTCCGCGCCACGCATCGGGCGACAGCTTGCCGCGCGACACGAGGCTCAGCACTTCCTCGTGGTTGCCGCGCACGACATGGCACCACGGGCGGTCGAGCAGGTCGAGCGCGGTTTCGGAGGCCGGGCCGCGATCGACCAGGTCGCCGACCGAGAACAGGCGGTCGCGGGCCGGATCGAAGCGGATGTCGTGCAGCAGCGCGCGCAGCACGTCCACGCACCCGTGCAGGTCGCCGACGACGAAGTCGCGGCCGGCGGCGTTCGCGGGGTGGCAGCAGAGGGGGGCGGTGGCGGTCATCCCCTCATCTTAGGCGCTCCCGCCCATCGCCACGTCACGAGGGAATGGCGATAATCGGGGCGCGGCACCCGCCCGAGGCGCAACGGGCCGTCCCGCGCGCCGTTCGAATCCTTTCCATCCGCTTTCGGAATCACACGATGACGCTTTATCCGCAGGTATTACGCAACCGGCCGCGCATGGTCGCGGCATTCGTCGCAGGCGTGCTGTGCGCGGTGCTGCTGCCGTTTGCGCTGCGCCCGGCCGTGCGTGCGCTGATCGGCTGGGATTGCGCGATCTGGCTGTATCTCGTGCTGATGTGGGTGCGCATGGTCACCGCGCACCATCACAAGGTGCGCGAAGTCGCGATCCGCGAAGACGAAAACGCGACGACCGTGCTGACCGTCGTGTGCTCCGCGACCGTCGCGAGCGTCGCCGCGATCGCGATCGAACTCGCCACGGCCAAGAGCGTGGGCTTCAGCGCGGGGCTCAGTCACTACGCGATCACGGCTGCGACGCTGTTCGGCGCGTGGTTCCTGATTCCGACGATCTTCACGCTGCACTACGCGCGGCTCTATTACGGTTCGCCGGGCAACGATCGCGCGCTGCGCTTTCCGGACCGCAACCCCGAGCCCGATTACTGGGATTTTCTGTATTTCGCGTTCACGATCGCGGTCGCGTCGCAAACGGCCGACGTGTCGCTCGCGAACCGTTCCGCGCGGCGCTCGGTGCTCGCGCAGTCGATCCTGTCGTTCTACTTCAACATGGCCGTGCTCGGGCTGTCGATCAACGTCGCGGCCGGCCTGCTGAGCTGACGCCGCTTACTTGAGCAGGTCGTACGGGCCGCCGCGCTCCAGCGCCCGCTGGTACGCCGGCCGTGCGTGGATCGCGTCGAGGAAGCGCGCGATCGCGGGATACCGGTTGCCGCCGCCGCGTGCGGTCGCGGCTTCGAGCGGGAAGCTCATCTGGATGTCCGCCGCGCTGAAGCTGTCGCCGACGAACCAGCCGGTGCGTTGCAGCGCGCCGTCGACATGGCCGAGATGCAGCGCGATCTGCGGATCGACGAAGCCCGACTGCAGCGTGTCGGCGATCTTGCGTGCGATCGGCCGCGCGAAGAACGGCATCGGTGCCTGGGCGATCCGCAAGGCGACGAGCTTGAGCAGCAGCGGCGGCATCGCCGACCCTTCCGCGTAGTGCAGCCAGTACGTGTAGTCGTGCCGCTCGGGCGTGCCGGGTGGCGGCGCGAGACGCCCTTTGCCGTAGCGTTCGGCGAGGTACTCGATGATCGCACCCGATTCGGCGAACGTGCGGCCGTCGTCGGTGACGACCGGCGACTTGCCGAGCGGATGGATCGCGCGCAGTTCGGGCGGCGCGAGCATCGTTTTCGGATCGCGCGCGTAGCGCACGATTTCGTACGGTACATCCAGTTCTTCGAGCAGCCAGAGCACGCGCTGCGAGCGCGAGTTGTTCAGGTGATGGACGGTGAGCATGTCGAGGCCGGAAGGGGACGGAACCGACATCATACCCAGCGCGCGCGGCACGCACGCGCATCCGGTCGCACGCCGTGCCGAACCGCTATGCGCGCCGCACAGCGACCCACGCGCCCCAGAACAGGCTCGCGAAAAAGCGCAGCGGCGCATCGAAGCCCGCATCGCGCAGCAGGTCGAACACGGCTTCTTCGGTGGCCGGCGGATCGGCGCCCTGCAGGATCTTCGCGAGTTGCACGCGCACGGCGTCGGGCGTGGCGCCCTTCATGCGCCAGCGCTGCTGCCACGCGTCGAGCAGGCGAGGGTGGTCCGCGTAGCGGCGATGGTTGCCGGCGAGCACGAGCGGCGCGCCGGGTTTCAGGCGCCGCGCGATCGCGTGCAGCAACGCGGCCTTCGCCGCATCCCCCGGCACGTGATGCAGCACGCCGATCAGCGTGGCGCCGTCGAATGCGGGGGCATCGGGCAGCGCATCGACGCCGTCCTCGACGAATGCCGTGCGCGACCCGAAGCCCGCGGCCTCGACGTTCGAACGCGCAAGCGCCAGCATCGGCGCGGACGGGTCGACGGCCGTGAATTGCCAGCCCGGTTCGAGCGCGGCGGCCACGCAGATTTCCTGGCCCGTGCCGCCCGCGCCCGCGACGAGGATCCGCGCATCGGTCGCCCCGATCGTCGACGCGAGCATGCAGGCGGTGAGTTCGTGACACGCATCGTAGCCGGCGAGCGCGATGCGCGATTGCGCGGCATAGTCCTGCGCGCGCGAGGGATCGAATTTCGCGGCACTGGCGGGAAGCGACATGGCGGGCTCCTGGGGTCGAGGGCGGACGACGGGTCCGCGAGCATGACGTGGAGCGTAGGGGCGCGCGGCCCGCGCAACAAGGCGGGCAGACATTCCGGTATGCCGACTACCCGGCTTGCGGGCCCAGGCCCGCCAGCCCGTTTTCGCAGGGTCGATTCGCATTTAAAAATGTCTGATCAGCGTATATCGCGATGGCGAATCCGGCGCATACTCGGTGCTCTCCCCCCGCCTGGCCGTCGCATGCCGGGCCCCGATGCGCCGCGCCACGGGCGCGGCCATGCCGCTCGGCACGCACGAGGAGCGCATGATGTCCGATTGTCCGCACGATCCGTACGCGCAGCACTACATTCATTGCTTGCCGTTTGGCGCCCAGCCCTGTGGCGCGCTCTGCGCGACACCGCGCACGCATTTCCGCGTGTGGGCGCCGGGCAGTACGCAGGTTCAACTCGAACTCGATTCCGGCTCCGACCCGACGCTCGTGCCGATGGCGGCCGCCGGCCCGCACTGGTTCGAGGTCTTCGCCGACTGCGGTGCGGGTACGCGTTACCGCTATCGCCTCGACGATGCCGTGTCGATTCCCGATCCCGCGTCGCGCTCGCAACCCGACGGGCTCAACGGCCCGAGCGAGGTCGTCGATCCGCGCGCGTTCACGTGGCGCAACACGTTCTGGCGCGGGCGTGCATGGGAAGACATCGCGCTCTACGCGATCCGGCCGCATGCGGTGGGCGGTTTCGACGGCGTGCGCCGCCGCCTGCCGCGGCTCGCGCGGCTCGGCGTGACCGCGCTGGAGCTGCTCGCGTCGCCGCACGACAGCCTGCCGTTCGCGCCGCTCGCGGCCGAAGGCGGCCCCGACGCGCTGAAGGCGCTGATCGACGACGCGCACGGCTACGGGCTCGCGGTGCTGCTGGAACTCGACTACGCGCGCTTCGGCAGCGGCACCGATGCGCTGCGCCACTACGCTGCGCCGTTCTTCCATACGCGCGACGATCCGCTGCAGGCCGCGCCGCTGGCGCTCGATCATCCGGAAGTCTGCGATTTCTTCTGCGACAACGCGCTGTACTGGATCGACGAATACCGTTGCGACGGGCTGCGCCTGCGCGAGGCCGACCGGATCGGCGTGTCGTGGCTGCGCGAGATCGCGGACCGCGTGCGCGCGGCCGTGCCGGCCGACCGGCTCATCCATCTCGTGCTGGGCAGCGAGCGGCATCCCGCGCACCTCGCCGATACCCATTTCGATGCGCAGTGGAACGGCTGCGGCGAACGCGCGCTGCACCGTCTGACGGGGCGCGATCCGTCGGCCCACGAAGGCATTTCCGCGCGCCAGTCGATCCACACGCTCGCGCGTGCGCTGACCGCGGCCGGCGCGGCGTTCCAGCCGGCCGCGTCGGGAGAGGGCATCGCGGCCGACAGCGGGCTGGCCCTGACGTCGCTCGTGTTGTCCGATGGCGCGTGGCGCGACGGCGGCCCGGGCGACCCCGCGCAGGCGTCCGGCCTCGCGGCGCTCGCGCTGTCGCTGCTCACGCCGCAGATTCCGCTGATCTTCGATGAAACCGCGCGCGACGCCGATCGTGCGCATGTCGTGCAGTCGGCGCTCGCGGTGCGCGCGAAGCTGATCTCGCCGCGGTTGTCCGATTGCCGGCCGCAGGATGCGCATGCGCTGAAGGCGGACGGCGACGGCGATGCCGACGCGCTGCTCGCGTCGTGGCGGCTCGCCGACGACGAGACGCTGACGATCGCATTGAACCTGTCGCCCGACGCGGTGCGGTTCGACGCGCCGCGAGGGCGCGTCGTGTTCGAGACGCCGGCACGTGCGCGCGACCGCATCGATGAAGGGGAGTTGCCGCCGTATTCGCTCGTTGCGTGGCTCACGGGCGACGTCAACCACTATGCGCTGACGCACGACGCGCGGCGTATCGACGACGGTTCGTGGCGCGGCATGCGTCCGAACCTGAACGCATGAGCGGATGACGGCGTGAGGGTTGGAAGGCCGGGCGCATGCGCACCCGGCTGCGCGGCAGGCGATCCCGGACTTACCAGAACCCGCGAATGCCCGCGATGCCGTAGGCGCCGTGGCGGCGCGCGTCGTCGAGATGCGTGCGCGTCATCCCGCCGAGCGCGAAAACGGGCATCGTGGCCTGCGCGGCCAGCGCATCGAACCGCGCCCAGCCGAGCGTTGCCGCGCCGGGGTGGCTGAGCGTCGGCAACACCGGCGACAGCGTGACGAAATCCGCGCCGATGCGGGCGGCAAGCAGCAGATCGTCGAGCGTGTGACAGGCGGCGGACACCCGCCGCTCGGCCGGCAACGGACGCTGCGCGGCGGCGCGCAACGCGGTGCCGTCGAGATGCCAGCCGGCGCCGTCGAGCCGCATCACGCCGGCTGCATCGATCGGCCCGTTGAGCATCAGCTGCGCGCCGGCGGCGTCGCAGCGCGCGAGCGCGGCGGCGGCGAGTGGCGCGAACGCGGCCGCATCGAGCGACTTCACGCGCAGTTGCACGAGCGTTTCGCCGCGCGCGAGCACGGCCGACAGCCGGTCGAGGAACGCCGCGCAATCGGCCGCCGACGCGGACGCCGGTTCCGGCGTGATCACGCAGCAGCGCGGCAGCGGCGCGGCCGTGCCGTTCATCGCGTGCGGCACTGTAGGGCCATCATTCGTCGGCCTCTTTCGCGACCTTCGGATAGACGCGCACGAGCACGATGCGCGGCCCGTTCATTTTCTTCACGACCACGTCGAAGCGGTCGAACGACACGCGTTGCCCTTCGGTCGGCAGGTCGCTCAACGCCTGGATCACGAGGCCGCCGACCGATTCCGCGCGGCCTTCGTCGATATCGATGCCGAGCGCCTGCTCGAGCGACACGACGGGCAGGCTGCCCTTGCCCATCAGCGTGCCGTCGTCGAGGCGGCTCCAGTCGGCATCGCCCTGGCGGAACTCGTCGTGGATCTGGCCGACCAGCGCGCCGAGCAGGTTGTCGAGCGTCAGGAAGCCGATCGGCTTCTCGCCCTTGTTGCCGACCAGCGCGAAGTGCGGCGCGCCCTTGCGGAAGCGGCGGAACAGGTCGAGCGCCGGCGTGTCGGGCCGCACGTACTGCACGGGGCGCACGTAGTCGGACAGGTCTTCGAGCGCGGCGCCGGCATGACGCGCGAGCAGCAGGTCCTTCAGGTGGATCAATCCGCTCACCTGTTCGCGCGACGCATCCTCGAACAGCGGATAGCGGCTGAAGCGGTGCCGCGCGACGATCTCCATGTTGTCGGGCAGCGGCAGGTCGCGCCGCAGGCCGATCATTTCATGGGCCGGCCGCATCAGGTCCGACACGGTCATCGACGAGAAATCGAGCGAATGCGCGAGCGTGTTCCACTCGTCGTCGCTGTACGTGCCGCGCGCCGGTTGGGCGGCATTGCCGGCCGTGCTGCGGCGGCTGCGCAGGATCAGCTTCAGCTCGTCGGTCGAGTAGTGCGCGTCGCTGCCGTGGTCGGCCGACAGCCCGGCGAGCCGCAGCACCGCGTTGGCGCTGGAGTTGAGCACCCAGATCGCCGGATACATCGCCCAGTAGAACGCATACAGCGGCAGCGCGACCCACAGGCCGACCTTCTCGGACTGGCGGATCGCCATCGATTTCGGCGCAAGTTCGCCGACGACGATATGCAGGAACGAGATCAGCGAGAACGCGAATATCAGCGAGATCAGGTGCACGACGCGTTCGGACTGCACGCCGATCAGGTCGAGCACCGGGGCGAGCAGTTGCGCGAACGCCGGTTCGCCGACCCAGCCGAGGCCGAGCGACGCGAGCGTGATGCCGAGCTGGCACGCGGAGAGGTACGCGTCGAGGCGGCCGTGCACGATGCCGAGGATGCGCCCGCGCAGGCCGTGCTTGCGGGCCAGTGTCTTGACGCGCGTGGCGCGCAGTTTGACGAGGCCGAATTCAGCCGCGACGAAGAACCCGTTGAGGGCCACCAGGAACAACGCGCCGATGAGCGCGAAGATCTGTAACAAAGAATCGCTCCGGTTATGACAGGCCCATCAGTATAGAGCCGGAAAGGAATTTGTAATGTACTGGACGGCCGAATACTTACACCGGCGCCTCGCAGGGGACGGAGAAGGTGAGGGTGGCCGCCGCACCGTCGGCGAACGCGGTATGCGAGAACGTGCCGCCGTGCGCGAGCGCGACGCGCTGGCACAGCGCGAGGGTCCATGCGACCCGCTTCGCGTCGCGCTCGCGCAGCATCTCGCGCCGGGCGAACGCCTCGAACGCGTGCGGTTGCGCGGGATCGGCGAGTGCGGCGGCATTCACGGTGCAGGCGGCGCGCGCGGTGAACCGGGCGCCGTCGCGCGCGCATTCGAACGTCACGCGTGAGCCGGCGGCGCTGGCTTCGACGGCGGTCGTCAGCATCGTCCACAGCGCCTGCGCGATGCGCTCGCGGTCGGCGGACAGCGACGGCGCGCCGTCGTCCGGCAGCGTCGCGTCGAGCGCGACCTGCCGCGCGTCGGCGAGCGCCGCGCGCACGAGCGCGAGCGTGTCGTCGAGCAGCGCGCGCAGCGCGAACGGCCGCGGCTCGAGGGCGAGCGTGCGGGTTTCCGCGCGCGGCGCGTCGAGCACGTCGTCGATCAGCGCAACCTGCTGGTCGATACCCGTGCGGATGCCCGCGAGCGCGCGCTGCAGGTTTGGATCGGCATTGGCGAGCTGGCGCTCGAGCACGTACGCCCAGCTGTGCATCGCGTTGAGCGGGCTGCGCAGGTCATGCGACGCGGTGGAGAGCGCCTGATCGCGCAGGAACAGCGCCGCCTGGGCGGCGTAATGCGCTGCGCGTTCGCGCAGCAGGTCGGCGGCGGGATCGACGGAAGTGGACGTCACGGAGCTGGCCTGTCGGAAACGGTTGGCGTGGAAGTCACGCGAATCGCCATTATAGGGACGGTGCGTGTCACGCCGGCAGCGCGTCCTCGTCCTTTTTCCGGGCGTCGCCGTTCGGCAGCAACTGGCAGGCGAGCAGGCCGGCCAGCATCAGCGCGCAGCCGACGAGCGCGCGCAGCGTCAGCGTTTCGCCGAGCGCGGCCCAGCCGGCGAGCGCCGCGAACACGCCTTCCATGCTGAAGATCACGGCCGCGTGCGCGGGCGCCGCGTCGCGCTGCGCGACGACCTGCAGCGTATAACCGACGCCGACCGACAGCAGCCCGCCGTACAGCAGCGTCGGCAGCGCGCCGCGCAGCATCGCGACGCTGACCGGCTCGACGGCGACGCCGACCGCGAGGCATGCGATGCCGCACACGAGGAACTGCAGGAACGCGAGCACGAGCGGATCGTGCCGTTTCGCGAGATGGCCGACGGCCATCACGTGCGCGGCGATGATGACGGCGCCCGCGAGCTGGAACCAGTCGCCGTAGAGCACCGAGAAATGCTCGTCGATGCTGAGGAAATACAGGCCGATCGCCGCGAGCAGCGCGCCGAACCACGTGCCCGCGCCGATCCGGTGGCGCGCGAACACGCCCATCAGCGGCACGATCACGACGTACAGCGAGCTGATGAAGCCGGCGTTGGCGATTCGCGTGTATTGCAGGCCGAATTGCTGCAGCGAGATCGATACCGCCAGCAGCCCGCCGAGCGCGACGCCCGGCAGCAGCAACGCCGGTTCGCGGCGGATCGCCGCGCACTGCGCGCGCGACGCCGCGTTGAGCATCAGCAGCGGCACCAGCACCAGCGCGCCGAGCAGGAAGCGCAGCCCGGTGAACAGGAACGGCCCGATCACGTCGAGGCTCAGCCGCTGCGCGACGAAAGCCGAGCCCCAGATCGCGGCGGCGGCGAGCATCAGCAGGTTGGCGCGGAGGTGCTGGCGGGCTTCGGGCTTCATCGGAATTCTTCTGGAGATTGCGGACGGCGAAACCCGCTAGTTTACGCCGAGATTGCAAGGCTGTCGGCGAACCGGCGCAGCGCGGCCGCGGCCCGGGCGTCGCGTACGCGCGAATACAGCACGACCTGCGATTGCGGCAGCGGCGGCAGCCCGAATTTCGCGCCGACGTCGACCAGCGTGCGCGGTGCGACGCGCCGCGCGAGCGGGCAGACGGCGAGCCCGGCCGCGGCCGCCGCCGTGACCGCCGCGACGCCGCCGCCGATGAAGCGTTCGCGCCACGGCCGCGCCGCACGGTCGAGCGCGCGCAGCGCGGCGGCCCGCACGCCGCACGGGCCGGCCAGCACCGCGAGCGGCAGCGGCTCGCCCGCGCGCGGTGCCCAGTCCGGTGCGGCGAGCCAGGCCAGCGGTTCGGTGAACAGCAGCGTGCCGTCTTCGCGCGGCGGATCCTCGCCCGGCTCGTGCCGCACGATCGCCGCGTCGAGCCGGCGTTCGTCGTATTGCGCGAGCAGGTTCGTCGACGTCCCGAGATGCATTTCCAGCGACAGCCCGGGGTCCTGCCGGTGCAGGCTCGTGAGCACCGCCGGCAGGTCGGGCACCGCGACGTGCTCGCTGACGCCGAGCGACAGGCGATACGTACCGGCCGAGATCGCGCCGAGCGCGTGCTCGTGCGCGTCGAGCAGCGCGCGGGCGGCCGGCAGGAAGTTCTCGCCGTCGGCCGCCAGCTTGACGACGCGCGGCGTGCGCGCCAGCAGCGGCTTGCCGAGATGGGCCTCCAGGCGCTTCAGCTTCAGGCTGACGGCCGATTGCGTGGTGCCGAGCGCATCGGCGGCGCGCGTGAAGCTGGCGAGATCGGCGACCAGTACGAACGCACGGACCGCATCGAGATCGAGTACTTTCATTTCAAGTGTAAATGAATGAAATAAGCATCAATGACTGTTAATTATAGTTCGGCGCGCCTAACCTGATGCCGTGTTTCCGTTTCTTCCACGTCAACTTCACCGACAGGAGCAGGACCATGCCATTCACCCGTATCGCCGTACGCGAAGGCAAACCGGCCGCCTACCGCGCGGCGCTCGTCGACGGCGTGCATCGCGCGCTGATGCAGACCTTCAACGTGCCCGAGGACGACATCTTCATGGTCGTGACCGAGCATGCGGCCGAGAACTTCGTGTACGGCCGCCATTACCTCGACATCGAGCGCAGCGACGATCTCGTGATGATCCAGATCACCGCGAACAACACGCGCACGCTCGAGCAGAAGCGGGCGCTGTACCGGACGATCGCGGAGAACCTCTCGCAGCAGCCCGGCGTGCGCCAGCAGGACGTATTCATCAGTCTCGTCGAGGTGCTGAAGGAGGACTGGTCGTTCGGCAACGGCCTCGCGCAATACGCCGTTTGATATCCGACAGGCGACAGGGCCAGATCGCCGCCGGCACGATTTGACGGCGTGTACTATGGAAGCTGCTTCACGGGCGACGCCGGCGGGGTCGATGCGCCGGCGATTCTTCTTGTGCAGGAGCCTTCATGTCGCGTGTGCTGGAAATCGTGTTGTCGCTGTCGCTGGAAGGGTGGCCGGTCAAGCCCGCGGGTCGCGCCCGCGGCACGCAGCGCGACTTCGGCGCCGAGCTCGTGCGCGCGTGGCGGATCTGCCCGCAGGTGCGGATGCGGCGGGGTCATGAACGCGTGACGATCGAGCCGTGCCAGATCGAGGAGGCCGAGGCGAGCCCCGGCGCAAGCTGGTGGACCTGGGTCGAATCGAACGCGCACGGCAGGCGTGTCGTCGCGTCGCGCACGAAGGCGTTCGCGCCCGGCGTTACCGCGCGCGAACTGTTCGATGCGGAGCATGCGGGCATCGTCGTTGCGATGCCGCTGCCGGTATCCGTGACGACGACCGCAGCCGATGCCGACGCACCGACGGGCGAAGTCGACGGCGTCGCGCCTGACGCCGCCGCGCCCCCGGCGGCGGGCGAGCAGCCCGATGCGCCGGCGCTGCGCCTCGTCAGCGAACGGCGGCGCGGGCGGTGGGCCGACGACGGCGGCGTCGTGGTCGAGATGACGCTCGACGACATCACGCTGTCCGGCGGCGGCGAGCCGCCGCGCCGCTACGTTGAGTTGCGTCTTGCCGCACCCGACTGGGAAACCGTCGCCGCGCGCACGGCCGCGCTGCACGCGCTGTTTGCCGCGGCGCGCGAGCTGAGCGGCGCGTGGCCCGCCTTCGTGCAACTGACGAGCGTGATCGACCGCGCCTGCGCGGGCGGCCCGGTGGCCGGCGGGCTGGTCAAGGCGCAACCGGTCGACCTGACCGGCATCCGCACGCAACGCGCCGCGCTGTTCGCGCTGTCCGGCGACATCACCGCGCAGTGGCTCGGCAACGAGGGCGGCGTGCTCGAGCGCGACGATCCCGAATTCGTCCACCAGATGCGCGTCGCGCTGCGCCGCCTGCGCACGCTGATGCGCTTCTTCCCGCGTTTTGCCGACCGCCAGTGGCGCGACACGCTCGGCGTCGACCTGCGCTGGCTCGCCGGGCTGCTCGGCACGGTGCGCGACTGGGACGTGTTTTCGACCGAAAGCCTGCCCGCGCTGATCGCGGCCGACGGCGGCGACGGCGACTGGGACGGCACGCTCGACGCGGCACGCGCGCAGTCGACGACCGCGCGTGTCGAGCTGCGTCAGGCGTTGCATTCGGCCCGCTACGCGCGGCTGACGCTCGGCTGGCTCGAATGGCTGAGCACGCTCGCGCTGCCGGCAGCCGAGGGCGGCGACGCGCCGCCGCTGCGGCGGCATGCGGCCAAGCGCGTGCGCCGGCTGTTCGGCCATCTCTATGCGTCGCCGTCGCTCACGTCGCTCGATACGGCCGCGCGCCACCAGGTGCGGATCGATGCGAAGCGGCTGCGCTATGCGCTCGAATTCTTCGCGTCGCTGGCGTCGCGCCGCACGCGCAGCGAGACGGTCAAGACACTCACGCGCGTGCAGGGCGTGCTCGGTGAAGCGAACGACGCGATGGTCGCGCTGCATCACCTCGAGCAACTGGGCGCGCCGCCATACCAGCTCGGTTTCGTGCGCGGCTACGGCGCGGCGCTCGAACAGCGCGCGGCGCGCGACGCCGAGGCGCTGCTGGCCGGCCTGCGGCCGCCGAAGCTCGACGGCAAGCCGGGCCGAGCGGCGCGCTGACTATAATGACCGCCCGTTTCCCATACGCCGCCCGATGACCGACGCACCGCACGCTTCCCCATCCGCCGAACCGCTCGAACTGGGCGGCGAGCTGTGGCTGCGCGCCGGCGAGCAGACGCTCGGCGGCGCGACGCGCATCGCGCTGCTCGCGGCGATCGGCGATACCGGTTCGATCACGCGCGCGGCGAAGGCCGTCGGCCTTAGCTACAAGGCCGCGTGGGATGCGGTCGACACGATGAACAATCTTGCCGGCGAACCGCTCGTCGCGCGTTCGACGGGCGGCAAGGGCGGCGGCGGCACGACGCTGACGCCGCGCGCGACGTCGCTGATCGCCGCGTTCCGCACGATCGAGCGCGAGCATCGCCGCTTCATCGAGGCCGCGAGCGCGGCCGTCGCCGGTTTCGACGTCGACTGGGCGCTGATCGGCCGGATCGGGATGAAGACCAGCGCGCGCAACCAGCTGTTCGGCAAGGTTGCGTCGATCGTGCGCGGCACGGTCAACGACGAGGTGACGCTGACGCTGCCCGGCGGGCAGCCGGTCGTTGCCGTGCTCACGCACGAAAGCGCCGAGGCGCTCGGCCTGCGCGAAGGCGCGGAGGCCTGCGCACTGGTGAAGGCGTCGTGGGTCGTGCTGGCGGTGGACGATGACGGGCCCGACCTGAAGGTGTCCGCGCGCAACCAGCTGAGGGGCCGCGTGGAAGCCGTCGTGGCGGGTGCGGTGAACAGCGAGGTGACGCTGGCGCTCGACGGTGGCGGGACGCTGACGGCGGTTGTCACCCACGACAGCGTCGCGGCGCTGCAACTCGACGCGGGCCGGCCGGCGATCGCGCTGTTCAAGGCGTCGAGCGTGATTCTCGCGGTGACGGGCTGACGCAGCGGCTCGGGCGGCGCGCGTCGAAGATCGCGCGACGGACGGGGCGAAGCCGGCATCGCACGGCACGTGCACGGCACCGACTTCGTTTCCGTTTTCAGCCGGTGCCGCGCCGCGAGTTTCTCTCAGGCGCCCACCCGCGTGCCGCGACCACGGCCTCGCGCGCTCAGCTGACGCGCGTCGGCCACCCGGCGTGCGGCGGGGCCGCCTGCACGCGTCCTTCGCTCAACTGCACGACCTGGTCGCCGAATGCGGCGACGTCGTCGGGGTCGTGCGAGATCAGCACCATCGGGATATCGAGCCGCGCCTGCAGCTCGGCGAGCTCGTGGCGCATGCGCTGGCGCATCGCGCCGTCGAGCGCCGCGAACGGCTCGTCGAGCAGCAGGATCCGCGGCTGCGCGACCAGCGCGCGCGCCAGCGCGACGCGCTGCTTCTGCCCGCCCGACAGCTGCGACGGATACTGCCCCGCGAGCGTTTCCAGGTCGAACGCGCGCAGCCAGTACGCGACCTCGGGCGGCACCGTCTTCGCGCGCGGATTGCGCAGCCCCGACGTGAGCCCGAACGCGATGTTCTGGCGCACGTTCAGATGCGGAAACAGCGCGTAGTCCTGGAACAGGTAGGCGACGCGGCGGTCGCGGGTCGGCACGTCGATGCGGCGCGCGGCGTCGAACAGCGCCTCGCCGTTCAGCGTGATCGCGCCTTCGTCGGGCGACAGCAGTCCGGCGATCGCCTGCAGCGTCATGCTCTTGCCCGCGCCGGACGGCCCGAACAGCACGACGCGCTGCGTCGTCGCGGTGAACGACACGTCGAGCGTGAAGCGGCGCTCGGCGTTTGCGTAGGTCTTGCGGATGTCGACGACGAGGCTCATGCGGGCCTCCGCCGCAACGATCGGGCCGCGGAGCGAGACGGACGGCGCATGCGCTTCATGTCGGCTGGCTCCGTCGGGCGCGCGACGGCACGAGCCAGCCGGTCGCGAGCAGCACGAGCATGCAGGTGATCGACGTCACGAGCACGAGGAAGTTGGCCGTGTGGTCGTCGCCGGCCTGCACGGCCGCGTAGATGGCGACCGACAGCGTCTGCGTGCGGCCGGGCAGGTTGCCCGCGATCATCAGCGTCGCGCCGAACTCGCCGAGCGCGCGTGCGAACGCGAGCAGCGCGCCCGCGAGAATGCCGCGCGTGGCAAGCGGCAGCGTCACGCGGAAGAACACCGCGACCTCGCCGAGCCCGAGCGTGCGCGCGGCGCGCTCGAGATGCGGATCGACACCCTCGAACGCGGCGCGTGCCGACTTCAGGATCAGCGGAAACGCGACGACCATCGACGCGATCACCGCGCCTTGCCACGTGAAGACCAGCTCGATGCCGAGATCGTCGAGCCACGCGCCGAACACGCCGCGCCGGCCGAGCAGCACGAGCAGGTAATAGCCGAGTACCGTCGGCGGCAGCACGAGCGGCAGCGTCAGGATGGAATCGACGACATCGCGCAGCGGCGAGCGCCAGCGCGCGAGCACGAACGCGGCCGCGACGCCGAGCACGATGTCGAGCGCGGTTGCCCAGCCGGCAACCTTCAGCGACAGCAGCAGCGGTACCCAGGCGTCTTGCATCGCGCGCCGCTCACTTGCCCGCGGGCTTGAAGCCGAACGTCGACAGCACGGCCTGGCCCTGCGGCGACGCGACGAAGTCGATGAACGACTGCGCCTGCGCGGCGTGCCGGCTGTCCTTCACCACGGCGATCGGGTAGGTGATGGCCGTCCTGGTCGGCACCGTCAGCGCGACCTTCACGCGGCCCGGCATGATCGCGGCGTCCGTGCCGAACACGAAGCCCGCGTCGACCTCGCCGCGCGCGACGTAGTCGAGGCTCTGGCGCACGTTGGCGGCCAGTACGCCCTTCGCGCTGACGGCGTCCCACACGCCGGCCGCGCGCAACGCGCCTTCGGTGTAGCGGCCGACCGGCACCGATGCCGGGTCGCCGTACGCGATGCGCTTCACGCCGGGGGCCGTCAGGTCGTTCAGCGACGCCGGTGCCGCCGTGCGGCTGTCCGCCGGCACGATCAGCACGAGCGAGTTCGCCGCGAAATCGCGGCGCGTGCCGGGCGCGATCACCTTTTCGTCCACCGCGCGATCCATCGCCTTCTGGTCGGCCGACGCAAACACGTCGGCCGGCGCCCCCTTGGCGATCTGCTGCATCAACACGTCCGACGCGCCGAAGTTGAACAGCACCTTGGTGTCCGGGTGTTGCTTCTCGTACGCCTCGCCGACGGCCTTGAATGCATTCGTCAGGCTGGCGGCCGCCGATACGACCAGTTCGTCGGCGGCGGAAGCGGGCGCGCTGAACGCGATGCCGGCGGCGGCAAGCGTGGCGATCGGCAGCAGGCGGAGCAGGGTGCGGCGAAGCGGACGGACGGTTGGGCGCATGGCGGATTCGTTTTTGAATGGGTGGAAACCGTAATCGTAATATAGGGCGGGTTATAACGCTCGACATACCGCTCATGCGACGGCGCGCATGAAATGGTCAGACCTGGAACGGGGCGGCCGGGCGGCCCGTCACGTGCGCAGCGCGTGCGCCGATGATTCGGTGCGCTGCAGCGACGACGGCTGCGACGCGGGATGGTAGTTCGGGTTGGCCTTCCAGCGCGCGCGGACGAACGGGCGCTCGTGGCCGGACAGTTGCAGCGCGACCTTGGTGACCCAGCGATGCGACGGCACCGTGATGCCGTGCAGCGCGACGGTGACGATCGCGAGGCTCGCGACGACCGCCGGCACCGACCAGCGGTGCGGCACCGCACGCCACGAGCCGGCAATGAAGGCGAGCGCGGCGATCGCGCCGACGATGCAGCCGGTGATCGATTCGGACGGCGAATGCGCGTCGAGTGCGACGCGCGACACGCCGACCGCGATGCCGGCCGCGAGCCCGAGTGCGATGCCGGCGATTCTCACCGGCGTGCGCGTGCGGATCAGCGCGAGGAAGATCGCGACCGGATACACCGACGTCGACAGCATCGCGTGGCCGCTGAACCCCGTGAAATCCCACGCGCGGATGCCGATGCCCCAGCCGAGGAACGCGATCTTCGTGAGCGCCACCACGCCGATCGCGGCCGCCAGCACGGCGAGCCATGCGGCCGCGCGCCGCCACGAGTAACCGAGCGCCAGCCAGACGGCGATCGTGATCGCGAGCGGCAAGGTCAGGCCGGCGCCGCCGAACGCGGTGATCATGATCCACAGGTGAGACGACAGGTCGAACATCGGGAAGGGGACGGACGAAGGCGGGGAGAATGCTTAAATCAACGCGCGAGCCTGGAAGAACGACTACAACGGATACAAGCGGCGAAACCCCAGTATAGCGCCGCGTGTGCATGCGGCCCGTTTTTTGCGCCGCCGGGAACGACGCGCATGCAGGAAAAATCCTGGAAACAATGTTATGGTGCATTGCACAAAGTCGAACGATGCATCCGTTGCGGCGCCTTCATGGTGCCCCTATTTTTCCTGACTGCGAGCCCGATCGATGACCAAAAGTCTGACCAAGGTGTGGCTGGGCGGCATGAAACGCATGCTCTCTCCGGCCGCGAAGCGCGCGGCGCGCGATGCACAGCGCATCACACGCGACGCACTCGAGGCTGCGGCTTCTCCCGCCGCATCCGATCTGTCCCCGCCACGCGAATCGCGCGTGCGCCCGCGTGCCGCCGCATGGGCGGCGGGCGAGTGGACGCGCGGCGAATACCCGATGGCGCCCGCGCTCGGGCGCCTCGTCCAGCATCTCGCGTACGGCCTGTATGTGCCGCCCGGCCGCCGGCGCGGCGCGATGCCGCTCGTCGTGATGCTGCACGGCTGCCAGCAGTCCGTCGACGAATTCGTGCAGGGCACGCGGATGAACCTGCTGGCCGACAAGCACGGTTTCGCGGTGCTGTATCCGGAGCAGTCGCTGCGGGCGCACGCGCACGGCTGCTGGCACTGGTATGAAGATACCGACCGCGCGGGCCGCGGCGAGGCGAACGCGGTGGCGTCGCTGGTCGATGCGCTCGTCGACGAACACGGTTTCGATGCGTCGCGCGTCTACGTGGCGGGGCTGTCGGCCGGCGCGGGTCTCGCGTCGCTTCTTGCGCTGCACCATCCGGACCGCTTCGCGGCGGTGGCGCTGCACTCGGGCCCCGCGCTCGGCGAGGCGAATTCCGGCATCACGGCGATGGACGTGATGCGGCGCGGCCTGCGGCAGAACCCGGCCGCGGTGATCGACGCGCTGGTCGATGTGGCCGCTTATCCCGGCATGCCCGCCCTGATCGTCCAGGGCGACGGCGATCACGTCGTCGCGCCGAAGAACGCCGACCAGCTGACGGTGCAGTTCATGCGCCTGAACGGGCTGGCCGATGCCCGCGGCGCACTGCGCGGCGGCGAGCGCGTCGAGACGCGCGAAGCAGGCGCGCAGATCACCGACGTTTGCCGCGACGGCGAGCCGGTCGTGCGGCTTTGTCACGTAAAAGGGCTCGATCATGCGTGGGCCGGCGGCGACGAAGCCGTGGCGTTTCATGCGGCGGTCGGCCCCGATGCGAGCGCGATGATCTGGGCTTTTTTCGAGGCGAATCAACGAACTGTGGCGACCGAACGACGCATCGTCTAAGCAACGCTGGCCAAAGCCTAGGGTTTTCCCTATAATTCGGGAAAACCCTAGTCCAAGACCATTGAAAGCGAGATCGCCATGTACCTGCTGAGCCACCTCTTCCTGATGCTGACCAAGAACGCCGAAAAGGCCGCGAAAGAGCGCGCCGACGCGTACCTGGCCGATGCCACCGACATCTACGATCTCGAATTCCGCATGCGCAAGATCGATCGCGAAGCGGCGATGAATCGCCCGTACTCGATCGGCTCGCGCTAAGCAGCGCAGGCGGGCACGCTGGCCCGCCGTTTCGACGAATCGCGCAAAAGGGCGTGTGCGGCAAGTGGCCGCACGCGCCCTTTTTGCGTGGGCGGTCCTGCGTCGCGTCAGACGACCGTCAGGCGCACCGGCACGTTGTTGCGCGTGGCGTTCGAATACGGGCACACGTGGTGGGCCTTTTCGACCAGCGCCTGCGCGTCGGCCTTGTCGAGGCCGGGCAGCGATACGCGCAGCTCGATGTCGAGCCCGAAGCCGCCGGCGTCGTTCGGGCCGATACCCACTTCCGCCGTGACCTGCGTATCGGCCGGCAGCGCCTGCTTGTTCTGGCCGGCGACGAATTTCATCGCACTCAGGAAACAGGCCGAGTAACCTGCGGCAAACAGCTGCTCCGGATTCGTGCCTTCCGCACCCGTGCCGCCGAGTTCACGCGGCGCGGCCAGCTTCACTTCCAGCTTGTTGTCGGCGGAAACCGCGCGGCCGTCGCGGCCGCCCGTGCTCGTGGCGCTGGTCTTGTACAGAATGTTCATCGTGCAGCTCCTTGTCGGGAAAAGAGGAAAAGCGGTCCGGTCAAACGGGATGTCGCCGGCCACGCACAAAATATAGAACACTAATCATTAGTGTGCAAATGAAATTTGCAAGAAAAAACCCGGCAGCGCCGGGCCGGTCGGTCGGCGTGCGCGTATCAGCGTTCGTTGGCGGCCGACAGCGCGTCGCGCAACTGCTGGAGGTCGGCGCGCAGCCGGATCAGGAATTCGGGCGTCTGCTGCATGGCGCAAAAGAGATCGGCGGGCACCGAGCGTGCGCGATCCTTCAGTGCGCGGCCCTGCGGCGTGACGCGCACGTTCACGACGCGTTCGTCGGCTGCGCTGCGCACGCGTTCGACGTAACCGAGCGCCTCCAGCCGCTTGAGCAGCGGCGTGACGGTCGCCGGGTCGAGATCGAGCCGCGCGGCGATGTCCTTCACCGCGATGTCGTCGCGCTCCCACAGCACGAGCATCGCCAGATATTGGGGATAGGTCAGCGACAGCTTGTCGAGCAGCGGCTTGTACGCCTTCGTCATCGCGTGCGAAGTCGAGTACAGCGCGAAGCACAGTTGCTCGTCGAGCGTCTGGGGCAGGGCGGGTAGGCGGTCCATGAGTCGAAGGGCGCGGTAGACGCGCAAAATAATTTGTACACAAATTATTTTGCGCGCAAAAAATCGCATTGAACAGGGGGGGGCGCCCGGCCAGGGTTTGCCGGTAGTGGAGGCGGGAAAGGGGAGATCGGCGGTGCGCCGGGGTGGCGACCCGGCGCGATGAACGGCATGCCGGCCGGCGCCGTGCGCCGGCCAGGGGTGTCAGCGGCCCGACGTGGCCGTCGGCGCGCCCGGCTCCTGCACGCCGAAGCAGCCGCGATAGGTCGCGTAGAACGAGCAGTACAGCATCGTGACGATGATGATCGTCACCGGCATCATGATCGTCAGCGCGTAGGCGCCGGCGCCGAGCGCCTGCAGCAGCAGCGACAGCGCGAGCGACGTGCCGAGCGCGACGGCGAACCACAGCATGCCGTACACGACGAACGCGCCGCGATTGCGCCAGCAGCTGACGACGCTGAAGAACAGCGCCTTCGCGGGCGGCACGTCATGCCATGCGACCAGCACCGGCGCGAACCAGAACAGCATCGCGACCGGCAGATAGAGCAGCGTCGCGAAAAACAGCGCGCCGAGCGTGCCTTGCGCGGCCAGCGATTCCGGCGTCGCGCTGGCTTCGTCGGCCGCGCCCATCATCACGTGGAACAGCGCGCCGCCGTCGACGAACGACGAAGCGGCGAACACCAGCACCATCGACGCGACGTAGATCAGGCCGAGCACCAGCAGCCGCTGGGTCGCGACGGTGCCGTACGAGCGGAAGCCGTCGACGAGGATCGTCGGCATCACGGGTTTGCCGGCCACCGTGTCGCGGCACGCGGCCATGAAGCCGACCGCGATGCCGGGGATGAAGACCAGCGGCAGCGCCGAGCCGATCACGGGCACCATCGACACCAGCGTGATCGCCAGCAGGTACGTGAAGAACAGCGTGATGAAGGCGAGCGGATTCCGGCGGAACAGCCAGACGCCTTGACGGAACCAGACATAGCCCGTTTTGGCGGGCACTTCGATCAGTTGCATGCGGTTTGGATCTCGGGAAGCGCGGGCGTATGCGCGATGCGCTCGCGCAGGATGCGTTCGAAATGACCGGGGTCGTGCGGCTTGAGCATCTCGGCCGCACGCGGCAGGTAGAAGTCGTACAGGCGCGATACCCAGAAGCGGTACGCGCCCGCGCGGAGCATGTCGCTCCAGTGGCGCCGCTCCTCGGCCGTGAACGGTCGCACGGTCTGGTACGCGCGCAGCAGCGCATCGGCGCGCGCAGCGTCGAGCACGCCGGTCGCGAGGTCGACGCACCAGTCGTTGACCGTCACCGCGACGTCGAACAGCCACTTGTCGCAGCCGGCGAAATAGAAGTCGAAGAAGCCGCCGAGCCGCACGTCGTGGCCGGTGCCGGGCGCCGCGTGCGCGAACAGCACGTTGTCGCGGAACAGGTCGCAATGGCAAGGGCCGGCCGGCAGCGCCGCGTAGTCGTCCGACGCGAAGAAGGCCGCCTGGTGCGCGAGCTCGCCTTCGAGCAGCGCGCGTTGCGCGTCGGTGATGAACGGCACGATCGCCGGCACGTTTTCCTGCCACCACGGCAGGCTGCGCAGGTTCGGCTGGTGGTTCGGATAGTCGCGCCCGGCGAGGTGCAGGCGCGCGAGCATCTGCCCGACCTCGATGCAGTGTTCGACCCCCGGCGCGAGTTCCGCCGCGCCGTCGAGCTTCGTGACGATCGCGGCCGGCTTGCCGTGCAGTTCGCCGAACAACGCGCCGTCGTCACGCGGAATCGGGTCCGGCACCGGCACGCCGTGGCCGGCCAGGTGGCGCATCAGGTCGAGGTAGAACGGCAGCTGTTGCGCCGAGAGCTTTTCGAAGATCGTGAGGACGTACTCGCCGCGCGTCGTCGTCAGGAAGAAATTGCTGTTTTCGATACCGGACGGAATGCCGCGGAACGCAAGCACGTCGCCCAGTTCGTAGTGGCGCATCCATTGCGCGAGATCGGAGTCGGAAACAGCAGTGAAAACGGCCATGCGGGATGCGTCAGGTCAGGGTGTCGGCACGCGGGCGGCGTGCGTCGCGACAGCAGGTGAAGGGAGGCGGCGCGCCGCGAACGACGCGGCGGGCCACGGAATCAGTAGCGCAGATTCAGCGACGGCAGCCGCGTGATCGGGATGCCCGCGTCGTGCGGCTTCGGCGACGTGTCCGGCGTCGAGCTCATCTGGTAGCGCGTGCCGAAATTCGACTTCACGTCGATCTCGACCGGCTTGCCGCGGTCGCGGTACTCGGTGACCTCGGTGCCGTTCTTGCTCTTTTCGTGGAAGCTCGGCGTGCGGCGGATGTCCGCGAAGTCCACTTTCGACGTGACTTCGGCGCCCGGCCGGTTGATCTTGCGGAGATCGGGCAGGCCGGCGGCCTCGTTGGCCTCGGCCCGGGCCTGCGCGTCGGCGTCAGGCGTGCCGCCGGCGGCGTAAGCGGCGCTGGCGGCGGCAAACGCGGCGGCAGCGACGACGAGAATGAGCGGCTTCATGATGAGTCTCCAGTGAACCTACCGATTTTAGCAAATACTGCGCGCCATCCGGCCCTGGCGTGCGCGGGGCCGGCCACAAGGGTGACCGGGTTCCGTGGTAATGTCGTTCGATCAGACGAGGTGATGAAAATGAAGAACGATTTGAGCCGCCGGCACCGCGTGCTGTCGCCCGACAGCCCGTCGGTCGAGGCTTTCGACGACCCGATCGCCGCCGTTGCGCGGCTGTCCGCGATTTACGACACGAATACCGGTTTCCTGCGCGACGCCTTCGCGCGCTATCGCCGCCACGAACCGATTACCGAGCACGTGCGCGCGTGTTATCCGTTCGTGCGGATCCGCACCGACGTCAACACGCACGTCGATTCGCGCCGCTCGTACGGTTTCGTCGCGGGCCCGGGCGTGTTCGAGACGACGGTCACGCGCCCCGATCTCTTCGCGAACTACTATCGCGAGCAGTTGCGCCTGCTGTCGAAGAACCACCATGTCAAGATCGAGATCGGCGTGTCGTCGCAGCCGATTCCGATTCATTTCGCGTTTCCGGAAGGCATCCATCTCGAGGGCGAGCTCGACCGCGACCGCCTGCTCGCGATGCGCGACATCTTCGACACGCCCGACCTGTCGTATCTCGACGACCGTATCGTCAACGGCACGTTCGAGCCGGCGCCGGGCGAGCCGCATCCGCTCGCGCTGTTCACGGCCGCGCGCGTCGATTTCTCGCTGCACCGGTTGCGTCACTACACGGCGACGTCGCCCACGCACTTCCAGAACTACGTGCTCTACACGAACTATCAGTTCTACATCGACGAATTCGTGAAGCTGGGCCGCACGGTGATGACGGAAAGCGACGATCCCGAGGTGCGCGCCTACCGCAGCCAGTACAGCGCGTTCGTCGAGCCGGGCGATGTCGTCACGTACAACGCGAACCTCGGCAGCGAGCCCTCCGAGGGCGCCGCGCCGCCGCGCCTGCCGCAGATGCCCGCCTATCACCTGAAGCGCGCGGACGGCAGCGGGATCACGATGGTCAACATCGGCGTCGGTCCGTCGAACGCGAAGACGATCACCGATCACATCGCGGTGCTGCGTCCGCACGCGTGGGTGATGCTCGGCCACTGCGCGGGGCTGCGCAACACGCAGCGTCTCGGCGATTACGTGCTCGCGCACGGTTACGTGCGCGAGGATCACGTGCTCGACGACGACCTGCCGCTGTGGGTGCCGATTCCGGCGCTGGCCGAAGTGCAGCTCGCACTCGAGCGCGGGGTGGCCGACGTCACGCGGCTGGAGGGCGCGGAACTGAAGCGCGTGATGCGCACGGGTACGGTCGCGAGCGTCGACAACCGCAACTGGGAACTGCGCGATCATCGCGAGCCGGTGCAGCGGCTGTCGCAGAGCCGAGCGATCGCGCTCGACATGGAAAGCGCGACGATCGCCGCGAACGGCTTCCGCTTCCGCGTGCCGTACGGCACGCTGCTGTGCGTATCGGACAAGCCGCTGCACGGCGAGCTGAAGCTGCCCGGCATGGCCGACACGTTCTATCGCGGGCAGGTCGACCAGCATCTGCAGATCGGCGTGAGGGCGATGGAGATCCTGCGGACCAACGGGCTCGACAAGCTGCATAGCCGCAAGCTGCGGAGCTTTGCGGAAGTGGCGTTTCAGTGACGTAAATGCCGGCCCCGGCCAGGATGCGCGTCGCGATGGTCGACGCAACCGCCTACCGGGGCACGGCCGCTTTCCTTCTGCCAACCGCCGTCAGCGAACGACGCCGGCAGCCGGTTCGTGAAACCCGTTCCGATCCGTTTCCCGCATCGAATCGCGCACGGCATCGACGACCCGGTCCGCATCCGCGCGCCGCTTGGTCGCCAGGCGTTGTTCCCCGAGCGCCCGCAATGTCGCGCCACCGAAATACTCCATGATGTCCGGCAGGCGACGCACCGTGCCGCGGCTGCCCCAGCAGCCGTCGTCGATTTCCGTTGGAAAGACCCACACGCGTGTCGCGACGGCGTCGACCGCCGCGCCTTCCGCGCGTGCGACGGCGGCGGTCACGTCGGCGATCAGCGCCGCACGCGCGGCGTCCGTGTACTGTCCTTCGGGCACGGTCGGCACGATCCGGTAGAGCGGCGCAGGCGCGACGGCACCGGCGCGATATACGGCCGCCGGCCGATGGACGAAGATCCAGGTCACGTCCCGCACGCGCGGATCGTCGGGATCGAGTCCTTCGTGACGGATCAGTGTCCCGGTCAGCTCGTTCATCAGTTGCGCTTCGGCGTGCGGCGCGAGTGCCCCTTCGGGGAGGGTGACGTCGATCATCGGCATGGCGGTGTCCTGGTTCGGTGGAGGCGGCGTCGCTCCGGTTCCGGCGACGTGAATCCAGTGTATGAATCGCATGCCGACGCGCGAAGTGGCGAAACTGCCATTCGACGATGCCATTCCCGACAGCGTGTCCCGCGCCCGTTCCAGTCGGGCTAGCGCGCGAAACGACGACGATATTCGCCGGGAGAGATGCCGGTTTCGCGCTTGAACAGTTGCCGGAAACCGCTGATGTCCGCGTACCCGACGCGTTCGCACACCGCATCGATCGCGAGCTTCGTTTCCGCGAGCAGCCGCTTCGCGACTTCGATCCTGAGCGTCTGCAGATACCGGAGCGGCGGGGCGCCGACCGCATCCCGGAAGCGGCGATGCAGCGTGCGTTCGCTCATCGCGACGTGGTCGCTCAACCGCGCGAGGCTGAACGGCTCGCGCAGATGCTTTTCCATCCAGCGTTGCGCGCGCGCGATGGCCGGATCGTCGTGTCGATGGTGGCCCATCCGGTCGAGGTCGATGAACGAGTCCTGCGAGTCGCGGTTCACGTCGATCAGCATGAGCCGTGCGACGGACGCGGCCAGGCGCGCGTTCGCCAGCTTGTCGATGACCCGCAGCGCGAGAGTCTGGTACGACGTGACGGCGCCGCCGCAAAGGATGCCATCCTGTTCGGTCAGGACGTCCGACGCGCGTAGCGCCACGTCCAGATAACGCGCGCGGAAGCTCGAGGCTTTCGACCAGTGCGTCGTGGCGACGCGGCCGTCGAGCAATCCCGCTTCCGCGAGCAGGAACGCGCCGGTGCAGTACGTCGCGATCAGCGTGCCGCGCGCGTGTTGCCGGCGCAGTGCATCGAGCAGCGGGGCGAGCGGTGCGGGCCGGTCCAGCAGCCGGTCGAGATCGGCGACGAGCGGACCCGTGAGCCAGATCGCGTCGGCGCGGCTGCCGCCGTCGATTGCGCCGTCGACCGGAAGGAGCTGGCCGGAGGCCGTGCGCACGGGCCGTCCATCGACCGATTCGACGCGCCAGCGGAACGGCGCGGCCGCGTGGCCGGGCGGCATCGACGACGCGAGATGGTTGGCCGCCGTCAGGATGTCGGTCGGCGCGACGATGCCGGACGCGAGGGCGTGGTCGACGGCCCAGATTCGGATGAGCGGCATGAGTGGCGGAAGGGGCCCTGGACGAGGGCAATCCTACCATTCGGCCTCATGCGATATCGGCTGCCGAAAATCAAACGGCCGCCCGGCGGCGAAGCGCGCGGACGGCCGTGCGTAGCGGGTGAACGTGCAGTGTCGCTCAGCACTCGCCCTTTTTCGCGTGTCCCGGCGGGCAGTGATAACCGCGACGATCGTCATGACCGCGATAGCGCTGGTGATCTTCCCACTCGCGACGTTCCCAGTAGCGGCGGCCGTCCCAGTAGCGGTCGCCGTGCCAGCCGACGATGACCGCGGGCGCCGGGGCGACCACGACGGGCGCGGGCGCGACGACGACCGGCGCGGGTGTGCCGATGTTGACGTCGACGTTGACGGCATGGGCGAGGCCGGACAGCGAAAGGCCGAGGCCGGCGAAAGCGAGGGCGATCAGCGAGCGTTGCATGTTCTTTTCCGTGATGTCGTTGTAAAGAGGCCGGCACGACGCGATGGAAGCGAGGGGGATCGTTCCACCGGGGGGAACGCCGCGCCGACAGAATGCAGTGTGCGGGCACGCGACGGAAAAGGCGAGACGGGTTTGTTACGGAGGGTTGCCGGCCGGCAGCGGCGGGGTGCGGGTATGCGCCAGCGCCATTTGACAATGGCGAGCCGCGGGTGCGGACAGGCGCTCCGCGACGTGGCACGCGGGCCGTGCGAATTTGACATTCGGCGGCACGCGGCCGCAAAGCGGGATTAACGGTGCGTTACAAACTGACACGCGGCAGGCAGCCGAGGCGCCGCCTGCCGCGTGGCGAACCGCACGCCGGCCGTCGGGCCGGCGGCTGCCAAGGATGCGTTACAGATAGAACATCCGGTCTTCTTCCGGCCGCGGCGGATGACCGTCGTCGTCCGAGCCTTCTTCCTCGCCGCTGTCCTCGTAGAACGCGAGCACCGCGTCGAGCACCTGGTCGGGATCGTCTATCACCTGCATCAGATCCATGTCGTCCGGATTGATCAGGCCCATCGGGATCAGCTGGTCGCGGAACCACTGCAGCAGCCCCTTCCAGAACTCGCTGCCGACCAGAATGATCGGCACGAGGCGCGACTTCTTCGTCTGGATCAGCGTGAGCACTTCGGACAGCTCGTCGAGCGTGCCGAAGCCGCCCGGCATCACGATCACCGCATCCGAGTTCTTCACGAACGTGACCTTGCGCGTGAAGAAGTGGCGGAAGCGCAGCGAGATGTCCTGGTAGTGGTTGCCGGCCTGCTCGTGCGGCAACTCGATGTTCAGCCCGACCGACGGCGCCTTGCCGGCGTGCGCGCCCTTGTTCGCGGCTTCCATGATGCCGGGGCCGCCGCCGGAGATCACGGCGAAGCCGGCGTCGGACAGCTTGCGCGCGATCTGCACCGCGAGCTTGTAGTGCGGCGTGTCGGGTTTGAGGCGGGCAGAACCGTAGATGCTGACAGCCGGGCGGATCTCCGACAGGTACTCGGTCGCCTCGATAAACTCTGCCATAATCGTGAACATCTGCCACGATGCGCGCGCCTTCTTGGCCGTCGCGCGTTCTTGATCTGCGAGCGAACGCAGACTCGGAATCACTTTTCTCTTGTTCATAATGCCTGAAGAACGAAATCTGGAAGGTAAGACCCTGCTATTGGTTGACGGTTCGAGCTATCTGTATCGGGCTTACCATGCGATGCCTGATTTGCGTGGCCCTGGCGGGGAGCCGACCGGAGCGCTCTACGGAATCATCAACATGCTGCGCCGTATGCGCAAGGAAGTCAGTGCAGAGTATAGCGCTTGCGTGTTCGATGCAAAGGGCAAGACGTTCCGTGACGACCTTTATGCCGACTATAAGGCAAACCGTCCGTCGATGCCGCCCGATCTTGCATTGCAGGTCGAGCCGATCCACGGCGCGGTGCGCGCGCTCGGCTGGCCGCTGCTGATGGTCGAAGGCGTCGAGGCCGACGACGTGATCGGCACGCTCGCGCGCGAAGCCGAGCGGCACGGGATGAACGTGATCGTGTCGACCGGCGACAAGGATCTCGCGCAGCTTGTGACCGACCGCGTCACGCTCGTCAACACGATGACCAACGAAACGCTCGACCGCGACGGCGTGATCGCGAAGTTCGGCGTGCCGCCCGAGCGCATCATCGACTACCTCGCGCTGATCGGCGATACCGTCGACAACGTGCCCGGCGTCGAGAAGTGCGGGCCGAAGACGGCCGTGAAATGGCTCGCGCAATACGACAGCCTCGACGGCGTCATCGAGCACGCGGGCGAGATCAAGGGCGTGGTCGGCGACAACCTGCGCCGCGCGCTCGATTTCCTGCCGCTCGGCCGCAAGCTCGTGACCGTCGAGACGGCCTGCGATCTCGCGCCGCATCTCGAGTCGATCGAAGCGTCGCTGAAGAGCGACGGCGAAGCGCGCGACATGATGCGCGACATCTTCGCGCGCTACGGCTTCAAGACCTGGCTGCGCGAAGTCGACAGCGCGCCGGCGGAAGGCGGCGGCGCCGATGCGCCGGAAGGCGAGCCGGCACCGGTGGTGGCGGCCGACATCGTGCGCGAATACGACACGATCCAGACCTGGGAGCAGTTCGACGCCTGGTTCGCGAAGATCAACGACGCGAAGCTGACCGCGTTCGACACCGAGACGACCGCGCTCGACCCGATGCTCGCGCGCCTCGTCGGCCTGTCGTTCTCGGTCGAGCCGGGCAAGGCCGCGTATCTGCCGGTCGCGCACCGCGGCCCCGACATGCCTGAGCAACTGCCGATCGACGAGGTGCTCGCGCGCCTGAAGCCGTGGCTCGAATCGGCCGACCGCAAGAAGGTCGGCCAGCACCTGAAGTACGACGCGCAGGTGCTCGCGAACTACGACATCGAACTGAACGGCATCGAGCACGACACGCTGCTCGAATCGTACGTCGTCGAATCGCACCGCACGCACGACATGGACAGCCTCGCGCTGCGTCATCTGGGCGTCAAGACGATCAAGTACGAAGACGTCGCGGGCAAGGGGGCGAAGCAGATCGGCTTCGACGAAGTGGCGCTTGCGCAAGCCGCCGAGTACGCGGCCGAAGATGCGGACATCACGCTGCAGCTTCATCACGTGCTGTATCCGCAGGTCGCGCGCGAGCCGGGCCTCGAGCGCGTGTATCGCGAGATCGAGATGCCGGTCTCGCGCGTGCTGCGCAAGATGGAGCGCACGGGCGTGCTGATCGACGATGCGCGGCTGCACGCGCAGAGCACCGAAATCGCGACGCGCCTGATCGAGCTCGAAGCGCAGGCGTACGAGCTGGCGGGCGGCGAATTCAATCTCGGCTCGCCGAAGCAGATCGGGCAGATCTTCTTCGAGAAGCTGCAGTTGCCCGTCGTGAAGAAGACGCCGAGCGGTGCGCCGTCGACCGACGAAGAGGTGCTGCAGAAGCTGGCGGAGGACTACCCGCTGCCGAAGCTGCTGCTCGAGCATCGCGGGCTGTCGAAGCTGAAGTCGACCTATACCGACAAGCTGCCGCGCATGGTGAACCCTTCGACGGGGCGCGTGCACACGAACTATGCGCAGGCCGTCGCGGTGACGGGCCGCCTCGCATCGAACGACCCGAATCTTCAGAACATTCCGGTGCGCACGGCCGAAGGCCGGCGCATCCGCGAGGCGTTCATCGCGTCGCCGGGTCACCGGATCGTGTCGGCCGACTATTCGCAGATCGAACTGCGGATCATGGCGCATATCTCCGGCGACGCGTCGCTGCTGCGTGCGTTCTCGCAGGGCGAGGACATCCACCGCGCGACGGCCGCCGAGGTGTTCGGCGTGACGCCGCTGGAGGTCAATTCCGACCAGCGCCGGATCGCGAAGGTGATCAACTTCGGGCTCATCTACGGGATGAGCGCGTTCGGCCTCGCGTCGAACCTCGGCATCACGCGTGACGCGGCGAAGCTCTATATCGACCGTTATTTCGCCCGCTACCCGGGCGTCGCGCAGTACATGGAGGACACGCGCTCGCTGGCGAAGGAAAAGGGCTACGTCGAAACCGTTTTCGGCCGCCGCCTGTGGCTGCCGGAAATCAACGGCGGCAACGGCCCGCGCCGCCAGGCGGCCGAGCGCGCGGCCATCAACGCGCCGATGCAGGGCACGGCCGCCGACCTGATCAAGCTGTCGATGATCGCGGTGGACGACTGGCTCACGCGCGACAAGCTCGCGTCGCGCATGATCATGCAGGTGCACGATGAACTGGTGCTCGAGGTGCCCGACGACGAGCTGTCGCTGGTGCGCGAGAAACTGCCGGAAATGATGTGCGGCGTCGCGAAGCTGAAGGTGCCGCTCGTCGCCGAGGTCGGTGCCGGCGCGAACTGGGAAGAGGCACACTGACGCACCCCCGTGCGGTTCGCGTTTCCCGCGGCATATTGTTGCAGGGATGCTGAATATCGAGATGGTTTGCTTGTGGTCAACGCGCAAGCTCCCGGACAATGCATGTCAGTCATGTCATTGACGCGGGGCCGCGCGCCCCGCGTTCCGGGTCGGTCGCATCGAAGTGCTTCGAACTGCACAACGATGGTGTCCGAACCGGTTAATCCACCGGGCGGCGCGAATGCATCGCATTGGCTTTGCCCGGCGGCAGCAGTTTCGAATCGCAAAGGGGGAATCAGATGCATCGGATCATCATCGTAGGCGGAGGCGCGGGCGGCCTGGAACTGGCGACGCGGCTCGGCGACCGTTACGGCGCGCGCGGCAATCGTCCCGCGCGTGCGCTTGTCACGCTCGTCGACCGCAATCCGACCCACATCTGGAAACCGCTGCTGCACGAGGTTGCGGCCGGCAGCATGGACCCGTTCACGCAGGAGCTCGAATACGCGGCGCAGGCGCGCTGGCACGGCTTCGAGTTTCAGCAGGGCGAGCTGACCGGGCTCGACCGCACGGCGAAGCGCGTCACGTTGTCGCCCCTCAACGACAGCGACGGCGCGGAACTGCTGCCGGCGCGCGAGCTGGAATACGACACGCTCGTGATCGCGATCGGCAGTACGACCCACTTCTTCGGCGTGCAGGGCGCACCGGAAAACGCGATCGCGCTCGATACGGTCGGGGAGGCCGAGCGCTTCCGCAAGCGGCTGATCGCCGCGTGCATGCGCGCCGAACACCAGGCGCCTGCGCCGACCGCCCCGGGCGAAACGGCCGAGCCGCGCATCCAGGTCGTGATCGTCGGCGGCGGCGCGACGGGCGTCGAGTTGTCCGCGGAACTGCGCAACACGGCGCAGGTGCTGTCCGTGTACGGGCTGCACAAGCTCGATCCGCGCCACGACGTCGGCATCGTGCTGATCGAATCGGGACCGCGGATCCTGCCGGCATTGCAGGAACGCGTGTCGACCGCGACGGCCGAACTGCTCGAGAAGCTGGGCGTGCGATTGATGCTCGGCGAGCGCGTGACCGAGGTCGCGCCGGGGTTCGTGCATACCGCGAGCGGCAAGGCGGTGCGTGCGGACCTGACGGTCTGGGCGGCCGGCATCAAGGCGCCGTCGGTGCTGTCGCATCTCGACGGCCTGCAGGTCAACAAGCTCGGCCAGCTCGACGTGCGCCGCACGCTGCAGACCTTCACCGACGACAACGTGTTCGCGCTCGGCGACTGCGCGGCGTGCGTGTGGCCCGGCAACGAACGCAACGTGCCGCCGCGCGCGCAGGCTGCGCACCAGCAGGCGAGCTTCCTGCTGAAGGCGATCGGCTGCCGGCTCGAAGGGCGTCCGCTGCCCGAGTTCACGTACAAGGATTTCGGCTCGCTCGTGTCGCTCGGCCACTTCAGCGCGGTCGGCAACCTGATGGGCGGGCTGATCGGCGGCAACATGCTGATCGAAGGGCTGTTCGCGCGTTTCATGTACATGTCGCTGTACCGGCTGCACATCGCGGCGCTGCACGGCTATCCGCGGATGATCCTCGACACGGTCGCGCACTGGCTGCGGCGCACGACGCTGCCGCGCGTCAAGCTGCACTGATCGCGCGTTCGCGCGGGGGCGGGCGGGTAGCGTGCGCGTCGCGCAGGTTCCCCGCCCGTTGTTTTTGCAGGAGGCGACGGCATCGCCCGCGGGATTTTCTTTTCAATCGGCAAGCATCCGGCGAATCGCGACGGCCGGCAGGCGACGGGCCGCGTGACGATCCGACAGGCCACCAGCGGGCTTGTGCGTGGGGATCGAGGCGGTCGACGCAACACGTCGTAATCGAGTCTTACACATCTGACAGTTGACGCGACAACGGATTATTGGGCATCTTGTCCGGGTTTCCGTCCGCGGCGGGGGTGCCCACCGCCGCGACGTCCGCGCCGTGCGCCGGCGCGATGCCCCGTCATACGCATCCGGAATCGTGACGGCGGCGCCCAATCGAGGAGTGCATTCATGTTGAAACCCGAAGTCGACAGCCTGGTCCCCCACGTTCCGTTCTCGCGCCGCAAGTTCATGCAGGCCGCGCTGGGCGGCACCTTCGCGGCGGCCGTGCTGCCCGTTTCGGCGCAGACGGTCACGACCGACAGCGCCGGGCTGGACGTCGACACCGTCGAGATCCGCTCGGGCGACGCGAGCGTGCCGGCTTATCGCGCGCAACCGGCCGACAAGACGAACCTGCCGGTCGTGATCGTGATCCACGAGATCTTCGGCGTGCACGCGCATATCGCCGACGTCTGCCGCCGTTTCGCGAAGCTCGGTTATCTTGCGATCGCGCCCGACCTGTTCGCGCGGCAGGGCAATGCGGCGAAGTATCCGACGATGAAGGAGCTGTACGACCACATCATCAGCAAGGTGCCGGACCGCCAGGTCACCGAGGATCTCGATGCGACGGTGGCGTGGGCCGGCAAGAACGGCGGCGACCTGACGCGTCTCGGCGTGACGGGCTTCTGCTGGGGCGGGCGCCAGGCGTGGCTCTATGCCGAGCACGATCCGCACGTGCGCGCGGCCGTTGCATGGTATGGCTTCGTCGAGGGCAAGACCGACGAGATGACGCCGTTCAACCCGGTCGATCATGCGTCGTCGCTGAAGGTGCCGGTACTCGGTCTGTACGGCGAGAAGGATACGAACATCACGCAGGCGTCGCTCGCGGACATGCGCAAGGCGATCCAGGCGAGCGACTCGAAGCTCGCGCGCGAATCGGAGATCGTCGTGTATCCGGATGCCGGTCACGCGTTCTTCGCCGACTACCGGCCGAGCTACGTCAAGGGCGATGCCGAGGACGGCTGGAAGCGCGCGATCGCGTGGTTCCACAAGTACGGCGTGATGTAAACGAGCAGCGGCGGCCCATGCCGCCGCTTCGTCACTGCTGCGTGACGCTGGTGCTTACGGCGTCGGGCCGGTGGCGATCGGCCGCGACGGATCGGCGCTCCATTCGCTCCACGAGCCCGGGTACAGCGATGCGCCGTGCAGCCCCGCCACCTCCATCGCCAGCGCGTTGTGGCACGCGGTCACGCCGGAGCCGCATTGCAGGATCACGCGGTTCGGCTCGGTGCCGGCCAGTACGGTCGAGAACGCTTCGCGCAATTCATGGCCGGTCTTGAAGCGGCCGTCGGCATTCAGGTTGTCCTTGAAGAAGCGGTTGCGCGCGCCG
Source organism: Burkholderia sp. L-4 (assembly GCF_056856535.1). Taxonomy (NCBI): domain Bacteria; kingdom Pseudomonadati; phylum Pseudomonadota; class Betaproteobacteria; order Burkholderiales; family Burkholderiaceae; genus Burkholderia; species Burkholderia sp. L-4. Next base: position 1,574,955 of record NZ_JBXEOX010000002.1, read on the forward strand.
GGGATGTGGCCGCCGACACGATCGATCGTTTCGTTTTCGCCGCGGTAGCGGTCCGGTGCGCGCGCATCGATCACGACGCGCGTGGGCGACGTCACGTTCGCGAGCACGGCTGCCGCGTCGACCGTCGATTCGAGCGGCGCTGCCGCGCGGAAATCGCCGGCGGCCGGTTGCGGCACGTCGGCCGTCAGCGGCTGGCCCGCTGCTTCCCAGGCCTGCAGGCCGCCGTCGAGCACGGCGACCGAATCGTGGCCGAGCCAGCGTAGCAGCCACCACAGGCGCGCCGCATACGCGCCGCCTTGCGCGTCGTATGCGACTACCTGCTGGCCTTGCTTGACGCCGTGGCTGGCGAGCAGCGTGGCGAATGCGTCGCGGGTCGGCAGCGGATGGCGGCCGTTGGTGCCGGTCTTGCGGCCCGACAGGTCGCGGTCGAGATGAAGGTAGTGTGCGCCGGGGAGGTGGCCGGCCGCATAGGCCGCTTCGCCTGCGCCGGGATCGGCGAGATCGAAGCGGCAGTCGAACAGGACGACGCTGCCGGGCGCCGCGGCCAGGCGCTCGGCGAGGTTGGCGGCGGAGATGAGCGTGGTGTAGTGAGTGTGTGGCATGACGACTCCCTGGAGTGCAATTGGCCTGACACTCCAAGTCTAAACAAAAAAAGACGGGCCGAAGCCCGTCTTTTCGTCTGCCGGATACCATGCGGCGTCAAGGCGCCGCACCGGCCGTCAGAGGTCGCCGAGGTGGCGGCGCAGGAATTCGTGGAAGTGCTGCATGCCGTCTTCCATCGGGCTCTGGTACGGGCCGACCTGCGACTCGCCGCGTGCCATCAGCGCACGGCGGCCTGCGTCCATCCGCATGGCGATCTCGTCGTCCTCGACGGCCGTTTCCATATAGGCGGCGCGCTCGGCCTCGACGAATTCGCGTTCGAACAGCGCGATTTCCTCGGGGTAATAGAACTCGACGATGTTGGTCGTCTTCTGCGGGCCGCGCGGGATCAGCCACGACACGACGAGCACGTGCGGGTACCACTCGATCATTAGGCCCGGGTAGTAGACCATCCAGATCGCGCCGAACTCCGGCGGCACGCCGTTGCGGAACTTCAGCACCTGCTCGTGCCATTTCTGGTAAGTCGCGCTGCCCGGTTTCGCGAGCGCGTTGTGCACGCCGACCGTCTGCACGCTGTACCAGTCGCCGAACTCCCACTTGAGGTCGTCGCACGACACGAAGCTGCCGAGACCCGGGTGGAACGGGACGACGTGGTAATCCTCGAGGTAGACCTCGATGAACGTCTTCCAGTTGTAATCGCACTCGTGCACTTCGACGTGATCGAAGTGGTACTCGGAGAAGTCGAAGTGATGCTTGGTGCCGAGGTGGGCAAGATCGCGCGCGACGTTGCGGCCTTCGGCCTCGAACAGCAGCCCCTGCCAGTTTTGCAGCGGGCTCTTGCCGAGGTTCAGGCACGGCTTGTCGGGGAAGTGCGGTGCGCCGAGCAACTCGCCTTCCAGGTCGTACGTCCAGCGGTGCAGCGGGCACACGATGTTCTGCGTGCGGCCGCGCCCGTTGAGCATGATCGCCTGACGGTGGCGGCAGACGTTCGACAGCAGTTCGATCTGGTTCGTCTGGTTGCGGACCAGCACGCGGCCTTCCTGCTCGGACGGCAGCGCGAAATAATCCCCCGCCTCGGGCACCATCAATTCGTGCCCGACGTAACGAGGTCCTTTCTTGAAGAGGGTTTCGATCTCGCGCTCGAGTAGCGCCTCATCGAAATATGCAGTGACTGGAAGCTGGCTGTGGGCCGACTTCAACTGAAGCGCATCGCTCAGATTGGACATTCCCACTCCCGGTGTTAGCGTGAAAGCAGTGAACAACCCAACCATCGAAAAATCGATTTAGGGAAACGGAGAATTATACCCGGTTCGCCTCGCAAGGCTAGGATTAAGTGCCTGATTTGTGTCAATTTTTTGTCGGGCGACCCGCGGGAGGCGCACAATGTGCGTCGGAGATGGGGCCGGAATATGTACCGGGGTGCCCACGACGGCAGGTCGGAAAATTCTCTTTTGCCGTAGAATGTCCGACTTGTTTTGAAATTTGACACCTCGTCCATGGCGAAAACCGCATCCCCAGGCGCCACGCCGCCCGGCAATGGCACCGAACCGTTGCCGGACAATTACGAGATGGCGCTCGCGGAACTCGAGACGCTGGTTGCCCGGATGGAAGGCGGCGCGTTGAGCCTCGAGGATTCACTGACGGCATACCGCCGCGGTGCGGCCCTCGTTGCGTTTTGCCAACAGCAGCTCGAGAAAGTGGAGCAGCAGGTTCGCGTGCTCGACGGCGCGACGCTGAAGCCGCTTTCGTCCGGAACGGCCGCCACGGACGGCGAAGACGACGATCTATGACATTCGAACAATGGATGCGGTCCGTGCTTGACCGTGTCGAGAACGCACTCGGCCACTATCTGCCCGCCGATACCGCGATGCCCGCGAAACTTCACGAGGCGATGCGCTACGCGGTCCTCGGTGGCGGCAAGCGGGTTCGTCCGCTGCTGTGCCATGCAGCAGGCGAACTGACCGGCGCGACGGAAGCGGCACGCAATGCGGCGGCGGCGGCGCTGGAGATGATCCACGTCTATTCGCTCGTGCACGACGACATGCCGTGCATGGACGACGATGCGTTGCGCCGCGGCAAGCCGACCGTGCACGTGCAGTACGACGAGCCGACGGCCCTGCTGGTCGGCGACGCGCTGCAGTCGCAGGCGTTCGTCGCGCTGACCGACGCCGAGGCGCTGTCGCCGGTGCAGCAGGCCGCGCTCGTGCGTGAACTGGCGCTTGCGAGCGGCTCGATCGGCATGGCGGGCGGGCAGGCGATCGACCTGGCGAGCGTCGGCCTCAAGCTGACGCGCGAACAGCTCGAAACGATGCACCGGATGAAGACCGGCGCACTGCTGCGCGCGGCCGTGCGGATGGGCGCGCTGGCCGGCGAGACGCCGTCGGCGGAAACGATGGCCGCGCTCGACGTCTATGCGGGGGCCGTGGGTCTGGCCTTCCAGGTCGTCGACGACATTCTCGACGTCACGACCGATTCGGCGACGCTCGGCAAGACGGCCGGCAAGGACGCGGCGAACGACAAGCCGACCTACGTATCGATCCTCGGCCTCGAGGCGTCGCGCGAGCTGGCAGCGCAGCTGCGCGCCGAAGCGCACGACGCGCTGAAACCGTTCGGCGCACGCGCACAGCGTCTCGCCGAACTTGCCGACCTGGTAGTGAACCGGGTCAGCTGACGCGAAAGCCCGCCGCCGCGCACACGCTACGGTGCGTGCAATAGAATGCGGGCGCGTTTGATTTCCTACAATGGAACGACGATGTACGACTTGCTGAAAACCATCGACGACCCGGCGGATTTGCGCCGCCTCGATCGTCGCCAACTGCAACCGCTCGCGGATGAACTGCGTGCGTTCGTGCTCGACAGCGTGTCGAAGACGGGCGGCCATTTGTCGTCCAACCTCGGGACGGTCGAGCTGACGATCGCGTTGCACTACGTGTTCAACACGCCGAACGATCGCATCGTCTGGGACGTGGGCCACCAGACCTACCCGCACAAGATCCTGACGGGCCGCCGCGACCAGATGCATTCGCTGCGTCAGCAGGACGGCATCTCGGGCTTCCCGCGCCGCAGCGAATCCGAATACGACACGTTCGGCACCGCGCACTCGAGCACGTCGATCTCGGCCGCGCTGGGCATGGCGATCGGCAGCCAGCTGAACGGCGACGACCGCTTCTCGATCGCCGTGATCGGCGATGGCGCGATGACGGCCGGCATGGCGTTCGAGGCGATGAACAACGCGGGCGTGTCGGAAGACGCGAAGGTGCTCGTGATCCTGAACGACAACGACATGTCGATCTCGCCGCCGGTCGGCGCGCTGAATCGTCATCTCGCCCGCCTGATGTCGGGCCGCTTCTATGCGGCCGCGCGTGCCGGTGTCGAGCGCGTGCTGAGCGTGGCGCCGCCGGTGCTCGAACTCGCGCGCAAGCTCGAGGAGCACGCGAAGGGCATGGTCGTGCCGGCCACGCTGTTCGAGGAGTTCGGCTTCAACTACATCGGCCCGATCGACGGTCACGATCTCGATTCGCTGATCCCGACGCTGCAGAACATCCGCGAACTGCGCGGCCCGCAGTTCCTGCACGTGGTGACGAAGAAAGGCCAGGGCTACAAGCTCGCCGAAGCCGATCCCGTGCTCTATCACGGTCCCGGCAAGTTCAACCCGGCCGAAGGCATCAAGCCGTCGACCACGCCCGCGAAGAAGACCTACACGCAGGTGTTCGGCGAATGGCTGTGCGATGAAGCCGAGCGCGATACGCGCGTCGTCGGCATCACGCCCGCGATGCGTGAAGGCTCGGGCATGGTCGAGTTCGAGAAGCGTTTCAAGGATCGCTACTACGACGTCGGCATCGCCGAGCAGCACGCGGTGACGTTCGCGGGCGGCCTCGCAACCGAAGGGCTGAAGCCGGTCGTCGCGATCTATTCGACGTTCCTGCAACGGGCATACGACCAGCTGATTCACGACGTCGCGCTGCAGAACCTGCCGGTCGTGTTCGCGATCGACCGCGCGGGCCTCGTCGGCGCGGACGGCGCGACGCACGCGGGTGCGTACGATCTCGCGTTCATGCGCTGCATCCCGAACATGACGATCATGGCGGCATCCGACGAGAACGAATGCCGCCAGATGCTGCACACGGCGCTGCAGCAGCCGAACCCGACCGCGGTGCGTTATCCGCGCGGCGCGGGCACCGGGGTGGCGACGGTGAAGGAATTCACCGAGATCCCGGTCGGCAAGGGCGAAGTGCGTCGCCGCACGTCGCAGCCGGAAGGCAAGCGCGTCGCGATCCTCGCATTCGGCACGATGGTCGCACCGTCGCTGGCGGCGGGCGAGGAGCTCGACGCAACGGTCGCGAACATGCGCTTCGTGAAGCCGGTCGACGCGGCGCTCGTGCGCGAGCTCGCCGAAACGCACGACTACCTCGTCACGGTCGAGGAAGGTTGCGTGATGGGGGGCGCGGGCTCGGCCTGCGTGGAAGCCCTGATGGAGAGTGGGGTTATCCGACCCGTACTACAATTGGGCCTCCCTGACCTGTTCATCGATCACGGCGATCCCGCGAAGCTGCTGTCGCAATGCGGCCTCGACGGCGCGGGCATCGCGAAATCGATTCGCGAACGCTTTCTGAGCCCGGCGGCCGATGTCGCCGGTCAGGCGAAGCGCGTCGCATAAGCTGGCGCCGCCCGTGGGCGGTGCCGGTGCGACTGGCGCAACCGGTCTTCATTGATGCGGAAAACATGGGCCTGCGGGCCCATGTTGCTTTTCCGGCTGCCGCATGACGCGGCGTGCGCGTCGTCGGACGCGCGGCTTACAAGGATTGAACAAGATGAACCAGATGAATCCCGCCTTCGTGATGCCCGACGTGCAGAGCACGGTGGATATCCGTCAGATCCCGATTCAGCGCGTGGGCGTGAAGGCGGTCCGGCATCCGTTGACGGTGTGCACCGAAAGCGGCGACGTGCAGCCGACCGTTGGTGTCTGGAACCTCGACGTCCGCCTGCCTGCCGACCAGAAAGGCACGCACATGTCGCGCTTCGTCGCGCTGCTCGAAGAGAACCGCGCGCCGCTGACGGTCGAGCGTTTCCGCGCGATGCTCGCGTCGATGCTCGAGAAGCTCGAAGCCGAAGCCGGCCGCATCGAGGTCACGTTCCCGTACTTCGTGAACAAGACGGCGCCGGTGTCGGGCGTGCAGAGCCTGCTCGACTACGAAGTGACGCTCGCGGGCGAAAGCCGCAACGGCGACACGCGCCTGTTCCTGAAGGTGCTCGTGCCGGTGACGAGCCTGTGCCCGTGCTCGAAGAAGATCTCGCAGTACGGCGCGCACAACCAGCGCTCGCACGTGACGATCGATGCGGAGCTTGCAGCCGACCTGCCGGTCGAGGCGCTGATCCGTATCGCGGAAGAAGAGGCATCGTGCGAACTGTGGGGCCTGTTGAAGCGTCCGGACGAGAAGTTCGTCACCGAGCGTGCCTACGAGAATCCGAAGTTCGTCGAGGATCTCGTGCGCGACGTCGCGCAGCGTCTCGATGCGGACGAGCGCGTGGCCGCCTACGTGCTCGAGGCCGAGAACTTCGAGTCGATCCACAATCACAGCGCGTACGCGCTGATCGAGCGCGACAAGCGTCAGGTTGCATGACGCCGCGTCTTTTTGTCGCGCCATGAAGAAGGCCGCTCGAACGAGCGGCCTTTTTGCTGTGTTGCGTGCGGCGTCGCGTTGCGGGGAGTCAGCGGGCGAGCGACGCGAGATCCCAGCGCGGCTTCACCGTGAATGCGTAGTCCGCATTCGCCTGCTCGGGCCAGCGGCCGAGCCGCAGTGCGCCCGCGAGCGCGATCATCGCGCCGTTGTCGGTGCAGAGCGCGAGATCGGGGTAGTGCACGTCGAAGCCGCGCTTGGCCGCGGCGGCCGACAATGCCGCACGCAACTGGCGGTTCGCGCCGACGCCGCCCGCGACCACGAGGCGCTTGAGTCGGGTCTGCTTCAGCGCGGCGAGCGACTTCGCAACGAGCACGTCGACGGCCGCGTCGACGAAGCCGCGCGCAAGATCGGCTTTCGCGCGCTCGAGTGCTTCGCCTTCCAGCTTCGCCGCCTCGAACTTCTTCATCTGCGTGAGCACGGCCGTCTTCAGGCCGCTGAAGCTGAAGTCGAGATCGCCCGAATGCAGCATCGGGCGCGGCAGCACGACCGCGCCCGGCGTGCCCGTCTCGGCGAGCTTCGACACTTCCGGGCCGCCCGGGTAGCCGAGGCCGATCAGCTTCGCCGTCTTGTCGAACGCTTCGCCGGCCGCGTCGTCGAGCGTTTCGCCGAGCGTCTCGTACACGCCGACGTCGGTCACGCGCATCAGCTGCGTGTGGCCGCCGGATACCAGCAGCGCGATGAACGGAAACGGCGGCGGCGCGTCGACGAGCAGCGGCGACAGCAGGTGGCCTTCGAGGTGATGGATGCCGACGGTCGGCTTGTTCCATGCGAGGGCGAGCGCATTCGCGATGCTCGCGCCGACCAGCAGCGCGCCGGCGAGGCCGGGGCCCTGCGTGAACGCGATCGCGTCGATGTCGTCGCGGCGCGTGCCGCTTTGCGCCATCACTTCCTCGAGCAGCGGCAGCGCGCGGCGGATGTGGTCGCGCGACGCGAGCTCGGGCACGACGCCGCCGTAGTCGCGGTGCATCGCGATCTGCGAATGGAGCGCGTGCGCGAGCAGGCCGCGCTGCGTGTCGTAGAGCGCGAGGCCGGTTTCGTCGCAGGAGCTTTCGATGCCGAGAACGAGCATGGGTGCGGGCAGGGCGCGGTGTCGGGCGCGCCGCGGGAAGGTCAACGTAACCGGAAAGTATAGCAGGCGAGGGCCGGCCGGCGCAGGCGGCGGCCCGGGCCCGATGCCGGGCAGGTACAATCCGCGCCATGGAAACCTATGACATCGCCGTGATCGGCGCGGGCGCCGCCGGGATGATGAGCGCCGCGGTCGCCGGGCAGCTCGGCCGCCGCGTCGTGCTGATCGATCACGCGCCGCGGCTCGCCGAGAAGATCCGCATCTCGGGCGGCGGCCGCTGCAACTTCACGAACCTGTACGCCGGCCCCGACAACTATCTGTCGTCGAATCCGCATTTCGCGCGCTCGGCGCTGGCGCGCTATACGCCGCGCGACTTCCTCGGGCTGCTCAAGCGCCATCACGTGACCTGGCACGAAAAGCACAAGGGGCAGCTCTTCTGCGACCACGGCAGCGACGCGATCATCGACGTGCTGAAGCACGAGTGCGACGCGGGCGGCATCGCGTGGCGCCGGCCCGTCGTCGTCGATGCGGTGCGCCACGCGCCGGCCGACGGCTTCGTGCTCGACACGCAGCAGGCTGGCGCGATCGGTGCGCGCGCCCTGATCGTCGCGACGGGCGGCCTGTCGATTCCGAAGATCGGCGCGACCGACTTCGGCTACCGGCTGGCGAAGCAGTTCGGCCACAAGCTCGTCGATACGCGGCCCGCGCTCGTGCCGCTGACGTTCGCGCCGCAGGACTGGGAGCCGTTCGCGGCGCTGTCGGGCGTGTCGCTCGAGGTACGCGTGTCGACCGGCGACAGGAAGCGCGGCGGCGAATTCGTCGAGGATCTGCTGCTGACCCATCGCGGCCTGTCCGGGCCCGGCATCCTACAGATCTCGAGCTACTGGCAGCCCGGCGACCCGATCCGCGTCGACCTGCTGCCGCAGCGCGACTCGGTGGCCGACCTGCTCGACGCGAAGCGCACGTCGAAGCGCCAGATCGGTTCGCTGCTCGCCGACTGGGTGCCGTCGCGTCTCGCCCATGCGTGGCTCGATACGCATCGCGTCGCGGCCGACGCGCGGCTCGCGGACCTGCCCGACCGGACGCTGCGCCAGATCGGCGAGGCGCTGTCCGGCTGGACGCTGACGCCGAACGGCACCGAGGGCTACAAGAAGGCCGAAGTGACGAAGGGCGGGGTCGATACGCGCGAGCTGTCGTCGGCGACGATGATGAGCGCGCGCGTGCCGGGGCTGTATTTCGTCGGCGAGGCGGTGGACGTGACGGGCTGGCTCGGCGGCTACAACTTCCAGTGGGCATGGGCGTCCGGCACGGCGGCCGGGCAAGCGGCGGCGGAGTATTCGCGCGCCGTCTGACGGGCCGCGGCGGCCCGTTCAAGCGGGACCAGGCCCCGTGCCTTTAGGCAATCGCTCTGCTATACTCGGTAGTCTTTCCCTGCAAACCTTTATTCGTGTCGGATCATGACGATCATTCGCGTTAAAGAGAACGAGCCGTTCGAAGTTGCAATGCGTCGCTTCAAGCGCACGATCGAGAAGAATGGTCTGCTGACCGAGCTTCGCGCGCGCGAGTTTTACGAGAAGCCGACCGCGGAGCGCAAGCGCAAGAAGGCCGCTGCGGTGAAGCGTCATTACAAGCGGATTCGCAGCCAGACGCTGCCGAAGAAGCTGTACTGAACGATTGGGCGCCGCGCGGTTCGCTGAGCGGCGCACCGGCGACTCCGTGCGATCGGGTGCGATCGCACAGCCGATCAGGCGGCGAGTCGCCGATGCCGGATTCGAGCAACCCGCTTGAGACACTGTCCCAAGCGGGTTTTTGTGTTGACGCCCGTTCGCGGGCGTCGGATTCACGTTTCCATCCCGGGTGAAAGATGAGTTTGAAAGAGCAGATCAGCGAAGACATGAAGGCCGCGATGCGCGCGAAGGAAAGCGAGCGCCTGGCGACGATTCGCCTGCTGATGGCCGCGATCAAGCAGCGTGAGGTCGATGATCGCGTGACGCTCGACGACGCGGGCATCACGGCCGTGATCGACAAGATGATCAAGCAGCGCAAGGATTCGATCAGCCAGTTCCAGGCCGCCGGCCGCGACGACCTCGTCGCGAAGGAGCAGGCCGAGCTGACCGTGCTGGGCGGTTACATGCCCGCGCAACTGTCGGACGCCGAAGTGGCGGCCGAAGTCCAGGCGGCGGTCGCGCAAACCGGCGCAGCCGGTCCGCAGGACATGGGCAAGGTGATGGGCGTGCTGAAAGGCAAGCTCGCCGGTCGTGCCGACATGACGGCCGTTTCCGCGCAGGTCAAGGCCGCGCTCACGAAGTAAAACCCGTTCCCGGCGCGCCCAGCGATGCGTGCGCCGGGCGTCGTATTGTCTTTTTTCGTTCGATCCCACGGTGATTCCGCATTCGTTCCTGCAGGACTTGCTGAACCGCGTCGATATCGTCGACGTGGTGGGTCGGTACGTGCAGCTCAAGAAGGGCGGCGCCAACTTCATGGGGTTGTGCCCGTTCCATAACGAGAAGAGCCCGTCGTTTACCGTCAGCCCGACCAAGCAGTTCTATCACTGCTTCGGTTGCGGCGCGCACGGCACGGCAATCGGCTTCCTGATGGAGCACGCGGGGCTCACGTTCCCGGAAGCCGTGCAGGAACTCGCGCAGTCCGTCGGGCTGACCGTGCCGCACGAGCCGTCGATGCGCGGCGGAGGCGGGGGCGGCGACTATCCGGCGCCGGTGTCGAAATCGGTCGCGACCGCGCTGTCCGATGCGATGACGGCCGCGTGCGACTACTACCGCAAGCAGTTGCGCGGTGCGACCGTCGCGATCCAGTACCTGAAGAACCGGGGCCTGACCGGCGAGATCGCCGCGCGTTTCGGCCTCGGCTACGCGCCGGACGGCTGGCAGAACCTCGAAGCCGCGTTCCCGGACTATCGCGACGAGTCGCTCGTCGAGTCGGGGCTCGTGATCGTCAGCGAGAAGACCGACGCGCAGGGCGTCGCGCGCCGCTACGACCGGTTCCGCGAGCGGATCATGTTCCCGATCCGCAACGTGAAGGGACAGGTGATCGGCTTCGGCGGCCGCGTGCTCGGCAGCGGCGAACCGAAATACCTGAACTCCCCCGAAACGCCGCTGTTCAACAAGGGCAGCGAACTGTACGGGTTGTTCGAGGCGCGGCTCGCGATTCGCGAGCGCAAGTACGTGCTGGTCGTCGAAGGCTACATGGACGTCGTCGCGCTCGCGCAGCTCGGGTTCCCGAACGCGGTCGCGACGCTCGGCACCGCGTGCACGCCGATTCACGTGCAGAAGCTGCTGCGCCAGACCGACACGGTCATTTTCAGTTTCGACGGCGATTCGGCCGGGCGGCGGGCGGCGCGGCGCGCGCTCGAGGCTTGCCTGCCGCATGCGGGCGACAACCGCACGATCCGGTTCCTTTTTCTGCCGACCGAGCACGATCCGGACAGCTATGTGCGCGAGTTCGGCGCCGAAGCGTTCTCCGAGCAGGTCGAGCGCGCGATGCCGCTGTCACAATTTCTGTTGAACGAAGCAATTTCGGGCAAGGCGCTCGATCAGCCGGAAGGCCGCGCGAAGGCGCTGTTCGATGCGAAGCCGCTGCTGCAGGCGCTGCCCGCGAACGCATTGCGCGCGCAGATCATGCACATGTTCGCGGACCGCCTCGATATTCCGTTCGAAGAGGTCGCGGCGCTGTCGGACGTCGATACGCGGATCGCGGCGCCGCCGCGCCAGGTGCCCGCGCGCAGCGAGCGGCGCCGCGTGACGGACAGCGAAAAGCGTGCCCTGCGCACGCTGGTGATGCATCCGCGCATCGCGTCGCAGCTCGACGACGAACAGATTGCGACCCTGCGCGCGTTGCCGCGCATCGGCGAACTGTTCGCGGAAGTCGTCGACCATGCGCGCGCGCTGGGCGACGGCGCGGAGTTCCGGTTGCTGTCGGATGTCCTGCGGACGTCCTCGAACGGGGCGACTTACGAGGAAATCTTCCGCGAAATTCTGGACTATGATGAAAACGTCCGCGATTTGCTGTTACAGAATCCGGCAGACGAGACGGTGCCCGAGCGGCAGCGTGAGCAGGAACGGATCGCGGGGGAGGAGCTGCAGGCGGCGGTGCTCAAGATGCGTTATGACGCCTGCTGCGACCGGCTTGACCGGCTGGCGCGGCAATCCACCTTCACACCCGAGGAGTTGGCCGAATTGACGGAATTGAACCAGCAGCGAACCGACATGAAACGTCGACTCGGGCTGTAGGCGGCCAGGGCGCTTAGAGAGGGCTCCCCAGCGTGCTATAATATAAGGTTTCCAGCGGTTTGTTTTCTAAGCAGAGGCGAGATTCGCGATGGCAAAGACGACAGGCGGAAAGAAAGCAACAGGCAAGGGCTCGACGGAGCCGACCAAGAAGGTCACAGCGGCCAAGTCTGCTTCTTCCTCCAGGACAACGTCTTCAGCCACGTCAGCCCCAGCAGGAAAGAAAACCGCGGCCGGCACTGCTCAGGCTGCGCCGGCACCGGCAGCCAGAACACGGGCTGCCGCGAGACCCGACTCCGGGCCGGCCAAGCCGGCGGCGAAGCGGGCAAGTGCGAAAAGCGCAAGGGACACGACTGCCGACGCGGACGAAACGGCAGTACGTACTACTCATGCACCCACGGTTCAACCGGCTGTCGTCCAGCAGCCGCGAGTCGATATAGCCGGTACGGCGAACTCCATGACCAAAAAGCTGAACGAAGTATCCGTCGAAGACGACGCAAATCAGAGCGACGAGCAGCCCGCCGCAGCCGCGGCTGCTCCGGGCAAATCCAAGGTGCGCGATCGTCGCGCCAAGGAAAAGGCGCTGCTGAAGGAAGCGTTCGCGACGAGCACGCCGGGCACGGCCGAGGAGCTCGAAGAGCGCCGCGTGAAACTGCGCGCGCTGATCAAGCTCGGCAAGGAGCGCGGCTTCCTGACGTACGCCGAAATCAACGACCACCTGCCGGACAACTTCACCGAGACCGAAGCCCTCGAAGGCATCATCGGCACGTTCAACGACATGGGCGTGGCGGTTTACGAGCAGGCGCCGGACGCGGAAACGCTGCTCCTGAACGACAACGCACCCGCTGCGTCGTCGGACGATGAAGTCGAGGAGGAAGCGGAAGTCGCGCTGTCCACCGTCGATTCGGAATTCGGCCGCACGACCGATCCGGTCCGGATGTACATGCGCGAAATGGGCACGGTCGAGCTGCTCACGCGCGAAGGCGAAATCGAGATCGCGAAGCGGATCGAGGACGGCCTGCGCCACATGGTGATGGCCATCTCCGCGTGCCCGACGACGATCGCCGACATCCTCGCGATGGCCGAACGCGTCGCGAACGAAGAGATCCGCGTCGACGAGCTCGTCGACGGCCTGCTCGATCCGAATGCGTCGGACTCCGCCGATACCGACGGTTTCTCCGCGAAGGAAGCGGAAGCGATCGAGAACGAGGACGAGGAAGCCGAAGAGGAAGAGGAAGAAGAGGAAGAGGAGGAAGACGACGGTGCCGCGCAGGCATCGGCGAACGCCGCCCAGCTCGAAGCCCTCAAGCGCGCATCGCTCGAGAAGTTCTCGCAGATCAGCGAGTGGTTCGACAAGATGCGCCGCGCGTTCGAAAAGGAAGGCTACAAGTCGAAGGCCTACCTGAAGGCGCAGGAAACGATCCAGACCGAACTGATGACGATCCGCTTCACCGCGCGTACCGTCGAGCGCCTGTGCGACACGCTGCGTGCGCAGGTGGACGAAGTGCGTCAGGTTGAACGTCAGATCCTGCACATCGTCGTCGACAAGTGCGGCATGCCGCGCTCGGAATTCATCGCACGCTTCCCGGGCAACGAGACCGATCTCGACTGGGCCGAGAAGATCACCGCCGAAGGCCATTCGTACAGCGCGGTGCTGTCGCGTAACGTCCCGGCGATCCGCGAACAGCAGCAGCGCCTGCTCGACCTGCAGGCGCGTGTCGTGCTGCCGCTGAAGGACCTGAAGGAAACCAACCGCCAGATGGCGGCCGGCGAACTGAAGGCGCGCCAGGCGAAGCGCGAAATGACCGAGGCGAACCTGCGTCTCGTGATCTCGATCGCGAAGAAGTACACGAACCGCGGCCTGCAGTTCCTCGACCTGATCCAGGAAGGCAACATCGGCCTGATGAAGGCGGTGGACAAGTTCGAATACCGTCGTGGCTACAAGTTCTCGACCTACGCGACGTGGTGGATCCGTCAGGCCATCACGCGTTCGATCGCGGACCAGGCGCGCACGATCCGTATTCCGGTTCACATGATCGAAACGATCAACAAGATGAACCGCATCTCGCGGCAGATCCTGCAGGAAACCGGTCTCGAGCCGGATCCGGCAACGCTCGCCGAGAAGATGGAGATGCCGGAAGACAAGATCCGCAAGATCATGAAGATCGCGAAGGAGCCGATCTCGATGGAAACGCCGATCGGCGACGACGACGATTCCCATCTCGGCGACTTCATCGAGGACAACAACACGGTCGCGCCGGCGGATGCAGCGCTGCATGCCAGCATGCGCGACGTCGTGAAGGATGTGCTCGATTCGCTGACGCCGCGCGAGGCGAAGGTGTTGCGGATGCGTTTCGGTATCGAGATGAGCACCGACCACACGCTCGAGGAAGTCGGCAAGCAGTTCGACGTCACCCGCGAGCGGATCCGTCAGATCGAGGCCAAGGCGCTGCGCAAGCTGCGTCACCCGAGCCGTTCCGACAAGCTGAAGTCGTTCCTCGAAGGGAACTGATTTCCAGCGTCTCTCCTGCGAACGCCGCCGGCATCCGCGTGATGCCGGTGGCGTTTGTCTCCTTTGTTGTTACAATGCCGGCCCGGCTTCGTTGCCGGGGTCGCGTGTAGCACGCGTCGTCATTCACCAGGGCTTGTAGCTCAGCGGTTAGAGCAGTCGACTCATAATCGATTGGTCGCGGGTTCGAACCCCGCCGGGCCCACCAGATTCGCTTCCAACGTTGTCCGAGGAAGTCTCGAAACCCGCGATGCCATAAGGCTTCGCGGGTTTTTTGTTTCCATGGACAGTGACAGGGCAAGCGAGGGCGGCCGGTGGACTTTTCCCGTTATCTGTTGCCCCCGGACCTGTGCAGCTTCGCGAATCGCCGTGCGTTCGGTGCGGCCATGCTCGGCGCCCGAGCGACGGCTATCGGACGATAGAGCCGTCCGTGGCGCGACGGATTGGCCGCGAGGCGGCGCCTAGAAATCCGAGCGCACCGTCAACATCACGTTGCGCGCATCGCCGAATACGCTGTAATAGGTGCTGGGCGGACGAATGTAGTACCTGCGATTGAACACGTTATTCAATTGCAGCGACGCCGTCACGTGCTTGTTGAAACGATATCCCGCTTGTGCGTCGAAAACCGCATAGCCACCCTGTTCGACGCCACGCGAAATACGCGTTTGCGCGAGCATGCCGCCCCCGATCGAGAATCCGCGTAACGGGCCTTGCGAGAGCGTATATCGGGTCCACAGCTTGAACAGATGCTTCGGATCCGTGCCGTCGGTGAGATCGGGCGAGTCGTTCTCGTAGTGGGCGTTCAGATACGTGTAGCCAGCATAGAGATTCCAGTCCGGCGTCGGCTGGCCGGTGAGTTCGAGTTCGATACCCTGATTGCGTGCCTTGCCTGCGGATACGTAATAGAACTGATGGGCAGGATCGGCAACGGCACGGTTGTCGTCGTTGATGCGGAACAGCGCGGCGTTCGCATTCAGGCGGCCATCGAGCAGGCTGCTTTTCATGCCCACTTCGTACTGCTCTCCCGAGCGCGGCGGCAGGCCCGGCCCCGAGTACGTGCCTTGCGTTTGCGCATCGAGGAAACGCGCATAGTTGGCATAGGCCGTCAGCGACGGCACGATGTCCCACAGCAAGCCGGCGGACGGCAGGAAGCGATGATTGACCTGCGCGTTGGTCGTCCAGTCCGCGACGCTCGGCAACGTCGACTGCGTGCGGTCTTGCAGGAACGCCTCGCGGCCGCCGAGCACGAGCGTCAACGGCGCGGCGAGCTTGATGCGCGCCTGCGCATAGACGCCGTATTGCACGGTGCGGTGATTGGTGCCGAACGTGTACGGTACGTCCACGGCGGGTACCGCATTGGGATCGTAGAGACTGTAGGCGCCACCGTACGGACCGCTCAACGCGCGGTAACCCGACTGCGCGCCCGAGGTCATCACCGCGTAGTTCGCGCCGATGGTCAGCGTATGCGTTTGCCCCCAGAGGCGGACCGGGCCGGACACATTGGTGTCCGCGCCGAACCAGTCGTAGCTCGTGCGCTGCCGCTGGTCTCCGAAACGCGCGAGGCCGTTTGCGGTTGCGCCGGGGCCGGAGTACGCGTAGTAGGCCTTGGAGAGTTCGTGGCGGTAGAACAGCGTGGTCGAGGATTGCCACGCGCTTGCGAACCGATGCACGAGGTTGGCGTTGACCTCTTGCAACGAGGTGTACGCGTAGTTCCAGCTCGGGCTGAAGTTCCGCGTATATTCGCTCGGCACGCGCCCGGTGAGCGCGGTACGTGTGCTGTTCAGCACGCCGCCCGCACCGTAATCGATGCCGGAAATCGGCGAGACCTGATAGCCGCCCGAGAGCGACAGCGTCGTGCGCGGCGTGAGGTCCCAATCGAGCGCACCATAGGCCATCGCCTCCTTGCTGCGCGTGCGCTCGATGGATTGCATACCGGTGCTTCCCACGAGAACGGCACGTCCGCGCAGCGTGCCGTCCTTGTTCAGCGGCCCGGTGACGTCGATCATCTGGCGCACGCTGCCGAACGAATCGACCTGTGTTTCCGTGGCGAGGTGGAACTGATCCTGAGGGCGCTTGCGCACGAGATTGACGACGCCGCCCGGCTCGCCCATGCCATCGATCGAGCCTGCCGGGCCGCGCAGGATTTCGACGCGGTCGTACATCGCCAGATCGAATTGCAACTGGTACTGCAGGCCGCTCAGTGTCGGGACCCCGTCGAATTCAATGCCGAGCTGCGAGCCGCGCGCGCGGAAGTACGCGGTACCGTCGCCGTAGTCGATCGAACTGACGCCGGTCACGGAGCGCAACGCCTGCTGGATGGTCGTGACGTTCTGGTCGTCCATCCGCTCGCGCGTGAGCACCGAGACCGAGTTCGGCGTCTCCTTGATCGATTGCGCGACTTTTCCGCCGATGGTGGCCCACTTCGCAGCGTAGCTGCCGCTGCCTTCGGTGGTCGCATCGGCGTCCCTTGTGCCCACCACCGTCAAGGCGGGCAGCATGTCGCCGGCCGGGGCCGGCGTGCCTTGCGCGTGCGCCCACGAGGAGGCGAGGCACAGCGCCGAAAAGGCGAGCGGGGCACCGCTGCATCGTCCCGTCGTCGCGCGCCGTGCGCGCGGGTGGTCTATTCTCGTTGTCATGGTTGATCATCCCGATGTTGAAAAATGTCGAACTACTTCCTCCCGCCAGCGGCGGGTTGAAAAATGGGGGGGACGATCGTTATCGACGGGCATCTGAGAGCCTCGTCTATCTGTAAATCAATGCACTACTGAATAACTTCCGGACCGACATCGTGGTCGATCCCGCGACCCGTGACGCAATTACCGCCGCAACCCGCGCAGCATCACGAGCGCGACGAGCCACGGTCCGCCGAGCAGCGTGGCGACGAGGCCGGTCGCGATTTCCTGCGGAAAAGCGATCTGCCGCCCGAGCCAGTCCGCCGTCACCATCAGCAGCGCGCCGAGCGTTGCGGCCAGATAAAGCTGCGGCACGGGGCGGCGCGCACCGGAAAACCGAGCGATATGCGGCGCGATCAGCCCGACGAACGACAACGGCCCGACAATCACGGTAGCCGCCGCCGTTGACATGGCCGCCAGCAGCAGCAACGCGAAGCGCGCGCGACCCACGGGCACGCCGACGCTTGCCGCGACGTCGGTGCCGAGCGCAAGAGCGGCGAGCCAGCGTCCGGTCAGCGGTGCAACGGCGAGCGTCAGGAGCGCCAGTGCCGCGACGCTCCAGGCGATGTCGGGCGCGACGTAGTAGGTGGATCCGATCAGCAGATCGACGAGCACGCCCGCGCGCGGATCGCCGCTTGACATCAGCGCGCCGACTACCGCGTTGAACAGCGCACTGATCGACAGCCCGACGAGCAGCAGGCGCTCGGGCGCGAATCGCGCGCGCCGGCCGAACCATACGAGCAGCACCAACGTCGCGAACGTGCCGGCCACGCACCCTGCCACCAGTGCGGCGGGAACAAGGTGGTGACTGAGAAACAGTACGGCAACCATGCCGAACATGCCGCCGGAACCCACGCCGAGCACGTCGGGACTCGCCATCGGATTCGCGCTCATGCGTTGCAGCAGTGTTCCCGCGACGGCGAGCAGAGCGCCCGCCGCCAGCGCCGCGGCGAGGTGGGGTACGCGCCAGAACAGCAGGCTTTCGATTTGCGTGAGCGTGGCGACGCTCGCGCCAGCGGGGCCGCGAGAGACCGCCAGCGACAGCACGCATGCGAGCGGTAGCAGCATGACCCACGCCAGCGCCATCGCGCGAGGCGCGCGACGCTCATGCCGGGGGGCCGCTGCAGTATGCGCATCGGGCCGCGTGCGCAAACGCGGCAGCAACCCGACGAGCAGCGGCACGCCCACGATCGCGGTCGCGCTTCCGGTCGCGATCACGTGCGCGGAAAACATGTCGGCCCGCGCGGCCGTGCGCACGATTTCATCGGTGAGCCACAGCAGCGCCGCGCCGGTGAGCGGTGACCACACGAGCCGCGCGCGCAATTGCCGCGCGCCGGCCAGGCGGGCCAGCAACGGCGCGGCCAGGCCGATGAAGCCGATGACGCCCACTTCGGCGACCACGAACGCCGTGAGCGCGACCGCGACGAACAACGCGGCGCCGCGCACCCATCCGACCGCGACACCAAGATGGCGCGCCGTCGTGTCGCCTGCGTCGAACAGACTCAGCGGACGATAGAGCAGTGCGGCGGCGCCCGCGCAGGCGGCGAGCTGCATGCCCAGATGCAGCGTCGGTTGCCAGCCGTTCTGGTCGAGCGCGCCGCCACCCCAGATCTGCAAGCCTGCAAGCCGGTCGAAATGCACCACCGAGATCGCGAGACTGATCGCGCCGCAGTACAGGTTCACGACCATGCCGCCGAGGATCACGCCGAGCGGCGACATACGTTGCGCCCATGCCAGCGCGAACACGACGAGCATCGCGGCCGCGCCGCCCGCCAGCGCCAGCGTGCTTCGACCCATGGCCAACCAGCCGGGCATCCAGATCGTCGCGACAGACAGCGTGAGATACGCGCCGGGGAACACCCCGAGCGTCATGGGTTCCGCGAGCGGATTGCGCAGCACCTGTTGCATCAGCGCGCCCGCGAGACCGAGTGCGGCGCCGCACAGCAGGGTCATCGCGACGCGCGGCAGCAGACTGTAGTGAACGAGCAGGGCCCCCACGTCCTGCGTGTCTGCGGTGGCCGCGAGCGCGCGCCACAAGGATGCGCTCGCCAGTGCGCGATGCACGTCCGTGGCGGTGAGGCACGCGGCGAGTACGGCCATGGCGCCGACCAGCGCCAGGCGCCGATCGCTTGTCCGCGCGATGCGTCCGGCCAGCACGAGATTACGCAAGGCCGCCTCCGCCTTGCTCCAGTGTGGCCAGTGCGATCGAGACGGCCGCGGCGAAGCGGTGCATCGACACGAGTCCGCCGAAGGCCGCGATCACCGGCAGGACTGCGACGCGTTTCTCGCGCACGGCAGGCAGCGCACGCCACAACGGGCTCTGGTTCAGCGCGGCACGCACGGCGGCGCGCAGCGGACCGATCAGCAGGATGTCCGCGTGCGGGACATCGAACAGGCGTTCCAGCGCGACGGCGGCCGAACCGGTGACGGAGGTGCGCCACGGCGTGGCGACCGTTCGGCTCGCCGCGTCGCGAGGATGGGCGGCATTGTCGACACCGATGCGCGCGAGCACGTCGTCGAACAGGCTACCCGTGCCATAGACGCGAAAATGTCGCTCGTCGAGTGCTTCGGCGACGATCACGGCTCGCGCCGGGTGAGCCCCGGTGTTCGCGATCCGGGTGGCCACCGACGCGAATTCCCGTTGCGCGGCGACGATCAGCTCGGTGGCGCGTAGCGGCGCATCGATCGCCCGCCCCATCGCGGATGTTTCGTCGCAGAGCACCTCGAGAGGCCGTGCAGCGCTCATGTATGTGCCGAGCGTGAGCGTCGGCGCGATGCGTCGCAGCGGCGTCATCAACGCGGCATGCGCCGGCGTGACGATGATGAGATCCGGCGCGAGCGCGAGCAGCACCTCGAAGTTCGGCTGATAGAGCAGGCCGACATCGGCGACGCCGGGCGGCAACGGCGGCGTCACGATGCCGCTCGCATACCAGTCGGGCAATGGAATGCCGACGGGCGCGCGCCCGAGTGCGAGCAGCGTTTCCGTGAGTTCCCAGTTGAGCACCACGATGCGATGCGGGAACCGCGTGACCGCGGCAGCGACGCATGGCGCGGAGAACCATGGGCCTGAGCCGGCGAGCGCGGTGAGCGCGACGAGCAGTTGCCGGCGGCGCGGATTCGCAACGAGCAGGTTCATGCCGGAAACCCCAGACGCCGCCCGCTGACCGGATCGGCACTCACGCGCATCGGCACGCCGTAGATCGATTCGAGGTGCACCGGGTTCATGATGTCGGCGGCGCGCTCGCGCATCAGCAGACGGCCCTCGCGCAGCGCCACGATACGGTCGCAGAACCGCGCGGCCATGTTCACGTCGTGCAGAACGACGACGGCGCTCATCGCCCTCGTCGCGCAGAGCGTGCGCACGAGTTCGAGCACGGAGAGCTGATGGTTGAGATCGAGCGCCGACGTCGGTTCGTCGAGCAGCATGCAGCGGCAGTCCTGTGCGACCAGCATCGCCAGCCATGCACGCTGACGCTCGCCGCCCGACAGGACGTCGACGGGACGATCGGCGTGACGGAGCACATCCGCTGCACGCATCGCGCGCTCGACGTGCGCGGCGTCTTCTTCCCCGAAGCGACCGAGTGCGCCATGCCACGGATAACGCCCGAGGGCGACCAGTTCGTGCACGGTCATACCGTCGGTGGGCGGCGTCTGCTGCGGTAAATACGCGACCTGACGCGCGAACTGGCGTGCGCCCCAGCCGGCGAGCGGCTTGCCCGCGTAGCGAATCGTGCCGGCAGTGGGGGCGAGCTGACGAGCGAGCAATTTGACGAGCGTGGATTTGCCCGAACCGTTGTGCCCGACCAGTCCGGTCACGCATGCGGGTTCGAGCGCGAGATCGATCGATTGCAGCAGGGGACGGCCGCTGGCGACGTACGACACGCGTTCGAGCGAGAACGTCGCGGCAGGGCCGGTGTTGCCGCATGCGGAGCGGGCTGCTTCGTCGCGCACGATTGGGCTCATGCCGCGCTCGCCATGTCGTTGCCGCCCGTATGCCGCGAATGGTCCGCGCCGGCGGTAATCGCGGCGATTCGCCCGTTCTCGAGCTTGACGAGCCGGTCGGCAAGATCGAAGTAGCGATCGTCGTGCGTGATGACCAGCACGGTCTTGCCGTTCGCCTTCAGCGCGGGCAACAGCGTGCGATAGAACACGTCCTTGAAGGCCGGGTCCTGATCGGCCGCCCATTCGTCGAAGACATAGAACGGTCGATCCTCCAGGAATGCGACCAGCAGCGCGAGGCGTTTGCGCTGACCTTGCGAAAGGGCGAGCGTGGAGAACGTGCCGCGCTCGATGCGCACCTTGTGGTCGAGTTGCAGCGCGACGAGCAACGTACGTGCCATCCCTTCGCGTTCGCCGGTCAGGCCGAGCAGCGAATCGAACAGATGGAAATCGCTGAAGACCACCGAAAAACGCTGTCGATACGCGGCGCGCGTCGCGTCGTCCACGGCGACGCCGTCGACGAGCAGACGGCCGCGCTCGGGCGCGTAAAGGCCGACGAGCAGCTTCGCGAGCGTGGTCTTGCCGCTGCCGTTGCCGCCGACGAGATACACGAGTTCCCCCGCGTCGAAGGTCAGATCGATGGGCCCGAGCGTGAACAGGCCATCGTCGCTTTCGCGCACATAACGATGTTCGACACCCTCGAACACGATGCGCGAGAATCCCTCGGCCGGGGCCGGTGCGGCGGCGGAATCGGCGTGATTGCCTGGTTCGGCAGGCAGCGCCGCCTCGAGCTCGCCGATGCGCTCGAACGCAACGCGTGCCGAGTTGAGCGACGGCAGCGCCGCGAGCAGCCCTTCGACCGGCATGATCAGATAGAGGAACACGAGCGCGTAGCCCGACATGACGTGCGCGTCGGCGCCGAACAGATGCGCGAGCACGAAAGTCGTCAGGCCGACGAAGCCGAACAGCAGCAAATTTCCCCAGCTTGCCGCGAGCGCGTGCAGCACATAACCGCGCGTGCGCTGCACGCGCACCGCCTCCACGTGCGGTGCGAGCTCGCTACCGACGAACGCGTTCGCACGCGCGCGATGCAGCTTGAGTTCCTTGGCGCCGTCGAACAACGCGCGAAACCGGTTCAGCAGCTTGTCCTCGCGGTCGCGCGATGCGCGCAGATGACGCAGCGCGCGGGTGCTCACCAGCTGCGTGCCGAGCGTGCCTGCCCCGAGCACGCCCAATGCGACCGCGAGGATCGGCAGCGACAGCATGCCGAGGTACGCGAGACACCCGACGATCACGGCGCCCTGCATCGCCATGGAGGGCAGGCTCACGAAGAACACGACGATGCTGTCGAGATCCTGGGTCAGCGCGCCCATCGCGCGGGCCGCGCCGCAGCGCTCCAGATCGCGGAACGACGCGGCGGTAATGCGGCCGATCGTCTGCATGCGCAGTTGCGCCTTGACGCGTTGACCGAGATACATGAATAGCGCCTGCGAGCCGATGCGCGTCACGAGTACCAGCGCGGCGAGCAGCACGAAGCGCATGCCCAGGTGCATCAGTTGTGCGCCCGACGCTTGCAACGCCTGATTGATGAGGGCCACGAGCGCCGCGTTCGCGAAGCCGCTCGCGAGACTCGCGAGCAACGCGACCGGCAGCAGCCAGCGTGAGTAGCGGATCAATGAGGCAATCAGAGGCATAAGTGGCGGAAGGTTCGTGCGGACGTGCAGGCTGCACGTGTCGTGTCTCATACATGAGAATGAGACGTATTAAATATGTCGGACGGGATTTGGCCGTGACCATTGATGGATAAGGAGATTAATGCCTCAAGCCGTCGAAAGGTAGACACTCGATATCGATTTTTTGACAAAATTTGGTGAATTTGAAATATCATAGCTCACCTCCTTTCGACCGTCTCCGATGAAGGCCTTCCTGCTCAAGCGCTATCCGCTGGCGCGGGTGCCGCTGCCGCGCGAAGTGGCCGCCACCCTCGTGAATTACCGTCAAGGCGAACGCGTTGCCTGGCATCAGCATCGTCATGGCCAGCTCGTCTTTGCAGCCAAGGGCGTCGTCCGCGTGCTCACGCCGGCCCGCACATGGACACTCCCGCCGTCGCGGGCGGTGTGGCTGCCGTCGGACGTCGATCACGAACTGCACGCCGTGGGCGACACCGCGCTATGCAGCGTCTATGTGGAGCCCGAGGTGTTTCCGTGGTCCTGGGAAGAACCGGCGGTCATCGCCGTGTCGGTGTTGCTGCGGGAGCTCGCGCTCACGGTGGTCGACGGGGCGGATACTTATACGGCCACGAGCCGCGCCGGGCTGGCCGCGTCGTTGCTGATGAAAGTGCTCGCGGAAACGCCGAGCCTCGCCGAGCCTGGTGTGCCCTTGCCACGCGACGAACGCCTGCTCAAGCTGTGCGAGCACATGATGAACGACCCCGCGAGCGATCTCACGCTGGACTTCTGGGGCGAGCAATTCGGCGCCAGCGGCCGTACGCTCGCGCGCCGGCTGCATGCCGAGACGGGGCTGACGTTCGTGGCCTGGCGGCAGCAGATGCGTGTCGCGGAAGCGATCACGCGCCTCGCGCTCGGCCAGTCGGTTGCGCAGGTGGCGAAGGATCTCGGGTATCGCAGCGCGAGCGCATTCATCGTCATGTTCCGGCGAATCACCGGCGAATCGCCGCAGCGATATCTCGCGGCAGGTTGAGCGGCATGATTCGGACGGTCGGCGGTTCGGCGACATGACCGGCGGAAAACACGGAAATGGTGCAGTACCGATCGCAATCGAAGTATGCTGTGGCGCGGCACGGCCCGTGCGCGATACGCGTCGCGCAACGGACGGCCGACCCGCGCCGTGAGTCATCCGGCGACCAGAAAAACAGACTTCGCCGGGAGTGGGGACGGTCATCATGACCATGCTGCGTTCGTGGGGTGCGATTCTTTCGTTGCTGGCGCTCGTTGCGTGCGCCAGCCTTCCGCCGCAGGCCGATCGCGCGCCGACGCATGCGTTCACCGATACGGAACACACCCGCCTGGGCGCGGCGTTCCAGCAGCAGGCCAGCGCCCATCCCGGGCAGGATGCGTTCCATCTGCTGACCGATCCGGTCGATGCGCTGGATGCGCGCGTGCTGCTGGCCGACCGGGCCGACCGGTCGCTGGATCTTCAGTACTACATCTGGCACGACGACCTGACCGGACATGAACTGGCCGATGCGGTCATTCGCGCGGCCGATCGTGGCGTGCGCGTGCGCGCGCTGCTCGACGATCTCGGCACGAACGCGGACGACCGCAAGCTGCTCGAGATCAGTTCGCATCCGAACATCGAGATCCGGTTGTTCAATCCGGTGGCCACGCGCCGGTTCAAGAAGATCGGCACGGTGTTCGAGTTCGCGCGCGTCAACCGGCGCATGCACAACAAGGCGATGATCGCGGACAACCAGGTGGCGATCGTCGGTGGCCGCAATATCGGCGACGAGTACTTCGGCGCATCGTCGATGCTGGAGTTCGGCGATCTCGACGTCGTCGTCCACGGTCCGGCCGTGAAGGACATCTCGACCGAATTCGATACGTTCTGGAATTCTCCGTACGCGTATCCGATCGATGCGCTGGTCGGGCACGATGCGGCGCCGGGCGGGCTCGATCGCGAGCGCGAACGGCTGCGCGACTACCTGCGGGCGATGGAGGACAATCCGTACGTGCTCGAGGCCCGGCAGCGGCTCGACCAGATCGTGCATGGGCAGGGCACGGAACTGTCGTGGGGGCACGCGACGGTGCTGTACGACGATCCGTCGAAGATCGCGCATGCGCCGAAGGACGCCGACGGACACCTGATGCCGCAGCTGCGTGCGCTTGCATTGCAGCCTCGGCACGACCTGCTGATCGTGTCGCCGTATTTCGTGCCGGGCAAGGAGGCCGTCGAACGATTGCGGGCGCTCACGGCGCGCGGCGTGCGCGTGACGGTGCTGACCAACTCGCTTGCGTCGACCGACGTGGCGGCCGTGCATGCCGGCTACCGGCATTATCGAAGCGATCTGGTGAAGGCCGGCGTGCGGCTCTACGAGCGGCGGCCGTCGGGCGACAAGAGCATTTCGAAGCAGGTCATCATCGGCTCGTCGCGCGCGTCGCTGCACGCAAAGACCTACGTGTTCGATCACACGAGCATTTTTATCGGATCGATGAATCTCGATCCGCGCTCGTTGAACCTCAATACGGAGATCGGCGTTTACTGCGAGAGCCCGGCGATTGCGTCCCAGGTGGCGAACGATCTCGAAGCGCGACTCGACCGGATCGCGTGGCGTGTCGAGCCGGGCACCGATGCGGCCGGGCAGGGGCGGCTCAAGTGGATCCAGACCGATGCGGACGGGAAGGTCACCGAGATCGATCACGAGCCGGAGGTTTCAGCGGCGCGACGAATGGAAGTCTGGTTTCTGGGGTTGTTTCCGATCGAATCGCAACTGTGAGCGCCGCTCAGCGGCGCGGGCGGCCGAATCGTTCGATGACGGCCGCGAACTGCGTCGTCGCCGTTTCGATCGTCGCGTCGTCCAGCCCGGAATAGCCGAGCACGAAGCCGTTGTACGCGCGGCCCTCGCCGACGCGATAGCTGCTCAGCGGCTGCAGCAGCAGGCCATGCGCGGAGGCGGCGCGCGCGACTTCGGCGTCGTGCAGCGGCGCCGCGAGATCCGCCGACAGATGCATGCCGCCCGGGCTGTCACGCACGCTCAACACGGTGCCGAGGTGGCGCGCGAGGGCCGCCTCGAGGCGGCTGCGCCGGTCGGCATAACGCGACTTCATCGTGCGCAGATGCCGTGCAAAGAGGCCGGTGTCGATGAATTCGGCCATCGCAAGCTGATCGGCCGAATGACCGCGATGGACGAGCTCGCGCAGCGTCCGGGTGAAGCGCTCGACGAGGGCTGGCGGCACGACCATGAAGCCTAGCCGAAGCGCCGGAAACATCGTCTTGCTGAACGTGCCGAGATAGCAGACCGGCGCGTCGGGATGCAGGCCCTGTATCGCGGGCAGCGGCTGGCCGCCGTGACGGAACTCGCTGTCGTAGTCGTCCTCGATGATCCATGCCCCGCACGCGCGTGCATGCTCGACGAGCGTTGCACGCCGTTCCGGGCTCATCAGCGCGCCGAGCGGGTATTGATGCGAGGGCGTCGTATAGATCAACCGGGGCGGCTGGTTACGCCACTGCTCGTCGGTGGGCGCCATCCCTTCGTGATCGACCTCGATCGGCACGAGATTCAGGCCGGTCGACCGGAAGGCCGTCCGGGCGCCGTTGTAGCAGGGATTCTCGAGCCAGCCGTATTCGCCGGGATTCGCAAGCATGCGCGCGCACAATTCGAGGCTGCCTTGCGTGCCGTCGGTGATGAATACCTGGCCCGTGTCGCAGCGCACGCCGCGCGACACGCGGATGTAGGCGGCCACCGCGCGCCTGAGTTCGGGCAGCCCTTCGACCGGACCATACGCGAGCTGCGCGGGCTTGATGGTTTTCCACGCACGCTCGATGCAACGACGCCACTGCGCAACCGGGAATTCGTCCAGTGACGGGAGGCCGGGGACGAACGGCAGCATGCGTTCGGGCTCGGGATCGGCGCTCTCCAGCCCGTGCACGCGCGCCGACAGTTGCACTGCCGGCGAGCCGTCGTCATGCGTGGCGCCTGCCCGGCCGCATCCGTCCCATAGCGTGATCGTGCCGTTGCGCGTGGCGGCCACGAAGCCTTCTTCCGCCAGGCGCTCGTACGCATAGACCGCCGAATTACGGGCAATGCCCAGCTCGGCCGCGAGCACGCGCGTCGATACGAGCCGCGTGCCGCGGGGAAGGTGCCCGTCGAGCAGCAGCGCGCGCAGGCTCCGGTACAGCGCTTCCTGCTGGCTGTGTCGAGTCGTGCCATCCTGCCGGGAGCGCGACGAGATGAGCAGCGCGAGATCCATGGGCTGGTTCCAGAAATTTCCGTTGTGCTGGTTCTTTTGAAGATGCCACGCGCATCGTATCGTTCACGTTCTTGCGATGTGCCCCGGCGCGCGGGGCGTTCCTGCGATCGTCGAGCGTATTGCACGTGCGTATTGTGATCGATTTGACGCGCGGCTGTCGACGCGCCCGGCGGCCGTACATGCGGGCGTCAACGCCTCACGATACCGATTTTATTAATTTTGTAGTCCGAATATATGAAAATCATGACCGCCATTTCTTCCTCGCCGCTGACCACCATTCGCCGCCTGTCCGAGCTGGCCAGTCACGATCGCGCGATGCTCCACCGCATCGTGGACGAGGCCTATGTCTGCCATATCGCGTTCGGCGACGGCGAGCACACGCACTGCATCCCGACCGCGCACTGGCGGCGGGGCGACGATCTCTACA
This sequence comes from Burkholderia sp. L-4, assembly GCF_056856535.1. Taxonomy (NCBI): domain Bacteria; kingdom Pseudomonadati; phylum Pseudomonadota; class Betaproteobacteria; order Burkholderiales; family Burkholderiaceae; genus Burkholderia; species Burkholderia sp. L-4. The sequence goes on from NZ_JBXEOX010000002.1 coordinate 1,602,020, forward strand.
TTCATGGGTCCAATGGCAGCCGGATGATCAAGGCGCTATCGGCGGGCGTGCAGGCTTCGGTCGCGATCACGTTGCTCGACGGCCTCGTGCTGGCGAAGTCGGCCTTCAACCATTCGATGAATTACCGGTCCGCGGTGATCTACGGGCGGTTCGACGCGGTGGAGGACGGTGCGGAAAAACGCGCGGCGCTGGACGCCTTGATGGACAAGATCGCGCCCGGCCGCAGGCATGAAGCGCGGCCGGGCAATTCGAAGGAAATCAATGCGACCAGTGTGCTGCGGATTGCGATGGACGAAGCGGCGGTGAAAATCAGCGATTCGCTGCCGTCCGACAAGGACGAGGATCTGGCGTTTGCGGTGTGGACCGGAATACTGCCGCTGAAGACGGCGCGCGGCACGCCCGTGCATGCGGACGGCGGCGTGCCCGTGCCGGACTACGTGCGGAGCTGGGCCGATTGATCGGCGGATCGCCCGACGGCAGCGCGGCATTCGCGCTACCGTCGGCGGGACTTACCCCGGATGATGCTCGTGCGACTCATGCTGCGGGTGGGACTCGGGCGGGTGCGGATGCGGCGCCGCCGCGTGCTCGGTTGCCGGTTGCCGAGGGCGCGGTGCCGCGTGTTCCTGCAGCGGCGCTTCGGCGTGCGGCTGCATCTCTTTGCGTTGCTGCTGCTGAGCCTCGTTGCGTCGCTGGGCATCCGCACGTTGCTGCTGCGCTTCGTTGCGTTGCTGGGCGTCCGCGTGTTGTTGCTGCGCTTCGTTACGCTGCTGGGCCTGCGCGCGTTCCTGTTGTTGCGCTTCGTTGCGTTGCTGCAGCGCTTCGCGTTGCTGCGCCGCGTTGTGCTGTTGCATTTCCTCGCGTTGTTGTTGCTGTGCTGCCGCATGATTTTCCTGCGCGGCTGCACGCTCCTGTTGCATCGCCTGCTGCCGCTCGTCGTGCGTCGCGCCGGACGGATGCTGCGCCGGTGCCACGGCATGTGGCGCATTCGCACGGTTCTGCGCGAATGCTTCTGGCGCGGGTCGCGTGCCGGGGCGCGCGTCGTTCGCGCCGAAGTGCGGCATCGTCATCGGCGCTGCGCCCGCGCGCGGCGCCATGGCCTGTCCGCGCATCGGTTCGGCACCCGGCTGTGCGGCATTGCGTTCGATCGTCGTGTTGTTGGTGGTGACGTTGCCGCCGTAGTTGTTCGTGATGCGCGTGTTGCGGATGTTGGTGATGTTGTTGATCACGGTGGTCGACTTCGTCACGTACGTGGTGTGGTTGTACACCACGGCCGGGCGCTGCCACCCGCCGTTCCACCTCGGGCCTTCCGGATGCGGTGCCCCCCAGTTCACGCCCCACGCATGCCAGCCCCAGTCGTGGTGTCCGAAGATCGCGGCGCCGACGGCGATGCCGACGCCGAACGTGATCACGCTGGCCGCCACGACTTCGCCGGTGCTGTATGCGGGCGGCCGGTAAACGTAGCCGGGGTAGGCCGATACCGGCTCGCCGTAGACGACGGTCGGGTTGTACGACGGCACGTACACGACATCCGGCTGCGCGGGCTCGATCTCGATTGCCTGCCCGGGCGGCGGCACGATCGCCGGCCCGGCGTACCCCACGGGCGCGTCGGTGGCCGGCGTATAGCCGGTCGGCGCGGCCCGCGCGACTTGCGTGACGCGTATCTGGCCGCCCGAGCGGAGATGGCCGGACGTCTGGGCGCGCTGGCGCATCACCTGGATCGCGTTCATCACGTCGGTCGGATCGTTGTAGTACGCCTGGCCGAGCGACGTGGTCCAGACCGGGTTCGACGCCATCTGCGACAGCACCGCGGGGAAGGCGGTCAGCGCCTTGACGGACGGGTCCCACGGCTGCGCATCGGCGGCGGCCGCGAGTGCCTGCCCCTTCAATGCCGGATTCTGCGTGACCCAATTGTTCGCGGCGCTCACCTGGTCCGGATACGTCGCACCCGCCAGCACCAGCGCGACGAGCTTGTCGGGGAACAGCGCGATCGGCGCGACCATCTGGTAGAGCTGGTCGGCGCTCGGCGGCGTGTAGGCAACGGGTGTCGAGGCCGGCTGCGCGGCCGCGGCCGCGCTCGCGTCGCTCGCCGGCGCGGCGGGGCTGCCGTCGCCGTTCTTGTTGCAGGCCGACAGGCCGAGCAGCGACACGATGAGGGACGAAGCGATCAACGTCCTGACGGGGCGGTGTGCACGTGTGTTGTTCATGTTGTTGTCCGTTCGGTGTGGAGGCAGCGTTGGCAGGCACGCGGGCTGCGCGATCGGCTTGAGCACCGTGCCGCGATCGTCCGCGCTTGCGCCGGCGGCAGCGGCCGGCGCAGGCGGCAAGATCGTGTTCGCATGATGGAAGTCCCGCGACGAATCGTCATATTCGGTTAAACGCACGACACGCGCGGAAGTTGTCGGAGCGTTGTGTAACAGTGTGTACCTTGCGGTCCGTAAGCGGGCGGGCACCCGGCGGGTAAGGAACCTGAAAGTTGCTGGCGCAACGATTGCAAGGTCGGCGCGCGTATCGTCCCGCCCGATGCCGCTTCGCGAGCTGACGCGGAATGCAGAAAACCCGCGACGGCTTGCACCTGTCGCGGGCTTTTACGCGGTTGCGTGCGGTCCGGGGCGCGCGCAACGACGCGCACGCGGAACCGCGTCGGTCATCGGCGCATCAGCGTGCGAAGTCCGACGTGCTCTGGATGAATGTATTCAGCTTCGAGATGTTCACGCTGCCGAAGCCCGTCGTCGCGTCCCAGCCGGCCTTCGCCTTGTAGCCGTACGTGCCGCTGCCGTTGTTGCCGGACGTGACGTCGTGCAGCAACGCCGCGTTGGACGGGAAGTACTTGTAGATGCTCGACGCGGGGAAGCCGAGCGCATTGTTGTTGGCCGACTGCAGCCGCGCCCAGATGCCCGTGAAGATCGGCGCGGCGAGGCTCGTGCCGCCTTCGTTGTTCAGGTAGCCCGAGCCCCACAGCGTGTCGGAGGTCTGGCCGTTCACGACGAGAATCGCGCCGGTGCGCAGGTCGGCGTCGAAGCCGACGTCGGGCAGCGCGCGCTTGGTCGAGCCGGTCAGGGTCGACGACTGCCACGTCGGCGCGGCCTCGTACTTGCTGTACCCGCCGCCCGTCGACCACACCGTGCCCGGCTGCCAGCTCGGATCGTTCCAGACGATCTCGCTGTTGTACGCGTTGGTCGACGTATTCGTGAACAGCGTCGTGCCGCCTACGGCGATCACGTACGGCGACGTGGCCGGTTCGCTCACCGTGTAGGTCGAGCGCGACGGCGTGCCGCTCGCGCATTCGTACGCGCCGTGGTCGCCGGCCGACACGGAGAAGGTCTGCCCCTGCGCGACCGCCTGTTTGAAGATGGTGTCGTCGGTGGCCTGCGAGCCCGTGCTGTTGGCGGACGATTCGCACACGCCGAGCGACACGTTGATCACCTTCGCGACGTTGTCGGTCACGGCCTTGTTGTAGGCGGCGGTGATCGCGGTGAGCGTCATCGACGGCGCCACGTAGAACACGACCTGCTTCACGGCACCGCCTGCCGAGCCGACGATCGACTGGCTGTCGAGGTTCCATTCGACGGTGCCGTCGGTGTCGGTGTACGAACTGCCGGACGGGCCGGTCTTCACGATGGCGCTTGCGATCGTGCCGAGGCCGTTGTTCGCCGCGAACGTATTGAGGTCGCTCACCGTCTGCGACAGGTCGCCTTCGGAGATGACGCCGACGGTGGTTTGCGACGCGTTCGGCACGCCGTCGCCGCCGTAGATCGACGAGAACTCGGTCGGGTTGTGCGGCACCGCCGACGCGCCGGCCGGAATCGTCAGGTTGCTGGTGTTGCCTTGCGGCTTGCTGCCCGCACCGGTATGCATCAGCTCGACGTTCTGCAGCCCGAGCACCGCACCCACGATGTTGCCGATCGCGTTCGGCACTTGCGCGGCATCGGTATTCGCATAGACGCTGCGGCCATTGCGCGTGAAGCGCTTGAGCGTCGTGCGGAATGCGGACTTGACGGTCGCCGCGGTGCCGGACGCGGATACCAGCAGGCGGTTCGGCGCGACCACGATGTTCACGAAACCTTCCTTGCGCAGGTGCGCGACGACGGACGCGACCTGCTGGTCGGTCGGCGCATATTGCGCGGCGAACTGCGCCGGCGTGAGGAACTGCCTGTAGTGCGGCGAGCCGGGCGTATGCAGATCGCGCAGGTACTGGTCGAGTTGCGCCTCGTTGCGCAGGTTCAAGCCGAGCACGATGTCGACCGATTCGCCGGGCGCCATCTCGATGGCCGACGCGGCGGCGGCGGCCGTGCTCGCGGCGGGCGCGCCGGCGGTACCGGCTTCGCTCTGCTGCACGAGCGGCAGGAATCCCTTGGTGCGGGTTTCCGTCCAGCCTGCCGCCGATGCGGCATGGGCGGTCGCCATGCCGAACGAAGCGAATGCCGCGGCGGCGAGTGCGAGCTTGACGATGCGAATGTGCTTGTGTTTCTTGTCTGCAACCTGATTCATTTGAATTACCCCTCCGGTTGAACATCGAACGGCACGAACAACAACGGTCGACAGCGGTGCGGATCGTGCACCGCCGCTTGCTGCCGCATGCGTGCGGATGGCACGGACGCGACAGGGCCTTTCACCCGATCCGGAGAGATGGGTTTGCTCCGGGGGCGAAATACGGAAAACGCGATAACGGGAGGGCTGCGTCGCGCTGCGAGGCAGCCGCGCCGGACTGGATGCGGGCGGGATTGCTAGAGCAACAGTTTCGTTGTCCTGCTCATTTGATTCGATCCTTCGGCCCGCTGCCGGATGACAGCCGTCCAATGAGATGCATCGGGATATTGCATGCGCCGGTGTGCGAGAAAATCAGCCGGCGGCGAGCACTGCGGTGCGGCGGAAGCGAAAAAACGTAGAGCGGAATCGATTGCGTGGTGAGCAATCCGTCAGATTGCTTGCATCGGAAGTTATCAAGAACGAAAGCGCAGTGTCAAACTTTTTTTGATTATATGAAACAAAATTAAACCGAATAAAGCGCAATGATTTTGAAAAGATCGACGGCATTTTGTAATGCTCGAAACCGGCAAGGAAGGTAATGCCGGAATCGATTCGTTGATCATTTCCGATTCGTTTCGTAATGGCCGGTTGCTATCGAGGAAACGCTCGAATGGCCGGCGGGTGCCGCGGAAGGTCGAATTCGAGAACGGCATTGCCGCGGGGCGAGGCGAGATGGCGCAACTGCCCGCCGTGCGTCTGGACGATCGCGCGCGCGACGAACACGCCGAGCCCGGATTCGGCGAATCGTCGCGAACCTTCGTCTTCGATCCGGACGACGGCGCCCGCGGCGCGGTCTTCGACGAAGAGCTTCAGCGTGGCCGGCGCGGAATGGCACCGCATGTCGTCGAGCAGCGCGAGAACGGCCTGCCGGATGCGCGCGCCGTCGCAGGTCACGACGGTTGCGTCGGTCGTCAGGTCGATGACGAACCCCGCTTCACGAAACGCTTCGCGGACCGAATCGATGGCACCGGCGATTTCGCGGTCAAGCGCCGTCGAGCACAGATCGAGCGTCAACCCCTCCGGCCGTTCGGCAACCTGAAGGTCGTCGACGAACCGGAACAGGTCGTCGACATGGTGAAGCAGCGCGTCGCTTGACGATGCGTCGGCTTCGTCGACGAGCCCCTTGATGGCTTCGAGCCGGGTTTCGAGTGCCCGGAGATGTTTCAGTTGATGGGTCATCGCATTGAAGTCCTCGATGAAGCGCGACAGGCCGGACATGCAGCCGTCGCGGGAAATCGCACGCGCCGACCGGTCGCCGGCGGCGATGCGGGCGGTGTCGGCGGCCATCGCGTCGAGTGCCGCGAGCGTACGGCGCATCTGCCGGAACAGGTCGAACGCGGCGGCCAGCAGGCACACGAACAGCACCGTCGCGAGCATCAGGTAAGTGGACGCGCTGCCGATCATCGTGCCGGCCGCTGCATCGTGCGGAAATGCCGCCGGGTGACGCGACGCGTAAAGCAGGAAGGCAACGGTGCAGGCGGTCAGCACGGCGACGATTGCGCCCAGGCCGATCGCCTGTCCGATTTGCCGGCCGGGCTTCGCCGGCAACGTCACTGCAGGCCCCGCAGCCGGTAGCCGACACCGCGCATCACTTCGGGCATGCCCGGTGCGCCGGCCTGTTCGAGCTTCTTGCGCAGCCGGCAGATGTGGCTGTCGACCGTGCGCTCCAGCGCGCTCACGTCGGCCATGCACGCATCGAGCAGTTCGCCGCGCGTGAACACGCGGCTCGGCGATCGCGCCATGTGGGCGAGCAGCCGGAATTCCGTCAGCGTCAGCGTGATCGGTATCTCGGCGGAATCCGTCCGAACGCGGGCCAGATAGCTGTCGGTGTCGATCTCCAGGTCGCCGACGCGCAACATGAGCGCCGCCGGTGGCGCGGCCGACCGGCGCAGGATCGCGCGCAGCCGCGCGACGACTTCGGCCGGGTTGAACGGCTTGACGATGTAGTCGTCCGCGCCGGCGTGCAGTGCCTGCAGCCGGTCGAGGTCGCGGTCGAACGCGGTGAGGACGACGACGGGCGTGTTGCCGCGCCGCCGCAGCTCGGTGAGCACGTTCCAGCCGTTTTCCCGCGGCATCTTCACGTCGAGCAGGATCAGGTCGGGCTTCAGGTGCGGCTGTACGTCGAGCACCGCTTGCCCGTCGGCGACGCGGTAGGTGCGAAAGCCGTCGTGCGTCAGGTATGCATCGAGGATGTCGGAGATATCGGGTTCGTCTTCTGCAATCAGTATCAGGGAGTTCGTCATGGGGTTCGCCGTGCGATGTCGAACAATCGGGGCAGCCCGTTGCCGGGCCGGATCGCGCCGTTCCGTCCCCCTGCCGCGCGGGATGGAGCGGCGCCGTTCGTTCAGTTCTGCACCACGCTCGGCGACGGTGCGACGTCCTTGTCCGTCAGGCCGCCGCCGAGCGCCTTGTACAGTGCAACGGCGTTGCCGAGCTCGCTGCGACGCAGGTCGAGCAGTGCCTGCCGTGCCGAGTAGAGCTGCCGCTGCGAATCGAGCAGTTCCAGCCGCCCCTCGACACCCGCGCGATAGCGCAGGTTCGACAGGTCGGTGCGGCGCTCGGCCGAGCCGACCACGCGCGTCTGCGCGTCGATCTGCCGTCCGAAGGTCTCGCGCCCGGCGATACCGTCGGCTACTTCGCGGAACGCGGTCTGGATCGAGCGTTCGTACTCGGCGACGGCACTCGACTTGCGCACTTCCGCGAGACGCAGCTCGGCGCGCAGGCGCCCGCCCTGGAAGATCGGCACCGTGACCTGCGGCGCGAAGCTCCACGTGCGTTGTCCGCCGTCGAACAGGCTGCCCATCGCCGGGCTGAGGAAGCCGATCGACGACGTCAGCGACAGGCGCGGGAAGAACGCTGCGCGTGCGGCGCCGATATCGGCATTGGCGGCGACGAGATTCTGTTCGGCTTGCTGGATATCAGGACGACGGAACAGCAGTTCGGACGGCAGACCGGCCGGCAGTTGCGTCATCACCGGTTGCTGCTGAAGCGGCACCGGCTCCGGCAGATCCTTCGGCAGATCGGTGCCGACCAGCAGGCGCAATGCGTTGCGTGCCTGCTCGACGGCGCGCGTGCGCGCTTCGAGATCGGCCGTGGCGCTCGCGACCTGGCCTTCGGCCTGTGCGATGTCGACGCCGCTCGCCTGATGCGCATCCTTCAGGCGGCGCGCGAGGTCGAGCGACTGTCGCCAGTCGGCGAGGGTGCGCTCGGACAACTGGCGTTGCTCCTGCGCGAGGCGTTCCGCGAAGTACGCGTCCGCGACGCCGCCGACCAGCGAGATCTGCACCGCGCGGCGGCCGTGATCGGTTGCGAGGTAGCGCGCAAACGCCGCATCCGACTGCGACTTCACGCGACCGAACAGGTCGATCTCGAACGCGCTGATGCCGACGTTCACGCCGTACTGGTTCTGCGTCGTGCCGAACAGCGGCGGACTCGACTGCGTGTCGTCAGACGTACGCTGGCGCGTGAAGCTCGCGCCGGCGCCGATCGACGGCAGGCGCGGGGAACGCTGGACGCCGTACTGCGCTTCGGCGGCCTCGACGTTCAGCGCCGCGACGCGCAGGTCGCGGTTGTTCTCGAGCGCGAGCTCGATCAGCCGCTGCAGGCGGCGATCGCCGAACATCGTGCGCCAGCCGAGATCGGCGGCGTTGGCCTGGAGGTCGGCGGCCGCGGCGGCCGTGTAGGCCGTCGGCACCGGCATCGAGGGCTTGACCAGCGTCGGCGCGAGCGAGCAGGCCGACAGGGCGAGGACGAGGGGGAGAATGAGCAATCGCATGGCATCAACCTTCCTGTCCGTGAGTCGGGGCGGCCGGCTGCTTGCGGGAAGCCCGCCATGCGCCGACGCGCTCCTGGATGCTCGTCACGAACACAAAGAAAACAGGGACGAAGAAAATGGCCAGCACCGTGGCGGTCACCATGCCGCCGAACACACCGGTACCGATCGCGTGCTGCGTTTCGGCGCTGGCGCCGGTCGCGATCATCAGCGGCACGACACCGAGGCCGAACGCGAGCGAGGTCATCAGGATCGGGCGCAGGCGCAGCTTCGACGCCTGCACGGCCGCTTCGACGAGCCCCTTGCCTTCCTCGCGCAGCTGCTTCGCGAATTCGACGATCAGGATGGCGTTCTTCGCGGACAAGCCGATCACGGTGATCATCCCGACCTTGAAGAACACGTCGTTCGGCATGCCGCGCAGCAGCACCGCCCCGATCGCGCCGATCAGGCCGAGCGGCACCACCAGCATCACCGACAGCGGGATCGACCAGCTTTCGTACAGCGCGGCGAGCACGAGGAACACGACGATCATCGACAGCACCATCAGCATCGGCGCCTGCGACGCCGACTGGCGTTCCTGCAGCGACTGGCCGGTCCACTCGACCGCGAAGCCCGGCGGCAGTTGCGCGGCGAGACGCTCCATCTCGGCCATGGCCGCGCCGCTCGACTGGCCCGGTGCGGCGTTGCCCGAGATCCGCGCGGACGGGTAGCCCTTGAAGCGCACCATCTGCAGCGGCGTCTCGGCCCATACCGGGCGAACCACTTCGGACAGCGGCACCATGCCGCCGGCCGCGTTGCGCACGTACAGCTTCATCACGTTGTCGATCTGCATGCGCGCCGGCGCGTCGGCCTGGATGATCACCTGCTGCATGCGGCCCGCGTTCGGGAAGTCGTTCACGTAGGTCGAACCCATCGCGGTCGACAGCGTGTCGCTGAGCGTCGTGAACGACACGCCGAGCGCTTGCGCCTTCGCACGGTCGATTTCGAGGCGGATGCTCGTGCCGGCAGGAAGGCTGTCCGGGTACACGCCCGCCACGACCTTGCTTTGCGCGGCGAGTTCGAGCAGCTTGACTTCCGCCGCCTTGAGCGCCGCCGCGCCCTGGTTGGCACGGTCTTCCAGACGCATCGAGAAGCCGGAGCTGTTGCCGAGTTCGTCGATCGCCGGCGGCAGCAGGCTCATCACCGTGCCTTCGGTCACGCCGGCCATCGCTTGCTGCGCGAGCATGCCTTCCTCGAGGGTCGACGCGCCGCCCCGGTTCTTCCAGTCCTTCATCACGGACCAGTTGATCGCCGCGTTCGGACCTTGCCCCGAGAAGCCGTAGCCGATCACGGAAATGCTCGACTGGATTGCCGGACGCGAGGCAAGATGCTTCTCCAGCGTCTCGACCACGTCGTGCGTACGTTCGGCGGTAGCGTCCGCGGGCAGCAGAAAGCTGGTGATGAAGTAACCCTGGTCCTCGTCCGGCAGGAACGACGACGGCAGGCTGCGGAAGCCGAACACCAGGGCGCCGGAGATCGCGACGAACACCAGCATCACCCGGCCCGTGCGGCCGACCAGGCGGCCGACGCGCGTCTCGTACCATTTCGTCAGGCGATCGAAGCGGCGGTTGAACCAGCCGAAGAAGCCGCGTTTCTCGTGATGGCCCGGTTCGAGCGGCTTGAGCATCGTCGCGCACAGGGCCGGCGTGAGCGTCAGCGCCAGCAGCGCCGAGAACAGGATCGACACGGCCATCGACATCGTGAACTGCTGGTAGATCACGCCGACCGAGCCGCTCGCCATCGCCATCGGCAGGAACACCGCGGTCAGCACCAGCGTGACGCCGATGATCGCGCCGGTGATTTCCTTCATCGCCTTCGAGGTCGCGTCCTTCGGCGACAATCCTTCCTCGGCCATCAGGCGCTCGACGTTCTCGACGACGACGATCGCATCGTCGACGATGATGCCGATCGCGAGCACCATGCCGAACATCGTCAGCACGTTGATCGAGAAGCCGGTCATCAGCATCACCGTGAACGTGCCGAGCATCGCGACCGGCGCGACGATGGCCGGAATCAGCGTATAGCGCACGTTCTGCAGGAACAGGTACATCACGAGGAACACGAGCACCATCGCTTCGAGCAGCGTGTGCAGCACCTTCTCGATCGAGATCTTCACGAACGGCGACGTGTCGAGCGGAATCGAGTAGGTCATGCCGGACGGCATCGACTTGCTCAGTTCGGCCATGCGCGCACGGATCGCGTCCGCGGTCTTCACCGCGTTGGCGCCCGGTGCGAGCTGCACGCCGGCGAGGGTGGCCGGCTTGTTGTTCTCGCGGCTCACGAACGTGTAGTTCTGCGAGCCGAGTTCGATGCGTGCGACGTCGCCGAGCACGACTTTCGAGCCGTCCGCGTTCGCGCGCAGCACGACCTTCGCGAACTCCTCCGGCGTCGTGAGCTGGCCCTGCGCGATGAGCGGCACGGTCACGCGCTGGCCCGGCAGCGCGGGCAGCGCACCGAGGCTGCCCGGCGCGATCTGCACGTTCTGCTGGCCGATCGCGGTCGTCAGGTCGCTCATCGACAGGCCGAAATTGATCAGCTTCTGCGGATCGACCCAGATGCGCATCGCGCGTTCGGAGCCGAACTGCAGCACCCGCCCGACGCCGTCGATTCGCCGCAGTTCCTCGGACACGCTGCGCGCCATGTAGTCGGCGAGCGCTCCTTCGTCGAAGCGGCCGTTGTCGGAGCGCAGGCCGATCAGCATCAGGAAGCCGGACGACGCCGATTCGACGATCAGCCCGTTCTGGCGCACGGCCGCCGGCAGGCGCGGCTCGACCGACTTGATCTTGTTCTGCACGTCGACCTGCGCCATCTCCGGGTTGGTACCGGGCTTGAACGTCACGGTGATCTGCGCGGAGCCGGACGTATCGGCCGACGATTCGAAGTAGAGCAGGTTCCTGACGCCGGACAGTTCGCGTTCGATGAGGCTCAGCACGCCGTCGTTCATCGTCTGGGGCGTGGCGCCCGGGTAGTTCGCGGTGATCGTGACGGACGGCGGCGCGACCGACGGGTAGCGCGCGACCGGCAGTTGCGGGATCGCGATCAGCCCCGTCAGGATGATGAAGAGCGCGATCACCCACGCGAACACCGGGCGTCGGATAAAGAATTCAGCCATGACTGGTGGCTCCTCGTGACTCAGTGCGCGGACGCGGTGGTGGCCGCGTCGGGCGACTTCCAGTCGGTCGCGGCGGCCGGCGCGCCGTCGATCAGGCGTTCCATGCCTTCGACGACGATCTTCTGGCCGGCCTGCAGGCCCGACTTGATGCGGTAGCTGCGGTTCGTCAGCTCGCCGACCTCGACGGCCTTCAGATGCGCGGTGCCCTTCGCGTCGAGCACCCACACCTGCGGCTTGCCGCCCGCGCGCACGACCGCCTGTTGCGGCACCATCACCGCGCTGGCGTAGTGCGCGCGCGGAATGCGGGCACGCACGTACATGCCCGGCAGCAGCTGGCGTTTCGGGTTGTCGACCAGCACGCGCAGCAGCACGTCGCCGGTGCCCGGATCGACGTTGACGCCCGAGAACAGCATGCGTCCCTTCACGTCGAAGCGCGTGTCGTCGTCGCGCAGCACGTCGACCGGCAGGCCGTTGCCCGTCGCGCCCGGCTGCGCGGCAAGCGCGCCGCGCAGCGATTCGAGCGACGCGGCCGGCTGGCGCACGTCGACGTAGACCTGGTCGATCTGCTGGATGCGCGCCATCGGCTGGCTGTCGGTGCTCGACACCAGCGCGCCTTCGGTCACGAGCGCCTGGTCGATGCGGCCGGCGATCGGCGCCTCCACGGCGGCGAATTTCAGGTCGAGCTGGCGGCGCGCGAGCGTCGCGCGGGCCTGCGCGACGTCGGCGGCGGCCTGGTCGCGTTGCGACACGGCGTCGTCGTACACCTGGCGGCTGATCGCATCGGCCTCGACGAGCGGCTTGAAGCGCGCGGTCTGCACCTTCGCGCGTTCGAGCGCGGCCTGCGCGCGCTGCAGCGACGCGGCGGCCGTGTCCATGTCGGCCTTGAACGGCGCCGGATTGATCTGGAACAGCGGCTGGCCCGCGCGCACCTCGGTGCCTTGTTCGAACAGCCGGCGCTGGACGATGCCGCTGACCTGCGGGCGGATCTCGGCGATCCGCACGGCCGCGACGCGGCCCGGCAGGTCTTCGCTCACGTCGAGGGGCGCGGCCGCGAGCGTCATCGCCGCAACCGGGATGGCCGGTGCGGCGGCCTGCTGATCGGCGGGTCCGCACCCCGCCAGTACTGCCGCCGCCAGCGCGCATACCGCGCTGTAGCAGCATCGTTTCTGATTCTTCATGGCGACTCCAGGAAATGCAGGCAGTCCATTGCCTGCTTTGACGGAGCGGAGTGTGCGTGGATTAGTTGGCGTCTTTTATGCGGAAAGATGGAGATTCGATGGAGCCGGCGAAAGGAACCGAAAAGAGGGGGCGTGCGTCGCGACGGTCGAACGAATGGGGGCGGGGCGGTATCCTGCGTGCGGTGGTGCCGGCAATCCGCACGTTGACGCAGTCAACGAGGAGCGATCGCAGCCTGGCGAGCTACGCTGGCCGTCAGCCGAAAGACACGGCAGTCTGACGGCCAGTCGGACGCCGCGGTGTTCGGGCTCGATGCGCGCGATGGCTTGCGCCGGTTCGTGAACACCGAACCGGCGGGGGCGCTGGGCGAATGGAGTGGCGAGGAGGTGCGGCTGCACCGGCTCGCGACGACAAGGCTGCCGCGCCCACGGCGGCTGGATGTCGCGCAGGCGGCGGGGCGCGAGCGGATGCTGCTGAATGCGGTGCGCGGCGACAACCTCGAACTGGCGCGACTCGCGCCGGCCGCGAAGATGACGATCGTTATCGACGTGTTGAAAGGCCGCGCACGAATCGCTCCTCCTATCCGTGCGCTATCCATATTTCGTAGTACTCCTGCTGTTTTTACACGAATTCTCGCATTTGCTACGCATTCCCCGCGTCAGTCGCGATCCCGCCAGGCATTGGCGAAACGAAGGCCGTCGCCGAGCGTGCACTGGAACACCTGGGCCGGCGCGACGGGCTGGTACGTCGTGGGCGAAAGCGAGCGCACCGTTACCGTCGCGCTTTCGTCCTGCATCACGCGATACTGGATCAGCTCGAGCACCGTCGCGCCGCTCGGCTGGACGGTCAGGTGCTGGTTGGCGAACGCGAGCGTATTGCCGCCGACTTCCATGAAATCGCGTATCGCGAAACCGCCTGATACGGTGGGTACGGGTGCCCGGGTTGCGGCTTGCTGCGCGTTCCGGCACTGGTTCGGCGAGAAGATCGCGGTGACCGTCACGCCCGCGAAGAGCCGCGTGCGCAACTGGCGATACGCATTGGCGCTGTCCGGTTGGGTGCCCGCGGCCGTTGCCGCGAGGCTGGTTGCCGCGCCGGCGGCAACAAGAACAATGGCGAAGCGACTCAGCATTTTCCTGTCTCCGTGCGATGAAACCAACGGCACCATAGCACGGAGCGTTCGCATTGATCAGACGTTGACGCGTAGTCGCGCTACGGTCTGGCACCGGCTTTACGCAGCGCATCCGCGGCATCGGTGTTGTCGTGCGTCAGCGCGAGCTGCAGCAGCGACTGGCCGCGCCGGTCGACATGGTTCGGATTCGCGCCGTGCGCGACGAGCAGCGGAATCAGTTCGAAGCGATTGAACAGCGTCGCGAACCCCAGTGCGGTTTCGCCGGCGCCGTTCGTCTGGTCGATCGGACAGCGCGTGTCGATCAGGCGGCGGGCGATGTCGGGTTCGTTCTTGAAGAGCGCACCCATCAGCGCCGTATTGCCGTGTCGATCGCCGATGCACGCGTTGGCGCCGGCCGACAATAGGTAGTCGAGTGCGGCGGGCTGGCCGTCGTACGACGCGAGTATCACGGCCGTAAAGCCGCGGCTGTCGGTGGTGTCGACGGGATACCCGGCGTCGTGCAACGCGCGCAGGATGTCGACGCGGCCGACGCGGGCGGCGTCGAACCAGTCGCCGTCGTAGCGGCGCAGTGCGGCGGGATCGGCCTTGCCGTACGCCGGCCGGTCGGGCAGGTGCGCGCAGCCGGCGATCGCGGCCAGCGCCAGCGCCGTCGCCGCCACGCGAGCCGCATGGATGAAGCGTGTTGATCGCATGAGGATGTCCTGATGAAGAAGTCGGGCCGGCGTGCGCGGCACCACCGCGCACGCCAGGCTGCGACCGGCGTCGCGCGATCAGTTGTCGCTCAGTTTCGCCGCAAGCGACTGCACCTGCTGAACGTTCGCGTGAACGGCCTGCGCGAGCCGCGTGCCGTAGTCGGCATCGGCCTTGTAGAAGTACGACAGCATCGCGTACTGGTTATGCGCGTTCTTCACCTGGCCGAGATCGCCGGACAGCGCGGTGACGAGGTCGTCCTTGTCCTGCTGCGACAGGCTGCGGTAGTACTCGCCGGCTTGACGGAACAACAGCTTCTTGTGGATCGCTTCCTGTTGCGTCGTGCCGCTGAGCGGCGTGCGGACCGACTTGTACTGCGGATCCTGCGCAAGCTCGTTCAGCGTCGACGGCTCGTAGTTCACCTCGCCCTTGCGATCGCCGAAGTTCATCTTGCCGTCCTGGTTGTTGTTGACCACCGGCACGACGGGGCGGTTGATCGGCAGGTCCATGTAGTTCGCGCCGAGGCGGTACATCTGCGTGTCGGCATACGCGAACAGGCGATCCTGCAGCATCCGGTCTTCGGACGGCTCGATGCCCGGCACGAGCCGCGACGGCGCGAACGCCGATTCCTCGGTTGACTGGAAGTAGTTGTCGGGCACGCGATTGAGCGTCATCGTGCCGATCTTGCGTTCAGGTACGCCGGTCCACACCTTCGTATCGTCCAGCGCGTCGAAGTCGAAGCGGTTCAGGTCCTTCGGCGTGAGCACCTGCACGTACAGATCCCACTTCGGGAAATCGCCTTGCTTCAGCGCGCCGTACAGGTCGTTCGTCATCATGTTCCAGTCGTGCCCGATCGACGCGGCGATCTCTTGCGGACGCAGGCCGTGCACGCCTTGCTGGCTCTTCCAGTGGAACTTCACGTAGTGCACGTCGCCCTGCGCATTGACGAACTTGAACGCGTGCACCGCGAAGCCGTCCATGCGACGGTACGAGTCGGGCATCCCGGCATCCGAGTACAGCATCGTCAGCATGTGGGTCGCTTCGGGGGTGTGCGCGAAGAAGTCGAACGCGAGGTTCGGGTCCTGCACGCCGGTCACGGCGCTCGGCTTGTTCGCGTGAACGAAGTCGGGGAACTTGATGCCGTCGCGAATGAAGAACACGGGCCAGTTGATGCCGACCATGTCCCAGTTGCCCTGCTGCGTATAGAACTTCACCGCGAAGCCGCGCGGATCGCGTGCCTGTTCGGGCGAGCCGCGATAACCCATCACGGTCGAGAAGCGCACGAACACCGGCGTGCGGGTGCCGGGCGTGAAGACTTTCGCTTTCGTCAGGTCGGAGATGTCGGCGCTCGGCACGAACTCGCCGAATGCCCCGGTGCCGCGCGCATGCACGACGCGTTCCGGAATGCGCTCGCGATCGAAGCGCTGCAGTTTCTCGATGAGCGCGGAGTCCTGCAGCAGCACGGGGCCGGCGGGGCCGGCCGTCTGCGAATTCTGGTTGTCGCCGACGGGCGCGCCCGTGTCGCGCGTGAGTTCGGCGGCATACGGGGAAGCGGAGAGGGCAACGCAGATCGCGGCGACTGCGTGCCGCAGCGCACGATGAGAGGATGAGGACATGACGATGGAACTCCTTGAATCCGATCGGTGGTGGGGAAGCCGACTGAATTAGAAGATATCGTCAGATGATTGGCTAATTGATATTCGATATGTTTTCGATAGCCGCGGTGTCGAAGCGGCGCGGGCCCGCTCGTTGCGGACGAACCGAACCGGTATTGTTGCGCGCGCAATGGGTTGTTGCGGCGCGCGTGATGCGGCGACCGTGCGTCACGCGCGCCGGCGCCGTCACCCTGCGTTTGCCTGCCAGCCGAGCCCAAGGCTCTTCTGCACCGACACGTAGTCCTTGATCAGTTCGGCTTGCCCGGCAATCACGTTCTGCTGCGCGGACAGCGCTTCGCGTTGCGTATCGAGCAGGTCGATCATCGACGCGACGCCCGCACGATAGCGCTCGTCCATCAGCGAGCGCGAATGCACGGCCGATGTCTGCACCTTCGTCAAGGCGACGACGTGCTCGCGCTGGTGTCCATAGCGCTGCAATGCGGTGTTGGCATCCTGTAATGCGCCGAGCACGGTCTTCTGATAATTCGCTTCCGCTTCGTCGCGCGACGCTTCGGCTGCCCGTACCGCGCCGCGCGTGCGACCGAAGTCGAGGATGTTCCATTGCAGGTACGGCGCACCGACCCACGTGAAATTCTGCTTGCGGAACAGGTGCCCCGGGTCCGCCGCGCTGAAGCCGAGATCGCCGAGCAGCGTCACCTTCGGGAAATAGTCGGCCACATGCTCGCCGATCTGCGCATTGCTCGACGCGAGCCGGCGCTCGGCCGCGCGAATGTCGGGGCGTTGCTTGAGCAGCGTGGCCGGATCGCCGATCGCGACGTTGCCGGGCAGCGTCGGCAGCGGCACATCCGCGCTCGACAGCGCGGCATCGAGCGCGCCGGGCGCGCGGCCCGTCAGGATCGCGAGCCGATCGAGCGACTCCGTCACCTGCGCGTCGAGCGGGATCAGCGACGCGCGCGTGTTCTCGACCTGCGTCGTCAGGCGTTCGATGTCCGCATCGGCCGCGACGCCGCGCGCGCGGCGCTGCTGCGTGAGTTCGAGCATCTTCTGC
This sequence comes from Burkholderia sp. L-4, assembly GCF_056856535.1. Taxonomy (NCBI): domain Bacteria; kingdom Pseudomonadati; phylum Pseudomonadota; class Betaproteobacteria; order Burkholderiales; family Burkholderiaceae; genus Burkholderia; species Burkholderia sp. L-4. The sequence continues at coordinate 1,619,129 of NZ_JBXEOX010000002.1, forward strand.
TGCAACCCGGCGGTTTGCCGCGACAGCGCAAGCCGCTGCTGCTGGTCGCGCAGGTCGACGTACGCATTGGCGACTTCGGCTGCGATCGACACCTGTGTATCGGCGAGGTCCGCATCCACTGCTTCGGCCTGTGCGGACGCGGCTTCGACCGCGCGGCGCGTACCGCCGAACAGGTCGATTTCCCAGGTTGCGTCGAAGCCCGCCGAATAGAGCTGCAGCGGGCCCGAGCCGCCCAGCGACGGCGACGTGCCGCCCGACGGGTTCGAGCCGTTCGACGGCAGCAGCGAACCGAGCGCGCTGATATCGGGTTCGCGCATGCGGACGGCCGCGGCGGTGGCCGACGCTTTCGGCAACTGGGCCGCACGCTGTTGCGAGAGCTGTGCACGCGATGCACGCAAGCGTGCCTGGGCCGCGTGCAGATCGGGGTTGAAGACGAGCGCGGCGGTGATCAGCTCGTCGAGCTGGCGGTCGTTCAGCGCGCGCCACCACGCGCTCGGGGCGGGCGCGGCGGTGTCGACGCCGGCGGCGGGCGCACGCACGAACGTCGGCGCATCGGGGGCGGCGGGTGCGCCGCGATAGTCGGGGCCGACCGTGCAGCCGGCGAGCAGGCACGCGGCCGCGCACAGCGTGAGTGCGGGGCGGCGGGGCGGGAAGAAGGGTTTCATCGCGTAAGACGGTTCAATGGCCGGACGACATCGGTTGCGGCCCGCGCGGCGTTCTCAGCAGCAGCGCGAGCGGCACGCAGGCGAGCAGCGCGAGGCCCAGCAGATAAAAGGTTTCGGAGTAGGTCATCACGACGGCCTGGATCTGGATCTGCTGCGCCAGTTGTCCGAGCGCGCGCAGGTTCGAATACGCGAGGTCGCCGGTGTGCGAGAACCAGTTGGCCGCATAGGCGGACAGCCGGTCCTGCCCGATCAGCGAGTTGGCGGTCACCGATTCGCGGAGCATGGCTGTATGGTAGGTCGTACGCCGGTCGATCACGGTGCCGATGATCGCGAGGCCGATCGAACCGCCGAGGTTGCGCGCCATGTTGTAGAGCCCGGCCGCGTCGCCCGAGTCCTCGCGCGCGACGGCCGCCATCGATGCCTGGTTGAGCGGCATCATCGCGAGCATCTGCGCGACGCCGCGGATCAGTTGCGACCACACGAAGTCGTGGCCGACGCTTTGCGCGGTCAGGCTGATGTCGAGCATGCAGCTCAGGCAGAACAGCAGCAGCCCCGAGATCACGAGGATGCGGAAATCGACCTTGCCGAGCAGGCGCGGCAGGATCGGCATCACGAGAAAGGCCGGCAGCCCCGACAGCAGCATGATCGCGCCGGCCTGTTCCGCGTTGTAGCCGGCGACGATCGCGAGGAACTGCGGCAGCAGGTAGGACACCCCGTACAGCCCGGCGCCGACCGCGGACACGATCACGATCACGCTCGCGTAGCGCGGGTTGCGCATCAGCGACAGCCGCACGATCGGCCGTGTCGCGAAGCGTTGCGACAGCGCGATCAGGATCATCCCGGCCAACGACACGATGCTCAGCGTGACGATCATCTGCGATTCGAACCAGCGTTCGCGCTGGCCTTCCTCGAGCACGACGGTGAGCGAGCTCAGGCCGATCGCGAGGCCGAAGATGCCGAGCCAGTCCGCGTTGAAGAACGCGCTCCAGTGCGGGCGGTCCGACGGCAGTCCGAACACCAGCAGCGCCATCAGCAGCAGGCACACGGGCAGGTTCAGGAAGAAGCACCAGCTCCAGCTCACGTTTTCCGCGAGCCAGCCGCCGAGCACCGGGCCGAACAACGGCCCGAGCAGCACGATCAGGCCGAACAGCGTCGTCCCGACCGGCAGTTGCGACAGCGGCAGCCGCGTGCGGATGATCGTCTGCGCGGTCGGGATCAGCGCGCCGCCCGTGAAGCCCTGGCCGATCCGGCCGGCGATCATCATCGGCAGCGAGTGCGACCAGCCGCACATCATCGAGAACGCGATGAACAGCGCGGAGTTCGTCAGCAGGAAATTGCGCAGCCCGAACACGCGCGTGAGCCACGCGGCGAGCGGGATCATCACGATCTCCGACATCAGGTAGCCGGTCGAGATCCAGGTGCCTTCGGTGCCGGTCGCGCCGATTTCGCCCTGGATCTGCGGCAACGCGGAGTTCGTGATCGAAATGTCGAGCGTGGCCATCAGCGCGCCGAGCGCGCCGGCCGCGACCGCGATCCAGTCGGTGACGCTTGCGCGGCCTTCGTGCGGCGGCGCGGGCATCGTGGCGGACGTATCAGCCATGGCGCTGCTCGTCGCGGGCCGAACGCGTGTCGACGTCGACCGTGACCGACAGCCCCGGCAGCAGCATGCGCTGCGCGCGGGCGTTCGAGTCCAGGCGGATGCGCACCGGCACGCGCTGGACGATCTTCGTGAAGTTGCCGGTCGCGTTTTCCGGCGGCAGCAGCGCGAACTGCGCGCCGGTGCCGGGCGCGAAGCTGTCGACGACGCCGGACAACGTGCCGTCCGGCAATGCGTCGACATGCAGCGACACGGGCTGGCCGATGCGCATGTTGCCGATCTGCGTTTCCTTGAAGTTCGCGACGAGATAGATCGAGTCGACCGGCACGACGGTCAGCAGCCGCGTGCCGGGCTGCACGTACTGGCCGACGCGTACCGTGCGATCGCCGACGCGGCCGGCGAGCGTGCTGCGCACGATCGTGTTGTCGAGATCGAGCTGCGATTGCGCGGCGCTGGCCTGCGCGGCCTCGAGCTGCGCGCGCGCCTGCTGGAGTTGCGCGGTGAACGACGCGATCTGCGTGCGCGCGGCAGCGATCGACGCGGTGTTCGCGGCCAGCGTCGCGGCGGCCTGGTCGCGTGTGCTCTTCAGGTCGGCGACGCGTTCGTGCGTTTCGGCGCCGGTTGCCGCGAGCGGCGCATAGCGCGTGTATTCGTCGCTGGCGTGCTGGGCATTGATGCGGGACACCTTCGCCTGCGCGTCGGCCTGTTCGAGATTCGCACGCTGCTGGCTGATGTCGGCTTCGGCGCGCGCGATGTCCGCACGGCGGGCGTCGACGGTGGCCAGCGCCTGCGCGAGCGCGACCTGGTACTGGCGGACATCGAGCCGCACGAGCGGATCGCCGGCCTTCACGGCCTGGTTGTCGCGCACGTAGACGTCGGTCACGTAGCCCGCGACTTTCGGCGCGGCGGTCATGCTGTCCGCCTGCAGGTACGCATCGTTGGTGCTTTCGATGAAGCGGCCGACCGTCCACCAGCGGCCGAGCCAGACGGCGCCGCCGATGGCGGCGAGCACGGCGACGGCGAGCAGGATGCGCCGCTTCGATCCGCCGTTTCCGTTGCGCGGCGTTGTTCCGTTTTCCTGACGATCTGCTTTCTGTGGCGGGTGCTGGGGCGGGTCTTGCGGCGTCGACATGCGGGATCCAATTTATTCCAAGTGGAAGAATTATTCCAGTTGATAAAATTGTGTCAAGTAGAATATCGATCGATCGAACGACGAGGAAGGCATGAACGAAGCGAAGAAGCTGCGCCGCACGTCGGCAGGCGGCTACGCGCGCGGGGACGAAACGCGGCAGCGGATCATCGAGGCGGCAATCGAACTGTTCGGCGAACGCGGGTTCGCGGGCGCGTCGACGCGCGAGATCGCCGCGATGGCGGGCGTGAACGCGCCGGCGCTGCAGTACTACTTCGAGAACAAGGAAGGCGTGTACCGCGCGTGCGTGGAGACGATCGCGGAGACCGGCTGGCAGGTGTTCGCGCCCGCGGTCGGCCATGCATGGGCGATGCTCGATGCGCACGCGGAGATCGACGTGCTGATCGATGCGTTCATCGGGTTGCTGCGCGCCCTGTCGGACCGGATGTTCACCGCGCCGAAGACGATGAATCAGCGCATGTTCTTTGCGCGCGAGCAGGGCGGCCAGGAGCCGGCGAGCGCGAGCGAAATCCTGATGTCGCGCATGCGCAAGCCGCTGAACGACGTGAGCGCCGCGCTGATCGGCCGCATTTCGGGGCGGCCGGCCGACGATCCCGTCACGCGGTTGCGCGCGCTGAGCCTGTTCGGGCAGCTCACGGTATTCCACATCGCGCAGCGTTCGGCGCTGCAGTTGCTCGAGTGGGACGCGTTCGAGGGCGAGCGTGCGGCGCTGCTGATCGAGACGATCGCCGACCAGACGCGCGTGCTGCTCGAGCAATGGCATGTGCAGCGCGACGCGCCGGCGGCCGGCCCGGAAGGCGCCGCGAAGCGCGCGCCGGGTGCCGCCGCGTCGAAACGCGCGGCGAAACCGGGAACGGCACGCCCTGCGGCGAAAAAGACGGCGCGCGTGAAGAAACCCGCCGCGCGTTGAGCGCGGCGCGTCACACGCGTTGAGCGATCAACCCGGCTTGCGCCCCCCGTTGCCGGGCGACGGCGGCCGGGGCGGCGTGTCGGGCGCGGTGATGTCGTCGGTGGCGTGGTCGCCTTCATCGCTGCCGGCAGGCCGCGTTCCGTCCGCATAGGCAACCAGGCTGCGCTGCGGATTGGCGATCTGGATCCCGCGCTCGCGGAAGGTCTCCGCGATCCGCCGGTTGAATTCGCGCTGCACGCTCCAGCGCGCCGAGTCCGTGCACTGCATCTGTCCGGCCAGCGCGAGCGCCGCACCGTCGACCTGGTCGATACCCCAGTAGCTGAAGTCCGACAGGATGCCGTCGCGGTACGTCGGATCGTCGCGCAACGCGGCGCCGATTTCCTTCAGCGTCGCGATCGCGCGATCGATGTCCTCGCCGTACGCGATGCTGACCTTGACGGCCGCGTTGCCGAGCCCGCGATTCGTATTGTTGACGGTCGTCACGGAGCTGAACGGGATCGTATACAGCGACCCGTCGCCCGCGCGCAGCCGCACGGTGCGGATCGACAGGTATTCGACCGTGCCCGACACGCCGGCGAGCGTGACCCAGTCGCCGACCTGCATCGCGTTTTCCATCAGCAGGAAGATCCCGGTGATGAAATCCTGCACGAGCTTTTGCGAACCGAAGCCGAGCGCGACGCCGAAGATGCTCGCCCCGGCCAGCAGCGGGCCGATGTTCACGCCGAGTTCGCTGAGGCCCGTCAGCACGACGACGAGCGCGATCATCACGAACAGCAGCGAGCGCAGCATCGGCAGCAGCGTGCGCAGCCGTGCCGCCCGCACCAGGTTGCCTTCGCGCGTCCAGCGCTGCAGGCGGCGCTCGATCGCGATGTTCGCGGCTTCCCAGACGACGAGCGCGACGATCGCCGCGATCGCGATCGTCACCAGCGCCGACGCGAGGCGGTGGCCGATGGTGCCCGTCCCGAACGCGCGGAAGACCGGCACGCCCCAGATCTGCAGCAACAGCACGAGGGTCACGACGCCGATCGCGCCCGATACGATCTGGCGCAGCAGCGGGTAATAGCGGTACGCGTGCAGATGGACGAGCGTGCGGTCCTCGTCGCGGCGCTGGAACAGTCGCGCGAGCGCGCCGAACACGACGATCGACACCATCCGCATGCCGATCATCACGGCGATCGAGCGGCCGCCGAGCGTGATCAGCACGCGGTAGCCGTTGTGGACGTCGAGCGCCCACACGAACCACAGCGCCATCACGACGAAGACCGACACGGGGGCCCAGGCGTCCGCGAGCGCATTGGCGACCACGGCGAAGGTCGGGCGGTCGGCGCCGGCCGTGCGGATCCTTGCGGCGACCGGCCGGCGGCACTGCAGGATCAGCACCGAGATCATCACGTGCCCGGCGAGCGCGACGGCTTTCAGCAGCGCGACGTGGCCGGCTTCGCTGAGGCCGAAGCTTGCGGCGATCTCGACCGCGGCCGTGCAGGTGCCGACCACGATCACGATCCGCGCGATCGAGCGCTGCGCGAAATCGGCCCATGCGTCGCTGATATGCAGCAGCCGTAGCTGCCGCGCGTCGGGCTGGAAGAACAGCCGGCTGACGATCGTGACGAGCCGGCAGATCACGTAGGTGTCGATCAGCGCTTCGAGCGCGGATTCGATCGGCGCGCCCGTATCGCCGAGCAGCGACATCGCCAGGCTCGCGACGCCGACGAACACGAGCAGCGGCACGGCGCGCAGCCCCAGGCTGACGAGCGCGCGCGGCATCCGGTGCAGCAGCGTGGTGTGACGCCGCGCATCGCCTTGACCGAGGGATGAAGGCGGCGCGGCTTCGGCAGCGTCGGTGGCATCGGGTGGGTCGGATGAGTCCGGCGGTGCGTCGTCGTCGGGCGGGACGGAATCGGGCGCGGCGGTACGCGATGGGCCGGCGCGCCGCGCCGCGACCGCGGCCAGCGCACGCCGCAGCAACCGCCTCGCGAGCCATTCGACGAAGAGCGCGGGCACGAGCACGGCGAGGATGGTCCAGGCCGCGTGCGTGAGCTCGGCGCGCGCGTCGGCGCGCACCAGCCTGTCATGCCACCAGTTGCCGACCGAGCCGACATCGAGCAGCGAGTGCAACGATTCGTTCAGCGCGCCGCCGATTTCGGTGGTCCAGTGCGCCCCCTGGCGAACGAGCATCGACGCGAGCCCGTTCGACGTGAGCGCGGTCGGGACCGCGGCGGCCGATGCGCTGCTCGCCGCGGCCGCATTGCTGGCGGCGGCCGCGGGCGCACTCAGGACGCCGACGGCTGCGATCGCGCGCAGCGTCGTTTCGACCTGCGCGCGATCGCGGGGGTTTTCGAGCACATTGAGTGCCTGCTGGGCCTGTTGCGGCGTCAGCGCGGGCGCGGTGCCGGAAGCGGCCGAAGCGGCGGCCGAAGCGGCGGCCGGAGCGGGGGCGGCCGCATGGGCGGCCGACACGACGGCGGCAAGCAGCCAGCCGAGGAGGAAATGTCGCATGGAGTGGGCATGCGGGTGCGCATCGGGGCGCGGCCCGCCGGGCTGAACGATGGACGGAAGTTAACATGATCGCGGCCGGACGCGAATAGTTCCGTCGACGACGATTCGAATCGGGCATCCCCAAGGCGGCGCGGGCGTTTGCAGTGCGCTCGCGCAGGCAAATCTCCGGTGCCGGCTCCAGATGGTCCGGCAATCGGGCGGGCACGGCTTGCCGACTCGCAAGGTGCCTGCCACGCCCGTTTGCCGTCGGGCACGGGCAATGCCCTGCCACGTGCGCATTCGCCCGATCATGTGCGATGCATCGGATAAATTCGGTTTCCTGATGAATCAGGCATGTTCGCCGTGAAAGACCGGCAGCACGTGTTCGGCGATTTCCTCGATGACCTCGCGCACGGGTCGGTCCGATCCCGGGTTCAGCGTGACATGATGCGTGCCCGCCGCACGCATGTCCTGCAGGATGTCGACCAGCGCACGGCGCCCGGTTGCGTAGCCGAGCGACAGCGCGGTGGCCGGCGCATCGGGGTCCGCGGCGAGGTCGAGCCGCATCGACACGCCGAACGCGCGAAATTCCGGCGCGGGAAGCCGGTCGACCGCCGCGCGCCACATCGAATGGCGGGCGCGCTGCGTGTCCGGATCGCGGTGGTACGTCATCCAGCCGATCGCGTGTCGCGCGATCCAGTCGACGCTTTGTCCGCCCGAGCCGACCGCGAGCATCGGCACCGCATCGTCGCCGCGCGGCAGCAGCGTGAATTCGGGGGCGTCGGGCGGCGCCTGGTCGGGTAGCACGCGTGACGGTATGCCCAGCGCGGCCGCGACGACCTCCCAGTGCGCGCGGTAGCGGTCGCGACGCGTTTCCGCGTCGATGCCGAACGCCGCGTATTCGGGCGGCCGGTCGCCGGAGCCGAGCCCGAGGATGAAACGTCCGCCCGACAGCGTCGCGACCGACAGCGCGCCTTTCGCGATGTGCAGCGGATGTCGCAGCGGCAGTACGATCGCGCCGCTTGCCAGTGCGATCCGCCGCGTGCGCGATGCCAGTGCACCGAGCAGCACCCACGGGTCGAGATGGCCGACCGGGTCCGGGTAGTCGGCGCTGTTCAATGGCACGTCGCGAATCCACAGCGCGCGAAAGCCGAGTATATCGGCCAGCTCGGCGAGTTCGAGCTGCTCGTTGAAGTCGGCGACGATACGGCCGCTGCGGAGCAGCGGCAGCGTGAGGCCGATCGATAACCGTCCGTCCGAAAAGACGCGACGAGCGACGTCGGGGCGGGCAGGGGCGGGCGTGGTCATGGCGGATCCTCGAGGGCGATGCAAAAGCGGACGCGCGGCGTTCCGTGTCCGAATGCTAGCGTGTTTGCGCAACGCGCGAGCCGTGCGGCGTGCGGCGTGCGGCGTCCGCGGCGCTACGCGATTCGCAGCGTCACGCCGCGCCGAGCGAGGCCGGGGCGCGACGATGGTAGGACGATTGTCCGCGGCGCGCGGACGCAACGCGCCGGTCCCGGCCCGGGTGCCCGCTGCAGCGCGACCACGCGCAAGGCCGGCCATCGCCCCGTGCCGGCGGGCGTTTCAGTTTCGAAACGTTCGCGCTTCCTGACGGTGCGCGATCCTTTCGGGCCGCCTTGCAGGTGCCCGCGCGGCCTTGCCGCGCGAAGCATGGTGCGCTCCTTGCATATCTGTAGGGGCCGTGAGTGTGATCGCGGGGGCGTAGTCGGCCCGGCGATCGCTTCAGTAGGTCGGACGCATCGGAGACGGGGACAAGAGAATGAAAAGAGACCGAATCGCAACGTGGCGTGTTGCAAACATGAATCGCCGACCTGCCAGGGTATTCGCTTCGCCGTTACGTGCGGCGACGTGAGCGCGCGGCTTTCCGTTCCATCCGAGCAATCGGGTTCGTTCTGAACGACGACGTGCACGCGGGATGCACGAGGCCGACCGGCGACGGTCGGCCGTCGGGGATGAGCCCCGAATGCATGCGGATGGCACCGGCCTGGATCCCGGACCGTCATGCCGTCGCGCAACGCGAGTCGTCGCGTGGCGGATGCGTTCGCGCGCCGCGCGTTGCGGCGTGGCGGACCTGACCCGGACCGCACGGAAGCGCCGGTGGCGCGACGCGGCGCAGCATCGTGGAACACGCGTAGTCCAGGGGAAGCGTTCGCCGGTGGCTGCATGGCGGACGTCGCAACTTTGTGCTGTCAGTTGATCCACTACCCCGATGGATCAATTGTTGAAGCGCCCATCGCCGAGCGGCGAATGGGCGTCTTTTTTTGTGCGCCGGTTTTGCCCCCGGGGCCGCCGGCCGGATCGGGCGGCGTTATGTATCATGTGTTGGCGCGCGGGCCGCTCGTGCGGTCGCACGGCCGGCCCGCGCGCCCGATCACGCGTTGCCAACATGAACGACACAGCCTTGCACGACTCCTCAACCGCCGGCGTCGACCCGGCCGCGCTCGATGCGCTGCACGCGTTCGTCGAGCGGCATCCGCGCCTGCTCGTGCTGACCGGCGCGGGCATCAGCACCGATTCCGGCATTCCCGGCTATCGCGACCGCAATGGCCAGTGGATGCGCTCGCCGCCGATCCAGCTTCACGAATTCCTCGGTTCCGATGCCGCGCGGCGGCGTTACTGGGCGCGCAGCATGATCGGCTGGCCCGTCGTCGGCCGCGCGCAACCGAACGGGTCGCACGCCGCGCTGGCGCGGCTCGGCGGCGCGGGCCGGATCGAGCGCCTCGTCACGCAGAACGTCGACGGCCTGCATCAGCGCGCGGGCAGCGACGACGTGATCGAACTGCACGGCGGGATCCACGGCGTGACCTGTCTCGAATGCGGCGCACACCATGCGCGTGCGACGATCCAGACGGTGCTCGAGGCCGACAATCCCGACCTGCTGGGCGCGCAGGCCGAGCCGGCCGCGGACGGCGACGCGCACCTCGAATGGGCCGCGCTCGACACGTTCCGGGTGCCGGCCTGTCCCGCATGCGGCGGCTTGCTGAAGCCGGCGGTCGTATTCTTCGGCGAGAACGTGCCGCGCGAACGCGTGGCGCTGGCGTCGCAGGCGCTTGACGCGGCCGATGCGCTGCTCGTCGTCGGTTCGTCGCTGATGGTGTATTCCGGCTACCGCTTCTGCGTGTGGGCGCAGGCGCGGCACAAGCCGGTCGCCGCGCTCAATCTCGGCCATACGCGCGCCGATCCGATCCTGACGCTGAAGGTCGAGGCGCGTTGCGCGCCGGCGCTCGACGCACTGACGGCCCGTCTGGGGCTTGGCGGCAACCCCGTGGAGCATGCATCGTGACCGGCGCCCCGTCTTCGTCCGATCCCGCCGCGCGGTTGCTGGCGCCCGCGGCCGAACGCAACCGCGGGCCGATCCTCGACGTATTGCGCCGCGTGCTGCCGGCGAGCGGCAGCGTGCTCGAAATCGCGAGCGGCACCGGCCAGCATGTCGTCCACTTCGCACAGGCGTTGCCGGGCCTGCGCTGGCAGCCGAGCGACCCCGACGAACAGGCGCGGCACTCGATCGCCGCGTGGATCGCGCATGCGGGCCTCGCGAACGTCGCCGGGCCGCTGGCGTTCGACGTGCGCGAGGCATCGTGGCCGGTCGCGATGCTCGACGCGATCGTCTGCATCAACATGATTCACATTTCTCCGTGGGCCTGCACGGAAGCGCTGTTCGCGGGCGCGGCGCGGCTGCTGCGGCCGGGCGGCGTGCTGTTCCTGTACGGTCCGTACCGCCGCGAAGGCCGGCACACGGCGCCGTCGAACGAGGCATTCGACCTGCAGCTGCGCAGCCGCGACCCGTCGTGGGGCGTGCGCGATCTCGAGACCGTCGTCGCGCTCGGCCTCGATCGCGGGCTCGACTGTATCGAGGTCGTCGAGATGCCGGCGAACAACCTGAGCGTCGTGTTCCGCCGGTTGCCGCACGCGGAGCAATGACACGCCGGCGCGCATCGACGCCGGGTTTCCACTATCCTTTCGCCTGTGCGCGCGGCCCGGTTCGGGTCGCGCCCCGTTTTTTCCGGAGAATTGACTAATGGGCAAACAAGCAATCGGTGTGATCGGACTTGCGGTGATGGGCCGCAATCTCGCACTCAATATCGAGAGCCGCGGTTACGCGGTGTCGGTGTACAACCGCAGCCGCGAGAAAACCGACGAACTGATCGCCGAATTCCCCGGCCGCAACCTGGTGCCGACCTATACGCTCGAAGAATTCGTCGCGTCGCTGGAAACGCCGCGCCGGATCCTGATGATGGTGAAAGCCGGCGAGGCGACCGATGCGACGATCGCGTCGCTCAAGCCGCTGCTCGAGAAGGGCGACGTGCTGATCGACGGCGGCAATACGCACTTCACCGACACGATCCGCCGCAACCAGGAACTCGCGCAGTCGGGCCTGCACTTCATCGGCACCGGCGTGTCGGGCGGCGAGGAGGGCGCGCTGCGCGGCCCGTCGATCATGCCCGGCGGCCAGCGCGACGCGTACGACCTCGTCGAGCCGATCCTCAAGCAGATCGCCGCGAAGGCGCCGTCGGACGGCGAGCCGTGCGTCGCGTACATGGGCCCGGACGGTGCGGGCCACTACGTGAAGATGGTCCACAACGGTATCGAATACGGCGACATGCAGCTGATCGCCGAAAGCTACTCGGTGCTGAAGGACGTCGCGGGCCTGACCAACGACGAACTCGGCGCGGTGTACACCGAATGGAACCAGGGCGAACTCGACAGCTACCTGATCGAGATCACGTCGAAGATCTTCGGCAAGAAGGACGAGGAGACCGGCAAGCACCTCGTCGACGTGATCCTCGATCGCGCCGCGCAGAAGGGCACCGGCAAGTGGACGAGCCAGAACGCGCTGGATCTCGGCGTGCCGCTGCCGCTCATCACCGAGTCGGTGTTCGCGCGCGTGCTGTCGTCGCTGAAGACCGAGCGCGTCGCGGCCAGCAAGATCCTGTCGGGCCCGGCCGCCGCGCCGTTCGACGGCGATCGCGCCGCGTTCGTCGAAGCGGTGCGCCGCGCGCTGTACCTGAGCAAGGTGATCTCGTACGCGCAGGGCTTCGCGCAACTGCGCACGGCGTCGGAAGAGTACGGCTGGAACCTCGATCTCGGGACGATCGCGAAGATCTTCCGCGCGGGCTGCATCATCCGCGCGCGCTTCCTGCAGAAGATCACCGACGCCTACGCGAAGGATCCGGCGCTCGCGAACCTGCTGCTCGACCCGTACTTCAAGGACATCGCCGCGAACTACCAGACGGCGCTGCGCGACGTCGTGGTCGCCGCGGTCAAGGCCGGCGTGCCGGTCCCGGCGTTCGCGTCGGCGGTCGCGTACTTCGACAGCTACCGTTCCGAGCGGCTGCCGGCGAACCTCGTGCAGGCGCAGCGCGACTTCTTCGGCGCGCATACGTTCGAGCGTACCGACCAGCCGGGCAGCTTCCACGCGAACTGGTCGTAACCGGCGCGTGGGGGCAGCATTGTTGCGAAAATCTATTCTTTGAATAGGGTTTTTCTATCCCGGATGCCGACATTGTTGGCTCCGGGGAAACAGTGTTTTCGTTCTTTCATGGTTTTCCCTAGGTGCTGCCGGGACTAAACTCTGTTCCATCGCTGCAGACATGGTGTGTGCGGCGGAGCAAAAAAATCCCGGAGGTAATCATGAAATCGCTGATCGCAACGTTCGCCGCAGCTGCTGTCCTCGCCGTTCCCGCCGTCTCGTTTGCCCAAAACGCGCCCGTCACCCGTGCACAGGTGAAGGCCGATCTCGTCGCCGTCCAGCAGGCCGGCTACAAGCTGGGCAGCGACCGCACGAACTACCCGGAAGGCATCCAGGCTGCCGAAGCACGTCTGAACCCGCAACAAAACGTTGCCGCTGCCGACACGACCGGCTACGGCGCGCAACCGGCCGCCGCGCAAGAATCGGGCGCTCCGGCTGCTGCAAAGACCGGCTGGCAAGTCAAGCGTATCGCTGACGGCGCACCGGTCTACAAGGGTCGTTAATGGTGCGGCCGCCCCGGCGGCCGGATCCGACCCTCTGTAGTACAAACAGCCCGTCGTTCCATCATGCGGAACGGCGGGCTGTTTTCATTGGCGGCGCGTGACGCGCCGGCGCTCAATGCAGCGGGCGGCGGCCGCGCCCGATATCGCGGAACAGCGCTTCGGCCGGTTCCAGCACCTGCAGCCACGTTTCGTCGTAGCCGCTCAGCGTGTCGAGTGCGTCGCGCAGCCGTTCGATCGCGAGGATCGGCAGCTCGACGCTGTGGCGCGTGGCGCCCGTCATGTGCGCGACGCTCGCCAGCTGGACGAGCGCATCGGCCGCTTCGGCGACATCGGTCGCGAACAGCAGGTGCCGGTTGAGCAATTCGACCAGGCCGCTGGAGCCGGCGAAATCGTCGGCGTCGAGCTGCACGGAAAGAAACGTCGCGTTGTTCATTGTCATGCTCCTCGTTGTCATTGGATCGCGCTGCATCACCGAGTATAGGCGGCGATCGAAGCGGGGAATGTGACGGCGGCGGGATGGGCTGCGCATGCGGCGGCGCGGGTGGAAAACCCGCCCGAAGCCCGCTTGAAGCCCGCCGGACGGCCCGCCCGGCGCGGCTCGCAGGCCGCCGCCACGCCCGTGCGGCGCTGCAAGATTGTTGCCGGAACCGGCAGCCGACGCGGTCCCGACCGCGACAAATGGTATCTTTGCCGGTCGGGACGACACTGGAAAGTGCGAAAAAGGGGCCGGTGAGCCCCTTCGCGCGGACGTTCCGCTGTGGAAACTGACGGCCGCGCGAGCGGTCGGATACTGATTGGTCCGGCCGTCCGGCCGGACATCGTGCGTCGCGCACCGGGGGGCGGTGGGCGGCGTCGCGACGCAAATCCGGGAGGACCCTTGAGAGAAACTATTCCCATCCACGATGCGCTGACGCGCTGGTTGCCGCAGGCGGCGCTAGTCGCTGCCGCCGTCGCGCTGTCGGGCTGTACGCTGACGCCGTGGACCGACAACTGGCAACCGGCGCGCCAGTCGACCCCGATGTCGGCAGCGACGCCGGGCGTGATCGCTGGCTATTACCGCGTGAACCCGGGCGATACGCTCGCGGGCATCGCGAGTGCCTACGGGCAACGCGTGCAGGACGTGGCCGGCTGGAATCACATGGCGCCGACCGACGCCGTGTCGCCCGGCCAAGTGCTGCGCGTGGCGCCGCCGTCCGCCGCGCCGTCGCCCGGGCAGCCGCCCGCCGCGGCCGCGCCGGGCTCGCTCGCCTGGCCGGCAACCGGCGTCGTCGCGACGCCGTTCGCGGCCGGCAAGACACGCGGCGTCGTGATCGCCGCGTCCGGGCCCGACCACTCGGTGCGGGCCGCGGCGAACGGGCGCGTGGTCTACGCCGGGTCCGGCGTCAAGGCATACGGCCCGCTCGTGATCCTGAAGCACGACAACGGCCTCATCACGGCCTACGGGCACAACGGCAAGCTGCTCGTCAACGAAGGCGACGCGGTCCGCCAGGGCCAGCCGGTCGCCGAGATGGGCACCGACGCGAGCGGTCGATCGACGTTCGAGTTCGAAGTCCGCCAGAACGGCAAGGTCGTCGATCCGATGAACTTCCTGCCGCGCAACGGCGGCTGACGGCCTGCATGACCCCGTGTGCGCCGGGCGGCGCACACGCTCCCGCCTTCATCTTTCCCCGAGCGTCGCGGTACCGGACTGTCTAGCGTGGTTGCCGAGCCAGCGGATACCCAGCGCGAGCGCCGCCGCGCCAAGCGCGATCAGCGAACACTGGATCGCGACCGGCAGGTAGCCGTGCGGCCGCGGATCGACGAACGGGTAGGGATACCAGTTCTCGAACGCGCCGCGCACGAGCGTATAGCCGAGATAGACGACCGGAAAACCGAGCCACGCGAACGCGCTGCTTCGCGCGATCGGCCGGCGCGGTTCCACGTACAGCCAGTCGCACAGCATCACGAGCGGCACGATCCGGTGCAGCACCCAGTTGTTGAACGCAGGCGTGACATGGCGCAGCGCATCGAGCCGCGCCAGCAGGAGTTCGTAGACGATCGCGGTGATCAGCACGTACAGCACGGCGGCGCCGCGCATCGATTCGTAGCGGGCCGAGCCGGGGCGGGCGATGCGCCAGAGGCCCGCGGCCAGCATCGCGGCCGCGTAGAGGCTGCTCAGTTGCGTGAAGTAGCTGAGATAGTTGCCGAGATGGAAGTCCGGCAGGCGCCAGTAGTCGGCGACGCTGTGCAGCGTGGTGGATACCGCGAGCAACGCGGCGGTCAGCCGATAGGCCGCAACGAAGAACGCCTTGCTCATGATGCCCGCGCGCCGTCGCACCAAAGCTTCATCGTGCCACAGCCGTTTGCGTGCGCGATGCGGACTTTCCATATGAGGGGCGCGCCGGCGATTCGTCGGATATTTGACCGCGCCGCGTAAAACCGGACGCCCGTGCGGCTACAATCGCGGAAGCTTTGTCGGGCGCGGGGCCGCTTGCCGCCCGCGCGCCTCCCCGCATACAACACGAGACGACGCATGAGAAACATCCTCGCGAAACAGACGCGCTACAGCTCGCCCGCGATCTTCTTCCACTGGGCCATCTTCGTGCTGGTGGCGCTGGCCTACCTGGCCATCGAGATCCGCGGCCCGAAGGGCAGCGACAGCCGCGTGTTCTGGATGAACGTGCACCTCACCGCCGGTACGTTCGTGCTCGTGCTGTCGGTGCTGCGCGTGCTGTGGCGTGTCGTCAGCCGCGTGCCGGAAGCGATTCCGCAGGCGGCGCTGCTGCGCTGGCTGTCGAAGCTCGCGCATGTCGCGCTCTACGTGTTCATCCTCGCGCAGCCGCTGCTCGGCATCATGATGATCAACCTGGGCGGCAAGCCGGTGTCGCTCGACTGGCTCGGCGTGTCGTTCACGCTGGTCGGCCCCGACAAGGCGCTGCGGCCGACGATCAAGGAAGCGCACGAACTGATCGGCAACGCGTTCTACTTCGTGATCGGCCTGCATGCGCTGGCCGCGCTGTACCACCACTTCATCCGGCGCGACGACGTGCTGCGGCGCATGGCGCCCTGATCGCCGCGTGCATGGCGCGTCTCGCGGGCGGGGGCGCATGGTTGCGTCGACAACCATGCGCCCCCGGTCCGTTTACCGGCGCCGGCGACTGGCCATCGCGTTGAACATTCTGTAACATCTCGGCTGCTTTTACATTCCGCTTACTCGCCGCCGCGCATGCTGCATCGACATCGTCACCTGACCGCCTGGCTCGGCGTGCTCGCGATCTGGATCGCGATCGCGGCGCCGCTGGTGTCGCAGTGGCGCATCGCGCAGGCGGCCACGCCGGACGCAATCGTCTGCAGTACGGAGCATGGCGCGCATCGGCCGGCCGATGCGCGCGGCATGCACGATCATGCGCTGCATCTCGACGCGTGCGGCTACTGCGGTTTCTTCGCTCATAGCCCCGCGCTCGGCGCGCCGGCCGCCGCGTCGTTCGCTTCCGTTCCCGCCTTTTCCGTTTCCGCCGCCGCGCCGCCTGTCGTCGCGGCGTGTGCCGACCGCTATCCGCGCGCGTATCCACGCGCACCGCCCGAGCGCGCCTGACGCGCTGTTCTCCGTTCCTACTCCCGCCGATATCCGTGCGGCCCGTCGCGGCCGCGTGGAGGGCGTCACTCGGGCTTTCGATCATGACCCATTTCCAGTTGCGTGCGCCGCGGGCGTCACGCAATACCCGTGCGCGGCGCGTGCCGCGAATGTTGAAACTTGCCGTGCCCGCGCTGGCCGTCGGCGCGCTGGCCGCGACTGCCGCGGCAGCCGAAACGGCGCGTGCGGACGTCGCGCCCGTGAACGAGGCGGCCGTGCCGCTGCCGCCCGTCGAGGTCGTCGCGTCGCCGCTGTCGACGCCGCTCGTCGTCGTCACGGATCCGAAGGCGCCGCGCCAGCCGCTGCCCGCCAGCGACGGCGCGGATTACCTGAAGACGATTCCCGGCTTCACGTCGATCCGCAGCGGCGGCACGAACGGCGACCCCGTGCTGCGCGGGATGTTCGGTTCGCGGCTGAACATCCTGGCGAACGGCATGCCGACGCTCGGCGCATGCCCGAACCGGATGGATGCGCCGACGTCGTACATCGCGCCGGAAAGCTACGACAAGGTCACCGTCGTGAAGGGGCCGCAGACCGTGCTGTACGGTCCCGGCGCATCGGCCGGCACCGTGCTGTTCGAGCGCGTGACGCCGCGTTTCGAGCGGCCGGGCATGCGCTTCGACGGCAGCCTGGTCGGCGGATCGTTCGGCCGCAACGACCAGAACCTCGATCTGACGGCCGGCACGCCGGACGTCTACGGCCGCGTCAGCGCGAACCACGCGCATTCGCAGGACTACAAGGACGGCAACGGCAACACGGTGCCGTCGCAGTGGGACAAGTGGAACGCCGACGCGGCGCTCGGCTGGACCCCCGACGACCACACGCGTGTCGAGCTGACCGCCGGCACCGGCGACGGCTATGCGCGTTACGCGGGCCGTGGAATGGACGGCGCGCATTTCCGCCGCGACACATTCGGGCTGTCGTTCGACAAGCGCCACCTCGGCGACGTGCTCGACCGGATCGAGGCGCGCGTGTACTACAACGAAGCCGATCACGTGATGGACAACTACACGTTGCGGCAGCCCGACCCGTCGAGCAGCATGCCGATGCGGATGGCGGCCGACGTGCGGCGCCGTACGGTCGGGGCACGCGCGGCCGCGACGTTCCGTTTCGGCGACGACTTCAAGCTCGTGACGGGTGTCGACGCGCAATCGAACCGGCTCGACTCGCGCTCGTCGATGGGGCAGCAGAACTACCGCGACCAGCCGTGGGACGCGCAGGCGACGATGTGGAACGCGGGCGCGTTCGGCGAGCTGACGTGGTATGCGAGCGAAGTGTCGCGCGTGATCGGCGGCGCGCGCATCGACTACGCCGGCGCTCGCGACAAGCGCGCGATGAAGAGCGGGATGATGATGAGCAAGCCGAACCCGACCTTCGACGACGATCGCTCGCGCGTGTTGCCGAGCGGCTTCGTGCGCTACGAGCGCGATCTCGCGTCGCTGCCCGTCACGTTGTACGCGGGGATCGGTCATGCCGAGCGTTATCCCGACTACTGGGAACTGTTCTCCGCGACGCGCGGGCCGGCCGGTTCGGTCAACGCGTTCTCGGCGGTGCAGCCGGAGAAGACCACGCAGGTCGACATCGGCGCGCAGTACAAGAGCGACCGGTTCGACGCGTGGGTGTCGGCGTACGCGGGCTACGTGCAGGACTTCATCCTGTTCAACTACGCGGCCGGCATGATGGGCGCGACCACGCAGGCGACCAACGTCAACGCGCAGATCATGGGCGGGGAAGCGGGCGTGTCGTGGCGGCCGGTGGCGCCCTTGCGCGTCGAGACGTCGCTCGCGTATGCGTGGGGGCGCAACGTCGCGAGCGGCGATCCGCTGCCGCAGATGCCGCCGCTCGAGGCGCGCATCGGGCTCGAATACACGCGCGGCGCATGGTCGGCCGGCGGCCTGTGGCGGATCGTTGCGCCGCAGCATCGTTATGCGTTGAACGAGGGCAACGTGGTCGGCAAGGACTTCGGCCCGAGCGCCGGATTCGGCGTGCTGTCGCTGCACACGCAATACAACGTCAGCAAGACCGTGCAGGTCTCGGTCGGCGTCGACAACGTGCTGAACAAGGCCTACACCGAACATCTGAACCTTGCCGGCAACGCGGGCTTCGGCTATCCGGCGAACGCGCCGGTGATGGAACCGGGCCGGACCGCGTGGGTGCGCGTGAGCGCGAAGCTGTAGCGCGCGGCGCGTGTGCATTGCAGCATGCCTGCGCGTGAACGCGGCCCCGCCCGAACGGGCGGGGCGCGTCAACCGATTAGAGAACCGTATCTAGTCAGGGCGCAAACGTTCGCGACTCGTGATTCACTCCCGCATTCGACGCACACGATGCGCGCGATGCGGCGTGCGTGTCGATCCGGTGTCATTCGCACCGGCAGCACAATAATCAGGAGAACATGCATGGCCAGATCGATGCGTTCCAGGGTAATGGCAGGGGCAGTGGCATGCGCGATGAGCGTCGCACCGTTCGCGGCGACGACCGCGCTGACGACACTCGCGACGACCCGCTCGGCGATGGCGGCGACCGCGCCCGCCGACAACTACGCGGCGACGCGTTATCCGATCATCTTCGTGCACGGGCTCACGGGCACCGACAAGTACGCCGGCGTGCTCGAGTACTGGTACGGCATCCAGGAGGATCTGCAGCAGCACGGCGCGACCGTCTACGTCGCGAACCTGTCCGGCTTCCAGAGCGACGACGGCCCGAACGGCCGCGGCGAACAGCTGCTCGCCTACGTGAAGACGGTGCTCGCCGCGACGGGGGCGACCAAGGTCAATCTCGTCGGTCACAGCCAGGGCGGGCTGACCTCGCGCTATGTCGCGGCCGTCGCGCCCGATCTCGTCGCGTCGGTGACGACGATCGGCACGCCGCATCGCGGCTCCGAGTTCGCGGACTTCGTGCAGAGCGTGCTCGCGTACGATCCGACCGGGCTGTCGTCGACGGTGATCGCCGCGTTCGTCAATGTGTTCGGGATCCTGACGAACAGCAGTCACAACACGAACCAGGACGCGCTCGCATCGCTGAAGACGCTGACGACCGCGCAGGCGGCGACCTACAACCGGAACTATCCGAGCGCGGGCCTGGGCGCGCCGGGCAGTTGCCAGACCGGCGCACCGACGGAAACGGTGGGCGGCAACACGCATCTGCTGTATTCGTGGGCCGGTACCGCGATCCAGCCGACGCTTTCCGTGCTCGGCGTGACGGGGGCGACGGACACGAGCACCATTCCGCTCGTCGATCCCGCAAACGCGCTCGACCTGTCGACGCTCGCGCTGTTGGGCACCGGCACGGTGATGATCAACCGCGGGTCGGGCCAGAACGACGGGCTCGTGTCGAAGTGCAGCGCGCTGTACGGCAAGGTGCTGAGCACGAGCTACAAGTGGAACCACATCGACGAGATCAACCAGTTGCTCGGCGTGCGCGGCGCGTATGCGGAAGATCCGGTCGCGGTGATCCGCACGCATGCGAATCGGCTGCAGCGCGCGGGCGTGTAATCGATGACGGCACGTGAAGGGCGCGCGCCGCTGGCGCGGCGCGCAGCGGTCTACGGTGTCGTGGGGCTGGCGGCGATCGCCGGCGTCGCGATGTGGAGCGGAGCGGGCCGGCATCACGGGTCGGTCGCCGCCGGTGACGCACCGGACGCGGCGGTGGCGGGCGCGGCTGCCGCCTCGCCGCAGGCGGCCGTGCCGGCGAGCGCGGGCCTGCCGCCGTCGCTGGCCGGTTCCAGCGCGCCGCGGCTGCCGCTCGACGCCGGCGGCCATCTCGCGAAGTCGCGCGCGGTGCGCGATTTCTTCGACTATTGCCTGACGGCGCAGAGCGATTTGAGCGCGACCGCGCTCGATGCGTTCGTCGCGCGTGAAATCGCCGCGCAGCTCGACGGCACGGCGGCGCAGCCCGAGGCGCTCGACGTGTGGCACCGCTATCGCGCGTATCTGGATGCGCTCGCGAAACTGCGCGATGCCGGCGCGGTCGACAAGTCCGACCTGGGCGCGCTGCAGCTCGCGCTCGATCAGCGTGCGTCGATCGCGTCCCGCACGCTCGGCGACTGGAGCCAGCCGTTCTTCGGCGCGGAGCAGTGGCGGCAGCGCTACGACCTCGCACGCTTGAAGATCACTCAGGATCGCTCGCTGACCGATGCGCAGAAGGCCGAGCGGCTCGCGGCGCTGGAGCAGCAGATGCCGGCCGACGAGCGGGCGGCGCAGCAGCGGATCGACCGGCAGCGCGCCGCGATCGACCAGATCGCTCAGCTGCAGAAGCGCGGCGCGACACCCGACGCAATGCGCGCGCAGCTGACGCAGACGCTCGGCCCCGAGGCCGCCGCGCGCGTCGCGCAGATGCAGCAGGACGACGCGTCGTGGCAGAGCCGCTACGCGGACTATGCGGCGCAGCGCGCGCAGATCGAATCGGCCGGCCTGTCGCCGCAGGACCGCGACGCGCGGATCGCCGCCTTGCGGCAACGCGTGTTCACGAAGCCCGGCGAAGCCGTGCGCGCGGCATCGCTCGATCGCGGGGCCGGCAGCATGCAATGACGCGGGCGGCCCTGGGTGGGGGCGGTCTGATGCGGCCTTATGCGGCTTTATGCGGCGCGTGTGATGTCGCGCGGCAGATGTTGCTCGATGGTATCGGCGAGCGTGTCGAACGCGGGCCCGATGCTTTCGTGCGGGACGCACGCATAGCCGAGCAGCAGGCCCTGCCGCGCGGTGTCGAGGTTGCTGTAGTAGCTCGTGAGCGGCCGAACGATCACGCCCGCGTCGAACGCGCTCTGCGTGACCGCGCGATCGTCGCATGCGTCGGGCAGGCCGAGCACCAGATGCAGGCCGGCCTCGTCGCCCATCACCGGGAGCGCGTCGCCGAAGCGCGTGCGGATCGCGTCGATCATCAGTTGCCGGCGCTCGCCGTACAGGGTGCGCATTCGTCTGACGTGCGAGGTGAGGTGACCGTCCATGATGAATTCGGCGAGCACGGCCTGCTGCATCAGCTGGCCTTCGCGGTACAGCTCGGACAGCCCGGTGCGGAACGTATCGACCAGATGTTCGGGCACGACCATGTAGCCCATCCGCAGCCCCGGGAACAGCATCTTGCCGAGGCTGCCGACGTAGATCACGCGGCCGCCGTCGTCGAGCCCCTGCAGCGACGCGAGCGGCCGGCTGCCGTAGCGGAATTCGCTGTCGTAGTCGTCCTCGATGATCCAGCAGCGGTGCTGGCGCGCGTATTCGAGCAGCATCCGGCGCCGTGCGAGGCTCATCACCATGCCGAGCGGGTACTGGTGCGACGGTGTGACGAGCACGAGCCGCGGCGGATGCTGCATGTCGCTCGCGCGCGGGTCGAGCCCTTCCTGGTCGACCGGCACCGGGGCGAGCGCGAGGCCGGCCGCCTGCAGCACGCTGCGCACGCCCCAGTAGCACGGCTCCTCGACCCACGCGCGATCGCCGATGTCGGACAGCAGCCGCACCGCGAGATCGATCGACTGGTGGATGCCCGTCGTGATGATCACCTGGTCCGGCGAGCATTTGACCGAGCGCGCGACGCGCAGGTAGTCGGCAAGCGCGCGCCGCAACGGCCGGTAGCCGCCGCCCGGCGCGTACGTCAGCAGCTCGGGATTGGCTTCCTTCCACAGCCGCGCCTGCAGGCGGCTCCACGTGCGGCTCGGGAATTCCGACACGTCCGGCACGCCCGGCATGAACGCACCCCACTGGCGCCGCGATACGCCCGCGTGCGCGATCAACTGCCGGCCGCGCGTCGACAGGCTGCCCTGCGCGTCCGGCGGCGGCAGTTCGTCGGCGGCCGATGGCGGCGGCGCCGCGCCCGGTGCATGGATTGCCGCGGCGTCAGGCCGCGTGTCGGCCACATAGGTGCCGCTGCCGGTCGTCGTCAGCACGTAGCCTTCTGCCGTCAGCTGGTCGTACACGTGCAGCACGGTATTGCGCGCGATCGACAGGTCGCCCGCGAGCGTGCGCGAACTCGGCAGTTTCGTCCCTGGCCCTAATTCCCCTGTCAGGATGGCCTGCTGCATCAGCTGCAGCAACTGCCGGTACATCGGCTCCGGCGAGCTGCGGTCGAGACGGCCGGAGAGCCAGTCGGCGACGATCACGGTATCCAAAGTGGTCCTACTTGGAATATTGAAATGGTTCCCTAGTATAGAACCGTGCGCACCGTATAGTGGCTCGCATCTCAAAATCATTTGTCGCGAAGCAAGGGGACAGCCACGATGAAGTCCGATGATGTGATCGTCAGCTTTCGCGGCGTGCGGAAGACCTACGACGGGGAAACGCTGGTCGTCAAATCGCTCGACCTCGACATCCACCGAGGGGAATTCCTGACGCTGCTCGGGCCGTCGGGTTCGGGTAAGACCACCTGCCTGATGATGCTGGCCGGCTTCGAATTCCCGACCGGCGGCGAGATCCGCCTCGACGGCGAGTTGCTGAACAACGTGCCGCCGCACAAGCGCAACATCGGCATGGTGTTCCAGAACTACGCGCTGTTCCCGCACCTGACGGTCGAGCAGAACGTCGCGTATCCGCTGACCGTGCGCAAGCTGCCGGCCGGCGAACGCGCGGAGCGCGTCGCGCACGCGCTGAAGATGGTGCAGATGGAGCGCTTCGCGAAACGCTATCCGGCGCAGTTGTCGGGCGGCCAGCAGCAGCGCATTGCGCTGGCGCGCGCGCTCGTGTTCGAGCCGAAGCTGGTGCTGATGGACGAGCCGCTCGGCGCGCTCGACAAGCAGCTGCGCGAACACATGCAGTACGAACTGAAGGCGCTGCACGAAAAGCTCGGCGTGACCTTCGTGTACGTGACGCACGACCAGGGCGAGGCGCTGACGATGTCCGACCGCGTCGCCGTGTTCGACAAGGGCATCGTGCAGCAGCTCGACACCGTGGACCGCCTGTACGAATCGCCGTGCAACGAATTCGTCGCGAACTTCATCGGCGACAGCAACCGGCTGCGCGGCACCATCGCACGCGTCGACGGCGAATTCTGCGAATTCCGGCTCGACGACGGCACGAAGCTCGTCGGCCGCCATATCGGCGAAGCCGCCGAGGGCGCGTCGGCCGTCGCGTGCATCCGCCCCGAACGCATGAGCCTCGCGGCCAGCGGCCACGCCAACGGCGCCGCCGCGAACCGCCTGAGCGGCGAAGCGCGCAGCCTCATCTATTTCGGCGATCACGTGCGCATGCGTTGTGCGCTGCCAGGCCAGGACGAATGCTTCGTGAAGGTGCCGCTGGGCACGGGCGCGCTCGACGCGTTCTCGCCCGGCGCGCCGGTCTCGCTCGCGTTCTCGCCCGAACACCTGCGCGTGTTCGCGTGATCCCGGTTTCCCCGCTTTTCCGCAGCACGTCGTCAACAACAAAGCCCATTTCCACCACGAGAGGAGAGGAACCATCATGAAACGAGCAAGCTTTACTGCACGCCGCACGGCACTCGCGCTGGCACTGATCGCGGTCGGTGCATCGGCATCGGCTGCGGAACTCACGGTCGTCAACTTCGGCGGCGCGAACGGCGACGCGCAGAAAGTCGCGTTCAACCAGCCGTTCGAGAAGGCGACCGGCAACAAGGTCACGGCCGTCGAGTACAACGGCGAGCAGGCGAAGGTGAAGGCGATGGTCGAGGCGAAGCACGTCAACTGGGACGTGGTCGAAGTCGAATCGGGCGACCTGAACCGCGGCTGCGACGAAGGCCTGTACGAGAAGCTCGACTGGTCGAAGATCGCGAAGAAATCCGACCTGATTCCGGAAGCGCCGCAGGTGTGCGGCGTCGGTTTCTTCGTGTGGTCGACCGCGCTGTCGTACAACGCGGACAAGCTGAAGTCGGCGCCGACCGGCTGGGCCGATTTCTGGAACGTGAAGAAATTCCCCGGCAAGCGCGGGATGCGCAAGGGCGCCCGCTACAACCTCGAATTCGCGCTGATGGCCGACGGCGTCGCGACGAAGGACGTGTACAAGGTGCTCGGCACGAAGGCCGGCCAGGACCGCGCGTTCAAGAAGCTCGACGAGCTGAAGCCGTACATCCAGTGGTGGGAAGCCGGCGCGCAGCCGCCGCAGTTCCTCGTCGCCGGCGACGTCGTGATGTCGACCGCGTACAACGGCCGCATCGATGCCGCGCAGAAGGAAGGCAAGAACCTGAAGGTCGTGTGGAACGGCAGCATCTACGACCTCGACTACTGGGCGATTCCGAAGGGCTCGCCGAACAAGGCGCTCGCCGAGCAGTACATCGCGTACTCGCTGACGCCGAAGCCGCAGCAGGCCTATGCGCAGCACATCGCGTACGGCCCGGCGAACGTCGCGGCGATCAAGTCGCTCGACGCGAAGACGCTCGCGAACCTGCCGAACTCGCCGGCCAACGGCAAGAACGCGGTGCTGGAAGACATCGGTTTCTGGACCGACCACAGCGACGAACTCGAGCAGCGCTTCGCGGCATGGGCGACGAAGTAACCGGTCAGGCTTCCTGAAAGGTGTCCTGATGCAACCGGCCGCGCGACGCGTCGATCGTGTCGCGCGGCATTCCGCCGGAACGTGCCCGGCCGGAGAGAACCGTTGAATACGATGACGATCGCGCCTTCCTCGCCGTCGACCGCCGCGCTCAAGCGCGAGCTGAAGGCCGCCGAGGCCCGCAAGCGCACGATGGCGCTGTTGCTGGTCGCGCCGCTCGCGATTTTCCTGCTGCTGATCTTCGTCGTGCCGATCGGCACGCTGCTCACGCGCGCGGTGCAGAACCCGGAGATCGCGACCGCGTTGCCGAATACGGTCGCCGCGCTGTCGGGCTGGGACCGCAAGGCGCCGCCGGCCGACGCCGCGTATGTCGCGCTCGCGGCCGACATGACGAAGGTGGCCGACAGCGAGGCGATGGGTGCGCTCGCGCGGCGCCTGAACACCGAGATTCCCGGCTATCGCTCGCTCGTCGCGAAGACGGCGCGCGCGATGCCGCTGAAGGGCGACAACGGCGCGGCGCTGACGCCCGCGCAGACCCGCGAGAAATTCGTCGACCTCGATTCGCGCTGGGGCGACGTCGCATACTGGCAGGCGATCGCGAAGAACGGCAGCCAGGTGTCGCCGTTCTACCTGCTCGCCGCGCTCGACCACAAGCAGGACGGCTTCGGCCACGTCGTGCAGGCCGATCCCGACCAGTCGATCTATCTCGCGATCTTCGGCCGTACGTTCGTGATCGGCATCGCCGTCACGCTGTTCGCGCTGCTGCTCGGCTATCCGCTCGCGTACTGGATCTCGACGCTGTCGGAGCGGCGCGCGAACCTCGTGATGATCCTCGTGCTGATTCCGTTCTGGACCTCGGTGCTCGTGCGCGTCGCCGCGTGGATCGTGCTGCTGCAGAGCGAAGGGCTCATCAACAAGGCGCTGATCGGCAGCGGGCTGATCTCGCACCCGCTGACGCTGCTGTTCAACCGCGTCGGCGTGTACATCTCGATGACGCACATCCTGCTGCCGTTCATGATTCTGCCGCTGTACAGCGTGATGAAGTCGATCCCGCCCACTTACCAGCGCGCGGCCGTATCGCTCGGCAGCCATCCGTTCGCCGCGTTCTGGCGCGTGTACGTTCCGCAGACCTATCCGGGCGTCGGCGCGGGCGCGCTGCTCGTGTTCATCCTCGCGATCGGCTACTACATCACGCCCGCGCTGCTCGGCGGGCCGAACGACCAGATGGTCAGCTACTACGTCGCGTACTTCACGAACGTGACGATCAACTGGGGCATGGCGTGCGCGCTCGGCGGGCTGCTGCTCGCGGCGACACTCGTGCTGTACGCCGTGTACGGGCGCTTCACGCGCACGAACGTGAGCCTCGGCTGAGCCGCGCACTACGAAACGGGAAGGGGATTCGGACCATGAAACTCGCCAGGCCGCTGTTCGCGCCGCACATGTCGTTCGTCGAGCGCGCGTGGTACGTCGCGCTGCGCGTGCTCGTCGTGCTGACGCTGCTGTACCTGATCCTGCCGGTGCTCGCGATCGTGCCGCTGTCGTTTTCGTCGAGCACGTTCCTCGTCTATCCGATTCCGGGTTTCTCGACACGCTGGTACGAGAACCTGATCGCATCGGACGAGTGGCGAATGGCCGCGAAGAACAGCTTCATCGTCGCGCCGTCGGCCACCGTCGTCGCGACCGTGCTCGGCACGCTCGCGGCGATCGGTCTCACGAAGGCCGATTTCCGCGGCAAGGGATTGCTGATGGCCGTGCTGCTGTCGCCGATGATCGTGCCGGTGGTCGTCGTCGGCGTCGGCATGTACCTGTTCTTCGCGCCGCTCGGGCTGGCGAACACGTACACCGGCCTGATCGCCGCGCATGCGGCGCTCGGCGTGCCGTTCGTCGTGACGACGGTCGCCGCGACGCTGCAGGGCTTCAACCAGAACCTGGTGCGCGCGAGCCTGTCGCTCGGCGCGAATCCGGTGTCGACCTTCTTCCGCGTGACGCTGCCGGTGATCGCGCCGGGCGTGATGTCGGGCGCGCTGTTCGCGTTCGCGACGTCGTTCGACGAAGTGGTCGTCACGCTGTTCCTCGCGGGCGCGGACCAGACCACGCTGCCGCGCCAGATGTTCACCGGTATCCGCGAGAACATTAGCCCGACGATCGCTGCGCTCGCAACGATCCTGATCATCTTTTCGACGAGCCTGCTGCTGGCGCTCGAATGGCTGCGCGGGCGCAATGCACGGCGCGCGGTGTCGTAACGATGCCCGCACGCAGCGGCAGGCGCACCGCCGCGCGTTGCGTGCCCGACGAGGCTCACGTAGCCGGCCTGGTGCGCCGAAGCTTTCGTTTGACTGACTGACGAAGCGGTTGCCTGCACGTTCGATGCGGCTCTGCAACAATACGGTTCGCGGTGCCGCGCGTTCCGTTTGCTGCGCACGGAGCACGCGTTGGTTGCCGCGCCGCTCAATCCGCGACGCCGTGCGTCGCTCGTCAGCCGAGCCTCATCTTGTCCGAATTCGCTTCCCCCGCCGGCGCCCATGAGCCGGCCGTCAACTGGCGCGCGATGTCCGCGGTGCTGCTGGCCGTCGCGCTCGCGACGCTCGACACCGCGATCGCGAACACCGCGCTGCCCGCGATCGCCGCCGACCTGCATGCGTCGCCGGCCGCTTCCGTATGGATCATCAACGCGTACCAGCTCGCGATGGTCGCGACGCTGCTGCCGTTCGCGTCGCTCGGCGACATCGTCGGCCACAAGCGCGTGTACATCGCCGGGCTCGCGGTGTTCACGCTCGCCTCGCTCGGCTGTTCGCTCGCGTCGACGCTGCCGATGCTGACGGCCGCGCGGATCGTGCAGGGCTTTGGTGCGAGCGCGATCATGAGCGTCAACGTCGCGCTGATCCGCGGCCTGTTTCCCGCGCACCGGCTCGGACGCGGCGTCGGCTTCAACGCGCTCGTCGTCGGTGTGTCGTTCGCGGTGGGGCCGACGATCGCGTCGCTGATCCTGTCGGTCGCCGCGTGGCCGTGGCTGTTCGCGGTGAACGTGCCGCTCGGCGTGATTGCGCTCGCCGTGGCGGTTCCGTCGCTGCCGCAGACGGCGCGCGGCAAGCATGCGTTCGATCCGGTCGCCGCATTGTTCAACGTGATCACGTTCGCGTCGCTGATCTTCGCGCTCGGCGAATTCGCGCAGCGCGGGCCGCTTTCGATCGTGTTCGCGTCGGCCGCGGTTGCGCTCGCGTTCGGCTGGCTGCTGATCCGCCGCCAGGCCGGGCACCCGGCGCCGATGCTGCCGGTCGACCTGTTTCGCCGGCCCGTGTTCACGCTGTCCGCACTGACGGCCGTGTGTGCGTTCGCGGCGCAGGGGCTGGCATTCGTGTCGCTGCCGTTCTATTTCGAAACCGTCCTGCATCGCAGCGCGGTCGAGACGGGTTTCCTGATGACGCCGTGGTCGGCGATCGTCGCGTTCGCCGCGCCGATCGCGGGCCGGTTGTCGGATCGTTATCCGCCCGGCCTGCTCGGCGCGATCGGGCTCGCGTTGCTGAGCGCGGGCATGGTGTCGCTCGCCGCGCTGCCGATGTCGCCGAGCGTCGTCGACATCGGCTGGCGGATGATGCTGTGCGGCGCGGGCTTCGGCTTCTTCCAGTCGCCGAACCTGAAGGCGCTGATGTCGAGCGCGCCGCCCGAGCGCAGCGGCGGCGCGAGCGGGATCATCGCGACGGCGCGGCTGATCGGGCAGGCAACGGGCGCGGCGCTGGTGGCGCTGTCGTTCGGGATCGCGGGGCGTCACGGGCCGACGCTGGCGTTGATGCTCGGCGCGGGGTTCGCCGGCGCGGCGAGTGTCGCGAGCGGACTGCGGTTGTTTGCGCCTTCGCATCGCGCGGGGGTGCCGGCCGCGCCGGAACGCGTGCCGGCGCAGCCGGCGGAACAGCGTACGGGACAGTAACGAGCCGGCGCGCGGCAAACGCCGCCGCGCACCGGCCTTCATGCATCGCTCAGAACCCGCCCGACTTGATCAGCTGGTTGAGGTTCGCGATGTTCAGGCTGCCGAAGCCGGTGGTCAGATCCCACCCGGTGCCGGCGGTATAGCCATACCCCTGATAGCCGTTGTTGCCCGACACGACGTCATAACGCACGAGCGACGGGTGCGACGGGATGTCCGCGTAGAAGTTGCCGGCCGGGAAGCCCAGGCCCGTGCCGTTCGCCGCGAGCAGGCGCGCCCAGAAGCCCGTGAAGATCGGCGCGGCGAGGCTCGTGCCGCCGATCTGCTGCAACTGGCCGTAGTTGTAGATGTACGCGCCGGTGCTCTGCGCGGCGTCGAACGAGACGTCCGGCAGCTGGCGGTTGCTGCCCGACTGCCACGACGGTGCGGGCAGGATCGTGCTGACGCCGCCGCCCGTCGCCCACAGCTTGCCGTTGCCGTCGAGCCCTTCGTTCCACACGGTCTCGTTCGAGAACGCGCCTGCCGACGTCGTGTAGAGCGTCGTGCCGCCGATCGCGAGCACGTGCGGCGACGCAGCCGGCCACGACACCGTGTAGTTCGCGCCGTCCGGATAGCCGCGGTTGTTGCACTCGTACACGCCTTCGTCGCCCGACGATACCGAGAACGTCTGACCCTGGGCGGCTGCCGTCGTGAAGATCTGCTCTTCGGCGTCGATCGTGCCGTCCGCGTTCGCATCGGTTTCGCACCAGCCCAGCGACACGTTGATCACCTTCGCGGTGTTGTCCGATACCGCGCGGTTGAACGCCTGCGTGAGGCCCGTGTTGCCCGAGGCGTTGAGGTCCGCCATGTAGAACACGAGCTTGCCGACCTGGCCGCCGGCCGAGCCGACGATCGACTGGCTGTCGAGGTCCCATTCGCCCTGGCCGTCCTGGTCGTCGGTGTAGCTGCCGCCGGAGCCGTTGGTCTTGACGGTCTGCGTCGATACCGTGCCGTAGCCGTTGCTCGACGTGAACTGCTTCAGGTCCTGCAGCGTCTGCGACACGCCGCCGATCGTGATGATGCCGACGGTCACGCCGGCCGCGGTCGGCACGCCGGTGGCGTTGTAGAGGCCGGGGAATTCCTTCGGATAGTGGCCCGTCGCCGTGCCGGCCGCGAGCGCCTGCGGCTTCGCGACGTTGCCGATGCGCAGCATCGGCCGCGCCCGCGCGACGCTCTGCAGCCCGAGCACCGAACCGACGATGTCGCCGAGCGCCCGCGGCACTTGCGCGGTCGACGTATTGGCGAAGCCCGAGCGGCCGGCGTACTCGAAGTGCACGAGCGACGTGTTGAACGCCGTCTTCACCGTGGCGGCCGTGCCGCTGGCGGAGACCAGCAGGCGGTTCGGCGCAACCTCGACGTTCACGAAGCCGCTCTTGTGCAGATAGTCGACCACCGACTTCACCTGTGCATCGGTCGGCGCGTAGTCGGCGAGGAACTGCTCGTGCGTCAGGTACTGGCGGTAATGCGCGCTGCCGGGCCGGTTCACGTCGCGCGCCAGTTGCTTGAGCTGCGCGGCATTGCGCAGCTTCAGGCTGACGACGACGTTGGTCGTTTCACCGGCTGCCAGTTCGAGCGACGGCGCCGCACTGCGGGCCATCAACTGCGGGCCGGTCAGAAAGGCCTTGGTATGAGTATCGACCCAATCCGTCGTCGCGTGCGCCGCGGCGGCGGCGAACACGAACGGCGCCACGCACGCGAGGCGGCGGGGCGACGGAAGGGGAAGGGCAAACCAGGTGTTCCTTTTCATCGGGAGTCCTTTTTAGGAGAAGCGACGTTACTGGAACCCCCGGCCCTTGTGGGGCCGCGAGCGGTGACGAGCGTAGGGCGTCGGTGTCGTTCGGGTAGCTGCCATTTTCCGCAGCTGTCAGTTCTGACATCGGGGCGGCCGCACGCACGCGCCGCCTCGTGCGCGCGGCCGATGGCCCGCTCGGCGAACGGAACCGGTTCGCCGCACGATGGCCTGGCAACGGGCGACGTTCGCACGCACGAGTCGTTCGTCGTCGCTTCGGAACATGCGCGATCGCGGAGTGGACGGGCGCGTGCATGCATGTCGTTTGCGTGTCCGTCGTTGCGCGCCGAGTCGCACTATGTGGTCAATGGAAGCGGCCTGTCAGGAACCGATGCGCGGATGCACACGAACGGGGCGGGCCGTGCACAAACGTTTCTCGAACTGTGGAACAGCCTGTCGGGCAGTCTTGCAGGCGCCTTTCGGATCGCGTGTCGCAATCGTGGATTAGAGGGGTTATTCGAATTTGGCGGCGGGCGCGAGCCGGTGCGGCGGGCCGCCCGCACCGGCAGGATCGAACGACACAGCTCGCGAAATCCCGCCTTGACGCGCTGCAATCCGCGGATATCCTTCAATCCATAACCAACGGGTTATGGATTTTGGAACGACATGCAGAACGCTCACGACATGCTTTTCAGGACGCTTGCCGATCCGACGCGCCGCGCGCTTTTCGAGCGGCTGTGCGAGGAGGGCGAGCTGACGGTTGCCGCGCTGACGGCCCATGCGGGCGTCTCGCAGCCGGCCGTGTCGAAGCACCTCGGTGTACTGAAGCAGGCCGGGCTCGTGAACGACCGTCACGAAGGCCGGCAGACGCACTACAGCGCGCAGCCGCAGGCGCTGGCCCCGCTGATCGACTGGACGAGCCAGATGGCAGGTTTCTGGCAGAGCCGGTTCGACGCCCTCGAAGATCTGCTCAAAAGGATGGATCAGTAATGAACCAAGCCACTACCGAAACGCGCGCCGTCGTCGTCGACCGCGAACTGCCTCATCCGCCGGAGAAGATCTGGCGTGCGCTGACGCAACCGCACCTGATCGAGGCGTGGCTGATGAAGAGCGACTTCGAGCCCGTCGCGGGGCGCGCATTCAGCTTCCGGGCGGACTGGGGCTCGGTCGACTGCACGGTCCTGACGATCGAGCCGCCGCGCACGCTGTCCTATACGTGGGCCGCGCATGGCCTCGAAAGCGTCGTCACGTGGACGCTCACGCCGACGCTGGCCGGCACGCACCTGCGCATGGAGCAGGTCGGGTTCCGCACGGATCAGGAGCAGGCGTACCGTGGCGCGCAGCATGGCTGGGTCCGGTTCTTCGCGTCGCTCGAGCAGGTGCTGGCGGGCCCCGACGAAGGCACGGAGGTCCGCGCATGAGTACCGCGGACCTCACACCGTCGGCGCGCATCGATGCGCTGATCGCCGGTATCACCGACTGGCGCGGCAAGACGTTCGCCGACCTGCGCCAGACGATCCTCGCTGCGCAAGCGGGCATCGTCGAGGAATGGAAATGGATGGGCAGCCCCGTCTGGTCATGCGACGGGATGATCGCGGTTGCGAACGCGCACAAGGGCAAGGTGAAGCTGACCTTCATGCACGGCGCGCAGCTCCCCGATCCCGACAAGCTGTTCAACGACGGCCTCGACGGCAATGCGCGACGCGCGATCGATCTGTTCGAAGGCGATCGGGTCGACAAGCGGGCGCTGAAGAACCTCGTGCGCGCGGCGATCGAATACAACCGCGCGCATCTGAAGAAGAACGCGCGGGCTGGCGCTGGCACGAAGGCGCGACGCGGCGATGCAGTGTGACGCGGCGCGGTGCCGCTATCGATCCTTGCGCCGGAAAGTGAACAGGGTGCCGCCGCAGCAGTTGCCGTCCTGCAGGTAGACGTCGAAGGTTTTGTCGACGATCGCGTAGCTGATGGTCACGATGTCCAGGCGGTCGTCAGGCAGAAAGCTTCCCGACATCGCCGGGACGAAGTCAATCGCATCGCGGACGAGCAGGTAGAGATGTTCGTCATGCACCGTCGTGGCGGGCGACAGCGTTTTCAGCTCGTCCTCCACGATACTGTTGTGGGACTGGTTGATGTCGTACTGCATGCCCGCGTCGCGGTACGGGATCGACAGCAGTGCCTTGCCATCGACGCTCAGGCGCGTAGCGAGTGCCGTATCCACCGTGATCGTCATGCTGTCGAGGCGGTGCAGATCCTCATGTGTCAGGCGCACGTCCGAGTACTCGCGGCGTGCCATCTCGATGGCCGATATATTCGATTTCCATCGGCCTTTCTCCCGCCATGAATCCCACATGCCGTTGGCCCCACCGGAGCCGGTGACGCTATCGAGCACATACGTGCCGATCGCCTGCGTGAGAATTTCGCGCTTCGAGCCGATGACGATTTCCGAGGTCTGTTGCGCATCGACGGGCAAATGCCGGTCTCCGCGGGCCGATACCCACGTACCTTCGAGTGTGTTGCCCGTCACCCTGCCCGTGAAGGTGCCGGTGTGTTGACTGCCGCTCCCGATCTCGTCCATCGCAAAAGTGCCCGATGGATCGATCTTGCCGCTTAACGCGATAGCGTTGTGCTTGCCGGCGTAGCGATAGCTCCCCGTCAACTTCCCGTCGGCATTCTTGAGATCCATCGTGAACGCATAGCGGTCACCGATCCGGCCCGCAAAGTACTTGTGGAAGTACTGAGGGGCGGCCAGCGCCGTCGTGACGGTCATCAAGGACAGAAGTACTGCTGCGTATTGCAGGGCAGGACGGAACATGGGACGCAGTTGGGATCGATGGCGGAGCCATTGTGACACGGCGTCCTGCGTCGCAGTTCAGCCGGGCACGTATGTGGCGCCGCCAATTGACGGGACGCCGATTAAGCCGCGATGAACGAAAAAAAGCCCGACACGAGGTCGGGCATCCAAATCGGCCGCAACCGCCGCGAGGCGGCTGCGGCACCTGCAAAGGCAGGGCGCTTACGCGGCGAGCAGCGAGCGCAGCACGAACGGCAGGATCCCGCCGTGCTTGTAGTAGTCGACTTCGATCGGCGTATCGATGCGCAGCAGCACCGGCACGCGCTGCGTTTCGCCGTTCTTGCGGTGGATCACAAGCGTGACGTCCTGCTGCGGCTTGAAGTCGTCGCCGAGGCCTTCGATGTCGTACGTCTCTTCACCGGTGATGCCGAGCGACTGGACGCTGTCCGCGCCCTTGAACTGCAGCGGCAGCACGCCCATGCCGACCAGGTTCGAGCGGTGGATCCGCTCGAAGCTGCGTGCGATCACGGCCTTCACGCCGAGCAGTTGCGTGCCCTTCGCGGCCCAGTCGCGCGACGAGCCCGTGCCGTACTCTTCGCCCGCGAACACGACGGTCGGCGTGCCGGCGGCGACGTACTGCATCGCCGCGTCGTAGATCGACTGCTGTTCGCCGCTCGGCTGGTGGATCGTCAGGCCGCCTTCGACGCGCGTGCCGTCCGCCTTCGCCGGAATCATCAGGTTCTTGATCCGGACGTTCGCGAACGTGCCGCGCATCATCACGTCGTGGTTGCCGCGGCGCGAGCCGTAGCTGTTGAAGTCGGCCTTCTGCACGCCGTTTTCCTTCAGCCACTTGCCTGCCGGCGAGTCTTCCTTGATCGAGCCTGCCGGGCTGATGTGGTCGGTCGTGACCGAGTCACCGAAGATGCCCAGCGCGCGCGCGCCCTTGACCGTCGGGATCGACGCGGCCGGCTCCATCGAGAAGTCGTTGCCGAAGAACGGCGGCTCGGCGATGTACGTCGACTTCGGCCAGTCGTAGACCTGGCCCGATTCGCCCTCGATCTTGCTCCAGAGGTCGCCCTTCTTGGTCAGCTTCGAGTAGTTGTCCTCGAACTTCTTCGGGTCGAGCGCGAACTTGAGCAGCGCGTGGATTTCCTCGCTCGTCGGCCAGATGTCGCCGAGATAGATGTCGCGGCCGCCCTTGCCCTTGCCGACCGGTTCCGTCATCAGGTCGCGCGTGATGTTGCCGGCGATCGCGTACGCGACGACCAGCGGCGGCGACGCGAGGAAGTTCGCGCGGATGTTCGGGTGGATGCGCGCTTCGAAGTTACGGTTGCCCGACAGCACGGCTGCCGCGACGATGTCGTTCTTCGTGATCGCTTCGTTCAGTTCCGGCGTCAGGTCGCCCGCGTTGCCGATACAGGTCGTGCAGCCGTAGGCCGCGACTTCGAAGCCGAGCTTCGACAGGTAGGGCAGCAGGCCCGTCTTCGTCAGGTACTCGGTGACGATGCGCGATCCCGGCGCGAGCGAGGTCTTGATCTTCGGATCGACCGTGAGGCCGGCTTCGACGGCCTTCTTCGCGAGCAGGCCGGCGGCCAGCAGGACGCTCGGGTTCGACGTGTTCGTGCACGACGTGATCGCGGCGATCAGCACGTCGCCGTTCTTCACGTCGACGCCGTTGCTCGTCGTGTATTGCGTGCCCAGATCGTCCGCCTTCTTCGCGAAGCCGTTTTCCGCGACCGGCTTCGAGAACAGGTCGGTGAACGTCGACTTGACGTTGCCGATCTCGATGCGGTCCTGCGGGCGCTTCGGGCCGGCCAGCGACGGGGCGACCGTCGCCAGATCCAGCGTCACGACCTTCGTGTAGTCGATGTCGCCGGCCTTCGGGATGCCGAACAGCTTCTGCGCCTTGAAGTAGTTTTCGAACGCGGCGATTTCGGCCTTCGTGCGGCCCGTGCCTTCGAAGTAGTCGATCGTCTTTTCGTCGACCGGGAAGAAGCCCATCGTCGCGCCGTATTCCGGCGCCATGTTGCCGATCGTCGCGCGGTCCGGCAGCGACAGCGACTTCGTGCCTTCGCCGAAGAACTCGACGAACTTGCCGACGACCTTCTCCTTGCGCAGCATTTCGGTGATCGTCAGCACCAGGTCGGTGGCCGTCACGCCTTCGCGCAGCCGGCCCTTCAGCTCGACGCCGACGACGTCCGGCGTCAGGAAGTACACCGGCTGGCCGAGCATGCCGGCTTCCGCCTCGATGCCGCCCACGCCCCAGCCGACCACGCCGATGCCGTTGATCATCGTCGTGTGGCTGTCGGTGCCGACGAGCGTGTCCGGGTAATACACGGTGTCGCCGCCGTCCGTCTTCTTGTGGACGCCGCGCGCGAGGTATTCGAGGTTCACCTGGTGGACGATGCCCACGCCCGGCGGCACGACCTTGAACGTGTCGAATGCCTGCATGCCCCACTTCATGAACTGGTAGCGCTCGTTGTTGCGCTGGAATTCCAGTTTCATGTTCAGGTCGAGCGCGTCCTTCTGGCGGAAGTAGTCGATCTGGACCGAGTGGTCGACGACGAGATCGACCGGGACCAGCGGCTCGATCTTCTTCGGGTTCTTGCCCGTACGCTCGGCGACGCCGCGCATGGCCGCGATGTCGGCGAGCAGCGGCACGCCCGTGAAGTCCTGCAGCACGACGCGCGACACGACGAACGGAATCTCGTCGACGCGCTTCGCGGTCGGCTTCCAGTTCGCGAGCTGCTCGATGTGCTCTTCGGTGATTTTCTTGCCGTCGTAGTTGCGCAGCACGGACTCGAGCACGATACGGATCGACACCGGCAGGCGTTCGATCTTCGTCTTCAGCTCCTTGCCGAGTTGCGGCAGCGAGTAGAACTTGCCTTTGCCGGAACCGCTGTCGAATTCCTTGAGGGTCTTGTGGAGATTGTGGGCCATGGTGATTTTCCTGGGTTTAAGGCTAGGAAACT
Organism: Burkholderia sp. L-4; assembly: GCF_056856535.1. NCBI lineage: Bacteria > Pseudomonadati > Pseudomonadota > Betaproteobacteria > Burkholderiales > Burkholderiaceae > Burkholderia > Burkholderia sp. L-4. The sequence continues at coordinate 1,655,409 of NZ_JBXEOX010000002.1, forward strand.
ACGTGTCCTGTAGATGACGGCTAAATCACATACAGATCGACGTACTGATCGACCGGCATCGCTTCGAGCTTTGCCTGGTCCAGCGACACGTCGAGAATCGCTTGTTGCTGCTTGGCCGGGAAACGGCGGGCGAGGTTGGTCCTGAACTTGTCGACCAGGAGCGGGATGCCGTCCGCGCGGCGCCGCCGATGGCCGAGCGGGTATTCGACCGCCACTTCGGCAAGCTTCGATCCGTCCGTGAATTCGATCGTCAGCGCATTCGCGATCGATCGCTTGTCCGGATCGTGATAATCCTTCGTGAACTGCGGATCCTCGACGCACACGGTCTTCGCGCGCAGCGCGTCGATGCGCGGGTCCGCCGCGGCCGAATCTTCATAGTCGGCGGCGGTCAGCCGGCCGAACAGCAGCGGCACGGCGACCATGTACTGGATGCAGTGGTCGCGGTCGGCCGGGTTGGCGAGCGGGCCCTGCTTGTCGATGATGCGGATCGCGGCCGCATGCGTGCGGATCGTGATCCTGCCGATGTCGTCGGTCGTGCGACCCGCCGCGGCGAGCCGCGCATGCAACTGCAGCGCGGCCTCGGCGGCCGTCTGCGCATGGAATTCGGCGGGGAACGCGATCTTGAACAGCACGTTTTCCATCACGTACGTGCCGTACGGACGCTGGAAGCGGAACGGCCTGCCGCCGAACAGCACGTCGTAGAAGCCCCAGGTTTGCGCGGTGAGCGCCGACGGGTAGCCCATTTCACCCGTTTTCGCGATCAGCGCGAGGCGCACCGCGCGGGACGTGGCGTCGCCGGCCGCCCACGACTTGCGCGAACCGGTGTTCGGCGCGTGGCGGTAGGTCCACAGCGCGTGGCCGTCGACGAACGCGTTGGACACCGCGTTGATCAGCTCGTCGCGCGTGAGCCCGAGCAGCCGGCCGACGACGGCCGTGGACGCGACCTTCACGAGCAGCACGTGGTCGAGCCCGACCGCGTTGAACGAATTCTCGAGGGCGAGGCAGCCCTGGATCTCGTGGGCCTGGATCATCGCGACCAGCACGTCGCGCATCGGGAGCGGCTTCCGGCCGGCCGCGACGGCCGTGCGGGAAAGCCAGTCGGCCGTCGCCAGGATGCCGCCGAGGTTGTCGGACGGATGGCCCCATTCGGCGGCGAGCCAGGTGTCGTTGAAGTCCAGCCAGCGGATCATCGCGCCGATGTCGAATGCGGCCTGGACGGGATCGAGCTGGAAGGACGTGCCGGGCACCTTCGCGCCGTTCGGCACGATCGTGCCGGGCACGACGGGGCCGAGCAGTTTGGTGCAGGCAGGGTAGGACAGCGCCTCGAGTCCGCATCCGAGCGTGTCGATCAGGCAATGACGCGCCGTCTCCAGCGCGAGCGCGCTGTCGATGCCGGTGTTCAGCACGTAGTCGACGATATCGACGAGTACCGTATCCGGAGCAGGGCGGACGTTGGAGACCGGGGCGGACATCGAGGGGCCGAGGGGAACGCGCTTAGTTCGTTGCCGGCTTCAGTTCGTTCGACTGCGTCGGTGCCGGCGTGCCTTGCGCCATTTCCGGCGTCACGCACTCGTCCGCGAGGCGCTCGCCGCCGTTGGCGTCGGAGAACAGCATCGCCTTGGTCGGGATCACGACCAGCTTGAAGCCTGCTGCCGGATCGTAGAACGTGTCGGCGCCCGTCGTCGTGGCTTGACGCGGCAGCTTGTAGTTCTTCTTCGCCCAGTGAACCGTGACGACCTGGTCGCGCTTCATGTCGCCGGCGAGATCGAACGACAGGCCTTCCTTACAGGACCACTTGACCGCGCCGTCCGGTACCGGATCGACCTTGGCCGCTGCGCGCGCCTGCGCCTTCTTGCTGCGCGGGATGATGCGCTTGGCCGGTGCCGGGCGCTTGGCCGTGGCTTTTTTCGCGGTCGTGGTGGCCGTACCCTGGGCAAACGCGCTCGGAGCCGACACCAGCATCGTGGCGGACAAGGCGCCGATGGCGGTAGCGATCAGGAGTTTCTTCATGGAGTCAGAACCTTTCGATAATCAGTTGACAAGGGCCGGCAATCGAAACCGCCGGCCGGTTTGAAACTGCACGCGCCCCGAAAGCGCGCAGCGGCCGCTATTTTCACCTATTTGGCCGCGCAGATATCAGGTTTTCGGGCTCCGTTACGTTTTTTGTCGTTTCGCAAACCTCTGTCCGGCTTGCGTCCCGGCGAATGCATGAAACGCGTGGTTCGGCCGGCGGCGCGCGCTCAAGGCGCGGCGCCCGCGGCGGCCGGGCCGAACAGCGGCGCGGCCTCGGCCGGAACGGGCTGGCCGGTGGCGCGCGCACGGCGCAGCACCGACCAGTAATAGCGATAACTCGCGCGATCGTGCAGCGTATCACCGTGGCGCGTCGGGCCCCAGTCGGCCGCCTGCGCGGCCAGCAGGATCTCGGCGGCCAGCGCGACCTCGTCGGTGCGCGGCGCGAACGCGTCGACGATCGGGCGGATCTGCGCGGGGTGGATGCTCCACATCCGCGTGAACGCGAATTCGTCGCGCGCCCGGCGCGCATCGCCGGCCACGACGCCCATGTCGCGCACCTCGGTCGTCACGTTGTGCGACGGCGTCTTGCCGTGCGCGTGGCAGGCCGCGGCGATGTCCAGCTTCGCGCGGCGCACGAGCGGATGGTCGAACTGGCCGGGCGAGCGCATCGCGGAATCGGGAATCGCGCCACGGTGCGCGGAGACGAAGTCCATCAGACCGAAGCTCAGCGTGCCGACCGTCGGCAGCGCGGCGAGCGCGGCCGCCTGCGCCAGCGCGCCGTGCGTCTCGACCAGCACGTCCACCGGGATCGGCTGCGCGATGCCGAGCTCGCGGCGCGTGCCTTCGATGAATGCGGTCATTTCCGCGGCATCGGCCGCGGCCGCGATCTTCGGGAGCGTGATGTAGGCCGGTGCACGCGCGGCGCGCAGCACGATGCGGACGTCGTCGCGCCAGTGCGGGTGGGAAAAGTCGTGGATCCGGACGCCGACGCGGCCGAAGCGGTTCTCGTCGCTGCCGAGCAGGTCGGCGACGAGCGCCGCATGCGCGGCTTCCTGGCCGACGGCGGCGCCGTCCTCGCAGTCGAGCGTGATGTCGAATACGGGACCCAGCTCGGCCTGCAGCGCGAGCGACTTGCGCATCAGCTTTTCGCTGCCCGCGTAATGATCGCAGCAGGGCAGGATCGCGGGCGGGGACGCCCCGTCGTACAGCACTTGTGCAGGAGTGAGCGCGGCCATCTGTTCGACGTCAGGGGAGCGTGTCAGCGTGGAGAAAATCGGATTCGGGCAGGTTCTGGGCCGGTGCGCCGTGGGCGCGGGGCGGCAAAACGTGCGCGGATCGGATCGTTCGGCCGGGCCGGCGGCTGGCCGGCCCGGGTCGAAACCGGGTGGCCCGAGGGCCGCCCGGCACCGGCGCGTGATGCTTAGTTCTTCAGCAGGTGGGCGACGCCGTCGCGCTCTTCGAGCAGCTCGGCCAGCGTGCCGTCCATCTTCTCGCGCGAGAACGCGTCGATTTCCAGGCCTTCGACGCGCTTGTACTCGCCGTTTTCGCAGACGACCGGCACACCGTAGATGATGTCTTCGGGGATGCCGTACGAACCGTCCGACGGGATGCCCATCGTGACCCACTTGCCGTTCGTGCCGAGCACCCAGTCACGGACGTGGTCGATCGCCGCGTTGGCCGCCGACGCCGCCGACGACAGGCCGCGCGCTTCGATGATCGCCGCGCCGCGCTTGCCGACGGTCGGGATGAACGTGTCGCGGTTCCACACGTCGTCGTTGATCAGCTTCAGCAGCGATTCGCCTTCGGCGGTCGCGAAGCGGAAGTCCGGGTACATCGTCGGCGAGTGGTTGCCCCACACGGCGAGCTTCTCGATCGACGCGACCGGCTTGCCCGACTTGGCGGCGAGCTGCGACAGCGCGCGGTTGTGGTCGAGGCGCAGCATGGCCGTGAAGTTCTTCTTCGGCAGATCCGGCGCCGACTTCATCGCGATGTAGGCGTTCGTGTTCGCCGGGTTGCCGACGACCAGCACCTTCACGTCGCGGCTCGCGACTTCGTTCAGCGCGGCGCCCTGAACCGTGAAGATTTCAGCGTTCGCCGACAGCAGGTCCTTGCGCTCCATGCCCTTCGAGCGCGGACGTGCGCCGACCAGCAGCGCGACGTCGGCATCCTTGAATGCGACCTTCGGATCGTCGGTGATCACGACGCCCGCGAGCAGCGGGAACGCGCAATCGTCGAGTTCCATCACGACGCCTTTGACGGCGGCTTGGGCTTGCGGGAGGTCGAGCAGTTGCAGGATGACCGGCTGGTCCTTGCCGAGCAGGTCGCCGTTCGCGATGCGGAACAGCAGGGAGTAAGCGATTTGACCTGCGGCGCCGGTGACGGCAACGCGCTTTGCGGGCTTAGCCATTGAAAATCTCCAGGACGGATGAAGCGTTGGACGCGAGCGAAAACGCCATTCTATGCGCGTTGTGCGTAGCGTTGCATTGAAGCAGGGCGGAGGACTCGCGATGGCAGACGCGGTGAACCTGGAGACGGCCGTGGCACGTAGCCGGGGACGCGCTGTTGCACCCGCGAACCCTTGCTCGACCGGGAGTGTAGGAGCCGTCACGCGCAAAGTCAAACGGTATCATATGTCTTATATAAGACAGATGTTTTGCGGAAATTGAGTGGACGAAAAAGTGCGGTTTGTGATGAAATGCGCGCCATGACATCGAACCAGGCGAATACCGCGAATCAGACCGGCGCAGGCGGCCCAGGGCAGCCGGGCGCGGGCGATCCCGCACCTTCGCCCGCGGCGTCGCCGTCGCCGACGTTCAGCCCGTTATACCAGCAGATTAAGTCATTGATCACGCAAAGTCTCGAATCCGGCGAATGGAAGCCGGGCGAGATCATTCCGAGCGAAGTGGAGCTCGCGGCCCGTTACAAGGTCAGCCAGGGCACCGTTCGCAAGGCGATCGACGAGCTGGCCGCCGAAAACCTCGTGGTCCGGCGGCAGGGCAAGGGTACTTTTGTTGCAACGCACAACGAGGATCGCGCGCAGTTCCGCTTCCTGCGTCTGCTGGCCGACGACGGCGCCGAACACCCGCACGTGAGCCGCCTGCTCGAATGCCGCCGCCTGCGTGCGCCGGCGGAGATCGCGCGGCAGCTCGACCTGAAGCCGGCCGACCCGGTCGTGCAGGTGCGCCGGCTGCTGGAGTTCGACGGCGAAGTGACGGTGCTCGACGAGATCTGGCTGCCGGGCGCGATGTTCCGCGGGCTCACGTTCGAGCGGCTGAGCGAGTACAAGGGGCCGCTCTACGCGATGTTCGAGACGGAATTCGGCACGCGGATGATCCGCGCGACGGAGAAGATCCGCGCGGTCGCGGCGGAGCCGTCGGTGGCGGACCTGCTGCATGTGCCCGCGGGTTTCCCGTTGCTGTCGGTCGAACGCGTGTCCTATACATACGGGGACCGGCCGGTGGAAGTGCGTCGCGGCTGGTATGTCACAACCGGGTACTACTATCAGAATGACTTGAGTTGAGCAGCTTCGGCTCAAGCCGAGTGCGTTCGCGATTCCCACGCTCGCGAAGCACGTTTCGGGCCGCCTTTGTTCGTGTTCGCGCAACTATCCAGAGCAGACTTTCGCTGCAGCGCGATATAAAAAGGCGCTAAAATCGCGGATTAGTGTGACAACATAGTAGGGGTCTAGCATGACTGATGCAGTAAGAAAGCCGAGGCCGGAATACCGGAACATCGGATTCGGCGATATCACGATGAAATATCGCATGCCGCTGGCGGCGATATTGTCGATTCTCCATCGAGTCAGCGGCGCGCTGCTGTTCTTGTTCCTGCCGTTCCTGCTGTTCCTCTTCGACCAGAGCCTCACGTCCGAGCTCAGCTTCGAAGTCTTCAAGGCTTTCCTCTCCAACATCATCGTCAAGCTGATCGTCCTCGCACTGTCGTGGGCCTTCTTCCACCATTTCTGCGCCGGCATTCGCCACCTGCTGATGGACGTCAACCACGACGCCGTCACGAAGGAAGGCGGCAAGCGGACGGCCGTCGTCGTCTTTGTCGTCTCGATCGCGCTGACGATCGCCATGGCACTCAAACTGTTCGGAGCATTCTAAGAAAATGGCAGCCAATAACCGAATCGGCTCGAAGCGCCTCGTCGTCGGCGCTCACTACGGCCTGCGCGACTGGCTCGCGCAGCGCATCACCGCCACCATCATGGCGGTCTACACGGTCATTCTGCTCGTCCTGTTCTTCGGCGCGCACGATTTTTCGTACGAAGGCTGGGCATCGATCTTCGCCGCGCAATGGATGAAGCTCGCGACCTTCGTGATGCTGCTTTCCCTCTTCTACCACGCATGGGTCGGCGTGCGCGACATCTGGATGGACTACGTGAAGCCCGTCGGTGTGCGCCTGCTGCTGCAATCGCTGACCATCGTCTGGCTGCTCGCATGTGCGGGCTACGCCGCGCAGATTCTCTGGAGAGTGTAAAGAATGGCTGCAATCAAAACTAACCTGCCGCGCCGCAAGTTCGACGTGGTGATCGTCGGCGCGGGCGGCTCGGGCTTGCGCGCAGCGCTGCAACTGTCGCGCGCGGGCCTGTCGGTCGGCGTGCTGTCGAAGGTGTTCCCGACGCGCTCGCACACGGTGGCCGCGCAGGGCGGTATCGGTGCGTCGCTCGGCAACATGAGCGAAGACAACTGGCACTTCCACTTCTACGACACGATCAAGGGTTCCGACTGGCTCGGCGACCAGGACGCGATCGAATTCATGTGCCGTGAAGCGCCGAACGTCGTGTACGAACTCGAGCACTTCGGCATGCCGTTCGACCGCAACGCGGACGGCACGATCTACCAGCGTCCGTTCGGCGGCCACACCGCGAACTACGGCGAGAAGCCGGTCCAGCGCGCGTGCGCGGCCGCCGACCGTACCGGTCACGCGCTGCTGCACACGCTGTACCAGCAGAACGTCGAAGCGAAGACGCAGTTCTTCGTCGAATGGATGGCGCTCGACCTGATCCGCGACGCGGAAGGCGACGTGCTCGGCGTGACGGCCCTCGAGATGGAGACGGGCGACGTCTACATCATGGAAGGCAAGACGACGTTGTTCGCGACGGGCGGTGCAGGCCGGATCTTCGCGGCGTCGACCAACGCGTTCATCAACACCGGCGACGGCCTCGGCATGGCCGCGCGTTCGGGCATCGCGCTGCAGGACATGGAGTTCTGGCAGTTCCACCCGACCGGCGTGGCCGGCGCGGGCGTGCTGATCACCGAAGGCGTGCGCGGCGAAGGCGGTATCCTGCGCAACGCGAACGGCGAGCGTTTCATGGAGCGCTACGCGCCGACGCTGAAGGATCTGGCGCCGCGTGACTTCGTGTCGCGTTCGATGGACCAGGAAATCAAGGAAGGTCGCGGCGTCGGTCCGAACAAGGATCACGTGCTGCTCGACCTGTCGCACATCGGCGCCGAGACGATCATGAAGCGTCTGCCGTCGATCCGCGAAATCGCGCTGAAGTTCGCGAACGTCGACGCGATCAAGGAACCGATCCCGGTCGTCCCGACGATCCACTACCAGATGGGCGGCATCCCGACCAACATCCACGGTCAGGTCGTCGGCACGTCGCGCGATCACAAGGAACCGGTCAACGGCTTCTACGCAGTGGGCGAATGCTCGTGCGTGTCCGTGCACGGCGCGAACCGCCTCGGCACGAACTCGCTGCTGGACCTTGTGGTGTTCGGCCGTGCGGCCGGCAACCACATCGTCGAGCACGTGAAGAACCAGAAGGAACACAAGCCGCTGCCGGCCGATGCAGGCGAATTCTCGCTGGCGCGCCTGAACAAGCTCGACAAGTCGACGTCGGGCGAATACACGCAGGACGTCGCGAACGACATCCGCGCGACGATGCAGAAGCACGCGGGCGTGTTCCGCACGTCGGCGCTGCTGAAGGAAGGCGTCGAGCAGATGGCCGGCCTGGCGGCGCGCGTGGACAACATCCACCTGAAGGACAAGTCGAAGGTGTTCAACACCGCGCGCGTCGAAGCGCTCGAGCTGGAGAACCTGATCGAAGTGGCGCGCGCCACGATGGTGTCGGCGGAAGCGCGCAAGGAAAGCCGTGGCGCGCACGCACACAGCGACTACGAACATCGCGACGACGAGAACTGGCTGCGCCACACGCTGTGGTACAGCGAAGGCGATCGCCTCGACTACAAGCCGGTTCAAATGAAGCCGCTGACGGTCGAATCCGTGCCGCCGAAGCCGCGCACGTTCTAAGCCGAGTCAAAGGAATCCGAAATGGCAAAACGCATTTTTGAAGTCTACCGCTACGATCCGGACAAGGACGCAGCGCCGCGCATGCAGACGTACGAGCTCGAGATCCAGCATGAGCGCATGCTGCTCGACGCACTGGTGAAGCTGAAGGCCGTCGACGAGACGCTGTCGTTCCGCCGTTCGTGCCGCGAAGGCGTGTGCGGTTCGGACGCGATGAACATCAACGGCAAGAACGGTCTCGCGTGCCTGACGAACCTGAACGACCTGCCGCAGAAGATCGTGCTGCGTCCGCTGCCGGGCCTGCCCGTCGTGCGCGACCTGATCGTCGACATGACGCACTTCTTCAACCAGTACCACTCGATCAAGCCGTACCTGATCAACGACGCGCCGCCGCCGGAGAAGGAACGTCTCCAGTCGCCGGAAGAACGCGACGAGCTCGACGGCGTGTACGAGTGCATTCTGTGCGCGAGCTGCTCGACGTCGTGCCCGAGCTTCTGGTGGAACCCGGACAAGTTCGTCGGCCCGGCCGGCTTGCTGCAGGCTTACCGCTTCATCGCGGACAGCCGCGACACGGCCACCGGCGAGCGTCTCGACAACCTGGAAGACCCGTACCGTCTGTTCCGTTGCCACACGATCATGAACTGCGTCGACGTTTGCCCGAAGGGCCTGAACCCGACGAAGGCGATCGGCAAGATCAAGGAACTGATGGTCCGCCGCGCGGTTTAAGGCCGGGTTGCAATGAGCGACGATTCGCATCAATCCGACCCGCACCGTCGCGCGCGCCTTCGCTGGCGCGCGCGGCGGGGTCTGCTGGAAAACGATATCGTATTCGAGCGTTTCTTCGGCAGATACGAGCATGACCTCACCGATGCAGACGTAGGCGCGTTGTCGCGCCTGCTCGATCTGAGCGACAACGACCTGATGGACTTGCTCCTCGCGCGCAAGGAACCAGAGGGCGACCTAGACAGCCCGGATATTCACCGGCTGTTGGAGATGCTGCGCAACGTGTAACGCCAAGGTGTAACGCGCTGTGCCCGTTATCGAATCCCGTTTCTTTATTTCGATTGAGGATGTGCCATGACTCCGTCTGATGTTAAAGCCACGCTATCGTTCAGCGACAACTCGCCGAGCGTCGAACTGCCGATCTACAAGGGCACGATGGGCCCGGACGTAATCGACATCCGCAAGCTGTACGGCCAGACCGGCAAGTTCACGTACGACCCGGGCTTCATGTCGACGGCGGCTTGTAATTCGGCGATCACGTACATCGACGGCGACAAGGGCGAGCTGCTGTACCGCGGCTACCCGATCGACAACCTCGCGCAGAACGCGGACTTCCTCGAAAGCTGCTACCTGCTGCTGAAGGGCGAGCTGCCGAACGCAGCGCAGAAGAAGGAATTCGTCGACACCGTCACGAAGCACACGATGGTGCACGAGCAGATGCACTTCTTCTTCCGTGGTTTCCGCCGCGACGCGCACCCGATGGCGATCCTGGTCGCCGCGGTCGGCGCGCTGTCCGCGTTCTACCACGACTCGCTCGACATCAACGACCCGCGTCACCGTGAAGTGTCGGCGATCCGCATGATCGCGAAGCTGCCGACGCTCGTCGCGATGGCGTACAAGTACAGCATCGGCCAGCCGTTCGTGTATCCGAAGAACTCGCTGTCGTACAGCGCGAACTTCATGCACATGATGTTCTCGAACCCGTGCGAGGAGTACAAGGTCAACGACGTGCTCGTCCGCGCGCTCGACCGTATCCTGATCCTGCACGCCGACCACGAGCAGAACGCGTCGACGTCGACGGTCCGCCTCGCCGGTTCGTCGGGTGCGAACCCGTTCGCGTGTATCGCCGCCGGTATCGCATGTCTGTGGGGCCCGGCGCACGGTGGTGCGAACGAAGCCGCGCTGAACATGCTCGAGCAGATCGGTTCGCCGGACAACATCCCCGAATTCATCAAGCAGGTGAAGGACAAGAATTCGGGCGTGAAGCTGATGGGCTTCGGCCACCGCGTGTACAAGAACTACGATCCGCGTGCGAAGCTGATGCGCGAAACGTGCTACGAAGTGCTGAACGAACTGGGCCTGCACGACGACCCGCTGTTCAAGCTCGCGATGCAGCTCGAGAAGATCGCGCTGGAAGACGAATACTTCGTGTCGCGCAAGCTGTACCCGAACGTCGACTTCTACTCGGGCATCGTCCAGCGCGCGCTGGGCATCCCGACGTCGATGTTCACGTGTATCTTCGCGATGGCACGTACGGTCGGCTGGATCGCACAGTGGAACGAAATGATCGCCGATCCGGAACAGAAGATCGGCCGTCCGCGCCAGCTGTTCATCGGCGACACGCCGCGCGAAGCGAAGCCGATCGACGCACGTTAAGTCGTGTGCGACGCGAACGGCCGGCAGGCCGCTCGCGTCGGGCAATCGCAACGCCACGACACCCCGACGGGTCCGCCCGTCGGGGTGTTTTCATTTGTGCGGTGAATGGGCGCGGCGCTCCAGCGAGGGCGGGCGGGTATCGAGTGCCGGCGCGTCGTCGTCGGGGGCGTGGCCGTGCTGCTTGAAGAACTGCCGGTACGCGCCCGGCGTCATCCCGCGCGCGGCGAGGAACTGGCGGTTGAAGTTCGCGGCGTTCGGAATGCCGCAGCGCGCGGCTACCGTCGCGATCGGCCAGTCGGTGCCGACGAGATGACGGCACGCGTGCGCGAGTCGCAGCCGTTGCAGGTAGCGGCCGACGCTTTCGCCGAGATGCCGGACGAACAGGCGCTGCAGCGTGCGCTCGGACATGTGCGCGGCGGCGGCGAGCGCGTCGATGCGCAGCGGTTCGTGAAAGCGCCGGTCGATCGCATCGAGCACGCGGTCGAGGCGTTCGGCTTCGGGCGCGGCCGCGTCGGCGGACGGTGCCGTGCCGTCCGGCCGGTCATACGCGTGCGCGGTGGCGAGCGGCGTGCCGCCGGCTTCGGCGAGATCGGCGAGCGTGTCGAGCGCCGCCGCGAGCCGTGCGCGCGGCGACGGATCGAGCAACCGCGGCAGTCGCGCCCGCATCGCGCGGGCGGCTTCCACGTCGAAACGCAGGCCGGGCGCCGCGCGACGCAGCAGCGAGCGCAGCGGCGCGTATTCGGGGCAGCAATCTGCCAGCCGCCGCACCCAGTCGCCGTCGAACCAGACGACGAGCGCGACTTCGGGCGCCGCGCGATCGATGCGCGCGTTCGACGACCACGTATGCGGCAGGTTGGGCGGCACGAGCACGAGATCGTCGTCCGCGTAGCGCGCGACGTGATCGCCGATGAAGCGCTGGCCGCGGCTGTTGAGCGTCAGCGTCAGTTCGTACTCGGGATGGCGATGCCATTCGAACGGGATGCGCGCGAGCTGGCGGTGATACACGCGGATCGAACAGCCTGGCGAGAACGTCACATGCTCGTACTGCGGTTTCATCGCGGCCTCCGGTAGGGGCGGGCAGCGCGTCGTGGCATGATCGAGAACGCAATCGTCACCACGGAGCGATGCCATGTTTTCACACGTTTGCGTCGGCGTCAGCGATACGACGCGCGCCTACGATTTCTACGCGCCGCTGTTCGCGGCACTCGGGCTGCGCCTGAAATTCCGCGAGCCGGACGGCTGGTCGGGCTGGATGCCGACCGATGCCGACCGGCCGCTGTTCTTCTTCGGCCGGCCGCTCGACGGCCGCGCGCCCGAACCGGGCAACGGGCACACGGTCGCGTTCGTCGCGCCGGCCCGCGCGCTCGTCGATCGCTGCCATGCGCTCGCGCTGCGGCACGGCGGTACCTGCGAAGGGCCGCCGGGCCTGCGCCCGGACTATCACCGCGACTACTACGGCGCCTATTTTCGCGATCCGGACGGCAACAAGCTCTGCGTGGTCTGTCATCGTCCGGAGTAACGCGCGGTTGTCAGAATTGTATCGATAGTTGACCGGATAGCGGTGATGGCGGCCCCGTACCGGCCGTACGCTGACAGCACATCACGATACGCTTCAGCGAGGAGACCACGATGCAACTGACGATTGACGATCTGCCGGCCGCGATCCGCGCGGCGAAACGGGTGCTGCGCGCCGACCTGCCCGGTTACGCGGCGTCGTTTCGCGAACTGGAGGGCGACATCGCGCGGCAGGTCGAGGCGATCCGCCGCGCGCACGCGCACGGCCATGACGTGATCCCGGTCGTGCCGTTCGCGGATATCGCGGGCGGCACCGTCGATCCTCGCGCGATCGCCGCCATCCGCACGCACGGCGCGGTCGTGATCCGCGGCGTATTCGACGCGCATCAGGCGCGCGACTGGAACGACGAGATCGGTGCGTATCTGGATGCGAACCGCTTCGCCGAGCGGTTGAATGCGCGTGCCGAAGACCGCTATTTCGGCAATCTCGCATCGGGCAAGCCGCAGATCTACGGCGTCTACTGGTCGAAGCCGCAGGTGGCCGCGCGCCAGTCGCCGGCGCTGACGCAGGCACGTGTGTTCCTGAACCGCCTGTGGCGGCACGCGGATGCCGTGCGCATGCATTTCGATCCGGACCAGGTGCCGGCCTATGCGGACCGGATTCGCCGCCGGCCGCCCGGTTCGACGTCGCTCGGGCTGTCGCCGCACGTCGACGGCGGCTCCGTCGAGCGCTGGCTCGGGGCGAACTTCCGGCAGGTCTACCGGCACGTGCTGGCCGGTCGCTGGCGCGATTACGATCCGTTCGACGCCGCGTTCCGTCCCGACGTGGAAGAGATTCCGTCGCCGGCCGTCTGTTCGATGTTCCGCACGTTCCAGGGCTGGACCGCGCTGACGCCGCAGGGGCCCGGCGACGGCACGCTGCAGTTGATCCCGGTCGCGAACGCGATGGCCTACGTCGTGCTGCGCGCGCTGCAGGACGACGTCGCCGACGACGACCTGTGCGGCGCGCGTCCCGGCCGCGCGCTGTCGATCCGGCCCGAATGGCATGCGCTGCTGCTCGACGCGCTGGTGCCGATCCCGCACATGGCGCCGGGCGACGCGGTGTTCTGGCACGGCGACGTCGTGCATGCGGTGGAGGATGCGCACCGCGGCAGCGGCGACAGCAACGTGATGTACATCGCGGCCGCGCCGGGCTGCGCGAAGAACGACGCATACCTGCGGCGTCAGCGGTCCGCGTTCGTGCGCGGCGAGAGTCCGCCCGATTTCCCGGCCGATCATTTCGAGGTCGATTTCGACGGGCGTGGCGACGAAGGCGACCTGACGATGCTGGGCCGAGCGCAGATGGGGTTCGGGCCCGGCGCGTGACGGCCTTCTGCCGAATCCGCTGCGTGCCGCGCGCAATTCGACGCAATCGGCTGTCGGCGCAGCCGAAATCGACGCGAATTGCGCAATTTGGCTTCCGATAATGGTCCGGACACAACGCCGCGGGCCCTTGCGCCGCAAGGGTGCGGCGCAGACCATGGAGGAGTCGATGCAATTCACGCAAGCGATCGTTCGCCGTCCGGCACCGTCGTGTGGCGCGGGCCTGACCACCGCCGCACTCGGCGCACCCGACTACGACAAGACGCTTACGCAGTTTCATGCGTATTGCGACGCGCTGCGCACGCTCGGCGTCGCGCTGACCGAGCTGCCGCCGCTGGACGCGTTCCCCGATTCGCACTTCGTCGAGGACGTCGCGGTCGTGACGCCGGAATTCGCGGTGATCACGCGCCCCGGCGCCCCTGCGCGGCGCGGCGAGACGGTGCATATCGAAGCGGCACTCGCCGCGCATCGCGACCTGCTGCCGATGCAGGACGGCCGTCTCGACGGCGGCGACGTGATGCTGGTCGGCAAGTGCTTCTACATCGGCCTGACGGGCCGCACCGACGCCGAAGGCATCGCCGCGTTCGAGGCGCTGGTGTCGCGCTACGGCTACTCGGTCGTGGCGGTACCGGTCGGCGCGGGGCTGCACCTGAAGTCGGTCGTCAACGCGCTCGGCGACGACACGCTGCTCGTGACCGAAGCGCTGGCCGCGCATCCGGCGTTCGCCGGCTATCGCCGGATCACGGTCTCGGCCGCTGACGAATACGCGGGCAACACGCTACGCGTGAACGGCACGCTGATTACGCCGGCCGGTTATCCGCGCGTTCACGATGCGATCGCGTCGCTCGGCATGCCGCTGCACGTGATCGACACGAGCGAGTTCCGCAAGATGGACGGCGGCCTGACTTGCCTGTCGCTGCGGTTCTAGCCGATTGGCGCGCGGCCGCTTCGGCCGGATAATGTGGCCCCGCGCGGACGAGGACACGTTCCGCGCACCAGCCACGACCGACCGGAGCGAACGCGGATGACCGACAAGAAGATGCAGCTCGACAAGATCGATCTCCGGATCCTCGACATCCTGCGTACCGACGGGCGGATTTCCTACCGGAAGCTGTCGGAGCGCGTGAACCTCACGCCGCGGCCCTGCCAGGCGCGTGTGGAACGGCTCGAGGCGCTCGGCGTGATCGAAGGCTACCGCGCGGTGATCAAGGCGCCGCGCGCGACCAAGCCGATCGTCGTGATCGCGCAGATCGTGCTGGCCGACCACGGGCGTTCGCAGGCGCCGTTCGAGGACGAAATGCGGGCGAATCCGGCCGTGCTCGATTGCTGGCTCGTCAGCGGCACGTTCGATTTTCTGGTGCGGCTCGCGTGCGAGGATCTCGACGAGTACCGGCGGATCGCCAACGTGTGGCTGGAAAGCCCGCGATTCCGGATCGAGAAGATCGTGACGACGGCCGAACTGCAGGCGATCAAGCGCAGCGTCGTGTGATGTGCCCGGCCGGGCAGGACCCGGCTCGACGCGAATGACCAGGCCAATCGATTCGCATTCCGAATCAAATTGGCGAAGGAAGCCGGAACCAATCAGGGTGAACACTATGGATGCTATGCAAGCGGCAGTGGAGACGGCTGCGCCGTCCGGGACGACGCTCAAGCGCCGTCTGCAGGGCCGCCACATCGCGATGATCGCGATCGGCGGCTCGATCGGCACGGGGCTGTTCGTCGCGTCGGGCGCGTCGGTTGCGCAGGCGGGGCCGGGCGGGGCGATCGCCGCCTATATCGCGATCGGGATCATGGTCTATTTCGTCGTCACCGGGCTCGGCGAGATGGCGGCGCTGATGCCCGTGTCGGGCTCGTTCGCGATCTACGGCGAGAAGTACGTCGACGAAGGCTTCGGCGTCGCGCTCGGCTGGACCTACTGGTACAGCTGGGCCGTGACGATCGCGATCGAGCTGGTCGCCGCGCAGATCGTGATGCGCTACTGGTTTCCGGCGGTGCCGGGCATAGGGTGGGGCGCGGGCTTCCTCGTGCTGATCTTCCTGCTCAATACGCTGTCGGTGCGCGGCTTCGGGGAATCGGAATACTGGTTCTCGCTGATCAAGGTCGTCACCGTGATCGCGTTCATCGCGGCGGGGCTGCTGATCGCGGCCGGCGTGCTCGGCAGCGGGCATACCGGCAGCGGGCATACCGGCACCGGGCATCCGGTCGGCTGGCGCAACTTCACGACGGGCGACGCGCCGTTCGTCGGCGGCGTGCACGCGATGATGAGCGTCGCGCTGATCGCGGGTTTCTCGTTTCTCGGCACCGAGCTGGTCGGGATCGCGGCCGGTGAATCGGAAAATCCGCGCAAGACGATCCCGCGCGCGGTGAAGCAGATCTTCTGGCGGATCATGCTGTTCTACGTGCTCGCGATCTTCGTGATCGGCCTGCTCGTGCCGTACACCGACCCGAACCTGCTGAAGAGCGACGTGACCGACATCGGCGTGAGTCCGTTCACGCTGGTGTTCAGCCATGCGGGCTTCCCGCTTGCCGCCGGCGCGATGAACCTGGTGATCCTGACGGCCGTGCTGTCGGCCGGCAATTCCGGCACCTACGCGGCGACGCGGATGCTGTACAACCTGGCCGCGGAAGGGCGCGCGCCGGCGATGTTCGCGACGCTGTCGCCGGGCGGCGTGCCGCGCAACGCGCTGTACGCGACGATGGCCGTCGGCGGGCTGTGCTTCCTCACGTCGCTGACCAACAACCAGCGCATCTATCTGTGGCTGTTGAACACGGTCGGCATCACGGGCTTCATTGCGTGGCTCGGCATCGCGGTCTGCCATTACCGGTTCCGCAAGGGTTTCCTGAAGCAGGGCTACCGGCTCGACCAGTTGCCGTACCGCGCGAAGTGGTTCCCGTTCGGGCCGCTGTTCGCGATCGCGATCTGCATCGTGATTTCGCTCGGGCAGGACTATCAGGCGTTCTTCGCGGCGCGCATCGACTGGATGGAAGTGCTGTCGATCTATATCTGGATTCCGCTGTTCGTCGCGATCTGGTGGGCGTATCGCCGCGCTCGCAAGAGCCGGCTCGTGCGCTACGAGGAGATGGAGATCGGGCCGTGGCTGGCGCGCGCGGTCGACGGGGCGGCGGATGCGCGCGAGTCGTCGCGCGGCGCGTAGCGGGCGGGCCGCTCGCGTGACGGCCGGCCGCGGGCCGCGATAACATCGCGATTCGCACGGCGTGCTGCCCGGGCCGGTGGCATGCCGCGCGTTTCCCGATCGATTTCGCGTCCAGCACACAACATGACAACCCAGCCGAACCGCGTTTCCTCCCCGTCACTTGCCTCCCGCGCCAGCGTGCGCGAGATCGCCGATGCCGTGCGCGCGGCCGGACGGCGTGCCGTCGACGTCGCCGACGACGCGCTCGCGCGTCTCGCGGCGATCGCGCCGCTCAATGCGATGGTGCACGTCGATGCCGAGCTGGCCCGCCGCACGGCCGAGCGCATCGATGCCCGCGTCGCGCGGGGCGAGGCGCTGCCGCTCGCGGGCGTGCCGTTCGTGATCAAGGACAACCTCGATACCGCCGCGATGCCGACGCTCGGTGCGAGCCCGGCGCTGGGCGGCTATCGCGCAACCGGCGATGCGCAGACCGTACGGCGCCTGCTCGAAGCCGGTGCGGTGCCGCTGGGCAAGGCGAACATGCACGAGCTCGCGTTCGGCATCACGAGCGGCAACGGGCATTTCGGCGCGGTCGGCAATCCGCATGATCCGCAGCGCATCGCCGGCGGGTCGAGCGGCGGAACGGCGGCCGCGGTCGCGGCCGGCATCCCGTTCGGCCTCGGCACCGACACGGGCGGCTCGGTGCGCATTCCGGCCGCATTCTGCGGCGTGTACGGGCTGCGGCCGTCCGCGCAGCGCTATTCGCCGCATGGCGTGCTGTCGCTGTCGCCCACCCGCGATACGGTCGGGCCGATCGGCCACGGCATCGACGATTTGCTGCTGCTCGACGCCGTGCTGACGCGCGACGACAGCGTGGCCGTCGCGCCGGAATGGCCGCAGTTGCGTATCGGCGTACCGGGCGCGCCTTACTTCGACGCGCTCGACCCGGGCGTTGCGGCCCGCATCGAACACGCGCTCGCGTCGTGCGTGGCGGCCGGCGCGACGCTCGTGCCGCTGCCGGCGATGCCGCTGCACGACGCGAGCGAGGCCTGCGGCCTGCCGATCGTGGCGTTCGAGGCGAACCGGTACTGGCGCCGCTTTGCGGCCGAGCGGCTGCGCATTCCGTTCGAGACGTTCGTCGAACGGATCGCGAGCGACGACGTGCGCGGCATCTTCCGGTCACTCGTCGAAGCGCCGGTCGAGGCCGACGCCTATGCGGAAGCGATCGTGTGCCGGCAGCGTCTCGTGCACTGGTACGACGATGCGTTCGGCGCGCCGGTCGACTGCATCGCGATGCCGACGGTGCCGGGCGAGCCGCCGTCGCTCGGCGACACCGCCGCGATGACGCCCGAACAGGGCGCTGCGCTGTTCGCGCGCGTCGTGCGCCAGACGTCGCCGGCGACACTCGCCGGCGTACCGTCCGTATCGATCCCGGCCGGGCTCTCCACGCGGACGGGGCTGCCGGTCGGGCTCATGCTGGAGGGGCCGTGGGGCAGCGACCGGCGCCTGCTCGCGATCGCCCGCCGGATCGACGCGCGGCTGCGGGATCGCGCAGCGGCCGCCTGAGCCGCGGCCGCGTTCAGGCCAGATAGGCCTTCATGAAGTCGACCCACGCGCGCACCTTTTGCGGCACGTGCGTGGTCGACGGATACAACGCGTAGACGGCCTGCGGCGGAAACCGGTAGTCGGGCAGTGCGTCGACCAGCGCGCCGCACGCGAGGTCGTCGCGCACGAGCCATTCGGGCAGCAGCGCGACGCCGCTGCCCTGGCGCGCGAGCACGCGCAGCACCGACGCGTTGTCGACGACGACGCGCGGCTTGGCGCCGGGCCGGAAGGCATGCGGGTTGCCGTCGCGGTCCGTGAGCGTCCAGGTGGCGATGCGCTCGAGCCGCGTATGACCGAGCTGCGGCAGGCGCGCGAGCACGTCGGGCGAGTCGATGCGGGACAGGCCCGCGGCGGCGAGCAGCGACGGCGCGATCACGGGCCGCACTTCGTAGGTCGCCAGGCACGCGCCGCGGTAGGGCAGGTCCTGGAACTGCTCGAGGCGCCCGAGGCGAATCGCGACGTCGACGCGCTCCCGCACCAGGTCGACCTGCGCCGCATGCGTCTCGAGCCGCACGCGCAGCGCGGGATGGCGCTGCATGAACGCATGCAGCGCGGGCGCGACCACCATCGTCCCGTACTCGACCGTCGACGTCACGCGCAGCACGCCGTGCATCCCGCCGTGCTCGCTGCGGGCGTCGTCGATCGCGCTCTCGGCTTCCTCCAGCACGCGCAGGCAGCGCGCATGGAAGCGCTCGCCCGCGTCGGTCAGCTCGACGCGCCGCGTCGTGCGCGTGAACAGCGTGACGCCGAGTTCGGCTTCGAGCTGCTTGATGTTGAAGCTGACCGCGGCCCGGGCCTGATTCAACTGGGCGGCGGCGGCCGTAAACGACCCCGCTTCCACGACGGCGCGGAAGACGGCGAAACGATCGAGACTCACCATGGCGTGTCGGCTGCTTTCCGGAAAACCGACATGTTGCCCTGATTGTCAAAATTTTTCGACCAGTCTTGCCGTCCGGACGGTCTTATCGACACGCGCGGCGAACCTTACACTGCGGCGTTTCGTTCGTCTTCCGCCACATGACCGATCGCTCGAAAATCGCTGCCGTCTACCTGCTCGGGTTCGCGATCGACCTCGCCAACATGTTCGTCATCAACGCCGCGTATCCGACGATCCAGCGCGAGCTGCACGCATCGGTCGCGCAGCTGGCGTGGATCGGCAACATGTACGTGCTCGGGCTGACCGTCGTGATCCCGCTCGGCACCTGGCTGGCGCGGCGTTTCGGCGAGCGCCGGCTGCTGATCGCGTCGCTGGTGCTGTTCGCGCTCGGCAGCGTCGGCGTCGGCCTGTCGGCGTCGATCGGCGCGCTGCTCGCGTGGCGCCTGATCCAGGGGCTCGGCGGCGGGTTGCTGATCCCGGTCGGGCAGACGATGGCCTATCGCGCGTATCCGCCGGATGCACGTGCCCACCTGACGTCGATCGTGATGATGGTCGCGCTGCTCGTGCCCGCCTTGTCGCCGGCGCTCGGCGGCGTGATCGTCGATCGCGCGTCGTGGCGGGCGATCTTCTTCGGCATGGTGCCGCTGGCCGCCGCGACCTGCGTGCTCGCGTTCGCGTGGCTGCCGCCGGATGCAGCGGGCGAACGTCCGCCGGCGCTCGATGCCCGCGGCCTCGCGTTGAGCGCCGTGGCGCTGGTCGCGCTGCTGCTCGGCCTGACGTTCGCGGGCCAGCCGGGGGGCGGCCGCCTGGCGATCGCGCCGCTGTCGGTCGCGCTGGTCGCCGGTGGCGCGTACGTCGCGCATGCGCGGCGCGCGGCGGCCCCGCTGCTCGACCTGCGCCTCGTCGCGCAGCCGCTGCTGCGGATCGGCTTGATCGTCTATCTGTGCGTGCCGGGCGTGTTCACCGGCGTGAACCTGGTCGCGGCGCTGTACCTGCAGAACGCGCTCGGGCTCAGCGCGACGCATACGGGCGCGCTGATGGTGCCGTGGGCGATCGCGTCGTTCGTCGCGATCGCGACGACGCGGCGCTGTTTTCCGAAGTGGGGCGCGAAGCCACTGTTCATGAGCGGGATCGCGATCGATGCGATCGGCATCGTGCTGCTCGCGACACCGCTCGCCGGTTTCGAGGCCGGGCGCATGCTGGCTTTCGTCGCGATGGGGCTCGGCGCCAGCATGTGCACGAGCACGTCGCAAAGCGCGGCGTTCCTCGACGTTCCCGCGGCGCGGATGGGCGACGCGAGCGCGCTGTGGAACATCAACCGGCAGTTGAGCTTCTGCCTCGGCGTCGCCGTGCTGGGCAGCGCGCTGAATTTCCTGCTGTCGACGCAGGGCGACGACGCGCGGCTGTCTTATCAGCAGTGCTTCGGCCTGGCCGCGTTGCTGACGCTGCTGCCGCTGCCGTTCGTCGCGCGCCTCGCCCTGCACCGCGCGCCTGCCGCGCGACCGGTTTCCCAACGTACGCAAGTGTCGAAATGAATCCGTCCAACCCGTTTTTCCAGGAAGTGGTCGACGCGCACGTCGACATCGAGCAATGGTTGTCCGGCCATGCGTCACGCGACGCGCTCGCGCCGCTGATCGCGCGTTTTTCGCGGCGTTTCTCGATGATTTCGCTGCAGGGGCATGCGCTGGATTTCGCGGATATCGACGTCCTGTTCTCGCGCGGCCACGGCGCGCGTCCCGGGCTGCGGATCGCGATCGACGAACTGCACGAAGTGAGCGCGTGGCAGGGCGGCGCGGTGATTGCCTATCGCGAGACGCAGGTCGACGCGGCGGGGCGGCGCACCGTGCGCCGTTCGACCGTCGTATTCGAGCGCGACGCGAACGGCCGCATCGGCTGGCTGCGCCTGCATGAAACACCGGTGACGGGCTGACCGTCGCCATCGCGCCCGCCGCCGCGTGCCTGGCGGCGGGCGTACGCAGTCCGAGCGGCACGGCAAGCAGAAACCTGAGAGATGACGATAAAAACAATCGAATCCGCGCGCCGCAAGGGCGCGCGGCAACAACGCGTGCGCGGCCGGAGGTGCGCATGACGGCGCCCGGGTTCACCGATGGGGTGGCGGCGCTCGTGCGCGATACCGAGGTGCACAAGGATCTTTACCTGTCGCCGCGGATCTTCGAACTGGAGATGCGCCACCTGTTCGCGAACACATGGGTGTACGTCGGCCACGTCAGCCAGATTCCGGACACCGGCGACTACGTGACGACGACGATCGGCGCGGAGCCGGTCGTGATGGTGCGCCACGTCGACGGATCGGTGCGCGTGCTGCACAACCGGTGTTCGCACAAGGGCACGCAGCTCGTGACCGACGCGTGCGGCAACACGGGTACGTTCTTTCGCTGTCCGTACCACGCATGGTCCTACCGGACCGACGGCAGCCTCCATGCGATTCCGCTGCGGCGCGGCTACGACCAGACCGGCTTCGAATCGTGCGAGGCGAGCAAGGGCATGCAGGCGGTCGGCGCGACCCACGAGCATCGTGGTTTCGTGTTCTGTCGGCTGAACCCGGAGGGCGTCGGCTTCCACGACTATTTCGGCGCGGCGCTGTCGTCGCTCGACAACCTGGTCGACCGCTCGCCGGAAGGGCGCGTCGAAGTCGCGGGCGGCGTGTTCCGGTACGTGCATGCGTGCAACTGGAAGATGCTGGTCGAGAACCAGACCGACACCTGTCACCCGATGGTCGCGCACGAGTCGTCGGCCGGCACGGCCGTGCGCGTCTGGGAGCGTGACGGCATGGAAGGCGCGAAGCCGATGGCGGTGGAACTGCTGGAGCCGTTCATCCAGCCGCATGCGTTCTTCGAGCGGATGGGGCTGCGCGTGTGGCCCAACGGGCACGGTCACACCGGCACCGCCGATTCGATCCATGCGCGCTATACGCCGATTCCCGGTTATCACGAGAAGATGACGGCGGCGTACGGCGAAGCGCGCGCGGCCCGCATTCTCGGCGAGGTGCGCCACAACACGGTGCTGTTCCCGAACGCGATGGTGAAGGGGCCGATCCAGATCCTGCGCGTGTTCAAGCCGCTCGCGGCCGACCGCACGCTGGTCGAATCGTGGTCGTTCCGTCTTGCGGGCGCACCCGATTCGATGTTCGAGCGCACGCTGGCCTACAACCGGCTGATCAACGCGCCGACGTCGATCGTCGCGCACGACGATCTCGAGATGTACGAACGCGCGCAGCGCGGCCTCGCGACGCAATCGCGCGACTGGGTGCATGTGGGACGGCTGTTCGATCCGCACGAGCACATGCACGCGACGGCCGAGACGAACGGCACCAGCGAGCTGCAGATCCGCAACCAGTTCCGCGCGTGGCTGCGCTATATCGCGCCCGCATCGACGAAGGAGGCCGCCGATGCGCACGTTTGCTCACGATGAACTCGCCGCGTTCGTGTATCGCGAGGCGCGCCTGCTCGACGAGCGGCGCTACGAAGACTGGCTCGCGCTGTACGCGGACGACGCGCGCTACTGGATGCCGTTGTCGCCGGATCAGCCCGATTCGGTGCTGCATGGCGCGCTGATGGACGAGGACCGGTTGCTGCTGCGCATCCGCATCGAGCGCCTGGCCGGCCGCCGCACGTTCTCGCAGCAGCCGGCGAGCCGCGGCCATCATCTGCTCCAGCAGCCGTACGTCGAGCGCGCCGACCCGGCGCGCGGCGTGTACGTGTTGCGCACGCCGTTCCATTACGTCGAAGCGCGGCGCGACGAGCAGACGCTGTTTGCCGGCTGGTACACGCACGAACTCGCGGTCAGCGGCGACGCGTTGCGCATCCGCGTGAAGCGCGTCGACCTCGTCAACGCCGATGCGCCGCTCGGCAGCATCCACCTGCCCGTGTGAGCGCGGGCTCGCGCTGCCGGTTTCCTTCCCTGGTTTGGTCCCGATTCCATGAACGCCCCTGAACGCCTGCCGCACACGCTACCGTACATCGACACGCTGTACGACTATGGCGCTTTCCTGTCCCGTACCGGCGGCCGTGTCGGTACGCTGGCGGCCGAAAGCGCGCGCGATGCGCGGATCGCGATCGTCGGCGCGGGCGTCGGCGGGCTTGTCGCGGCCTGCGAACTGCTGCGCGCCGGTGCGCGGCAGGTCGTCGTGTTCGAGGCGAACCGGGCGCGCGTCGGCGGACGCCTGCTGACGCAGTCGATCAATCCCGAGCATCCGCACCTGCTCGCCGAAATGGGCGCGATGCGCTTTCCGCCGTCGCAGGCGGCGCTGTATCACTACCTGGACCGGTTCGGCGTCGACAGCGCATCGGCGTTTCCCGATCCCGGCATCGTCGACACGGAGATTCACTATCAGGGCCATGCGTACCGCTGGCCGGCCGGCGAAGCGCCGCCGGCGCTGTTCGAGCGTGTCGACCGCGGCTGGCGCGCGTTCATCCGCGACGGCGTGCGGCTCGACGACGGCACGTCGCTACCGGCGCCGGCCGAACTGACGGCGCTGCTGCGCGCGCATCGCTACGACGATGCGCGGTGCGGCTGGCAGCAGTACATCGACCGCTTCGGCGACGAGTCGTTCTATTCGGCGATCGTGAAGATCTTCACCGGCGCGACGCCGCCCGGCGGCGTTCGCTGGCGCAAGAGCGAGGACCTGCGCCTGTTCGGCACGCTCGGCATCGGGTCGGGCGGCTTCCAGCCGGTCTATCGCGCGTCGTTCCTCGAAATCCTGCGGATCGTCGTCAATGAGCTCGAGGTCGACCAGCGACTGATCCCGGCCGGCATCTTCGCGCTCGCGCGGGGGCTGCTGGACGACGGCGCCGACGGCGTGCGCGTGCGCGACTGCATCATTCACGCAGCGGTGCGCGGCGTGACGAAGCAGCCCGACGGTACGCTTGCGCTCGCACTCGACGACGGGTCGACCCGCGTGTTCGATCGCGTGATCGTCGCGACGACGACGCGGGCGATGCAGGTCGGCATGGGGATGACGGGCATCGCGAACCTGTTCGCCCCGGACGTCGTCCGCGCGATCAACGAGACGCACATGGTCAGCTCGTCGAAGCTTTTCGTGCTGGCCCGCGACAAGTTCTGGCTCAAGCACGGGCTGCCGCACAACATCCAGACCGACACGCTCGCGCGCGGCATCTACTGCCTCGACTACGCGCCCGACGATCCCGACGCGCACGGCGTCGTGCTGATCAGCTACACGTGGGAAGACGATTCGCACAAGATCCTGTCGCTGACCGACAAGATCGAGCGGTTCAAGCGCCTCGTGGCCGAGATCGGCGTCGTGTCGCCGGCGTTCGCCGCGCATCTGCGCCCGCTCGACGACGATTACGCGCGCAACGTCACGAGTCACGACTGGCTGTCGGACCGTTACGCGCTGGGCGCGTTCAAGCTGAACTACCCGGGCGAGGACATCCACTCGCAGGCGCTGTTCTACCAGTTCCAGACGGCGGCGGATCCGTCGTTGGACCGCGGGATCTATCTGGCCGGCTGCTGCTGTTCGTTTACGGGCGGCTGGATCGAGGGCGCGGTGCAGACCGCGATCAATGCGGCGAGCGCGGTGATCCACAGCCTCGGCGGCACGCTGGCCGACGGCAATCCGCTCGACGCGATGCGCAGCCGCTATCGATATGGCGATTGAACGGCGCCGTTACCGGTCGAGCTCCGGGTAGTGCCGGAAGATCCCCATGTCGTTGAACGGGATGCGGCGCGCCGACGCGAGATAGCGCGCGACGGGCGGATGCCGCGCGACGCGATCGTGCAGCGCGACGAGCGCCGCGACTTTCCGCTCCGCGCGTTTCATCGCCTTCGGAAACGCATAGCGCAAGCCCTCGATCAGCTGGAACATCGACAGGTCCGCGTAGCTGAGAGCGGTGCCCGCGATGTAGCCGCCGCCGTGCGGATTCTGCTCGAGCACGCGATCGAAGTAGCCGAGGAATTTCGGCAGCCGGTTCTCGATGAAGTCGGCCGCGCGCTCCGCGGCTTCCGCCTTCTGGTCCTCGTAGTAGAGGCAGCTGGCGATCGGGTGATGCGTGTCGTGGATCTCGGTGACGAAGTCGGCGACGGTCAGCTGGAGCTGGTGTACCCACAGCCGGCCGGCTTCGTCGTCGGGCGCGAGCCCGAGCCGCGCGCCGAGAAACAGCAGGATGTTCGCCGTCTGCCCGACGACCACGTCGCCCGCCTTCAGGAACGGCGGCGCGAACGGCACGCACTCGGCCTTCGTGTTGTCCATCATGCGCATCATCGCCGACACGCCCATCCCGCGCCCCGATTCGCGTGCGACATCGACATAGTCGGCTTCGGCCGCCTCGAGCGCGAGCCGCACGTACTCGCCGCGGCCCTGGATCTCGGGCCAGTAATAGAGTTCATATCGCATGCTGTTGTCCTGTTCGTTGAACCGGCTGCCGCCGGCCTCGTGACGACCGGGCGGCCGCGCGCCGCCCGTTGCGAATAGACAGTCTAGGCGATCGAACGAAAAGCGCCGTGCGCGGCATCATGCGTCGCGTGCGCGCTCGCCGCCTTCCGGGCCGTGGAAGAACACCCGGGTCGAGAAGTCGTCGGAGAAGCCGACGAAGCGATGCGTCGCATGGGCGGGGACGAACAGCGTGTCGCCGGCCGCGACGCCGCATTCGCGCCCGTCGACGACGAAGCGCGACGTGCCGGTCGCGATCACGTCGATCTCGTCGCGCGTGTGCGGCGTCTGCCGGTCCTCGACGCGCGGCCGGTACGGCTCGACATCGCGCGTGCCGTGGCGAAACAGCGTCGTGAACAGCGTGCCTTCGTCGTCGAGGCGCGCAAGCGATTCGTTCAGGCCGAGCTTCATCGTGGCGGGCTCCGGGTCCGGATCGTGAGGGAACGTGGCTTGCGCCATGGTAATGCGGGTGCCGATATGTCGAAACGCCGCGCCAGTCGCGAGCGCTCCACCGGCGAAACAGGCGCGCGATTCGCTCGCCGCAGGTGAAACAAGATCGTCCATCGGCGAAACGGCGCGGCGATCGAACGGATTCGGCCGTTACTTTCACCGCAATTTAACCAACGCCGCCTAGGATCGCGCTGCATCGATCGATGGCACGTCGCGCTGCCGGTTCGCGCGCGGTTGCCCGATTGCCTTTTCCCTGGACCCCGCGAATTTCGTCGACCCTGCCTGTCCTCACGCACGGTCGTCATTCGCATCATGGCGTATCGTGTACATGAGTCAGCATTCCCCGGCTTCGTCCCGAAGAAAATTCCTCGCCGCCGCGCCAGCCGTCGCGGCCTCTTCCCTGCTGAGCGCCTGCGGCGGCGACGACGTCACGTCGGCGCCGGTCACCGACAGCGCGCTGGCCGCGCAGATGTCCGCGAAACTGAACGCGCAGCTCGGCGACGCGGCGACCGTCGACGCGATCGTCCCGGCGATGTCCGACGTCGGCTTCACATGGGACCTGCCGACCGTGGCCGCCGCGCAGATCGGTGCGATCGTCGCGTACAGCTTCGGCAACCGTCCGAACGCGTCGAGCGGCAACACGTCGAGCACCGGCGGCAACCAGGCGGCGCTGCCCGATCCGGGGCCCGTGAACGAGGCGCTGGCGGACGCCGTGTACCGCATCCGCCAGCTGAAGCCCGTCAAGGTCTATGCGCAATGGGAAATCGCGCGGTTTCTCGTGTCGAAATACGGGATGGGCGCCGACGTGCTGTCGTCGGTCGAACCGGTAATCGCGAACGACGGCTCGATCGTGTACCTGAGTACCGCGGGCGTCGCGGCGGTCGCCGTGTCGCGGGCGGGCGGGGCGGCGGCGATGGGCACCGTCGCGGTGGTCGGCCATCGCGATCACGCGAAGCGCTGCATCCAGACGTCGCAACAGGCGGGCATGAAGGCGGCGGCCGTCGCCGAGGTGCCGCTGCCGACGGTGTACGACTCGCAGTCGGGCCAGCCGTGGACGCGCAACCGCAGCCTCTACCTCGTGCACGACATGTATGCGCAGATGCTGACGCGCGCGATGACCGCGACGATGCAGGCCTACCCGAAGGGCTGACGCCCGCCGATCCCCCCATCGACGCTCATGACCATGCATACCCGTCGCCATTTCCTGGCTTCCACCTCCGTCCTGGCCGCGTCGTGCGCGGCCGTCACGCCCGTGTTCGCGAGCGCCGCGCCGGCTACCGATGCCGAACTGCAGCGCCAGATGCTCGGCAAGCTGACGAACGAACTGGACGATCGCGCGACCGCCGCCGCCGAAACCGGTTATCTGCTCGACACGTTTTTCTCGTGGACGCCGCCGAGCGTCGCGGCGGCCGCCATCGATACGATCGTCGCATACAGCTTCGGCAGCCGCGCCGGCGCATCGGCCGCCGCACCCGTACCGGGCCCCGTCAACGAGGCGATTGCCGATGCCGTGTTCCAGCTTCGGCAGAAGGTCGCGGCACCGATCTTCGCGCAGCAGGAGGTCGCGAGCGTGCTCGCGTCGACATACAGGCTCACGGCCGGCGTGACGTCGATCGCGACGCCCGCGGTCGCCGCCGGCAGCCCGATATCGACCCCCGACGGCGTCGCCGCCGCGATCGTCAGGCAGGCGGGCGCGGCCGCGGCGCTCGGCAAGGTCGGCGTCGTCACGCATCGGGACCAGGCGTCGCTCGCCGTGCGCGTGTCGACTGCGGCGGGGATGCAGGCGGCGGTGCCGGCAGGCCTCGCGCTGCCGTCGCGCTACGACACGTCCGCGCAGATGGCGGCCATGCGGCGGCGCGATCTCTACCTGCTGGGCAACGCCGGCATGCAGCTCGCGATGCTGCGGCTCGACCTGATCAACCGCGCGTACCCGAACGGCTGATGCGCCAGCCACGGGGCGCGGCGCGCGACCCGGGCGATGCGGCCGCGCGATCGCCGCCCGCCGGACCGTGCGTGCCCCGTTTTGCCGGGTAATGCCGATACAGGTATTGGCACTACCAGCCAAACTACTGTTTTTAATG
Organism: Burkholderia sp. L-4; assembly: GCF_056856535.1. NCBI lineage: Bacteria > Pseudomonadati > Pseudomonadota > Betaproteobacteria > Burkholderiales > Burkholderiaceae > Burkholderia > Burkholderia sp. L-4. The sequence goes on from NZ_JBXEOX010000002.1 coordinate 1,683,489, forward strand.
GGTTTTTTCGCGCCCGGCCTGAGCCGGGGCGCACGCTGCGTGGCATAATCGACTTCATCCGCAAGGCTTGTAGTCACAACGACCCCGCATACCCATGGCACAGACTCTCTACGACAAACTGTGGAACACCCACGTGGTCCACACCGAGGAAGACGGCACGACCCTGCTCTACATCGACCGTCAGCTGCTGCACGAAGTCACGAGCCCGCAGGCGTTCGAAGGGCTGAAGATGACGCATCGCCCGGTGTGGCGCATCAGCGCGAACCTCGCCGTGTCGGACCACAACGTGCCGACGACGGACCGCAGCCACGGCATCGCCGATCCCGTCTCGAAGCTGCAGGTCGACACGCTCGACGCGAACTGCGATGCGTTCGGCATCACGCAGTTCAAGATGAACGACGTGCGCCAGGGCATCGTCCACATCATCGGGCCGGAACAGGGCGCGACGCTGCCGGGCATGACGATCGTGTGCGGCGATTCGCACACGTCGACGCACGGCGCGTTCGGCGCGCTCGCGCACGGCATCGGCACGTCGGAAGTCGAGCACGTGCTCGCGACGCAAACCCTGCTGCAGAAGAAGAGCAAGAACATGCTCGTGAAGGTCGAGGGCGCACTGCCGCGCGGCTGTACCGCGAAGGACATCGTGCTCGCGATCATCGGCAAGATCGGTACGGCGGGCGGCACGGGCTACGCGATCGAATTCGGCGGCTCGACGATCCGCGCGCTGACGATGGAAGGCCGCATGACCGTCTGCAACATGGCGATCGAAGCCGGCGCGCGCGCGGGCATGGTCGCGGTGGACGACACGACGATCGATTACCTGAAGGGCCGGCCGTTCGTGCCGACCGGCGCGGAATGGGATCAGGCCGTCGAATACTGGCGCCAGTTCAAGTCGGACGACGGCGCGCAGTTCGACCGCGTGGTCGAGCTGAACGCGGCCGAGATCGTCCCGCAGGTCACGTGGGGCACGTCGCCGGAAATGGTCACGTCGATCGACGGTCGCGTGCCCGATCCCGAGCGCGAGAAGGATCCGGTCAAGCGCGACGCGATGGAGCGCGCGCTGGCCTACATGGCGCTCGAGCCGAACACGCCGATCGAATCGATCAAGGTCGACAAGATCTTCATCGGCTCGTGCACGAACGCACGGATCGAGGATATCCGCGCGGCCGCGTATGTCGTGAAGAAGCTGAACCGCCGGATCGCATCGAACGTGCGGCTCGCGATGGTCGTGCCGGGTTCGGGCCTCGTGAAGGCGCAGGCCGAGCGCGAAGGGCTCGACAAGGTGTTCACCGATGCGGGCTTCGAATGGCGCGAGCCGGGCTGTTCGATGTGCCTCGCGATGAACGCCGACCGGCTCGATCCGGGCGAGCGCTGCGCGTCGACGTCGAACCGCAACTTCGAGGGCCGGCAGGGCGCGGGCGGTCGCACGCACCTCGTGAGCCCCGCGATGGCGGCAGCCGCGGCGATCGAAGGTCACTTCGTCGACATTCGCCAGCTGGGGTAACGCGTGACGGCAACGAAGGTCATCGCGCGGCTGGTTGCCGCGCTGGCGCTGGCGGGGCTGGGCTTCGGCCTCGCGGGCTGCAATACCGTCCGCGGCTTCGGCGAGGACGTCAACGCCGCGGGCAACGCGCTCAAGCGCGCCGCGGACTGACACCGCCACCGAGAATTTGTCGATGTGTGCCGGCCGCGTGCCGGCCCTTCAACCGGATAGACGGATCATGGAAAAATTCACTGTACATACCGGCGTCGTGGCGCCGCTCGATCGCGAGAACGTCGACACCGACGCGATCATCCCGAAGCAGTTCCTGAAGTCGATCAAGCGCACGGGCTTCGGTCCGAACGCGTTCGACGAATGGCGCTACCTCGATCACGGCGAGCCGGGCCAGGACAACTCGAAGCGTCCGCTGAATCCGGACTTCGTGCTGAACCAGCCGCGCTACCAGGGCGCATCGGTGCTGCTCGCCCGCAAGAACTTCGGCTGCGGCAGCTCGCGCGAGCACGCACCGTGGGCGCTGCAGCAGTACGGCTTCCGCGCGATCATCGCGCCGAGCTTCGCGGACATCTTCTTCAACAACTGCTACAAGAACGGCCTGCTGCCGATCGTGCTGACCGAGCAGCAGGTCGATCACCTGTTCAACGAGACGGCGGCGTTCAACGGCTTTCAACTGACGATCGACCTCGACGCCCAGGTCGTGCGCTCGGGCGACGGCCGCGAGTATCCGTTCGAGATCACCGCGTTCCGCAAGTACTGCCTGCTGAACGGCTTCGACGACATCGGCCTCACGCTGCGCCACGCGGACAAGATCCGCCAGTTCGAAGCGGAGCGGCTCGTGAAGCAGCCGTGGCTCAACACCAAGCTGGTCGGCTGATCGTGCCTTTCGGGCGGGCGCGCCAGCGGCGCGTTCGCCGGCCTGCCTCATACAACCTACCCAGTCAGGAATTTCGCATGAAGATTGCAGTGCTGCCCGGCGACGGCATCGGTCCGGAAATCGTCAAGGAAGCCGTGAAGGTGCTGAACGCACTCGACGAGAAGTTCGAACTCGAACAGGCGCCGGTCGGCGGCGCCGGCTACGAGGCGAGCGGCCATCCGCTGCCCGACGCGACGCTGGCGCTCGCGAAGGAAGCCGACGCGATCCTGTTCGGCGCGGTCGGCGACTGGAAGTACGACTCGCTCGAGCGCGCGCTGCGCCCCGAGCAGGCGATCCTCGGGCTGCGCAAGCATCTCGAGCTGTTCGCGAACTTCCGCCCGGCGATCTGCTATCCGCAGCTCGTCGATGCCTCGCCGCTGAAGCCGGAACTCGTCGCGGGCCTCGACATCCTGATCGTGCGCGAACTGAACGGCGACATCTACTTCGGCCAGCCGCGCGGCGTGCGTGCGGCACCGGACGGCCCGTTCGCCGGCGAACGCGAAGGCTTCGACACGATGCGCTATTCGGAACCGGAAGTGCGCCGCATCGCGCACGTCGCGTTCCAGGCCGCCCGCAAGCGCGCGAAGAAGCTGCTGTCGGTCGACAAGTCGAACGTGCTCGAAACGTCGCAGTTCTGGCGCGACGTCATGATCGACGTGTCGAAGGAATACGCGGACGTCGAGCTGTCGCACATGTACGTCGACAACGCGGCGATGCAGCTCGCGAAGGCGCCGAAGCAGTTCGACGTGATCGTCACGGGCAACATGTTCGGCGACATCCTGTCCGATGAGGCGTCGATGCTGACGGGCTCGATCGGCATGCTGCCGTCGGCGTCGCTCGACAAGAACAACAAGGGCCTGTACGAGCCGTCGCACGGTTCGGCGCCGGACATCGCGGGCAAGGGCATTGCCAACCCGCTCGCGACGATCCTGTCGGCCGCGATGCTGCTGCGCTACTCGCTGAATCGCGCGGAGCAGGCCGATCGCATCGAGCGCGCGGTGAAAACGGTGCTCGAACAGGGCTACCGTACGGGCGACATCGCCACGCCGGGCTGCCGGCAGGTCGGCACGGCGGCGATGGGCGATGCGGTGGTCGCGGCGCTGTAAGGCAACGCGGCAGTAATATAGAAAGGGCGCGAACAGGCCGGGAAAATCGGCCGGTTCGCCCCCGGTTGGCCGTTGTGCGGGCCACCGGCTTTGTGTAGACTCGAACGATGGCGCTGATTTCCCTGATCTCCCCGGTCCTGAAACTCCACGGCAACACTGCCCGTGCGGGTGCGCGCGCCATCGTCATCACGAAAACCATTACCACGAAAACGATCATTAAACGCTGATCGCCGTCGTGCCCGCCTGTTTCCCCGCGCGGTCACGCGGGGACGGAAATGGCGGGGAAGCTCCATTCAAAGCAAAGGGTTAGTCATGAACGTAGGTCTCGTAGGTTGGCGCGGCATGGTCGGCAGCGTCCTGATGCAGCGCATGCAGGAAGAAGGCGATTTCGACCTGATCGAACCGGTGTTTTTCAGCACCAGCAACACGGGCGGCAAGGCGCCGTCGTTCGCGAAAAACGAGACTACGCTCAAGGACGCGACCAACGTCGACGAGCTGAAGAAGTGCGACGTGATCATCACGTGCCAGGGCGGCGACTACACGAACGACGTGTTCCCGAAGCTGCGCGCGGCCGGCTGGAACGGCTACTGGATCGACGCGGCATCGTCGCTGCGGATGAAGGACGACGCGGTCATCATCCTCGACCCGGTCAACCTCGACGTGATCAAGGACGCGCTCGTCAAGGGCACGAAGAACTTCGTCGGCGGCAACTGCACGGTCAGCCTGATGCTGATGGCGCTCGGCGGCCTGTTCCGCGAGAACCTCGTCGACTGGATGACGGCGATGACCTACCAGGCCGCATCGGGCGCGGGCGCGCAGAACATGCGCGAGCTGCTGTCGCAGATGGGCACGCTGAACGGCGCGGTGCAGGAACAGCTGGCCGATCCGGCGTCGGCGATCCTCGACATCGACCGCCGCGTGCTGGCCGCGATGAACAGCGATGCGATGCCGACGAGCCACTTCGGCGTGCCGCTGGCCGGTTCGCTGATTCCGTGGATCGATAAGGATCTCGGCAACGGGATGTCGAAGGAAGAGTGGAAGGGCGGCGCGGAAACCAACAAGATCCTCGGCAAGCCGGCCATGGGCGAGCCGGGCTCGATCCCGGTCGACGGCCTGTGCGTGCGGATCGGCGCGATGCGCTGCCACTCGCAGGCACTGACGATCAAGCTGAAGAAGGATGTGCCGCTCGACGAGATCAACGGCATCCTCGCGTCGGCGAACGACTGGGTGAAGGTCGTGCCGAACGAGCGCGAAGCGTCGATGCGCGACCTGTCGCCGGCGAAGATCACGGGCACGCTGACGGTGCCGGTCGGCCGCCTGCGCAAGCTCGCGATGGGCGGCGAATACCTGTCCGCGTTCACGGTCGGCGACCAGCTGCTGTGGGGCGCGGCCGAGCCGCTGCGCCGCATGCTGCGCATCCTGCTCGACAAGTAAGCCTGTCAGCATGTCCGGCCCGCGGGCCGGACTGCGCGCGATGACGCGCCGCGTCGGCCCCCGGTTCGGGGCTGGCGCGGCGCGTTTTTCATGTGCGAATGGATCGGCGCATGCTCGGCAGCGTCTGGTCGACTGCCTGCCGCGTCTTGATCGTCCGCGGGCTGCCCGGCGCGGCGATGATTTTCATCCATTGATGCGGCTGTGTTCGATCTGCCCGGCGGCCGGCCGCGGCATGCGGACCCGGGCGGCGCGATGGCCCGATCGCCGGGCGGACGCGCCCGGTTGCACCGGCCGGCGACGAATTCGGCCCGAATGCGATCGTGTGAAGTAAACTACGCGGTTACGACGCACAGACCCGCCGAAAGCGTCGCGTTCCGCGCGACGCTTTTGCATTTCTGCGGCAACTTTATTGACGCCTTCAACCGCGAATCCGAGCCGCGCCCGCGCGCGGCGATAGAGCCCACGATGTCCCGAATTTCCTTGTTTCCGCGTCAGTCCCGTCTGTCGCGCGCCGTGCGTGGCGCGCTGGCGATCCTGGCGCTCGGCGCAGCCGCATCGGCCTGGGCCGTCGGCACCGTCGAACTGCCGGCGTCCGCCGCCGGCGGCGCCGTACCGCTTACCGTGACGGTCCAGCCGGGCCAGTCGCTGAACGACATCGCGAAAGCGGCCACGCAATCGCATGATCCCGGCGTGCTCGCGCGTGCCGGCCGCGCGCTGTTCGACGCCAATCCGCAAGCATTCATGAAGCGCGACGCGAGCCGGCTGAAAGTCGGCGCGACGCTGACCGTGCCCGCGCTCGACGCGACCGGCGCGGCGCTCGCGCCGGCCAGTGCCGCCGCTGCCTCGGCCGCGGCAGCGGCGTCCGCGCCTGCCGCCGCATCGGGCGGGGCGGCGGAAGCGCAGCATGGCGCGTCCGCGCCGCATCCCGGGTCGGCCGTGCAATCGGCGCCGGCCACGCCGGCCGTTCATGCGGCGCCGGTGAGCGGCGCGAGCGTCGCGACGGGCGCGGGGGCGTCGGCTTCGGTCGGCGCGTCGGCGGCACACGGCGCGTCGACGGCCGACAGCCTGCCGCCGGCGGCACCTGCCGCGGGCGCGAGCGGCCCGCATGTATGGAGCGGTGTGATCCAGTCCGCGCCGCCGTCCGCGAGCGAGGCCGCGGTCCAGCCGGTGCCGGGCAGCCAGGTTTCGGGTTCGCGCGAGCCGGCCGGTGCGGCGCCCGCGACCGGCGCGTCGCAGCCGCGGCCGTCGAGCCTGCAGCAGTTGCTGGCGCTGAAGAATCGCGTGCTGATGGAATTGCAGAAGCACGGCATCGGCAAGCCGGGCACCGCGAACGACGCTGCGCCGGCACCCGCGCCGGCACCCGCCGCGCCGCGTCCGGCCGCGAACGACGCCGGTGCGTCGGCAGCGGCGCCGGCGGCAAGCGAAGCCGCGTCCGCGGTCGCCGCCAGCGCGGCGCAATCGGCATCGGCATCGGCATCGGCGCCTGCGCGACCGGCCGCTCCTGTCGCGACGCCGGCGCGCCGTACCGAGCAGATGGACTGGCGTCCGGCCGCCGTGGCCGGCGCGGCCGTGATCGTGCTCGCGGCCGGCTTTGCGTGGCGCAAGCGCAGGAAGGGGCGCGAGACGGGCGATGCGGGTGAGGTGGCCGCTGCAGCCGGTACTGCCGCGGCCCCGGAGGCCGAAGCGGCGCCGTCGCTCGACCGCGAGTTGCCGATCCTGCCCGAGATGCCGGTCGCGCGCGACGCCGCGTCGGATCAGTATCTTGCCGCGGCGACTGCCGCCGCGGCCGAAACGGTCGAGCCGGCTGTCGCCGATGCACCGTCGGCGCCGGAGGCCACGAAGCCGCATGACGAGCAGCCCGGATTGCCGCCCGCGCAAGCGGCCGTGGCGCCGGTGAACGAGGTGGCGCCGGCTCAGGCTGCGCACGGCGCAGAACCGGCCGAAACGGCCGCTGCCAAGCCGGCCGACACGCCTGCCGCGCCTTCGGCGGCCGACGCGCAGCACGCGACGCTGATGCAGAACGCGATCAGCGCGCTGAACAGCCTCGACATGCCGTTGCCGCCGCGAACGTCGGAGGACGCACCGCTGACGCCGGACGAGCTGTCCGCGCGGGCAGGGCAGTCGGACATCGATGAAATCGCAACTAACGGTCAAGTCAAATCGCATCCGCCGATTGACGTGAACCATCCGACCCCGGAACATCCGGCCGACCAGGACGACGAGTACGATTGGGATCCGGACGCGGCAACGCCCGCCGGCCACGCGGGCAGCCCGTCTGCGCTGTCGTCGCTGCCGCCGCTCGGCGGTGCGCAGTTCGGCGCGCTGAAGCTCGATTTCGATCTCGACCTCCCGTCCGCGCCGGGCGCCGCGCTGCCCGCGCTGACCGCGGACGAGCTCGCGCGCATCGCGCGCAACAAGCTCGATCTCGCGTCGGAGTACGTCGAACTGGGCGACTTGTCCGGCGCGCGGACGCTGCTGCAGGAAGTGATCGACGCGAACGACACCGCGACGCGCGACGATGCGCGCGCGTTGCTCGCGAAACTGGCGGACGAGGCGTGATGCGGATCGCACTGGGCATCCAGTACGACGGCGCGGCGTTCTGCGGCTGGCAGGCGCAGCCGCACGGCAAGACCGTGCAGGACCGGCTCGAGCACGCGCTGGCCGAGTTCGCGCGGGTGCCGCTGCATACGACGGTCGCTGGCCGGACCGACACCGGCGTGCACGGGCTCGGGCAGGTCGTGCACTTCGACACCGAGCTCGAACGCGAGGTGTTCTCGTGGGTGCGCGGCACCAACGCGTTCCTGCCGCCGACCGTATCGGTGCAATGGGCGAAGCCGATGCCGGACACGTTCCACGCGCGTTTCTCGGCGTTCGAGCGCACCTATTACTACGCGCTGTACGTGCATCCCGTGCGCTCGCCGATGCTGGCCGGGCGTGCGGGCTGGATCCACACGCCGCTCGACGACGACGCGATGCGCGCCGCCGCCGCGCACCTGATCGGCGAGCACGATTTTTCGTCGTTCCGGTCGTCGGAATGCCAGTCGAAGACGCCGGTCAAACACCTGTATCAGGTCGACGTGCGGCGCGCGGGGCATTTCATCCATTTCCGCTTCCGCGCGAACGCGTTCCTGCATCACATGGTGCGCAACCTGATGGGCTGCCTCGTCGCGGTCGGGCGCGGCCGCTATCCGGCCGACTGGCTCGCCGACGTGCTGGCCGGGCGCGATCGCAACCTGGCGGCGCCCACGTTCATGGCCGACGGGCTGTATCTGGCCCACGTCGGCTACCCGGCGGAATTCGCCGTCCCGCCCGCGCAGCTCGGCAGCGTGCCGTGGAGCAGCGTCTGGGCCGATCTGGACCCTCAATCATGACGGATCAAGCCGTGTCTTCCCCGCCTTCCGCCGCCGGCCTGGCGCCGCGCACGCGCATCAAGCTGTGCGGGCTGTCGCGCCCCGAGGACGTGCTGCACGCGGCGGCGCTCGGCGCCGATGCGATCGGCCTCGTGTTCTACCCGAAAAGCCCGCGCGCGGTGACCCTCGCGCAGGCGGCCGAGCTGGCGAGCCTCGCGCCGCCGTTCGTGTCGGTGGTCGGGCTGTTCGTGAACGCGACCGAGGCCGAGATCGAGGCCGTCGTGCGCGACGTGCCGCTGACGATGCTGCAGTTCCACGGCGACGAGACGCCGGAGCAGTGCGACGCGCTCGGCCGCGCGGCACGGCTGCCGTGGTTGCGCGCGGTGCGCGTCGGCCCCTCGACGCAGCCGTCCGATTTGGTAGAATCGGCTCTTCATTATTCGAAAGCGCGCGGCCTCCTGTTCGACACCCTGGTGCCGGATTACGGCGGTAGCGGCAAGGTCTTCGATTGGTCTCTTATTCCCGCAGAGCTCGCGCATCGGGCCGTTTTGAGTGGTGGCTTGAGCGCGCAAAACGTCGGTGATGCGATCCGCCAGCTGCGTCCGTTTGCTGTCGATGTCTCGAGTGGCATCGAAGTGGCGGGCGCAAAGGGCGTGAAGGATCACGCCCGAATGGCGGCGTTCGTACGCGCGGTGCGCGAAGCGGACGCCCGGTGATGCAAGCGGTGTGGCCCCGAAAGCGGGGCGCCCCGACCGATCGAGAGAGACATCATGTACAACCTTCCTGACGATCGCGGCCACTTCGGCCCGTATGGCGGCGTGTTCGTCGCCGAGACGCTGATTCACGCGCTGGACGAACTGCGCGACGCGTATGAAAAATTCCGGAACGATCCCGGCTTCGTCGCCGAATACGAGCGCGAACTGAAGTATTTCGTCGGCCGCCCGTCGCCGATCTACCACGCGCAGCGCTGGAGCGAGATGCTCGGCGGCGCGCAGCTTTACCTGAAGCGCGAAGACCTGAACCACACCGGCGCGCACAAGATCAACAACGTGATCGGCCAGGCGCTGCTCGCGAAGCGCATGGGCAAGAAGCGCGTGATCGCCGAAACCGGCGCGGGCCAGCACGGCGTCGCAACCGCGACGATCTGCGCGCGTTTCGGGATGGAGTGCATCGTCTACATGGGCGCCGAGGACGTGCGCCGCCAGGCCGCGAACGTCTACCGGATGAAGCTGCTCGGCGCGACGGTCGTGCCGGTCGAGTCGGGCTCGCGCACGCTGAAGGACGCGCTGAACGAAGCGATGCGCGACTGGGTCACGAACATCGAGAGCACGTTCTACATCATCGGCACGGTCGCGGGCCCGCATCCGTACCCGATGATGGTGCGCGACTTCCAGCGCGTGATCGGCGACGAGTGCAAGGTGCAGATGCCCGAACTCGCGGGCCGGCAGCCCGACGCGGTGATCGCCTGCGTCGGCGGCGGGTCGAACGCAATGGGGATCTTCTATCCGTACATCGACGATCAATCGGTGCAGCTGATCGGCGTCGAAGCGGCCGGCGACGGCCTCGACACGGGCCATCACGCGGCGTCGCTGATCGCCGGCAGCCCGGGCGTGCTGCACGGCAACCGCACGTACCTGCTGCAGGACGACAACGGCCAGATCATCGAGACGCATTCGGTATCGGCGGGCCTCGACTATCCGGGCGTCGGCCCCGAGCACGCCTGGCTGAAGGACAGCGGCCGCGCGCAGTACGTGCCGATCACCGACGACGAAGCGCTGAAGGCGTTCCACGACTGCTGCCGGATCGAGGGGATCATCCCCGCGCTCGAGTCGAGCCACGCGATCGCGTATGGCGTGAAGCTCGCGCCGACGTTGCCGAAGGACAAGATCCTGCTCGTCAACCTGTCGGGCCGCGGCGACAAGGACATGCACACGGTCGCCGAGCGATCGGGCATCGACCTCTGACCCCGACCGATGCGTGACCTGATCGAAGAGCCGGGCGGCGGCGCCGCGAGCGAGGCGGAGGCGGTTCAGCCCGCCGCCGCCGCGCCGCGCGCGCTGCCGTCCGGTATCGAGCTGCATAACCGCGATTTCCTGACCGATGCCGCGCACCTGCCGGACGCGTCGATCGACCTGATCGTCGCCGATCCGCCGTACGGGCTCGGCAAGGACTACGGCAACGATTCGGACAAGCGTTCGGGCGACGATTTCCTCGCGTGGACGCGCGAGTGGCTCGAGCTCGCGATTCCGAAGCTGAAGCCGAGCGGGTCGATGTACATCTTCTGCACGTGGCAGTACGCGCCGGAAATCTTCAGTTTCCTGAAGACGAAGCTCACGATGGTCAACGAGATCATCTGGGACCGGCGCGTGCCGAGCATGGGCGGCACGACGCGCCGTTTCACGTCGGTGCACGACAACATCGGCTTTTTCGCGGTTTCCAAAGCGTATTACTTCGATCTCGATCCGGTCCGCATCCCGTACGACGCCGATACGAAGAAGGCCCGCTCGCGCAAGCTGTTCGAAGGCAGCAAGTGGCTGGAGATGGGCTACAACCCGAAGGACGTCTGGTCGGTCTCGCGCCTGCATCGGCAGCACGCGGAGCGCGTTGATCATCCGACCCAGAAGCCGCTGGAAATCATCGAGCGGATGGTGCTCGCAAGCTGCCCGCCGGGCGGCCGCGTGCTCGATCCGTTCATGGGCAGCGGCACGACCGCGGTGGCCTGCGCACGGCAGGGGCGCGACTTCGTCGGCTACGAGATCAACGAAAGCTATTGCGCGATCGCGCACGAGCGCGTCAGCGCGCTCGCCGCGCCGGCGTGCGCGTGAATCGCGCCGCCGCATCGCCGAACGCAACGCCATACTTTGTATGGGGCCGGAGCAAGCGCTGACGCGCCCACTCCGGATCGACACAGGAAAATTGCCATGTCCCGTATTCAGCAGACCTTCGCCGCGCTCGCCGAACAAGGCCGTAAGGGCCTGATCCCGTTCATCACGGCCGGCGACCCCGATCCCGCGAAAACCGTCGAATTCATGCACGCGCTCGCCGCCGGCGGCGCGGACGTGATCGAGCTCGGCGTGCCGTTCTCGGACCCGATGGCCGACGGCCCCGTGATCCAGCGCTCGTCGGAGCGCGCGCTCGCGCGCGGCGTCACGTTGAAGAGCGTGCTCGCCGACGTGAAGCGTTTTCGCGAGACCGACCCCAAAACCCCCGTCGTGCTGATGGGCTATGCGAACCCGATCGAACGGATGGGCGTCGACGCGTTCGCGGCCGACGCGCATGCGGCCGGTGTCGACGGCGTGCTGGTGGTCGACTATCCGCCGGAAGAGGCGGGCGTATTCGCCGAAAAGATGCGTGCCGCGCAGATCGATCCGATCTTCCTGCTGGCGCCCACGTCGACCGACGAACGTATCGCCGACGTTGGCAAGATCGCGAGCGGCTACGTGTATTACGTGTCGCTCAAGGGCGTGACCGGCGCGGGAAATCTGGATGTTTCGAGCATTGCGGGTAAAATCCCGGCCATCAAGTCGCGCGTGCCGGTTCCGGTGGGCGTCGGCTTCGGGATCCGCGACGCCGAAACGGCGCGTGCGGTGGCCGAAGTGTCGGACGCCGTCGTGATCGGCAGCCGCCTCGTGCAGCTGCTCGAGAGCGCTGCGCCGGACGCCGCCGCCGCCGCGCTGAAGACCTTCATCGCCGAGCTGCGTGCCGCCCTGGACGGCGCGGGCAAGGCGGCGCGATAAACACAACACAGGAAGCGGGCGGGCCAGTCGGCCCGGCCCGCCACGGAACAGGAAACCATACGATGAGCTGGCTCGACAAACTGTTGCCGCCGAAGATCAAGCAGACCGATCCGAAAAGCCGCAAGGGCATTCCGGAAGGCCTGTGGGTCAAGTGCCCGTCCTGCGAGGCCGTGCTGTACCGCAACGACGTGGATGCGAACCTGCACGTGTGCCCGAAGTGCGATCACCACATGCGCATCGGCGCGCGTGAACGCCTCGACGGGCTGCTCGATCCGGAAGGCCGTTATGAAATCGGTCAGGAAATCGTGCCGGTCGACACGCTGAAGTTCAAGGACAGCCGCAAGTACCCCGATCGTCTGAAGGAAGCGATGGACGAGACGGGCGAGACCGACGCGATGGTCGTGATGGGCGGGGCGATCCACACGCTGCCGGTCGTCGCGGCCTGCTTCGAGTTCTCGTTCATGGGCGGCTCGATGGGTTCGGTCGTCGGCGAGCGCTTCGCGCGCGGCGCGCAGAACGCGCTGGAGCAGCACGTGCCGTTCATCTGCTTCACGGCGTCAGGCGGCGCACGGATGCAGGAAAGCCTGCTGTCGCTGATGCAGATGGCGAAAACCACCGCGATGCTGACCAAGCTGGCCGAAGCGAAGCTGCCGTTCATCTCGGTGCTGACCGACCCGACGATGGGCGGCGTGTCTGCAAGCTTCGCGTTCCTCGGCGACGTCGTGATCGCCGAGCCGAAGGCGCTGATCGGCTTCGCCGGCCCGCGCGTGATCGAGCAGACGGTTCGCGAGAAGCTGCCGGAAGGCTTCCAGCGCGCCGAATTCCTGCTGAAGACGGGCGCGATCGACATGATCGTCGACCGTCGCAAGATGCGCGACGAAATCGCGCAGTTGCTCGCGCTGCTGCAGCGACAGCCGGCCGACGCGCTGGCTTGACCGGCGCAAGGTTGTGAACTCTGCGCGTCGCCTGGCTTCAGCGTCAGGCGGCGCGCTTCGTTTTTTGGCGTAGTGGCGGTACCGATCCAGATTTGATCCGATGAGCACTTTTCCCACTCTCGACGCGTGGCTTTCGCACCTCGAACGCGCGCACCCGGTCGGCATCGACATGGGCCTGACCCGTATCGGGCAGGTCAAGGCGGCGCTGCAGCTCGAATTCGCTTGCCCCGTCATCACCGTCGGCGGCACGAACGGCAAGGGCTCGACCTGCGCGTTCCTCGAGACGATCCTCGTGCGCGCGGGCTACAAGGTCGGCTGCCATACGTCGCCGCACCTGCTCGAATTCAACGAGCGCGCCCGCGTGAACGGGCAGAACGTCACCGACGACGAACTGCTGCCGCATTTCGAGGCCGTCGAGGCCGCGCGCACGTCGCTGTCCGCGCCCGTGTCGCTCACGTATTTCGAATTCACGACGCTCGCGATCCTGCACCTGTTCGCGTCGCGCGGGCTCGATGCGGTGATCCTCGAGGTCGGCCTCGGCGGCCGGCTCGATGCGGTCAACATCATCGATACCGATTGCGCGATCGTCACGAGCATCGACATCGACCACACCGAATACCTCGGCGACACGCGCGAGAAGATCGCGTTCGAGAAGGCCGGGATCTTCCGCGCGGGCAAGCCGGCGATCTGCGGCGATCCGGCCGCGCCGCAAACGCTGATCGACCACGCCGAGGCGATCGGCGCCGATCTGTGGCTGGTCGGCCGCGATTTCCGCTACGAGGCGCAGGCGGGCGCGGAGCGCCAGCAATGGAGCTACCTCGGCCGCGAGAAGCGCTATCCGGCGCTCGCGTATCCGGCGCTGCGCGGCGCGAATCAGCTGATCAATGCGTCGGCCGCGCTCGCCGCGCTGGAGGCGCTGCGCCCGGTGCTGCCGGTGTCCGCGCAGGACATCCGGCTCGGGCTCGCGAACGTCGAGCTGCCGGGGCGCTTCCAGGTGCTGCCCGGCAAGCCGGCGATCGTGCTCGACGTCGCGCACAACCCGCACGCCGCGGCCGTGCTCGAGCAGAACCTCGGCAACATGGGCTTCTTCCCGTACACGTATGCGGTGTTCGGCGCGATGCACGACAAGGACATCGACGGCGTGCTGCAGCACCTGAAGGGCGAGATCGACCACTGGTGCGTGACCGACCTGCCGCTGCCGCGCGCGGCAGCGGCGGAGCAGCTCGAAGCCGCGCTGCGCAAGGCCGGCGTGGAGGAGGGGCCCGATTCGAGCGTGACGCGTTACGCGTCGCCGGCAGAAGCGTTTCGCGATGCACTAAAAAGAGCATCCGAGAATGATAGAATCGTGGTTTTCGGCAGTTTCCATACGGTTGCCGGCGTGCTGGCCTACCGTAAATCGCAGCAACACTGACTGACGGGCAGTTTCGGACTCAGCCATTCATGGGAATTTTCTCGTTCGGCAAAAAAGACGACGACGCGCCCCCGCGGCGCGGCGGTCGCACCGGGACCTCCCGGAACGTGCGCACGGAGCGCACCACCGAGCGCGTCGAGCGCCGCTCGCGCCGCACCGAGCGTCCGGAATCGGACGCACTGCTCCTCGATCCGACCCTTCCAGAAAAGCAACGCGCGCGCCGTCGCCTCGTCGGCGCGATCGCGCTCGTCGTGGCGGCCGTGATCGTGCTGCCGATGGTGCTCGATTCACACCCGAAGCCCGTCACGGACGACATCGCGATCGACATCCCGAACCGGCCCGCGCACCAGGCGGTCGCGCCGCGTGACGACGATGCGGCCGACGTGCAGGCAGGCGTCGCGCATGACGAACCGCCGGCATCCGACACGGCCGTTGCGGCCGCGCCGGCACCCGTACCGGCGCCCGCGCCCAAGCCGGCCGCGAAACCCGATACGACGACCACGGCGAGCGTGACGCCGCCGAAGCCGGCGCCGAAGCCGGCCGCCCCCGCGGCGAAACCGGCCGCGCCGAAGCCCGCGCCCGTCGCGAATGCCGACGCCGCGAGCCCGGACAGCGGCGACGCGTCGTCGCCGGCATCGCCGGCCGGTGCGCGCTTCGCGGTGCAGCTCGGTTCGTTCAAGGACGACGCGACGGCCCGTTCGTGGGCAACCAAATTGAAATCGGCGGGAGTGCCCGCATATGTCGAGCATCGCAAGCAGGCGGACGGCAGCACGGCTACACTGTTGCGTGCGGGCCCGTTCGCGGATCGCTCGGCGGCCTCCGCCGCGATCGCGAAGGTGCGCGAAGCCGGGTTGACGCAGTAACACGATGCTGACGGCTTTCGACTACGCTGTATTGGCGGTGATTGTGTTGTCGGCGCTGCGCGGGGCGTGGCGCGGCTTCGTATCGGAGATATTCGGGCTGATCGGCTGGATTGCGGCGGTCGTGATCGCGGGCCGCTACGTCGAGCTGGTCGTGCCGTACATTCCGGCGAATTGGCCGGGCGGCGCGCTGACGCAGTGGGTGATCGCCTTCGCGCTGCTCGTGATCGGCGTCGTGCTGGTCGCCGGTGTCGCCAACGCGCTGCTGTCGCGGATCGCGCAGGCCAGTGGCCTGGGCGGCGTCGACCGCTCGCTGGGCATGATGTTCGGGCTCGTCCGCGGCTGTGTGCTGGTGGTGCTGCTGGTCGCGGCGGCCGGGCTGACCGAACTGCCCAAACAGGATTTCTGGCGCAATGCGCTATTGCGTCCTTTCGCCGAACAGGGCGTGCACGAGCTGAAGCAGCTCCTGCCCGACGGCATGGCCCAGTACGTACGCGTGTGACGACGCGGCTGGGCAGGACGGAACCGTTTTTGTCATTCTGAAGGACATGCCATGTGCGGCATCGTAGGCGTTATCTCCCAATCCCCGGTCAATCAGCTGATCTATGACAGCCTGCTGCTGCTGCAGCATCGCGGTCAGGACGCGGCGGGCATCGCGACGGCGGACGGCAGCAATTTCCACATGTACAAGGCGAACGGCATGGTGCGCGACGTGTTCCGCACGCGCAACATGCGCAGCCTGCCCGGCACCTACGGCATCGGCCAGGTGCGCTACCCGACGGCCGGTTCGGCGTCGAGCGAGGCCGAGGCGCAGCCGTTCTACGTGAACGCGCCGTTCGGGATCATCCTCGCGCACAACGGCAACCTGACGAACTGGCAGCAGCTGAAGGACGAGATGTTCCGGATCGACCGCCGGCACATCAACACCAATTCCGACAGCGAAGTGCTGCTCAACGTGTTCGCGCACGAGCTGCAACTGTCGACCACCGGCCTCGAGCTCGATCCGGCGTCGGTGTTCAAGGCGGTCTCGGGCGTGCATCGCCGCCTGGAGGGGTCGTACGCGATCGTGTCGCTGATCGCCGGCTACGGCCTGCTCGCGTTCCGCGATCCGTTCGGCATTCGTCCGCTCTGCATCGGCAAGCTCGAGACCGAGCACGGCACCGAATGGATGGTCGCGTCGGAATCGGTGGCGGTAGAAGGCATCGGTTTCGAATTCGTGCGCGACCTGGAGCCGGGCGAAGCGATCTTCATCGACAAGGCCGGTAATTTCCACAGCCAGCAGTGCGCGGAGAACCCGACGCTGAATCCGTGCATGTTCGAATACGTGTACCTCGCGCGTCCGGATTCGTGCCTCGACGGCGTGCCCGTCTACAACGTGCGCCTGCGCATGGGCGACTATCTCGCCGAGAAGATCAAGCGCGAGCTGCCGAACGTGCCGATCGACGTCGTGATGCCGATTCCCGATTCGTCGCGCCCGGCCGCGATGCAGGTCGCCGCGAAGCTCGGCGTCGAGTATCGCGAAGGCTTCTTCAAGAACCGCTACGTCGGCCGCACGTTCATCATGCCGGGGCAGGCCGTGCGCAAGAAGTCGGTGCGCCAGAAGCTCAACGCGATGAGCATCGAGTTCAAGGACAAGAACGTGCTGATCGTCGACGATTCGATCGTGCGCGGCACGACCTCGCATGAAATCGTGCAGATGGCGCGCGATGCGGGCGCGAAGTCGGTGATCTTCGCGTCGGCCGCGCCGCCCGTGAAGTTCCCGAACGTGTACGGCATCGACATGCCGACGCGCGGCGAGCTCGTCGCGCATGGCCGCACCGACGAGGAAGTCGCGAAGATGATTGGCGCCGACCACCTGATCTACCAGGACGTCGACGACCTGCGCCGCGCGGTGCGCGACATCAACCCGAAGCTCGAGCGCTTCGAGGCATCGTGCTTCGACGGCAACTACATCACCGGCGACGTGACGCCCGAGTATCTGGATGCGATCGAGCGCGCGCGTCTCGCGCCGGCGTCGCAGGCCGATCGCGATACGGCCGGCGACACCGAACGTTCGCAGATGAACCTGCAGCTGTCGGTCGAGTGACACCGGCGCACGCTTGTATCGAGGCGTGATAGGATGTGGCCTTGCGTCGATTTGATATCAGCTTGCGGACGCGGGGCACCTTCCCAAAACAGCTAAAGCGAAGGCCGGCGGCAGCCGGCCCGAGTCGATCGCTGTCGTACCGCACCGAAGCCCGCTGATGCCGACGCATAGCGGGCTTTTTGTTTTTTTGGCCTGGTTTTGATCTGGCCTGCGCGACGCGCGCGGCCATCGGATACGGAAAACGGAACATGGACGACTCCCTCAACTTCGACACGCTTGCCGTGCGCGCAGGCACGCTGCGCAGCGACTTCAACGAGCACTCGGAAGCGCTGTTCCTCACGTCGAGCTTCTGCTTCTCGAGCGCGGCCGATGCGGCCGAGCGCTTCGCGAACTCGGAAGACTACTTCACCTATTCGCGCTTCACGAACCCGACCGTCACCATGTTCCAGGAGCGTCTCGCGGCGCTCGAGGGCGGCGAGGCGTGCATCGCGACGGCGTCGGGGATGGCCGCGATCATGTCGGTCGTGATGTCCGCGCTGCAGGCGGGCGACCACCTGGTCAGCTCGCGCAGCCTGTTCGGCTCGACGCTCGGGATGTTCTCGCAGATCTTCAGCAAGTTCGGGATCACGACGACCTTCGTCGACCCGACCGACCTGAACGCATGGCAGGAAGCCGTGCGGCCGGAAACGAAGATGTTCTTCCTCGAGACGCCGTCGAACCCGCTGACCGAACTCGCCGACATCGAGGCGATCGGCAAGATCGCGAAGGCCGCGAACGCGCTGTTCGTCGTCGACAACTGTTTCTGCAGCCCGGTGCTGCAGCAGCCGCTGAAGCTCGGCGCGGATGTCGTGATGCACTCGGCGACGAAATTCCTCGACGGGCAGGGCCGCGTGCTCGGCGGCGCGCTGGTCGGCTCGAAGGAATTCATCATGGGCAAGGTGTTCCCGTTCGTGCGCAGCGCGGGCCCGACGTTGTCGGCCTTCAACGCATGGGTGCTGCTGAAGGGAATGGAGACGCTGTCGCTGCGCGTCGAGAAGCAATCTTCGAACGCGCTGGAAATCGCGCGCTGGCTCGATTCGCATCCGGCCGTGGCGCGCGTGTTCTATCCGGGCCTCGAATCGCATCCGCAGCATGCGCTCGCGAAGCGCCAGCAGAAGGCGGGCGGCGCGATCGTGTCGTTCGAGCTGAAGGGCGACACGCCCGAGCAGCAGCGCGCGAACGCCTGGCGCGTGATCGACAGTACGAAGCTGGTGTCGATCACCGGCAACCTCGGCGACACGCGCACGACGATCACGCATCCGGCCACCACGACGCACGGCCGCATCACGCCGGAAGCGCGCGCGGCGGCCGGGATCACCGAAGGGCTGATCCGCCTGGCGGTCGGCCTCGAGCACGCAGCCGACGTTCGCGCCGATCTGGCGCGCGGCCTCGAGGGCTGAGTCGAGCGGCCGGTTTCCGGGCCGGCATGAATGACACGGGCCGCTCGAAAGAGCGGCCCGTTGTCGTTTCGGCGCACGCGACGGCGCGTGCGATTCGTTGCCCGGTTCAGCCGGCGTGCGCGGGCGGCGCGTCGCGCATCGCGTCGACCATCCATCGCAGCGTTTCGTCGAGCGGCGTGACCGGCAAGTCGCCCACCGCGCGCCGCAGCTTGTCGCGCGACCCGCTCAGGCTTTTCACCTCGTTGTGCCGCACGAAGCGCGGATCGATCGTCACGTCGATCACGTAACCGGCGATGCGCGACAGCATCGCGAGCACTTCCTTCAGCGAATACGCGCGCTCCGAGCACACGTTGAACGTCTCGCCGGCCGGTGCGGCTTCGACCAGCTTCAGATAGGCGGCCGTCACGTCGCGTACGTCGGAGAAATCGCGGCTCACGTCGAGGTTGCCGAGCGAGATCCGCGGGGCGTTGCGCGCGTAGTGCGCGACGAGCTTCGGCAGCAGGTAGGCGTCGCTCTGGCCGACCCCCGTGTAGTTGAACGGCCGCGCGATCACGATCGGCAGCCGGTCGGCCCACAGCTTCGCCGCATATTCCATCGCGAGCTTGCTGACCGCGTAGTCGTTCGCCGGGGCCGGCGCGACGGTTTCGTCGAGCACGCCGGCCGTCGAGTTGCCGTAGATGTTCGCGCTGCTGGCCAGCAGCACGGCCGACGGGCGGCGGTCGAGGCCCGCGAGCGCGGCCAGCAGGTTGCGCGTGCCGGTGATGTTGACCGCGTAGGTCTGCGACGGCTCGTCCTGCGCGACGTGCGCGCGCGCGGCGAGATGCACGACCGCATCGGGGCGCGCGTCGGCCGCGGCCGCGCGCATCGCATCGGCGTCGAGCAGATCGACGGGCAGCAGCGTGCAGAGCGCGAACGCCGGATCGTCGGGCCGCGGCGCGCCGGGCGCGACCGTGCCCCAGACGTCATAGCCGGCCGCCTGCAGGCGTTCGGCCATGTAGCGGCCCGTGAAGCCCGTCAGGCCCGTGACGAACGCACGGCGCGACGGGCGTCCGGTTTCAGAACGTGTCATGGTGTTGGTTCCGCGTCAAATCCGCTTCGACCATCATCTGGCAAAGTTGTTCGAGCGTCGTCTTCGGTGCCCAGCCGAGCTTGGCCTTGGCCTTGTCCGCGCAGCCGATCAGCAGGTCGACCTCGGCAGGGCGGTAGAACTTCGGATTCACTTCGACGAGCACGTTGCCGGTCGCCGCGTCGAGGCCGCGCTCCTGTTCGCCCTTGCCGGCCCATTCGATCTGGTAGCCGGCCGCCGCGAAGGCCATCCGCACGAAGTCGCGCACGGTCTCGGTGCGATTGGTCGCCAGCACGTAGGTGTCGGGCTCGTCGGCCTGCAGCATGCGCCACATTCCTTCGACGTATTCGAGCGCGAAGCCCCAGTCGCGTTTCGCATCGAGGTTGCCGAGCTCGAGGCGCGTCGCCTTGCCGAGCTTGATCTTCGCGATCGTGTCGGTGATCTTGCGCGTGACGAACTCGCGGCCGCGCAGCGGCGACTCATGGTTGAACAGGATGCCGCTGCTGCCGAACAGGCCGTACGACTCGCGGTAGTTCACGGTCATCCAGTGCGCGTACAGCTTCGCGACGCCGTACGGGCTGCGCGGATAGAACGCGGTCGTTTCGGTCTGCGGAATCGCCTGCACCTTGCCGAACATCTCCGACGTCGACGCCTGGTAGAAGCGCGTTTTCGGGCTCACGACGCGGATCGCCTCGAGCAGGTTCAGCGGGCCGATGCCGGTCACCTCGGCGGTCGTCGCCGGCTGGTCGAACGATACGCCGACGAAGCTTTGCGCGGCGAGGTTGTACAGCTCGTCGGGCTGCGTGCGTTCGAGCAGGCGCAGGCTCGAGCCGGCGTCGGTCAGGTCGTGTTCGACGAGCGTGAGGTTCGGGTGCGTGTCGACGCCGAGCTCGGCGATGCGCCAGAAATTCACCGAGCTGGTGCGGCGGTAGGTGCCGGTGACCTCGTAGCCCTTGTCGAGCAGCAGCTTGGTCAGGTACGCACCGTCTTGGCCCGAAATCCCGGTGATGATGGCCTTCTTGCGAGTTTGGCTCATGGCGTTGTCCTGGTAGAAACGATGGATGGTGAAATTCAGGCGGTCGTGCCGGCGGCGGCCGGCAGCGCGCGGCGTGCGGGGCCGCGCGTCAGGCGCCGTTCGAAGCCGTACCAGCTCAGGGTCGCGTAAGCGAGCGTGATCGCCAGCGCGAGCGCGGCCGTGACGAAACGGTTCAGGTGCAGCGGCCAGAGCGCATACAGCACGCTCAGGTGGATCAGGTACACGGTGTAGCTGACGGTGCCGACGTAGACGAGCATCGGGTTCGTCAGCACGCGTTGCACGAGGCCGCGCCCGCGCAGCGCGATCACGACGATCGACGTGCACAGCAGCAGCGAGATGCTGTAGAGCGCCGCATTCGACAGCGGCGTGTTCGCGGCGCGAAAGCGCGGGAACGACAGGTGCAGCCAGCCGAGGATCGCGAGCGACACGAGCGCGCCGACGATCGCGAGCGGGTAGAACGGCTCCAGCGCGCGCCGGTCGCGGCGCAGCACGATCGCGAGCAAGGCGCCTGCCGCGAGCAGGTCCATCCGGAACGGCGTCAGGTAGTAGATCGGCCAGAACGAATCGAACCACGGCGTCGCGATCGCGCGCAGCACCGGCGCGGCGACGACCAGCGCGGCGGCGATCCACAGCAGCGCGCGCTCCGAGCACCACAGCACGACGAACGGCCAGAAGATGTAGAACTGCTCCTCGACCGCGAGCGACCACAGCACGTTCAGGCTGTCGTGGCCGATGCTGCCGAGCGACAGGCCGATGTTGGTCGAGAAAAATGCAAACCACGGCCAGTGCGGCAGCCAGCTCGCGCCGAACAGGAGCGTCGACACCACCAGCAGCAGCACGTACGGCGGCAGGATGCGGCGCACGCGGCGCGCATAGAAGTGGCTGAAGTACGACTGCCCGCGCGCCTTGCGATCGAGCAGGATGCCGGTGATCAGCAGGCCGCTCAGCACGAAGAACAGGTCGACGCCCATCCACAGCGGCGCTTTCAGCGCGTGCTGCAGGAACACGGCGCCCACCGCGATCGCACGCAGCCCGTCGAGCTGCACGATGCGGCCGTGTTGCGGCGGGGTCAGGTCGGCGGTTCGCGAGGTGCCCGTCATCGCGCCGCTCCTTTGCGACGCGCGGCGCGGGCCGCGGCGTGTCGCACATCCGATGCGTGAACGTAATGCATGCCTTTAAATGAAATATCGAGTCGAAATCGATTCTAGGGAAAAGAAATCGGCAAAAAAACGCGCGCCATTTATCTGACGGAAAACATTCAAATGCCGATTATTCCGGTCGCGAGATGAAAGATTGACGCCGGAGGCCCGCGGCAGGCGGTGCGGAGCGGCATTTTCTACGCGGTGGCGAGCGCAAGGCGGTCGATATTGCCGTTTTCGGATGCCGATTACTGCATGTTTCGCTTCGATATCTCCGGCAGAAACATCCCCAAATATTTCCAAATTTCTTGTGATTATTTTTGCTTGTAACCTGCATCGCGACGTTTGAAACCCATTTAGCGGCAGGGTGCGCCGGCGGTAATCCGCGGCGGCGCCGGCCGCTGTTGCATCAAGTCTGGAGAAGCGCATTGCGACGTCTGATTCTGGTAGGCATGACGGTAGGCGCGGCGCTGCTGACGAGCACCGCGCCGGCCGAAACGGTGTTGCCCGCGACGACGTCGTGGATCGGCAACACGTTCGGCTATGGCGATGGCAGCTGGACGCAAATCGACATCCGCGCGATCGCGGTGACGCCTGACGGCAAGGTGTATACGAATGCGCCGTGGGACGAGAGCGGGGCCGAGGCGAGCGTCTACCAGGACGGGAAGATGCTCGGCTTCGCCGGCGGCACGCACGGCTGGGGCAATCTCGGCGGCAATGCCATCGCGGTGAACGGCAAGTACGCGTATGTCGCGATCGGCGTCGGCAACGAGCGCGGTCACCTGCAGTCGCCCGGCATCTGGCCGGACAAGGGCAAGCAGTGGTTCGGCATCTCGCGGCGCACGATCGGCGACATGAAGCAGCCCGCGCCGTTTCGCGCGTCGCCGCAGGTCGCGCCGGGCGGGCGCGCCGACGCCGGCCGCGCGCGGATGGCCGCGAGCTTCATGATGATGAACGAGGTACCGGCCCCCGCGCGCTCGGAAGTGGGCGAGGCGAAGGCGGAAGTGGGCGGCCTCGCGGCCGACGACAAGACGTTGTTCGCGACGAATCCGTCGCGCGACGTCGTGGATGTCTACGACGCCGAGACGATGCAGCAGAAGGGGACGTGGAGCGCGCACGAGCCGGGCCGCATCGCGCTCGCCGGGGACGGCACGCTGTGGCTGCTGACCGATACGCTGACCGGGCCCGCGCAACTAGTGCACGTGCGCGCCGACGGCCGCAAGCTCGACGATGCGCCCGCGCTGCCGGAAGGTACCGACGCCGTGGACGTGGCGGTCGACGCGAAAGGGCGCGTGCTCGTCGCGGACAACGGGCCGCGCCAGCAGATCCTGATTTTCTCGAAAGGCGGCAAGGGTTATGCGCAGTCCGGCACGTTCGGCGAGCGCGGCGGCATTTTCGCGGGCCCCGTGCCGGGGCGTCCCGGGCCGCAGCGCTTCAACGGGCTGACGGGCGTCGGCGTCGACCGCGCGGGCAACATCTACGTGTCGATGAACGGCATCGGGCCGCGCCACGACACGATCGGCGCCGGGCTCGGCGCGGTGCTCGAAAGCTACACGCCGGACGGCAAGCCGCGCTGGCAGGTGCAGGGGCTGCTGTTCGTCGACGGCGCGTGGCTCGACCCCGCGCGGCCGAACAGCGTGTACACGGGCAACAAGCGCTTCGAGCTCGACCTGTCGAAGCCGCCGGGCCAAGACTGGAAATACGTCGGCTTCCTGTCGAACCGCTTCAAGTATCCGGACGACCCGGTGTTTCACACCGATCAGTATCCCGGCATGCCGCTCGCGCGGCGGCTCGACGGCCGCACGTTCCTGTACCTGACCGACATGTACGCCGATCACCTGAAGATCTACCGCTTCGACGCGAAGCGCGACGGCGAGGTCGCGATTCCGTCGGGCCTGATCGCGGGCCGCGCGCGGCCGGTCGACAAGGTGCCGAACAAGCCGCCGGGCGGCGACTGGCTGTGGCGCGACGCGAACGGCAACGGCCGGCTCGACGCCGACGAATTCACGACCAACACGACGACCAAGGCGAGGGCGGGCGGCTGGGGCTGGTGGGTCGACACGAAGGGCGACATCTGGCGCACGAGCGACGTACGCGGCATTCACCGCTTCGCTTACGGCGGGCTCGACAAGGCCGGCAACCCGGTCTACTCGTACGACAAGGTCACGACCTACCCGATGCCGCAGCCGTTCACGCAGCTGCGCCGCGCGATCTACGACACGCAGACCGACACGCTGTACGTGACCGGCTACACGGCCGATGCGCCGCCGCAGCCGGGCATCAACAAGGAAGTCGGGCGCGTGCTGGTGCGCTTCGACAAGTGGTCGACCGGCTCGCCCGTGGTGCGTTACACGGTCGCGCTGCCGTGGCAGCTCGATGCGAAACCGATCCTCGACCTGATCGGGATCACGGTCGAGGGCCGCTACATCTTCACCGTGGAGCCGGTCGGCAAGATCCACGTGTACGACAAGGACACCGGCAAGGAAGTGGGCGTGATGAGCCCGGGCGCCGAGGTCGGCAAGGCATCCGGCTGGGTCGACGTGCCGTTCGGCATCAGCGCATTCCGGCGCGAGAACGGCGAATACCTCGTGTTCGTCGAGGAAGACGCGCGCGGCAAGGTGCTCATGTATCGCTGGAAACCGTGACGGGCGGCGCGCCGTCGTCGACGTCACTCAAGGCTCAAGCATGGACAAAGGCATACTCAAGAACGTTTCGATCAACTTCATCGGGCTGATCCTGCCGACCTTCGTGTCGCTGGTGACGGTGCCCGCCTACATCCACGCGCTCGGCGTCGAGCGTTATGGCGTCGTCAGCCTCGTGTGGACGCTGATCGGCTATTTCGGGATCCTCGATCTCGGGATGAGCATGGCCGCGCAGAACCACATCTCCAAGGCGCTCGCGAGCGGCAATGCCGACGAAAGCGCGCGCGTGTTCTGGAGCGCGTTCTGGCTGAATCTCGGCACCGGCATCGTCGGCGGGCTGCTGATCTATTTCGGCGCGTTCGTCTACACCGCGTACTTCACGAAGGTGTCGGCCGCGATGCAGCACGAGGTGTATCTCGCGTTGCCGTGGCTCGCGCTCGCGATTCCGCTCGCGAACGTGTCGTGGGTGTTCGCCGGCGCGATCAACGGCGCCGAGCGGTTCGGCGTGTTCAACACGAACCAGACGATCGGCACCTTCCTGTTCCAGCTGCTGCCGCTCGGCGCCGCGTGGTGGATCGCGCCGAACCTGCAGACGGTGCTCGCGGCGGCCGTCGTCGCGCGCCTGATCGCGGCGGTGATGCTCGGCCAGGCCAGCATCAAGGTGCTCGGCATCCGGCGCATCGATCCGCCGCAGTGGGGCACCGCGAAAGGGCTGTTCAACTTCGGCGGCTGGATGCTGATCGCGAGCACGACCAGCATGATCGCCGACACGCTCGATCGCGTGATGCTCGGCGCCGGCATGGGCGCGAAGTTCGTTACCTACTACACGGTGCCGCAGAACCTCGTCACGCGCCTGAACATGCTGCCGAACGCGCTCGTGCGCACGCTGTTCCCGCGCCTGTCGGCGGTCGGCCGCGACCATGCCGACACGCTCGCGCGCCAGTCGCTCGAATTCCTGAACGGCGTGTTCACGCCGGTCGGCATCGTCGCGATCTTCGCGCTCGCGCCGTTCCTCACGCTGTGGGTCGGCGCCGATCTCGCCGCGCATTCGGCGCCGGTCGGCCGCGTGCTGGTGATCAGCGTGTGGCTCGTCGGCCAGGCGAGCGTGACGCGGATCCTGATCCAGTCTCAGGTCAATCCGGCCCGCGCGGCATTCGCCGGGCTCGTCGAGATGCCGTTCTTCGTCGGCGGCCTGTGGTTCGGCATTCATCACTTCGGGCTGATCGGCGCGGCGGTGGTCGTCGCGGCGCGCGCGCTGGTCGACTACGGCGTGCTGCTGTACCTGTCGGCGATCCGGATGCGCGCGATCGTGCTCGACATGCTCGCGCACCTCGCCTTCCTGCTGGCGAGCCTGTTCCTGGCGCAGGCATGGCCGGGGCTCGGCGAGTCGATCGGCATGTGCGCGGTCGTACTGGTGCTGAACGTCGCGTGGTCGCTCACGATGACGCCGGGGTTGCGTGCGCTCGTGCGCGACCTGTTTGTCCGTCTCAATGCGAGGAAAACCGTATGAATCGCGATCTGGCGGAACACGCCGTATTGAATCTCTCCACGGCCGATGCCGCCGTGGCCGAAGCCGGCGACGTCGCCGCCCTGCGCCGGCCCGTGCCGGCCGGGCGCGCCAGCGCGCGGCAGCCGTCGCGCGCGCTGCGCGTGGCGATCGTCCACGACTGGCTCGTCACCTATGCCGGCGCCGAGCGCGTGCTGGAGCAGATCGTCGCGTGCTTTCCCGACGCCGACCTGTTCAGCCTCGTCGATTTTCTCGACGACCGCGCGTTCGTGCGCGGCAAGCCGGTGACGACGTCCTTCATCCAGAAGCTGCCGTTCGCGCGCACCAAGTACCGCGGCTACCTGCCGCTGATGCCGCTCGCGATCGAGCAGCTCGACGTGTCCGAGTACGACCTCGTGATCTCGAGCAGCCACGCGGTCGCGAAGGGCGTGCTGACGGGGCCGGACCAGGTGCACATCAGCTACGTGCATTCGCCGATCCGCTACGCGTGGGACCTGCAGCACCAGTATCTGGAGCAGTCGAATCTCACGCATGGGCCGAAATCGCTGCTCGCGCGGATGATTCTCCACTACATCCGCAACTGGGACACGCGCACCGCGAACGCGGTGGACGGCTTCGTCGCGAATTCCGCGTTCATCGCGCGACGCATCAAGAAGGTCTACCACCGCGACGCGGCGGTGATCTTCCCGCCGGTCGACGTCGACGCGTTTTCGCTGAACGCCGACAAGGAGGATTTCTACCTGACCGCGTCGCGGATGGTGCCGTACAAGAAGATCGACCTGATCGTCGAGGCTTTCTCGCACACGCCCGAGCGCAAGCTCGTCGTGATCGGCGACGGCCCCGAGATGCAGAAGATCCGCGCGAAGGCCGGCCCGAACGTCGAGATCATGGGCTATCAGCCGTTCGCGGTGCTGCACGACCGGATGCGGCGCGCGAAGGCGTTCGTGTTCGCGGCCGAGGAGGATTTCGGGATCTCGGTCGTCGAGGCGCAGGCGTGCGGCACGCCGGTGATCGCGTACGGCAAGGGCGGCGCGCTCGAGACCGTGCTCGACCCGCAGTCGAACCCGAACCCGACCGGGCTGTTCTTCGACGAACAGACGCCGCACGCGATCGTCGCGGCCGTCGACGACTTCGAGCGCGCGCCGCAGCGCTTCACGCCGGGCGCCTGCCGCACGAACGCGGAGCGGTTCTCCGCCGATACGTTCCGGCGGCGTTTCCTCGACTACGTGGAGGCGGCGCTGCCCGGTTCGACCGCGCAGCGCGGCACGGCGATCGCACCGATGCCGGCCGCGCGCGGTCCGGCGACGCTCGTGCTCGACCAGAGCGGCGTGCTCGGCGGCGCCGAGCTGTCGCTGCTCGAGATCATGAAGCACATGCGCGCGAACGCCGACGTGCTGCTGTTCGACGACGGCCCGTTCCGCGCGGCGCTCGACGAGATCGGCGCGCGTGTCGACGTGGTCGACCAGGGCGCGCTCGCCGGCGTGCGCAAGCAGGGCGGCGTGTCGTTCGGCGCGGTGAAGCAGCTCGTGCGGCTGGTGCGCGACGTCGCGCGCCGCGCGCGCCGCGCCGAAGTGATCTATGCGAACACGCAGCGCGCGATGGTCGTCGCCGCGCTGGCCGGGCGGCTCGCGCGCAAGCCGGTCGTCTGGCATCTGCGCGACATCGTCAGCACCGACCATTTCGGCAGCAAGCAGTTGCTGGCGATCAAGTATTGCGCACGGCTCGGCGTGACGCGCGTGATCGCGAACTCCGACGCGTCCGCGCAGGCGTTCCGCACGCTGACGGGCTTCACGCCGCAGCACGTCGACGTCGTGTTCAACGGTATTTCGGCCGAGCCGTTCGACGCGCTGGAAGGCGTCAACCCGGCCGCGCTGCGCACGCGCCTCGGGTTGCCCGAGCACGCGTGGCTCGTCGGCTCGTTCAGCCGCCTCGCGCGCTGGAAAGGGCAGCACGTGCTGCTCGAGGCCGCCGCACGGCATCCCGACATGCACGTGGTGCTGGTCGGCGCGCCGCTGTTCGGCGAGGACGAATACGCGGCGCAGCTGCACGAATTCGTCGCGCAACACGGGATGGACGAGCGGGTGCATTTCCTCGGGTTCCAGCGCGACGTGGCCGCCTGCATGACGGCGGTCGACGTCGTCGCGCATACGTCCATCACGCCGGAGCCGTTCGGGCGCGTGATCGTCGAAGGGATGCTCGCGCGCCGGCCGGTCGTCGCGGCCCGCGCGGGCGGCGTCGTCGAGATCATCGAGGACGGCGACAACGGGCTGCTTTGCGAGCCGGGGGATGCGATCGCGCTGGCCAGCGCGCTGGAGACGCTGAAGCGCGACGGTGCGCTGCGCGAGCGGCTCGTCGCGAGCGGGCGCGCGACGGCGGTGCGCCGCTTCGGCACCGAGACCTATGTGGAGCGCGTCGAGAAGATCCTTGCGGATACGGCGAAGGCCGCGAAGGCGAAGAAGCGGTAGCCGTTGCCGGCGCGCGCCGGCGGGAAACGAGCCCTCATGCGGCGGTGCGCCGCGTGAGGGCTTTGCTTTTCAGCGGGCATGATGGGTCCGGCGAGCGCCGGGCCGGGCGGTTTGCGGTGCGCATGACGCGCAAGACCGGACGATCGCGTCTGAGTGGCGATCATGAAGCGGGGCAGCCGCGCGGCGGAAACCGGCCGGGGACGGCATGGGCGGGCCCTGGCGCGGTCGGACGGCGGCAGGCTGCCCATCCCCGCACAACCCGGCATGCAACCGCGTGCCGGCCATGAAAACGCCCCCGCACGGCGACACGCCGCACGGGGGCGCCGATACCCGGCCGACTGTGTCAGACGGCCCGTTCGGGCCCCGGCGCGACGACGCGGGCCGGGCGCGTCGGCTTGAAGCTGGCCGACCACATCATCGCCGGCCGTTCGAACAGCCGGTAGAACAGGTACGCGACGGGGATCGCGGCGGCCATGAACGCGAACGACGGCCAGATCGACAGCTGCAGCTCGGAGTGGAACAGCACCGAGCCGAGGCAGACGAACAGCGGCAGGTGGACGAGGTACAGCGAGTAGCTGAAGTCGCCGAACCAGCTCAGCACGCGCAGCGGCGGCGTCGGGCGCGGCGGGCGGGCGAGCGCGCGGTACAGGAAGCACGCGAAGCCGGCCGACCACAGCTGGAACGCGCCGTACTGGCCGAAATGGAACGCGCCGCAGCCGGCGGCCAGCAGCACGGCGGCCGCGGCGTACCACGCACGCGACGGCACGGGGGCGGCCGCGCCGCGCGCCTGCTGCGCACGCACGTCGGCGATCCATGCGCCGATCGTCCAGGACAGCCAGTACGACGTGAAGAACTGCAGGTCGTGCCGTTCGAGCAACCACGCCGACGCGACGTTGACGAGCGCGATCGCGGCCACGACGGCCGGCATGCCGATGCGCCGGCGCAGCGCGAACAGCAGCGGGTAGATCGCGTAGAACTGCACCTCGAGCGACAGCGTCCACAGCGCGCCGTTCGACCCGTACGTGTAGCCGGCCACGCCTTGCAGCGAGAACAGGTTCACGAGGAACGCGACGATGCCGACGTCGCGGATCTTGTGGCTGACGGGCTCGATCTGCAGGCTGACCGAGTCGAGCGCGAGCGTGAACAGCAGCGCCGCGAGCAGCACCGGATAGATGCGCGCGAACCGGCGCACCCAGAAGTTCGGCGCGTCGAGCCGGTACGCGGGATTGGCCGCGAGCTTGAGCGCCGCGTTGCGGTGGATGCAGTAGCCGCTGATCACGAAGAAGATCGGCACGCCGGCGGAGCCCCACGCGAACGGGAAGGTCAGGTAGCCGGCGATCACGCCCGGGTTCAGGGCATGACCGTAAGCCTGATGGAAGCTCTGCATGCCGACCCAGACGACCTGCCGGCAGTGGAAATAGGCGACGAGCAGCGCCGCGAAGCCGCGCATCGCGTCGATCACGTGTTCCTTGTGATCGGTGACGGGCGGCGCGGCCAGAGACGATCCGCTGAAAGCTTGCATGCGATTCGATTCCTTGCGACGGATGGAGGGGAAGTTTCACCCCATCGTAATGCGCAAGAATTCGATCAATGAATAAAAAAATCTTGCCCGGAAATAACGGTTTTCCACATGATGGATTTATCCCGGTCTGAAAGCGGTTCCGCGGGCGCGTCAATTATTTACCGATTTTTTTCTGATAGTTTGAAGCTCCAGATGATTGATGCAAGGAGCGGCAAGATGGACATGCATTGGATCGCGAGCGCTGCAGTACTGCTGGTCATGGCCGTGCTGTCGGCGTACCGGGAGGCGCTGAAGAACGAACCGATTCGCCCGGGTCTCGAACGGGGCGGCGTGCCCTATATCGAGGAATTCGAATCGTAAGAATTTGTATCCGGAAAATCGGTAATTTGTTTCTGTATCGGCACTCGGTCCGGCAATATCGACCGAATGGAAGGGATTATATTTTTTCCGGAATCATTGGGCAATCGTCCATATCGATAATGAGCGGAGTGGAATTGGCAGTGCCGTCGATTCTCGATATGCCGTTCGGAACACAATCGCGCCGGGTCGCGGGTCGACGCGGCGCAGTCAACGCAATCAGGATGCGAACATGTTGAAAGTCACCAAGGCCGTGTTCCCCGTTGCCGGTCTCGGCACGCGGTTCCTCCCGGCAACGAAGGCGAGCCCGAAGGAAATGTTGCCCGTCGTCGACAAGCCGCTGATTCAGTACGCGGTCGAGGAAGCGATCAACGCCGGTATCACCGAGATGATCTTCGTGACCGGGCGCAGCAAGCGCGCGATCGAGGATCACTTCGACAAGTCGTACGAGATCGAGGCCGAACTCGAGGCGCGCGGCAAGGAAAAGCTGCTCGAACTGGTGCGCGGCATCAAGCCGAGCAACGTCAACTGCTTCTACGTGCGCCAGCCGGAAGCACTCGGTCTCGGCCATGCGGTGCTGTGCGCGGAGAAGCTCGTGCACGGCGAGCCGTTCGCGGTGATCCTCGCCGACGACCTGCTGCATGGCGAGCAGCCGGTGCTCAAGCAGCTCGTCGACGTGTTCGACCACTATCACAGCTCGGTGATCGGCGTCGAGACGATCGCGCGCGAGGACAGCCGCTCGTACGGCGTCGTCGAAGGCCGCGAATGGGAAGAGGACGTCATCAAGCTGTCGGGCATCATCGAGAAGCCGGCGCCCGAAGATGCGCCGTCGAATCTCGGCGTGGTCGGCCGCTACGTGTTCATGCCGACGATCTTCGATCATCTGCGCAAGCTGAAGCCGGGCGCCGGCGGCGAACTGCAGCTGACCGACGCGGTCCAGTCGCTGCTCGCGAACGAGCAGGTGCTCGCGTATCGCTACTTCGGCACGCGCTTCGACTGCGGCAGCAAGATCGGCTATCTCAAGGCGACCGTCGAGCTCGCGCTCCAGCATCCGGAAGTGAGCCGCGAATTCGAGGCCTACCTGCGTACCTGTTTGCCCGCGCTGGCGGCTGTCGCATAGGCCGCTGCGCGCTCCGTCGTTTCAGGTGGTGGTTGTTCCGTTGGCCCCGGCCGCTCAGGCGCCGGGGCTTTTTTGCGTCCGCACGTGCGTGCGCGGTCGTGGTGCGCGAAGGCGGTGTGTCGTACCGGATTCGGGCGTGGGGCGCGGGGGCGCGGTACCGGCGCGGTGGTGCGCCGCGGCTGAAACCGGTGCCGAAGGGCCGACCCCAGGTGTATGCGTCGGCGGTTCCGAGAGCGTCACGCACACGACGTGCGCGAAGGCAGGGCTGTTTTTCCGTCGTCGGACCGGAGGCGCGTCTGCGTGACGCTCAGCGCGGCGACGCGCTCGGTTGCGTGGCGAAGTGCCGGGCGAGCATCGTGGCGATCGGCTTCTTGAAGTCGAGCAGCCGCTTTTCGAGATAGCGCCAGGACAGGTGCGCAAGCAGCACGGCGAAGGCGAATTGCAGCATCTCGGGCAGCGCCTCACGGACGAATGCCGGCATCGGCACGTGCGCGAAGGACGCGGGCAGCACGCCGAAGCGCGTCGGAATCAGGTTGTGGAACAGGTAGAAGCCGTAGCTGATCGTGCCGAGATAGACGAGCGGGCCCCAGTCGAGCAGCGCGACGACGGGGTGGTCGGGCTCGCTGACGAGCCACAGCATCAGCGCGCCGAGCGACGCGGACAGGCCGAGGTCCGCGAGCCCCGCGACCGCGTCGGGCAGCGTCGTGCACGCGGGCAGCACGAGGAAGAACACGACGCCGGCCGCGCCGAGCCAGCCGGGCGGCACGCGACGCACGGCGGCCGTGCCGCGATCGGCGAGCGCCATCGCGCCGACGCCGCCGAGCGCGATCAGTGCGAAATTCCACGGGGAAAACGCGTAGATCAGCACCGGCGACGCATCGGACAGGTAGAGCGCGAGATGCGCGAGCGCGCACAGCGCGACGGCCGCGATGCCGAGCGCGACGTGTCGCGCGGCCGGTACCGCGAGCAGCGCGAGCGGCGCGATCAGGTAGAACTGCTGTTCAACCGCGAGGCTCCAGAAGTGCGACGTGGAGCCGGGCCAGCCGTCCTTCACGACACCGATCCAGTAATTCGACAGGAACACCGCGTGCCACGCGAGCCCCAGGTTGACGCCGCGCTGGTAGAACAGCGCGTGCGCGATCGCGAGCGCGGCGAGCAGCAGGTAGTACACGGGAAAGATCCGCAGCGCGCGCTTCGCGAGGAACAGCGCGAGCGCGTGGCGGCGCGTCATGGTGCCGCGTTCGACGGCCTGGCGGTTGCGATGCAGCTCGCCGACGATCAGGAATCCGCTGATGAGGAAAAACGTCCACACACCGAGCTTGCCGACGTCGACGGCAAGGACGTGGCCCTTGTGGGACAGGAAAACGAGGATGACGGCGAGGGCTCGCAGGCCGTCGAGTCCTTTGACGTATCTGACTTCGCGCATGGAGGCATCCGGGCATTGAGCGTGCCCAGTATAGGTGCGCAAATATCGAACGTAATTCGCGTTCCGACGTATACGTGAAGGCCTTTTTTGATGCTCGAGCGTCGATGAAGTCGGTCGCGCGCAACAAAACCTGCGGGAAACCCCGCGAAAACGCATAAAAGTACTGCACGAAGCGTCAAGGCGCTTGTAGAATCCGGCGTTGAAGCGCGCGCGTTGCACGCTTCGTGTATCCAACGACCACACCTGGTAGGAGAAACATGGCGACTTCCGCAAAAAAGGTGGCCAAGAAGGCTGCCGCACCGGCGACCAAGAAAGTGGCTGCCAAAAAGGCTGCGCCCGCGAAGAAAGTAGTGGCCAAGAAGGCTGTCGCGAAGGCAGCACCGGCTGCTCCGACGCCGCTGAAGGACAAGTTCACGAAGGCATCGCTCGCAACGCACATCGCTGAGCGCGCAGCTGTCGAAGTGAAGGCGGTCAAGGCAGTGCTCGCCGCACTCGAGAACGTCGTGCTGGGCTCGGTCCACAAGAAGGGCGCAGGCGAATTCACGCTGCCGGGTCTGCTGAAGATCACGGCACAAGTCGTGCCGGCGAAGAAGAAGCGCTTCGGCAAGGATCCGTTCTCGGGCGAAGAGCGTTGGTTCCCGGCGAAGCCGGCCAGCGTGCGCGTGAAGGCTCGTGCGCTGAAGAAGCTGAAGGACGCGGCAGCGTAATGCCGCGCAACGACTGCCGAATACGTGTCGGCAGCCGTTGCGGAGTCCAGCGATCCCCGTACGCGAAAGCGTGCGGGGATTTTTATTGTGCCGCGCCACTCGCGCGGCGGCGAAGCGGCGAAGCGGCGGCGCGGCGACGATGCGCGCCACGACGTGCGACGCGCGTTGCATCGCGTGCCGCCCACGCGCGATACCGAAGGCGAACTGCGAACCGCAGTGGCGCCGGACGTGGTTTCGCCGCAGCCCGGCCATGCGCCGCTCGCGCCGCGGCCGTTGCGTGTGCATCGCAACGCGCGCAGTCGTGACTGAATTCATCCCGGACGAAATCGCCGGACAGGTCGGCACGGCACGCGCCGCGATCGAGCGGCATCTCGGCGCAACGCTGGCAGCCATCCACCTGTTCGGATCGGCGCTCGACGGCGGCTTGAAACCGCGCAGCGACATCGACCTGCTGGTGACGGTGGCGGCGCGACTCGACGAAACGGTGCGGCACGCGTTGATGCACGATCTGCTCGCCGTGTCGGCGCCGCCGCACGGCGCAGGCGGCTTGCGCGCATTGGAGGTCACCGTCGTCGCGCACGGTGACGTGGTGCCGTGGCGTCATCCGGCGCGGCGCGAACTGCAGTTCGGCGAATGGCTGCGCCGCGATCTCGAGGCCGGCATCGTCGAACCGCCGCTCGTCGATCACGATCTGGCGATCCTGCTGACGAAGGCGCGGCAGCACAGTGTCGCGCTGGCCGGGCCGCCCGCGGTCGCGCTGTTCGAGCCGGTGCCCGCGCGCGATTTCGCCGCCGCGCTGCTCGATACCGTTGCGCAATGGAACGCCGAGCCGGACTGGCGCGGCGACGAGTGCAACGTGGTGCTCGCACTCGCGCGTATCTGGTACAGCGCCGCGACCGGCACGATCGCCCCCAAGGACGTTGCCGCGGCATGGGTGCTGGCGCGCCTGCCGGACGCGTATCGGCCGGTGGTGGCCGCCGCGCGCGACGCCTATCTCGGGGGCGACGCAGGCGCGGCAATCCTGGCCGGCGAACCGCTCGCCGCCTTCATCGGCTACGCACGGCGGGCCGTCGAGTCGATGCTGCGGGCGTAGCGGCGGATGCCGGTCGTGCGATCGGCGATCGGTCACGCATGCGCCGCAGCCCGGCGGGTGTCGTCAGCCCGCCGTGCCCGCGAAGGCGGCTTTCAACGCGGCGTCGTCGAACTTGACCATCCGCATCATCGCCGCGGCCACGCGCGCCGCCTTGACCGGGTCGCGGTCGGCCATCATCGGGATGAGCGCTTCCGGAACGATCTGCCACGACACGCCATAACGGTCCCTCAGCCAGCCGCAGGCGTCGGCCGTGCCGCCGTTGTCGATCAGCGCGTTCCAGTAGCGGTCGAGTTCGGCCTGGTCGGCGCAACTGACCAGCAGCGAGATCGCGTGATTGAACGTCTCCGTGCGCGGGTGGCTCATCGCGAAGAACGGCTGGCCGAACAGTTCGAATTCGACCATCCGTGTGCCGTCGGTGCCGGGTACTGCCGTGACGCGCACGATGCGCGAATCCGGAAAGATGCCGGCGTAGAAGGCCGCTGCTTCTTCGGCTTCCGTCGAATACCAGAGGAAGGGCGTGATCTTCTGAATCGTCATGGCGTATCTCCTGTATGAATAGGGCGACGCGCGAATCGCGTGCCGCCATCGACACGACGGACGACGGTTGCCGAAATCGACACGCTGCGGCACATTGCGATCGCACCGGACGAGCGGCGCCGGCAGTGCGGAGGATAGTCGCTCGGCGCACGGATGGCGACCGGCGCGGCGATCCGCAAACGGCGTTCCCGGCGCTTTGCAGCCGCCAGGCGCCGCTGCCGGCCGGTCGGCGTGCGTGGGGCTTGGGTTCCGGCCGCCGGCCCGTGCAGCGGCTGCCGGCGCGCGGGAGACGGACGAAAAAAAGCCAGCCGCGGCCGAAACCGGGGCTGGCTTTCCAGGTCGGCGCGCAAGGCGTCGGAGACGCCGTGCACGCCGGAAACGTACTTCTTAGAACTTGTGACGCAGGCCGAGCGCGACGATTTCCTGCGAGCTCTTGCCGGCGATGCCGTAGGAGCCGACCGACGCTTGCGCATCGGTGCCGTCGGCGTTGTGGCCGCTGGCGTGCTGGTATGCGCCAACCAGGTACACGTCGGTGCGCTTCGACAGCGAGTAGTCCGCGCCGAGCGAAACCTGATGGTACTTGGCGTCCGTCTGGCCGCTACCCTTCGTGTAGATGTAGCCGACGCCCAGCAGCAGCGGTGCCGATGCCTGGTACGTGACGAATGCGCGACCCGTGTTGTACTTCTGGTTCGTGCCGAAGCCCGAGTTCGCGTCAGCCTTGTACTGTGCGTTGCTGTAGCCGAGGCCGAACGTCACCGGGCCGAATGCATACTGGCCGGCAACTTGCGCGATCCCGATCGACGATGCCGACGTGTACGCGTTGTTGATGAAGCTGCCCGAGCCGTCGAAGATCGCGTCCGACGTGCCGGCCCAGCCGGTGCGTTGGCCAACTGCATTCAGCGGCGACGAGTTGTTGGCGTGGAAGTAGCCAGCAGCCAGGCCGAGCGGGCCGTTGTTGTAGGCTGCAGCTGCCGCCCACGTCTGACCCTTGCCGGTTGCGCCGGCGACACCGCCGAGTGCGTACATCGCTTCGACCTGCAGGCCTGCCCAGACCGGCGACGTGTACTTGATCGCGTTGCTGACGCGCAGGCTGTTGTCGTTGTTGTCGACGTCGCCCGGCGTGGCGAACACGCTGCCGAAGTAGTTGTCAGCCGTGACTGCCTGAACCAGGTCGACCAGCGGGTCGTACTGGCGACCCAGCGTCAGCGTACCGTACTGGCTGCTTTCCAGGCCGACGAAAGCCTGGCGGCCGAACATGCGGCCACCCTGGCCCAGTGCACCCGATGCCGAGTTGAAGCCGTTTTCCAACTGGAAGATCGCCTTCAGGCCGCCACCGAGGTCTTCGGAACCCTTGAGGCCGAAGCGGCTGCCTTGCAGGTTGCCGCTACCCATCGACCACGAATTGTTACCTTGACCGTCGTTACCGTGAACGTACGTGATCGACGTGTCGATCACGCCGTAGAGCGTCACGCTCGACTGAGCCTGAGCAGCACCGGCAGCGCCCAGCAGGGCGAGCGAGAGGGTCGAGAGAGCAAGTTTCTTCATCGTTGAGTTTCTCCACGCAAGTGATTCATCGTTATTTGTTGCGGATTGGAGAATAGCTCAGTGCCATACACGCAAGAAAGCTTAAAAAATAAAGTGTCTCGAAAAGGTAACAGCGTGAAAAAGTCCATATATATCAAGCACATCAACGACTGTTCCTGTTTTTGAAACAGTTGACAATTGCTGCGTCGCGATTGTTTCAAAAGTTGATGCACCGGACGGCCTGGTGCCTGTTTTGCGGGGTTCCGTCATGGAAACGAGGGTGTGCAAACGTTTGCCGTTGCAGCAATGTTCGTATGGGCACGCAAGGTGCGTGGGTCCGCCGCGCAAGGGCGCGGCGGGGGCAGCGGGGCGGCGGAGGGGCGGGCGTGCGTTGTGCCGGGCGCCGTCAGTCGCCGCGCGTGAGGTCGTTGCCGGCACCGGGTTGCGGTTCTGCGGCCGCCGCCGCCGCGGCGCCGGCCGGCCGATGCGCGTTGCCGCGCGCCGCCGCGAATTCCGCGCCGAGCAGCAGCACGATCGCGGAGAAGTACAGCCACATCAGCAGGACCGCGAACGATCCGGCCGCGCCGAATGCGCTGGCCGTGCCCGCATGCGCGAGGTACAGCGCGAACAGCTTCTTGCCGCCGGAGAACAGGATCGCCGACACGATGCCGCCGACCGCGGCGTCGCGCCACGCGACGCGCGCATCGGGCAGGAACTTCATCAACGACGCGAACGCGGCCGCGAGCACCGCGATGCCGACGAAGAACTGCACGAGGTTGGTGACGACCACATACGGCGAATTGCCCAGCAGCCAGGTGCCGACGAACGTGATCGCGGTATCGAGCACGAGCGACACGATCAGCAGGAACGCGACGCCGAGCACGAGTCCGAACGAGATCAGCCGCACGCGCACGAGCCCGAGCATGCTCGACCAGCGGTTCTCGGTGGCCGGCCAGATCACGCTGAGCGCGGCGCTGAGCGACGCGAACGTGGCCGACGCGCCGATCGCGAGCGCGGCGAACGAGATCAGCGTGGCCAGCCCGCCGCGCTCGCCCGCGCGGTGCGCGTTCTGCACGATGGTCTGGATGCTGGCCGCCGCGTCGTCGCCGATCAGCTGGTGCGCCTGCTCGAATACCTGGCCGCGCGCGGCATCGTCGCCGTAGAACCAGCCGGCCACCGCGATCACCATCACGAGCGTCGGCGCGAGCGAGAACGCGGAGAAAAACGCGATGCCGGCAGCCATCGCGGAGCAGCGGTCGGACGAGAAGCGCTTGAACGCGGTGAGGGCCCAGTTGGCCTGTTGCTGGGCGAGACGGGTTGCTTCGGAAGTGATCTGTCGTTTCATGACGGGTCGGTTGTGCGCGGCGCGCGGATCGTCGGGGTTCATCGGATTATTCGGTATTGATCCGAGGATTCGATCATAGTTGCCTGAACTGTCTATAATTCCTTTCAGTTTCACCCCACCCCACAATAACGCCGAGACCGCCATGCTACAAATGTCCCGGCGCCAGTTCCTGAAGGTGACGGCCACGTCGCTTGCCGGATCGAGTCTTGCCCTGATGGGCTTTTCTCCGTCCGAAGCGCTTGCCGAAGTCCGACAGTACAAGCTGGCGCGCACCGTCGAAACGCGCAACACCTGTCCTTACTGTTCAGTGGGTTGCGGCATCCTGATGTACAGCCTCGGAGACGGCGCGAAGAATGCGCAGCCGAGCATCATCCACATCGAAGGCGATCCCGACCATCCCGTCAATCGCGGCACGCTGTGCCCGAAGGGCGCCAGCCTGATCGACTTCATCCACAGCCCGAACCGCCTGACGCACCCCGAGTATCGCGCGCCCGGCTCGGACAAGTGGGAACCGATTTCGTGGAACGACGCGCTCGACCGCATCGCGAAGCTGATGAAGGCCGACCGCGACGCGAACTTCGTCGAGACGGCCGAAGACGGCTCGAAGGTCAACCGCTGGCTCACGACCGGCATGCTGGCCGCGTCGGCGGGCAGCAACGAGGTCGGCTACCTGACGCACAAGACTGTCCGCAGTCTCGGGATGCTCGCATTCGACAATCAGGCGCGTGTCTGACATGGCCCGACGGTGGCAGGTCTTGCCCCGACGTTTGGCCGTGGAGCGATGACGAACCATTGGGTCGACATCAAGAACGCGGACGTGATTCTCGTGATGGGCGGCAATGCAGCCGAGGCCCATCCGTGCGGTTTCAAG
Source organism: Burkholderia sp. L-4 (assembly GCF_056856535.1). Taxonomy (NCBI): domain Bacteria; kingdom Pseudomonadati; phylum Pseudomonadota; class Betaproteobacteria; order Burkholderiales; family Burkholderiaceae; genus Burkholderia; species Burkholderia sp. L-4. Next base: position 1,722,615 of record NZ_JBXEOX010000002.1, read on the forward strand.
TGGGTAACCGAGGCGAAGGCGCACCGCAAGGCGCGGCTGATCGTCGTCGACCCGCGCTTTACGCGTACGGCCTCGGTGGCCGATTACTACGCGCCGATCCGCACCGGCACCGACATCGTCTTCCTGGGCGGGGTCATCAACTATCTGCTGACGAACGACAAGATCCAGCACGAGTACGTGAAGAACTACACGGACTTCTCGTTCATCGTGCGCGAGGATTTCGCGTTCAACGACGGCATCTACTCCGGTTATGACGCGGAGAAGCACGCGTACCCGGACAAATCGAGCTGGGACTACGAGCGCGGCGACGACGGCTTCGCGAAGGTCGACCCGACGCTGCAGCATCCGCGTTGCGTGTACAACCTGCTCAAGCAGCACTACGCGCGCTATACGCCGGACATGGTCCAGCAGGTCTGCGGCACGCCGAAGGAGAAATTCCTGAAGGTGTGCGAGATGCTCGCGACCACGGCCGTTCCCGGCCGCGCCGGCACGGTGCTGTACGCACTCGGCTGGACCCACCATTCGACCGGCGCGCAGATCATCCGCACCGGCGCGATGGTGCAGTTGCTGCTCGGCAACATCGGCATCGCCGGCGGCGGGATGAACGCGCTGCGCGGCCACTCGAACATCCAGGGGTTGACCGACCTCGGGCTGATGTCGAACCTGCTGCCGGGCTACATGACGCTGCCGATGCAGTCCGAGCAGGATTTCGACGGCTACATCAAGAAGCGCACGCAACTGCCGCTGCGGCCGAACCAGTTGAGCTACTGGAAGAACTACAAGGCGTTCCACGTCAGCTTCATGAAGTCGTGGTGGGGCGACGCGGCGACCGCCGAGAACAACTGGGGCTACGACTACCTGCCGAAGCTGGACAAGCAGTACGACCTGCTGCAGGTGATCGAGCTGATGAATGCCGGCAAGATGAACGGCTACATCTGCCAGGGCTTCAACCCGCTCGCGGCGGCGCCGTCGAAGGTGAAGACGGCAGCGGGCCTCGCGAAGCTGAAGTGGCTCGTGATCATGGATCCGCTCGCGACCGAGACGTCCGAGTTCTGGAAGCATCACGGCGACTACAACGACGTCGATGCGTCGAAGATCCAGACCGAGGTGTTCCGTCTGCCGACCACGTGCTTCGCGGAGGAAAACGGCTCGCTCGTGAGTTCGAGCCGCGTGCTGCAGTGGCACTGGAAGGGCGCGGAGCCGCCGGGCGACGCGAAAAGCGACCTCGAGATCATGTCGGGGCTGTTCCTGCGCATGCGCAAGCTGTACCAGAAGGACGGCGGCAAGTATCCGGACCCGATCGTGAACCTGACGTGGCCGTACGCGAACCCGGAAAGCCCGACGCCCGAAGAGCTCGCGATGGAGTTCAACGGCAAGGCGCTCGCCGACCTGCCCGACCCGAAGGATCCGGCCAAGACGCTCGTGAAGAAGGGCGAGCAGCTGGCCGCGTTCGCGCAATTGAAGGACGACGGCACGACCGCGAGCGGCTGCTGGATCTTCTGCGGCGCGTGGACGCAGGCCGGCAACCAGATGGGGCGGCGCGACAACTCCGACCCGACCGGCATCGGCCAGACGCTGAACTGGGCGTGGGCGTGGCCGGCGAACCGGCGGATCCTGTACAACCGCGCGTCGTGCGACGTCGCCGGCAAGCCGTTCGACCCGACCCGCACGCTGATCGGCTGGAACGGCAGCGCGTGGAAGGGCGCCGACGTGCCGGACTTCAAGGCGGACGAGCCGCCCGAAAACGGGATGGGGCCGTTCATCATGAACCCGGAAGGCGTGGCGCGCTTCTTCGCCCGCGCGGGGATGAACGAAGGTCCGTTCCCCGAGCACTACGAGCCGTTCGAGACGCCGCTCGACGCGAACCCGCTGCACCCGAACAACCCGCAGGCGCTGAACAACCCGGCTGCCCGCGTGTTCGCGGACGACCGCGCGTCGTTCGGCAAGGCGGTGGAGTTCCCGCACGTGGCGACGACGTACCGGCTGACCGAGCATTTCCACTACTGGACCAAGCATGCGCGGCTGAACTCGATCATCCAGCCCGAGCAATTCGTCGAGATCGGCGAAGACCTCGCGAAGGAAGTCGGCGTCGCGCACGGCGAGCGCGTGAAGGTGTCGTCCAAGCGCGGCTACATCATCGCGGTCGCCCTCGTCACGAAGCGGATCAAGCCGCTGACGGTCGACGGCAAGAAGGTCCAGACGGTCGGCGTCCCGTTGCACTGGGGCTTCAAGGGTCTGACGAAGCCCGGCTATCTCGCCAATACCCTGACTCCGTCCGTGGGTGACGGCAACTCGTACACACCGGAATTCAAGTCGTTCCTGGTGAAGGTCGAAAAGGCGTAAGGGGAAAGAGATGGCATTGCAATCGCTGGATATCAAGCGCGTCTCGGCCACCACGACGCCACCGCCCACGGTGCGCGAACCGGTGACCGGGAGCGTCGCGAAGCTGATCGACGTATCGAAGTGCATCGGCTGCAAGGCATGCCAGACGGCGTGCATGGAATGGAACGACCTGCGTGACGAGGTCGGCACCAACGTCGGCGTGTACGACAACCCGGCCGACCTGACCGAGCATTCGTGGACGGTCATGCGGTTCTCCGAATACGAGAACCCGGCGGGCGACCTCGAGTGGCTGATCCGCAAGGACGGCTGCATGCACTGCGAGGATCCGGGCTGCCTGAAGGCGTGTCCGTCGCCGGGCGCGATCGTGCAGTACAACAACGGGATCGTCGACTTCCACGAGGAGAACTGCATCGGTTGCGGCTATTGCGTGACCGGTTGCCCGTTCAACGTTCCGCGGATCTCGAAGAAGGATCATCGCGCGTACAAGTGCACGCTCTGTTCCGACCGCGTCGCGGTCGGCCAGGAACCGGCCTGCGTGAAGACCTGCCCGACCGGCGCGATCGTGTTCGGCACCAAGGAGGACATGAAGCAGCACGCGGCCGAGCGGATCGAGGACCTGAAGGAGCGCGGCTTCGAGCATGCGGGGTTGTACGACCCGCAGGGCGTCGGCGGTACGCACGTGATGTACGTGCTGCACCACGCCGACAAACCGTCGCTGTACCACGGGCTGCCCGACAACCCGTCGATCAGCCCGATGGTGAAGCTGTGGAAGGGCATCGCGAAACCGCTCGCGGTCGCCGGCCTCGCGCTGACCGCGCTTGCCGGGTTCTTCCACTATGTCCGGGTCGGTCCGAACGAGGTGAGCGAAGAGGAAGAATCGGCCGCGCGCGACGAGGCGCGACGCATCAAGGAGGACGCGAAATGAACCACGACGACCCCAACCTGATCGTCCGCTACTCGGCGAACGAGCGCACGAACCACTGGATCACCGCGATTACGTTCGTGCTGCTCGCGCTGTCCGGGCTCGCGCTGTTCCATCCGTCGATGTTCTGGCTGACCGCGCTGTTCGGCGGCGGCCAGTGGACGCGGATCCTGCATCCGTTCGTCGGGCTCGTGATGTTCGTGTCGTTCGCGATCCTCGTCGTGCGCTTCTGGCACCACAACACGCTCGACGTGGACGATCGCCAGTGGCTGAAGCAGATCGGCGACGTGCTGACCAACCAGGAAGACAAGCTGCCGCCTGTCGGGCGCTATAACGCCGGGCAGAAGCTGCTATTCTTTACGTTGGTGGCGTGCCTGCTGCTGCTCCTGCTGTCGGGAGTCGTGATCTGGCGGCGCTACTTCTCGTTCTACTTCCCGATCGGGGTGATCCGCGCGGCCGCTGTCGTGCATGCCGTGGCGGCCTTCGTGCTGATCGCGAGCATCATCGTGCACATTTACGCAGCGTTGTGGGTGAAGGGCTCGATCGGCGCGATGGTGCGCGGCACCGTCACGCTGGGCTGGGCCCGCAAGCATCACCCGAAGTGGTTCCGTGAAAGCGTGAAATAACGCACTGGAGCGGAGCGCCTCGCCGATCGCGGCGGGCCGCTCCGCGCCTTCGCCGGAACTGCCCGAAAGCGCCGATGCGTCGGCGCTTGTTTTTTTGGAAGACATTTCTGTGACACAACGCATTCTCGAACCGACCGAGATCTCGGCACTCGATCATTCGGCCATTCCGCGCTTTCGCCTGCCGGAGCGCGCGACCGCGTTCGCGGCGCGCGCCGCGCGGCTGCGCAAGCTTGCCGACCTGAACCCGATCAGCGGCTACCTGCGGCTGATGGCCACCGTCGCCGACGCGCAGCATGCCACGCTGCAGACGCTGGACCTGCCGCTGCCGTCGAAGGAAGCGATCGCGCGTGCGCAGGAGCACTCGATGCCGCTCTTGCCGGCGCTCGACGGCGAGCGCGACGCGCGCTGGCGTGCCGTGCTGTACGAACTGCTCGACCGCGTCGAAGGCGCCGGGCTCGTCAATCCGCAGCTCGCGAAACTGCTCGACCGGTTGCGCCTGATGGCGCCCGCCGAACTCGACGCGCAGGCCGACGCGATTCTCGCGCTGCGCTTCGCCGAAGTCGACCCGGCCACCGCGCCGTTCCTGATGGCCGCGCTGCAGGTGGTCTGGACGGACCTCGCGAGCCGCGTGACGCCGGCCGATGTCCCGTATCTCGACCAGCCGGGGCTGTGCCCCGTGTGCGGCACGCATCCGGTCGCGAGCGTCGTGCGGGTCGGCGGCCCGTACCAGGGCTACCGGTTCCTGCAGTGCGGGCTGTGCACGACCGAGTGGCACATGGTGCGCACGAAGTGCTCGCACTGCGATTCGACCAAGGGCATCGCGTACCACGGGATCGAGGGCGGCAGCGAAGCCGTCAAGGCCGAGTCGTGCGACGAGTGCAAGACCTATCGCAAGATCGGCTATCAGGAGAAGGACTACGAGTTCGAGCCGCTGGCGGACGATCTCGCCAGTCTCACGCTCGACCTGCTGATGAACGAGGCCGGCTATCAGCGCAGTTCGCCGAACCCGCTGCTGTGGCCGGACGTCGCGCGGGAAGCGGACTGACGGCACGGGCCGGGGGCGGCGCGCGAGCGCCGGCGCCGGCCGACTGCGAAGCATGAGACTGGAGCCACAACGACGTGACCGAACCGGGTGTGAAGGAATTGAATGCGGTGCTGGCGCGCGTGCCGTCCGTCGAGCGCGTGCTGTCGTCGGCACCGTTGCAACCGCTGATCGCGGACTATGGCCGCACGCGCGTATTGAACGCCGTGCGCGCCGAACTGGAGCGTTGGCGCACCGCCGCGCAGCACGATCCGGCCGCAGCCGAGCCGCTCGACGAGCCGCGCATCGCCGCCACCCTCGCGCGCACGCTGGCCGCGCAGAGCACGGGCGCCGTGCGTGCCGTGTTCAACCTGACCGGCACCGTGCTGCACACGAATCTCGGGCGCGCGCTGTTGCCCGACGACGCGGTGCGCGCGGTGGTCGACGCGCTCACGCAGCCCGTCAACCTCGAATTCGATCTGGCCACGGGCCGCCGCGGTGATCGCGACGACCTGATCGACGCTTTGCTGTGCGAACTGACGGGTGCGGAAGCCGCGACCGTCGTCAACAACAACGCGGCGGCCGTATTGCTGACGCTGTCGGCGCTTGCGACGAAGCGGGAAGTCGTCGTGTCGCGCGGCGAGCTGGTCGAGATCGGCGGCGCATTCCGCATTCCCGACATCATGAGCCGCGCCGGCGCGAAGCTGCGCGAGGTCGGCACGACCAATCGCACGCACCTGCGCGACTACGCGGACGCGATCGGCCCGCGCACGGCGCTGCTGATGAAGGTGCACTGCAGCAACTACGCGATCAGCGGCTTCACGAAGGAGGCGACGCTCGCCGAACTCGCGCCGCTCGCGCGCGAGCGCGGCGTGCCGGTCGCCGTCGATCTCGGCAGCGGCACGCTTGCCGACCTGTCGCAATGGGGGCTGCCGCATGAAACGACCGTGCAGGAAACCGTCGCCGCCGGGGCAAACGTTGTCACGTTCAGCGGCGACAAACTGCTCGGCGGGCCGCAGGCCGGCCTGATCGTCGGCGACCGCGCGCTGATCGCGAAGATCAAGAAACACCCGCTCAAGCGCGCGCTGCGCGTCGGCAAGCTGACGCTCGCGGCGCTCGAACCCGTGCTGCGCCTGTACCAGTCGCCCGAGTTCCTGCGCGACCGGCTCACGACGCTGCGTCTGCTGACGCGGCCGCAGCGCGAGATCGCCGAAGCGGCCGAGCGCGTGCGCCCGGTATTGCAGGCCGCGCTCGGCAGCGGTTTCGACGTGACGGTCGAGCCGATGTTCAGCCAGATCGGCAGCGGCGCGCTGCCGGTCGACCAGTTGCCGAGTGCCGGGCTCGTCGTGCGCACGGCGGACGGCAAGCGCGGCGGCCGTGCGCTCGTGCAGCTCGAGAAGCGGTTGCGCGAATGGCCGCGTCCGGTGATCGGCCGCATCGCGGACAACGCGCTGCGGCTCGACCTGCGCTGCCTCGAAGCCGCCGACGAAGCGGCGCTCGTCGCGCAATGCTCGCCGCTGGCGGGGCCCGCTGCATGATCGTCGGGACCGCGGGACACATCGACCACGGCAAGACGACGCTGGTGCGCGCGCTGACGGGCGTCGATACCGACCGCCTGAAGGAAGAGAAGGCGCGCGGGATTTCGATCGAGCTCGGTTACGCGTATACGCCGCTCGACAACGGCGACGTGCTCGGCCTGATCGACGTGCCGGGCCACGAGAAGCTGATTCATACGATGGCGGCGGGCGCGTGCGGGATCGACTTCGCGCTGCTCGTGATTGCCGCCGACGACGGCGTGATGCCGCAGACGCGCGAGCATCTCGCGATCCTGCAACTGCTCGGCGTCACGCATGGTGCCGTCGCGCTGACCAAATGCGATCGCGTCGACGGCGAGCGTGTGGCCGAGGTGCGCGACGAGATCGCCGCGTGGCTGCACGACTCGACGCTGGCCGGCGTGCCGATCTTCGAAACGCAGGCGACGGCAGCGGACGATCCGGGTGTCGCCGCGTTGAAGCGTCACCTGGCCGACGCGGCGATCGCGTGGCGCGCGCGCCGCGACGACGGGCTGTTCCGGCTCGCGGTCGACCGCGTGTTCACGCTCGCGGGGCAGGGCACGGTCGTGACGGGCACCGCGTTCGCGGGCCGCGTCGCGACGGGCGACACGCTCGCGATCGTGCGTACCGGCGGCGCGGCGCGTGTGCGCAGCATCCATGCGCAGAACCGGCCGGTCGAGATCGGCCGCGCGGGCGAACGGTGCGCGCTGAATCTGGCCGGTGTCGACAAGGCCGACGTCGAGCGCGGCGATACCGTCGCCGATGCGCGGCTCGCCGCGACGTCGCCGCGTCTGGACGTCGAGCTGACGCTGCTCGCGGATGCAGGGCTGTCGCTCACGCACTGGGCGCCGCTGCACGTGCATCTCGGCACGCTGCACCGCGTCGCCCATGTCGCGCTGCTCGACGGCGACACGCTCGCGGCCGGCCAACGGATGCGCGTGCAACTGGTGTTCGACGAACCGGTGTTCGCGCTGCCGGGCGACCGGTTCATCGTCCGTAATCCGCAGGCGACGCGCACCGTCGGCGGCGGCCGGGTGCTCGATCCGTTCGGGCCGGCCCGCAAGCGTCGTACGCCTGCCCGCCGCGCGTGGCTCGATGCGCTGGCCGCGTGGCTCGACGAAGGGCGTCTCGATGCGCTGCTCGCGCAGGCTCCGCTCGGCATTGCGCGCGCAACGCTCACGCATCTGACGGGCTTCGCGCCGAATGCGCTGGCGTTGCCGGAAGACGCGCGGGCGATCGGGCAGCGCGACGCCGCGTCGAACGACGGCGCGGTGATTTCGCATGCGCACTGGCGCACGCTGCAGACGCGGGCGATCGACACGCTGCGCACGTATCACGAACGCATGCCCGACGAGCAGGGGCTCGACGCCGCGCGCCTGCGGCGGATGGCCGCGCCGCTCGTCGGCGATGCGCTATGGCGCGCGCTCGTCGATGCGCTGGTGGCCGGCGGCGAAGTCGCGCGCAGCGGGCCGTGGCTGCATCTGCCGTCGCATTCGGTGAGCCTGGAGCCGCGCGAGGAAGCACTCGCGCGGCAACTGTTGCCGCTGATTCAGGCGGGGCGCTTCGATCCGCCGTGGGTGCGCGACCTGGCGCGCGACACGGGCGCGGCCGAGGACGCGGTGCGCGCGTTGCTGCGCAAGCTCGCGCGGCGCGGCGACGTGCACCAGGTCGTGCGCGACCTGTTCTATCACGCGGACGTCGCGCGCGAGCTGGCGGCGCTGGTCGCGCATCTCGCGCCGTCGCGCGGCGGCGGGCTCGATGCCGCGACATTTCGTGATGCGACGGGGCTCGGCCGCAAGCGTGCGATCCAGATTCTCGAGTTCTTCGACCGGGTTGGGTATACTCGCTTCCACCGCGATCTTCACTACCTGCGGCCTGACAGCGGTTGGGTGGGTATTCAGGCGTAGGCGCTCGTTGTTCTTGGGTTCTTTTCCCACGGAAGGCATTCGTATCCGGTGGTACGGCCGGGCTTCAAACCCGGTTGGGGGTGTCAGACACTCCCGGGTCAGTTCGACTCTGGCTGCCTTCCGCCACCGCGATTCCCCGCGATCGGTGCGCGCCGCACGGCGCATCGCGTCTTGATTCGCTCGTCTTGAATCTTCCTCGTGGGAACCACGCACCGAGCAGCAAGCGGTGACGGCAAGGCGGCGTACGCGTTGCTTGTCGCGAACGAGGAAAATCCATCCCTGCCGTCGCGGGTCCGCAGAATTTTTCCGATTCGAATCCCGAAATAAAAGAAGGGTGAATTGCCGTGGGCCTGGCCTGTAAAGCAGGATTATCTTTCGTGGACTGAAGCGGTGTGCGTCGATAATTGAATAAGTGAAGAATATCGCAATCAAAACGCTAATGGTGATTGTGCGATTTCCAGAAACTATCAAACTGATTTTGATCCCGATTCCGATCGGACCGGTTTTGTGACGCGGGTTTGCAAGCTTGGCCGGGCGCATTGTCGGACGTCGGGCGGACAGGATGCCAACGCCGTCGCGCCGTGCGTGCCGCGCTGCTCGACCCTTCAACTTTTCCGGAAATCTGTCGACAATGTAAGGCGTTGCATTCCGAAATCGAGAACTGATTATTCCGGTTGCTGTGCGTGGTTTTATTTGGCAGGATTTTCATCACGTTGCCCGGTCCTAAAAAACAAAGCGGTCGATAATTCAATTAACGTAAATGACACGTTCCGGATGAGCGACGGTTTGACGGAAAGACGACAAGAAAAGTGAAGAGGCGGCGAACAGGCGGCATCGTTCGCAATTGGTGAATCAATCGCTTGCCCGGCAATGTCGATGCGTCACGCCATCGATCCGGGTGAATCCGACACGGGGCGGTCATGGCGATACTCAAGAACGATTCTTCCGGGGAAGCGTGCCTGCTGCGCGCGTATCACGTGTTCGGCCGCGATGCCGCGCGCTGCGATACGGTCATCCGGGACGCATCGGTGTCCCGGGTCCATGCCCATATCCGCTGGAGCGGCGGTCTGTGGGAACTGCACGATCACAGCAGCAACGGCACGTCGGTATCGGGCGTGCCGTTGCGCGACGGCGAGCACGCGGTGCTGCGGCCCGGCGACGTGATCCGGTTCGGCCAGGCCGGTACCGCGCCGTGGCGCGTCGATGCGCTCGACGATCCGGCCGATACGCTGTGGCCGATACGCGGCGCCGCGCCGCCGATCGTGCTTGCGCCGAGCCAGACCTTGCCTGCCCGTGCCGCGCGGCCGATCACGATCGTCCGGTCGGCGGCCGGCGAATGGCTGTGCGACGATACGTTGCCGCCACGCACGCTCCATGACGGCGACGAAGTGTCGAGCGGCGACTGCACGTGGTGCGTGACGCTCGTGAGCCGCGGCTCGACGATGATGCTCGCCGCGCCCGCCGATCCCGCCCTGCCGGGGCATCTGCTCGAATTTTTCGTCAGCCGCAACGAAGAGCACGTGCGCATGCTGCTGCACGTGCGCGGCGGCGTGGTCGACCTCGGCGAACGGGCTCATCACTACAGCCTCGTCACGCTTGCGCGTGCCCGCTCGGCCGACATGCAGGCCGGCTACGACGCCGTCTCGCAAGGCTGGATCGACCTCGGCCGGCTGGCGCACATGCTGGGTATCGATCCGTCCCATGTCAACGTGCAGATTCACCGCGCGCGCAGCCAGTTCGCGGCGCTGCCGGGGCTCGACGCGAGCCAGCTCGTCGAGCGCCGGCGCGGCAGCGTCCGCTTCGGCGATTTTCCGTTCCGCATCATGCGCGGCGAGCATCTCGAATGCCAGTCGGTGCCGGGCGTCGCGCTGCGTATCGGCGCACTTCGTCCCGTGTCGGGCCCGGTCGTCCATTACTCGTGAGCGCGGGGGAACAGGCCATGTTGCCGACCGTGTCCCGCACGCCCGAATCGCGGCAGCCCGTCGCGCCTTTCGCCGAGCTTGCCGGCAAGCGGCACTACCGGCTCGGCCCGCTGCTTGGCGAAGGCGGCAACGGCGTGGTGTTTCGCGCGACCTGCGGCGAAACGGGGCAGGCGGTCGCGATCAAGCTGATGCGCGACGATGCCGCGCGGACCGCGTCGGAGCGCGCGCACCAGCGCGCGCGCTTTCGGCGCGAGACGAGCCTGTGCGAAGCGCTGCGGCACCCGAACATCGTGGCGCTGCTGGACCGGGGGGAAGCGCCGGACGGGCGGCTGTTCGCGGTATTCGAGCTGGTGCAGGGCCTGACTGTGCGCGACCGGCTCGCGGCGCAGGGGCCGCTGTCGGCCGTCGACACCGGGCGCCTGATGACGGAAGTGCTCGACGCGCTCGCGGCCGCGCATCGGCGCGGCATCGTGCATCGGGACCTGAAACCGCAGAACATCGTGATCGCGATCGCCGATGACGGGCCGCACGCGAAGCTGCTCGATTTCGGCATCGGCGCATTGCTGCCCGGCGCCGAAGACGTCGCGCGCCAGACCGCGACGCTGGCGACCGAGGTGCTCGGTTCGCCGTCGTATTGCGCGCCCGAGCAACTGCGCAACGAGCTGCCGACGCCGAGAAGCGACCTCTATGCATGGGGCCTGGTCGTGATCGAATGCCTGACGGGCAATGTCGTCATGCACGGCGCGAGCGTGGCCGACATTCTTTATCAGCAGCTCAGCCCGGTGGATGTCGCGCTCCCGCCGTCGATCGCGTCGCATCCGCTCGGCGCGGTGCTGCGGCGCGCGCTGAACAAGAATCCGGAGCAGCGCGCCGCGTCGGCCGACGAACTGGCGCGGCAGTTCCGCGCGCTGAACTTCGCGGCGCTCGTCGGCCAGTTCGACGCCGGCCGTGCAGGCCGGCAGCTGCGCCCGCACCCGTTCGCGCCGCGCGGCGACACGATCGCGGCGGCCGGCGAGTACCGGCAGGTCACCACGCTGTGCTGTTGCGTGGCGATTGCCGGGGAGGGCCGGCAACGCCACGCGGGAGCCGATCATGGCGACCTGCTCGACGGCTACGAGGAGCAATGGCTGACCAAGTGCGCCGACATCGCCATCGGCTACGGCGCGCACGCGGGCGGGCGGCTCGGCGATACGCTGCTGTTCCATTTCGGCTTGCAGGGCGACATCGACCGGCCCGCCCGCCGCGCGGCGCGCGCGGCGCTCGACATGGTGCGGGTGGCCGAGCGCGCGCGGCTGCCGGTACCGGCGACGGCCGGCGGCATCGGCGGCGGCGACGGCTGGCGGGTCGAAGTGGCCGCCGCGATTCACGTCGGGCAGGTGCTCGCGCATGCATCGCACATGTCGGGCGTATCGACGCCCGCCGCGGCGTCGCGATTGTTGAGGCTCGCCGGACCCGGGCAGATCCTGGTCAGCGACGATGCGCGGCTCGCGCTCGATCGGCATGCCGACCATCGGCCGACCGCGTTGCGGCTGGCGCGCGCGGGCCTTCTGCCGCAGCCGGTCCATGAATTGCTCGGCGAGCGTCGCGCCGATACGCCGTTCGATTCGCTCGACACCGGCGTGCGGGTACCGATGGTCGGCCGCACCCACGAGCTCGACGCGCTGTTGCGCCATTGGCAGGAGACGCTCGCGCGATACCGTCGCGCGATGCGCGGCGAGCCTGCGCCGCACGGCGTGCCGCGGCTCGTCGTCGGTGAAGCGGGAATCGGCAAGTCGCGCCTCGTGCACGAGCTGTGCGAGGCCGTGCGGATCCAGGGCCACGCGTTCGCGCATTGCGGGTGCCTGCCGGAGCGCGAGAATCATGCGTTGTTTCCGGTCCTGAGGTTCATCGGCGCGCATTGGCATATCGACGCCGACAGTCCGGCCGGCGGCGCGCTCGACGCGATCGACACGATGATCGCGCCGCTCGAGTGCGATCATGCGGCGGCCCGCGCCGCGCTCGCCACCTGGCTGGGGCTGCCGTGCGATGCGAAGGGGTTCCTGTGGTCGAGCGTACGCGAACGGCACGCGCTGTTCGACGTCCTCGAACAGTTGATCGTGTCGCTCGGCAACGGCGCGCCGGTGCTGCTCGTCGTCGAGGACGTCCAGTGGATCGACCGCGCGACCGAGGATTTTCTCGCCTACCTGCAGCGCTCGCCGCGCGCGGCGGCGCTCGCCGTCGTCTTCACGTCACGCCCCGAGAAGCTTGGCCGGTGGCGCGCCGCGACCGAGCGCCTGGTGCTGCGCCGCCTGCCGCGTGCCGACGCGCAGCGCCTGATGTCGGCGTACCTCGGGCAGGGCGTGCCCGATCCGGCCTGGCTCGACCCGCTTGCCCGCCGCACGGCCGGCATCCCGTTGTTCATCGAGGCCGTCGCGCGCGAGTTGACGACGAGCGGCGCGGACGGCGCGCTCGCGGGGCCGCGGGCAACGGATCCCTTTCCGCTTCCGCTGAGTCTCGGCGGCATGCTCGGTCTCGCGTTCGACCGGATCGACGATGCGCGCGACACCGCGCAGCTCGCCGCGACCATCGGGCTCGAGGTGGATGCGCAATTGCTCGCCGATGCATCGCCGCACGATCGGACCACGCTCGACGGGCATCTGCGGCTGCTGCTCGAAGAGCGGATCGTGTACGCGCAACATCGGCGCGATCGGGTGTTCTATGCATTCCGCCACGCGTTGATCCGCGACGCGGCCTATGAATCGATGCCGCCCGCCGTGCGGCGCGGCAACCATGCGCGGGTCGGCCGCGCATTGATCGCGGAAGCCGATCGGGGCGCCGGTGCGCACACGTTCGGTGTCGCCGGGCACTTCGCGCGCGCGGGTGCCCTGGCCGACGCGATCGCGCACGGCATCGACGCGGCGCGCCGTGCGCTCGAGGGCGCGCGGTACGACGACGCGATCCGCTACGGGCAAGCCGTGTTCGAATGGCTCGGCAATGCCGACTACGCGCAACGCGAACACGACAGCGCACGCATCCGCACGACGCTGACGCACGCGACGATGGCACGGTTCGGCTGGGCGGACCCGCAGGTGCGCGAGCATGCCGAGCTGCTGCTGCGGCAGGTGCGGACGCTCGACGACCCGGGGCTCGAGATCAGCGCGCTGTGGACCTTGTCGACCTACTACCACGTCGCGGGCGACCGTCCCACCGTGCGCGGGATCGGCTTGCGGCTCGACGCGCTCGCGACCGAGCGCGGCGATGCCGGCGTTCGGGTCGCGGCGGACGCGATGCGCGGCATGAGCCTGTGGGTCGACGGTCACTATGCGCGCGCCCGCGCCGCGTTCGAGGCGGTGCTCGCGGGCTACGACGTGCGGCGCGACGCGAACCACCGGCGCATCCTCGGGCTCGATACGCGTGCATGGACGATGGCGTCGCTCGCAAGCGTGCGCTGGTGCATGGACGACGATCCGCGTGCCGCGCTCGCGATGGCGCACGACGCGGTGTATTGCGCGACCTGCCTCGACCATTTGCCGACGCTCGGCGTCACGATGATGTACCTCGCGCGCACGTACCAGCTTGCGGGCGATCGCGATGCGGCGCTCGCGCTGTCGGACGCGATTCTGCGCCTGTCGGAGATTCACCGGCTGCGCGCGGTCGAGCACTACGCGGCGATCATTCGTGCGTGGGCGACCGGGGATCGCGCGGGTGTCGTCGAGCATCTCGACGCGCAGCGGCGATCGGGCGGGCGGCTCGGGCTGACCTACTACGCGTCGCTGCTGGCGGAACTGGATGCCGCGCGCGGCGAGTACGGCGCCGCGCTTGCCCGGATCGACGAATGCCTCGCACGGTGCGAATCGACCGGGGAGCGCTATTACGAAGCGCAACTGCTGATGAAGAAATGCGAATACTTGCGCCTGGCCGATCCGCGATGCGGCGGCGTGGCCGCGCTGGACGCGTGCCGGCGCGCAGTCGAAATTGCAACAGCGGCGGGCATGGGCCGCGTCGCCAGGCTCGCCGGAACGCTGTTGCAGTCGTTGCCGTAAGTGGTTCCATTCGTCCATCAGGAGAACAGAGAGATGAGCAAGGATCTTCGACTACCGACGTACGAGCAGTTTCTGGAATACCGCGCAACCGTCATCCGGGCGATCGCGCTGGCGTGGCATTCGCCGGCGTTTCTCGACGAACTCGAGGCCGACCCGATCGAGGCGCTGCGCGAGCATTTCGACTATCACTTTCCGTTCCGGCTCGACCTGAAGGTGCAGCCGAAATCGTCCGAGTGGACGCCGACCGTCAACGGCGACTGGACGGCCGGCCGGAGAAACAAGCTCACGCTGTACCTGCCGCCCGCGCCGGCGGACAAAGCGCAATTCGCGCAGGCGCTGGCCGCCTACAACGCGAACCACATCACCATCATGGAATGACCGCGGGGAAACCGACATGGCCAACAACAACGCGAATCCGACGCTCGAATCGATGCTGGAGTTCCAGAAGGTCTATCTGCGCGCGATCGCGCTCTCGTGGCGGGATCCGGAATTCAAGGACGAGCTGCTGGAGCGGCCGCTGGAGACGCTCGCGAAATACTTCGGTTACCAGTGTCCGTGGATCGTCGACATCGAGGTCGTCAAGACCCATGGCGATCATGGCTGGAAGCGCCATGCCAACGGCGGCGGGAGCTGGCACCTGCCGCGCAACGTGATGACGGTCGGCATACCGGAGCAGCCGTTGGGCCTCGACGAGGAGGCCGTTGCGCTCGCGGCCTACTGCGACGCCGGGCCGAGTTACCTGTTCACCTGCTGCTGACGCGGCGCGGCCGCGCCGTGTACCGTCGCGCGGCCCCGGCGCCGCGCGACGTTCGTTTACCCGCCGCATGGAACCCGACGATGCTCGATGACCCTTCGCGCGTGTTGCGCTTCAAGCCGCATTTGCTCGTGCTCGATGCCGGGCCCGAGACCTTGTTCGTCGTCGACGAATTCAAGCGCGTGATGCTGTCCGGCGCGATTTTCGTGCGGATCGCGGCGTGCCTGCGGGCGCGGATGACGATCGCGGAGACCGTGACGTCGCTTGCCGGTGCGTTCGGCGAATGGGACGTGCTCGCGCGTCTCGATCAACTGGTGCGTCGCGGGTACGTGCGCGCGGACCTGCCGCACGACGACGATGCGGCGCGCGGCTTCTTCGAGCGTGCGGGGCTCGACGGCGACGCGGCTTGCGGGCACGTCGCGCAACTGCGTGTCGCGATCGAGCGGTTCGGTGTCGCCGATACGGCGCTCGGGCGCGCGCTCGACGCAGCCGGCATCGACGTCGTGACGGAGGCCGGGCTGACCGTCGCGATCGCCGATACGCACGATCGCGACGATCTCGCCGCGTGCGCCGCCCGCGTCGCGGCGCGCGGCGGGGCGTTGCTCGTCGTGACGACGGGCGGCGTGCAGACGCTGATCGGACCGTTGCTGGCCGGCGGCGACGCGCTCGCCGACGCGCCGTGCATCGAATGCGTGCGCTACTGGATTCGCATCAACCGGCCCGTCGAAGCGCTGCTCGCGCGCCATCACGGCCGCGACGCGGCGCGTCTGCCGCCGGCGGCGTCGCGTGCGGCGGCCTTTGCCGCGGCGGCGCTCGTGGCGGCGACGGTCGAGCAGATCGCCGTCAACCCCGCGGCGTCGGCACGGGCGCAGACCCATATCGTGGCGCAGCGCATCGACACGCTGGCCGCCGAGCGTCACCGCGTGCTGAAACGTCCGCAATGCCCGTGCTGCGGCAATCCCGGGTGGATGCGCGAACAGGCGGCGCGCGCGCCGCGTCTCGCCGATCATGAACCGCTGGCGCGCGCCGACGGCGGCTACCGCATCGCCGATCCGCAGCAGGTGTTCGCGCGTCATGCCCATCTGGTCTCGCCGGTCAGCGGCGCGATCGCTTACCTGCATCCGATGCCGAAGCGGCACGCGGGCCTGCGCAAGGTCTACGCGTCGGGCTTTCTCGTGTGCCCGGCGGCCGTGCCGGGCAGCAACCGCTTCGACAGGATCTGCGCCGGCAAGGGCCGTACCGACGATCAGGCCCGCGCGAGCGCGCTGTGCGAGGCGCTCGAGCGATTCAGCAGCGTGTACCAGGGGGACGAGGCGACGCTGACGGGAAGCCTCGAAAGCCTGCTCGCCGATCCCGCATACGACGCCGCCCCGATCCACGTGAACGCCCTTCAGCAGTTCAGCGAACGGCAATTCGACGCGCGCGACGCGATCAACGCGTTGACCCGCGATGTCCGGAAACAGGTGCCGCCGCGCTTCACGGCGCACGACGTCATCGACTGGACGCCGGCCTGGTCGCTCGTGACCGGCCGGCGCCACCTCGTGCCGCTGAGTTACTGCTATGCGGAAACGCCGGACAGCGCGCGGGCGCCGGCCGCGTGCGTGCACAACCCCAACGGCTGCGCGGCGGGCTCGAGCCTCGACGAGGCGATCCTGCAAGGCATGCTCGAATTGATCGAGCGCGATGCGGTCGCGATCTGGTGGTACAACCGGATCGCGCGGCCCGGCATCGAATTGTCGAGTTTCGATGATCCGTATTTCGACGCGCTCGTGCGCGAATACGCGACGCTCGGATGGCGTTTGTGGGCGCTCGACATCACCGCCGACCTCGGGGTGCCGACCGTGGCCGCGCTCGCGGAAAATCCGCAGGACGGGCGCTTCTCGATCGGCTTCGGCTGCCATCCGGACGGCGCCATCGCAGTGAACCGGGCGCTGACCGAAGTCAACCAGTTGCTCGATGTCGCCGCGGATGCGCCGGACCCGTGGGATCGCGGCAAGCTGGCGGACACCGGATTCCTGTATCCGGCGGCCGATTTGCCCCGCACGAGCCGCTCGACGTGGCAGCCGATCGGCGCCGCGTCGCTGCCGGCTGCGATCGCGCAGGGTGTCGGGCGCATCGCGGCGGCCGGCATGGACGTGCTCGTCGTCGACAAGACGCGACCCGACCTCGGCCTGTCCGTCGTGCAGGTGATCGCGCCGGGGCTGTGCCATTTCTGGCCGCGCTTCGGCGCGCAACGGCTCTATTCGGTTCCCGTTCGACTGGGTTGGCGGGGCCAGCCGAGCCGCGAGACGGAGTTGAACGAGGCGCTGCTGTTTCTCTGACGGGCCGGTCGCCGCGGCACGACGGCCCGCCACTGCGTCGACCGCGGCCGCGCGGCGGCCTCGGCCCGCCGGACCGGATGCCGCCGCGCGCGGCCGCTTTCATGCCGTCGCGCTGCCCGATCGTGCCGCGACGACCGGCCGGCGTCACGCCAGCGCCTGGGCGGGCAGGCGCCGCGCGACGGCCTCGTCGGATTTCAGCGACGCGGCCAGATGCAGCGCGGTCGTCGTCATGCCGCCCAGGCCGACGATCACGAGCAGCGCGAGGAGCGAGATGCCCTCGGTCGCGGCGACCACCGCCTTGACGCCCAGGAAGCGGAACACCTGACCGGTGATCGTGTCGACGAACGCCTCCGCCGCTTCGACGCCATCCAGTTCCTCGCCGCTCTTCACGGCCCACACGATCGTCAGGGCCAGCCGCGCGCAGCCCCACAGATTCACCGTGACCTGATCCACTTCCGCGGGGATCTTGTACTTCTTGCCGGCGATCTTGAGCGCCGCGGCCCGTCCGTACCCGACGACGGTGTTCAACAGCCAGAGCAGGTTGTTGAGCCCCTTGCCGTCGTTGCACGAGAAGCCGCCCGCGTCGCTCGCGATCATCCATGGCACGCTGAAGAACGCGGAGCCGAAGCCCATGAACAGCGAGCCGGTGCCGATCGCCTCGACCTCGACCTCCTCGGTCTGCAGCGCGATCTCGATGGTGTCGAGAATGGTCGCGGCAAAGATGCAGACCGACGCCGATACGCCGAAGAAGACCGCGATGGCCGATTTCTGCTCGGCGCTGACCATCAGCGAAACCTCGGACTTCGGCGCGATTCCGCTCTGCTCGGCGAGCCACTGCGCGGTGAACGACGACTTGAAGCGGGTGACGCTCGCGGCGTCGGGGAACGGCGCTTCATGCTTCACGAGCTTGTACAGCAACGTGCCGGGGATGGCGACGACGTACGAGAACAGGTCGCGCACCTTGAAGCTCAGCGACGAGCCGGTGATCAGCTTGTAAAGCTGCGACACGAACGGGATTTCCCATTCGGTGTCGAACAGGTCCTTGACCGCGCCGATCACGTCGGCGACCAGGTCGAGAATCGTCAGGACCAGGCCCTTGGCCGCGCTCAACGCGAACTGGGTGACGGCCTCCATCACCTTGACGGTGCCGGCGAACAGCAGGTCGAGCACGCGATCGGGCGTGCGGCCGATCTGTTCGAAGTAGGCGGCGGCGTCGTGGAACGCGTTCTTGCCCTGGCCGAACTCGAAGTTGTCGGCGACTGCCTTCAGCTTTTCGCACAGGCCCTGGAGCGGATCGGCGGCGACGGCCAGCGCATCGCCACGGGACAACACGCGGGTCGATTTGTAGTTATCCGAAAAGGCATTGAGCAGCACGTTGTGGCTGGTCGACTCGCCGATGCGCGGGTCCGGGCGATCGACGTCGTCCGCGTACTGGCCGATCCCGAGCTTCGGGTCGAGTTGCGCGAGGAACGTGTTGACGGCCTTGTCGATCTCCGTCTGCAGGTGGTCGAAACCGGCCGCCACCTGGCCTTTCACCGCCTCGACCGCCAGGAGCAGGTAGTCGAAGGTCGCGTCGAACGTATGGCGGGTGGCCTCCGCCGATCGCTTGATGTCGCCCCACGCGAAGAAGAAGGCCAGCCACTCGTACAGTTCCTTGAAGAACACCTTGAGCTTGTTCCAGATGCCCTCGACGATGTCGAACGCCTGCTGGAAGAGCTTGATGGTCTTGTCGATCAGGTACGTCACGCCGTCGATGAGGAAGTTGAAGACGACCTTGATCTCGTTGACGAGGCGCGTGACCGGATCGACGATGGTCGTCACGACGAATTCCTTCAGGCCGTCGATGATGCGGCCGACGCCGTTCTTGATCGCGTTCCAGATGTCGCCCCAGTCGATGCCGAGAAAGCCGGCATTCGCCAGGGTTTCGTCGCCAGACGACGCGAGCGCGCGGGAGCGCAACAGGTAGGCGCCGGCCTGGTCCGCGGTCAGGTCGTCGTAGTGCACGCCGGTATCGGTGAACGACACCCGCCAGTGCTGGGCGGGCACGTCTTCCGGCACGAGCGCGAACGGGTCGGCCGTGCCACGCGTCGTATGCCGCAGCCCGACGAGCGAGCGGTTGGCGCCGAGGTAGCGCAGGCTCCGGGCCGACGCGTTGGCCGGCATGCCGAACGACATCGACTGGCGCATGATCTTCGCCACGTTCTCGGCGTTTTCGCGGGTCCGGAAATCCCCGGCCAGCAGGTAGGCGCCGGAGGCGGTCTTCGCGTTCCAGACGGCGTCGGTGTCGACCGCGTGCATCTTCTCCTGCAGCGCGCCGTTCGGCTCCACGGTGACGCCTTCGCCCGGCTGCATGAACTGCGTGCGGACGTGGTAGCTGGGGCTCGCGAGGCTGTTGGTGAAGCGCTCGATCACCACCTTGCCGCCGCCGCCCGACAGCACCGGGATCGTGTAGTCCGGGCTCGCCTGGTAGTAGAGGCCGTTGATGCGCAGCGGCACCATCGACGCGGCATCGATCTGCACCCGGGCGTTGACGGCAAGCTGGCCGGCGTCGTCCAGCACCGTGATCTCGGTGGCATGGGTCGGCACCGACGTCATCTCGCCCGTGCCCTGCAGGCGGATTTCCTCGTTGGTCCACTGGGTCGTCTTCGGGTCCTGCCAGAAGCGGTACAGCCTGCTGTCCGACGACACGGAATACGCTTCCGAGTAGCCGGCGGCGTTGCGGCCGACGGTGAATTTCGTGTTGGGCACCGGGTTGCCGAGTTCGAACAAGCTCGACCAGCTCACCTTGTTGAGCCCGCTGCTGATCTGCCGCGTATGGTAGAGCCGCTGATCCTTGCCGATCGCGAAGACCTCGAGCAGGCCGCCTGCGTTGATGACCGCCCGCAGGCCCGTGACCGGCGCCGCGTTGCTGACCAGCACCCAGTCGTCGAACTGGATGCCCGACGTGCTGTATTTCTTCTCGCGCTTTTGCCAGATGCCGAAGTCGGTATCGACGATGAAGATGTTCAGGCGCTTCTCCTGGTCGGCCACGACGGCGAGGTCGATCGCCTTCTTGTAGCCGAGCGTCGTGAAGTAGGAGAAGCGGAAGTCGCTCTGCGCGAACAGCACGGCGTTGTCCGGACCGATGGCGAACAGCGACTGCTGCACCGGATCGTTCGCGCACATCGCGATGCGCTTGACCGTGGCGTTGTCCGGGCTGCCCTGGCTCTTGCGGATCGGTACCCAGTCGGTCGACCCCCAGGTGCCGTCCGGCCGCAGATAGCTGCTGCCGACTTCGTCGTTGTCGAGCACGACGTTGACGTAGACGTTGCCGAAATTCCGGGTCGACAGCATCTGCTTGAGCGGGCGTTTCGCGCCGGCGGGCTGGCAGTCGGCCTGCGCGTAGCGGCCGTCCTGCCATCGGCTCAGCGTCAGCTTGCCGCTGGCGCCGATGCCGAGGAGATTCGGGTTGTCGTAGTCGTTGCTGCGCGCGAGACAGGGGCTGATCTGGCTCGCGGTGACGCCGAGGTCGGTTTCGGTCCAGCCGGTGTCCGACTGGTTGTCCGCGCGGATCCGGTAGACCTTCTGCGCGGTGCCGGACGAATAGATATCGAGGCGCCCGGCGGCATTGAGGAACGTCGAGATGTCGCTCGCGCCGGTGACCGGGCGGATGATCTCGTAGCTTTCCATCAGACGGGTGCTGACCTGCAGGCCCGATTTCGGATCGGGTGCGTTGCCGTAGAGCGAAGCGGACAGCGACGGTGGGACGGTATGAACGCCAGGCATGGGATCTCTCCAGTGAAAGGGTGGGCGGTGACGGCTAGGGCGTGTCACGCGTGAGCGTGCGCGCCGTTTGCAACAGGGGCGCTGTCCAGCGCCAGCGCATGTCGGTGGACGAGCAGACCGTGGCCTGCGCGCCGGCGTGGGGGCCGAGCATCCCGGCCAGCTGCGCGGCCGCGCGCGCGAAACCGGTGACGCCGTGCCGGGCGCCGCGGCGCAGCGCATGCACGAGTTCCCACAGGTCGGGGTAAAAGGCGGTCAGCCGCGCGCGATGCGCGGGGTTCTCCGCGACGAACGCGATGGCGTCCAGCACGGTGTCGCGCGCCGCGCGGCAGGCGGCGTGGCCGGCGCCGCCCAGCGAGGTCAGCGCCGTCGCGACGTTCGCGTTCACGCATGCATCCACCGGATTGGGGGCCGCACGGCGGTCGAGCCAGGTCCGGCACGCCCCTTGCGCGATCCACGGATCGGCGGACTCCGGGCGGTGGTGCAGCCGCCACGGATGCAGCACACGCTCCAGCGCGTCGCAGGCCTCGGCCGCGGTGCGCCGTCCGAAGCGGGCAAGCAGCGTCAGCGCGAGCGCGGTATCGTCGGCATCCGCGGGCAGGTCGACGCCCAGCCAGGACGGCATCCGGCCGGGCGGATAGAAATGGAACGCGCCCGGGCAGGTGAGCGAGGCGCAGCTTTCGAGGAAGTCGAGGCCGCGGGCGATCGCGCGATCGGCCGCCCCGGCCGGCAGGCGCGCAAGCGCGTCGAGGATCAGGGCCGTGACGAAGGCGTTCTCGTCCGCGTAGCGCCGGTCGCCGACGGTCACGCGCGACGGGAACGCGCCGCCGGGCGCCTGCGCGGAGAGGAGCGCATCGAGCGCGTGGACCGGGGCGCGGCTCGCGCGGGCGGGCAACGCGGCGCTCATGACGACGTCTCGGGATGGTCCGGTGTCAGTCCGATGGCCACGGTCGCCGGCTGGTCCGATGCCACGACGATGCCGAACATCCCGTGCCGGGTCACGAAGCCGCTCGCGCCGGCCAGCGGTTCGCTGAGCGCGCGATAGAAGTGCGTGTCCCATCCGCGGGCGGCGGCCACGCGCAGCACCGTTTCGCGGATGCGGCCGTCGCCGCCGAACAGGTCGTTGGCGACCGCATACAGCGTGAACGTCGACGCGCCGTCCGGGCCGGCACCGATGCTGACGCCGAAATCGGCCGCCGGCAGCGCGGCCTCGATCGCGCTGCAGCAGGCATCCTGCAGCAGGCCGAGCACTTCGTCTGCGCGGTGCTCGAGTCGTGCCGCCGCCATCAGCAGCGGCACATCCGCGCGGAACAGCCGGCGCGTGCGGAGGTAGAGCTCGGCGCGCCGGCCCGCCGGTTGCCAGCCGGCCATGACGGGCCACGCGCCGCGCCGGACGATGCCCGACAGGTCGCCGAGATGGCGGGTGCCCCAGGCCAGCGCGTGCTCGGCGCCGCGCCCGGGCACCTCCGCATAGAGCTTGAAGCGGGGCTTGCCGTCGCCGTGCCGGCCGCCGATCCATGCGCCGTAGGCGAGCGCCGCGTTGTCCTGGAACGACGCGATCGTCGCGAGGTCCGCGGGTTCGATCGACTCGTCCGACAGGGCGGCGATCGCGGCACCCGCGCGACTCAACCGGCGCGCGGGCGGCGTGTCGGGGCCGGCGGGCTCGACGGTATAGCGCAGTTCCGGGCGGCCGAACGCGATGGAGATTTCCACCGGAAAGCCGCTGCGTCCCAGTTTGCTGTCGTTCCAGGCGGCGGGTTCCGCCGGCGAACGGTCGCGCAGCAGGTGCCGCAGCGCGGTGTCCGGCGCGGGCGCCGCGGCCTGGCGTGCGGGCGTCCCGTGCGAGGACGCCAGCGCCAGCGCTCGCTGCACTGCCGGGTGGAGTTCGGCCATGGGCATGGTGGGCGTTCGTGCGTGAAGGCCGCGCTCAGGACAGCGTCGGCGGCAGCGACAGGCGCGGGTTGTCGCTGGACGTCGGTGCCTTGTGCCGCGGCGACGTGCCGTCGGCCGGATAGTAGGTCGCCGACCATCGGAACGACGGGCCGTAGGTTCCCGATGGCGGCAGGTAGGCCCACCACGCATCGGCGCTGTTGCGGTCGAACGAGATCGTCTGTTCGTTTTCACGTGCGGCATCGCTGCCGGTCCACAGGCTCGCTTCCACGCGCACGTAGCGCTCCCAGGAGACGGACTGCGCCGATACCTGGACCGTCGCGAGCGCGATCTCCGGCCCGGCGGGCGTCAGCTCGAATGGCGATCGGGTCAGCGCGATCGGCTTCGGCCTGCCGCCGCCGTCGGGCGTTGCCGTGCCCGCGAAGCTCAGCACGACCCGCTCCGGCTCGACCGCGGCGACGCGCGTTTCCCAGGTCGGCGCGCTCGGGGTGAGGTTGATCTGCGGCAGGCCGGTCTGGAGTTGCCAGCCGGAGCCCAGTTCGAGCGTCTGGACCGACGTGAGGCGCATCGCGCTGTAGAGCGGCGGCGTGGTCAGCATGCCGGGCGCAAAGACGCGCACCAGCCGCGTGCTGAGCGGATAGGGCACCTCGAAGCGGCCCTGCGGCACGGCCTCGCCCTCGAGGTTCGTCGATCCGCTGGACAGCACATAGGTCAGGCCGGCCACCAGCGGCCGCGCGAGATCGTAGTCCTGGCCGGGGCGCAGCAGGACCGACCGTTGCGCGCGGGACAACTCGGCCGTCTTGGGTTGGTTGTCGTACTGCCAGGTCAGCGTCACTTTCTCGACCACGTCGAAGTCGATGGCGTCGCTGGCCAGCAGGATGCGGCCGAAATCGTCGAGCACGATCGACCGCGCGCCGTCGCTCGCGCGGCCCGGCGCGGTCCACGCAGGCGTGCCGTCGGTATAGGTGACCGTCCAGTCGTAGACGAACCATGCCTGTTCCGGCGGCGCGAACGGCAGCGAGAGCGTCACGCTCGGGTGCGTCTTGGCGAGTTCTGCAGTCCTGACCACGCCGTCGTAGCCGGTCACGCGCAACGCGACGGCGGCCACCGCGAATGCGTCGACGTCGGCGGCGGCGATCGAGAAGCGAACGTCGGCCGGCGGCGCGGGGATGATGGCGATGCCTTGCGTGGCCACGCCCGTGCCGGATCGCCGGGTGCCGTCCGTCATCGCGTAGTCGGCGGCCCATTCGACGATGCCCGGGCCGGGCAGCGCGAAGCACCACGCATACGGCCGCTCGCGGGTGAAGGTGTGGGACTGTCCCCCGACGGCGACCTGTACCGAGGACACGGCCGTCCAGTCGAGCGCGTCGAGCAGCGCCGTGACGGAGACGGGTTCGGCGGCGCCGCCGATCGTGGCCTCGGTGCCGACGAAGGGGACCGGAGCGCGCGCGACCTGTTCGCCGGCCTCGTAATCGAGCACCGAGGCGTAGAACGCCTGTCCCGTGTCGGCCGCGGCCACGTCGATCTGCCACGTGCGCCGCGGCGTGTCGGTGTCGAGGACGAGCGTCGCTTGCTGGTAAGCGTTGCGTACCGGATCCTTGAACTCGAGCAGCAGCGTCGCCCGCCGGGGGGCGGGAGGCGATGCGGGGCCGGATTCGGTCGCCAGCTTGACGGTGTAGGTGAGCGTTGTCATGGTCGCGCGCTTGGGTCGGTCGGGAGGGCGGTCAGACCAGGTCGGTCTCGTCGGCCTTGTCGGTCTCGTCGAGGTCGCGGGTCAGGACGTCGCTTGCCGGCAGCCGTACCGAATAGACCGGCTTCGTCCCGCCCTTGGTATCGTGGGGCAGCACCAGCGTGTTGTTGTCGTAACTGCCCTGCGGCCCTTCGACGCCGCGGTTGGTCCCGGCTTCGAAGTAGGTCGTCGCGTACTGGAATTCCGTCGACGCATCGACTTCGCGCGCGAACGTGTAGTAGTAGGGCGACGGGAGGATCGTGGTGCCGTTCGACAGCGTCGTGGGCTTGAAGATGCAGGAGTCGATGTCGGTCTTGCCCGACCCCGACGCGCGGTACATCTGGACTTCGACCTGGATGTACGTCTTCCAGTCGACCAGCGACGGATCGAACGTCACCGTGAAGGGCAACTGGACCGGGAACACGTCCAGTGCGAACGACGGCGTGTTGCCGTAGCGCACCTTGCGGACCGCGACGGATTTGCGCGTGTTGTTCTTGTCGCGGTAATAGACCGTGCCGTCGACCTGGACGGTCGAGGTGCTGCGCTTGACGGCCTGGTATTCCCACGTGCCGGTGTAGTAGTCCTCGATCCCCAGTTCGTGGAACTTGTGCGTCTGGCGATCCGGGCTGTCCGGCTGGTCGGTGTAGCCGGTCGTCAGCGAGACGCCGGTGATCGCCGGCAGCGCGATACTGCCCCCCGGAATCGTGTCGTTCATGACGGTGACCGTGAAGTCGGCGGGGGCGATCATGCTGTAGACGGTCAGGGTCTGGCTGTTCACCACCGGGTACACCGACTGCGGCTGGTTGACGATGATGTCGCCGTTCGTCAGCACGTAGGTGACCGCATAGCTGTAGTTCGCGCCGCTCGGCTGATAGCTGTGGCTGCGGAACTGCACGGCCTGGGCGTTCTTGGTGACCTTGCGTTGATCGACGAACAGCTTGGAGCCGGCGGTCGGCAGGTACGTGAAGTCGATCAGCACGAAGTCGACGTTGTTGCCCGGTTTTTCCGATGCGAATGCGATGTTCGAGCAGATGAACTCGGCTTGCTGGTAGCCGAGGTCGGTGTTGGAAATCTGGAGCTGGTCGCTGCTGCTCTTGAATGGCGGCGACGTGAAGGCATCGCCGTCTTCGGGCTCGACCTGGTACCAGTACGTGTATTCCGATACGAATTGCTTGTTCGCGCCGAAGAAACCGTTGGATTCGTAATGCCAGGTATTGGCCGTGTCGGCGGTGAATGCGTTGGATTCCGGCTGGCCCTTGCCCGGATAGTCGATCGTCACGGTGACCTTCCTGATGCCCGCGTTCTTCAGGTCGGCCGACATCGTCACGGACACATCCAGCGTGCGGTTGTCGACCGTCTTGTCCAGCCGGCTCCAGACCGTCTTGTCGAAGGTCGGCAGGAAGCCCTGCGGCATGATCGTCCAGTCGATGACCTCGTTTTCCTGGTAGACGCGCTGGAACGAGCCGATCGAGTTGATGCTGAAATCGTCGGCCGCGCTCGCGCCGAGGCGGCGCGCGACATCGTCGGCGGCGGCCTGGACCAGCCCCTCGAGCGTCGTGAACGCCCAGTCGTGGACGCGTTGCCGGAACTCGTCCGATGGCTGGACCGACCACGCCAGGTCGACCTTGCCGGAATCGGACTTCTGCATGTATTCGCGGATCGTGGTGCGCCGTCCGGTCTCGCTGCCCCAGACGTTGCGGTCGATGTGGACGGTCTTCTGGTAGCTGGCGGCGATCGCGCAGTCGTAGGTCACGGTGGCCTTGACGGCCGGCAGCTGGCTCAGCGTCGTGGCGACATACTGGATCGACCAGGTCGACAGGCCGACGCCCGAGTCGAAGATGTCGCGAATCGCCTTGACGTCGGCGGCGGTCTTCAGGTCGATGATGAACGTCGCCGCGTTGCTGCCGAAATTGGACGGCGTGACGTTGAGCTGCGTATCGGGCGCCGTGGACGGAAGCGTCAGCGTCAGGAACGCCTGGGCGTCGTTCCACACGAACTGGCCGAATTCGATGCCCTGGCCCAGGACGTTCTTCACGGCCTGGTAGGCCTCCGGGTCGATCACGAGTTCGGCCGTAAACGTCACCGTGCCGGCCGAGCCGCTGTTCGTCCTGAACTCGGTCAGCGCGAACGCCGGAAGGGTGATGCCGTCGACGGTCTGGGTGGCGAGCTGGGGTTTCGGCACGATGTACCAGAGATTCGTGTTCGCGAAATCGCGATAGACGGTGACGCTCTTCCTGTCGTTGTCGTACTTGATGACTCGGGAGTCCTGAATATTGATCATTTCCATCTCCAGTTGAGAACGTGTGGTGTTTCATGCGAGTCCGGCGGAAATTCGCGCGCGGTGCGGCCCGAATCCCCGCCCCCGGACCGGGGGCCGGGTCGAGGTGCGGGGTTTCCGAACCGCGTTACGCCGGACATGTGCCGGTTCGAGGTCAAACGCTCACGGACCCTTCGGGCGGGCTTCCCGTATCGATGCGCCGAAGGTACAGGTGGAAATTAGGCAGTCTGGTGCGACGGTGCAATTACAGGCAATTACACCTGGCGCGATGGCGTGAGACCGATCGGTGCCGGGCGAGGAACGTGGGCCGCGGGCGGCCGCCTGGTTGGCGCCGGGAATGAACCGGAAGGGGCGCGCCGGGTGGCGCGCGGATCGTTTGTCGACCCCCGGGCCGAACGGGGCACGATTTTCCCGGTCAAGCGGTCGCGACCGGTAAAACTTGATCGGTAAATGTCCGGACGCGCAGTGAATTATTTTCCGGCTATAGTGAAACCACTGAGGGTAGACGCGGCGCCTTTTGCCGATGCCGTTCAGGTCACGACTGTAGACGGGTGCTGTATGAAAAATAAAACCGACAAGATCACCGGACCGATCTGGGGCGTAGCAGCAGGATTGCTTCTTGCTGGGGCAGGATTGAGTCTGGGCATTCTCCCGGCGTCGCTGCGCGGCGCGGGAAGCGCAAACGACTTCATGGCGTCCGGCATCGCGATGCTCGGCATCTTTCTCGTCGTTTATTCCACGCACGAATTGCGAAGACAGCGCACGCACTGAGCGTTCGCGCGCCGCCGATCCACGAACGACGACCCGAGCGGGGCGACCGCACGCTCGCGCGCGGTGCGCTTACGCCTTGCGGATTTCGTGGTTGTAGACGAGTTCGACGATTCGCTTCGTCGGAATACTGGCGCGCAGCCCGTCGACACCGTCGATCGGAAACCACTTGCATTTCTCGATCTCGTTGCTCGCTTGCGGCGTCTGGTCCGGGCCGACTTCCGCGAAGAACACGTGATGGATCTTCGCGAGCCCGGTGAACTGCATCGAATACGTCAGGTCCTGGCCGGTCATGCCGGTTTCTTCGCACAGCTCGCGATGCGCGGCCTCGAGCGGCGTTTCCCCGCGTTTGATGGTGCCGCCGGGCAAGGCCCAGCGCGACGCCGTGCGCGCAACGAGCAGCACGCGCGCGTCGCGGTAGCAGACGATGGTCGCGCGTTCCTTGACCTGGACGGTCGTTGCCGCGGGGGCGTTGTTGGGGGCGGGGACTTGGGGCATACCGTGATTCTAACCAGCACGAATCGATCGACCAAGGTGGCCTGACCGGGTTTGACTTTTGATTGTCCTGGCCGGCGCGCCCAGGCGCCGTCGGGGCCATGCCGCGCCGGCTACCCGGCTGCGGCTCAAGCATCGGGTGCCGCGCGTGCTGCAACCGGCCAGGCCGCAAGTCATCCTGACCGGTTCCACGTCAGCGCTTCGGCAGAGCGGGCGGCCGGACGTCGCGTTCGGCGCGTCGAGGTTCGCGCGCAGCGGCGCCGCCTGTCAGGCACGCCGCGTCGCCCTGCGGCGCGTCCGGTCATTTCTTTTCCGGCAGGAACCAGTTCATCACGAGCGCGCAGATGCCGCCCGTCGCCACCCCCGATTCCAGCACGTTCTTCAGCGCGTGCGGCAGGCTGTTGAGGATGTCCGGCACCTGCGACACGCCGAGGCCGAGCGCCAGCGACACCGCGATGATCAGCAGCGCGCGACGATCGAGCTGGACACCCGCGAGGATGTTGATGCCCGAGGCGGCCACCGCGCCGAACATCACCATCGCCGCGCCGCCGAGCACGGGCTCCGGCACGGCCTGCAGCACGCCGGCGACGACCGGGAACAGGCCGAGCACCACAAGCATCCCCGCGATCCAGATGCCGACGTGGCGGCTCGCGACGCCGGTGATCTGGATCACGCCGTTGTTCTGCGCGAACACCGAGCTCGGGAACGTGTTGAACACGCCGGCCAGCAGCGAGTTCGCGCCGTTGACGAGCACGCCGCCCTTGATGCGCTGCATCCACACCGGGCCTTCGACCGGCTCGTTCGAGATCTTGCTGGTGGCCGTGACGTCGCCGATCGCCTCGAGCGACGTGACGAGATAGATGATCAGCATCGGCACGAACAGCGACCACGAGAAGCCGATGCCGAAGTGCAGCGGCGTCGGCACCTGGAACAGCGCGGCCTGGTGCATGCCCGTGAAGTCGAGGCGGCCGAGGAACGCGGCCGCGAGGTAGCCGATCACGAGCGCGATGACGAGCGCGGTACTGCGTACCCAGACGACCGGCACGCGGTTCAGCAGGATGATCGTGCCGAGCACGAGCCCCGACAGCGTCAGGTTCTCCGCGCTCGCGAACGTGCCCTTGGCCATCGCGCCGTAGCCGCCGCCCATGCTGATGAGGCCGACCTTGATCAGCGTGAGGCCGATCAGCAGCACGACGATGCCGGTGACGAGCGGCGTGATCAGGCGCTTCACGAACGGCAGGATGCGCGACACGCCCATCTCGACGAACGAACCGGCGATCACGACGCCGAAGATCGCGGCCATCACGGTCTCGACCGGCGTGCCTTGCTTGACCATCAGGCTGCCGCCCGCGATCAGCGGGCCGACGAAGTTGAAGCTGGTGCCCTGGACGATCAGCAGGCCGGCGCCCAGCGGGCCGAAGCGCTTGCACTGGACGAAGGTGGCGATGCCGGAAATCACCAGCGACATCGACACGATCAGGGTCGTATCGCGGCTGGGCACGCCGAGCGCCTGGCAGATCAGCAGGCCGGGCGTGACGATCGGCACGATGATCGCCAGCAGGTGCTGTAGCGCGGCGACGAACGCGACCATCGGCGCCGGCCGGTCGTTCGGGCCGTAAACGAGGTCGCGGGCCGCATCGGCGGCGTCGGCGCCGTGGGCGACGGGTTGGGCGGAGGAGGCGGGTTGCATGGCGAGCGGGCCGGACAAGGTGGAAAGTGCGGCATTTTAGCCGAAGGCCCCGCCCGCGCCGCCGGCGCGCGCTGCGCTGGTGGGGATTCGGCGGAGCGAGGAAAGGGGCTGGATCGGCGCCGGGCGGTCAGCGGGTTGGCCGCGCGTCAGCCGGCCTTGCGGGTGCCGGCGCCGCGCGCCGTCGCGCGCGGCGCCCGGGAATCCGGATACGCACGCTGGCAGACCGCAATGACCGCGTCGCGCAGACGGCGCTGCACCGGGTCGCCGTGCATGCGCGGATGCCACAGCGCGGACACGAGGATGGCCGGCAGGCGAACCGGGATCTCGAAGCTGCGCAGCCCGAGGGCATCCGTGAGCCCCGGCGAGAAGGCGTTGCCGAGACACGAGCGCGGCACGAGCGCGATCAGGTCGGTGCTGGCCGCGACGCGCATCGCGTCGGGGTAGCCGGGCACCACGACGTGCACGGGCGGGCCCGAGCCGGTTCGATCGGCCGAATCGCCGGCCGGCCCGCTGAAATCGCCGAGCTGGGCCGAGATGACGTGACGGCAGGCCGCGTAGCGCGCCGGCGTGATCCGCGCCGACGCGAACAGCGGGTGCCCGGCGCGCGCCACCGCGACGTGCCAGTCGTGAAAGAGCATGCGCGTGTGCAGCTCGGGCGCATCGTCGCCGCGCTTGCCGATTTCGAGGTCGACCGTGCCGTCGCGCAGCGCCTGCGGATCGCGGTCGGGTTTCGATACGAAGCGGATACGCACGTGCGGGGCGATTTCGCCGAGTGCGGCGACCACCGGGCCGGACAGCATTTCCATGAACGACGCGGCCGCTCGAATGGTGAACGTCGCCGCGAGCGTCGCCATGTCGACGTCGGCGGTGGCCGGCCGCAGCACCGCGCGTGCGTCGCTCGCGAGCGCATGCACGCGATCGCGCAGCGCGGCCGCGTGCGGCGTCGGCACGAGCCTGCGCCCCGCGCGGACGAGCAACGGGTCGCCGGTGGCGAGCCGCAGCCGCGTGAGCGTGCGGCTCATCGCGGACGTGCTCAGGCCAAGGCGGCGTGCGGCGCCGGTCACGCTGCTTTCCGACAGCAGCGCGTCGAGGGCGGTGACGAGGTTCAGGTCGATTTCTTCCATCCGGACAGGATACGCTCGTTGCGCGGCTGACATGGCGTTGGATGCAACGATGGATTGCATCCGGTGCGTCTGGCGCCTGCTGTAATGCCTGCCTATAGTGGGCGCATGACGCAATCCGGCAAAGGCGGACCCCATGCAATCGACCGAATCGAATCGAAACATCCCCGCGATCCTGCTCGTCGCGGCCTCACGCGGCCTCGGGCTGGCGATGGCGGAAGCATTCCTGGACAAGGGCTGGAACGTGACGGGCACCGTGCGCGCGGGATCGGGACGCACGAAGCTGCACGATCTCGCGGGCCGGTACGACGGCCGGCTCGACATCGAGACGCTCGACATCTGCGAGCCCGCGCAACTGGCCGCGCTGCGCGAGCGCCTGTCGGGCAGGCGCTTCGACATGCTGTTCGTGAATGCCGGGACGACCAACGACCCGGGTGAAACGATCGGTGAAGTGACGACCGACGAATTCGTGCGCGTGATGATCACGAATGCGCTGGCGCCGATGCGTACGATCGAGACATTTCAGGATCTCGTGACCGATGACGGCCTGATCGGTGCGATGTCGTCGGGGCAGGGCAGCGTCGCGAACAACGTCAACGGGATGCGTGAGGTGTATCGCGGCAGCAAGGCGGCACTGAACCAGTTCATGCGCAGCTTCGCGGCGCGCCAGGCCGACACGCGGCGTGCGCTGGCGCTGATGGCGCCCGGATGGGTGCGCACCGAGCTCGGCGGGCCCGAGGCGCGCCTGACCGTCGACGAGAGCGTGCCGAGCCTCGTCGACGTGCTGCTGGCGAAGCGGGCGCGGCCGGGGCTCGAATACCTCGACTATCTGGGGCGCACGGTGCCGTGGTAGCCGCCGTGGCGTCGGCGGGCGGAAAGGGCGGCCGGTTGCGATCCGGCTTGCGTTGAAAGCGTCGCGGATCCCGACGGTCCCTTCACCGCCCGGCTGCGCTACTGCGAAGGCACGGCCGATTGAATACAATGCGACGACGAGCCAGTGATACGGTGTCGCGTCTTCGCGTTCGATGCATTGCACGCGTTCCGTCGCGACAGGTTTTCGCAAACACGGAGCGCAGCATGAACGAACCCTACCTGCAGGTCATCGCGCACTTCTTCGCGTCTCCCGGCAATGGCGGCCGCGTGGTCGAACTGCTCGCGGAACTCGCGCCGGCGACGCGCGCCGAGCCGAAGAATCTCGACTACGAATATTTCCGGTCGCCCGAGAATCCCGACCACATCGTGATCCTCGAGCGCTACCGCGAGGCGGACGGCCTCGACGTACATCGGGAAACGCCGCATTTTCAGCGAATCGGAGTCGGTGCGATCTTTCCGTTGCTCGATCGCCGCGAAGTGTCGCGCTTCATGGTGCAGCCGGACACCGGCACGGCGACGCTACCGGGAGGCACCCGATGAATCCGTTTCAATTCCGTACCGTTCCGACGCAGATCGTCGAATTCGGCGCCGCGCGCCGGCTCGGCGCGCTGTTGCGCGAACGCTTTCCGGCGCTCGCGCGGCTGTGCGTCGTCACCGATGCGTTCCTGCATCGCAGCGGCGTGCTCGCGCCCGCGCTGGAGAGCCTCGCCGCGCACGGCTGGCTGGTGACCGTGATCGACGACGTGATCGCCGATCCGCCCGAGCACGTGGTGCTCGAAGCGACCGAGCGCGCCATCGAGGCGGATGCCGAGATCGTGCTCGGCCTGGGCGGCGGGTCGTCGATGGACGTCGCGAAGCTGATCGCGGTGCTCGCGCCGCGGCGGCAGGCGCTGGCCGACATGTACGGCGTCGACAAGGTCACGAGCGCGCGGCTGCCGCTCGTGCAGATGCCGACGACGGCCGGCACCGGCTCCGAGGTCACGGCCGTGTCGATCGTGACGGTCGGCGAGGCGCGCAAGATGGGTGTCGTATCGCCGCACCTGTTCGCGGACGTCGCGATCCTCGACGCGGAACTCACGCTCGGCCTGCCGCGTGCGGCCACCGCCGCGACCGGCATCGACGCGATGGTGCATGCGATCGAGGCGTATACGTCCGCGCGGCTGAAGAATCCGGTGTCCGACATGCTGGCGACGCACGCGCTCACGCTGCTGTCGCGCAACCTGCTCGCGGCATGCGACGACGGCCGCAACCGGCACGCGCGCGAGGCGATGCTGGTCGGTGCGATGTTCGCGGGGCAGGCATTCGCGAACGCGCCGGTCGCGGCCGTGCATGCGCTGGCCTATCCGATCGGCGGCATTTTCCACGTGCCGCACGGGCTGTCGAATGCGCTGGTGTTGCCGCATGTGCTGCGCTTCAATGCGCCAGCCGCCGCGCCGCTGTACGCGGAACTCGCGGCGATCGTCGCGCCGTCGGCGACCGGCAGCGACGAAGCGCGCACGCATGCGCTGATCGCCGAGATCGATCGGCTGATCGTCGCGACGGGCATTCCGCGCACGCTGCGCGAAGTCGGCATCGGCGAGCGCGACCTGCCGCGCATGGCGTCGGATGCGATGCTGCAGACGCGCCTGCTCGTGAACAATCCGCGCGAGGTGACGGAGACCGACGCGCTGGAGATCTACCGGCAGGCGTGGTGACGCAGCGTGCGGTCGCCCGGCAGGTTCAGGCGCGCGACGCGTCGGCGCCGGCCGCCACCACGTACGCCGACGCCTGCTTCGTGCCGTCCGGCCGCGTCTGCAGGTACACGCCCTGGATCTCCGGCTCGAAGCCCGGCAGCGCGTTGATCCCGGCTTCGAGCGCCCGGAAGTAGTCGAGTGCCGGGCCGCCCCAGGCTTCGCCGGGCACCACGCAGAAGATGCCGGGCGGATAGGGCAGCGCGCCTTCGGTCGCGATCCGGCCTTCGATGCGCTCGAGCGTGACGAGTTCGACGTTGTTGCGGATCAGCTCGGCGTTCGCGGCCTGCGGTTGCATCACCTGCTTCGGAAACTGCGCGCGCCGGAACATCTGCTTCTGCAGGTGCTTCATGTCGTGGCTGCGGTAGAAGTCGTGCATGCGCTGGCACAGCTGCCGCAGGCGCATGGTGCCGTACAGCTCCGGATAGGCTTCGCACAGCGACGGAATCGCTTCGCGCAGCGGCGTGTCCTGGTCGAGATGGCGTTCGAACTGCGCGAGGTGCGCGACCAGATGCTGCAGCTTGCCGAAACTTTCCGACGGCGTGAGCAGGAACAGGATCGTGTACAGGTCGGCTTTCTCGGGCACGACGCCGTGCTCGCGCAGGTAGCGCGCGAGGATCGGCGCCGGTGCACCGAACGGCGCGTACTCGTGCGTGTCGCGATCGATGCCGGGCGTCGTCAGCAGCAGCTTGCATGGATCGACGAAGTACTGGTCGTCCGCATAACCTTCGAAGCCGTGCCACGTGTCGGACGGGTGGAAGCGGAAGAAGCGCAGGTCGTCGACGATCTGCTCGGTCGGGTAGTCGGCCCACGGGCGGCCGTCGATCTGTTGCGGAACGAACGGACGGATCTGGCGGCAGGTCTTCATCAGCAGCTTGCGCGTATCGACACCGTGTGCGACGCAGTCGCGCCACAGACGCTTGCCGGCCGGGCCCGCGTGCATCTGCGCGTTGACGTCGAGCGCCGCGAACATCGGGTAGAACGGGCTCGTCGACGCGTGGATCATGTACGCGTTGTTGAAGCGGCGGTGATCGCAGAAGCGCTTCTGGCCTTCGATGTGGCTGTCCTTCTTGTGGATTTGCGACGTTTGCGAGAAGCCGGCCTGCTGCTTGTGCACCGACTGCGTGACGAAGATGCCGGGATCGTCGGGGCCGAGCGTCAGCATCAGCGGCGAGCAGTCCTGCATCATCGGGATGAACTGCTCGTAGCCGACCCACGCCGAATCGAACAGGATGTAGTCGCACAGATGGCCGATCCGGTCGACGATCTCGCGGGCGTTGTAGATCGTGCCGTCGTAGGTGCCGAGCTGGATCACCGCCAGCCGGAACGGGCGCGGCAGGTCCACGCGCTCGGGCGCGACGTCGCGGATCGCGTCGCGAATGCGCGCTTCGTCGAGCGCCGCGCTGTCGACGCCGCCGATGAGGCCCCACGCGTTGCGCGCGGTTTCGAGGTACACCGGCCGCGCGCCGGACAGCACCAGCGCGCCGAGGTGCACCGACTTGTGATTGTTGCGGTCGAACAGCACGAGATCGTCCGGCGCGAGCAACGCGCTCGTGACGACCTTGTTCGACGTCGACGTGCCGTTCAGCACGAACCAGGTCTTGTCCGCGTTGTAGATCCGCGCGGCATTGCGCTGCGCTTCCAGCGCCGGGCCTTCGTGGATCAGCAGGTCGCCGAGCCGGACGTCCGCGTTGCAGAGGTCCGAGCGAAAGATCGTTTCGCCGAAGAAGTCGAAGAACATCCGGCCGAGCGGATGACTGGAGAAGAACTGGCCGCCCTGGTGGCCCGGGCAGTCGAACTCCACGTAGCCGCGCTGCACGTATTCGCGCATGACCTTGAAGAACGGCGGCAGCAGGTTCTCGCTGTAGATGTCGGCGGCGGCGGAAATCTGCCGGCCGTAGTAGTGGCGGCCGCCGTGCCGGAGCTGGATCACGCCGCTCGCGCGCGGCAGCACCGCCGGCGGCACTTCCTGGTCGGGCTCGACCACGACGAAGAACGGAATCGCGAAACCGGTTCTTTCGACGGTATTCAGCACCTTTTGTGCCGAATCAATTCTGACGATGACTGCCGCGATATTCGTGAAATCGGTCTGGAATACGTCGACCTGTTCGTGCGTGGTGAGGAAGGCGCCAATCAGCGCCGGCTCGACTGCGATTTTCAACAGGCTCACGCAAACTCTCCCGTAAATGTGCGGAAGCGGGAGCCGTATTCGCACCGGCACGTCGCTCTGATCCGACATGCGCCGCAGCCGATTGAAACGCTCCCGCGAATGCCGAAGGCCGAATGCGCGCTGCGCGATGGAGCCTTGCGCGGCGCGGCACGGCCGCGATCGGGCCGTGCCCGGTGCAGCCGATCGTAGCAACAAAAGCGTGCGAATTCAATCGACCGGAATCGACAATGTCATTCAAGGATGAGAAGGATCAAATAATCGGGAATTGCCGTGCTGCATTGCACATAAAAATGATTCAATTATGAAATCCGTTTTGAAAGGCGCCGATGGTTTTACCGAATCGTCAGCTTTTCACCGAAAGGCATCTATGGCATAGTCGGCTCCGAATTGGATGGCGAATCAAACCGGAATTGCGAGCGTCTCACGCCGCGGACCGTGGCCTGCTGTTCGCGTGCTCGTGAGATGAACAACACAACAATCGAAGCATCGGAACCGCGAGGGCAACATCATGAATACTTCTGCCGGTGGCATTCGTCGGCTCGGCATGCGCGCGCTGCTGGTCGACGACGAGATCACGCAGGAAACGGCGACCGGGCGAGCGGTTCGTACGCTGAGCGCGGAGCTCGCGCAACGCGACATCGACGTGCTCACGGCGACCTCCGCCGACGATGCGATCATGCTGATCCGTTCCGATCCGTCGATCCAGTGCGTGCTGCTCGACTGGGATCTCGGCGCGGACGGCCACGGGCCGTCCGAGGCCGTGGTCGACGCGGTCCGGCAGCGCAACGGCAACGTGCCGATCTTCCTGCTGGCCGACCGCAGCGTGGCGTCGTCGGTGCCGTCCGCGGTGATGGGGCAGGTCGACGATTTCGTGTGGCTGCTCGAGGATACGGCCGACTTCATCGGCGGCCGCATCCACGCGGCGATCGAACGCTATCGCGCGAACGTGCTGCCGCCGATGTTCGGCGCGCTCGCGAAGTTCTCGCGGGTCTATGAGTATTCGTGGCATACGCCCGGCCATACGGGCGGCACGGGCTTCCTGAAATCGCCGGTCGGCCGCGCGTTCTTCGAATACTTCGGCGAATCGCTGTTCCGCTCGGACCTGTCGATCTCGGTCGGCGAACTCGGCTCGCTGCTCGATCACTCGGGCCCGATCGGCGAAAGCGAACGCTACGCGGCGCGCGTGTTCGGCGCGCATCGCACGTATCACGTGACGAACGGCTCGTCGACGTCGAACCGCATCATCCTGATGGCGAGCGTGAGCCGCGACCAGATCGCGCTGTGCGACCGCAACTGTCACAAGTC
Organism: Burkholderia sp. L-4; assembly: GCF_056856535.1. Lineage (NCBI taxonomy): Bacteria > Pseudomonadati > Pseudomonadota > Betaproteobacteria > Burkholderiales > Burkholderiaceae > Burkholderia > Burkholderia sp. L-4. The sequence goes on from NZ_JBXEOX010000002.1 coordinate 1,759,817, forward strand.
GGCGGAGCACGCGATGACGATGTCGGGCGCGATCCCGACCTACCTCGTGCCGACACGCAACCGCTACGGGATCATCGGGCCGATCGCATCCGAGCGTCTCACGCAGACGGCGATCCGCGAGGCGATCGCGTCGAACCCGCTCACGGCCGGGCTGGCCGATCGCCAGCCGAAGCACGCGATCATCACGAACTCGACGTACGATGGGCTCTGCTACAACGTCACGCGCGTGGAAGAACTGCTCGGCGCGAGCGTCGACCGGTTGCACTTCGACGAAGCCTGGTACGGTTACGCGCGTTTCAACCCGATCTACCGCGACCGCCATGCGATGCACGGCGACCCGCGCGACCATCATGCCGACCGGCCCACGGTGTTCGCGACGCAGTCGACGCACAAGCTGCTGACTGCGTTGTCGCAGGCGTCGTACATCCACGTGCGCGACGGCCGCAGCCCGATCCCGCATGGCCAGTTCAACGAAACGTTCATGATGCACGCGTCGACGTCGCCGAACTACGCGATCATCGCGTCGAACGACGTCGCGGCGGCGATGATGGACGGCCCCGGCGGCGCGGCGCTGACGCACGAATCGATCGAGGAAGCCGTCGCGTTCCGGCAGATGATCGCGCGGATGAACAACGAATTCGGCGCGAAGGGCGACTGGTTCTTCGAATGCTGGCAGCCCGACACGGTACTCGAGGCGCGCACGGGCCGTACGCTGCCGTTCCACGACGCGCCGGCCGAGCTGCTCGCGAGCGACCCGTCATGCTGGGTGCTGCGCCCCGGTGCGCAATGGCACGGCTTCGGCAACATCGAGGACGGCTACTGCATGCTCGATCCGATCAAGGTGTCGATCGTTACGCCGGGCGTCGCACCGGCCGGCGGCCTGATGCCGGTCGGCATCCCGGCGAGCGTCGTGACCGCGTATCTCGACGCGCGCGGGATCGTCGTCGAGAAGACGACCGACTTCACGATCCTGTTCCTGTTCTCGATCGGCATCACGAAGGGCAAGTGGGGCTCGCTCGTCAGCGCGCTGTGCGATTTCAAGCGCGACTACGACGCGAACCTGCCGCTCGACATGGCGATTCCGTCGCTCGCGAAGGAGCATGGCGCGCGCTACGCGGGCATGGGGCTGAAGGACCTGGCCGACACGATGTTCGCGGCGATGGAACAGCTCGGCACGACCCGGCTGATGTCGGAAGCGTTCTCGATCCTGCCGAAGCCGGAGATGAGCCCGGTGCGCGCGTACGAGCATCTCGTGCAGGGCCGCGTCGAGCAGGTCACGCTCGACGAACTGGCCGGGCGCACCGTCGCCACCGGCGTTGTGCCGTATCCGCCGGGCATTCCGCTCTTGATGCCGGGCGAGAACGCGGGGCCGGCAGGCGGCCCGGTGCTCGGCTACCTGAAGGCGCTCGAGGCGTACGACCGGCGTTTCCCGGGTTTTGCGCACGACACGCATGGCGTGGAAGTCGAGGACGGCACGTACCGCGTGTACTGCCTGACCGCGTGAGCGCCCGAACGAATGAGCGACCGGCCGCGCGGCGGCCCCACATCGAAGGATCGACATCATGGAAAACGCAGCGCGCATGACCGACGCGGCCCCGGCGGCCGTGCAGAAGAACCGGATGAACGTCTGGCAGCTGACCATTCTCACGGCGGTCAACATGATGGGCTCCGGCATCATCCTGCTGCCGTCGAAGCTCGCGCAGGTCGGCACGATCTCGCTGCTGTCGTGGATCGTCACGGCCGGCGGCTCGCTCGCGCTGGCCTATGCGTTCGCGCGCTGCGGGATGCTGAGCCGCAAGCCGGGCGGGATGGGCGGCTACGCGGAGTACGCGTTCGGCAAGGCCGGCAACTACATGGCGAACTACACGTACGGGCTGTCGCTCGTGATCGCCAACGTCGCGATCGGCGTCACGGCGGTCGGCTACGGCACCGTGCTGTTCGATGCGACGCTGTCGCCGCTGCAGACGGGCCTGTGGACGATCTTCCTGCTCGTGCTCACGACGGTCGCGAACTTCGGCGGCTCGCGCATCACCGGCCGGATCGGCTCGGTGACCGTGTGGGGCGTGATCATTCCGGTCGTCGTCGTGTCGCTGATCGGCTGGTTCTGGTTCAGCGGCGCGACCTGGGGCGCGGCATGGAACCCGGGCAACCTGCCGTTCGGGCCGGCCGTCGGCAGCTCGATCGCGGTGACGCTGTGGGCGTTCCTCGGGCTCGAATCGGCGTGCGCGAACTCGGACGCCGTCGAGAATCCGGAGCGCAACGTGCCGATCGCCGTGCTCGGCGGCACGATCGCGTCGGCGATCTTCTACATCGTGTCGACCAACGTGATCGCGGGCATCGTGCCCAACGCGATCCTCGCGAAGTCGAACGCGCCGTTCGGCATCGCCTTCGCGACGATGTTCACGCCGACCGTCGGCACGATCGTCACCGCGCTGATGGTGATCGCGTGCATCGGCTCGCTGCTCGGCTGGCAGTTCACGGTCGCGCAGGTGTTCAAGAGCTCGGCGGACGTCGGCTACTTCCTGCCGGTGTTCGCGAAGGCGACGCGCACGGGCACGCCGATCGTCGGCATGGTGATCCTGCTCGTCGCGCAGGTCGTGCTGGCGCTGATGACGATCAGCCCGGAACTGAGCAGCCAGTTCCAGAAGATCGTCGATCTCGCGGTCGTGACGAACCTCGTGCCCTACGTGATGTCGATGGCCGCGCTGATCACCATCCAGAAGGTCGCGAAGGTGCCGCCCGGCAAGGCGCTGGTGACGAACGTGATCGCGATGGTCGCCACCGCGTACAGCTTCTATGCGCTGTTCAGCTCGGGCGAGCAGGCGCTGATGCTCGGCGGCCTGTGCGTGTTCCTGGGCTGGACGCTGTTCGGTTTCGTCAGCGCGCGCTTCTACCAGATGGAGGTCGACGCGCACGTGAAGGAGCCGGGGAAGTCGCTGCAGGCGTGAGCGCGGCCGCCGGCGGCCGGTGACGGCTACCGGTGGTGCTGCGTGAGCCGCGGCGGGAGTGCCTGCTTCAGCAGGTCGACGACCGCGCGCACGCGCGGCGGCAGCGGCCGCTGCGCGTGCACGAGCACGTTGAGCGCGAAGTCGGGGACCCCGTATCGCGGCAGGAGCCGGACCAGCCGGCCGTGCGCGAGCGCGTCGGCGCACGCCGGCTGCTGGACCACGCCGATGCCGCCGCCCGCCGCGATCGTGTCGAACATCGGGCGCCAGTGGCTCGTGGTCATGACCGTCCGGATCCGCGCGTATTCGACCGCGCCGCCGTCATGCTGCAGCGGCACCTGTTCGCTCGCGAACACGCCTTTCACGCGGATGAACGGGTGGTGCGCGAGATCGGCCTTCGTTTCGATCGGGCCGTGCCGGTCCAGATACGACGGCGCGGCGACGAGCACGCGGCCGACCGCGCCGAGCGCGTACGCGACGTACCCGCCGTCGCCCAGCTGGCCGACCCGGATCGAAATATCGACGCCCTCGGTGACCGGATCGACGATCTCGTCGTTCAGCACCAGGTCGATATGCAGCTTCGGATAGGCGGTGCGAATCTGCATCAGCACACCCGGCATCACGACCTCGCCGAAGCATTGCGGCGCCGCGAGCCGGATCGTGCCGTCGAGCGCGTTTTCCGTCTTCGATACCGATGCGACCGCCATTTCGGCCGCTTCGAGCAGCGCCTTGCTGCGTTCGTAGAAGAGGCGGCCTTCCTCCGTGCAGGCGAGGGTGCGTGCACTGCGCATCAGCAGCCGCGTGCCGAGATGCTTTTCGAGTTTTTCGATGCGTTCGCTGACGGCCGGCTGGCCCATGTCGAGATCCCGCGCCGCGCCGGACATCGTGCCGCGCTCCACGACCCTGACGTAGATGCGCATCGTCGCCAACAAATCCATGAAGTCGCGCCTTTTGTCTTCCGGTTCGATTCCTGCCGATCGACGGATGGTACCAAAGCAGCGGCGGTGCGGCGGTGTGCGTGGCGCCGATAGTGACTATCGGCAAGAGGGCGGCCGGTGCCGAGGCCGCGTGCGTTCGGCGGCGTCGTGAGCGAAAATCGGCTTCCTTGCGCGCGACCGACAGGAGAGCACGACATGACGCAACCGACCGAAGCGATACGCACGCACTGCGTCGCATGGCAGATCGAGCGGACGTGGCAGGCGTGCGAATGGTGCCGGCTCGCCGAATCGCACTCGGGCATCGACCTGTCGGGTTCGGTGTCGGGCGCGATCGACGGCACGCCGTTTCGCGTCGACTACGCGATCGCATGCGGCGCCGACTGGCTCACGCGCTCGGCCCGCGTGACACGCTGGGCCGGCACGACGCGGCAGCAGTGGGACATCGCCTGCGATGCCGGCCAATGGACGATCGACGGCGTCGAGGCGCCGGCGCTTGCCGGTGCGACCGATATCGACCTCGGTTTCAGCCCGTCGACCAATACGCTGCCGATCCGGCGGCTCGCGCTCGCCGTCGGCGAAGCGGCCGTGATCCGCACGGCGTGGTTGCGCTTTCCGGATGTCGACCTGGTGCGCGGCGAGCAGCGCTACACGCGCACGGCACCGCGGCGCTATCGCTACGAGAGCGGCACGTATGCGGCCGATATCGCGGTCGACGACGCGGGACTCGTCACCGACTACGACGAATGGCGGCGCATCGGCGCCACGGCCGCGCCGTAACGCGTCAGCGTGCGCTGGCGACCGACAGCTTGCCCGGAATCAGCTTCAGCGTGCTGAACGTGTCGGCGATGTTCTGCTGATACGCGACCGTCGCATCGGTGATGGGCTGCACGCCGTAGCCGGCGCGCTTGAGCGCGATTTCGAGCGTCGGCGCGTCGAGGCCGACGAGCGGTGACAGTTGCGTGGCGACCTCGGGCACGTGATCGCGGGCCCAGCGGTCGACCGCGTCGACTTCGTCGAGCAGCGTGCGCAGCACCTGCGGGTGGGCGGCCGCATACTTGCGCGCGGCGAGGTAGTACTGCGTGTTGCGCACGAGCCCGTCGCCGTTCGCGACCACGCGCGCGCCGAGCTGCCGCTCGGCGGCGGCGAAGTACGGATCCCAGATCACCCACGCATCGACACTGCGCTGCACGAACGCGGCACGTGCGTCGGCGGGCGTCAGGTAGATCGGCTGGATGTCCGCATACGTGAGGCCCGCGCGTTCGAGCGCCTTCACGAGCAGGTAGTGGACGTTCGAGCCCTTGTTGAACGCGACTTTCTTGCCGCGCAGTTGCGCGACGGTGCGAATCGGCGAATCGGGCAGCACGATGATCGCCTCGCCCTGCGGCGCGGGCGGCTCGTTGCCGATATAGACGAAATCGACGCCGCCCGCCTGCGCGAAGATCGGCGGCGTTTCGCCGACCGTGCCGACGTCGATCGCACCGGCGTTCAGTCCTTCGAGCAGTTGCGGGCCGGCCGGGAACTCGAGCCATTGCACGGCGACGCCCTGGCTCGCCAGACGCTTCTCGAGCGTGCCGCGTGCCTTGAGCACGACGAAGTTGCCGTACTTCTGGAAGCCGATGCGCAGCCGCGTGCCGGTGTCGTCGGCGAGCGCGGGCCGGGCCGCGAGCGGGCCGAGCGCGAGCCCGGCCAGACCGGCGGTCGCGCCGTGCAGCCAGCGGCGGCGGCGCGGGTTCGCCGGGGTCGTTTCAATGTCTGCGAGCGGGGTGTCGTTCATCGGGTCATCCTGCGTGCGGGTTCACGGGCCGCGCGCGAGGACGGCGCGGCCGGCGCACGGCAGGGCCGGATGCGGGCGATGCACGCAACGGGCCCGGCCCGCGCCGGATTCAGGACGATACGGCGGCACCGGCCGGTGGCCAACCAACGAATGCGTATATGCAAATCAGCGGCGCGGCGGTGCTCAATCGGTGCCGGCGGCGCTTTCCTCGATCGCGTCGACCCGGTCCGGATAGAACGCGAGGTGCCCGCGAATCGCCTCGACGGCCGGGTACGGCTGCTCGTAGGTCCAGACCGCGTTGATCGAGCGTTCGCCGCCCGTCGGAATCGAGTAGTACGCGCAGTCGCCCTTGTACGGGCAATAGGTCGCATGGTCGGTGCGTTGCAGCAGCGACAGGTCGGCGTCCTCGCGCGGCAGATAGAGCACGGCCGGGTAGCTGGCCTCGCGCAGTACCAGCGCGCGGCGCGTATCGGCGACGACCTTGCCGGCCACCTTGACCACCACGCGCCGCGCATGGGGTTCGACCGTGATCGGATGATCGGGGCCCGGCGATTTCACGGGGCGGGCGGGCGTATCGGGGCTGATCGACATCGTGGGTCCTCCATGACGCGGCGGTGCGGCGGCGCCGGGCGGATCCCGGCGCGCCGGTGCCGGCGTTAACCAGCCGATACGATGCGCTCATTCCGGAAAGTCTGCAGGGGGCCGGAAGGCGGCGGCGCGAAAGGCCGCCGGATCGCGCGCCGGCGCTCGCGTGGACGTTTTCATGCACGGGCAGCGGGATGCGTCGGCAACGATAAGCAACGCCGAATTAATTGGTAAGCGATCGGCGGGAGGCGCGCGAAGATCGGCGGTCGTCATTCGCATGACAGCCATCCTTTCTTTCCGTCACCATGAAGAACGCTTACGTTTCGTCAGCCACGCGTCGTGCGCGTGGCGTCCCGCATGCCGTTGCCGCGCTTCGCTGCATCGCCGCGTCGCTGTTGCTCGCCGGCGCCGCGACACCGGCGCTGGCCGCGCCGACCGGCAAGACGCTCGTGTACTGCACCGAAGGCAGCCCGGCCGGCTTCGATCCGGGCCAGCACACGACGAGCACCGATTTCGACGCGAGCACGTACACGATCTACAACGGGCTCGTGCAGTTCAAGCGCGGCACGCTCGATATCGAACCGTCGCTCGCGACGAGCTGGGACGTCTCGCCCGACCAGCGCACGATCACGTTCCATTTGCGGCGCGGCGTGAAATTCCAGACGACCGCATGGTTCAAGCCGACGCGGCCGTTCCAGGCCGACGATGTCGTATTCACGTTCCGCCGCATGCTCGATCCGGACGATCCGTTCCGCAAGGCCTACCCGGTCAGCTTCCCGTATTTCAGCGATCTCGGGTTCGACCACAACGTCGAGCGCATCGACAAGATCGACGACTATACGGTGCGCTTCGCGCTGAAGACGCCCGATGTCGTGTTCGTGCGCAACCTCGCGATGGCGTTCGCGTCGGTGCTGTCGGCCGAATATGCGTCGCAGCTTGCCGCGCGCCATCGCGAATCCGACATCAACCAGTTCCCGGTCGGCACCGGGCCGTTCCTGCTGCGCACGTACCAGAAGGATGCGCTGATCCGCTACGACGCGAATCCCGATTACTGGAAGCCGGACGACGTGAAGCTCGCGCGCCTCGTGTTCGCGATCACGCCCGATCCGGCCGCGCGCCTGCAGAAGCTGGTGGCCGGCGAGTGCCAGGTATCGGCATTCCCGCGTCCGGCCGATCTCGAGACGGTGCGGCGCGACCCGAAGCTGACGCTGTTCTCGGGCGTGGGGTTCAACGTCGGCTTTGTCGCGTACAACACGCAGCATCCGCCGCTCGATCGCGTCGACGTGCGGCGCGCGCTCGACATCGCGATCGACAAGACGGCGATCGTGAAGACCGTGTTCAACGGCGATGCGACGATCGCGACGAACCCGATGCCGCCCGCGCAATGGTCGTACAACCCGCGCCTGAAGGACGCGCCGCGCGATCCGGCCGCCGCGAAGGCGCTGCTCGCGCAGGCCGGCTTCCCGAACGGTTTCGACCTGACGCTGTGGGCGATGCCGGTGCAGCGCCCGTACAACCCGAATGCGCAGCTGATGGCGCAGCTGATCCAGCAGGACTGGGCGAAGATCGGCGTGCGCGCGAAGATCGTCAGCTACGAGTGGGGCGAATACAACCGCCGCGCGAAGCACGACGGCCAGCACGACGCGATCCTGTACGGCTGGTCGGGCGACAACGGCGACCCGGACAACTGGCTCGGCACGCTGCTCGGCTGCGACGCGGTGCACGGCAGCAACCTCGCGAAGTGGTGCAATCTGGATTTCGAAAAGCTCGTGAGCGCGGCACGCTCGAATGCGGATGTCGCGAAACGCACGTCGCTGTACGAGCAGGCGCAGGTCGTGTTCAAGGATCAGGTGCCGTTCACGCCGATCGCGACGTCGATCGTGTCGTTGCCGATCTCGCGGCGCGTCCACGGGTTGACGTTCTCGCCGCTCGGCGGGCACCGGTTCGACGGCGTGTGGCTCGATTGATCGGGAAGCGGCCGGCGCGCGCGTGCGCGCCGGTGCCGGAAGCGGACGGTCGAATCCGTCGGGTCAGTTGAGTGCGACGGCCGCGGCCGTTTCGACCGGCGAGCCTTCGAGCGCGACCGACGGCCGGCCGTCGGGGCCGACCGGCACGTCGCCGGTCAGCGTCGTGCGGTAGAGTTGCCGGTCGAAGTCGAGATCGAAGATGTCGACAGGCGCCAGATGCGCGGTCGCGCGGTTGTCCCAGAACGCGATGCTGCGCGGTTCCCACTTGAAGCGGATCGTGAATTCCGGCCGCGTCACGTGTTCCCACAGCAGTTCGAGCAGCGCCTGGCTCTCGCGCGGCGTCAGCCCGACGATCGATTTCAGGAAGCTCGGGCTGACGTACAGCGCGCGCTCGCCGGTCTCCGGATGCACGCGCACGAGCGGATGCTCGGTCACGAGCGGGCGGCGTTCGACGGCCTCGTCGAACGCGCCGGTGGCGCGCGCACCGGCCGGCGGCGTGAAGCGGTGAATGCCGCGCAAGCCGTCGACGAAGCCGCGCAACGGCGCGGACAGCGTCTCGTACGCGCGGACCAGGTTCGTCCAGTGCGTGTCGCCGCCGTACGGCGGGATCGTCACGCCACGCAGGATCGACGCCCACGGCGGATTCACGGCGGCCGTCACGTCGGTGTGCCAGCCCGTCCACGGCCGGCGCACCGGTTCGCCTTCGAAACGGGTCGCCTTGCGATGTTTCGCGATCGAATAGACGGCAGGGTGGCCGTCGACATGCCCGAATACCGGGTGGCCGACCGTTGGGTCGCCGAACTGCGCGGAGAACGCGACGTGTTGCTCGTGCGTGAGGAATTGTTCGCGAAAGAAGATGACGCGCCATTTCAGCAGCGCGGCGCGGATCGCGGCGATCTGCGGCGTGGTCAACGGCTGGGTGAGGTCGACGCCGCGGATTTCCGCGCCGATATGGGCGGACAGCGGAATCACGTCGACCGGCTGGGCGGCGGGTTCGAGTAGGGCGCTCATGCGACGCTCCTGACGGAAGTGAACGGGGCGGAGGGCCGACATCGTTGCGCGTGCAAGTGTCGGTGCGGTGACGGGACGCTCATGATCGGATCTTCGGTGGGAAACGGTGCGGCGGCGCGCGGCGCAGGCCGCCGCCGCGGGAGACGGGCGTTACTGCAGCGTGGCGCCCGGCCCTTTCAGCACGACGCTCTGGCGGCCGTCGATGCCGACCGGCACGTCGCCGTGAACGGTCGCGCGGCGCACGACGCGGCGCGCATCGCCGTAGTCGTTGATCGCGTAGTGCTGCGTCGCACGGTTGTCCCAGATCGCGACGTCGCCTTCCTGCCAGTTCCAGCGCACGGTGTTCTCGAGACGCGTCACGTGCTCGTGGAATACCTGCAGCAGGTGCGCGGAATCCTGCGACGACAGCCCCTTGAGCCGCTGGACGAAGTGGCCGAGCACGAGCGTGCGCTCGCCGGTTTCCGGATGCACGCGCACGACCGGGTGCTCGGTTTCATAGACGGTCGACGTGAACACTTCGCGGTAGCGCTTCAGTTGCGTGTCGTCGGCATGGACATGCGTCGACGCGTAGTCGTATGCGTTGGTGTGCAGCGCCCACAGCGTGTCGGCGAGCGCGCGCAGCGGGTCGGGGAGATGCGCGTACGCGGCGGCCGTATTGGCCCAGACGGTATCGCCGCCGAACGGCGGAATCACGACCGCGCGCAGGATCGAGATCTTCGGGTACGCATCGACGAATGTCACGTCGGTGTGCCACGAATTCGCGCGTGCGCCGTGTGCCGAATCGAGTTCGAGCAGATGGGCGCTGCCGTCGACGGACGGCACGGTCGGGTGCGCGACGGTGTCGCCGAAACGGCGCGCGAACGCTTCCTGCGCCGTGTCGTCGAGATGGTGCTGGCCGCGGAAGAACAGCACCTTGTGGCGCAGCAGCGCGGCCTGGACCGCATCGAACGTCGCGTCGTCGAGCGTGGCCGACAGCCGGACGCCGGAGATTTCGGCGCCGATCCGGCCGGCGACCTGGCGAAGCTGAAGCGGAACGGCGGCCGTGCGCGGCGCGGCGTGCGAAACAGGCGAAGACGGTTGTGCGGCGTGCTGGACTTCGGACATCGTGAGTCTCCTGGAGTCGGGTCGGTCGAGTCTCCATTCAAGCAGGGACTGCGCGGAACCGGAACCGATGAATCGTCACAACCTTAGTGTTCCTGCTGTGATGAACGATATGCGCTGCCAAGCGATCCGTTCGGGTCACGCGGTTACCATGCGAGCCGCCATTCGCCGATCCGGTGCGGGCGCGGCGTGTCGACGGGCTTGCCGCCCGTGCCGTCGCGGTGCGGCGGTTCGTGTTCGTCGAAATCGGCGAGCACGGTATCGCGCAACCGCGCGAATTCCGGCGAATCGCGCCGGCGCGGCCGCGGCAGCGCGACATCGACGATGCGTTCGATGCGGCCCGGGCGCGGCGCCATCGTGACGACGCGGTCGCCGAGATAGACGGCTTCGTCGACGTCGTGCGTGACGAGCATCATCGTGATGCGCTCCTGTTCCCAGATGCGCAGCAGTTCGTTCTGCATCCGCGCACGCGTCTGCGCGTCGAGCGCGCCGAACGGCTCGTCGAGCAGCAGCACGCGCGGGCGGTTCACGAGGCCGCGCGCGATCGCGACGCGTTGCGCCATCCCGCCCGACAACTGGTTCGGGAAGGCGCGCTCGAAGCCGTTCAGCCCGACGAGCGCGACGTGTTCCGCGACCGCGCGCCGCTTCGCGGCCGCGTCGAGCGGTGCGTTGCGCAGCGCGGCGGCAATGTTCTGCTCGACGGTCAGCCACGGGAACAGCCGGTGGTCCTGGAACACGATCCCGCGCTGCAGCGACGTGTCGCGCACGTATTCGTCGCCGGCGCGGATCTCGCCGGCATAGTCGGTGTCGAGCCCGGCAACCAGCCGCAGCAGGGTCGACTTGCCGCAGCCGCTCGCGCCGACGATCGTGACGAACTCGCCGGCGCGTACGTGCAGCGAGACGTCGTCGAGCACGGCGAGCGTCGTGCCGCGTTGTGTGTAGTGCTTGCTCACATGGAGGATGTCGAGCGAATCGGAGGCGAGCGTCGTCATGGCGGGGCGATGAAAGGGGTGACGGACAGGGGACGGAATATCAGCGCGGCAGGTCGCCGCGGCGGGCCAGCACCTTGCGTTCGATCGCCCGCGCGATCGCGTTCAGCGCCCAGCCGGTGATCCCGACGACGATGATCCCGAACAGCACGAGATCCATGCGGAACTGCTCGCTGCCGTCGATCAGCGTGTTGCCGATGCCGGCGCCCGCGACCAGCAGGTATTCGGCGCCGAGCGTCGCGAGCCACGAATAGATCAGGCCGAGATACAGGCCGGTGAAGATCGACGGCAGCGCGGCCGGCAGGATCACGTGGCGAATGAGCTGGAGCCGCGAGTAGCGCAGCGCACGGGCGACGTCGACATACGCGCGCGGCACCGCGTGAATGCCGTCGCACGTGTGCGCGGCGACGGGCAGCAGCGCGGCGAGCGACAGGAACACGACCTTGGCGACGTCGCCCAGGCCGAACCAGACGGAAATCAGCGGAATCCACGCGAACAGCGAGATCTGCTTGAACGTGTCGAAGCTCGGGCCGATCATTCGTGCGGTGACGCGCGACAGCCCGAGCGCGGCGCCGAGCAGCAGGCCGCCCGCCGCGCCGATCGCGAAGCCGCACGCTTCGCGCGCGAGCGATGCGGACAATGCGCGGCCGAGCGCGCCGCTCGTGGCCTGCGCCCATGCGGTGCGCAGCACGTCGGACGGCCTAACGAGCAGCCCGCTTTTCACGAGATGCGCGGAAGCGATCGCCCACCAGAGCGCGATCGCCACGAGCGGCAGCACGAAGCCGCGCCAGTCGGGCGCGTGCAGGCGGCGCACGGGCGTCGGCGTATCGTCCGGCGCGAATGCCGGGGGAGCGGGGTGCGGCACGGGTGACTCTCCTTCGATTGGGCGGGCGGGCTCAACCGCGAAACGCGGACGGCACGCCGCGGCGCAGGCGCGCCTCGAGCGCGTCGAGCAGCCGGTTGATCAGCAGGCCGACCGCGCCGACCACGACCACGGCCGCCATCACGAGATCGAGCTGGAACAGTTGGCGCCCGTACACGATCAGGTAGCCGAGCCCTTCCGACGAGGCGACGAGCTCGACGACGACGAGCGCGAGCCACGACTTCGTGAACGCGAGCCGCACGCCGGTCGCGAGCGTCGGGATCGCGGCCGGCAGCACGACATGGACGATGCGTTGGCGGCGCGTGTAGCCGAACACGCGTGCGACTTCGTCGAGCGCGGGCGGTGTCTGGCGGAAACCCTGCAACGTGCTCAGCGTGACGGGGACGAGTGCCGCATGCGCGATCAGCAGGTATTTGAGCGGCTCGCCGACGCCGACGAGCAGCAGCAGGAACGGCAACCAACCGAGCACCGGAATCTGCACGAGCGCGTTGAAGCTCGGCAATACGTAAGCTTCCAGCGTACGGGACAGCCCGAGCGCGACGCCGATCGACAAACCGAGCAGCGTGCCGGCCGCGAAGCCGACCAGCACGCGTTGCAGGCTGATCAGCGTGTGGCGCGCGAGATCGCCGCTCGTCACGAGGTCGGAGAGCGATTCGTACACGCGTTCGGGCGGCGGCAGGATTTGCGGCGCGATCCAGCCGCGCGCGCTGCCGACGGTCCACAGCACGAACAACAGTGCGGGCAGCACCCACGGGGCGAGCTGCCACGCGAGCCGCTTCACGAATGCCGCGCGGTGCGGCGGCGCGGCGAGCGCTTGAGGCTCGGATCTCAGGGCGGGAAACGCGGTGTCGCTCATCGGCGCAGGTCCGGGTCAGGAAAGCGGTTTGCCGGCGGCGTCGTAACGTGGCCAGTAGTTTTCGAGCTTCAGCGTGCGCAGCGCGTTGTCGAGATACTTCGGCTCGAACCAGCCGTCGACGTCGACCGGCTGCCGGATCAGCTTCAGGTTCAGCGCATCCTGCGCGACGGCCTTGTAGCGTGCGACGACGAACGGATCGATCAGCGGGGACAGCCGGTCCTTCAGGCGCTGGTTCGCAAAGTCGGCCTGCCACGACGTGTACGGCACGCCGCTTTTCGTCCACAGCTTGAACAGCGCATCGCGGTTCGCCTCGTCGGACGACCATTGCGCGCCTTTCACATACGCGGTGACGACGCGCTGCACGATGTCCGGGTGCGCGCGCTCGAAATCGTCGAGCACGAGCAGGTGGGTCTGCCGCGTCAACTGCGGGCCGTCGTTCTGCGATTCGTAGATGATCTTCGCGAGCCCCGCGTCGCGCAGCTTGTACAGCTGATAGTCGCCGACCGCCGCATCGATGCCTTTCGACGCGAGCGCGGCGAGCGAGCTGGCGGAGTCGAGGTTGATCACGCGCAGGTCGCGTTCGCCGAGGCCGTTCTTCGCGAGCGCGTTGTCGGCGACGAGCTGCAGGTTGGTGCCGCGGAAGATCGACACGCGGCGCTCTTTGAGGTCCTTGATCGAACGGATCGTCGAGTCGGGCGGCACCGCGATCTTGATGCCCGAGCGCACGCTGGCCGCGAGCAGCAGGTGCGTCTTGATCCCGTTCGAGCGGGCGAGCACGGCAGGCAGGTCGCCCTGGTACGCGAAGTCGAGCGCCTTGTTGGCGATCGCCTCGTTGACGGCCGGCCCCGCGCCCTTGAAGAACAGCCACTGCACCTTGATGCCGTCGGCGGCGAATTCCTTTTCGACGAGTTGCTGCAACTGCACGGTGGCGGCGCTCGATCCACCGAAGGTCGGCGGATCGCCGGTGCCTTGCTGGGCGACGCCGATGCGGATGGTCGTGGGCTTGTCGGCATGCGCGGCGGCAGCCGGCAACGTAATGAGGGACGCGATCAGCAGCGATCGCAGCAGGCGCAGTGGGAGCATGAATCGATCGGTCAGGAGTACGTTGGAGAGGCGGCGACACGTGTCGGTCCGTCGAATCATTCTCGATGACGGGACGGGGGCGGACAAGAAACGATTTGAACTATGCTTATCGCGGGACGATGCAGGACGAAACCATGCCGCGCATGGCACGCAGTCGTTGCGTGCTGCGTGCACGACGGCGGGAAGGTCGTCCGACTCGACGGTCGTACGGAGGGGGCACGCAAGTCCGGAAGCCGACACGCGCGCCGTGCACGGCCGGGACATGCCGCGGCCCCGTCGAAAACCGTCAAGCAGACACATTGCGAATCGCGATCGACGCGACGTCGACGCGCCGCGGCAGGATCGCGTCCGCCGCCGCGCGGTCGGCGACGCGCTGCAGCACGTCGATGTCGGCGCCGCTGAGGCTGCGCTGCGCGAGCGCCGCGCGGTGCGCGATGTCGGCGGCTGCGTCGGGCGGCAGGCGCGTGAGCGACGCATAGACGTTCGCATAGTCGGCCGGGTGCGCCAGCGCCCATTGGCCCGCGCGGGCCAGCCGGGCGAGCACGTCCGCGAGCGCCGCGCGTTTCGCGGCGTCGTTCAGCGTCTCGATCGGCGACGTGAGGAACGCGAGCCCCGAATTGATGCCGCTGCCGTCCCGGACGACGCGCGCGCCGCGTCGTACCGCATGCCCGTAGTACGGGTCGAAGGTCGCCCAGATGGGGATCCGTTTCGCCTCGAACGCGGCGAATGCGTCGACGGGCAGCACGAAGCGCACGTCGACGTCGCGCGGCGCAAGGCCGTGTTCGCGCAGTGCGCCATACAACTGGTATTGGGAAATGCTGCCGCGCGCCGACGACACGACGACGGTCTGCCCTTTCAGGTCGGCGACGGCGCGAACCGGCGAATCGGGCTGCACGACGATGCCGAGCGACGCCGGCGAGCCGACGCGCGTCGCGACGATCCGCAGCGACGGATCGCCGAGCGCGGCTGTCAGCACCGGCAGGTCGCCGGCCGGCGCGAGATCGATCGCGCCCGCGCGCTGGGCCTCGAACAGCGGTGCGGCGCCCTGGAAATTGGCCCAGCGGAACCGGTAGGGCGTGCCGTCGAGCACGCGCGCGGCCTCGGCCAGCGCGCGCAGGCCGCCGGCCTGGTCGCCGAGCACGAGCGTGACGCCCGACAGGTCGGCGCCGGTCGCATGGGCCGGCAGTGCGATACCGCCGGAGAGCGGGGCGGCGGCGAGCGCGGCAAGGCGCTGCAGCACGCGGCGGCGCGCTGCGGTGGAAGAGGGATTCATCGGCGGCATGTCCTGGGTGATCCGCGCTCGTGCGGCGCGGCTGCCGGGCAGGTTACGGAATCGGTTTCCGGCCGACAAACATCGAATCGTGCAATGCATATTCGCGCGGCGACTGCCGGGCCGGCCTCGACGCGTGCGGGCGCCGTTCTCGGGCGGCGTTCGACCCGGCCGGCACGACCGTGCGCAGGAACGCGCGCACGGCCGGCGCCTTTTCGAAGCGCCGGTGCGCGAGCGCCAGCTCCGACACGATCGGCTTGCCGGCGATCGGCCGGTACACGACGCCCGGCAGCGACACGCAGCCGGCGAGCGCATCGGGAATCACCGCGACCCAGCCGTTCACGGACACACAGGCGAGCACGGCGAGCAAGCCGCCCGGCCGCGCGGCGATCAGCGGTGCGAAACGGCCGCGGCGCGCGACGTCGAGCGTGCCGCGCTCCTGTTCCGGCACCGCGAAGCGCGCGCCGGCGAGGTCGGCCGCCCGCACGGTCG
Source organism: Burkholderia sp. L-4 (assembly GCF_056856535.1). Lineage (NCBI taxonomy): Bacteria > Pseudomonadati > Pseudomonadota > Betaproteobacteria > Burkholderiales > Burkholderiaceae > Burkholderia > Burkholderia sp. L-4. The sequence continues at coordinate 1,775,711 of NZ_JBXEOX010000002.1, forward strand.
ACGCTTCCGCGTAGCGCGAATCGGCCGGCACGGCCGCGACGAACACGTCGCGCTGCAGCGTGACGATCCGCAGGCCGCCGGGCAGCGGCAGCGGCGGGCGCACGTACGCGAGGTCGAGCCGGCCCGTGTCGAGCTGGTTCGCGACGTCGTCCATCGGCACTTCGCGCAGGTTCAGCTCGATGCGCGGGTGCGCGGCGCGGAACGCGCCGACCGTGCGCTGCAGCGTGCCCGAATAGACGGCGGACGACACGTAGCCGATCTCGATCCGGCCGAGTTCGCCGCGCTCGGCCAGCGCGGCGAGTTCGCGGCCGCGCTGCAGGTGTTCGCATGCGGCGCGTGCTTCGGCGAGATAGGCCTCGCCGGCGGCGCTCAGCGTGACCGCGCGGCGCGACCGGTGAAAGAGCCGCACGCCGAGCACGCGTTCGGCTTCCTGGATCTGCCGCGTGAGCGCGGGCGGCGCCATGTCGAGCGCTTCGGCCGCGCGGGCGAAATGCAGGTGCTGCGCGACGCTCAGGAACGCGCGCACGTGACGGAATTCGAGCCGGTCCATGATTGCAATTTTCGTCAACAAAACAGCATGTGAGTGTCAATGACAGGCAATACCGGGCAAGCCTAGCATACGGCTTGTCCATCCTGCTCCGGAGTTGCCGATGTCCCAGTCCTCACCCGCGTCGCGCGCGGCCGCGGCTGCCGCCCCGCATGCGGGCGCCCGCCTGCCGGCCGCCGCGACGCTCGCGGTCGCGTCGGCGACCTGTTCGCTGATCGTGCTCGACACGAACGTCGTCGCCGTATCGCTGCCGAGCATCGCGCGCAGCTTTCATGCGAGCTTCGCCGACATCGAATGGGTCGTGAGTGCGTACATGACCGCGTTCGCCGCGTGCCTGCTGCCGGCCGGCGGGCTCGCCGACCGCTTCGGGCGCAAGCGGATGCTCTTCGCGGGGCTCGCGCTCTTTTGTCTCGCGTCGCTCGGCTGCGGCGTCGCGCCGTCGGCCGGCTGGCTGATCGGCGCGCGCGCGGCGAAGGGCGGCGGCGCCGCGCTGCTGCTGACGGCCGCGCTCGCGGTGATCGCGAACCGTTTTCCGGACGGGCGCGAACGGGCGCGTGCGTGGGCGATCTGGGGCATGTGCATGGGGATCGCGACGGCGATCGCGCCGCTCGTCGGCGGCGCGATCACGCAATGGATCGGGTGGCGCTGGGTGTTCCTGCTGAACCTGCCGGTCTGTGTGCTGCTGGCGGCCGGTGCACGCGTCGCGATCGACGAGTCGAGGGATCCGCACGCGAAACGCGTGGACGCGGCCGGCAGCCTGCTGTTCGGCGCGGCGCTCGCGTGCGCGATCGCGGCGCTGATCGGCGCGCCGGCGCACGGCTGGCTGTCGGCCGCGACGCTCGGCCGGCTCGCGCTTGCCGCGGCGCTGCTGGCGGCGTTCATCGGCGCGGAGCGCTGGCAGGCGCGGCCGATGATCGATCTCGCGCTGTTCCGCCAGCCGCGTTTCGTCGGCGCGGTGCTCGCGATGTTCGGTTATGCGGCGTGCGCGCAGGTGATGATGACGTTCCTGCCGCTGTACCTGCAGAACGCGTTCGGGATGTCGGCGATCGACGCGGGGCTCGGGATGCTGCCGTTCGCGTTCGCGATGATCGCCGGCCCGTCGCTCGGCGCGGCGCTTGCCGCACGCGTGTCGTCGGGCGGCGTGCTGGCGGGCGGGCTCGCGCTGATCGGTGCGGGCAACCTCGTCACCGCGGCGCTGACGGCCGGCGGCGACTACCGGCTCGTCGCACTCGGCATGTTCGTGACGGGCTGCGGCGCCGGCATCATGAACGGCGACACGCAGAAGGCGATCATGGCGTGCGTCCCGGCGGACCGCACGGGCATGGCGTCGGGCATCAGCACGACGACGCGCTTCACGGCGATCGTGACGGCCGTCGGCGTGCTCGGTGCGGTGCTGACAGCGAGCACGCGCGCGCGGCTCGACGCGCTGCTGAGCGCCGCGCCCGGCCTGCGTGCATTCGCCGATGCGCCGTTCATGTCGAGCCTGCTGGCCGGCGACCTGGCGCAGGCACTCGGCCGCGTGCCGCCGTCGGCCGTGGGCATACTCGCCAAGGCGGCGCCCGTCGCGTTCGCGAGCGGGTTCGCCGCTGCGCTCACCGCGAGCGGCGTGCTGGCGCTTGGCGTGGCCGTCGTTGCGTACAAGTTGCTTGCGCAACCGATGCGCGACGGTGCATGACGCCGCACGGGGCGCGCTGCCCGGTGCCTCGTCAGTGCTTCAGCGCATCGCGGCTGGTTTCCGCGTCGTGCAGCGCACGCGTTGCGTCGCGCAGCTTGCGCTGCTTGTCGGCGAGCTTGCGCTGCGCCTTCGCGAGCTTGCCCGCGTCATCGCGCGTTTCCGCTTGTCGCACCGCGGCTTCCGCCTCGTGCGCTTCGTCGCGCGCCTTCGCGAGATCGCGCTGCTCGTCGCGTACCTTGCGTTCGGCGCGCGCAAGCTGGCCGGCGTCCGTGCAGTTCGCACCGATCGCATCAAGCGCGGCTTGCTGGCGCATGGCCTGTTGCGTATTGCCGTGCAGTTTCGCGTAGTCGATCTGCGTCTGCAGCGCGCGGATGCGCGTTGCACAGTCCTGCGTGTCGGCCGTCGCGGGCGGGCTGGCGAGCGTTGCAAGCGCAAGCGTGATGGCGGTCAGGGGGCCTTTCATCGGGGAATCCTCGGTATGTTGCCGGCGGCAGCGCATGCGGCCGGCGGTGTGCGAGACGACGCATGGCCGTTCATCGGTCCGCATTGTGCAAGGCGGACCCGGGCGGGTAAATAGGATCAGTCTGACATGCGATCGACAGCGCGCGGCGCGGGCACCATCGATGCGACGACGTGAGGTATGCGTCAATGGCGTCAGTGCGATTTCGTCGTGAGACGCGCATGACGCGCGACACGCGCGACGAACGGCTGCCGCTCGGTACGGCAGCGCGTGGTCCGGCGTGCGCGCGGCCGTCGCGGCGGTTCGGACTCGGATGGCGCGAGCGGTGCGGGCAAGCCGGCGGCGGCGACCGCCGCGACCGCCGGCAGCATCGCTTCAGCCTCGAGCCATGCGTGCGTCGCCTCCGCGATCAGCCCGCGCAGCCAGCTCACGCCCTCGGCGCACGATCCCGCTTCGTTCCACGTCATCCGGTACACGATGTCCGGCGGTTCGGCCGGCAGCGCGATCGCGGCGAGCGGCAGCAGCTTCGCATAGTGCCGCGCGAGCCGGTACGTGGTCGTGAGGATCATATCGGTGCGGACGAGCGCGTGCGCGGCAAGCTCGAAGTGCGGCAGCGTGACGACGATCCGCCGTTGCAGGCCCACGCGTTCGAGCTGCCGGTCGATCGCGCCGGACGCTTCGAGCCACGACGGCGTCGGGCACAGCTGCGGCGCCGCCACGAAGTCGGCGGCCGTCATCGCGCCGCGCCGCGCGAGCGGATGCGTCGCGCGCATCAGGCACACGACGCGGTCGTCGAACAGGTCGTCCTGCCGGAAGCGCGACCGGCGCGCGGGGCGGTTGTCGATCACGACGTCGAGCTCGCCGTCGGCCAGCGCACGCTCGTCGTCGAAACCGTCGCCAAGCGGATGGAAGACGAGTTGCGCGTTCGGCGCGCGCTCGCGGAACAGCGCGACGAGCTTCGGCACGAACAGCACGTTCAGGTAGTCGGGGCAGCCGATCCGGTAGGTGCGCACCGACGTGCGTGCGTCGAACGTCGGCTGCTGGATGCGGACGAAGTCGATCACGCGCAGTGCGTTGCGCAGCGGCTCGATCAGCCGCGCTCCGAACTCGGTCGGCACCATCCCGTAGCGGCTGCGTACCAGCAGCGGATCGCCGAGCAGCGTGCGCAGGCGCTTGAGCGCGGCGCTCGTCGCCGGCTGCGACATGTTCAGGCGCACGGCCGCGCGCGACACGGTGCGCTCGGTCAGCAGCACGAGCAGGATGCGCATCAGCCGCGCATCGAGCACGTCGAGCGCGCCCGTGGCGTCGGCCGCGTCGCGCGGCAGGGTGGTCGGGTCTAGCGGGTCCCGCATGCCGATCCGTCTCCCGGCGATACCGTGACCGCGCGCGACGCGACTGCCGGCCGGCGGCCCGGCGTCATTTTGCGAAGGCTCCCGGCCAGCCGACGATCCGCTTCGGGCGCGGCGGCGCGTACGTGCGGACCTTCGACGTCTTCAGCTTCAGGCGGACCAGCGACTCGGCGAGCGCGACCGCGGCCGATACGCCGTCGACGACCGGCACGCCCGTGCATTCCTCGATCTGCCGGTCGAGGCCGGCCATCCCGCCGCAACCGAGACAGATCACTTCCGCGCGGTCGTCCTGCACCGCGCGCTGCGCCTGGCCGACGATCGACTCGATCGCGCGGGCCGGGTTCTCCTCGAGTTCGAGCACCGCGAGGCCGCTGGCACGCACCGACGCGCAGCGTGCGTCGAGCCCGGCCAGCTTCAGGCGATCCTCGATCAGCGGCACCGTGCGGTCGAGCGTCGTGACGACCGAGTAGCGATGGCCGAGCAGCATCGCGACGCTCGCGGCCGCTTCGGTGATGTCGACGACGGGCACCGTCAGCAGCTCCTGCAGGCCTTCGCGGCCGTGTTCGCCGTAGCCGGCCTGGATCACCGCGTCGTACGGTTCGTCGTAGCTCGACACGCGGTCCATCACGGCGATCGCCGCGAGGTAGCTCTCGAAGTTGCCTTCGATCGATTCCGCGCCGAAGCGCGGCGTGAGTCCGACGATCTCCGTGCCGGGCGATGCGACGGCCCGCGCCTGCGCGGCGATCGCGTCGGTGATCGACTCGGTCGTGTTGACGTTGACTACCAGGATTCTCATCGGTGGCTCCGTGTGCGTGTGTGTCAGTGTTGCGCGCAGTCGACCGCGATGGGTTCGCCCGAGCGCTCCTCGTATTGCCGTTTGCGATCGGCCAGCAGCCAGTACACGCTGCCCGCGATGGCCGCGCCGAGCAGCCAGGAGAACGGTGTCATCGCACTGAAGGCCGGCACGACCGCGAGCGTGATCGAGATCAGCGCGGACGGCACGAGCGCCGTGAGCGCCTTGCGGTTCACGCCGCGCGTGTAGAAGTAGGCGCCGGTCGGCGCTTCGGTGTAGAGGTCGGGCACGTTCACGCGCTGCTTGCGCACGAGCCAGTAGTCGACCGTGATGATCCCGTACAGCGGGCCGAGCAGCGCGCCGAGGCCCGACAGGAAGTAGACGATCACGATCGGGCTGTTGTACAGGTTCCATGGCAGGATCAGCACCGCGATCGTCGCGCTGATCAGGCCCGCGCGGCGGAACGACAGGCGGTGCGGCGCGAGGCTCGTGAGCACGAAGGCCGGTGCGACGAAGTTCGCCATGATGTTCACCGCGACCGTCACGATCAGGAAGGCGAGGCAGCCGAGCACCAGGAACAGCTTGTTCGGCACCGTCGCGATGATCTCCGTCGGGCTGTGGATGATGTGGCCGTTCAGCTTGAACTGCGCGCCGGCCAGCACGAAGCTGATCGTCGCGAACACGAGGATATTGACCGGCAGGCCCCAGAAGTTGCCGACGCGCACCGTCTTCGCGCTCGGCGACGAACGGGCGAAATCGCAGAAGTTGAGCACCAGCGTGCCGTAGATCGCGAGCCACAGCGAGCCGCCCGCGAAGATTTCCGTCCACATCTTCACGCCCGTCATCGGCTTGCCGATCGACATCGCGAGATGGCCGCCCGTGCGGCTGAACATCCACGCGGCGAGCGACAGCGTCGTGACGAGGATCACCGGGCCCGCGAGCCCCTCGTACTTGCGGACCATTTCCATCCCGTACGTGAGGATGCCGATCTGCACGAGCCAGATCGCGACGAACGTGATCCAGCCGAGCGTCGACAGCCCGAGGATCGCATTCTGGTCGAACGCGGCGAGGCCGGGCCAGATCGCGGTAAGCAGCACGCGCAGCACGACGGACGCGAGATAGGTCTGGATGCCGAACCACGCGATCGCGATCACCGCGCGGATCATCGCGGGCAGCAACGCGCCGTAGATGCCGAAGCTCATCCGGCTGATCACCGGGAACGGCACGCCGGTCTTCTGACCCATGTAGCCGGTGAGGTTCATGAAGCAGTACACGAGCACCGCGCCGATCGCGAGCGACGCGAGCATCTGCCAGCCCGACAGGCCGAGCGCGAACAGCCCGATCGCGAACGAGTAGTTCGCGATGTTGTGCACGTCGTTGGTCCACAGCGCAAAGATGCTGTAGCGGCCCCACGTCCGGCCTTCGGCCCGGGTCGGCGCGAGGTCGGGATTGTGCAGCCGCGGGCTCAGCGCGGGGTCGCGCGCGGCCGGATCGGTTCGATGCGATGCGTCGTCCGCGCCGAGCACGATGCCCGGGCGGTGGGTGGCTTCCAGTTGCACGCCGTTGTCTCCTTCCATGTGCGGGGCGCGAAACCGGCGGCGTGGGTACGCCGTGCCGGCCCGGGCCGCCGTGGACGTTATGTCTCGGATTTGTTCGCGAGTATGGAAGGCGGTCGCGACGATGGGAAATTAAATATTCGGCTGGGTGTCATTTGAAAAATGAATGGAGCGCGCGCGGCCGCGGCGGCCGGGCGGCGGCACGCAAATTGCGGGTCAGCGGGTTCCATCCACATCGACATCAGCGGAGGTGTCATGCAGCGATATTCATTTCGTCACGTATCGCGAGCCGTCTTCGCCGGCATCCTGATTGCGGGCCTGGCGGCGGGCGCGGGCTGCCAGAAGAAGGGCGACAACGGCGGCGGGGCCAGTTCGGACGCCGGCGCGACGGGCGGCATGTCGGCCGCGCCGTCCACCGCGCCGTCGGGCACGCCGAGCAGCGGAGCGGCCGGCAGCAGCGGCGACAGCGGCGCGAGCCTGCCGGGCGCGGCCTCCGCGCCGGGCGGCGCCAGCGGCGGCTGACGAGCGCTTGACCGGACGGGCGGCGCGCCGGCTGCGTGCGGGTGTGCCGTCCGCTTTTTTGCGTGCGGCGCCCGGCGGCGTGCGTGCGCGTGGCCGGCCGCATGAAAGATTTGCAAGGACGGTTGTAGCGCTTTCCGGACCGGCGGCGACGGCATGACGCCGGCGCTGGCGGGCCGGGCAAGGAGGTGCGATGCAGAACGCGGAATCAAACCCGATCCCGGAAAAGCAACGGGAACAGATCGAGAAGAGCCCGGTGAAGACGCCGGCGGCGGGCGACATGCCGGATGCCGCGACCCAGGCCGCGCAGGTGGCGCGGCGTCCGATGACGCCGGAAGCGATCGCCGGGAAAATGCCGACCGGCCTGCCGCCGATCGACGTCGACGCGCATGCGGTCGACAGCGGCGATCCCGTGCGCCGGGCCGCCGGCCGGATCGTCACGCTCGACAACGCGAACATGGCGATGACCGACAACACGGTCGATGTCGACGGCAAGGGCATGGAGGCGCGCACCGGTGCGTCGGAACTTCAGGACAACGTGATTTACTCGAACGCGTCGCTGGACGACGCAGTCGAGACGCCGGACGAAGGGCTCGCCGGGATCGAGAGCCGGCCGTCCGGCAACCTGCCGCAGATCGCGACGCGGCCGGGCTGGCGCGTGCGCCATGTCGGCGATGTCGATGTCGAACACGGCGACGGTACGCGCGCCGAGCACGTGATCCGTCTCGAGCGCGTCGACTGATGCGCGGGGCGCGGTCGCGGCGGCCGCCGCGACCGTCGGCGGTCCTTACTGCGGACCGAGCTCCTGCGCGGACGTATCGGCGTCGTTGCCCTGCGCGACGAGCACGTGAATGTCGTTCGGCGTCACGTCGCCGACCCCGCCCGACGGAATCGTCAGCAGCAGCCAGTCGGCATTGTTGTTGATGGTCACCGGTGCGGTCTTGAGGATCGGCGACTTGCTGCCGGCCGTCGTGACGATCACCTGGTAGCTGCCGCCGTTCAGGTAGGTCGAATCCTGCGTCGTGGCCGGCACCGCGTTCTGGTAGGCCGCGCCCGCCATCGTCGGGCTTTGCGTCGTGATGTCGGTGCCCGGCGGGACGACGTACACGTCGACGTTCTGCGCGTTCGGCGACGCGTTGAAGCTGCGCACGCGCGCCTTGTCCGACAGCAGGCCCTTGTCGTACGGATCGTCGATCACGGAGATCAGCGACGTCGTGCTCGGCAGCGCGATCGTCGTGTAGTGGTGGCCGTTCGACGCGCCGAACGATTGCGCGGCGATGGTCGTCGTCGTGCCCGAGACGTCGTAGCTCGCGTTTTGCGTACCGGAGTCGATGTCGTGATAGCGCGTCACGCCCTTGTAGGCGACGCCCGCCTGGTCGATCTTCGCATTCAGGTAGTAGTCGAGATTCGGGCCGGCCGGCACCGCGTTGATGAAGCGCGCCTGCGGCTTCGAGATACCGAGTTCGGTGCCGGCGTCGTCGCCGCCACACGCCGCAAGCACGGAAACGATTGAGCACAGGGCCGCTACCGTTCGTATTGATTTCATGTTGTCCTCTCGTTCAGGGAACCTGCTGACGATGCGGGACCGCCGCGCGAAGCGTCGCGCGGTGCGCAGCGCCGGTTGAGGGAAGGATGTCGACCGCCGGGAAGGCGGACGCGGGGATGGCGCAAGCGATGTGCCTGTGGGGAATCCCGCTGGATGACGGCGGGGGCGCACGCCGGTGCGGCGGCGTGCGCGGGAGGGGCGGGGGGGGGGGGGGGGGGGCGGGGGGTCGCGCGGCCGGCGCGGTTGTAAAAAAGACAGCGTCGCGCGGGCGACGCGATGCGTCAGCGGTTCACGAGCCTGGCCGGATACGCGAGCGCGAGTGCGCAGCCGACCACCATGCACGCGGCGAAGCCATACAGCCCCGCGCTCTGGGAATGGAACGTGTCGCGCAGCCAGCCGATGAAGTACGTGCTGCCGAACCCGCCGAGGTTCGCGATCGAGCACGCGAATGCGATCCCGCCGGCAGCGGCGGAGCCCTTCAGGAACGTCGACGGCAGTGCCCAGACGACCGGCATCGCGGCCGCCGCGCCCGCGTTGATCAGCGAGAACAGCAGCACCGTTCCGAGCGTGCCGTGCGGCGACGAGGCCGCGACCGCCAGCGCGACGGCCGACACCATGAACGGCACGACGATATGCCAGCGGCGTTCGCGCACACGATCGGAGCTTGCGCCGCAGTACAGCGTGGCGAGCACGGCGGCGGCATTCGGGATCACCATCAGCCAGCCGATGTGATACGCGTCTTTCACGCCGGTGTCGCGCAGGATCGTCGGCAGCCAGAAACTCACCGCGTACAGGCCGAGCAGGACGCACAGGTCGATCAGGCCGAGCGCCCACACCTTCGGATCGGAGAATGCCTTGCCGAGCGCATGGCTCTTGTTGCCGGCGGGATCGGCGTCGAGATTCGCGCGCAGCGCGCGTTTCTCGTCGGCGTTCAGCCATTGCGCGGATTCGATGTTGTTGGGCAGCCAGCGCAGCACCGCGAAGCCGAGCAGGACCGACGGCAGCGCCTCGAGCAGGAACAGCCACTGCCAGCCGCCGAGCCCGTGCACGCCGTCGAACGCGCGCATGATCCAGCCGGAGATCGGGCTGCCGATCATGCTCGACAGCGGCAGGCCGACCATGAACAGCGCGACGATCCGCGCGCGGCGCGCATCGGGATACCACTGCGTCAGGTACAGCAGCACGCCCGGCAGGAAGCCGGCCTCGGCGGCGCCGAGCAGGAAGCGCACGAGGTAGAACTGCATCGGCGTATGCACGAACATCGTTGCACCCGACAGCAGGCCCCACGTGATCATGATCCGCGCGATCCACAGCTTCGCGCCGACGCGTTGCAGCACCAGGTTGCTCGGGACTTCGAACAGGATGTAGCCGCCGAAGAACAGGCCGGCGCCGAGGCCGTACACGGTGTCGCTGAACTTCAGCGCGTCGAGCATCTGGAGTTTCGCGAGGCCGATGTTGATGCGGTCGAGATAGGCCGCGAAGTAGCACAGGCAGAAGAGGGTGATGAGGCGCAGCGTGACCTTGCGATAAAGCGGGCCGTGCAGCGCGTCGTCGGCGGAAACGGCGGCGCTCGGGTGTGCGGTAGACATGGGACTGCCCCTGTTCGAGTGTGACGGATGAATGGGTGGCTCGATCGACGCGCGCGGTGTTTTCGCTGCGCCCCGGAGTCTGTATATCACGGCAATTAAATAGCGTACACACTAGAAAATACCGAATCGAACAGGCATGAATCCGGCCGCCGGGAGGAAAGCGTTTGCGAGTGAAAAACCGCGTTTATGACGCGGTTTTTGGCGATGTTGAGTGTGCGCTTAAAAGATCGATACGGGTACGGCGGCATGCACGAAATTCGTGCGTATGCGCTCAAAAAAGCAGTGTGTGCGCGAAAGCCGGCCATCACGCGCGAGTGTGCATGCGGCAGCCGCTGCGGACGCGCGCGGCGGCCGTCGAGCGGGTGCCGTGATCGGGCGATCCGCTGCTGCCGGAGGAGCGTCGGGAGCGGGGCGTGCCCGATGCCGCGAATCCTGATGCACCGCAATGACGCAACGCTCCGCCCGCCGATTGCACCGATTTGAGGGTGTACACTGCTTGTCTTTCATTGACACGCGGCACGGGCCTGCACGTTCATGGCTTCTTCCAAGGATTCCTACGACTTTCACGACCAGGTCGGGCACCTGCTGCGCCGCGCGTATCAGCGGCACGTGTCGATCTTTCAGGAAGCGATCCCCGATTCGGACCTCACGGCCGCGCAGTTCGTGACGCTGTGCGCGGTCAAGGAGCGGCAGGCGTGCTCGCTGAACGACATCGTCAAGGCGACCGCGATCGACCAGGCGACGATCCGTGGCGTCGTCGAGCGTCTGAAGGCGCGCGCGCTGATCGAGGTGCTGCCCGACCCGAACGACGGCCGCAAGCTGCTCGTGCGCGCGACCGCGCCCGGCCTCGCGCTGATCGACCGCACGGTGCCGTTCGCGCGGCAGGTGACGGAGCGCACGTACGGCGCGCTCAATCCGGGCGAACGTGTCGCGCTGCAGTTCCTGCTGCGCAAGATGATGGAAGAAGACGGCGACGCGTGACATGCCGGCAGCGCGGGCCCGGCTTACGTCGCGCCCGCCGCGACGGATGCGCCGGCTTCGTCGGCGCGCATCAGCCGGCCGGCTTCGCGCAACGCGGCGCGCACCGTCTCGGGCGTAAACGGCGGCGCGTGGAACCGCACGCCGGTCGCATCGAACAACGCGTTGGCAACCGCGGCGGGGCCCGGAACCGACGCCGATTCGCCGGCGCCGAGCGGCGGCTCGCCCTGCCTCGGCATCAGGACGACATCGACGTCCGGTACTTCCGCGAACGTCAGGATCGGATAGCCGGCCCATTCGCGCGACGCGACCTTGCCGTCCGCGAACCGCACGCGCTCCTTCAGCGTACGGCTCAAGACCTGGATCACATTGCCGTGGATCTGGTGGCGCACGCCATCCGGATTGATCATCGTGCCCGTGTCCTGGCCGACCGTCACGCGTTCGATGCGGATGTCGCCCGATACGCGATCGACGCTCAGGTCGACGATCCACGCCGACCACGCCGCGCCGAATCCCGGGAAGCGGCTGTGTACGTAGCGTGCGTAGGCGATGCCGCGGCCGCGCACGTGCCGCGACCCGTCGTGTTCGTGAGGCGGGCGCCGCGCGCGCGGCGTCCAGCCCGCGCGGTCGGCCACGGCCTGCAGCAGCTCGGCGGCGCGCGCGTCCTGCAGATGGCGCAGCCGGAACGCGAGCGGATCGATGCCGGTCAGCGCCGCGCATTCGTCGGCGAATGCGTCGTGCGCGAACGAGTTCGGCAGCGCCGATACGCCGCGCAGCCATGACGCGCGCACGAGCGGCGCGAGATCCTCGCAGACGAAGCGGCGATGGGGGCTCGCATACGGCGACACGGCCGTGCGGTCGCCCATTTCGAACACGCGCGGCTCGGGCGCGATCGCGCCGGTCAGCAGCGCCGCGAGCAGCGGCGCGTCGTTCGACGGATAACGTGTCGTGAAGTCGTAGCCGAGCAGGCGGCCGTCGCGTGTGACGGTGCCGGTGACCTGCATCAGCTGGGCCGTGCCTTTCGGTTCCCACAGGTGCTCGTCCGCGCGGGACAACTGCACGCGCACCGGGCGGCCGACCGCGCGCGACAGCAGCAGCGCATCGCCGCACACGTCGTCCGCGCCGTTGCGGCCGTAGCAGCCGGCCGCCTCCATCCGCACGACGTCGAAATCGGCTTCGTCGCGCGCGACGAGCGTCGCGAGGTCGTGGCGCAGCGACACGGGGTTCTGCGTGCCGGACCAGACGGTGATCCGCCCGTCGCCCGGTTCGCGATAGTCGGCGAGCGCGCAGGACGGGCCGATCGAGCCGTGCATCTGGAACGGCCACGCATAGGTGCGCGACAGCGTGATCGTGTCCGGTTGCGTTCGCGCGGCATCGACGTCGCCTTCGTCGAGCAGCACGCGGCGCGCGGCCGGCGCCGCGGCGATGGCGGCGGCCGGATCGTCGAGCGGCGGCAGCGCGGGATGCGGCCGCCACGTCACGCGCAGCTGGCGCGCCGCGCGGATCGCGTGTTCCTCGCGCTCGGCGACGACGCCGACGAAATCGCCGAGCGCGACGACGGCCACGAGCCCCGGCACGTCGGCCACCGATGCACGGTCGATGTCGACGAGCGACGTGCCGACGAATGCGCCGCTGTCGTGGCCCGCGTACGGCGGCCGCACGACGCGGCCGTGCAGCATGCCCGGCACGCGCATGTCGTGCACGAACGTGAGCTCGCCGGTCGCCTTCGCGGGCAGGTCGACACGCGGCGACGACCGGCCGACGAGCCGGTAATGCGCGGGGTCCTTCGTGCGCGTAGTCAGGTCGAGCGTCAGCGCGATCCGGCGCGTGGCGACGAGCGCGGCGAACGTGATCGCCTGCCCGTCGGCCGAAATCGTTCCATCGTCGACGCTCAGGCGCGCCGCATCGACACCGAATCGCCCGGCGGCAAGGGCCAGCAGCGCATGGCGCGCCTGCGCGGCCGCGCAGCGCAGCGGCGTCGCGGAAATCTGGATCGTCGCGCTCGCGATGGTCGGGCCCTGGTTCGGTGTCGCGGCCGTGTCGCCGAGCACCATCGTCACGCGCGCGGCCGGCACGTCGAGTTCCTCGGCGACGATCTGCGCGAGCGACGTGCGGATGCCGGTGCCGAGATCGACGTGGCCGTTGAACGCGAGGATGCGGCCGTCGTCGAGAATCGCGACGAAGACTTCGGGCCATGCCGGCACGTAGGACGACAGGCTGCCCGGCTGGCCGGGGGCCGGCTTGACGGGCGGCGCGGGTGGCCGGATCACGGTCAGGCAGCCGTTGCGCGCGAGCAGTTCGGAGCGGTTCACGGGGGAGGTGTCCTGTCGGGGGCGGCGCGGCCCGCGGGCGGTGGCGTCGGGGGAGCGTTCGGGCGGCGGCGTGCGTGAAGCGAATCTAGGCCGCCAAAAGCGCAGCGTCAATCGCGGGCGATGCCGGTGCCGCCCGCGACCGGTCGCGACTCAGCGCGTGCGGGCCGGTGCGGCATCGATCGCCGCGATCGCGTCGTCGAGCGGCAGCACGGCTGCATATTTCTGCTGCATGTCGAACAGGTTCGCGTCGTGCGGCGCGATCGCGCGATCGCCGACGCAATCGGCGAGCACCAGCGGACGGAAGCCGTGCGACATCGCGTCGACGACGCTCGCGCGCACGCAGCCGCTCGTCACGGCACCCGCGACGAGCAGCGTCTGTACCGCGCGCTGCGCGAGCCACGGCGCCAGCTGCGTGCCGAAGAACGCCGACGGCACGGTCTTGCGCACGACGAGTTCGCCCGGCGCGGGCGTGAGTTCGGGCACGATCGCGCTGTTGGGATGATGCTCGGTCAGCGTCGCCATGCCGGGCACCTTCAGCGAGAACACGTTGTCGTCGCTGCCGTCGTCGGCATACACGATGCGGCTGTGCGCGACGGGCCAGCCGCGCGCGCGGGCCAGCGCGAGCGCATGCGTCGTGCGTGCGATCGCGGGCGCGATGTTGCCGCCGCCGAACGTCGCGGGATCGGCGAAGCCGACCACGAAATCGACGATCAGCAGGCCGATGTTGCCGTGCGGCGGCAGCGGCGTGCCGAAACCCTGCTGGCGATACACGTTCGCTTCGGCGTGACGGGAAAGATCGTTCATGGTGTCGGGGGCTCGTCGGTCAGGTGGGTTGGTCGGTCACGCGGCCGTCGCGCACGACGGTTTCGCCGTCGAGTTCGACCGTGCAGCGGCGCAGCGGGATGTCGATGTGGCAGGTGGTCGTGCGCGTGCCGCCGCCTTCGTTGTTCGGGCCGAGCGAGAACAGGAAGTTGCCTTCGAACGCGCGCGCATCCATCCCGATCGTCGCCTCGCGGTCGTACAGCCCGAGCGTCGACCAGCGCGCGCGCGGCTGCAGCCCCCAGCCGATATGCGAAATCGCATAGCCTTCGGGATCGGCGAACGTTTCCATGTAGTCGCGCAGCAGGTCGGCGTCGACGCCGCCTTCGATGCGCGTCGCATAACCGCCCTCGACCGTCAGCGCGATCGGTTCGGTCACATAGTGCTTCTGCGGCAGCAGGATGTCGCCGCGATCGATCACGATCGTGCCGCGCGCGGTGCGGTCGTTCGGGTAGATCAGCGCGAAGCCGCTCGGCCAGTGGTCCCAGCGGCCCGGCGCGTCGACGAAGCCGTATTCGGCCGTCGGCGGGAATTCGCCGAGCGGACACACGAGCGCGGTGCCGGCCGCCGACGTCACGCGCATCTCGCGGGCGGCGGCGATGGTCTTCGCGGCGGCGAGCACGCGCGTGCGGTCGGCCGGCGTCGGCACCATCCGCACGAGCACTTCGGGCGGCTCGACCGCGAGCAGGATCTTCGTGCCCGATTTCAGGATCGCGTGCTGTTCGGGCGAGAACAGCAGCGTCATCAGGTCGAGCACGAGGTCGCTCTCGCGCAGCGCGGCGATCGCGGCCTTGTTGCCGGTCAGCGGCGTCGTGCCGAGATAGGCGAGCGGGTCGCGGCTGAATGCCTTGTCGCCGTTCACCGGCGGCAGGTCGAGCCGGTTGACGATCGCGCCCATCGATTGCGTCGCGATCAGCGCGCACGACAGCGTCTGCGGATGGGTGGCCGCGCTCGTCAGGATCGTGACGGTCTGGCCCGGTTCGAGGCGCGACAGCGTGAGCACCTGCTTCCACGCGTCGATCAGTTGGGTATCGCTGACGGGCATCGTCGGCTCCGGTTATGGCGTGAAGAAAAGGGGCGGGGCGTCGGGCGGTCAGGCCGCGAGCGGCGCGCCGAGGAAGTTGCCGAACGCCGCGTAGAAGCCCGCCGCGTTGTCCCATGGAATCATGTGGCCGGCGTCGGGCACGCGCACGTGCCGCATCGACGGCGTCGCGCGCTGCAGTTCGGCGACATCGTCGTCGCGCACCACGTCGCCGCGCTCGGCCGTGATCAGCAGCGACGGCACGGCCAGCTGCGCGGCATCCGCGTGGAAATCGTCGGTATGGAATCCCTCGTACGAAGCGCGCACCGCGCGTTCGTCGCAGGTATGCAGCCATTCGGCGCGCAACTGCAGTTCGGCATCGGTCCAGGTCGGACAGAACGCGCGCATCCCGTCGGCGTCGGTGCCCGCGCGGGCCAGCGCCATCGAGTCGATGTACCACGGCAGCTTGCCCGGATAGTCGCGGCGGTTCGGGCCCGAGACGGGCGGGTCGACGAGCACGACCGATTCGAGCCCGCGGATGCCGCGCCGCGTCGCGCGCGCGGCGATCCGCGCGCCCATCGAATGGCCGACGAGGCTCGTGCGCGGCAGGCCGAGCGCGGCGACCAGCGCCGCGATGTCGTCCGCCTGTGCATCGAGGCTGTAGTCGAGCGACGGCGACGCGTCCGACAGCCCGCGGCCGCGCACGTCGAGCACGTAGGTGTCGAATGCCGCGCCGAACGTTTCGCCGACGAAGCCCCACGTGATCGCGGGGCTCGTGATGCCGGGGATCAGCACGATCGCCGGGCGCGACGCGCGCGCGCCGGCCGTGCCGCCATAGCGCAGGTAGTGCTGGCGGATGCCGTTCGCGCGGATGTTCGCGCCGTAGAGGAAGGTCGAGGACATGAAGGGACTCCGTTCGAAGGGCGCGCTCAGTACGCGCCGGACAGCAGCGCGCCGGCGCCCGGCACGACGGGTTCGAGATCGAGCTCGCGCAGCATCGCGTAGGTGGTCGCGATCGCGGCCGTGACGACCGGCTTGCCCGTCATCGCCTCGACCTTCGCGACGGCCGGCAGCGACGGCATCTGCACGCACGCGGACAGCACGATCGCATCGGCATCCTGGTACGGCAGCGTCTTCACGATGTCGGGCAGGCGCGCCGGATCGTGGCGGCCGACGTCGAGATTGTCGGGAATCTCCAGCGCGCGGTAGGCGAGCACGTCGAAGCCTTCGTGGCGGATGTAGTCGACCACGAGTTCGGTCAGCGGCAGCATGTACGGCGCGACGACGACGATGCGCTTCGCGCCGATCACCTTCAGCGCGTCGACGAGCGCACCCGCGCTCGTCAGCACGGGCGCCCGCGCGCCGTTGTCGGCCGTGTGTTTCGTGAGGCGCGCCTGCGACACGCGGTGGTAGCCGTGCCCCATCGCCATGATCGCGACGAGGCAGGCATAGCCGAGCACGTCGACGCGCGCATCGCTCAGTTCCACCGCGCAGCGGTCGGATTCGGCATCCATTGCCGCGAGTTCTTCCTTGACGACCTTCTTCATCCGCATCCGGCTCGAATGGAACGTGAAGCGCTCGGGACGGATCGTTTCGCGCAGCCGCAGCATCGCCGGGATCTCGGTTTCCATCGTCGTGTTGGAACTCGGCACGATCTGGCCGATGCGGTAGGTCTTGCTCATGACGGGGGCTCCGTGTCGGTAAGGGAGGGCGGTACGCAGGTGCGGGATCGCCGGATGTCGAGCAAAGTCTAGTGTGTACATTTGAAAATGGCAATGGATCAAAATGAGGTTACGCGTGCCATACCTGTTTGTAGAGATGGATATGCGAGGAATTATTGGTGTTTTCCCGTATGTGGCAGAGACGCTAAACAATCCGCTTGTCCTGATTAAATTGAGTGTGTACGCTACATAAACGCCATTCAATCCGCCCGTATCCGTGCCGTGTTCGGCGCCGGGCTTACGATCAGGAGATCCGCATGAGCAAACCCCGTATCGCAATCATCGGCGCCGGTCTCGGTGGCACGGCCGCGGCTGCGCTGCTGCAGCGCGGCGGTTACGACGTCGCGCTGTACGAGCAGGCGCCCGCTTTTTCGCGCCTCGGCGCGGGCATCCATCTCGGCCCGAACGTGATGAAGATCATGCGGCGCATCGGCTGCGAGGACGCGCTGGAGACGATGGGTTCGCATCCGGATTGCTGGTACAGCCGAGACTGGCGGACGGCCGACGTGCTGTCGCAGATCCCGCTCGGCGACTACGCGCGCAAGACCTACGGGGCGAGCTACCTGACCGTGCACCGCGGCGATTTCCATGCATTGATGACGCAGGCGGTCACGCCCGGCACGATCCGCTTCGGCAAGCGGCTCGCGGCGGTCGAGGACACCGGCGATGTGGTGCGCCTGACGTTCGCCGACGGCAGCGTCGAGACGGCCGACATCGTGATCGGTGCGGACGGCGTGAATTCGCGGATCCGCGAGCATCTGCTCGGCGCGGAACCGCCGCGCTACACGGGTTATGTCGCGCACCGCGCGGTGTTCCCGGCGTCGCTGCTCGGCAACAAGCCGTACGACATGTGCGTGAAGTGGTGGTCGGAGGATCGCCACATGATGGTCTACTACGTGACCGAGAAGCGCGACGAGTACTACTACGTGACCGGCGTGCCGCAGGCCGAGTGGCCCGAGGGCGTGTCGATGGTCGACAGCAGCCGCGACGAGATGCGCGAGGCGTTCGCGGGTTTTCACGCCGACATCCAGCACCTGATCGACGTTTCGCCGTCGATCACCAAGTGGCCGCTGCTCGAGCGCGATCCGCTGCCGTTGTGGAGCCGTGGCCGTCTCGTGCTGCTCGGCGACGCATGCCATCCGATGAAGCCGCACATGGCGCAGGGCGCGGCGATGGCGATCGAGGATGCCGCGATGCTCGCGCGCTGTCTCGACGAAGTCGGCGTCGGCGACTACGCGGGCGCGTTCGCGCTGTACGAGGCGAACCGTGCGGCACGCGCGTCGAAAGTGCAGCGCGTGTCGCACAACAATACGTGGCTGCGCACGAACGAGGATCCGTCGTGGGTATTCGGTTACGACGTGTTCGACGTGCCGCTCGTCGCGCCGTCGCGCGGCGACGTGGCGGCCGCGGCCTGACGCGTCCACGGTGCCCGCGCCGGGCCGGCGCCTGGCCGTCGCGGGAATCGTGGCGCGCAGGTACGTGCGCATTTCGGCGTGTTATATGTCAGGGGCGCGCCGGCGGGTGCCAGCCGGCGGCCGTGCCCGCCGCCGGCCGTCACGGCCGGCACGCCGCATTCCGGATCCATTCAATGTCCCATCCCGCATCTCCGTCGCGGCCGCTGGCGTTTCGCGTGAACGGCACGCCGCATACCTTCGACGAGGCCGCACCCGACGCGCCGCTGCTGCTGGTCCTGCGCAACGACTGCGCGCTCAACGGCCCGAAATACGGCTGCGGGCTCGGGCAGTGCGGGGCGTGCACGGTGCTCGTCGACGGGCAGGCGACCCGCTCGTGCGTCGTGCCGGCCGCCGCCGCGAACGGGCGCGACGTCACGACGCTCGAAGGGCTCGGCTCGCGCGACGCGCTGCATCCGATCCAGCGCGCGTTCGTCGACGAGCAGGCCGCGCAATGCGGTTATTGCCTGAACGGGATGATCATGAGCGCGAAGGTGCTGCTCGAACGCAACCGCGCGCCGGACGACGCGGCGATCCGCGACGCGTTGCGCTTCAACCTGTGTCGCTGCGGCACGCATCTGGAGATCATCCGTGCGGTGCATCGCGCCGCACGTTATCTGCGAGACGGCGATGAAGCGTGATGCGCGCCTGCCTGCGCAGCCGGAGCGCGCGGCGGCGCCCGACACGCGCGACGCAACTGCCGCCGAGGCATCGCATGCGCACCGCGCGCGCTACGAATGGCCGATCGGCGACGCGCACGCGCGTGCATCGTTCGATATCGAAACGCAGACCGCACCCGACGGGCGGATGATGGCCTGGCGCTATCGCGCGCAGGCGGCCGGCGCGGCTGGGCACGATGCTCGCGGGGCTGAAGACGCGCGAGCGGATGCGAGCCCGGCGTCGCCGTTCGTCTACCGGCACGCGCGGACGTCGATCGAGCTGGCCGATGCCGGCGCAGCGATTCCCGGCCACGCGCACGCCTTTGCCCGCGAATCCTTCGTCGACGAACTCGCCGGTGCGTTGCGGCGCGACCCGGTCGCGCTGCGGCTGCAGCATCTCGATGCGGCGCGGGATGCGGGGCCGCGCGAGACCATCCGGATGGTCAGCGAGCGCGCCGCGTGGGGCGCACCGGTCGCGGCCCGCGCGACCCCGCCGTCGACGCTCAGCGGTCGCGGCTTCGCTTTCGACGGCGAGCCCGCGGCCGAATCCGGCGACACCCGTCATGACGGCGATCCGCACTGGTCTGCCTGGGTCGTCGATCTCGATGTCGACCGTGCGACGGGCGACGTCGCGGTGCGGCGCGTCGTGGCTGGACAGGGCGTCGGCGAGCCGGGCGACGCGTCGACGGTCGGCGTGCCCGCGTGGCAGATCGAAGCGGCGATTTCGCGCGTGATGGGGACGCGGCTGACCGCGCGTCCCGCGCATGACGAAACCGGGGCCGACGCGCAGCCGGACGCGATCGCGCTCGAGCTGGCTGTATCCGACGCAGCGGCGCCCCGTGCGCACGGTGAGCTGTCCGTACACGATGCGCGGCGGATCGAACAGGCGGCCGCGCCGGCCGCGGCTGCGATCGCGAACGCGCTGTACGACGCGACGGGCGTGCGTTTTCGTGCGCCGCCGTTCGATGCCGCGCGGATTCGCGCGGCGCTTGCGCAACCGGTGCCGGTCGATGCCGCCGACGGGTTGCATGCGGGCCCGCGCCGCGCGTCGCGCTGGCGCCGCTGGCTGGCCGGCGCAGGGGCGGGCGGTGTGGTCGGCGGGCTGCTCGGGCTGGCGTGCGCGATCCTGCCCGGGCACGCGCCGATTGCACCGATTGCGCCCGGCGGCGCGGACGGCGCGATGTGGAGCGCCGCGACCCTCGAACGTGGCCGCCAGGTTGCCCTCGCCGGCGATTGCGCGGTGTGCCACACGGCGCCCGGCGGCGCGACCAACGCTGGCGGGCTTGCGCTCGATACGCCGTTCGGCACCATTTACACGACGAACCTCACGCCCGATCCGGAAACCGGCATCGGCGCCTGGTCATATCCGGCGTTCGCCCGCGCGATGCGAGAAGGCATCTCGCGCGACGGCACGCACCTGTACCCGGCGTTCCCTTATACGGCGTTCGCGAAGCTGAGCGAGCCCGACCTGCTCGCGCTCTATGCGTACCTGATGTCGCAGCCGCCGGTGAAGCACGTACCGCCGCCGACCAAGCTGCCGTTCCCGCTCGACCGGCGGCGTCTCGTTGCCGGCTGGAACTGGCTGTATCACGACGCGCGGCCGTTTGCGCCGGACCCGGCGCGCTCGGCGATGTGGAATCGCGGCAAGTATCTGGTCGACGGCGCCGGGCACTGCGGCGCATGCCATACGCCGCGCAACGCGCTCGGTGCGGAGAAGGGCGGCCTGGCCTACCTGTCGGGCGGCGAAGCCGAGGGATGGGTCGCGCCGCCGCTCGTCGCGTCGCCGGCTTCGCCCGTGCCGTGGACCGAAGGCGCGTTGTTCGACTATCTGCGCACGGGCTTCTCGGCGCAGCACGGCGTCGCGGCCGGGCCGATGGCGCCGGTCGTCGCGGGGCTCGCGGCGCTGCCCGAGCACGACGTCTGGGCGATCGCGCACTATCTGGCGTCGCTGTCGCCGCCCGTCGATGCCGCGCTCGCCGCGGACGCGGCGACCCGCCAGATGCGCGGCGCGGAAACCGTCGCGACGCTCGGCCTCGAGAACGGCCGCCGCGCGTTCGACGCGGCGTGCGCGGTCTGTCATGCGGAATCGGGCGGCGTCGGGCATTTCGGCGTGCGTCCGCTGATGGGGCTCAACACGAGCGTCAGCCAGGCGGCGCCGGACAACCTGCTGCGCGTGCTGCACCACGGGATCGCCCAGCCGGCGACCGACCATCTCGGCTACATGCCGAGCTTCGGCGAGGCCTTCGACGACCGCCAGATGGCCGAGCTGGCCGCCTACATCCGGGCGCGCTACGCGCCGGGGCAGCCGGCGTGGCGCAATCTGGCGGAAACCTCAGCGAGGATCCGCCAGGCGGGCGTGCATTGACCGTCGCACCGATGTGAGCAGCCGGACCAGCATGGGGCAGGGCGAAATGACCTGTCCGACGAAAACGGTCGCTGGCGATGGCTGTAAATCTTGCCTGAATCGGCCATCGTTTAACCATTCGAAACAATGTGTTCACTGAAAGGGGCATGATCTCCGGCGATCGGGCAGGCATACTGTCGCCTATGTTGCTCAATGCACGTCGGACGGCGTGCGCTTGCCCCCATGTCCATTCCAGTCTCTTTTCGAACCCTGCGATGGTTGACCGTCGCGGCTGCCGCATGCTTGCTCGCCGCGTGTTCGACCGCTTCCGACGTGACCGCGACGTCGAACCCGAACGTGTACACCGTGACGACGCGCACGGTCGGCGTGTCGACGACGTGGGCCGACGCCCACGAGAAGGCCGTCAACGAAGCCACCAACTACTGCACGCAGCGCGGGATGCGCGCGAGCATGAAGACGGAATCGCTGACCGGCGGCCGCCGTGTCGACGCGCGCTCCGAACTCGCGTTCGAGTGCCATCCGACCTTCGAGACGGCCTCGAACCCACGCGGCTGAACGAACGGCGGTGCCGGTTGCACCGCCGGCGCCCGGCCCGGCGCCCGCATTTCCTTCCCCGGCATGCAGACCGACCCGCGAGGCCGGACCGGCCCGTCGCGGGTCGGTGCACGTGCGGCGTCGGCCGTGCGGGTCAGGCCGGCTGCGCCTCGTACAGCTTCACGCACGCGGAGAAGTCGAGCGTGCCGAGCCCCTGCTGGCTCATCGACTGGTAAAGCTGCTGCGCGAGCGCGCCCATCCACACCGGTTGATGCGCGCTCCGCGCGGCCTCGGTCGCGAGCCCGAGGTCCTTCAGCATCAGGTTCGCCGCGAAGCCGCCCGCATAGCCGCGCGCGGCCGGCGCCGTCTCGCTCACGCCCGGATACGGGTTGTACGTATCCGAACTCCAGCAGCGGCCGGTCGACGTGTTGATGATGCCGGCCAGCACGGCCGGATCGATGCCGAGCGCCGCACCGAGCGCCATCGCTTCCGACACGCCCATCATCGAGATCCCGAGCAGCAGGTTGTTGCAGATCTTCGCGATCTGTCCGGTACCCGTGCCGCCGCAATGCACGACGTTCTTGCCCATGTCGAGCAGCACGGGGCGGATGCGCTCGAACAGCGCACCGTCCGCGCCGACCATGAAGGTCAGCGTGCCGGCCTGCGCGCCGCCGGTGCCGCCCGATACCGGTGCGTCGGCGAGCGGGAAGCCGCGTTGCGCGGCGGCGTCGGCCACCGCGCGCACGGTGCCGGGATCGATCGTGCTGCAGTCGATCAGCGTCGCGCCGGCGCGTGCGCCGGCCAGCACGCCGTCGTCGCCGAGATAGACGGTGCGCACGTGCTGCGCGGCCGGCAGCATCGTGATCACGACGGCGCCGTGCGCCGCCGCTTCGCGCGGCGAGCCGGCCGCCGTCGCGCCCGCGCGCAGCGCGGCATCGACCGCGTGCGCGTCGAGGTCGAACACCGTCAGCGCATGGCCGGCCTTGAGCAGGTTGGCGGCCATGGGGCCGCCCATGTTGCCGAGCCCGATGAATGCGATTTCCATGTGCAGGCTCCCGGTCAACGCAGCGCGATCGTCGTGTTCACGCCGCCGGCCGTCGCGTCGTCGTCGAACCAGCGCGCGGTGACCGTCTTGGTCTGCGTGTAGAACTGCACGACCTGCTTGCCGTACGGCCCGAGATCGCCGAGCTTCGAGCCGCGCGAACCGGTGAAGCTGAAGTAGGGCACCGGCACCGGGATCGGGATGTTGATGCCGACCTGGCCGATGTCGATCTCGCTCTGGAACTTGCGCGCGGCCGCGCCGCTCTGCGTGAACAGGCCCACGCCGTTGCCCATCGGGTTGCGGTTGACGAGCGCGATCGCGTCGTCGAGCGTGTCGGCTTCGAGCACGACCACCACCGGCCCGAAGATTTCCTCCGTATAGATCGACATGTCGGTCGTCACGCCCGAGAAGATCGTCGGGCCGACGAAGTTGCCCTGCTCGTAGCCGGGCACCTTCACGTCGCGGCCGTCGAGTTCGAGCTTCGCGCCGGCCTTCACGCCTGCTTCGATCAGCGCGGTGATGCGCGCATGCGCGGCCTTCGACACGACCGGGCCGACATCGGTGCCCGGTTCGTGGCCCGCATTGACCTTCAGCGCCTTCGCCTTCTCGACGAGCTCGGGCAGCCAGTCGCGCGCCTTGCCGACCAGCACGACGACCGACGTCGCCATGCAGCGCTGGCCGGCCGCGCCGAAGCCCGCGCCGACGAGCGCGTTGATCGACTGCTCGCGGTGCGCATCGGGCAGCACGACCGCGTGGTTCTTCGCGCCCATCATCGACTGCACGCGCTTGCCGTGCTGGCTGCCGAGGTTGTACACGTGCGTGCCGACGCGCGTCGAGCCGACGAACGAGATCGCCTTGATGTCCGGATGCGTGCACAGGCGGTCGACCACCGTCTTGCCGCCGTGCACGACGTTCAGCACGCCTTGCGGCACGCCGGCCTCGATCGCGAGTTCGACGAGCTGCATCGTCGACAGCGGGTCCTGCTCCGACGGCTTCAGCACGAACGTGTTGCCGCAGACGATCGCCATCGGGAACATCCACAGCGGGATCATCCCGGGGAAGTTGAACGGCGTGATGCCCGCGCACACGCCGATCGGCTGGCGCAGCGTATACGTGTCGACGCCGCCCGCGACGTTCTCCGCGAACTCGCCCTGCTGCAGCGTGCCGATCGAGCATGCATGCTCGACGACTTCGAGGCCGCGGAAGATGTCGCCCTGCGCGTCGGGCAGCGTCTTGCCTTGCTCGGCGGTCAGCGTATGCGCGATCCGTTCGAGATTGCGGCGCACGAGATCCTGGAATTTCAGCATGATGCGCAGCCGCGCACCGATCGGCGTCGTCTTCCAGGTCTGGAACGCGCGCTGCGCGGACGCGATCGCGGCATCGACCTCGTCGAGCGTCGCGTACGGCACGCGGCCGATCGTTTCCTGCGTCGCGGGGTTGACGATGTCGCCCCATTCGGCGCTTCGCGAGTCGACGAACGCGCCGTCGATCAGCAGCTTGGCGGTGGGCAGGGCGAGGGTGGTCTGGGGAACTGCGGCGTTCATGGAACTCTCCGGAAAACGGTGGGGCGATGACAAAGGGCGCCTGCTTCCGCCGCGCGTGCACGCACGGCGGAGCACAGGACGAAAGGGGTTCGACTGGCGGCCGGCGGCAGGCTCAGGTGCGCGCCGGACGCATCAATGCGGTACACACGAGCGCGAATACGCCGAAGCCGACGAGGTACGCGATCACGTAGTGCGGCTGGCCGCCGCCGGCCTTGAGCAGCGACGTCGCGATCATCGGCGCGAAGCCGCCGCCGATCACGCCGGCCAGCTGCACCGACAGCGAGATGCCGCTGTAGCGGATTTCCGCCGGGAACTGCTGCGCGAACAGCAGCGATTCCGGCGCATAGAGGATCGGGAACACGACGCCGAGGCCGAGCACGATCGCCCACCACGCATACGACGTCTGCTGCGTGCCGAGCATCATGAAGAACGGCCCGGCGAACGCGCACATCAGCACGAGGCCGATCGCGAACATCCGGCGCTGGCCGATGCGGTCACTCAGGTGGCCGCACAGCGGCATCGTGACGAGCGACAGCGCGGCGCCGGCCGTGATCGCGTGCAGCATCTCCGCCTTCGGCAGATGCAGCTGCTGCGTCGCGTAAGCCAGCGCGAACGTGACGACCATGTAGAACCACGTGTTCTCGGCGGCGCGTGCGCCGACGATCGTCAGCACTTCACGCGGATGGCGGCGCAGCGCGGCCGTCACCGGCGACTTCTCGGCCTTGCCCTGGCGCTGCATCTTCTCGAAGTCGGGCGATTCGGGCACTTTCGCGCGGATGAACCAGCCGAGGCCGACGAGCGCGATGCTCGCGAGGAACGGCACGCGCCAGCCCCACGACAGCATGTCGGCTTCCGGCAGCGCGGCGACCGCGGCCATCGCGACCGACGACAGGATCAGGCCGAGCCCGACGCCCGTCTGCGGCAGGCTGCCGAACAGCCCCTTGCGGCCCTTCGGCGCGTGTTCGACGGCCATCAGCACCGCGCCGCCCCATTCGCCGCCGACCGCCATGCCCTGCAGGAAGCGCATCGCGATCAGCAGTGCGGCGGCCCAGTAGCCGATGCGGTCGTACGACGGGATCAGCCCGATGATCATGCTCGGCACGCCCATCAGCAGCAGCGTGATCATCAGCATCGACTTGCGGCCGATGCGGTCGCCGAAGTGGCCGAACACGATGCCGCCCATCGGCCGGCCGATGAAGCCGACCGCGAACGTGCCGAATGCGGCGAGCGTGCCGACGACGGGGTCCAGCGACGGGAAGAAGATGCGGTTGAACACGAGCGCGGCGGCCGTGCCGTAGAGGAAGAAGTCGTACCACTCGATCGTCGTGCCGGCCATGCTGGCCCAGCCGGCCAGCAGGTAGTGCTTCGCGGTGCGCTCGGGCGCCGGCGTCGCGATGGTCGCATGCTCATCGAGGGTGGATCGGGTCTGCATGGTGTCTCCGGTTTTATTGCCTGCAGCTCATGGTCCGCAGGTCAGGGTCGAGTATAGTTATGCGCGGATTCATCATGTACCGATAAAGAAACCGGTTGGATGTGCATTTATGCATATCGACGGCCAGCCCCGAGACGCCAGCCCCTTTTCCCCTCGCCGATGCGACATGCCACCGAGCCGGTTTCCGGCAACCTGAACTGGGACGACCTGCGGTTCTTCCTCGAAGTCGCGCGCACGCAGCGCGCGAGCGGCGCCGCGAAGCGGCTCGGCGTCGATTACACGACCGTCGCGCGGCGCGTGCGCGCGCTCGAGGCGGCGATGGGCACGCTGCTGTTCGACAAGTCGCGCTCCGGCGGCTTCACGCTGACGGCCGAGGGGCAGCGGCTCGTCGCGTATGCGGACGCGATGGAGACGACCGTGCAGTCCGCGTGCGACCAGATCGCGAACACGGGCGAGGCGCTGTCGGGCCACGTGCGGATCGGGTCGACCGAAGGGTTCGGCTGCTTCTTCCTCGCGCCGCAGCTCGCGCAGTTTCGCGCCGAACATCCGCACGTGACGGTCGACCTGCTGCCCGTACCGCATTTCGTCAACCTGCCCAAACGCGAGGCCGATCTCGCGATCACGCTCGAGCGGCCCGAGCGCGGGCCTTACGTGGTCACGAAGCTGTGCGACTACCGGCTGCGGCTCTATGCGACCCGCGACTACCTCGCGCACCACGCGCCGATCACGTGCACGGACGATCTCGCGCGGCACACGTTCATCAGCTACGTCGACGATCTCGCGTTCAGCAACGAGCTGCTGTACCTGGATCGCGCGGTGCCGGGCGCGACGGCCGGGCTGCGCACGACGAGCGTGATCGCGCAGTACTTCGCGGCGCTGCAAGGCGGCGGGCTCGCGATCCTGCCGTGCTTCATGGCGGCCACGCAGCCGGCGCTCGTGCCGGTGCTGCCGGACGATGTCGTCGTCACGCGGTGTTTCTGGCTGACGTGCCGCGAGGATCTGCGCAAGCTGCGGCGCGTGACCGCGCTGTGGGATTACCTGCGCGCGGCGGCGGACGCGAATCGCGCGCTGCTGTCGGGCGAAGCGGGAACGTTGAAATTCGTCGGCGCGCCGGAATAGCGAGGCGCGTGCCCGCTCGTCGAGATGGCGACGGCGGCGACGTGATCGGCATGGATGGAAAAACGGCCGGCGATAATCGGGCCGGCTCGCGGGAGAAAGGGGAGGGCAGATGGCTTTGACGCATGCGGGCAAGGTTTTCGTGGTTTGTGTGGCCGTATTCGGCGTGGCGGCGTACTGGCTCGCCGCGCGCATGGTGCGCCGCCAGACCGGCGGCAAGCGCGGGGCTGGCGGCGCGGTCGCGTTCTGGTGGCTCGTGTGTTTTTGCCTGGTGTCGCTGTTTTTCCCGTTCGCGTACTGGATCGGCGACGAACTCCGCGAACTGGCGGTGTCGCCGAAATACGAGGCGACCGTCGTGTCCTACCAGTCCGAGTGGGACACCTGCGAGCGGCGCGACAGCAGCGGGCGCACCGAGCGCTACCGGTGCATCATGTACACGTCGATCCTGGAAGCCGTGATGCCGGATGGCAAGCGGGTCGTGCTGCCGGGCAACGTCCGCTCGGGCGGCATGCCGGAGATCGGCGGGAAGATCGATGTCGTGTTGCCGGCCGGGGCGACGCAACTGCATGAACGCAGCGTGCGCAGTATCGGCCTGCTGGCCGGTGGGGCGTTGATGGTCGCGATCATCGGGTATTTCGTCTACCTGATCGCGGCGTACGGCGCGGGAAAGAACATCGACGGTGCGGCGCGCTTTGGCATGGCGGCGGTGATGAACGGGCTCGTGCCGCTCGGCGCGCTGCTGATGGAAATCGGGTTCCTGAGCGTGCCTTACCGCTACTGGGCGCACGGGAACCCGGAGCAATGGCCGGTGTGGGTGCTGGCGCTTTGCATGGTGTTCGCGCTGGCGCTGCTGCCGTTGCTGCTGATCTATGCGCGGACTGCATGGCGCGCGGTGGTGAAGTAACGGAGGCGGGGTGACGTCGGGTGAGCACCGTGTTCAGCGCGCGAGGGGCTTCAGGCCGGTGTGGCGGATCTGCTTGTGGATCCCGCCGACGCCGGCCCGCCGGTATGCGGCGCGCAACGCGCGGCGCCGCACGATCGCGGCGTAGGGGCGTGCCGTGCAACCGGCACTCAACCCGGGCACTCGAGCCGGTCCGCGAGTTCGTTCAGGTCCCTGACGTCGAAATCCCACGCGTCGTCGGCCTGCAGGTCGGTCGTCTGGCCGGGCCCGTGCTCGGTCGGCCGCAGCACGAATGCGGTCGACAGCCCCTGCCGGCGCGCGGCCGCGAGATCGCCGTTGTGCGCCGCGACCAGGCACAGCTCGGCGGGCGCGAGGCCGAGAAGGTCGACGGTGTCGGTGTACACCTGCGGCGACGGCTTGTACGCGCGAACGACTTCCGCGCCGAGGATCGCATCCCAAGGCAGCCCCGCGCGCTTCGCGACGTCGACCATCAGCCGGATGTTGCCGTTCGACAGCGGCGCGATGATGAAGCGCCGCTTCAGCCGGTGCAGCGCCGCGACCGCGTCGGGCCACGGGTCGAGGCTGTGCCATGCGAGGTTGAGCGTGTCGATGTCCGCGTCGGGCACGCCGTCGATGCCGAAACGGTCGAGCGTGCGGACCAGGTTTTCGCGATGCAGCACGTCGAGCCGCACGTAGCGGCGGCGACCGCTGCGGATTTCTTCCATCGACGGCGAGTATTCGGCGCGCCAGGCATCGGCGAACACGAACGGGTCGAGGGTCGGCGCGTGGCGCTCCAGGAACGCGGCGGCGCCGCGTGCGACACCGCTTCTCCAGTCGACGATCGTTCCGAAGACATCGAAAACGAGCGCCTTGATTTCGGCAGGGTTCGTCATGGTGATCCAGTGAAGGTCGTTCGATGAGGGTACCTATCGCCGGGCCGCCGGAATGCGCGACGCCGGTTCCGTCGACATTGAATCACGGATACGAAAACGCGGTCTGGCGCGGCCGCGATGCTGTCCGGCAGCAGCCGGCACGGCCGACGATGCCCGAGGCGTTCGCAGACGCGCGAACCTTTCGGAAGGCTGACCGCCGGCCGCGAGCGGCATCGCGACCGAGCGTAACCCCTGATGCACACGGACGCGCGGGGCGTCCCGTATTGGTGTTAAATATATTTCGGCGCACCCTGGCTCGGTGCGCGAAAACGGGGCGCACCGGGCATCGGCGTAAACCCGGAGCGAAAACGGCACGAAGGATCGATAACGAATCGGGCGCATCAGACCCGATCGGACAGACGGCAGGATTCATCTTGAATACCGAACCGCAGAGCTCTCGTTACAGCCTCGGTCTCGCGGCGGAAGTACTCGCGTCCGAGCAAAGCGTGCTGAGGCTGATCACGCGCAATACACCGCTGCCGGAACTGTTGGTCGAGGTCTGCCGGCGCGCCGAGACTTTGCTCGGCGATGGCGCGTCATGCACGATCCTGCTGCTCGATGCCGACGGCATGCACGTGCGCGTCGGCGCCGCGCCGTCGCTGCCCGCGCAGTACAGCGCCGCGATCGACGGCGCGACGATCGGCCCCGCGGCCGGCTCGTGCGGCACGGCGATGTACGAGCGCCGGATGGTCGCCGTCGAGGACATCGAAACCGATCCGCTGTGGGCCGACTACCGTGGCGTCGCGTTGCCGCTGGGCCTGCGCGCATGCTGGTCGGTGCCGTTCGTCGACGACGCGGGTGCCGTGCTCGGCGCGTTCGCCGTCTATCACCGCCGGCCGCGGCGGCCCAGCGACGAGGAAACCGAACTGTTGCGCGACATCGGCAACAGCGTCGGCCTCGCGGTACACCAGGACCGGATCGCGCGGCAGCTCGCGCGCAGCGAGGAACATCACCGGCTCGTCGTCAACAGCCTGAACGAAGGCATCCTCGTCGTATCGCGCGACGGCATCGTGATCGCGAGCAACCCGAGCGCGAGCCGGATGCTGCGCGCGAAGGGCGATCTCGTCGGCCGCCGGCTGTCGACCCTGATCCCGCGCAAGCTGCGCGAGGACGGCACGCCGATTGCGCCGCACGACTGGCCGAGCCGGCGTGCGCTCGAGACGGCCACGCCGATGCTCGACTACACGGTCGGCTTCGGCCTCGCGGACGGCGACATCATCTGGGTGCGCGGCAACGCGGTGCCGATCGTGCGGCCGGGCGAGACGCAGGCCGATTCGGTGCTCGTGTCGTTCAACGACATCGGCCCCGTGCGCGAAGCGCAGCAGCAACTGCGCTACCTGGCGACGCGCGATGCGCTGACGGGCCTCTACAACCGCCGCTGGCTCGCCGAGCGCATGCGCGAGCTGTTCGGCGGGCACGATGCGGGCCGGCCGGCACGCGTCGCCATCCTGTTCATCGATCTCGTCGGGTTCAAGAAGGTCAACGACACGGCCGGGCACGACGCGGGCGACGCGCTGCTGCGCAGCGTCGCGGCGCGGCTCGCGGCCTGCGCGGGCGGTCGCTACGCGCTGACGCGCGTGGGCGGCGACGAGTTCGTGATCCTCGTCGACGACTGCGACGATCCCGAGCGCCTCGCGGTGCTGGCGCGAGAGGTGATCGACGCGATCGCGAAGCCGTTCGCGATCGCGAACAACGAGTACTGGCTCGGCGTGTCGATCGGGATCAGCGTCGCGCCGCGCGACGGCGACGATGCGGTCACGCTGATGCGCAACGCCGATTCGGCGATGTACGACGCGAAGCAGCGGGGCCGCAATCACTTCACGTTCTTCACCGCGCAGCTCAACCTGCGGCTGCAGCGCCGCTTCGCGGTCGAGCAGTCGCTGCGGCGCGCGCTGACGTCGGACATGCTGCGGCTCGCGTACCAGCCCGTCGTCGACGCGCGCAGCGGCCGCACGGTCGGCGCCGAAGCGCTGCTGCGCTGGACCAGCCCCGAACTCGGGCCGATGTCGCCGGCGGAATTCATCCCGGTCGCGGAAGATACGGGGCTGATCGTCGCGATCGGCCAGTGGGTGCTCGAAACGGCCTGCAGGCAGATGGCCGAGTGGCGTCGTACGATCGCGCCGGACCTGATGCTGGCCGTCAACCTGTCGCCGCGGCAGTTTCACGAAGGGCTCGTCGAGTCGGTCGGCCGCTGTCTCGCGCAAACGCGGCTCGATCCGTCCGCGCTCGAGCTCGAGATTACCGAAGGACTGCTGATGAATGACACGGATACCGTGCTGCCGATGCTCGAAGCGCTCACCGACATGAACGTGCGGATCTCGGTCGACGATTTCGGCACCGGCTATTCGTCGCTCGCTTACCTGAAGCGTTTCCCGCTGCACAACCTGAAGGTCGACCGCTCGTTCGTGTCGGGCGTGCCCGATCACCACGACTCGGTCGCGATCACGCAGGCCGTCGTCGCGATGGCGCATTCGCTCGGCATGAAGGTGACGGCGGAGGGCGTCGAGACGCAGGCGCAATCGTGGTTCCTGCAGCAGATCGGCTGCGACATGCAGCAGGGCTACCTGTTCAGCCGCCCGCTGGACCCGAACGACTACGCGCGCCGGCTCGGCGCCGCGTAAGCGGACGGGCGCTCAGTCGCGTGGCACGCCGAACCCGCCGGCGCCGGGCGGCGGCGGCGACGAATCGATCTCGACGCGGTTCTTGCCTTCGTGTTTCGCGCGGTACAACGCGCGGTCGGCCGCCTCGATCAGCACGGTCGTCGGCAGGCCGGGCGTGGGCACGATGCTCGCGCCGCCGATGCTGATCGTCACCGTGTTGCCGGTCGACGAATGCGCGTGCCGCAGTTGCAGCGCCTCGACCGCGAGCCGGATCTTCTCGCCGAGCAGCCGCGCGGCGCCCGGCGACGTGGCCGGCATCACCACCGCGAACTCCTCGCCGCCGAAGCGCGCGGCGAGATCGCCCGATTGCCCGAGGCAGCGCTCGATGGTCGACGCGATCTGCTTGAGCACGCTGTCGCCCGACACGTGTCCGTACGTGTCGTTGTACAGCTTGAAATTGTCGACGTCGATCATCAGCAGCGACAGCTCGCTGCGCTCGCGCGTGCCGCGGCGCCATTCGGCCGCCAGGTATTCGTCGAGATAGCGCCGGTTCGACAGCCCGGTCAGGCCGTCGGAATGCGTGAGACGCCGCAGTTCGAGATTGGCCTCGAGCAGTTGCTGCTGCGATTGCCGCAGCGCGCGATAGGCCTCGTCGCGCTGCAGCAGGTTCATGTACGAGCGCGAGTGGTAGCGGATGCGCGCGACGAGCTCGATGCGGTCGGGCAGCTTCACGAGATAGTCGTTCGCGCCGGCCGCGAATGCGGCGCTCTTGATCACGGGTTCTTCCTGCGTCGACAGCACGATGATCGGCACGTCGCGTGTCGCCGCGTTCGCGCGGTACGACTTCACGAGGCTCAGCCCGTCGATGCCGGGCATCACGAGGTCCTGCAGGATCACGGTCGGCCGCGTTTCGATCGCGGTGGTCAGCGCGTCGTCCGAGCGCGGGCAGTAGTGGAAGTCGATGCCTTCCTCGTCGACGAGCGCGCGCCGGACGGCTTCCGCGACGATCGTCTGGTCGTCGACCAGCAGCACCATGGCCGGCACGTCGGCGCTCGGCGTGGTCGGGCTGCCCGGCGGGCGGGTCAGGTCGCTAGTCATGTTCGATGCGGTGTGTTGCGAGGGCAGGCATGGGTGTTGCGCGGGTTCATCGGGCTCAGATCCGGGCGAGCGCCGCCAGCTCGCCCGCGATGCGGCCGAGCGGCAGGATCGCGCGCGCCGCGCCGAGCGTCGCGGCCGCCTTCGGCATGCCGTATACCGCGCTGGTCGCCTCGTCCTGCGCGATCGTATGGTAGCCCTTCATCCGCAGCGCCTTCAGGCCGATCGCGCCGTCGCGTCCCATTCCCGTGAGCAGCACGCCGATCACGCGGCCGGACCAGTGCTCGGTCAGGCTGTTGAAGAACACGTCGACCGACGGACGATACGGCGTCGCGGCCGGCTCGCGCGTGTATTCGAGCGTGCCGGCGCGGGTGATGCGCAGGTGGTCGTCGGTCGCGGCGAGCAGCGCGACGCCCGGTTGCGGGCGGTCGCCTTCGCGCGCGACGCGCACCGTGAGCGGCGTCTGGCCGTCGAGCCATTGCGCCATGCCTTCCGCGAACGCACGGTCCACGTGCTGCACGATCACGATCGGCGCGTTGAAATCCGCCGGCAGGCCGCCGAGGATCGATGCGAGCGCACCCGGGCCGCCGGCCGACGCACCGATCGCGATCAGCGGACCGCCGCCGGCGCGCGCGGCCGTACCGGCGAGGCGCGTGCCGTCCGGCGCGTCGAGCAGCCGGCCGATCTGATCGATCTTCGCGAGCAGGAGTGCCGTCGTGTCGCCGGCCGCGCCGGCGCCGAGCCGCGGCGTATCGACCGCGTCGAGCGCGCCGGCGCCCATCGCCTCGAACACGCGCCACGCATTCGCGCCGATGCAGCTCGTCACGATCAGGATCGCGCACGGTCGTTCGGATCGCATGATCCGCCGCGTCGCTTCGATCCCGTCGAACTTCGGCATGATCAGGTCCATCAGCACGACGTCGGGCGGCTGCGCGGCGCACAGTTCGACGGCCTGCGCGCCGTCGGTCGCGACCCACAGCACGCGGTGCTCGGGTCGTCGCGCGATCGCGCGGCGCATCGCCTCGACGGCAAGCGGGAGGTCGTTGACGATGCCGATGTTCACAAGCGGAATGCTCCGGTCGGTTCGTAGTGTTGGAGATGGGCCGGGTTCATGGAAAGCATGGCCTGTCCGGCGCCGCCGAACGGCATCGGCGGGCGGACGGCACGGAATTTTTTTCGGTTGGCGACGCCCGCATGCTGTCATGCGGCGCGAGCGGCGGCAATCGAAAAATTCGCGCATGGCGCCGTTTCAGTGTTTTTCCTCTATGACGGTGCGGTGTTTTCCGGCGCCCGAGGGTGGCGGCCCGGTGCGGCCGTGCATGCCGGGGCGACGGATCGTGCCGACGCGGCGTGCGGAAGCCGGCATGTTACCGTGCCGGCGTCGACAAAAAAGAAAGAGGAGAGCCTGATGACCGTGCCCGATACCGTACTCGTCAGCCGCGACCCGTACGCACCGGTCGTCATCGAGCGGGCCGGCCGGTTGCTGTACCGGATCTTCATCGAGAGCGGACATGCGTCGTTCTGCCGCGATTTTCCGGTCGAGCCGGACGCGGTGCGCGTGCTGCGCGACGACGCCGAGCGCTACTACTTCCTGTTCGCGGCACTTCACCATCCGTACCAGCTGAGCGCGACGAACCTGTCCGACGCGGAGCGCGCGCGCTATTTCAGCACCATCCTGTTTGCCGGCCGCGACGAGGTCGAAGCCTTCATGACGGAACTGGACCGCGCCGGTCACGGCGCGCTCGCCAACCTGCTGAGGATCTTCACGCAAGCCGACTACCGGCAACTGCGCGCGGGCCGGTGGTTCGGCATGAGCGCGGGCACGCCGGCCGCGTAGCGGGCCGGATCGGCCACACCGGGCTGCCGGCCGCACGAGCCGATGCGCGGCCGCGCCGTCAATGGCTGCGCGCGTAGCCCTGGATCAGCGCGCGCATCATCCCCTCGACCGTCGCGTCGCGCAGGTCGCTTTCCTGCTCGGCTTCCTCGACGAGCGCGGCATAGGCCGTCGCGAGCGTCACGCGGTCGACTTCATGGCGTTGCTCCATCAGCGTCACCATCCCGTCCTTCGCCAGATGAGCGGAGAACGCGCGGCTGCCGATGGTCTGGAATACGTCAATCATGGCGGCTCTCCCGTCCGTTGCCGATGCTTTCCAGTTTAGTCGGCGGCCATGGGCTCCGCCACGCGCGCCGGCCGCCCGATTCCTCCGATGAAATACCGCCGACACAGGGTGCGTGCACGGTGTTCGCCGGTTTCAACGTTTACCCGAACCTGTAATTTGTCGACTTTTTATCGATAAAGTCTCGTGTTAGATTGCGCCGTCCGAGCCCGGTCGAAACCGGGCGGGCAGCGCGTTGCCTGGGTGCCGCGCATCCGACACAAGGAGGGGAAATGCTGGTGCTGATTGGAGTGCCGATCGTGGTGATCGGTTTCGCGCTGCGCTTCAACGCGCTGCTGGTGGTCACGATCGCGGGGCTCGCGACCGGGCTGGCGGGCGGCCTGAATCTGGTCGACATCGTCAGCGCATTCGGCAAGGCGTTCACCGAAAACCGCTACATGGGGCTGATCTGGCTGACGCTGCCGGTGATCGCGCTGCTCGAGCGCAACGGGCTCAAGGAGCAGGCGCGGCAGATGATCTCGCGCGTGCAGGCGGCGACCACGGGCCGCGTGCTGATGCTGTACTTCGTGCTGCGCCAGGCCACGGCCGCGCTCGGCCTCACGTCGCTCGGCGGCCATGCGCAGATGGTGCGGCCGCTGATCGCGCCGATGGCCGAAGCCGCCGCCGTCAACCGGCACGGCGAGCTGCCCGACGCGGTGCGCCAGCAGATCCGCGCGCATGCGTCGGGCGCCGACAACGTCGCCGTGTTCTTCGGCGAGGACATCTTCATCGCGATCCAGTCGATCCTGCTGATCAAGGGCTTTCTCGAGCAGAACGGCATCGCGATCGAGCCGCTGCACCTGTCGGTATGGGCGATCCCGACCGCGATCGCCGCGCTGCTGATCCATTGCACGCGCCTCGCGCTGCTCGACCGCCGGCTGACGCGCGGCTTCGGCCTGGTGAAGCAGGAGGGCGCGCGATGATCGGCCTCGAATCGCTGTACACGCTCGCGGGGCTGATGTTCGCCGCGTTCGCGTACTTCAACCTGACGGATCGCACGAACCCGCGCCGCGTCGTCAATTTCGCGTTCTGGGCGATCTACGCGGTCACGTTCCTGCTCGGCGCGCGGCTGCCGCACTTCGTGACGGGCTGCCTCGCGATCGCGCTGGCGGTGATCGCCGGCTCCGGCAAGCTCGGGCGCGGCAAGTCCGACGAAGCCGGCGACGCGGCGGCCGCGCGGCGCGAGACGCTCGCGCGGCGTTTCGGCAACCGGCTGTTCCTGCCCGCGCTGCTGATTCCGGTCGTCACGCTGATCGGCACGTTCGCGCTGAAGCTCGTGCCGTTCGTCGAACCGAAGAGCGTGACGCTGATTTCGCTCGTGCTCGGCACGATCGTCGCGTTCGTCGTCGCGCTCGCGATGCTGCGCGATTCGCCCGTGCATGCGCTGAAGGAAGCGCGTCATACGATGGACGCGGTCGGCTGGGCCGCGATCCTGCCGCAGATGCTCGCGGCGCTCGGCGCGCTGTTCGCGGTCGCGGGCGTCGGCGGCGTGGTGTCGGGGCTCGTGAAGGACTGGGTGCCGATCGATTCGCCGTTCGCGGTGGTGGCGGCCTACACGGTCGGCATGGCGCTGTTCACGATGATCATGGGCAACGGCTTCGCCGCGTTCCCGGTGATGACGGCCGGCATCGGCCTGCCGTTGATCGTCCACCAGTTCCACGGCAACCCGGCGATCGTCGGCGCGATCGGGATGCTGAGCGGTTTCTGCGGTACGCTGATGACGCCGATGGCCGCGAACTTCAACATCGTGCCGGCGGCGCTGCTCGAACTGAAGGACAAGAACGGCGTGATCAAGGCGCAGTGGCCGACCGCCGTGCTGCTGCTCGCCGTGAACACGCTGCTGATGTATGCGTTCGCATTCCGCTTCTGATTCGATGGACGAGACCCTCATGACCGACCGACTCACCCCCGAACTCGCGTCGAAATTCGCGTCGCTCGCGCTCGCGCACCTGACCCGCGAATATCCGAACAAGCTCACGCATGCGCTCGCAGGCCCGCACGACGTGCAGGCGCCGCGCGCGCTGCACCCGATCTTCTACGGCAGCTACGACTGGCATTCGTGCGTGCACGGCTACTGGCTCGTGCTGCGCGTGCTCGAACGCTATCCGGCGTTGCCGGAGGCCGAGCGCATCGTCGCGACCGTCGATGCGCATTTCACCGACGCGAACGTCGCCG
The DNA here is from genome assembly GCF_056856535.1 of Burkholderia sp. L-4. NCBI lineage: Bacteria > Pseudomonadati > Pseudomonadota > Betaproteobacteria > Burkholderiales > Burkholderiaceae > Burkholderia > Burkholderia sp. L-4. The sequence goes on from NZ_JBXEOX010000002.1 coordinate 1,812,598, forward strand.
GCGAGCGCGCGTATCTCGCGCTGCCGCACAACAGCGGCTTCGAGCGGCCGTACGGCTGGGCGTGGCTGCTCGCGCTGTCGGCGCAGCTCGAGCGGCTCGCGCTGAAGGGCGCGCTGCCGCAGGCCGCGCGCTGGGCGAAGACGATCGCGCCGCTCACCGACCTGTTCGTGTCGCGCTTCGAGACCTTCCTGCCGAAGGCGACCTATCCGCTGCGCGTGGGCACGCACTTCAACACCGCGTTCGCGCTGGCGCTCACGCTCGACTTCGCGCGCGACACGCAGCGCGACGGGCTCGCGGCGCTGATCGTCGATACCGCGAAACGCTGGCACCTGAACGACGTCGCGTGCCAGGCGTGGGAGCCGTCGGGCGACGAATTCCTGTCGCCCGCGCTGATGGAGGCCGAGCTGATGCGGCGCGTGCTGCCGGCCGCCGAATTCGACGGCTGGTTCGCGCGCTTCCTGCCCGATCTCGCGCGCGGCGAGCCGGCGACGCTGTTCGAGCCGGCGACGGTCAGCGACCGCAGCGACGGCAAGATCGCGCACCTCGACGGGCTGAACCTGAGCCGCGCGTGGTGCCAGCGCGCGCTGGCCGGCGCGCTGCCGGAGGGCGATGCGCGGCGCGTGAAGCTGCTCGACGCGGCCGACCGGCATCTCGCGAGCGCGCTCGCGCACGTGGCCGGCGACTACATGGGCGAGCACTGGCTCGCGACGTTCGCATTGCTCGCGCTGGACGCGTAGCGCGCGAAACCCCCGCCGGCGGCAAGGTCTTCGGCGCGCGGCTATACTCGCCGCTCGGGCCGATTTGCGCAGCATGCGTTGCGCGAATCGGCTCTCCGCCAGTTCGCCGCCTCGCCATGGACAAGCTCATTTCCTACGTCGCCGCGATCCACGGGCTCGCGGGCCCGGTGTCGATCGTGTCGCATGTCACGTCGCACGACCGCTGGACCGACGACGACGTCGAGGTCACGCGCGACGAAACCGAATACCGCTTCGACAACGGCGCGATCGTGCGCCGCTCGGTCGAGCAGGACCGCGCGCCGTCCGATCTGCTGTGCGCCGAATGCTGGATCGACTACGACGTGCTCCACCATCCCGATGCGCAACCGATCAGCCCGTCGCGGCTGACGTTCGACAACGCGTGCCGCGAAACCTTCTGGCTGCGCTACCACCTCGCGTGAACGGCTGTCCGGCCGACACCGGCGCTTCGCGCATCGACGAAGCGATCCGGATGTCGAACGGCACCGGCCATGCGCTGTCGTCGTCGGTGTGCACGAACCGCTTCGACCACATCACGCGCTTCGTCACCGAGCTGGAAGTCGGCAGCATGAACGGGCGCGACGTGCCGGGCTCGCGGCTCGAACCGACACCGTTCGGCGGCGTGAAGGATTCGGGGCTCGGGTACGAGGAAGGCGTGCAGGAAGCGATGAAGCGCTTCACGAGCGTGAAGACGCATTCGCTGCCGCGGTGAGCAGGGCGGGGCAGGGCGCATCGCGCCCGCCCGCCTGCGGCGTCATTGATAGAAGTTGAGCGTGACCATCGCCGAGCGGCCCGGCGCCCACGTCGCGTAGATCGGGTACGCGCTCGCGTAATACTTCTTGTCGAACAGGTTCTGCACGTTCAGCTGCACGTCCATCGTCTTGTTCACGCGCCACGTCGCGGCCGCGTCGAAGCGCGCATAGCCGGGCGTCCACTTCTTCACGGTCGGCGACACCGATGCATAGGTCTTGCTCATCACCGTCGCGCCCGCGCCGAGCGTCAGCTTCGGCATCACGTCGTAGCTCGTCCACAGCGTGAAGCTGTGCTTCGGCACCATCACCATCGGCAGGCCCGAGCCGCCCGGATTGCCGGGGCCCGCATCGACCGTCACCGCATTCAGGTACGTGTAGCCGCCGAACACGTGCCACTTGTCGGTCACGTTGCCGGCGAAACCCAGCTCGGCGCCGCGCACGCGCTGCTTGCCCGCGTTGATCGTGTGGCCGAGGCCGTCGATGACCTGCGCGTTGGTCTTCTCGGTGTCGAACAGCGCGGACGTCAGCGACAGTTGCTGGTCGATCACGTCCCACTTCGCGCCGACCTCGATGTTGCGCGTGCGCTCGGGCGACAGGTTCTGGTTGTTCGCGGTGATCTGGTCGGTGCCGCCGCCGAGGCCGCCGTTCGAACCGGGCGGGTTCGACGACGTGCCGTACGACGCATACAGGCTCACGGTGCGCACCGGCTTGTACACGAGGCCGAACTGGTAGCTGAACAGGTTCGACGTGTTCGACAGGTCGGCGGCGCCGGCCTGTTTCGCGGTCAGGTCGTAGCGGTCGAAGCGCAACCCCGCGTTGAACAGCCACTGCTCGGTCAGCTTCACCGTATCGAACAGGTACGCCGACGCGGTGGTCGTGCGCGTGTTGGTGGTCGCGCCGGGGAAACCCTTGTCGCCGTTCAGCACGATGTTGCCGGTCCACGGCATGTTTGGGTTCCAGCCGCCGGAAATCGGCGCGCAGAACGCGGGCGACGTGACGCAAATATCGCCGGTGCGCAGGTTCGTGCCCGATGCATCCGTGACGAGGTAGCCCTCGTAGCGGTTCTGCTCCTGGCTGAATTCCACGCCGGCGGTCATCGTATGCTGCATGCCGAACAGGTTGGCGCGGCCGGTGATCTCGGTCTGGTTCGCGATGCCGTTCGTCGCGTACTTGCCGCTCTTGGCCTGCATGCCGAGCCGGTCCGGATACCGGGTCGAGATCTGCGGATTCGTCGCCACGTAATCGAGCGTCGTGCGCCCGAACATCGTCGTGTTCTTCAGTTTCCAGTCGTCGTTGAGCTTGTGCTCGACGCGTACTTCGCCGGTGTCGGTCTGCCCGTAGCGGTAATCGCGCGTGTTCAGCCCGAAGAACTGCCCGCGATCGGTCGGCACCGGCGTGCCGCCCGACGCGCGGAACGGCACGCTGAAGTCCGGCATGTCGTACGCGTTCATGTGGTAGTAGCTGACCGTGACCGTGGTCGGCGTGTTCAGCCCGAACACGATCGACGGCGCGACGCCCCAGCGCTTGCTGTACACGTCGTTGCGGCCGGCCTGGTTCGCGTCGTGACCCATCACGTTCAGCCGCACGGCCGTCGTGTCGTTGATCTTGCGGTTCGCGTCGACCGTCGCGCGCTTGTAGCCGTCGGTGCCGAAGCCGATGCTGCTGTTGACGAAATTGTCGTTCTTCGGCGTCTTCGTGACGATGTCGACGCTGCCGCCCACCGAGCCGCGGCCCGCATAGACCGAATCGGGGCCCTTGATCACGCTGATCTGCTCGACCGCGAACGTCTCGCGGTTCTGCAGCCCGGAGTCGCGCATCCCGTCGACGAAGATCGAGTTGCGCGATTCGAAGCCGCGGATCACCGGGCGGTCGGCCGACGGGTTCGCGGCCGCATCGCCGCCGAGGAACGTGATGCCGGGCACCGAGCGCAGCGCGTCCGCGAACGACGTGACGTTCTTTTCCTTGATCAGCTGCTCGGGGATCACCGTGACCGAGCGCGGCGTATCGAGCAGCGGCGCGGTGAACTTGTACGACGGCGAGCGCTTCACCTGCATGTCCGACAGAGCGGACGACTGGACCGCGATCGTCGGCAGCGTCGCCGGTGCGTCGGCGGCCGGCACGGGCCGGTCGGCGGCAGGGGCGGGAACGGTAGCGGGTGCGGTTGCGGCGGAAGCGAGCAGCGGTGTCAGGAAAACGGAGCAGGTCAGCGCCGACACGAGGGCACGAGGCCTCGTCTTGAACTGGGCGGGCATATCGGGAAGCAGCGGAAGGTTCGGTGATCGGGTGCGTTTTCTCGATGTGGGCCGCACGGGCCGAAACATCGGAAGACGTAAATGTAAATGCGTATGATTCGCGTTTTGCGGTCGCAATTGTACGGATTGGCATCAAATATGTAAACGATCGAAGGGTTGTTGTACGTATCCGGTCAGGCTTTCGTGGGGGCGCGATCACCTTTGCGTCGCGTGCAACACCGCTTTCCATCGTCGGGACGGCGCGCGGCGGCAGCGACTCGCTACACTGCCGTACCGGTTGGACGGGCCCCGGCAATCAGGCCCCGAGCAAGGAGACAAGACACGATGGAGACCCCACGCGCAGCGGTTGTCACATACCGCGGCAACGCGATCGAGAACACGCACGTCGCCCATGTGGCGGTGGTCGATGCACGCGGCAGGCTGCTGGCCCGATTCGGCGATCCGTTCCGGATGACGCTGGCGCGGTCGGCCGCCAAGCCGGCGCAGGCGCTGTCGGTGATCGAGACGGGCGCGCCGGAGCGCTTCGGTTTCGACGATGCGGACATCGCGCTGATGTGCGCGTCGCACAGCAGCGAGGAGCGTCACATCGAACGGACGCGGGCGATGCTCGCGAAGGTGGCCGCGCACGAATCGGACCTGCGTTGCGGCGGCCATCCGCCGCTGTCCGAGGCGGTGTACCGATCGTGGATCAAGCGCGACTACACGCCGACCGGCGTGTGCAGCAACTGTTCGGGCAAGCATGTCGGGATGCTGGCGGGCGCGCGGGCGATCGGCGCGCCGATCGCCGACTACCATCTGCCCGACCATCCGATGCAGGTGCGCGTGAAGCATGGGGTGGCCGATGCATGCGGGTTGCGCGACGACGAGGTCGACTGGGGCATCGACGGGTGCAACCTGCCGACGCCGGCGTTCCCGCTGGATCGCCTCGCGCGTCTTTACGCGTCGCTGGCCGACGGTGCGGACGCGGTGGAAGCGGGCGGCGGCGCGCTCACCGATCGGGTCCGCGCGCTGGCGCGTATCCATCGTGCGATGACGGCCTATCCGGAACTCGTCGCGGGCGACGGGCGCTATTGCACGGTGCTGATGAACGCGTTCGACGGGCAGGTGGTCGGCAAGCTCGGCGCCGATGCGTGCTACGGGATCGGCGTGCGCGCCTCGGAACGCACGCGGCAGCTCGGCGCCGATGGCGCGCTCGGCATCTCGGTGAAGATCGAGGACGGCAATCTCGACGTGCTCTACATGGTCGTCAGCGAAATCCTCGAGCGGCTGCGGATCGGCACGGACGCGCAGCGCGCGCAACTGGCCGGCTTTCACCGGCCGCGGATGCTCAATACGCAGGGCGTCGAGTTCGGGCACGCCACGTTCCCGTTCGAATTGCAGGCGGTCTGACCGGCGCGGATGCGCCGCTGCCGACGGCCCGCGACCCGGGCCGTGCGCGGCGGCGGGCACATGCCCGCCGGCCGGCGCCGACGTGAACGCGGGCGCGGGCGCTACGTGCGCCCGCCGCGAATCTTCGCCAGCTCCAGCGCCGACAGTTCGCCGATCTGCGCGAGGTGTTCCGCGAGAAAGTCCTTCAGCACGCGCAGCTTCGCCGAGCTGCGCCGGTTCGCCAGATACGCGATGTAGATGTATTCGCCGGTCAGCCGGTTCTGCAGCCGATAGCGCGGCAGCACGGCTTCGAGCCGGCCGCTCGCGAGCAGGTCGCGCACCAGCCAGATCTCGAACTCCGCGATGCCGAGCCCCGCGCAGGTCGCTTCGAGCAGCAACTCGGAATGATCGGTGACGAGATTGCCGGCCGGCAGCACGCTGTGCCGTGCGTTGCCGTTCACGAAATCCCAGCGCGGATCGCCTTCCGGATGCACGTAACGCAGGCAGTTGTGGTGCTTCAGGTCGTCCGGCGACGCCGGGCGGCCGCAGCGGTCGAGATAGCCGGGTGTCGCGCACAGGATGCTGTCGTTGCGCGACAGCCGGTGGACGACCAGGTTGTCCAGGTAATTCTCGCCTTCGTGAATGTCGAGATCGTAGCCGCCGGCCACGAGGTCGTTGTGGTTGTCGGTGAGCCGTACGTCGAGCTGGATGGTCGGATAGCGCGCGAGAAACGGCGCGACCAGCGGCGCGAGATGGCGGCGGCCGAACGCGACCGGCGCGGTGAGCTTCAGCGGGCCGCTCGGCTGCGCATTCAGTTCGGCGACGACGCGCAGCGTGTCGTCGAGATCGGCGATCAGCGTGACCGCGCGTTCCAGGTAGATATGGCCGGCCTCGGTGAGCGCCACGCTGTGCGTCGAACGATGCAGCAGCGCGACGCCGAGTGCGTCCTCGATCGCCGTCACCTTGCGCGCGACGGTCGACGTCGACACGTGCATCTCCTTCGCGACCGCCGAAAAACTCCCCGTTTCGACCACTCTCACAAACGCACGCATCGCGCCCAGGTGATCGATGCCGGTTTCTCTCGCGCCTTTTTTCATTCGCTTCTCGCTGTTGCGTCCCACGCAAAACCGCTTTCGATAATACAGAAGCGAGCTTGTTTTTGCAAAGGCATAGAATGCGAACCCGTCGCGTCGGGAAGCGGCGGACGACGAGCGGCACGAGACACTCAGGAGGGCACGATGACAGAAAGCGGCTTCCGCGTCGAAGCGGATCTTTTAGGTAAACGAAGTATCCCGGCTGACGCCTATTACGGTGTCCATACGCTGCGCGCGAAAGAGAATTTCGACATCACGGGCCGCACCATTGCTTCGCTGCCGTACCTCGTGCTGGCGCTCGCGGCCGTGAAGGAAGCGGCGGCCGACGCCAACTGCGAGCTCGGGCTGCTGCCGCGGCCGTATCGCGATGCGATCGCCGCCGCGTGCGTCGAGATTCGCGAAGGGCGCCTGCACGACCAGTTCGTCGTCGACGTCATCCAGGGCGGCGCCGGCACGTCGACCAACATGAATGCGAACGAGGTGATCTGCAACCGCGCGCTCGAAATCATGGGGCACGCGCGCGGGCAGTACGAATACCTGCACCCGAACGAGCACGTCAATCTCGCGCAGAGCACCAACGACGTCTATCCGACCGCGATCCGCGTCGCGACGTGCTTCGCGGTCGAGCACCTGCTCGAGGCGATGGCGCGGCTGCGCGATGCGTTCGCCGAGCGCGCCGACGCGTTCGCCGGGCTGCTGAAGCTCGGCCGCACGCAGTTGCAGGACGCGGTGCCGATGACGCTCGGCCAGGAATTCTCGACCTACGCGGTGATGCTGACGGAAGACATCGCGCGGCTGCAGGAAGCCGGCTGGCTGATTCGCGAGATCAATCTCGGTGCGACCGCGATCGGCACGGGGATCACCGCGCATCCGCAGTATGCGGAGAAGGCGCTGGCCGCGCTGCGGCGCATCACCGGGCTCGACCTGAGCACCGCGCCGAACCTGATCGAGGCGACGCAGGATTGCGGCGCGTTCGTGCAGGTGTCGGGCGTGCTCAAGCGGATCGCCGTCAAGCTGTCGAAGATCTGCAACGACCTGCGGCTGCTGTCGAGCGGCCCGCGCGCCGGCTTCGGCGAGATCAACCTGCCGCCGGTGCAGGCCGGCTCGTCGATCATGCCCGGCAAGGTGAATCCGGTGATCCCGGAAGTCGTCAACCAGGTCGCGTTCGAGGTGTTCGGCAACGACCTGACCGTGACCTTCGCGGCCGAGGCCGGACAGCTTCAGCTCAACGCGTTCGAGCCGGTGATCGCGAGCGCGCTGTTCCGCAGCTTCAGCCATCTGACGGCCGCATGCACGACGCTGGCGGAGCGCTGCGTGAGCGGGATCACCGCGAATCCCGAGCGGCTGCGCGAAACGATGGAGCGCTCGGTTGCGCTCGCTACCGCGCTGAACCCGTACATCGGCTACAAGCGTGCGACGGCCGTCGCCGCCGAAGCGCACGCCACCGGCAAATCGATCCGCGAGGTCGTGCTGGAACACGCGCTGATGACCCCCGCGCAACTCGACGAGGCGCTGCAACCCGAAGCCCTGATCCGGCCGCGCGTGCTTTGACGCCGGCCGGCGCACGGCCGTACCGAAAGCGCCCCTGAGCGGGGCGCGACACACCAAGAAACAACGGAGACTCTCGATGAAACACACCAGCGAGCGCCCGGCCGATGCGGCCGGCGGCGCGGATTCCCGCCATGCCGATCCCGATGCGATGTTCGCGTCGCACGAAGCCGGCTATGCGAAGCAGTTGAAGCCGCGGCACGTGCAGATGATCGCAATGGGCGGCGCGATCGGCACGGGCCTTTTTCTCGGCGCGGGCGGGCGCCTGCAAAGCGCGGGGCCGGCGCTGGCGCTCGTGTATCTCGTGTGCGGCGTGTTCGCGTTCCTGATCATGCGCGCGCTCGGCGAGCTCGTGATGCACCGGCCGACCAGCGGCAGCTTCGTGTCGTATGCGCGCGAATTCATGGGCGAGCGCGCCTCGTTCGTCGCGGGCTGGATGTACTACCTGAACTGGGCGACGACCGGCATCGTCGACATCACCGCGGTCGCGATCTACATGAAGTACTGGGCCGTATTCACCGACGTGCCGCAATGGGTGTTCGCGCTCGGCGCGCTCGGGATCGTGTCGGTGATGAACATGATCGGCGTGAAGGTGTTCGGCGAGATGGAATTCTGGTTCTCGCTCGTCAAGGTCGGCACGCTCGCGGTGTTTCTCGCGGTCGGCGCCGTGTTCCTCGCGAGCGGCCATCCGGTCGCCGGCCAGGCGACCGGGCTTCACCTGGTCGCCGACCATGGCGGGATCTTTCCGCACGGCATCCTGCCGGCCGTGCTGATCGTGCAGGGCGTCGTGTTCGCGTACGCGAGCATCGAGCTCGTCGGCGTCGCGGCGGGCGAGACCGCCGATGCGCGCAAGGTGCTGCCGAAGGCCATCAACAGCGTGATGTGGCGCATTGCGCTGTTCTACGTCGGCTCGGTCGTGCTGCTGACGATGCTGCTGCCGTGGACCGCGTACAGCTCGCACGAAAGCCCGTTCGTCACGTTCTTCAGCAAGCTCGGCGTGCCGTACGTCGGCACGGTGATGAACGTGGTGGTGCTGACGGCTGCGCTGTCGAGCCTGAACTCCGGCCTCTATTCAACCGGGCGCGTGCTGCGCTCGCTCGCGATGGGCGGCTCGGCGCCGCGTTTCGTGTCGCGGATGAACGCGCGCGGCGTGCCGTACGGCGGGATCCTGATCACGGTCGCGATCAATGCGATCGGCGTGCCGCTGAACTACATCGTCCCGGCGCAGGCGTTCGAGATCGTGCTGAACATGGCGTCGCTCGGGATCATCACGACGTGGGGTTTCATCGTGATGTGCCAGATCCTGTTCCGCCGCGCGGTCAATCGCGGCGAGATGAAGGCCGTGTCGTTCCGGATGCCCGGCGCGCCGTTCACGTCGTGGCTCACGCTCGCGTTCCTCGTCGCCGTGCTGGTGCTGATGGCGTTCGACTATCCGGGCGGCACGTGGACGATCGCGACGATTCCGGTCGTGGTGCTTGCGCTGGTGGTTGGCTGGAAGCTGACGAAGCGCGGTGCCGGGCACGAGCGGGCGGTTGCCGCGCCCACAGCCGCGCACGTCGTTGCGGATCCCGCGCGGAACGTGTGACGGCATCCGCCGGGAACGCCGGTCCGTGCTCGGGCCGGCGTTCCCGGTGCGGTCAGTTCAACCCGGTGCGCTCGCCGACCCAGCGGCCGAAGTCGCCCGCCATTTCCGCCGTCAGTTCGTGGCCGGCCGCGTACAGCCGCGTATCGTGCGCGACGCCGAGCGCCGTGAGTTTCGCATCGGCCGTGTCGGCCCAGGCGACCGGCAGCTTGTCGTCGAAGCGGCCGTGGACGATCAACGCATGGAGCGGGCGAAGCGCATCGCGCGGCGCGATCAGCGGATCGATTTCCGGCAGGATGCGCCCGCACAGCACGGCGAACGCGCTGACGTCGTTCGGCGAAGTCAGCCCGACGCCGGCGCTCATGATGCCGCCCTGGCTGAAGCCGGCGATCACGGTCGGCAACGCGGCATCCGCGTCATCCCGCGCACGGAATGCGCGCAACAGCGTGATCAGTTGCATACGGCTGGCGTCGGCGCGGGCCGCATCGATTTCGGGGCCATTCGGGCCGAAGCGCACCGGAAACCACGCGTGCTGGTTGGGGCCGAACGTCAGCGGCCCGCGCAGGAACGCGATTTCGATGCGCGGATCGATCACGCTGGCCACGTTCAGCAGGTTGGTTTCGTTGCCGCCGACGCCGTGCAGCAGCAACAGGCGCGCGGCGGGGCGGCCGGCAGCCGGGCGCAGCCGGTACTGGAGGCCCGAATCGGGGTCGGTGGTCAGCGGCAGGACGTCGGTCATCGCGTGAGTCCGGAAAGGGGAACGATGCGACAGTCTAGAGCGGCCGGCGCGGTGAGGGAATCACCGGGATGGCGATTGATTGTTTCCTGTTGGGAATGAATCGGGCCGAGGTTCGTGTTGCCGGCGGATCGTCGGCAGTGCGGCATCCGGTACGGGTCGTAGCGGGAAATCGTGCCCGATAACGGACCGGAAACAGGCCGATCGGATGGCTCGTCGTACTCACGCACAGATGGAATAGATACATTCTGTAGATACGCGGGGGTATGGCGATGGGCACTGCCAAAATCTTCAAGCATGGCGGCTCGCAGGCCGTCCGGCTGCCGAGGGATTTCCGTTTCGACACGGCCGAGGTTCGGATTCGGCGCCACGGCGCGTCGGTCGTGCTCGAACCGGTGCCGCATGACTGGGCATGGCTGACGCCGCTGATCGGCCCGGTCGATGCGGACTTCGAGGCGGCCGCGGCAACGCAGCCGTTCGCGCAGGAGCGCACGAGTCTGGATGTGTTCGAATGAAATTCCTGCCGGATACCCACGCGGTGATTGCCGTTCTCAAAGGCGAGCCGGCCATGCTGGGCCGCCTGCGTTCGTACCAGCCGGCTGATTTCGGGATGCCGGCGATCGTCGCGCACCAACTCTATTTCGGCGCGTACAAGAGCCAGCGAGCGGCTGCGAATGTCGCGCGTGTCGAGGCGCTTCAGTTCGAGGTCGTGTCCTTCGATGTCGAGGATGCTCAGCATGCCGGCGAGATTCGTGCGCACCTGATGGCGGCCGGTACGCCGATCGGTCCATACGATGCCTTGATAGCCGGGCAGGCACGCGCCCGGCATCTGGTGCTCGTCACGCACAACGTTCGCGAATTCGAGCGGGTACCGCGACTGCAATTCGAAGACTGGCTTGCCGGGCCGTGCGAACATTGAACGGCCGATCGTGCCGGTTCGACATTCACGAACCTGCGGCGCGAACGCGGCTTCGATTGCAAGAGCTGCCAAAACAAACAGGCTCGTAAATAATACGCAAACGTTTTACCGGCATTCAATAAAATCGATTTTGCGGATCATGAATAAAACAATGAATATCCGCCACTTCAAAAATTCGGCAAATCATGCAGCCATACCTGCATTGGCGGCGCGAAGTTAACGGCCAATCCGGAAAAAACTTTAGGCTTTTCCCGCCGCAATTATTCATTGCAATTTTCTCAATGAACGATTGATTTACGGTCATCGGACAGTCATACACCATCCCCGATAATTCGGCGCTCACATTCTTTCAATAGACCAAAGGGCGATCGAAGCCGGATCGCTGCGGGGAGCTGGCCTCATGACCATCCGTCATCGCATTACGCTGCTAGTCGTCCTGACGTTCTTCGCGCTGTCCGCGATCGGCATCTATGCCGTGTACCAGACACGCAAGAGCGCGTCCGAGGTGCGTCAGGTCACCCAGGGCATCGTGCCGAGCGCGCTCGCGTCGGCCGATCTCGTCGCCGACGTGAAGAACATCCAGATCGCGACGATGACGCTCGTCTACGCGCCCGACGCGAACACGGCCGCGCAGGCGCGCGACGAGCTGAAGGCGAAGCAGGCCGCGCTGCGCGCCGCACTCGACGTGCAGGCGAAATCGGCGGTCGGCCATGCGCAGGAGGGCCTCGTCGCGCAGGCGAAGGACAGCGCCGCGAACTATTTCGCGGCGATCGACGACACCGTGAAGATGAAGGCGGACGGCAAGGCCGAGATGGCGCAGGCCTACCTGTTCGCGAACGTCGCGCAGTATCGCGACGAACTCGAGAGCATCGTCGGCACGCTGCGCGTCGAGAAGAACCGCCAGAAGGACGACGCGATCAGCGCGCTGAACGGGATGCTCGCGACGACGGCGACCGCGATCGCGGGCGTCGCCGGCACGGTGATCGTGCTGCTGACCGCGCTCGGCTTCGTGCTGTATCGCCAGATCACGCGCCCGCTGATCGGGATGCAGACGGCGATGAGCGAGATCGCGACGAGCCAGGATTTCACGCGCCGCGTGCCGGTGGGCCGGATGGACGAGATCGGCCATTCGATCGTCGCGTTCAACGGGATGATCGAGAAGATCCAGGAGAACGCCGCGCAACTCAAGCAGAAGACGGCCGACATCCAGGCGATGCTGCAGAACATGCAGCAGGGGATCCTGACCGTCGTCGAAGGCGGCGTCGTGCATGCGGAATATTCGGCGTACCTCGAAACCATCTTCGAGACGAGCGACATCGCCGGCCGCGACCTGATGGCGCTCGTGTTCGACGATTCGGCGATCGGCGCCGACGCGCGTTCGCAGGTCGATGCGGCCGTGCATGCGTGCCTCGGCGAAGACAGCATGAACTTCGAGTTCAACGAACACCTGCTCGTCAACGAAGTCGCGAAGCGCATGCCGGACGGCCGCGAGAAGTGGCTCGACCTGAGCTGGTCGGCGATCACCGACGAGACCGACACGGTCGTGCGGCTGATGCTGTGCGTCCGCGACGTGACCGAGATCCGCGAGTTGACCGCGCAGGCGGGCGAGCAGCAGCGCCGCCTCGAGATGATCGGCGAGATCCTGTCGATCAGCCAGGACAAGTTCCACGACTTCGTGCACAGCGCGAAGGGCTTCCTGAGCGAGAACGAGCGGATGATCCGCCAGCACGAGCGCGCCGATCATTCGATCGTCGCCGCGCTGTTCCGCAACATGCACACGATCAAGGGCAACGCGCGCACGTACAGCCTGCAGCACCTGACGAACATCGTTCACGAGGCCGAGCAGGCGTACGAATCGCTGCGCCGCGCGGACGGCGGCCCCGAGTGGAACCGCGACGCGCTGATGGACGACCTCGCGCGCGTGCGCGATGCCGTCGAACACTACGCGACGATCAACGCGGTCACGCTCGGCCGCAGCGGTGAGCCGGCGCAGGGCGGCGCCGAGTTCCTGATGGTCGAACGCGCGCACATCAGCGAAAGCCTGCGCGTGCTCGACGGCGCCGATCCGGCGAACGTGGCCGACTGGCACGCGGCACGCGATGCCGTGCGCCGCATGCTGAGCCAGCTCGGCACGCAGGGCATCGGCGACGCGCTCGGCGGCGTGATCGAGTCGCTGCCGTCGCTCGCGGCCGAACTCGGCAAGCCGGCGCCCGTCGTGCATGTCGACAGCCACGGCCAGCGCGTGCGCAGCGAGATCGCCGCGACGCTGAAGAACGTGTTCATGCACCTGCTGCGCAACGCGATCGATCACGGCATCGAATCGTCGGAGGAGCGGCGCGCGGCCGGCAAGCCGGCGTCCGGCACGATCGACATCGCGGTCGGCGTGGGCGGCGGCGAGCTGTGGTTCGTGCTCGGCGACGACGGCCGCGGCCTTGCGCTCGACCGGATCCGCGGCATCGCGCGCGAGCGCGGCTGGATCAAGGCCGGCAACGAAGCGGCGCTGTCCGACGAGGATGTCGCCGAGCTGATCTTCCGGCCGGGCTTCTCGACCGCGCAGACGGTGACCGAGGTGTCGGGGCGCGGCGTCGGCATGGACGCGGTGCGCAACTTCCTGAAGCGCGACGGCGGCAATATCGCGCTGCGCTTCACCGACGATCGCGTCGGCGCGCCGTACCGCGCGTTCGAGACGATCGTGTCGCTGCCGGCGCGCTTCGCGGCCGACGGCGCCGCGCACGACGCGCCGCACGAGCAGCGGGCGCGCATCGCGGATATCGGCGCGGCGGAGTGACGACGTGATCGTGCAGGCGTGGATGATTCAGGCGGCCGTCGCGCTGGCGGGCGGTGCGGTCGTCGCGGTGGCCGCGGCGATCGTGTTTCGCGTGATGCGCGGGCGGCTCGTCGCGGCGATGGAACATGACGCGGACACGTTGCGCGGCGCGCTCGATGCGGCCGAAGCGCGTGTGCAAGCCGCGGTGTCCGCGCACGCGGCGGCAGCCGACGCCTGGGCGCAACGCGAAGCGCAGCTCGAGGAAGCGCTGGCGCGCGAGGCGTCGGTGGCCGGCGCGCAGCGTGATGCGCGGCAGGCGCTGTTTGCCGAGCGCGCGGCGCTCGCGCAGCATGCGATGAAGATCGCCGACGAAGCCGCGCGCCTGCGCGGGCTCGCCGGCACGTTTGAGCGCTGGCACGAGCAGATGATCTCGCTGACCACGCAGAACCACGACATGCGCGCGAAGAACCAGGAGCTGTCGGCGATCGTCGCGCACGTGTCGATCGTGTCGCTGAACGCGTCGATCGAGGCCGCGCGCGCGGGCTCGGCCGGACGCGGCTTCTCGATCGTCGCGAGCGAGGTGCGCGGGCTGGCCGCGCGTTCGCAGCAACTGTCGAACAGTTATCGCGACAGCCTGAACCGCAACGATCTCGTGACGGCCGCGACGTTCCAGGACATCCAGGCCGGCGGCAAGATGATCACGGCCGCGCTCGCGACCGTCGAGACGCTGGCGGGGCAGCTGCACGCGCGCATCGAAGGAGAGGCGGCGTGATCAGCGCGCAGGCCAGGGCCGGTTTCGAACGGATCTTTTTCGACGCGGCGCGCACGCGGCTCGCGTCCGGCGGCGCGTGCGACATCCGGCCGGCCGCCGGCCACGAGTACGACGAACACGACGGGCTCGATCGCGTGCATGCGAGGTCGCGGTCGGCGCCGAAGGTGCCCGAGCATGTCGCGGTACTGACGATCTCGGCCCTGCATTTCCGCCTGCTGCTCGCGCTGCGCTTCAGCGACGACGACGCGACACGACGCCATTTCGCCGGCACGACGGCGGGCACGGGCGGCCAGCGGCCGCTGCCCGAAGCGTTCATGGAAGTCGCGAACCTGTGCTGCGGCGCGATCAACCAGGCGCTGACCGCGCCATTTCCCGATCTCGGGATGTCGACGCCGTATTTGCTGAGCGGCGCGAGCATCGACTATCTGCCCGTGCTCGCACCCGATTACGTGGCCGCGTACGACCTCACGCTCGACGGCGACGTGCGGGTTGGCGCGACGCTGTGCGTGTGCGCGAACGCGCCGGTCGATTTCCAGGTGCCGGAAACGGCGGCGGTGGATACCGGCGGCGAGCTCGAACTGTTCTGACCGACCACGAGGAATCCGCGAGATGACCCAAGACCAACCCGTCAGCAAGGTGCTCGTGCTTGACGACAGCCGCGCGCATGCCGACGCGATCAAGCGCTTCTGCGACGAGCACAACCTGGTCGGCCTGACCGTGCGGCGCAGCCGGCTGCTGAAGGTGCTGCGCTCGAACATCGACCTCGGCGCGATCCTGCTGGCCGAGGATTACGGCGGTTCGCCGGCCGAGAGCGCGATCATCGCCACGCAGATCGATGCGCTGCGGCCCGAACTGCCGATCATCCTGCGCCGCGAATCGCTCGCGTCGCGCGACGGACTGCCCGATGCGCTCGCGCGCGTGGCCTGCGCGGCCTACGTCGCGGACGACATGACGCCGCTCGAGCGCGCGATCGACGAATACCTGTTCGGCCGCGATTATCCGAACGCGCTCGTGCGCGGCATCTCGGAGATCACCGAGGCGCGCATCGACAGCCTGTTCCCGGGCATGGCGATCGAGCACGAAACGCCGTGCATCGTCCGCGACCAGATCATCTTCGGCGAGGTGTTCAGCCTGATCGCGCTCGAAAGCGCGTGGTGCCGCGGCTACATGCTGCTGCAGACGAGCGAGCAGCCGCTGCTCGACATGATCGGCGGCACGCGCGGCGAGGGTCGCGCGCCGGATTTCCGCGACGTGAACAGCGTGCTCGGCGAACTGACGAACCTCGTGTGGGGCGCGTTCAAGAACCGCTATCTCGGCGACGCCGAGGCACTGGCGCGCCATCCGGTGCAGGTGCCGCTCGTCGTCAACCACAAGCAGAAGTTCATCTCGTTCGGCGGCGACTGTCCGCAGCTTTGTTTCAAGTACCGGATGACCGATCCGCAATCGGGGCGCGCCGTCTGTCTCGACCAGCGCTTCGTGTTCAGCCTCAGCTGGTCGCCGGAGGATTTCCGCGAATCGGTGCAGGACGTCGGACCGATGGTCGAGTCGGGTGAACTCGAACTGTTTTGAAGTCAGCAACAACGAAGGAGGAATACGACATGGCAAAGATTCTGGTGGTCGACGATTCGGGCACGGTGCGCGACGAGGTCGCGGGTTTCCTGCGCAATCACGGGCTCGACGTCGCGACGGCCGTCGACGGCAAGGACGGGCTCGCGAAGCTCAAGGCGACGCCCGGCGTGCGCCTCGTGATCAGCGACGTGAACATGCCGAACATGGATGGCCTGACGATGGTCGAGAAGATCCGCGGCGAACTGGCGAACACGGCGGTCAACGTCGTGATGCTGACGACCGAAAGCAGCCCGGCGATGAAGGAGCGCGGCAAGGCGGCCGGCGTGAAGGGCTGGATCGTGAAGCCGTTCAAGGGCGACGCGGTGCTCGACGCGCTGAAGAAGCTCGCGGGCTGACGCACGGCCGGCCGCCGCGGGCCCGTGACCTTCGCGGTCAACGCTGCGGCTCGGGCCGCGCGGCCGCCGCGTTGCCTGCCGCAACCGGCGCGGGCGTTTGCCATTGCACGACGATCATCCCCGCGAAGATCAGCGCGACGCCCGCGATGCGGCCGGGCGTCGCCAGCCGCTGCGCGAGCCCCATCAGCCCGTAGTGGTCGATCAGCAGCGATGCGAGCATCTGCCCGGCGACGACGCAGACGATGAAGGTCGTCGCGCCGAGCCGCGGCGTCAGGATCAGCGCGAGCGTGATGTAGATCACGCCCGCGAGGCCGCCGAGCCACATCCACAGTGGGCGCTGCAGCGCGTCGCCGACGAGCGGTGCGTGCGCACGCGTCGCCAGCAGCACCGGCAGCACCGCGAGCAGGCTGACCGTCAGCGACGCGACGCTCGCCCACAGCGGGTGGCCGAGCGCACGCCCGAGCGCGGCGTTGCTGCCGCCCTGCAGCGGCACGAGCGCGCCGGCGACGAAAGCCGCGACGGCGAGCGGGAGCGTGGCGAAGGAAAGCGAAGTCGTCATCGTGGTCGGTCTTGAAAGGATGTCGAAAAGAGTGTCATCCATTAAGATGGCGAATGGAAATTCGTCTTTCGGATGGCTCGTATTCGTGCAATGAATAATCTGGCCCGTATCGACCTGAACCTGCTCGTCACGCTGCATGTGTTGCTGAGCGAACGTCACATCTCGCGCACGGCGCTCCGGCTGCACCGGAGCCAGCCGGCCGTGAGCCACGCGCTCGCGCGGCTGCGCGAGATCTTCGGCGATCCGCTGCTGGTGCGGCGCGCGGGCCGGCTCGAGCTGACCGCGCGCGCGAACGAACTGGTCGAGCCGCTGAACGACGTCCTCGGGCGGCTCGGCGCGCTGATCGAGCCGCCGGCGTTCGATCCGTCCGCGGCCACGCGCGTCTTTCGCATCGCGATGTCCGACTACGGTGCGCGGATCGTGCTGCCCGCGCTCGTGAAGACGTTGCGCGCCGACGCGCCGGGCATCGAGCTGATCGTGTCGCAGGGCACGCGCGAGGCGATGCGCATGCAGTTGATGGACGGCGAGGTCGATCTCGCGCTCGGCGTGCTGCCCGCATTGCAGCGCGACCTGCATGCCCAGCCGCTGTTCGTGGAGTCGTTCGCATGCGTGGCCGACGCGAGCCGCCTGCCGCGCCGCGGCGAACTCGCGCTCGACGCGTGGCTCGCGCGGCCCCACGCGCTCGTCGCGATGCGCGACGGGATGGACAACGAGGTCGATCGGGCGCTCGCGCGGCTGCGGCACGAGCGGCACATCGCGGTGATCCTGCCGTTCTGGAGTGTCGCGAACGACCTGATCGCGGGTACCGATCTCGTGCTGACGGTCGCACGCCGCAACCTCGACCGCGTGCGCGACGACGCACGCCTGCGCGTGTTCGACCCGCCGTTCCCGATCGATTCGTTCGAATTCGCGCAGCACTGGCATGAGCGCCGGCATGGCGACGCCGCACACATCTGGCTGCGGCAGACGATCGCGCGCGTCGCGAGCGGCGGGTAGCGGTGTGGCAGTGATGTGGCAGCGGCGATGGCGGGCGCAACGATTTACAGCGTACCGCGATGTCCGTATCCTGCCGGAGGCCGAGGGCGGCGTGCCTGCGCATCGCGCGCGGCATGCCCGGCGTCTGCAACAATCGGGAACGGAATCCCTTCCAATGAAAATCGGAGTCGATCAGGCCGCGCGCGTGCGCGGCGCATGCGTGACGCTGATGGCCGCGCTGGCCGGCGGATGCGCAGGCACCGGGCAGCAGGCGCCGCAGGCGGACGTCGGCAACGGTTCGTCCTACACGTGCCATCCCACACCGGTCGACGGGCAGGCGACGGCCGGAAGGGGCGTCAACGGCTGCTATTTCGTGCTGTACGATCCCGCGACGAAACAGGCGCTGCCGAACACGCGCTATGCATTCGCGCTTTATACGAGCGCCGCCCAGGACAGCCGGGAACTCGAAGTCGAAGGCGCGACCGACGCGCAGGGGCGCACGATCTACATGCGTTCCGCCGCGCCGATCGATGCGTCGCGCATGATGCTCGTCCGCATGATCGGCGATGGCCCGACAGGGCGGATTCCGGTGCTGGTCCGGCCGACCGACGGCAAGCGCATCCCGTTCGCGCCGTACAAGGTCACGGGGTGCAACGGGCCATACGAAGGCGTGACCGACGAAACGGGGCGCGGCGTGATGTACCGCTGCAAGACGCAGTCGCGGATCGACGTGTCGTTCCATCAGTCGCGTCCGTAGCGCGAGACGCATGATGTCGGCATCCGGCCGCGCCGCAACCCAGCACGTCGAGACGCTGATCGCGAAGGGCATCGTCTTTACCGTCCTGGGCACGTGCATGCTGATCGGCGCCACGCTGGGCGCGCAGTCGACGCGCGAATTCCTGCGCACGTCGATCGTCGTGCCGGGGCGCGTCATCAAGCTGAACGCAGGCCCGCATCATCCCGAGATCGCGTTCACGACACACGCGGGTGAGCATGTCGAATACGCGCAGGGCGGCGACGTCAGCGTGCAGGACGGCGCGACGGTCGAGGTGCGCTATGCGCCGGACGCGCCGAGGATGACCGCACGGATGAATACGTTCGGCGCGATCTGGGGCGATGCGCTGACAATCGGCGGGATGGGCGCGGTTTTTTTCGTCGTTGGCGTCGGTCAGTTGTGGTCGGGCGTGCGCGCATGGCGCAGCGGGCGCAAGCGGAGGTGATCACCCGCCGCGCGCCGAAACGTGTCGAACCCCGCAAGCAGAACATCATGGATTCCGTCATGAGGCCGCGGGCCGATCCGGTTGTCACGCACACGATTGCATGTACGGTATCGCAGTACGTCGCCTCGCTACTTCACAGGACTCTTCCAGCATGACAATTCGCTTGATGCCGTGGCTCGTCGCGATCGGCGCTGCATTTGCGGGCTTCGCCGCGCACGCGGCGGGTACGGCGCATTCGCTCGACCAGGTGCCCGGGACGTTCGATGCTCCCGAAACCCGCGCCGCGTATGCGCGCGACATGACCGGCGCGCCGGAAGGGGACGGTTTCGGTGTGCGCCTGCCGCCCGGCTTCACGAAGGAAGGGCTGGTGGCACAGCTTGTCCCGGGCCAGCCGCTTGCGCGTGTCGTGCTGGTCGGCGCGAAACCGTGGCCGCAGCGCCCCGGTGCGTTCGTTGCGATCGTTTGTGCGGCACCGACCGACGAGCTTGCGCGCGAGGCGCTGCGATTTCGTGCACCCACCGAGTGTGAAGGGTTCGAGCGCCACGCCGATGCCGACGACCAGAAGGAACGGGTCTGGCTGGGCGTGTTCGAGCGCGGTCCGGACGGCGTGCCGCGCCTCGTCGCGCGTACCGAACAGCCGCTCGAGCAGGCGACCGACTGGAGCAACACGAATCTCGACAGTCCCGACTACCTTGAGCAGACGACGCGACCGGGTGATCTCGCGTTACGGCCCGAGCGGTGGTCGCGGTTCGATCTCGCGCCGTATACGCTGCGGGCGGGCGATGCGGCGTTCGGGGTGCGGGCGGGCTGGTCGATCGGTTACTCAGGCGGCGGCGCATCGTTCGAGGCGCTGTACCTGTTCCGGATCGACGGCAAGACGCTGCGCGTCGTGTTCGCGCAGCCGATGATGTTCTACCGGGATATCGCCGGCGATTGGCATCGCGACGGCACGCGCGATCACGACATCACGGAAGGCAGCAATACGCTGAGCATGCTGCCGACTTCGACGGACGGCTTCCGGGACCTGCAGTTACGCGAGCGTGGCGGCAAATGGCGCCGGACGTTTCGATGGTCTGCCGCGGATGGCGAGTATCGGCCGCGCTGACGCCCGGGCGGCCCGTTACGGGGCAGTCGCCGCGGCGGTCGCGAATTCGTCGACGACGGCTTCGATCACGGCCTGCACGCGCGCGGTCTTGTAGAGATCGGCATGGGCGACGAGCCATACGTCGAAGTGATTGCAGCGCCGCGTCATCAGACGCACCAGTTCCGGCTCGGCATCGGCGCGAAAGCACGGCAGCTCCGCAATGCCGAGCCCCGCCAGCGTCGCTTCCACCAGCATCATCGTCGACGACGTCTGGAACATCACGCGGCCGCGCGACGTCGGTTCGCCGCACAGCGCGTCCCACATCGTCGGCACGACCGGCTGCTGGTACATCACCAGGTCGTGCCCGTCGAACGCGCTGCCCGCGACCGGTTCACCGCGCTCGGCCAGGTAGCGGCGCGAGGCATAGATCCCCGTTTCGAGATGCCCGAGCCGCCTGACGATCAGGTCCGGCGATTCCGGCCGCAACGTGCGGATCGCGAGGTCCGCTTCGCGGCGCGTGAGGTTGGCGATTTCCGCTGAAGTCACGCAGACGACGTCGATGCCGGCATGTTTGCGCCGCATGCGGGCGATGGCGGGCACCACGAAACGCTTGCCGAGCGAGTCGGTCGTGGCGATCCGCACGGATCCGGCCAGTTGCTCGTCGAGCCCCATCACGCGGCGTTCGATCGTGAGCGACGCCCGTTCCATCGTTTCGGCCGGTTCGAGCAGCGCTTCGCCGGCGGTCGTCAGCACATAGAGGGTCGGCGTGCGGAGAAACAGGCGGGCCGACAGTTCCTCCTCGAGCGCGGCGATCCGGCGTCCCACCGTCGCCTGATCGACATTCAGCTGCGCCGCGGCGCCGCGCAGCGTGCCGGTGCGCGCCAGCGCGAGGAAGAAGCGGGCGTTGTCCCAGTTCATGCGGAGCGATTGTGTCATCGGGCGGGCGGCGGCGGACGGGAACGGGTGATGCAGATCTGCATCAGGCAAATGCGAAATTATCACTTTTCCGCATCGTGTGCCGTTCCTAGACTCCCGGCATCTGCCTGGAGGTGTCATGTCCGATTGCAATCCCGTGTCCGTTTCCGTCCCCCTGGCCGTCGCGAGCCGCCCGACGGCGCGCGAGCAGCGCTTCACGCTGGCGCTCGTCGCGATCGGCATGTTCATGGCGGTCCTCGATTCGACGATCGTCAACGTGGCGCTGCCCGCGTTGCGCGCGAGCCTCGGCGCGACGGTCGCCGAACTCGCGTGGATCGTCGACGCGTATACGCTCAGCTTCGCCGCGTTGATCCTCGCGGGCGGCGCGCTGTCCGACCGGTTCGGCGCGAAGCACGTGTATCTCGCGGGGCTGGCGCTGTTCGTCGCCGCATCGGCGGCGTGCGGCGTTGCGCCGTCCGTGGCGATCCTCGTGGCGGCGCGCTTCGCGCAGGGCATGGGTGCCGCGCTATTCTTGCCCGCGTCGCTCGCGGTCGTGCGCGGCACCTTCGACGTGCCTGCCGAGCGGGCGCGGGCGATTGCGGTCTGGGCCGGCATCGCATCGGTTGCGGTGGCCGTGGGGCCGGTGCTGGGCGGCATCCTCGTCGACGATTTCGGCTGGCGCAGCGCGTTCCTGATCAATGTGCCGACCGGCGCGATCGCCTTTGCCGGAGCGGCAATGCTCGTGCGGGCGTCGGGCGCGCGGCATGCGCACCCGTTCGACTGGGCCGGCCAGGGTATCGGTGCGGCGGCGCTCGGCGCGCTGTGTTTCGCGGTGATCGAATTGCCGACGCGCGGCCCCGGCGCGGGGGAAGTGCGCTGCGCGCTGCTGGCCGCCGCGCTCGCGGCAGCGATGCTGGTCGTCGTCGAGCGGCGTGCGCGCCATCCGATGGTGCCGCTCGCGTGGTTTCGCAATCGCGTGTTCGTCGCGATGAACCTGATGGGCAGCCTCGTCTATGTCGGCTACTTCGGGCTGCTGTTCGTGTTGAGCCTGTACCTGCACGGGCGCTTCGGCATGAGTGCGCGGCAGACGGGGATGACGCTGTTGCCGTTCGCGCTGAGCCTGTCGCTCGGCAACCTGTTGTCGGGAAAACTGCATGGCCGTGTGCGCCCGGTCACGCTGATGGCAAGCGGTCTCGGGATGGCGGCGCTGGCCATTCCGGCGATCGCCGTCGCGCTCGCGCTGCGTGCGCCATGGCTGGTGGTCTGGGCGGCCATGGCCGCCTTCGGCACCGGCACCGCGTTGTCGGTCGCGCCGATGATCGCGACCGTGCTCGAACAGGTGCCCGCGGATGCGGCGGGCGTGGCGTCAGGGTTCCTCAACGCGGCGCGGCAGGCCGGAAGCTTGTTCGGCGTGGCCATCGCGGGTGCCGCGACGATACTGTTGCCGGACTTGACCGACGCGCTGTGGGCGGTCGCGGCGCTTGGATGCATGGCGTATGCGACGGCCGCCCTTGCCGCACGGGCGGCCGGCATGACGAAAGGGGCGTGACTGGACGTCACACGGAATGTGGAGGACCATTTCATCGACCGGCCGCGCACGCGCGGTTGCGCCGGCCGCACGTCTGTGCCGAAACGCATTCTGCCGCCCTTCGTCGAGCGAAACACCATGGAACCCGATCAAGAGACTGCCGAGCCGATCCTGTTGCGCGATGCGCACGACGGCGTCGTCACGCTGCGGCTGAATCGCCCGCGGCAGTTCAACGCATTGTCCGAGGCAATGCTCGCGAGCCTGCATGATGCGTTCGAGGCGCTGGCGGCCGATTCGCACGTGCGTTGCGTCGTGCTGGCCGCCGAGGGCAAGGCATTCTGCGCGGGCCACGACCTGCGGCAGATGCGCAGCCGGCCCGAACTCGACTACTACCGCGCGCTGTTCGCGCAGTGCAGCCGCGTGATGCTCGCGATGCGCGCGTTGCCGGTGCCGGTGATCGCGCGCGTGCACGGCATCGCGACGGCGGCCGGCTGCCAGCTCGTCGCCGCGTGCGACCTCGCGATCGCGGCCGATACCGCGCGCTTCGCGGTATCGGGTATCAACGTCGGGTTGTTCTGTTCGACACCGGCCGTCGCGCTGAGCCGCAACGTCACCGCGAAGCGCGCCTTCGACATGCTCGTGACCGGGCGCTTCGTCGATGCGGCGACGGCCGCCGCGTGGGGGCTCGTCAACGAGGCCGTGCCCGAGGACGCGCTCGACGCGGCCGTCGCGCGCAAGGTCGCGGAGATCGTCGCGAAGAGCCCGGCCGCGGTGCGATACGGCAAGCAGATGTTCTATCGCCAGCGCGAGTTGCCGCTCGACGAAGCCTATGCGTATGCGGGCGACGTGATGGCGCGCAACATGATGGAAGAGGATGCCGGCGAGGGCATCGACGCGTTCCTCGAGAAGCGCGAGCCGGCGTGGCGCTCGTAGCGCGTTCCCGTTGACTCGCGCGGCGGCTCGCCGGAAAGCGAACGGGCCGCCCGAGGCGGCCCGCAATCCGGGCGGCATGTACGTCGACGTCGGTCAGCGCCCGTAGCTTCCCGTCCGCAGGGCCGGTTGCACGGTCGATGCGCCGGGCGGCACGATCACGACCGGCACGCGGGGCGCGAGCGCGCACATCAGCTCGTAGCCGATCGTGCCGCTGGCTTCCGCGACATCGTCCACCTTCACCTGGTCGCCCCACAGCTCGACGCTCGACCCGATACCCGCATTCGGGCACGGCGTCAGGTCGACGGTCAGCATGTCCATCGACACGCGGCCGACGACACGCGTCATCACGCCGTCCACCGCGATCGGCGTGCCGGTCGGCGCGTGGCGCGGATAGCCGTCCGCGTAGCCGCATGCGACCACGCCGATCCGCATCGGCCGGTCGGCCGTGAAGCGGCGGCCGTAGCCGACGGTTTCGTCCGGCGCCAGCGTCTGCACGCCGATGATCCGGCTCGTCAGCGTCATCGCGGCCATCAGCGGCGTGTCGGCGATATGCCGCGACGCACCCGTCGGCGACGCGCCGTACAGGATCGTGCCGGGCCGCACCCAGTCGCGATGGGCGCGCGGATGCCACAGCACGGCCGCCGAATTCGACACCGAGCGTTCGCCGGGAATGCCGGCCGTCGTCGCATCGAACTGGTCGAGCTGCCAGTCGACCTGGCCTTCGTCGGCGTTCGCGAAATGCATCATCAGCGTGATCCTGCCGATCGACGGTGCGCTCGCCGCGCGTTCCCACGCGGCGCGGAACGCGGCGGGCCGGTAGCCGAGCCGGTTCATGCCGGAGTTCATCTTGAGCTGGATGTCGATCGGCCGTTGCGGCTTCGCGGCGATCAGCAGGTCGAGCTGCGCGTCGCAATGCACGCTCACCGTCAGCCGGTGGCGATCGGCCAGTTCGACGTCGGCCGGCTCGAAGATCCCTTCGAGCAGCAGCACGGGCTTGTCCCAGCCGAGTTCGCGCACGCGCACGGCTTCGTCGAGATCGAGCAGCCCGATGCCGTCGGCGGCCGCGAGGCCCGGATAGATCCGCTCGATGCCGTGGCCGTATGCGTTGGCCTTGATCACGGCCCAGACGCGCGATTGCGCGGCCGTGCGGCGGATGAAATCGAGGTTGTGGCGGACGGCGTCAGGGCGGATATGGGCGACGATGGGACGGGGCATGGTGATGGCTCGGGTCGATGTCGTTCGGCGCGCGGCGGCGCGGAGTGAAACGGCAGGCTGGCGCCGCAACGCGCCAAGCCAGTGTCGAGCGCTATCTTATTGGTGTTCGACCAGTTTTAATTAACGTATTTGTCGCCGATTTGGTGGAAATTTTGGCGGTCATGCCGATCGGCCGCGGCCGCCCGCGGCCCGTGCGGCCGAGTCCCCCGTCTAGAAAACCGGTGCGCGAACCGGGCGGCGCAATGCTAAGCTCTCGGCGATCTTGTCATTGATCAATGTAATCATAACGGAGGAGACTTATGACGACGTCCCAGCTGTGCCTGTTCATCGTGGCGCTGTTGCCGTTCCCGATGACGTTCCTGGCCAAGGCCCGCAAGGGTTACGACAACCGCGCGCCACGCGATTACCTGTCCCGGCTCGAAGGCTGGCGCGCTCGCGCGCAGGCCGCGCATCAGAACGCATGGGAAGCGCTGGCGCTGTTCACGGCCGCGCTGGTGGTGGCGTGGCACAACGGCGCGAACGTGCATCGCGTCGACCAGCTCGCGATCGCGTTCGTCGCGATCCGCGTCGTCTATGCGTTGATGTACCTGCTGAACTGGGCGTCGCTGCGTTCGCTCGTGTGGTTCGGCGGGATGGCGTGCGTCGTCGCGCTGTTCTTCGCCGCGCCGTAAGCGGCCGGTGAGCACGGGCGCCGGCGGCGCATGCCGGCGCTACGGCGCGCCGCCCGCGCCCCGTGCGTGACTGTCGTTGGATGCGGGCACAACCTTTTTTGCGACGAACGGCGGCACTTGCGCTTCGCTGCGCAGGAATGCGATCAACGGATCGAGCAGCCGGTGGCGCGTGGACGGATGGCGGCGCAGCACGAAGCGCCACGACGCCTCGCGTGCGAGGCCCGGCACCAGCGGTACCAGGCGTCCGCTGCGCAGTTCGGGCTCGATCAGCGGCACGCGGCCGAGCGCGATGCCCGCACCGCCGACGGCCGCGCCGATCACCTGGCTGAAGCTGCTGTAACGGACGATCTTCGTTTCGAAGTCGCCCGGCAAGCCGAATTCCGACGCCCAGTTGCGCCAGTCGATCTCGGGGCTGTTCTCGTGCATTTCCTGCAGCAGCCGCGAGCGGCACACGTACCCCGATGCGTACGGAAACAGTTCGGGGCTGCAGACCGGAAACACGGTTTCCCGCATCAGGATGTCGTCGTCGGCGCGCAGCCGGTGCGCGGGCACGTGCACGATCGCCAGATCGACGCCGCTGCGCGCGAAATCCGGCTCGTCGTCGAGCACGACGGCATGCAGCGGCGTGTCGGGATGAAGCGAAGAGAATTCCGCCAGACGGCGCGCGAGCCACATCGACGAAAACGGCGCGTTGGCGGAGACGGTCAGCCGTTGTGCGGTGCCGCGAATCTCCGCGCAGGCGTCGGTCAGGCGCGACAGCGCATCGCTGACGGCCGGCAGCAGGCGGGCGCCGGCCGGCGTGAGGCCGATGCCGCCTATGCCCGTGCTGCGTTCGAGCAGCCGTGCACCCAGCGCTTCCTCGAGCGAGCGGATCTGGTGGCTGACCGCGCTGGTCGACACGTTCAGCTCGACCGCCGCGCGCGCGAACCCGCCGAGGCGGACGGTCGCCTCGAAAGCACGCAGCGCGCTAAGGGGAGGAAGGTGCGACATGCCGGGTATTGTAGTTGACTCAACACCCGTTGAAAAATCATCTTTTGCCGCGCGCGGGAGGCGCGGGTAGCCTCGATCCGGTCAAGAAAAAAGCAACGCGTCACTGACTGGAGGCAACATGTATTTCGACCGACGACTATGGGCCATGATGGCCGGACTGCGCTGGCGGGTGGCCGCGGCAGTCGCGCTCGGGCTCGTCGCGATGGGTGTCGGCATCCTGCGTTTCGTCTTTCTCGGCCGCGTGCTGGCGCTGGTTTTTTCCGGTGCGTCGGTACGCAGCATCGGCGAAGCCGTCGCTGCAACGGCGGCCTGCGTGCTGCTGCGCGCGTGGCTCGATCATCGCCGCACGGTGCTCGCGCAGCATACGGCCGGGCGCGTGCAGGCCACGCTGCGCGCGCGGCTGTTCGACCGGATCGCCGCGCTCGGCCCCGCGTGGTTCAGCGGCGAGCGCACGGGCGGCGTGATGCTCGCCGTCGTCGACGGCGTCGAGCAGCTGCAAACCTTCTTCGGCGTCTACCTGCCGCAACTCGTGATCGCCGCCTGCGCGCCGGTCATGATCTTCGCGGTACTCGCATGGTGGGACGTGCCGACGGCCGCGATCCTGCTGGTCGCGGCGCTCGTCACGCTCGCGCTGCCGCAGCTCGTGCATCGCGCCGACAAGCGTGCGGCGCTCGCACGCTCGGCCGCGTTCAAGGCGTTCGGCGAGGAGTTTCTCGACGCGGTGCAGGGCCTGCCGACGCTGAAGGCGTTCGGGCAGAGCAGCGCGTTCGGCGCGAAGCTGGCCGCCAAGGCGCGCGCGCTGTCCGACAGCACGTTCTGGGTGCTCGCGCTCGGCCTGCTGACGCGGCTCTTCACCGATCTCGGCACGGGCCTGGGCGCGGCCGCGGCGATCGCGGTGGGCGCATGGCGCGTGCGGCACGGCGACATGAGCCACGAAGCGCTGCTGATCGTGCTGATGGCCGGCAGCGAAATCTTCCGGCCGCTGCGCGACCTGCGTGCGGTGCTGCACCAGGGGATGATCGGCCAGTCGGCGGCGAATGCGATCCATGCGCTGCTCGACGCGGGCAGCCGGGGGCCGGCCGCCGATGCGCCGCGCGTCGCGGCCCTGCGGCCGGAGATCGCGTTCGACGACGTCAGCTTCGCGTATCCGGGGCGCCGCGCGGATGCGCATGCGGCGTTGAGCTTCACGGTTCGCGAAGGCGAGACGGTCGCCATCGTCGGGCCGAGCGGCGCGGGCAAGTCGACCATCGTGCGCCTGTTGCTGCGTCAGCACGATGCGCAGGGCGGTGCGGTACGCATCGGCGGCCACGACGTGCGCACGCTCGACGCCGACCAGGTGCGCGAGATGATCGCCGTCGTCGCGCAGGATGCGACGCTGTTCGACGGCAGTGTGGCCGACAACCTGCGGCTCGGCCGCCCCGAGGCGAGCGACGCGGACATGATCGCGGCCGCGCGCGCCGCCAACGCGCACGATTTCATCTCGGCGTTGCCCGACGGCTACGCGACGCGCATCGGCGAACGCGGGCTCATGCTGTCGGGCGGCCAGCGCCAGCGCATCGCGATCGCCCGCGCGCTGCTGCGCGATGCGCCGATCCTGCTGCTCGACGAGGCGCTGTCGTCGGTCGATGCGGAGAATGAAGCGCTGATCCAGCAGGCGCTCGACCGGCTCACGCGCGGGCGGACGACGCTCGTGCTCGCGCATCGGCTGTCCAGCGTGATCGGCGCTGACCGCATCCTGGTGCTCGACCAGGGGCAGGTGGTCGATGAAGGCACGCATGCGGCGCTGATCGCGCGCGACGGCCCGTATCGCCGGCTGATGGGGCCGCAACTGGAGGCGGTCGCCGAATCCGTCGGCGCGTCGGCGGCGGCCGGTGCGACCGCGCGCGCGTCGTCGGGCCCGCAGGTGCGGCCGCTGAACGACGACGCGGCGACGATCGGCTGGGCGGAAACGTTGCAGACGCTGCTGCGCTTCGTGCGGCCGTGGAAGGGCAAGGTCGTGCTGACCGTGCTGTTCGGGATCGGCCGCGTGCTCGCGTTCATCGGCGTCGGCGTGATCGGCGCGATGGTGGTCGGTGCGGTGTCGTCCGGCCGCGTGAGTGCGTCGCTCGTCGTCGCGCTGCTCGTGATCGCGCCGGTGGCGGCCGTGCTGCACTGGCTCGAATCGTGGCTCGCGCACGACATGGCGTACCGGCTGCTCGCGGAAATGCGCATCGCGCTGTTCGCGACGCTCGAACGCCTCGCGCCGGCCGGGCTGCTGCGCCGCCGTTCCGGCGATCTCGTCTCGCTCGCGACGCAGGACGTCGAGACCGTCGAGTATTTCTATGCGCACACGCTGGCGCCCGCGTTCGTCGCGGTCCTGGTGCCGGCCGGCGTGCTGGTGCTGCTCGCGTCGGTCGCATGGCCGCTTGCGCTCGTGCTGCTGCCGTTCCTGCTGTGGGCCGGGCTCGCGCCGGTGCTCGCGCGGCGCGATGTCGACCGGCTCGGCACCGGCGCGCGCGAAGCGCTCGGCCAGCTCGGCGCGCACCTGACCGAAACGATCCAGGGGCTCGCGGAGCTGACCGCGTTCCAGGCGATCGAGCGCCGGCGCGCAGCGTTCCTGGCCGAGGTCGATGCGTACCGCCTGCAGCGAGCGAAGCTGCTCGACGACCTGTCGACGCAAAGCGCCGCGCTGGAAGTCGCGAGCGGGCTCGGCGGGCTGGCCGTCGCGGCGCTCGGTGCGCTGCTGTGCGCACGCGGCTGGTTTCCGCACGAGTCGTTGCCGCTGCTGGTGCTGGTTGCGGTGGCCGCGTTCATGCCGGTGGCCGAAATCGGCCAGGTCGCGCGCCAGCTTGCCGACACGATCGCGTCGACGCGCCGCTTGCGCGCGCTGGAGAAGGAGCCCGTGACCGTGACGGACGGCACGCACGCGCTGCCCGGCAATCCGGCCGTGCGTTTCGAGGCGGCGTCGTTCACGTATCCGGGCCGCGGCGTGCCCGCGATCGACCGCGTGAGCTTCGAGGTGCCGCCGGGCAGCACGGTCGCGCTGGTCGGCGCATCGGGCGCCGGCAAGTCGACGGTCGCGAGCCTGTTGCTGCGTTTCTGGGATCCGCAACAGGGCCGCGTGACGCTCGGCGGCGTCGACCTGCGCGACCTGCGGCTCGACGACCTGCGGCAGCACATCGCGCTGGTTGCGCAGGATACCTACCTGTTCAACGACACGCTCGAAGCGAACATCCGGCTCGCGGCGAACGACGCGTCGGACGCGGACGTGCGGCGCGCGATCGACCATGCGGCGCTCGGCGACTTCGTCGCGCGGCTGCCGGACGGGCTGGCGACGCGCGTCGGCGAGCGCGGCGTGCAGCTGTCGGGCGGCCAGCGCCAGCGCGTGGCGATCGCGCGTGCGTTCCTGAAGGATGCGCCGGTGCTGATCCTCGACGAAGCGACGTCCCATCTGGACACGATCAGCGAGCAGCAGATCCGCGCGGCGCTGGAAGACCTGATGACGCAGCGCACGTCGATCATCATCGCGCACCGGCTGTCGACCGTACGCAATGCCGACCTGATCCTCGTGATGGAGCAGGGCAGCGTGATCGAGGCGGGACGCCACGCGGACTTGATGGCGCGGCAGGGCGCGTATGCGCGGCTCGTGTCGCATCAGGCGAGCGGGGTGGCGGCGTGATCGACGCGACACCGGCGCGTCGTCGTCCGGTATTGTCCCGCGCACCCCGCAACCTGCGTTGAGCCGCGCCGGCGGTTGCCGGCCTGGCGCGCACGGCCGGCCCCGCACGGCGCCGCCATTGTCTCCCGATGCGCCGCCATCCCGCGGCGGCGCGATCCGGCGGCGCGTCCTGCCCCGCCGTTTTCCCGTTTCCTTCGATCAATCCGGCCCGCGCGGCCCGGATTTGTCTCGATGAATTTATTCGTTGCGGACTTTTTTGTTGTCGTAGTATCGCCATTGACAACACTTGTTGCACTAAGGTCTAATTCGACATCGCATGTTGCGGTGCGGCTTGATGTCGTCGTTCCCGCCGGCCGGCTGGCCGGCCACATCGCTCAATCATGCGGAGAGAAACCATGAGTCGCCGTTCCTTCCTGAAAGCCGTCGCGGTTGTCGCCGCGCTCGGCGCAAGCATCGCGCACGCGGATACCAAGACGCTCGTCGTCGGGACCGATACGTCCTTCATGCCGTTCGAGTTCAAGCAGGGCGACAAGTACGTCGGCTTCGATCTCGACCTGTGGGCCGAGATCGCGAAGGACCAGGGCTGGAAATACACGATCCAGCCGATGGATTTCGCGGGCCTGATCCCGGCGCTGCAGACGCAGAACATCGACGTCGCGCTGTCCGGGATGACGATCAAGGAGGAGCGCAAGAAAGCGATCGACTTCTCCGCCCCTTACTACGACAGCGGCCTCGCGGCGATGGTGCAGGCGGGCAACACGTCGATCAAGTCGATCGACGACCTGAACGGCAAGGTGATCGCCGCGAAGACGGGCACCGCGACGATCGACTGGATCAAGGCGCACCTGAAGCCGAAGGAGGTCCGTCAGTTCCCCAACATCGACCAGGCCTATCTCGCGCTCGAAGCCGGCCGCGTCGACGCGGCGATGCACGACACGCCGAACGTCCTGTTCTTCGTGAACAACGAAGGCAAGGGCAAGGTAAAGGTCGCCGGCCAGCCGGTCAGCGGCGACAAATACGGGATCGGCTTCCCGAAGGGCAGCGCGCTCGTGCCGAAGGTCAACGCGTCGCTCGTGAAGATCAAGGCCGACGGCCGCTACGCGCAGATCTACAAGAAGTGGTTCGGTGCCGAGCCGCCGAAGATGTGAGCGTGACGGCGCACCATGGCGCGGCCGGATGGCCGCGCCGGTCTTGATTCGAACGGGGAGCGACAAGTGAATTTCGATTGGTCGGCGATCTGGGCGGCGTTGCCGGACCTGATGGACGGGGTCCGGTTGACGATGTTCATCGCATTTTTCGGGCTGGTGGGCGGCTTCATCGTCGGGATGATCGCGGGGATGTTCCGCGCATACGGACCGAAGGCGATGAACGTGCTCGCCCAGATCTATATTGAACTGATCCGCGGCACGCCGATCGTCGTGCAGGTGATGTTCCTGTACTTCGCGCTGCCGCTGCTCGCGCATATCCGCATCGACGGCCTGACGGCCGCGATCATCGCGATCACGGTGAATTCCGGCGCGTATCTCGCGGAAGTGGTGCGCGGCGCGCTGCTGTCGATTCCGAAGGGGCTGACGGAAGCGGGGCTCGCGATGGGCTTGTCGATGCCGCGCGTGCTGCTCAAGGTGGTCGGGCCGCTCGCGTTCCGGCGGCTGATTCCACCGCTCGGCAACCAGTGCATCGTGAGCCTGAAGGACACGTCGCTGTTCATCGTGATCGGCGTCGGCGAGCTGACGCGCAAGGGGCAGGAAATCATCGCGGGCAATTTCCAGGCCGTCGAGATCTGGACGGCGGTGGCGATCATCTATCTGCTGCTGACCGGCGCCATGACGCTGACGCTGCGGATCGTCGAGAAAAGGATGCGCATCTTATGAGCATGATCGAATTCCAGAACGTGTCGAAGAGCTTCGGCCACGTGCCGGTGCTGAAGCATATCGACCTGAAGATCGACGCGGGCGAGGTGGTCGTCGTGATCGGCCCGTCCGGTTCGGGCAAGTCGACGATGTTGCGCTGTATCAACGCGCTCGAGAAAATCACCGGCGGCGAGCTGCTCGTCGACGGCCAGAGCGTGCGCGGCAACGCGGCGACGATCCGCAACATCCGGCTCGAGGCCGGCATGGTGTTCCAGCAGTTCAACCTGTTTCCGCAGATGACCGCGCTCGAGAACGTGATGTTCGGGCCGATCCAGGTGCGCGGTGCATCGCGTGCCGACGCGCGCGACCAGGCGATGGCGCTGCTCGACAAGGTCGGCCTCGAATCGCGTGCGAATCATTACCCGTCGGAGCTGTCGGGCGGGCAGCAGCAGCGCGTGGCGATCGCGCGTGCGCTCGCGATCCGGCCGCGGCTGATGCTGTTCGACGAGCCGACGTCGGCGCTCGATCCGGAATTGCGCCACGAAGTGCTGAAAGTGATGCAGGATCTCGCAACCGAGGGGATGACGATGATCGTCGTCACGCACGAGATCGGCTTCGCGAAGCGGGTCGGCACGCGGCTGCTGTTCATGGATCAGGGCGGCATTGCCGAGGACGGCCATCCGGTCGACCTGATCGACCGTCCGCCGACGCCGCGCCTGAAGGAATTCCTGAAACACGTGTCCTGAACGAAACCGAAATGGCCGACATGCCGCTTTCCCTTTCTCCCGTCATCGCCGGTGCGCCGTTCGACATCGGCGTGCGCCTCGGCGAGCTTGCCCGCCCCGTATTCGACACGTACATGCGGCAGAGCAGCGCATGGCAGGCCGTGCGAGGCTGGCGCGGCCATCCGTTCGTCGATGCGCTGCGGCAGGCCGCGCTGGCCGCGTACCCCGATCTCGTCGCGGAACTGGACGGGATCGCGGCGGGCATCGGCTGGCCGGCCGAGGACGTCTTCCTGTGGAACTGCCGCGGCGAACTGATCCATCACGCGCCGGACGGCTGTACGACGCTCGCCGCGCGCGATGCCGACGGCACGCGCTGGATCGCGCACAACGAGGACGGCGATCCTTTCCTGCGCGAGCGTTGCCTGCTCGTCGACGTGCAGCCGGCCGGCAAGCCGGGTTTCGTCAGTTTCTATTACCCCGGTTCGCTGCCGGGCCATACGTTTGCCGCGAACCGCGCGGGCATCGTGCAGACGATCAACAATCTGCGCATCCGCACGCCGGCAGCCGGCGTGCCGCGCATGATCCTCGCGCGCGCGGTGCTCGACGCGACATCGCTCGACGCGGCGGCCGACGTGCTGCGCGGGCATGCGCGCGCGAGCGGCTTTCATCACACGCTCGGTGCGACCGGCGACGAACGCTTGCTGAGCATCGAGGCGAGCGTCGCGCGTTGTTCGGTCGTCGACGTCGCGCGACTGTCGGGCCATGCGAACCATCTGGTGCATCCCGGTTGCGACGCGCAAGCGCAGATCGTCACGCAATCGTCGGCCGACCGCCAGCGCCGCGTCGACACGCTGATGCCCGGCATCGACGCGGTCGACGAACGCGCATTGCTGCGCGTGCTCGGCGATCGCGCGCCGCAAGGGCTGCCGATCTACCGTGACGATCCGGCCGACCCCGACGGCGAGAATACGCTGGCAACCGCCGTGTTCACGATTGGCTCGGCATCAATCGATTTCACCGTTCATCAACACGGCACGCGGCGCTTCGCGACGCGCATCGTGCCGTCCGGACGCGCGCCCGACGCGTCCTGATCCATGAGGCCACGCATGACGACCGTTTTCCATCGCGCTCCGCGCGCCACCTTGCCCGTTGCCGTTGCAGGCGACGGCATCGAGATCATCGATTCGACCGGCAAACGCTATATCGACGCGTGCGGCGGCGCGGCCGTGTCGTGTCTGGGCCACAGCAACCAGCGCGTGATCGACGCGATCAAGCGGCAGGCGCAGCAACTGGCGTACGCGCATACGTCGTTCTTCACGACCGACGTGGCGGAAGAACTCGCCGACCGGCTCGTCGACGCCGCGCCGGCCGGCCTCGAACACGTGTATTTCGTGTCGGGCGGATCCGAGGCGATCGAGGCCGCGCTGAAGCTCGCGCGCCAGTATTTCGTCGAGAAGGGCGAGCCGCAGCGCCGGGATTTCATCGCGCGGCGGCAGAGCTACCACGGCAACACGCTCGGCGCACTCGCGATCGGCGGCAACGCATGGCGCCGCGAGCCGTTCCTGCCGCTGCTGATCGAAGCGCATCACGTGAGCCCGTGTTATGCGTACCGCGACCGGCAATCGGGCGAAACCGACGAAGCGTACGCGCAGCGTCTGGCGGACGAGCTTGAACGGAAGATCGTCGAACTCGGCGCGGAAAACGTCGCGGCGTTCGTCGCGGAGACGGTGGTGGGCGCAACGGCCGGCGCGGTGCCGCCGGTGCGCACGTACCTGAAGAAGATGCGCGCGGTGTGCGATAAATACGGCGTGCTGCTGATCCTCGACGAGATCATGGCGGGGATGGGGCGCACCGGCTACCTGTTCGCGTGCGAAGAAGACGACGTCGCGCCCGACCTGCTGACGATCGCGAAGGGGCTCGGCGCGGGCTACCAGCCGATCGGTGCGACACTGGTGAGCGACCGCATCTACCGGACGATCGTCGACGGCTCGGGTTTCTTCCAGCACGGCCACACGTACCTCGGCCACGCGACCGCGTGCGCGGCCGCGCTCGAAGTCCAGCGCGTGATCGCCGAAGAGAAACTGCTCGACAACGTGAAGGCGCGCGGCGAGCAGTTGCGTGCATCGTTGCGCGAGCATTATGGTACGCATCCGCATGTCGGCGACGTGCGCGGCCGCGGGCTGTTCGTCGGCATCGAGCTCGTGCGCGATCGCGACACCAAGGCGACGTTCGATCCCGCGCTGAGGCTGCATGCGGCGGTCAAGCGCGAAGCGATGCAGCGCGGGTTGATGGTGTACCCGATGGGTGGCACGATCGACGGCGTGTACGGCGATCACATCCTGGTGGCGCCGCCGTTCATCAGTACCGCGCCGCAGATCGACACGATCGTCGAGCGGCTGTCCGGCGCGATCGGCGCGGCGCTCGCGTCGGCCGGCGCGTGAATCCCGACTTCATCGAATCCCGACCATGACAGACAGACTGCCTCCTTTCGATCCCGCATTGGCCACCGACGAGCAGAAGGCCGTGCTGGCCGACATCCTCAGTGGTCCGCGCGGCAACCTGAACGGGCCGTTCCTCGGCTGGATCGCGAGCCCCGAGCTGGCCCAGCACGCGCAGAAGCTCGGCGCGTTCTGCCGCTATCGCACGGGCCTGCCGCTGCGCCTGTCGGAACTCGCGATTCTCGTGACGGCCGCGCGCTGGCGCTCGCAGGCCGAGTGGCACATCCATCATCCGATCGCGCTTGACGCCGGTGTGCCGGCAGCGACGGCCGAAGCGATCCGGCTGAGCGTCGCGCCCGCATTCGAATCGGACGACGACGCACTGATATACGCGTTCGCCAGCGAGCTGTACGACACGCGCCGCGTGAGCGATGCGACGTTCGCGCGCGCACAGGCGCGCTTCGGCCACGAGACCGTGGTGAATCTCGTCGCGCTGCTCGGTTACTACGCACTCGTCGCGATGACGCTGAACACGTTCGGTATGCGCGCAGACGGACAAACCGATTTGCCGTTCCCGGAATGAGGTGCAGTTGAACCGGCGCCCCCGAATCACGCGTCCGGCTTGAGACGCGGGTGTGAAGGCGCAGGCGGTTACTGATAATCGACCAGGACGGACATGGCGCCCATGACCGTGCCCGGCGTGACGACGGCCTCCGTCTGGACATAGCCGGCAACCATCGGAAGCGTGTAGGTGCCGCCCGTCGAGGACGAGTATGCGCCAAGCCGCAACGAGGAATCGAAGGCGGCCGGCAATCCGGATGCGTCCGTGATCTTGATGGCGATACCTTTTGCGGTCGATCCGCCACGCAGCGGCAATGCACCGGGAATGGTGGACGACGCGCCACCGATCGGCGTGAGCGTGTAACCGATGCGCGTATAGCCCGGCGGGCAATTTTCGAATCGCAGATTGAAGCTCTGCGTGGATGCGTTGTTGCCGGTCGATCCGACACCTTTGAATTGAGCGGCGGCGGCACCCGGCAGCGTGATGGATTGGGTGGGCGTGCCGCAGGTGCCGTTGACCAGCTTGACCTTGGCCGCCAGCGCGATCGCAAGACCGTCGTACGACGAACCGCAATAGGATGTGGATGTTCCGCGAGGCGACGTGCAAATATAGAAGTACGAAGGATTTCCGCCGGCCTGGCCGGCAAGGCTGCCGGGCTCAAGCGGCCGCGAAT
Source organism: Burkholderia sp. L-4 (assembly GCF_056856535.1). Classification (NCBI taxonomy): domain Bacteria; kingdom Pseudomonadati; phylum Pseudomonadota; class Betaproteobacteria; order Burkholderiales; family Burkholderiaceae; genus Burkholderia; species Burkholderia sp. L-4. The sequence continues at coordinate 1,849,103 of NZ_JBXEOX010000002.1, forward strand.
CTCGCACGAGCTGGACCTCAAGAGATGACGAGACGGTAATCGGCATGCCGGCAGATCCGTAGTCGGCCCGGGTGGCGGGTTGGCCGCCGATCAGCAGCCGCGCCGAAATGCCGGGGACGTTGGTGGCGATATCGGGGCCGGGTGCGAAGGCGCCTCCGCCGTTCGGCCATAACGAGATCGCGTAGACGTCGCACTTGGCAAGCGCGCCGCAAAGCTGATTTTTCGGAATGGTATGGCGACTCAGGACCGTTCCGGCCGCAGTGGTGCTCGGTACGTTCAGCGTCGAGCCGAATGCGGTGACCTGGGTGAGTGCCAACGCGTCATGTGTGACGAAGGCGGCCGTGAGCGTCAGGACGACGGGCAGTGACGCGCGGCGGAATACACGTCTTGAACAAGCCGATATCGAGGCAGGATGAAATGGATTCGTGAGGTTCATGGGGATTTCCCGGCGAAATGTCGTCGTATGGAAGGGCAGATATGTCGAACTCCGATCAGATTTGGGATTTTCATCGAACGGGGCGGGATTTTTAATGGGACGAGTACGAAATTCAGGTTTAACCAATCGGAAAAGTGCGATGCGGTCTCCCTCACACGAACTGGTTCCTGCGTGTCAGGCATGCGCGCCCGGGGCCTGACCGCCCACGATGCCGCGCTTTGTCGGATGCCGTGCCCGCGCTCGGTGAAACCCTGTTGCGAATTCCGTCGTTCGAGGATGCGACGTTCGCATGCCGTCCGCCCGGCGGTCGACCTGAACATGACTCGCGCGGCGTGCGACAAGAGCGGTGTGCTGCCGACCGTCGACGCAATCATGTCGGGGATGGGGCGCACCGGTTGCCTGTTTGCGTGCGACGATGACGCTGAACGCGTTCGGTATGCGTGCAGACCGACAAACTGATTTGCCGTTTCCGGAATAATCGCCGGCGGCGCCTGCGTCGGGAGCACGCCGCACGCGCGCCACCATGGCCCGAAAAGCCCGTATTCTCGGGCCTTTCGGCGTTTCGGCACGGTCGATCCGGCAACGCGCCGCGTCGTGACGACGCACGCCGCACGACCTGCGCGTCAGTGCAGGAATTTTTTCCCCTACCTAGAATTTCGGCAAACAGCTTACGGGGGAAATATCGATGCGCTGGGTCCTGTTGATCGTGTTCGTTGCGTGTGTCGTGTACACGCATCGGCGCGGCAAGGTTCGGCACAGGTTGTTCAGGCAACTATCTGATCACTCGACCTTCACCGCACCGCTGAACTGCTTTTCTTACGCGTTCTCGTCGGTGCCGACCACGCCGTTTCTCGATACGGATCACTTTCCGGAGCTCGCGGTGCTACGGCGCGAATGGCGCACGTTTCGCGGCGAAGCGCTCGCGTTGCGCGACGCGAGCCGGATCAAGGCGTCCGGCGAGTACAACGACATCGGCTTCAATTCGTTCTTTCGCCACGGCTGGAAGCGTTTCTACCTGAAGTGGTACGACGCGCCGCATCCGTCCGCGCAGGCGCTGTGTCCACGCTCGGTCGAGATCCTGTCGCGGATTCCGTCGATCAAGGCGGCGATGTTCGCGCAGTTGCCGCCGGGCGGGAAACTCGGGCTACATCGCGATCCGTACGCGGGCTCGCTGCGCTACCACCTCGGGCTCGATACGCCGAACGACGACGCGTGCCGGATCGTCGTGGACGGCGAGTCGTATGCATGGCGGGACGGGGAGGCCGTGATGTTCGACGAGACGTACCTGCACTGGGCCGAAAACCGCACCGGGCACGATCGCGTGATCCTGTTCTGCGACATCGACCGCCCGATGAGATATCGCTGGGCGCAGCGCATCAACGATGCGTTCGGGCAACTGCTGATGCGCGCGGCGGCGTCGCCGAACGAAACGGGCGATCGCACGGGCGGCCTCAATCGTGCGTTCAGGTACCTGTATGCGATTCGCCGCGCCGGCAAGCGATTGAAGGCATGGAATCGCACCGTGTACTACATCGTGAAGTGGCTGCTGTTCGGCGGGATCGCGGTTGCAATTTTCTGTATCTGACGGGGACGAGCAGGCATTTTTCCGTCTGACGATAGGGCGCGCGGCATCGCATCGGCGGCCCTCGGCCGCCATCAATGCAACCAAATGTATTCATGCGGGATCAATGACCGACGGCCGCGTATGATGGCTTGTTCACGTCGAAATGATCGGTGAGCAAGCATGACGAGTACCCGCAAGACCTTGATGATCGCCGGTGCGCTCCTGGTAGCCGCGGCCGGCACTGGCTACGTGATGCTCCTGCGCGCGGACCACCGTGCGATCGAAGACGCCGGCATCGGCGATTCGGCCGCGCCGGTCGCCGCGGCACCCGCGAGCAACGATCATGCGGTGCAGGGCGCCATCGCGCCGCCGGCACCGGCTGCCGCGACGGCATCGAAACAGGTCGCGGCCGCGCGGCCTCCGTCCGCACCCACGCCTGCGCCGGCTGAAACCGCGCGGATCGACGCGGCGCCTGCGGCCGTGCCCGCGGTTCCGGTCGTCAGCGACAAGCCGCAACCGGTGACGAAGCCCGCCGCACCGCCGCCGAAAGTCAACGTGGTGACGGTGGATGCGCAGGATTCGACCCCGCCGGCGCCGGCCGTCAAACCCGCTCCATCGGCCGCATCCGCGCAGGTCGCGCAACGTGCGCCGCGCAAGCGCGACGGCCTCGAACGCCATGCAGCCGCCGCGCCGGCCGCGACGAAATCCGAAACGCCGGAGACGGCCGCGCTGGTCCGGGAATCGGCGAAGCTCGACCCGTCGTTGCCGCCGCCGCCGATGTCGTCGATGTCGGCAAGCGCCGGTTCGTCCCGCCAGGGGAATTCGTCCGGCGCGAATCCGGTCGCCGCCGCGATGACCGAGCAACTGGTCCGTGCATCGAGCAACTTCAAGTCGACGACACCCGCGCCCGCGAACGGCGATCCGACCGCAACCAAGTAGCCGCGCCAACTTCCGAATAAAAAGGACCCCGCATGCCGACCAAAGCATGCGGGGCCAAGAGAGACAATCCGGTACGCCGAAGGGCGTTATGCGGCGACCGCTTCTTCCGCTTGCGGCTGCGGCGCGGCGGCCGGCGCCACGTCCTGGCGGATCAGGTGGTCGAACGCGCCGAGCGACGCCTTCGCGCCTTCGCCCACGGCGATCACGATCTGCTTGAACGGCACCGTCGTCACGTCGCCGGCCGCGAACACGCCCGGCACCGACGTCGCACCGCGCGCATCGACGACGATCTCGCCGTGCTTCGACAGTTCGACCGTCCCTTTCAGCCATTCGGTGTTCGGCACGAGGCCGATCTGCACGAACACGCCTTCGAGATCGATGCGCCGCGTGTCGCCCGAGCGCAGATCCTTGTAGACGAGCCCGTTCAGCTTGCTGCCGTCGCCGGTCAGCTCGGTCGTCTGCGCCTGCGTGACGATCGTCACGTTCGGCAGGCTGCGCAGCTTGCGCTGCAGCACTTCGTCCGCGCGCAGTTGCGCGCCGAATTCGATCAGCGTGACTTCCTTCACGATGCCGGCCAGGTCGATCGCGGCCTCGACGCCCGAGTTGCCGCCGCCGACCACCGCGACGCGCTTGCCCTTGAACAGCGGGCCGTCGCAGTGCGGGCAGTACGCGACACCGCGGTTGCGGTACTCGCGCTCGCCCGGCACGTTGATTTCGCGCCAGCGCGCGCCGGTCGCGAGCACGATCGTCTTCGCCTTCAGCACCGCGCCGTTCGCGAGGCGGATCTGGTGCACGTCGCCCGGAATCAGCGCGTCGGCGCGCTGCACGTCCATGATGTCGACGTCGTACTGCTTCACGTGCTGCTCGAGCGCGGTCGCGAACTTCGGCCCTTCGGTTTCCTGCACCGACACGAAGTTCTCGATCGCCATCGTGTCGAGCACCTGGCCGCCGAAACGCTCGGCGACGACGCCCGTCGCGATGCCCTTGCGCGCCGAGTAGATGGCGGCTGCCGCGCCTGCCGGGCCGCCGCCGACGATCAGCGTGTCGAACACCGGCTTGTTTTCGAGCGACTTCGCCGCGCGTTCGCCGGCGCCCGTGTCGAGCTTCGCGAGGATTTCCTTCACGCTGCTGCGGCCCTGGCCGAACGACGCGCCGTTCAGGAACATCGTCGGCACGGCCATGATCTGGCGCGACTCGACTTCATCCTGGAACAGTGCGCCGTCGATCGCGACGTGGCGGATGCGCGGGTTGATCAGCGACATCACGTTCAGCGCCTGCACGACTTCCGGGCAGTTCTGGCACGACAGCGAGAAATACGTCTCGAATGCGTAATCGCCGTCGAGCGCGCGGATCTGTTCGATCACGTCGTCGTCGAGCTTGATCGGGTGGCCGCCCGTCTGCAGCAACGCGAGCACGAGCGACGTGAATTCATGGCCCATCGGGATGCCGGCGAAGCGGATGCCGGCCGGCTTGCCGGGTTCGCCGATCGAGAACGACGGCTTGCGCTCGGCGTCGTCGCGGCGTTCCGCAACGGTCACGCGATCCGTCAGCGACGCAATCTCGTTCAGCAGCGCCAGCAGTTCCTGCGATTTCGCGCTGTCGTCGAGCGAAGCGACGAGTTCGATCGGGCGCGTGATTTTTTCGAGGTACGCTTTGAGTTGGTTCTTGAGATTGGCGTCGAGCATGGCGTTTCGGATTCCGTATTGATTATGCTGGTCGGGCACGTCGTGCCGGAGGAGGGTGCGGGCCGCGTGTCGCGGCGGCCCGCCATCGCGCGCCTCGTGCGAGGCGCGCGGCGCGATCGTCAGATCTTGCCGATCAGGTCGAGCGACGGGGTCAGCGTTTCCGCGCCCGGCGTCCACTTGGCCGGGCACACTTCACCCGGGTGCGCCGCGATGTATTGCGCAGCCTGCACCTTGCGCAGCAGTTCGCCCGCGTCGCGGCCGATGCCGTTGTCGTGGATTTCGCACAGCTTGATCTCGCCTTCCGGGTTGATCACGAACGTGCCGCGCAGGGCCATTCCTTCTTCCTCGATCAGCACGTCGAAGTTGCGCGACAGCGTGAGCGTCGGGTCGCCGATCATCGGGTACTTGATCTTGGCGATCGTGTCCGACGTGTCGTGCCATGCCTTGTGCGTGAAGTGCGTGTCGGTCGACACGCCGTAGATTTCGACACCCAGCTTCTGGAATTCCGCGTAACGGTCGGCGAGGTCGCCCAGCTCGGTCGGGCAGACGAACGTGAAGTCGGCCGGGTAGAACACGACGACGGACCACTTGCCCTTGAAGTTCTCTTCCGAGACGGGCACGAAATCGCCGTTGTGGTAAGCGGTTGCCTTGAACGGCTTGATTTGGGTGTTGATGATCGGCATCTGGAGAATTCCTTGTCTTCAGTGGTGAGTGGAGTGTTGCCAGTATCCGGGTTCACCCGGAGCTTGTGAAATTGCTTGTTTCAATCCGGGGCATCGGGATTTTCTATCTGCTTCCGGCCCTTGATTGTGCGGGCCTGGGGGAGCGGCTTGTCGAGCGCGGGGCGGATGGCTGTCGAATGCGGACGAGCGCGGGCGCTGGGCGAACGTCTCGCGCGATCGTGTCCGGTGCGACGGGAGGGCAAGGTGTCGCGGTAGGCGACGGCTCAGAGCGTGTAGGGAACGCGGACGTCGGGTTCGGTGGCGGGGAAATCCTTCGTGTTGCGCGACACGAGCAGGAGCCCCTTGTGCCGATGCCCAGACAATTGCGTCGGGCAGGCGGATGCGCCGCTCCTGGCGGATTGTCACGACGCGATTCGCAACGGTGTGGTCGAGCGCGATGACATCAAACGACGAGAGCCATGCGCGGATGGGCGCCTCGTCCTGTGCGGGCGTACCGGCCAGCACCTCCATCCACGAGATCGTGCTGATCGCTCGATAGTCGTAGCGGCCCAGTTCCACGCGTGCCGATTCCACGCCGCCCAAATAGTCGATCAGGATGTTGGTGTCGAAGAGCGCTTTTACCATTCCGAGCGTCGTTCCGCCGGCGCGGCACGTTCCGCTCAGATCCCCGCCATCTTCCTCAGCCACTCGGCGAGCCGCCGCGCCCCGTCCGGCATGTCCGCGTCCTCGCGCGTGCACAGGTAGTAATCGCGCCCGTCGTCGAGCGCGTGATCGAACAGCTTCACGAGTTCGCCGTTCGCCAGCTCGCGCTCGACCAGCGGCGCGCGCAGCAGCGCCGCGCCGAGATCCGCACGCGCGGCGCTCAGCGTGAGCTGCCCATCCTCGAACATCGGCCCCACCGCGTGCGACACGTGCCGCACGCCGGCACCCTGCAGCCAGTTGACCCACGTGCTGCGATCCTCGTCGTGCACGAGCGGCGCCCGGGCGAGATCGGCCGGCGTGCGGAACGGCCCGTGGCGCGTCAGGAACGACGGGCTGCACATCGGCACCATCGCGCCCGGCAGCAGCCGTTCGCAGCGGTAGCCGGGCCAGTCGCCGGTGCCGAAGCGGATCGACAGGTCCGACGCGTCGCTTCGGTAGTTGCGGTGATGGGCGTACAGCACCGTGACGTCGACGTCCGTGTTGTCGGCGAGGAACGCGTGCAGCCGCGGAATGAACCAGCCGATGCCGAGCAGCGGAATCAGGCTGACGGTGATCTGCCGCAGCGACGAGCGGTCGCGCACGAAGCGCGTCGCGCTGCGCAGCACCGAGAACGCCGCGCTGATCGAGCGGTAATAGTCGCGCCCTTCGTCGGTGAGCGCGAGCAGCCGGCCTTCGCGGACCGTCAGCGGCGTCTGGATGAACGCTTCCAGCAGTTGCAGCTGATGGCTGACGGCCGACGGCGTGATGTCGAGTTCGCCCGCCGCCGCGGTGACCGACCCGAGACGCGCAAACGCTTCGAACGCGCGCACCGCACGCAGCGGCGGATCGTGCGGTAATTGTTCGATATTTTTCATGTATCGAATTTTATCGAAAAGTTAGGGTAAGCGACAACATGAAAATATGCTTTATATACAGTCGTATACGTTAATGTTCCGGAAACGGTATAAGCATCCAACAATTGGGTATTTGGGGCTTGGGTGTTGAATATTTAATATTTTTCATGTTTTGATTCGACCTACCGATCCTCCACACATGAAAATCGCTTTCCTCTCCGCCAGCCTCGCATTCTCAGCGGCCGCCCTGGTCGCCTCCGTTCCCGCGTTCGCGCAATCCGCACCGCAGACGATCCTGATCGGTCTCGCCGCGCCGCTGACGGGCCCGTCAGCGCGGATCGGCAAGGATCTGCAGAACGGCGCGCAACTCGCGATCGGCGACGCGAACGCCAAGCATCCGACCATCGGCGGCAAGCCGGTCGTCTACAAGCTCGTCGCGGCCGACGACCAGTCCGATCCGCGCACGGCCGTCGCGGTGGCGCAGCAGCTCGTCGACCAGCACGTGATCGGCGTCGTCGGTCACTGGAACACGGGCTGCAGCGTGCCGGCGTCGCGCGTGTACCGCGACGCGGGCATCCCGCAGATCGCGCCGGCGTCCACCGGCCATCAATACACGCAGCAGGGCTACGCGACGGCGTTCCGGATCATGGGCCACGACGATGCGGGCGGCAATTTCACCGGCGCGTATGCGGTGAAGACGCTGAAGGCGAAGCGCATCGCGGTGATCGACGATCGCACGTCGTTCGGCGCGGGACTGGCCGACCAGTTCATCAAGGGCGTGCAGGCGAACGGCGGCGCGATCGTCGATCGCCAATACGTGAACGACAAGACGACCGATTTCAGCGGCGTGCTGACCGCGATCAAGGGCAAGCACGCGGATCTCGTGTTCTTCGGCGGCCTCGATGCGCAGGCCGCGCCGATCGCCCGCCGGATGCGCCAGCTCGGCGTCAATGCGCCGCTGCTCGGCGCGGGCGGCTTCGTGAGCCAGACCTTCCTGTCGCTCGCGGGCAAGGACGGCGACGGCGTGACGGCGCTCGAACCGGGCCTGCCGCTCGACCGGATGCCGGGCGGCCAGGCGTTCGACACGCAATACCAGGCACGCTTTCATGCACCGATCGAACTGCATGCGCCGTTCGCGTACGACGCGGCGGCCACGCTGATCGCCGCCGCGCAGAAGGCCGGCACGACGCAGCCGGCAAAGCTCGTCGCGGCGGTGCGCGCCATCGACCGGCCGGGCGTGACCGGGCGTATCGCGTTCGACCCGGAAGGCAACCTGAAGGACCCGGCCTTCACGATCTACCAGGTGCGCGGCGGCAAGTGGGCCGTCGTCGACGTGCTCGGCGGTTCGCGCACCGCGGCCAAGTAAACCCCACGAGACAAAGACGATCCCCATGACCGAATCCAGCCCGACATCCGCCGCCGCACCCGAGGACACGCGCCTCGGGATCCTCGCGCGGCGCCGCATCGAAGCGGAAATCATCAAGCCGATCTACGAGATCATGAAGCGCGAGTTCGGCACCGAGCGCGCGCAGGCCGTGATCGCGGAAGCCGTGCGCGGCGCGGCCGTCGACGCGGGCCGCAAGTTCGCCGCGCAGGAGCCGGACGGCACGAGCGTGAAGTCGTTCATCGCGCTGCAGGTGCTGTGGGAGAAGGACGATGCGCTCGACGTCGAGGTGCGGCGCGCGGACGACACGCATTACGACTACGACGTGCATCGCTGCCGCTACGCGGAGATGTATCACGCGATGGGGCTCGGCGAGATCGGGCACCTGCTCAGCTGCGCGCGCGACAGCTATTTCATCCAGGGTTATGCGCCGGATATCGCGCTCACGCGCACGAGCACGATCATGCAGGGCGGCAAGCGTTGCGATTTCCGCTATGCGCTGCAAGGTTCTACGGAGCACGGCGATGCATGAGAACACCGTCAACGTACCGCGCGTCGACGGCGACCGCCTGTGGGCGTCGCTCGAGCGGATGGCCCAGATCGGCGCGACGCCGAAGGGCGGCGTCTGCCGCCTCGCGCTGACCGATCTCGATCGCGAGTCGCGCGATCTGTTCGTGCAATGGGCGCGAGAGGCCGGCTGCACGGTGCGCGTCGACAAAATGGGCAACGTGTTCGCGCGCCGCCCGGGCCGGAATCCCGATGCCGCGCCGGTGATGACCGGTTCGCACGCCGATTCGCAGCCGACGGGCGGCAAGTACGACGGCATCTACGGCGTGCTCGGCGGCCTCGAGGTCGTGCGTGCGCTGAACGATGCGGGCATCGAGACCGAGCGCCCGGTCGACGTCGTGATCTGGACCAACGAGGAAGGCTCGCGCTTCGCGCCGGCGATGGTGTCGGCCGGCGTGTTTTCCGGCGTCTATACGCTCGAATACGGGCTGTCGCGTACCGACGGCACGGGCCGGACGATCGGCGACGAGCTCGAGCGGATCGGCTATGCGGGCGCGGCGCCCGTCGGCGGTTATCCGGTGCACGCGGCGTACGAACTGCATATCGAGCAGGGCGCGATTCTCGAACGGGCCGGCAAGACGATCGGCGTCGTGACGGCCGGGCAGGGGCAACGCTGGTACGAAGTGACGTTGACCGGTGTCGACGCGCACGCGGGCACGACGCCGATGGCATTCCGTCGCGATGCGCTGGTCGGCGCCGCACGGATGATCTCGTTTCTCGACGAACTCGGCCGTCGTTACGCGCCGCATGCGCGCGCGACGGTCGGGATGATCGAGGCGCGGCCGAACTCGCGCAATACGGTGCCGGGCGGCTGCTTCTTCACGGTCGAATTCCGCCATCCCGACGATGCGGTACTCGACGAACTGGACGCGGCGCTGCGCGCGGAACTCGCACGCGTGGCGGACGCGTCCGGCCTCGGCGCGCGGATCGAGCAGATCTTCACGTACCCGCCGGTTCCGTTCGCGCCGCGCTGCATCGACGCAGTGCGCGACGCGGCCGAGGCGCTCGGTCTGTCGCACATGGATATCGTGTCCGGCGCGGGCCACGACGCGTGTTATGTCGCGCGCGTCGCGCCGACCGGGATGATCTTCGTGCCGTGCGTCGACGGGCTGAGCCACAACGAGGCCGAAGCGATCACGCCCGAATGGGCGGCGGCGGGCGCCGACGTGCTGTTGCGCGCGGTGCTGCGAAGCGCGCAGGAAGCCTGAGCGTGACGCGCCCGGCCCGGCGGCAGGGTTTCGCCGGGCCGGGCAGGCGTTCGTCTGGCGTGACGCCAGCGCGCGCGTTGCGTCAGACCGACCGCGAATGCCGGCCGATGTAGCGGCGCATCACGTGGAACGCCGTATCGGTGCGGCCCGGCATCGTCGTCAACGCACCATCGGCCGCAAACCCGAGCTTTTCGTAGAACCGGTACGCCGCTTCGCGTGCCGTGCACCAGACGAGCGCGGCCCCGCGTTCTTCCGCGTGCCGCACGCAGACCTGCACCAGCACGCGTCCGAATCCCATGCCGCGCACGGCAGGGTGGACGGCCATTCCGCGAAGCCGCCACACCGGCTGCGCGGGATCGTCGTCGCGCGGTTCCTCGCAGAGCGACGCGACGGCGACGATGCCCGACCGGTCGCGCACGCCGACATGCAGCGTCGTCGGCGCATGGTCGCCGGCCAGCTCGCATGCGTTCAGGTCGCCGTTGAGCAGGATCGTCGCCCTGAGCGGGTGCGTCTGCGCGGCGTCGATCGGCGCGATGGTGAACAGCGTGTCGCGTGATGTCATCAACGTCCCCTGGATGATCCGGCTGCCCGTTACTGGCCGGCCTTGCGCTTTGCCCGGTACGCGAGATACGCGACGATCTGGTCGAGTTCCCGGTCGCTCAGCTGGTCGGGCGGAAAGGCCGGCATGCGGCGGCCCGGCCAGTCGCGTACCGACGCCGGGTCGCGGATATAGCGGCGCAGCGCGGCCGGCTGGAAGTAGTCGACCGGATTCATCGGCGTGTTCAGGTCGGGGCCGGCGTGGCTGCTGCCCGCACCGTCGAGCCGGTGGCAGGCGAGGCATTGCGTGACGAACAGCCGCTGGCCCGCGCGGGCCGGATCGTCGGCGGGCAAGGCCGGATCGACGGCCAGCGACGGCCAGCGCGCGAGCGGCGACGATTCGATCGTGACGCGCACGACCTGGTACGGCCACTGCTCGCCGCGCACCGACGACGCGTCCGGCCCGAGCCACACGAGGTAGAACGGCCCGGCGCTGACCGGCTTGCCGGGCAGCTTCGGCCACGGATGGGCCGGGTCCTCGATCGCGAGCCACGGGACGGCGCGGGCCGGGGCGTGGGGGCGCACGAGATCCAGCGGCAGTTGCGCGGCGAAGCCGTCGGCCGCGCGCGTTTCGAGCACGCCGTCGGCCGGCAGCGGCGTGTCGCCGAGCAGCGCGGCGAACGGCACCGCGCGGAACGTCATCGGCCGGCCGTACGCGATGTCGCGCGGCACGTGGATGTCCGCCGCATCGGGGCGCGCGAGCAGCGTCTGCCGGGTGAGGGGGCGGGCGGTGCCGTCGGTGTCGAGTTCGAGCGTGGACTGCGCCGACGCGCGTTGTCCGAGCAGGCAAACCGTCAGCAGCACGAGCGAAAACCACTGGCGCTTCAGCATTCGTTCTCCGGGAAAGGACGTTCCGGCGGCAGCAGGAGTCGGGCGCCGCGGGCGATGGAAGGAATCGGGCGACAGTCTATCCGCTACGCGCGGCGCTGGCGAATTCCGCTGAGGAAAGGGGCGCGCGAGGCCGGCCCGCGCTGACGACATGACCGAGGGCCGGACTGTGGTCAATGACTCGAGCAACGCGCTGCGTCGTTCGGCATCGACGTGTCGCGCCCGGGTTCGAAATCGGCTTCGCGCGTGCCCGACGGCGTCAGCGACACGAAATGCATGGCCGACCCGCGGGCCGGGAATCCGGCGATGCCGGTCGAGCCCCACGGAATCGGCGAGCGCTGCACGCCGCTCGCGGAAATCGTCGAAGCCCCGAGCGCCAGTGTCAGCAGCCTCCCGTCGCGGGTCGGCACATACGCATGCGTGCCGGCGACCCCGATGCCGGATTCGCGCACCGATGCGGGCAGGCAGTCGAGCGTCGCCGTGCGGCGGCCGTCCGGCGCGATCAGCATCGCGATGCCGCGATCGTCGGCCGTCGTCGTGACGACGATGAAGCGGTCGATCTCCGGCACGTAGGCCGACGAGTACACGTAATACCGGATCCTGTCGTTCAGCGTCCCGAGCATGTCGAGCTTCGCCGTGACGGGATCGAACGTCGCGTATTCGAGCGTCGCGTCGGTGCTGCCTTCGATGAATTTCTGCCACACGAGCAGCGCGGTGCGCGGCGAGCCCACGATCACGGGCCACCATTCGCGGCGGTGCGGCGCGACCGCGACGTGGTTCAGCACGTGTCCGGCCGCGTCGTAGGTCTTCAGGTAGACGCCGTTGCCGGAACCGAGATTGTCGACGCCGCCGCCGTCGACCCAGTCGGCGGAATAGAACACGACGAAGCGTTCGCCGACCGTCGCGACATGCCCCGAATGGCCGCCCGACTCGACGTCGTTCGGGTAGGGCTTGACCGGCTTCAGGTCGCGGCGGTAGATGCCGTAGCGCTGGCTGACCTCCTGCGGCGCCTTCCAGCCGTCCTCGAACGTGACGAAGATGTCGCCGCGCGCGTTTTGCGCGATCGATACCGGTTCCTGCGCCTCGGGGCGGCTGATGAACGTGTGAACGTGCAGCAGGCGCGGCTCGCCGGGGCGCCATTCGCCGACGTACACGTCGTGCGGCCAGCTGCCGCCGCGCAACGCGCCACGCGGCTCGATGCCCGAGCTGCTGAAGAACACCCAGCGCTTGCCGTCGCCGGCGTCGGCCACGCCGATGCCGTGCATGAAGCGGCGCGGGTCGCCGGTGGCCTGCGGCGAGGGCGAAGCCTGGACGGTGACCGTGTGAACGACCGGCGCGGCGGCGACGGCGGCCGGCGGCGCCGCGCCGATGCCGCACGCACCGCAAAGCGCGGCCGCGACGCATCGTGCGGCCGCAGGCACCGGGCGCGGGCGCCGTTTCATTCGACGGTCACCGATTTCGCGAGGTTGCGCGGCTTGTCGACGTCGGCGCCGCGCGCGCAGCCGACGTGATACGCGAGCAGTTGCAGCGGGATCACGTTGACGATCGGCGACAGCAGGTCGCCCGACTCGCGCACGCGGATCAGGTGCGTGTCGCGGTCGGCGTCGATTTCGAGCTGACTGCCCGCCAGCACGTAGAGCCGTCCGCCGCGCGCGCGCACCTCGGCCATGTTGGACTTCAGCTTCTGGAACAGGCGGTCGTCCGGCGCGATCGTGACGACCGGCATCGCGCTCGTGACGAGCGCGAGCGGGCCGTGCTTCAGCTCGCCGGCCGCGTACCCTTCCGCGTGGATGTACGACACTTCCTTGAGCTTCAGCGCGCCTTCCAGCGCGATCGGGAAGTGGATGCCGCGCCCGAGGAACAACGCATTCTCGGTGCGCGCGAACTTCGCGGCCCAGCCCATGACCTGCGTTTCCAGCGCAAGCGCATGGCTGATGCGGCCGGACAGCGCGTGCAGCTGCTTCAGGTGCGTCGCGACCTGCGCCGCGTCGAGCCGGCCGCGCAGTTGCGCGAGGGTGAGCGTCAGTACGAACAGCGCGACGAGCTGCGTCGTGAACGCTTTCGTCGACGCGACGCCGAGCTCGATGCCGGCCCGCGTGAGGAACCGCAGCGGCGCATTGCGCGCGATCGTGCTGGTCGCGACGTTGCAGATCGCCAGCGACAGTTCCTGGCCCATCGCGCGCGCCTGCTCGATCGCGCCGATCGTGTCGGCCGTTTCGCCGGACTGCGAGATGCCGACCACGAGCGTGCGTGGATCGGCGACCGTGTCGCGGTAGCGGAATTCGCTGGCGATCTCCACCTGCGCGGGAATGCCGGCGATGCTCTCCAGCCAGTATTTCGCGGTCAGTCCCGCGTAGTAGCTGGTGCCGCAACCGAGCAGCAGCACGCTCCTGACGCTCGACAGCCGCGCGCGCGTGCCGTCGGTCGCGTCGAACAGCGCCGGCGAGATCGTGTCGATGCCGTCGAGCGTGCTGTCGATCGCCTTCGGCTGCTCGAAGATCTCCTTCTGCATGAAGTGCTGGTACGGGCCGAGCGCGGCGTCTCCCTCGCGCGCCTTCACCTGGCACAGCGGGCGCCGGGCTTCGTGCCCGCCGGATTCGACCACGGCGATGCGTTCCGGCGTGATCAGCGCGACGTCGCCGTCCTCCAGGTAGACGAAGCGGTCGGTCAGGTCGCCCAGCGCCGCGCAGTCCGACGCGAGGTAGTTCTGCTCGGCGCCGATGCCGATCACGAGCGGCGAGCCGGCGCGCGCGGCGACGAGGCGCTGCGGCTCGTGCGCACTGAGGACCGCGATCGCATAGGCGCCGTGCAGCCGCTTGACGGCGCGCACGACCGCGTCGAACAGGTCGTCGCGATAGACGCTGTGGATCAGGTGCGCGATCACCTCGGTGTCGGTCTGGCCGCGAAACGTGTAGCCGCGCTCCCGCAGCTCCGCGCGCAGCGCGTCGTGGTTCTCGATGATCCCGTTGTGCACGACCGCGATCGTGTCGCCGGACATGATCGGATGCGCGTTCATTTCCGACGGCGCGCCGTGCGTCGCCCAGCGCGTATGCGCGATGCAGGTCTGCGCTTCCAGGCCGAGCGTCAGCACGCGCGCCTGCAGGTCCGTCACGCGCCGCAACGTGCGTTCGCTGCGCAGGCGGCCGTCGTCCTGCACGGCGATGCCGCACGAATCGTAGCCGCGATACTCGAGCCGGCTCAACGCATTGACCAGTTGCGGCACCTGATTGTTCAGGCCGCTTGCTCCGACGATTCCGCACATGATTCACCTCGTCCAGAAGAAGTTGCCGGCCTGCCGGCGATGCATGGCAGCGCGGCGTCTGGAGCGGCGCCGCGCGGCACGGGGGCGTCCGGTGCGCGGCGGCGCGTCTCCGCTGACTTACTCGCGGGGCGGCGGCCCCGCGTGGGCTACCCATTCGATGCCGGAAATCGAACCGTTCGCGTCATGCGACGCGACGAGAATGCGCGTCGTGCGCCGCGCGCCGCGCCGGCGGGCACCGGCCAGCGCGGTGGACGGCACCGAGCGCGCCTTCGCGCTGGCCGAGCGCCGCAGCATCTTCGACACGCGCAGCCGGTGGGCGAGCGGATGCACGACGCGCCCCGCGATCAGCCACGTGACGATCGTGCCCGCGATGAGCGCGATCGAGGTCGCGTAGAACACCATCTGCTCGATCGGCATCTCGGCTTCGTTGAACGGCAGCAGGTAGCGGTACGTATAGATGCAGATCGATGCCCACACGGCTCCGACCAGCGCCGGCCGCACGAGGCGGAACCAGACGACCAGCACGGAGCCGACGACGCGGCCGCGTTCGGTGATCATTTCGCGCGGCGTGCGCAGGGAAAGGTCAATAATCGGCGCGTTTTTCATGTTGAATGCCTCGGTCGGGGCTGACCCATACGGCCCGCTTGCCGCGGCCCCGCAGCACGACGGCCGGCAGGGCGACGACGGTGGTGATCATGCTGATCAGCCAGAAAGCAACGGGATACCAGATGGTGTCCAGGAAATACATCAGGAGTTTTTCGTCATACTGACGATCGATCATGCTGCCGACGATCAGCTGCAGGATGCAGGTCGCGACCAGCAGCATCCCGTGCCAGTGCGGCACGACCGATACGTGCCAGCTCGGCGGCAGCGGGTAGACGAGGTTCAGCAGCGCGAGCAGCAGGATGAACGACATCGAATAGGCCCACGCGATGCCGATCAGGTATTCGACGAACAGCGGCCACATCATCATCTGCGTCGGCCGCGCGAGCGTGCCCGCATATTTCATCAGGACCTGGATGCCGCCTTTCGACCAGCGCAGCCGCTGCCGGTAGTGCCCCTTGAGCGTCTCGGGCATCAGGATCCAGCTCAGCGCATGCGGTTCGTACACGACGCGCCAGTCGCGGCACTGCAGCTTCCAGCTGATGTCGATGTCCTCGGTCAGCATGTCCGAGCTCCAGTAGCCGACGTCGGCGAGCGCGGTCTTGCGGAACATCGTGACGACGCCCGACACCGTGAAGATGCGGCCGTACACCTGCTGCGTGCGCTTGATCAGCCCGACGATCGACGAGAATTCGCCGACCTGCATGCGGCCGAGCAGCGACGTGCGCGTGCGGATGCGCGGGTTGCCGGTCACCGCGCCGACGCCCGGGTCGGTCAGGAAGTGCTCGAGCATCCAGCCGATCGCGTCATGCGCGAGCAGCGAATCGCCGTCGATGCACAGCAGGTATTCGGCGTTCGACACGGCCGCCGCGGTCGTCAGCCCGACCGCCTTGCCTTCGTTGCGCGCGTGGTGGATCACGAGCAGCCGCGGGATCTCGACGGCCAGCGCGTTGAGGATCTCGCCGGTACGATCCCGGCTGCCGTCGTTGACCGCGATGATGTCGTAGTTCGGATACTGCATCCCGTTCAGGTGGCCGATCACGCTGCGCGCGTTCGCGGCTTCGTTGAAGCAGGGCACGACGATCGAGATCTTCGGGATGCCGCTCGCCGCGATCGTCCGGGTCGACAGCGTGCGGCCTTCTTCCAGCAGGAAGTAGTGCACGACGCCGCCGATCATCCACAGATACGACATGAAGAACGGGTAGTAGAAAACGAAATCCTGCAGGCGCGTGATGAGGCTGTGGGTGGTCATGGCGTCTTCGTCCCCTGCGATTGCTGCATCTGCATCAGCGCGTTGATCGAGGTGGGGTCGAGGCGCGACTTCAGCGACATCACGTCGCGCATCGCGTCGAGTTCCGGCTGGCCGTTCAGGAAGTTGTCCGGGTAGTACCCGAAATTCACGGCGCCCTCGCTGCGCAGCCGCCGCATCTGCGTGAGCAGCGTGCCGGCCGGCACGTCCTTGTGCGCGCGCCAGTCGTACGACTGCAGTTCGAACACGGTACGCTGCAGCCCGCGCTGTTTCGCGCGCACGGCCCGCACGAGCTGGTCCAGCCAGCCCTCGGGGTCCTTCGCCTGCTCCATGTACGGCATCGCCATCAGCGCGACGTAGTCGTAGGCGGCGAGGAAGTCGTCGTAGTTCTGCGCATACCACGCTTCCGATTCGGGCTTGAGCACCGGCATCGCGAAGAGGTTGCGCGCGGTCAGCACGTCGCCGACGTTCTGGTGGGCCAGCACGATCTGCTCGAGCTGCCGGGTCAGGTCGATCAGGTAGCGCGACTTCTGGCGCGTCCAGCGCTTCATCAGTTCGGGGTTCTCGCGGATCTTGCCGATATCGGCGGGCAGCCCCCACTGCGCATAGATGCGCAGCGCATGTCGGCCCGCGTCCTCGTAGTCGTCGAGCACGGCGTCGTCGCTGAACAGGATGCCGCTGAACGACGCATGCTTGCTGAGATCCTCGTAGATCTGCTGGATCATCAGCCGCGCGTCCGGATCGAACGGGCTCAGCCGGAACACGCGCGTGCCGTTCTCGCGGGCCGGCGCGCCGCCGTGGGCGCTGACGGCCTCGAGCCCGCGCTGCTTGTCGGCCGGCGGCCGGAACGCGAGCACCGGCATCCACGCGTACACCTGCACGTTGGAACGCGTATTGAGCTGCCACGCGGCGCGCGAGAACAGGTCGGCGCGCATCGGCAGGTGCCGGTTCGGGAAATACACCGATTCGGCCACGCCCGTGCCCTTCGGGTCCGCATAGGCCTGCAGGTACACCGATTTCGGCTGCATCCGGTAGATGCGCTCGATCAGCTTGCCGAGATTGGCTTCCTGCCGCGCGGGATCGGGATCGTAGACCTGGTCGAGATCGACCTGCACGATGCGCTCGGGCACGTCGACGTCGCCGCGGTTGGACGCCGGCTCGCGCATCGAGCGCTCGAACCCGCCGATGTCGACGTCGTACATCATCAGGATCCTTCTCAGCCGGTCCAGCGGCACGTCCGGCGTGTTCGGGCCGGCGTCGAGGCTGAACTGGATGTCCATGCCGAGCGACGTCGAGATCTGGCGCACGGGCTGGTTTTCCGCGCCGTACGGCCATACCATCGAGCGCGCGACGACGCCCGTGTGGTCGCGGATCTGCCGTACGCAGGTCTGCAGGTCGTTGTGCACGCGTGCCGCGAATTCGGCGTCGGTTTCATAGCGTTGCTGATCCTGCAGGTACAGGTGCGACGTGGTCGCCGGCAACTCGTTGCCTTGCGGATTCGCGATCGCGCCATGATGGAGGTTGTGGGTATGGCAGCCGAGTTCGACGAGACGGGACTGGCCGACCTGCTTCACTTCGTCCCACGACATGAAGTAGTCGCGCGGTACCTGGATTTTGTCGCTGATGCGGATCGGCGCATCCGGCGGCGCGTCGATCCACGCGGTGACGATGCCCATCACGGCCGGATACTTGAAGCGCTCGAGCAGCGGCAGCACTTTCGTGTAGTGGCTGCGGTAGCCGTCGTCGAACGTGAGCAGCACCGCGCGCGGCGGCAGCGGCGTGCCGCCGTGCCGCGACTCCTCGATCTGCCTGACCGTGATGGTGTGGTAGTTGTTGGTCTGCAGCCACGAGAAGATCGCGGTCAGCGTGCCGGTATCGACCGCGAACGGATCGACCATCGCCGACGGCGACGAAAACGACGCCATCAGGTTGTCGCGCACGTCGTGCATGCAGATCACGCGGAACGTCTTGCCGTCGGCCGGATCGGACGGCGGCAGCAGGTCGATCATCTTGGCGTTCGTCACGCCCGGGAACAACGAACAGGCGGCAAACGTGCCGAGGCATCCGCACATGAAGGTCCGTCTGGTGTGCATGAACGCTCTCCTTGCTAGAACGGCAGGTTGACCGACAGGAAGCCGGTTTCGGAGCGCTCGCGCTGGCCGTCGTACGCATGGCTGCTGACTTCGACGCCGTAGGTCAGCGTGATGTCGTGCTTGAACGTCCACGCGTGCTCGAGGCGCGCGCTCCACAGCGGACTGGTGCCGAAGCCGCGCTCGTTGTACACGCCGCCCGACACCGACACGCGTTGCTGCAGCCCCATGTCGCCCTTCTTCCACAGCGTCAGCTGGTGCATGACGGTCGCCGCGGCCGCGTAGTCGCGGCCGGGGCTGAAGTAGGGCGCGTCCTGGCGCGTGTTGCTGTCCGTGCCGAGGTTCAGCGATACGTTGACGAGCTGGGTCGCGGTCGTGTACACGCGCTGCGTGCCGGTCGCGGAAATCTCCTGGTGCAGGTTCGAATCGCTGTAGCGGCTCACGCCGTAGCTCAGCCTGATCTCGCGGCGGTCGTTCTGGCGATACACGACCTCGACGTTCGCCGAGCGGCCCCAGATGTGCGCGGCATAGGCCTTCCACGGCAGCGAGTTGTCGTTGGTGTCGAGCCCGGCGCCGACCGTCCAGTAGTCGTTCAGCGCGTACGCGATCGTTCCGCGGCCGCCGGTCCGGCCGTCCGCGCCGAACGAGCGCGTGACTTCGCCCTGCACGGTGAGCGGGCCGTGCCGGTAGTCGCCGCCGACACCGGTGCGCGTGCGGCTGACGTTGCCGCCGTCGGTTTGCGCATGACCGAAGAACGTGTGCGAGAAGACGCGCCAGTTGTCGCCGAACGGTTGCGAATACACATAACTGTCCGACGTGAAGCTGTTGTCGGCCAGCGCGCTGTTGCCGTGTTCGAAGCTCAGGTCGGTCGTGAACACGGGGCTGCGATAGGCCTTGTAGTCGCGCTTGAAGCCGCGCACGGCGCCGCTGTCCGGGAACGTGTCGCCCAGGGTCTGGTCGACGGTCTTCGCGGTCGCGTAGTCGTCCGCCGTGAGCGACGCGCGGCCGAGGCCGGCAAGCATCTCGACGCTGTCCGGGTGATCGGTCAGCGACGCGCGATACATCGAGATCGCCTGGCGCGGGTGCGACTGGCCCGACACCGCGTCGGCGTGCGCGGCACGGATCTCCGCGTTGAACGGCACCTGCTTCTCGAGCTGTTCGAGCGCGGCGATCCCTTCGTCGGCATGGCCCGTGAAGATCAGGTATTGCGCGCGCAGCCGGTAGTAGCGCAGGTAGTCGCCTTCCTCGGGGCCGACGCTGCGCACCTCCTTGACGGGCGGCAGCGACTTGCCCATCTCGTCGAGTACCTGCTTCGCTTGCGCCGCGCGCCCCTGGTCGACGTACGACCAGAACACGCCTTCGCGCAGTTCGATCTCGCGCGTGCGCACGCCGTACTGGAAGCCGCGGGTCGCGCGGTCGGTCGGCGACGCGGACGCCTGCTTCAGCGCGCGCAGGTAGACGACGTTCGCCTTGGCCGGTTCGCTCAGGTACAGGTAGGCGTCGCCGACGGCCGCCAGCGCGTCGATCGAGATTTCCGCGCTGGACGGAATCGTCTCGAACGTCGCGACGGCCGTCTTCATGTCGCCGCGTGCCGCGTAGGCGACCGTACGGTCGCCCGCGAGCGCCGTCCTGACCGGCGTGTACTCCGGCGTGGCCGGCATCCGCTTGTCGAGGTCGTCGGCCGCGCGCAGCGCGCTGTCGAGGCCGTCGAAGCGGTCCGAACTCGTCATCGAACGCGACTTGTCGCGTCCGCCGCGCACTTGCTGGCGAATCGACAGTTCTTCCAGTTGCGCGATGTCGACGGCGGAGAACGCATCGGGCCGGGCTTTCGCTTCGTCGAGCGCCTTGATCGCGCCGCCGCTCGCCGCGAGGCCGAACACGTCGTTGCGTACCGTCGCGGCATCGGCGGTGCGGAGATTCGGCGCCTGCGCATTCGGTGTTTCGACGTCGGGGCCCTGGGATCGCTGGATCGGTTCGCCAGGGAGCTGGGCGCCGGGCGTCTGCGGGACGGGGGTGGGGGCGTTCGGCATCGGGGTGCCGGATGCCTGAGCGGTCAGCGTCGGCGTGGTGGCCGGTGAGGCGGTTGTGGTCGGTGCGGCCCGCGGCGGGGCGCCCGACGTGGGCGCGATCGGTGCGGCCGTATTCGCCCGAGCGGTGTCGGATGCCTGCGCAAGCTGCATCGGGGCATGCGACGTTTGCGCGTGCGGTGCCGACGTATTCGGAAACGCGGTGCCGGACGCCTGCGCAAGCCGCATCGGCGCGTGCGACGTCTGCGCGACCGAGGCCTGCGTATCGGCCGATGCCGCGCCAGGCCCCCGGTCAGCCGGCTGCGGCGCGTCCGGGTCCACCACGACCGTGGTCGGCATGGCCGGGTTCGGTGCCTGCGCGATCTGCATCGACGCATCCGATGCCTGTGCGATCGGGGTCGGCGCATGAGGGGGCAGCGTGCCCGAATCCGCGGCGATCTCCATCGACGTCACGCTCGCCTGCCGATCGGGCGCAGGCGCATCCGGCGCGGATCTGGCGATTTCTCTCGCGCCGCCGGATTCCGCGTCGCCTTCGGCGGAGAAGCAGGGGCCGGACGCGACGAGCAGCAACACCAGCGGCGCATGCAGGAGGACCCGCCGGTTGGACGGGGCGACGGTGGTGCATGGTGGTTTCCGAGGGTTGTCCACGGTGTCTCCTCACTCTGAAACGATCACATCGGTTGCACGCCCGACGACGCTCGTCGCCTGCGGTCATCCCCCCGGGCGGCGAGGCCCGGCGGCCTCCGACCGGCTCACAGGCGATTGCGGATCGCTTGTCCCAGCAACGCGCGCGATTCGCTGTTCGTCGGGTCGATCGCGAGTGCGCGGCTCGCGTTTTGCGCCACGCAGTTCCACTCGTCGATCACCGCGCACGAGCGGGCCTTTGCCAGCGCACGTGCGCCTTCAAGCGCCTCGTGCGTGACGCTCGCCGTCTGCATGCGCGCCGCGTCGGTGCCATACGGCGGCGCCTTCGGCGTGAAATCCAGGCGCCTTCGCGTGCCTGCCAGCCTCTCGGCGCGCGGTGCGCGATGTTCGGCAAGCGACCGTGCGGCGGCGCGGCCATGGGCCGGCGCGCCGTGCGTATCGGCTGCCAGTGCCGCGGGCGGTGGAGGGTAGGGCTGCCGGTGTCGGGCGGCGGTGCCGGGCCGGACCCGCGACGCGGCTGGCGGTTCGACCGCGAGCGTGACCGGCGGCGCGGTCGACACCTCGCGCGGCGTCGATGCGGACGGCGCGGGAGTCGGCCCGGGCCGCGCGAGCGGTGCGGCCTGTCGCGCAATCGTCGATGCAGGCGCGGCCGCGATCGGAGGGACGGATGCGCCGCTCGCGCGGCCGGGCGCGGCCACGATGGATTGGCGGTACTGGCCGACCGCGGCGTCGATCGCGCCGGCGATGTCGTGCGTCACGCTCGCATGGCCGGCGGTCTTGTCCCGCTCGGTATACGCGAAGAGGCTGAAGATCGCGGCGAACGCGACGAAGCTGAGCGCCGCGTTCTTTCCAGGACCCCAGGAGGGTTTCGGCGGGCAGGCGGACGAGCCGTCGGGTCGTTCTGCACGAGTCATTCGAAGCTCCTCGATTCGATGCGTTGCGGTGGATGACGCGATCGGGATGGGGTCAGGCGGCGTTCACCATCGCAACTGCGTGGTGAGCGTGCCCGTTTCGACGATCGCGAACTGGGTCGCTCCCTGATAGGTCCCTTCGACCCGGTAGCTGGCGTCCGGCACGCTGAACAGGCAGCGCGATCCCGCGGCGTTGAATTCGACGAGCACGCGGCCATGTCGCCGCAGGCGGACCTGGACGTTGGCGAGCGGTTGTCCGGTGCGGCCGGAAGCAAACGACACGCCCAGGTTGTATGGCCGGCCGTCGGGAGGAAGCGGTGCCGTCCCGTCGATGCGTGCGTCGCCGCAGATATACGAAATCACGTAGCGGCCGGCATCCGGACCGGACGCCGGCGCCTCGGCCATCGCGTTCACGCAGAGCGAGGAAAGGAAGACGCTGAGGAAAGGGCGAGCAGGCAGTCGAAACGAAGAAGACATTGCAACCTCCCGTCCGGAATCAATGGCGAGCATTTATTCCGAGTCAGATTTGGCAGCGTTCTTTTTGCGACACGCTATTGATACACGATGGCTTTTGAATCAACAACCGCGTGTGGCTGGAATGGGACGAAGGGAAATATCCTATTTAAATAGGATAACGATGGATTCGTCTGGTTCGTTTAATGCTGAAGAAAGTCGATATTGCCGAATATGATTATTGCTGGTCGGTAGCGATGATCGAGCACGCATTGAGTCACGTCGGAGGTATCGACGTTCGTGCCGAAAAGTAACGACTGATAAAAGGAATTCTTGCGGCTGTGTTCGACGCGAAACAATGAAGGTCAGGATACAGGTCGTGCGTCGTGAAAAGAGGGTGCGACGTTTTTGTTATTTTGGGTTGTTGCAGGTAAATGGAAACTTTTATTTTGTTCTGTAACAGGGTATTTCCGTCCGTAAAATCGGTCTTAATATTCGGACGTAATGCCGTGCCAGTAAAAAATACGATATTGAATGCAAACGTTTGCGTTTCGTCTGATATCGATTGCAGATCGGGCACAGGGAGTTCACGGGCTTCGGCGGGCTTGGCGATTGCTGGCTGGAGAAAGCGCATTCGCACCGTGAACCCGCACGGCGCGAATGCAGGAATCAGCGGCTGCCGCCGGCGAGTCGCCGTGCGGTGCGCATCGTCGGCGCGGCGGCCTGTTCGGCATCGAGCGCGCCTTCGACCGCCGCGCGCGGCCGGTTCATGATGTAGGTCCACAACTGCTCGGCCGCGAGCCCGCGCTTGCGCGCCGATCGATACAGGCGGATCTCGAGTTCGGTGATCCAGTCTCCCGAGCCCGCGCATACGAGCGTGCCGTCGGCGAGCTCCTTCGCGACGCAGCTTTCCGGCAGCCAGCCGATGCCGTGCCCGGCCACGACCATGCCTTTCAACGCCTCGGACATGTGCGTCTCGAAGCATCGGTGCACCGCATACGGCTCGGTTGCGTTCAGCAGCAGCATCTCGACGATGTTGCCGAGAAACGCCCCCGACGAATACGCGAGCAGCGGGAGCGGGGCATCCGGCGTGCCGGGCAGCTGAAACACCGGCTTGCCGCGCGCGTCGGGCGTCGACACCGGCAGGATTCGTTCGATGCCGAGGCTGACGAACGGGAAGTGGTTCGGATCGAGCACGATCGGCAGCTGCGGATGGTGATAGCCGAGCAGCAGGTCGCATTCGCCTTCGACCAGCTGCTGCACGCCTTCCGGCACGTTGACCGCGTTGACGCGGGCGGTCACGTGGCCGACTTCGCCATGGAGCTGCTTGAGCCATTCGGGGAACAGCGTGAACACGAGCGTATGCGCGACGGCGAACCGCACGACCTGGTCGCTGGCCGCGAACTGGTCATAGCCGTTCACGAGATTGCGCGCCGCATACATGCTGCGCAGGATGTCCGCGGCAAGCCCGCGAAACATCTGGCCGGCCGGCGTCAACGCAACCGGATTGATGCTCCGGTCGACCAGCTTCGCGTCCATCCACGTTTCGAGGGCGGCGATTCGTCTGCTGAATGCCGATTGCGTCAGGTGCCGATGACGTGCGGCCCGGGAAAAGCTCTTGGTATCCGCCAGGCTCAGGAAATCTTCCAGCCACTTTGCTTCCATTTCGATCTTCGCTTTTTATAGTCGGGCGCCTGAAAGGCGACAGCATCGCTGCGCCGCGCCAGTTTTCTAGCGTACCGCGCCTCGCGGGGGCGGTCCGATGTTTTTTTTCGATCGGTGTCAGTCGAAATATGCATGAGCGTTGTCGGCGGGATTACGGCTACATAGCGTTGAGGTGCCGGACCCGGCTAACCGGATAGTTCACCGCGTCGAACGCCCGGCGTGCCGCAGACGGTACTTCCCCAGGGTCGGTTGCGCCGTGTGCGTGCCGGCCCGCCTCCCTTGCCGCGATCCGGTGCCCGGTCGCGCCATTTTTTTGTGCAGTGCAGATTGCACATTCGTGACACGCGGGGGAACTATGTTTGCAGGACGCGGCGCAGCATCGGCCGTGCGCGCTCGCGGCGCATGCGGGCGCCCGCCGCGCCGGGTGATGCACCGTTATGGTGCGCGATGCCGTGCGGGCGTGCCCGGCGCGGCGCAAAAACGGGGGGATATCGGGGGGTAGCGCAAGGCACGTTCCTTGCAAAGCATTCATTACGCCGGTCCGGCATGCGCAATGCCGGGGAAAACGATCGATGGAGAAAAGATCGATGAAGCCATTCGATGAAATGCTGCAATCCGGCGACATGGTAAGGGCGCCCTACGCGCGCCTGAAGCAATGGCTCGACACGCAGAATCCCGCGAGCCTCGCCCAGAAAGCCCACGACGCGGAAGGCGTGTTCCGCAAGACGGGCATCACGTTCGCCGTCTACGGCGACGCGGAGGCCGCCGAGCGGCTGATTCCGTTCGACATCGTCCCGCGCATCATCTCGGGCGCCGAATGGAGCCGCCTCTCGCTCGGCATCGAGCAGCGCGTGATGGCGCTGAACGCCTTCCTCGACGACATCTACCACCGCCAGGAAATCGTGCGCGCGGGCATCGTGCCCAAGCACCTGATCGCGCACAACGAGGCGTTCATCCCGGAGATGATCGACTTCCGGCCGCCCGGCAACGTGTACACGCACATCATCGGCGTCGACATCGTGCGCACCGCCGAGAACCAGTTCTACGTGCTGGAGGACAACGCGCGCACGCCCTCCGGCGTGTCCTACATGCTGGAAAACCGCGAAACCATGATGCAGCTCTTCCCGGAGCTGTTCCAGCAGGTGAAGGTGCGCCCGGTCGAGACCTATCCGCAGATGCTGCGCCAGTCGCTGGCCGCGGTGTGCCCGCCGGGCGGCAACGCCGACAACCCGACCGTGGCCGTGCTCACGCCCGGCATCCACAATTCCGCGTACTACGAACACTCGTTCCTCGCCGACCAGATGGGCGTGCACCTCGTCGAGGGCAGCGACCTGCAGGTGATCGACGGCCGCGTCGCGATGCGCACGACCGAAGGCTTCCAGCCGATCGACGTGCTGTACCGCCGCGTCGACGACGCCTTCCTCGATCCGCTCACGTTCCGCCCCGATTCGGTGCTCGGCGTGGCGGGGATCATGGACGTGTACCGCGCCGGCAACATCACGATCGCGAACGCGCCGGGCACCGGCATCGCCGACGACAAGGCGATCTATTCGTACATGCCGGAGATCGTCGAGTTCTACACGGGGCGCAAGGCGCTGCTGGAGAACGTGCCGACCTGGCGCTGCGGCGAGGCCGACAGCCTGAAGTACGTGCTCGAGCATCTCGACGAACTGGTCGTGAAGGAAGTGCATGGCTCGGGCGGCTACGGGATGCTGGTCGGCCCGTGCGCGTCGAAGGCCGAGCTCGAGGCGTTTTCCGCGAAGCTGCGCGCGCGTCCGGCGAACTACATCGCGCAGCCGACGCTCGCGCTGTCCACGACGCCGATCCTCACCGACGCCGGCCTCGCGCCGCGCCACGTCGACCTGCGGCCGTTCGTGCTGGTGTCGGACCGGATCCGCATCACGCCGGGCGGGCTCACGCGCGTGGCGCTGAAGGAGGGATCGCTGGTCGTCAACTCGAGCCAGGGCGGCGGCACCAAGGACACCTGGGTGCTGGCCGACTGAGCCGGATGCGACCGCGCGCGCCGCAGCCGGCGCGCGAACCGAACGAAGACGGAGTGGACACGAGATGCTTCTAGGACGTACTGCAAGCGGGCTCTACTGGATGTACCGCTATATCGAGCGCGCGGAGAACATCGCGCGCATCGTCGATGCCGGGCTGCGGATGGCGCTCACGCGCACGTCCGACGCGCCGGCCGAATGGTCGTCGGTGCTCGTCAGCTCGGGCGCGGACGACGGCTACCGGGAGAAATACGACGCGTATGCGGCCGATACGGTGACCGACTACCTGCTGCGCGACCGCGACAACCCGTCGAGCGTGCTGTCGTGCATCGAGGCCGCGCGCTCGAACGCGCGGATGGTGCGCACGGCGCTCACGCGCGAGGCGTGGGAAAGCGTGAACGGCGCGTGGCTCGCGCTGCGCCGCGCGCTGGCGCAGCCGGTGCCGGAGAGCGAGCTGCCGGCCGTGCTCGACGAAGTGAAGCGCGAAACCGCGCTGATCCTCGGCAGCTTCTACAGCACGATGCTGCGCAACGAGATCTTCGATTTCGCGCAGATCGGCGCATTCATCGAGCGCGCGGACAACACCGCGCGGATCATCGACGTGAAGTACCACCTGCTGCTGCCGTCGGTGTCGCACGTCGGCACGATCCTCGACAACTACCAGTGGGAGACGATCCTGCGCTGCGTCGCCGCGCACCGTTCGTACCGCTGGGTGTACGACGTGCAGTACAAGCCGATGAACATCGCCGACTACCTGATCCTGAACGGCCGCATGCCGCGTTCGCTGCGTTATTGCTACGGACGCGTCGTGTCGAGCCTGAACCTGCTTGCAAAGGATTACGGCGTGACACACCCGTGTCACGACACGGCCACGAAGATCCTGCAAATGCTGTCCGATACCTCGGTCGAGCGGATCTTCAAGAGCGGGCTGCACGAGTTCCTGACCGACTTCATCGGCCGCAACAACAGCCTTGGGCTCGAAATCGCCCAGGCTTACAACTTCGACTGAGACTTGCCATGCGACTCGCCATTCGACACATTTCGCGTTATCAGTTCGACGATCAAGCCACCCATGCGCTGCAACGGCTGCGGCTGCGCCCGCAGTCGGGCCCCGGGCAGACGGTGCGCGCGTGGCAGGTCACGATCGACGGCGTCGAGCCGTCGCTGTCTTACGCCGACGGGCTCGGCAACCGGATCGACCTCGTGCGTCACGACCGCG
The DNA here is from genome assembly GCF_056856535.1 of Burkholderia sp. L-4. Classification (NCBI taxonomy): domain Bacteria; kingdom Pseudomonadati; phylum Pseudomonadota; class Betaproteobacteria; order Burkholderiales; family Burkholderiaceae; genus Burkholderia; species Burkholderia sp. L-4. The sequence continues at coordinate 1,876,653 of NZ_JBXEOX010000002.1, forward strand.
GCGCGAAGGCCGAGATCGTCGTCGTCGCGGCCGGCGTCGTCGAGACGCAGGACCGCGCGGGCATTCTCGGGAATCCGGAGGGCTATGCGCCGCCGTGGATCTTCGAGCGCGAGACCGCGCTCACGAAGGCGGGCGATACCGTGCGCGAACTCACGGAAGCGCTGCCGATCGAGCCGCACGGCCTCGACGCATTGCACTGGCTGATGACGGAAGTGCACGACCGTATCGCGTATGCGCCGAACCTGGCCGCCGACGTGCCCGTCGACGCGGAAACCGCGCTGCAAAGCGGCGAGGGCACGAGCCGCGACCATGCGCATGCGTTCATCGCGGCCGCGCGCGTGCTGAAGATTCCCGCGCGCTACATCTCGGGCTACGTGCTCGCCGACAGCGCGATGCAGCGCATCGCCGATGCGAAGCAGAACGCGGGCGACGTCGAGGAGGAGGAAGCGCTCGCGCTGCAGAGCGGCGAGGGCATGCAGCAGATGCTCGGCGCATCGCATGCCGCGCAATCGCAAGGGCTGCCGCAACCGGCGCTCGGCGCGCAGCCGCAGGCCGCCGCGCTGATGCAGCAGCCGGCCGGCCATGCATGGGCCGAGGCGTACGTGGAAGGGCTCGGCTGGGTCGGGTTCGATCCGTTCATGAACCGCTGCCCGGACGAGCGCTACGTGCGCATCGCGGTCGGCCTCGATTATCGCGACGCGCAGCCGGTGACGGGGCTCGGCGCGACGGCCGTCGGCGTCGAGATCAGCGTCGTGCAGTCGCCCGAGCTCGTCTGACCCCGCGCACGCTTTCGCCGAATCCGCCATGCCGGGCCGCCGCGTCGAGTGCGACGCGGCGCGCGCGGCCGGCCCAACCCGAACCGAGTTCCCATGTCCATCCACGTCGCGCTGCATCACACCACCCGCTATCGCTACGACCGGCTCGTCAACCTCGGCCCGCAGGTCGTGCGGCTGCGGCCCGCGCCGCATTGCCGGACGCCGATCCTTGCGTACTCGATGACGGTCGAGCCCGCGCAGCACTTCATCAACTGGCAGCAGGACCCGTTCTCGAACTATCTCGCGCGGCTCGTGTTTCCGGAGCGCACCGAGCACTTCGAGATCACGATCGATCTCGTCGCCGAGATGTCGGTGTACAACCCGTTCGACTTCTTCCTCGAAGCGAGCGCCGAGCAATACCCGTTCAGCTATGACGATGCGCTGAAGACCGAGCTCGCGCCGTATCTCGTGTGCGATCCGCAGACGAGCGCGTCGCCGTTGTTCCGCACGTATCTCGACGGCGTCGATCGTACGCCGGCCGGCACCGTGAACTTCCTCGTCGCGCTGAACCAGCAGCTTCAGCACGACATCGGCTATCTCGTGCGGATGGAGCCCGGCGTGCAGACGCCCGAGCAGACGCTCGAGCTCGCGTCCGGCTCGTGCCGCGACAGCGCGTGGCTGCTCGTGCAGCTGTGCCGTCATCTCGGCATCGCCGCGCGTTTCGTGTCGGGCTACCTGATCCAGCTCACGCCCGACGTGAAGTCGCTCGATGGCCCGAGCGGCACGTCGGTGGACTTCACCGACCTGCACGCGTGGTGTGAGGTGTACCTCCCGGGCGCCGGCTGGATCGGCTTCGACCCGACGTCGGGCCTGCTCGCGGGCGAAGGGCATATTCCGCTCGCCTGCACGCCGCAGCCGACGAGCGCCGCGCCGGTCGAAGGGCTGATCGACGAGTGCGAGGTGTCGTTCGAGCACGAGATGACCGTGACGCGCGTGTACGAATCGCCGCGCGTGACGAAACCGTATACGGAATCGCAGTGGGACGCCGTGCTGGCGCTCGGCACGCAGGTCGACGGCGCGCTGGCGGCCGGCGACGTGCGGCTCACGCAGGGCGGCGAGCCGACCTTCGTGTCGATCGACGATCGCGACGGCGCCGAGTGGAACACCGATGCGCTCGGCCCGACCAAGCGCGGCTACGCGACCGAACTCGTGCAGCGGCTGCGCGCCGAGTACGGCGACGGCGGTTTCCTGCATTTCGGGCAGGGCAAGTGGTATCCGGGCGAGCAGCTGCCGCGCTGGGCATTGTCGATCTTCTGGCGCGCGGACGGCCAGCCCGTGTGGCACGATCCGTCGCTGTTCGCCGACGAGCGCGAGCCGTCCGCGTACACGACCGACGACGCGAAGCGCTTCATCGATGCGCTCGCCGCGCGGCTGAACCTGACCGACGAATTCATCCAGCCCGGCTACGAGGATGTCTGGTACTACCTGTGGCGCGAGCGCCGGCTGCCCGTCAACGTCGATCCGTTCGACTCGCGACTCGACGACGAGCTCGAGCGCGCGCGGCTGCGCAAGGTGTTCGACCAGCAGCTCGACAGCGTGGTCGGCTACGTGCTGCCGGTCAAGCGCACGGACGATGCACCGGGTCTCGACGGGCCGCGCTGGCAGACGGGCCCGTGGTTCTTCCGCGACGAGCGGATGTATCTCGTGCCGGGCGATTCGCCGATGGGCTATCGACTGCCGCTCGATTCGCTGCCGTGGGCCTCGCGCGCCGACCATCCGTACCTGGTCGAACGCGATCCGTTCGCGCCGCGCAGCGCGCTGCCGGATGCCGCCGCGATCCGTGCGCGCTATGCGGGCCCGGCCGACGCGCCGCGCTACCTGTCCGGCGTGCATCGCGAAGCGCCTGCGCAGACGGTCATGCAGTGGCGTGACGACGGCACGGCCGCGGGCGGGCGCGCGTCAGCGCACGATCCGCAGCGCCGGCCCGAGCGCTTCGAATCGGCCGCGTGGATCACGCGCACCGCGCTGTGCGCCGAGGTGCGCAACGGCATCCTGTACCTGTTCATGCCGCCGCTCGCCGCGCTCGAGGATTATCTCGACCTGCTCGGCGCGATCGAGCTGACCGCGCACGCGCTCGGCGTGAAGCTCGTGCTCGAAGGCTATCCGCCGCCGCGCGATGCGCGGCTGAAGCTGCTGCAGGTGACGCCCGATCCCGGCGTGATCGAGGTGAACATCCATCCGGCCGCGAGCTTCGACGAACTCGTCGACCACACGGAATTCCTGTACGACGCCGCGTGGCAGTCGCGGCTGTGCAGCGAGAAATTCATGGTCGACGGCCGTCACGTCGGCACGGGCGGCGGCAACCACTTCGTGCTCGGCGGTGCGACGCCGGCCGACAGCCCGTTCCTGCGCCGCCCGGACCTGCTCGCGAGCCTGATCGCGTACTGGCACAACCATCCGTCGCTGTCGTACCTGTTCTCGGGGCTGTTCATCGGGCCGACGAGCCAGGCACCGCGCGTCGACGAGGCGCGCAACGACCAGCTGTACGAACTCGACATCGCGTTCGCCGAGATCCAGCGCAACAAGCTGCTGTTCGGGCAGGACATGCCGCCGTGGCTCGTCGACCGCGTGCTGCGCAACCTGCTGATCGACGTGACGGGCAACACGCACCGCAGCGAGTTCTGCATCGACAAGCTGTATTCGCCCGATTCGTCGACCGGCCGGCTCGGCCTGCTCGAGCTGCGCGCGTTCGAGATGCCGCCGCACGCACGGATGAGCATCGTGCAGCAACTGTTGCTGCGCGCCCTGGTCGCGCGTTTCTGGGCCGCGCCGTACACGACGCCGCTCACGCGCTGGGGCACCGCGCTGCACGACCGCTTCATGCTGCCCGAGTTTCTTCAGATGGATTTCGACGATGTGCTGGCCGAACTGCGCGAGGCCGGTTTTGCGTTCGATCCGGCGTGGTTCGCACCGCACTTCGAATTCCGCTTCCCGCTGTTCGGCCAGATCGCGGTGAACGGCATGCAGCTGTCGTTGCGCGGCGCACTGGAACCGTGGCACGTGATGGGCGAGGAGGGCGCGCCCGGCGGCACGGTCCGTTACGTCGATTCGTCGGTCGAACGGCTCGAGGTGCGCGTGACGGGGCTGAACGACAACCGGCACGTCGTGACCGTCAACGGCCGCGCGCTGCCGCTGCAGCCGACCGGCACCGTCGGCGAGTACGTCGCGGGCGTGCGCTACAAGGCGTGGTCGCCGCCGTCCGCGCTGCATCCGACCATCGGCGTGCATGCGCCGCTCACGTTCGACATCGTCGATACGTGGCTGCAGCGCTCGCTCGGCGGCTGTCGTTATCACGTCGCGCATCCGGGCGGGCGCAACTACGCGACGTTCCCGGTCAATGCATACGAAGCCGAGAGCCGCCGGCTCGCACGCTTCGTCGAGATGGGGCATACGCCGGGGCGGATGGATGTCGCGGCTGCCGCGCCGAGCCGCGAATTCCCGTTCACGCTCGACTTGCGGCGGCCGTGATCCAGTAACGACGGGGTGGACGACGATGCGCGGCTCGCGATCTCCCGGCGGCCTCGCCGGAATGCTAGGATGCGGGCAGATTGCGGCCGCGCGCCGAGGCTTGCCGCCCCGATGGCGGCGCGCGTGCGCGGCCGCACCCTGACGACGGAACGACATCGTGCCGCCCATTGATACCGACCATCTCGCCGCCCTCGACGCGATGCCCACGCTTTTCGATACCGGCGCGCAGCCGAACGCCGCCGAACTGGCCGCCGCGCTCGCGGCGCCGGCGGCCGCCGGCCGCTACGACGAACTGCGCGGCAGCGCGGCCGGCCTGATCGCGCCTGCGCTCGCGCCCGCGTGGCGCAGCTTCTTTACGTCGATCGGCAGCGACGGCGTGGCCGATCTCGATCGCCGCGCCGATGCGCTGCACCGGAGCATGCGCGAGAACGGCCTGTTCTACCAGCTGCACGAGCAGCGCGCCGGCGACGGCGCGGCCGGCCCGTGGTCGCTCGACCTGCTGCCGATGATCGTCACGCCCGACGACTGGGTCGCGATCGAGCGCGGCGTGCTGCAGCGCGTGCGGCTGCTCAACGCGACGCTGGCCGACCTGTACGGGCCGCAGACCATCCTGCAGCGCGGGCTGCTGCCGCCCGCGCTCGTCACCGGCCACCCCGGCTACCTGCGCGCGATGCGCGGCGCGCGCGTGCCGGGCGATACCTGGCTGCACGTCGTCGCGTTCGATCTCGCGCGCGGCCCGGACGGGCAGTGGCGGATCGTCGCGCAGCATACGCAGGGCGCGGCCGGGCTCGGCTACCTGCTCGAAAACCGCCTGATCGTGTCGCGGCTCTTTCCGCGCGGGTTTCGCGGGCTGCGCGTGCAGCGCCTCGCGTCCGCGTATCGCGCGCTGCTGCAGAGCATGCAGTCGCTCAGCCCGGCCCGCAAGAACTCGCGGATCGTGCTGCTGACGCCGGGGCCGCACAGCGCGACGTATTTCGAGCATGCGTATCTCGCACGCTATCTCGGCCTCACGCTCGTCGAGGGCGGCGACCTGACCGCGCGCGACAACCGCGTCTTCCTGAAGACGCTGCGCGGGCTCGAACCGGTGCACGGCATCCTGCGGCGCGTCGACGACGCGTGGCTCGATCCGCTCGAACTGCGGCCCGATTCGATGCTCGGCGTGCCGGGGCTGCTGCAGGCCGTGCGCGCGGGCAACGTGCTGCTCGCGAACGCACCGGGCTCGGGTTTCCTCGAATCGCCGGCGATGCTCGGCTTCATGCCGCGCCTCGCCGAAGCGCTGCTCGGCGAAACGTTGACGCTGCCGGCCGTGCATTCGTGGTGGTGCGGCGAGGCGGCTGCCTGCGACGATGCGCTGCCGCAGCTTGCGCGCGGCATCGTGAAGGCCTCCTATCCACCCGAGGTGCAGGCCGGCGGCGCGTTCGAGCCGGTGATCGGCGCACGGCTCACGCAGGCGCAGCTGGCCGCATGGCGCGCCCGGATCCTCGCGCGGCCCGAACACTACACGGTGCAGGCCGACCTGCCGCTGTCGCAGGCGCCGACCTGGCCGCGACCCGACACGCCCGAGGGCAACGGCAGCGCACGCATCGTGCCGAAGCCGCTGCTGCTGCGCGTGTTCGCGCTCGCCGACGGCGCGCAGCGCTGGCGGCTCCTGCCCGGCGGGCTGTCGCGGGTCGGCACGCGCGACACGCTGTTCAATGCGCCGATGCCGCACGGCGGCAGCACCGTCGATACCTGGGTGATGACCGAGGGCATCGTCGATTCGACGACGCTGCTGCAAACGCACCTCGGCCCCGACGACCTCGTCGAGCGACCGCGCGCGATCGCGAGCCGTGCGGCCGAGAACCTGTTCTGGCTCGGCCGTTACACCGAACGCGCGACCAACCTGATGCGCCTCGCGCGCGCCGCGCTCGAAAGGCTGCGCGGCGAAGACGACGTCGACAGCCCCGCGCATCTGGAACTGATCGATACGTTGTGCCGCGACACGGGCCTGATCGCGGCCGACGCGCCGAATGCCGTCGACGCGCCGCGCGCGTTCCAGCACGCGCTTGCGACGTCGCTGACGCGCGGCGCCGATCGCACGTCGGGCATCGCGTCGTGCCTGTTCGGGATGCGCGGCGCCGCCGCCGCGATCCGCGAACGGCTGTCCAGCGATCAGTGGCGGTTGATCGACGACGCGACGCAACTGTTCGCGGACAGCGCCGGGCAGCCGGAGGCCGAGGAGCAGATCGGTAACGAGGCGCTGCAGCTGCTGGAGCGCCTCGGCCTGCTGCTCGGCGCGATCACCGGTGCGCAGACCGACAACATGACGCGCGACGACGGCTGGCGCCTGCTGTCGATCGGCCGGCAGATCGACCGGCTGGACTTCCTGTGCAGCGTGCTGAAGTTCGCCTTCGAGGAGGGTGTCGTGCACCGGCAGGACGGTTTCGAACTCGTGCTGGAGCTGTTCGACAGCACGATCACGTTCCGCTCGCGTTTCCAGCGCGGCTTCGACGTCGCGCCGCTGCTGTCGCTCGTCGTGCTCGACACCGACAATCCGCGTTCGCTCGGCTGGGTCGTGCAGGCGCTGCGCGGCCGGCTGACGAAGGTCGAGCGCAGCGAAGGCTATGCGCTGTCCGAGCTGGCCGAGACGATTCCGGACGTGCCCGCGTGGTCGCTGCACGAACTGTGCGAAACCGTTGACGGCGGCCGGCACGACAAGCTGCTCGATGCGCTCGACACGACCGTGAAGGCGGTCTGGGAACTGTCGAACCGCATCGGCGAACGCTACTTCAGCCACGTGCGCGAGGCGGGCAGGACGCTATGGTGACGACGAAAGGCGCGGTGAAGGCGCCGTCCGGTGCAGGCAAGACACGACCGGCAGCCGCGCCGGGCGCCATGGCGCCCGGCCGGTTGCTGCGTGTCACGCACGACACCGAATACCGTTACGCGGCGCGCGTCGAATCCGCGCAGCACCAGGCACGCCTGCAACCGCTCGTGACGCCGCGCCAGCAGGTGCTGTCGTTCTCGCTCGACATCGAGCCCGTGCCGGAATCGGTCTGCACGGAGATCGACGCGTTCGGCAACGCGCGCGCGTCGTTCGCACTGAACCAGCCGCACGACGCGCTGCTCGTGCGCAGCCGCAGCACGGTGCGCGTGACGCCGCCCGTGTGGTCGCTTGGCGCCCGCGGCGAGCCGCCGCCCGCGATCGCGCATCCCGACGCAAGGCAGGCGACCGAATGGGAAGCCGTGCGCGACCGCTTGCGGTTTCGTGCGGGGCAGCCTTACGACGCGGCGAGCGAATTCCTGTTCGCGTCACCGCACGTCGCCTGCGATCCCGAGCTCGCCGCTTATGCGGCCGCGAGCTTCACGCCGCGACGGCCGCTCGTGCAGGCCGCCTGGGACCTGATGCGGCGCGTGCACGCCGATTTCGCCTATACACCGAACAGCACCGACATCACGACGTCGGCGCTCGATGCGCTGCGGTTGCGCAAGGGCGTCTGCCAGGATTTCGCGCACGTGATGATCGGCGCGCTGCGCTCGCTCGGGCTGGCCGCGCGTTACGTCAGCGGCTACCTGCTCACGCAGCCGCCGCCCGGGCAACCGCGGCTGATCGGTGCCGATGCGTCGCATGCGTGGGTCGAGGTGTACGACCCGGCATGGCCCGAGGACAACGGCTGGCTGCAGCTCGATCCGACCAACGACCGCGCGCCGGGCGACGACTACGTGATGCTGTCGGTCGGTCGCGACTATGCGGACGTCACGCCGCTGCGCGGCGTGATCCGCGGCGGCGGTGCGGATCAGGAGCTGAAGGTCGGCGTGACGGTCGAGCCGCTCGATGCGCCGTAACGCGGGCCTCCCGTGAGGGCGGTTTCCGGTTTAAGTCTTCGTTAATACTGCACGCCTAGCATGGTGATGCCGGTGGACGGTCCGGACTCCGGTCCGGCGCGCCGGCGGCACGCGCGGGTGCGTCGACGTCACGGCGCCGCGCCGTCGCGCGTCGCCATTTCCTTGCAACGGCGGCAGACCATGATCAAGCACTTCGACTACACGCTCGGCGGCGAGACGATCTCGCTCTGCGCGAGCTTCGGCGCGGGCCCGGCATTCCGCCGCGTGCTCGTGAGCCGCGCGGATTCGATGGAGACGCTGGTGGTGCTCGACGCGCGCGGCCTGTCGGGCCTGCTGAAGGTGGCGACCGAAGAACCGGAGGGGCTGCTCGACGACGCAATTCGCAAGGTCGGCGACGAGCAGCTTGTCGAGCGCGCGATCAGCGGCAGGACGATCGTCGAAGCCGCGCTTTGATCGCGGCGGCGCCTAGGTGTGCCGGCAGGCATCGCAGCACGCACTGCGATGCGTTGCACCCTATGGACTACGCGGCGAACCGGTCCGTCGCCGCGATCAACGCTTCGAGGATCCCCGGCTCGTTGTAGGCGTGCCCGGCGCCGGGCACGATCTCGAACGTCGCCTCCGGCCACGCCTTCGACAGTTCCCATGCGGTGCGTGCTGGCGTCGCGACGTCGTAGCGGCCCTGCACGATCACGCCCGGAATGCCGGCGAGGCGATGCGCGTCGCGCAGCAACTGACCTTCCTCGACGAAGCCCTCGTTCACGAAGTAGTGGTTTTCGATTCGCGCGAACGCGAGCGCGTAGTGGCCGTCCGCGAAGTGCGCGGCGAGCGCCGGGTCGGGCAGCAGCGTGATCGTGCGGCCTTCCCAGATGCTCCATGCGCGAGCCGCCTCGAGCTTCGCGGCTTCGTCGTCGCCGGTCAGCCGGCGATGGTAGGCGGCCATCAGGTCACCGCGCTCGGCTTCCGGAATCGGCGCAACGAAGTCCTCCCACAGATCCGGGAACAGCCACGACGCGCCTTCCTGGTAGTACCACAGCAGTTCCGCGCGCCGCATCGTGAAGATGCCGCGCACGATCAGCGCGCTCACGCGTTCGGGGTGCGTTTCCGCGTACGCGATCGCCAGCGCGCTGCCCCAGGAACCGCCGAACACGAGCCATTGCTCGGCGCCGACCATCTCGCGCAGGCGTTCGATATCGGCGACCAGATGCCACGTCGTGTTGTTCTCGAGGCTCGCGTGCGGCGTCGAGCGCCCGCAGCCGCGCTGGTCGAACAGCAGGATGTCGTAGCGCTCGGGGTCGAACAGGCGGCGATGGTCGGGGCTGCAGCCGGCGCCGGGGCCGCCGTGCAGGAACACGGCGGGCTTGCCGGCCGGGTTGCCGCAGCGCTCCCAGTAGATGCGATGGCCGTCGCCGGTGTCGAGGTGGCCGTGGGCGTAGGGTTCGATCGGTGGGTACACAGGCAGGCTCCGGATGAGGGTCGACTGGAGGCGGACGAGTGCGGGCCGGTATCCGTGCGGGGGCGGTACTTCGGATGTTGCTGCGCCGCAAAAACGTTGCGTGGGCATCGGTCCGGTCGTCGCCGGGCAAGGCTTGTCATTATGCCCATTCGCCGCGCCGGGCGCCGGCTCGTTCGGACGTGTGCGGCCGCAGCTGGCGGCGCGGCGATTTTTGAAGCAATTTCATTCCGATATTTTTCATACAAAATCCCGGCGGCATATCGGCATGCCAGTCGGCGCGCCGGTCATCTCCTGTTTCTAACCCGTGCCAACGGAAACGAGCCGATGAACCATCGCGTCACGCAGTTGACCGGGTTGCGCGCCGTCGCGGTCGCGATGGTGGTGGTCGGGCACGCCGAACATGTGCTGCCGGGCGGCTACACGGGCTGGTATGCGCCGTTGCGGCTGATTGCCGACGGCCGGCTCGGGGTCCTGATCTTCTTCGTCCTGAGCGGTTTCCTGATCACCAACGTGCTGCGCGCCGAGTTCGCGCGCACCGGCGGCATTGCGTTGACGTCGTTCTACGTGCGTCGCGCGCTGCGGATCTGGCCGGCCTGCTACGTCTATCTCGCGGCCGTTGCGGTCGTCGCGTTCGCCGGCTGGTTCGACGTCGATCGCCGGCAGTGGCTGTATGCGGCGCTGCATCTGTGGAATTACTCGGCGTGGTTCGGGCTGACCGGCGACAACGCGCTGCATCCGGACGGCGCGTGGTATCTCGGTCATTTCTGGTCGCTCGCGCTCGAAGAGCAGTTCTACTGGTTCTGGCCGCTGCTGTTCGGGTTCGGCATGCGCCGCGCCGGCACGCGCTGGCTGGCCGCGTTGATCCTGATCGTGCCGCTGGTGCGCGCCGTCACGTATTTCGTTGCACCGGCGCTGCGCGGGCAACTCGGGATGATGCTTCACACCGGCGTCGATCCGATCCTGATCGGGTGTTATGCGTCGCTCAACCGGGAACGGCTCGAAGCGTGGATCGGCGCGTGGCGAGGCGAGGCGCGCATCGTGACGGCGATCGTCATCGTCGTGCTGCTCGGCATGCCGCTCGCCGAACACCGGCTCGGCGGCTTCTGGAACGCGACTTACGGCGTGACGCTCGAAGCCGCGTTGATCGCGATCGTGATCGTCGTGCTGAATTTCCGCGGCGAGTTCTGGTGCGCGCGCTGGCTGCGCGCGCGGCCGGTCGTGTTCATCGGCACGATCTCGTTCAGTCTGTATCTGTGGCAGCAGCCGTTCGCGAATCCCGATCTGCCGGTCGCGCATGCGTTTCCGCTCGGCATCGTGTGGGCGCTGCTGGCCGCGACGGCCAGCTACTTCCTCGTCGAGAAACCGTTCCTGCGGTTGAAGGATCGCTATACGGCACGCGAGGCGCGACGTGTGCGGGACGATGCGCTGCGGATGCCCGCGTCGGGCGACGGGATCGGGCCGAAGGTGGCGGAGTAGGCGGGCGCGGGCTGACGCGCCGTTACTTGAAGCGCTGCATCGCGGCGGGCGGATACCAGAAGTTTCGGAACATGTCGATGCCGTATGACTTGCCGTCGTAGCGGACGATCGTGCGTGCGGTGCGCTTGCCCGTCTCGGCGTATTCGTTGTCCTTGCGTTGGCTCTTCGTGATGCGTGCGGTGATCGACAGGTCTGCGAAGCCGTGGCTGGCGGTCTTTTCGACGGCGATCGTCATGTGGGCATCCTCGCTGATCGCGTCACCCATGCCGGCACCGCACGCCGCACCTTCGACGCTGACCCAGCCGTAGAGATTGGTGCCGAACACCGGGCGGATGCGGTTGCCTTCGCGCACCCACAGCGTCAATTCTTCGCTGGCGTCCGCATCCGGACAGCTCGGCCCGCGCGCGCTGCTCGTGAACACGACGCCAAATGCGCGGACCTCGGGCGACAGCCGGTACGGCGCCGTATCGATGCGATAGCTGTTCTCGCCGATCTCGGTCGCCGCATCCTCCTGAACCACCGACTTGTCGGCCGCGACGACCTTGTCGCCCTCGACGAGCGCGACGACCTGCAGCTTGTCGCTTTCGTCCGGATTCTTGCTTTTGGGCAGCGAATCGAACACGACGGCCGCGATCGTCGTGCCCGGCGCGTTCGGCATGACCTTGCACGCGGACGCGACGACGAGCCGGTTCGCGTCGCGCGTCGCGATGCGTGCGCTCGCGATGCCGGCCCAACGGGCGACGGCCGTGACGGCAGCGTCGCTGCAAGGTTGGCTGTCGGCGGCGTGGGCGGTGGGTACGGCGGCGAGCGCCAGCAAGGGAACGAAGTGATGGATTCTCATGGTCTCGATGAAAAAACGGGTTCTTCCAAGCTCATTCGGGTGCGCGGGGGAGAGCGTCGATTGTCAGCCATGCTCGGCCGCCCGTCGCGGTCGGCACATCGTCATTCGCGCGTCCGTTCATGCCATTCAGCCTGTCTGGGAGACTACGTTGATGCGCGGGAACGAGCCGCGGGTTCCTGTCGCAATGCTTCGGCAATATCCGCTGCTGCTTTTTGCAGCTCGGGCACATAGCGGCGAGTGGCATCCTGGAGACTGACGGCGCGTGACAGGAAGACGACATTGAGGCTGGCGATCACGCGTTCGTCCGCGCTGATCGCGACCGCCACCGCACCGATTTTCGCCTGCGCGGTCCAGTCGCCGTGATTCGATCCGAAACCGTCCTCGCGCACCCGTCGGATCAGCTTGCGCACGAGCGTATCGTTTTTCGCGAACGCCTGTTGCTCTTCACCGCCGGCACCGGAGCGCAACAGTTCCAGAATATCCTCGCGCTCCTCGTCGGGGCACATCGCGAAGTAGGCCCGGCCAGCCGCGGTCAGCAAGATAGGCAAACGCCGCCCGACCATCGAGCGATGAAACGACAGCCGGCTGAAGCGATGTGTCGTCTCGCGGATGATCATTGCGTCGCCGTCGGGTGTGGTCAGATCGGATGGCCACGCGACGCGCTGCAGGAGCTGCCCCATGATCGGCGGCGCCACGGTGGCGATGCGCTCGGTATCGGTGAAGCCCTCGCTCAAGGAACGTACGGCGAGCGTCAGGCGGAAACTGTCGTCCGACGTGCTGCGGCGCACGAATCCTTCGTCCATCAAGGTTTCGAGCAGGCGGCGCACCGTGGTGCGATGCAGGCCGGTCAGATCGGCGATCTGCTGGCTCGTTGCACGCCCGTCTTCCATCGCATTCAGCGTCCGCAGCACCTGGAGGCCGCGCGCCAGTCCGCGCACGTTCGTGTAGGTTGTCACGTAAAAATCCCATTGAAATCAATCATGTGCATTCTATGCACATTCCGGAGATTTTGTTGAGGGTGTTTTCCGCCCTCCATAAACTGCGTGCATAAGTTGAACGATCGAGCGCCAGGCGCTTCGTCGGTTCAGCACATCGGACAAGCCCAGTCAGGAGACAAGCATGCGCCCCGCCTTTGAACCGGCGGCCGGCAACGGCCGCGCTCATCCTCACGAAACGACACATCGTTCGATCGACGCCGATGTCGCCATCATCGGCGCGGGCCCGGTCGGCCTGATGATCGCGAACCTGCTCGGCCTGCAGGGCGTGCGCGTCGTCCTCATCGAGAAGCTCGCGCAGATCATCGACTATCCGCGGGCGATCGGCCTCGACGACGAAGCGCTGCGCGTATTCCAGTCGGTCGGCCTGGTCGACGAACTGCTTCCGCACACCACGCCGAATCACTGGATGCGCTTCACGCTGAAAGGGAAGTGCTTCGCGTCGATCGAGCCGCGCACCGACGAGTTCGGCTGGCCGCGCCGCAATGCGTTCATCCAGCCGCTCGCCGATCGGATTCTGTACGGCGGTCTCGAGCGTTTCGAGAATGTGTCGACGCTGCTTGGCCACGGCGTCGACAGCTTCGCGCAGGACGAGTGCGGTGTGACCATAGAGGCGACAGACGCGCACGGTGCAAAGACGACGATCCGCGCCGCATACATGGTCGGTGCGGACGGCGGCAACAGTTTCGTGCGTCGCACGCTCGACGTGCCGTTCGAAGGCCGCACGAAGCCGAATCAATGGATCGTGATCGACGTGCGCAACGACCCGATCGGCTCTCCGCATGTCTATCTGCATTGCGACGCGCGGCGTCCGTACGTGTCGGCGGCGCTGCCGCACGGGATCCGGCGCTTCGAATTCATGGTGATGCCGGGCGAGACGGAGGAGGAACTGTCGAAGCCGGAGAACATGGCGGCGTTGGTGCGCGGGGTGGTCGACGACCCCGACAAGGTCGACTACATTCGTCAGCGGGTCTATACGCACAACGCGCGGCTCGCGAGCACGTTCCGCGTCAAGCGCATCCTGCTCGCGGGGGACGCCGCGCACATCATGCCGGTGTGGCAGGGGCAGGGCTACAACAGCGGCATTCGCGACGCGAGCAATCTCGGCTGGAAGCTGGCGATGGTCGTGAAAGGCACCGCGCGCGACACGCTGCTCGATACCTACACGATGGAGCGGCGCGCCCATGCACGCTCGATGATCCACCTCTCGGAAGTCGCGGGCGATATCTTCGCGCCGACGAGCTTCGTCGGATCGAAAGTGCGTGACGCGTTCGTGCGCTGCTTCGATGTGCTGCCCGCCATGCAGCGCTATTTCGTCGAGATGCGCTTCAAGCCGATGCCGCGCTATGAAGAAGGTGTCGTGCTGCTGGCGCGCCGCGCGCGGTCCGAAGGGCTGCTCGCGCGCATGATCGCGAAGCGCGGACACGGCGCGTTCGGGCGGCTGGTCGGTCTGATGAGCGAGAAACGTGAATCGCTGATCGGGCGGATGGTGCATGGCCGCGATGCGCAGGCTGGCACCCCCGTGGGCCGCATGTTCATCCAGCCGCGCGTGCGTCGCGTGGATGGCAGCATCGTCCGGCTCGACGATGCGATCGGCAACCGCTTCGCGATCGTGGGATGGGGCTCGGACCCGACGTTCGGCCTGACGCCCGAGGCGCGCCGCATCTGGACCGCGCTCGGGGGGTGTTTCGTGATCGCCAAGCCCGACCCGCAGCTCGCGTTCCACGATGACGTGCCCGAAGACGTGATCGCCATTGGCGATGTCGATTCGCGCCTGCGCGACTGGTTCGCGCGCGTGCCGGAATCGGTCGTGCTGTTGCGGCCCGACCGCTTCGTGGCCGGCATGTGCTCGCCGCAAAGCGTATCGGGTTGCGTGTCGCAGCTTGCGCAAAGGCTGTCGCTTGCCGTGACGACGGGCGCGACGATCAACGACGCGACGTTCCCGCATGCCGCCGACCTGGTAGGGGCCTGAAATGCCGATTCATCTCGAATGCATGTCGCACACGCCGCTGCACGGCTACTTCGATCCGGCGCCGGCGGTCGTCGCGGAAGTCGAGCAGGTGCAGCGCGCGGCGCGCGAGCGGGTCGACGCGTTCGATCCGGAGTTGGTGATCGTGTTCGCGCCTGACCACTACAACGGATTTTTCTACGACGTGATGCCGCAGTTCTGCATCGGCGTGAGCGCGACGGCCATCGGCGATTTCGGCAGCGCGGCCGGCCCGTTGCCCGTCGACCGCGATGTGGCGCTCGCGCTTGCCGATGCGACGCTCGCGAGCGATATCGACGTAGCCGTGTCGTATCGCATGCAGGTCGATCACGGCTGCGCGCAGGCACTCGAGGTACTCACGGGCGGCATCGACCGCCATCCCGTGGTGCCCGTTTTCATCAACTCGGTCGCGCCGCCGATGGCGTCGTGCCGCCGCGCGCGACTGCTCGGCGATGCGATCGGCCGTACCGTCGCGCGCATGAACCGGCGCGTGTTGCTGATCGGCTCGGGCGGCATTTCGCATGAGCCGCCGGTGCCGGAAATCGCGGGCGCGGACGATATCGTCGCGGAACGGCTGATCGCTGGGCGCAACCCGTCACCGGCGTCGCGCGATGCGCGGCAATCCCGCACCGTCGCGGCGGCCAAGGCATTCGCAGCGGGCGACAGCCGCCTGCATCCGCTCAATCCCGCATGGGACCACATGTTTCTCGAATGGCTCGAACGCGGTGAACTCACCGCAGCCGATGGCCTCACGAACGAAGCGATCACGCGCGATGCAGGCAAGTCCGCGCACGAGATTCGCACGTGGGTCGCCGCATTCGGTGCACTTGCGGCGAGCGGTCCTTACGCGGCTTCGATCGATTACTACCGCGCGATTCCGGAATGGATCGCCGGCTTCGGCGCGATGCACGCGCGAGAACAGGCCCTTTCCAGGAGATAGAACCATGTCGGATGACAACAGCATGCTTTCGATGGCCGCGCGCCTGCGTGAAGCGCAGGCCTCGCGCCGGACGATCGCGCCGCTGCGCGAGACGTGTCCCGAAGGCGACGCGACACTCGCCTACGCGATCCAGCAGATCAACAACGACTTGCGCGCGGCGAACGGCGAGCGCGTCGTCGGCAGGAAGATCGGCCTGACTTCGCCCGCGGTGCAGAAGCAGCTTGGCGTCGATCAGCCCGACTTCGGCGCGTTGTTCGCGTCGATGGCGTACGGCGACAGCCAGCCGATGCCGCTCGCCTCGTTGATTCAGCCGAAGGTCGAAGCGGAGATCGCGCTCGTGCTCGAACGCGACCTGACCGCCGAAAAACACACCTACGCGGATCTGATTTCAGCGACCGCGTATGCGGTGGCCGCGATCGAGGTGGTCGACAGTCGCATCCGCGACTGGGACATCCGGTTTTTCGACACCGTCGCGGACAACGCGTCGAGCGCGCTGTTCGTGCTCGGCAGCCGCCCGGTCCTGCTGCGCGATATCGAGCTGACCGCTTGTGCAATGACGCTCACGCAGGACGGCGAAGTCCTGTCACGCGGCAATGGCGGCGCGTGCCTCGGCAATCCGCTGAATGCGGCGGCGTGGCTCGCGGACCGGATGGTTCGACTCGGCACGCCGCTGCGCGCGGGCGACATCGTGCTGACGGGCGCGCTTGGCCCGATGGTCGCGGTGAAGGCGGCCGGCACTTATACGGCGCATATCGAAGGGCTCGGCAGTGTGCGCGCCAGTTTCAGCGAATGACGGACGGAGACATTCCCATGGCAACAGAGAACACCAGGTGCAAAGCCGCGATCATCGGATCCGGCAACATCGGCACCGACCTGATGATCAAGATCATGCGCCGCAGCAGGCATCTCGAAGTCGCGGCGATGGTCGGCATCGATCCTGCCTCGGACGGCCTCGCGCGCGCCGCAAGGCTCGGGGTGGCGACGACGCATGACGGCGTGGAAGGGCTGGCGCGCCTGCCCGTGTTCGACGAGATCGACTTCGTGTTCGATGCGACGTCGGCCGGCGCGCATGTGAAGAACGACGCGTTCCTGCGCGCGCTCAAGCCCGGCATTCGCGTGATCGACCTGACGCCCGCCGCCATCGGCCCGTACTGCGTACCGGTGGTGAACCTCGACGCGCATCTCGATGCGCCGAACGTGAACATGGTCACGTGCGGCGGACAGGCGACGATTCCAATGGTCGCCGCCGTGTCGCGGGTCGCAAGGGTGCATTACGCGGAGATCGTCGCATCGATCAGCAGCAAGTCGGCAGGACCCGGCACACGCGCCAACATCGACGAGTTCACGGAGACGACGTCGAAGGCGATCGAAGCGGTCGGCCGCGCCGGCAAGGGCAAGGCGATCATCGTGCTCAACCCGGCCGAGCCTCCGCTGATGATGCGCGACACGGTCTATGTGCTGTCCGAGGCGGCAGACCGGGCGCTGATCGAAACGTCGGTTGGCGAGATGGCCGCTGCCATCCAGTCCTATGTGCCCGGCTATCGCCTGAAGCAGTCCGTGCAGTTCGACGACATCCCCTCCGACGCGCCGTTGCATATTCCCGGACTCGGCCATTTCAGCGGACTGAAGACCTCGATCTTCGTCGAAGTGGAAGGCGCGGCCCATTATCTGCCGGCCTATGCGGGCAATCTCGACATCATGACTTCCGCCGCGCTGGCAACGGCCGAACGCATGGCCGCGTCGGTTGTGAACGCCTGAAGCAGGGAGCACCCGATCATGGACAAGAAACTCTATATCTCCGACGTGACGCTGCGCGACGGCATGCACGCGATCCGTCATCAGTATTCGATTCGGAACGTGCAGGACATTGCCCGCGCGCTGGACGAGGCGAAGGTCGACAGCATCGAGGTCGCACACGGTGACGGCCTGCAGGGTTCGAGCTTCAACTACGGCTTCGGCGCGCACAGTGATCTGGAATGGATCGAGGCGGTGGCCGATGTGGTCAAGCACGCGAAAATCGCGACACTGCTGCTGCCTGGCATCGGCACGATTCACGACCTGAAGGCCGCGTACGACGCGGGCGCGCGTGTCGTCCGTGTCGCGACCCATTGCACGGAAGCGGACATTTCGAAGCAGCACATCGAGTATGCGCGCAGCCTCGGCATGGACACCGTCGGCTTTCTGATGATGAGCCACATGACCACGCCTGACCACCTCGCGATCGAGGCGAGGAAGATGGAAAGCTATGGCGCGACCTGCGTGTACGTGGTCGATTCGGGCGGCGCGATGAACATGCACGACATTCGTGCGCGCTTCAAGGCGCTCAAGGCCGTGCTTCGACCCGAGACCCACACGGGCATGCATGCCCATCACAACCTGAGCCTCGGCGTGGCCAACTCGATCGTTGCGGTCGAGGAGGGCTGCGACCGCATCGATGCGAGTCTGGCGGGCATGGGGGCGGGCGCGGGCAATGCCCCGCTCGAAGTGTTCGTCGCGGCGGCCGAGCGCCTTGGCTGGCATCACGGCACCGATCTATATCGCCTGCTCGACGCGGCCGACGATCTCGTGCGCCCGTTGCAGGACCGGCCGGTGCGCGTGGACCGCGAAACGCTCGCGCTCGGCTATGCGGGCGTGTATTCGAGCTTCCTGCGGCATGCCGAAATCGCGGCGAAGAAGTACGGCCTGAAAGCGGTCGACATTCTCGTCGAACTGGGCAAACGACGCATGGTGGGCGGTCAGGAAGACATGATCGTCGACGTTGCGCTCGATCTGAAGAAGCGCGAAGCCAGCGCCTGAACCACACACGTATGCCAGGCGCCGTGAAGAGCGCCGCATCGTTCAACCTGGAGACATCAATGAAAACGTCAACGGCTTCTCCCCCGCGCGCCGGCGGCGCCATCACCATCGGGCTGTGCCTCGCGGTTGCCCTCCTCGAGGGTCTCGACCTGCAATCCACCGGCGTCGCCGCGCCGCGCATGGCACACGAGTTCCATCTCGCCGTCGCGCAGCTCGGCTGGGCATTCGGCATCGGCGCGCTCGGCCTGTTGCCGGGTGCGGCGATTGGCGGCAGGCTCGCGGATCGCATTGGCCGCAAGCGCGTGCTGATGATGTCGGTCGCGCTGTTCGGGATATTTTCGATTGCAACGACTCAGGTGTGGGATCTGCAGAGCCTGCTCATCGCGCGTTTTCTCACGGGCCTCGGCCTGGGCGCCGCGATGCCGAACCTGATCGCGCTGTGCGCGGAAGCGGCGGCGCCCGGGCGACGCAGCACGGCGGTCGGTGCGATGTACTGCGGCATGCCGTTCGGTGCGGCGCTCGCGGCAGTGATCGGTATTGTCAGCCCGGGCGCCGAGGGCTGGCGGCACATCTTCTATGTCGGCGGGATCGGGCCGCTGCTGACCTTGCCGCTGCTGGCGATTTTCCTGAAGGAGTCGACGTACTTCGTCGCGGCAAGCCGGGGCGCGACCCGCGAGTCGAAGGACGGCATCGTGCGCGCGCTCTTCAGTGACGGGCGCGCGGCGACCACCCTCTCGCTGTGGATCAGCTATCTGGGGACGCTGATCGTGCTGTACTTCCTGATGAACTGGCTGCCATCGATGGTGCTCTCGCGCGGCCTCACGCCGGTACAGGCGAGCATCGTGCAGATGATGTTCAACATCGGCGGTGGTGTCGGCGCAATCGTGATCGCGGGGTTGATGGATCGCATTGGCAAGCGGCCGGTCGTGGTCGGCATGTACACGGGCATCGCGACTGCGTTACTGGCGCTCGCCAGCGCGACGGGCAGCGTGTCGATGGCATGGGGCGGCCTGCTGGCGGGGCTGTTTCTCGTCGGCACGCAGTCGGTGCTGTATGCGCTCGCCGGTGCAACGTATCCGACGCGCGTGCGCGGCACGGGTGTCGGCGCGGCGGTGGCCGTTGGCCGGGTGGGATCGATGGTCGGCCCGCTGATCGCCGGGCAACTGCTGGCGTTAGGCCAGAGCGCGTCGATGCTCGTGATCTCGAGCATTCCGCTCATCGTGATCGCGGCGCTCGGTGCGCTCACCGTGGTCGCGAAATCTCCGCGCGAGTCGACCAACGGCTCGCACACCCTTGGAACCGAATCGATCTGACGAAGGACATCGACATGACTGACACCGTGATTCATACCGAAGCCGCGACCAGCAAGTACATGAACGTGATGGAGGGCGGCAGGGAACTGCGTGTGCACTACAACGACACCGGCGCGGGCGGGCAAGCGCTCGTTCTGCTGCACGGCTCCGGTCCGGGCGCGAGCGGCTGGGCGAACTTCCATCGCAATGTGGACGCGTTCGCGAATGCGGGTTATCGCGTGATCCTCGTCGACTGTCCCGGCTGGGGCAAGAGCGACTCGATCGTCTGTACCGGCTCTCGCTCCGACCTCAACGCGCGCGTGCTGAAGGGCGTGCTGGATGCGCTCGGCGTCGAGCGCGCGCATCTCGTCGGCAACTCGATGGGCGGGCATAGCGCGGTGGCCTTCGCGCTGTCGTATCCCGAGCGCGTCGGCAAGCTGGTGCTGATGGGCGGCGGCACGGGCGGTCCGAGCCAGTTTGTGCCGATGCCGACCGAAGGCATCAAGCTGCTGCAAGGGTTGTATCGCGCCCCGACGCTCGAGAACCTGAAGAAGATGCTCAATGTGTTCGTCTACGACGCGAGCACGATGACCGAAGAGCTGATGCAGACGCGGCTCGATAATATGCTCGCGCGGCGCGATCATCTCGAGAATTTCGTGAAGAGTCTGGCGGCCAATCCGAAGCAGTTTCCGGACTACGGTCACCGACTGAACGAGATTCAGGCGCCGGCGCTCGTGATCTGGGGACGCGATGACCGTTTCGTGCCCATGGATGTCGGGCTGCGGCTCGTTTGGGGGATGCCGAACGCCGATCTGACCGTGTTCGGGCGCTGCGGGCACTGGGCGCAATGGGAGCACGCGGAGCGATTCAACCGGATGGTGCTGGAGTTCCTGCACCAATGACAAAGGGTTGCATCGGTGCTGGCCGTTTGGCGTCCTCGCCCTCCTTTCGACGGGAGGGGGCGGTGCTTTGGAAGCGGCCGGCGTCGTACGACCGAGATGGGTCGACGCACGACACCCGTGGAATTCCTCGAACCAGAAAAAAGGCCCTTGCGGGCCTTCGATCGACGAGAAAGGGCGGCCGTTTAACGCGTCAGCGCCGTAAACCCTTCCAGCAACCGCTCGACGTCAGCCGCCTGAATCGCGCCCATCGTCGAGATCCGGAACAGTTCCTTCGACAGCCCGCCTTGCCCCGCGTAAATCACGAAGCCGCGCGCCTTCAGCCCGTCGTGCAGCGCTTCGTACGTGACGCCTTGCGGCAGCCGATACGCGCGCAGCACGACCGACGACGCGCCTTCCGGCAGCACCAGCGGCATCCCGCGCGCAGCGAGCCCGGCCTGCGCCTGATCGGCGAGCGCCTTGTAATGCGCATGGCGCGCACGCCAGCCGCCGGCTTCATCAAATTCGCGCAGCGCCTCGACGAGCGCATAGTACGCATGCACGGACGGCGTAAACGGCGTGTTCCGCTGATCCTGCAGCTTCGCGAGACGGCCGAGATCGAGATAGTAAGTACGGCTTGCAGCCTTCGCGAGCGCGCGGCGTCGCACGATCACGAACGCCGCGCCAGGCACCCCGTGCAGGCACTTGTTCGCGGTCGCGGCAACCGCATCGATGTCGCCACCGGCGAAGTCGATCGCTTCCGCGCCGAAGCTGCTGACGCCGTCGACGAGCATCTTCACGCCGCGCGCGCGGCAGACTTCCGCGATCGCGCCGAGGTCGTTCAGGCGGCCCGTCGTCGTTTCGTGATGGATCACCGCGACGTGCGTGTAGCCGCCCGCGTCGAGGCGCGCGGCAATCTGCGCGGGATCCGGGGCCTGCATCCATTCATGCTTCAGCACGTCGTGCGCGATGCCGTACTGCGTCGCGATCTGCGTGATCCGCTCGCCGTACACGCCGTTCTCGATCACGAGCAGCTTGCCGTCCTGCGGCACGAGCGCCGCGATCATGCTTTCGACGGCCGCCGTGCCCGAGCCCGTCATCAGCACGGCCGTCCATTCGGCCGGATCGAGTTCGTACGCGGCGACGAGGCGCGCACGCGCCTCATCCTGCAGATCGAAGAATTCGCTTTCGCGGTGGCACAGATCGGGTTGCAGCAGGCTGCGGCGCACGCGCTCGGTGAGCGTGACCGGGCCGGGGTTCAGCAGCAGCATCAATGGGCTCCTTCAACGTGTGCTTCGGTCTGCGTGGCGCCGATGTGCCGCATCAGACGGGTCTTGACCTCGACCGGCGTGACGGTCGGGCGGGGCAGGCCGTCGGGCACGCCCGTGCGGATCGCGACGCGCACGAACTGGGCGCCGTCGCCCGATGCGGCCAGCGTCGCATCGAGCACGTCGAGCGTGTCGCCTTCGAGCGCCGACGCATAACCGCATGCGGCCGCGACGCCTGCGAACGACACATGCTGCGACACGGTTGCCTGGCCGCCCGTCGATTCGTGCGCGCCGTTGTCGAGCAGCACGTGCGTGAGGTTGGCCGGGCCGTAGGTGCCGAGCGTCGCGAACACGCCCATGCGCATCAGCGCGGCGCCGTCGCCGTCGACGGCGACCACGCGCAGGTCGGGGCGCGCGAGCGCGAGGCCGAGCGCGAGCGGCGTCACGCAGCCCATCGAGCCGACCATGTACAGCTGGTTCGGGCGATCGTCGAGCGCGTAGAGTTCGCGGCCGCAGAAGCCGGTCGACGCGAGCACGACGGTCGAATCGACCGGCGTGTGCGCGATCACGCGCCGCAGCGCGTCGTGACGGGTCGGCCATGCATCGGCCGACACGGCGCGCGACGACGATTGCGCGGCGACATGCGCGCGCGGCTTGGCGGCCGGGTTCGCCTTCAGTTCATACGGCGCGACGCTGCCTTTCTGCATCACGAGCGCGTACGGGCGGCCCGTCGCGTCCATGTGCGCGATCGCGCGGTCGAGTGCCGGGCCGACCTGTTCGGGGTCGGTCGGGAACGTCTCCCACGGAATCTCCATCGTGTCGAGCATCGCGGGCGTGATCGGGCCCATCAGCGCATGCTGCGGCTCGTCGGCGACGCCCGGCTGGCCGCGCCACGTGACGATCAGCAGCTGCGGCAGGCGGAACGTCCAGGTCAGCGACGTGAGCGGGCTCACCGCGTTGCCGAGCCCCGAGTTCTGCATCATCGCGATCCCGCGCTTGCCGCCGAGCGTCGCGCCCGCGATCAGCGCGACCGCGTCGCCTTCGTTCGCGGCCGACACGTAGTTCAGCGTCGGGTCCTGCAGCACGTAGTTGATGAACGGCGTCAGGTACGAGCAGGGCACGCCCGCGTACCAGTCGAAGCCGCGTTCGCGCGCGGCCTCGACGAACTGGGCCGCTTCGATCATTGCGCGCCCCCGTTGCCGGCGCCCGGTTCGGACAGCGGCGTCTGGCCGTGCGCGAAGTCGCCCGCGCGGCGGAAGTCCTCGAGGTCGTTGACCCCGCGCCAGTGGCCGTGCACGTACTGCACCTCAATCTTCTCGCCGGCGGCGATCAGTTCGTTGAGCAGCGACGGAATGTCGAGCGTGTCGAAATCAGGGCGCGCCTGCAGCGTCGCGAGCATCGCCTTCAGGCGCTCGACACCGGCGCCGCGCACGTTCAGCAGGCCGATCCAGCGGCCGTGCGGCGTGCCCGCGGCAACGTCGCTCGACACGCGCTGCAGGTAGGTCTTCTGGCCGAACAGGCCGCGATCGTCGGCGGCCGAGCAGAGGGCGAAGTCGCGCACGCTCTGATTGGTCTCGGTGAGCGACGAATCGACCACCACGCTGAACTCGGCCTCGCTCTCCGCGAGGTCGCGCACGATGTAGCTGCGGAACAGCAGGTCGCCGTACGAGATCACGGTGTCGCCCGTCAGGCGTTCGGCCGCGCAGGCGAGCGACGCGAGCTCGCCGGTCTGCGCGTGGCGCTCGTTGACGACGAGCTTGATGCCCGACGTATCGATCGCATCGGCGCGATAGCCGCCAACCACGGTGATGTCGTTCACGCCGTGCGTCTTGAAGCCGTCGACGAGCCAGCGCAGCAGCGGCTTGCCGGCGACCGGCAGCATGACCTTCGGCTTGTCTTCGGTCACGGCTTCGAGGCCCTTGCCGCGGCTCGCCGCGAGCACGATCGCGGCATTCGACGCGCGCGACGACGACGACAGGTAGATACGCTCGGCCGCCGAGTACTCGTCGGCGTCCTGCAGGCGGAAGATCTCGTTGACCGATGCCACGCGGTCCTCGACGTTGATCAGCGTTTCGCTTTCGTGGATCTCGCGCGCGGTCGCCTGCATCGCGGATGCCGACGCGCGGATCAGATGATTCGCCCAGATCACGGTGCTGATGCCGGCCTGGCGGAACACGTCGGTCGGCGTGCTGTAGTACTTGGTCGGCACGATCACGAGCGGCGCCTTGCCGCTCCATTCGCGCGCGAACTGCAGGATCTCGTCCGGGCGCGACAGCTTGCTGTGAATCAGGATCGCGTCGGCGCCGGCTTCCGCATACGCGTTCGCGCGGCGCAGCGCCTCGTCCATGCCCCAGCCGGCGATCAGCGCCTCGACGCGCGCGACGATCGAGAAGTCGGGATCGGTCTGCGAATCCTTGCCGGCCTTGATCTTGCCGCAGAACTCGTCGATTTCCGCGAGCGGCTGGCGCTCGCCGCCGATGAAGCTGTTCGTCTTCGGGAACTGCTTGTCCTCGATGCACACGCCCGCGATGCCGCGCTGTTCGAGCTTCTTCACGAGGCGGCGCACGTTGTTGAAGTTGCCGTAGCCGGTGTCGCCGTCGAGCAGGATCGGCAGGTCGCTCGCGTCGGCCATGAATTCGAGCACGTCGACGACCTGCGTCCAGCTCGCTTCGTTGTTGTCGCGCACGCCGAACTGCGCGGAGATCGCGAGGCCCGACGCCCAGATCCCCTTGAAGCCGGCTTCGCGGACGATGCGCGCGGACAGGCCGTTGTGCGCTTCCATCAGGAATTCGAGGTCGCTGCTGACGAGCATGCGGCGCAGGCGCGCGCTGCGCGATTCGGTGAAGTTGGGTTCGCGTGCGTTCATCGTGCGGCTCCTGCGGTCGTGCGTTGAATCAGGGGGAGGATGTCTTGGGTCGCGCGGGCGACGTCGTTCGGGAAGTCGATCTCGATCCACGGCGAGCCGGTGACGTCGGCCACGTCGAACGAATGGCCGCCTTCGAGCAGCAGGTCGCGCACGGCTTCCTCGTGCGGCAGGTTCGCGCGGCCGCTGTCGACGTAACCCGCGACGATCGTCGCGAGGCGGCGGGCGGTGCCTTCGGTGAAGCGGAAGAAGCCGACCGATTCGCCGATCGTGTCGTAGTCGAGGTCGACCGCGAGCTGCTTGCGCAGTTCGACCGGCACGCCGTTCTTCAGGCACAGCTTGACGGGCTCGTCGCCGGCCTCGAAGTCGCGGTCGATCAGCAGGCGGTCGACCGCCTGGTCGGCATCGGCCACCAGCGCATGCAGAATGTTCTCGTCGTACAGCACGTCCGCGTCCATCAGCAGCACGTCGCCGCCGCGCGTCATCGCATCGGCGACGGTATGCACGGTCAGCACGCTGCCGAGGTCGTAGCGGTCGTTGATCACGATCTCGGCCTGGCGGCCGAGGCGCTTCAGTTCCTGCTCGACCTTCTCGTGCTGAAAGCCGAGCCCGAGCACGATCTCGTCGATGCCCGCGGCGTCGAGTACACGCAGATGGCGCTCGAGCAGCGACACGTCGTCGAAGCGCAGCAGGCACTTCGGGAACTGCGCTTCGGGCGGTTGTTGCAGGCGCAAGCCGAGGCCTGCCGCAAGAATGATGGCTCGCATGGGTTCTCCAACCAAAAAGCCGGCGATCTGAACGATCAGTCGGCGAGCGGCTGCGGCGCACGGCGCCGCTGCCAGTTTCTTTCACTGAAATGCAGATAGAGCAGCCCGGGCAGGCCGAGCGCGAGTTCGCGCGCGCGCTTCGCGAGCGACAGCGCGAGCGCCGCGTCGGGCGGCAGTCCGACCAGCGGGGCGAGCAGCAGGTAGCCGCCTTCCTGCGCACCGAGCGAGCCGGGGATCGCGAAGGCCGCGCCGCGGATCGCCTGGCCGACGCTTTCCAGCAGCAGCGCGTCGAGCCAGCTCACCGGGTGCCCGAGGAAGTGCAGGGCGAGCCACACTTCCGCGGTGCCGACGATCCAGCCGACGAGGCTCAGCGCGAACGTCTTCGCGACCTTCGCGCGATCGCGGTACAGCGCGCCGACCGCGTCGTCGATCGCATCGGCGCGCGTGGCCAGCGACGACCAGTCGCGCGGGCCGAGCAGCTTCGACGCGAGGCGCAGGCCGCGGCCGAACAGCCCGCGCCGCTGCGCCGCGTAGAACAGCAACGCAAGCGCGCCGAGCACGCCGGTCGCGATCAGCGCAGGCGTGCGCAGGTGCGCGACCGACTCGTGCGTCGCATACAGGCTGAATGCGGCGACGCCGATCAACGCGAAGGCCATTTGGGCAAGCGCCTGCATCGTCGTGCTGACGGTCACGGCCGCCGCCGCGTCGGCCATTCGCGTGCCGCGCTGCGCGAGGTGGCGCACCATCAGCACGGGGCCGCCGATCTGCCCGGCGGGCAGCAGGCTGTTGACCGATTCGCCGACCCAGCGCGCGCGCAGCGCGTTGCCGAGATCGGCACCGGGCTGCCCGCGGCGGAACATGGCGGAGATCGCCGTCGCATCGATCACGAGCGGCACGACATGGAACGCCGCGACGAGCGCGAGACCCCAGCCGGCCGCGAGGAACGTGGACGCGACCGCGCCGATGCCCTGCCAGGCAAGGAGTGCGATGAAGAGTGCGGTCCCGAGGGACAGCAGGATGAGGCCCGCGCGCGTCATGACCCGGTCGTGCGTCGCGTCGCCAGTTGCTTGAACACCTGGCGGAAACCGAAATACGCGATCGCGTCCTTCATGTTCGAGATGAAGCGCTTCCACGGCCGCATGCCGGGGTTCGTCACGTATTCGAACGTGAGCGACACGCGCATCTCGTTCTGGCCGAGCGGCGTGATGCGGTGACGCAGCTTGTCGCCGTCGAACAGCACGATGCCGCCGTCGGCGATCTGCACCGAGCCCGGTTCGTCGGCGACGTCCGGGTTGCGCGTGTGCAGCTCGTAGTCGAGCCGGCACGACGATTCGTCGATCACGCCGATCAGCAGCGTGTAGCGACGGCCATCGTAGTACGACGTGTCGTAATGCCAGCCGATGTGGTCGCCGGGCTTCGTGTAGTAATACAGCGCGTACGCGTGCGGATCGTCGTCCGGCGACAGCATCAGCTTGTCGCCCGTGACTTTCTCGAGGAAGCCGATCAGCGCCTTCGAGCGATAGAGCTCGGCGATGTACGGCGCCTGCTCGTCGATCGTATGACGGCTCACGCTGCCGCCCTGCTTGTGGCCGGGCAGGTAATTGCGGTTCAGGCCGGCCTGCATCGCGCGGGCGGCGCTCGCGAGTTTCGCGTGCGCGTCGGCGGGCAGGAACGTGTCGAGGTACAGGAACGAGCCCTGGCGCGTGTAGTCGCCGCGCAGGCGGTCGAGGTCGAGCCGGCCGACGCGGTCGGCCACGGTGCGATCGGGGTCGGCCGCGGCCGCGCGCACGGGCGCGGGGCGTGCCGGGCTCAGCACGGAGTCGTCGCGCGTGCTAGGAGTCATTTGGAAGCCTGGATTTCGGTTGAATTCTGCGGAGCGTTGCCACGGCGGACGATGCGCCACCAGTCGATCACGACCCATGCGGCGAACAGCGGGGCGCCGATCGATGCCGCGAGCAGGAACGGCTCGACGCCGTCGACGAGCGTCACGATCGGCAGCAGGTACAGCACGTCTTCGGTTTCGAAGCCGCCTGCGAACGCCTGCTTGGTGCCGGCCTTGCCGGCGATCGATTCGATCCGCATGCGCAGGAAGAAGATCAGCGCGACGGCCGCACCGGCCACCGCGCCCAGCAGCACCGGCGACGCGGCCATCTGGCCGCCCTGGGCGACGATGCCGAGCCCCATGCTGACGAACAGCGCGACCGTGACGAGCGCATCGGCCGCGAGATCGTAAAAATGACCGATCTTGCTGGACTTGCCGCTGATGCGCGCGAGTTCGCCGTCGGTGTGGTCGACGAAGTTCGACAGCACGATCAGGAACGCGCCGGCATTGCTCCAGCCGAAGCCGCCGTGCGCAAGGCACCAGGCACCGGCGAGGCCGATCAGCAGACGAAGGGTAGTCAGGTGATTCGGGGTGACCGGCGTATCGACGAGCGGTCGGACAAGCGAGCGCGCGAGCCGCGCATCCCAGGTGCGTGGCAGGGGGGGCTCGGCGCGTGTGGCGGTTTTTCTTTGGTCCATCGGCGAAATATATACGGAATTGTAATTTGTTGCTTTTTATTCGATCAATGTCCTGACATGCGGGAGTGTTACCGCGTCTTGCACGTATCGGCCGGCCGAAGCCGGATGCGCGACAGGGCGGCCGATCGGGACGGCAGGCGGCGTCGCCGGGCCCGTCTTCCAGTGTGGTTCGCGTCACGCCGCTGTCAAGGACGGGCGGGCCTCGCGGGCCGATGCGGCGGAGATTTTCGCGCGCGGCGGCGAGCCGTGCGCAGCGCATGCGACGTTGACGTGCGTCAGGTCCGGCAAAGCATCGTCGGGCGACAATCGGCCGCGCCGCGACTTCATCGGCCATTGCCGATGTCGGGCGGCGAATTGCAATGGAAATCCGCCGATTGATGCGCGACGGTTGGCGATCGTCGTCCGGCCATTCGCTCCGATGCTTTCGCGCACCTTTCGGGTGCATCGGGAGGCGCGGATCGACTGTCACAGAACGGTCGTTCGATACCCGGCATATTCGGTAAGGATCTTTTGCATCCAGCGGACATTTCGCGGCGACGGCCTCTGCGATACTCCGGCCATGCCTGTGGTGCCGGCCGCCCCGCGCGGCCCCAAGGGCTTCATGTCGCTCAGGAGACACCCCCCGCGACGTCAACGACAGACCCCAGCGTCAGAAACCTGCCATGTCTTCATCACGCATCCTCGCTCCCGCCCTGCGTTCGCTCGTCCGCACCGCCGACGAAGCCGCCGCGCTGATCCGTCCCGGCATGACCGTCGCCATGAGCGGCTTCACCGGTTCGGGCTATCCGAAGGCCGTCCCGGCCGCGCTTGCCGCCCATATCGACGCGGCGCACGCGCGCGGCGAGGACTTCCGGATCAACGTGCTGACCGGCGCGTCGACCGCGCCCGAACTCGACGGCGCGCTCGCCCGCACCAACGGCATCTCGATGCGACTGCCTTACCAGTCCGACCCGACGCTGCGCGACAAGATCAACGGCGGCGAAGTCGATTACCAGGACGTCCACCTGAGCCACGTCGCGCAGTACGCGTGGTTCGGGCTGTACGGCGATCTCGACGTCGCGATCGTCGAGGTCGCGGGCATCCGCGAGGACGGGCTGCTGATCCCGTCCGCGTCGATCGGCAACAACAAGACCTGGCTCGAACGCGCGAAGCACGTGATCCTCGAGGTGAATGCACGCCAGCCGCTCGGCCTCGACGGGATGCACGACATCTATTACGGCACCGCGCTGCCGCCGCATCGCAAGCCGATTCCGCTGACGAAGAGCGACGACCGCATCGGCGAGCCGTACCTGCGCTGCCCGGCCGACAAGATCGTCGCGATCGTCGAGACCGACGCGCCCGATCGCAGCAATGCGTTCTCCGCGCCGGACGCGACGTCGAAGCAGATCGCGCTGCAGCTGATCGACTTCCTGCGCCACGAAGTGAAGCGCGGCCGCCTGCCGGAAAACCTGCTGCCGCTGCAGTCGGGCGTCGGCAACATCACGAACGCGGTGCTCGCGGAGCTCAGCTCGGCCGGCTTCTCGAACCTGACGGCCTATACCGAAGTGATCCAGGACGGCATGCTCGACCTGCTCGACGACGGCACGCTGAGCTTCGCGTCGGCCACCGCGTTGTCGCTGAGCCCGGCCGCCGTGCAGCGCTTCGCCGACGAAATCGCGACGTTCCGCGAAAAGATCGTGCTGCGCCCGCAGGAGATCAGCAACCATCCGGAGCTCGTGCGCCGCCTCGGCTGCATCGCGATGAACGGGATGATCGAGGCCGACATCTACGGCAACGTGAACTCGACGCACGTGATGGGCACGAAGATCCAGAACGGTATCGGCGGCTCGGGCGACTTCGCGCGCAATGGCTATCTGTCGTGCTTCATGTCGGCGAGCACCGCGAAGGGCGGCGCGATCTCGCGGATCGTGCCGATGGCGAGCCACGTCGACCATACCGAGCACGACGTCGCGGTGGTCGTCACCGAGCAGGGCCTGGCCGACCTGCGCGGCCTGTCGCCGAAGCAGCGCGCGCGCAAGATCATCGCGACCTGCGCGCATCCCGACTACCGGCCGATGCTCGAGGACTACTTCGAGCGCGCGTCGCGCGAGAGCTTCGGCAAGCACACGCCGCACCTGCTCGCCGAGGCGCTGTCGTGGCACGAGCGCTACGTGCGGACCGGCACGATGAAGGTCTGACGCGGCGTCGGACGGGCGCATGCGCGCCCGTCAGTCCATCGCCGCGTGCGCGACGTCGACGCTCGCCGTTTTCTGCGGCGGGCGGATCAGCAGCAACAGCGGGATCATCAGCAGCGTCGCCACGAACATCAGCTTGAAGTCGTTCAGGTAAGCGATCATCGCCGCCTGCTGGTTGATCGTGCGATCGAGCAGCGCGATGTCGAGGTGGCTGCCGGCCAGCGCCTGCACGGCCGGGTCGAACGGCGTGATATGGGTCGCGAGGTCGGCATGCGCGACCTGCGTGTTGCGCGTCATCAGCGTCTGCACGATCGAGATGCCGATACTGCTGCCGATGTTGCGCATCAGGCTGTAGGTGGCCGTGCCGTCCGCGCGCAACTCCGGCGGCAGCGTCGAGAACGACAGCGCGCTCAGCGGCACGAACACGAGCCCCAGCCCGAAGCCCTGGACCACGCCCGGCCACACGATGTCCGATTCGGACAGCACGACCGTGTACTGCATCATCTGCCACAGCGCGAGCGCGGAAATCGCGAGCCCCGCGAGCAGCAGCATCCGTGCATCCACGTATTTCAGCAGCCTGCCGACGAGCAGCATCGCGATCATCGTGCCGGCGCCGCTCGGCGCGGTGACGAGGCCCGTCGTCGCGACCGGGTAGCCCATCAGGTTCTGCAGCATCGGCGGCAGCAGGGCGCGCGTCGCGTACAACACCGCGCCGACGACGAAGATGAACAGCGTACCCGTCGCGAAGTTCGGGTCGCGCAGCAGTTCCGACTTGAAGAACGACGCCTTGCCGACGGTCGCCGTATGCACGAGGAAGAACGCGAAGCTGAGCGCCGCGACGAGCGCCTCGATGCGGATCTCGTACGAACCGAACCAGTCGAGTTGTTCGCCGCGGTCGAGCATGGCCTGGAACGCGCCGATCGCGAGCGCCAGCGTCGCGAAGCCGAACGCATCGAATTTCACGTGCGGGCGCGGCGCGCGTGCCGGCAGGAAGGTCATCACGCCGGCGAGCGCGAACGCGCCGATCGGCACGTTGATGAAGAACACCCAGCGCCAGTTGTAGCTGTCGGTGAGCCAGCCGCCGAGCGTCGGGCCGAGGATCGGGCCGACCATCACGCCCATCCCCCAGATCGCCATCGCCTGGCCTTGTTTCTCGCGCGGGTTGATGTCGAGCAGGATCGACTGCGACAGCGGCACCAGCGCGGCGCCGAACACGCCCTGCAGCAGCCGCGCGCCGACGATCTGCACGAGCGTCTCGGACAGCCCGCACAGCGCCGACGCCACCGTGAAACCCGCGATCGACACGATCAGCAGCCGCTTGACGCTCAACCGGTCGGACAGCCAGCCGGTGAGCGGCGTCGCGATCGCCGCGGCGACGATGTAGGAGGTCAGCACCCACGTGATTTCGTCCTGCGACGCGGACAGCGTGCCCTGCATGTGCGGCAGCGCGACGTTCGCGATCGTGCTGTCGAGGGTCTGGATCAGCGTGGCGAGCATGATCGACAGGGTCAGCATCGGCCGGTTCAGGGCGGGCGAGGCGGGGGCGTCGGCGGCGGGGTTCAAGCGGGTGTCTCCGTCGGGCGATCGCCGTGGGCGGCGATCCGGTATGGTTCAAATTATAAGCATGCTTATTATAAAGAAACTTATCGCTTGGGCGCGAGCCGCGGCCCGCCGGCGGCTTGACCCTATAATCGGCGGATGGACAAGACTTACGAGAACCGGATCGGTTACCTGATCGCCGACGTGGCTCGCCTGAACGGACGCCTGTTCGACCGGCGCGCGAAGCGCATCGGGCTGACGCGGGCACAAAGCCGCGTGCTCGCGTACCTGACGTGGAAGGGCGAGATGAACCAGGCGCGGCTGGCCGAATGGCTCGAGATCACGCCGATCTCGCTGACGCGCCTGCTCGACCGGATGGAAAGCTACGGCTGGATCGAACGCATCGCGAACGACGACGACCGCCGCGCGTTCGTGATCCGGTTGACCGACAAGGCGCGGGAGATCTTTCCGCAGATGCTCGAAGTGGGCGATACCGTCGCCGACGACGGGCTGCGCGGCTTCACGTCCGACGAGCGCGATACGCTGGTGCGGCTGCTCGGACGCGTGCGTCACAACCTGATCGATTGCGGCGGGGAGTGACGCGGGCGCCCGTTCGGGCGCACCGGCGGCCGGCTGAGCGAGCGCTACCCGGCGCGGCTCGTGTCATGCCGGGTGTTCAACGGACCGGCACCGCGAGCGCGAACACCGCGACCCAGGGACCCGCCCCGTACGATGGCCGCTGCGTGGCGCGGCGCAATACGGGGCGGTTTCATGGCGTTTCCGGCTTGCGTTCGCGTAGTCGAGTCACTATCTTGCAACTTCAAGTTCACTTGAGGTCAAGCATGAGCCGTCTGGACATTGCCGAGGTGGCGCGGCGCTCGGGATTGCCCGCGTCGACGCTGCGCTACTACGAGGAAAAAGGGTTGGTCGTTCCGGTCGGCCGGCACGGGCTGCGGCGGCAATATGACGAATCGGTGCTGGAGCGTCTGGCACTGATCGCGCTCGGCCGCGAGGCCGGTTTCTCGCTCGACGACATCCTCGCGATGGTCGGCACGGACGGCCAGCCCGCGATCGATCGCGCGAAGCTCGACGACAAGGCCGACGAACTCGACCGCACGATCCGCCGTCTCGGCGCCGTGCGCGACATGCTGCGGCACGCGGCCGTGTGCCCGGCGCCGAGCCACCTCGAATGTCCGTCGTTCCGGAAGCTGCTGCGCATCGCCGCGCATCGTCATCCGGCGCGTCGCACGAAGACGGACGGTGCGTAGGCCGTGAGCGCGCGCGATGCGCGGGTGGCAGTCGCAGTCCGGCGAAAGTCGAAAACGAACACGGAAAACAACGGGGTTGCCGCGTGTCGATATTGCTCGTGCCATTGCTTGTGCTTTATGTGCTTCCGGCCGCGTATGCGGCATCGAAGGTCGGGCCGCATTACGGGTTTCTCGCGGGGTGCGCGACGATGGCGGGGGTGCTGGCGGCGCAGACCATGCTGCTGACGTGGGGCGCCGCGGCGGTGAAACGGCGGCGTGGGGCCGGCGGGCAGCCTGGGGCGACCGTACCGGCCGAACCCGCCGATGGCCGCGAGGCCGAGCCCGAAGACGAGGCGGGCGACGCGCCCGGCGTGCAGCTTCGATACGGCGAGCATGCGCGATTCAAGCAACTGGTTCTGATTGCCGGCGCCGCGCACAGCGGCGTCGCGCGTCGTTTCTACGACAAGGCGAAGCAGGCGATCGAAGCGTTCGTGGAAGTCGAGGCGGGGCGCGACGGTTCGGGCGCGGCGATGGTGCGGGCGGCCGACCTGGCGCCGGCGGACGGCCTGTCGCCGCCGGCGGACGAAACGTTGACCGTGTTCGTGTCGGACGACGGCGCGTGGTCGGGGTTTCGCGTCGGCGACGACAGCTTCCGGTTTCGCCACGGTGCGATCACGGGGCTGCGACTCACGATGGTGATGCCGGTTCGCTGGAACGGCGACTACATGGTGACGTTCCGGTTCGACGTGCCGAAACGGGGAGCGGTCGGCGCATACGTCACGCATTCGACGTGGTTCGATCTCGGCGTGGCACATGCCGAACGCCGGTCACGCGCGCTCGTCCGTGCCTGTCGCGAGATCGCGTCCGTGCTCGACGTGGCGTTCGACGTCGACGAAACCTCGGACGACTGACTCATCCCGCGTAATACACGCGGCATTCCATCTCGCGCCCACGCACGATGCGCTTGCCGACGAGCGAACCGTACGTTTCGGTGAAGACGGTGCGCTGGTGCTCGCACTGCACGGCGTCGTAGAAATAGAGCGAGACCCAGTCCGTCGGGCGGTCGGCCTCCGGCGTGCGCATCGCGGCATGCAGGCTCAGCACGGTGAAATGCCAGCCGCCCTTGGTCATGTGCATCACCGGCGGCGGCACATAGCCGTCCGCGTTCAGGCGCCGGTGCGCGAGCGTCGGCAGCATGCCGGCGGCCGCCTTGTGGCGGTACTGGCGGTCGATGTAGAGCAGCAGTTCGACGGGCGGCTCCGTGCCGGGGCCGGCATGTTGCATGTGACCCTGCCAGCGCCGGCGCCGGCTCAGCACGTCATCGAGCGCGGTGCGGATGCCGGCCGCGCGCCGCGGGCCGACCCCCGCGATCGTTTCGAGCTGGCCGTTGCGAGCCGCGCGTTCGAGTTCCTCGAGCGTATCGATGTGCAGCAGGTCGTGGATGCGCAGCGCGAGCGCATGGCCGATGCCCGGCACGGCTTCGAACGCGGACGCGCGCTGGGCGTCGCCGCACAGCCGGTCGAGCTGGCGCCAGCGGCCCGTCACCAGCAACTCGGCGATCGCCTGTGCGACGCCCGTGCCGATTTCGGGCAGCGCGCCGAGCGCGTCGATGCCGCCGGATTCGAACACGGTGCGGATATCGCGGTCGAGCGCCTCGACCGTCTCGGCCGACGCGCGGTAGGCGGCGACCCGGTAAGGATTCGCGCCCTGGTCGGCCAGCCGCTGCGCGGCCTCGCGCAGGCAGGTCGCGATGTGGCGGTTTTCCTCGAACGTTTGGCTGGCGGTCGTCTGCATGGCGAGGGACCTGGGGAAGCTCAAACGGAATGGACGCGGCGAACGATGCGCCGGTCGGCCTTTTCCACCATTGTCGCGGCACGCGACGAAGAAAACTTGATGCACGTCAATGGCAAACGTAGCACATGCGCGAAGCGCACGGTCGTGCCGGTTGGCGGCACGACCGTGCGGCGCGGGTGCGCTTACGCTTACGCGTCGAGGAACGACTGCGCGTTCTCGGCCTCGGCTGCCGTGCGCAGCGCGGCGAGCGCCCGTTTCTCGATCTGCCGCACGCGTTCGCGCGACATGCCCGCGTCCTGCGCGATCGCGTCGTACGTATCGGGCTCGGCGCCGCCGAGGCCGAACCGCCGGCTCAGCACGTCGGCCTCGGCCGGCGTGACCGACCGGAGCAGCGACCGCACGCAGTCGCGCATGCGGGTGTCGGCCAGTCGCTCGAACGGGCTGGCCGAGGTTTGATCCTCGATCAGTTCCACGAGCCCGGTGTCCGCGTCGGGCAGCGGCGTGTCGAGCGACACCGGTTCGGCCGGCAGGGCGAGCACCGCGCGCAGTTTGTCCTCGGCCAGGCCGGTTTCGGCCGCGAGCTCGGCAGGCGTCGCCCGCCGGCCCGTGCGCTGGCGAAAGCGCAGCGCATGCCGCTGCACGCGCTGGTACTGGTCGCCGACGTGTACCGGCACGCGGATCGTGCGCGAGCGATCGGCAACGGCACGCGTGATCGCCTGACGAATCCACCAGGTCGCGTAGGTCGAGAACTTGAACCCGCGCCGGTATTCGAACTTCTCGATCGCGCGCATCAGGCCGAGACAACCGTCCTGCACGAGATCGGACAGGTCGACGCCGCGGTTCATGTGCTTGCGCGCGATCGACAGCACGAGCCGCAGGTTTGCCTCGAGCATCGCGCGCGTCGCGTCGCGCACTTTCTGCTGGCCGTCGCGCAGCGCGGCCCCCAATGCCCGCCGCGCGACCGCGTCGAAGCGGGCGGCTTCGCCCGTCGCGGCGTCGTGCGGCGCGGTCGCGAGCGCGTGCACGGCGCGGCTGGCGTCGTCGATGGCCGGGGCCGCCCATGGCAGCGAACCGAGCAGGGCGGCCATGGCGTTGCGCGCGTCGCGATAGGCGTCGGAACGGAAGCCGTGCGCGTGCAACGCGTCGCGCAACGTCGAGACGGCTGCCTGCAGCACGTCGTAGCGGGCGGGTTCGGGCGTGTCGCCGTCTTCGTCGTCAGTCGTGCCGGTGGCAGCCGCCGCACCCGTTGCCCGGTGACGCGCAAGCAGCGCGTCGACCGCCGCCGGATACCCCGCGATCGCGTGCAGCACCTGATGGCGCCCCGTCTCGATTTCGCGGGCGAGCACGATTTCGCCTTCGCGCGTCAGCAGCGGCACCGCCTGCATGCGCCGCATGTAGAGCGCGAGCGGATCGGTCGACGCACTCGTGCCGCGTGCGAGTTCGCCGAGCATGGCCCGGCCTTCGTCGAGCGTGTCGCGATCGACGTCGACCGGCGCCGCGGCGGCGAACGGTGCGGGCGCGGCCGGCTCGTCGAGCACGGCGATGCCGATGTCGGCAAGCGCGGCGCGCACGACGTCGAGCGCATCGGGGCTGTCGCTTTCGGGCGGCAGCGCGTCGACGAGGTCGGCGTGTGTCAGATAACCCTGTTCGCCGGCAAGCGCCAGCAACTGGATGATCGGATCGAGCGGTGTGTCCGCCCGGGAAGTGGGGCGTGGCGTAGTCATGTCGATGGCGGCGCGAGCCGCGTTCCTGTCGGGGCGGGCCGAAGCTCGCCGGTTTGCGGTGGCCGGTTGCTCGCGAACGCTCGTCCGCGCCGGTCAGCCTGACATCGTTCAAGTTGAGGGCATTTGCGCCAACTTCAACGTGGGCGCCGCGGACGAGCAGCACACCGCGTGCCCGCGCCATCCGGGCCAGGAAACAAAAAGTAACCGATCATACGCGCGGAAATCTGCAGGGGACGTAAGCTAGAGTCAGGCGCGCGCCCGGCGGCGCGCGGATTCTGCCGGAGCACGAGATGAACCCGATTCCCGCCGCGAGGCCTGCCGTCATCGCGCTGGCCGCGCTGACGCTCGGCGGCTGCTACTACACGAGCCCGTACGGTTATGCGCCTTATTACGCACCGGCGCCCGCGACGGTGTCACAGCGTGAAATTCCGGTTGCGCCGGCCACGCCCGGTCCGGCCCCTTCCACGGTACCAGCCACCCCGGACTACGTCGAAGCGCCGGCGCCGGTATATGTCGCGCCGGCCTATGTGCCGGCGCCGTATCCATACTACGCCCCCGCGTATTACCCGGGCTGGTACGGGCCACCCGTCACGATCGGCTTCTGGGGCCGCTGGGGCGGCGGCGGATACTGGGGCGGGCGCGGCGGCTACTGGCATCGTCCGTGGGGCGGCGGGCATTGGGGTGGCGGCCACTGGGGCGGCGGCCATCGGCACTGATCGGCATCGGCCGGCGCGCGGCGGCACCGCGCGGGAGAGCATCATGAGAAACACGTTTGTCCGCAGCCTGTGTGTCGTCCTGGTGGGCCTGGCGGCCGCGCCGGGCATGGCCGACGCGCAGAGCAGCGCTTACACGAATTCGCCGGCCGAGCTGTTTGCCGGGCC
This sequence comes from Burkholderia sp. L-4, assembly GCF_056856535.1. Taxonomy (NCBI): domain Bacteria; kingdom Pseudomonadati; phylum Pseudomonadota; class Betaproteobacteria; order Burkholderiales; family Burkholderiaceae; genus Burkholderia; species Burkholderia sp. L-4. The sequence goes on from NZ_JBXEOX010000002.1 coordinate 1,914,196, forward strand.
GGCGCCCGATTATCCGGTGGTCGCGCAGATCCCGCCCGATACCGCGCTGGACGTATTCGGCTGCCTGAGCGATTACTCGTGGTGCGACGTCGCGCTGCCGGGCGTGCGCGGCTGGATCGATGCGCAGTTGCTCGAATATCCGTACCAGGGCAGCTACGTACCGTTGCTCGAATACGGCGCGATCATCGGGGTCCCGGTGACGGGATTCGCGATCGCCGCGTACTGGGATCGCTATTACCGGCACCGGCCGTGGTACCACGACCGCGATCGCTGGGCGCATCGTCCGGAGCCGCGGCTCGGCCCCGGCGGCATGCCGCCGGGACAAGGCCGTCCGCAGCCGGGCGGGCCGATGCAGGGTGCGCCGGGCGGCCCGCCGCCCGTGCACGACGCGCGGCCGTCGGCCGCACGCGGCGGCTGGAACGGCGCGATTCGCACACCGCCACCGGCAGCGCCGGCGCCTTCACCGATGCCGGGAGGCGCGGGCAACGCGCGTCCCGCCAACCCGCCGCCGGCCGTGGTGCGCCCGCAGCCCGCGCCGGGTGGCGAGGCGCGGCCGATGCCGCCGCCGGTGCGCCAGGGAGGCGGGGGCGGCGGCGGTTACGCGCGGCCTCAAGGCGGCGGAAACGGTGGCGGTAACCACGGCGGCGGAGGTGGCGGGGGCGGTGGCGGCCCCGAGGAATTCCGTCATTGACGTCGCCGGCGCCGCGGATCTCCCCGTGCGCCGGACGAAAAAAAGCCGCTCCGGAGAGCGGCTTTCGATTCGGGCTTGCGGTCGGTTGCGTGGCCGGCAACCGATCGCCGGCATGCGCCCTTTGCGTCAGTCGTCGAGCAGCGACAGGTCGCGCACGGCGCCCTTGTCGGCCGACATGACCAGTTTCGCGTACGCCTTCAGTGCGGCGGACACCTTGCGCGGACGCGGCTGCGCCGGCTTCCAGCCCTTCGCGTTCTGCTCCTCGCGGCGGCGCGCCAGTTCCTCGTCCGACACCAGCACGTTGATCGTGCGGTTCGGGATGTCGATGCGGATCTTGTCGCCGTCGCGCACGAGGCCGATCGCGCCGCCTGCTGCCGCTTCCGGCGAGCAGTGACCGATCGACAGGCCCGACGTACCGCCCGAGAAGCGGCCGTCCGTCAGCAGCGCGCAGGCCTTGCCGAGGCCCTTCGACTTGATGTAGCTGGTCGGGTAGAGCATTTCCTGCATGCCGGGGCCGCCCTTCGGGCCTTCGTAGCGCACGATCACCACGTCGCCGGCCTTGACCTTGTCGTTCAGGATGTTTTCGACTGCCTCATCCTGCGATTCGGTCACATGTGCCGTGCCTTCGAACACGAGGATGCTCTCGTCGACGCCGGCCGTCTTCACCACGCAGCCGTCGAGTGCGATGTTGCCCGTCAATACGGCGAGGCCGCCTTCCTTCGAGAACGCATGCTCGTACGAGCGGATGCAGCCTTCGGCCCGATCGAGGTCGAGGCTCGGCCAGCGCGTGTTCTGGCTGAACGCGACCTGCGTCGGGATGCCGGCCGGGCCGGCCTGGTAGAACGTGCGGACCGCTTCGTCCTGCGTGCGGACGATGTCCCACTGGTCGAGCGCGTCCTTCAGCGTCGGCGCGTGGATGGTCGGCACGTCGGTGTGCAGCTTGCCGGCGCGGTCGAGCTCGCCGAGGATCGCCATGATGCCGCCGGCGCGATGCACGTCCTCGATGTGGTACTTGTTCGTGTTCGGCGCGACCTTGCACAGCTGCGGCACGACGCGCGACAGGCGATCGATGTCCTTCATCGTGAAGTCGATGCCGGCTTCCTGCGCGATCGCCAGCAGGTGCAGGATCGTGTTGGTCGAGCCGCCCATCGCGATGTCGAGCGTCATCGCGTTTTCGAACGCCTTGAAGCCGACCGAGCGCGGCAGCACGCGTTCGTCGTCCTGCTCGTAGTGCTGGCGCGTCAGTTCGACGATGCGGCGGCCGGCACGCTTGAACAGCTGTTCGCGATCGGCGTGCGTGGCCACCACGGTGCCGTTGCCGGGCAGCGACAGGCCGAGCGCTTCGGTCAGGCAGTTCATCGAGTTCGCGGTGAACATGCCCGAGCACGAACCGCAGGTCGGGCAGGCCGAGCGTTCGACTTCGGCGACTTCGGCGTCGGAATACGACGGATCGACCGCGATCACCATCGCGTCGACGAGGTCGAGCTTCTTCACTTCGATGGCCTTGGTGACCGGGTTCGCGAGACGCGTCTTGCCGGCTTCCATCGGGCCGCCCGACACGAAGATCACCGGAATGTTCAGGCGCATCGCGGCCATCAGCATCCCCGGGGTGATCTTGTCGCAGTTCGAGATGCACACCATTGCGTCCGCGCAGTGCGCGTTCACCATGTACTCGACCGAGTCGGCGATGATGTCGCGGCTCGGCAGCGAATACAGCATGCCGTCGTGGCCCATCGCGATGCCGTCGTCGACCGCGATCGTGTTGAATTCCTTCGCGACGCCGCCGGCGGCTTCGATCTCGCGCGCGACGAGCTGGCCGAGATCCTTCAGGTGCACGTGCCCGGGCACGAACTGCGTGAACGAGTTGACGACCGCGATGATCGGCTTCGAGAAATCGTCGTCTTTCATGCCGGTGGCGCGCCACAGCGAGCGCGCACCTGCCATGTTGCGGCCGGCGGTGGAGGTTTTGGAACGGTAAGTGGGCATTGTGGTTGCTGAAGAAAGATCGCGGGAAAAGGGTGGAGGCACGGGAATAAAGGCCTCTCTCGCGCCCGTGCGAACAACCTCTTGAGCTGCGCCCTGGGCAAACCCGTCAATTATCCCACAGCCGCCGCGGGCGTGGCGGCCATGGGCCGGCGACGGGCCGGTGCCGCGCGACGGGCGGGGCGGCGGCGTGCTGCCCGCCTGGCCGGTTCGGAAAGCGGCGCAGACGCCTGCGCGTCGACGACGAATGCGCGCCGCCCCCGCGCCCGGGCGTCAGTCGAGCAGCGTCAGGATCTCGTCGTACAGTGCCTTCGGAACCCGCACGCCGTTCGCGATGCTGCGCGCGCGGGCGTCGAAGCGCCGCTGCGACGGCAGCCGCGCACCCTGCGCGACGATCGACTCGAACATCCGTTCGCCGCGTGCGAGCCCCGCGTCGAGATCGTCGCCGAGGAACACCTTCGGGTCGAACGCGATCACGAGCTCGCCGTGGCACGGCGTCGCGCCGACGCCTTCGTCGAAATCCATCGATTCGCGGCTCGTCATGTCGCCGATCAGCGCGCCGCCGAGCAATTCGACCATCGCCGCGAGCGCCGAGCCCTTGTGGCCGCCGAAGGTGCGCATCGCGCCCTGCAGCGCGGCTTTCGGATCGGTGGTCGGCCGGCCGTCGGCGTCGATCGCCCAGTGCGACGGAATCGCCTTGCCCTGCTTGGCGTGCAGCTCGATGTCGCCGCGCGCGATCGCGCTCGTCGCGAAATCGAACACGAACGGCTCGCCGCCCGGGCGCGGCCACGCGAACGCGATCGGATTGGTGCCGAACACGGGTTCGCGGCCGCCTTCCGGTGCGACCCAGCTATGGCTCGGGTTCATCGCGATGCCGACCAGCCCTTCGGCCGCGATCGCCTCGACTTCGGGCCACAGCGCCGAGAAGTGGTAGCAGTGGTTGATCGTCATCGCGGCGATCCCGTGCTGCTTCGCCATCTCGACGAGCACCGGCAGCCCGGTTTCGAAGCTCAGCAGCGAGAAGCCGCGATGCGCGTCGACGGAGACGATCGACGACGACAGCTTGCGCAGCGTCGGCACGGCTTGCGGATCGACCTTGCCCTTTTTCAGCGAGCGCACGCAGACGAGCAGCCGGTACACGCCGTGCGAATGGCACTCGTCGCGCTGGCCTTGCGTGATCACGCTGGCGATGGCCCGCGCATGCGCGTCGGACATCCCGTGGTGCGTCAGCACGCGCAGCGCGAGCGCATGGACTTCATCGAGCGACAGGACGACTTCGGCGGTTTGCTCAGTCATGATTCACCTCGCGCGGCGCGGGCACGCCGTCGATGCGCTGCGGCACGTGCAGCGGATTGCCGTCGCGCAGCGCGTCCGGCAGCAGCGCATCCGGCACGTCCTGGTACGACACCGGGCGCAGGAAGCGCTCGATCGCGCGTGCGCCGACGGACGTCGTGCGCGTGTCGGACGTCGCCGGGAACGGGCCGCCGTGCACCATCGCGTGGCCGACTTCGACGCCCGTGCCGAAGCCGTTGACGAGAATGCGGCCGGCCTTGCGTTCGAGCGTCGGGCGCAGCGCGGCGAACAGCGCCGCGTCGCCGTCGGCCAGGTGCGCGGCGATCGTCAATTGGCCTTCGAGCGACTTCAGTACGCGATGCAGCGTATCGGCATCCGCGCAGCGGACGATCAGCGATGCGGGACCGAACACTTCGTCGCGCAGTTCAGGGTGCGCGATGAACGCGTCGGCCGAGGTCGCGAACAGCGCCGCACGGGCCTGATGGCGGCCGCCTTCCACGCCTTCGGCCAGCAGCTCGACCGCATCGTGATGGCGTAGCGCCGCGACGCCTTGCGCATAGCTCGCATGAATGGGCGGCGTCAGCATCGTCTGTGCGGCCGCCGTGCGCACGGCATCGGCCGCCGCGGCTTCGAACGCGCGCAGCGCGGGGCCGTCGACGGCGAGCACCAGGCCGGGATTCGTGCAGAACTGGCCGGCGCCGAGCGTGAGCGATGCGACGAATTGCGGCGCGATCGTTTCGTGGCGCGCCTCGAGCGCGGCGGGGCACAGCAGCACGGGATTGATCGAGCTCATTTCCGCATAGACCGGAATCGGCTCGGGGCGCGCGGCCGCGATATGCATCAGCGCGACGCCGCCGCGGCGCGAGCCGGTGAAGCCGACGGCCTTGATGCGCGGATCGGCGACGAGCGCCTGGCCGATCTCGCGCGATGCGTCGAACAGCAGCGAGAACACGCCGGCCGGCATCCCGCATTCGCGGGCGGCCTGCTGGATCGCGCGGCCAACGCGTTCCGACGTGCCCGGATGCGCGGAATGGGCCTTCACGATCACCGGGCAGCCGGCCGCGAGCGCCGACGCCGTATCCCCGCCGGCGGCCGAGAACGCGAGCGGGAAGTTCGACGCGCCGAACACGGCGACGGGCCCCACCGCGACGTTGCGCAGCCGCAGGTCGACACGCGGCAGCGGCTTGCGCTCGGGGCGCGCCGGATCGATTCGCGCGTCGAGAAACCCGCCGTCGCGCACGAGCGACGCGAACAGCGCGAGCTGGCCGACCGTGCGGCCGCGTTCGCCTTCGACGCGTGCGCGCGGCAGCCCCGTCTCGATGACGCAACGCTCGATCAGGTCGTCGCCGAGCGCCATGATGTGGCGGCCGATCGCGTCGAGAAACGCGGCGCGGGCGTCGAGCGACGTTTCGCGATAGATGTCGAACGCGTCGTCGGCGAGCGCGCAGGCCGTCTCCAGGTCGTGCAGGCTCGCGCCGCCGAAAGCCGGTTCGAGCGGTTCGCCGGTGGCGGCGGCGATCGCGTGGAGGGTGCCGTTCTGTCCGGTGACGGCGGACTGGCCGATCAGCAGTTGACCTGTGAGTTGCATGGTTTTCCTCGGAAAAAAGCAGGGGCCGGGCGTGGTGCGCCCGGCCGCGGGGAGCATGGAAAAGGGCGCGGGCGCGTCAGTCCTCGTCGTCGTCGAGCCGCAGCTTGTCGGCACGCACGCCGGTGCGGGCGCCCCAGTAGTAGATGACGAGCGCGACGGCCGCGACGACGGCCGTGTCGTACGGATGCGCGAGGCGGCCCGTGCCGCCGAAGCCGCCGAGATACGACAGCACGATCATCGCGGCATAGAACGCGATCAGCCACGTCGACGAGCGCACTTGCTCGGCGAGGCTCAGGTGCGCGGTCGGCACCCAGCGGCGGCACGCGAGATAGATGACGAACATCGCGATCTGCAGGCCCAGCAGCCAGGACACGGTGCTCCAGCCCGACCAGTAGACGATCAGCGCGGCGATCACGAACGAAGCGGGGCCGGTGAGGCCGAATGCGCTCGCACGGAACGGCCGCGGCAGGTCGGGCGCGGTGCGGCGCAGCGCGGCGACCGAGACCGGCGCGACCGCATAGCTCAGCACGAGCGCGGCCGATACGATGTTGATCAGCGCTTCCCACGACGGAAACGGCAGCGTCCAGAAGATCGCGAGGCCGAAGGTGAGCCACAGGCCCGCACGCGGGATGCCCGACGCTTCGTCGACGCGCGTGAACACCTTGAAGAACGTGCCCGTCTTCGCCCAGCCGTAGACGACACGCGGCGTCGCGTTCATGTAGATGTTGCCGCAGCCGCTCGGCGAGATCATCGCGTCGGCGACGACCATCACCGCGAGCCAGCCGACGCCGAGCGCGAGCGCGATGTCGCGGTACGGCAGCGAGAACGCCTTGCTTACGTCGTGCCAGCCGGCGGCGAGCATCGCCGTGGGAATGCTGCCGATGAACGCGAGCTGCAGCAGCACGTAGATCAGTGTCGACAGCAGGATCGACAGGATCAGCGCGATCGGGATCGTGCGCTGCGGATTGCGCACCTCGCTCGCGACCGACACGATCGGCGTGAGCCCGAGGTACGCGAAGATGATGCCGCCGGCGGACACGGCCATCTCGATGCCCGGCATGCCGAACGGCGCGAAGCCTTGCACGGTCAGGTTCGCGGGCTTGAAGAACGTGAACAGCACGCCGATCACCGCGAGCGGCACGATGAACTTGAAGATGCTGATGATGTTGTTCGCCTTCGCGAACGTCTTCACGCTCGAATAGTTCAGGTAAAAGAAGAAGCAGAGCAGCGCGGCCTGCACGAGCCAGCCGAGCGTCGTCGGGTCGCTCGAGCCTTCGGCCGTCAGGCCCGGAAACCACGCGGCCGCGTACTGGCGCGCGGCGACGACTTCGATCGCGATCAGGCTCGAAAAGGCGATCAGCGTGATGAAGCCCATCAGGTAGCCGAGCAGCGGGCCGTGCGAGAACACCGGATAACGCACGACGCCGCCGGCGCGCGGCAGCGCGGCGCCGAGTTCGCAGTAGACGATGCCGAGCAGCAGCACCGCGAAGCCGCCGAGCAGCCACGAGAAGATGCCGGCCGGGCCCGCAATCGTCGACACGTGACTCGCGGCGAACAGCCACCCCGAACCGAAAATGGCGCCGAGACCGATGAACGTGAGATCGGTCAGCGACAGCTGTTTCTTGAATTTGCCGTGACCCGCGTCGGGGGCCGCGGAACGGGAAAGCGGGACAGACGGGTGAGCGTTGCCTTGGCCTGGCATGGGCTTGTCTCCTGGGGGGAAGGGCGGTGCCGGCGCGAGCTGCGCGCGCTCCGACGGAGCAGCGCGCACGCCGGCCGGCCGGCGTCGCCCGGTTCGAACGACCGGGGCGGGCCGCGGGCCGTTCACGTGCGGCGCGGGCGGGCGCCGGCGCAAACGGGCCCGCGGGCCAATGCCGGACCGGAGGCGGCGGCGTGCGGCCTGGGAAGCCTGCGTGCCGCCGCGGGGGCGTCGATCAGAGACCGACGTCGGGCAGTGCCGGGCGCGTGTCGAGCGCCTTCGCGACGATCGCCTTCACTTCGGCGAGCGTGTCGCCCTGCAGCGCGAGGCGCGGCGGACGTGTGATCGCGCTGCCGCGGCCGACCAGTTCTTCGCACAGCTTGATGCACTGCACGAGGTCGGGGCGGGCATCGAGGTGCAGCAGCGGCATGAACCAGCGGTACAGCGCGAGCGCTTCGTCGAAACGCTTTTGCTTCGCGAGGCGGAACAGCGTCTCGCCTTCCTTCGGGAACGCGTTCGACATGCCCGACACCCAGCCTTCGGCGCCGACCGCGATGCTCTCGACCACGACGTCGTCGAGGCCCGCGAACAGCACGAAGCGATCGCCGACCGCGTTGCGCAGGTCGATGAAGCGGCGCGTATCGCCCGACGAATCCTTGAAGCAGACGATGTTCTCGCAATCCTGCAGCGCGATCAGCACGTCGGGCGTCACGTCGTTCTTGTAGATCGGCGGGTTGTTGTAGACCATCACCGGCAGGTCGGTGCTCGTCGCGACCGCGCGGAAGTGCGCGGCGGTTTCGTGCGGCTTCGCCGAGTACACGAGCGCGGGCATCACCATCACGCCGTCGACGCCGACGCGCTGCGCTTCGCGCACCGTGTTGCGCGCGAATTCGGTGGTGAATTCGGCGATGCCGGCGATCACCGGGATCTTGCCGCCGGCCGCGTCGCGCGCGGCCTCGATCACCTGGAGCTTCTCGCTCGTCGACAGCGACGTGTTTTCGCCGACCGTGCCGCAGACCACGAGGCCCGACACGCCGTCGTTCACCAGGTTCTTGACCACGCGGTGCGTGGCGTCGATGTCGAGGGAAAAGTCCGGCTTGAACTGGGTGCTGACGGCCGGGAAAACCCCGGTCCACTGAATGGCTTTGCGGCTCACTGAAATCTCCTACGTTCGTATCGGTCGGCCGACAGGGGTGTCGGTGTGGCAACCAGTATCGCCGCGCAAACGCCCATCACGCTTGAGTCGTATCGCGGAGCAAAATGACGAAATCGGCACAGCGGCCGGCAGGGGCGCGAGGGGCGCGCCGCACTATGCCGATTTCGTCGTCGTCCTCATCGAAAAGCCACAAGCGGACGGACGCGCGACGGAGGAAGCTATGCTCCTTTCCCCACTTCGGACGGCTCATGATGAAGCGCATCCAGATCATCGATTCGCACACGGGCGGCGAACCCACTCGGCTCGTCGTGTCCGGTTTCCCGTCGCTCGGCAGCGGCACGATGGCCGAGCGCCGCGACGTGCTCGCGCGCGAGCACGACCGTTACCGCACCGCGTGCATCCTCGAGCCGCGCGGCAGCGACGTGCTGGTCGGCGCGCTGCTGTGCGAACCCGTGTCGCCGGATGCGGCGGCCGGCGTGATCTTCTTCAACAACAGCGGCTATCTCGGGATGTGCGGGCACGGCACGATCGGCGTCGTGCGCACGCTGCATCACATGGGCCGCATCGCACCCGGCGTGCACCGGATCGAGACGCCCGTCGGCACCGTCGAGGCGACGCTGCACGACGACCTGTCGGTCAGCGTGCGCAACGTGCCCGCGTATCGCCATGCGCAGGGCGTCGCGCTCGACGTGCCGGGATATGGCCCCGTGAAGGGCGACATCGCGTGGGGCGGCAACTGGTTCTTCCTGATCAGCGACCACGGGCAGCGCGTCGCCGGCGACAACGTCGCGGCGCTCGCCGCGTACGCGTCGGCCGTGCGCGAAGGGCTCGAACGCGCGGGCATCACCGGCGCGAACGGCGGCGAGATCGACCACATCGAGCTGTTCGCCGACGATCCCGAGCACGACAGCCGTAGCTTCGTGCTGTGCCCGGGCCTCGCGTACGACCGTTCGCCGTGCGGCACCGGCACCAGCGCGAAGCTCGCGTGCCTCGCGGCCGACGGCAAGCTCGCGCCGGGCGCCGTGTGGCGGCAGGCGAGCGTGATCGGCAGCGTGTTCCACGCCAGCTACGAGCAGGCCGACGGCGGCATCGTGCCGACGATTCGCGGCAGCGCGCACCTGAGCGCCGAAGCGACGCTGCTGATCGAGGAAGACGATCCGTTCGGCTGGGGCATCGGGTCGTGAGCGACATGAAGACCGACGTCGTCGTGATCGGCGCCGGCATCGTCGGCGCGGCGTGCGCGCACGAACTCGCGCAGCGCGGGCTGCGCGTGCTGGTCGTCGACGATGCGCGCGGCGGCGCGACCGGCGCGGGCATGGGCCACCTCGTCGCGATGGACGACAACGCGGCCGAGCTTGCGCTGAGCCATTACTCGATCGAACTGTGGCGGGCGTTGAGCGGCGAGATGCCCGAAGGCTGCGCGTACCGTGATTGCGGCACGCTGTGGCTCGCGGCCGATGCGCACGAGATGGATCTGGCACGCGCGAAGCAGGCGACGCTTGCCGCGCACGGCGTGGCCGGCGAGCTGATCGACGCGGCGACGCTCGCGCGACTGGAGCCGATGCTGCGCACGGGGCTCGGCGGTGCGCTGAAGGTTCCGGGCGACGCGATTCTCTACGCGCCGGTGACCGCGACCTGGCTGTTGCAGCGCGCACCGCGCATCACGTTGCGCCGCGACCGGGCCGTCGCCGTCGACGGGCCGAGCGTGACGCTCGCGAGCGGCGACACGCTGCGCGCGGAGCGTGTGGTGGTCGCGAACGGCGTTGCGGCGCGCACGCTGCTGCCCGAGTTGCCGCTGCGCCCGAAAAAGGGCCATCTGCTGATTACCGATCGCTATCCGGGCCACGTGTCGCACCAGCTCGTCGAGCTCGGTTATGCGGCAAGCGCGCATGCGAGCGACGGCACGTCGGTCGCGTTCAACGTGCAGCCGCGGCCGACCGGCCAGTTGCTGATCGGCTCGTCGCGCCAGTTCGACACCGAGGATGCGCGTGTCGAGCCGCCCGTGCTGGCGCGGATGCTGCGCCGCGCGGTGGGCTACCTGCCCGGTCTGGCCGACCTGAACGGCATCCGATCGTGGACGGGCTTCCGCTCCGCGAGCCCCGACGGCCTGCCGTTGCTCGGCGAGCACCCGGCGCGCCCGGGCGTGTGGCTCGCGGTCGGGCACGAAGGGCTCGGCGTGACGACCGCGCCGGGCAGCGCGCGGCTCGTCGCCGCGCTGATGGCCGGCGAGCGGCCGCCGATCGATGTCGAACCGTATTTGCCGGGACGTTTCCTGACGACGTCCCCCGTAGCCGGAGCGCTTTCATGATCATTCACCTGGACGGCCGCGCGCTGACGGTGGCCGACGGCGCGACCGTCGCGGCCGCCGTCGCGGCGAGCGGCGACGACACGACCCGCGTGTCGTGCACGGGCGCGGCGCGTGCGCCGTTTTGCGGGATGGGCATCTGCCAGGAATGCCGGATGACGATCGACGGCCGGCGCCGGCTGGCTTGCCAGACGCTGTGCCGCGACGGGATGCAGGTGGAGCGTACGCGATGAAACAGGAACGACTGAGCGTCGACGTCGCGATCGTCGGCGCGGGCCCGGCCGGGTTGTCGGCCGCACGGGCCGCCGCGCAAGGCGGCGCGACGGTCGCGATCGTCGACGACAATCCGCGCGCGGGCGGGCAGATCTGGCGGCAAGGGGCGGCGGCCGCGCCGGTGCCGGCCGCCGCCGAACGGCTCGCCGTGCTGCGGCAACCGAACGTCACGCATCTCGCGGCGACGCGCATCGTCGCCGAAACGCAGCCGGGCACGCTGCTGCTCGAGGACGACGAACGCGGGCTGCTGCTCGATTTCCGGACGCTGATTCTTTGCTGCGGCGCGCGTGAGCTGCTGCTGCCGTTTCCGGGCTGGACGCTGCCGGGCGTCACCGGTGCGGGCGGTTTGCAGGCGCTGATCAAGTACGGCCTCGACGTGCGTGGGCAGCGCACGGTCGTCGCAGGCAGCGGGCCGCTGCTGCTGGCGAGCGCGGCGACGGCCCGCCAGGCCGGCGCGCGCGTGTCGCACGTGCTCGAACAGGCCGCATGGGGCGACGTGGCCGGTTTCGGCGCGGGATTGTGGCGCTGGCCGTCGAAGCTCGCGCAGGCCGCGAAGCTCGTCACGGCCGTGTACCGGCCCGATGCGCACGTCGTCGAGGCGTTCGGCGACACGCGGCTCGAACGTGTACGGATCCGTCAGGGCGATCGCGCGTTCGACGTCGACTGCGACCGGCTCGCGTGCGGTTTCGGCCTCGTGCCGAATACGGTGCTGCCGAGCCATCTCGGCTGCCGGATCGAGAACGGCGCGGTGGCGGTCGATGCGCACCAGCGGACGAGCCGCGACGGCTGCTTCGCGGCCGGCGAGTGCACGGGCGTCGGCGGCAGCGAACTCGCGATGGTCGAAGGCGAGATCGCCGGGCTGGCGGCGACGGGGCAGACGGCGCAACTGGCCGCGCGCGTCGCACGGCGCGCGCACTGGCAGGCTTTTGCGGATGCCGTGCGCGAGCGCTTTGCGATCCGCGAGCCGGTTCGCCGGCTCGCGCGGCCCGAGACGCTGCTGTGCCGTTGCGAGGATGTGCGTTTCGGCGCCGTCGCGCAGGCGCCCGGCTGGACGGCTGCGAAGCTGCAGTCGCGTTGCGGGATGGGGGCGTGCCAGGGCCGCGTATGCGGCGCGGCCGCGCAAGCGCTGTTCGGCTGGACGCCGCCGGTGCCGCGTACGCCGCTCGTGCCCGCGCGGGTCGGCACGCTGATGCTCGACGGCACGGCGTCCTGCGACGGCGCGTGACGCTGCGCGTCGGGGTGGCCCGGTTCGCGCCGGGCCGCCCCGATTACTCGACCTTCACTTTCTCCCATCCGCCGACTTGCGGCGCCGCACGGGCGCGCAGGCACTCGATCGTCGTTCCGTGCTTTCTGATCGTTGCGATCGACGGGTTCGATACCGGTAAAGGTGTACGGCGAGGGTGTTAGCAGGCACGCGGTAGGTGTCAATAATATATAGATTGATATAATATTGATTCTTTAATTGATGTCCTGCCTCGATGAACGACGCGCTTCCCGCCGGGCTGCCCGAGCCCGATCAGATGCGCGCCGCCGCGGAATCGGCGTGCGCGCTCCTCAAGGTGCTGTCGAATCCCGACCGGCTGCTGCTGCTGTGCGAACTGTCGCAGGGCGAGCGCTGCGTCGGCGATCTCGAAACGCGGCTGGACATCCGCCAGCCGACGCTGTCCCAGCAACTCGGCGTGTTGCGGGACAACGCGCTGGTCCGGACGCGCCGCGACGGCAAGAACATTCACTATTCGCTCGACAGCCCGGCCGCGATCGCGGTGATGGGCGTGCTGTACGAGCAGTTCTGCGGTGCGGCCGCGAAGGAGAAGCGCGATGCAGCTTGATGCGCTTCATTTCACGCCATGGCTGTCGCTGGCCGGCGGCGCGCTGATCGGGCTCGCGGCCGCGTGGCTCGTCGCGTTCAACGGCCGGATCGCCGGCATCAGCGGCATCGTCGGCGGCCTGTTGACGGCGGGTTCGGGGGAGCGCGGCTGGCGTATCGCGTTCGTCGGCGGATTGATCGTCGCGCCAGTCGTGATGCACGTCGTCGGCGCCGGGCTGACGCCGCAGGTCGACGCCGGCTGGCCCGAACTGCTGGCGGCCGGCCTGCTGGTCGGAATCGGCACGCGGTACGCGGGCGGCTGCACGAGCGGCCACGGTGTGTGCGGGATGTCGCGCGGCGCGCTGCGGTCGGTGGTCGCGACGGCGACCTTCATGGCCGCGGGTTTCGCGACCGTCTTCGTGCGGCTGCACGTGCTGGGAGGCTGACATGCAGGCAGCATTCGCGTTTCTGGCCGGCCTGCTGTTCGGCGTCGGCCTCATCGTGTCGGGCATGGCCAATCCGCAGAAGGTGCTCGGTTTTCTCGACCTGGCGGGCCGCTGGGATCCGTCGCTCGCGTTCGTGATGGCCGGCGCGACGGGCGTGGCTGTGTTCGCGTTCGCGTGGGCGAAGCGCCGGACACGGTCGTGGCTCGGCCTGCCGATCCGGTTGCCGGCGCTGCGCGCGATCACCGTGCGCCTGGTCGCAGGCAGCGCGGTGTTCGGTATCGGCTGGGGGATGGCGGGGTTCTGTCCGGGGCCCGCGATCGTGTCGATCGGCTTCGGGTCGGTCAAGGGGATCGCGTTCGTCGTCGCGATGCTGGCCGGGATGGCGATGTTCGAATGGGTCGAGCGCCGCCGGAACGGCCATTGATGTGGCCGCCGCCGCATGCCGGGCAGGTTGCGGCGGTCGCAAGGCGGCATGGAGCCGAACGCGTCCTTCGGTCGGCTGCGATGATGGGGGATCTGCCAACCGCGTATCGAGGCGGGGCAGGTTCCGATATCAGGAATGCTCGCGCACGTGACGGCCACCACGCACTCGCCCGGACAGCCGGCGCAGGAGCCCGCGCCACGCCGCGCGCAAACCTCGCGGGCTCGAGGGCGCCACGACCGTCGTACTGACCGAGCCGGCCCCGCCGGCCGACAACGCCACGTGGCCGGCCGTGTCGAACGTCAGACACTCGCCTTCGTCGAGCACGCGACGGATGTATTGCGGCGCGTCGGGCAGCCACTCGAGCCCGTCGTGACGCAACGTGACCGCGAGCGCGCCGTCCAGCACGATCACCTGGCTGCCCTTGTCGAACCACGCAAAGTGGCTTTGTCCTGCGTCGAGCCGGATGTGTTGCGTCCGCATGGCGATTCCTTTTTCCCGGTTGCGCGGCCTCGCGATGGCGAAGCGATTGCGTGCAGTCAGGTTAGGGAAACGGGCGCAGTCGCGACAGATTCAGGGGACGGGAATCTGTTGCGGTGCAAGCGTCGATTTCGTACGGCTGTATCGGCGGTTTTTTCGCGGATCTGTATCTGGCGCGCGCTGGGCCGCGCGGGCACGATCGTTCGATGACGCCTTTCACCGACACTTCCCGTACGCCATTACCGCTGGGCGGCGAGCCGCTTTACGAACGGCTCGCCGAGCATTACCGGCGCATCATCGCGGCCGGCACGCTGTCGCCCGGCGACCGGATGCCGTCGGTGCGTGCGTTCATGGCGCAGCACGGCGTGAGCCTGTCGACCGCCACGCAGACGTATCGGCGGCTCGAGGATACGGGCTGGTGCGAGGCGAGGCCGCGGTCGGGCTACTTTGTGCGGCGCCGCGCGGCGGCCACGCTCGCCATGCTGCCGGAAAGCGACGGGCCGCCGTTGCGCGTCGAGCCGCCGTTCGCGGGCCTGCACGAACGCGTGTCGCGCGTGATCGATCGCGCGAACACGGTGCCCGACGCGTTGAATTTCGGCGGCGCATCTGCGCTCGCCACGTTGTATCCGGCCGAGCGCCTGCAGGCTCTGGCCATCCGGCTGCTGCGGCGCAAACCCACGTTGCTCACCGACGCGGGGCCTGTCGGCGGTTCGCCCGAATTCCGGCAGACGATGGCCAAACGCGCGCTGTCGTATGGCGTGACGGTGACGCCGGACGACGTGATGTCGACGAGCGGTGGCGTCGATGCCGTGAATCTCGCGTTGCGCGCGGTGGCGCGCCCCGGCGACACGATCGCGATCGAATCGCCGGCCTTTTTCGGTCTGATCCAGCTGCTCGAAAGCCTTGGCCTGCGTGCGCTGGAAATCCCGGCGAGCCCGACGACCGGGTTATCGATCGAGGCGCTCGAAGTGGCGCTGACCGTGTATCCGGATATTCGGGCCGTGGTCGTCGTGCCGAACCTGCAGAACCCGCTCGGTTGCGTGATGCCTGACGACCGCAAGGCCGCGCTCGTCGCGCTGTGCTCGCGCCAAGGCGTGGCCGTGATCGAGGACGAGCCGTATCGCGAGCTCGTCGAAGCGCCCTGGCCGGTCAAGCCGGTCAAGGCATGGGACCGCGACGGCACGGTGATCTACTGCCCGTCGCTCAACAAGGTGCTGGCTCCCGGGATGCGGCTCGGCTGGATGAGTGCGGGACGCTGGCATGCGCGCGTGAGGATGCTGAAGTTCGCGCATAGTCGGCACAACGCCGCGCTGTTGCAGGCCGTGGCGGCCGAATTCGTCGGCTCGGGTGCGTTCGACCGCCATCTGCATCGCTTTCGTGAGCAACTGCGTGTGCAGCGCGACGTGACGATCGACGCGATCGCACGACATTTCCCGGCCGGCACACGGATGAACCAGCCGCTGGGCGGGATGCTGCTGTGGATCGCCTTGCCGGACGGCGTGCGCTCCGAGGCGCTGTTCGATGCCGCGCTGGCGCGCGGGATCAGGATCGCGCCCGGGTCGATCTTCTCGAATTCCGACCGCTTCGACGGCTATATCCGGCTGGCCTGCACGCGCGTGTTCGATGCGGCGCACGAAGCGGCGTTCGAAACGCTCGGCCGCCTCGTCCGGGAAGCCACGGCGGCAGCATAGGCGCGGCGGCAACCGGCCGGACTGGCGAATACGCGAGCCCTCCGGCTTGCCGAGACGCCGCAGTGGCAAGCCGCCGCCATTTCATCGGCTGGCCGAATGTGTGGCGAGGTGCTGGCGGATCAGCGACAGGTAGCGATCGCCGACCGAGAAATCGCGTGCGGCGCGCGGCCGGTCGGCCTGACGCAGCGTGGCCGGCGCGCTCATGCCCAGATACCGGCACACGGCGGACGGAAAGGGCTTGCGCGTATGCCCGAGCTGGCGAGCCGCGCGCTCGACGCGGGCATCGCCGACCTGGGCGCGAAGCCATGCCAGCACTTGGCGATCGGCTTCGTTGACGATACGGACCAGATGTTCCATCTCGCACCTCACTGTTCATAAATACAGTACTGTAAATATAACCAGTGTTTGCGGTGACCGCAAGCGGGTGCGCGTGCGATTGGCCGTCCGGCCAGAGTCAACGCGCTGGCGCGGCGGTACGCGTCATCCGGGCAGCGGGCGCCTGGGCGGCCGCGACCGCCGTGTAGCGCGCGTCGGTCAGCGCGCCGAGGAACGCGACGATGTCGTCGATTTCCGCATCGGTCAGCGCGGGCGGCGTGCCGGGCCGGCGGTTCATCGGCGTCGAGTTGACGTTGATGTTGCCGCGATAGGCGGCCGGCACGTCGTCGAACGTGTTGGCGCCGTGATACCAGAAGCCGGGATCGGTCGAGCGCGTGTTGTAGAACGCGACCGCGTCGCGCAGTGTAGTGAACACGCCGTTGTGCATGAACGTCTGCTTGACCGCGACGTTGCGCAGCCCCGGCGTGCGCAGGTAGCCGCACCACTGCGTCGGCTCGGGCCAGCGCAGCCGACGGGCGGTGTCGCACAGCCCGTTGTCGAAATGGCGCGGGTCGCGGTTCGCCGGCAGCGCGCGGTTACGCGGCACCGCGATTGCGTCGTAGCCGAAATCGGTGAACAGCGAGCGTTCCGGGCGGCTCGACGTATCCGACAGCGTATGGCAAGTCATGCAATTGCCCTTGTCCGGATTCCGGAACAGCGCGAGGCCGCGCATCTCGGCTGGCGCCAGCGGCGTGCGCGTGCGCAGGAACGCGTCGAAGCGCGACGTGAACGGCGCCATCTCGTCGCTCTGCAGATAGGCCTCGACGGCCGAACCCAGCGCGCGCACCAGTTGCCCGGGATCGCGCCGCACCGGCGCGCCGAAGCGCGCGGCGAGATCGGCCGCGAGTTCCGTCGCGTTGACCTTGCGCAGCAGCGCGGCCGGCGACCGGTTGTTCATCTCGTTCGGATCGAACAGCGGCCCGCGAATCTGCTCGGCGAGCGTATCCGCGCGGCCGTCACCGAACAGGCCGCCGAACGGCGACGGCGCGGGCGCATCGTCGTCCTGGTAGAAGTGGCGGCGCGGCACGTAGCGCACGTAGAGCAGGGACGGCGCGTTGCGCTGGCTGAAGCGCCCGGGCCGGCTGCCTTCCGGCACGCCGGGCCCGGCGAGCGACGCGGCCGACAGCGTCGGCGCGAATGCGCGGCCCGGATCGTGGCAGCCCGCGCACGACAGGCCGCGCGGCTCGGACAGCCGCGGGTCGAAGAAGATCCGCCGGCCGAGCGCGACGAGCGTCGGGTCGGGTGCGAAGCGCGCGGCGGCCGCATCGATCTTGCCGGTCACCTGCGGCGTGCCGGTGCCGATCGTGTTGACGACGCGCGACGGCGGCGCACCCGGGAGCAGTACCGTTTCGGCCGGCGCGGCATGGGCCGCGAGCGTCAGGCCGGCGAGCACGGCGACGGAAAGCGTGCGCAGCGCCTGCCGGCCGCGCACCACGCGGCCGTTACGTCGGACGGCTTCACTCACGGCGCAATGAACCCCGTCTTGTCGCAGGCGAGCGTCGTGCCGGACTGGTCGCACGACGCGAGCAGCTTGCCCGCCGCTGAATACGCATGG
The DNA here is from genome assembly GCF_056856535.1 of Burkholderia sp. L-4. Lineage (NCBI taxonomy): Bacteria > Pseudomonadati > Pseudomonadota > Betaproteobacteria > Burkholderiales > Burkholderiaceae > Burkholderia > Burkholderia sp. L-4. The sequence continues at coordinate 1,931,959 of NZ_JBXEOX010000002.1, forward strand.
AACACCCAGCCCGTCGCGGGCGCCGCGCGGCGCTCCATGATCAGGAAGCCGAAGCTGTTGTTGTGCGACAGCCGCTCGATCACGGCGCCCGGTGCGGGCGTCAGGCCGGCCGGGAACGGATCGGGCAGCGCGACGTCGAGGTTGTCGCCGCCGTTGCCGGACACGATCGTCGCCGGGTGTCCGGACGAGAAGTTGATCGCCTGGAAGTCGTGCACGTGGCCGTGCAGCGCGACATGCACGCCCGGCGGATAGTACGCCTGCGCGTTGAGGCTCGACATGACCGACTGCAGGGCGAGGTTGCCCGGCGCGGGCGTGCTGCCGGCGATCGGCGCGAACGCGAGGATCGGATGATGGTTCGTGAAGATCGTCGTCGTCATGCCGGCCTTCGACGCGAGCGATGCGACCGTCTGGAACTGCTTCTGGTAAATGCCGAATTGCGCGTCGGTCGTCTTGAGCGGCGTGCGGCCGACCTTCGCGGTATCGAACACGATCACCTGCGAGCCGCCGCCGAGCGATACCGCGTAGGGTTCCGAATAGTTCGCGTTGTTGTCGTTGGCCGGATCGTCGCACGAGCGGGCCGCCGCATACGGACGCGGATCGAGGAAGCGGAACCAGCCCTGGCCCGCGCGCGCGCATTCCTCGTGGTTGCCCCGCACGACGACCCACGGCGCCTTCGCGAGCAGCGGCGCGGCCGGGCGGAACAGGTCGGCCTGCCACGTATCCCAGCCGTAGCCCCACGGGCTGTCCTTGCAGCCGGCGATGTCCGGCGGGCACGCGTTCTCGCGATAGTGGTAGTCGCCGATGTGCAGGACGAGATCGGGCGACAGCTTCGCGACGCTGGCCGCGATCGTGTTCAGCGGCCAGACCGTCGCGTCGTTGCACGCCTGCCATGCGTTGTCGGCCTTTTTCATCCGGCAGCCGGTGTCCGCGATGATCGCGATGCGCTGCGGCTGCGCTTTCGGCAGCGGCAGCGTGCGGCCTGCGACGCTCGCCGCCTGCGCGCCGGCCGGCAGCGTCGTTTCGCAGACGGAGACCGGGAAGCTCGACGGCTTCGAATCGGCCGGATCGCTGGCGGTCGGCCGCTGGGCCGGCGTTGCGGCGCCCGCGCGCAGCGCCATGCGCGACAGCTTGCCGTCGACGGTCAGTTGCGGGCACAGCGGCTCGCTGGCCGACGCGGGCGTGTAGTTCGTGATGACGCGCGCGATCGCCTGGTTCGCCTCGCCGATCTCGACCCAGGCGGCCTGGACGTTGGCCGAGGCGCTGGCCGGATCGTCCGGCGTATCGATGTGATTCGAGCACGCGGCAAGCGCGGCGAGGGCAACAACGGGAGCGCAGCGCACGAGCAGGGTGCGCGTGAGGAATCGTCGCATGGGAGGCACCGTAGGAAAGCCGTCAACGATACGCAGCGCGAATGTAAGAAATGTGAAAAGCAGGATGCGGCGGCGCGCGCATACCGGCGGGCCTTGACTTCAAGCCGGCTTGAAGCAGCACAGTCCGGTTCATCATTCACGAACCAGAAGGGAGTCGACGATGGAAACCAGCCGGCCCAACGAAGCGCAGTCCGCCCTGTGGAACGGCCCGTCGGGGCGCGCGTGGGTCGACGTGCAGGAAACGATCGACCGGATGTTCGCGCCGCTCGAGACGTTGCTTGCGGATGCGGAGGCCGTGTCATCCGGCAGCAATGTGCTCGACGTCGGCTGCGGCACCGGCGCCGTCACGCTCGCGATCGCGCGGCGGCTCGGCGCGAATGCGCACTGCACGGGCATCGATTTCTCGGCGCGGATGATCGACGCCGCGCGGGCGCGTGCCGAACGCAGCGGCGTGCATGCGCGATTCGTGCGCGCGGACGTGCAGACGCATGCATTCGAGCCCGCGAGCGTCGACCTGATCGTGTCGCGCCTCGGCGTGATGTTCTTCGACGACCCGGTCCGGGCGTTCGCGAACCTGCGGCAGGCGGCGCGGCCGGACGCGCGGATGCGGTTCGTCGCGTGGCGCGGTGCGGCCGACAACCCGTTCATGACGACGGCCGAGCGGGCCGCCGCGCCGCTGCTGCCGAACTTGCCCGCACGGCAGCCCGGCGCGCCGGGCCAGTTCGCGTTCGGCGACCGGCAGCGGATCGTGTCGGTGCTGGCGGACAGCGGCTGGGCCGACGTGGAGATCAAGCCGGTCGACAGAGTATGCGTGCTGCCCGCGGCCGCGCTGGACGAGTACATCGCCCGGCTGGGTCCGGTCGGCCTTGCCCTGCTGGAGGCGGACGAAGCTACCCGGCGCCGCGTGGTCGACACGGTGCGTGCCGCGTTCGAGCATTACGTGCGCGGCGCCGAGGTGCGCTTCGATGCGGCGTGCTGGCTCGTGACGGCGCGCGCGCCGTCCGCGTAGCGTGATGGCGATAAAACGGAGCAACGCGCATCGGTGCCGGCATGGCCCGCTTGCGCGGCGCCGTTCACGCCTGAGGAAACCGCGCTGCGCGGTGCGTGTCAGGGTTTCCTCGCGCGCAGCATCAGCCACGCGCAACCGCCGGCCACCAGCGCGAGGCCGAGCAGGACCGCCTCGACGCCAAGCGCGAAACCGGGCGGCATTTCACCGGTGTCGGGCACGGGCGACAGGTTGCCGCCCATTGCGACGGCGCCGCCCGTCAGCAGTGCCATGCAGACGATCCAGTAGATCTTGCCGCGTGCTGCGGCCGCGCGGATTCGCCACAGCGCGATGCAGGCGCCGCCGAGATACAGCAGCGCGAGCGTGCCGAGCGCGACGAGGTCGGCGGAGCGGCTTTGCAGGAGCGCATTCATCGCGACGCTCCGTCGGGCGTGGCCGACCGGTACGGCGAAACGATGCGAGCCGCGTGCGTGCTCATTCGGCCTCCGTCGCATGTCCCGGCGCGCGGCTCAGCAGATGCGTGCGCTTGTCGGCGGCGAGCGACACGTAGCGTTCGTACTGGCGCAGCACGTCGGCGATCACCTCGTCGCCGCGCAGGTATTCGACGTCGTAGCCGAGCCGGCCGTCCTCGAAGAACGTGACGATCCCGTACACGTGCTCGCGTGCCGCATCGGGCTCGGCCGCCTCGCGCACGAGAAACGCCGCCGCGGATTTCGCCGTCACGCGCACGCCGTGCACGAAGTCGCGATGCTCGGCGGTCGGCACGGTAAGCCGCACCGCATCGTCGCTGTCGCGCTGTACGTGCGCATCGACGCCGCTCGCGCGCAATTCGGCGGCAACCTTGCGCAGCGCCGGCTCGACCGTTTCCGCGACGAACTGGCGCGCTTCGGCCTCGGTCGTCTGCCGCAGGATGTGCGTCAACCGATGGCGCCAGTGCTGGCCGGTCCAGAAGCTCGTTGCCGGCGCCACGTCCTGCGAATAGTGCGCACGATCGGCCGCGAGCCCGTGCCACAGCCCGTAGCACAGCGCGAGCATGATGATCGCGACCGGCAGCGCGGCGATCAGCGTCATCGCCTGCAGCGCGCCGAGCCCGCCCGCGACGAGCAGCACCGCCGCGGTCACGCCGAGCAGCACGGCCCAGAACAGCCGCTGCCACACGGGCGAGTGTGCGTTGCCGCGGGTCGCGATCTGGTCGATCACGAAGGCGCCCGAATCGGCGGACGTGACGAAGAACACGGCGATCAGCACGATCGCGGCGATCGACAGCAGTTGCGTCAACGGCAGGAAATCGAAGAAGCGGAACAGCAGCGCGTCGACGTTGGTGGCCGTTTGCGCAAGCGCGCCGGCCGCGCCGTGCGTATCGAGCCAGATCGCGCTGTTGCCGAACACGGTCATCCACACGAGGTTGAACGCGGTCGGCACGAGCAGCACGCCGATCACGAACTGGCGGATCGTGCGGCCGCGCGAAATGCGCGCGATGAACATCCCGACGAACGGCGACCACGACACCCACCACGCCCAGTAGAGGATCGTCCAGCCGCCGAACCAGCCTTCCTCGCGCGGCGACGCATACGCGTAAGTGCGGAACGACAGGTCGACGAGACTCGACAGGTACTGGCCGACGTTGTCGACGAGCGCGCGGAACAGGAACAGCGTCGGGCCGGCGACGGCCACGAAGGCGAGCAGCAGGAACGCGAGCAGCAGGTTCAGTTCGGACAGCCGCCGCACACCCTTGTCGAGACCGGTCGCGGCCGACACGCCCGCGAGGATCACGACGACCGCGACGAGCCCGATGCGGAATACGTTGCTGCCGGTGTCCCAGCCGCCGACCGTATGCAGGCCCGCGCTCAGCTGCATCACGCCGTAGCCGAGCGTCGTCGCGATGCCGGCGACCGTGCCGACCAGCGCGAATGCGTCGACGGTGTGACCGATCCAGCCGTCGATGCGCTCGCGCAGCACCGGATACAGCCCCGAGCGCAGCGTCAGCGGCAAGTTGTAGCGAAAGCCGAAGTACGCGAGCACGAGCCCCATCAGCCCGTAGATCGCCCACGCATGGAAGCCCCAGTGGAAGAACGTCATCAGCATCGCTTCGCGCGCGGCGGCGGGCGTGCCGGGATCGACGGTCGGCGGTTTCAGGAAATGCTGCATCGGCTCGCCGACGCCGAAATACATGAGGCCGATGCCCATGCCGGCCGCGAACAGCATGGCCGTCCACGATACGAAGCTGAATTCGGGTTCGGCATCGTCGGGACCGAGGCGGATGTTGCCGAAGCCGCTGGCGGCGATCAGCACGAGAAACACGAGGAAGCCGGTGACGGCGAGCACGTAGAACCAGTCGAAGCGTGCGATGACCCACTGCTGGCCGGCGGAGAACAACGCGCCGGCTTCGCTCGGGTGCAGCGCGCACACGACGAGCAGCGCGCCGATCACGGCGAGCGCGGGCAGGACGACTTGCGGCTTGAACGTCGTGCGGGGCGAGGGACGGGAATCCGGCATGGCGGGCATCCAGTTGTGGGCGCAACGAGGCGCAACGCCGCCCGGCGCGCGTGTCGCGCGTCGGACCCTGATACGGCGTGCGTCGAGTGTACCGCGGTGTCAGGACTGCAAGAAGGGGCATGCAGAAGGGATTAATCTGACGAATTGTAAGGTATCGGCGCGATCCGGCAAACCTGCGCGGTGGCGCGGCAGGCGGACGGGACGGGGAACACGGCGCGGCGGCCGGACATCGGGCGCCCGGACGGCGCATGCGGAATGCGCATCGTCCGGGGCGTCGGCAGCGCGCTGGAGGCGCTGCCGGCAGGTTCAGAACGTGACGGCGATGCCGGCCATGCCGACGAACTGGCCGTGCGTGGTCGACGGCGTGAGCTGCTGCGAATCGCCCACGATCGGCGCCGCGTCGACGATGTGGCCGGCGCCTTGCGCGCCGAGCGTCTGTCCGCTCGAATGCGTGTACGCCTGCAGCGCATAGAGCGTCGTGCGTTTCGACAGGCTGTACGACTCCTTCAGCGAGTACTGCTGGTAGCGGGCCGCGCTCGCGACGCCGTTCGCTTTCGACGCGAGCGTGTAAGCGAACGCGCCGGCCACCGAGAACGCCGGCGTGAAGCGGTACGCGGCAAGCGCGCCGTAGGTATTGAACACGGCCGTGTCGGTGAATGCCGAGCCGTTGCCGGGCAGGTATTTCACGTTCGAATAGTTGAGGCCCATCGTCAGGTCGCCGAGCGTGTAGTTGCCGGCCGCCGCGACCTGTTCGACGGCCTTCGCGGTCAGGTAGCCCTGGTTCAGCACGGACACCGCGAAGCTGCCCGACGCCGCGGTGGCCGGGTTCAGGAAGCCGGCCGACGAGCCCGAGCTGTTGATCCGGAGGTAGCCGGCCGCGATCCCGACCGGCCCGTTCGCGTAGCGCAGCGCGGCGCTGAACGTGTTGCCCTTGCCGGTCGCGCCGGCGATGCCGCCGAATGCGTACATCGCGCTCGCGGACAGCCCCGAGAAAGTCGGCGACGTATAGGTGACCGAGTTGTTCACGCGGATCGTCGTGTCGAGGCCGTCGATGTCGCCCGGATGCGCGCCCGTCGCGCCGGTCAGCCAGCTGCTCGATGCGTACGGGCCGACGAACAGGAAGTAGGGCGTGTACTGGCGGCCGGCCGTCAGCGTGCCGTAGTGATCGTTGCGCAGGCCGACGAACGCCTGGCGGTTGAACAGCGTGCCGGCGGCGGCCTGCGCGCCCGTGTTCAGGTTGAAGCCGGACTGCAGGTCGAAGATCGCGTGCGTGCCGCCGCCGAGATCCTCGTCGCCGCGCAGGCCGAACTTCGACGCATACAGGTTGCCGTCGCGCATGTAGATGTTCGAATGGCCCTGCTGGTTGTTCACGTACGCGATCGAATCGTCGACGACGCCGTACAGCGTCACGCTGCTCTGCGCGTGGGCGGCGGTCGTGCCGAGCGAGGCGGCCGATAAAATCAGGATTGCATAACGGTTGACGGGTGCTTTCATTGTCGATCTCCAGGTCTCTTCATCTTTCCAACGGGGCGGGAGGCTGGGGTGCCTCCTCTGTGGCGGACGGCGGGCCGCGCGAACGGCCCGCCTGATCGGGCTTGCGTCAGTCGTCGAACGCGACGACGATGCGGCGCCATGCGCCGTCCTGCGCATCCTGCTCGACGCGCGCGCCGCGCACGGCGACGGGGCCTTGCAGCGACGCCGGCAGCAGGATCTCGACGCGCTCGGCCGGGCGGGCCGGGCGGCCGTCCCAGCGCACCGACACGCCGAGCGCGCCGGATGCCTCGCGGCCGGTTTCGATCCGCCACAGTCCGTATTCGCCGTCGCGCCAGGCTTCCGTTTCGCCGTCGTCCTCGACGCATTCGCCGGACGCGACGCCGTCCTCGATGCGTGGCGCGACGAGGAAGCCGCGCGTGTCGCCGCGCGCGCCGAAGTGCTGGGCCGCGACGTTCAGCGGCAGCACGCGGCCTTCGCGCAGTAGCATCACCGGCGTGTCGAGCGGGGCGGGCAGCGTCACGCTTGCGCCGCCGTCGAACGCCTGCGCGCTCGCGCAGCACATCCAGCGCGCGCCGGACGGCAGGTAAACCGTGCGCGCCGTCTGGCCGGGATCGACGACCGGCGCGACGAGCAGTGCGTCGCCGAGCATCATGTCGTCGCAGGCGTCGTAGCAGCGCGCATCGCCGGGGAAATCGGCGAGGGTCGGTCGCAGCACGGGCTCGTAGCGCGTCGTCGACAGCCACAGCAGGTGGTAGAGGTAGGGCAGCAGCCGGTAGCGCTGCTTGATCAGCGATGCGATCTGCGCGGTGATCTCCGGATACATCCACGGCTCGTTGACGGTGCCGTCGTCGTTCCACGAATGGATGCTGAAGCGCGGCATGAAGATGCCGAACTGCACCCAGCGCAGCAGCAGCTCGGGCGACGGCGCGGGGCCGGAGAAGCCGCCGATGTCGTGGCCGATGTTCGACACGCCCGACAGCGCGAGCCCGAGACCCATCTTCAGGTTGTAGCGCAGTGTTTCCCACGACGTGTAGTTGTCGCCGGACCAGGTCTGCACGTAGCGCTGCATGCCCGCGCCGCCGGCGCGCGACACGAGGAACGGCCGCCGCGCCGGCGCATGCGCACGCTGCGCGTCGCGCGACGCGCGCATCATCAGCATCGTCTGCAGCACCTTCGCCTCGCGCGCCGGGAACGGCTGGCCGAAGCCGTGCGCGATCGCGTCGGGCGACCAGATCTCGTATTCGTTGTTGTCGTTCCAGGTCGATTCGATTCCATAGTCGAGCAGCGCCGAGGTGACCTGCTCGCGCCACCAGCGGTACGCATCCGGCTGCGTGAAGTCGATATAGGCGCCGACCTCGTCCCAGAACTGCACCCATGCGGGCTCGCCGGACGCCGAGCGGATCAGCAGCCCGCGCTTCGCGGCATCGTCGAACGCGGGATGGTCGCGCAGCAGGCACGGCTTGATGTTCGCGCACAGGCGGATGCCGTGGTCGCGGTAATGCTGCACGAAACCCTTCGCGTCGGGAAACTTGTCGCGATTCCAGTTGAACACGTAGCGCTTCGCGCCGATCGACGTGTAGCCCGACGACAGGTGGAACGAATCGCACAGGATGTCGTGCGTGTCGCACTGCTCGACGAACTGGTTCATCTGCTGCTGCGCGTCCGGCGCGTCGGTGTAGCTCATCGTCGAGCCCGAATAGCCGAGCCCCCATTTCGGCGTGCGCGCGGGGCGCCCGGTGAGCCACGTGAAGCGCCGCGCGGCCGCGAGCGGCGTGTCGGGCGAGGCGATGAAGTAGTAGTCGAGATCGCCGTGCTCGGCGACGAAATAGCGGTACGGGCCGTGATAGTTGTCGAGTTCGCGGCCCATGTCGAACGTGCAGTCCGACAGCGTGTCGTAGAACAGCCCGAAGCCCTGGCACGCGTCGGGCGACCACGTGATGTAGAACGGGATGTGCTTGTACAGCGGGTCCGTATGCTTCGCGCTGTAGCCCATCGCGTCGATGTTGCGCATCTCGAAGCGCGCGCCCGTGCGGTCGAGTTCGCCCGCGCGTTCGCCGAGGCCGAAGACCTTGTCGCCGCGTTCGCGCGCGACGTAGTGATACGCGCGATCGTCCCACCAGCCGAAGTTGTACGCCTGCGTCGCACGGTCGGCGAGCGCGACGCGCCAGGCGCCGTCCGCCCCGCGCATCGACCACGTGCAATGGCCGCCTTGCCGGCGCACCGCGAGCCGGATCTGGGCGGTTTCGACCAACAGGACGTCGTCGTCCTCGACGAGGGAAAAGGCGGGCAGCGTGAAGCCGTCGAGGTCGAGGCGGTCGCGCCCGTCGAGCGGCACGTCGTCGAGGCCCGGCGCGATCGTCCACGTGCGCGGGTTGCGCGCGGTCGCGTCGGGCAGCACGCGCACCCGCACGATGTCGTCCTCGAGCACGAAGATCTCGACGGTGGCGCCCGTTTCGGACGCGAGCAGCACGCGGTTCGCGTGCGTGGCGGCGACGCGGAACACGGGCGGATGAAGAAGCGAAGTCATGGATGCGATTCCTGGTGAGAGCGAATGTCAGGCGTGCTGCGCGAGCAGGCGTTCCTGCTTCGACTGCCCGCGGATCAGCACCGCGAGCAGCGTCACGCCGATGATGTCGAACAGGCCGAGGCACGCGAACAGCGGCGCGTAGCCGATCTTGTCGGCGAGCGCGCCGACCAGCAGCGAGAAACCGAGCCCGCCGATCCACGCGGCCATTCCCGCGAAGCCGCTCGCGGTGCCGACTTCCTCGGAATCGAACACGTCGGCCGACAGCGTGTTGACGAGCGCGGAGATCATCTGGTGCGCGAAACCGCCGACGCAGAACAGCGCGATGGCCGTGTACGGCGACGACACGAGGCCGATCATCGCGGGCCCGAGCATCAGCACCGCGCCGAGCGCGACGCCGGCGACGCGCGACCACACGAGCGGCAGCTTGAAGCGCTTCGCGAGATACGGCGACAGGTAGCCGCCCGCGATGCCGCCGGCATCGGCCGCGAGGAACGGCATCCACGCGAAGATCGCGATCTGCGTGAGCGGCATGTGGCGCTCGGTCGCGAGGTACAGCGGAATCCAGAAGCTGAAGGTCTGCCAGGCGGGTTCGGCGAAGAAGCGCGGCAGCGCGATGGCCCAGAAGCGCCGCGCGGTGACGACGTCGCGGATACGGCGCTTCGACACGGGCGGCATCGTCGCCTGGCCGTCGCGGATCAGCGTGCGTTCCTGCGGCGAGATGCGCGGATGCTCGGCGGGCGACCGGTACTGCGTGTACCAGAGCGCGGCCCATACGAACCCGAGCGCGCCGGTGGCCATGAACGCGGCCTGCCAGCCGAACCGCATCGACAGGAACACGACGAGCGGCGGGGCGATCGCGGCGCCGAGCGACGTGCCTGCATTGAAGTAGCCGACCGCGACGGACTTCTCGCGATCGGGAAACCATTCGGCGACAGCCTTCATCCCCGACGGAATCGCGGCGGCTTCGAACAGCCCCAGGAAACCGCGCAGGATGCCGAGCGACAACCAGCCCGACGCGAAACCATGCGCGACGCCGACCACCGACCACAGCATCGCGAACAGCGCGAAGCCGAGCCGCAGCCCGATCAGGTCGACGATGAATCCGCATACCGGCTGCATGATCGTGTAGCCGATCTGGAAGGCCCCGACGATGTACGAATACTGTTGCGTCGAGATCGCAAACACCTGCTTCAGCTCGGGCGCGAGCACCGCGAGGGAATTCCGTGCGAGGTAGTTGAGGATCGTGCCGAGACACACGAGCACGATGATCCACCAGCGCAATGCCTTGACTGTTTTCACTGCTGTCTCCTGTTGGGCAGGGCGGGCATGCGACACCTGCCTTGAACCATGCGAGCCGTCCGATCAGGACGGCTCTTTCACCTTATTTGTACGATGTCCGATCATCTTGAACACCGGTTTCCATCGGTTTATATCGAAATCAAGCGGTTCGAGCGAACATTTCGTGACCGTCTGACGTCTTTGTTATCTGACGACTGATCATTTTCGAGCATCCTATGTTCGAATTCGAATCCGGTCAACGTGAATTTGCATTCGAACGAACATGATCGGGGTTTTCCCGATAAGCGGACGGCAGCGGCGCACGAAGACGGCCGCGGCCGCGTGCCGAATGCCCGCGTGGCGGGGCTGTGCGACGGCTGGACGCGCGGCGCCCGTCGGATGGGGCGTGACAACCCTGATGAAAATTTATTTCTTTCCGGAATCTGGATTGTGTAAATTGATTTTCATCATCCTTGCAACGACCCTTCGCATGACGCCTCTCGTTCCGCCCGATGCCATTCACGACGAACCCGCGATCGCCGAGCGGATCGCGTCGGCGATGCCGTTGATGACGCCGATTCACCGGCGCATGGGCGAGTTCGTGCTCGCGAACCCGTTTCGCGCGGCGACGATGCGGATCGACGAGCTCGCGCAGGCCGTGAATGCGTCGATCGCGACCGCGAACCGCTTCGCGAAGGCGCTCGGTTTCGACGGCTATCCGGCGATGCGCGCGGCGCTCGTGCGCGGCTTCGAGGCGACGCTCGGGCCGGTCGAGCGGCTGCGTTCCGCGCAGGAGCAGGAGCCCGGCGTACGCGGCGCGGTATGGATCGACGCGGTATTCGACCAGGCCGTCGCGAACATCGGGAGCACGCGCGCGCAACTCGATGCGGCCGACGTCGAGGCCGCGGTCGAGGCGATCGTCGGCGCGCGGCGCGTGCTGATCCTCGGCGCCGGGTCGAGCGCGTTCCTGGCCGGGCTGATGGAGCACGGGCTGTCCGTGTGCCATGACAGCGTGCAGTCGCTCGCGCTGCTCGGCGGGCCTTCGCACGCGGCACGGCGCCTGTACACGGCCGATTCGCGCGACCTCGTGATCGCGCTCGCGTTTCCGCGCTACGTGAAGGACACGGTCGAGCTGGCCCGTCGTGCGGCGGCGCGCGGCGCGCGCGTGCTCGGCATCTCGGACGGTCCGCAATCGCCGCTGGCGCCGATCGCGTCGTTGAACCTGTACGTCAAGGCCGAACGGCGTTTCGCCGCCACGTCGGAAGCCGCCGTGCTCACGATGATCGAGGCGTTGATCGACGCGGTCGCGCTGCGTACGCACCGGTCCGCGAAATCCGCCGCCGAAATGACCGAATTCCTGCTGCCTTGGCTCGTGCAGCCGCAGGCGGCGTTGCCGGCCGTCAACCCTTCTTCCCCCGGTCCGAAAAAATCATGACTTCACCCGCGATCGTCGCGATTCACGGCGGCGCAGGCACGATCCTGCGCGAAGCGATGGATACCGACACCGAACGCCGATACCGTGGCGAACTGACCGCGATCCTGCAGGCCGCGCAGCAGGTGCTGGCCGACGGCGGCAGCGCGCTCGACGCCGTTACCGTCGCCGTGCGCATGCTCGAGGACTGCCCGTTGTTCAACGCCGGGCGCGGCGCCGTCTACACGGCCGAAGGCAAGCACGAACTCGACGCGGCGGTCATGGACGGCGCGACGCTCGGCGCCGGCGCGATCTGCTGCGCGACGCGTGTGCGCAATCCGGTGCTGGCCGCACGACGCGTGATGGAGGCGAGCGAGCACGTGCTGTTCGCCGGCGCGGGCGCCGATGCGTTCGCGGCCGCGCAGGGGCTCGAGCTTGCGGAACCCGGCTACTTCGACACCGAAGCGCGGCATGCGCAGTGGCTCAAGGCGCGTGCGACGGCCGGTGCGATGCTCGACCACGATGCGGCGACGTTCGCGTTCGGCAAGTCGCAGCCGGCCGAGCCGCTCGATCCGGACCGCAAGCACGGCACGGTCGGCGCGGTCGCGTGCGACCTGCACGGCCACATCGCGGCGGCGACGTCGACGGGCGGCATCACGAACAAGCAGCCGGGGCGGGTGGGCGATTCGCCGATCATCGGCGCGGGCTGTTATGCCGACGACGCGACTTGCGCGGTATCGTCGACGGGTACCGGCGAAATGTTCATCCGGCTCGCGACCGCGCACGACGTCGCCGCGCAGATGGCGTATCGCGGCGCGTCGCTCGCCGACGCGGCACACGACGTCGTGATGAACAAGCTGCCGCGCCTGGCTGGCCGCGGCGGGATCATCGCGGTCGATGCTCAGGGCAACGTCGCGATGCCGTTCAACACCGAAGGGATGTACCGCGGTTACGCGCGCGTCGGGGAGGCGCCGGTCGTCGGCATCTACCGCGACGATGCGGCCTGATTCCGGATCGCACGAGGAGAACCCCGCATGACTTCGAGCCGAACCCCATCCGGCCTCGTGCTGCCCGAACAGCGCGTGGTGGCCGTCGACGACCTGTCGGTCACGTTCCGCCGCGAAGGCGCGACGTTCGACGCGGTGCGCAACGTGTCGTTTCACGTCGACCGCGGCGAGACGCTCGCGATCGTCGGCGAATCGGGCTCCGGCAAATCGGTCACGTCGCTCGCGCTAATGCGGCTCGTCGAGCACGGCGGCGGCGCGATCACGGGCGGCTGGATCGCGTTCCGGCGCCGCGGCGGCGCGCTCGTCGATCTGGCGCAGGCGAGCGCCGCGACGATGCGCGGCATTCGCGGCGCGGACATCGCGATGATCTTCCAGGAGCCGATGACGTCGCTGAACCCGGTGTTCACGGTCGGCGACCAGATCAGCGAGGCGATCGCGCTGCACCAGTCGAAGAGCGCGGCCGAAGCGCGCGCGGAAGCGCTGCGGCTGCTCGATCTCGTGCGCATTCCGGAAGCGCGCCGCGTGTTCGCGCGTTATCCCCACCAGCTGTCGGGCGGGATGCGGCAGCGCGTGATGATTGCGATGGCGCTGTCGTGCCGGCCCGCGCTGCTGATCGCCGACGAACCGACGACCGCGCTCGACGTGACGATCCAGGCGCAGATCCTGCAACTGGTGCGTGGGCTGCAGGACGAAATGAACATGGGCGTGATCTTCATCACGCACGACATGGGCGTGGTCGCCGAAGTGGCCGATCGCGTGCTCGTGATGTATCGCGGCGAGAAGGTCGAGGAGGGCGAGTCGGACCGCATCTTCGCGGCGCCCGCGCATCGCTACACGCGGGCGCTGCTCGCGGCCGTGCCGCGGCTCGGCTCGATGCAGGGCACCGACGCGCCCGAGAAATTCCCGTTGCTGAAGGTGGACGCGAGCACGACGGCACCGGCGCCGGCCACGGCGCCCGCCGCGAACGACGATGCGCAGCCGCCCGTCGATCGCGCCGCGCCGCCGATCCTGCGCGTGCGCGATCTCGTCACGCGCTTTCCGGTGAGAAGCGGCGTGTTCGGCCGCGTGTCGCAGTACGTGCATGCGGTCGAGCGCGTGAGTTTCGAGCTGCGCGCGGGCGAGACGCTTGCGCTCGTCGGCGAATCGGGCTGCGGCAAGTCGACCACCGGCCGTTCGCTGCTGCGCCTCGTCGAATCGCAGAGCGGTTCGATCGAATTCGACGGCCGCGACATCAGCGCGATGAAGGGCGCGGACCTGCAGGCGCTGCGCCGGAACATCCAGTTCATCTTCCAGGATCCGTTCGCGTCGCTGAACCCGCGCCTGACGGTCGGCTTCTCGATCATGGAGCCGTTGCTCGTGCACGGCGTCGCGAGCGGCAGCGAGGCGCAGGCGCGCGTCGACTGGCTGCTCGACAAGGTCGGCCTGCCGCCCGAGGCCGCGCGCCGCTATCCGCACGAATTCTCGGGCGGCCAGCGCCAGCGGATCGCGATCGCGCGTGCGCTCGCGCTGAACCCGAAGGTCGTGATCGCCGACGAGTCGGTGTCGGCGCTCGACGTGTCGGTGCAGGCGCAGATCGTCAACCTGATGCTCGACCTGCAGCGCGAGCTCGGCGTCGCGTACCTGTTCATCTCGCACGACATGGCGGTGGTCGAGCGCATCAGCCATCGCGTCGCGGTGATGTATCTCGGCCAGATCGTCGAGATCGGCCCGCGCCGCGCGGTGTTCGAGGCGCCGCAGCATCCGTACACGAAGAAGCTGATGAGCGCGGTGCCGGTGGCCGACCCCGCGCGCCGGCATGCGCCGCGCCAGCTCGCGGCGGACGAAATCCCGAGCCCGATCCGCGCGATCGGCGACGACCCGGTCGTCGCGCCGCTCGTCGCGGTCGGCCCCGATCATTACGTCGCGACGCATCGCGTCGGCGGCGCGTATTGAGCGCGCGGCAGGTTGCATATGGACCGCAGCTGCGCACGAGCGAGACAACGGCGTCTTTATCCCGAGCGGGTGCAGTCACGCCGCGATTTCCACCACGCGTTACCGAATCATCCACAGGAGCCCAGCAAGATGAACAAGCCGTATTCGTTCCCGATGTTCCGTCCGCGCGCGCTGTTCGCGGCGGGGGCCGGCGCGCTCGCGCTGTCGGTCGCGGTGCCCGCGTTCGCGCAGCAGAATGTCGTGGTCGCCGTGTACTCGACGTTCACGACGATGGACCCGTACGACGCGAACGATACCGTGTCGCAGGCCGTCGTCAAGTCGTTCTACGAGGGGCTGTTCGGTTTCGACCGAAACATGAAGCTCGTCAACGTCCTGGCGACCAGCTACACGGCGTCGCCGGACGCGAAGGTGTACACGGTCAAGCTGCGCGAGGGCGTGAAATTCCACGACGGCACCGACTTCAACGCGGCCGCGGTGAAGGCGAACTTCGATCGCGTGACCGACCCGGCGAACAAGCTGAAGCGTTACGGCCTGTTCCGCGTGATCGAAAAGACCGAAGTGGTCGATCCGACCACGGTGCGGTTCACGTTGCGCGAGCCGTTCTCGGCGTTCATCAATACGCTCGCGCACCCGTCGGCGGTGATGATCTCGCCGGCCGCGCTGAAGAAGTGGGGGCGCGACGTGTCGCTGCATCCGGTCGGCACCGGGCCGTTCGAATTCGTCGAATGGAAGCAGACCGACGACATGAAGGTGAAGAAATTCGCCGGCTACTGGAAGAAGGGTTATCCGAAGGTCGACACCATCGACTGGAAACCGGTGGTCGACAACAACACGCGCGCCGCACTGATCAAGACGGGCGAGGCGGATTTCGCGTTCACGATTCCGTTCGAGCAGGCGAGCGACCTCAAGAGCAACCCGAAGATCGAGCTGATCGAGTCGCCGTCGATTATCCAGCGCTACATCTCGCTGAACACGCAGCAGAAGCCGTTCGACAACCCGAAGGTGCGTGAAGCGCTGAACTACGCGGTCAACAAGGAAGCGCTCGCGAAGGTCGTGTTCGCCGGCTACGCGACGCCTCAGACCGGCGTGGTGCCGATGGGCGTCGAATATGGGACGAAGCTCGGGCCCTGGCCGTACGACCCGGCGAAGGCGCGTGCGTTGCTGAAGGAAGCCGGTTATCCGGACGGATTCGAATCGACGCTCTGGTCCGCGTACAACCATTCGACGGCGCAGAAGCTGATCCAGTTCGTCCAGCAGCAGCTTGCGCAGGTCGGCGTGAAGGTGCGCGTGCAGGCACTCGAGGCCGGCGAGCGGGTCGCGAAGGTCGAGAGCGCGCAGGATCCGGCAGCCGCGCCGGTGCGGATGTACTACAGCGGCTGGTCGGCATCGACGGGCGAAGCGAACTGGGCACTGACGCCGCTGCTCGCGTCGGCATCGGCGCCGCCGAAGCTCTACAACACCGCGTACTACAAGAGCAGCGCCGTCGACGACGATCTCGCGAAGGCGCTGGAGACGACCGACCGTGCGAAGAAGGCCGCTCTTTACGCCGACGCGCAGAAGCAGGTGTGGACCGACGCGCCGTGGATTTTCCTGGTGCAGGAGAAGATCGTCTATGCGCGCAACAAGCGATTGCACGGCATGTACGTGATGCCGGACGGTTCGTTCAACTTCGACGAAATCTCGGTGAAATGACGGCGGCTTGCCCGCCACGCGGTGCCGGCGGCGCAAGCCGCCGGTGCGCTGATTCGATCGGTGCCCCATGCTGAATTTCCTCGTCAAACGCCTGTTCGGCCTGCTGCCCACGCTCGCGATCGTCGCGGTGCTGGTGTTCCTGTTCGTGCACCTGCTGCCGGGCGACCCGGCGCGGCTCGCGGCTGGCCCCGAAGCCGACGACGCGACGGTCGCGCTCGTGCGTGCCGATCTCGGGCTCGACCGGCCGCTGCCCGCGCAATTCGTGAATTTCTTCGCGAAGATCGCGCACGGCGATTTCGGCACATCGACGCGCAGCAAGCGGCCGGTCTCGACCGAGATCGGCGAACGTTTCATGCCGACGCTGATGCTGACGCTCGTCAGCATGGTGTGGTCGACGCTGTTCGGGATGGCGATCGGGATTGCGTCGGCGGTCTGGCGCAATCGCTGGCCCGACCGTCTCGGCATGACGATCGCGGTGTCGGGTATCTCGTTTCCGGCGTTCGCACTCGGCATGCTGCTGATGGAAGTCTTCTCGGTGAAGCTCGGCTGGCTGCCGGTCGTGCCGGACGGCTCGTGGAAGAGCTACGTGCTGCCGTCGCTGACGCTCGGCGCGGCGGTCGCGGCCGTGATGGCGCGCTTCACGCGCGCGTCGTTCGTCGAAGTGCTGAACGAGGACTTCGTGCGCACCGCGCGAGCGAAGGGTGTGCACGAGCCGATGGTCGTGCTCAAGCACTGCCTGCGCAACGCGATGATCCCGGTCGTCACGATGATGGGGCTGCAGTTCGGCTTCCTGCTCGGCGGCTCGATCGTCGTCGAGGTCGTGTTCAACTGGCCGGGCCTCGGCCGCCTGCTCGTCGATGCGGTGACGATGCGCGACTACCCGGTGATCCAGGCGATCGTGCTGCTGTTCTCGCTCGAATTCATCCTGATCAACCTGACCGTCGACGTGCTGTACGCGGTCATCAACCCGACCATCCGGTTCAAGTGAGGCGCGCATGAACGCGACTGTCCAGACCGCGGCGCCGGCCGCATCGAGCGCGATCCGCACGCCGTGGCGCGAATTCTGGCGCAAGTTCCGCAAGCAGACCGTCGCGCTCGTCGCGGGCGGCTTCGTGCTCGCGCTCGTCGTGCTGGCGTTCGTCGGCCCGCACATCGTGCCGTTCGACCCGGAGAACTATTTCGACTACGACGCGCTGAACGCGGGGCCGTCGGCCGTGCACTGGTTCGGCGTCGATTCGCTCGGCCGCGACATCTTCAGCCGGATCGTCACGGGCACCCGCATCTCGCTCGCGGCCGGCTTCTTCTCCGTTGCGCTCGGCGCGGTGATCGGCACGTTCTTCGGGCTGCTCGCCGGCTACTACGAAGGCTGGTGGGACCGCATCACGATGCGTATCGCCGACGTGCTGTTCGCGTTCCCGGGCATCCTGCTCGCGATCGGCGTGGTGGCGATCCTCGGCAACGGGATGGTCAACGTGATCTGCGCGGTCGCGATCTTCAGCATCCCGGCGTTCGCGCGGCTCGTGCGCGGCAACACGCTGATGCTCAAGCACATGACCTACGTCGAGGCCGCGCGCAGCATCGGCGCGTCGGACTGGACGATCATCGTGCGGCACATCCTGCCGGGCACCGTGTCGTCGGTCGTCGTCTACTTCACGATGCGGATCGGCACGTCGATCATCACGGCCGCGAGCCTGTCGTTCCTCGGGCTCGGCGCGCAGCCGCCGACGCCGGAGTGGGGCGCGATGCTCAACGAGGCGCGCGCGGACATGGTGACGGCGCCGCACATCGCCATTTTTCCGAGTCTCGCGATCTTCCTGACCGTCCTTGCGTTCAACCTGCTCGGCGACGGGCTGCGCGACGCGCTCGATCCGAAGCTGGAGCGCCGCTGATGCGGGTGGCGCCGATGTGGAGTGCCACGTTGCCGGCCGGGCCGCGCGGCACGATCGCCGACGTGCCGGGCGTGACGGTCGGCCATTGCACGCTCGATGCCGGGGACGTGCAGACGGGCGTGACCGTCGTGAAGCCGCATCCGGGCGACGTGTACCGCAGCAAGGTGCCGGCGGGCGTGGCCGTGATCAACGGCTTCGGCAAGAGCGTCGGGCTCGTGCAGGTCGGCGAACTCGGCACGCTCGAGACGCCGATCGCGCTGACCAATACGTTCGGCGTCGGCGCGGTGGCCCAGGCGCAGATCCGTGCGGCGATCGCCGCGAATCCGCGGATCGGCCGCGACTGGTCGACCGTCAATCCGCTCGTGTTCGAGTGCAACGACGGTTACCTGAACGATATCCAGGCATTCGCGGTCACGGCCGCGCATTACGACGACGCGTGCCGCACGGCCTCCCGCGACGTCGCACGCGGTGCGGTGGGGGCGGGGCGCGGGATGTCGTGTTTCGACCTGAAGGGCGGGATCGGCTCCGCATCACGCGTGGCGTTCGCGGCTGGCCGGCCCTACACGGTCGGTGCGCTCGTGCTCGCGAATTTCGGCCGACTGCCGATGCTGACGCTCGGCGGCGTGCCGCTCGGGCGCGTCGTCGCGCAACGGCGTGCGGCCGATGCCGCGCATGCGGCGCCGCCCGAGCAGGGCTCGATCATCCTGTTGCTGGCCACCGATGCGCCGCTCGACGCGCGGCAGTTGTCGCGCCTCGCGCGCCGCGCAGGCGCGGGGCTGGCGCGTACCGGTTCCGTCTACGGCCACGGCAGCGGCGATATCGCGCTTGCGTTCTCGACGGCCTGCACGATCGCGCACGACGCAACGACGATCGCGTTGCCGGCCCTCGTGGCCGATGCGGCGCTCGATCCGCTGTTCATGGCCGCGGCCGAAAGCGTCGAGCACGCGATCGCCGACGCGTTGCTGCAGGCCGTGACGGTCGCCGGGCGCGACGGGCACGTGCGGCAATCGCTGCGTGACGCGGTGCCCGATCTCGACCGCTTGTTCAACGAAAATAACGAAGGGCATCCGACCCAGTCATGAAAATTCTGATCTCGACCGACATCGAGGGCGTCGCCGGCGTATTCGCCATCGAGCAGACGCGCGCGGGTAATCCGGAGTACGAACGCGCGCGCCGCTGGATGACCGCCGAGGCGAACGCGGCGATCGAAGGCGCGTTCGCGGGCGGCGCGCAGGCCGTGTGGGTCAACGATTCGCACGGCGGCTATCGCAACCTGCTGCCCGACGGGCTCGATGCGCGCGCCCGCGTCGTGCTTGGCAAGCCGCGCATGCTCGGGATGATGGCGGGCCTGGAACAGCAGCCCGACCTCGTGTTCATGATCGGCTATCACGCGAAGTCGCAGACGCGCGGCGTGCTTGCGCATACGATCAACAGCTTCGCGTTCACGCAGGTGTGGCTGAACGGCGTCGAGCTCGGCGAAGCCGGGCTGTACGGCGCGCTGGCGCACGAATATGGCGCGCGCGTCGCGCTCGCCACGGGCGACGACGTGTTCGCCGGGGAAACGCAGCCGCTGTTTCCGGATGCCCGTTTCGAGACGGTCAAGACGGCCGGCGGCGCATCGAGCGGTGATACGCTCACGCCCTCCGCGTCGTGTGCGCGGATCGCGGCCGCCGCGCGCGAGACGGTCGCGCACGCGCTGTCGGCGGGGTGGCGCGCGGGTGCCCATCGGCCCGCGCCGGCTGCTTGCACGCTGCGCGTGCAGACGGCCGCGCAGGCCGACCTGTTCGGCGTGCTGCCGTCGCTCGAGCGCGTCGATGCGGTGACGCTGCGCTTCGACGGGCCGTCGGTCGAGCACGTGGTGCGCACGCTGAACAGCCTGTCGGCCATGTCGTTCATGCTGCGGTGATGCGCGCCGCCACGATGCCGCGTGCGTGCGGCCGGTCAGTCGACGACGGCGGGGCGGGCCGTCGCGGCGAGCAGGAACGCTTCCATCGCCGCGACCAGCGCGAGCGGCGTCTCGTTCATCGGATAGTGGCCCGCGTTGCGCAGCACGTCGACGGTCGCGAGCGGATAGCGCCGCAGGTAGGTGCGGGCCATCAGCGCCGCGTCGAACGCCGGATCGTGTTCGCCGATCAGCACTTTGACCGGATGCGTACCGGCGATCTCGCTGCTGAAATCCGTATCGGCCCACGCGCGGAAGTACGCGCCGAAAGCCTGCGCCGACGAACAGGCTGCCGAATACGCGGCTTTCCACTCGACCCAGGCGGCGGGCAGGCGGCCGCCGGTGCTGCGGTCGATGATGGTTCGGCGATCGGCGACGTGGTCGGCGGCGCGCTCGAATAACGCGCGTCGTGCGGTGTCGAACGGCAGGCCGCCGCACGGCACGGGCGCGATCGGCACCAGCGCGCGCACCCGGTCGGGCGCGATGGCGGCGATCTTCTCGATCGCCATGCCGCCCATCGAATGGCCGACGAGGCTGAAGGTCGGGAAGCCGAGCGCGTCGGCGAGCGCGAGCGTGTCGGCGGCGATTTCGTCGATCGTATAGTCGCCGCGTGCGTCGCGCATGCGGCCGTAGCCTCGGTAGTCCATGAAGACATAACTGAAATGCTCGCGCGACAGCCACGCTTCGACGGGGTCGAATGCGCGGGCGTCGCCGAACCAGCCGTGCAGCACGAGAACAGGGTGGGGGCCGTCCCCCACGCGATGAAACGTATTCGGCATGTCCGCTCCGATGAGGTTGCAATCCGGCCGATCAGGCCGACGGGTCTTGCGGCCGAGAGGTCGCGCAACGGTGGAGCGGATCGTAGATCGATCGAAGGCGACCCGCCTTCGATATCGGGTCATTGATGATGGAATTCGGGCCGTGAGAAATACGCTGCTAGATCCCTACGAACACCTTCCGCGGAGCGTGGTCGTGACCGCCAACGACTATGCGGCCGGCACGACGTTTCCGGAGCACGCGCATGGGCGCGGGCAATTCGCGTTCGCGTCGCGCGGCACGATCAGCGTGTCGACGCCGCACGGGCGCTGGCTGGTACCGCCGCAGCGCGCGTGCTGGGTGCCGGCCGGCGTGCGGCACGAAATGACGATGACCGGGCCGGTCACGATGCTCAACACGTTCGTGTCCGCCGATGCCGCGCAGGCGGCCGGTTTGCCCGGGCAGTGCGGCGTCTATGGCGTGTCGCCGCTGCTGCGGCAACTGATCGACGACGCGATCGACCTGCCGGCCCTGTACGACGTCGACGGGCGTGCCGGCAAGCTGATGGACCTGCTGGTCGCGGAAATCGCGACGATGCCGCGCCTGTCGCTGCATGCGCCGCTGCCGTCCGATGCAAGGCTCGCGAAAGTGTGCCGGCACCTGTTCGCGTCGCCGTCGATCGCGGCCGATCTCGACCAGGTCGCGGCCGACGCGGGCGTGAGCCGGCGGACGTTCACGCGGCAGTTCCGCGCGCAGACGGGCGTGAGTTTTGCCGCGTGGCGCCAGCAGGTGTGCATGCTCGCGGCGATTGCCCGCCTGACCGACGGGCAGCCGGTGACGCGCGTCGCGCTCGATCTCGGGTATGCGAGCGCAAGCGCGTTCACGTCGGCGTTCCGCCGCATCCTCGGCGATACGCCGAGCCGGTATCTGGAGATTCGGCGCTAGCCGGCCGCAACCGCAAAAAAATACGCGCCCGCCAAATTCGGTCGGACGCGTTTAAAGGCACTCGGTCAGAAAAAAATGCGCGAACAACCCGTTGGGCCGTTTCGCGCATTACCTGTGTAATTGTTGCCTCTTCAGATTTAATCCTTGTTGCACGTTGCAGATAACGAAGGATACGCCGCATAACGCGCAAACGATATCCCGTTGGTTCGACGATCCATGTGCGGTCGCAGCATGCGTTTCGATCACGCGTTTGAAGTCGGGGCAAGACGCCACGGCCAACAGGCATTCGCGGCCGCCACGCGCCACGATGCGACGCATCATCGAATGATGGCGACGGCGCATGAAAAACGCCGCGTGATGCGATGCCTGTCGGTATCGCGCCACGCGGCGGGCGGTTGCGTGCGACGCCGGCCTGTGCCGGCGCAAGCGTCAAACGTCGAAGAACACCGTTTCGTCAGGCCCCTGCATGCGGATGTCGAAGCGGTAGACGACCGGGCGGCCCGGTTGCGCGTCGCGTTTCGCGACGAGCGTCGCGCGGCGCTCGGCCGGCACCGCGTTCAGCACGGGGTCGGTGGCGTTCGCCGCGGCTTCGTCGTCGAAGTACACGCGCGTGAACGCATGGGTGAGGATCCCGCGCATCATCACGGTCACGTTGATGTGCGGTGCCTCGTCGGCGGCGATGCGGCCCGGCTTCACCGTCTCGACGACGAAGCGTTGTTGCGCGTCGGTGCCCGTGCCGACCCGCGCGAAACCCGTGAAGCCGGAGGCCGCGATGTCGGCGCGCGAGGCCGGGTAGCGGCCCGCGCTGTCCACCTGCGTGAATTCGAGCACCGCGTCGCCGACGACGTTGCCGTCGCCGTCGAACACCTGGCCGACCAGCAGCACGTGCTCGCCTTCGGCGTGCGCCGCGGCGATCGTCGGCGTGAACAGGCTCTTCAGGTCATAGTCGTATTGCTGCGGGCACAGGCCGTACGCGAAGTACGGGCCGACCGTCTGCGAAGGGGTTTGCTTCAGCGTCGTCATGGTTCAGCGCTCCATCGGGGTGGCGTCGCGGCCGCGCAGCACGATGTCGAATTCGTAGCCGAGCGCATAGCCTTCTTCGGTGATGTCCATCGAGAAGCGCGAGATCAGGCGATCGCGCGCGGCCTCGGGCGTGCCCTGGAAGATCGGGTCGTACGCGAGCAGCGGATCGCCGGGGAAGTACATCTGCGTGACGAGACGCGAGCCGAAGTAATCGCCGAACAGCGAGAAGTGGATGTGATTCGGGCGCCACGCGTTCGGATGGTTGCCCCACGGATACGCGCCGGGCTTGATCGTCAGGAAGCGGTAGCGGCCTTCGTCGTCGGTCAGGCAGCGGCCGGCGCCGAGGAAGTTCGGGTCGAGCGGCGCGTCGTGCTGGTCGACCTTGTGCACGTAGCGGCCGGCCGCGTTCGCCTGCCACACCTCGACGAGCGTGTTGCGCACGGGCTTGCCGCCTTCATCGAGCACGCGGCCCGTGACGACCATGCGCTCACCGAGCGGCTCGCCGTTCTTCACGGCGTTCTTCGTCAGGTCGTGGTCGAGCGCGCCGAGATCCTCGGCGCCGTAGACGGGCGCGTACTGGTCGCGCAGCTTCTCTTTCAGCGGGATCAGCGGGCGGGTCGGGCCGCGCTTCACGGACGAACGGTACTCGGGGTGGACATAGGCCGGATGCGACGGCCAGTCGCGCGGCGTGAGGATCGTGGGGGAATCCATCGGGCGTCTCCTGTTAGGTTTTTCGCAAAGTGGATGGCATGACTTTAGCCAATCCGGAAAGTTATGCAAAATGACCTTTTTTCGTCGAACGCATAACCATTCGTTATGTTCGACACGCCCGTGAAAAATCCGCCGGACAGGATGCCTGTCCGGCGGATGAAAGCGATCGGGCTTCGCGTCGTCGATGACGACCCCGTGCACGGCCCTCCAGCCAGCCCGTCGCTATTTTTTGTCGTTTGTTCTTGTCGTTATGCGGTCTCCCTGAGCGCGCCCGTTGTCAGCGGCGGGCGGGATCGAACACGATCCCGTCGAATTCGAGCGACAGCGCGTCGCTGCGCAACAGCGCGGCCGGCGTCGCGGTCCGCTCGGCACCCAGCACGTCGAATACGTATTGCGCGCAGAATCCGCGCCGCACCCGCGGGTTGAAGCGATGGCCGAGCAGTGCGTCGATGCGCTGTTCGGCCATCGCGTGCGTCTGGCGCTGAGCGTCGGCCGACGGTGCCGCGATACGGCGCGCCAGCGCGATGCGCCCGCCTTCGGTATGGGCGACGAAGCGCGACAGCGGCGTGAGCTTCGTCCACGCCAATGCAGCGGATTCGGCGATCACCGGTTCGTCGCCCGACGTATCGACGACGATGCCGAAGCGGTTGGTCCACGCACCCGCCGAGGCCGTCGTGCCTGCCGCGTCGCTCGGCGCCCTTGCCGGCACGCGGATGAATACGAGATCGCCGACATGCGCGCCGGCGGCCAGCGTGCGGACGGTCGCAAGCGGCAACGTGCGATCGGTGTCGCGTGCCTCGCGCGGGGCTGTGTCATGCGGTGGGTACGCGGCGGTTTCGGTTCGGGTGGTCATTTCGGCTTCGTCGTCGAGTGACAGGACGGAGCGGATTATGCAGACAAGTAACGATAAGTGTTAATTTTCCTGTGCGAGTAGCCTAATATTCGACCTGAAGCATCATTTTCCGATACCAAAATGACCGAAACCGCCCAACTCATCGACACGCTGAAGCGCCAGTTGAAGGCGCAGGGCATGACCTACCGCGACGTCGCGCGGGCGCTCGACGTCTCCGAGACGAGCGTGAAACGGCTGTTCGCCAGCGGCCGGTTCACGCTGGAGCGTCTGGCGGAGATCGCGCAACTGCTCGGCTATACGCTGGCCGAGCTCGTGCAGGAGGCGTCGGTATCGGCGCCGCGGCTGCACGTGCTGACCGAACAGCAGGAGGCGCTGCTCGTGTCGGACGAGAAACTGCTGCTCGTGGCCGTCTGCGCGATCAACTACTGGACCGTGCAGGACATCGTGTCGGCCTATCAGGTGACGAAGGCCGAGTGCGTGAAATACCTGCTGATGCTCGACCGGATGAACGTCGTCGCGCTGCTGCCGGGCGACCGGATTCGCGTGCGCGTCGCGCGCGACTTCGACTGGCTGCCGGGCGGGCCGATCCGCCGGTACTTCCATGCGCATGCGCTCGGCGATTTTCTCGACAGCCGCTTCGACGGCGCCGGCGAGACGATGACGTTCTCGCAAGGGATGCTGACCGAGGCCGCCGCCGCGGAGCTCGAACTGGAGTTGCGCCGGCTGCGCAACAAGGCGGCCGCGCTGCATGCGGAATCGTCGTCCGCGCCGCTCGGGCAGAAGCATGGCACGGGCCTGCTGATCGCGAAGCGGATCTGGGAGCCGGCGGGGTTCCACGCGCTGCGACGCGGCACGTGATATCGCGCCGAGTGCTTGGGGCTATCCGGAAAGTTATGCAAAATGGCATTTCATCGTCATCTGCATAACCGCCCGTTATGAATAATCGTATCGCCGACGGCCGCGTCAAGTTCCGGCACCTGCAGTGTTTTCTCGCGGTCGCGCAGTTGGGCGGCGTGCAGAAGGCCGCCGAAAGCCTGTCGATCACGCAGCCGGCCGTGTCGAAGACGATCGCCGAACTGGAGGCGATCCTCGGCGTGAAGCTGTTCGAACGCGGCCGGCAGGGTGCACAGCCGACCCGCGAAGCGCGGTTGTTCATGCCGCACGCGAACGCCTGCGTGCTGGCATTGCGGCAAGGCGTCGGGCTGCTCGCGCGCGAGGGCGGGGCCGCCGCGGCGACGCTCGAAATCGGCATGCTGCCGACCGTCGCGGCCTCGCTCGCGCCCGCGCTGATGAAGGCGCTGGCCGCACGCTGGCCGCGCGTCGTCGTGCGGATCGCGACGGCCGCGAACGCCGATCTGCTCGAGCGCCTGAAATCCGGCGCGATCGAGTGCGCGATCGGGCGCCTGTCGGAGCCGGAGCGGATGATCGGGCTCGCGTTCGAGCAGTTGTACAACGAGCCGCTCGTCGCGGTGGTGCGGGCCGGGCATCCGCTGCTCGCGAGCGCGGCGCCCGCTGCCGAACTCGCACGCTATCCGGTCGTGCTGCCGCCGTTCGGCACGCTGATCCGGCAGTCGGCCGAGCAACTGCTCGGCGCATGCGGCGCACCGCCGCTGGATTCGTTCATCGAGGTGCTGTCGGTATCCGTCGCCCGCGCGCTGGCGCTCGAGAACGACGCAGTCTGGTTCGTGCCGCTCTATGCAGCCGAATACGACCTGTCGGCCGGTGCGCTGGCGCGCCTGCCGCTGCCGTCCGCGGGCACCGACGAGCCGGTCGGGCTCGTGCTGCGTACCGATGCGCAGCCGTCGCCGGTTGCGCGAACGCTGATCGACGCGGTGCGCGACATCGCGCGGTCGCGGTTCGGCGAGGCGGGCGCGCACCGCGCGCCACGTCCCGCGCGCAAGCCAGCCCGCAACGGCGATTGATCCGTCGGGCTGCACGGGCCGTGCGATGCGATCCGTTTTCCCGCGGCCGGATCGGCCATTCGGCCAGTAGCGATCCACATGGTGCTTGGCATATCGTACCGTTTTTGGTACGATCGGTGACAAGACGATGGCGAGACAGCAGATCCAGGTCACGCTCGGCGTGCGGTTCTTCCGCACGGCCCGTGGCAACGAGCCGGTGCGCGAATGGCTCAACGCGCTCGGGCAAGCGGAGCGAAGGGCGATCGGCGAGGAGATCAAGACCGTGCAGCTCGGCTGGCCGCTCGGCATGCCGCTGGTCCGGAAGATGGCGAAGGATCTGTGGGAGATCCGGGTGATGCTGCCGGGGCGGAGTGTCCGCGTGCTGTTCACGGTCTCCGGCGGCACGATGGTCCTGTTGCACGGCTTCTTCAAGCAGTCGCGGGCCACGCCGCCGGACGATCTCGCCGTCACCGTCGCGCGCCTGAAAGCGCTGGCGCACGCCACCTGAATTCCCCGGTTGCGCCGGAATGCCTCGCCCCGACGGTCGGGCAGCCGGCAACGCCCTGCACTGGAGTACGACATGACGACCACGAACAACCCGTATATCGGCAGCGATTTCGACGCCTTCCTCGAGGCGGAAGGCAATCTCGAGGCGGCCACCGCGACCGCGATCAAGCGCGTGATCGCGTGGCAGATCGGCGAGGAAATGAAGGCGCAGCACATCACGAAAACCGCGATGGCGGCGCGGATGAAAACCAGTCGCGCCGCGCTCAACCGGCTGCTCGACGAATCCGACACGAGCCTCACGCTGGCGACGCTCGCGAGCGCGGCCGCCGCACTCGGCAAGCGGCTCAGTTTCGCGCTGGTGCCGGCCTGACCGGCGTGAAGTCGTCGCGCCCGGCGTTCGGGACGGCGCCCTTCACAGGCGGCTGGCCACAAGCGGGCACGCGTCGGCCCGCTTGCCCCGGGTCATTTGCGTGACGCGGTCACCTGCAGATAAAGCAGCGCAGCGCCCGCGAGCAGCAGCGGACACAGGAAATACCATCCGGTCGTGAGGAACAACCCGGCGACCGCGACCAGCGAAACCCACGCGCAGCGGTACGCGATCCCGCCGCGCGGCAACAACTTCAACGCGGCCGCGGCGCCAAGCCCGTACACCATCACGAAACATCCGGACGTGACGAGCACGAGCGGCTTGGGGCCGACGTCCGAGAGCGTCGTCGCGGCCAGCGCGACGGCTGCAAGCAAGGCGATCACGCCGAGGCTGCGGCGCGGCACGCCGCCGACCTGGCTGCCCTGCGCGAGCCAAGCGGGCAATGCGCCGTCGCGTCCGAGCGCCGCGCCGAGCTTGGCCGCGCCCGCGAAATACGCGTTCATCGTGCCGAGCGTGAGCAGCAGCGCGGCGGCCGCCGCCAGCACCTGCGCATGGCCGCCGATACCGCCCGCGATCAGCTCGGCGAGCGGTGCCCCTGATGCGCCGGCCGACGGCCCGAGCACCATCACGCTCGCGGCGGCGACCGACAGGTACAGGAACCCGACGACCACGACCGCGATACCGGCCGAGCGCGGCATGTCGTGCGCGGGCCGGCGGAATTCGGCCGCGAGATGCGTGATCGCTTCCCAGCCGGCGAAGCTCCACACCAGCAGCGCGGCGGCCTGGCCGACCGCGAGCCAGCCGTGCGGGGCGAACGGCTGCAGGTTCGCGGAGCGCGCATGCGGCGCGGACGCCAGCACCGCGGCGAGCAGCAGCGTGACGAGCAGCGCCGACAGCACGAGTTGCATGCGGCCCGATACGGTGACGCCGAAGGCGTTCGCGGCCGACACGGTCGCGATCAGCGCCGCGGCCGTGACGATGATCGTCGTGTGCCCGCCGCCCGTGACGGCCGCGACGTAGGCGCCGCCGAACATCGCGGCGGCCGGTGCGCCGGCCGGCACCGCGAAATAGAAGCACCAGCCGACGATGGCCGCTGCTTTCGGGCCGAATGCGCGCCGTGCGTAGGTCGAGACACCGCCGGAATCGGGATAACGTGCGCCGAGCGCGGCGAAGGTGGCCGCAAGCGGCCCCGACAGCACGACGAGTGCGGCCCATGCAAGCAGCGAGGCCGGGCCCGCGACCTCCGCGGCAAGCGCGGGCAGCGCGATCACGCCCGTGCCGAGCACGGCGCCGATATACAGCGCGGCGCCCTGGAAAATGGTCAATGAGCCCGCGTGACGAGCGGCGGGCGAATCGGCATGCGACGACATGAGCGGCAGTCTCCGGAAGGCTTGTTGTGTGCGGGTGATCGCGCGCAAAGCCCGCGCGGTCAGTCGCTCGATGCTACCGGAACGATCGCGGCAATGCGGCGTGGCGATCAGTAGTCCGTGTGACGTGCGTGTCAGCCGATGTCAGCAGTGGCGCGCGAGCCGCAGGCGCGCGTCCTCGCGCGCGGCGGGCGACAGGTCGGGCGCATAGTGGAACGTGCCCGACACGAGCGACGCGATGGGCACGCCGTCGCGGAACAGCACGCGATTGCCGGCCAGCGCCGGCACCTTGTCGCCGGGCAGCAGCGTGCCGGCGAGGTTCAGCGGGTCGGCGCCCGTCACGCACACGTATTGCCCGTCGCCCGGTTGCCGCCTGAGTTCGCGCAGGATCGGGATGGCCTCGGGCAGCGCGAACTGCTCGCCGGCGAGTCCGGCCACGAAACGTCCGCCGCGAATCTCGCCGCGCGCTTCGAGCCGTTGCAGCACGCGCACGAGTTCGCGCCAGCTCGGCAGCCAGTCGGCCTCGCGTTCGAGCAGCCGCCAGAACACGACGCCGTAACGGCGCAGCAGCGTCCAGACGATGTGTTCGAGTGCGTCGGGATCGGTCGTGGCCGGCCCGCGTTTCGGCGTGGGGCCGTCGACCGGCGGCGCGTGATGCTGCACGAGTGCCCAGCGGCCCGCGTCGTCCATCCCGCCGATCAGCGCGCCGCCGCGTCGCGTGCGCGGTGCATAGGTCGCGCCGCGCTTCACGGCCGGTTTCAGCAACGCGCGCAGGCCGGCGTAGCTGTCCGCGTTCACGAGGCCGGCCGACACGAGTTCGCCGAGCGCCTGCTCGAGCTCGACGGGCAGCATGTGCAGGTCGTCGAGCAAGGCATCGAAGAACATCGCGCCGTGCGCGGCGAGTGCCTCGCGTACCTGCGTGGCGCGTGCCGACAGCGCCGGTTGCGCATCGGGATCGCGCAGCGCTTGCCAGGCGGAAAGATGGCGGCGCGGCAGCAGCACGATCGGCGTCGTTTTCACGGGCGTGCCGGCCGCCCGTGCGGGTGCGCCGATGCGTGTCCAGACCAGCTTGCCCGAGCGGCACAGCTCGTCGAGGCCGCCGGCCATGTAGTCGGTCAGCCGCGCGGGCAGCAGCGCGTCTTCCCACGCGCTCGCCGCGGCCTCGTAGCCTTCGAGCTGTTCGACCACGGCCGCGAGTGCGTCGCGGCCCGTGCCGCGCGTGTCGGGTGTCAGGTGCTGCCAGTGGAACAGGAAGCGCATGAAATCGGCGCGTTCGACCGGTTCGATCTCGCGGCGCAGCCGCTTTACCGTATAGCGATGAATGCGCGCAAGCAGATGACGTTCGCACCATTCGTCGGTCGTCGCGCCGGGCGTGAAGCGGCCGCGCATCACGTAGCCTTCGCGCTCCAGCGCAGCGAGTGCCGTCGCGATCGCCGAAGCCGGCAGGCCGAGCGGTGCGGCGATCGCGTCGAGCGCGAGCGGCCCGAAGCCCGTGAGCCGTGCACGGATCACGTCGACGAGGGCCGCATCCGCGTCCCATGGCTGTGCGCAGGCGGCCGGTACCTTGAGCGCCGGCGTCGGGCGCGCATCGGGATGCAGCGCGCGCACGCACACGAGCCGCTCGACCGGTACCCACAGCACGGCGCCGCCCGGCGTAACGAGCTTCGTCGCGCGGCGGCGGTCGGCGAGCGCCGCGAGCAGGTCGGGCCAGCCTGCGTGTGCGTGCGCTTCGCCGTCGGTGATGCACGCGAGCGTGAGCAGCGCATCGTGCATTTCATCGGCGTCGCGCACGAGCGGCCAGGCTTCGTCGCGCACCGCGTCGATCGCGTCGGCGTCGAGCGCGCCGAGATCGTCGGCCGATTCGGGGTCGCTCCAGCGGCGCGACTGCACGGCCTGCGTGCGGCGCTCCTCGAGCGGCGCGTCGTCGAGGAACGCGTAGGGCTTCGCGTTCAGGATTTCGGCCGCGAGCGGCGACGGTGCGGGCAGGTCGCGCGCGACGAGCTCGATCGCGCCGCTTTCGATCCGGCGCAGCAGCGCGAGCCAGCCGTCGGTGTCCATTGCATCGTGCAGGCAGTCGTCGAGTGTCTGGTCGACGAGCGGGTGGTGCGGAATCTCGCGTTCGCCGACGATGTTCTCGAGGCACGCGACCTGATCGGGGAACACGGTCGCGAGCAAGTCCTCGCTCTTCATCCGCTGCAGTTGCGGCGCGGTGCGCCGGCCGCCGGTGAAGCGGGGGAGCGCAAGCGCGGTCGTCGCATTCCAGCGCCAGCGCACGCCGAACATCGGCGCGTCGAGCAGCGCCTGGACCAGCACGTGCTCGGCGCTGGCCGAACGCAGGTAGCGCCACACGTCGTCGAGCGCGAAGCTGTGCGCGAGCGACAGCGACAGGATGATCGCGTCGTCGGTCGCGGCGGCCTGCAGCTCGAAGTTGAAGCTGCGGCAGAAGCGCTTGCGCAGCGCGAGCCCCCAGGCGCGATTGATGCGGCTGCCGAAGGGCGAGTGGATCACGAGCTGCGTGCCGCCCGATTCGTCGAAGAAACGCTCCATCACGAGCGTGTCCTGCGTGGGCAGCGCACCGAGCGCGGCGCGGGCACGGGCGAGGTAGTCGACGATCTGGCGCGCGGCGTCCGGCGACAGGCCGAGCGCGTCGACGAGCCAGCGCAAGGCGGGCGCGAGGCGGCTTTCGGCGGAGGAGAGCGCGGTGCCCGCTTCGGCTGTCGCATCGGGTTTTGCGTCGCTCGCGGCCTGGCCGGCCGCACGCTTGCGCCCACCGGCGCGGGCGCCTTCGCCGGCCAGCCGGTCGCCGTCGGCGAACAGCCCGTCGAGCCGCGCGCGCAGCCGGCCGACCGCCGCCGACAGTTCGTCGCTGCGCCCCGGCGCCTCGCCGAGCCAGAACGGAATGTTCGGCGACTGGCCTTGGGCGTCCTCGACGCGCACGCGGCCCGTTTCCACGCGAATGATCCGGTACGACTGGTTGCCGAGCTGGAACACGTCGCCGGCCAGGCTCTCGATCGCGAAATCCTCGTTGACGGTGCCGACCTGGATGCCCTGCGGTTCGAGCAGGACCGCGTAGTCGGCCATGTCGGGGATCGTGCCGCCCGACGTGGTCGCGGTCATCATCGCATTGCGGCGCCCGCGCACGGTGCCGCCGACCACGTCGCGATGCAGGTACGCGCCGCGCACGCCGCGACGGCTCGTGAAGCCTTCGGCGAGCATCTTCATCACTTCGTCGAAGCGCTCGCGTGTCAGCCTTGCGTACGGCGCGGCACGCGTGAAGCTCGCGTACAGCGCGTCTTCCTGCCACTCCGCACACGCGACTTCGGCCACGATCTGCTGCGCGAGCACGTCGAGCGGCGCTTCGGGAATCCGCAACGCGTCGAGTTCGCCGCGTTGCACGCAGTCGAGCAGTGCCGCGCATTCGACGAGCTCGTCGCGCGACAGCGGGAAGAGGCGCCCCTTCGGCACGCCGCCGACGTGGTGCCCCGAACGGCCGACGCGCTGCAGGAACGGCGCGATGCCGCGCGGCGAGCCGACCTGGCAGACGAGATCGACGTCGCCGATGTCGATGCCGAGTTCGAGCGACGCGGTCGCGACGAGCAGCTTCAGTTCGCCGCGCTTCAGGCGTTGCTCGGCATCGAAGCGGTGTTCCTTGGCCAGGCTGCCGTGATGCGCGGCGATCGCATCCTTGCCGAGCCGGTCGGCGAGATGGCGCGCCATGCGCTCGGCGGTGCGCCGCGTGTTGACGAACACGAGCGTCGTGCGATGCGCGGCGGCGAGCCCGGCGATGCGGTCGTACACCTGTTCCCACACGTCGGTGGCCATCACCGGTTCGAGCGGCACGTTCGGCAGTTCGAGCGCGAGGTCGCGCTCGCGCGTGTGGCCGGTGTCGACGATCGTACAGTCGCGCGGCGCATCGGCCGGGCCGCCGACCAGGAAGCGCGCGACCGCGTCGATCGGCTTTTGCGTCGCCGACAG
Source organism: Burkholderia sp. L-4 (assembly GCF_056856535.1). Taxonomy (NCBI): domain Bacteria; kingdom Pseudomonadati; phylum Pseudomonadota; class Betaproteobacteria; order Burkholderiales; family Burkholderiaceae; genus Burkholderia; species Burkholderia sp. L-4. The sequence continues at coordinate 1,964,408 of NZ_JBXEOX010000002.1, forward strand.
CCCGATGCGCGGCAGCGCGCGGCCGGCCAGCGCATCGAGGCGTTCGAGCGACAGCGCGAGATGGCTGCCGCGCTTGGACGACGCGAGCGCATGGATCTCGTCGACGATCACCGAGCGCACGTTCGACAGCATTTGCCGCCCGGAGGTGGACGACAGCAGCACGTACAGCGATTCGGGCGTGGTGACGAGGATGTGCGGCGCGCGCTTGCGCAGTGCGGCACGCTCGGCCTGCGTGGTGTCGCCGGTACGCACCGCGGTCCGGATCGCCGGCACCGGCAGGCCGAGTTGCGCGAGCGATTCGGCGATGCCGTCGAGCGGCGCGTCGAGGTTCACGTGGATGTCGTTCGACAGCGCCTTCAGCGGCGACACGTAGACGACCAGCGTTGCATCGGGCAGCGTGCCGTCGTGCGCCAGCGCATCGCGCACCAGATCGTCGAGCGCGCACAGGAACGCGGTGAGCGTCTTGCCGGAGCCGGTCGGCGCGGCGACGAGCGTCGACCGGCCGGCCTTGATGTGGGGCCACGCGAGCGCCTGCGCGCCGGTCGGCGCGGCAAACGTGCGGCGGAACCACGCGGCCACGGCCGGGTGGAACACGTCGAGCGCACGGGCGGCAGGGCGGGTAGCGGTGACGTCCATCGGAGCGTTGAAATGGGGTGCGAGTGCGCGGGCGAACCGCGCATGAATCGAATCGTCAGTGTGCCAGACGTCGCGGGTGCGTGCCGGGCAGGCCTATCGACGATTCATCTTCAGATGGGGGCTCGCGGCGCGCTTTCAACGAACCGAAAGTTGCGTGCCATTCTTCGCGTCGAATGGCGACGGATTGCAACTAAACGCGATGCAGCCAGCCGAGCCAGTGTTCGAGCAGCGGCGCGCGCGACCACAGCGATTGCGCGAGCCACAGCGTGCCGCCCCAGGCGGCGGCCACGACGATCAGGTCGCAATGCCCGCTGTTCCACAGGTTGAGCGAGTGACGCCGCCAGATCCACGGCACGCCGAGCGGGTTCGGCCAGTCGGCGAGCAGGTGCATCACGCCGCCGCAGGCGAAGCCGAACAGCGGTGCGGCCCACAGCGGATGCGGATGATGAGTCAGCCCGTGCCATCCGAGCGCAAGCAGCGCGACCCAGCCGATGCCCCAGTGCGTGACGGTGCGATGCGTGATCCACAGGCGGCGCTTGCGGGTCCACCAGGCGACTTCGAGCCAGTCGGGTGCGGTGCCGCCGGCGACGCCCGCGACGAACGCGGCGAGCATGCCGGTGTGCCAGGGGCCGGTGGCGCCGGTTTGCGCGACGAGGACGGCGGCGGCGACGCCGGCCGCGAAGCCGGACGCATGATGTGCGTTGTGTGATGCCATAGGGAGCGAGACAAGCAAACGTGAAGCGGCACGTGAACGAAACAGCGATGTCGTGCGAAAGCGGGGCGCTATCTTCTCAGATCGACCCGCGCTGCGGGAGGGGCGTTTGCAGATTTTTTTGCGTGTGCTGCGTGGCAGGCGACGAGGTTCGCAACTTTCGGTTTTGCGCGCTGCGTGACGGCGTGCATCGGGCGCGCAACGCATGCCGTTTCGACCGATTCGTTTGGCCGTCGCGGCGCCGCAATGTGACCGCGCACACACGATCGGCATGCCGTCGTTGTGTGCCGCGTGTTCGACCCTTATTGTCCCCCTATACTACGAAGCCGGCCGATCGCCGCCGGCGCGCCGGCGGTCATCGACGGATCAGGTGCCTTTCCTGCCTGAAGGAGATCCACATGGGGGACATGCAATGACTACGCTGAATCGCTTCAAATCATCCGCTGCCGTGCTTGCGACGATGGCCGGCATCGGGTTTATGCCGAACGCGCCCGCCTATGCGAAAGGGCCGCAGCCGGCGGTCCTGACGAGTTCGGCCGTCGCGGTGGCCGACAAGTACAGCGCGGATGCCGCGGAGCGGATCTTCAAGGAAGGCGGCAACGCAATCGATGCGGCGGTTGCGATCGCCTTCACGCTCGCCGTCACGTATCCGGAAGCCGGCAACATCGGCGGCGGCGGCTTCATGACGATCTACAAGGACGGCAAGCCGTACTTCATCGACTACCGCGAGCGCGCGCCGCTCGCCGCGACGAAGGACATGTACCTCGACAAGGACGGCAACGTCGTCAAGGGCATGAGCCTGTACGGTCCGCGCGCGGTCGGCGTGCCGGGCACGGTCGCCGGCATGTGGGAAGCGCAGAAGCGCTTCGGCAAGCTGAAGTGGAAGCAGGTGCTCGCGCCGGCGATCCACTATGCGCGCGACGGTTTCGTCGTCGACGAGCAACTCGCGCAGCGCGGCGTCGATGCATCGAAGGAATTCGGCGGCAAGACCAACTTCGACAAATACTTCTCCGGGCTGAAGGCCGGCGCGAACTTCAAGCAACCCGACCTCGCCGACGTGCTCACGCGCATCGCGAACGACGGCGCGGAAGGTTTCTACAAGGGCAAGACGGCCGAACTGATCGCCGCGTCGATGAAGACCGGCGACGGCAACGGGCTGATCACCACCGAGGATCTCGCGCAGTATCGTGCGGTGTGGCGCCAGCCGGTGCAGGCGAAGTGGAACGGCTACGACGTGATCACCGCGCCGCCGCCGAGCTCGGGCGGCATCGGCCTTGTGCAGTTGCTGAAGATGAAGGCCGACCTCAAGCAGGACTTCGAGGGCGTGAAGCTCAATTCGCCGCAGTACATCCACCTCGTCGCGGAAATCGAGAAACGCGTGTTCGCGGACCGTGCGCAGTATCTCGGCGATCCCGACTTCTACAAGGTGCCGATCGCGCAGCTGACCGACGACGCCTACATCGCGAAGCGGGCGGCCGAGGTCAACCCGAAGGAGCCGTCGGACACGAAGAGCGTGCAGCCGGGCCTCGGCACGACGATGCCGGAGAAGGCCGAAACGACGCACTTCTCGGTCGTCGACAAGTGGGGCAACGCGGTGTCGAACACGTACACGATCAACGGATACTTCGGCTCGGGCGTGATCGCCGACGGCACGGGCATCGTGCTGAACGACGAGATGGACGACTTCTCCGCGAAGCCGGGTGTCGCGAACATGTTCGGCGTGGTCGGCAGCGACGCGAACGCGATCGAACCGAAGAAGCGCCCGCTGTCGTCGATGTCGCCGACGATCATGACGAAGGACGGCAAGGTGTCGCTCGTGATCGGCACGCCGGGCGGCTCTCGCATCTTCACGTCGATCTTCCAGGTGATCAACAACATCTACGACTTCAAGATGCCGTTGAAGGAAGCGGTCGGCGCGATGCGCTTCCATCACCAGCTGCTGCCGCCGAACACGATCTTCTGGGAGCCGTACCACCCGATCGAAGGCGAGCTCGCGAAGCAGATCGAGGCGCGCGGCTACACGCTGAAGGGGCAGGATTTCAGCGGCGACATCCAGGTCATCAAGATCGACGGCAAGACGCCGGAAGCGATGGCCGATCCGCGCGGGCGCGGTGTGACACGGGTTATTCGCTGACGGGAGCCTGTTGCGTGATCGCCGCGGCGGTCGCGCGAACGGCGCTTGACGTCGGGCAAGAGTCCGGCGCGGATAAGACGGTGAGCCCGATCCCCACCGAGCAGACTACGCCGAGTGGGGTCGGGCGATTTTGCGTTGCCGTCGCACTGCTGCTGTTTCTGCCGGAACGGAACTTGCGTCGATCCAGACCCAAGGTGGGAGCGCGGTGTGTCGTATCCGGTCTGTACCCCCGCGTCAATCCCGCAGTCGCGTACGTGCTATTGCCCCAGTCTCGGAATCATCGTGACAGTGGGGGCGACGGTATAGGCCACCGTCATTGCGTCGCCCGACTTGAGATCGATCATTCCGTTCGTCAAGCCGCTCGCATAGGCGGCTTGCCCGTTTCGGGAGACATTGATTGACAAGACGGTGCCTCCGGCGATCGACATGCTGACCGCGCTCAGGTTGTTGTTCGTGAACGTCCACGGCGAAGCGCCGACTGTCGGAAAAACGAGATCCATCTGCACATAGGGAGCGGCAAACCCGTTTTGGGCGAAATTGTCTTCATTCCACGATATGTTGTTCCACGAAGCAGCATAAATAAAGTTGCCGACTGCTCGGGGATAATTGACCGGTTGAGCCAGATAATTTCCTCTCAATTTGAGGGATGCCCCTGCCGAGAGTGTTGCGATCGTGATAAGACAGCCAAATGCGTTGCAGCAACCGATGTTTTCTCCAATGTTGCTATTAATGTCCGTAGAATGCGAGCACGAACCATCGAAATAAATACCGTCCTTCGCGATACCGGATAGTTGATTATTCGAAACGATACACTCGCTAGTGGCAGACAGGAAGATTCCGGCGGATGTGCTCAATGAACCTGTTCCGGTGAATGTAATGGATGCGCCGTTTGCAATTCCGCTGCCGGTGAAATTGTTGGACAGCGTGACGGTCGGGCCATTTCCGTTACCGGAGACCGACGCCACGTAAGTGCCGACCGGGATATTCGTTCCGGATACGCCTTGTCCCACCGCACAGCCGCGTGCCGACGGATACGGTGTAAACGTCAGCGTATTGGTCCCTGCCGCCGCTGCGGCCGAGGTCGTGATCGTTTGAGATGTCGTGCAAACCATCGGCGTAAAGACGATGGATGCACCGCTCGCGACGGTGCCGGTCGTCGCCTTGCTGAGCGTCACCGAGGTCGCCGTCACACCAGTCACGAAGGTGCCGGCCGCGATGTTGGTCCCGCTGACGCTTTGTCCGATCGACACGCCTGTCGTTTCGTTGCCGGGCGACCCGAAACCGTAGTTGTCGTTATAGGTGACGCCGGTTGTCGAGGCGAATGTCAACGACGTAGCGGCACTCGCAGTGGAAGCGGTTGTCACGATCGTCGCACCGAACAGTCCGACACCGGAAAAGACCACGATTCCGCCACTCGGTACAGTTGCATTCTGGCTCAGCGTGACTGTCGATACACCTGCCGATACGACCGTGCCTATCGCTATGCTCGTCGATCCATTGAAATACCACGCCGTCATGCCGACCGCGACACCCGGGGTATTGGCGAAGTTCAGCGTCGTCGATGCCGAGGTCGCACTGATCGTCGTCAACGTGAATCCGTTCTTGTTGTTCGGATCCCAGCCATTGACTATCGCGTTCTGTGAAATGTTGACCTGAATATGGGTGCCGCCGGATGCCCCTAAAAAGATCGGGTATCCCGCCGAATTCTTGATCGTGTTGTTGATGATTGAAATGTTGGAGTTGTTGGATCCATTGGCTGTGGTTAAATGCAACGCCCCGTAAGAATTTGGGGCGTTCGGAAGGTTGGGGCGGGCGACGATATCGGATGATATGCCGCACGTATCCAGGATGTTGTCGGTTACTTTTATATTGTCGTTGCCGTACGTTTGATAGCCGGATTCCGAGGCAATATAAATTCCCGCGCACTGGGAGTTATAAATATGGTTTCCGGAGACCGTTAGGTCTTGAGCGCCAACAATGGCAATGCCGCGTGCATATTTGGTCTGATCGACACGATTGTTTGCAATGATGATGCGGCGGGGGCGGGCACGATCGCTTTGATATCCGACAATAGCAAACGCGTCATCGCCACCATTGATCACTTCGTTGTTTACGATCGTAATGTCCGAACTTGCTCCGGTAACATGGAAGCCGTCGTGCCAGACATTGAGCACCGTATTTCCGAATACTTTCCCGTTCACACAGGCACGCATCATGATAGCCTGACTCGCGGCATTGTTGATCTGGCATCCGGATATCTCGAACTGGCTGCACGCTTCCAAATTGATTGGCCCGGCGTTTTCGTTGGCATAGTATCCGGTCGCGTTTTTCGAGAAAAACCGCAAATTCTGGATTTTTAAATTGCTGATGTTTTTCCAGTATATTGATGCATTTTGGCCTTCCGATGTAGTGCACTGGAGAACTGAATTCCAGCCGGCCCCGATAATCGATGCGGTTGCAGTCAGTGTATTGCTGTATAGATAGACGCCGGGAGGGAAATAAAGAGGCGTCCCGGCATTGAATGCTACTTGGAGCGCTGCTGTATCGTCAGTCACGCCGTCGCCCATGACGCCGAAGCGTCTTACACTCGTCGGAAGGTCGACCAACTCCTGTAAAAGCGTGCGCGGAATCAGTCCGGTTGCCGTGCCTACGATATAGGTTGCCGGGATTTCTGTTGTCATTGGAATACTCCTTGTTATCGCAATTAATCAACGGGAATTAAAATGAGATTTTTTAATGATCGGCGGCCATTCCGATTGAATTCACCGTTTGAGCGGTACGGGAAAAATTGACCCTTGCAATGGAGTTCACCGATTCATTTTCGAGATTTCAAGATCGATACTCCGTTCATTTGATTAAATGAAAGGATGCGAGCAGTATTCATGATACGTCTTGAGTCCGAGGTGGGCGTGATTTCTTTGAGAACGGTGCGGAAGACAACAGATTATATTTCCGGGCGGAGCGGACGATTATATTTGCGGCGACTACTGGTCGCCTTAAACGTACGCCAGCATGACAATGGATGTCCGCTGTAATGGTACGTCGTCGACAGGCACCGAAAATTGCCCGGCGCGATTGGTGTCCGCACCGGAATCCAATCCGGTGAATGGTCGCCGGAAGGAAACGCGTTGCGAAGCTTGCTCCGGCGATGACCGGCGTTCAAGCGGTGGCCCGGATGAAGCCGGCGATCCGCTTGGCGATGGCGTCGGGCGCATCCTCGAAGCAGTAGTGCCCGACGCCCGCCAGCCGCTCGACGGGCGCGGACGGAAACAACGCGGTGAAAAGCGGCAGGAAGTGTTCCGCGCCGAGCGTCCGGTCGGCATCTCCCCAGAGCGCGAGCGCGGGTTTGCCGCGTATCGCGCGCAGTGCCGCCGCATCGGGCTCCTCGAACCGGTGCGCGCCGGCGGCAAAGCCGCGGGCCCAGCCGATCGCGCCGAGACAGTCGGCCGGTTGCGCGAACGGCGCTCCGTACGCGGCGATCCACGTGTCGGTGATGACCGCGTGGTTCTCGAACCCGTTCAGCTTCAGCGTGCTCAGGATGTTGAAGCCGAGCTGACCGAGCACCGTTTCGAGCGTATCGTCGGCCGCCGCGCGCATGATCCACTGGAACCACGGCGCCTCGCGAGCATTCGCATTCAGGCGCTCGACGAGATCGGGCTGGCCGAACGGCGTTGGTCCGTTCGCCGACACGATGCGCCGGATCCGGTCCGGATGACGTGCGGCGAGCCCCATGCCGACCGGGCCGCCGAAATCGTGCATCACGAGCGTGATGCGCTCGAGGCCGCGCGCGAGCACGAAGCGCTCGAGGTTGTCGATGTGGTCCTGCAGCCAGTAGCTGCGGTCCCGCGGCGTCGCGCTTTTGCCGAATCCCATGTGATCGGGCACGACGACGCGGTACGTCGGACGCAGCGTTGTCACCAGATGGCGGAACAGGTAACCCCACGTAGGTTCGCCATGCAGGCACAGGACGGTTTCGCCGTCGCGCGGTCCTTCGTCCACGTAGTGCATCCGGAAGCCGGATGCATCGTCGAAATGCGGGGCGAAGGGAAAGGTGCCGTCGAACGTGGCATCGGACCGGATCATCGAACGCTCCTTCGGTAGTCGAGTAGTTTGGTTTCAATGTGAAACCGAATGGAAGCGTAGGACATGAGGTTTCCAGTTGCAACCAGAAGCGCGATCCGGTCAACTGCCGCCGGGTGTCGTCGTTGATGCGTGGCGAAGCGTTCGGGTTCGCCCCATTGATCTTTGGGTAGATGGGTTTTATATTGCAACCATTCATTTCAATGGAAAACGACTGCCGCTCAGCCTGCCCACAGGGAACGGCGTAACCGCACGCACCGATGAACCGACGAACCACGCACGAAGATTCCCTTTGCGGCGTTGCCCGCCCGCTCGATGCGATCGGCGACGGGTGGTCGCTGCTGATCGTGCGTGACGCGTTCGACGGGCTGAGCCGTTTCGGCGAATTCCAGAAAAACCTCGGCCTCGCGAAGAACATCCTGGCCGCCCGTCTGCGCAACCTGGTCGCGCAGGGGATCATGGACATCGTGCCGGCCGCCGACGGCGGCGCGCATCACGAGTACGTGCTGACCGAGAAGGGGCGCGGGCTGTTTCCGCTGCTGGTCGCATTGCGGCAGTGGGGTGAGGATTTCTGCTTCGAACCGGACGAGGCGCACGTGCTGCTCGTCGACCGGAAAACCGGACTGCCGGTCAGGAAGCTGGAGCTTCGTTCGCAGGACGGGCGCGTGCTCGGGCCGGAAGACACGGTCGTGCTGCCGCCGCCCGGCTGACATGCGGGATCGCCTTCCGGCTGCATGCTGGCCGCTTGAAGCGGCTTCTCGCAGGCCTCGGCGAAGCGCTTCGTCGCTCTGCGGTAGCGGCCGCGCCGCGCCGGTTTTTCCAGTCGGGGGCCGCCGCGGCATTCGCAGCGGACCCGCCGGCGAGGCACACGCGACACCAGCGGGTTTCGAACCGCGGCAGATCGCGCATGCATCGAACCGCCGTCAGCTCCGGTCGTTCGCCGCGTTGCTTTCGAGAAAGCTGTCCACCGCGATCAGCGACTGCTCGTCGAGCGTGCCGAGCACGCTTTTCAGCTTCAGTTGCAGCTTCAGCGCATCGAGGTAACTGTCGAACAGCTTCTGCCGGATACCCGAGATGTCCCGCCGCAGGTTCAGCGTTTCGTACGTCGTGCTGTAACCGACCTGATGCGCTTTCATCGACGAATCGTACGCGAGCCGCGCGGCCTGCAGCGACTGCTGCAGCGCGCGGATGCGCTTGCCGACCGATTCGAGCGCGGACAGCGCCTCGCGATGATCGGTGCCCAGTTGCTCCTCGACCTCGCGCAGCCGGTTGCGGTATTGCTCGGTCACGTGCTCGGCTTCCACCTGCCGGTAGTACACGCTGCCGCCGGAGAAGATCGGAATCGTCACCTGCACGCCGAACGCGCTCTGATGGAAGTCGGACCGATCGGTGAGCCCGCGCAGGTTCGGGTTGAGCCCGCGCGAATACGACGCGAACAGGTCGACGGTCGGCAAGTGCTCGGCGCCGACGCGCTTGGCGGCGAGCCGCGCGACCTGTACGTCGCGATACGCCTGACGGTACGCGGGGTTGTCCTGCGGCGCGTAGTCGCCGGACGGAATGCGCGGCGATGACCCACGCATCGCGAGCCGGGGCCAGCGCGTGAAGTCGATCGTCGAGCCGAGCAGTGTCTCGTAGCGTGCGCGCCGCGCGTCGACGTCGGTCTGCGCGAGCGCTTCGTCGGATTGGGCGAGGCTGCGGCGCGCCTCGATTTCGGCGGTGTCGCCGATCGTCTTCATCCCGAGTTGCGCCATGCGCCGCGTGTCGCTTTCGAGCCGTGCCAGCGCGCTGACCTCGTCGTCGGCCGACTGCAGTTTCTCGCGCGCGCTCAGCAGGTCGAAGCACGCGTTCGCGACGCGCAGGATCAGGTCCTGCTTCGCGACCTCGAGTTTCTGCTTCGCCGATTCCTCGTACTCGGTCGCGCGCCGCATGTCGTACAGGTAGGGCACGTTGAACAGGGCCTGCGTGATCTGGGCGGAACCGTATGCGGCATTGCTCGAGCCGCTGACGTCGATGCCGAACAGGTTCGCATGCGTACCGTAGCGCCCCCATTCGAGTTGCGCGGCGGCTTGCGGCAGCATCTGCGCGCGCGCTTCGGGGAATTTCTGGCGGGCCGCGTCGTATTCGCTGCGCGCCTGCAGATAGCGCGGATCGTGCACGGATGCGTACTGGTAGGCGGTGTCGAGGCAGAACGCGTGCGCGTTCGTGGTCGTACCGATAACCGTTACAGCGATCAGTGTCATGGTTGCAAGTCGGGGATTCCACCTAGTTGGAAATCTTGATAAGGAAATACCCGCATTCCGCGTTGCCGATCCGCCATTCGCGCGCCTCGTTTCAAACATGGCCGTCTCCGTCTCCTGCCCGTGCCGCAACGCATTGCGGCGGGATTTAAACGTTTTGAAATTGAAATTCAAAAAAACATGAATGTCGCTTAGCCGTCATACATCGGAAATTGCGACTGTAAGAGTGTGTCCTCCATTGAATTTCGATGCGACCGCATGATAGCCTGATTTCGGCTGGTAATCGCGGTGATTATTAGATTAACAAGTCGCTAGGGATTAAAAGCCGTTTGTCTTTCAATGAAGGTTCTTTGCATCATCTTTATTTTTTACGAGGAGAGAATGATGAAGGTCATGACGACGGAACAGGTCAGGAATGTGCATGGCGGCGGGGCGATCAGCTCGCTGGGCAGCCTCGCCGTTGACGCCGCGCCGGTGGTGACCGCGCTCGGCCAGTTCCTGCCGAGCCTCGGCAATTACCTGCAGAACCCGAAGACGTTCAACAACACCGGCAAGTAACCGCCGTGCGCGGGGAGGCGCCCCCCGCGCGAGATGCCGCGAAACAGAAGGAAAAGAATCGATCGCCGCAGTGGCAATTAAGCGACTCCGGAATGCATTATTTCGGAATCGGGCGATTATCAGGAGGCAGGAGTGCCGGATTATCTCCGTAATAAAGTAAACGGCCATTGAGTTTTCGATTGGCTGACGGCTGCAGGCATTCCGACAATATAAAGGCCACAACAAATGCGAGACATCACGGAAGAACAGGCCCGCCAGATTCGTGGCGGCGCGTCGCTTTACTCCAATTCGGCTGCCTATACGGTCGATCTCGTCAACCAGTCGATCGGGACCACGCTGCAGGGCCTGATGACCCAGTACCAGGCCCGCGCCGTCGAACAGTTCCGGATGTCGCTCGGCTCGTCGCGCTGAGCGGCCGGTAACACCGGTCTTCCGCCGCGGCCGGCAGTGCGCCGGCTGCGCCCATGCGTATCGCGCACGACCCGCCACGGGCCCGCACGGCAGGCCCGGGCGGCGTGTCGTCGCGCCCCGGGTGCCCGACCATGCTCTTCAATACGCGCAAAGTCCGTCCGGTCCTGCAGGACGAGGTGACGGAGTGCGGCCTGGCCTGCCTCGCGATGATCGCGTCGTGGCACGGGCGCGAAACGACGTTGCGCACGCTGCGCAACCGCTATCCGGTGCGGATCGATTCCGGGCTGTCGTTCTTCGACCTGATGGAGATCTCGAACGATCTCGGGCTGCGCGCGCGCGGGTTGCAGTTCGACGCGGGAGAACTCGACGCGCTCAAGACGCCGTGCATCCTGCATTGGGGGATGAACCACTATGTCGTGCTGACGAAGGTCGGCTACGGCAGCGTGCACATCGTCGACCCCGCGCTCGGCGAGACGAAGCTGCCGCTCGCGCAGGCGCTCACGCACATCACCGGTTATGCGCTCGAACTGAATCCGGACATCGGCTTCACGCGGGCGGGTCCGACCGACCGGATCCGGTTGCGCGACTACCTCGCAGGGCTGACGGGCATCCGCAAGAGCCTCGCGATCGGCATCGCGGGAGGCGTCGCCGCGCAGCTCCTGCTGCTGCTCGGCCCGTCGTACGTGCAGCTGACGATCGACGAGGCGCTGAAGAAGACCGACGTCGACATCCTGTACCTGCTGACGATCCTGTTCGCGATCGTGTTCCTGTTCGACACGCTGTACGCGAACCTCGTCGGCAACATCAAGAGCTACCTGCGCAACATCGTGTCGCAGCAGCTGTCGGCGAACATGGTCGGCCATCTCGCGCGGCTGCCGATCGGCTATTTCCTGTTCCACAACACCGGCGATTCGATTTCGCGCGTGTCGTCGGTGTCGGAGGTCGGGCGCTTTCTCGTCGACGGGCTGGTCGGCGGGCTGCTGAATATCGTCACCTGCACGCTGACGCTCGTGCTGATGTTGTACTACAGCCCCGTGCTGGCCGGCATCAGCCTCGCGGGGATGGTGCTGTTCGCGCTGAGCCGGCTCGCGATCCAGCCGCGGCTGCAGGACGCGATGTCGCAGATCCTCACGCGCGGCGCGCAAGCCGATGCGCTGCTGATCGAGAACATCCGTTCCGCGCATTCGATCAAGCTGCTGTCGGCCGAGACCGCGCGCAGCAGCCTGTGGGTCAACGCGTTCACGCAGAAGCTGCAGGCGATGCGCCAGCAGGAGCGGCTGCAACTGCTGTTCGATGCGATCTCGAAAGGGATCGTGCACGTCGAGCAACTCGTGATCGTCACGTACGGCGCGTGGCTCGTGATGCACGGACAGAGCACGATCGGCGTGATCTACGCGTTCATCCAGTACAAGAACCTGTTCGCCGACAAGTTCATCGATTCGATCCAGCTCCATGTGCGCCGCAAGGTGCTGCAGGTGCACATGGACCGCGTCGCCGACGTGCTGCAGACCGAGACCGAGGAGCCCGCGCCGGATGCGGTCGTACGGCCGGTCGACGGATTCGACGGCGCGCTGTCGATCCGCGCGCTGTCGTACACGCCGAAGGGCGGCAACCGTCCGATCCTGCGCGACATCGCGCTCGACGTGCCGGCCGGCGCCAAGATCGCGATCGTCGGCCGCACCGGCAGCGGCAAGACGACGCTGTTGAACCTGATCTGCGGGCTCGTGCGCCCGGATCCGGGCACGCTGTTCGTCGGCGGCGTCGATCTCGCGGAAGTGAACCTGCGGCAGTACCGCAAGCATCTCGCGGCCGTCACGCAGTCCGACCAGCTGTTTCGCGGGACGATCCGCGACAACATCACGAACTTCGCGCCGGCGCCGCGGATCGGCGCGATGTTCGACGCGGCGAAGCTCGCCTGCATCCACGACGAGATCGAGCGGCTCGACCACCGCTACGACACGCCGCTCGGCGATACGCAGAAGTTCCTGTCGGCCGGCCAGATGCAACGGCTGCTGATCGCTCGGGCGCTGTATTGCGAGCCGCGCCTGCTGATCCTCGACGAGTTTTCGTCGAACCTCGACCAGGCGACGACGCACGAGATCTGCCGCAACGTGTTGACGCTGCCGTGCACGATCGTGCTCGTCACGCACGACGCGTCGATCCTGTCGATGGTCGACCGCATCTACCAGATGCACGACGGCGTATTGACCGACGCGACCGGCGCGTGGCACGCGGCCGAGGAGGCACGGTGATGCTCGGGCGGCTCTTCCTGCTCAATCCGTTCTCGTATGCGTTCCTGCTGCGCCGCGCGGTGCGTGCGGTCGCGCTGCGTACGTCGCCCGCGTTCGGGCTGCGGCTGATGCGCTGGTGCTCGGGCGCATGCCTGCGCTGCTTTCCGCCCATTCGCGAATCGATCGAACGCGCGGTCGCCTACATGCTGAGCGCGCACCTGAACGACGATCCGCGGCGCGTGCGGGAAGTATCGGCCGCGATCGTGCGCGAGCTGTTCGAGGCCGAGTTCGCCGGACTCAAGCTGCGCACGCACAGCCTCGCGTCGATGAAGTCGATGATCGACGGGATGGCGTGCGAAGGCGACGATCAATTGCGCGCGGCGCTCGCACGCGGCGGCCCGCTGATGCTCGCGGGGCTGCACTTCGGCAACCTGATGCTGTTCGTCACGAAACTGCGCTTCATGATTCCCGACGACCGCAAGCTGATGGTGATCCTGCATCGCGACGCGCCCGGCGCGTTCTTCGACGATGCGCTGCGGCTCGTCGCCGAATACGGCGCGGGCGACGTCGAGTTCATCGACATCGAGGAGCGCGTGCATCTGCGGCGGCTGATCACGAGCCTGCGGCGCGAAGCGCCCGTGTTCCTGCTGTTTTCCGACCTGCACGGCAAGTTCGGCAAGACCAACCGCTGCCGGCTCGGCGGGCGCTGGGTGCGGATGGCCGGCGGCGGCGTGAAGCTCGCGGTCGAACAGGGGATTCCGCTGCTCGTCGCGTATGCGACGGGCGTGCCGTTTCGCGATCGCTGCGCGGTGCATTTCACCGGGCTCGCGGCCAGCCCGCTCGCGCCGATGCTCGGGGCGGACGACGACGCATCGCCGGTGCGCGCGACGCACCAGCGCATCGTCGACCGCCTCGAACAGGCGCTCGTGCGCCAGCCCGAGCAATGGCATTTCTGGGAACACTTCACGCCTTACCTGATGCCGACGCCGCTGCTCGATGCGGCCGCGCGGCGTCGCCCCTGACGAGCCTGCCCCATGCCGATCTGGAATTCCGCCCTCCAAGAACAAAAGCCGTCGCGCAAGCTCGCGCGCGGCACCACTTTCGGCACCGTGATCCACGGCGTCGTCGACGTGCCGGTGTCGATGCGGTTTTTCTGCTACCTGTCGCTGGCGATGTTCGCGATGTTCGTGACGGCGCTCGTCGAACTGAGCTACGCGAATACCGAGAGCGTGTCGGGGATGCTGACGCCGCGCTCGGGGCTGATCGGCGTCGGCGCGCCGCCGGGCTGGGCGGTGCGCGACATCTACGTCGGCAAGGACCAGCAGGTGAAGGCCGGCCAGCGGCTGATGGCGGTGACGCGCGACACGAGCTTCGTCAGCCAGGCGAACAACGTGCAGGGCATGCGTGCGGCGCTCGACCGGCAACGCGTGGAGGTGACGCAGCAGATCGACGCGGCACGGCTCGAATACCGGTCGTCGGTGCAGCAGATCAACCAGCAGATCGCCGCGCAAGGCGAGAGCCGTGGGCTGATCGACCGGCAGATCCAGGACCAGAAGCGCATCGTCGACGAGTACGGCGAACGGCGCGCACGCGTGAAGCAGCTGCTCGACGAGCAGGTCGTGACGCTCGAACAGTACAACCAGGTCAACACGCAGTACCTGCAGGCCGGGCAGGCGTACCAGGACCTGCTGCTGCGCCGCGCCGAGCTTGCGAAGAACGCGATGAAGCTGCGCGGCGACCTCGACACGATGCAGAGCAAGTACGACGGCGCGAACGCGGAACTGAAGATCAAGCAGGAGGAGCTGAACGCGAAGGAATACAACATCGACGAGAACGTGAACCAGGTGCTGTACGCGCCGGCCGACGGGCAGATCGTGCGGCTCGACGTCGTGCAGGGCGGTGTGATCGACCCGCCGGGCACGCGCGTCGTCGAGATCCTGCCCGCGCAGGCCGACGGGCTGATCGCCGAGGTCTACATTCCGTCGTCGAAGGCCGGCTTCGTGAAGAAGGGGCAGGAAGTGAAGGTTGCGTACGCAAGCTATCCGGTCGAGAAGTTCGGCACCTATCGCGGCAAGGTGCTGTCGATCTCGCCGGTCGCGTTTTCGGCGAAGGAGCTGAACCTGCCGGGCGATGCGGCCGCGCCGCAGACCTACTTCAAGACCTGGGTCGAACTCGCCGATCGAACGCCGTCCTTCGAGGGGCGGCCGCTGTCGCTGCGGGCCGGGATGATGCTGAAGGCCGACGTCGTGCTGGAGCGGCGCAGCCTGCTCGAATGGCTGTTCGAGCCGCTGTACCGGATCCGCCAGCGCCTGTTCGGCGTGCCGGCCTGAGCCGATGGCGAATCGCGACATTACCCGCCGCCGCGCGCGGCCGGGCGCCGTGCGTCCGTTGTCGCGCTGGCTCGGCGCGACGCTGTTCGCGTGCGCGGCTGCCGCGCACGGCGCGCCGCAGCCGGACGGCGATGCCGCGCCGCGCTGGCAGGCCGGTGCCGACGGGATCGGCTTCTGGCCGGGCGGCGATGCGGACGGGTTCGACGCGAGCGCGTGGGCGACCGATGCAGGGCCGGCGCGCGGCGGGCGCGATGGCGCTGCGGCCGGCGTGCCGCCGCTCGACGCCGTCCCGTTGAGCGCACGCAAGATCACGCTCGGGCAGCGCACCGTTGAAGCGGGGCGCGCGTGCGCGGGAGCGCGCGACGATGGCGTCGACGGTATCGGCTTCGACGACAACGGCGCGGACGACGGCTGCGCGCCGGCTGCGCCGCGCGAGGCAACGGCGGATGACGCATCGGCTGGCGGCGTGGTCCACGCCGGCCGGATGCCGTACGAACTGCATCCGGTCGATCCGTCGCGGCTGCCCGATCTGCCGGCCGCGCAGGCGCCGCCGTTGCTCGAGCAGCTGATGGGCGACGACCGCAACATGGTCGGCCTTGGCTGGCACTTCGTCGGGACGACCGGCCGGTCGACGCCCGTGACGACGCATACCGACGCGCTCGGGCTGAACAGCTTCCAGAACGCCGGGTCGAGCCTGTCGCTCAGCAATACGAACACGCTGGCGTTCACGTTCACCCACTTTTTATCGGAGCACTGGGCGGCCGAACTCGGCGCGGGCATTCCGCCGGTGCTGACGCTGCGCGGGCACGGCAGCATCGCGCTGCCGCTCGAGCGCATCTTTGCCGGCGTCCAGGGGCGTTTTCCGCTGATCGACCTTGCGAACACGCAAAGCAATCCGCTCGCGACCACGCGCGCGTGGCTCGGGTCCGTCGTGTTCAAGTACTACCTCGGCGAGCGCGACGATCGCTTCCGGCCGTTCGCGGGCATCGGCGTCAGCTACACGCGCTTCACGAACACGAACCTGAACCCCGTGTTCCAGCGCAAGCTCGCGTCGCTCGGCGGGCTGCTCGCGGCAGGCGCGGACATCGGCAGCCTGCAGTCGCTGTTGCTCGACCCGGCGATGTTCCAGCGGATCTGGGATGCCGGCGGCGACCTGCTGCTGTCGGGGCGGACCAATGTATCGACGAAGGTGAAGAGCGTGTGGGAGCCGGTGTTCACCGTCGGCGCGAGCTACCAGATCACGCGCCGGCTCTGGATCACGGGGATGGTCACCTATATCCCGCTGCGGACGAAGATCACGCTCGACATCAGCCAGCCGAACCGGACGCTTGCATCGAACACCTTCGATATTTCGGCCAATCCGGTGCTGGCCAGCGTGCTGCTGAACTTCCGCTTCTGACGGTCCCGGCGGCCGGTTTTCATCAATTTGACGCGCGACGCTGGGATAATGGCGAAGTTTGGCCGCGTCAATGATGGAAGGAGGCCCCATGGGCGACAAAGATACCCGCACCGAGACCGACAACCTTGCTGATTCGAGCTCGATGGAAGCGCGTCAGCGCCGCTTCGAGGAAGATCTCGTCGACGCATACGACGAAGAACTGGAAATGGAACTCGACGACCGTCGCTTCGACGACGGCGACGACTTGCTGTTTTCGCAGGCGCGTCGCGAGGCACGCAAGCAGTATTTCCGCGAGCTGTTCCGGCTGCAGGGCGAACTCGTGAAACTGCAGGACTGGGTCGTGAGCACCGGGCACCGGCTCGTCGTCATTTTCGAAGGGCGCGACGCGGCCGGCAAGGGTGGCGTGATCAAGCGGATCACGCAGCGCCTGAACCCGCGCGTGTGCCGTGTCGCCGCGCTGCCCGCGCCGAACAACCGCGAGCGCACGCAATGGTACTTCCAGCGCTACGTCGCGCATCTGCCGGCCGGCGGCGAGATCGTGCTGTTCGACCGCAGCTGGTACAACCGCGCGGGCGTCGAGCGCGTGATGAATTTCTGTACCGACGACGAGTACGAGGAGTTCTTCCGGTCGGTACCCGAGTTCGAGAAGATGCTCGTGCGCAGCGGCATCCAGATCGTCAAGTACTGGTTCTCGATCACCGATCACGAGCAGGAAGTGCGTTTCCAGGCGCGGATCCAGGATCCGCTGAAGCAGTGGAAGCTGAGCCCGATGGACCTCGAAAGCCGGCGCCGCTGGGAGGCTTATACGGCCGCGAAGGAGGAGATGCTGCAGCGCACGCATATTCCCGAGGCGCCGTGGTGGGTCGTGCAGGCCGTCGACAAGAAGCGCGCGCGGCTGAACTGCATCCACCATCTGCTGGGCCAGGTGCCGTATCACGAGGTGCCGCACCCGTCGATCGACCTGCCGCCGCGCGAGCATCACGAGGACTACATCCGCCGGCCGACGCCGGACGACATGATCGTGCCGGATACTTACTGACGCAGGAATGCGCCTGGCAGCGTCAGGCAAAGCGGGGAAGGCAGGTGCCTTGCCCGCGCGTCACAGGTCCGGAAACCCCGAGCGCCCCTGGGTCAGGTCGAACAATTCGGCCCTCGCATCGGCCTCGGCGGTTTCCGGCAGCTTGATCACCAGTTTCACCGTCATGCCGTACGTGCTGTCCACCAGTTCGTATCCGGCCTGTTCGATCCAGCGGCGCACGCGCGCCTCCTCCGGGTAGCCGATCTCGATCGCGAGCCGCGTCTGGCGAATGCGCTCGATGCGCTCGGCATCGAGCAGCGCCGAGGCGATCGCATCCGTATAGGCGCGCACCAGTCCGCCCGCGCCGAGCTTCACCCCGCCGTAGTAACGCACGACCGCGCCGAGCACGCCGTCGAGATCGTGATGGCGCAGCACTTCGAGAATGGGCCGGCCGGCCGTGCCCGACGGCTCGCCGTCGTCCGACATGCCCGACTGGCCGCCGGCCAGCAGCGCCCAGCACACATGGGTGGCCGTCGGATGCGCGTCGCGCAGGCGTTGCAGCGCCTGCATCGCGGCATCGCGGTCGTCGACCGGGATCGCGAGCCCGATGAAGCGGCTCTTGCGGATCTCGAGTTCGCGGATATAGGTGGTGGCGAGCGTGTAACTCATGCGCCGCGAGCAACAGGTAAGGAAGTCAAGGTGATGATGGCCTGGCGATGCTGGGATATCGGCCCGCACGTGGATGGCACCTGCACGCGCGGACGGGACGAAACGGGAATTTTACCGTGGTGCGCATCGAAGCATTTCGATGCGGTCGAAACCCGGCTCGGGCGATGTGCCGGATACGAAGACGCAGACGAAGATGGCCACCGTGCGCGAGCATGCCGCCCGTCGAACAACCATGGGCTCCCGAGGTCGATCGCGTGGATAGCTGAAGGGCGGCCCCGCGCTCGTTGAACCGGTCGCGCAGCGGGCGCATGGTTTTCCCCGTGAGGGCTTCGGAACGCACCCGTGCGTGCGACGTCAACGTACCCCGATCGACGACCGCAGCGCCGCGCCGAGCGTGCGCAGTGCCTGCCGGGCGCGCGCGTCGGTCAGGCTGGAATGGAGCACCACGTCGCGCGCCGGCAACGGCGGCAGCCCGTATCGCGTTCCGACGTCGACCGTGCCGGCGGGCGCCACGCGATGCCCGAGCGCCGCGACGGCCAGCCCCGCGGATACCGCCGCGCCGATCGTCGCGATACCGCCGCCGACGAACACCTCGGTCCACGGAACACCGGCCTCGTCCAGTGCGCCAACGGCCATGCGCCGCACGCTGCAAGGTTCGGCCTGCGTGGCCAGCCGCAGCGGTTGCGGCGGATGGTACTCGAAATCGGCTGCGGCCATCCAGCCGAACGACTCCGACAGGATGGTCTCGCCGTCGAGCCGCCGGCTGTCGTGCTGCAGCGCGACGGCCGCGTCGAGCTGGCCGCGGTCGAATGCATCGAGCACGTCGCGCGACGCCGCGACGCGGATCTCCAGCACGAGTGTCGGCTCCGCTTCGCTCATGCGTCGCAGCAGCATCGGCAGATCGGCGCCGACGACATGGTGGCTGACGCCGATCACCAGCCGCCGCTGGCCCGTGCCGAACGCGCCGATTGCGCCGTGGTGCGCGGCCACCAGCTCGCGCGCCGGCTCGAGGAACGCGGTGCCGTCGGCCGACAGGCGGACCTGCCGCGGCGTGCGCTCCAGCAGGCGGCGGCCGAGCCCCTCTTCGAGCCGCTTGATCTTCAGGCTCACGGCCGATTGCGTCGTGTCCATCGCTTCCGCGGCTCGCGTGAAGCTCTTGAGGTCGGCGGTCAGCACGAACGCTTGCACGGCTTCGATGTCGAGCGTTTTCATCGCGCACTCATCCATTTAATAATCGAATCATTGAAATATGATGCCATCGTCTTTTCAAATTATTCAAGGTCTTCTACGCTGTTCGCACGTTTTCCTGAATGTCACCCGTTGCTTTCGCCAGGAGTCGACCATGCTGACCGCGTACTACGTGCACCGCCTGCCGGCGGACTACGACCTCGACATCATCCGCAACCGCGTGCGCGAACGCGGCGCGCTCTGGGACGACACGCCCGATCTGCTGTTCAAGGGGTTCCTGCTGCGCGAGGCCGGCCGTTACGGCGCGACGGAAAACGGCTATGCGTCTTTTTATCTGTGGCGTAACGAACAGGCGTTCGCGCGGTTCGTGACGGCCGGCCGCTATCGGGTCGTGACGGACAGCTTCGGGCGCGCGCCGATCGAAACCCAGGTCGTGCTCGAGGCTCGCAAGGGCCGTGCGTCGACGGGACGCTTCGCGCGTCTGGAAACCCTCGATATTCCGCCGGATGCCGACCTCGACGCGACGCTTGCAGGAGAGATCGCGCGCAATCGCGAAACGGCGGCACGGCAGGGCGTGGTGGCCGCTGCCGTCAGTCTCGACCCGCTGCGCTGGCGACTGACGCGGGCCGTCGTCACGGAGCACGAACCGGACGAGGGTGGCGCGGGTACGGTGTATCAGGTCCTGCACCTGGCGCGGCCGTTGCTCGATACGCTGGAAGCGGGTGGTGCGTGATGGCCGGCATCGGGTCGCGATTGCCGGCCGGCCTGGTGGTTGCTGCGCATCTGGCCGGTGTGGCCGCGGCGATCGTCGCGATGGCCGCGCTCGCGGCGGTGCTGGCGCTGCTGCTCCGGTAACGCCGCTCGAACGATCGGCAAAGACGGGGAGCCGGGCACGCGGCTCCCCGCGGGTTCACCGGCGATCAGTTGCCTTGAAGCCGGATATCGCGCGACGACGCACCGACATACACCGTCCCGCCCGAGACGACCCGCCAGCCGTTACGCGACGTGTCCCACACGCTTTGCATCCGCGGCGACACGGTCACGCGCACGCGCCGCGCTTCGCCCGGATTCAGCCGGATCTTCTCCCAGCCGACCAGCCGTTTCGGCGGCTCGTCCTTGTACGGCACGCCGAGATAGACCTGCGGCGTTTCCGCGCCGGCGACACGCCCGTCGTTGCGCACCGTGAATGCGACGCTCAGCGAGCCGTCCCATTGTCTCGACACCGACAGTCCCGAGTACGCGAAGTGCGTATAGGACAGCCCGTAGCCGAACTCGAACATCGGCTTGATGTTGCGCGCGTCGTACCAGCGATAGCCCATGTTCAGCTTTTCCGCGTAGACGGGATCGTTGTCGAACGCGCCGTTTTGCCCCCAGGTCGGCGAGTCCTGATCGCGCGCCGGGAACGTGACGGGCAGCTTGCCGGACGGATTCACCGCGCCAAACAGCACGTTCGCGATCGCCTTGCCGCCGGCTTCGCCCGGATACCACGCCTCGACGATCGCCGATACGTTGTCCTTCCACGGCATCAGCACCGGATTGCCGCTCTGGACGACGACGATCGTGTGCGGATTCGCACGCGCGACGGCTTCGACGAGCGCATCCTGGTTCGACGGATTCGCGAGGCTCAGGCTCTGCAGGTCGCCGAAATCCTCGCCGGCCGGTTGCGCGACCACGACGATCGCGACGTCCGAGCGGCCCGCGAGCGCCGCGGCCTGGTCGATCTCCTGCTGCGTGTACGCGCGGAACGGCGACTGCTGATCGCTGTTGCCCGCGTACGTGACCTGCGCGGCCGGCGCGAGCGCGCGAATGGCCGCGACGATCGGCATGTCGACCTTCAGCCACGGATTGCGCCACCAGCTGCAGCCCGTCGACGACCCGAACGTCAGGCCGCCGCAGCCCGCGAACGAACCCGAAACCGGATCGCGCGTGTTGCCGGAGCCGCCGCCGGACAGCACGGCCGCATCCGCGTGGCCGCCGATCACGGCGATACGCGACAGCGCCGACGCGGCCAGCGGCAACTGGTTGCCGTCGTTCTTCAGCAGCACGATCGACTGCTCGGCGGCTGCCTGCGCGAACCGGTTCGCGGCCGCGAAATCGATCGTGCCGCCGCCCTTGGCCGGATCGTCCATCACGCCGACGCGGATCATCACGGCGAGCTTGCGGCGCACCATGTCGTCGAGGCGCGCGGTCGACACCGAGCCGTTCGCGATCGCCTGCTTGACGGCCGCCGGGGTGAGGTAGACGGTCGGCCCGACGTCTTCTTCCTCGTCGAGCCCGGCGTTGATCGCGGCCGCGGTGCTGTGCGCGGCGCCCCAGTCGGACTGCACCTGGCCCTGGAAGCCCCATTCGTTCTTCAGCACGTCGTTCAGCAGGTGAGGGTTTTCGCACGCATACGTGCCGTTCAGGCGGTTGTAGCTGCACATCACGCTGCCGGGGCGGCCGCGCTTCGCGGCGATCTCGAACGGCAGCAGGTAAAGCTCGCGCAGCGTGCGTTCGTCGATCTGCGTGTTGCCGCCCATCCGGCCGTGCTCCTGTTCGTTGCCGGCGTAGTGCTTGATCGTCGCGATGACCTTCTGCCGCTGCGTGGCGAGCGTGCGTTCGGCGAGCAGGTCGCCGGCAAGCAGCGGATCTTCGCCGAGATACTCGAACAGGCGGCCGCCGCGCGGCTCGCGCGCGAGATTGGTGCCGCCCGCGAGGCCCATGCCGAATCCTTGCGCGCGCAACTGGATCGCGACCTGCTTGCCATAGTCGTACGACAGCCGGCGATCCCAGCTCGCGGCGACGGCGATCGTCGCCGGGAACGTGGTGCTGGCCTGCGAGGTGCTGCCGGAGCCCGTCGCCGAATCCACCATGTTGAGATCGGGAATGCCGAGCCGAGGCACACCCTGAATGTAGCCGGCACCGCCGCCCGGTACCTTGGACATTTCGTATTGCGAATGAATGAACTGGAGCTTCTCGTCGAGCGTCATCTTGCGCACGAGCAGGTCGGCGCGCCGCTGCGCGGCGGCTGACGCGAATGCGTCGGTCGCGTCGCCCTGCGAATTGAAATCGGCGTTGCCGGCGTAGGCGGTGGTGCAGAGGGTCGCTGCCAGCACGACGGCCGGCCAGAGGGTGTCCCGCATGTTGCTCTCCATGATCGTATTGCCGGTTGTTCGAATGATGTCTGGAGCTGCGCACGTCCGATGGATTCGCACCGGACGTATTCGGCTGGCGATGCAGGGTGGTTGCGCGTCGGCATGCCAGGCCGGGCGGGGAATCGTTACGGCCGGTTGGGCCCGATCGAACATCGAGGACGGCGACGCGGACCGTCCGACACTGCCGAATCGGATGTAGCGATTCTCTGCAGCGACCAATCGTACGAATGTAGTTTGACTACAGCATCGGTGTTTGTACCGATACGTACGATCTTTTTTCGACGCGGTGGAGCGGTGGGAGGAAAAGGCGGTCAACGTTCCCGATGGGGATCGGATGGCGGGGTAAGAAGTACCTGGATACAGGTGTTTTCATGCGGCAATGCAGCGGTGCAGGAGACCCGTCTCGTTGCGCGTGCATCGAATTGACTCCAGCCGTCGCTAGCGGGCCGCGGTTCGCGGTTCGGTCGTCGGGCGAACGCGCGCGAGCGGATTCGCGATATAGCGAATCGCGCGGTCGCTGAGCGTCGACGATGGCAGCAGGCACGCGAGAGACAGGCCGGTGACGGCCAGTTTCTTGAACGGCCGCCAGAACGGATTGCGCAGCACGGTATGCCAGTAGCGTCCCGAATCGGACAGGAACCAGCGCCAGCGGCGCGCGAGCGGCGCGCGGTACAGCGTGCTCGCGAAGTGCGCCTTTTCGATCGAGAAGTCGAACGGTTCGCCCGGCAGCGCTTCGTGAAGCCGCGAGCCGGCAATGGCACGCAGCGTCGACCATCGGCGCGCCGCCTTCAACGCACCCGTGGCCGCATCTTCCGCATTGGCAAATGCAAGATCGGCCGTGTCGCGGTTGACTTCGCTATCGGCAGGGGTAGCCGGCCGATGAACACGATAGCCGCCGAGCGTCGCGTCGATCATGTGAATGGCACCGAGCAGCGCGATCCCGTAGATCGCATAGAAATCGGCGCCGTGCAGGTTGTCGGGCGTGACGGGTACCGGGAAGATGCGCCTGAGCGCGTCGCTCCGGTATGCGTTACCCGACGCAGGCGGCGACGGATAAAGCCAGCCCGCGCGCAGCAGGCGGCCGCAATCGGTGGCCACGCCCGACTGTGGGACCGTGACGCCCGTCGCGATGCCTTCCCGCGTCATCACGTCGAGCCGGAAATGCACCTTCACGAAGTCGCCGGAGGCGAACGCGGCCAGCACGCGGGCGGCCGCGTCGCGGTAGAGCAGGTCGTCCGCGTCGAGCAGCAGCACGTAAGGGGTCAGGACATGCTCCAGCGCGCGGTTGTAGGCGGCGACCTGGCCGCAATTCTCCTGGAAGACTGCCACGATGCGATCCCCGTACGAGCGGATGATGTCGCGGGAGTCGTCGGTCGAACCGTCGTCGACCACGAGGACGCGGATGTCGTTGGCGGTCTGGGCAAGCGCGGAGTCGATCGCGGCACGCAGATAGACGCCGTGGTTGTAGTTGCAGATTGCAATGGTCAGGTCTGCCATGAGCGGCTCCCGCGTGAATTCGGTTCAGGCATTTCGGCGCGGGGAACGGGTGCCACGCCATCGTGCGGCCGCGTGCTAGCGGCGCGCAATGGAACTGCCGGGCAGCGGAATGCCGGCACGATAGACGACGGCCGCGAGCGCGGCGGCGACTGCGGCCTCCGCGAGCAGAACGGCGGCCGCGGCACCCAGTTCCGCAAAGTACTTCGCGAGGACGGGAAGCAGCACGATGTTCAGGATGCCGGACGACATCAGGATACGCGTGAATGCCGTCTTCATGCCGAGTGGCAGCATGGTCTGCACGCCGAACAGGTCGGTCATGCCGGCCATGAACGGGATGAATGCCATCCAGCGCAGTACGTGAACCGTCGGCTCGTACGACGGGCCATACAGGATACGCACGGCCAGCGGCGCCCCGAAGAAAATCACGAGCGAGATGCCGAGCACCATCACGACCTGTACGACGAACAGTTTGCGCAGGAACGAGAACGCGTCGTTGCGCGCATGCCGCATCAGGTAGTTGATGCGCGGATAGGTGGCGGCCTTCAGCGGCTGGAGCAGGCTGAGCGCCGCGCGGATCAGCTTGTCGCCGGCCGCGAAGTAGCCGGCCGCGACGTTGCCCGACACGAAGCCGAGCAACACGGTGTTGGTCGACGCATAGAACGCAATCGACGTCGACGCGAGAAACACTTGCCAGCCGCCTTTCAGCGATTCGGCGATGTCGGCCACGCCGACGCGGACGAAGTCGATTTCGCGATGAAAGTACAGGTAGACGGCCAGCGCGATCGCCGATAGCACCGGCACGGCGGCGTTGACGATCATCGCGCGATCGATGTCCTCTGGGCTGTGTACGAGCGCGAACATCGCGGGCAGGCTCAACACCCGGCCGACGAACAGGATCACGCTGAGTGCGCGCAGCTTCTCCATGCCCTGGAAATACCAGCCGGGCGTGAATGCGACGCCGGCCACCATGCCGAAGCCGATCAGCAGCAGGTCGCGGTCATCGCCGAAGCGCCCGATCAGCAGGGTCAGCAGCACCAGCACGACGAAGCAGATGGCCGCGATTCCGATCTGCGCATACAGCGTCGCCCAGAAGATGCGTGAGCGCTCGGCGCGGTCGTCGCGTGCGAGTGCTATGCGCGGCGTGGCGGTCAGGTCGAAGCTGTAGCTCGTGCAGTTGGTGAGATACGCGATCACCGCCAGCGAGAACGCGAGCTGGCCATAGCCTTCCGGGCCCAGTGCGTGCGTCAGCAGCGGCGCGATCAGCAGCGGCACCGCATACATCGAAATCTGCAGCGTCAGCAGCAGCAGGAAGTTCTTCTTGAGGTTTGACATTCGCTCGGTCGGCGCCGTTGGGTATCGCATGGCGGCGGGTTGCGTGCAGCCGTACGGATGCGCGGCCGGTCGGCGCTGACCCGGCTGCGAGGATTCGCGAACCGTTCCGGTGCCGGTTTCGACCGGCGATGCCGGCACGGCCACATCGGATGGTGGCCATGATACGGGGCGAGCAACGCGGCATTGTTCGCGAGCCTACCGTTCGCGGATTCCGTTCGCATGACGGAACGAATCGCTAAAGGGGCACGGCGTTGCGTCGTGTCGGTGATGAATGCATTTGTAAGCTGGCGCACCGAAGCCCGATCGGGCCCAATGATCTAATCACACGCATGGAACACGGCAAGCGGGCCGCGCAGGGGCGCGGCGGATGACTGCGGCCGGTTCCTGCCAGCACCGGCCAGCGGCCGGAGTCGCGACATCGTGTATTCCGGTGTCGCCGCTGGCACGGTTGTGCACGGAATAACAAATACTGCTCCGAGGAGTACCGAGTGAAGCCGATAACGTTCGGCAGCTGCGTTGGGTGGCTGCACGAAGGACAGACGGCGCAGGGCGTGATCCTGTGCGAATCGCTGGGCCACGAAGCTGCATGGACGCACAAGCTCATGCGGGCCGTCGCGGAGCGTCTCGCCCGTGCGGGCGTGACGGTGTTGCGGTTCAACTATCCATGCGCCGGCGATTCGCCCGGCGACGACCTCGATGCCGGGCGGCATGCCGCCAGCATCGACAGCATTCATCGTGCGATCGACCTGTTGCGGGACGAAGCCGGCGTCACCACCGTGACGCTCGTCGGCATTCGGGCGGGCGCGCTGTTCGCGATGCTGGCCGCTGCAGGTCGGTGCACGTTGCCGCGCGTCGATGCGGTGGTCGCGCTGTCGCCGGTCGTGCGCGGCCGTGCGTACCTGCGCGAGCTGTCGTTCGTGCATCGTCAGTGGCTCGATACGATGCCGCCTGCGACCCGCACCGCGCATCGCGACGAACCGTGCATGAACGTGCTCGGACATCGCTTCCCGGCCGAATTTGTCGATGCGCTGAAGGCCGTCGATCTGTGCGACGTCGTGCGCGATGCGCTGGCGCTGCCCGGCGCGATGCTGCTGATCCAGCCGGAGCAGGGCGACGGACCGGCGTTGCGCGACGCACTGCTGGCGCGCGGCGTGAACGTGACGTGCGAACCGTTCCGTGAATGGCCGACGACGATGCTGGACGGCACGCGCTCGCACCTGCCACACGCGGCGATCGACACGGTGGTGAACTGGGTCGTCGCGCGTGCTCCGGGCCGGGGCGTCGCTGCCGGCGTTCCGCTACGCGCCGCCCACGCATGGAGTGGTGAGTCGGCCGTTGCGCTCGACATGGGCGACATGACGGAGCAAGTCGTCGCGGTCGGCCCGGGCCGGCTGGTTGGCGTGCTGTGCCGCCCGGCCGACATGCCGCCTGCCACGCCGGTCGGTCCGGCGCTCGTGATCGCGAACACGTCGACGAATCCACGCAGTGGCGAAGGGCGCTTTGGCGTGCGACTGGCCCGCACGCTGGCGCGGGCCGGCGTGACGACGTTGCGGATCGACGTGAATGGTGTCGGCGACAGCGGGCCCGATGCACCGGACGACCAGTCGGGCGTCGTGTATTCGCCGCAGGCGATCGATGACGTCGCGGCAGCGGCGGACTGGTTGCGCGCGCTCGGTCATCCGGACGTCGTCGCGGCCGGCATCTGTTCGGGCGCCTATGCGGCGTTGCATGCGGCAGTGAAAACGGTATCGCTCGGCGGCGTGATCGCGATCAACCTCGCGCGTTTCGTGTGGCCGGCCGGGCTCACGCTCGAAGCGGCGCAGAAGCAGCGGATCAATTCGGTGCGCGGCTACTGGCTGTCGGTGCGTGACTGGCGGCGCTGGAAGCGGCTCGTCCTCGAACGGCGCGACGTGCGCCCGATCCTGCGCGCGGTGGCCGCCAACGTTATCGCGCGCGTCAGCGTGCCCGTGAAGACGGCGGCCGCGCGCGTCGGCTGGAAGCCGCGCGCCGGTACGCCGCGCGGCGTGATGCGCGAACTTGCGCAACGCAACGTCCGGACGATGCTCGTCTACGGTGCACTCGATCCCGGTATCGACGACGTCCGGCGTCACTTCGGCGCGGTCGAACATGCGTTTCGGCGCTCGCGCCACGTGCGCCTGCACCTGATGCCGCAGGTCGACCACGCCTTGTATGGCATTGCGGGAACCGCCGCCGTGATCGATCTCTGCACGCAGGCGTTGAGCGGCGACTGGGGCTGGATGGTAGTACGCGACGCCAATCCGTCGGCACCCGACACGGCCGATCGACCTTATGCGAACGTGTCGGTCAGAAGTTCCTGATGCGCGTCGCGCGACGCTGGGCGGTTAGCGGGGTGCGATCCTCGTTCGTATGAAGATCGGCTTTCGGTGGGCTTGATCACAGACGTGCCTGTCGCGCTGGTGTCCAATCCCGTATCGGCGCCCGAGCCATTGCGTCGGCGCGCGACGGGGCGGCTTCAGTTCGTGTCACCACGTTGCGTATAGGGCGAAGCGGTGTACGGCGATGCGTACAGCGTGCCGGTATCCCATGCGCCATCGCCGGGTGCGCTGGCCTCTTTCGGGCGGCCCGGCCGCTTCGGCACGAGCGGCCGGCGCAGCGCCCCGCGGGCACGCGATTCCGGCTCCGCGTCGGCGTGGATGCCGGGAAGCGCAAGGCCGGGCGCAGCGGAATCGGAATTCGGCGTCGCGGAGCTGACCGTCGCGGTCTGGGCGGAACGTTGCCGGGGGATCGGCAGGGCCGGCGAGACTGCCCTCGGCGAGATGAAGGTCGACGTATCGGCCGGGTCGGGGTGCAACGATTGGGCATCGGCGGCGCAGGCGATGCCGGCCGACAGGATGCAGATGAGCGACGAAAGCGATAAAGAGCAGTTCATGACGAATCGTACGGAAGACGTGCGGTGACGAGGGGCGCGCGGCACCGCAATGCGAGCCGCGCAGGCAAGCGTAATGCCGGAACCTGTCGCATTCGGCGGGTTACCGCACAGTTTCGGAAGGACACCATGTCAACGACGACGCAAAGGCAATCGACATACGCGATGCGGCAGTCACGCACGCGCTGGCTGTCGCACGTGGCGCTGGCGGCGACCGTGTGCACGCTGAGCGCGTGTGCGCTTTCACCGGGCATGACGTATCACCCGCCGGCCGAACGCGACGCGAACGCGCGCGTGAGCGCCGACGCATCGGGCGCGGGCGGCCTCGACGGCGTGCAGAACGTGTCGAGCGAAGACCTGATCGAGATCACACCGGCATTCGTCGAGCAGCAGCATGCGGCACAGCATGCGAACGTCGACGCCGAAATCCGCCAGTTGTTCGGTACGCCGAAGCCCTACGTGATTGGCCCCGGCGACGTGCTGAACATCGTCGTGTGGGATCACCCCGAACTGAACCTGCCGACGACCCAGACGACGGGCGGCGGCGATGGCGTGGGCGCGAGTTCGGTCGCGACCGGCTACACGGTGGACGCAAGCGGCAGCGTGCAATTCGCGTATGCCGGCCTCGTGCACGTGGCGGGGCTGACCGAGGCGCAAGCGCGCGCGGTGCTGACCAAGCGGCTCGGCGAGTACGTGCGCAATCCGCAGATCGCGGTGCGCGTCCAGGCGTATCGCAGCAAGCGCGTCTATCTCGACGGCGAAGTACGCACTCCGGGGCTGCAGATCGTCAACGACATGCCGATGACGCTGCCCGAGGCGATCGACCGCGCAGGCGGATTTACCGCGACGGCCGACCGCTCGCAGGTATCAGTGACGCGCGGCGACAAGACCGTGATGGTGAGCCTTCCGGCGATGCTGGCCGCAGGCATCAACCCGACGAACATCCTGCTGCGGGACGGTGATCTCGTGCGCGTGCGCGCGGCGAGCGACAGCAAGGTGTTCGTGCTAGGCGAAGTGTCGCGTCCGGCGACGCTGACGCTGACCGATGGCCGGATGAGCCTTGGCGAAGCGCTCGGCGACACGGGCGGCGTCAGCCAGTACACCGCGGATGCGCGGCAGGTGTTCGTGGTGCGGCGCGGGCCCGGCAACCGGCCGCAGGTCTATCACCTCGACGGACGCTCGCCGGCGTCGTTCGCGCTGGCCGACCGGTTCCCGCTCGAGCGCCGCGATGTGGTGTTCGTCGACGCGTCGTCGCTGGTGCGCTGGAGCCGCGTCGTCAACTTGCTGATTCCGTCGTCCGCGCAGGGTGCGCTGACGGCCAAGGCCATTTCGCCGTGAACCTCGTGACGGATCGCATTATCGCGATGCGTCGCGTCTACGGGACCGATCCTGTATGAACGCTCAGACTCTCCCCGACCCGCACGACGGACCCACGTTGCGGCCGTCCTATCCGTACCGCCGCTACTGGGCCATGCTCCATGGTGGGCGGCGGCTGATTCTGTGCACGGCGCTCGCCGGTGCGCTGGCCGGGACCCTCTATGCGCTCTGCGCGCGCCCGGTCTACCGGACCGACATCCTGTTTCAGGTCGAGCAGAGCCCGACCGAGTCGAAAACGAACTCGCCGCCCGGCGATCCGTCTTCGGTGTTCGACCTGAAAACCGATGCATCGACCGAGATCGAGGTGCTGAAATCGCGAGCGGTGATGGCGCGTGCGGTCGACGATACCAATCTGGCCATCGATGCGCGGCCGCATTACCTGCCGGTCATCGGCTGGCGGCTGGTGAACGCGGCCGACGGGCTGTCGTCGCCGCTGCCCGGCGGTTACGTGTATGGCACGGAGCGCATCGACGTCCCGACCTTCGACGTGCCGAAGCGTTTCGTCGGTAAGCGTTTCGCACTCGTCGTCGGCAACGGCGGCACCTATACGCTGCAGCGCACGGGGTGGCTCGGCAGGAGCGGGCCCGTCTGGCAGGGCAGGATCGGCCAACCACTGCACGTCGAGACACCGCAGGGGCCGCTCGACGTGTTCGTGCGCGAAGTCGCGGGCGAGCCGGGCGCACGCTTCGACTTGACGCGCTACGGCGACGAAGAGGCGACCGCGTGGCTGCAGAAGAACGCACTGATCTCGGAGCGCGGCAAGCAGTCGAACATGATCGGCGTGACGCTCGACGGCCCCGATCCCGTGCACGACAGCCGCGTGCTCAATGCGGTCGGCGACGCGTATCTGGCGCAGAACACGCAGCGCAAGTCCGAAGCGGCCGACAAGCTGATCCGCTTCATGGATGCACAGCTGCCGCAACTGAAGGCGCAACTCGAAAAGGCCGAAAGCCGCTTCAACGCGTTTCGCGCATCGCACGGCACAGTCAATACGAGCGATGAAGGGCTCGCGTTGCGTCAGCAGTCGGTCGACATCGAGACGCGCGTGCAGACGCTGCAGCAGCGCCGCGAGGAATTGCTGACGCGGTTCATGCCCAAGCATCCGGCCGTCGTGGCCGTCGATGCGCAGCTCGCCGATGCGCAACACTCGCTCGACACGGTGCGCAAGCAGATCCAGCAACTGCCGACCGTCGAGCAGGGCGTGCTGCAGCTGCAGCGTGACGTGGCCGTCGATACCGCGCTCTATACGAACCTGCTCAACACGCGTCAGCAGATGATCCTCGCGCGGGCCAGCAAGACAGGAACGGTGCGCATCGTCGATGCGGCAAGGATCGCCGAGACGCCCACCGGGCCGCATCGCGGGATGGCCGTGATCGCGTCGTTGCTTCTCGGCCTGCTGGCGGGCGCCGCGATCGTGATCGTGCGACAGCGCGTTGCCGGCACGATCGGTGATGCCGAGGAAATCGAATGGTCGACGGGCCTGACGGTGTTCGCGGCGGTGCCACACAGCCCGCTGTCTGGACAGAACCCGCCGCCGTCGAAGGCCGCGCGGCGGCGCAACGGGCGCCAGCCGTCACTGCCGACGGCACCGGAGGGCGCGGCGCTCGAAAGCCTGCGCAATTTCCGCACGGCGCTGCAACTGGCGATGCCCGACGCGCCGAATCGCATCGTGCTGATCTCAGGGCCGACGACGGGCGTCGGCAAGTCGTTCGTCGCGGCGAATCTCGCGTCGCTGGCGGGCGCCGCGAAACGGCGCGTGCTGTTGATCGACGCGGATCTGCGGAAGGGTTCACTGCACGAGCAGTTCCGCTTCAGTCGTGCGCCGGGCCTGTCGGATGTCGTGGGCGGCACGCACGGGTTCGACCAGGCGCTCAAGCGCGACGCGATGCCCGGTCTCGATTTCATGCCGATGGGCAACGTCGTGCCCGACCCGGGTGAATTGCTGCTCCAGCCCGCGTTCACCGAACTGATCGAGCGCGCCGCGTCACATTACGACATGGTCGTGATCGACGGTCCGCCGCTGCTGCCGGTGGCCGACGCGCTGGTACTTGGGCGCCTGGCCGGAACCGTGTTTCTCGTCGCGCGCAGCGGTGTGACGACGCTGACGGAACTCGACGAAAGCGCGCGACGGCTCGAGCACGCGCAAATCGCCGTACGCGGCGTGATCCTGAACGACTTCAAGGGCTCGCCGGGGCGGTACGACTACGGTTACACGCATGAGAACACTCATCAGGCCGCATCCGGCTACGCAGGCGTAATGGGCGCGCGCGGCCCGGCCCGCTGAGCGGCGGATGCGTGGCGTCGCCCGGCGAGGCGCATGTGCGTGAAGCAATGGAACGGACATCATGAACAAACGAGTGGCGGCCGGCTCGCGAGCGCGACTGCAGCGGCCGGCGAGGCGCGGCGGAGTGGCGCACACCGGCCGCGCGGCCGGTTACGCAGGTTACTGGTGGGAGGATCCGGCACGGCTCGTGCTGCTCTTTATCCTGCCGTTGTACGTGCTGCTTTCGATGAGCCTGCTCGGCGATCAGAAGTCGATCGCGCGCATCTATTTCGACGGGTATTCCGCGTTTGCGGGCGGCCTGTTCCTGCTGGTGCTGACAGCGGCCGCGTGGTTCGCGACGACCGATGCGCAGGTCCGGAAGGGGCCAGGCGACAGAGCGGCCGAGCTGTCGCCGCACGTGCTCGATTTCGTGTTCGCGCTCGCGCTGTTCGGCTATCTCGTGATGATGAGCGGCGTGCTTGCACATCCGGCCGTGCTGCTGTCGTTCCTCACCGGCACGGCGAACACGTTCGAGCTGATCGAACTGAAAGGGCGCGTCACGGGCCTGAGTTCGTTCACGCAGGCTACGGCACCGTTCGTCGCGCTCTATTTCTACGTATTCAGGACGCCGGTCAAGGGCTTCAACCGCTACAAGGCGTACCTGGCCGTGCTGGTCGTACTGACGCTGTTGCGCAGTTTCATCTTCGCGGAGCGGCTCGCGATCATCGAGGTTGCGCTGCCGTTCGCGCTGATGGTCGTGCGGTTCCGGCTCGGCCGCAAGCGGCTGCGACTGCTGGCGCTTGGGCCGTACGCGGCGATCCCGCTGCTGCTCGGCCTGTTCATCGTGAACGAATACAACCGGTCGTGGGAAACCTACTACATCAACATCTACGACAACATCCTCGATTTCGCACTCGAACGCCTGGGCCTGTACTACTCGACGTCGCTGAACAACGGTGCCGGGATCCTCAACGTGCTCGGCTGGGGCAGCGGGCATCCGATGTTCACGTTCGACTGGCTGTTGCACTTTCCGCTGATCGGCGCGACGCTCCAGCCGTGGCTCGACTCGGGCGACAGTGTCGACCTGTTCCTGAACAGCTATGCCGATCCCGAGTTCAACAATCCATCCGGCATCTTCGTCCACTTCTACGAGTGGGGCTGGTTCGGGCTGTTGAACGCGGCGTTCGCCGGTTGGGTGTTCGGGCGCGGCTACGCGGGGTGGCGTCGCGGGAGCGGATTCTGGTGCTGCGCGCACGCGGTGCTGTACGTGTCTCTGATGGAAATACTGCGGATTCCAAACCTGTTCAGTGGCCGGGACTTCGTGCCGATCGTGCTGCTGGTCGTCGTGTTCCGATACTTCGTAAAGCGGCCGGAACGGGCATCGTCCGTGGCCGTACGCGGCGCAGCGATCCGGCACACGCCCGACATCGGTTAACTGTCGTCCAGCCCACAGTATTCCGCGGCGAGCGTGCATAGAGTGGAGCTTCTCACGACCATTCGCCACGCGAGCGGGCCCGGACGGGGCCGCGGCATCGACCTTTACATGAATACGACTGCACGCGAAACCAGCCTGGATGTCGCCCGCGGCGCCGGCATCATTCTTGTCGTATACGGGCACGTCCTGCGCGGCGCCGTTTCGTCGGGGCTCGTGCCGGCCGGCGTGCCCGATACCGTGTTTGCGTGGATCGACTACGTGATCTACACGTTTCACATGCCACTGTTCTTCTTCCTGTCCGGGCTGCACGTCTGCCACTCGTTGCGTGGCGCGCCGAAACGGTTCATCGGATCGAAAGTGCGCACGATCGTCTATTCGTACCTGTTGTGGTCGGTCCTGCAAGGCGGCGTGCAGATTGCGATGGCGTCGCGTGGCACCAATCATCCGTTCACGTTCGGAGACCTGCTCTCGATCGGATGGCGGCCGTTCGCGCAGTTCTGGTTCCTGTACGCGCTGATGCTATGCATGATCGCCGCGTGGCTGTTTGCACGATGGGTGCCGGTGTTCCCCCAGGTGCCGATGGCGCCGCGCATCCGTGGTGCGCTCCTGGCAAGCGCGGTGCTCGGGCTCGCGATCGGAACGGTGACGCAATGGGGCATCGTGTCGACCGCGCTGATGAACTGGCCGTTCTTCGTGGCCGGCGTCGTCGCGTCGCGTGCGTTGCCGGGCTGGCTCGAACGCAACAGCCATCCTGCGATGTGCGGGCTGACGGCGGTCGCCTTTGTCGCGGCAGTCGCCTTCGCGCACGGCGTCGGAAGCGCGACGAGCATTTGGGCCGTTCCCGCCGCGTTCGCCGGCATCACGCTGATGCTGCAGCTTGCATACCGCCATGCAGCGTCGTCCGCGCGTGCCGGCTGGCTCGCGGCGATCGGCTACGCGTCGATGCCGATCTACCTGATGCATATCCTGGTGATGGCCGGCGTGCGCATCGTGCTGATGCGCGTCGGCGTCGGCAGTCTCGCGACGCACCTCGTGCTCGGTACGCTCGCCGGCGTGGCGGTGCCGATGATGGCTTATCTGATTGCGCTGCGCACTGGCACCGCGCGTATCGCCGGCTTTCCGGCGTGGCCTGGGCGCGGCGCGGCGGCGCGTCCGCAACCGGCATGACACGCGTGGGCTTGACTCACAAGACCGGGCGCCGATGCCGTTCCCGTCTTTGCTGTGTGATGCTTGGTATGTGGATGATCACCGGTCCCACCGTCACGGTCCACGCTGGGACGGCATTTCAAACCGAACAGACGTCGATCGGCTCGGCCGTGCCGGATGCCCGTGTCGCCCCGGCGCCCGACGGCGCCGATCAGGCCGACGCACTGCAACGCGCGCTGGATGCGCTGCAGCCGGGCCAGCGACTCGTGTTCGCGCCGGGGCGCTACATCGTTGACCGCTCGCTCGTCGTTCGGCAGGCGCAGGTCGTGCTGTCGGGCTACGGCGCGACGCTGATCGCGACCGTGCCGGACGACCAGACGATCGAGATGCGTGGCACCGGCACGACGATCGCCGGATTCAGGCTGGTGGGAACGGGTACGACGCGGATGGGCACGCCCGGGTCGACCAAGATCGAAGTGACGGGGCACGACGTGCAGGTGCTCGACAACGCGATCGACGGTGGTGGTGGCGGCATCTTCGTATTCGGCGGAACGGACGTCGCGATCGTCGGCAACGAGGTGCTGTCGACGCTGGCCGACGGCATCCACATCACGCATGGCGCGCGTAACGTGCTGGTCAAGGGCAACCTCGTGCGCGGCACCGGCGACGACATGATCGCCGTGGTGAGCTACCAGGGCGACGGCGTGCTCAGCCGCAACGTGCTGATCACCGGCAACTCGCTCGAAGGCAACGCGTGGGGGCGCGGCATCACGGTGGTCGGCGGTGCCGACGTGACGATCGAGAACAACGTCGTGCGCAACGTGCAGGTGAGCGCGGGCATTCTCGTCGCGCAGGAGGACAGCTTCCGGACTTACGGCGCGTCCGGCGTGCTGGTCGAGAACAACGAGATTTCGGATATCCAGACCGCGGCCGTGCGTACCGATCCGCGCCCGCTCACGCAGCAGGCCGCGATCGACGTCAGCACGTGGTCGGGCTCGGTGACGCGCGTGGCCGTGATCGGCAACCGCGTGTCGCGCGCACGGTTCGCCGGCATTCGCGTGTGGGGAAACGTATCGCAGTACCGGATCGCGGACAACCGCTTCTCCGCGATCGGCGGCATGCCCGTGCAGGTAGGCGGGGGCGGAGGCTGCCCCTCGGGTAGCGCGCAGGCCGGGTCGTGCGGGGCGCAGGTTGTGCAGCAAGCATTGGCCGACAAGGTCGGGGCGGACCCCTCGGCGTTGCCGCGCGTGCGTGAAGCGCTCAGGCAGGCGCGCCCGTCGCGGCGCGGCATCGATTGACGACTCGATGCACGCGCCGGCAGGCGCGGCCCGCGATTAGCGGACGACGTCTCCCTCCACCACTTGCACGTTCGACACCGCGTGCCGTTCCGGCAGCGTGTCGACGACGGGGCGCCCGTACTGGTCGTCGAAGCGCACGATGTCGTCCTCGCCGAGATAGTTGCCCGACTGCACCTCGATGATTTCCAGCGGAATCCGGCCGGGATTCTCGAGACGATGGACTTCGCCGACGGCGATGTACGTCGACTCGTTCTCGCTGAGCAGAAAGGTCTCGTTGCCGCGCGTCACCTTCGCGGTGCCGCGCACGACGATCCAGTGCTCGGCGCGGTGATAGTGCATCTGCAACGACAGCCGCTTGCCCGGTTCGACGACGATCCGCTTCACCTGGAACCGCTCGCCGAGATCGATCGAATCGTAGTGCCCCCACGGACGCTGCACCTTGCGGTGCTCGCTCGCCTGCGGGCGCCGGTCGCTCTTCAGGCGCGCGACGATGTTCTTCACGCGCTGCACGTCGTGCTTGTTCGCGACGAGCACCGCGTCGGGCGTTTCGATCACGACGACATCCTTCATCCCGACGCACGCGACGAGACGACCCTCGGAGCGCACGAGGCTGTCCTGCGTGTCCTCGAACACGATCGGGCCGCGGGCGACGTTGCCGTGATCGTCCTTCGGCATGATTTCCCAGATCGCATCCCACGTGCCGACGTCCGACCAGCCGGCCGAAAGCGGCACCACGATGCCCTCGATGCCGAGTTCGCTGTGGTCGGCGAGACGCTCCATGACCGCGTAGTCGATCGAGTCGGACGGGCAGGCGTCGAAGGCCGCCGCGTCGATCCGGAAGAACGGATCCTCGGCGACGCCCGCTCGCCATGCCGACTCGCAGGCCGTGTGGATCTCGGGCGCCAGCGCGCGAATCGCGTTGAGCCAGACCGAGGCGCGCGTGACGAAAATCCCGCTGTTCCACCAGTAGTCGCCCGATTGCAGGTAGCGCTCGGCGAGCACCGCGTCGGGTTTCTCGACGAAGCGTCCGATCGAATAGCCGCCTTGACCGCCATGGCGGCTCGTCCGCGGCTCGCCCACCCGGATATAGCCGTAGCCCGTTTCCGCGCGGCGCGGCAGCACGCCGAGCGTGACGATCGCGCCTTCCTGCGCGTAACGCGCCGCGCGTGCGATCGCGTCCTGGAACGCGCCGACATCGGCGATCACGTGATCGGCCGGCATCACGGCGAGCACGGGATCGTCCGCGAGCGCGCTGGCGTCGAGCGCGGCGAGCGTGAGCGCCGGTGCCGTATTGCGCGCGGCCGGTTCGAGCAAGATGCGCGCGGGCGCCGCACGGTCGACCACTTGAGCGGCGCTCATGATGCGATGCTGTTCGCCGCATACCAGCAACAGCGTGTCGCCCAGCGCCGCGTTCGCGATGCCGTTCAGGCGGCGTGCGGTCGCCGACAGCGGCGATTCGTTCGACGTCAGTTCGATCAGCTGCTTCGGATACTGTTCGCGCGACAGCGGCCAAAGGCGCGTGCCGGAACCGCCGGCGAGGATGACCGGCAGGATGCGTGGCAGGTCAGGCTCGGGAACCGGGCGTAGGGTGCGGGTCATCGGTTGGCTCCGGTATCGGCGGGCAGCCGGTTGTGTACGCGGCCGTCGGCGCGCGCGTCTTCGGTTCGGGGCCGGGCGGTCGAAACGGCCCGGGACAGCAACTGGCGCAACGCGCCGGCGGCGCGGTCGGTCGGCCGGATCATGCCGACGAACGGCGCGCCCTGTTCGAGATACGGTCCGTATGCCTTGCGGAATCCGAAACGTTTGTAGAACGCCTGGCGCGGCTCGGGAACGTGCATGCGCAGCGCGGCGTCCGGCCACGCGGCCAGCGCGGCGGTCAGGGCACGTTCGAGCAGGTGCTCGAGCGTATCGCCGTCGCGGCACGCTTCGCTCGTCAGTACCTTGTCGATCACGACGTCCGGATCGATGTCGTCGCCGGGCAGGATCCGTGCGTAGGCCGCGACTTCCGCCGTGTCGCCGTTGCACACGGTCGCATAGACGTGCAATGCGCCCGCGTCCTTGCCGTCGATGTCGAGATGGGTATGCGCATCCTCGACGACCAGCACGGCGTTGCGTGCGCGCAGGATTGCATAGAGATCGACGGCGCTCAGATGTTCGAATTCACAACAATGCCATTCCATGATGCGGTCCTCGTGTGAAACCTTCAGCACGCCGTGCCGCACGGACGCGTTCGTTCCGTGCGGTGTGGCGATGACCATGATGCGGATGGCGTGCGCGCCGGTCTGTTCGAAAGCGCACTCACGGTCCGGTTTGTCGTCCCGCTCGCAGTCCGGCAAACCGGACCGTGAACAGCACGACGGTTCCGGCGCGCCGACAGCAGCGCAATGTGCGATAGCACACATCGGTCGTGGCGGGGCTTTCCGATAATTGGCACGACATGGGGCCGTGTTGCGCGGCTGACCCATATCGAACGTCAATGAAGAATCGGGAGCGGTACTTGAAGATTGCGATCGTTCATGACTGGCTGGTCGTGCCTGGCGGCGCCGAACGCGTGCTGGCGCACATGATCGACTGCTTTCCGCAGGCCGACGTCTACAGCCTCGTCGATTTCCTCGAGGATCGTGACTGCCTGCGCGGCCGCGCGGTGCGCACGTCCTTCATCCAGAAGCTGCCGTTCGCGCGCACGCGCTACCGCAGCTACCTGCCGTTGTTTCCGCTGGCGATCGAGCAGTTCGACCTGTCGGCCTACGACGTCGTGCTGTCGAGCTCGTATGCGGTCGCGAAGGGCGTGCTGACCGGCCCGGACCAGTTTCACGCCAGCTACGTGCATTCGCCCGTGCGCTACGCATGGGACCTGCAGCACCAGTACCTGAACGAGGCCGGGCTCGCGCGCGGGCCGAAATCGGCGATCGCGCGGGCGCTCCTGCATTACATCCGCAACTGGGATGCGCGCTCGGCGAACGGCGTCGATCGCGTGGCCGCGAATTCGCACTTCATCGCACGCCGCATTCGCAAGACCTACCGGCGCGACGCGACGGTGATCTATCCGCCGGTCGACGTCGACCACCTGTCGCTGCGCCCGGACAAGGACGCGTTCTACCTGACCGCGTCGCGGCTCGTGCCGTACAAGCGGATCGACCTGATCGTCGAGGCATTCTCGCGTACGCCCGAACGCCGCCTCGTCGTGATCGGCGACGGGCCGGAGATGGCGAAAATCCGTGCGCTGGCCGGGCCGAACGTCACGCTGCTCGGCTACCAGCCGTTCGACGTGCTGCACGACCACCTGCAGCGCGCGCGCGCATTCGTGTTCGCGGCGGAAGAGGATTTCGGCATTTCGCCGGTCGAGGCACAGGCCTGCGGCACGCCGGTGATCGCGTACGGGAAGGGCGGCGTGCGCGAATCGGTGCGCGCATGGCCGGGCACCGGCGCAACGGGGCTGTTCTACCGCGCACAGACGGTCGACGCGCTGCTCGACGCACTGGCCCGTTTCGAAGCGCTGCCGCGCGGGTCGATCGATCCGCATGCATGTCGCGCGAATGCCGAATTCTTCGGCTCGGCGCGCTTTCGGGACGAGTTTACGCGCTTCGTGATGGACGGCTATGCTGCGTTACAGGAGGAAATGGCCGGTCCCGCCGGTTTCACGCCGGGCGACGACGCATCGGCCGTGGACGGCATGCGCGACCGGCCGGTCCGGCAGGGCGAGACGGCACTGTGAGCCCGGGCGGCGATCGTGCCGGTTGATTACGGTATGTAACGGTCGGGCGACCCGCGCGCGGCGCCGAGACGGCCCGGCCGGCCGGCGGCACGCACGATTATGCGGTACATGGAATGCGGTGCCGGTTTTTTTCTCGGATTTCGATGAAAATCACATCCAATCGACGGCGCCAATCTCGCGGAAAAGTAGTATTTGGCACTGATTGACGGGAATGCTCGTAGATAATCAAATCTCAGTGGCCAAAGGGGTGTCGCGCGGGGCGACCCGGCTGCGTAACCGCCTGATTCAGGATTATCTTTTGGTAACAAGACCATCGCGAAACGGGGTGTAAATTCACGAACGGATCACATGCGGCGGTCATTCCGCAAGCGGGTTGGCCGCCGTCCGGTTCAGCATCGGGCGCGACTGTCGTGTACGACGCGACGCACATGCGGACGGATGTTCCGTTTGCCGACGTGTCCCGCCTGACGGCGGGTCGCTTCAAAGCCGGAATGTCGCGGCTCCCGCAGCCGCGCGTTCCGTTCGAGTTCGATGACAACGAGGCCGGGTGACACATCCGGCTCGACCTCCGGGGGTTCTCGCCGTGTGCAGATTCGATCTTCGCCAAGACTGCGGCAACGCAGCGCGAAAAGGCGGCCATGCGCCGCCGGCCGCGGCGCACACGAACGGGTCACGGAGTGAAGAAAGTGATGGGTCGTTATGAATATGCCAATAACGCGCGATAAGAGCGCCGGCGCGGGGAGCGGTAACGGGCAGCGTCCGCTGATCTACTGGACGCAGTCGCCTTCCGTGATGCTGCGAAAGGAATTGTCGCGCCGCGACTGGAAAGTGTCGGTCGTCGCGCATGCGAACGAGTTGCGCGACACGTCCGGCGAAATCACCTGCGGCATCCTCGATCTCAGCGGCGGCCATGCCGATGCGATCGGCAGCATCGCGTCGACCTGCGCGTCGATGCGCGACGTCGTGTGGGTCGCGCTCGTCGACGTCGGCCAGACCGCGTCGCCGAACGTGCGCGCGCTGTTGCGCGACTATTGCTTCGACTACGTCACGTTGCCCGCGTCGCATCAGCGGATCGCCGATACGGTCGGCCATGCGTACGGCATGGAGTGCCTGTTTGCCCGCGACCGCGAACAGCTCGAATCTGAGGAGAAGGGCATCGTCGGCACCTGCAGCGCGATGCTGCGGCTGTTCGATACGGTGCGGCGTTTCGCGCGCACCGACGCACCGGTATTCGTGTTCGGCGAAACGGGTACCGGCAAGGAACTGACGGCCGTCGCGATCCATCGCCATTCGGAACGACGCAACGGCCCGTTCGTCGCGGTCAACTGCGGCGCGATTCCGCCGCATCTGCTGCAGTCCGAGTTGTTCGGCTACGAGCGCGGTGCGTTTACCGGCGCGAACGCGCGCAAGATCGGCTATGTCGAAGCCGCGAACGGCGGCACGCTGCTGCTCGACGAAATCGGCGACCTGCCGCACGAGAGCCAGGCGAGCCTGCTGCGGTTTTTGCAGGAGCGTTCGATTCACCGGCTCGGCGGCAGCGATCCGGTGCCGGTCGACGTCCGGATCGTGTCGGCCACGCACGTCGACCTGCGCGATGCGATGGAGGAGGGCCGTTTTCGTGCCGACCTGTTCCACCGTCTGTGCGTGATGCGTATCGACCAGCCGCCGCTGCGCGCGCGCGGCAAGGACATCGAACTGCTCGCGCATCACATGCTCGAACGTTTCCGCGGCGACGCGCGCCATCGCGTGCGCGGTTTCTCGACCGATGCGATCACCGCGCTGTACAAGCACGATTGGCCGGGTAATGTCCGCGAATTGATCAACCGCGTGCGCCGTGCGGTCGTGATGACGGAAGGGCGGCTGATCACCGCGCGGGATCTCGAGCTCGAATACTGTCTCGATGCGGCGTCGCCGTCGGTGGCCGACATCCGCAAGTCGATCGAGCGCGAGGCGATCGAAACGGCGCTGCTGCGCACGCGCGGCCGCGTCGCGGCTTCCGCGCGCGAACTCGGCGTGTCGCGCGCGACGCTGTATCGCTGGATGGAGGCGTACGGCATCGAGCGGCCGCGCGGGACGGGCTCGTCCGACTGAGCGGTTCGATCGGGCGGGGATGGAACACGCTCGCGGCACACGGCGGCCGCGAGCGCCGCATCAACCGGCGTGCGTCGCGCGCACCGCGCGCGCGGCATTCACTGCACGGATGTCCACCGCAGGCGGCACGTCGTCGCTCGCCGGGTTGTGCCCGGCCGATTGCAGCGGAACGAGCGCGACGCGCGCCGGCGTGCCCGGCGCGAGGTGGAACCAGTCGTCGCGCGGCATGAAGCCCGGTGCGTCGATCTGCACGTGGCGCGCGACGTGCCGCGTGTCGATGTCGACATGCCACGTGCCACCGGTGCGCGATACGCACGCCTCGATTCCGAGTTCGCGGCGCGCCAGTACGGCCGGATGGGTGCGGGACGGGAAATGGAACGCCTGCGACAGCAGGGTGCCGTCGTCGGTGCGCAGCGTCGCGACAACGGTGTCGTGTTCGCAGGGCCCGAAACGGTATGCATAGGTCCAGTCGAAGAAACGGCCGAGCAGGTCGGCCGAGCCGATCCGCATCGCGTCGTGCGCGGCGATCCGCACCGGGCAGCCGGCCCGCGCGACCGGCGTGCGGCCGTCGCGCAGCGCGACCAGCTCGATCGCCGCCGACAGCGGCGCCGGGTGCTCGTTGACCACATGCACGTCGAGCCCGTTCAAGCCTTCGTCGACGAGCAGCACCTGGACTGGCTGCAGCACCTGCCGCAGCGCATACCACGCCGATTTCGGCCGGTGCGCGGCGTCGATCACCCCCCATCCTGCTCCGGGCATCACGTCCTGGAACTGCCACACGAGCGCGCCGGCGCAGCGCGAGCCGGTGCGCCGCCACTCCGAGAACGTTTCGCGCATCAGGTCGGCGATCACCGCGCGCGACAGCTCGAAGTAGCGGGCCGGATCCTCGCGCCGCAGCCGGTCGGGCGCGACGTCGTACAGCGTCCGCAGATAGTGGTCGCGGACATCCTCGAAATCCCACGACGTGCCGGGGTCGCGCGGCACGGCCGTCTTCCAGCGCGGCTCGTGCACGCCGGGCCAGCCGAGCTCCGCGAGCGTCGCATCGCACGGCACGTTCGCGAACGCGAGGCATTCGCTCGCGAAGCGCACGTCGGCGCGGCGCGCGTCGTCGAGCGGGCGCAGGTACGCGCCGACGCCGTAGTAGTGCGACACGCGTTCGCGCGGCGTGAACGGCAGCACGCCGCCGTCGGGCGAATCGGGCACGTACGGGACGTCGGGGCGGCGTGCGGCCGCGTGGCCGGCCAGCCGCTCGGCCGTCAGCTCGAGGAAGCGCTGCTTCGGCGCGAGTCCCGACATCGCGGCCTGTTGTGCGATCTCGCTGCCGCCGCACAGCACCGCCAGCGACGGCGAAGCGCCGCTGCGCGCGAGAAACTGATCCGCCTCGCGATCGACGTTGTCCGCGAACGCGGGATCGTCGAGCGCGTAGTCGAAGTTCGCGAACATGAAGTCCTGCCAGACCAGCAGCCCGAGCCGGTCGCACCATGCGTGGAACGCGTCGGCCTCATAGGTCATCGTGCCGCCGACGCGGATCATGTTGAAGCCGGCGTCGCGTGCGAGCCCGAGCAGGCGGCCGTAGGCCGCGTCGTCCGCGTGCAGCGCGAGCGGGGCGGCGCTGCTCCAGCACGCGCCGCGCGCGAACACCGGTACGCCGTTGATGCGCAACCCGAAGCCCTTGCCGTCGGCGCCGCCGTCGACCTCGATCGTGCGGAAGCCGGTCGAGCCGAGCGGCCGCCGTTCGTCGCCGATATGCAGCGTGATCTCGTAGAGTGCCGGTTCGCCGTGCGTATGCGGCCACCAGCGACGCACGCTGGGCACGGCGACGCTGGCGCGCAGGCGGTCGGTGCCGGTGCGTTCCAGCGTCGCATGATGCTCGCCGCACGACAGCCGCGCGGCGATGCTGTCGGGC
The DNA here is from genome assembly GCF_056856535.1 of Burkholderia sp. L-4. Taxonomy (NCBI): domain Bacteria; kingdom Pseudomonadati; phylum Pseudomonadota; class Betaproteobacteria; order Burkholderiales; family Burkholderiaceae; genus Burkholderia; species Burkholderia sp. L-4. Next base: position 2,008,113 of record NZ_JBXEOX010000002.1, read on the forward strand.
AGCGGCGCGGCGAACGCCAGTTCCGCGTCGAGCCAGCCCGTGTCGCCTTCGATGCGCGCCTGCAGGCGCGCATCGACCAGGACGGGGCCGTGGGCCGGATCGAGCACCTCGACGGGCCGCCACGGGCCGGCCGGTACCACCGGCGGAAACCAGCCCGGCATGTGCCCGAACAACGATGCGCGGACCGTGCGCAACGCGGCCGGCTCGGCGAGCCGCGTGCGCCAGCGCGCCCGGCGCGGCGCGCGCGCGTCGCGCAGCCGCGGCGCGAGCGCGCGAAAGCAGAGCGTCAGCCGGTGCGTGCCGTCGAGCGACACGGGTACGTCGTGCGTGACGAACATGCTGTCGGAGCGGAGGATCGGCGTGTCGTCGAGCCAGGCCTGCGCGAGCGTCGCGAGGCCGTGGAAGCGCAGCACGCGCGGCCCGTGCCCGCGCAGCTCGATCCGGTACCAGTGGTCGCGCTCGTCGAGCGAGCGCGCATCGTCGACCCGGCCGGCCAGCGTGAGCGCCTGCGCGACCGTGCCGGGCACGGGCGCCGCGATCCAGCCGGCGTCATCCGCCGGAAGGTCGCACGGTTCCCGCACGGCGCCCGCGGCCGTCGCGAGCATCGACCACGCGGGCAGGGCTCGCGCGCGCGTCACCGCATGACCGGCACGGGCGCCGCGTCGCTGCGCACGGGCGCGACATGTCGCAGCGGCGCGCCGATCTGCCGCGCGCAGGCGACGAGGTCGGCATACGCGGCCTCGATCGCCTCGAGCGTCGAGTCGCCGCGTTCTTCCTTGCCGCGCGCGCAGGCGCGCGCAAGCCGGAATTCCAGCACCATCGCTTCCGACGCGATGCGATCGCACGCGGCGCGGATCTCGGCGAACGGCCCGACGCAGCCGCTGGCCTGCAGCCAGCGTGCGTAGTGGCCGAACAGTTCGAAGTTTGCGCCGAGCTGCCGCACCGAATTGAACGAGTACGCGTGGAAGTGCTCGAGCGGTGCATCGGCGAGGGTCCGTGCGTCGGTCTGCAACTGCCGCCGGAAGGCGGCGATCGGATTGACGACCGGCAGGCGCCGCAGGTGACGCTGCAGCGCGGCGAGCGATGCGTCGCAGAGCGCGCGCTCGTCGAGCGGCGTAAACCGCCGTTTCGCGCATTCGACGTACGGCGGCAGCGTCATCGGCGAACTGCCGCCGACGAGCCCGTTGTAGTCGAAATCCTCGGCCACGTAGTAACCGCTATTGTGGAAATAGCCGATCTGGTGCTTCACGCGGTCGATGGCGTCGATGCCGATCGTCGTCTTCGTGTGTTGTGTGCGATAGCTGCTGCCGCGCGTGTCGGGCAGGAACCACGCGTCGACCTCGACGATCATCAGGTGGCCGCGCGCGACCTGGGTCTCGATGTGCTGGTCGAGCGGTTCGTAGATCGAATGTTCCTGCACGACGATCCCGTAGAGCCGCTCCAGTTCGTCGTGCGGAAACTTGAAGAACGTGAACTGGTCGCCCTCGAAATCGAGCGCGATCGTAAACGGCAGCGCCGCGTACGGATTCAGGCCCCACCACCGGAGCACCTCGAGCCACATGTCGACGTAGCAGTTGGTCTGCTTCCAGACCATCTCCTGACTGTGCAGCGGGTGCGGCCGGTAGTGGCGTGCGCGGTGGCGCACGTCCTCGAACGACGCGTCTTCGCCGTCGCGGGAGACGAACCTCATCGCGCGCCCCACAGTACGTCGCGCACCTCGACCGGCCATGCGTCGATGTCGAAGCCGTGGTGGCGGAACAGCGCGAGCGTGAGCCGTTCGAGGCCGAAGCCGACGCAGCCCGTGTGCGCGACGTCGTCCGTTGCGGTGCGGATGTTCCACAGCAGGCCGAAATGGTCCATGTGGTAGTTGAAGCTCAGGCACGCGGTCTGACGGTCGTCGTGCTCGATCGGGATCAGCAGCTCGAACTTCAGGTTCTGCTCGCGCTGGCTGTTCGCGACGATCTTGCCGCCCCGGCCGAAGAACGGATCGTTGGCGAGATCGATCGCGTTCGGCAGGCGCAGCGCCTCGATCATCCGCGTGCCGCGCTCGATCCACGTTTCGCGGAACGCGACGATCTGTTCGGGCGTGCCGATGCGCACGTACTCGCGCATCCGGAACAGCTGCATGCGGGTCGGGTCGAGCGACGGCTCGTGCCGGAAGCAGTACGAGAACACGTCGACGATCCGGCCGTCGGCGGGCAGCGCCCCCGCGCGCGCGACGACCGGATAGACCGGGTAGCACGCGGCCGGCGTCATCACGACGTAGGTCGGCTTCTGGCTTTCGGTCCAGTCGTCGCCGCGATCGAGGCACTGCAGCACGCGCTGGTGCTGGTGTTCGTCGCCGCAGAACGCGTGCACGCTGCCAGCCAGCTGCGGGAAGCTCTTCATGTATTCGCTGCGCTCGAACTCGATGCGGCTCATCGCCGGCGGGAAGCGCAGCACTTCGGCTTGCTGGTCGGCGCCGACGCGCGTGACGAATGCGTCGAGCGCTTCGACGACGCGCTCGAATCGTTCGCTGCGGCCGAACAGGCCCTGGATGCCGGTCGAGACCAGCAGGCCCGCGTCGATCAGTTCGTCGCGCAGCGGGTTGACGCCCGCGCGGTCGAGCGGCGCGTCGGCGGGAGTGGAGGCGGCGGAGGGCACGGCGAGGCGATCGTTCACGTATGTTTCTCCAGCGTCGCAGGACGCAGCGCGAGCAGCAGGCTCGCAGTGTTGGCGGCAATGCGGTCGTTGCTGATCATCAGCGGCGCCGCGAGCAGGTCGCGAATGTGACGGCCGATGCTGAACGGCGTGCCTTGCTTGTAGCCGGCCATCCCGCAGATCATCATCGCCTGGTGCGCGACTTCGAGCGCGGTCGTCGACACGTAGGTCTTCAGCGTGTTGATCTCGGCGGCCCGGGCCATGCTGGCCGACCACGAGCTGGTCGACGCGTTCGCGTGGAGGCGCAGCACGGCGTCGACACGGGCCTGCATCGCCTGCATCAGCGCGAGCGATTCGGCGATGCGCCGCGCCGCGGGCGACGGCGCGCCGTCGGTCTGGCGCGCCTGTGCGCGGAAGAACTGGTGCGCGCGATGGAACGCGTCGCCGGCCACGCCGATCCAGACGGCGGCCCACAGGATGTGCGACACCGGCACCATCGTTTCTTCGGCGATCTTCGCGAACGGGACCGGCAGGCACTGGACGGCGGCGCCTTGCGCATCGAGCACGAAGCCGTTGCTGCAGGTGCCGCGCATCCCGAGCGTGTCCCATTCGCCGCGGCGCGTGAGCGTATAGCCGTCGCGCAGCAGCGTGACGAGCACCTGCTCGGACGCCGGGGCGTCGGCGTCGCGGCGTGCGGTCGCGAGGATGCCGTCCGCATAGTCGCCATACGAGATCGTCGGCGCGGATTTGCGCAGCCGGAACCCGCCGCCGTCGGTTTCGAGCGCGCACTGGCTCGCGCGCAGGTTGCCGCCGACGCCGTCTTCCGACGTCGCCGACGCGAGCAGCCACTGGTGGCGCACGAGCTGCTGCAGGAACAGCTTGTGCCAGCCCTGGTCGGCAGCATGGTCGACGATGCAGGCGACCTGGATCTGGTGCATCGCGAACACCATCGCCGACGACGCGCAGGCCTGGCCGAGGATCGAGCAGGCCGACGCGATATCTTCCAGCGACGCGCCCGCACCGCCGAGATGGGTCGGCACCATCGCGCCGAGCAGCCGGCGCGCGCGCATTGCCTCGATCGCCTCGACGGGGCAGCGCGCGTCGCGATCGACCGCATCCGCGTGCTGCGCGGCGATCTGTGCGACGGCGTGCGCGGCCTCGTCGAGCCGATGCGATTCGCTGTCGGCCGCGAGTTCGGGAAGCGGCGCGCTCATGCGGAATGCTCGGTGCGTTGCAGGGTGGCGATCGTGTCCGCGAGTGCGTCGATGCTGCGGAACAGGTTGCGGTTCAGCATCTCGTCGGGAATCTCGATGTTGAACTGCTTCTCGATCGCGAGCATCAGCTGGATCGTGTCGAGCGAGGAGAGGCCCGCTTCGTAGAGGTCGTCCCCGTCGCCGATCGAATCGATCGCGGCTTCGAGGTGGGCGACGTGCTTGAGGATGGTTCTGATTTCGTTTTTCACGTGCTGCTCCGGCGTGCGTGGTGTCGTCCGCTCGGGCAGACGCGCGATGTGCGCTGACGTCCCCCCGGCAGTCCGGCATCAGTAGACCATTGGCAGGCACGGCGTTCTGTTCGCCACCCTACAATCGGCTGACCCGGCGTGCTCGCGGTGCCGGGCCGGTCCGTCGATCACGCGCGCGATGCGGCCGGCACGCCCGAGTCGGCCGACAGAATGCGCTTCATTTCGTCGCGCACGATCGCGCGGCAGCCACACGACATCCTTTCGAGGCCGTCGAGGTCGGCAAGCTCGATCGAGCTGCGGTATTGCCGGATCAGGCCGAGCTTCTGGATTTCGCCGGCGGCATCCGTGACCGTTTCGCGCCGCACGCCGAGCATCTGCGCGAGCATGCTGTGCGTCACCTGGATCTCGATGCTGCGCGTGCGGTCGTACGCGAGCAGGAACCATCTGCATAGCTGATGTTTCAGCACGTGATGCCGGCTGCAGAACGTGATCTGCGACACCTGCGCCATCAGCAGACGCACGCAGACGAACACGAGATGGCGGATCACCGGCGATGCGTCGAACGCGGCGGCGAATACGCGCCGGTCGAGCCGGTAGACGAAGCCGTCGCGGCAGGCCACCGCACGGCAGGGCATCCGGCCGCTGCCGCCGATCACGTCGTCGCAGACCACGCTCTCGCTGCCGATCTCCGCCACCTCCAGCGTCATGCCGCCGGACGACACGTACTGCAGCGAGATCGCCGTCGTGACCGGCAGGTACACCGCGGTGAGCATTTCACCGGGTTCGCACAGCACTTGCCCCGATTTCAGGTGAACGAGCTGCAGGTGGGGTGCCAGCGTGGCGAGTTCGTCGCGGTCGATGGCCGCGAGAAACCGGTTGGCATCGAAGCTGTGGGAAAGCTCGATCATGCCGTTCGCGTAGGCGACGGCGTCGTTGGCCTGGAGAGTCACGGCACATCCTCGTAGGGTGGCGATCTCGCGTCGTCGTGGCGGTCCCGTGAAAACGGGATTCAGCACGATCGTGCGAATTTGTGTTCATCGAAAATCGAATGACGATGCTGCGAAAAGGCTAGCACGCGATTGAAATCGATCAATTGCACATTACGTCATCTTGCAAAGTTTGACGATTTTGGTCGAGTGCAAACGTCATGCGGATTTAATGGTTCATTTCCGTCGAATTAATCATCCGGAAATGGAATGCCGAGCTGGTCCGTCATTCGATCTTGTTCGGGAATCAATCGGATGACGGTGTGCATCGTACGTGAAAATCATCGGGGGCGCGTTGAACATTATTTGACAAATAAACGGGGCTCGCCTGAATGTCTATCAGAATCAATTGCTTGCATGCGATATGTGCGACAGGTAACAGAGTGCGGAATGCGTAAGCCGATTCAATTTTGAGACAGTTTCAAACGAGCGCATGAAGCACGGTGACGGCGGGAAGCGTCGTCTCGATCATCACGGAAACAATTGAAAATCGGCTGTAAGTGTTTGAACGACAAGCTTCGCGGCCCCGATCCGTTTGCCCCGGCTCGATGCAGAAGAATTGTTCAGTCAAATCAATTGCGGTGTCCGTCGCCGGAAGAGTGTCCGGAAATGAGACGCTTTTTATGGTGCGAGGCCGAATATTCGGGCGATCCAAATCGAGTGTGATTCATATATTAAGGATGGGCGGCTATTGGCACGTAAATCGCTTATTCGAATTCGCGTGTCGAAACGGGGCGGCCGACTCAATTCGGCGGTAACAAGTCGATGGTCGGTCGGAATCAGGGTTGTGGGCCGCAACCGTTGTCAACGTCCGGACGCGCATTGCGATAACGAGTTCCGTGCACGCGGCTGCAGGCGGTGCGGACAATAAAGGGATACAGACATGCTTCATCTTCACTCGAGCTACACGGCGAACGCCATCCTCGATGCACTCCCGGAGGACAGCATCCGCACTATCGCACCGCATCTCGAACTGGTCCGGATCAAGGCCGGCATGCTCGACCGGGTCGGCGAGCCGATGCGCCATCTGTATTTTCCGACGACGGCGATGATGTCGGTGCAGCACCTGATGGAGGACGGCGCGATGGTCGAGGTGGCGGTGGTCGGCCGTGAAGGCGTGGTCGGCCTCGGGACGCTGGTGGGCGGCATCGCGGCGTCGAACCGGGTCGAGGTGCGCATCGGCGGGATGGCGTATCGCGTGCCGAGTTGCGTGATGCGTGCCGAATTCGAGCGATCGCCGCAGACGTACCGGCTGCTGCTCAACTACTGCCAGGCGACGATGGCGCAGATCTCGCGCAGCGCGCTGTGCAACCGTCATCACTCGGTCAGCGAGCAGTTGAGCCGCTGGCTGCTGCTCGCGCACGACCGCATCGACGGCGACGAGCTGGCCGTCACGCAGCAGACGATCGCGAACATGCTCGGCGTGCGGCGCGAAGGCGTGACGGAGGCCGCCGGCAACCTGCAGGAAGCCGGATTGATTCGGCAGCGCCGCGGCCGCATCACGGTGCTCGACCGCGACGGGCTCGAACACCACGCGTGCGAATGCTACGACCTGATTCGCGCCGACTATCGCCGGTTGCTCGGGGCGCGCGGGAATGCGAGGCCGGCGCCGGTTCGCCCGCGCCTGCCGGAGGTGCATCGCGGATTCCCGGCACATGGTGCATGACGATGCAGTCGACGTCCGGTGGAACGAATGCGATGCGGCGTGCCGCGATCGCGGCGCTCGATGTCGTGCTCGTGCTGGCGGGGGCGCTTGCGGCGCAGGCCGCGTCCGGCCTCGCGTGGCGTGAGTTGTCCGATGCGCAGCGCGGTGCGATCGCGCTGCTGTGCGTGCTGACGGTGGCGCTGCTGCCGCGCTACCTGCGCGCCGTGCGTGGCGGCGTGGCGGTGCGGGGCGGCGCGCACGTGCTGACGCAGACGATGGTGGCGGTTGTCTGCGCGAGCGTGCTGACGGTGGCCGCCGCGATGTGGATCATGAATCGAGGCGGCACCGTCACGACACGCTGGCTCGTGCACACGGTGCTGGCCGGCGACGCGGCGTTGCTGCTCGGCCGCGCCGCGCTGCTGGCCGTCGTGCTGACACGCAACGACCCGCGTGCGCGGCAACGCCGTGTCGCCGTGGTCGGCGCAACGGCATACGGGCGCGTGGCGGTCGAGCGGATGCAGCTCGCGCCGAACGGCCCGTTCGTGGCGGCATGCGTCTTCGATGACGACGCACCGGCCGCCGCGGGCGGCATCGGCGGCGTGCCGGTGATCGACGACTGGGCCACGCTGCGCGACATGATCCGCAACGGCGAGATCGACGAAGTGTGGCTCACGTTGCCGATGTCGCACGAATGGCGGATCCAGCGCATCGTGCGCGAGTTGCGCGACGAGTTCGTCGAGCTGCGGCTGCTGCCCGATGTGCGGCAGATGGCGGTCGTCGATCGCTCCGCGACCGACGTGCTCGGCATGCCGGCGATCAATCTCGCGACCACGCCGAGCTCGGCGCCGGAGCTGTGGGCGAAGTTCGCGTTCGACCGGCTGTTCGCATTCGGCGTGCTGATTCCGTTGCTGCCGCTGCTGTCGATCCTGGCGATCGCGGTCAAGCTGTCGTCGCCGGGGCCCGTGCTGTTCAGGCAGCGCCGCAAGGGCGTGGACGGCCGCGAGTTCGACATCCTGAAGTTCCGGACGATGCGTGTGCATCGCGCGCAGCCGGGCGTCTTGCGGCAGGCCTCGCGCAACGACGCGCGCATCACGCGCGTCGGCGCATTCCTGCGGCGCACGTCGCTCGACGAGCTGCCACAGTTCTTCAACGTGCTGTTCGGGCAGATGTCGGTCGTCGGGCCGCGCCCGCACGCGATCGAACACGACGACCTCTATCGGCAACTGATCGACTGCTACATGTACCGCTATCGCGTGCGTCCGGGCATCACCGGATGGGCGCAGGTGAACGGCTATCGCGGCGAGACGCGCAAGGTCGAGGCGATGGCGGCGCGCGTGAAATTCGATCTTTTCTACATGCAGAACTGGAGCTTCTGGTTCGACATGAAGATCATCCTGTTGACGGTCGTGCGCGGCTTCATCGGCCGCAACGCTTTCTGAGGATGGCGAATCGTCCGGAAAGCCGGGCGTTGTGCGGTCGAACGTACCGACCGGATCGGCGGCGGCGGACACACTGACGGCACAGCAGCATTCCGCTCAGCGGGGTGTCCGGCGGCGCCTCATCGTGCCGCAGCCATCGGAACAGTCACGATCATGTCAACGTCGATTCGGGAGCGCAGCGCACCGGTACTGCAGGAAGCGCGCGCGGAACGGGGCGTCGGCGCCGCCGCGCAAACCGCGCGGTTGCGGCGCCTCGCAATCAACGGAAAATTCACGGCGCAGCGCATGACCGGCGTTCAGCGCGTGGCCTACGAACTGACGGCCGAACTCGCGCGCCTCGCGAATGCCGGTGACGAACCGTCGCTCGTCGTGCCGGTCGATCACGATCCGGCGGCCATGCCGGCCGGCGCACGGCCGCAGACCGTCGGGCGCCGGCACGGCGCGCTGTGGGAGCAATGGACGCTGCCGCGCACGACGCGCGGCCGAACCCTGTTGAGCCTGTGCAACATCGGCCCGCTGGTGAAGCGCGATCAGCTGCTGATGATTCACGATGCGGCGGTCTTCGATCTGCCGGCCGGTTATTCGCTCGCATTCCGTCTGTGGTACCGCTTCGCGTTCTCGATCCTGAAGCGGCGCGCGCGTCATATCGTGACGGTGTCGCATTTTTCGCGGGCACGGCTGGCCGCCCGGCTCGGGGTACCGCCGGCGCGCCTGTCCGTCGTACCGGGCGCGGTGGATCACATCGACCGGATCGACGCCGATCCCGGCGTGCTGTCGCGCCTGAATCTCGAGACGGACGGCTATGTGCTGTTCGTCGGGTCGCTCGCGCCGGGCAAGAATCTCGTGCGCGCACTGGCCGCGATCGCGTTGATGCGGGCGTCGCACCCGACGTTGCGCTTCGTGATCGCGGGCGGCGCCAATGCGAAGATATTCGGGGTACGGGAGGCAGGCCTGCGCGAGGACGATCCCTACGTCACGTGGGCCGGTTACGTGACCGATGGCGAACTGAAAGCGCTGTACGAGCACGCCGGATGCTTCGTTTTCCCATCGTTGTACGAAGGATTTGGCTTGCCGCCGCTCGAGGCGATGCGGTGCGGTTGCCCCGTCATCGTGTCGCACGAGGGCTCGCTGCCGGAAGTCTGCGGCGGCGCGGCGCTGTTCTGCGATGCCTATTCGCCGCCGGACATCGCCGCCGCAATCGCTCGCGTGATGGACGATCCCGAACTGCGGGCGCGGCTGCGCACGACGGGCCGCGAGCATGCGCGGCGGTACAGCTGGCAGCGCTCGGCGCGCGCGTTGCTCGATATCGTCCGTGCCGATACCTGACGGGCGGTGACGCGGTCCGACGCAACGGCTGGGTCGATCCCGGCAGCGTCTGCGTCGGACGAATCCGGCGACGCCGCGTTTCACATCCGTCCCCGATTTTCGGGCGCGCGGACGGCCTGCTGATTCCGGTCAACACACGCGTGTTCAATGGGTTTATCCTGCGTCGAATGCGTCCGGCGCTTCGTGCTGCCGGGCGCGTATCCGGACGCGCGGCGACGGCGGTCACGCAGTTTCGCCGCGCACCGGCGCGACACCGCGCGCCGTACGCTTTCGCGCGGAACCCGGAACAGGAGAGACGGCCATGTCGCTCGACCCACAACAACGGCAGACGCTGAAACAGCGGCTGAACGAGAGCGAGCAGGCGCTGCGTGCGGAGATCCGCGCGAGCGAGGACCAGCGCGCGTCGGAATCCTACGCGGACCTTGCCGGCGCGGCGCCGGACGAGGGCGACGAGGCGAACGCGGACCTGTTCGTCGACGTCGATCACGCATTGATCGGCATGAGGCTGACCGAACTGCGCGCGATCGGCCGCGCCCTGCAGCGGATGCGCGACGGCAGTTACGGCGAATGCATCGATTGCGACGGCGCGGTGGGCTACGAGCGGCTGCTGGCGCGTCCGGCCGCCGAGCGCTGCACGCATTGCCAGTCGATCTACGAGCGGCACTACGCGACGACCCCGCGCGCTTCCCTCTGACGTCGCGGCCGCAACGGCGCTGCACGCGATGCGCAGCGGGCGTACGATGAAGGACGGGCGCCCGGTGGCGTCGACCTGCGATGCCGACGGGCGGGCAGGCGCCGTGGCGCCAGTACGCGGCGCCATCCACGTGGAAGGGAGCCACGCCGATCATGCCGATCCACAATGCCGAGTGCGCGGCCGTATTCGCCGAGATCGCCGACATGCTCGAGATCCAGGGCGCCAATCCGTTTCGCGTGAGGGCCTACCGCAACGCCGCACGGACGATTGCCGACTACGGTCGCGATATTCCGACGATGATCGCGAACGGCGACGATCTCGGCAAGATTCCGTCGATCGGTCCGGATCTTGCGTCGAAGCTGCGCGAGATCGCCGCGACCGGCACCTGCGAGCTGCAGCAAACGCTGCGCCATGCGTTGCCGGGTGCGATCGTCGAGTTGCTCGACGTGCCGGGGCTGGGCGCGAAACGCGTGAAGGCGCTGCATGATGCGCTGCACGTCGATTCGCTCGAACAGTTGCGTGCCGAAGCGAAAAACGGTCACGTGCGCGAGCTGCCGGGCTTCGGCGCGAAAACCGAAGCCCATCTGCTCGAAGCGATCGACGATCGCCTGCAGCGCGAGCCGCAACGCTTCCTGCTGCCCGACGCCGCGCGGTCGCTGATGCCGTTGCTCGACCGCCTGCGCGCGGTCGCGGGCGTCGGCAAGGCCGTGCCGGCCGGCAGTTTTCGTCGTCGCCGCGAAACCGTCGGCGATCTCGACATCCTCGTCACCGCACGCGACCCGGCCGCCGTCGCCGATGCGTTCGTCGGCCACGGCGATGTGGCGCGTGTGCTCGCGCACGGCAAGACGAAGTCGAGCGTCGTACTCGCCAACGGTTTGCAGGTCGACCTGCGCGTGGTCGATGCCGATGCGTTCGGCGCGGCGCTCGTCTACTTCACCGGATCGAAGGCGCACAATATTGCGCTGCGCAGGATCGCGCAGGCCGGCGGGCTGAAGATCAACGAATACGGCGTGTTTCGCGGCGACGAGCGGATTGCCGGCGACACGGAGGCCTCGGTCTATGCCGCCATCGGGTTGCACGAGGTGCCGCCCGAGCTGCGCGAGGATCGCGGCGAGATCGATGCGTCGCGCGCCGGCACGCTGCCGGCCCTGGTCGAACGCAGGCATCTCCACGGCGACCTGCATGCGCATACCGACGCGTCGGGCGGCCGCGACGGCCTGCGCGCGATGGCCGACGCGGCCCGTGCGCGCGGGCTCGCTTATCTGGCGATCACCGATCGCGCACCGCCTGCCGACGGCGGCCGCCACGACTTCGAGTGGCTTGCGCGACAGCTGGACGAGATCGATCGCATCAATGCGTCGTTCGACGATTTCGTGCTGCTCAAGGGCGTGGAGGCCGGTATTCGCGAGGACGGCAGCCTCGAGGTGCCCGGCGCGATGCTCGGCCGGCTCGATCTCGTGGTCGGAGCCGTCCGCGATCACTTCGACTTGCCGCGCCAGGCACAGACCGATCGCCTGCTGCGCGCGATGGACCACCCGCATTTCACGATTCTCGCGCACCCGACCGGCCGCATGCTCGGCGAACGCGAGGCAGTCGAACTCGACGTGCCGCGCGTGATTGCCCAGGCCGCGGCGCGCGGCTGCTTCGTCGAACTCGATGCACAGCCGCGGCGGCTTGATTTGCCCGACATCTGGTGCCGCGAGGCCGCGCGGGCCGGCGTGCGGGTCGCGATCGGTTCCGATGCGTACGGCACGGACGAATTCGACAATCTCGCGTACGGCATCGATCAGGCGCGACGCGGCTGGCTCACGCGGCGGGATGTGCTGAACACGTGCACGCTCGCGCAACTGCGGCCGCTGCTGGCACGGACGATGGGCGAGGGCGGCGGGACGAAGCGGAGCCGGTCGAAGGGGGGATGAACGCGGGCGGCAACGCATGCTGCCCGCCGTGCGTTCATGTCATTCCGGCACGGTCACGCGAGCATGCCGGTCGCCGGCACATAGGGCAGGCCGAGCGCCAGCGCGACCGCTTCGTACGTGATGTGCCCGTCGCAGACGTTCAGGCCCGCGCGCAGATGCGGATCGTCGGTCATCGCCTGCTTCCAGCCCTTGTCGGCGAGCGCGAGCGCATGCCCGAGCGTCGCGTTGTTCAGCGCGAAGGTCGACGTGCGCGCGACCGCGCCGGGCATGTTCGCGACGCAGTAGTGCACGACGCCGTCGACGACGAAGGTCGGGTCGGCATGCGTCGTCGCATGCGAGGTCTCGAAGCAGCCGCCCTGGTCGATCGCGACGTCGACGACGACGGCACCCTTGCGCATCGTCGCGATCATGTCGCGCGTGACGAGGCGCGGCGCCGATGCGCCCGGCACGAGCACCGCACCGATCACGACGTCGGCGTCGCGCACGGCTGCGTCGACCGTATGCGCGTTCGAGCAGACGGTCGAAATCCGGTTGGCGAACACGAGGTCGAGCTGGCGCAACCGGTTGACGTTGTTGTCGAGCACGGTGACGCGTGCGCCGAGGCCGACCGCCATCTGCAGCGCGCCGGTGCCCACGACACCCGCGCCGAGCACGACGACGTGCGCGGCCGGCACGCCGGGCACGCCGGCCATCAGCAGGCCGCGGCCGCCGCGCGGGCTTTCGAGGTGGGTTGCCGCGACCTGGATCGACATGCGTCCGGCCACCTCGCTCATCGGCGCGAGCAGCGGCAGGCCGCCGCCGGGGCCCGTCACGGTTTCGTACGCGATGCAGACCGCGCCGGATTTCACGAGCGCGGCCGCCTGGTCGGGATCGGGCGCGAGATGCAGGTACGCGTAGAGGATCTGGCCGCGTCGCAGCATCGCGCATTCGGCCGGCTGCGGCTCCTTGACCTTGATGATCATGTCGGCGCGCGCGAAGACTTCGTCGGCGCCGTCGCAGAGCGATGCGCCGGCGGCGGTGTAGTCGTCGTCGAGCAGGCCGATCGCGGTGCCCGCGCCGCGCTGCACGAGCACGCGATGGCCGTGCCGCGTGAGTTCGTGCGCGCCGGCCGGCGTGAGGCCGACGCGATATTCGTGGTTCTTGATCTCCTTCGGCACACCGATCAGCATGAGTCGCCTCCATGGCCTTCATTATCGTTGTCGTGCGGTCGGTACGATGCTGCGGCGTGCCGACCGCGGTACTGGAATAACAGGGTAGTAGCGCGCGAAGGGAAGTCAAGCGGCCGGCCCGGGCGACCGGCACGCGCACTGCATCGCACCACGTGCTGCCACGGGTTGCGACCGCAGGTCGCAATGCACGCGTCGCCGGGTTTCGGTATCGTCATGCGTGGCGCGGGCCGGGGCCGCGCGCCGGAACCCTTCCGGCAGAACAACGAGACAAGGACACGAACGACATGACCGGCGCGTATTTCAGCGTGCCGACGCTTTGCGCGATCGCGCTCGTACACGTCTACTGGGCGTTGGGCGGGCGGCGCGGCAAGCGTGCGGCGATTCCGGAACTGGATGGCGTGCCGCTGCTGCGGCCGACCGCGATCGGCACGCTTGCCGTCGCGGCGGCGCTGCTGGGCGGCGCATGCGTGGTGGCCGCGCGTGCCGGCTGGCTGGGGCGTAACGCGTATCCCGGCACGATCGCGTTCGCGGTCGTTGCGCTCGCACTGATCTTCGCGGTGCGCGCCGTCGGCGATTTCCGCTACGTCGGCTTCTTCAAGCGCATTCGCGGGTCGCGTTTCGCACGGATGGACTCGCTGTATTACTCGCCGCTGTGCGCGGCGCTGGCGCTGTCCATTGCGTCGATGTTCTGGACGCGGTGAGCGGCGGGCGGTTCAACCCGCGGGCGCATCGATCGGCGCAAGGCATTCGGCCGGCACAGCGTCGGTCAGCCAGACGCCGTTTTCGGCAATGAAGAACGTGCGGCCCTGCCGGTGCATGCGCTGCGCGTCGACCTCGAGAATCACCGGCACGCCGTAGCGCGCGCCAACCGCCTGTGCCGTCCCGATGTCGGCCGACAGGTGCACGTGATGCCGGGCGCCGGGTTTCAGTCCTTGCGCACGAATCGAATCGAGGAAGCGCGTCGCCGTGCCGTGATAGAGGCGCTCGGGCGGCTGCGCGGCCGGATAACGCCGTTGCACGACGGGCGTCGAATGGCCCTGCACCGCGCGAATGCGCTGACCGTCGTCGGAAAGCGCGAAGCGCTGCTTGTCGCTGGTTGCACAGACGCTTTCGATCGTCGCGCGATCGAGCCGGTGTCCGTGACGGGCGGCGCCGGCAATCAACCGACCGATATCGGCCCAGCCTTGCGCATCGAGTTGCAGGCCGATCGCCTGCGGCTCGTGGCGTAGCAGGTAGCTCAGATATTTGCTGATGCTGGTCGAATCGGGCGCCAGCGATTTGTTTTTCCGGGTGTTCATGAGCGGCGGAGGCTACCAGGGTACGGCGCGCTCCGACGCCGTCGCGTGGTGCCGCGTGGCTGGAAAGAGACAGCTCTCCGGGTACGTCCTCCAGGCAACGAACGCCTGCCTGCCCCCTTCATCCACCTGCGATCGCGCGCATCCTTGCGCATTCCGGTTTTCAGATTTTTCAATTGTTGCGATTTTCGATGCATTGAATTGCATCGAACCCTGTAGCAATGGAACCGGTTCCAGCTATAATTCGCCGCACTCGTCGCCGGGCCCTAAAGAGGGTCGTGCACGTTGCGCTTGCCGTCGGCAAACGCGGCGCCTAAGTTGAACAAGGGTCATGGCGATGGCAGCAGATGCCGGTCGAAAGGCCGCTATTTGTCTGACGATAGGGCCCATTAAGAGGTCGATCCGTGCAGCGCGCCGCCGTCGCCGGCGCGACGCGCGGCCGCATGAAGGCGTCACCGTGCATCGCGCGGCCGTTGCCCGCATCGAGGTTGTTCGCAACATATGAAGAACAGGACGGCCAGCCGCATGCGGCACGGCTTCCGGCCGGCCACGCGGCATGCGGAATGCGCGTGGCCGGCGCCGATCCCCAACGATCAACATCCGACCATGTCCACGCCACCTGACAAACCCAACTCGCGCCGCCGTTTCCTGCGCACGTCGGTCGCGCTCGTGCCGATCGCGTCGGTCGCCGGCTGCGACCTGCGCTCGTCGTCGCCGTCCGCGACGACGGCCGGCAGCGCGCCCGCCGCATCGTCCAGCGCCGAGCGCGCCCCGTACAAGCCGACCTTCTTCGATGCGAAGGAGTGGGCGTTCGTCCAGGCCGCCGTCGACCGGCTCATCCCGGCCGACGCCGAAGGCCCCGGCGCGCTCGAATCGGGCGTGCCCGAATTCATCGACCGCCAGATGGAGACGCCGTATGCGCACGGCGCGACGTGGTACATGCAGGGGCCGTTCCAGCAGGGCGTGCCCGAGCTGGGTTACCAGTTGAAGCTGGTGCCCCGCGACATCTACCGGCTCGGCATCGCGGCCGTCAACCGTTATTGCGAAAAGGCGCACGGCAAGGCGTTCGCGGATCTCGACGCACCGACGCGCGACACCGTGCTCGGCGCGCTGGAGAAGGGCGCCGCGCAGATCGACGACGTCCCGCCCGGCGTGTTCTTCGGCCAGTTGCTGCAGAACACGCGCGAAGGTTATTTCTGCGATCCGGTGCACGGCGGCAATCACGACATGGCCGCGTGGAAGATGATCGGCTTTCCGGGCGCACGCGCGGACTTCATGGATTTCGTCAACCAGAGCGGCAAGCCCTATCCGTACGGGCCCGTCTCGATCAACGGGGAGCGCAGCTGATGGCCGCAGAGAAAAAGCCGCATGTCGATGCGGTGATCGTCGGCTTCGGCTGGACCGGTGCGATTCTCGCGAAGGAACTGACCGAAGCGGGCCTGAAGGTCGTCGCGCTCGAGCGCGGCGAATATCGCGATACGTACCCGGACGGCGCGTATCCGAACACGATCGACGAGCTGACGTACAACATCCGCAAGAAGCTGTTCCTCGACCTGTCGAAGACGACCGTGTCGATCCGCCACGGCCTGCAGGACACCGCGCTGCCGTACCGGCAGCTCGCCGCGTTCCTGCCGGGCGAAGGCGTCGGCGGCGCGGGGCTGCACTGGTCGGGCGTGCATTTCCGGATCACGCCGGAAGAGCTGCGCCTGCGCAGCCACTATGAAGAGCGCTACGGCCGGAAGTTCATCCCCGAAGGGATGACGATCCAGGATACGGGCGTGACCTACGACGAGCTCGAGCCGCATTTCGACTTCGCCGAGAAGGTGTTCGGCACGTCGGGGCAGGCGTACAAGGTCGGCGGCAAGGTGGTCGGCGACGGCAACGTGTTCGAGGCGAACCGCAGCGACAACTTCCCGCTGCCCGCGCAGCTCAATACGTATTCGGCGCAGCGCTTCTTCGACGCCGCCAAGTCGCTCGGCCTGCATCCGTACCGGCTGCCGTCGGCGAACACGTCGGGCCCGTACACGAACCCGTACGGCGTGCAGATGGGCCCGTGCAACTTCTGCGGCTACTGCAGCGGTTACGCGTGCTACATGTACTCGAAGGCGTCGCCGAACCTGAACATCCTGCCCGCGCTGAAGCAGGCGCCGAACTTCGAGCTGCGCTCGAAGTGCCACGTGCTGCGGGTCGACCTCGACGACACGAAGAAGCGCGCGACCGGCGTGACCTACGTCGATCCGGCCGGGCGCGAAGTGCACCAGCCGGCCGATCTCGTGATCGTGGCCGCGTTCCAGTATCACAACGTGCACCTGCTGCTGCTGTCGGGCATCGGCAAGCCGTACGATCCGGTCTCGGGCGAGGGTGTCGTGGGCCGCAATTTCGCGTACCAGAACCTGTCGACGATCAAGGCGTTTTTCGACAAGGATACCTACACGAATCCGTTCATCGGCGCGGGCGGCAACGGCGTCGCGGTGGACGATTTCAACGCGGACAACTTCGACCACGGCCCGCTCGGCTTCGTCGGCGGTTCGCCGCTGTGGGTGAACCAGGCCGGCGTGAAGCCGATCAGCGGCATCGCGACGCCGCCCGGCACGCC
This sequence comes from Burkholderia sp. L-4, assembly GCF_056856535.1. Taxonomy (NCBI): domain Bacteria; kingdom Pseudomonadati; phylum Pseudomonadota; class Betaproteobacteria; order Burkholderiales; family Burkholderiaceae; genus Burkholderia; species Burkholderia sp. L-4. The sequence continues at coordinate 2,025,284 of NZ_JBXEOX010000002.1, forward strand.
GCAGTGGGGTTCCGCGTGGAAGAAGGCCGTCAAGGACAACTACGCGCACACGATCTCGATGGACGCGCACGGCACCAACATGTCGTACCGCGACGTGTATCTCGACCTCGACCCGACCTATCGCGATTCGTACGGTCAGCCGCTGTTGCGGATGACGTTCGACTGGAAGGACAACGACATCAAGATGGCGCAATACGTGACCGGGCAGATGAAGAAGATCGCGGAAGCGATGGGGCCGAAGGCGATCAGCGTGTCGACGCGCGAGTTCGGCAAGCACTTCGATTCGCGCGCCTACCAGACGACCCACCTCGTCGGCGGCGCGATCATGGGCACCGACCCGAAGACGAGCGTGCTGAACCGCTACCTGCAGTGCTGGGACGTGCACAACGTGTTCGTGATGGGCGCGTCCGCGCTGCCGCAGGGCATCGGCTACAACCCGACCGGGATCATCGCGGCGCTGGCCTACTGGTCGGCACGCGCGATCCGCGAGCAATACCTGAAAAATCCTGCCCCGCTGGTGACCGTATGAAGAGGACGATGAATTCCCTCGCCACGCGCCGCATGTCCTCGTGGTCGCGTGCCCTGGCGGCCGCGGCGAGCTGGGCCGTGTTCGGCCTCGGCGGCACGACGGCCGTCGCGCAACCGGCGGCGCCCGCCGCGGCTTCCGGCCCGGCGGCTGCACCGGTGGCCCGGTCGGCCGACGCGAGCCTGGTCAAGCGCGGCGAATACCTCGCGCGCGCCGGCGACTGTATCGCATGCCACACCGCGAGCGGCGGCAAGCCGTTCGCCGGCGGGCTGAAGTTCGACACGCCGATCGGCGGCATCTACTCGACGAACATCACGCCGGACCCGAAGACGGGTCTCGGCGGCTGGACTTACGAGGACTTCACGCGCGCGGTGCGCGAGGGCGTGCGCAAGAACGGCGACACGATGTATCCGGCCATGCCGTTCCCGTCGTATTCGCGCCTGACCGACGACGACATGAAGGCGCTGTACGCGTACTTCATGCACGGCGTCGCGCCCGTCGAGCACGAGAACCGCGCGGTCGACATCGTGTGGCCGCTGTCGATGCGCTGGCCGCTCGGGATCTGGCGCAAGCTGTTCGCGCCGGCGCCGAAGCCGTTCGATGCGGCGCCGTACACCGATCCGGTGGTCGCGCGCGGCGCGTATCTCGTACAGGGCCTCGGCCACTGCGGCGCGTGCCACACGCCGCGCGCGCCGACGATGCAGGAGCGCGGGCTGACCGATGCGGACGGCCCTGACTTCCTGGCCGGCGGCGCGGCGATCGACGGCTGGGTGCCGACGAGCCTGCGCGGCGAGCCGCGCACGGGCCTGGGGACGTGGAACGAAGCCGAGATCGTGCAGTTCCTGAAGACGGGCCGCACGCTGCGCACGGCCGCGTTCGGCGGGATGACGGACGTGGTCGGCCACAGCATGCAGCACATGACCGACGACGACCTGAACGCGATCGCGCGCTACCTGAAGACGCTGCCGCCGCGCGTGCAGGGCGAGCAGCCGCACGTGTACGACGCGGCCGCCGCGAAGGCGCTGCAGACGGGCGACGCGAGCAAGCCGGGCGCGGCCGTCTATCGCGACAACTGCATGGCCTGCCACCGCAGCGACGGCCACGGCTACACGCGCGTGTTCCCGGCGCTGGCCGGCAACCCGGTCGTGCAGGGGGACGATCCGACCTCGCTGATCCACGTCGTGCTGGAAGGCAGCGCGCTGGAGGGGACGCGCACCGCGCCGTCGACCTTCACGATGCCGCCGTTCGGCTGGCGCCTGTCGGACCAGGAAGTCGCCGACGTGTCGAACTTCGTGCGCACGAGCTGGGGCAACACGGGGGCGCCGGTGACGGCCGCGCAGGTCGCGAAGGTGCGCAAGAGCGTGCCGTCGACGCGGCCGGAGCCGCCGCCGGGCGCGCGGTTCCCGCAAGCGTCGCGCTGACGCGGGCGGCGGGGCGCCGGCCCCGCCGGTCCGACCCGTTTTACGGCGCCGGCCGCGACGTGCGGCGCCCGTCGTTTCGCCGGGGTTGCACCCCGCAAAAGCGCGCGGCCGCGTGAATTTTTCGCGGCCGCGCGCCATTCTTCCGCCTCATCCCTTATCCTTTCACTCTTGAACCTTACTAAATAGTTACAAGAGCTTGGGAGGGGGGATGCCTCATGACGTCAGCCTGATTGCGTTGCTCGCGGCCGGTTTCGGTCTCGCGATGATCTTCGGTTACCTCGCGTCGCTGCTGAAAATGCCGCCGCTGGTCGGCTATCTGCTTGCCGGGATCGTGATCGGCCCCGGCACGCCCGGTTTCGTCGGCGACCTGTCGCTCGCGCAGCAGCTCGCGGAAGTGGGCGTGATGCTGCTGATGTTCGGCGTCGGCCTGCATTTTTCGCTCGGCGATCTGCTCGCGGTGCGCAAGATCGCGCTGCCGGGCGCGGTCGTCCAGATTACCGTCGCGACGCTGCTCGGCGGCGGGCTCGCGCTCACGTGGGGCTGGAGCCTCGGCGCGGCGCTGGTGTTCGGGCTCGCCTTGTCGGTCGCGAGTACCGTCGTGCTGCTGCGCGCGCTGGAAGGACGCGGGCTCGTCGAGACGGTCAACGGGCGCATCGCGGTCGGCTGGCTGGTCGTCGAGGATCTCGTCATGGTGCTCGTGCTGGTGCTGCTGCCGCCCGTCGCGGGGCTGCTCGGCGGCACGCCGCCCGGCGATACGCATGCGGCGGGCGGCAGCGTGTGGGGCACGCTCGGCGTCACGATGCTGAAGGTCGCGGCGTTCATCGCGCTGATGCTGGTGGTCGGCAAGCGCGTGTTTCCGCGCATTCTGTGGCTCGTCGCGCGCACCGGCTCGCGCGAGCTGTTCACGCTGTGCATGATCGCGGCCGCGGTCGGGATCGCGTTCGGCGCGGCGAAGCTGTTCGACGTGTCGTTCGCGCTTGGCGCGTTCTTCGCCGGGATGATGATGCGCGAGTCGGAATTCAGTCGGCGCGCGGCCGATGAGACCTTGCCGCTGCGCGACGCGTTCTCGGTGCTGTTCTTCATCTCGGTCGGCATGCTGTTCGACCCGAAGGTGCTGCTCGAGGAGCCGCTGCACGTGATCGAGGTCGCGGCGATCGTGCTGGTCGGCAAGACGCTCGCGGCCGTCGCGCTCGTGATCGCGTTCCGCTATCCGCTGAACACCGCGCTGACGGTCGGCGCGGGCCTCGCGCAGATCGGCGAATTCTCGTTCATTCTCGCGGGGCTCGGGCGTGCGCTCGGGCTCTTGTCGGCCGAGGGGCAGAGCCTGATCCTGGCGGTCGCGCTGATTTCGATCGCGATGAACACGCTGCTGTTCGCGATGATCGACCCGGCGCTCGTGTGGATCCGCAAGCATTCGGCGTTCGCGCGCAAGCTCGAGGCGCGCGACGATCCGCTCGCCGCGCTGCCGATGTCGACGCCGCAGACCCACTTGACGGGGCAGGTCGTGATCGTCGGCTACGGCAAGGTCGGCACGCGGATCGCGCATGCGCTGGACGAGCGCGGGATCGCCTATGTCGTCGTCGAGCAGAATCGCGAGCTCGTCGAGAAGCTGCGCGCGGACGGCATCGCGGCCGTGTCGGGCGACGCGATCGAGCCGATCGTGCTCGTGCAGGCGCATATCGCGCGGGCCGGGATGCTGGTCGTCACGCTGCCCGACGTGTTCGACGTGCGGCAGATCGTCGAGATCTCGCGCACGCTCAACCCGACGCTCGAAGTCGTGCTGTGCACCAACAGCGGCGACGAGGCCGCGCTGCTGTCCAGCGAGGGTGTCGGCACCGTGTTCATGGGCGAGACCGAACTCGCGCGCGGGATGACCGAGCACGTGCTCGGCCGGATGGTGAAGCCGGTCGCGGCCGCGCATTGACGGCGCGCGGCATCGCGCCGCGCACCGGGCAGCGCGCGGCGGCCCGGGCGGCCGCCGGCCCTGCGGGCTTCGGTGTCGGTAGAACGTCTCGAGCGCCGGTTCCCGCGCCATCACCACGCGATTGCCGGCCAGCAGGCCGCCGCCCACCGGCAGCGCGACGCCGGTGATGATCCGAGCGGCCGGCGAACTCAGGAACGGCGCGGCCTGCGCGACGTCGTCGGGCGTCGCGAAATCGTCGGGCGGATACCCCTTTCTCGATTGCTCGAACACCTGCGGATTGCGCCGCACGCGCGCTTCCGACGCGGGTGTCTTCACCGTGCCGGGCAGCACGATGTTCGCGCGCGCGCCGTCGCGGCCCTATTCGATCGCCAGCGATTTCGTGTCGCTGATCAGCCCGGCCTTGGCCGCGCTGTAGGCCGGATGTTGTAGTCGGGCGCACCGGCAAGGCCGCCTGCGGCGCGCAAATATTGCAGGAGGACGCGGCGGGAACCCTCAAATGATGCGGGGCGTTCCTGGAACGTGGGATGAAAGCGGGGAGGGGCGACGCGCATCCGGCATCGCCCGGACGGCATCGTCAGCCTGCGGCAGCCTTCGCCGGCGCGGCCGTGCCGGATCGTGCGGCCGTCTCGAGCGGCGCGGATGGTTTCCGCGCGGCAGCCGTCCGGGCCGGCGAGGCCTTCGGCGCGCCTACCGTCTTCTGCGGCGCAGCCGCTTTTGCCGGCGCATTCTTCTCGGGCTCGACCGGCGCATCGGGCGGTACGCCGAGCAATTGCAGCGAGCCGCTCGTGACCGACGCGAACACCGGGCCGGCCACCGTGCCGCCGTAGTAGCCCTTGCCGCGCGGCTCGTCGATCATCACGGCGACGATCAGGCGCGGGTTGCTCATCGGCGCCATCCCCGCGAACAGCGCGCGGTACTTGCCCTTTGCATAGGTCGCGCCGACCTGCTTGCGCGCGGTACCGGTCTTGCCGCCGATCCGGTAGCCCTCGACGCGCGCGCGGCGCCCCGTACCGCCTTCGCCGACCGCCATCTCGAGCATCGAGCGGATTGACGCGGCCGTTTGCGGCGACGTCACGCGGTGGCCGCGATGCGCGTCGATCGTCTGCTGATCGGTGCCGTTCTTCAGCAGCGACACCGGGTGCAGCGTGCCGTCGCCCGCATAAGCCGTGTAGGTCTGCGCGATCTGCAGCAGCGACATCGACAGGCCGTAGCCGTAAGCCATCGTCGCCTGCTCGATCGGCCGCCAGCGTTTGTAGCCGCGCAGCCGGCCCGACGCCACGCCCGGAAACGTCAGTTCCGGCGCGCGGCCGATCCCGTACTCCTGGTACTTGTTCCAGATCGTTTCGGCGGGCAGGTTCAGCGCGAGCTTCGCGAGCGCGACGTTGCTCGACTTCTGCAGCGCCTGCGAAACCGTCAGCGACCCGTGGTTCGACGTGTCGTGAATCACGGCCGGGCCGATCTTGTAGGTGCCGGGCGACGTGTTGATGATCGTGTTCGGCGTGACCTTGCGTTCGTCGATCGACAGCGCGACGACGAGCGGCTTGATCGTCGAGCCCGGTTCGAACGTGTCGATCACCGCGCGGTTGCGCAACTGCTGGCCGGTCAGGCGGGCACGATCGTTCGGGTCGAAGGTCGGGTAGTTCGCGAGCGCGAGGATCTCGCCGTTCTGCGCGTCGAGCACGACGACGCTGCCTGCCACCGCGTTGTTCTCGATCACGGCGGCCTTGAGCTGGCTGTACGCGAGCTGCTGGATGCGGCGATCGATCGTCAGCTCGATCGTCGCGCCGTGCTGCGCGGGGACGAGCGGGCGCGTATCCGACACGATGCGACCGAGCCGGTCGCGGATCACCTCGCGTTGCCCCGACGTGCCTTGCAGGCGTGCATTCGCCGCGAGTTCGACGCCTTCCTGGCCCTTGTCCTCGACGTTCGTGAAGCCGACCACGTGCGCGGCCGATTCGCCTTCCGGATAGAAGCGCTTCGAATCGGCGATCTGCGTGATGCCGTCGATCGCGAGCTTGTCGAGGCGGCCCGCGGTATCGGCGTCCACTTGCCGCTTGAGCAGCACGAAGGTCTTCTCGTTGCCCAGACGCCGCTTCACCTCGACGAGCGGCATGTCGAGCAGCTTGGCGATCTGCGGGTAGTCGGTATCGGCGACCTGTTTCGGGTTCGCCCAGATTTCATAGGTCGACAGGCTGACCGCGAGCATCGCGCCGTTGCGGTCGACGATGCGACCGCGCATCGCGTCGAGCTCGATCGTGCGCTGGTAGCGCTTCTGGCCCTGTCCGACATAGAAATCCTGGTTCGCGACCTGCACCCAGAAGGCCCGCGCGATCAGCGCGGCGAACGCGAGGAACACGACGATCACGATCAACCTCGAGCGCCACATCGGCAGGCGCGACGCGAGCATCGGATTCTTGGTCGCGGCCGCGTACGGATCGGCGGGGTGGGTCTTCTTTTTCACGCTCATGCAATGGCCGGTTCGGGCCGCCCGTCGGCGGCAAATCAGTCTGGATAATGCGATTGTAATAAATGAGTAAACGTCGTGTGGGGAAAGTGTGTTCCGGCCCCGTGAAAAAACGTCAAAACGGCGACTTGGCCGGACATGAAAAACGAAGGCGGCAAAAAAGCACGACGAAAGCGGGCGGCCGACGTCACGGCAGGTAACGGGGGGATGCTCGGCAGGGGGCGATCCGGGGAGGTGGATTCGGGTGCCGGTCGAGCGCGACCGCCGACGCAGCGCGATCAATTGCCCGGGCCTCGATTATTTCTTTATGCCCGAAAATGAGAAACGCCCCGAAAGGGGGCGTCGATAATCATGAATATCGAAATGAATATCACTGATACCGGAATAAACCCGAAAACCGCAGACGATTTACCTCGATGAATGCTATCGGGCAACGGAAATGAATTCCCGGTATTCCGGCTGGGTCGTGCAGCGATCGACCGCCTGCAGCCGCCATGCACCGGCGTGGTCGCCGGCGAGGACGGCAGGGCCCTGTTCGCGCTGCGTCGCGCCGAACGACAGCCCCTTCAGCTGGCACACGGCGTTGCCGCCATCGGCCGCGCAGAGCGCCATCGCGCCCTCGACGTCGCGGACCTTGCCCCAGGCCGGGAGATCGATGCCCTGATGTGCCTCGCGCGACCACAGTCCCTCGTCGGTATCGACCCATAGAACCGCGAAAGCGTGCCGGGTTGCCGATTCGCTGCCATTAATCCGAATGGTGAGGCGCATTGTGATCGTCTCCTGAAAAATTGACGCATTTGACCGTTTTGACTTGATCAGTCTAGATAGACTGGTGTGAAACGCAAGTGATAATCCTCAAACAATCCTTATTGAGTTCATTCCGGTTTCAGATGGAACGACGTCTGACGATTCATGGTCGTTTCGGCGGCACTTGCCATCACGGGCGTTAGCGGGGATCGCGGTGTCGAGAGGCGCGTCGAAGGCGGTCGGGAGATGGGATGACCCGCGCGCGGGGCACGTCGATCTGTCGCGCGCGACCGGCCACCGAAACGGTGCCGACGGATGCGACACGGCGCAGTCGGGACACCGACCGGGCGGACGTTTCGTCGTGCCGACGGCGGGTCCGGCACGACACACTCCGACAATCGCGTACAAATCGGCACACTTTCACGAAACTTTCGGGACGGACTTGCATTCGGTCGGGCCCCACACTGGGAAGGTCCCGATTCTGTGCCGCGGACGCCCGTCCGCGGCGGCTGCCGCCATCTCGTGCCAGAGAGCGATCGACGCGATCGCAGGCCGCACGCCCGATCGGGACTGCCGGGGCCGCGTCAGCCCCAGCCTGGCCGTGAGCCGTGCGCGGCCCGCAACCGCGGGCACCGCGCCGCCCGGCCGATTCTTCGAAGGAGACTATCGTGCTGATCTGGAAAACCGCGTTGTCGCTCAACTGGCGGACGAGCCTCGTGTCGCCGGCCAGCGCACCGGTCGCGGCGGCGAACGTCGGGCGCCTGGTGCTGACCGGCGCAACCGGCTTTATCGGCAGTACCGTGCTGACGGCGCTCGTCAATGCAGGGCTGCTCGAACGCATCGTGTGCGTCGTGCGCGCGCAGGATCGCGGCCACGCCGTCGCGCGGCTGCGCGAGGCGGCGCTGCGCGCGGGGCTTGCGCCGTACTGGGCGTCGCGCCTGACCGATGCGAACGTGATCGTCGGCGCGCTCGGCGACGTGTGGCACGGCGCCGATGCGCCACGCCTCGCCGGGGCGACGCACGTGATTCACTGCGCCGGCCATGCGTCGCCGGCCGACGGCGCGCATCTGCAGGCCGACATCGCTGATGCGGTGCATTTCGCCGAACGCTTCGCGCGCGCGCCGCGCCTGCAGCGTTTCGTGTACGTCGGCACGGCCTATGCGCACGCGGGCCGCGGCGGGATCGTGCAGGAACAGGCGGCGGGCGCTGCGGCGAACGACCCGGCGCACGACGACGAAGGCCTGCCGGGTGCGGTGCTCGCGGCCGATTATCTGCACGCGAAGGCCGAAACCGAACAGCGCCTGCGCGCGCTCGGGCTGCCGCTCGTCGTCGTGCGGCCGTCGCATGTGGTCGGTCATACGGTGCTCGGCACGCGGCCCGCGCCGAATTCGTTCTGGATGTTCCGCCTCGCGCATGCCGCGCGTCGCTTCACCGCGCGGCCGATGACGCGCATCGACATCGTGTCGGTGGACGACGTGGCGCGCGCGACGATGCTGCTGGCCGTGAAGCCGACGCTCGCCCACGACGTCTATCACGTGTCGGCCGGCGACGAGGCGCCGCAGGTCGCGCAGATCGTGCGGGCGATGGACGAGGCGGCGGGGATGACGGGTGCGCCGCGCTACGCCGCGTGCGCGCCGGCGGAACTGCCGCTCGTGGTGCGAGACGTGCTCGGGCGGGCCGATCCGGCACTCGAACGCGTGATCGGCCGTGCATTGCAGCGCTGCGGGGAATTCGCGACGGTCGATCGCGTGTTCGACAACCGCCGCGTGCGCGACGAAATCGATTTCGAGCCGTTGCCGTTCATCGATTACGTCGAGGAGTGCATGCGCACGTCGCGCGGCGTGGCCGTGACCGAGTTGATGCGCGGCGCGTTGCACTGACTGCCCGCGCCGCACCGCACCCGTTCCCGCGCGCGGCGGGAGCGGGCGCTTTCCTTATGCGTTGCCGCCGAGTTCGATGAGCCGGTCGAGCGCGCGGTAGATGTCTTCCAGGCCGTCCTCGCCGAAGCGCGACTCGAGCTGCCGGTATTGCTCGTCGATGCGCGGACCGATCTCCGTCACCAGTTTCCTGCTTTGCGGCGTCAGGCTGACCAGCAGCCGGCGCTGATCTTCCTGCGCGCGCGTGCGCGTGATCAGGCCGTCGCGCTCCATCCGTTCCAGCACGCCGGTGAGGCTCGGGCTCAGGATGCAGCAGCGCCTGGCGATCTGTCCCGCCTCGAGCGCCTGCGCCGGTTCGCCGTCGAGCACGCGGATGATCCGCCATTGCTGTTCGGTCAACGCGAATTCCTTGAGAATGGGGCGAAACAGACCCATCAGCGTTTCGCGGGCCTCGAGCAGCAGCATGGCCAGGTTGCGATGGTCGAGCGTACGGTTCATCGGGGTGGGTAAAGGACGGGGACGTATCAATCTTAACAGCCGAAGGAGATGGATTTCGCGTATCAGGGTAATCGAGGTTGCCAGCGTTCGATTGTTTACTTAAGATATTAACTATTGACGATGCGCCGCGACGCGCGGCAGGGGAATGACGCATGGAGCTGTCTTGCACGACCGCCGCGGCGCCGCCGTTGCCGGTCGCCATCGGTACCGTCTATGGCGCACTGCTCAACGAGCGCGTCGCGCTCGACGCGCTCGGCGACGCCGTGAACGCGCCGCCTTACGGCCGCCCGCCGCAGGCGCCGATCCTGTACATCAAACCCGCGAACACGCATGCGGGCGACGGCGCCGCCGTCGTCGTGCCGGCCGGCGTCGACGCGCTGGAAATCGGCGCGTCGGTGGCCGTCGTGTTCGCCCGGCCCGCGACGCGCGTGCCGGCCGCGCAGGCGCTCGACTACGTGCACGGCTTCACGCTCGCGAGCGACGTGTCGGTGCCGCACCCCGATTACTACCGCCCGGCCGTGCGCTTCAAGTGCCGTGACGGCTTCTGCCCGCTGGGCCCGGCCATCGTGCCGGCCGCCGCGCTCGGCGACGTCGACGCGATCGGCCTGACGGTGCGGATCGACGGCGAACTGGCCGTGTCCGCGTCGACCGCCACGCTGATCCGCCCGGTGCGCGAACTGATCGCCGATGTGACCGCGTTCATGTCGTTCGACGCGGGCGACGTGCTGTTGCTCGGCGTCGCGGGCGGCGCACCGCGCGCCCGCGCGGGCAGCACGATCGAGATTTCGGCCGCCGGGATCGGCACGCTGCGGCATACGCTGATTGCGGAGGAAGCACGATGAAGACGGCGCGCGTGATCTACAACGGCGCACTGCATGCGGCCGAACCGGCCGGCGACGGCACGATCCGCCTCGATACGGGGCGCGTGGTCGCCGAGGAGGCGGTGGCGTGGCTGCCGCCCGTCGCGCCGCGCACGACGTTCGCGCTCGGCCTCAACTACGCCGACCACGCGAAGGAACTCGCGTTCAAGGCGCCGAGCGAGCCGCTGATCTTCCTGAAGGGACCGAACACGTTCATCGGCCACCGGTCGCGCACCGTGCGCCCGGCGGATGCGACGCACATGCACTACGAGTGCGAACTGGCCGTCGTGATCGGCCGGCCCGCGCGCAACGTGAGCCGTGCGCAGGCCGTCGACTACGTGGCCGGCTACACGGTCGCGAACGACTACGCGATCCGCGACTATCTCGAGAACTACTATCGCCCGAACCTGCGCGTGAAGAACCGCGATACCTGCACGCCGCTCGGGCCGTGGTTCGTCAGCCGCGACGAGATCGGCGACGCGGGCGACCTGATGCTGCGCACGACCGTGAACGGCCACGAGACGCAGCGCGGCAGCACGCGCGACATGATCTTCGACGTGCCGGCGCTGATCGAGCACATCAGCGGCTTCATGACGCTCGCGCCGGGCGACCTGATCCTGACCGGCACGCCCGAGGGGCTGGCGGACACGCAGCCGGGCGACGAGGTCGTGACCGAGATCGAAGGGATTGGCCGGCTCGTGAACACGATCGTCGGCGAAGCAGACTACTATCGCGCCGGCTGAGCCCGTCGCCCAAGGAGAGCACATGACCATCAAGCACTGGATCGACGGCCGCGAAGTCGAGAGCCGCGAGACCTTCACGACGCTGAACCCCGCGACGGGCGACGTCATCACCGACGTCGCGTCGGGCGGCGAGGCCGAGGTCGACGCGGCCGTGCGCGCGGCGAAGGCGGCGTTCCCGAAATGGGCGAACACGCCCGCGAAGGCGCGCGCGAAGCTGATGCGCAAGCTCGGCGAGCTGATCGAGAAGAACGTGCCGATGCTCGCGGCGCTGGAGACGCAGGACACCGGCCTGCCGATCGCGCAGACGAGCAAGCAGCTGATTCCGCGCGCCTCGGAGAACTTCAATTTCTTCGCGGAAGTGTGCGTGCAGATGAACGGCCGCACGTATCCGGTCGACGACCAGATGCTGAACTACACGCTGTACCAGCCGGTGGGCGTGTGCGCGCTGGTGTCGCCATGGAACGTGCCGTTCATGACGGCCACGTGGAAGACGGCGCCGTGCCTCGCGCTCGGCAATACGGCCGTGCTGAAGATGTCGGAACTGTCGCCGCTGACGGCCGACCAGCTCGGCCGGCTCGCGCTCGAAGCCGGCATTCCGCCCGGCGTGCTGAACGTCGTGCAGGGCTACGGCGCGACGGCCGGCGACGCGCTCGTGCGCCATCCCGACGTGCGCGCGGTGTCGTTTACCGGCGGCACCGTGACGGGCAAGCGGATCATGGAGCGCGCGGGCCTCAAGAAGTATTCGATGGAGCTCGGCGGCAAGTCGCCGGTGCTGATCTTCGACGACGCCGATTTCGACCGCGCGCTCGACGCGTCGCTGTTCACGATCTTCTCGATCAACGGCGAACGGTGCACCGCCGGTTCGCGGATCTTCGTGCAGCGCACGATCTACGACCGCTTCGTGCAGGAATTCGCGCGCCGCGCGAACAACCTGGTGGTCGGCGACCCGGCCGATCCGGGCACGAATCTCGGCGCGATGATCACGCGCCAGCACTGGGAGAAGGTGACGGGCTACATTCGCATCGGCGAGCAGGAAGGCGCGCGCGTGGTCGCGGGCGGCGCGGACAAGCCGGCCGGGCTGCCCGCGCATCTGCGCAACGGCAACTTCGTGCGCCCGACCGTGTTCGCCGACGTCGACAACCGGATGCGTATCGCGAAGGAAGAGATCTTCGGGCCGGTCGCCTGCATCATTCCGTTCGAGGACGAAGACGAAGGGCTGCGGCTCGCGAACGACACCGCGTATGGCCTTGCGTCGTATATCTGGACGCAGGACGTCGGCAAGGTGCATCGTCTCGCACGCGGGATCGAGGCCGGGATGGTGTTCGTGAACAGTCAGAACGTGCGCGACCTGCGCCAGCCGTTCGGCGGCGTGAAGGAGTCGGGCACCGGGCGCGAGGGCGGCGAGTACAGTTTCGAGGTGTTCGCGGAGATCAAGAACGTGTGCATCTCGATGGGTTCGCACCACATCCCGCGCTGGGGCGTGTGACGGTCGTTTCGCCGCGATAACGAACCAAACGGAGACTGAACGATGGGCAAACTGTCCCTCGCCGCGAAGATCACGCACGTGCCGTCGATGTATCTGTCGGAACTGCCCGGCAGGCATCACGGTTGCCGCGAGGCGGCGATCCGCGGCCACCAGCTGATCGGCGAGCGCTGCCGCGCGCTCGGCGTCGACACGATCGTCGTGTCGGACGTGCACTGGCTCGTCAATGCCGGCTATCACGTGAACTGCAACGCGCGGTTCTCGGGCACGTACACGAGCAACGAGCTGCCGCATTTCATCCGCGACATGGCGTATGCGTATCCAGGCAACCCGGCGCTTGGCCGGCTGATCGCCGAGACGGCCACCGGGCGCGGCATCGCGACGCGCGCGCACGAGATCGACAGCCTGGAACTCGAATACGGCACGCTCGTGCCGATGCGCTACATGAACGGCGACCAGCATTTCAAGGTCGTGTCGATCGCCGGCTGGTGCATGTGGCATCAGCTCGACGAAAGCCGCCGCTTCGGCGAGGCGCTGCTCGAGGCGATCGAGAAGAGCGATTCGAACGTCGCGTTCCTCGCGAGCGGCTCGTTGTCGCACCGCTTCAACGACAACGGCAGCCCCGAGGAATCGATCCACCAGATCAGCCGCGAATTCTTCCGCCAGGTCGACCTGCGCGTGGTCGAGCTGTGGAAGCAGGGCGATTTCAAGACCTTCTGCGCGATGCTGCCCGAGTACAACCTCCATTGCCACGGCGAAGGCGGGATGCACGACACGGCGATGCTGCTCGGGCTGCTCGGCTGGGATCGTTACGACAAGCCCGTCGAGATCGTCACCGACTATTTCGCGAGTTCGGGCACCGGGCAGATCAACGCGATCTTTCCGCTCGCCTGAGCGCTGCCGCCTGCCAAGCAATCGAATCCGAACGGAGATTTGCCATGCCACACATCGTCGTCGAATACACCGCGAACATCCGCGACGACGCGCGCATTCCCGCGCTGCTGCGCACGATCAACGCGACGCTGATCGCGCAGGGCGGCGTGTTCCCGACCGGCGGCATCCGCTCGCGCGCGCTCGAACTGCAGGACTACTGCGTCGCCGACGGCACGGAGGACGACGCCTTCGTCCACGTGACGCTGAAGATCGGCTCGGGGCGTACCGACGCGCAGAAGAAGGCCGCGTGCGATGCGCTGTTCGATGCGATCAAGGCGCATTTCGCCGAGCTGTACGCGAAACGCTACCTCGCGCTGTCGATGGAACTGACCGAGTTCAGCGAAAGCGGCTCGTACAAGCACAACAACATCCACGCCCGCTACAAGCGGGCCGGCTGAACCCCATTCCCGATCCGACCATGCTCGAACCCGCCCTCATCGACCAGCTCGCGCGGCGTCTGCACGACGCCGAGCGCGAGCGCACGCAGATCCGCCAGATCTCGCTCGACCATCCCGACATCACGATCGACGACGCGTATGCGATCCAGCGCGCGTGGGTGACCCTCAAGCTCGCGGAAGGCCGCACGCTGAAGGGGCACAAGATCGGCCTCACGTCGAAGGCGATGCAGAACACGTCCCAGATCGACGAGCCCGATTACGGCGCGCTGCTCGACGACATGTTCTTCGACGACGGCGGCACGATCCCGACCGGCCGCTTCATCGTGCCGCGCGTCGAGGTCGAACTCGCGTTCGTGCTCGGCAAGCGGCTCTCGGGCCCGAACTGCACGATCTTCGACGTGTACGACGCGGTCGATTACGTCGTGCCCGCGCTCGAGATCATCGACGCGCGCAGCCAGTCCATCGACCCCGATACGAAACGGCCGCGCAAGGTGTTCGACACGATCGCCGACAACGCCGCGAACGCGGGCGTCGTGATCGGCGGCCGGCCGGTGCGGCCGCAGGACGTCGACCTGCGCTGGGTCGCGGCGATCATGTCGCGCAACGGCGTGGTCGAGGAAACGGGCGTCGCGGCCGGCGTGCTGAACCATCCGGCGAACGGCGTCGCGTGGCTCGCGAACCGGCTGTCGCGTTTCGGCGTCGCGCTGGAACCCGGGCAGATCGTGCTCGGCGGGTCGTTCACGCGGCCGTGTGCGGCGCGGCCGGGCGATACGTTCAGCGTCGACTACGGCCCGCTCGGGACGATCCAGTGCCATTTCGAGTGAGGTAGCGAACGATGCAGATTCCGTCGAATGTCTTCAAGGCCGCGCTCGCGCGCGGCGACGCGCAGATCGGGCTGTGGCTCGGGCTCGCGAATCCGTACAGCGCCGAGGTCGTCGCGGGCGCGGGATTCGACTGGTTGCTGATCGACGGCGAGCATGCGCCGAACACGGTGCCGACGATCCTCGCGCAGTTGCAGGCGATCGCGCCGTATCCGTCGCATCCGGTCGTGCGCGTGCCGTGGAACGATCCGGTGATCGTCAAGCAGGTGCTCGATCTCGGGGCGCAGACGCTGCTGGTGCCGATGGTGCAGAGCGCCGACGAAGCGCGCGCGGCCGTGGCCGCGACGCGTTACCCGCCGCACGGGATGCGCGGCGTCGGCAGTGCGCTGGCACGCGCGTCGCGGTGGAATCGTGTGGGCGACTACCTGCATCGCGCGAACGACGAGATGGCCGTGCTCGTGCAGGTCGAGACACGCGCGGGGCTCGATGCGATCGATGCGATCGCGCGGGTCGAAGGCGTCGACGGCGTGTTCATCGGGCCGGCTGACCTGGCCGCCGATCTCGGGCATCTCGGCAATCCGGGCCACCCGGTCGTGCAGGCCGCGATCGACGGCGCGATCCGGATGATCAAGGCGGCCGGCAAGGCGCCGGGCATTCTGAGCGCGGATGAGGCGGCCGCGCGACGCTATGTGGACGCGGGCGCGCTGTTCGTCGCGGTCGGGGTCGATACGACGCTGCTCGCGAGGAGCGCGGAGCGGCTGGCGGCGCAGTTCAAGGGGAAGGGGGGCAAGGCCGCGGAGAAGGGCGACGGCACGTATTGAACGAAACGGACAGACCGTTTATAGAGGGCGATATCACTTTTCGTTTATTGCGAAAAAATCACGCCATCCAGAACCCCAGTTTGGAGCGCGCGATGCCCCACACCACGATGTCCGCTACGATCTGCCCGTCGAGCGCGAGATGCGGGCGGCTGTCGAAGGGCAGCGCGCCTACCGGACGATCATCTGAATTGAACCGGATTCCGCGAATCGTTTGACGTTTCAAGCCGGTCGCGTGTTGTTACCGTACGTCGATTGTCGATGTCCCCCCGTTCTCCATATACCGTCCAGGCGTCGTCCCCAACGCCCGCCGGAACATGTCGATGAACGCGCTCACGTTGTCGTACCCGAGATCGAGCGCGATCGTCGTCACCGGCACGTCATCGGCGATTCTCTCCAGCGCCCGCAGCAACCTGGCCTGCTGACGCCACTGCGCGAACGTCAGCCCCGTCTCGGCGACGAAGCGGCGGCTCATCGTTCGCGCACTGATGCCGGCCCATGCGGCCCATTCCTCTAGCCGCCGGTTGTCCGCGAGATTCGTGGCCAGCGCATCGGTGATCTTCATCAGCCGCGCGTCTCGCTGCCGTACCAGTCCCAGTGCCTCGACCTCCGACGACGCGATTTCGTCCAGGATCACGTCGGCGATGCGCGTTTGCGCGGCATCCAGTTCCGAATCGCCCCAGCTTGCCGCGCGCTGCACGGCTTCACGCAGCAGCGGTGTCGTGCGGATCGCGCGCGGCGCGGCCGGCAGTGCCGCGCAGCGTGCTTCGGCGACGAACGCCGACCAGCCGGAAATCGGCCCGAACGAACGCAACGAATGCCGGCAATGCGGCGGAATCCAGATCGCGTGAATGGCCGGCACGACCCAGGCCTGGTCATCGAGGCCGATCGTCAGCAGCCCGCTCAGCGCGCCGACGAGCTGGCCGCGCGCATGCGAATGCGGCGCGGTCACGCGCGGGTCGCGTTGCGACAGCACGGCGGCGACCACGAACGGGCCGTCGTCGGACGTGACGAATCGGGCGGGCAGAAGCGGATCGGACATGGCCGGATATCGGTATCGAATGGCTGTTATACCGGAGATTGGCCGGCTTCGCACGCCTACACTGCATCCATCGATGACAACCGGAGTACGACGCGATGCGAGCCGAACAGATGCTTCCCGACCATGCCGACCGGATCGAAACCGGCGGAACGACGATCCGCAAGGGGACCGTCGGCGCGTTCCTGGTCAACGCGCGCGTGTTGACCGACCCGCACGCCGAGCCCGCCGACAGGGCGCGCGCGGAGGCCGACGCGATCGACGCATTGCCGGCGCTGCGCGCGCTCGGCCTGTTCGACGTGCTGGAAGTGCGCGATCCCGCGCTGCGCGCGTGGCTCGACGCACGCTGATGCGCAGCTGAACCGTCGATCGAGATCCCCGATTCAAGGAGTCACCATGAAAGCAGCAGTCGTGACGGGCGCCGGCGAGCGTCCCGTTCAGATGGAATTCGATGCGCCGCGCGCGATGCCGGGCCACAGCCTGATCGACGTGACGGCGTCCGCGCTGAGCCGGCTCGCGCAGGCGCGCGCGGCCGGCACGCATTACTCGTCGGACGGGCGTTATCCGTTCGTCGTCGGCGTCGACGGGGTGGGCCGCCGTCTCGACGACGGGCAGCGCGTCTACTTCTTCGGCGCGCCCGCCCCGTTCGGCGCGATGGCCGAGCGCACGATCGCGCCCGATACGCGGTGCGTGCCGCTGCCCGATTCGCTCGACGACGTCACGGCGGCGGCGATCGCGATTCCCGGGATGTCGTCGTGGGCGGCGCTGACCGAGCGCGCGCGGCTCGTCGCGGGCGAGACGGTACTCGTCAACGGTGCGACGGGTACGTCGGGGCGGCTGGCAGTGCGGATCGCGAAGCATCTCGGCGCCGCGAAGGTGATCGCGACGGGCCGCAACGCAGCCGCGCTGCAGGCGTTGCCGAGCGCCGGTGCGGATGCGGTCGTGTCGCTGCAGCAGGACGACGCACATCTGGCACGCGCGCTCGAACCGCATTTCCGTGAAGGTGTGGACGTCGTGCTCGACTATCTGTGGGGCGCCAGCGCGCAGACGCTGTTGCTTGCCGCCGCGAAGGCGACGCCCGACGGCCGCCGGCTGCGATTCGTGCAGATCGGCTCGATCGGCGGCGCGGACGTGCTGCTGCCGGGCGCGGTGCTGCGGGCGACCGCGATCGAACTGATGGGCAGCGGCATCGGCAGCGTGTCGCTGCCCCGCTTGCTGGCGTCGGTGCGCGGTGTGTTCGACGCGGCCGGGCCGGCCGGCCTCGCGATCGACACGCGCACGGTGCCGCTGTCGGCCGTGGGCGAACACTGGGGCGATACGAACAGTCTCGTGCGCCCGGTGTTCACGATGCGCGGCGAGTGAGCGGCGCATCGAAACGCAGCGCGCCGGACGTGACGCGAGGGGCACGCTGGGCGGCGGCGGCCGGCGGTTCGCCGCGATGCCGCCGCGCGTGGCCTGGCTGAACGGCGGTCGACCGACTGCCGCCGCCCGCCGGCCCGGGTGTCAGAACCGCTGCTGGATCCCCGCCGTGACGCCGACCTGGGTCGTGCCGTATCCCGCGAAATCGCGCGACACGCCAACCTTCTGGTCGTGTTTCGCGATCGCGAACGCGCCGGCCGCGTACAGCACCGTGCGCTTCGACAGCGCGTAGTTCGCGCGCATCGACACCAGCGTCGGATCGGCATCGCTGCCGCCCTTGATGTTCTGGTGATAGACGGCCGCGATCAGCGAGAACGCCGGCGTGAACTGATACGACCCGCCGAGCCAGTACGTGTCGCTCAGTTGGTTCGCCGCCGTGGTGCGGAACGTGCGTTTGTAGTTGCGGTAGCCGGCCATCGTCTTCAGGTTGCCGAAGTCGTAGCTCAGGCCGGCATGGACGCCCTGGATATAGTTGACCGTATCGGCCGGCGTGACGCTGTCGGCCGCGCCGTTCTGCCGGTCGAACGTGACGACCGCCGCGAACGGGCCTTTCTCGTAGCCGACCGCGAAGTCGTATTTCGAGCTGGTCTTCACGCTGCCCGGCACGTTGCCGAAGCCGTACAACGCGCCGAACTTGAAGCCGCTGAATTCGCCGTCGTAGCGCACCGCGTTCGACGAGCGCGTGAACATGCCGTCCTTGCGGCCGCCCGTTGCCGTCGACGCCGAGGCCCACGAGTAGTTCTGCGCGTAACCCATCGGGTCGAACGGCAGCATGTAGTCGTAGGTGACGGTGTAGTTGCGGCCGAGCGTCAGTTCGCCCCATTTGCTCTTCAGGCCGACCGTCGCGCGGCGCGCGAAGATCGAGTCGGGGCCGTCGTCGAGCGCGCCGTTCGCGAGGTCGATCCCGCTTTCGAGTCGGAACACGGCCTTCAGCCCGCCGCCGAGATCCTCGACGCCGCGCAAGCCCCAGCGCGAGGTGTTCTTGTTGCCCGACTTGAGCTTGACCGAACTGCCGCCTTCGGGCGCCGCATGGTTCGTGTATTCGATGCCGGCATCCATGATCCCGTACATCGTGACCGACGACTGCGCGTGCGCGGCGCCTGCCGCGAGTCCGGCGACGGCGGCCGATCCGGTCAGGACGGCGGCGCGAAGGGAACGCTCTGCGCGTGATTTCATTGACGGTGTCTCCTTGGTTCTTGTGGGTTGGGTGAGTCGGTTAGGCGCGCATCCGCCCGCGGCGGACACCGGGAGGCGTCCGCCGGACGGGAAGTCCATGCGTGGCGGGATGCGCGGCGGCACGTGAGCCGCCGCGACCGGGTCAGCCCGCTTTCGCGAACGCCCAGCAGTCGTTGGTCGGGAATTCGATCCAGTGCTTGCCGGCCGCGCGCGGCACGTGGCCGAACGCGCGCAGGCGCATGTCGCCGCAATGGAACAGGTATTCCCAGCGGTCGCCGAGATACATCGACGTGACGAGGTCGGCCTGCAGCCGGTTCGCGCCCGGGCCGTCGGTGACCTGCACGCGTTCGAGGCGGATCACGGCCTGCGCGTCCTGGCCCGGCGCGAGCGTGTCGCGGGCCAGCGCCCGCAGTTCCCAGCCGTCGCCGGCGAGCGTCACGCATTCGCCGTCGATCGCGGCGACGCGCGCATCGATCCGGTTGTTGCTGCCCATGAATTCGGCCGTGTACAGCGAGCGCGGCGCGCCGTACAGCTCGGCCGGCGTGCCTTCCTGTTCGATGCGGCCGTTGCGCAGCAGCAGGATGCGGTCGGACATCGCCATCGCCTCGGTCTGGTCGTGCGTCACGCACAGGGCCGACAGCCCGAGCGACACGATCAGCTCGCGCAGCCACGCACGCGCTTCCTCGCGCAGCTTCGCGTCGAGGTTCGACAGCGGCTCGTCGAGCAGGATCACCGGCGGGTTGTAGACGAGCGCGCGTGCGATCGCGACGCGCTGCTGCTGGCCGCCCGACAGCTGGTGCGGAAAGCGTTCCGCGAGATGGCCGAGGCCGAGCTGATCGAGCGCGGTCTGCACGCGGCGCTTCTGTTCGGCCGGGGCGACGCGGCGCAGCTTCAGTCCGTAGCCGACGTTGTCGGCGACGGTGCGGTGCGGCCACAGCGCGTACGACTGGAACACGAGGCCGAGCGAGCGCTGCTCGACGGGCAGGTCGACGCGTTTCGCGCCGTCGAAGAACACGCGGTCGTCGAGCTGGATGCGGCCGTCGGACGGCTGTTCGAGGCCGGCCACCGCGCGCAGCAGCGTGGTCTTGCCGCTGCCCGACGCGCCGAGCAGGCACACGACTTCGCCGGCCTTCAGTTCGAACGACACGCCCTTGAGGATCGGATTGGCGCCGTAGCTGAGGTGCAGGTCGTCGACGATGAGCTTATCCATGAAGTTTCACTCCGAAGCGCAGGGCCACGCCGAGACCGGCGCCGACCATCGCGATGTTGATGACAGAAAGCGCGGCGACCTGGTCGACGGCGCCGGTCGCCCACAGCGACACGAGCAGCGCGCCGATCACTTCGGTGCCGGGCGACAGCAGGTAGACGGCCGTCGAGTATTCGCGCTCGAAGATCATGAAGATCAGCAGCCACGCGGCGAGCAGGCCGAAGCGCACGAGCGGCAGCGTCACGTCGAGCGACACGCGGCTGCGCGTCGCGCCGACGCTGCGGCCGGCTTCCTCGAGTTCCGGGCCGACCTGCAGCAGCGCGCTCTGGATGAGGCGCATCCCGTACGCGAGCCACACGACCGTGTACGCGATCCAGATGCTCCACATCGAGTTCTTCAGTTCGCGCAGGCCCGGCACGAACAGGAAGATCCACAGGAACGCGAGACCGGCGAGCAGGCCCGGCACCGCGCGCGGCAGCAGCACGAGGTAGTCGAGCAGCTTGGTCGCCCAGTCGGGGCGGCGGTGGCCGGCGAACGCGACGAGCGAGTAGAAGCCGATCGCGAGCGCGCCGCCGATCACGCCGATGCCGAGCGTGTTGACGATCGCGCGCACCAGGTTGTCCTGCTCGAACAGCTCGATGAAGTTCGACAGCGTCAGCACTTCGGCGAGCGCGACGCCTTCGCCCCAGTTGGTCACGAATGCGCGCAGCACGATGCCCGAGATCGGCACGATCACGGTCAGCATCAGCCACAGCACGACGATCGCGAGCGCGACCCAGCGCCACACGCCGAGCGGCAGCACCGTCGTCCGGCCGGCCTTGCCCTTCACGGTGACGAAGCGGTTCGCGGTCTTCAGCAGGCGGCGCTGCAGCAGCACGAGCGGGAACGTGATCGCGACGATGCACACGGCGACCGCGGCCATCAGGTGATACGACGGCACGCCGAGCTTGTTGGTCAGCTTGTACAGGTAGGTCGCGAGCACCAGGTGGCCTTCCGGATCGCCGAGCACGAGCGGCAGCCCGAACACTTCGAAGCCGAGGAAGAACACGAGCGCGCCGGCGAACAGCAGCGCGGGCATCGTCATCGGCAGGCTCACGTCGAGCGCGACGCGGAACGGGCGGGCGCCCGCCACGCGCGCGGCTTCCTCGACGTCCGAGCCGAGGTTGCGCAACGCGGCCGACGAATACAGGTACACGTGCGGCACGTGCGTGAGGCCGACGATCACCGTGATCGCGAAGACCGAGTACACGTTCCAGGGGATGTTCTGTACCCCGAACAGTTCCTTGAACCACACCGAGTAGAAGCCGACCGGTCCGGCCGCGACCACGTAGCCGAACGCGAGCACCATCGGCGACACGAACACGGGCGTGAGCAGCAGCGGTTCGAGCCAGCGACGGCCGGGCAGGTCGGTGCGCACCATCAGGAACGCGAGGATGCCGCCGAGCGGGATCGAGATGAACAGCATCCCGCCGGCGATGATGAACGAGTTCTTCACGGCCGACCAGAAATCGGGATCGCTGAAGACGAAACGGAAGCCGTCGATGCCGAGCGTCTTGTTCGCGTCGAAGAACGGCGCGGACAGCAGGCTCTGGAACAGGATGAAGCCGAGCGGCAGTGCGACCGCGATGGTGAGTACCGCGACGACGATCCAGCGCAGCATGCCGGCGAGCGGCTGCAGGCTGTTGACCGGCAGCGCGGGAATCGCGTCGCGCGGGCCGGCGGCGGGTGGCGCGGCCGGTGCCGTGCCGCGGGTGCTGGTTGAAAGCATGAGTTCGCCCCTGCGGCCATCCGGATGGCCGCCTCAAGGAAGTCGGTAAGGGGAAGGGCCGCCCGCGCGACGTGCGGCGGGCGGCCGTGGGTCGGCCGGAGCCGGTCAGCGGATCAGCTCTTGATCGCCTGCTGCCATTGCTTCAGGAACGCGAGCCGCTTCGACTGGTCCAGATAGACGAGCAGGCCGGTGCCGATCTGGATCGGCTTCAGCGAATCGCCGAGTTCCTTCGTGAGGCTCGCGGCCGACGTCTCGCCGGTCACGTCCGTGCGGATCGCGTACAGGTTCGCCTGGTTCGCGATCATGGTCTGGCCGCGTTTCGACAGCAGGTAGTCCACCCACAGCTTGGCGGCGTTCGGGTTTTTCGCCTTCTTCGAGATGGTGGCGAGGCGGCTCACGATCTGCGTGTAGTCCTTCGGAAACACGTATCCGATGGACTTGTCCTTCTTCGCCTTCGCGTACGCATACGAACCGATGATGTTGTAGCCGATCAGGTTCTCGCCCGACGAGATGCGCTCCATCATCGCGCCGGTGCTCGACTGCAGCTTCGGGCCCGTCGCGCCGATCGCCTTCACGAGT
Organism: Burkholderia sp. L-4; assembly: GCF_056856535.1. Lineage (NCBI taxonomy): Bacteria > Pseudomonadati > Pseudomonadota > Betaproteobacteria > Burkholderiales > Burkholderiaceae > Burkholderia > Burkholderia sp. L-4. The sequence continues at coordinate 2,047,985 of NZ_JBXEOX010000002.1, forward strand.
TCCCACGTGACCTTCTCGTTCAGGTGCGCGTCCTGCGTCAGCGCGTTGAAGCCGACGCCGGATTTCTCGACGTCGTACGTCGTGAGCTTGCCCTTGAACTTGTCCGGTTGCGACGCGAGCAGCTTGATCAGCTCGGCGCGCGTCTTCGGCACTTCGTTCTCGGGGATCAGGCGCTTGTTGTAGACGATCGCGAGCGGCTCGAAGGTCGTGCCGTACGCCTGCTTCTGGTACTGCGCCCATTGCGGCACGTTCGGGCTTTCGGGCGAATCGTAGGCCGCCATCAGGCCGTCGTTGACGAGCTTGACCTGCAGGTCCATCGCGGAGCTCCAGAGCACGTCGGCGCTGGTGCTGCTCGCCGCGTTTTCGCTGATGTAGCGGTTGTACAGCTCGGTGCTGTTCATGTCGTTGTACTCGACCTTCACGCCGTACAGGCTTTCGAAGTCCTTGATCAGCGGGCGCACGAGGCCCGTGTCGGTCGTCGAGTAGACGATCAGCTTGCCTTCCTTCTTCGCGGCGTCGATCACGCCCTGGTAATTACCCGGATACCCGGCCGGAACCTGCGCGACGGCGCCGCCGGCGGCAGTGCCCAGGACGATCGCCAGTGCGGCGGCAACGCGCTTCGGTGCAAACGACATGTCTTCCTCCAGTTATGCGTGGTGTTGTTCGAGTGACGCGGATGTTAATTGCGGGGCACTTTCAGCCTGCTTTCATTCCCGTTCACAATCGCGTCGTTTGCGTCATGGATTTCCCGAGGTCGCGGCGGCCGCCGCCGCGGGTTGCGCGGCGTGCGGCATGGTTCGGACGGGAACAGAAGCGGGGCCGGGCAGGCGCGGGAACGCCCGCAACGACCGCAACGACCGCTAGGCGGAGGCCGCCAGCAACTGGCCGAGGATCCGGCCGCCATGCCGTGCATGCGCGGCCGTCAGCGCGGAATATCCGACGACGACACCCGCTTCACGCCGGGCGCTTCGGCAGAATTCGCGGATCGGCTGCAACGCGATGCCGGCCGCGCGGGCCCGGGCGACAACCGTCGCGTCGTCCGTCCCGGGCGGCAGCCACAGCACGAAATGAAAGCCCGCGTGCTCGCCGGATACCGCGAACCGTCCGCCGGCGTGCTTCGCCAGCTGCTCGAGCACGATGTCGCGCCGCTGGCGGTACGCGTGCCGCGCGGCGCGCAGGTGCTTCGCGAAATCGCCGCTGGCGATGAAGCGGGCCAGCGCCAGTTGCGGCGCCGCGCCGACCGCGCGCGCGGTCGCATGCCACACGGCCGACAGCGCCGGCCGCAGCGCTTTCGGTACGACCATGAAGCCGATGCGCAGCCCCGAGAACAGCGTCTTGTTGAACGAGCCGCAGTAGATCACGCGGTCGCACGCGTCGAGCGATTTCAGCGCGGGCAGCGGGGCGGTCTGGTAGCTGAATTCGCCGTCGTAGTCGTCTTCGACGATCCACGTGCGGCCGCGCTGCGCCCAGTCGAGCAGTTCGAGCCGGCGCGACACCGACATCGTGACGCCGAGCGGTGCCTGATGCGCGGGCGTCACGTAGACGGCACGCGCATCGGGATGCCGGTGCAGCGACGCCGTGTCGATGCCTTCCCGATTGACCGGCACGTCGATCACGGTCGCGCCCGCGATCGTGAAGATCTGCCACGCCGACACGTAGCCGGGATCTTCCATCAGTACCGTCGAGCCCGGCGCGAGCACCGTGCGCGCGACGAGGTCGATCGAATGGCGGATGCCGGTCGTGATGAAGATGTCGCCGGCGTCGCACGGAATGCCGCGATATTCGCGCAGGTACGCGGCGATTTCGTCGCGGAGGCTGTCGACGCCTTGCGCGGGCGTCGCGCCGAGCTCGTTGGCCGTCGCGGCAAGCAGGCTCGCGCCGAGCGCCTTCTTCCATTGCTGCATCGGCATCAGGCCGGGATCGGCGAGCCGCGCGACGAACGGGACGCCCGGGCGCACGCCGTGTTCGGATTCGGACTCGTCCGGGCCGCCTGCCGGCTCGCGGTGTGCGTTGCCGGGACGAGGCTGCGCGGCCGCGCGCAGATAGCTGTCCGGCACCACCGCGCAGACGCGCGTGCCGGACCCTCGCGTGCGGGCGATGTAGCCCTCGGCGCACAGGATGTCGTACGCCGCTTCGACGGTGCCGCGCGCGATGTCCCAGCGCACGGCCAGCGTCCGGCTGGACGGCAGCGGGCTGTCGGCAGGCAGCAGGCGCTTCAGGATCGCGTCGCGAATCGTGTCGGCAATGCATTCCTGCTTCGACGACGGGCTGCCGGCCGACAGCCCGGAAGGGCGCGGCAGGTCGAGCGGAATCGCGGCTTTGCCTCGCGGCATAGTGGTCCAGTAGGTGGTCGATTTAATGGCCCTTCAGCTTATATCACTTTCCCCTTAGATTGCTGTCGACCCTTTCTCCTCGGACCGGAAACGGACTTGCCGCATGAAGACACGCTCATTGCCCCAGCGGGGCTGGTTGTTCCTGTTGATGCTCGTCGTGTGCCTGCCGCGCGTCACGATCGATGCATACCTGCCGTCGCTGCCCGCGATGGCGGACGCGCTGCACGGCACCGACGCCCAATTGCAGCTCACGCTTACCCTCTACATGGTCGGCTATGCGCTGTCGATGCTGGTGTCGGGGCCGTTGTCCGACCGTTACGGGCGCCGTCCCGTGCTGCTCGGCGGTCTGTGCGTGTACGTCGTCGCGAGCGTGGCGTGCGCGCTGTCGAGCGGCGTCGCGGCCCTCATCGTCGCGCGCATCTTTCAGGCGCTGGGCGGCTGCACCGGCACGGTGATCGGCCGCGTCATCGTGCGCGAGCGCTTTCCGGCCGCGACGCAGGCCACGATGCTCGGCCATATCTCGGCCGGCATGGCGCTGTCGCCGGTGGTCGCGCCGCTGGCAGGCAGCGCGATCGCCGCGTGGCTCGGCTGGCGCGGCGTGTTCGGATGGCTCGCGGCGGGCGGGCTGGTCGCGACCGCGATGGTGCTGCGCGCGCTGCCCGAGACGCGCGAACAGGTCGCGCGGCCGGCGCCGGGCCCCGGGCTCCTGCGGACCTACGCCGGCCTGCTGCGCGAGCGACGTTTCCTGCGCTACTCGCTCACGATCAGCTTCGTTTACTGCACGTACTACCCGTTCATCGCGGAATCGTCGACGCTGTTCCAGCGGCAGATCGGCGTGTCCGGCCCGGTCTATGCGGCGATCTTCGGCGTGACCGTGTTCGGCTACCTGATCGGCTCGAGCGCGTTCGCGCGGACCGGCGGGCGCTGGCAAGCCGATTCGGTCATCGCGGCGGCGGCCGCCGTGAATCTGGCCGGCGCCGCCATGCTGTGGGCCGGCGGCGCGCTCGCCCCGATGTCGGTGGCCGCGCTGGTCGTGCCGATGTTCGTCGTGATGATCGCGGTCGGGATCGCGATTCCGGCGTGCCAGTTCGCGGTGATGCAGCCGTATACGCAGATCGCCGGCACCGCATCGGGGCTGTTCTTCTTTATCCAGATGGCGATCACGGCCGCGTGCGGCGGCGTGCTGGCGTGGCTGTCGGACGGCACCGCGCACCCGATGATCGTCGTGACGGCCGGCGCGAGCGTCGCGTTCGTCGCGGTGGTCGTCGGCTTTCGCGAGCGGCGCGCGGCCGGCGATGCGCGCTTCGCGGCGCCCGGTCATCCCGCGGCGGAACGCTGAGCGGCGGCCGTCGGCGGCGCGCGCGGCGGCTTGGCGGCCCCCGCGCAACCCGTGTTTCCGCGAGGCGTCGACATGGAAAGGATCATGTAATGTAGCGGCCTGTCGCTGACCTTACCGGAATCCCCATGCGCGTGCTGCTCGTCGAAGACAATCCGAACCTGGCCCAGTCGCTGAGCGATGCGCTGAGCGCCGCGCGCTTCGCGGTCGATCACATGGCGGACGGCGAGGCGGCGGACCACGTGCTGCGCACGCAGGATTACGCGCTGGTGATCCTCGATCTCGGGCTGCCGAAGCTCGACGGGCTGGAGGTGCTGCGGCGGCTGCGCGCGCGCCGCAACCCGGTGCCGGTGCTGATCCTCACCGCGCACGGGTCGGTCGAGGACCGCGTGAAGGGGCTCGATCTCGGCGCCGACGACTATCTCGCGAAGCCGTTCGAGCTGACCGAGCTGGAGGCGCGCGCCCGCGCGCTGATCCGGCGCAGCCTCGGTCACGAGCATTCGCTCGTGGCATGCGGGCCGCTTTCGTACGACAGCATCGATCGCAGCTTCCATCTCGCGGGCGAGCCGCTGTCGCTCACGCCGCGCGAGCGCTCGGTGCTCGAGGTGCTGATCCTGCGCAACGGCCGCGCGATCAACAAGGACACGCTGTCGGAGAAGATCTTTGGGCTCGACGAGTCGGTCAATGCCGATGCGATCGAAATCTACGTGTACCGGTTGCGCAAGAAGCTGGAGAACACGGGTGTCGCGATCGTCACGCTGCGCGGGCTCGGTTATCTGCTCGAAGCGAAGGCGGAGAACGACGAATGATTCGCCCGAACCTGCGCACGCAGGTCGCACTGTGGCTGCTGCTGCCGCTGCTCGGGCTGCTCGCGCTCGACTCGTGGCTCACGTACCAGCGCGCGATGAACGCCGCGCACGTCGCATTCGACCGTACGCTGTCGTCGTCGCTGAAGTCGATCCGCGAAGGCGTGCGGCTCAACGACGGCGAGATCGAGGTCGACCTGCCGTATCTCGCGCTCGAAATGCTCGAATCGAGCGACGGCGGCAAGATCTACTACCTGATCCGCGAGGACAACGGCCACACGATCACCGGCTACCCGGACTTGCCGCTGCCGCAGGGACGCGACGCGGGCGACGGCGAACTGTTCGTCACGCGCTACTACGACGTCGTGTATCGCGGCGAGCAGTTGCGGATGGCCGCGCTGCGCATCCCGGTGCACGACGTGCCGACCGCGCAGTCGCGCATCGTGTGGGTGATGGTCGGCGAGACGATCGAGGCGCGCCAGGCGCTCGCGCGCGAGATCCTGGTCGGGTCGCTGCTGCAGGAGGGCCTGCTCGTCGTGCTCGCGCTCGGGATCGTGTGGCTCGGCGTCGGGCGCGGGCTGCGGCCGCTGAACCGGCTGTCGGCCACCGTGGCCGCGCGCAGCGAGGACGACACGACGCCGCTCGATACCGGTGCGATGCCGAGCGAGCTCACGCCGCTCGTCGATTCGATCAACCAGTACATCGGCCGCACGCAGCGGATGCAGGTCGCGCGGCGCCGCTTCTTCGCCGATGCGGCCCATCAGCTGAAGACGCCGCTCGCGGCCGTGCAGGCCGGCGTCGAACTCGCGCTGCGGCCGGACGAGCAGCCGCGCGCGAACGGGCACCTGCGGCGTGCGAACGGCGCGGTGCGGCAGGCCGCGAAGATCGTCCAGCAACTGCTGTCGCTGTCGCGGCTCGATTCGGACAGCGGCCATGCGGTCGCGCACAAGCCGGTCGAACTGCACCGGCTCGCGCGCAGCGTGACGCTCGACTGGTCGCCGGTCGCCCGGGCGCGCGACATCGATCTCGGCTTCGAGCACGAGGCCGATGTCGACGTGCTCGGGCAGCCCGATCTGCTCGGCGAGATGGTCGGCAACCTGATCGACAACGCGATCCGCTATGCGGGCGACCACGCGGTGATCACGGTGCGCGTGTCGCGCGACGGCGAGCACGCGCGGCTCGACGTGATCGACAACGGGCCGGGCATCCCGGCGGACGAGCGCGACGCGGTGTTCGAGCGTTTCCATCGCGGCAGCAAGACGCAGACGGTCGAGGGAACGGGGCTCGGGTTGTCGATCGTGCGGGAGATCGCACGCGTGCATCAGGGCAGCGTGACGCTGGCCGATGCGGCCGGCGGCGGACTGATCGTGACGATCCGGCTACCGGCGGCGGCGACCGAGGCGGTGCCGCGCGCCGCGTGATCGCGCGTGAGAACGCGGGACGGGAAAGGGCGGTGGTCCGGCTCAGTCGCCGAACCCGATCTCCGCTTCGACCGGCTGGCCGATTTCGAGCCACGCACCGGCGCCTTCGACGACGATCGCATTGATGCCGAACGTCAGCGCGTCGTCGTGGTTCGGGTTCGCGCGATAGGTCTGCAGCGTGTCGGTCGGCTCGTGCGGCCACGCGGGGTCGGGCGCGCCGGTGGCCTGGTCGATCGTCGGCATCGGGCAGCGCGTGCACAGCTTCACGAGGCGCAGCCGCACCGGCGTGTCGCCGTCGGCGTCGAGGTGTTCGACGAAATCCTCCTCGTACGCGTCGAGATCCGACACGACGATGTTCGGGCGGAAGCGGTTCATCGGAATCGCCGGCGCGCCTTTCGCGGCGAGCCGCGCGTTCAGGTCGTCGAGCGACGACTGGCCGATCACGAGCAGCGGATAGCCGTCCGCGAACTGCGTGTGCGTCTCGATCTCGCCGGTCCATTTGCGGTTGCAGCCGCGGCGCGCGTCGGGCCCGAAGCGCGCGAGCTTCGTCGGCGTACCGAGGTATTCGGTGAGCCAGGCGGCCGTGTCGGCGCCCGTGTCGATCGCGTCGACGGTGTCGCGCCAGACGGTCGCCGCCATCCCGGGCGTCGCGGGCGATGCGTCGCCGTCGAGCGGCGTGCGGATTTCCGGCATGCCCGGCGCGTTCAGCACGAGCGCGTCGTTGTCGAATGCCGTGCGGATCAGCGCGAGGCGCGGGTGCGTGCGCTGCGTGATCATCTGCCCGTCGGGATCGGTGATCAGCCAGTGGCGGTCGTACGCGAGGCCCGTTTCGAGCAGTTGCGCACGCGTCAGCGCGATGCCGGCGCAGGATTTGATCGGATAGACGAAGAGTTCGGTGATGGCTGGCATGACGCTGGCTGAACGCGGGATGGTCGAATCGCGATTGTGCCAGATCGTGCCGAAGCCGTTTGGGCCGTTGCACGCTGCCGCGCGGCCGTTCAGGCGAGCGGAAAGCCCGTATCGAACGTCGTGCGCACGTCGAGCGGCTGGCGCAGCAGCCCGGCCTTCAGGTAGAAGTCGGCCGTGCGCTGCTGTTCGGCGATCACCGTCGCGTCGATCGGCAGCCAGCGCGTGTTGCGGCGCTCGAACTGCAGCTTCGCGGCGGCCGGCGGAATGCCGATGATGCGCGCGAGCGCCGCCGAATACGCGTCGACGTGCCGGTACGACCACGTCTGCGCGCGCACGACGCGCCGCAGGAAATCGTGCAGCACGTCGCGCTTCGACGCGATCGCCGCGTCGGTCGCCGCGAGATAGCTGAGGCCCGACCACAGCCCGCGGCCGTTGACCAGCACGCGTGCGCGGCCGCTCGTTTCGGCGAGCGCCGTGTAGGGCTCCCAGGTCGCCCATGCGTCGATCGAACCGGTGGCGAGCGCCAGCATCGTGTCGGCCGGCGGCAGGAAGCGGAACGACACCGCATCGGGCGGCAGGCCGGCCGCGTCGAGCGCCTTCAGCGTGACGAAATGGCCGATCGAGCCGCGCGTGGTGCCGATGCGCTTGCCCTTCAGGTCGGCCGCGCCTTTCAGCGCCGCGTCGGGTTGCACGAGCACGGCCGTGCCGTACGGATCGGAACGGTTCGCGCCGATCACCTTGATGCGGGCGCCCGACGCGAGCGCGAAGATCACCGGCGCGTCGCCGATCGGGCCGCAGTCGACGGCCGCCGCGTTCAGGGCTTCGGCGAGCGGCGCGGCGGCCGGGAATTCGGTCCACGCGATGTCGTACGCGAGGCCGTTCAGTTCGCCGGCCGCTTCGAGCAGCGCGCGCAGCCCGCCTTTCTGGTCGCCGGCGCGCAGCAGCGGCCGTGCGCCCGATTGCGCGCGCAGTGCGGCAGGCGCCGCGGCGATCGTGGCGAGGGCGCTCGCCTGTGCGAGGAAATGGCGTCGGGTCGGATTCATCGTGGAGTTCGGTTGGAAGAACGGGTTCAGGGATTCAATGCGGGAGCCCGGCCTGCACGTCGCGCACGGGTTCGGTGTCGACGCGCAGCAGCAGGGCGGTCAGCGCGTCGCCGCCGGCGGCCGGCACGGTCGGTCGTGCCGCCGCACTCGAGCGGCACAGCAGGTCGGTATCCGACCAGCCGGCGCTGCCCGGCAACGCGCGCGCCCGCAGCCAGCCTCGGCGATCGGCGAGCAGTTGCGTGCCGCCGAGCGCATCGGGCGCGATGCCGGCAATCGTGGCGAACGCGCGCCACGTATCGGGCGTCGTCGCGACGCAGTTCGCGCGCGTGCCGGTCGAGGGCGCCGCGACGGACGCGCCGCGTTCGGTGACGAGCAAGGTTTGCCAGCGCGCGTCTTCCGGCGGCGGCGGCGCGCCCGGCGCGAGCGCGACGATCCGCACGCGCTGGCCTTCGCGCCAGCGATCGAGCGGTTGCGGCGCGGCGTCGCCGCAGCGCACGTCGAGCGCCGGCAGTGGGACGGGCACCGGCCATGCGCCTTCCGCCTGTGCGCCGCTGCCCGCGGCCAGCGCCTTCAGGTAGTCGAGCACGGCCCACGTGTCCTGCGGGCCGAGTGTCGCGGCGAACCCGGGCATCGTCGACGCGCCGTGCTCGTCGCGTGTGCCGTGCCGCACGCGCCAGAACAGTTCGCCGTCGAGGCGCCGCGCGAGCAGCGTGCCGGCAAAGGTCGGCGGCCAGTGCGCGAGCGTGGCCGCGAGCGGCCCTTCGCCACGGCCGTCCGCGCCATGGCACGCGGCGCAGTGTTGCGCATACAGGTGCGCGCCGCGCATCACGCTCGATACGGAAAACGGCGCGGGATCGCGCTGGAAGCTCGTCGGCACGGCCGGCGCGAGCCACAGCGACAACGGCGGCCACGGCGCGAACCACGCGACGGCCAGCGCGGCGAGCGCGGAGGCGACACGCCGCCTGCGCGAAACGAGCGCGATGCACGCGAGCACGACCGCCAGTGCCGTCGCTGCGCACGCGAACGCGAGTTGCCGCGTCAGTCCGGCATCGATGCGCAGCGTTTCGAGCGCGATACGGTGCGCCCATGGCCACGCGCCCTGACCGTCCGCGTCCGCCGTCAGGCCGAGCGCGTGCAGCACACGTGCCAGCGCGATTTGCGCGCGATACAGCAGTTGCAGGAACGCGATCGCCCAGTCGGAGAAGAGCGGTGCGTTCATCGCACGCGCCAGAGCCGGGCAGCGACCGGACGTCGAACGGCACCCGGCATCTACCAGCTCGCGTCGAGTCCGAGATGCCGCAGCGCGTCGTGGCGCAATTCGGCGAGGCGCGGGTCGCCGCGATGGCGCGGGTAGGGCAGGTCGACGTGCAATTCGGCGACGATCCGTGCCGGGCGGGGACCGAACACGATCACGCGCTGCGCGAGGAACAGCGCTTCCTCGACGTCGTGCGTGACGAGCAGCGCGGAGAAACCGTCGCGTTGCCACAGCGCGGTCAGCTCGGCCTGCATCGTGAGCCGCGTCAGCGAATCGAGCTTGCCGAGCGGCTCGTCGAGAATCAGCAGGCGCGGATCGTTGACGAGCGCGCGGGCGAGCGCGACGCGTTGCGCCATCCCGCCGGACAGCTGATGCGGGAACACGTTCGCGAAGTCCTGCAGCCCGACGCGCGCGAGCGCATCGTCGACGCGATGCTGCGCGGTGCGCGCCACGCCGCGCGCTTCGAGGCCGAGTGCGACGTTCGCGCGCACGCGCCGCCACGGGTACAGCGTCGGGTCCTGGAACACGACGATGCGCGACGGATCGGGGCGCTCGATCGGCACGCCGTCCTGCGCGATGCGGCCTTGCCGTGCCGCGTCGAGCCCCGCGACGAGGCGCAGCAGCGTCGATTTTCCGCAACCGCTCGGGCCGAGCAGCGCGACGAATTCGCCGGCCGCGACCGACAGCGTGACGTCGTCGAGCACCGGCAGCGCACCGCCGGGCCCGTCGAACGCATGGCTCACGCGGCGAATGTCGATGCGCGCGCCGCGCGGCGCGGTGACGGCGGGTGCGGCGGCAACGGGGGAGTCCAGCACGGCGGCGCTTACCATTTGACGGTTCCTTTCTGCCACGCGAGCACACGGTCGCGCACCGCGAACAGCAGCGCGATCAGCCCGGAAAACAGCAGCGCCATCACGATCAGCGCCGCATACATGTTCACGTACGACGCCCAGCCCTGCGCCCAGCTCAGGTACCAGCCGAGCCCCGATTTCACGCCCATCATTTCCGCGACGACCAGCACCGTGAACGACGCGCTCAGCCCCATGAAGATGCCGACGAACACGTGCGGCAGCGCGGCCGGAATCGCGACGCGCAGCACGAGGAAGCGCGCGTTCGCGCCGAGCGTGCGCGCGACGTCGTAGTACTGCTTGTTGACGCTCGCGACGCCCGACCACGTGAGCACCGCGACCGGGAAGCCGGTGGCGAGCGCGATCAGGAACGCGGCGGCCGAATAGCTCGACGGGAAGAAGTAGAACGTGAGGGGCAGCAGCGCGGTGGCCGGCACGGGGCCGAGCACGCGCAGCACCGGATGCACCCAGTAGCCGATCCGGCGCGACCAGCCGATCGACACGCCCACCGCGAAGCCGACCGCGACGCCGTACGCAAACCCGAGCGCGAGCAGCCTCAGCGTATTGCCGGCGCTGCCCGCGAGTCGCGGCCAGTCGTCGACGTAGACCTCGATCAGCGCCTGCGGCGGCGCGAAGAACGGCGTCGGCAGCCAGCCGGTTTTCGCGGTGACGATCTCCCACGCGGCGAGCACGAGCGGCAACGCGACGAGCCACGGGCCGGCCGGGCGTACGCGGGCGAGCCGCGTGCGCGTGGCGGGGACGAGATGGCCGAGCGTCGCGGCGGCCAGCAGCAGTGCGGCGATCGTCCACGCGGCCGTGCCGAACGTGTCGGTGTACGCCCAGTCGCTGAAGCCGACGATGCGGTTCGGCCACAGTTGCGTGAGCGCGCCGAGCGCGGCCCACGCGAATGCGGCGACGATCCCGGTCGGCCAGAGGCGAGCGCGGCGCGCTTCGGCGGCCTGCGTGGCTTCGCAGGCCGTGCAGGCGACGCGCGCGGACGGGGCGGCACTGCCGCCGGCAGGTACCGGCGCAGTGCGGGCGGCGGAAGCGTGCTCGATCGTCGACATCGCGTTACCCCAGTACGTTGGCGTAGACCTGCTGCGCGAAGCGCTGCGGGTCCGTGCTCTTCTTCAGCACGCTGATGCGGCGGAAGTCGTCCGCATAGAACGCGATCTCCTGCTGCAGGTCGACGTTGGTCGGGTGATGCGTATAGGTGAGCGTCGCGTACAGCTTGCGCAGATCCTCGGGGTCGATCTTCGGCGAGTATTTCGCGAACACCTTCGCGGCTTCGTTCGGGTTGTCGTGCGTGTATTCGGTGGCCTGCACGATCGAGCGCGCGAGTGCGGCGGCCGACGGCCGGTCGTTGCGGACGAGATCGCCGCGCGCGCCGATCACGCAGCACACCTTGCGCGCGTATTCGCCGGACAGGTTCGTCGCGAGTTCCGTGTACGCGCCGTTGCTGCGCTTCTCGAGCAGATAGAGGTTCGGGTCGCCGTCGGCGATCGCGTGAATCTCGCCCTTGTCGACCGCGACGCCGAGCAGGTCGGCCGGATACTGCCGCCAGGTGATGTCGCGCTCGGGATCGATCCCGTTCTTCGCGAGCAGGATCGAGAAGAAGTGCTTGCCGGGCGCGGCCAGATCGCTGACGCCGACCGTCTTGCCCTTCAGCGCCTGCAGCGTCGTGACGCCGGCCGCCTTCGCGCCGAGCAGCCGCACGCAACCGCCGTGCGAACTGCCGATGATCTTCACGTCGAAGCCGGCTTCGAGCGGCTTGAGCCAGCGGTGGATCATCCCGACCGCCGCATCGGCCTTGCCGGTCGCGATCGATTCGAGCAGCTGGTCGGTCGAGCCGCTGTAGTTGATCAGCTCGACCTTCAGGCCGTTTTTCTCGAAGAAGCCGCGCTCCTGCGCGACGACGATCGGCGTCAGGCAGAACGCGTTCTGGTTCCACGCGAACGTGAGCTTCTTCAGCGGCGGCGCGGACCATGCCTTGCGGCCAAGCGTGATCGCCGGCGCGGCGAGCGCGGCGGCGCCGGCCGCGCGCAGCAGCCGGCGGCGTTTGTCGTCGTGCGCGCCGGCGGGCGCGGGTGCGGTGGTGTGGGTCATCGTCTGGTCTCCGGTCTTGCGGAAAGGCGCTCAGTCGAGCAGGTCGGGTTCGTCGGCGAGGACGCGCGCGAACAGGCTGTCGAACGCATGCAGCGCACCGTCGGGGCCGCCGATCTGGCCGTGCGTGTGGCGCGCGGTGGCGTGATCGATCGGCTGCGGCGTGCCGGCCGCTTCCGCCAGCAACTGCGTGTGCGCGACGTTGTCGAGCGCGATGTACCACCATGCGGCGGCCTCGACCGTCGGGCCGGCCGTCAGGATCCCGTGGTTCTTCAGGATCACGCCCTTGTGCGTGCTGCCGTCCGGTTTCGCGAGCGCATCGGCGATCCGTGCGCCTTCGCTGGTATCGACGACCATCCCCGTGAAATCGTCGAACAGCGCGTGATCCTCGTAGAACACGCATGCGTCCTGCGTGAGCGGATCGAGCGGACGGCCGAGTGTCGACCACGCCTTGCCGTAGGTCGAGTGCGTGTGCGCCGCGGCGACGACGTGCGGATGGGCTTCGTGGATCGCCGCATGGATCGCGAATGCGGCCTTGTTCAGCGGCCGCGTGCCGATCGCGGTCTCGCCGCGGGCATTCACGAGCAGCAGGTCGGACACCTTGATCTGCGAGAAATGCACGCCGAGCGGGTTCACCCAGAAGTGATCGGGCAGCTCCGGATCGCGCGCGGTGATGTGGCCGGCGAGGCCCGACGCGAAACCGAAGCGCGCGAACAAGCGGAACGCGGCCGCGAGCCGCTCCTGCCGGTGGCGGCGCTCGGCGGCGACGTCGATGCGCGGCGCGGTCGGGTCGAACCAGAAATGCTGGCGCGGCGCTTCGGCGAGTTCGAGGCCCGATGCGGTGCGCACGGGCGAGGACAGGACGGCGGACATGATGAGGTATCGCTCCGTTGGGCTCAGGCGGCGCGACGTGCGGCGTCGCGGGCGGCGACGGCGCCGCGCACGCGCGGAATCAGTTCGCGGCCGTAGTCGATCGCGTCTTCCAGCGGGTCGAAGCCGCGGATCAGGAAGGTCGTCACGCCGAGGTCGTAGTAGTCGAGCAGCGCATCGGCGACCTGCTCGGGTGTGCCGACGAGCGCCGTCGAGTTCGAGCGCGCGCCGGTGAGCTTCGCGATCTCGGTCCACAGCCGCTTGTCGACGCGCGAGCCGCGATCGGCCGCGGCAAGCAGGCGGCGCGCGCCTTCACTCTGCTGCGGGCCGCCGGCGCCGAGGCCGGCCGCTTCGCGCAGGCGGCGCGTTTCGTCGAGGATGCGGTGCGCGCGCGCCCACGCTTCGTCTTCGGTCGCGGCGAGGATCGGGCGGAACGACACCGAGAAGCGCACCTGCCGGCCGTGCTTCGCGGCTTCGGCGCGCACGCGGGTGGTCAGGTCGCGCACCTGGTCGAGCGACTCGCCCCACAGCGCATAGACGTCCGCGTGCTTGCCGGCCACCGCGAGCGCGGCTTCCGACGCGCCGCCGAAGTAGATCGGCACATGCGGCTGCTGGAACGGCTTCACTTCCGAAAAACCCTGCGTGAACCGATAGTGCGCGCCGTCGTGATCGAACGGCTGCGCTTCGGTCCAGATCCGCCGCAGGATGCCGAGGTATTCGTCGGTGCGTGCATAACGCGCGTCATGGTCGAGGAAATCGCCGTCGCGCTGCTGCTCGCTGTCCGAGCCGCCGGAGATGAAGTGCACGGCGAGCCGGCCGCGGCTGAACTGGTCGAGCGTCGCGATCTGCCGCGCGGCGAGCGTCGGCGCGGTGAAGCCCGGACGATGCGCGAGCATGAAGTGGATGCGCTCGGTCGCGGCCGCGGCGAACGCGATCGTCAGCGTCGCCGACGGGCCGGTCGAATGATGCGGCACGAGGATCCGGTCGAAGCCGGCCGTTTCGTGGGCGCGCGCGAAGTCGCGCACGTAGTCGGGATCGACCACGGGGCCGGACGCCGGGTGGATTTCCGACTGCTTCTGGCTCTGGATCATGCCGATGAATTCGACGCTCATCTGGGTCTCCGGTGCGGGGATGTCCCGGCGCACGGCCGGGCAGGAATGGAGCGCAGGTTAACGCCGGGATCATGCGGAACGGAAATAATCAATCCCGATTTGAATATCAGATTTGCATGGTTTGGGCCGGATTGCGTTACGCATACGCTGTGGGCTCGTGAATGATCGGGCGCGCGTTGGCGCCGTGTTTGCACTCCCCAGGGAATCCGTCTCGATGTCCGCCAGCCTTGCCGCTTCCTCGCCGTCACCGCAGCCTGCGCTGCGTCTCCTGCCTGCCGACCCGGCCGACGATGCGAACGACGCACGCGTCGCCGCGCTGCTCGACCGCCTCGCGCCCGACCTGGCCGCCGATGCGGCCCGCAACGACGCCGACGGCCGTTTTCCGCACGAGAACTTCGCGCGGCTGCATCGCGCGGGGCTGATCGCGCAGGTCGTGCCGCGCGAGCATGGCGGCGGCGGTGCGACGCTCGCGCGGGCGAGCCGGATCGTGGCCGCCGTCGCGCGGGCAGATCCGGCGACCGCGCTGGTGCTGACGATGACCTATCTGCAGCATCGCGCGCTCGGCCGCGCCGACAACCGCTGGCCGGCCCCGGTGCGGCGCGCGGTGTTCGGCAGCGCGGTTGCGCACGGCGCGCTGATCAACGCGCTGCGCGTCGAGCCGGCGCTCGGATCGCCGTCGCGCGGCGGGCTGCCGGCCACCATCGCGCGCCGCGACGGCGACGGCTGGCGGCTGTCCGGCCACAAGCTCTACAGCACCGGCATTCCGGCACTGCGCTGGCTGGCCGTGTGGGCGCGCACCGACGAACGGGAGCCGCGCGTCGGCGTGTTCCTCGTGCCGCGCGACCGTGACGCCGATGGCGAGCGCATCCGCGTGATCGAAAGCTGGAACCACCTCGGCTTGCGCGCATCGGGCAGCCACGAAGTCGTCTTCGACGACGTGCGGCTGCCGGCCGATCACGCGGTCGACGTGCGTGCACCGGGAGAGTGGGCCGTGTCGGCCGCGACCCATGCGGATGCCGACGCGCAGGCCGACCAGCAGGCGTGGATGGTCGTGCTGCTCGGCAGCCTGTACGACGCGGTCGCGCGGGCGTCGCGCGACTGGCTGGTCGAATTCGCGACGACGCGTGCGCCGAGCGGGCTCGGTGCGCCGCTCGCGACGTTGCCGCGCGTGCAGGAAGCGGTCGGCGAAATCGAGGGCTGGCTGCACACGAACCGCGTGCTGCTCGACGATCTCGTCGCGCGCACCGATGCGGGCAATGCGCCGTCGGTCACGACGAGCGGCCTCGTCAAGCGAACCGTGACCGAGCACGCGATCCGCACGGTCGAGCAGGCGTTGAAGCTGTCGGGCAATCATGGGCTGAGCCGCGCCAATCCGCTCGAACGCCACTATCGCGACGTGCTGTGCAGCCGCGTGCATACGCCGCAGGACGACGCGATCGCGGTGGCGGCGGGGCGGGCAGCGCTCGACGCGGCGAGCGCGAGCGACACGACGGCCGGGGCGGGCGCAGCGCCACGCGACGACGCCGAACGTGGTCGACCCGATGCGTGAGCGCGGCAGGGTTGCCGCGCAGGGAAACCGGGCGGCGCGCAGCAGGCGCCGCCCCGTCCGGTCAAGCCGCCTTGCCGTGCGACTGCTCGGGCACCGCGAACGCCGTGCGCGCGTGCGCGGCGACGGCCGCGAGCGGCGCGTCGAAGCGGGCCGCATCGTGCCGGCGCAGCAGCCACAGATCGATCTGCGGCTTGAAATCGGCGAGCGGCACGATGTCGAGCGCGTCGCGCAGCGGGCTGCCTTCGACGAGCGGCAGCGGCATCAGCCCGATACCGAAGCCGTTCGCGACGCTCTGCAGTTGCAGGTCGCGGCCGTAGGCGTCGAGCGTGACCGGCATCGGCAGGCCCTGCGCGTCGAGCGCGCGCCGCAGCCCCGCGCGAAAGCCGCAGCCGTCGGGATTGAGCACCCAGCCGCGCGCGTGGCAATCGGCGAGCCGGTAGCTGCGGCGCGGCCAGTCGCCCTTGCGGCCGACCGCGACGAGCCGCGTGGCGAGCAGCCGTTCGCCCTCGACGTGCGCCGGCAGCACCATCTCGCGTGCGAGGAATACGAGCGCCGCGTCGAGTTCGCGGCGCGCGACGCGCTCGACGAGCGCGCCGCCCCAGGCCGTCGCGACCTGGGTCGCGAGCGCCGGCCACTGCGCGGCGAGTTCGGCGATCAGGGCGGGCAGCATCAGTTCGCCGAGTCCCTGCGTGAGCCCGAGCCGGAATTCGCCGGCGGGCGGCTGCTCGCCGGCCGTCAGCTCGCGCAGCGCATCGACCTCGCGCAGGATCGCGCGACACTGCTCGAAGACCCGCCGGCCGATGTCGGTCGGGCGCGGCGGCTTCGTATTGCGGTCGAGCAGGGTCACGCCGAGCGCTTCCTCGAGATTCTGGACGCGCCGCGTGATCGCGGGCTGCGTCATCCCGAGCTCGGCCGCGGCCTGGCTCAGGGTCTGGCAGCGGACGACCGCTGCAAAAGCATCGATATCGCTAATTTTCATGTTTGTTCTGCATGGTCTTTCGGGTGCATCATGACGATCCATCATATTCGGCATCATATTCGAGGAGACGGCCGATGAGTACGCTTTCGTTGCAGCAGACGCCGCTGCGTCCGTTCGTCGACGGTCTGGGCACGCTGCTCGCGTCCGGCGCGAACGAGGCGCGCATTCTCGACGAGGGCGGCGCGCTGCTCGCCGCCCTCGTCGAACACGACGACTGGTTGCCCGACGCGTTCGCGCAGCCCGATCCCGAGCGCTATCGGCAATACCTGCTGCATCTCGACCCGGACGAGCGGTTCTCGGTCGTCAGCTTCGTGTGGGGGCCCGGCCAGACGACGCCGATCCACAACCACACGGTGTGGGGGCTGATCGGGATGCTGCGCGGCGGCGAGTTCTCGCAGCCTTACCGGTTCGACGCGGCAGGCAAGCCGGTGCCGGCCGGCGACGCCGTGCGGCTGGCGCCGGGCGAGGTCGAAGCCGTGTCGCCGCGCATCGGCGACGTGCATCGCGTGACCAACGCGTTCGCCGATCGCGTGTCGATCAGCATCCACGTGTACGGCGCGAACATCGGCAAGGTCGAGCGTGCCGTGTTCCTGGACGACGGCACCGTGAAGCCTTTCGTGTCGGGTTATTCGAATGCCTGACGCGGAGCCCGTCGGCGCGGCCCGTTGCGGGCATGCGCCGGCAGCACCAGAATCGACCCGTTTCGCTTTTTTCACCGACTTCAACGTTTTCAGAGACATCGTGACGCAATCCGCCGATTCCCTTTCCCGTTTTCCCGTCGCGTCGTACCAGGAGGTGCGCGCGCGGCTGCTGGCCCGCGACGAGCTCGCGCTGATCGACGTACGGGAGGAAGATCCGTACGCGCGGGGCCATCCGCTGTGGGCCGCCAATTTTACGCTGTCGAAACTCGAACTCGACGCGTGGACGCGGATTCCGCGCCGCGACACGCCGATCGTCGTGTTCGGCGAAGCGGGCGGCGAGGATCTCGCGCCGCGCGCGGCCGAGAAGCTCGCGCAGCTCGGCTACACCGACGTGCGGTTGCTCGACGGCGGTCTCGCCGGCTGGCTGGCCGCGGGCGGCGAACTGTTCATCGACGTGAACGTGCCGAGCAAGTCGTTCGGCGAATGGGTCGAAGCCGAGCGTCATACGCCGTCGCTTTCGGCGCAGGAGGTGCAGGCGCTGATCGATGCGAAGGCCGACGTCGTGATCGTCGACGCGCGCCGGTTCGACGAATACCAGACGATGACCATCCCGACGTCGACGAGCGTGCCGGGCGCGGAACTCGTGCTGCGCGTGCGCGCGCTCGCGCCGGATCCGGCGACGCAGGTGATCGTCAACTGCGCGGGCCGCACGCGCAGCATCATCGGCACGCAGTCGCTCGTCAACGCGGGGCTGCCGAATCCGGTCGCGGCACTGCGCAACGGCACGATCGGCTGGACGCTGGCCGGCCAGACGCTCGAGCATGGCGCGGCGCGTCGCTTTCCGGACGAGATCGACGCGACGCAGCGCGCGCAAGCGCGCCAGGCCGCCCGGGCGGTGGCCGAACGCGCCGGCGTGCCGCGGATCGCGCTGGCCGACGTCGCGGCGCTCGACGAGCCGGGCCGCACGCTGTACCGCTTCGACGTGCGCACGCCGGAGGAATACGAGGCCGGCCACCTGCCGGGCTTCCTGAGCACGCCGGGCGGCCAGCTCGTGCAGGAGACCGATCATCACGCGGCCGTGCGCGGCGCGCGGATCGTGCTCGCCGACGACGACGGCGTGCGCGCGGACATGACCGCGTCGTGGCTCGCGCAGATGGGCTGGGACGTGCGCGTCGTGGAACCGGCCGGCGCGGCGGCGTTCGGCGAGCGCGGCCAGCCGCCGCGCGACGTGCCGGCGACGCCGCCCGCGACCGAGGTGTCGCCCGCGACGCTCGCGGGCTGGCTGAAGGAAGCGGCGCCCGGCGAACTCGCGATCGTCGACGTGACGGCCAGCGCGAATTACGTGAAGCGCCATGTTCCGGGCGCGTGGTTCGCCGTGCGTGCGCAGTTGCGTGACGCGCTTGCCGCGATCCCGCCGGCGAAGCGCTATGTGTTCACGTGCGGATCGAGCCTGCTGGCGCGGTTCGCGGCGGACGATGCGCGTGCGCTGCTGCCGGCGTCGGCCGGCATCGCGGTGCTGACCGGCGGCACGGCCGCGTGGATCGACGCCGGACTGCCGCTCGAAAGCGGCGAGACGCGTCTCGCGTCGCCGCGCGTTGACCGCTACCGGCGCCCGTACGAAGGCACCGACAATGCGGCCGCCGCGATGCAGGCGTATCTCGACTGGGAATACGGGCTGGTCGACCAGTTGAAGCGGGACGGCACGCACCACTTCAACGTGATCTGACCGATACGGTGCGACCGGGCGCGCCGCGCCCGGTTCGCGCGTGTCAGCGCTTGAACGTATCGACGGCCGTGCGGCCGACGGCCGGATCGTCGGTGAAGAAGCCGTCGATACCCGCGCGCAGGTACGCCTGGATCTCGCGCACCGAGCCCGCCGTGTTGCGCGTGGCCGGCGTGCCGCCATCCTTCAGCGACGCGGGCAGGAAGTTGTTCTCCGGGCGGAACGTGTACGGATGCACGACGAGGCCGGCCTCGTGCGCGTCGCGCACGTACGGTGTCGGCTGCTGCAGCGTGCCGTCCGCGGCGACCGCGATGATCGACGTCTTGTACGGCCCCACGCCGTTCGCATAGGTCGCGATCTCGCGCATGCCGTCGCGCGTCGACAGGTCGCCGTAGGTGCGCTTGTCGTTCGCCTTCACGAAGTCGTACGGGCGCTGGCCGGCTTCGTCCATCAGCTGCACGAGCTTCCAGTTCGGCTGGGTCGACTTGATCCGGTTGCGGATCGTCTTCAGGTTCGCGACCTCGAACGACTGGATGTAGACGGTCGCCGTGCGCGACGTATAGGTATCCTTCAGCAGCGCGTCGACGAGACGGTCCTCGAGCGGCAGGTTGATCGACTGGAAGTAGGTGGGATGCTTGGTTTCCGGATACAGGTGGATCGTGCGGCCGGTCTGCGCGGACATCTGCTTCGCGAGCGCGACGATCTCGTCGAACGTCGGGATTTCGAACTGGTCGTTGTACGCGGTGTTCGCGGGGCGCACCTGCGGAATGCGCTCGCGTGCGCGCAGCGTCTTCAGTTCGGCGAGCGTGAAATCCTCGGTGAACCAGCCGGTCAGCTGCGCGCCGTCGATCGTCTTGGTCGCCTTGCGGCTCGCGAACTGCGGCAGCGCGGACACGTTCGTCGTGCCCGAGATCTCGTTCTCGTGGCGCGCGACGAGCACGCCGTCGCGCGTCGGCACGAGGTCGGGCTCGATCACGTCCGCGCCGTCCTCGATCGCCTTGCGGTACGACGCCAGCGTGTGTTCGGGGCGCAGCGCGCTCGCGCCGCGATGGCCGACCACCTGGACCTTCGCGGAAATCGGCTGGGCGGGATCGCGCGTCAGATCGTCGCCGCCGCACGCGGCGAGCAGGAACGCGGCGGCACAGGCGAACGGGACGTAGCGCGGAGAGGTCGGGCGCTTGAAGAGCATGTCGATGAACCTTCGAAACGGGAGTCGGAAAAGGGGCGGTCGGTCCGTCGGCGCGGCAGGGGGCCGTGCCGCACGGGATCGAACGGTGCGCGATCGTCGCACCGAATAATTACATATGTATTACTTCGACCTTTCCATTCTGCTTTTTCAGGTCGCGATGCGCGTGGCGGGGGCGTCGACGATGGCCTGGCGGGCGCCGCGATCCGGCCGCCGCCGGCGGCCCGCGCGCCGGATGCACTAAACTTGCGGGAATTTTGCATCGCCGCGCCGGGGCGGACGCCCGCCTGACGCGACGATGCGGCGACTCGCGGCCGGCGCGGGCGCCCGGCG
The DNA here is from genome assembly GCF_056856535.1 of Burkholderia sp. L-4. Classification (NCBI taxonomy): domain Bacteria; kingdom Pseudomonadati; phylum Pseudomonadota; class Betaproteobacteria; order Burkholderiales; family Burkholderiaceae; genus Burkholderia; species Burkholderia sp. L-4. Next base: position 2,068,432 of record NZ_JBXEOX010000002.1, read on the forward strand.
CCCGTGGGCGTCCGGGGCCCGCGCCGGCCGATTTTCCCCGACCCATGACGACTCGAACCGATTCCGCCTTCCTGCTCGGCGACCTGCTGAAGAACGTTTCCCGCTCCTTCTACCTGACGCTGCGCGTGCTGCCCGACGGCATGCGCGACCCGGTCGGCCTCGCGTACCTGCTCGCGCGCGCGGCCGACACGATCGCCGACACCGCGCTCGTCGCGCCCGATCGCCGTGCGGCGCTGCTGACCGGCCTGCGCGACGAGATCGAGCGCCTCGGCCACGGCGTGGCGTTGTCGCGCGCGCTCGAGGACGTGACGCGGATGCAGACCGATTCGCACGAACATGTGCTGCTCGGCTCGATGACGCCGATGCTCGCGCTGTTGCGCGCGCAGCCGGATGCGGATCGCGCGTCGATCCGCAAGGTCGTCGCGACGCTCACGTCGGGGATGGAATTCGACCTGCGCACGTTCCCCGACGAGCAGTCGGGGCAGGTCGCGTCGCTGCCGACGCGCGACGCGCTCGACCGCTACACGTACCTCGTCGCCGGCTGCGTCGGCGAGTTCTGGACCGACATGACGGGCGCGCACACGCGCGCCGCGCGCGGCTGGGACCTGCCGGACATGCGCGGGAAGGGCATCCGGTTCGGCAAGGCGCTGCAGATGACCAACATCCTGCGCGACTGCGCGAAGGACCTGCGCATCGGCCGCTGCTATCTGCCGGACGACGTGCTGGGCGCGCACGGGCTGAGCGTGGCCGACCTGATGCAACCGGACGCGTCGGCGCGCGCGCGCGGCGTGCTGGTCGACCTGTTGCGCGTGACGCTCGACCAGTATCGCGACGCGTGCCGGTACACACTCGCGATCCCGCGCCGTTTCGTGCGGCTGCGGCTCGCGTGCCTGTGGCCGATCATGATCGGCCTCGAAACGCTCGAGCTGCTGGCCGGCCACGATGCCTGGCTCGATCCGGCGAAGCCGGCCAAGGTGCCGAGAAAGCGCATCTACCGGATCATGGCGTCGTCGCTCGCGCTGGTCGGCTCGAACGCGGCGATCCGGGCGCGCACGACCGCGCTGGCGGACGCGGTGGCCGCGCGGCTCGCCGGCCCGGCATCACGCTGACACGCGCCGGCGCGGCGCGCCGGCATCCCCTTCGGCCCGCGTTCGCCGGGCCCGTCCTGTCCGATTTTCCCCACACGAACTGAAACGTTTTCATGATTTCGTTTCGCGAAACATGGGTGTCATGAACGTCAGCGATCCTGCGCGGCGGCGTGAATCGCTGCGTCAGCTGCGATCGCGCATTTGTAAGATGATTTTTTGCCGAAGGCGTCTGACAACATCGGACGGTCGTGTTGCACCAGTAAAAATGTAAAGCTAGGGTTTTCACCGGGAAATGCCGGAAAGGCCCACCGCGTAAGCGTTTTCAGGTGTTATGTAACCGCTTGGTGAACCCGCGCGTTGCGTCGATCATACGATGACCGACTGCACATGTTGGGAAACGATTGGTAATCCGTCAGAATCGCGTCGGCATGTACTCGCACATGTGTCAGTCATAAAACCACACCAGAAAAGAAATCATTCTTTGAGGACGGAGAATCAATGAAAAAGCGCGTCGCTTTCGCCATGACGGCAGTGGGCCTTGCAGCCGCTACCGCCGCCCACGCCCAGAGCAGCGTGACCCTGTACGGTATCGTCGACAACGGTATCGCTTGGCAGAACAACTCGTCGAGCACCGGCGCGGTCTCGGGTGGTCACTCGAAGGTGCAAATGTCCACCGGCGTGTGGGCAGGCAGCCGCTTCGGCCTGAAGGGCAGCGAAGATCTCGGCGGCGGCACGAAGGCGATTTTCCAGTTGGAAGCCGGCGTCAACACGGCTAACGGCTCGTCGCAGTGGACCAACGGCATCTTCACGCGCCAGGCATGGGTCGGGATGACCAACGCCACGTACGGTACGCTGACGGCCGGCCGCCAGTACACCGCGTACTACACGCTGCTGTCGCCGTACAGCCCGACGACCTGGCTGACCGGCTATTACGGCGCGCACCCGGGCGATATCGATTCGCTGGATACCAGCTACCGCGCGAACAACTCGCTCGTCTACATGTCGCCGAAGTTCTACGGCTTCACGGTCGGCGGTTCGTACTCGTTCGGCGGCGTGGCAGGCGCGACGAACCGCGGCTCGACGTGGAGCGCGGCGATCCAGTACCTGAACGGCCCGGCAGGCATCGCGGTCGGCTACCAGAAGGTCAACAACGCGACGCTGGGTGGCGGCGCGTGGGGCGCGAACTCGACGGTCCAGAACGGCCTGACGGCAACGGGCGACGGCAACCAGCCGGCAGTCTCGTCGATCAACAACGGCTACGCGACCGCGCAATCGCAGCAACGTGTCGCCGTGACGGCGGGCTACCAGTTCACGCCGGCATGGGACATTTCGGCGTCGTACTCGAACGTCCAGTACACGCCGGGCGTCGGTTCGTCGTTCCGCAACACGGCGATCTTCAACACGGCTGGCGCCGTGCTGCACTGGAAGGCAGCGGCTCAGTGGGACTTCGCGGCGGGCTACTCGTACACGGCGGCAACGCAGTCGAACGGCATCACGAGCTCGGCCAAGTACCACCAGGTCACGCTGTCGCAGTACTACAGCCTGTCGAAGCGCACGGGCCTGTACGCGGTCGAGGCTTACCAGCACGCCAGCGGCAACACGCTGAGCAAGACTGGCGGCGTCCAGGTGGCCACGACGTCGATCGGCGACGGCGTGGGCGCAGGTTCGAAGCAGAACCAGATCGGCGTCGGCGTCGGCCTGATCCACCGCTTCTGATGTCGCGCGGCGCGCGAGCGCCGCTTGCGGCATGCGGTACGAAAAAACCGGCCTTCGGGCCGGTTTTTTCATGGGTGCTGCCGTCTCGTTCATTTCACCGTCTCGTCCGTCCAGTTCCCCGCCAGCGCCTGGAACAGCGCCGCCGTATCGGCCAGCCGGTTGGCCTGCGCGCGCGTGCGGTCGAGCGCCGTCTGCAGCGCCTGCCGCTGTGCATCGAGCAGCTCGAACGTGCCGATCCCGCCCGCCGCGTAGCGGTCGCCGGCAATCGCATGGGTGGCGGCCGCTTCCCGTGCGGCCGTGTCCCGCGCCTGCAAGGCGGCCGCATCGTGTTCGACCGCGCGCATCGCGTCGGCCACCTGTTGAAGCGCCAGCAATACGGTTTCCCGATAACTCGCGAATGCCGCGTCGTAGGCCGCCTCCGCCGCGCGCTTTCTCGCGCGCAGTTCGCCGCCGTGGAAAAGCGGCTGCGTGAGACCGAGGCCGACATTCCATACATTGAGCCCGCCGACGATATCCGCGATGCGCGTGCGCTCCGAACCGATTCCCGCCGAAATCGAGAAACGCGGATACAGGTTCGCGGTGGCCACGCCGACGTTCGCGCTCGCCTGATGCAGCACGGCTTCCGCCGCGCGGATGTCGGGCCGTTCGCGGGCGAGCGTCGACGGCAGCGCGACGGGCAGCGCGCGCGGCAGCGCCAGCGCATCGAGCGCGAGTTCGGGCAGCACGGCATCCGATGGCGCCGCGCCGAGCAGGATCGCGAGCCGGTGGCCGGCCTGCCCGAGGCGGGCCGCAAGCGGCGGCAGCGACGCCTGCGTCTGCGCGAGCAGCGCGCGTTGCGCGTGCACGTCGGCTTGCGACACGCCGCCTGCCGCATAACGCGCTTCGACGATGCGCAACTGCCGCGCCTGCGCGTCGACGAGCTGCCGCGTGAGCGCGACCTGTTGCGCGAGCGAGGCGCGCAGGATCGCGGTGGCGACGACGTTGCCCGCAAGCGTCAGCCGTGCGGCGTCGAGCGTGTAGGCCTGATAGTCGACCTGCGCACGCAGTGCTTCGAGCGCGCGCCGGTTGCCGCCGAACACATCGAGCACGTACGACACGCTGACCGACGCGTCGTACAGCGTAAACGGCCCGGGGTTCGGCACGTTGGCCGGCAGCCCGAACGCGGTGGTATCGACTTGCTCGCGCGTGGCGGACAGGTTCGCGTCGACACGCGGCAGCATCGTCGCGCCGGCTTCGGCCGCATGGTTCTGCCGCGCTTCGTCGAGCCGCGCGCGGGCTTCGGCGAGCGTCGGACTGTTTTGCCACGCGGTGTCGACGAGCCGGTTCAACGGTTCGGAGCCGAACCGTGTCCACCAGCGCCGCGGCGTGTGGTCGGCCGACGAGAAAATCTGCGCGTCGCCGGCCGGGCCGCTGGCGGCGGCCGTCGTCGCGGGCAGCTCGCCGCGCGTGTACTGCCGCGCGGCCGGTGCGGCGGGCGGGCGGAAGTCCGGCCCGACCGCGCATCCGGCGACGAGCAGCGCCGCGGCGGCCAATGCGCAGCCGGCGGCAGTGCGGAAGGGGCGATGCGGGGCCGGTGTCATCGCATGCGGCCTAATCGAGCGTGCGCCGGTAGAAGCGCAGCGCGACGCCCATCACGACGACGGTGAACAGCGCGACCGGCCACACGGACGGCCACAGGTCGGCCCAGCCGTTGCCTTTCAGCAGGATGCCGCGCACGAGGCGGTTGAAGTAGGTGAGCGGCAGCAGGTTGCCGATGACCTGCGCCCACTTCGGCATGCCGGCGAACGGGAACATGAAACCCGACAGCAGGATGTTCGGCAGGAAGTAGAACACCGCGAGCTGCATCGCCTGCAACTGGTTCTGCGCGAGCGACGACAGCGTGATGCCGACCGTCAGGTTCGCGGCGATGAACAGCAGTGCCGACAGGTACAGCGCGAACACGCCGCCGACGAACGGCACGTCGAACACGAAGCGCGACGCGGCGACGATGATCGACACCTGGATCAGCCCGATCAGCACGTACGGGACGATCTTGCCCGTCATCACCTCGAGCGGCCGCACGGGCGTCGCGAGCAGGTTCTCCATCGTGCCGCGCTCGCGTTCGCGCGTGATCGCGAGACCCGTCATCATCACCATCGTCATCGTCAGGATCACGCCCATCAGGCCCGGCACGACGTTGTACTGCGTGATGCCTTCCGGGTTGTACAGCCGGTGCAGCACGACGTCGAACGCGGCCGGGCGGCCGTTCAGGTGCGCGAGCGGCCCCGTCAGGTCCTTGTTGGCGACCGGTTGCACGAGGCCCGGCAGCGCGCCGATCGCCGACGCCGTGGCGACGGGGTCGGTCGCGTCCGCCTCGACCAGCAGCGCCGGGCGCTCGCCGCGCAGCAGCCGCCGCGAGAAATCGGCCGGCACGCTCAGCACGAACTGCACGTCGCCGCGTGCGAGCGCACGGCGGCCGGCCGCCTCGTCGGGCAAGGTGTCGACGATGTCGAAGTACGCGGAATTGCGCATCGCGGCGATGAAGCTGCGCGCGAACGGGCTGCCGTCGGCGACGATCACGGCGGTCGGCAGGTGCTTCGGATCGGTGTTGATCGCGAAGCCGAACAGCGCGAGCTGGATGATCGGCACGCCGACGATCATCGCGAAGGTCACGCGATCGCGGCGCAGCTGCAGGAACTCCTTCAGCACGATGCTCCACCAGCGCGCGACCGAGAACGATTCACGCAGGCCCGCCCACGCGTTCATGGCGACACCCGGCCGGGCGGCGCGGACGCGCGGCCCATCATGTAGATGAACACGTCCTCGAGCCCGGTGTCGATCGGCACGACCTGCAGCGGCGTATCGCGGGCGACCTGTTCGAGCGTCGCGTCGAGCCGCGCGCGGTCGCGGCCGCTCACGTGCAGCGCCGAGCCGAACACGACCGTCTGGTCGACGCCCGGCATCGTGCGCAGCCGCGCGGACAATTCGGTCAGGTGCTCGCCGGCGATCGCGCGGGTCGCAAGCCCTTGCGATGCGACGATCTCGGCCGACGTGCCTTGCGCGAGCAGTTCGCCGTACGCGATGTACGCGAGCTTGTGGCAGCGCTCGGCCTCGTCCATGTAGTGCGTGCTGACGAGCACCGAGATCCCGCGCGCGGCGAGCCGGTGCAGCTCCTCCCAGAAATCGCGGCGCGCGGCCGGGTCGACGCCGGCGGTCGGCTCGTCGAGCAGCAGCAGCTCGGGCTCGTGCAGCATGCACGCGGCCAGCGCGAGGCGCTGCTTCCAGCCGCCCGACAGCGCGCCCGTGAGCTGGTCGGCGCGGCTCGCGAGGCCGAGCCCGTCGAGCGCGCGCGCGACGGCCGCCTTGCGGTCGCGCATCCCGTACACGCGGGCGACGAAGTCGAGGTTCTCGCGGATCGACAGGTCTTCCCAGTAGGAGAAGCGCTGCGTCATGTAGCCGACGCGCCGCTTGATCTGCGCGCTGTCGCGCACGATGTCGTAGCCGAGGCAGGTTCCGCTGCCCGCATCCGGCGTGAGCAATCCGCACATCATCCGGATCGACGTCGTCTTGCCGCTGCCGTTCGGTCCGAGAAAACCGAAGATCTCGCCGCGCGCGACGCGCAGCGACACGTCCTTCACGACGTGCTTGTCGCCGAACCGCTTGTTCAACCGGTCGACGTCGATCGCGTACGGGGCGGGCGGCGCGTTCATCGCACGCTCACGGCGACGGGCTGGCCCGGATGCAGCTTCGGCGCATCGGCGGCGGCGGGGCGCGCCTCGATCATGAACACGAGCTTGGTGCGGCTCTCGTTGCTGTAGATCACGGGCGGCGTGTATTCGGCCTCGCTCGACACATAGGTGATGCGCGCGGGCACGTCGGCCGCGCAGCCGTCGCAATGGATCGCGACCGTGTGCCCCGGCGCGAGCGAGGCGATGGCCGCTTCCGGCACGAAGAAGCGCACCTTCAGGTTCTGCGGCGGCAACATCTGCACGACCGGGTTGCCGGCCTGCACCCATTCGCCGACGCGGTACAGCGTGTCGTACACGCGTCCGGCGCCCGGCGCGGCAACGCGCTTCTGGTCGAGCTTCCATTGCGCTTCGGCCACGGCCGCCTGCGCGGCGTCGACCTGTGCGGCTTGCGCGGCGACCTGTTGCGCGCGGCCCGGCAGGCGCGCGACGTCGACCTGCTTTTGCAGCTCGCGCATCTGCGCGGCCGTCGTCTGCGCGGCCGTGCGCGAATCGTCGAGTTGCTGCTTCGACAGGCCGCCGGCCGCGTACTGGCGTTCGTCGCGCGCGAATTGCGCGGCGGCCCGCGCAGCTTGTGCGCTGGCCTGCGCGAGCTGCGCCTGCGTGACGGCGATTTCCGGCGGACGCTTGCCGGTCTGCAGGTCGGCCAGCTGCGCGCGTGCGGCCTCGAGCTGATGCTGCGCCTGGCGCAGCGCGGCCGTTTCGCTGACGGCTTCGAGCGAGAACGCCGGCGTGCCGGCGGCGACGGCCTGACCCCGCTCGACCGCCAGTTGCGTGAGCGTGCCCGACTGCGACGACGACAGGTACACGAATTCGCCTTCGACATAACCCTGGTAGGTCGTGCCGCTACCCGTCGAGCGTTCGCAGCCGGCGAGCAGCGCGATCGCGGCGGCCAGCGCCGGCAGGCGCGAGCGGGTCGCGTTCACGACGGCCTCCGCGGCGACGGGCCGCGTGCGCGCGGCGCGGCCGCGGGCGGCTGCATGCCCGAGCCGAGCAGCGCGCGCACGTGCCGGTGCAACGTGTCGCGGTCGATCGGCGGCAGGCCGCGCGCGCTGTGCCACAGCTTCGCGGTGGCGAGCGGCAGCATCACGAGCGCGATGATCGAGTGGAACAGGAACGCCGGTTCGAGCGCGGGATTCAGCGTGCCGGCCTGCTGCGCGGCGCGGATGCGTTCGGCGAAGCCGCCGATATGGTCGAGCGGGATGCGCCGGACCATCCGCTCGCGCAGCAACCCGCCTTCGTGGACGATCTCGCGCAGCCAGATCGACGGCAGCCACGGCATGCGGTGCGTGACGTCGAAGAAGCGGTCGACGAGTTCGGCGACGAGCGCGAACGGATCGTTCTCGATCCGCGGTTCGGTCGGCCGCCACACGAACGCGATGACCTGCGCGAGCCGCTCCTCGACGATCGCGTCGAGCAACTGCTCGCGGTTCGTGAAGTAGTAGTGGACCATCGCCGACGTGACGCCGGCGGCCGCCGCGATCTGCGCGACCGTCGTCGCGGCGATGCCGCGCTCGGCGAACAACGCGATCGCGACGTCGAGCATATGGCCGCGCAGGTCGAAATCGTCCACCGACGGGCGGCGCCCGCGCGGCCTGGCGACGGTGGCTTTCGCGTTCATGAAATCGACGCTAATTGATGAGTTAGTTAATTTCAAGGAAGGGTTTTCGCCGCCCTTGATCTCGATCAGGCGCGCGTCGAATCCGGCCACGGACGCGCGGGGCGCCACGTCGCGGCACGCAGTGCGCCGCCGGTGGCATGTAGGGAGCAGTTAACGGGGAAAAGGGCGAGCGGGCGCGCGCCAGCGGTAGCGCACGCGCCCCGCCAAGGGGTTACCGATCGATCGGCGACTTCAGCGGTTCGTGCTCGCCGGTCAGGCCGAACACGACGAGCTGCGCGGGCTCGGTCGCGCTTGCGTTGCGCGACACCGGGTGGCGCGAGCCGGGTGCCTCGTACCAGCCCTCGCCGGCGCGGTAGCGGCGCAGCGGGCCGTCGTTCACCTGCGACAGCACTTCGCCTTTCGACACGACGGCAAACACCGAGCCGAGGTGCCGGTGTGGGGCGGACGCCTGGCCGGGCGCATAGTCGACGGTCGCGACGACGACGCGCTTGCCGGGCGCTTCGGGCACGGCCTGCTGCATGATCGCGTGAACGCTGTCGCCGGCATCGTGCGCGAAGGCGGCGGCCGGCAGCGCGGCGCCGAGCACGAGCGCGGCGCCCAGAACGGTGCGATGGAGCGGGGAGCGGGTCATTGCCGGTTCCTTACTCGGGCATCTTGCGGAACGCGATCGCGAAGCGGTTCCACGTGTTGATCGTCGCGATCAGCATCGACAGGTCGAACAGTTCCTCGTCGGTGAAGTGCGGCTTGACGGCTTCCCAGACGGCGTCCGGCACGTGGTTGTCGGCCACCAGCGTCAGCGCCTCGGTCCATTCCAGCGCCGCGCGTTCGCGCTCGGTGAAGAACGGCGTTTCGCGCCACACGACGACGGTCGCGAGACGGCGGTCGGTTTCGCCGCCCTTGCGCGCGTCGGTCGTGTGCATGTCGACACAGAATGCACAGCCGTTGATCTGCGACGCGCGCAGGCGGACGAGTTCGGCGAGCGGCTTCTCGATCGAGCTCTTCGCGATGAAGTCCTCGGCGTTGCGCATCACCTTGATGGCGTTCGGGCTGGCGGTATAGAAGTTCAGGCGCGGTTGCATGGCAGGTCCTTTTCGGTGGGTGGCGCCGGGGCGGCGCGACAGGACCCACTTTACGAAACCGACTGGCCTGCTTGAATAGCCAATTCTGTGGAAATTCAGGTAACCAGTGATGGTCCGCCGGCCCCGCCCGCGCCGAGCAGCCCGGCCAGTTTCGCGAGCGCCGTGTCGATGCGCAGCGCGTCGATCCCGCCATAGCCGAACAGCAGCCCCGCGCGCACCGGCACGCCGACGTGAAACGCCGAGATTCCGTACAGGCCGATGTCCTGCGCACGCGCCGCGCGGACCAGTGCCGCTTCGTCGAGGCCCGGCTTCAGGTGCGCGGCGAGGTGGATGCCGGCGGTCGGCACGATCGCGTCGAACCACGGCGCGAGTTCGCCGCGCAGATGCGCGATCAGCATCTTGCGTCGCGCGTCGTAGTGCTTCTGCACGCGCTTCAGGTGCCGGGCGAAATCGCCTTCGAGCATGAAGCGCGCGAGCGCCGCCTGCGTCAGCGTGCAGGTGTGCCAGTCGACGATCTGCTTCGCCTTGGCCAGCGCGCCGCGCAGCGCGCGCGGCGGAATCGCGTAGCCGATCCGCAGTTCGGGAAAGATCGTCTTCGAGAACGTGCCGACGTACGCGACGAGGCCCGTGCGGTCGAGGCTCTTCAGCGATTCGACCGGCCGGCCCTCGAAGCGGAATTCGCCGTCGTAGTCGTCCTCGATGATCACCGCGCGGCGGCGCTGCGCCCATTCGAGCAGCGCGATGCGCCGTTCCAGCGTCATCGGCATCCCGAGCGGGAACTGGTGCGACGGCGTCACGTAGACGAGCCGGGCTTCGTCGGGCAGGCGGCCGGTGACAAGGCCGTGCGCGTCGACCGGTACGCCGATCACGGTCGCGCCGAGCGACGCGAACGCGGCGCGCGCGGGCGGATAACCGGGATCCTCGACCGCGACGACGTCGCCAGGCCGCACGACGACACGCGCGAGCAGGTCGAGCGCCTGTTGCGCGCCGTGCGTGACGAGCACGTCGTCCCAGCCGCACGCGACCGCGCGGCTGAACGCGACGTAGCGCGCGATCGCGCCGCGCAGCTGCGGGTCGCCGGCCGGGTCGTGATACTGGCCGCGGCCGCGCGCCTGCTGGCGCAGCGCGTGATGCAGGCAGCGCCGCCATGCGTCGAACGGGAACAGCGTCTTGTCGGTCACGCCGCCGCGGAAGTCGAAGCCCGGCGCATCCTGCGGCGCGGGCATCGCGAGCGCGTCGGGCAGGTCGTTCCACAGCGCGCGGGCGTCGACCGCATCGACACGCGGCGTGGCGTCGACGATCGACGGCGCCGGCATCGCCGCCGCGTGCGGCACGCGCGCGAGGCCGTCCGCGACGAACGTGCCGTCGCCCGCGCGCGTAGTCAGGTAGCCCTCGGCGACGAGGCGCTCGAACGCGTCGAGCGTCGTCTTGCGCGACACGCCGAGCTGTTTCGCGAGATCGCGCGTCGACGGCAGCCGCGCGCCGCCTTCGAGGCGCCCGTCGACGATCGCCGTGCGCAGCTGCCGGAAGATCTGCCCCGTCAGGTCGTGACGGCCTTCGATGCGGATCGCGATGTCCATCGCGGTGGTTACCTCGATCGTGACGATTCAATGCCGATCAGGATACCGGAAGTCGGCGGACGGATCGGCAGCGTGCCGGCGCGAGCGCCGCCCGCATCGCGCGATTGGACCGCAGGCCGCCGCTGCCTTACGATCCACGACACCCTTACCCCTGGAGCGACCTCATGCTGTCCGAAGACGAACTGGCGCTGCTCGACGCGATCCGTGCCACCGGCAGCCTGTCGCGAGCGGCCGCGCGGCTCGGCAAGGCGCCGTCGACGGTGTCGCACGCGGCGCGCCAGCTCGAAACGCGGTTCGACGCGCTGCTGTTCGACCGGCGCGGCTACCGGCTGCAGCTCACGCCGGCCGGACAGGTGCTGGCCGACGAGGCGGCACGGCTGGCGCTGGACGTCGCGCGGCTCACGCAGCGCGTCCGGCAGATCGCGAGCGGCTGGGAGGACCGGCTGTGGATCGTCAGCGACGAGGTGCTGGAGTTCGACACGCTGCTGCCGGTCGTCCGCGCGTTCGACGCGCTCGATTCCGGCGTGTCGCTGCGCTTCACGCACGAAGTGCTCGGCGGCACCTGGGAAGCGTTGCGCGACGGCCGCGCGGACCTGGTGGTCGGCGCGACCAACGAGCCGCCGGCGATTCCCGGCTTCAAATGGTTCGAGCTCGGCGCGATGGAATGGGTGTTCGCGGTGTCGCCGCGCCATCCGCTGGCCGCCGCGGGCGGCGTGCTGACGCGCGACGCGATCGGCGCACATCGCGCGGTCGTCGTCGCCGATTCGTCGCGGCGCGCGGCCGGCCGTGCGTACGGGCTGCTCGGCGGCCAGCCCGTGCTCGCGGTGCCGTCGATGCGCGCGAAGATCCTCGCGCAGCGCGACGCGCTCGGGGTCGGCTGGGTGCCGCGCCGGCGTGTCACGTCGCTGCTTGCGCGCGGCGAACTGGTCGAGAAACAGACGGCCGATCCGCGCGAGCCGAACCTGCTTTACGTGGCGTGGCATGGCGAACGCGACGGCCGCGCGCTGCAATGGTGGCTCGAGCAACTGCGCGAGCCGCGCCTCGCGCAGCGGCTGCTCGACGGGATCGACGTCGTCGGCTGAAGCGGCCGCCCAAACATGTTCGATGTTTTCGAACATGTTCGTCGCGCCCGTCGTACGGCAAGGGCGCGCGCCGGGCGCATCCTGTGTTCACGGTCAACTCACCGGTTCACAGGAGAACATCATGCAACGCTTCGAAGGAAAAACGGTCCTCGTCACGGGCGGCAACAGCGGCATCGGCCTGGCGGCCGCCAAGGCATTCGCGGCCGAAGGCGCGCGGGTCATCATCACCGGGCGCGACGCCCAGACGCTGGAAGCCGTCCGGCAATCGCTCGGCGAAGGCGCGCTGGCGATCCGCAACGAGGCCGGCAGCGTCGCGTCGGCGCGCGCGCTGGCCGACGCGATCGCGACGGCGGGCGCCCGGCTCGACGCCGTGTTCGTCAACGCGGGCGTCGCGAAGCTCGCGCCGTTCGCCGACAGCGACGAGGCCATGTGGGACCTCGTGTTCAACACCAACGTGAAGGGCGCGTATTTCCAGATCCAGTCGCTGGTGCCGCTGCTGAACCGCGGCGCGTCGATCGTGATCAACGGTTCGATCAACGCGCATATCGGGATGCCCGGCTCGTCGGTGTACGCGGCGAGCAAGGCGGCCGTCAATTCGTTCGCGAAGACGCTGTCGACGGAACTGTTGCCGCACGGCGTGCGCGTGAACGTCGTCAGCCCGGGACCGGTGCAGACGCCGCTGTACGGCAAGCTCGGGCTCGATGCGGCGACGCTCGACGAGACGGCCGACAAGATCAAGGGCCTCGTCCCGGTCGGTCGTTTCGGTACGCCGGAAGAAATCGCGTCGACGGTGCTGCACCTGAGCGCGGCGGAATCGGCGTTCATCGTCGGCGCGGAAATCATCGCGTCGGGCGGGATGGGTCTGCTCTGATCCGCGACACCGACGAAGGCCGTTCGCCGGGCGCCGCGGCGCCCGGGCGGACGGCCCCGCCACGCGCGGGACGGAGCAGGCGAACCGCGCCTAGCGGGCGGCGCAGGCGCCGGCTTCGAGCTGCGTCACCGTGAGCCCGGAGAATGTCGCGCGGCCGTGCTCGGCGAACACGGCGACGCGGTCCGCATCGAGCGGCGGAAAGACCAGGTCGGTCAGCGCCACGCGGCCGCCGTTCGCGAACACTTCGACCGAGCCGCGATCGACGACGATCTCGAGCCGCACTTGGCCGCGCTCGAGCGGCAGGTCCACGATGTGCTCGCGGCTGAACTTGTCGGCGAAATGCGTTTCGCCCGAGCGGGAACGGTCGAGCGTCAGCGTGCGTTTCGCCGTGTCGTAGACGATCCGGGTGCCGGTCGACCCGTCGGCGGAACCCCGGACGATCAGGCCGGCGCGCGCCGCTTGCCGCGGCGCCATCGTCACCGTGATGCGCTGGACCACGCCGCGCGTCGCGGCCGGCAGCACGCGCGTCGCGGAGTCGACCGTGAGGTCGCCTTCGTGCACGACGGGCCGGCTGTCCGCCCACGCATCGAATGCGGCCGCCGGCGTGACGAAGAGCGTCGGTTCGCCGTCGATCGTCTTCAGCGACAGTTCGCGCGGCAAGGTGGTCGCGCCGCGCCACGGCGCAGTCGGCGCTTTCGCCGCGTAATCCCAGTTGCTCATCCACGCGATCGCGACGGGCCGCGCGCCGGGCGCGCCCGAGAACGTGCCGGCCGCGTAGAAGTCCGCGCCGTGATCGACCCAGCGGAATTGCGCGGGATCGGAGCCGGCGGGCGCAATGTGGTCGGGCACGAACGTGCGGCCGTCGAAATCGCCGACGAAATACATCGCCCCGGAACCGCCCGCGATCGACCACGGGTTGACGTTGACGATCATGACCCACCTGATGCGTTGCGGATCGTCGTCGAGCGGCAGCGGCACGAGGTCCGGCATTTCCCACAGCGCGCCGTCGTGCGGCACGCCCGGCCGCGTGAAGTCGCTCAGGAAATTCCAGTGGATCAGGTCGTCGGAGCGATAGAGCTTCACGACGTGCGCGTCGGCGACGACCGTCGTCATCAGCCAGTAGCCGCCCGGCGCATACCACGACACTTTCGGGTCGCGAAATTCCTTCGATTCCGGATCGAGCGTGAGCACCGGGTTGTGCGCATACGGCTGCCAGGTCGTGCCCTGGTCGAGGCTGTACGCGAGCGACTGGGCCTGGACGCCCGGTGCGTGACCCGAGCCGGGCTTGTAGACGCTCGTATACAGCGCGACGAGCGGCGTGCGGCCCGGTTTGCCGAGACCGGACGTGTTCAGCGTGTCGGCGACGATCGAGCCGGAGAAGATTTCCTCCGATGCGTTCGCGCGCATCGCGACCGGCTCTTCGCGCCAGTGGACGAGATCGGTGCTCGTCGCATGGCCCCACGACATGTTGCCCCAGTCGTTGCCGAGCGGATTGTATTGATAGAACAGGTGATAACGACCGTTGTCGTAGACGAGCCCGTTCGGATCGTTCATCCAGTTGCGCTGCGGCGTGTAGTGAAGCGCGGGCCGCCATTGCGGCGTGCCCTGGCCGGCCGGTGCGTCGCACGGGGCGGCGGCGACCTGCGAGCACGCCAGGCAGGCGAGCAGCAACCGGGCGATCCGGAAGGTAAGGCGGAAAGACGTCGAATTCATGCGCGGTACCGTGCTTCGTCGGGCGAAGCGGGCAAGGGGCGCATGCCGCGTTCGACGGCGGCACGCGCGTGTGTTCGAAAAAAAAGGGAGGCGCACACGCGACACGCGCGATATGCGCCTCCTCGACCCCGGGCTTTACCGGCTTTCTTTATAGTTGGTTATCCTAATTGACCTGGCTGCTGCCGTCGTTGTGGCCGGCCCCGGTTGCAGGCAGGTTCGCGGGGATGTCGCCGTAGCCGCCGAGCCCGCCGCTTCCGTAGGCGCGGTCGACCGCCGTCGACGTGCCGTTGATGCGCACTTTCACCGTCGGCGCGAGCGTGCCGCCGCGGCGCGGGCCGATCGCATCGATGAACGACTCGACGAGCCCGCCCGGCATCACGTAGTGCGAATACGACTGGAATTCGCGCGGGTTCTGGTTCGGATCCTGCGAATACGGCGCACCGGCCGGCGCGGAGAAATCGGTCGGGTTGCCGAGCACGAGCCCGCTGCCGCCGTTCAGCGGCAGGAAGTCGCTGCGGATCCCGTTGCCGACGAAGCCGTACACGCCGTCCGGGCCGTCGACGCCGGCCGCCATCGTCGTGCGGTGGCTGATCGTGAACAGGTAGTACTTGCCGTCCTTCAGGTAGATCTGCGGCCGCTCGGTCTGGTCGTCGACGCAGTTCGCCGACAGGATCGGCGGCAGGAACTTCCACTCGGTCAGTTGCGGGTTCGTGGCGATCGCGAGGCCGACATTGGCCTTTTGATACACTGCGCCCGAATTCATCACCGCGTTGAGATCCTCCTTGTACGGATCGTTCGCCGCGTAGCCCAGGTCGGCGTCGGTACAGGTGCGCGCGCCGCGCGGGCCTCCCGTGTTGCCTTCGAAGACCATGTAGGTCTTGCCCGGATGCGCGGGGTCGGTGAACACGAACGGATCGCGGAACGAGAAGTAGGTGTTCTGCTGGCCGGTCTGGTAGTACTTGCCGTCCGGCTCCAGCAGCGCCTTGTGATCGTCGAAGCCGCTGAACCACACGTGCTTGTCGTCGGCATGGATGTGGCCGTCGGTGCGCGTGATGATCGCCTGCGGCGGCGTGATGTCGGCGCCGCCGGGCGCCGAGCGGTTGAACGACGTCGCGGTGTAGTAGAGGCTGACGTTGTCGCCGTGCGTGAGGCGAGCCGAGCCCGACCATTCGGCGTTGTTGGTCATCGGCGCGGTGCCGAACACCCTGGCGCTCGCGCCGTCCGGGAACAAGTGGCCGCCCCAGGTCCAGCCGCCGTTCGCGGGGCGCTGCGACGCGGGGATGCCCGCGCGGCGGTAGAAGAAGCCGATGCGCGCATGGACGTGACGGTCGTCGAACGTGTAGCCCGCGTGCGGATCGGCGGTGAGCGAAAAGATCACCTCCCAGCCCTTGTAGCTGAGCTGGTTGGCGCGCAGGTCGGCCAGCGGCCAGGTGTCCCACACCCACACGTTCGAGTTGATCAGCGGGAAATCCTGCGGGATGTCCGGCATCGTCAGCGCTTGCGGCAGCGAGTTCCGGTCGGCGCCGGCGGTGTGCGATTGCGCGACGATCTGGCGGATGTCCGCGCGCGTCCAGCGCATCGTGAAGTTGCCTTCGGGGTCGTAGGCTTGCTGGGAGTGAGGCGTGGGCATGGGCGCGCCCGTGCCGCCGGACTGCGCGTGCGCGACGGACGCGAAGGCGGCGAGTGCGCCGCCAGCGAGCAGCAAACGCCGGGTCGTCGCCGGGCGGAAAAAGGGAAAGTATGTCATCTCGTCGTCGTTTCCTGGGAAGGTGAAAGTGAACGGCTGAGTGGGCATCGATGTCCAAACCGGTTTGGATGCTATTTCAAACCGGTTTGGACGTCAAAAGATAATTATTTGACGGTAATCACTACCGACAGGAAACAATTGCCGCCAATCGGCATGCCGTGCGGCGCATGAAGGGCGAGGAACGACGGTGAAGGTGAATCTGAAGGCGCTATCGGATGCGCTCGGGCTGTCGCGCACGACGGTCAGCCGCGCGTTGAACGGTTACGACGACGTCAGCGAGGCAACCCGCGAACGCGTCGCGCGGGCGGCGCGGGAAATGGGCTACGTGGCCGATCCGACCGCGCGCCGGCTGGCGACCGGTCGAGCGGACATGATCGGAATCGTTTATCCGTTCGGTGCGGGCGATCTTGGCGATCCGCGTTTCGGCGAGGTTGTCGCGGGCGTGACCGAGCGGCTCGCCGAGCGCAATCTCGATTTCATCATCGCGTCCGCGCGACCGAACGCGGAGCTGGAGACCTATCGGCGGATCGTCGACGGCAAACTGGTCGACGGGCTGATCGTCGCGCGCACGCTCGTCGACGATCCGCGCATCGCGTACCTGCAATCGAGCGCGTTTCCGTACGTCGCGTACGGCCGCACGCAGGCGACCGAACCGTACGCGTGGTTCGATTTCGACAACGAGGCCGGCGCGCGCGATGCGGTGCGCAGGCTGATCGCCTTCGGGCATCGGCGCATCGCGATGATCAGCGCGCCGCTGGTGCTGAATTTCGCCGCACAGCGGCGCGCCGGTTTTCTGTCGGCGTTGCGCGAAGCGGGCATCGAACCCGATCCGGCGCTGCTCGTCGAGTGCCCGTTCACGCACGATGGCGGGTGGCAGGCCATGCGGGCATTGCTCGCGCGAGACGAGCGGCCGACGGCGCTGCTCGTCGACAACAACATCGCGGGCGGCGGCGCGTTCCGTGCGCTCGCGGACAGCGGGTTGCGCCTGGGCGCGGACATGTCGCTGATCGTCTATGACGGCGTGCCGCCGGACATCACGCATCCGTATCGCGTGACGGCCGTCGTGCAGCCGACCGGGCATGCGTCGGGGCGCGCGCTGGCGGAACTCATGCTGCGGCTGCTGGGCGACGGCGTGCACGAGCATCGGCTCGAGGCGCCGGTCATCGAGACCGGCGACACCGACGGCCCGCTGCGCGGCTAGCCGGCGCGGGAACGGTGCGGGGCGCGATCGGCCCCGCGCGCGTTGCCGGGCCGGGTCCGGCATCGGGCGTGATGGAAAGGCCATGACGGCGGCAGGGGCGAATACCCGTTTTTCTAGACGACCGGTCTAATCCGGCCTATCATCCGTCCTCATGAATGCGACGACGTATTCGGGGCGTGGACGACACGGACGCGAAAATGCCATTTCGTGCTGCGATGCTGTCCATGCGGCGAGACGCCGTCGTTTTATTTGGTCCATTTCTAGACGACTGGTCTAATAGAGGCGTGGTATTCGGCTCGATCGATCGCACGATGACGCGCCAGCGCTGACTAACCGACAGGCGTACCGCGCCGACCGGCCATCGCCGGTTGCGCGGCCCTGTTCCCCCGTTCATTTTCGAAGGAGTGTCCGATCATGAAGATTCTGGTTGTCCTGACCTCGCACGACACGCTCGGCGACACCGGCAAGAAGACCGGCTTCTGGCTCGAGGAACTGGCCGCGCCGTACTACGCGTTCAAGGATGCGGGCGTCGAACTGACGCTCGCATCGCCGAAGGGCGGCCAACCGCCGCTCGACCCGAAAAGCAGCGATCCGTCCGCGCAGACCGACGCCACGCGCCGCTTCGACGCCGATGCGGCAGCCAAGGCGCAGCTCGCGTCGACGCACAAGCTGACCGACGTGTCGGTGGACGACTACGACGCCGTGTTCTACCCCGGCGGCCACGGCCCGCTGTGGGATCTCGCCGAGGATCTGCATTCGATCGGCCTGATCGAGCGCGCGCTCGCCGCCGGCAAGCCGGTCGCGGCCGTCTGCCACGCGCCGGGCGTGCTGCGCCACGTGAAGAACCCGCAGACCGGCGAATCGGTGGTGCGCGGCAAGCGCGCGACGGGTTTCACCAACAGCGAGGAAGCGGCCGTCGAACTGACGGAAGTCGTGCCGTTCCTCGTCGAGGACATGCTGAAGACCAACGGCGCGGAATTCGAGCGCAGCGCCGACTGGGCGCCGCACGTCGTCACCGACGGGCTGCTGATCACGGGGCAGAACCCCGCGTCGTCGGCGCCCGCTGCCGAGGCATTGCTCGCCAAGCTCGGCCGCCGCTGACCGCATGGCGCCGGCCGGCCCGGCGCCGTTCCCGTTTCGTCGCCGGGCACGGCCGGCCCGCCGACGGCTCGTATCGTTCCGCCGTGCGCATCGCGCGGCGCGTTCCCTGTCGTTTTGCAGAACCAAGCAAAGGAGTCGTGGATGTCTGCCCTGTTCGAACCGTTCAAACTCAAGGATGTCACGCTGCGCAACCGTATCGCGGTGCCGCCGATGTGTCAGTACGTCGCCGAAGACGGCGTCGTCAACGACTGGCATCACGTGCATCTGGCCGGCATCGCGCGCGGCGGCGCGGGTCTCGTGATCGCGGAGGCGACGGCCGTGTCGCCGGAAGGGCGCATCACGCCGGGCTGCGCGGGGCTGTGGAACGATGCGCAGGCCGAAGCGTTCGCGCCGTCCGTCGCGGCGATCAAGGCGGCCGGCTCGGTACCCGGCATCCAGATCGCGCATGCGGGCCGCAAGGCGAGCGCGAACCGTCCGTGGGAAGGCGACGACCATATCGCCGACGGCGATCCGCGCGGCTGGCAGACCATCGCACCGTCGGCTGTGCCGTTCGGCGCGCACCTGCCGAAAGTGCCGCGTGAAATGACGCACGACGATATCGCCCGCGTGCAGGCCGATTTCGTCGCATCGGCGAAGCGTGCGCGCGATCTCGGCTTCGAGTGGCTCGAACTGCACTTCGCGCACGGTTACCTGGGCCAGAGCTTCTTCTCGGTGCATTCGAACCACCGTACCGACGAATATGGCGGCTCGGCGGAGAATCGCGGCCGCTTCCTCGTCGACACGCTCGCGGCCGTGCGCAAGGTCTGGCCCGAGCACCTGCCGTTGACCGCGCGCCTTGGCGTGATCGAATACGACGGCCGTGACGAAGAGACGCTTGCCGAGTCGATCGCGCTCACGCAGCGGATGAAGCGGGAAGGGCTCGACATGCTGAGCGTGTCGGTCGGCTTCTCGACACCCGCCGCGCAGATTCCATGGGGCCCGGCGTTCCTCGCGCCGATCGCCGAGCGCGTGCGCCGCGAGGCCGGGCTGCCGGTGTCGTCCGCATGGGGGATCGACACGCCGCAACTGGCGAACCGCGTGGTGGCCGACGCGCAGCTCGATCTCGTGATGGTCGGCCGCGCGCATCTGGCCGATCCGCACTGGCCGTACTACGCGGCCAAGCAGCTCGGCGTCGAGCGTCCGTCGTGGACGCTGCCCGCGCCGTACGCGCACTGGCTCGAGCGTTACCGGATCGCCGACAAGGCGGCCTGAGCCGCCTTCACGACACGGCGCGCGCATATTGCGCGTCGCCGATCCGGCGCCGATGGATAGAATGGCGGTTCAAGCAGGCCGGTTGCCTGCGCGAACCGCCATTTTTCATTTCGACAGAGGTGCCATGGGCGCACATGTCCCGTCGTCTCCCGATTCCGCCGCACGGCCGCGCGCGCAGCAGATTGCCCGCGTCGTGCTGTATGCGGCGCTGCTGGTGCTCGCGCTGTGGATCATCCGCGACTTCATTCCCGCCATCGCATGGGCCTGCGTGATCGCCATCGCGATGTGGCCGCTGCTCAAACGCTTCGAATCGCATCGGCTGTTCCGTGACCGGCCGACGCTGATCGCGACCGTCATCACGGCCGCGATCTCGTTGCTCGTCGTGCTGCCGGTCGCGGTCGCGACCATCCAGGCGATCGGGCAGGCGCACGACCTGCGCGAGTGGTTGAAGTCGGTCCAGGACAGCGGCATTCCGTTGCCGGACGTCGTCAGCCGGCTGCCTTACGGCTCGGCGCAGATCACCGAATGGTGGCAGGCCAATCTCGGCCATCCGCTGCATGCGGCCAGCGCGATGCACGGCGTCAGCAGCGAGAAATTCCTCGCGTACGGGCGGCAGTTCGGCACGAAGGTCGCGCATGTGCTGCTCGAATTCGGCTTCATGCTCGTCACGCTGTTCGTGATCCTGCGCGCGGGCCACAAGCTGTCGGGCGCATTGCTGCAGGGCGCGCGGCGCGCGTTCGGGCACAACGGCGCGGAACTGATCGACCGGATGGTCAAGGCCGTGTACGGCACCGTGACGGGGCTCGTCGTCGTCGGGCTCGGCGAGGGTGCGCTGCTCGGCATCGCGTATGCGTTGGCCGGCGTCCCGCACGCGGCGCTGCTCGGCCTCGTCACGGCGATTGCCGCGATGCTGCCGTTCTGCGCGCCGATCGTGTTCTGCGGCGCGGCGCTCTGGTTGTTCGTGCAGGGTGCGACGGTGTGGGCCGTCGTGGTGGCCGTGCTCGGTTTCGTCGTCGTGTTCGTCGCCGAGCATTTCGTGCGGCCGGTGCTGATCGGCGGCTCGACGCGGCTGCCGTTCCTGCTGGTGCTGTTCGGCATCCTCGGCGGCGCCGAGACGTTCGGCCTGATCGGGCTGTTCGTCGGCCCCGCGCTGATGACGGTGCTGACGATGCTGTGGGCCGAGTGGATCGCGTGACGATGCGCGACGTTGTGCCGATTTGACGCATCGGCGCGGCGGGTTCGATGCGCGTACAAGCATGCGCGGGCCGCAACGACCGGGCTTGCGCGCGGGCATGACCTGCAGGGATTCGTATAAAGATCTCTACATTTCTTTTCGATCCGGACCCAAAGGTCGAGTA
Source organism: Burkholderia sp. L-4 (assembly GCF_056856535.1). Classification (NCBI taxonomy): domain Bacteria; kingdom Pseudomonadati; phylum Pseudomonadota; class Betaproteobacteria; order Burkholderiales; family Burkholderiaceae; genus Burkholderia; species Burkholderia sp. L-4. Next base: position 2,089,565 of record NZ_JBXEOX010000002.1, read on the forward strand.
GCATGGGGCTTTCGATCACGCCGGCATGGCGCAGCAGATTTTCCCCAAGCATGCGATTGATTCCGATGTCCCGTCCCGCAGCGATGCTGTCTCTGGCCGCAGGCTGCCTGATGTTGCACGGTTGCGCCTGGTTCGACGCGTGGCTGCCGTTCTCGTATTCGCGCACGCCGCTCGCGCGGGCCGCGTCGCGGCACGGCGCGACGCGCGCCGATGTCGTCCGCGCGGCCGGCAACCCGCGCAGCGTCTGGATGGTCCGCAACGGCAGCGGCGTCTGCTACAACTACTTCATCGAGCACGGCAACGATCACCGGACGTACTTCGTCGTGTTCGACAAGGCCGGCGTCGTCACGCAGTACGGCTTCGACACCTGCATGGACGCCGATCGCAAGGGCGCGCTCCAGCCGGGCAAGGCCGCTTCGCGCTAGTGCGCGGCGGCCCGCGGGCGCCGGCCGTTACGCAATCGTATCGACCACGCCGCCATCGACACGCAGCGCGGCGCCGGTCGTCGCCGAAGCCTGCGGCGAGCACACGTAGACCACCAGGTTCGCGACTTCCTCGGGCGTCGCGGGCCGCTGGATGATCGAGCTCGAGCGGTGATTGCGCACGAACTCCACGGCCACGTCGTCGACGCTGCGGCCGGATGCGTCGGCCGTTTCCTTCAGCATCGCGCGCACGCCGTCCGACATCGTCGGCCCCGGCAGCACCGAATTGACGGTGACGCTGGTGCCGGCCGCGAGCTTCGCGAGGCCGCGCGCGATCGACAGTTGCGCGGTTTTCGTGAACCCGTAATGAATCATGTCGACCGGGATGTTCAGGCCCGATTCCGACGAAATGAACACGACGCGCCCGGCATTGCGTTCGATCATCCCCTTCAGGTAATGCCGTGCGAGCCGCACGCCGGACATCACGTTCATCTGGAAGTAATGTTCCCACTCGGCGTCGTCGATCTCGAAGAACGCCTTCAGGCCGTAGATGCCCGCATTGTTGACGAGGATGTCGGCCTCGGGCGTGTGCTGCGTGATGCGCGCGACGCCGGCTGCGTCGGACAGGTCGGCGGCGACGCCCTCGAAGCTTGCGCCGGGCACTGCCGCGCGCAGTTGCGCGAGCGCCGATTGCACCGACGCGTCGCTGCGGCCGTTGACGACGACGCGCGCACCGGCGCGCGCGAGCCCTTCGGCGATCGCGAGCCCGATGCCGGCGGTGGAAGCGGTGACGACCGCGGTCTTGCCTTTCAGATCGATGTGCATGAGCGTGACGGGAGAGGAGTGAACGGGAACCGCCGCGTGTGCCGCGGCGGACGAAACTCAAAGCTTAGGAGAATTTCGAGCAACAGGCCATCCCGCCCGTGGGGCGGCGGCGTTGACGCACACACTCCGGATGCGGACGTGAAGCGCTGCCCGTTCGTGAGTCGCGGGTGCGCGCGATCCCGGTCGGCTCAGGTTGGCTGAGCGCGAGACCGGGATCGCGCGCGTGCTTCGCCCGCGGGGAACCCCGCCAATGACGCGTTTGCGGGCTGCGATGGCGGCATGTGTGCATCCGGTGCGGATGGATCGGCGCCACAGCCGACGCTGGCGGATGTCGCGGATGCCGCCGGTCCGTCTCGTGCCCCTTGCTCGCAGCCTTTGCGAAGCACGCCAATGGCAGGCAAATATCACGAGCACATGACGAACCAGTCCCACCAGTAGTATCCCACCAGCTCCTGTGTACTTCGTTCCAGCGTATAGAGTCCGAAGCAGGCGCCAAGCGTTTCTATCCCGCTCGTTCGTGCCTTGGCACCGATGCTGACGAAAGTGTGCGACTTCTTCAGCGGCGGCAGGCCGTCGGACGTTTCAGGGTTCAACTGCACGGCCGTCACTTCAAGGAAGTCCTGCGTGAACTGGTTGAAAACCTGCTGGCCGAAGAGGTGCGAAACCTGATAAACGAGCACGGCCTCGTCCGCGTTCCCATAGAGGGACACCGCCCTGAGTGAAACGGTGTCGCCCGGTAACAGCGTCAGACGTGATTCAGCGGCGCCATTTCCGATCGCCCCACCGCGTGCCCCGGTGTAAAGCAGGCGTACGGCGCGATGGTCGATGGCGGTCGGTGCCCCGGGCTGCTTGCTCGGATTCGGGTACCTCGTCTTGATGTATTCCGTGTCGATTACGGCCAGGATGTCGATTTGCTGCGCGGTCGGGTCGAGATTGATGCTTCCAAGATCGGCTGTCATACGTGGTGCTCCATTCGGGTTCTGTCGCGGAAAGGGGCGGCGCCCGGTCAGGCGCCGTGCAAGACTTGCCGGCTGGATCGCCTCCGTCCGGCTTCGGAGCGAGTGGCCGGGGCGCTTGCCTCAACTGGCGGTGGCTTGCCAGGTCCAGAAGAAGTAGCCGAACAACGTCTTCTTGTTTTGATCCCGCGTATAAAGTGCGAAACACGCACCGAGGTTCTCGGATCCGGAAGAACCTGCTACGGCATTGAGGCTTTGAAACGCCTGGGATTGCGCCGAGATCGCGATGACGTCGGGCGTCTCAGCGGCGCTCGGTGCGTCGGCCTCGACGATGTTGTGCACGGCAAACCGGCTGAAGACCCGATCCCCCGAGAAGTGCCGCACGTCGTAGATCACCGCCGCATCGCCCGAGTTGTCGGACAGCGACGTCCCCATCAGGGATACGCTGTCGTGAACCTGCAGCTTCAGGCCCAGCGTGCCCGTTCCTTCCGAACTGCTCACGCCCGGCAGGCGGCTGCTGAGCATGAACGCGGCATTGCTGGTGATGGCCGTCGGGGCGGATGCGTTCCTGCTCGGGTTGGGATAATGTGCCTTGACATAATGCGTGTCGATAACCGCAAGAATGTGAATGAATTGAGCGGTCTTTTCCAGGTTGATGCTGTCCAGGTCGACTTTCATTGGAATGCCTCCGTGGTAGGTCAATTGCCCGTTTGGTGCGAATGGCGCATCGGCGATGCGCTCTTTCAGTATCGTCAATTTATATTCATCTTTGTACCTGTCAGGTTTGATGGGGGATCTATTTTAGTAGCGCGTATTTTATTTATTTAGGGGCGGGAGGTGGTTCTGGCGAGGTCGTGGAATCAACGTGCTGGCGGGGATGGTGTGATCCTTCCATTACGTGTTCGCGCGATATTGTTTGTGAGCAGGGCGCGGGTGCGCTTCGACTTGTGTAATTGGCTGTAATTGATTTTTGTGATTTTCCTGCTACCGGAAATTGGATTATTGATTGTGGGTTGCAATGATCGTTATCGTGTAATTGGTTGTAATTGATTGTTCCGGTAAAAATAAGGATATTGATCGTGACGCACTAATGACGTGTCGTCGGATTTCAATTACCAACGTTGAATGATTGGAGGTTAACCATGGCTTCCGAAGTCACCCTTGCATCAAGCGCGCAGGACATCAACATCATCGTGGTTATCGACACGGAATGGGTCAAGAGAACGTACCCGACTCCGAGCCAGAACCCGGGCAGTCCGACGGGCATCGCTCACAATGGCCAGTTCATGATTTGCACCGGCGCGCGCGGCATCAAGGGGCAGGGTACGGCCGACCTGGAAATCACCGCCTACCCGCGTGACCGCATCATGTTCACCGGCGTGTCGATCTACGACAACTCCGACGACGCCGTGATCATCTACGACATCAAGCACTACAAGGGTGATCAGGTGTTCAACCAGTTCAACTGCAACACGGTCGTCCGCAACGGTGCGGTGGAACCCGATCCGGAATCGCATACCCGAAATGGCCTCCCGGCCAAGCAGAAGCAGCTCACGTTCGCGACCTTCGACTCGTCGGTCAGGAACAGCGGCACCGAGTATTTCGGCGTTTGCTTCGCGCTTTACAAGCTCGTCGGCGGGCAGAAGCAGGAACTGTTCGGCTACTACTGGTGGGATCCGAAGATCTACGTTCCGGCCTGACCTCATCCGCTCGACTCGAGCGCGGGAGCAACGGGAAATGCGTGTCGACACCGGGCGAAGCGCGGGCATGTGGGAGCCGTGTCTTCGTCAGTGTCGAGGCGTCGGCTGAGGCAGGGTTGTGCCCACGGGAATTTCCGTGGGCACAATGCACGTTTGACGGCAGCCCGTTCGTTTTTGTTTGCCGCCGCGAATCCTGCAGGCGGGCGCAGGTTGCGCGGCGCCGCACAGTCTTGTACGGTGAGCGTTCGCCGTCCGAACCGGGAGCCCGCCGCGTGAGCCGTACCGCCAACCAATCCATCGATCCGTCGCCGTTCTGGCGCGATGCGGCGCTGCCGTTCATCGAAGCGCGCACCGTCGACGACGGCCGCGAGATCTGTTACGCGAAACATACGCACGACACGTTTTCGGTGGGCGCGATCGTCGGCGGCACGAGCACCTACGTGAACGGCGCGACGCGCGCGCACGTCGGGCGCGGCGTGCTCGTCATCATCGATCCGGAACAGGTGCATGCGTGCAACCCGTACGGCCCCGACGCGTGGGCGTACCGGATGGTCTATGTCGACGTGCCGTGGCTCACACGGCTGCAGCATGCGCTGGGCCGTGATCCGAATGGCGACTTTCGCGGGTTTTCGCCGAAATTGACGGAACGGAGTGATCTGTTCGCGCAATTTGGCGGTTTCTATCGCACGCTCCTGTCGCCTTTCGGCGATCCGCTCGGCAAGGAAAGCGCGGCGGTCGAATTCTTCACGCAACTGCACGGCGCGCTCGATCGCGAGCCGCCCGACCCGCGGCCGGGCGACGACAACGCCAAGCTCGCGCGCGCGGCCGACTACATCGCGGCACATTGCCGCGAGGGCGTGACGCTCGATGCGATCTGCGCGGCCGCCGACCTGTCGCCGTCGTACCTGATCCGCGCGTTCAACGCGCGCTACGGGATGACGCCGCACGCGTTCCTGATCGATCGCCGTGTCCAGTACGGCCGTACCGAGCTGCGCCGCGGCCGGCCGATCGCCGAAGTCGCGCTCGACGCCGGTTTTGCCGACCAGGCCCATTTCCAGCGCGCGTTCCGGCGCATCGCGGCCGCGACGCCCGGACAGTACCGCAGCGCGATGCGCTGACCGGCGGCGCGGCTACACGTCGAGCAGGAACAGCGCGCTGCCCGCGAGCAGCAGCGCCATCAACCGGTTGAACACGCGCATGCGCCGCGCGTTCGCGAGCCGGTGCCGCAGCGACGCGCCCGCGTACGCCCAGCAGGCGATCGACGCGAAGCAGATCACCAGATACAGCGCGGCGAATTGCCAGACCTGTGCACGGTCGCCATCGGCCGCGTACGCGCCCATCGCGGCCACGCACGCGAGCCATGCCTTCGGATTGAGCCACTGCATCGCGGCGCCGGCCGCCGCCGACGGGCCGGCCACGTCCGGGTCGGCCGACAGCCGGCCGTCGTCGAGCGCGAGCCGCAGCGCCAGGTAGAGCAGGAACGCGATTCCCGACCACTGCGTGGCCGTCGTCAGCATCGGCCAGCGCGCGAGCGCGGCGTGCAGCCCGAGGCCGATCAGCAGGAACAGCGCGACGAAGCCGAGCGTCGCGCCGGCCGCATACCGCAGGCTTGCGCCGAGACCGTGGCGCGCGCCCGCGCTGAGCGCGACGATGTTGACGGGACCGGGCGTGATCGAGGACGCCAGCGCGAATGCGGCCATCGAAACCAGCATGCTCATTGATTGCCTCCATGCGAATGTCAAAGTCGCATCGAGACTAAAGAAGCCGCGCGTGCCGGTATTGAAGAAAACTGCCCTCGGCGGCGCTGCCGGGATTCGGGTAACGCCGAACCCGGCACAGCGCTCACCGGTGCTCGAAAGTCGTTGGACGCAGGCGTTGCAACCGAAGGCATCGCGTCTCACGTCACGGACGGGCGGCCGCCGCGAGCGCGTCGAACACGTCGGCTTCCGGAAGCCGCAGCCACGATTCCGGGCCCGCGTCGATTTCCTCGACCGTCAGCAGACACGCATCGAGTTCGCGACGCAACCGGTCGTGATCGACCGACTGCCCGATGAACACGATTTCCTGCCGACAATCCCCTGCCGGCTCCTCCCATTTCTTCAGCACGCCGTCGCGGCGATAGTCGTCGTGCGGCCAGTCCGACTGCGGGATGAATCGCCACCATCGCCCGACGTAACCCCACTGGAACGCGCCGCCCGTCTGCACCAGCATGGCGATGTCGGTATACCGATGCGCAGCCCAGACATAACCCTTGCAGCGCAGCAGCCGGCCGTTGTCCCACGGACGACGCAGCCAGGCGAGCAGGCGCGCCGGATGAAACGGCGCACGTTCGCGATAGGTCCACGACGCGATCCCGTACGCATCCGATTCCGACGGGCGTTCGTCGATCTGCATGCGCTGCATCCATCCCGGCGATTCGACCAGCGCCGGCAGATCGAAGCGCCGGGTATCCAGCACGTCCGACGGATCGACCTTGCCGTGCTGCATCGGCAGGATTCGCGCAGCCGGATTCAGCGACGCAAGCATCGCGCGCAGCCGGTCGAAACCCGCATGGCCGATCCGGTCGAGACGGCTCACGAGGATCACGTTCGCGTATTCGACTTGCTCGAGCAGCAGGTCCGACAGCTTGCGCGGCGGGCCGGAATGGCCGTCGTTCGCGAGCGCCGCGTCGTGCGCGACCGGTTCGGCCGACGCGATCATGTCCTCGAACGTCTCGCCGTCGACCACCGTGACGAGCGTGTCCAGCCGTGCCAGCTCGCTCAGGCTGAAACCGTCCCGATCGAGAAACGCAAACGTCTCCGCGACCGGCATCGGCTCCGAGATGCCGGTCGATTCGATCAGCAGATAATCGAAGCGGCGCTGCCGCGCGAGCGTGCTGATCTGCTCGAGCAGGTCGGCGCGCAGCGTGCAGCAGATGCAGCCGTTGCTCATCTCGACCAGTTCGTCCTCGCCTCGATGCAGCTCGACGTTGCGCCGCACGTCGTCGGCGTCGACGTTCACTTCGCTCATGTCGTTGACGATCACGGCGACCTTCAGTCCTGCGCGATTGCGCAGGATGTGGTTCAGCAACGTCGTCTTCCCGGCGCCGAGGAAGCCGGACAGCACGGTGACCGGAATCCTCGGGCCGGGGGCGGCCGGTGCGCCTGGCGTCCCCGGCGTCGTCATGCGCTCGGCCCGGACGCGCGATCCAGGTAGCCTTCGAACAGGTCGACCACGACGTAGCCGTCGTCGGCGGCGTCGCCCCACAGATCCTTCACGCGGAACTCGACATGGTAGGTCGGCTGATGCGCGGCGCCGGTGTCGCCGTGGCCGATCGCGTCCGGGAAAGGCCACGATTCGGTCGTCCGGTGCAGCACGACGCCTTCCTTGCCGCGAACGTAGCCCGGCGCGCGGATGTGTCCGCTGACGTATTCGTCGCGAACGACGACACGCTCGCCGACCTCGAACCGCGTCGAGTCGGGCGGAGCCGCGCGGCCGCCGGATGTCGGCGGGTTCGCGAGCCGGAAATGCGAACCGAGCGCGCGGTCGAGTTCATCCTGCGTGAGCACGCCGGTTTCGACGAGCAATGTCGCCGTCGCGATCACGTAGCGCTCGTAGTAGCGCGTGCCGACATGCTGGCGTACATCGATGCGTTCGACCGCGTGACGTACCTCGTCGACGCTGAATTTTTTCAGTTGGTCCACGCCGACGAACATCAGGCTGTACGCGAGATGTTCCCAGTCTTCCTTGAAGACCGGCTTGTAGCCGAGACTGTTGATCGTATGCGGCACCGGGCCGAAACCCTGGAAGCCGCCGAGGTCGTGAAAGCCGTCCATATGTGATCTCCGAGATGAAGGACGAAAGCGAAACGGGGGGCGAGTCAGTGCGCGCGCGGCAGCGCCACGCCGATCAGCACGTCCTTCGTGACGAGCGTGCGCAGTTGTTCCTCGCTCATCTGCTCGCTGCCGGCCGGCCGCACGGGCAGCACGAGATAGCGGGTCTCGGCGGTCGTATCCCAGACCTTCACGACGACGTCGTCAGGCAGGTCGGTGCCGAGTTCGCGCAGCACAGTGCGGCCCTCGCGGACGAGTCGCGCACGATATTCGAAGCCCTTGTACCACTCGGGCGGCAGCCCGAGGACCGGCCAGTTCGTGCATGAGCACAGGCTGCAGACGATCACGTTCTTCAGCGTGGGCGTGTCTTCGAGCGCGACGATGTATTCGCCCTGCGGGCCGGTGTAGCCGAATTGCGCGCATGCGGCCGTGCCGTCCTTCAGCAGCAGTTCGCGAAACGCCGGGTCGACCCACGCACGCGCGACGATGCGCGCGCCGTTGGCCGGATCCCAGGTCGTGGACATCAGCTCGGTCAGGCCTTCTATATAGCCGTCGGGGATCAGGTTCTTCTCTTTCATCACGCGAAACAGCGCCCAGGCACGTTCGCCGGGCGTCGAGACCGTTTCCGCGGAAGGGGTCGTACTCATCGTGGGGGCTCCTTGTGGTGGTTCGGGTTGACCGCCGCCACGGCGTCGGGACGGCCCTGGCGGGGGTGGCCGCGTGGTGTCGGTCACGCTCGACGAGCAGGGTAAGAAGAGAAAAAGCACGGTTCTTTGCCGGCACGGATCGGAAACTATGCTGAGACGGCCCCGTGGCGCGGCGTGGGGCCGGCGCGCACGGATGCACGGCGATGGACGGCAATGGGCGGGGCACCCGACACGAAAACCGTGGCAGCCGGCGCACGTTTTGCGACCGCTGCATGACATCGGAAGCGCAGGTCCGCCACAGCCAATTTCTTGTTCCGCCGGAAAACAGAACTGCGGATTTTGCCTTCCTATTCTCATCCTCAAGCGACGGCCGTTCGATGTCGCGAATCGCCGGCATCCCCGATGGACCGGCGGAACAACAGTCAGCCAGCACCCCCGCGATTCCACCATCCGGCGACGGTTCCCGTTCGTCGTGCGTCGAGCGTGGCGGTGTCTGCGCAACCAGGTGAGGAGCATGATGGACAACGTCAACAGAATGAAACTGAAGCGAATCGCGCGCTGGATCGGTTTGTCGCTGATCGCCGTCGCATCGCATTACGCGGGCGCGGTCGAGGTCGATCCCGGCGACTACGAGCAGTATCCGGCCGGCGCGACGATCGGCGTGCTGTACTACAACTATTCCGCGACGAACGCGTACTACGCGAACGGCCACCGGACGTCGGATTTCGACCTGCAGTCTAATGTCGGCATCGCCCGCCTGCTGCACGTGTTCCAGCTCACCGACAGGCTCACGATCGATCCGCAGGTGTTGCTGCCGTTCGGTCACATCAGCAGCTTCGGCAACGCCGGCGCGCTTGGCAGTACGAACGGTGTCGGCGACGTGATCCTGACCGCGCCGTTGAAATTCCGCCTGAACGACGCGAAGGACGTCGTCGCCGCGACGGTCTACGTCTACGCGCCGACCGGGAGCTACGACCAGAACCGCGGTCTCAATCTCGGCGCCAACCGCTGGTCGCTCGATTTCCAGGCGGCCTACATCAAGCACTTTTCGCCGCAGTGGGCGCTCGATCTCGTCGGCGACGCGATCTGGTACGGCAACAACACGTCGTACGGCGCGAGCGGCGCGACGCTGCATCAGCGGATGAGCTACAGCGCACAGGCGATGGTGCGTTACATGCCCGATCCGGGCACGTCGCTCGCGGTCGGCATCACCCAGCTGTGGGGCGGTGAAACGAGCGTCGACGGTGCGGACAACAACGACGCGCTTCGCACGACGCGCCTGCGGCTCACCGCGGCGAAATTCGTGACGAAGTCCGATCAGGTGCAAATCCAGCTCGGCACCGACCTGAGCGTGCGCAACGGCCCGAAGAACAGTGTGCTCGCGGGCCTGCGCTACGCGCACATCTTCTGACCGGCCGCATGCGCCGGGATACGCCCGGTGCATGTCGCTCCGTGTCCCCAACGTCGATACCTCGACACCCGATTCCCTTTCCAGAGAGGTCATGCATGGAATCCGCCATCGACAAACACCTGGTCTGCCCGCGGACGCTGTCGCGCCGCGTCGCCGATGACTACCAGCCGCCGTTCCCGATGTACGTCGCCCGGGCCGCCGAAGACCTGAGCCAGGTCGTGATGGGCTATTTCGGCGTGCAATACAGCGGCGCCGACAAGCGCGCGGCGGCGCTGGCCGCGTTGCGCCGGATCGTCGCCGATTTCGGCGTGCAGGACGGCCCGAACAACTTCGATCTGACGCAACACACCGACGACCAGGGTTACGAGAACCTGATCGCCGTCGGCTACTGGCGCGATCCGGCCGCGTATGCGCGCTGGATCGCGTCGCCGGCACTCGTCGAATGGTGGACCTCCGACGCGCGCCTCGCGGACGGCATCGGCTACTTCCGGGAAATCGTCGCGCCGCGCGCCGAGCAGTTCGAGACGCTCTACGCATTCACGAACGATTTCCCCGGCGTCGGCGCGATCATGGACGGCGTCAGCGGCGAGATCGAGGAGCACGGTTACTGGGGATCGATGCGCGACCGGTTCCCGATCTCGCAGACGGACTGGATGCGCGCGGACGGCGAGTTGCGCATCGTCGAGGGCGATCCGGCCCGCGGCGGCCGCGTGGTCGTGCTGGCGCACGACAACATCGCGCTGATTCGCTCCGGCCAGGACTGGCGCGCGGCCGAACACGACGAGCGCCGGCTGTATCTCGAGGAGATCGAGCCGACGCTGCGCAGCGGAATGGACTTCCTGCGCGACAACGGCACGGACGTCGGCTGCTACAGCAACCGCTACGTGCGCTCGATCGATCTCGACGGCAACGTGCTCGACGAGAGCTACAACATCGGCCACTGGCGCTCGCTCGACCGCCTCGAACGATGGGCCGAATCCCATCCGACGCACCTGCGGATCTTCGTCACCTTCTTCCGCGTCGTCACCGGGTTGTCGAAACTGCGGCTGTATCACGAGGTTTCCGTCTTCGACGCGAAGCATCAGGTCTACGAATACGTGAACTGCCATCCGCGCACCGGGATGATGCGCGACGCCGTCGCCATCGCCCGCTGAATCCCGCCGGCACCGCCGGGGCCGGCGGTGCCGCTTACCGAACTGGAGAACGTCGATGGCCATCAAACGCCCGACCCGCGAACAACTGTCCGATATTGCAGCCGGCTTCGGCTTTCATCTCGATTCCCGCCAACTCGCCGACTACGACGATGCGCTGCAGGCGAACTTCGACGCCTACGATGCGATCGACGCGCTGCCCGACTATCTGCCCGTCGTCGCGTATCCGCGCACGCCCGGCTACCGCCCGGAAGGCGACGAGAACCGTTACGGCGCGTGGGCGCGCAAGAGCACGATCCACGGCGCCGCCGATGGCAAGCTGCGCGGCAAGACGGTGGTCGTGAAAGACAACATCTGCGTCGCCGGCGTGCCGATGCGCAATGGCTCGACCACGTTCGAGGGCTACGTGCCCGACGTCGATGCGACCGTCGTCACGCGGGTGCTCGACGCCGGCGGCACGATCGCCGGCAAGTCGACCTGCGAGTACTACTGCTTTTCCGGCGGCTCGCACACGAGCGCGTCGGGGCCGGTGCACAATCCGCGCAAGGCAGGGCACTCGTCCGGCGGCTCGTCGTCGGGCAGCGGCGCGCTCGTTGCGAGCGGCGAGGTCGACATGGCGCTCGGCGGCGACCAGGGCGGCTCGGTCCGGATCCCGTCCGCCTATTGCGGCATCTACGGGATGAAGCCGACGCACGGGCTCGTGCCGTATACCGGCGCGATGCCGATCGAGGCGACCGTCGATCATCTGGGACCGATGACGGGCAACGTGCTCGACAACGCGCTGCTGCTCGACGTGATCGCGGGCGACGACGGGCTCGATCCGCGCCAGCGGGCGCTGCCGCCGCGCGCCGATTATCTCGGCGCGATCCGCGACGGCATCGCGGGACTGCGGATCGGCATCCTGCGCGAGGCGTTCGGGCTCGCGAATTCGGAGAACGTGGTCGACGAGGCCGTGCGGGCCGCCGCGTACCGGTTGCACAAGCTCGGCGCGCGCGTCGACGAAGTGTCGGTGCCGCTGCATGCGGCCGGCACCGCGATCTGGCTGCCGATCGCGGCCGAGGGGGCGACGCAGCAGATGATGAAGGGCAACAGCCACGGTTTCAACTGGGGCGGCCTGTACGTGACCGGCATGATCGATCACCACGCGGGCTGGCGCGAGCGCGCCGACGAGTTGCCGGATACCGTGAAGGTGACGATGCTGCTCGGCGAATATTTCACGAGCCGGTATCGCGGGCGCTACTACGCGAAGAGCCAGAACCTCGCGCGGCGCTTGCGATCGGCTTACGACGCGGCGCTGCAGTCGTATGACGTATTGCTGATGCCGACCGTGCCGATGCGCGCGTCGAAGCTGCCGGCGCCCGGTTGCGCGATGTCCGAGTCGCTGACGCGGGCGTTCGAGATGCTCGCGAATACCGCGCCGTTCGACGTGTCCGGGCATCCGGCGATGTCGCTGCCGTGCGGGGTCGCCGACGACCTGCCGATCGGGCTGCAACTGGTCGGGCGCCGTTTCGACGAAGCGACGCTCTACCGCGTGGCGTATGCGTATGAACAGTCGTCCGACTGGCGTCGGACGACGTACGCGTGACATGCCCGGCGCGGTAGCGCGCGGCCGCCGCGCCGCGTGCCGGTTCGACCGGCAACGCGGCGTGCGCGGTCATCGATTGGACAAGGCGCTTTTGAACGGGCACGCTATCGGCTGCGTGTTTGCCAACCCCTGTAGGGCACGATCATGACGATGCGTCCTCTCCCGCGCGCCGCAAGCGGCGACGCGCCCGGTCCGGCGTCCGGCAGCCCGCTGGACGAACGGACGAACGCGGCCATCGAGGTGCCGATCGACGGCTCGGTCAGCCAGCGTATCGAATTCTGGCGCGAGACGATTCTGCGCCTGTTCGCGGACGTGCAGATCGCCGCCGTGCAGAAAGCCGATTTCTTCGGCCGGGTGCGGCAGCGCAAGTGCGAAAAGATGCGAATCTCGGAAATCCACGCGAGCGAGCAGGCCGTGATCCGGCGTTATCGCCAGGCGCGCAGCGAGTACGAGGACAAGTATTTCGGGGTCTTGATGCTCGAGGGCAGCCAGTCGGTCGAGCAGGACGGCAAGATCGTCACGCTGCACCCCGGGGATTTCGCGATCTACGACGCGACACGGCCTCACCACCTGCAGTTCGGCCAGTCGTGGCGCGAGATCGTCGTCAGCATTCCCCGCGCGACCCTGAACCAGCTCGTCGTCGGGATGGAGCACCGCACGGCGTGCCCGACGCAAACCGGGGACGGCGTCGGCAGCGTCATGCGTGCGTTTCTCGAGCAGATGTCGTCGCAGATCCGCAGCGTGACCGAGGACGAGATGCGGCAGTTGTCGGATACCGCGATCTCGCTGATCGCGATGACGCTGGGGGGCATCCAGCGCAACGACCTCGCGCAATCGAGGATGAAGGCGTTGACGCTGACGCGCGTGAAGCGGCATGTGCTCGAGCACCTGCACGACCCGGAGCTGAACCCGATGCTGATCGAGCAGTCGATCGGGATTTCGTCGCGGTACATCAACAAGCTGTTCGAGGCCGAGGAGACGTCGCTGATGCGTTACGTGTGGAACCTGCGGCTGGAACGGTGCGCGCAGGATCTCGCGAATCCGCAATGCGCGGCGCTGCGCGTGTCCGACGTCGCATTGCGCTGGGGCTTCAACGACATGTCGCATTTCAGCCGCGTGTTTCGCGAGCGGTTCGCGATGTCGCCGCGGGCGTGGCGCGAGCAGGGCGGCAAGCCGCGCGCGTAATGCGTCCCGTGCCGCGTTCGTGGCCGGCCAGCGCCGATCGCGGCGGCCGGACGTCGACAGGCTCGGCCGACTTCAGTGCAGCGCCCGCGGCGCGTGCGCCGGCCGCGAATCGGCGGAGTCGACCACGCCGGTTGCACCGGTTGCGTCGCCCGCGCGCAGCGGTCCGCCCGCGCAGGGTTCCGTCGACACCGAGAAGCCGAACGTATTGACGCCGCCCGCGCACGCGACGAACACGCCGCCGCCGTGCATCTCGGCCACGGCCTTGACGATCGACAGTCCGAGCCCGTGGTTCTCCTTGCTGTTCGCGCGTGCTTCCTCGAGCCGGTAGAAGCGCTCGAACACGTGCGAGCGCTGCACCGGATCGATCGGCTCGCCGGGGTTCGACACGGCCATCTCGACGAGCGTGTCGCGCCGCGTGATCGTCACTTGTAACGTCGCGCCGGGCACGGAATGCTGGATCGCGTTGATCAGCAGGTTCGTCATCGCGCGGCGGAACAGCGACGGATCGACGGCCGCGCGCGCATCGCCGTGCAGTTCGGCGTGCAATTGCGCCTCGTCGAGCGGGATCTCGAGGAAATCGAGCATGCGCCGCACCTCGTCGGCGAGCGACACGTCCTTCAGGTCGGCCGCGCGTTCGCCGCGGTCGCTGCGCGACAGGAACAGCATGTCGTTGATGATCACGCGCAGCCGCTCGAATTCCTCGAGGTTCGACTGCAGCGTCTGGCGCATCCGGTCGACCGAGCGGTCACGGCTCGTCAGCGCGACCTGGGTCTGGCCGATCAGGATGCTGATCGGCGTGCGCAGCTCGTGCGCGACGTCCGCGTTGAACGCCTCGAGTCGCGCGTAGGTTTGCTGGATCCGTTCGAGCGCGCCGTTGAACGATGTCGCGAGATCGCGCAGCTCGGTGGGCAGCGCGTCGGTCTGCAGCCGCTGGCGGCGGTTCGTCGCGCTCACGCTCGCCGCGTCCTGCGACAGCCGGTCGAGCGGCGCGAGCCCGAAGCGCGCGACCGCGCGGCTCAGCAGCAGCGTGATGACGGTCGCTGTCGCGATCAGCGCGGCCAGCGTCCAGCCGAAGCGGCGCAGCATCCGCTGCGTGCGTTCGCACGAGGTCGCGACGACCAGCTGCAGCGTCGGCCGCTCGTCGGCGCCGGGCAGCGTGACGGTCTTGGTCATCACCGCGTAGCTGCTGTCGTTGAGCTGGTAGCGCTGGAACGCGCCGAACGGCGGGTCGAGCGGCACGCCGTCGACGGGGCTGCCGAAGCGGAACGCGGCGTTGTCGCTGACCACCTGATAATGCGTCGAACCGTCGGGCGGTTCGAGATCGGCGAGTTTTTCCTGCATCAGGCGGCCGCGCGCGGCCGTGGTCGCGTGCGACACGATCATCGCGGCGACCTTGGCGCGCGTGTCGAGCGTCGCGCGCAACTCGGCGAACAGCTGGCGCTCCATCATCACGAACAGCCCGCAGCCGACCAGCGTGAACACGAGCAGCGACACGATGCCGAACATCGCCGAGAGCCGCAGGATGATCGAGCGCTTCATGCCCGCCGCTCCGTGTCGCCGTCCTCGCGCGCCTCGAGCACGTAGCCCATCCCGCGGATCGTGTGCAGCAGCTTGTCCGCGAACGGGCCGTCGAGCTTCGCGCGCAGCCGCTTGATCGCCGTCTCGACGACGTTCGCGTTGCTGTCGAAGTTCACGTCCCACACCAGTTCGGCGATCGTCGTCTTCGACAGCACCTCGCCGCTGCGCCGGGCCAGCACGCCGAGCAGCTGGAATTCCTGCGCGGTCAGGTCGAGCCGCGTGCCGTCGCGCGTCGCGCGGCGGCCGATCAGGTCGACGCGCAGGTCGCCGATCGAGATCAGCGTCGACTCCTGCACGCGCGCGCGGCGCGTCAGCGCGCGCAGCCGTTCGATCAGCTCGAGAAACGAGAAGGGCTTGGTCAGGTAGTCGTCGGCGCCGCCGCGCAGCCCGCGCACGCGATCGTCGACGCGGTCGCGCGCGGTCAGCATGATGACGGGCGTCTGCTTCTGCGTGCGCAGCGCGCGCAGCACGCCGAAGCCGTCGAGCTTCGGCAGCATCACGTCGAGCACGACCACGTCGTAGTCGAATTCGACGGCTTTCCATGCGCCGTCCTCGCCGTCGAGCGCGGTATCGACGACCCAGCCTTCCTCGGTCAGGCCGCTCTTCAGGTATTCGACGACTTTCGGTTCGTCTTCGACGATCAGGACTTTCATGGGGTTGTCCGCCTAATCGGGTTAAGGGCCGACGCTCTCGGCGCGCGGCGGGGCCGCGGCCGCGACGTCGGACGGCGCGGCGCCGTCCCAGCCGCCGCCGAGCGCCTTCGCGAGAAACACGACGAGCGCCGCGCGCTGGCCCTGGATCTGCACGGCCTGGCGCTCGCTCGTCAGGAGTTGCTGCTGGGCCGTCAGCACGTCGATGAACGGCGTCAGGCCGCCCGCGTAGCGGTCCTGCGCGAGCGACACGAGCTTGCGCGCGTCGTCGACGGCCGCCGATGCCTGCTGCGCGGCGTCGGCGAGCACCGACAGGCCCGTGACCGCATTTTGCACCTCCTGGAACGCGGTGAGCACGGTTTGCCGGTAGCTGGCCTGCGCGGCGACGTAGCCGGCCTGCGCGAAATCGACGCCGGCCTTCAGCCTGCCGCCTTCGAACAGCGGCTGGCTGAGCGACCCGCCGACCGACCACAGCAGCGCCGGCACGGTGAACAGGCCCGCGAACCGCGTCGCGTCCCAGCCGATGTCCGGCGACAGCGTGATGCGCGGGAAATACGCGGCGCGCGCGACGCCGATCTGCGCGTTCGCGGCGGCCATCGCGCGCTCGGCCGACGCGACGTCGGGCCGCCGCTGCAGCAGGTCGCTCGGCATGCCGGTCGGCAGCGCGGGCGCGTTGATCGGCACCACGCGCGGGGGCAGCGAGAAGGCGGGGGCCGGCGTGCCGACCAGCGTCGCGATCGCGGTTTCGACCTGCGCGCGCTGCTGGATCAGCAACTGCGCCTGCGTGCGCGTCGCGTCGAGCTGCGCGCGCTGCTGCAGCAGATCGAGACCCGACACCGCGCCGAGGTCGTGGCGCGCGCTCACGTAGTCGAGCGCCTTCTGCTGCAGGTCGATCGACCGCTTGACGACGTCGATCTCGGTGTCGAGCTCGCGCAGCGCGAAATAGCTCGACGCGAGATCGGCGCTCAGCACGAGGCGCGCGTTCGCGAAATCGTCGCGCGCCTGCTCGGTGGTTGCCTGTGCCGATTCGACGCTGCGCCGCACGCGGCCGAACAGGTCGAGTTCGTAGCTGACGGCCGCGCCGACCTGGACGTCGTTCTGCACGGTCGACATGCTTTGCGTCGCGTAGTTGGTCTGCGGCCGGTCGGCGGAGATCTTGAAGCGCTGGCCGCTCGCGGTCAGGCCGACGGCCGGATACTGGGCCGACGCGACCGACGCGAGCGTCGCTTTCGCCTGGTCGTAGCGCGCGGCCACGGCCTTCAGGTTCTGGTTGTTGCGCAGCGCGTCGGTTTCGAGTGCATCGAGTTGCGGATCGCCGAACGCGGTCCACCACGCGGGGTCGAGCGGCGCGCGGGCCGGCGCGGCCGGGTGCCAGTACGCGTCGGCCGGGTCGAGCCGCCATGCGGCCGGCGTGTCGACGGCCGGGCGCTGGTAGTCGGGGCCGACCGTGCAGCCGGCGAGGACGGTTGCCGCCGCGACGGCGGCGAGCGCCGCGGGCCGCACGCGTGCGCGCGACGCGATCACGACTTCGCTCCCGCGACGGAGGAGGCGGGCTGCGCGGCCGGTGCCTGCACGACGACCTTGTCGCCGTTCGCGAGCGCGTCGCTCGGGTTCGCGACGAGGCGGTCGTTCGGCGTGAGCGGGCCGTCGACTTCGAGCGTCTGGCCGATCGTGCGCACGACCGTCACCTGCTTCAGGTGGACCTGGCCGTTCGCATCGACGGTCGCGACCGTCGGGCCTTCGCCGCGGAACAGCAGCGTATTGGCCGGCACCTGCAGGCGGCCGATCGGCGTCATCGGCAGCGTGGCCTGCACGTACGCGCCGGGCAGCAGCCGCCCGTCGGGGTTCGGCAGCGTGATCTCGATCTGCAGCGAGCGCGTCGCGACGTCGATCGCCTCGGACGTGCGCGTGATCGTGCCGTCGAAGGTCCGGCCCGGCAGCTCGGCCTGCGCGACGCTCACGTGCTGGCCGACCTTCACCTGCTGCGCGTAGGCCTGCGGCACCTGGACGTACAGGCGCAGCCGGTCGGCCTGCACGACCGTGAACAGCGCACGGCCCGCGTTGCCGGAACTGACGAGATCGCCGACGTCGACGTTGCGCTGCGTGACGATCCCGTCGATCGGCGCGGCGATCCGCTGGAAACCCTTCAGCTCGGTGAGCCGGCGCATGTTCGCATCGGCCGCGGCGAGGTTCGCGGTGCCCTGGTTGAACGCGCCTTGCCGGTCGTCGAGTTCCTGCTGCGACACGGCATCGCGCTGGCGCAGCTGCTGCGCGCGGTCGAACGACGTCTTCGCGAGCGCGAGCGCGGCCTGCGCCTGCTGGCGTTGCGCGGTGGCCTGCGCGAGTTCCTGGTTCAACTCGGGCGTGTCGAGTTCGGCGAGCGTTTGCCCCTGCTTCACGTGCGTGCCGATGTCGGCCTGCCAGCGCAGCACGTAGCCGCTCGCCCGCGCATAGATCGGCGCCTCGACGAAGCCGCGCAGCGTGCCGGGCAGCGTCAGCTTGCCGCCGGTGGCCGCGTCGACCGGGTGCACGACGGTCACGTACTGGCGCGTGTTCTGCTCGGCGACAGCGTCGAGCCGGTGGCCGTTCAGCACGTTGACGACGATCGTCCGCGCGGCGCCGGCGGCCAGCAGCACGCCGATCACGATCAGGACGATGCGCCCGCGCCGCGACACCGACGTGCGCGTCGGCAGATGCATGCCGTGTTCGTCCACCTGGATGCCGACGGCGCTGTGATGTTTCTCTTCCATGAATTCAACCAATTCAACCGGGTAGGGGGGACGAAAGTCAGTGTCCGGCCTGACGCGCACGGCGGCGGGCCAGCCGCGCATGCACGCCGCCGAACACGAGCGGCACGAACAGCAACGTCGAAACGGTCGCGAACAGCAGTCCGCCGATCACCGCGCGGCCGAGCGGCGCGTTCTGCTCGGCGCCTTCGCCGAGACCGAGCGCCATCGGCACCATCCCGATGATCATCGCGAGCGCCGTCATCAGCACCGGCCGGATCCGCGTCGCGCCGGCCTCCAGCGCGGCCGTGAGCGGCGGCGCGCCGGCCGCGAGGCGCTGGCGCGCGAACGACACGACCAGGATGCTGTTCGCGGTCGCGACGCCGACCGTCATGATCGCGCCGGTCAGCGCGGGCACGCTCAGGTGCGTGCCGGTGATGAACAGCATCCACGCGATGCCGGCGAGCGCGGCCGGCATCGCGCTGATGATGATCAGCGGGTCGAGCCACGACTGGAAGTTGACGACGATCAGCAGGTAGACGAGCACGATCGCCATCGCGACGCCCGCGCCGAGGCCGAGATACGACGTGCGCATCGTCTCGATCTGGCCGCGCATCGTCAGGTCGGTGCCGCGCGGCAGCGTCGCGCGCGCATCCGCCACGATCCGGTCGATCTCGCCCGCGACCGCGCCGAGGTCGCGACCCTCGACGCTCACGTACACGTCGATCGCGGGGCGGATGTTGTAGTGCGTGATCACGGCCGGGTTCGCGGTGCTGCGCACCTGCACGAGGTTGCCGAGCAGCTGCAGCGGCGTGCCCGTGCGGCCGCTCGCCGAGATCGGCGTGCCGAGCAGGTCGTCGACCGACGAGATGCTGTATTGCGGGGTCTGGATCTGCAGCGGGTACTGCACGCCGGTGCGCGGGTTGATCCAGAACGACGGCGTCGTCTGCGAACTGCCGGACAACGAGATCAGCATGTTCTGCGCGACGTTCTGCGCGGAGAGGTTGAGCTGCTGCATGCGCGTACGATCCATGTCGGCCAGCAGGGTCGGTTCGTCGTTGCGTTGCAGCACGTGCACGTCGACGGCGCCGGGGATTTGCCTGAACTTTTTCATCAGGCTGCTCGCGATGGTCATGTTACTCGCGAGATCGTTGCCGAGCACCTGCACGTCGATCGCGGCCGGCTGACCGAAGTTGAGGATCTGCGTGATGATGTCCGACGGCTGGAAGAAGAACTCGACGCCCGGGAAGCGCTGGGGCAGCAGCGTGCGCAGCGTCTGCACGTAGTGCTGGGTCGCGCGGTGGCCCGGTTTCAGCGCGATCAGCAGCTCGCCGTCGAGCGTACCGATCGTGCCGGCGTTGCTGTACGACAGGTTGATGCCGCTCACCGGCAGGCCGAGGTTGTCGACGATTGCGCCGAGCTCGTCGGCCGGCACGGTTTCGCGGATCACACGCTCGACCTGGTCGGCGAGGCGCGCGGTTTCCTCGATCCGGTAGCCGGTCGGCGCGCGCATGTGCAGGCGGATGTTGCCGGAATCGGCGTTCGGGAAGAAGTCGCGCCCGAGCACGAAAACCAGGCCCGTCGACAGCACGCAGAAGCCGAGGAAGCACATCGCGTAGAAGCGGCGGCGCACCAGCAGGATGCTCAGCAGCACGATGTACCACGCACGCAGCCGCTCGAACGCGCGGTTGAACGCGTGATGGATGCGCGCGAAGCGCGACGTCGAATGGTCGGGGCCGGTGCCCGCCTGCTGCGGGCGGAACAGCAGCATCGCGAGCGTCGGCACCAGCGTGCGCGACAGCACGTACGACGCGAGCATCGCGAACACGACGGCTTCGGCGAGCGGCACGAACAGGAAGCGCGCGACGCCCGTCAGGAAGAACATCGGCACGAACACGATGCAGATGCACAGCGTCGACACGAACGCGGGCACCGCGATCTCGCCCGCGCCTTCGAGGATCGCGTCGTGCAGGTTGGTGCCGAGATGCAGGTGCCGCTCGATGTTCTCGATCGTGACGGTCGCGTCGTCGACGAGGATGCCGACCGCGAGCGCGAGCCCGCCGAGCGTCATGATGTTGATGGTCTCGCCGAGCGCGGACAGCGCGATCAGCGACGTGAAGATCGACAGCGGGATCGAGATCGCGATGATCAGCGTGCTGCGCCAGTTGCCGAGGAACAGCAGGATCATCATCGCGGTCAGCACGGCGGCGATCAGCGCCTCGTGGATCACGCCTTGGACGGCCGCGTTGACGAACACCGACTGGTCGAACAACGGCGTGATCGTGAGCCCTTCGGGCAGCGTCGGGATCACCTTCGGCAGCAGCGCCTTCAGGTCCGACACGACCTTCAGCGTGGACGCGTCGCCGCTTTTCAGGATCGAGATGAGCACGCCGCGCTGGCCGTTCTGCCGCACGACGTTGGTCTGCGGCGCGAAGCCGTCGCGCACCGCCGCGACCTCGCGCAGGTAGGTCGTCGCGCCGTTGACGGTCTGGATCGGCAGGTTGCTGATGTCGGCGACGGTGTCGGCCGACGCGTTCGTGTCGATCCGGTATTCGGTCGGGCCCATCTTCGCGGTGCCGGTCGGCAGCACGAGATTCTGCGCGTTCACCGCGTTGACGATGTCGGCCGGCGTCAGGCCTTTCGCCTGCAGCGCCTGCGGATCGAGGTCGATCGCGACCACGCGCGTGCGGCCGCCGTACGGGAACGGGATCTGCACGCCGGGCACCGTGATCAGCTGCGGGCGCAGGAAGTTGAGCGCGATGTCGGCGAGCGACTGTTCGCTGAGCGTCTTGCTCGACAGCCCGAGCTGGATCACCGGGATGCTCGACGCCGAATAGGTGATCACGAGCGGCGGCGTCGCCCCCTGCGGCATCTGTCGCACGATCGCCTGCGCGGAGGACACCGTCTGCGCGATCGCCGTCTGCACGTTGGCGCCCGGCTGCAGGAACACCTTCACGACGGCGATGCCGGGCAGCGACGTCGATTCGACGTGCTGGATGTTGTTGACGGTCGTCGTCAGGATCCGTTCATGGACGGACGTGATCCGGTTGGTCATCTCCGTCGCGGAGAAGCCGCTGTAATTCCAGATGACGCTGATCACGGGGATGTTGATCGCGGGCAGCACGTCGACCGGTGTGCGCGTCAGCGCCAGCGGGGTGGCCAGCACGATCATGATGGCCATGACGATGAACGTGTAGGGGCGCCTGAGCGCGAGATTGACGATCCACATGGAGGCGGCGGGACAGGCGGTGATCAGGCGTCGGTGAAGGGAACCCGAATGATAGGCGTCGGCGTGGAACGGGTTACTGTCGCGAAACTGGCGGAACTGTCAGGTTGGGGCGGGCGGGTGGTCGGCCGATTCCGCAGACGGAAGGCATGCGTCGCGATGGCGGCGGTTTCGCCGATCGTGCCGCGTTCACAGCTGCTCCATCCCGAAGCGCGCGAGCGCACGCAGATCGACGACCTCGATCTGGTTGTACGCGAGCCGCAACGCGCCGAGCTTCTCGAGCTGCTGCAGCGCCTGGTTGATCCGTTGCCGCGATACGCCGACGAGCATCCCCAGTTCCTCCTGCGAGATCGACAGCGACGGGCCGGTGTCCGGATACAGGTCGGGGTTGAACAGCTGCGCGAGCGCCTGCGCGACGCGCGCGTCGACGTCGAGCAGCCGGCTGTTCTGGATCGACGCGATGAATTCGCCCATCCGGTTGTTCAGCTGATGAATCACGAAGCGCGTGAACGGCAGGCTGGTATCGAGCAGCGCGTGGAAGGTATCGACCGGCACGAACAGCACGGTCGAGCGCTGGATCGCGACGACCTCGTACTTGCGCAGCTCGCGCTTGATCACGCTGCCTTCGCCGAACCAGCCGCCCGACGGCACGCCGGAAAACGTGCAGCCGCGCCCCGACACGTTGAAGATCGCGAGCTTCAGCAGCCCCTGGTGCACGCCGATCCAGTATTCGGACGGCGCGAGCCGGCGCGCGATCACGTCGCCGGCCTCGCATTGCTCGACGTGCGACTGCGCGAGCACGAGCGCCTGGTGCTCGGGCGCGAGCGTGCGGAACCACGCGCACTGGCCGAACAGCGTCGCCAGGGCGGGCAGCGGGCCCGGTTCGGGAAGCGGGTCGGCCGGGCGGGCGGCCGCGTCGAGCGGCGCTACGGGGTGATCGTGCATGGGTGCGGGTTTGCGAGGATAGGGATAACGCGCAGCGCTCGAAAGGCACTCTGTCGTTTCGATGACAGACGGCTCACAATAACGCCCGTTAGGCTGTCGGCAATTGAACCACATCAAAACGATCCGGGGTGCATGCACGCCGGTCGGCAGAATACGGGAGACAGGATCATGACGCAGATGTTCGAGGCCGGACTCGGCCGCCGCGACGCCAATTACGTGCCGCTCACCCCGATCGACTTCCTGGTCCGGACGGCCGAAGTCTACGGCGAGCGCGTGGCGATCGTGCACGGCGACGTGCGGCGCACGTGGGGCGAGACCTACACGCGTGCGAAGCAGCTGGCGAGCGCGCTTGCGCGGGCCGGCGTCGAGCGCGGCGACACGGTCGCGGCGATGCTGCCGAACATCCCGGCGATGGTCGAGGCGCACTTCGGCGTGCCGATGGCCGGCGCGGTGCTCAACACGATCAACACGCGCCTCGACGTGCCGTCGGTGCTGTTCATGCTTCGTCACGGCGAGGCGAAGGTGCTGATCGTCGACACCGAGTACGCGGAGTTCGCGCATCGCGCGGCGCTCGAGGTGCCGGGCCTGAAGATCGTCAGCGTGGCCGACGCGATGCCGGCCGATCCCGAGCGGTTCGCGGGCGCGACCGACTACGAGGTGTTCGTGGCCGGCGGCGATGCCGACTACGCGTGGACGCCGCCCGCCGACGAGTGGGACGCGATCGCGCTGAACTACACGTCCGGCACGACCGGCGACCCGAAGGGCGTCGTCTACCATCACCGCGGCGCGTATCTCGCGGCGGTCAGCAACCTCCTCGAATGGGACATGCCGAAGCACGCGGTGTATCTGTGGACGCTGCCGATGTTCCACTGCAACGGCTGGTGCTTCCCGTGGGCGGTCGCCGCGCGCGCGGGCGTGAACGTGTGCCTGCGCAGGTTCGACGCGAAGACCGTGTTCGACCTGATCCGCCGCGAGCGCGTCACGCATTACTGCGGCGCGCCGATCGTGCAGAGCGCGATCGCGAACGCGCCGGCGGAATTCCGCGCCGGAATCGACCACACGGTGCACGCGATGGTCGCGGGTGCGGCGCCCGCGCCGGCCGTGATCGCGAAGATGAAGGAGATCGGCTTCGACCTGCTGCACGTGTACGGGCTGACCGAGGTCTACGGCCCGGCGACCGTCTGCGCGAAGCAGGCGCACTGGGACGAACTGCCCGACGAGGACCGCGCCCGGCTCAATGCGCGCCAGGGCGTGCGCTACCACCTCGAGGCGGGCGCGACGGTGCTCGATCCCGACACGATGACGCCGGTGCCGGCCGACGGCGAGACGCTCGGCGAGATCATGTTCCGCGGCAACATCTGCATGAAGGGCTACCTGAAGAACCCGAAGGCGACCGACGAGGCGTTCCACGGCGGCTGGTTCCATACGGGCGATCTCGCGGTGCTGATGCCGGACGGCTATATCCGGATCAAGGATCGCAAGAAGGACATCATCATCTCGGGCGGCGAGAACATCTCGAGCATCGAGGTCGAGGACGCGCTGTACCGCCATCCGGCCGTCGCCGTCGCGGCGGTCGTCGCGATGCCCGACCCGAAATGGGGCGAGGTGCCGTGCGCGTTCGTCGAGCTGCGCGAAGGCGCGAGCGCCACCGAGGCGGAGATCGTCGCGCATTGCCGGCAACTGCTGGCGGGCTTCAAGGTGCCGAAGGCCGTGCGCTTCGGCGAGCTGCCGAAGACGTCGACCGGCAAGATCCAGAAGTTCCAGCTGCGCAACGCGGTCGGCTCGGACAAGGCGATCGACCTGGCGGGCGACAAGAAGTAGGCGCGGCGCCGGGCCCCGGCCGATCATCCGGCGTCCGTCACGCGTCGCGCTCGAGCCGGAACACGCTGACCGCGTCCGACAGCTGCGCGGCCTGGTCGCGCAGCGCGACGGCCGCGCGCTCGGCGTCCGAGATCAGCATCGCGTTCTGCTGCGTCGCGTCGCCGATCTGCGTGACGGCGAGGTTGACCTGCTCGATGCCGGTCGATTGCTCGCGCGACGCGGCGCTGATCTCGCCGATCAGCGTGCGGACCTGGTCGACCCGCGCGACGATCTCGCGCATCGTGCCGCGCGCGGCGTCCGCGATCCGGTAACCCTGTTCGACCGTCGTCGACGATTCGGCGCTCAGCGCGTCGATCTCCTTGACAGCGGCCGCGCTGCGCTGTGCAAGCGCGCGCACCTCGGCCGCGACCACCGCGAACCCCTTGCCGTGCTCGCCCGCACGGGCGGCCTCGACGGCCGCGTTCAGCGCGAGGATGTTGGTCTGGAACGCGATGCCTTCGATCGTACCGGTGATCTCGGCGATCCGGCGCGTCGCGCGGCCGATGTCGTCCATCGTCGCGGCCACGCGCTGCACCGCGGCGTCGCCGTTCGTCGCGGCGGCCGACGCGTCCGCGACCAGCATGTTGGCTTGCGCCGCATGCTCGGCGCTCTGCTGCACGGCGGCGGTGATCTGTTCCATGCTGGCGGCCGTCTGTTCGACGCTGCTCGCCTGCGTCGCGATCCGCGCGGCGATGTCGCCGCTGCCGGCCGCGATGCCGACCGTGCCGTGCGCGATGTCGGCCGAGCTGTTGCGTACCTGCGCGACGATCCGCGCGAGGCCGTCGCCGATGCCGTCGACCGCCTGCACGAGCCGGCCGATCTCGTCGTTGCCGGCGCTGCCGCGCGCGTGCGCGCCGTCGCGGATGCGCACGCTGAGATCGCCCGCCGCGTAGCGCTCGGAGGCGCGGGCGGCGGCTTCCAGCGGCCGGCTCACGACACGCCGCACGACGATCACGAACAGCGTCGCGAACGCCGCGACGAGCACCGCGCCGATCATCAGGAAGCGGTTGCGGGTGGCGCGCATGGCGGCGAGCAGTTCGTCGTCGAGCGCGATGCCGCCGACGAGCCACTGCCACTGCGGAATCGTCGTGAACGACACGAATTTCGCGGTCGGGCCGCTGTCGTGCGCGGCCGGGTCGGTCGACGTGTACGCGAGCCGCCCCTGGCCGGCCGCGAGCATCCGCGCATACGGCGCACGCGTGTCGTCGGCGGGTTGGCCGGCCGCATCGGGATGCACGACGAAGGTGCCGCGCGACGGGCCCTGCGACGCATCGAGCACGAAGTAGTAGCCGTTGTCGCCGATCTTCAGCGAGCGGATGCCGTCTTCGACGAGCTTGAGTTCGTTGCCGATGTCGAGGCCGACGAACAGCGCGCCGATCACGCGGCCGCTCGCGTCGGTCACCGGCTTGTACTGCGTGATGTACGGCCGGCCGAACAGCCTCGCGAGGCCGGTATAGCTGCGCCCGGCGACCAGCGGCGCATACGCGGGCCCGGCGCGGTCGAGCCGGGTGCCGACGGCGCGCGCGCCGTCCTGCTTCTTCAGCGACGTCGTGATGCGCACGAAATCGTCGCCGTCGCGCGCGAAGATCGTCGCGATCGCGCCGCTTTTCTTCAGGAACTGGTCGGGAATCGCGTAGTCGAGGTCGAGCGGCTGGCCGCCCGCGAGGAGGGTCGGCGCGGCGACGCCGCCGATGTCGACCGTGCGGGCCGCGTCGAGCGAGAAATCGGCCGGCAGGAAGCTCGCGAACAGCGTCATCGAGCGGTTCGCTTCGGCGGTCAGGGCCTTGTCGAACAGGTCGACCATCGCGCGGATCGACTGCTCCTTGTCGGCGATCCGCAGATGGGCTTCTTCAGCGAGCTGCTGGCCGGCGAAATGGGCGAGCGTCCACGCGAACACGGTAAACAGCAGGGCGACGAGCACGCACGCCAGCGCGGCCAGACGCGCGCCGACGCTCACCCGGCCCAATTGGGTCGATCTCATGAAACATCCTGAGTGGGGAGAGTGAGAGGGGCGGAACGCACGCGTCACCGCAGTCCGTAAGGAAAACGGCAGATTCGGCGAAATCTTTAGCGGGACGAAGCCGGCGGCGCCGCGAACGGGCGTTGCCGGAGGTCGGTGGCGCGCGTCGGCCGGTCAGCGGGTCAGTGCGTCACGAGCCACGCGACGGCCAGGTAGCGGCCGACTTTCGCGATCGTCACGATGACGAGAAAGGTCGGCAGCGGCTCGCGCAGCACGCCGGCGATCATTGTCAGCGGATCGCCGATGACCGGCGCCCAGCTGAGCAGCAGCGACCAGCGGCCGTAGCGCCCGTACCAGCGCTCGGCGCGCGCGAGCGCCGACGGCTTGACCGGAAACCAGCGGCGGTCGCGGAAGTGCTCGATGCCGCGCCCGAGCGCCCAGTTGATCGCCGAGCCGGCGACGTTGCCGATGCTCGCGACGAGCACCAGCGCCCACACGGGTTCGCGCCCGGCGAGCAGCAGGCCCGCGAGCACGGCTTCGGACTGGAGCGGGAACAGGGTCGCGGCGACCATCGACACGGCGAACAGGCCGCCGTAAGTGAGCAATTCGGACATCGCGCGATTGTACCGGCCGAATGCCGACCGGCCCGGATCAGGCGATCACGGGCGCACGATGCTAGGTGGCGCCGGTCGTGCCGAACAGCAGGTGCGAGATCAACGATTTGTCGACCGGTTCGTCGTTGAGCGTGCTGGCGAGCAGTTCGCCCGCGAGTTGCTGCGGCGAGAACACCATGTCGGGTTTCAGCAGGCGCAGCCGTTCGAGGTTGCGCTGCTGGTTCACGAGCGCGACCGTTCGCACCGTCGACGCGATCTCGCGGATCGCGAGGATGACGAACGCGTTTTCGGCGTCGTCGGAGCGCAGCGCGAGCACGGCACGCGCGGTCGCCGCGCCGGCGCTTTCCAGCACCGCATGATCGGCCGCGTCGCCGACGATCAGGTCGGTCGAGGCCGCGTAGTTGTGCTCGACGCCGGCCGGCACGACGACGGTCACCGCGTAGCCGCGCTTGCGCAGCCCGTCGTGTACCGCGTGCGCAACCGGCGTCGCGCCGACGATCAGGAAATGATGCTTGCGGATCACGTTCGACAGGCCTCCCTTGACGATCCGTTTCAGATTGCCGCCGATCACGGGGCCGACGACCGCGCTGATCGATGTCGCGAACACGGTGATGCCGAGCACGATCACCGAGGCGGTGAACAGCCGCGCGGTCGGCGCGTGCGGGACGATGTCGCCGTAGCCGACCGTCGACATCGACACGATCGAGAAATAGACGGCGGTGGCGAGATCGTGGACGGGCGGCGTGAATTCGTCGCCGAGGTACAGCACGCCGAAGGTCGCGTAGATCAGCAGCGACACGATGCTCAGCAACGCGAACAGGCTGCTCGCGGCGATGCTCGCGCGGTCGAAGTGCCGCCAGTAATAGAGCAGCGCGACGACCAGCACGGCCGTGTAGACGAACACCGCGTGGCTGCGATAGCCGCCGAGCATGCTGATCGCGGCGGCCGCGACCAGCAGCACGATCGACAGCACCCACGCGACGCGGGCGCGCAGCACGATGCCGATGGCCATCGTCGCGAGGCCGGCCGCGACGACGACTTGCGGCAGCACGACGAGCCCCGCGGTGTCGACGAGGTTCAGCGCATCGGCGAGCCACGCGTGATGCAGGCCGAGCCGCGCATGCTCGACGACGGGGCGCAGCACCATCAACGCATCGAGCGCGAGAAGGAGGGCGAGATACCAGTGCAGGCCGATCGGCGCGAACAGGCGCCGCAGGCGGGTAGTGACGTGCTTCATTCAGTCGCCCGGCGGCCCGGGCATGTCCAACGAACCAGCCGCTACCCTAAAGCATTCGGCGAGCGGCTGCTTTTTCGCGGGGCTCGACGGCGGCCGCGACGAAGCCGGCAGACCGGGCCGTTCAGTTCCACCCGACCATCATCGCGCCCATTCCGACGAGCAGCCCGCCCGTCATGCGGTTCATCGCGCGCATCCGCGCCGGCCGCTGCAGCGCGCGGCTCAGCCGGTGCGAGAACAGCGCCATCGACGCGACGCCGCCCGCGAACAGCAACGCGAACGTCGTCGCGAGCAGGAGGAATTGAAGGTTCAGGCTCCAGTCGGCATTCGGGCTGATGAACTGCGGAAAGAACGACGGAAAGAACAGCAGCGTTTTCGGATTCAGGCCGGAGGTCGCGACGCCGCGCCAGAACAGCGCGCGGTCGGTGTCGGTGTCCCGCCGGGCGATCGCGGCTCCGGCCGCGGCATCGGTGGACGGAGCGGATGCGTTGGCCGGCGCCCGGCTGAGCCATTGCCTGGCGCCGAGCCACACGAGATACGCGGCGCCGGCCCAGCGCAGCGCGGTCAAGGCATGCGCGCTGACATGCACCAGCGAATTCAGGCACAGCGCGGTCAGCGCGAGTTGCAGCAGCACCGCGAGCGTGCCGCCCCACACGCACGGCAGCGCGCGGCGCCAGCCGGCGCGCAGCGCCTGGTTCATCGTGAGCAGGTTGACGGGACCGGGGGCGTAAATCAGGACGACGGAAGCAGCGAGGAACGACAGATAAAGCTTGAACGACATGACGGGAGTGCAGGAACAGGGCCGCGGGCACCGGCCCCGCACGCGGTCGGATAGGCGTGCGGGCGGCGGGGAATCGCATGCCTGCGGCCCGGCACCGCAACTCGTGATTGCGGCCGTGCGTCCCGCTGCGAAGGGGTGGTCGCGGGGAGCGTGCCGGGCAGCAGGCATGGTGAAAATGTATCAAGCGGCCCGGTTAAAAGGCTTCCTGTTTTCCGGCTAAATGGGCCTGAAACCAGAATCCTGTTCAGCTAGAATGCTAATTTTAAGTAGAAGATTCTTTTCATCATGGCTACCCGCGAACGCACGCCGAGAACGCTCGACAACCAGGACCGCAAGATCCTGGGCGCATTGCAGAAAAACGCGCGCCTGTCGAACGCCGAACTCGCCGAACAGATCGGCATGTCGACCACCGCCTGCTGGAACCGCACGCGGCAACTCGAACTCGACGGCTACATCGACGGGTACGTCGCGCTGGTCAACCAGCGCATGCTCGGCTACGCGGACATCGTGATCCTCGAAGTCACGCTCGATCGCCACGAGGACGACGCGCTCGCGCGTTTCGGTTCGGAGCTGGCGGCGCTGCCGGAAGTGCTCGAGGCGTATCTGGTGTCCGGCGAGTACGACTACTGGATCAAGGTCGCGGTGGACGGCACGGCCGGCTACGAGCGCTTCCTGCGCGAAAAGCTGTACCGGATTTCGAGCATCCGCCACAGCCGCTCGATGTTCGCGCTGCGTTGCATGAAGGACGTGCCTTCGATCCAGGTGTGATGGGGTGCGGAGGGAGGCTGGCCGTCGTTGAAACGACGGCGCGTGCGGCTGCGGGCGGGGCGCGGAGAAAACCGCCAAAGGGCCGACAGGCAGGGCTCGCCGGCGGAGTCCGCAGGCGAGCGCGCAAAACGGATGAATCTTCCGGTGGCGGCGGTCCGGCGCAATCGTGCGCCGGCTATCGGCCTTGAAGCGGCCTCGAGATGACCTTCAAACGCTCGCGGCGCGGTGAGCACGGCCGGCCGGGACGAGCCCGGCCTGTTTCCACGCCGGCACCGCCATGTTCCGATGCCCGACGCAGCGGCCGCTGGCGGCCGGTCGGCCTGCTCAGCGCGGCAGGCGCGCGTGTGCTTGCGCGATGATTTCGCAGTTCTCGAGGTGGAGCGCCCACGCTTCTGCAAGCAGCTCGCTCACACGTGCGAGCCAGCCGGTGGATTGGGTGGAACGGTTGGAGACGTTGGACGTTTGCATGGTGAAGCCCCGTATAGGTGGCGAGTTAGGGATAACCCTAATCATAGCGGAGCATCACCGCCTTGTGAAATGCGATTTCGTTATATGAGAATTCCTGACACTTTATGTTGCTGCCGCGCAACATGCATGTCTGACCGCGTTTGCGTCGCGGACAGGCGTGCCGAGGCCGTCCCGGCCAGGCTTCGCGGGAAGCGGGACAGGGGAAGTCGAGCGTAGGGGAAACGGGGCGCGATTACCGGCCGATCCACCCGAACCGCCAGGACAGTCGCCGCGTCGCGGCGAGCAGTGCCTGTGCGAGGTCGCTGTCCGGCCCGCGCGGGAAGCCGCGCGACGAGCCGATGATCGCGATCACGAGCCGGATGCTGCCGGTGTGATCGAACACGGGCGCGGCGACCGTGCCGATGCCCGGCACCGGCGCGTCGAATGCGAAATCGAGTTCGTCCGCGCGAATCGCCGCGAGCCGCGCACGGAATGCGGCGTCGTCCGGCGCGGTGCGGCTGCCCGCGAGGCGCACGGGCTCGTTGGCGAGCAGGTCGGCCAGCACGTCCTCGGACATGCCGGACGCGAAGATCCGGCCGATCGCCGTATTGACGAGCGACATCACGGTGCCGACCTGCAGGCTCACGTGCTGCGGCCGTGCCGATTCCTCGAGACGGATCACGGTCGGGCCGAGCGGGCCGAGCGTCGCGGCGGCGACGCTCATGTCGGTCGCGGCGGCCAGCGCGACGATCTCGGCTTCCGCGTCGCGCGTCGGCGACACGCGCTGCATCGCGATCAGGCCGAGCGCCTGCGCGAGCGGGCCGCCGTCGAAGCAGCCGGCGTCGTCGCGGCTCAGCAGGCCGATCTTCTGCAGGCTGACGAGATGGGGGAACGCCTTCGCGGCCGGCATGCCGGCTGCCGCCGCGAGATCGCGCAACGGCAGCGCGCGGCCCGCCGACACCAGCGCGAGCAGCAGGTCGCCGGTGCTGTCGAGCGCGTTGATCCCGCGTTGCGCCTTCGCGTCGTCGGCCAGTGCCGGCGGCACGCGAGCCGGGCCCGCTGCCGGCGCGGGCAGCGGTTCGGCCTGGTTCGCCCTTTCCGCGCCGAGCGACGCGGTGGCCTGCCGCGCTGCTTCGCGCAAGGCCGTCGCAGTCGGGCCGTGCCAGTCGACATCGATCGACCCGCTCGAACCGATCACCGTCAACGCAAGCTGCAGACGCCCATGCGCGTCGAGGACGGGCACGCACATCGCGCTGACGCCGGGGCTCGGCCGGTCGATGCCGCGCTCGATGCCGCGTGCGCGGATCGCCTCGCGTTCGGCCTGCTGCACGTCCGCGTCCGGCGCCGGCTGCACGCCCTCGGCGCCCGCGAGCGTCTCGCCCGCGCCGGCCTGGCTCGCCGCCATCGCGTCGAGCTGCGCGGGTTCGCCGAATGCGCGGAACACGCGGCCGGTCGCCGTCGTGTCGAGCGACATCACCGAGCCGACGTGCAGGTTCACATGCAACGGATAACCACGGTGCTCGATGCGCACGATCGTCGGGCCGAGCGCGCCCGGCACCGACAGCGCGACGCTCAGGCCCACGGCTTCGGCGAGTCGCACCGCGTGCGGCAGCGTCGCGCGGTAGGCCGGCTGGCGCTCGATCGACATCAGCCCGAGCCGCAGCGACAGCGGGCCCGGCTCGTAGTTGCCGGTGATCGCGTCGCGCTTCACGAGCGCGAGCCGCGTCAGGCTGACGAGATAGGTATGCGCCTGCGCGGTCGACAAGTCGGCCGCCGCGGCCAGTTCCGACAGCCCGAGCGGCTTGCGCCGGCGCGCGAGCGCGTCGAGCAGCCGGCCGCCGACCTCGACACTCTGGATGCCGCGCTGCGCCTTGGGCGGCGCATCGTCCGCGCTGACTTCGTGGTTCTGCACGCGATGATTCTTCCTTGACGAAACCCCGCATGGTATCCGACGCCATTTATCGCGCCAGCCCGCAGGTTTACCCGTATTAGACAATAGCAAGCGACTTTGTCATTGACAAATATTCGATGCGGGAAGATGATCCGCTCACTCCCCTCAACACATGGCTCGCAGCCACGGAACGCAACATGGCCAAAGCATTCGCCTCCCAAGCCGATCTGGAAGAGAAGAAAGTCACCTGGACGAAGCTGTCCGAGAACGCCTACGCGTACACCGCCGAAGGCGACCCGAACTCGGGCGTGATCATCGGCGACGACAGCGTGCTGATCGTCGACACGACCGCGACGCCCGCGATGGCGCAGGACCTGATCGCGAAGATCCGCAGCGTGACCGACAAGCCGATCAAGCACGTGGTGCTGTCGCATTACCACGCGGTGCGCGTGCTCGGCGCGTCCGCGTATTTCGACGAAGGCGCGCAGCACGTGATCGCGAGCCGCGGCACGTACGAGATGATCGTCGAGCGCGGCGAGGCCGACATGAAGTCGGAGATCGAACGCTTCCCGCGCCTGTTCGCCGGCGTCGAGACGGTGCCGGGCCTGACCTGGCCGACGCTCGTGTTCGAGCGCGAGATCACGCTGTTCCTCGGCAAGCTCGAGGTGAAGATCATGCACGTCGGCTCGGGCCACACGAAGGGCGACACGATCGTCTGGCTGCCGTCGCAGAAGGTGCTGTTCTCGGGCGACCTCGTCGAGTACGACGCCGCGTGCTACTGCGGCGATGCGCAGCTCGAACAGTGGCCGGCCACGCTCGAGGCGCTGCGCGCGCTCGGCGCCGAGAAGCTCGTGCCGGGCCGCGGCCCCGCGCTGCTGAACCCGGCGGAGGTGAACAAGGGCCTCGACTACACGAAGGATTTCGTCACGACGCTGCTCGCGCAGGGCCGCAAGGCCGTCGAGCGCAATCTCGACCTGAAGGCGGCGATGGCGCTCACGCGCGAAGCGATGGACCCGAAGTTCGGCCACGTGTTCATCTACGAACACTGCCTGCCGTTCGACGTGTCGCGCGCCTTCGACGAAGCGAGCGGCATCGCGCATCCGCGCATCTGGACCGCGCAGCGCGACAAGGACATGTGGGCCGCGCTGCAGGACTGAGCGGCACACGACGGCGAGCGCTGACGTAGGCATCGCCGTTTCCCCGACGGTTGCGGCATCCGCGGCGGCAGTGCGCCGCGGTGCCGGCAGCCGGATCCGGTCTCACAAGAAAGCAGGGCGCACGCACGCCCTCGGAGACTGCCGCGCGCGCGAATCGCGCGGCCCGTTTGGAGAGAGACATGCCCCAATCGCTTCCCGCCGGAGCGACGCTCGCGCACGCGCATGCGCCGGCTTCGGTATCCGAATTCAGCGACGCGCAACTGTTCCGCAAGATCGCGTGGCGGATCGTCCCGTTCCTGTTCCTCTGCTACGTCGTGTCGTTTCTCGACCGCATCAACATCGGCTTCGCGCAGTTGCAGATGAAGCACGATCTCGGCTTCAGCGATGCGATGTACGGCCTCGGCGCCGCGGTGTTCTACGTCGGCTACGTATTCTGCGAAGTGCCGAGCAACATGCTGCTCGCGCGCTTCGGCGCGCGCCGGACATTCATGCGGATCATGCTGCTGTGGGGTCTCGCGTCGACCGGGATGATGTTCGTGTCGCAGCCGTCGCACTTCTACGTGCTGCGCTTCCTGCTCGGCGTGTTCGAAGCCGGCTTCTTCCCCGGCATCGTGCTGTACCTGACCTACTGGTTCCCGGCGAACCGGCGCGCGGCGGCGATCTCGGTGTTCTTCGCGGGCGTCGCGGTGGCCGGCGTGCTCGGCGGCCTGCTGTCGGGCTGGATCATGCGCGACATGAGCGGCGTGCTCGGGCTGCACGGCTGGCAATGGATGTTCGCGATCGAAGGCGCGCCGGCGATCCTGCTCGCGTTCGCCGCGTTCACGTTCCTGGTCGACCGGCCGCAGGACGCCGCATGGCTCACGGCCGACGACAAGGCGCGCGTCGCCGCGCTGTGCGCCGAAGGCCGCGGGCACGGCAGCGCGTACGACGGGCGCAGCGTGATAGCCGCGCTCGCGAACCCGCGCGTGTACCTGTTCGCGTTCATCTATTTTTCGCTGACCTGCGCGTCGCTGACGCTCAACTTCTGGATGCCGCTGATGATCCGCGACTTCGGCGTGACCGATGTCGTCGCGGTGAGCCTCTACACGGTCGTGCCGAACGCGGTCGGCGCGGTCGGGCTGGTGCTGATCGCGCGCCGCTCGGACCGCACCGGCGAGCGCCGCAAGCACTTCGCGTGCTGCACGATCGGCGGCGGGCTCGCGCTCGCGGCGCTGACGCTGCACCTGCACAGCTTCGCGGCGATGCTCGCGTGCCTGTCGATCGCGGCGACGCTGATCTTCGCCGCGCTGCCGATCTTCTGGGCCGTACCGACCCGCTACCTGTCGGGCAACGCGGCCGCGGCCGGGATCGCGCTGATCAGCAGCCTCGGGATCACGAGCGGCATCGTCAGCCCGTGGGTGATTGGGATGATCCGCACGCGCACCGGCAGCATGGATCTCGCCGTGTACCTGCTCGCCGCGCTGCTGGTGGCCAGCGGCGCCGCGCTGATGCTCGGCGTGAAGGGCGAAAGCGCGCCACGCGGCTGAGCACGTGACGACCGGTCGCGGCCCGCGGGCGGCGGCGGCCGGCGCTTCCTCTTCGCCCGCACCCGAATCCATCGAGGAGACGATCGATGTCAGCCCCTCTTCACGCGCACGCCGCACCGGCCGCCGTGTCCGCCGCCGGTTCGACGGATGCGGCCGACGACGATGCGCTGTACCGCCGTATCGGCCTGCGGATCGTGCCGTTCCTGTTCATCTGCTACATCGTGTCGATCCTCGATCGCAGCAACATCGGCTTCGCGCAGTTGCAGATGCGGCAGGATCTCGGCCTGACCGACGCGATGTACAGCCTCGGCGCGGTGCTGTTCTTCGTCGGCTACGTGCTGTTCGAGGTGCCGAGCAACGCGCTGCTGCGCCGCTTCGGCGCGCGCCGCACGTTCGCGCGGATCATGTGCCTGTGGGGCGCGGTGTCGGTTGCGATGATCACCGTCGACAGCGCCCGGCACTTCTACGTGCTGCGCTTCCTGCTCGGGCTGTTCGAGGCCGGGTTCTTTCCGGGCGTGGTGTTCTACCTGACGTACTGGTACCCGGCGCGGCGGCGCGCGTCGGTGCTGTCGATCTTCTACGCGGGCGTCGCGGTGGCCGGGATGGTCGGCGGGCTGCTGTCGGGCTGGCTCATGCGCGGGATGTCCGGCGTGATGGGGCTGCACGGCTGGCAATGGATGTTCGCGATCGAAGGCGCGCCCGCGATCCTGCTCGGCGTGGTCGCGTGGTTCTGGCTGTGCGACCGGCCGGAGCACGCGCGCTGGCTGTCCGACGCCGAGCGCGAGCGGCTGGCGGCGGACCTGGCCGCCGACCGCGCCCGCATGGGCGCGCCGGCGCCGCATTCGCTGCGGCAGGTGCTGGCCGAACCGCGCACGTACCTGTTCGCGTTCATCTACTTCTCGTTGACCACCGCGCTGCTGATGCTGCTGTTCTGGATGCCGCTGATGATCCGCGAATTCGGCATTCACGACGTCGTGCGGATCAGCCTGCTGTCGGTCGTGCCGAATGCGATCGGCGCGGCCGGCCTGATCGCGATCGCGCGGCGCTCGGACCGCAAGCGTGAACGGCGCCGCCACTTCGCCGCCTGTGCGTTCGGCGGCGCGGCGGCGCTCGCGCTGCTGACGCTGCACCTGCCGAGCATCGTCGCGATGATGGCGCTGCTGTCGATCGCGGCGACGCTGATCTTCGCCGCGCATCCGGTGTTCTGGGCCGTGCCGTCCGCGTATTTCTCGGGCGCCGGCGCGGCCGGCGGGATCGCGCTGATCAGCAGCATCGGCGTGTCGAGCGGGATGATCACGCCCTGGCTCGTCGGGCTGATCCGTACGCGAACCGGCAGCATGGATCCGGCGATGCTGATGATCGCGGCGCTGCTGGCCGCGTGCGCGATCGCGATGCTGCTGGGCGTGCGGCCCGGCGAGGCGGGTGCGCGGGCGGACGCCGCGCCTTGACGGCGAGGCCGCGTGACCGGGCGGCGGCGGGATGCCGTCGTCCCGTTCCCGGCGGAAGCGGGCGCCGCGGCTACGCCCGATACACCTCGATCCGGTTGCGGCCGCGTTCCTTCGCGAGATAGAGCGCCTTGTCGGCGCGCGACAGCGCCTGGTAGGCACCCAGGTCCGATTCCCGCATCGCGTCGATGCCGATGCTGACGGTCAGCACGATCTGCTCGTCCTCGTGCGTGAGCTGCGTCTGCCGCGCGCGCTGCTGCACGCGCCGCGCAAAGGCCAGTGCCGTCTCGAGGTCCGATCCCGGCAGCACGATCGCGAACTCCTCGCCGCCGACCCGGCCCACGATGCAGTCCGGCCCGGTTTCCGCGAGCAGCAGCCGCGCGAAATGCCGCAGCGCGCGGTCGCCGAGCGGGTGGCCCCAGCGGTCGTTCAGCGCCTTGAAGTGATCGAGGTCGAGCATCAGCACGGCGGCAGCGTGGCCGGTCGCGCGTACGCCGCGTAGCGCCGCTTCGCTTTGCCGCATGAACGCATGGCGATTCGACAGTTGCGTCAGATGGTCGGTCGTCGCCATCCGGTGCAATTCGGCCTCGATGTGCTTGCGGTCGGTCGCATCGGTGATGAAGCCGTGCCACACGGTGCCGCCGTCGATCGTGCGCTGCGGGCGCGCATCGCCTTCGCGCCAGCGCAGGCCCTGCCCGGGCAGCAGCACGCGATACTCGAGACGCCACGGCGTCAGGTGCACCGACGATTCCTGCAGCGACTGCCGATAGGCGGCCAGGTCGGCCGGATGGATCCGCATCTCGACCGTGTCCGCCTGGCGGGCGAGCTGCTCGGACGTCAGTTCGTAGATGTCGCGGACACCGGCGCTCGCATACGAGAAGAAGCGGCGCCCGCCGGCGGTCTGCCGCAACTGGAATACGAGCCCGGGAACCTGGTCGGTGAGGTCCGTGACGAGCGCGGCCGAGTCGAGCAGCCGCTCGGCGAGCTCGCGCAGCGCGGTGATGTCGGTGGTCGTGCCGACCATCCGCAGCGCGCGGCCGTTGCCGTCGCGCGCGATCACCTTGCCGCGGCTGCGGATCCACTTGTACGTGCCGTCCTTGCAGCGGATGCGGTGCTCGACTTCGTAGCTGTCGGTCCGGCTCTCGAAATGGGCGAGCATCGCGGCCTTCACGTCGTCGGCGTCGTCCGGATGCAGGCGTTCGTAAGCGTCCTCGATCCGGTTGCTCAGCTCGTGCGGCGCATAGCCGAGCATCGCCTTCCACGCCGGCGAATAATGGATCTCGCCGGTTTCCACGTTGCGATCCCACACGCCGGTGCCGCTTTCGGTCAGCGCCAGCGCCGTCAGCGTGCTGTGCTCCTCGACGCGCGCCAGCCGTTCGCGCAACGCGGTTTCCGTGAGGGCGCGGGCCAGCGCGCGCTCGGCCACGACCGCGAGATCGAGCAGCAGCGCGCATGGCGTGCCGTCGAGCGTCAGGGGGGTGTCGTTGGCGATGCACAGCGTGCCGAGCGTCGTGCCGTCGGCGGTGGTCAGCTCACAGGCCGCGACGATCTGCGGCGCGTGCGGCGGGCCGTCGTCGCATCGCAGGTCGTGTATGACGTAGCGTCTGCCGGTGGACGGATCGCGTTCGACGCGCGCTGGAAAACAGTCGGCCGGAAGCGGGTCGGGCACGGCTCCGTCGGCCGCCAGCACGCGTTGCGTGCCGCGGCCGGCGCGCGCGACGAACGCGCCGGCCGCGCGTGCATGCGCACGCGCAATACGGCAGACGGCGACGAGTTCGGGCAGCGCCGCAAGCGCCGGCTGCTTGTCGGCGGGATCGCGTGCGGCGGCCGGCGCGTCGCCGGTCTCGGTGATGAACATACGGAACCGCCTGGTCGAATTCCGCAACGGACGATTGCCCTCGTGATCGGACGAGGTTGCGTGGGGACTGCAATCGCAGAGCTTACTGTCGCGCGGAATGCGTGGCAAGCGTGTCGGAATCGATGGGTGGCACCGGTCATTTGTGCCGTCGGGGAACGAATTCGCGAGAGCGTTCCCGCAGACGAATCGAGCGTTCCGCGCCGGCCCGTCAACCTGCCGCCGAACGCCGGGCGACCGTCGGTCGAGTCGTCGCCGGGCATCGCCGTGTTCCGTCACGTTTGCCGGCGTTCGATCCGTTGGCCGGCCCCGCTCGGCGCGGGGCCGGCGCGATCGATCAGCTCGCGTAGCGCGGTGCGGGCGTATCGGACGACAGGTGCGGCGCCATCGTGCGGCGTGCGGTCTCGTATGCGTCCCATTCGTCGCCCGCGTGCAGCGACGGGATCGTCACGAGTTCGCCGCGATCGAAGCCGACGAGTGCCGCGTCGACCATGTCGGGCGCCGTCATCACGATTTCCTTCGGCAGGTGCTCGAGCGGCAGGCCGCCCGTCTGCCAGAAATCGGTGGCCGTCGCGCCCGGCAGCACGGCCTGCACCCGTACGCCCTTGTCGGCGAGTTCGTGATGCAGCGACTGGCTGAACGCGAGCACGAACGCCTTGCTGCCGCCATACACGCCGTTCAGCGTTTCCGGCGAGATCGCGACGATCGACGAAATGTTGATCACGGCGCCGCCGCCGCGCGCGACGAAGCCGGGCACGGCCGCGTAGGTCAGGCGCGTGAGCGCCGTCACGTTCAGGTCGATCATCCGCGTCATCGCGTCGACGTCGCTGTCGAGCAGCGGCGCATGCGTGCCGATGCCCGCGTTGTTCACGAGCAGCGTGATGCTCGCGTCCTGCTTGAGCTTCGCCTCGACGGCGGCGAGCGCCGCGCGGTCGTTGAGGTCCGCGTCGACGATCTCGACGCTGCGCTGCGTGTCGTTCGTGATGTGCTCGGCGAGGGCGCTCAGCCGGTCGCGATTGCGCGCGACCAGGATCAGGTCGTAGCCGCGGCGCGCGAGGCGGTCCGCGTAGACGGCGCCGATGCCCGACGAGGCGCCGGTAATGAGGGCGGTACCGCGATGTGCTTGCGTCATGATGTGCTCCGTTTCGGTGGGAATGGCCGGATGGCGTGAAGCCATTCTGGCGCCGAAGTGCGGCGACACAAATGACGTAGATGGGTATGATTCAGGACATCGGGCCGATGACCGCGCCCGGGACCGGAGAATGCTCATGCACCGAATCGGCTTTCTGATCAGCGACGGCTTCCAGATCATGGCGCTCGCCGCGCAGTCGGTGTTCGAGTACGCGAACATGGGCACGCGCGAGCCGTTCTACGTGATGGACAGCTATTCGGTCGACGGCGGCGACGTGCGCTCGTCGCTCGGGCTGACGGTCGCGACGCGCGCGCTGCGCGGGCGGATCGACGTCGATACGTGGATCGTCGCGGGCGTCAACGATCCGCTCGTCTCGCCGGCGCCGGCCGGCGTCGTCACCTACCTGAGGCGCGCGAATGCGCGCGCGCGGCGGATCGCCGGCATCTGCACGGGCGCGTTCGTGCTGGCCGAGGCCGGGCTGCTCGCGCAGCGCCGCGCGACCACGCACTGGGCGTTCGGCCGCGACATGCAGCGGCACTACCCGGAGATTCGCGTCGAGGAAGACCGGATCTACATCGTCGACGGGCCGATCTGGACCTCGGCCGGGATGACGGCCGGGCTGGACCTCGCGCTCGCGATGGTGGAAAAGGACCTGGGCGCCGACGCCGCGCGCTCGGTCGCGCACAAGCTCGTGATGCACCAGCGCCGCGGCGGCGGCCAGTCGCAGCATTCCGAAATGCTCGATCTCGCGCCGAAATCCGACCGGATCCAGAACGCGCTGAACTATGCGCGGCGCAACCTCGGCCGCGCGCTGACCGTCGAGGAACTCGCCGAAGCCGTCCACCTGAGCCCGCGCCAGTTCAGCCGGGTGTTCACGCTCGAAACGGGGCAGTCGCCGGCGAAGGCGATCGAACGGCTGCGGCTCGAATCCGCGCGGCTGATGATCGAGCAGAGCCGCCATCCGCTCGACGTGATCGCGAAGGAGAACGGCTTTCGCGACCGCCGGCACATGCGCGAGGCGTTCGTGCGCGGGTTCGGCGTGCCGCCGCAGGCAATGCGGCGCGACGCGCGGCTGGACGAACGGGAAACGGGCTGACGCGGGCGCCAGCGCGGCCCGGGAAAAGCGCGCAAAATCTCCGGCACCCTTCGTGAGGAGACGCCATGCCCGCCGAGCCGTTCCACATTGCGATACCCGACCATGCGCTGGACGACCTGCGCCGGCGGCTGCGCGACAGCCGCCCGCCGCTGCTGACACCCGCCGAGCCGTGGCAGCAGGGCGTCGACGGCGCGTGGCTGCGCGAACTGGTTGCATACTGGGCCGAAGGCTTCGACTGGCGTGCGGTGGAGCGTGCGCTGAACCGGTTGCCGCAGTTCGTTGCCGACGTAAGCGGGCAGCGCGTGCATTTCATTCACCGGCGCGGGGCGGGACCGAAACCTTATCCGCTCGTCATCACGCACGGCTGGCCGGGCTCCGTGTTCGAATTCGACGCGCTGATCGACCGCCTGTGCGACCCGGCGGCCTTCGGCGGCGATCCCGACGATGCGTTCGACGTCGTCGTGCCGTCGTTGCCCGGCTTCCTGTTTTCGCCCGCGCCCGGGGCGCCGGGCATGGCGGCATTCCAGGTCGCCGACCGCTGGGCGGCGTTGATGTCCGGTCTCGGTTATCGGCGCTTCGGTGCGCAGGGCGGCGATCTCGGCGCGGGCGTGTCGATCGCGCTCGGCGCGCGACATGCCGACCGGGTGGACGGCATCCATCTGAACTACCTGCCCGGCAGTTACGAGCCGCCGGCCGACGCGGCGTTGCCGTTGACCGGAGATGAGCAGGCCTTCCTGACGCAGTGCGGCGAGTGGGCCGCGCTGGAAGGCGGATACGCCCATATGCACATGACCAAGCCGCGGACGCTGGCCGTCGCGCTCAACGATTCGCCGGCCGGGCTGGCCGCATGGATCGCCGAGAAATTCCGCGCGTGGAGCGATTGCGACGGCGACGTCGCGCGGCGGTTTTCGCACGATACGCTGCTGACCGGCATCTCGCTCTACTGGTTCACCGGCTGCATCGGCTCGTCGATGCAGATGTATTGGGAAAACCGGCTGCAGCCGATGCGCTTCGCGGCCGGGCAACGCGTGGCGGTGCCCGTCGCGTATGCGCGTTTCCCGAAGGAAATCGGCCGGCCGCCGCGCAGCTGGCTCGAACGCGTATTCGACGTCGTGCAGTGGACCGACATGCCGAGCGGCGGCCATTTTGCCGCGATGGAGGAGCCGGATCTGCTGGCCGACGACGTGCGGCGATTCTTCCGGCGGTTTCGGTAATGCGCGGCCGGGCCGTCTGGCTTACCGCGTGACGAACGGCGCGGCGTCGTCCGGCGCGGTGCGCGCATGCTTGCGCTGGCGCAGCAGCGCGACGCGGCAATTCTCGCGCGCGGTCTCGCGGCCGTCGTCGTCGAGCAGCACGAGGTCGCCGCGCATCACGTTCAGCGTGATCACGTCCTCGCCCGGCGCGCCGAGCGTTTCCGGCGTGTGCACCGAGCCGGCCGGTTCGAGCACGGTCGAGCCGGCGTGCGCGACCCAGTCGTACTCCAGGTAGCGCCACGCACCCTGCAGCGTATGGACGAACACCTCGCCGTCGTGACGGTGGCGCGGCAGCGTGCCGCCGGCCGGCATCTTCAGCAGCGCGGTGAGCGTGTCCTCGGCCGCATTGATGTGCAGGTACTTGATCGCGAGCCCCGGCAGGTCGGCGCTCATCGGCAGCCACGGCAGCGCGTCGCCGGGCAGGCACGAGATCGGCGGCAGGTCGGTGGAGGGCGGGGCGGGCGGCTGCGTCATGGCGGGAGGCGGAGCGGAAATGGGGAGCCCGCATTATCGCAGAGCCGCTTCGCACGGCGGAACGCGGCCGTTCTCGGCGACGCGGGTCTGGCCGGGCGCACGATCCTGACAGCCTGAAATATACAGCCAAACTGTACAGTTAAACTGTCGATGTGATATCGTGGCGCCATGAACACGCGATCGTCCCCCTCCGATGCGCGCCCGCTTGCCGGGCTCGCCGGCGAACTCCGCATCTCGGTCGGCAAGCTGATACGGCGCATGCGGGAGCAGACCCATCCGAACGACCTCACTTCATCGCAGAAATCGGTGCTGCTGCGGCTCGACCGCGACGGCCCGGCTACCGTATCGGCGCTGGCCCGTGCCGAAAGCGTGCGCCCGCAGTCGATGCGCGTGACGGTCGCGACGCTCGAGGCGCTCGGCGCCGTCAGCGGCGCGCCCGACCCGACCGACGGCCGGCAGACGCTGATCACGCTCACCCCCGGGTTTCGCAAGATGCTGCAGGCCAACCGTGCAGCCAAGGACGACTGGCTGTTCCGCGCGCTGCACGCGCAGCTGTCGGCGGCGGAACAGGCCGAGCTCGCCGCTGCCGTGAAGCTGCTGCAGCGGCTCGCCGAATTCCAGGATCCCGCCCGCCCGTGAACCGCCTCGGCCCGCACGCCGAAAGGACCGCCCGACCATGAACCTCCTGCATCTCGTGTCGTACTTCTTCGGCGGCGCGTTTCTCGCGAACGTCGTGCCGCATCTCGTCAGCGGGCTGCGCGGCGAGCCGTTCCAGACGCCGTTCGCGAATCCGTCCGGCCGCGGGCTGTCGTCGTCCACCGTGAATGTCGTGTGGGGCGTCGTGAACCTCGCGATCGCCTACGCGCTCGTGTGCCGCGTCGGCGATTTCGATCTGAGAAGCACGGCCGACGCCGCGGCGCTCGGGCTCGGCATCCTCGCGCTCGGCCTGTTCCTCGCGTGGCACTTCGGCACCCTGCACGGCGGCAACGAGCCCGGCCGGAAGCGGCCATGAGCGTGCCGGCGGCGGGCGTGTTCCGCTCGCTTCGCAGCTTCAACTATCGCGTCTGGGCGATCGGCTCGCTGGTGTCGAACATCGGCACCTGGGTGCAGCGTACCGCGCAGGACTGGCTCGTCCTCACGCAACTCACGCATCACGACGCGTCGGCCGTCGGCACGGTGATGGCGCTGCAGTTCGGGCCGCAGCTGCTGCTGTTGCCGTGGACCGGCTACGCGGCCGACCGCTTCGACCAGCGCAAGCTGCTGATGACGACCCAGGCGCTGATGGGCGTGCTGGCGCTGGCGCTCGGCATGCTGACGGTCACGGGCGCCGCACGGCTCGAGCACGTGTACGTTTTTGCGTTCCTGTTCGGCTGTGCGTCGGCGTTCGACGCGCCGGTGCGGCAGACCTTCGTCGCGGAACTGGTCGGCGATCGCGAGCTGGCGAATGCGGTCGCGCTCAATTCGACGTCGTTCAACGCCGCGCGGATGATCGGCCCGGCGGCGGCGGGGTTCATGATCGCGTCGGTCGGCACGGGCTGGGCATTCGTTGCCAACGGGCTCAGCTTCTTCGCGGTGCTGGCATCGCTGCTGCTGCTCCGGGAGGACGAACTGCGCGCGAACCTGCGCGCGGGCCGCTCGCGCGGCGGGCTGCTCGACGGCTTCCGCTACGTGTGGCACCGCGAGGACCTGAAGGCGATCCTCGTGATGCTGTTCCTGATCGGCACGTTCGGGCTCAACTTCCAGCTGTTCATCTCGACGATGGCTGCCAGCGTGTTTCATGTCGATGCGCGCGGGTTCGGGTTCCTGTCGTCGATGATGGCGGTCGGCACGGTGTCCGGCGCGCTGCTGGCGGCCCGCCGCGAGCAGCCGCGCTTCGGGCATCTGTGGTTCGGCGCGGCGCTGTTCGGGCTCGGTTGCACGTTCGCCGCGCTGGCGCCCGGCTACTGGCTGTTCGCGGCCGCGCTCGTGCTGAC
This sequence comes from Burkholderia sp. L-4, assembly GCF_056856535.1. Lineage (NCBI taxonomy): Bacteria > Pseudomonadati > Pseudomonadota > Betaproteobacteria > Burkholderiales > Burkholderiaceae > Burkholderia > Burkholderia sp. L-4. The sequence goes on from NZ_JBXEOX010000002.1 coordinate 2,133,850, forward strand.
GGGCGTCGCCGCGATCACCTTCATGAACTCGACCAACAGCCTGATGCAGCTGTCCACCGAGCCGGCGATGCGCGGCCGCGTGATGGCGCTGCGCCTCGCGGTCGCGCTCGGCGGCACGCCGATCGGCGCGCCGGTGGCCGGCTGGGTCGCGAACCATCTCGGCCCGCGCTGGGCGCTCGGCGTCGGCGCGGCGTCCGGTTTTGCCGCGGCGCTCGTCGCGACGCATTTCGTGAAGCGCAACCGCGACACGCTGCGCGCGGGACGCGCGGTCGAACAGCGCGACGCCGCGTGATGCACGCAAGGCGGCGGGCGGCGCGTCCGCCCGTCATGCGATGCCGCCGCCGGGATGACCCGCGCGAGCTGTCTACGCCGCCGGCCGCACGGCCGCATGCGCGGCTTCCAGGCACGACTGGAACAGCAGCGCGGCCCGCGACGGCCGCGGCGAGCGCCGCAGCAGGCTCACGAACCGGCACCGGTAATTGAACCGGTGCGGCGCGATCGGCTGCATCAGCCCCTTGTTTTCGAAACTTTCCGCGTAGTGGTCGGGCAGGAAGCCGAGGTAGCGGCCGGACAGGATCAGCGTCGCGATCGACTCCTGGTCCGACGCGGTCGCGCTGCGCGTGAGCTTCGCGCGATGACTCAGCTCCATGTTCGGTGAATGGAAGCCGAGCCCGGCGAACGCGTGGTCGCGGATCGTCGTCCACGTGAGCTTGCCGTGCGGCGCATCGAACAGCGGATGCTGACGGCCGCAGTAGAGCAGCATCCGTTCGTCGAACAGCTCCGCATACTCGAGGCTGCCCGAATTGCGGTGCGCGGGAATGATCCCGACCTGATAGCTGCCGTCGATGATCCCGCGCTCGACTTCGTTGATCGACGCGACATGCAGGTTCAGCGTGACGTCGGGCGCCTCGTCGGCGAACTGGCGGATCGCGTCGCCGAGGCGCGCATGCGGGTTGGTGGCCGTCTTGTCGAACACGGCGACGTGCAATTCTCCGCCCATCTTGTCGTGAATGCCGTCGATCCTGCTGCGAAATGCTTCCATTGACGCCAGCAGGCGCAGCGTCTCCTCGTACACCGTCTGGCCTTCCGGCGTCAGCGTGAAGCCGGCGCGGCCGCGCCGGCACAGCACCAGGCCGAGGCGCGTTTCGAGATCCTTCACGTGCCGGCTGATCGTCGAGATGCCGATATTCAGTTCCAGTTCGGCCGCCGCCATCCCGCCGCACTGCACGACGCCCTTGAAGACCCGCAGCAGGCGCAGGTCCATGTCGCTGAGCTGCCCCAGCAGCGCGCGGCTCTTCGGTTTCTTTGCTTGCATAGTTGAGCAAGTGAACATTGATATTGCGATATTCAAAAGACTAATTGGCGTCCCGACAATGTGCAACATCATCACAAGGAAGAGGGGCGCGCCGCGCCGACCGACATGACCGACATCACCACCGCCCAGCACGACGACACGAACCTGCGCACCGACGCCGCGTGGCTCGACGCGCACTGGATGCCGTTCACGGCCAATCGCCAGTTCAAGGCCGATCCGCGCATGATCGTGTCGGGCAAGGGCGCGTATTACACGGACGCCGAAGGCCGCAAGATCTTCGACGGCCTGTCGGGCCTCTGGTGCACGGGCCTCGGTCACGGCCGCACGGAGATCGTCGAGGCCGTGAGCCGCCAGATCGCGCAGCTCGACTACGCGCCGGCATTCCAGTTCGGCCACCCGAAATCGTTCGAACTCGCGAACAAGATCAAGGAACTGACGCCGGCCGGCCTCGACTACGTGTTCTTCACGGGCTCGGGTTCGGAAGCCGCCGACACGTCGCTGAAGCTGGCCCGCGCATACTGGCGCGCGAAGGGCAAGGGCACGAAGACGCGCCTGATCGGCCGCGAGAAGGGCTACCACGGCGTGAACTTCGGCGGCATCTCGGTCGGCGGGATCGGGCCGAACCGCAAGCTGTTCGGCCAGGGCCTCGACGCCGATTTCCTGCCGCACACGCAACTCGCCGAGAACAAGTTCTCGCGCGGGATGCCCGAGCACGGCGCCGAGCTGGCCGACCGCCTGCTCGAGCTGATCGCGCTGCACGACGCGTCGAACATCGCGGCCGTGATCGTCGAGCCGTTTTCCGGTTCGGCGGGCGTGGTCGTGCCGCCGAAGGGCTATCTGAAGCGCCTGCGCGACATCTGTACCGCGCACGACATCCTGCTGATCTTCGACGAGGTCATCACGGGCTTCGGCCGTGCCGGCGCGATGACGGGCGCCGACGCATTCGGCGTGGTGCCGGACATCATGAACTTCGCGAAGCAGGTGACGAACGGCGCGCAGCCGCTCGGCGGCGTGATCGCGACGAAGGAGATCTACGACACGTTCATGGCCGCGGGCGGCCCCGAGTACATGCTCGAGTTCCCGCACGGCTACACGTATTCGGCGCACCCGGTCGCGTGCGCGGCCGGCGTCGCGGCGCTGGACCTGCTGGTGAAGGAGGACGCGGTGGCCCGCGTGCGCGATCTCGCGCCGCATTTCGAGGCGGCCGTGCACGGGCTGAAGGGCCAGCGCCACATCGCGGACATCCGCAACTACGGGCTGGCGGCCGGCCTGACGATCGCGGCACTGCCGGGCGAGCCGGCACGACGTCCGTACGAGATCGCGATGCGCTGCTGGGCGAAGGGCTTCTACGTGCGCTACGGCGGCGACACGATCCAGCTCGCGCCGCCGTTCATCGCCGAGAAGCGCGAGATCGACAACCTGGTCAACGCGCTGTCCGACGCACTGAACGAAGTGGACTGAGCCGCGGCTCGCCCCCGCGACAACCGCATTCACGAAAGAGCCTCAACGATGAAACACGACAGCAACGTCACCTCCACCATCGGCCACCTGATCGACGGCAAGCGCGTCGACGGCGGCCACCGCGTCCAGCCGGTGTTCGACCCGGCCACCGGCGAATCGGACAAGAGCGTCGCGCTCGCCGACAAGCCGACCGTCGAAGCCGCGATCGCGTCCGCGCAGGCCGCGTTCCCGGCGTGGCGCAACACGCCGCCGCTGAAGCGCGCGCGCGTGATGAGCCGCTTCAAGACGCTGCTCGAAGAGCATGCCGACGAGCTGTGCGCGCTGATCACGGCCGAGCACGGCAAGGTGCTCGCCGACGCGATGGGCGAACTGCAGCGCGGGATCGAGAACGTCGAATACGCGACGTACGTGCCCGAGCTGCTGAAGGGCGAGCACAGCAAGAACGTCGGCCCCGCGATCGATTCGTGGAGCGAGTTCCAGGCGCTCGGCGTCGTCTCCGGCATCACGCCGTTCAACTTCCCGGTGATGGTGCCGCTGTGGATGTGGCCGATGGCCGTCGCGTGCGGCAACACGTTCGTGCTGAAGCCGTCCGAGCGCACGCCGTCGTCGACGCTGCGCATGGCCGAGCTCGCGCTCGAGGCCGGCCTGCCGCCGGGCGTGCTGAACGTCGTGAACGGCGACAAGGAAGCGGTCGACACGATCCTGACCGACCCGCGCGTGAAGGCCGTGAGCTTCGTCGGCTCGACGCCGATCGCCGAATACATCTACTCGACCGGCTGCGCGCACGGCAAGCGCGTGCAGGCGCTCGGCGGCGCGAAGAACTTCGCGGTCGTGATGCCGGACGCCGACATCGGCAATGCGGTGAACGCGCTGATGGGCGCCGCGTACGGCTCGTGCGGCGAGCGCTGCATGGCGATTCCGCTCGTCGTCGCGATCGGCGACGAGACGGGCGACCAGGTCGTCGCGGGGTTGAAGGCCGAGATCGAGAAGATGAAGGTCGGCCCGGGCAACGGCGCGGGTGTCGACATGGGCCCGCTCGTGACGCGGCAGCACTTCGAGAAGGTCACCGGCTTCGTCGATGCGGGCGTCGCGGCGGGCGCGACGCTCGTCGTCGACGGCCGCGGCGTGAAGGTCGACGGCCACGACGGCGGCTACTATCTCGGCCCGTGCCTGTTCGACAACGTGAAGCCCGGCATGCCGATCTACCAGCACGAGATCTTCGGGCCCGTGCTCGGCGTGATCCGCCTGAAGTCCCTCGACGAGGCGATGGCGCTGATCGACGCGCACGAATACGGCAACGGCACGTGCCTGTTCACGCGCGACGGCGAGGCCGCGCGTTACTTCAGCGACAACATCCAGATCGGCATGGTCGGCATCAACGTGCCGCTGCCGGTGCCGGTCGCGTACCACTCGTTCGGCGGCTGGAAGCGTTCGCTGTTCGGCGACCTGCACGCATACGGCCCGGACGCCGTGCGTTTCTACACGAAACGCAAGACGATCACGCAGCGCTGGCCGTCGGCCGGCGTGCGCGAAGGGACGGTATTCAGCTTCCCGTCGAGCCGCTGACGCGCAAGCCGGCTGCACGCAGCCGGCGCGACGTGCCGAAGCCTGCCCCGGTCGACGATCGGGGCAGGCTTTTTTGCTTGTGCACGGATCGGGCGGAAGGCGGCGGAAGGACGCTTACGGCGCAACCACGTGCCACATGTTCTTGAAGTTGTCGCCGTTGCGGTCGCCCTGTTTCATGTCCTTCGAGAAGAAGTACAGCGGCTTGCCCTTGTAGGCCCATTGCGGGCTGCCGTCGTCGCGCTTGACGATCGTGTAGGGGCCGACCGGGACGTCGGTCGCGCTGGCCTTGTAGGGCGGCCAGAAGGATTCGCACTGGCCCGTGCAGGCGCTGGTGCCGGCATTGGGTTTGTCGTGGTCGAACGTGTAGACGGTCATCCCGTTGGCGGCGACGAGCGCGCCGTTTTCTTCCTTCGTGATGGAACCCTGGGCCGTAGCCGAAGCGGATGCAATGGCGAGCAGAGCGGAGCTGACGAGCAGCACGGCTTTCATGTGTGCCTCCTGATAGTCCGGTGGGCGGCCGCAACCGCGCGCACGGGCAAGCGTGCGCGACGATCGCGATGAATGGTGCCGGAACGCGATGCCGTTGCCGTTCGCGAGCTTGACGCGGGATCGCATGGCGGCAAACGGGGCGCCTTCTTCACGATAGGCGGTTTTGCGCGGGGCTGCGAGAAGATCGGGGGGCATATCGGCCGCGCGTAGGCATCGCGCAACGGCGCGGCGATTGCCGGCGCGCCGGTATTCCGTCCCCGAACGCGCGGCGCACGCCGGCGCGTCAGCGTCTGGCGCGATTGGTCAGCGCGACGCCCGTGATCACGAGCACGCCGCCGGCCGGCATCGACGGCGACAGCGGTTCGCCGAGCAGCGCGACCGACAGCAGTACGCCGAACACGGGCACCCGGTTCGTGAACACGGCGGCGCGGGCTACACCCACAGCCGGTACATCCAGAACGATTCGTCGTCGGCGAAGCGCCGCACGAATTCGGTCGGCGCAAAGCCCGTGATGCGCCGCGTCGCGCGGCTCAGGTGGGCCTGGTCGGCAAAGCCTTCATCCAGCGCCAGCGCCGCCCAGTCGACCGGCTCGCCGGCTTCCTGCCGCGCCCGCGCGGCAAAGAACGCGCCTTCGCTGCGCACCAGCGTATGCCAGTCGCGCAACGAACGCCCGCTGTACGCCTTGATGCGCCGCTCGACCTGGCGCGCGCTGTGCGTGTGCCGCCATTCGCGTGCCTGCAGCGCGAGCCGTTCGGCCCAGCTGCGGCCCGCGTCGCGCAGCGACGACAGCGGCGTCGTGCCGCCGCGCAGCGCGCGCCAGCGCGGCGCCAGGTGGCGGTCGAGCGCGGCCAGCGCCGCGGCGTCGCCGTCCGCCTCGGCCAATGCGTCGAGCAGCGGCCGCCAGCCGTCGTCGAGCGCGACACGCGCATCGACGAAGCGGTCGTGAATCTCGGGCAGCCCGATTCCGAACAGCACGCGGGCCGCGTCGGCATGGAAGCAGACGATGCCGCCCTGACCGGTGGTCGGCGCCCAGCTGACGGTCGGCGCCGACTGGCTGCCGGACAGCGTCGCCGACGCGCCGAACGCGCGCCAGCGCGGGCCGTCGGGCGCGCTCTCGACGAGCCCCGCGTCGAGAGCGCGATACCACGCGAGACAGACGAGCGGTGACGCCGGGAAGTGCGTCAGCCGCTGCGCTGCGTCCAGCGCGAAGCCGCGCGTGTCGCGGCAGATGATCGCGACCACCGCGCCTTGCAACGCGGCCGGCGCCGGATACAGCCGCGCATGCGGCGCGCGGCCGCCGCGCAGCACGCGCGGCGCGCGCGCGAGCGGATCGGGGCATGGCGGCAGGATCGGGGGCGGGCCGGAGCACATGACGCCGGAGTATAGGGACGGCCTGCATGCGTGTCGATGTCGTTTGCGTTCAAGACCGCCGCCGCGTCGCCGCGGACAATCCGCCGCATGAACCCGCGAACCTCCTCCCCATGTCCCTTCCATGCGGGCGCCGCAGCACCGGCGCCCGTGCTTCACCCGCCCGGCGTATGGCCGCCGGGGCCGCGCGCCGGCCTGACGGGGTGGTCATTGCTGCGCGCGATGTCGCGCGACCTGCTCGGCACGCTCGCGGGCTGGCAGCGCGAGCATGGCGACGTCGTGCACTTGCGCATGTGGCCCGAGCACGTGGTGGCCGTGACCGATCCCGCGCTCGTGCGCGAACTGCTGGTCACGCATCACGATGCGCTCGTGCGCTGGGAGCGCGGCATCCGCGTGTTCTCGCAGGTACACGGGCACAGCGTGCTGATGGCCGAAGGCGACGCATGGCGCGACAAGCGGCACGCGTTGCAGCCGAATTTCATGCCGAAGCCGGTACAGGCGTTCGTTCCGGCGATCGCCGCGACGGCCGGCCATGCGCTCGCGCAATGGCCCGCGCACGACGCGCGTTGGCCGATCGAAAGCGCCCTGACGTCGCTCGCGATGGACGTGATCATGCGCGCGATGTTTTCCGATGCGATCGGCGAGGATGCGCGCGTGGCCGAGGCCGCCGTGCGCACGGTGAGCGCCGTGTCCAATGCCGAGTTCTACCAGCCGGTGAGCGCACCGGACTGGATGCCGTGGAAGCGCGGCAAGGCGCGGGCGCTCGCGGTGCTGAACGGGCTGATCGACCGGCAACTGCATGCGCGTCTCGACCGGCCCGAGCACGGCTGGCCCGACGATCTGCTGTCGCGCCTGCTGCGGCTGCATCGCGCCGACGCGCGCGTCTGGCCGCTGCAGGCCGTGCGCGACGAATGCATGACGGTGTTCCTGGCCGGACACGAGACGGCCGCTGCCACGCTGACCTGGTGGGCGTGGAGCATGGCGGCGCATCCGGACGTGCAGGCTGCCGCGCGGGACGAGGTCGTGCGCGTGCTGGACGGCCGCGCGCCGAGCGCCGACACGCGCCCGGCATTGCGCTACCTGACGCAGACGCTAGAGGAAACGATGCGGCTGTACCCGGCGGCGCCGATCCTGATCAGCCGTCGCGCATCGCGGCCGGTTGCGCTGGGCGCCTGGCAGTTTCCCGCGCGGACGCTGTTCATGCTGCCGTTGCAGTTGATGCATCTCGACGAACGCTGGTTTCCCGAGCCGCATGCGTTCCGGCCGGCGCGCTTCGCCGACGACGCGCCGCCGCTGCCGCGCGGCGCGTACATGCCGTTCGGCACCGGCCCGCGCGTGTGCCTCGGGCAGTATCTGGCGATGACGGAGATGACCGTGGTGGCCGCGATGCTCCTGCAGCGCTACGTGCTGTCGGTTCCGCCCGGCATGGCGCCGCCGCGACCGGTGTTGAACGTGACGCTGCGGCCGCGGCAGGCGTTGCATCTGGCGATCGCGTCGCCGGGGCTGACGGCCGAGGCGGCCTCGGCACAAGGGCCGGCGTGACCGAGCCGGTCACGCGCGCATCGCGCGAGTGACGACCGTGCGAGCGATGCCGTGTCGTCGAATCGTCGGAACGTGAATGCATGCCGGCAACGGTGTTCGGCGTCCTGGCGCGGCGTCGCGCAGCACCTATGCTTGAAGGGCCCAGGCCGGGCGGACCCAACGGAGGACGGTCATGCGCATGCTTCTCAACATACGAATTCCTCACGAGCCGTTCAATACGCTGGTGCGCGACGGCAGCGTCGGCGACGTGATCTCGCGAATACTCGAGGCGGTCAAGCCGGAGGCCGTGTATTTCACGGAGCAGAGCGGCGGGCGCGGCGCGGTCGTGATCGTCAATCTGGACGACCCGTCGCAAATCCCGGCGCTCGCGGAGCCGTGGTTCCTGATGTTGAATGCGGACTGCGAGTTCCGCGTGGTGATGCTGCCGGACGATCTGCGGAACGCCGGGCTCGCGCAACTCGGCGCGAAGTGGCGGTAGCAGGATGCCGCGCATGGCCGTGCCCCTGCCCGACAACGGGGCGGGAGGCATGGCGCGGCGTTCGCGTGCCGACTATCGCGCAGGCCGCGACGGCTCGACGTGTGCCGCCGGCCGGTCTTTCGGCCGGCACAGCAACAGCAGCCCGCTCAGCGCCGCCGCGCCGAGGAAAACGAAAAAGCACCGCGCGTTCCATGCGTTCAGGCTGTCGGATGCCACGCCGCCGGCATTTCCGGCCGTGGTGCCGGCTTCGAGCAGGAACGTGAAGACCGCCGGCACCGGCGCGGAGCCCAGGTAGGCGAGGAATGCGAACTGCAGCCGGCCGCGCGTCAGGATCGACCAGACGTCCTTGCCCATCAGGCAGGCGGCCAGCACCACGGGCGGCACGAGCACGATCGAAGCGGCGCTGACGGCACACAGCAGCAGCCAGCCAAGTCCGATGAGCGGAACGAGCGACATGAATCGGGTCTCCTGTATCGGGGCGGCCGCGTGGTCGGCGAAACCTCCGTGCCTGCTTCACCGGCCGATCACGGCGCGAGTCGATGCACGGATAGTGCCCGATTCCGCGCCCGTTGCCATCCGCCGCGATCGGGGCGCTCACCCGGCCGCATCTTCCCCGAGCGCCCGGATGAACCGCGAAAACAGCTCGGGCTGCGATGAAATCCCGAGCTTCGCGTACAGATGGCGCCGATGCACCTTCACCGTTTCGGGTGATATCGCCAGCCGCTCGGCGATCGCCTTCGACGAATTGCCGCGCAGCACCATGCGCGCGATCGACATCTCGCGGTCGGTCAGCACGCCAGCGCCGAAGCGCGCGAGCGCCTGCTCGACGCGCGCGCCGAGATCGGCGTCGGGCGTCGCGCGTGCGGCGTCGCCCACCAGCCGCCAGTGCTGCCGCATCGCCGCGAGCACCCACGGCATCGCGGCCGTCAGCTTGCCGAGCGGCTCGACGTCGAAGCGCGCGGCCGCGCCGAGCGACAGCGACAGCAGCGTATCGGCGTTCGGCCGCACGAGAATCTGGATCTCGTCGTCGCCGACCGCATCGCGGAAATAGCTGAGGAAATATTCGCTTTGCCGGAACAGGTCGGGCGCGACTTCCTCGAGCCGGTAGCAGCCGTCGGCGAGCCCGTCGTGCGCGGCCTGCAGGAACGGGTCGAGCAGATACACGCCGTTCAGGTAGAGCGGCACGGGCGATGCGTTGTCGGTGCCGCCGGTGTCGTATTCGTCGAGCACGAGCGGCACGCCGTCGCGGCCGACCGCGGTCGCGAGCGCGTTGTCGAACGGCACCATTTCGTTGAGCAGCAGCACCAGGAACCGCCAGAAGCGCGGCTGGCCGAGATGATCGATCGCGCGGCCAAGCGCCTGATGCATCGCGATTTCGGAAAAGAGACGATCCATACCACCACCGGAAGGGCGTAACACGAAGGGGGAATAGCGGTCCTGAAATTGGCTTCCTAGACTGCCACGCAATCAATCGGGCCCGAGTATGGGTGTTCAAAAATTGGCAGCAAAGGAGCACAGGAGAACGAAATGGCGATGATGTCGGAATCGACGGGTAGCCTGCAAGCGGCGCCTGCAACGGAAGACGCGCCGCGCGCGCTGTCGCAGACGCTCAGCGTGCGCGACGCGGTGATGATCACCGTATCGGGCGTGACGCCTGCCAGCTCGATCTTCGTGATCGCGCCGTTCGCGATCCAGCAGGCCGGCAGCGGTGCCGTGCTGTCGTTCGTGCTCGGCGGCGTGCTTGCACTGGCGTTCGCGCTTTGCTACGCGGAGCTCAGCGCCGCGCACCGCAGCGCGGGCGGCGAATACGTGATGGCCAAGCGCGTATTCGGCACGCTGCCCGGCTACCTGACCTTCATCACGGTGCTGTCCGTCAGCGTGTTCATCCCGGCCGTGCTCGCGAGCGGCGCCGCGCCCTACCTGAACAACGCGCTCGGCACGCACTTCGGCAACCAGTCGGTCGCGCTGACGATCGTGCTGCTCAGCTACCTGCTCGGCATGCTGAACATCAAGACGAACGCGTGGATCACCGGCGCGTTCCTGGTCGTCGAGATCGGCGTGCTGATGCTGATCGCGGGGCTCGGCTTCGGTTCGCCGCATCGCGGCGCCGACGTGCTGATCGCGCCGGTCGTCGCGAGCGGCAACGCGCTCGTGCCGGCGACGCTCGCGGCCATCGTGCCGGCGATCGGCACAGCGATCTTCTGCTACAACGGCTTCGGCTCGGCCGCGTATCTCGCGGAAGACCTGCGCGGCGGCAACCGCAACGTCGCGAAGGCGGTGATCTATTCGCTGCTCGTGATCCTCGTCGTCGAACTGGTGCCGCTCACCGCGATCGTGCTCGGCGCGCCGTCGCTCACGGAACTGACGAAGAGTGCCGACCCGATCGGCTATGTGGTGCGTTCGCTGAGCAACCCGGCCGTGTCGCGCGTGGTCAGCGGCGGGATCTTCCTGTCGGTGTTCAACGCGATCATCGCGATCGTGATCACGATGGGCCGCCTGCTGTACAGCAGCGGCCGGCATGCACTCTGGTCGCGCGCCTGCAACCGCGCATTCTCGACGATCCATCCGCGCCTCCAATCGCCGTGGCTCGCGACGCTCGCGCTGGCGGTGCCGTCGGCCGGGCTCGTGTTCGTGTCGAGCCTCGACGAACTGACCGCGTTCACGGTCGACCTGCTGCTGCTGATCTACCTGGTCGTCGGGCTGGCCGCGCTCGCGAGCCGGTTCGTGCGTCGCGACGTCGAGCATCATTACCGGATGCCGCTGTGGCCCGTGACGCCGCTCGTCGCGGTGGCCGGCGCGGCCTACACGCTGTACACGACGCTGGCGACCGCGACGAAGTCGACCGACCTGATCATCATCGCGGGATTGCTGGCCGCCGCACTCGTGATGTACGGGGTATGGGCGCGCCACAGCGAAGCGTTCCGCGCGCTCTGAGCGGCGGATCGACACCTTGCAGCATCGACATACCGAACCACGGAAAGACTGGAGGAACTGCATCATGCGCACGAGGGATCTCGGCATCCGCATCGGGCTCGGCACGCCGGGCCGCTTCAACGCGATCACGGACGTACCGGGCGTGCGGGTCGGACATTGCACGCTGAACGTCGAGAACGGCGACGCATCGATCCGCACCGGCGTGACCGTCATCGAGCCGCGCGCGGGCGCCGCGCACGATTCGCCGTGCTTCGCGGGCGTGCACGTGCTGAACGGCAACGGTGACGCGACGGGGCTCGAATGGATCCGCGAGGCCGGCCTGCTGACGACGCCGATCGCCTATACGAACACGCACAGCGTCGGCACGGTGCGCGACGCGCTCGTCGCGAACGAGCGTGCAGCGGCGGCCGGCCGCGTGTACTGGTGCATGCCGGTCGTGATGGAAACCTACGACGGGCTGCTGAACGACATCTGGGGGCAGCATGTGAGCGCCGCGCACCTGCAGCGCGCGCTGGCCGCCGCGCAGTCGGGGCCGGTCGCGGAAGGCGGCGTCGGCGGCGGCACGGGGATGATCTGCCACGAGTTCAAGGGCGGCATCGGCACCGCCTCGCGCGTGCTCGCGAACGATGCGGGCGGCTGGACCGTCGGCGCGCTCGTCCAGGCAAACTACGGCGTGCGCGAAATGCTGCGGGTGGCCGGCTACCCGGTCGGCGAAGTGCTGCGGCACGTGCATTCGCCGTTCCGCGACCAGGGCGCCAAAGGCGAGCCGGGCATGGGATCGATCGTCGTGACGCTCGCGACCGATGCGCCGCTTCTGCCGCATCAGTGCACGCGCCTCGCGCAGCGCGCGAGCGTCGGACTCGCACGCGTCGGCGGCGGTACCGAGGATTCGAGCGGCGACGTCTTCCTGGCATTCGCAACGGGCAACGACGGCCTGCCCGCGGCGAACTACGGCAGCAAGGGCGCGCCGACCACCGATCTGAAGATGGTCAACAACGACCACATTTCCGCGCTGTTCGTCGCGGCGGCGGAAGCGGTGGAGGAAGCGATCGTGAATGCGCTGGTCGCGGGCGGCGACGTCGAATCGCGCGGTGCGCGGGTCGAGGGGCTCGGGCAGGCGCGCCTGCTCGATGCGTTGCGCGAAGTGGGGTGGCGGCCGGGGCGCGGCGCCTGAAACGGCGAGCGCCGCTTCAATCGAAGCGGCGTGGAACGGGGCGGCGATGCGGCGATCGGCCGGACCGCCGTCCGCCCGCGCATGCGATGCATGCCGTGCGGGCGATGCGGGCCTGGCCGTGACGACGCGGCGTCATGCTCAGCTGCCGAAGTAGATGTTGCAGAAGCTGACCGGGCCGACACAGGCGTTCGGGTCTGCCTGCTTCGATTGCGAACGATCGACACGGCCCGCGGCCTTGACGGCTTCGGCGCGGTTCGCCTGTTGCGGTGCGGCGTCCGCCGGCGCAGGCTGTGCGTGGGCGACAGCGGCGGTGAGCGACAGGGCAACGAGGGCGAGGTGCAGCGGCTTCATTTTGGGTTCTCCTGGGTGAGTGCCAGTCGCGCTGGCAGTGAGGAAACTATAGGCTCGCACTGCTTAAAGATTAATCACCGGGGCTGTAGAGCTTATTTCCATCCGGAACAAGGATCCCGTTGCGCACGCATCGATCCTCAATGGCGGCGCCGGTTGAACGGCGCATCCTTGTCGAGCAGCGCGGTGCGCATGAAGTGCAGGCAGCCGACGATCCGCTGCATGCTCCGGCGCGCATCGGGCACCGCGTACCAGGCCTGCAGCGTGTGCTGCGCCGCGCGGATCGCGAGATTCACCGATTTCAGCGTGCGTGCGTGATGGCCGGGCGTCGGGTCGTCGAAGAAGCGCGGCAGCTCGTGCAGCACCGCGTCGATCGAGTTGGTCCAGCGCAGCGTCTGCGGCGGTTTCGAGGCACTGAACGCGCGCAGCTCGTCGCGCAGGTCGATCACGGCGTGGCCGACCTCGAGCGTCGACAGCATCCAGCGCATGGCGTCGCGGTGCTGCCGGGTACGCCGCACGAGCAGCGTGCGCAGTTGCGCCATCAGGTCGTGCGTACTCGACTGGAAACGCTGCGCGAGGCCGACCGGCGCGCCTTCGCACGCGAGCGTGACCTGGCGGCGCAGGTCGTGGGCGATGCGGCCGGTGAGCCACGGCATGTGGGTCGGGAAGACGACCGCGAACACGAGCGAGCACGCGAGCATCGCGACGACGATCGCCAGCCCGTTGTTGATCAGCACTTCGGGCGTATACGCGATCGCGTTGTCGGGGCCGGCGAGCAGGCAGAAGAACACCGCGAAGCCGATCCCGTAGCCGGACAGGCCGGGCCGCATGGCCAGGAACGCGCCGAGGCCGAGCACCGGCGCGAGTGTTGCGCACAGCAGCGGGAAGCCGTCGATGTTCGGATACACGTAGCACAGGAACACGTAGCCGACGGCGGTCGCGAACGCCGCGCCGACGCTCATCTGCGCGACGAACTTCGGCGCGCGCGGCGACGTCGAGCTGAGCGCGCACGCGATCGCGGTGGCGATCACGGCGAGCGAGCCGCTCGGCCATTCGGACGCGATCCAGAACGCACTCATCGCGCCGACGGCCACTACCGTGCGCAGGAACGCGAAGCCGACGAAGAACGCATTGGTCTTCACTGCGTAATGCGTGACGGAGCGCTCGAACGCGTGATCGTCCTGGTCGAGCGACGCGTAGGTATCGGCGTAGCCGAGGTATTCGCCGATGAAGCGGTACATCAGCTCGATCGCGGTATCGAAGTCGAGCAGGCCGCCCGCGGCATGTTCCTCGATGGTTCGGCGCGACGCGCGCGCGGCCTTCGGCAATGCACCGTGGAAGCGGCGCAGTTCGAGCAGCGCGCCGGTGGCCGGCGTGATGCCGCGCGGCCGCTCGTCGCGCAGTGCCGCGAAGCGCAGGGCGAGCGCGTCGACGTGCGGCGCGAGCGCAGCGAGCACCGCGTCCGACTGGTTCGCGCGCAGGCGCTTGACGAGTTGGTGCAGCGCATGCAGCCGCGTGCAGGCATTCATGAACTCGCTGTTCAGCCGCGCAAGGCGGCGGCTGCGCGCGCGAATGTGCGGATCCTCGAACGACGCGAACGCGCGGTTGGCCTCGAAACCGACGATGTCGTCGACGAAATCGGCGAAGCGCCGCTCGAAATCGCCGCGCGCGACGTCGCCAGCCAGCGCACCGGCGGCGAACGCCGCGAATGTCGCATGGCGCGCGCTCAGCGAGCGCATCAGCGCCTTCGCGGAACTCAGCGGCAGGATCAGCGCGCTGACCGCGCCCGAGCAGGCGATGCCGAGCGCGACTTCCGCGGCGCGGGTGAGCGCGGACTGGAACAGCGTCTGCGGCGTCATCACGGCCGGCAGGCCGATCAGCGCGGCCGTGTAGCCGGCGAGCACGAAGCCGTACCAGCGGAAGTGGCGGTTGCGTACCGCGAGCGCGATACAGCCGCCGATCCACAGCGTGATGCCGGCCATGTACAGCTCGGGCTGCTGCGCGAACAGTCCGCCGAGCGCGAGCGCGGCGACGAGGCCGGCCGCCGTGCCGAGCACGCGATAGAAGCTCTTCGCGAACACCATGCCCGAGAGCGGCTGCATCAGCACGAACACGGTCGTCATCGCAGTGCGCGGCTGGGACATCTCGAGGCGCATCGCGATGCCCATCGCCAGCAGTGCCGCAAGCACGGTTTTCGCGAGATGCAGCCAGATCAGCCCGTCGCGGGTTGCCCAGTCGCGCGCGGCGTCGCCGAGCGGTTCGAGCCAGGCCCTCCATCGCGCGGGTTCGATGGAAGATTGCTCGATCGCAGGTGGTGGCTTCATGAAAAGAGGGGGCCGAGGCGGGGCCGGGGCGGGGCCGCGGCGCATCCGAACGGGTCCGTTCGACTGGTGAGGCGCCGATTGTAGGAGTGCGGCGCGTGCGCATTAACGCAGCTCCGGGGAAACGATAGTTGCAGCCGGAGTAACAATCTGTCGCATCCAGTGGAGGAAAATAGCGGTTCCGCTACAGGTTGCTCACAGGAATGGATACCCTACAAAACATGCGGGTGTTTTCGCGCGTCGTCGAGACGGGCAGCTTCACGGCCGCGGCGCAATCGCTGAATTCGACGACGGGCGCGATGTCGCGCGCGGTGTCGGAACTCGAGGCGCGGCTGCGCACCCGTCTGATGAATCGCTCGACACGCCGTCTCGCGCTCACGTCGGCCGGCGAAAGCTATCTGCGGCGCTGCCGCCAGATCCTCGCCGACGTCGACCGTGCGGAAGAAGAAGCGAGTTGCGCGCACGAACGGCCGGCCGGCGTGTTGCGCATGCACAGCTTCGCGAGCGTCGGTCACCACTACGTATTGCCCGCGCTGACGCGTTATCACGCGCAGTTCCCGGACGTGTCGATCGAGCTGTCGCTGTCGCAGCGCATGCCCGACCTGTTCGACGGCACCAGCGACATGGCCGTCGTGACCGCGTCGTCACTGCCCGATTCGGAACTCGTGTCGCACCTGCTCGGCTCCACGTTCAGCATCCTGTGCGCGTCGCCCGACTATGTGAAACGGCACGGTGCGCCGGCCCGTCCGCAGGATCTCGCCGCGCATGCGTGCCTGACGCTGTGCACGCCCGCGTTCCCGACGCACGAGTGGGTGCTCGAGGGCCCCGAAGGCGTCGAGCAGATCCACGTCTCGGGGCCGGTGCAGACCAATACGGCCGAATCGCTCGCACTGGCGATCCGCGACGGCATCGGGATCGGCATGCTGCCGCTGTACGCGGCGATCGACGCACTGCGCGACGGCACGCTCGTGCGCGTGCTGCCCGCGCACATCCTGCAGAAGATGAACGTGTACGCGCTGTATCCGTCGCGCCGTTTCGTCGATGCGAAGGTGCGGACCTGGGTCGAGATGCTGCGTGCGCAGGTGCCGGGCATGATCGCGCGCGACGTCGAGATGCTGAACGCGATCGACCGCGAACCGCAGGCTGCCTGAAGGCCTGCACGCCGGGCGCACACGGGGGCGCCGTGTCCTGTCCGGCTTCTTCACGCATGCGCGAGACGCGCGTTGCCCGCGGAACATCCCTCTCGCGGGCGAGGCGCGTCGTCACGTCGTCACGGCGCGGGCTTCGCCGCCGCGCCGGATTCGGTGGCCGGCTGGCCGGCCGGGCCGTACGCGGCCTGCGCGGCCTTGTGTTCCGCGAGGCGCTTCGCCTGCAGCCGTTGCTGCGCGGCCATGATGTCGTCCGGATAGTTGTCGGCTTCACCGCGCGCCGGGTTGTAGCCGACCGATTCCAGATCGATCAGTTCCTGCAGCACCTGCGCGCGCGTGACGGGCGCCTGTGCCTGCTGGGCGAACGACAGGGCCGGTGCGGCAAGCAGGACGGCAGCGGCGGCGGTAACGACGAGCGATTTCACGGGGTTCTCCTGAATACGGGGTAGGTGGACGGATCGATGCGTGATGCATGACCCGAGCCTTCGACGCCAGTCTACGTAGCGGTCGCACGCACAAAAACCCCGATTCCCGGCAGGCTGCCTTCCAGATGGAACAACATTGGCGGCGCGTCGCGCGCGGCGCACGAACCGACGTTCCGTGCGCCACGCGCGACGCGGCATCACGCCGTTCAGAAGCGCGTGCGCATGCCGATCGTGCCGACGACCTGGTTCGCCGTGCTCGATGCGCCGCCCGACGTGTTGATGAACGCCTGGTAGCCGCGGCCCGACGCGTGCTGAAACATCGCTTCCGCGTACAGGTCGGTGCGGCGCGACAGCTTGTACACGGCCTGCAGGTCGACCTGGTGCCACTTCGGATCCGAGCCGTGCTTGCTGTCGGGATTCGACACGCTGGCGTCCGTGTACACGTAGGCGACGCCGAGGCTGACCGCCGGGGTGACCGCGTAGCGCACGTTCACGTCGTAGTTGTTGAATGCGACCTGGCCGGTGGCGCCGAACGAGCCCGTGTTGTCGTACTGCGAGCGCGTGTAGACGAAGCCGACCGTCGCCGGGCCGAACACGTAGCCGACGCCGCCGCCGTAGGCGCGCATGCGGTCCGAACCGATCGACCAGCCGCCCTGGTTCACGCTCTTTGCCTCGGCCGAATCGGTCGCGCCGGGGCTCGCGCTCGTCGAGCCCTTCGTGCCGTTCATCTGCAGGTACGCGCCGGCCAGCTTGAGCGGGCCGTTCGTGTAACTCGCCGCGACGCTGTACGCGCGGTTGGCGCTGAAGTTCGTCGAGTTCGAGAACGCGTACATCGCGCCGACCTTGAAACCGGCGAGCGAATCGCTCGTGTACTTGACCGCGTTGTTGATGCGCAGCGAGTGGTTCAGGTTGTCGTTGTCGAACGGATGCGCGAAGCCCGCATCGCCGAAATCGCCGGCCGTCGCGGACAGCGGCGCGACGAAGTCGACCATCGTGTCGTACTGGCGGCCGAGCGTCAGCGTGCCGTAGCCGGCCTGGCTCAGGCCGACGTACGCGTGACGGCCGAACAGCTTGCCGTCCTGGCCGAGGCCGCCGTTGTTCACGTTGAAGCCGTTCTCGAGCACGAACAGCGCCTTCAGGCCGCCGCCGAGATCCTCGGTGCCGCGCAGGCCGAAACGGCTGCCGTTGACCGTGCCGCTGGCCATGCGCCACTGCGACGCGCCGTTCACGTTGTTGGTATAGGCGATGCCGGCGTCGATCAGGCCGTACAGCGTGACCGAGCTCTGCGCATGGGCGAGCGGCGCGAACAGGGCGGCCGCGCATGCACCGGCGATCAGGGTTTTTTTCATGGTGAAGCTCCTGCGTGTGGGAGGGGAAACCAAAGTTCGGCGCAAGTATAGGAACGCGCTGCGCGCGCGCGGCCGCCGGCGCGGCGAGCGCACCTTTCCGGATCCGGCAAGAGTCCTTCACAAAACCGACATGTCGCGCGGCGTGCGCGCGAGGCCGGCGGTTTTCACGTGATCGCCGACGCCGGGCTTCCGTCCGGCCGTGGCCGGCTGTCGTGCCGACGCAACATGCGCGGCGCGTGCGCGCATCGATGTTTTTCATCCATACTGGTCACCGGGATCGCACGGCCGCCGGCGCCAATCGCGCGGCGCGCGTCATGCATACAACAAGGGGCCTCCACATGAATCTGTTCAACGTACGCTTGCGCGGCCGCGACGGCCTGTTCACGATCGGCATCGACGGCGGCACGATCGCGCGGATCGATGCGCAATCCGCGCCGATCGCGCCGGCGAACCCCGGCGATATCGACGGCGGCGGCCGGCTCGCGATTCCGCCGCTCGTCGAGCCGCATATCCACCTCGATGCGGTGCTGACGGCCGGCGAGCCGGCATGGAACATGAGCGGCACGCTGTTCGAGGGCATCGAGCGCTGGGCCGAACGCAAGGCGACGATCACGCACGAGGACACGAAAGCGCGCGCGCATGCGGCGATCGGCATGCTGCGCGACCATGGAATCCAGCACGTGCGCACGCACGTCGACGTGACCGATCCGACGCTCGCCGCGCTGAAGGCGATGCTGGAAGTGAAGGACGAGGCGCGCGGGCTGATCGACCTGCAGATCGTCGCGTTTCCGCAGGAGGGCATCGAATCGTTCGACGGCGGCCGCGCGTTGATGGAGCAGGCGATCGACCTCGGCGCGGATGTCGTCGGCGGCATTCCGCATTTCGAGAACACGCGCGAGCAGGGCGTCAGCTCGATCGGCTTCCTGATGGACCTCGCGGAACGCACCGGCTGCCTCGTCGACGTGCATTGCGACGAGACCGACGACCCGCATTCGCGCTTTCTGGAAGTGCTCGCCGAAGCCGCGCGCGTGCGCGGGATGGGCGCCCGCGTGACCGCGAGCCACACGACCGCGATGGGCTCGTACGACAACGCGTACTGCTCGAAGCTGTTCCGGCTGCTGAAGCGCGCGGGCCTGAACTTCATCTCGTGCCCGACCGAGAGCATCCACCTGCAAGGACGCTTCGATACGTTTCCGAAGCGGCGCGGCGTCACGCGCGTCGCCGAACTCGACCGCGCCGGGCTCAACGTGTGCTTCGGGCAGGATTCGATCAAGGATCCGTGGTATCCGCTCGGCAACGGCAACATCCTGCGCGTGCTCGACGCGGGCCTCCATATCTGCCACATGATGGGTTACGAGGACCTGCAGCGGTGCCTCGACTTCGTGACCGACCACAGCGCGACGGCGCTGCATCTCGGCGACGGCTACGGCATCGCGGCCGGGCGTCCGGCGAATCTCGTGGTGCTCGACGCGGACAGCGACTACGAAGCCGTGCGCCGGCAGGCGAAGGCCACGCTGTCGGTTCGCCACGGGAAGGTGATCATGCGGCGCGAACCGGAGCGCGTGACGTATCCGGACTGACGCGGAAGGCGGGGCGCACGGCCTCGTCCGATCTCATGTATTCATCAGATGCATGAGTCGATGCTAAAAATACGTTTGTCTCATGATCGGTGCGGGCCTACGATGCGGTCCTGACGACGGTGCGCGTGTTGCGCGCCGTCCTTTCGATCCCGTTCGCCGACCTCATGCGCCTCGATCTGCCGTCCGCTCCCGCATCCTCTCCGCCGCCTGCCAGCCCGTTCGCGCGGATGGCCGTCGTCACGGTCCTGACCGGTCTTGGCGCGGGCCTGGGCGGCATGCTGCTCGCGCTGCTGCTGCATGCGATCCAGCACATCGCGTACGGCTACAGCATCGCGCACGTGATCGGTTCCGAGAGCTTCCTCGACGGGGTGACCGGCGCCGATCCGCTGCGCCGGGTCGCGGTGCTGACCGTCTGCGGAATCGTCGCCGGTGGCGGCTGGTGGGCGCTCTACCGGTATGGCCGGCCGCTCGTCAGCATCCGCCGCGCGGTGCGTGCGGCCGATCCGCGGATGCCGTTCGTCAGCACGACGGTTCACGCGCTGCTGCAGATCGTCACCGTTGCGCTCGGCTCGCCGCTGGGCCGCGAAGTCGCACCGCGCGAGATCGGTTCGCTGCTGGCCGGGCGGTTTGCGCACGCCGCGGGGCTCACGCCCGACGACTGCCGGCTGATGGTCGCGTGCGGCGCCGGCGCGGGCCTCGCGGCGGTCTACAACGTGCCGCTCGGCGGCGCGATCTTCGTGCTCGAAGTGCTGCTCGGCACGTTCGAGCTGCGTGCGCTGGTCGTCGCGGTCGTGACCTCGGCGATCGCGGCGGCCGTCGCGTGGATCGGCCTCGGCAACGAGCACCAGTACACGGTGCCGCCGTTCGTGCTGAGCACGCCGCTCGTCGCGTGGTCGATCGTCTGCGGGCCGCTGTTCGGTTTCGCCGCATACGGTTTCGTGCGGCTCACGACCCGCGCGCGGGCGAACGCGCCGAAAGACTGGCGGCTGCCCCTGTTCGCGCTGGTCAATTTCGTCGTGATCGGTGTGCTCGCGATGGGGTTTCCTCAACTGCTCGGCAACGGCAAGGGGCCGGCGTCGCTGGGTTTCGACGGCACGCTGACGATCGGCCTGGCCGCTGCGTTGCTCGTGCTGAAGGTGCTGATCGAGGCAGGCAGCCTGCGGGCCGGCGCGGAGGGCGGCCTGCTGACGCCAGGCCTGGCGAACGGCGCACTGATCGGCGTCGTGCTCGGCGGTCTGTGGAGCCTCGTGTGGCCGGGCGCATCGATCGGCGGGTGTGCGCTGATCGGCGCGACCGCGTTCCTGGCCGCGTCGATGCAGATGCCGATCACGGCCGTGGTGCTGCTGCTCGAATTCACGCGCGCGAATCACGACAGCCTCGTGCCGATGCTGCTGGCCGTGGCCGGCTCGCTCGTTGCGTACCGGTTCGCGCAGCGGCTGGCGGAGCGACGGGCGAGTGCGGTTGCCGCCGTGAACGCGCCTGCGACGACGGCACGCTGACGCGCCCGAGCGGCTGAGGGCGGGCCACGTCCTCTGTGTCGATTCGGCGCCGCTTACCGGGGCGCCGAGGTGTCGCGGCGCGGTGCGCGGGGTTCCTCGCGCTGCGTTTCGTGCAAAAGGGCCCGCGCTCGAGGTCATGGGATACGTCGTGACGACGCGCCAGTTTTCGGGCGCGGGGTGTGTGGCGCGGATGGATCTGTTCTGATCGAGCGGGGCGAGATCCGGGCGGCGTGCTCCGTCCGCATCTCGCCATCCCGGATCCGGCCCGCCGTCAGCCGTGCGATCGTGCGGCCCGGCGTTCGTGCCCGTGACGCAACGCGAGACTCGCGAACGCGGCGACGAGGAGCGCGGCGGCCAGCAGGGTCAGCCCGTTCTTCGCATTGCCGGTGGCCTGTTCGATCGCGCCGACGACGGTCGGCCCGACGAAGCCGCCGAGCAACCCGCACGTATTCACGAGCCCGAGTCCGCCCGCCAGTGCGCTACCGGCCAGCCGCGACGCGGGAAACGTGAAGACGATCGATTGCACGACGAAGAACATCGATGCGGCCACGCACACGCACAGGAGCCCCGCAACCGGCGACGTATGCGCCGCGCCGACCATCCCGGCCGCCATCACGACCAGCCCCGCGCACAGCATCCGGCGCGCATGCCGTGACTCGCGTGCAAAGCGCGGCAGCGTTGCGGCGCCGCATGCGGCGGCGAGCCAGGGCAGCGCGGTCAACAACCCCACCGCGAACGGCGAGAAGCGTCCCGAGGCGCCGATGATGCCCGGCAGGAAGAAAATCACCGTATAGATGGTCAACTGGTGGCAGAAGTACACGAAGATCGCGAGCCAGATCTGCGGATCGCGCAGTGCCGCGCCGAACGCATGCCCGCCGTGCGTGCCGACGCCCGCATCCTGCTCGGCGGCCAGCGTGCGTTCGAGTGCGCGTCCGGTCTCCGGGGCAAGCCACGGCGCGGTGCCCGGACGATCCGGCAACCGTGCCCACACGACGAAGGCGAGCAGGATCGCCGGAATCCCTTCGACGACGAACAGCCATTGCCAGCCGTGGAAACCGAGCGTGCCGTCGAGTTCGATCAGCGCGCCGGCCAGCGGGCCGCCGACGATGTTTGCGATGCACACCCCGAGCAGGAAGTAGCCGGTCGCGCGCGCACGCTCCTCGCGGCCGAACCAGTACGTCAGGTACAGCATCACGCCGGGAAACAGCCCGGCTTCGGCGGCCCCGAGCAGCAGGCGCATCACGTAGAACGACGTCTCGCCGCGGACGAACGCCATCGCGATCGACAGCGCGCCCCAGGTGATCATGATCCGCGTGATCCAGAAGCGGGCACCGACGCGATGCATGATCAGGTTGCTCGGGATTTCGAAGAGCGCATAGGTCAGGAAGAACAGCCCCGCGCCGAGTCCGTACGCGGCCGATGAAATGCCGAGATCGACTCCCATCGAATGTTTGGCGAACGCGATGTTGGTGCGGTCGAGAAAGCTGATCACGTATGCGGCGATCAGCAACGGCATGAGTTTGCGGAACAGCAGCCGGTTCAGCGACGCGCTCGCGTCGCCGGCGGCGGAAGGCAGGGCCTGGGCGTGATGAGTGGACATGCGGACGACTCCGGTAAGGGCGAACCGGCGCGCACGGCAAGCACGGTGCGCCGCGTTCGGCAAATGCCGCTGCGGGGCATGCAGCGGATGGGCAGACGACGGAGCCGCGCCGGCGGCGCTCGAACGGAGCGGGGCGATGATGGGCGTCCGGGCGCCGGCCGGCTCGGGCCGGCGCCTTGTCACTGCGCTTGCGGGTTCGGGTGTCGGGGCGCGACCCGCGGTCAGAAATTCACCGCGTCGCCGCCCTTGAGTGCGAGCATCGCGCGCGCTTCGGCCGGTGTCGCGATCTCCAGCGACAGGCCTTCGAGCACCTGGCGCATTTTCAGCACCTGCGCGGCGCTCGATTCCGCGAGCTTGCCCGGCGCGATCCACAGCGAATCCTCGAGCCCGACGCGCACGTTCGCGCCTTGTGCCGCGCCGATCGTCGCGAGCGGAATCTGGTTGCGGCCGGCACCGAGGATCGACCACACGTAGTCGCCGCCGAACAGGCGGTCGGCCGTGCGGCGCATGTGCATCAGGTCTTCCGGATGGGCACCGATCCCGCCGAGCAGGCCGAACACGCTTTGCACGAAGAACGGCGGCTTCGCGAGCCCGCGGTCGACAAAATGCGCAAGGTTGTACAGGTGCGAAATGTCGTAGCACTCGAATTCGAAACGCGTACCGTTCGCTCCGCAGCGCGTGAGGATCGTCTCGATGTCGGCGAAAGTGTTCTTGAACACCAGGTCGCTGAAGCGCGCCGCGATAAATAGCGCGACTACGGTGAGATATTTGAATCAATCCGGGCTTGCATCCGCAACAACATAATTGCATACGGTGCGCTAGGAGCGCGTCAGTAGAGATTCTCAGAATAAAGCGTTCCGCCGTCCGCTTCGTCACCACCGACACGACGAATAATCTGGCCAGCAGCATAAGCAACTTTCCATGCGGCGGTGCGGCTCAAAAACGTGCCCCTGCTGTCGACGAAACCCTGATCTACAGGGTCACCTTCCGTATCCAATTTCTTCATGAAAGCATCCCAATGGCGCAGACCTAGCACAACCTCACCGGTGAATCGCTTTCGATTCGCGGCGCAAACAACGCGACTGGAGGACTGATCGTGGTGAATTTCCATCTCATTTTCCTTCGGTAAAGTCAAAATAGACCGCCCGTGGCCATCGGTTCATAGTTGGTGATGACCAACTCTCCACTTTCTTTCGGCTTGCCCTGACTGTTCGCGACGCTGTACTTGATACCGATCTCGTGCGTTATCAGCCCATCGAAACAGGCGCGAATGGCGGGATGGTCATTGATTGACAGCATGGCGCGGCCCTTGCAGGTTCGCATCGCATGGGCCAGGCGCTCGTATTCGGACCATTCAAAGGGCACACCATAGCCCTCCGTTTCCCAGTACGGCGGATCCATATAGAAGAACGTGTGTGGGCGATCGTATCGCCGCAGGCAATCTTCCCATGGCAGATTCTCGATCGTCGTACCGCCGGCCAGCCGCAAATGGGCCGACGACAGGCTTTCCTCAATGCGCAGAAGGTTCACCGTCGGCGACGTCGTAGCTGTCCCGAACGACTGACCGCTGACCTTGCCGCCGAAAGCATGGTGCTGAAGGTAGAAAAACCGGGCTGCCCGCTGGATATCGGTGAGGGTTTCCGGGACCGTCTGCTGGTGCCACTTGAATACCTGCCGGCTGGAAATCGCCCACTTGAACTGCCGAACGAACTCCTCGAGGTGGTTCTGCACGACCCGATATAGGTTGACGAGATCCCCATTGATGTCGTTAAGCACCTCGACGTCCGCAGGAATCGGCCGCAGGAAATAGAGCGCAGCCCCACCGCAGAACACTTCGACGTAGCACTCATGTGGCGGAAAGAGCGGAATGAGCTGATCGGCGAGACGCCGTTTTCCACCGAGCCACGGGATTATCGGGTGGGTCATGGTTCCTCGTATGTAATTAGCCGATCTTCGTGTAGGAGATGGTTCCCTGCAGGGACAGCGCTGCGCCCGACGCGCCGACGACCTTGGAAAAACCAAGCCAGAGTGGCCCTGCGCCCCAACTCGCGATCACGCCACTGAAGGAGACATTTCCGACGACGCCCGAAACGCTCTGGTTGCCGACTGGCGGATCGGGAAATTTCTGAACCGCATACTGGTAGATGCCGGGATAGGCGTAGGCTTGCCCGGTGGCTACCGCCATCTGCACCGGAATCGGATATGCATCGCTATTCGAGGAAATGATTTTCGCGTTACAACAAACTAGATATACGCCACCCTCCTCAAGCTGGGCGGTACCGTCCGGGTTTGGTGTGAACGGAAAGCCGTTGTACGAATTCGCTCCGATGTTGAAATTGAGCTGATACCAGTTGCCTTGATCGATTCCCCTGCCGCCGTTGGACTGCCCGTTGTTGCCGAATTCGACCACTAGAGAAGGACAGACCGCGATATCAAGCGCGGGCTTGTTCAGAATCTTCGCTGGGCCGGAGGTAGCGTTCCAGTCTGCATTGACCGGCGTGTAAAGCGCGGTCAATGCTTGGAGCAAGTCGTCATACCGATTCGGCGTAGGCGTGACGCCGGCCGCCTGCAGGACGCGCAGCAGATTGCCGAGAATGTCGTTGAGCGTGTCGGCGTCTGCCGGCGTACCGTTGACGCCAGGCGCGCGATTTTGCCCCCAGCCGCCCGAGCCGCCTGGCGGGATCGGTTGTCCATTCACGACATTGGGGGGCGTCGCCACGCCGCCATTCGGGAAAAGCTGCATTTCTTTTGCCTCCTACGCCGTTACCACGTTACCGCGCTGACTGCATCGACTGTCGTTGCCGCCATGACGGCAGCGATCTTGGCAAGCAGCTCCTGATAATCCGGCGTCGCTTGATTCGCGATAGCTTGCGCAAGCCCTTGCAAATCAGCGAACGTGAACGGGGTCACAGGGACGCCCGCCGCGTTCAGCCACAGGTTGAGAGGGAATTGCAGTGATTTTGCGTAGGCACAAAGCATTGCCTCGAGGTTGTTCACGCTTTGCGTGTCGGCCGCAAAAGTATCGGTATGGCCACCTTCGGTCGTAAATTCGACAGGCTGCTGGATCGCGAACTGATAAGCGGCCCGCAGAATCACGATCTGTTCGGACTGGGCCTGAGAAAGCGTCAGTGCAGGTGCCGGAGGCGCGGACGGTAATGCATTTTCAGGAGGCGTTTCGCCGATGACAAGAATTTGGTGCTTGGACCCGTCCGGCAGCCAATATGTCGTGCCCCGATAGTCGGCCAGGAGTTGCCATTGTCCATCGACGATCACTGCAATCTGATTCTCTCCGGCTTCCGGCTTATTCTCTGCAGTAGGAAGCGGCTGAGCAATTGATGCAGGCTGCGCAGTCGTAGCTGGGAGTGCCTGTATTGTCCACTCGCCGTTCGTACAGACCGCTTGTTGCGCCGACGGATCAAATGCCGGCGGGGCAACAAGCGTGCAGTTCGGGGGCAGAAGAAACATGCCGGGCTCGAACGCGTCTTCTTGTACCACGGTCGCTCCGATCAAAACGCCGCGAGAATCACACTGGTATGCTGTTTTGGTGGTGGTCATGCTTGTCTCAGTATTTGATCACGAAGTTCACGGCGAGGTTCTTGCCACGCGTCTCCGATGCCCCGGCACCTTGAATTGATATGCCAGTCCCAGAGCCGTAGACACCGATGCCGGTGCCGCTTCCAGATAGCCAAATGCCAGTCGTAGCAGCATCCGTATTTTCGGACGTCAGTTGACCGCCATTGATGTTGATCAGCCCGATATCGCCACCGCCGACGGCAATACGTATTGAGTGCTCGTGCCCTGGATCATTGACTCCGTGGCTGTGCCCAGGATCAGCAATGCCGTGGGCATGGCCCGGGTCGCTGACACCGTGACCATGCCATGCGAACGCGTCACCCTGATATGAGCCCAGCGCCCGGCCCGGATCGAGCCCGCGTCCGTTGTCGAAGCCGCGAAGGCCGACGCCGCGTGTATCTGGCAGGTTGAACGTCGTGGCTCCATCGCCAGCACCGTAGGTCGTACCGATGATGCCGAACAGGCCGGCGTATGTGGCGCGTGAAACAGCTGCACCATTCGCAAGCAAAAAGCCCGAGGGAACCGACGCCCCCGCAAACGGGAACATGAATCCGGTGAGCGATCCAAGCGCTGAGTTGGCGCTGCCGAGCGGGTCGTAACGAGCATCGCCGCGCGCGTCAGTCAAATACTCGGGATGAGGGTCGGCGGCCTGATCATGCGCCGCGATTGCGGCGGCAGCGCTTCCCAGCGGGTCGTAGCGAGCGTCGCCTCTGGGGTTATTCAGGTACTGCGGGAACGGGTCCGATTCAGCCAGCAACGCGTTGATTGCATCCGAAACGATCATTTGCACGGCGCTATCGAGAGGCTGAATCACCACCGAGATGTTCTGTGATGGCAGTTGACCATACCCGACCGTAATCGTCGCCGTATAGGGCACGCCCGGCGTTCGCACGACGAGAGCTTGCGTCGGGTCGGTCGTGCTCCACACGCCGAAGAGCACGCCGTCGCCGATCAGACCCAGTTCGGTCGCCGTATAGGCGGTAGTCGGGTCGGTATCGAACAGCGCACTGATACGCAACTGGCCCGGTGCGAGCTGCTTGGCTTCAAAAATCGGCTTTTGCTCTTGCAGATTCGTCAGCGCGGTGGCCGCGTTGTCAAGTGCGACCGTTCCCGAGCCCAAAGAGACCGCCGTGAACTGCACGTCCATGCTCTGCTGCGCGGCATTGATTAGGGCTGCGCGTCCGACATCGGTAAGCGTTAGCGTAATGGTTCGTTGCGTCATGAATCAATTGCTCCGTTATGGGGTGCCTGTGTTCATGGTGACGGGCAGCGGCATGCCCAGCACCGAGGGGCCGGTATCGACCATCGTGGCGGTGATCGCAGCGGCCTCGGAGCCAACCGCGATCGCGGCCTGCAGCATCGGCAAGCCAATGGCGTCGCCATCAAAATTCGCCGCAATTGCCTCGGTTTCCTCGCCATAGGCCAACATCGCCACACCGGTCCCGAGCGCAATCGAGTTACTCGTGGCCATGAAGCCGAAGCCGCTACGCGCGTTTTTCCAGAAATTCACCACCCGCGCGATCTGCCCCCAGCGAACGGGATCGAGCGGTGGCGAGCCATCCGGCTGATCCAGCGTGTCGGCAGTGATCGTGAAGGTGTATGGCACGCCCGGTGGCGCAGTCGCAAACCACTCGGCAAGCGAAGCGGTCAGGCCGAGGATTTCCAGCACGCGGCTCACCGCGTAAGGCGTTCCGCGAATGCGGTGCAGTGCGCCGGCTTCCTTCAACAGGGCACGCTGCTGTGCTTCGGTCGTGGCCAAATTCCAGCCTGCATCCCCCAGCACACGGAACTGCTCGGCGAGCGACGGCAGCGCGGATGCAGGCACCGTATCGAAGTCGTAGACAACCAACGGCGTCAGATCGAGCGTCGACAGCCGGCCGGCGAGCGTTTCCATCGCCCGGCAGTTCAGATCGCGGGCAAGCGGCGGCGGCAGCAGCGATGGAATGACGAAGCTCGTCATATCAGCCGTCCGTAGTGCCGGCGATGCTGATCTGGATGGATGTGCAGTGCCCCCACTGCTGGTTCGACAGCACCTGGTCCAGAGCTGGCTGGATCAAGTTGGTGCTGTAGACACCGTAGGCGCTCGGCCCATTGAGCACGCCGATGATCTGTTCGCGCACGATATCGAGCCCGAGCTGCTGCTCACGCGCGGCAACGTAGGCGGCGATCGCCGTGTTGGCCTGGGCGAGTGCGACCTCCTCGTCAGCGGTGTTGAAGAGCGTGAGCTGCGCGACGATCTGGTAATCGACTTCGACCGGATCGAGCACCTGCACATAGTCGGTGAGCGGTCGGCGCTTCAGATCCGTGCAGCTGGCCAGCACCTGATCCTTGACGACCTGCGTCGGCAGCCCGGTTGAGGTGAGCGGATACAGGAACACGCAACCGGGCGGCACGCCATTTTTCGATATCACCTGCGAGCCGCTCAGTGCTACCTCCGGATATAGCACAGTCACGTCGACGATGCTGGAGTTGGCCGACCTTGCCCAGTAGACATAGGCATCCGACGGTCCCGTCGTCGAAAAGCTCTCCGGCGCGAGCACGATACGCTCGCGGTAGTTGTCATCGATCTCGTCGTCGGTGCCGTTGCCGGTCGTGGTCGTATTCTGCGCAGCGGTGATGTTCAGGCCGGCGACCGTGCCGACCAGCCCACTGATCTGCCCTGCGACAAAGCCATTCGCGGCAGTCCCCGCCACCGTACATACCGCATTGATCGAGGCACTCGTGTCCGTGGCGGCCACGTTGACGTCAGCGGTCGTCGCGAATATCACGTCGGAGCCGACCTCAGTGCCGGCAGGCAAGACGGTCGCCACGCCTGGCGCATCGAAGACGAACTGCAATGTGCAGGTTGCGGGCGTTGCGAGTATGCGGCCGCAATCGACGTTTTCGCCGAGCATATCCAGCATCGGCGCACGCGAGTAGCGCACCAGGTTGAGCTTCGCCGCGTCCTGGATTGCCTCGCGAATGAGGCTTTCCCGGTAGGCAAATGTGTTGATGAGCAGCCGCTCGACCTGCGCCGGGTACAGCGTCTTGTCGGTCAGCCCCTCATACATCGACACCATGTCGGCGGTGACCTGCGCGGGATCGCGCGTGATGAAGTCCGGCTCAGGCAGCTGGCGGTCAAGTAAGCTCGTCATGCGAGTTGCCCAAAAGCGAGGTTGGTCACGAAAATCTGGTTGCTGTAATCAGCGGAGATCTGCCAATAGATGGCCACGCCGAGCTGCGCGATGTCGGATGCTTGCGCCAGCACCTGGACGAGATCGAGGCGCGGCTCCCACAGGCCGAGCGCTCGCCGGATCTCCCGTGCAACGAAGGGGCGCGCCGAGTCGAGTGGGTAATCCACATAGCGATCGAGATCGGCACCGAAGGTGGGCCGGTGCGGGTCGCTGCCGAGTGGCGTATGCAGGATGATCGTGATGCACTGCTCGATGTCTTCGACATCGGTCATCACCATCCCGAGAGCGTCTGAAAAATAGCCGGACGGGCTACCGTTCACCGCGCTAGACAGCGCAGGCTGAAAGAATCGCGTGGGGATGGCGTTGATGTCGGATGGCAGCATGACCGCAGTGTGCCGACATCAACGCATGCGCTACAGGAAAGCGCTTTAAAAGCTTAAGGCTGTCTTGCCGGGCCGGTCGTTCCGCCTTGAGGATCGTCGTGATCGTGGCCCTGTAGGCTGATTGTGCCCGCAATGACGTCCTGCTCGGCGACCACGTTGCCGGGAATGGCGGTCCCTGCACCAGGCGCGCCACCGACGCCGCCCTCCAGCATCGTTGCGCCTTTGACGCGCAGGTTGCCGTCGATCACGGTCTCCGGGGCCGTTAGGGTGATGCCGGCGGCGACTACCGTGGCCGTGCCCGTTACCGTTGCGTCAAGCGCGCCACCGACGGTCGCGGTCAGGTCGCTGATCGTGTCGACGATCATTTTGCCAGTCGAGCGATCGTAGGAGAATCCGCCGCCGTCCTTGAACTGTACGCCGCATCTGTCGGCGGATGCCCACGGTACGGCATCGGCGCTCGAGTAAATCGCGCCAAGCACGGCCCCGTCCTCGAGATGCTCGTCCATAATGCAGCGCACCTGCTCACCGACGTCGGGCGTCCAGTAAAACTTGTCCTGGCTGGTCTTCGGGTAGCAGACCGAGATCCAGTAGCTGGTGATGCCGACGTCGTCGAAAGTCACCTTGACGTTGCCTGCGCCATCGATCGCCGACACGACGCCGGTCTTGAACCTTACTCCGCCCGTCGCAGGGCGATTCGCTTCATGCCCCATTGACCGCCTCCCGAACACGCTTCATTTCAAGTTCCGTCGAATAGCCGCTGTGACGCGAGAACCGGTGCGTCGACTGCGCAATGTTGTATTTCCCGTTCATCTTGCCGAAACCCTGCACCAGCACATTCACGCCGGCTGCCAGCTTCGTATTGCCATAGAGCGTGAGATCCGCTCCAGTCTGGTCGTCGTTCGCACGCTCGAGCGCGGCCTGCGCCTTGAGGTTGGCCTGCGTATCGTTCTCCGCGCGGACGTTCAGATTGAGCTCGTCGGCGCTATAGTGGTCGTACATCGAGAGATGCGAGGACGGGTCCTTCACGCGTTTGGTATGCGTTCGCTTGGCGTGCGGATCATGCCAGCTCACGGTGCTCGCGACGTAGATTTGGTGAACCTTGTCGTGATAGCGATAGCGGGTCACATCGGTTCGATTGATCACGAGCACGTTCTTCGCAGCCTTCAGATCGCTGAGCTTATATAAGGTCAGTTTTCCGCCGCGTACCGAAAAGCAGTACCCATACTCCTGCGAGATCCGCTGCAGGAATGCGAGATCGCTTTCGAACGCCTGCGTCACGCGCGTGATGTGGATCGTCTCGATTTTTCCCACCAGTTTCAGCTTGTTGCGCTGCGCGACGGTGGCCGCAATATTCGCCAGCGTCGTGTTTTCGTACGAACGGCCCTTACGCGTGCGCACCGAGCGCTTCACGCCCGCGCCGAGCGCTTTGATACGCACCGTGTCGGGCGGCCCCTCGAGGGTGACTTCGTCGATCTCGAAGACGCCACATGGCAGCAGCGTTTGTCCAGCGTAGCCGATCGATACCGTCAACGTGTCGCCTTGCGTCGGATACCAGGCGTTTTGCCAGCGCTGCTCGCTATCTTCGACAGTGATCTCGACCGAATCAGACTGACCGCCGATCCGGTCGACGTAGACGACATCGGTCAGGTACGGCGATATCGACGCCGTAATGTCCTTGTTCTGATATTTGATGACCACGGTGCCATGCGGCACCGGCTCGGGGCTCGCCGTCGCGGTAAGCGTCGCGGCTGATTGGGGAGCTACTGTTTCCAAGGCGGCAAATCCTGGCTGACCTGCTGGGCATCCTGTTGATCAAGCGTGAGCACGGGTATAAGCAGCAACACGCCGGCGGCCAACGTCGGTTTGATATCGGCGGACGGGTTCGCCTCGATGATCGCGCCATACGCGGTCGGGTCACCGTAGTAATTCCACGCGATCGTGTCCCAGCGCTCGCCGTCGACAGTCACGTGCTCAATCGCTTCGATGGGCGTCGTCATATCAGTTCCGGCAGATTGGAGACGTGATCGGTCGGGCTTTCGGCGCTTTCTTTACGGTACGCGGCGGCTTGCGCGTACCATCGGCCGCACGCGTTTGCGCCGCGACCGGTTGTTGCGACGGCGTCTGTTCAACCAGTACGGGCGGCTGAACGTATTCCTTCAGCGACACGCTGGCCTCGAGCCACACCAATGTGCCGTCGCGCATCGTCTGTCGATTGGTGACCGTGCATTCGGTCGGCACAAAGGTGCCCTTGTAGTCGCCACTCGAGTAGTGCAGCGGCGCGGCGACATGACCCGCGATCAGCTTTTTAAGCTTCTGCAGCTCGGCCTCCGGATCACAGAAGCCGGCATGAAACACGAGGCTCCAGTTGATCTCATCGAGCTTGTCGCCCACCCATTGCAGACGCGGCTTGCCGTCGATGAGCTTGTGTTCCGCGAACTCCGCTGCTGACTTCGTTTCGCTACCGGAAAAGTAGGTGATCAGGTCGAATGCGACGTCGCCCAGCAACGCATGCTGGTACGCGGGATACTGGGAGCGCAGCAGATCATTCACATACTGCTCGGCGATCGCGCGTACGTTCCCCGCGCCAAACCCGCGCTGAAGCGCGCCCGCACCGATCGCGGTCAGACTCAGTGCCATCGTCAACCTCCAAACGCCGTACGCTGCTGGCCGGCGGTAATGTCTCTGATCATCTTCGCGATGGTCGCCTGGTGCTGGCGAAGCATGGCCTCGAATTTCTCTGCCGTGCCGGGCAGTGGATCACCCTGAATGATGATCTGCGGCTTGTACTCGACCTTGATGTCAGCGGGCTTTGGGACGCCTTTGTCAGGGCCTTTTCCGGCGGCCTTTGCACCGTCGCCATTCATCGCTTGCTTGACGCGCTCGCCAACGTGATCGGCAGCCTTCTGGGCGAACATCTTGCCGCCAGCCCAATCGCCCAGTTTCTGGCCGGCCCAGCCGCCGATCATGCTGCCGAGGAAACCGCCGACTGCGGTGCCCAATACCGGAACGACCGAGCCGATTGCGCCGCCGACCAGACCGCCGACGGCCGAGCCTGCCGCACCGCCCGCGATGCCGGTGTAGGCCGCTCGCTTCGATGCAGCCGAGGCGTCTGATGAAGCCACGCTCATCACGTCGAGCGCCATCATGCCCGTGCGCAGCCATGGCACTTTGCGAAGCAGCCCGCGTCCGGGAATTTTTCCGAGCAAGCCCAGCCCCGGCATCCTCGAGAGCACAGCGCCAGGCGCTCCTTTCACCGCTGCAAAGACGCGCCCCAATCGGCCGACCGGCTTTGCAGCTGTTTCCAGCGCTTGGGCCGCCTTTTTACCGCTGCCGCCCCAGAACAATTCGTCCGCCGAGCGGCCTGCGCCGCGCAGACCGCCGCCGATTCCCCCCAGGCCGCCGCCCGGCATATTGACGACAAACACTCTCTGAACCCCGACGCCTTCGAGGGCGTGTCCAATGGTGCCGAGCGTTCCTCCCTTCTTTCCGAGCAGGCCGCCGAGCAGACGCAGAGGGCCGCCAGCGACCTTCGCGAAGATGCCTCCAGCCACAGCGAGTGCGCCGAAGGTGGTGAGCAGGGCACCCACGCCACCTACCGAGACAACGAGCCATCTGGCAAATGTCTGGTGCGCCTCTGACCACTTCCGGGTTTCCGCAACAGCGTCACCGAGCTTCATCACCATCGGCTCCAGCCATTGAACAGCAGGACCACCGAGCGTACCCAGCGCATTCGTCACGTTGGTCGTGAAGACCGTCCAGATGTTTTGTGCGCTTTGCATGGTCTGTGCGACGCGTTGATCAAGAGTCGCTTGGTCTGACATGCGCTTGAGAGAATCCTGAAATCCTGCCGTTCCTTTTGTCGCGAGCATCTCCGCCACACGGCCGGCCTCCATGCCAAACATGCTGGAGAAGACGTCTATTACCATCTTGTCGCCGCCGGCAGCCTTGAGCTTTTCGCGTGCTATTTGGAGTATCGACACCATATCTTCGACACTCTTTAGTTGCCCCTTCTTATCGTAAAAATCGAATTTCACATGCGCATGTTCAATTGCTTTCCGAGCCTGTCCTTTCAGTCCCTTCTTTGCCATCTCGACCATCTCAGGCCCTTTCGAAAGGCGCGTGAGGAACATCGCAAAGTTAGTTCCGAAGCTCCCACCTTGAAAGTTCCAACCGGCACCCATGCCTTGCAATGCCAGTATCTTGTTGGCATTTTCGATGCCGGTTAGACCAAGTATGTTGAGACTCGGGGCGCTATAGGCGTTTGCGTCTTTGATCTCGCCGGGGGTAATACCGAAGGCAAAGCGTGCGCGCTGAATTTCGTCAGCCATCCTCGGCAGCTCGCTGCCGGCCAATGCAAAGGCTTCGCGGGTCCGCGCAACCATCGTGGCGGCTTCTTCGCCGGGCATTCTGAGCACGACCGCAAGGTTAGCGGCAGCATCGTACGCACCAGAGAGCATCTGTTCCGTCGTGACGTTTGCGCTCTTGAGCGCCGTGCCGATCTCAGCGACTTGCGCTGAGGTGACGGGCAGGCGGTTATCAATCTCGAAAACTTTCGAACGAAGCGCATCAAAACCCGCGCCAACTTTGCCGGTCTTGTCCAGCGTGGCAACGGCGAGATCGTTCATCGCCGAGTCCATTTCCATGAACGCGTGAATCGGCTTTTCAGCGAGGTGCGTGAGTTCGCCCCCAAGCGCGGCTGCAGACGCGCCGATCAAGGTCATCTTTGCCGACATCCGGTCGAAATGATCGCCCAGGCGCTGCATGGCATTCCCACCACGCTGGGCCGTCTGTTCGAGCGCGCTGCCGAACATGCGCAGCGGCGAACTTGCCGTGTCGACGAGGCTGAGTAGAATGCCTAACTCGATCATCTTGCCCATCAAGGACACTCCTGTGCGCGCCTTCGCTTATACGGTTTGCTACCTGCTCGCGGGTCTTCTCTGCTGTTTCGCGTTGCCGGATATCTGGCGAGAGGCGCACGGTTTCTGGGACACCGTGATAGTCGTCAGCACGTTCATCACGGTGGTCGTGCTACTGCTCGGCGTGATGCTATGGGCCATTGATCTCGGGCTTGCGCTCGGCAGTCGCTTGATTCACTTCACCGATACAAGCGACAGGCCGAAGCGTTGATCACTTCGGCACTGCCTCCATCTGCTCGCTAGCCGTTTCGCACCACGCGATGAATTCGTCAACGGCTAGCGCATCAATCTCACTTGGCTGAAACCTGAACCACCTGGCCAGCAGCCCCGACAGCTTTCGGATTGTTTGGCTGTCGAGTTGCCATGCGTCGAAAGGTCTGCTGGACCACGGAATAATCCGCCAGGTCCATCTCCTCCAGATCTTCAGGCGTCAACTTCTCTTCGGACAGCAACGCAATCAGCGCCAGCTCGTGATCGTCGGCCCCAGTGCCGGCGCGCTGTGCTGCTTTCAGCTCACGCACCTTCGGCCGGCGCAGACTAACCTGCTTCAGTTCGCGGCCATCTGCCAGCTTGAACGGATATTCGAGAACGATGGTTTCCATACATTAGCCTCCGATGTTCGTGCGGTAGATGTCGAGCTGGTCGACACCACCGACCTTGAAGATGTTCGACATCACGTCGAGTTCGATCACGTCGACACCGTTCATCTGCTGTTTGACGTAGGTAGCCGTGAACTCAGACTGGAATTCGGCGTTGTCATGCTGCTTGAACGTGCCGAGCGGCAGCTTCTTCATCGTCGCCGTCACGAACGTCACCAGCGGCACCTGCATGACGCGGCCCTGGCTGTTGTAGGTATCGACCGAGCAGCGGCACTGCAACGACACCGGCGTGAACGGATTGGCGAATTGAAGCCAGATATCTTGATAGAAGCTGTTCCACTTGATCTTGCCTTCGAGCTTGTCGAAGCCTGACGGGAGAATCAGCGTCCCGACCATGCCGAGCGCCTTGTGGTCGGTTTCCTTTACGGAGACGTCCGGCAGCGACACCTCGTCGGCGGTGCCAAGCAGGCTATTACCGTTCAGGTAGATGTTCGCGTTGGTAATGCGGTTGATCTGGATGCCGGCCATATTTAGTTACCTCCCAGCTCGCTCAAATAGTTGATGTTGACCGACGCCTGATACGTGATGCGTTCAGCCGGCGGCGGCGGCATAAAGTCATAGGAGAGCGTGAGGTGTCCCGCCTCGAGCTCGGTCACGGGATTGAGCGTCTTGTCGTACCAGACGCGCCCGTCGATTACCGCGCCGTCGCCGACCAACTTCCGAATGAAGCCGTTACCTGATTCGACCACGGCATCAATGAGCGCATTCGAGATCGGGCCGTCGACATACTGCAGCGTGAAATACTCGAGGCTCTCCTCGATGATGTCGGCGGTACGGCGGATATTGATGAACTGCTTCGGCCCGGTTTCCGAAGGAAAGGCGGCCGAGCGGTTACCCCATAGACGGTAACCTGTGCCGAACGAGGAGAACACCGTCACGATGCCGGCCGCGTTCAGCAGGTTGGCGTCGGAGTTCGGATCGTTGATCATCGAATAAATGTTGCGCTCAAGACCGACGATTCCTTGAATGTCGGTGTTCGACGGCGACCACCAGTAGCCGTTTTCCTGATCCTTGCGGGACTGACATCCCGCTGCGCGTGCCGACAGCGGTGCGAGCACATTCGAATCGCTCGCGGCGTCGTAGACCTTCACGTACGGGTAGCACAGAACCGATCGCTCGCTCGACGTGTAGAAGTTGATCGTGCCAGCCGGACCGCGCGCGTTGATGGCTTGCTGCACGGTGAGGCCCGCTGGCGCATCGGAGAATTGAATCGCGCGGATCTTGCCGGCAAGCACCTCAAGCGCGGCCGAAACCGACGCCTGGGTCGAGAACACCGGCGCAATCAGAAGCTTCGCGAAGTAGCCGACCAGCGAGTAGCCGTCCTGGAACAACTGCATGCCGATGCGATTGCCCGCTGCATTCACGCCGCCAATGATGTCGGCCGCCGTGATCTGCGTCGGATCGGCATAGCTATAGTCGGCCAGCAATGATGCGCCTGCCGCGATCGCGCCACCGGGCAGTCGACTGACGATCCCGCTCACGGCATCAAGCGCATAGTCAGTGCCCGATACGTACGTTGTTTTGCCATCGGCGCTCTTGATGTCGGAAGGCAGCGACGTGACAACGCCCGGATGGGCGAGCGTTGCCGTGTCAGTCGCGCCTAGCGTGATCGGTTCGGCGGTTACCGCCGTGTTGTGTACGGTCGGGTCCAGTACGTTGATGACCTGCACCACGGTCGGCTTTTGGTCGAAGATCGCGTTCAACGCATCGACAATCGTTGCGCCGGCAGCGTGCGGGCCAAACTGCGCGAAATCGCGATCGCTGGTCACGGTGATCAGGCTGTTCACCGCGCCGGCCACGGCCGTACCGACCAGGCCGATCACGGCCGTCTTCACCAGCGTCACCGGGCGGCCACCGGAGTCGACCTCGATCGTTTCCACCCCATGCAGATAGTTCGCTGCCATGCTTACGCTCCTTTTTTGTCGTCAGATGCCGACGCGGTTGGCATCGTGGCCGGCTGGCCCGAGACCACGCGAACGGGAGTGAGCCGACCAAGCGCCTTCAAGGTCTGTACCTCTTCGCAGTCGGGCAGCTCAACCTGAGTTCCGTCGAACAGCATGATTTCCTTACCGCCGGTAAATGTGAGTCCGGTTGCAGGACCCTTATAGATGAAACTCGGCATTGCGCCCTCCAGTAAAAAATTCAAGCAGGTACGTAGTTGATGTCCGAAAGCGGGGTTCCTGCACCGCTGCTGCTGTCGACCCATGGCCCGGCGGGCTCGTCAACGTCCTGGACGATTACGACCGGAACCTGTACGACAAGCGCATAGGCAAAGACGCCCTCGCCGTAGTCGATGAAGTCATCACGTACCGCCAGCGTGATCCCCGCCGACGCCTCGAGGCGCTTGCCGCAGGTGGCCCGGCGGGCGGTTTCGATCAAGTCATATGCGCCCGCGTTGTCGCGCAGTGTTCGCGAACGGATCGTGATCTCGAATTCAAGCTGCGTAAGGTAGAACACCGACGAGGTGCTTTCCGGCTTGTAACGCGCGCCCTTGTAGATCACCAACACGTCGCCCGCACCCGTGAGCTTGTAACCTTCTGGCCGGGTCGGCCAGCTCTCGACTTTCAGCCACGGCCGCGCATCTCCGGGATTCGTGAAGGCTGGTGTCAGCTGCGCGATCAGCCCGGCTTCGATCTCTGCCAGCAGTCCCATTACCGATGTCTCCTCGCGAACGGATCGCTGCAACGGCCAACGCTGAACTGCGCAGCACCTGGCGATTGCGACGCATCCTTAGGTTCGACGGCCTGGCCGCCCTTGAGCAGCGCGCCATTGATTTGAATGTCCCCCGTGCTCATGAGCTTGAGCATCTTGATCCAGTCCTCGTAGCGCTGCCGTGCGTCCTTGATGTCGTCGTGAGGCCGCAGCGTCTGTGCGCAGTAGATGGCGATCTCGCAGCACGCCCGGATCAGCACCGTGGGCGTGGCAAGCGGCGTCAGCAGCACGGCGTCCGTGAGCGGCAACTCATAGCGCATCGCCAGATACCCGTCGATCTCCGCGCTCGCATCGTCGAGCGCCGCCTGCAAGCGCTCCGGAATCACGGCCTGGTTCGTTTCGTCCGTAACGGCAATCAGATCACGATCGAGATAGCGCGTCTGCAGATCGGCGACACTCGCATAGCTCATGATGGAGATGCCTCCGTCCATTGCACCGACTGAATTGCGGCGTACGTCGCGGCGGCATTCACGGCAGCCTTCAGCGTCTGCAAGTGCGCAAATGCGACCACGCCGGGAGCAGCCATCGCCAGCGCGAGTCCCTGCATATCCGCATAGGTGAATGGAACATGCGTGTTATCTGCCGCGACCCAATAGAAGCCTGCTGGCGTGGCTCCGACGGACTGGAACGCGGCCAGCATCTGCATCAGGTTTCCGACACTGTCTGGATCGGCCTGATACGTCTGCGTCACGCCGCCCTGACTGGTGTAGCTGACCGGCTGCAGGATCGCGTTGTCGTATGCGGCGCGCAGTTCGGCATTCCGTGCGGCCCGTGCCGACGCCAGCTCGGTCGAGTTCATCAGACGCACGATCCACGCATTGTTCGCGACGTCCGCGACAACAATCGAATTCGGGTCGCTATTGACCGGCGGCGCAACCGTGAGGCAGAACTGCGCCGAGGCCGTATCGGCCACTTCGCCTGCGTACCGCAGTGTGTCCGGGTAGTAGAGGTATTTCGTCATGGTTGATGGTCCGGGCGTAGCTCCAAGCTCATGTCGACTCGGAGCTACGTCACGCCATTACTGACCGAGCGACACGCTCACTTCTTCCCAAGACAGGCTGGCTTTCACGATGTGCGTGGTGCCGGTTGCCTGGGCAAAGATGCCGAGGATTGCACCCGGCGGGACGATGACGTCGCCTGCGGTTTCCTCGTCCGTCGTGTAGATGCCCGCACCAGCTGCGATTGCCGCCGGACCGCCGATCTGGCGAAGCTCCGACACCGTGAGGGTCGTGCCAGCCAGGGCGGCGTTCGCGATCACTTGCGCCTTGCCACCTTGTTGCAGCGTCGAGGCTTGGACGCCCTTGCTGCTCGCGCCGGTGTAGTTGGCCGCCTGGCCGTTGAGGTAGCCGTAGATGAAACCACCACCCGGCGTGCCAGAGAGCGTCAGTACCTTCGCGCGATTGATAACGAGGTTGACGCCCGAGTTGACCGGGTTCAGCAGGCCGAGCACCGGAATCGCTGCACCGGCTGCCGGAAGCGCCGCGCCGATTGCATTCGCGGCAACCAGCGTCACGCCCGCGCCAGCGGTATTCGCGTGAAAGTTATTACCATTGAGTGAGGACTCCGCGTAACGACCGTGCAGCTCGGACACGACCAACTCACCCTGCGCCGACATGCGGACAGTCGGATTTGAACCCTTCGCAACCGCTTGCTGACCTACCTGACCTTGTAAAAGCATGACTACTCCTTCGCTGAAAAATCAAAAGTGGATTACTAGATCGCGCTGAAATCCTGCCTCAGCGTTGACGGGTCGTCCTTCAGGCGTAGCTCATTCGCCCACATTGCGTTGGAGACTGAGACCTCCTGGAGGATCTGGGAAAGCAGATCGATCACAACGTTGAACTGCTCGTAGCTGATCACCACTGCCGTACTCGAATTGCCCTGTGCCCCTCCCGTCGTCAGATTCGAGACAGCCACGGAACCGCCGACCTGTTGCGTCGCCGGGAAATTGGTCACGTGAGCCAGTGCGCCGCCGTCGGCGTTGAGCGCCGGTTGGAGTGCAGCAATCGCGTTAAGCTGCGTCAGCTCGCTGTTCTCGATGGTGGCAAGCGCGGTTTGGAGCGCGCTGATGTTTGAACTCGTCGCGAGCGGATTCAATGCCGAGACAATTTGCGCAAGCGTCGCACCGCCGCCCAGCGTGGTACCGAGCGCGGTGACGTTCGTCGCAATGGTGCTCAGCGTCGACAGTTCGGTCGTGGCCGCCGTGTTCAGGGACGCCAGACTCGAAATCATGGTCGCTTGGCTGGCGGCTGTCGCGCCGGCCTGCGTCGCGGTCTCGATCGCGGCAAGTGCGGTGTTTCCGGTCGTCACCAACCCCTGCAGGTTCAGATCGTCCGCATGCAGCGTCCCAAGCGCCGTATTGCCCGTCGAGACTAGGGTCTGGATGTTTGCGAGGGCAGTGGACAGCGAAGCCGTCTGGGCCGCGATAGTGGCCTCCGAGGCGTCGCCGCTTGCCACTGACGACTGGAGCGCGTTGACCGCGCTCGTTACCGCGTTGACGGCAGTCGTCACGTTGCCCACTGCCGTATTGATGGTGGTCAGCGTCGAGTTCGAGCTTGTCAGATCGGCATGCAATTGCGCGACGGCGGCCTGCACGGCAGACACGGCCGTCGTTGCTGCGTTCACGGCGGCCGTGACAGCCTGAACCGAAGCGTCGAGTGCGAGGGGGCCTGCTGCGGCCGCCGCCTCGACACTCAACGGGTTTCCGCTGGTGCCTAGCGAGTTGCCGTTCTGATCAATCAGCTGTACTAGCGCAGTCATTTTTACAGTCCTTTTCCGATCTGATACCCGATAACGAATCTGCCCTGAAACTTGCCCATCTTCGGCTGCAGGTCAAACCGAATGTGGCCTTCCATCGGCGTTGCGAAGACGTTCACCTGCTCGAGGTAGATCTCCTGTGTCGAACGGCCGTCCGACGGTGTCACTCCAATCACCTGAGCGGTAACGAGCGATGACGGCGTTACCTCTGGATCGGTTGCGGTGACGGTCGCATCGACGACGAAACTGGGACCCACGTCGATCTCGACCTGCTTCCCAAACGCGACTTGCCCGTCAATTTGCTCGGAGGCGTTAAAACCTGTTCTAGACATGTTTCGGCTTCCTTGCTCGCACCTGGGAGGCGAGCTCGGCGCGTGCGGATTCCGCGGTACGAACGCGCGTCTTCAACGCCTCGATCAGGGCTGCGTCTTCGGTGGCCTTCTGCTGCAACTGGTCGCACCGGATTTCAAGCAGCATCACGTTGGATTGCAGCGTGCCGAGTTCCGTCTGCATGCGGCCAAGCCAAAGGCTATTGATGTCGGAATTGCTCATCTACGACTCCATGGAAAAGCCCCAGCCCGGAGGCTGGGTCCAGAGCGTTACTTGAAGTAGTAGGCGCGCAGTTTGTCGCCCGTCACCGGCGCGAACAGCGTCGTGATGTCTTTGCCCGAGATCGTGTAGTCGTTACCCACGCCCGGCTCGAGCGTCTGGCCGTTCAACTGCAACTGGAGACCATAGGCGTTGGGATTGGCGAGCGTGAACGACGTGTTGGTCCCATCGATCACACCGGCCGGCGTTTCGTTTTCGACGATGTCGCCGTATTTCACGAAGCCGCTGCCCGACGTGTTGTCGACGGTAATTGCACCGGTATCCGCGACCGTCGCGTCGCCCGATGCGGTTACCCACGTCGGCTTGTTCGATGAATTCGTGACCATGATCTGGCCGTCGGAACCGCCCGAGAGAGCAACGCCAGACGCGCTGACACCAAGCAGACCACCCGGATCTGCCTTGACAATGATCTCGTCGGCCGAATTCAGCGTTATACCGCTGTTACCCGTGATATTCGCTAGGATTTGATTGCCGCTCTTGTAAAGACCATTTCCAGCGGTAATCTGGTTGCCGGAGGTATCCTGCGTCCACATCGTCGCCGTCGTATCGACGATGATCTGTTCGTTGGTCGCGACCGGCATACAGATGTACTTCGTACTTGCGCCGCTCGTGCCTTCGTCGACGATCACGTATGTGCCTTCGTTCTGCGTGCTGCCCGACGCATAGTCGGCCGAACGTGCCCATGCACCAGCCGCCGCTACCCAAAGACCGTTTTGTGCCGCGTTGTTTTGACCGATCAGCAGCACGCGATCACCAGCTGCCAGCGTTACTTCGTCGATCGTTTGCAAACCGGTCAGCGCAACGTCCGAAATGGCAATCACGCGAGCCGAATTCTTGAACGTCAGACCGTTCGCCAGGCTGTCGACATATGTCTTCGTCACCGCATCCGAGCCGTTAACCGGCACAGCCAGGTTATTGAGCCCGAAGCCGCCCATGTTCAGCGCGGCTGCCATAGGGACCGAGCCGTCCGACTTCACGAACAGCGGCCCGTCGATGAGGCTTGCCGTTGGAACAATCGCGCCGGCAGCCATGGCGCTCCAAGGCACAGTGCCGGGGCGAAGCTGAGTACCGCGAATAAGAGTAAGTGACACGATCTCTCCTTGATTACTTCCAGTAGGTTATTGTCAACACGTCGCCCGAAACGATGCCCATTTGGACAGGGATTTTGACGCTCCCTGAGCCAGCCAGAAGCGAGCTTCCCGACTGCCGGACACCGTTCACGAACACAGAGATGCTGTGCGCCGCCACGTCAATTGGGATGGCCTGGGGACCATCGGCAGTCGCGGTGAAATCGAACTCGTGCTGCCTCTGTCGCTCCAGCCTGAAAAGCCGTCGAAATATCCCGAGCGCGGCGGCGTCAAGTAGGGTCTTCTCAATCGACATGGATTACGTCCACGCTGTGGTGGATAGCAGATTCCCGGACGCATCCCACGTCAATGTCTTCGTCTGGCTCACACCGTTCAGCAGCCGTGTCATTGATGTCGGATTGTTATTGCTGTCGTAGGAAATCTCCGTAATGGCATAGTCCTCTACTGCGATCAGGATCTGCTGCTGCGTGGATTCCAGCGCGCCGCTGGCGCCGGCGGCGGTCGTCTTCAATGCACCCGTCTCGTCGACAATAACGTCGACGTAACACGCATTGATCGGGTCCCACGCCTGCAGCGCGCTCATGCCTTGTCCTGGCCTTTAGGCTGCTCCGCCGTTTCGACCGGCACGTCGACTTCGGAAACGGAGAGCCACGGATCCGACTTCAGCGACTCGATTTGCGGCTTCGTGAGTTCGCTCAGCGGGATGTCCGTTGCTTTGCGGCCGAATGCGCGGCCGATTGCCCGGTAGGTGTCACGTCCGGTCGTCGGCACCACGCGCAGCATCTTGACGATCGTCTTGGCCATCTGCTCCTCCTGTTAAGCGAGATACGGTGCGACGAGCACGTCGCAGCTCTTGTAGTACGGGTTCGATGCACCGTTGGCGAGCCGCTCGACCATGATGGTCTGCAGTGCCTGTTCTTCGAGCGCAGGCGGCACGATCATCAACGAGGGCTTCGCGTTGAGCGCAGCACCAGCGTCGGACTTGATGCTCATCATGTTCGATCGTGCGTGCGCATAGCTGTCGGTGTTCAGCGGCTGGGCGCTGCGAGCGGCGAGCTGCCACAGACCGAAGCCGACATTCATCCGTGCGTCAACGCCGTAGAGCAGCTCCTTCGCCATGAAATTGCGCAGGTCGTCAATCTTGTCGAGCGCCACGAACTGATAATCGCGGCGCATCTGCACGATCATCGGACGGATCGCCTTGCTTGCGTCGATCAGATACCAGGGCGTTGCCGTGCCGCCCATGTCATTGGAAAACGACTTCTCGTGTCCTTGCGCGCCCACCGGGTGATCGGTCGAGAAGAACGGCTGGCCGTCATAGCACAGGCTCGTGGTGCCCTGTTTCAGCAGGCTATAGACGAGCATGTCGGGATGGCGCTTTGCATCCTGGCCGAGCTGAGCGAACAGTGGCTTGTAGACGCCGTACTGGTCGTCGTCGATCGAATCGCGCGAGACGCCCACGGTGTTCTCGTACGACTTGTTCGTGATCGAGAAGCCGTGTTGCGTCAGGTTCTGGATCACACGATCGCCGAGCCATTCTCGGAACGCCGTGGTTTGGCCGAGCCACGGATAAACGGACTGGGACGTGTTCGACTCCGTACGCATCGCGAAACGATCCCACTGCGTGTCGGTCTGCGTGAACCATTCCTGGAAGACCAGGTTGAACGCCTGAGTGAGCGCAGCGTAATTGGCTTGATTAAGTTCCATGCTGTAGAAGTCTCCCGTTAGATTTCGATCCAGGCGTCGCCGTTCGCGTCAATGTCGCGCAGCACGCCAGCGAGTGCCTGACCGGCCTTGCTGACGGTCGAGTCGTCGAGCGCGTGCGCCGCGCTGCCCAGGTCCTTCAGCGTGTACGCATTGTTGGGATCGTTCGTGAAGCGAAAGCACCCCCTGCGCACCTTGATCGTGACTGCGCCGTCGACCAGCTGCAGCGTGTTGTC
Source organism: Burkholderia sp. L-4 (assembly GCF_056856535.1). Lineage (NCBI taxonomy): Bacteria > Pseudomonadati > Pseudomonadota > Betaproteobacteria > Burkholderiales > Burkholderiaceae > Burkholderia > Burkholderia sp. L-4. The sequence goes on from NZ_JBXEOX010000002.1 coordinate 2,178,257, forward strand.
GAGGCGCTTTTCGTTCACGCCCACTACCGTTTCCGTCGCTGCCCCCGTGCATGGCGCTGCGAAACCGGTCGTGCTGTCGACGGCGACCATCGCACCAACAAAGAAGAGCTTCGCGGCCTTGGCCGGATAGTCAAAGGTCACCGCTTCACGCCGGGGCGTATCGCGGTCACTAATCGCTGCAGTCATGTGTCCTGCTCCTGTTTCGTGAGAATCGTGAGGGTGTGCTCAGACGCCCTTGCCGAGGGATTGGGCGAACTTCGCCTGGTCGAGCCCGAGGCGCTTGCAAATTGCGCTCTGGTCGGCCGAAAGCGCGGCGGTCGATGCGCCACTCGGGGCAACGCCGCCCGTCTGCATGCTGCCGAGCGCGGCGAGCGGTTGCGCGACCTCGAGGTACGACTTGAGCGCCGCAATCGGCTGCTTGCTCCAGTAGTCTTTCTGCGGGGCGAGGATGCGACCATCCGACAGCGCCGCCTCCATCAGATCGTTGCGCTCGCCATCTTCGAGTTGTCGTGTGAGCGCGGCCACCTGGTTTTGCATCGTGACGAACTGATCCATCGGCACGAACTTCGCGGGATCAGGAGCACCGCCTGTCGGGGTCTTCGAACTGGCTGCTGCGAGCGCCGTCTGCGTGTCGGCCAGGTTCTGGCGAAGCGATGCGAGATGGTCGACGAGCGACACCCCCGCAGCAGCCGTCGCCGTATCGCCAGCGATCATCGATTTGATCTTGTCCAGGTGCGTGCTGATGTCGTCGGCTGTCGCCGTCACAGGCAGGTTGAGCAAATAGCGAAGCCGCTCGAGCAGCTCGTCCATGGGGTTCTCCTCAGAGGGGTGAATGGAAAGTGCGGCGATCGCGCTGGCTGCCGCGAGCGCGGCCATGCCATCCAGTGCGGGGGTGTTGGTAAGCGCGACGTTGACGATGTTGGAGACTTCGCCCGTCTTCGTGCTGTACGCGAAAAGCGGACTCGTATAGCGGTACTCGCCGGCCTCGATCATTTGGCGCGCTGCTGGCGTCCATTCGATATCGGTTGCCCAGATGCCGTCGTCGCGCACTTCGAGCGTCTGGAACCAGCCGGCCGCTGGCGCTGGCTTGCCGTTGTCCTGGGCGCGAAGCACCTGATGCTCGTAGTCGAAACAGTAGGGCGTGGTGCGTGCAGTTGCTGCAGCAACGAGGCGTTGGCCGATCTCCGGCGTCATTTTCCAGGCGCGGCAATCGGTGGGACGACCGCTTCCGTCGTCCGAGCGAAACTCGCCCATCGGGAATATCTGCGCACGGCCCGCGAGAGACGCCTGCACGTCGAGTGCGCAAGCGGCAAAGCCGACGGTCGGCGTGCGGGATGAGGAGGCGTTCGGTTTCATGCGCCCACTTTGCCGGGGCGCGCTGCGAGCAGCCAGTAAAGGCTTTTAGTGTTTATCGGCTGGCGCGCGCACTACAGTGGGCACCGTGCAAAGATTGACCGAAGTGCGGGGAATTTGAGGTGTCGGCGTGGCGCGTCCCACGTCGGTCACGTCGACTGGCAGCGATAGTTGGCATGCCGATATTTCGTGGCATAGCCAGCCTGTTTAACGGCGTTACAACAGGCTGGCGACGGCGAGTGGGTATGTCGGGCGCATCGCGCGAGAGAATCGTTTAGAACGCCCAGAAATGCGGGGATACAAACGAGATATCGACGGACTGCAGCACCGTCGAACCAATTGCACATGGTGCGATGGAAACCTTGAGTGTGGCAGTGAGGTCATTCATCTCCAGCCGTAATTTCGCCGGACCGTCTCGCTCGACACGGGAAGCCGGCAACGCAAACCCATGCCTTCGATACGATCAGTTTCTCTGTGTCGCCTTTGAATACGCCAAATTCGTCGCAAGACTTGCGAGCATTGACGATCGCAAAGCCCTGACCTTGTGTTCTGTTTACGACCTCAATACGATCGACCTTCGCGTTTCCCCACCCACGCTTCGGATCTAGCCAGATTGCTCCACATGTAGCCTCAATGGCCGCGTAAAAAATTTCATGATTAACGGTCACTCTGTCCATGATGATCCTAAACGCGCCGTTTTCGAGAGTGCCTCCTCGGTTGTTGAATACATCAACGATTTTCTGGAGCGGCGCGGGTAACTGTTGTCCAACAACACTACCTGCCCAGCTCATAGTTGAGCTGGCGGCCAGAAACAACACTGAAGTAACTAATCTTCGGATAGTAGAACGGGCTGTCATTTTCGTCCTTCAAGTTATCGATCTCTGCGGGATAACGGCACTAGATCATATCGCTGCCGTCCGACAAATGTCCGGAAACCGAGGCATAGGTGCGAGCATATTGTGCGTATCGTAGCGGTAGCTCTATCTGGTACGAGTGCGCTTCCGCGCCGATACAGCACGGTATGTCCTGTCAAGATCTTCGTCCGATAGATCGGCGAGGGTCGCATCTTTGCGGATCTTCTCGAGGTATGTACTCAGCCAGACTTCATCGTCCTTCGTGTTGATCTTGATGTATGCAATTTTTCGCGTACGCCACGCCTTGTTATCAGCTGGTGGAGAAGGAGCAAGTGCATTTAGACGAGTAATCCATTGGCGCAGATATTTTTCCGCCTTGGGATAGTCGCTTGACGCTATCTGGGTATAACGGGTTACGCTGCAATGCGCATTGAGTGCGGCCCATACCGCTCGATAGCTGCTCGGTTTAGCTTTGAATCTCGCTTCCAGGTCCACGACTTCATGCACGAGATCGCTAAGCTGGTCGGCTTGGCTTTCGCTCACATAATTTTCCGCTGACTTCGTGGGCGAGTTGCTGGCCGGTGCATCGCGTGGTGAGTGGATGACATTGAATGTGCCGCCATGAATGTTCGCGAGATGCAGAACGTTGCCCGCCCCGCCATGCGCTTGATGAACCGTCGGCTGAGCCGCTCTCTCGGCTTCCGCGACGTTGTTCGATCTAATCCCGGCCAGAACATATTGAACGTCGACCCCCAGGGCGACAGCCTTCGCCAGGACCTCTGCGTTCAATGCGCTCTTACCGATCTCGTAAAGCCTAAGAGTCTCCCCGCTGATCCCTAGCTCGCGGGCGAACGAAACACGGCTGTACCCGATTCGTCCACGCTCCTCGACCAAGCGGATTGCGATATCTGCGCGCTCGATAGACATCAAATTTCCTTGCTATACCAAAGATCTTTGGTATATATTTGGTTCGCGCCGTTTGACAACGAACGGCTACTTAACAGTCACCTTTCCCGGTGCAACGCGCACCTGAAACGGAGCCACGCCATGTCACTACGCACGCCCGAAGAAGTCCGATCGGAACTTCGCCTGAAGGGTATCTCCATCACCCAATGGGCTATCGCTAACCGCTTTTCGCCAACGATGGTTTTCGAGGTGCTAGGCGGACGAAAGAAGTGTATCCGCGGCCAAGCACACGAAATCGCCATCAAGCTTGGCCTGAAGGAGGGTGAACTTTGCCCCGATCCAACAAAGGCTTTGCCGTCGGTCCAGCAGCGAGCCGCAGCTTAACGTTCGAACGTTCTGGCCCGGGATTATGCCTCTCACATCCCACATGTTGCAATCGCATTTCCGCTGGTAAAACCACCAGTATCCCCTGAATTTATTGAGGAGACGCATGGCTGCCGAACAAAAAACTACTAGTCAGTCCGCCGGCAAAGTACTCGACGTATTGAGCGTACTGCTGAACCACTTTGCGCACGGGTTGACTCCGTCGGAAATCGCCAAAGCGACCGGTCTTGATCCCAGCTCCATCACCCGATACGTCTGCACTCTTGAGGAAAAAGGATTCGCCGAACGCATCCCGGAAACCGGTCGCATCCGGCCGTCATCCTCTTTCGCACGTCATGCGGTATCGATCCTGCGTTCGCTCGACGCCGCCAAGTCTGCGCTGGAGTCGCTCCAGCGCTCCCTTACCACCCCTCTGTAAGGAGCTTCCATGGCTCGCAAACCCGCTGTCACCCAATCCGCCGCAATCGTCGTTTCCGAAGTTGAGATGCCCGGACTGCCGGGTGCAGTTGCAGCGCTCGATAGTCATAACGCCAACCAGTCGGCCGAGCTTGCCGAACGTGAAGCGGAGGTCCGTTCGATCGCCACGCGCCTGGGGTACCAGCTGCCGGCCGATGCCACCGATCCGGACCTGATCCAGCGTGATATCGCCGCGAACATGCGCAGAAGCGTGGAAGCCTGTCTCGAGGTCGGGCGGGGCCTCATGGTGCTCAAATCGGCGTGCGGGCATGGAAATTTTGTCGCCCGACTTGACGTGCTGGGACTGGATCGTTGTGTCGCGGCCAAATTTATGCACGCCGCCACCAAGTTCTCAAATGTGTCGACGTCGACACATTTGACCAAGGCTATCGGTAGCCAGTCGAAGCTTTTTGAAATGTTGGTCCTCGACGACGAGCAGATCGAAGAACTCGAATTGAACGGTCAGACAGGCGAACTGACACTCGACGACGTAGCAACCATGTCGGTCAAGGAGCTGCGGGCCGCGTTGCGCGAAGCGAAGGCCAAAATTGATTCCAAGGACGCGGTTGCCGCCAAGAACCAGCAGACCATTCAAGAACTACAGGAAACAATCGCTCGCACCCCTGCGCCGACGCCGGAGTTTCTGGCCGAGGAAGCGCTGACCCACCTAGATAGCGAAGCGTTGCAATGCGCCGCGAGCATCACCGCCGGCCTGCGCTCAAAAATGACCCAGGCAATGGTGACGATCGATAAGCATGGGGCCGACCGACACATTATCGAGCAGGCATGCGCCGCCGCACTTGGCCGCATCTTTGCCGCTGCACGCGGGCTCGTCGCGGACTTCGGCATCCTGCCGGAGGACGGTGAGCAGATCGATGCGAGCGTCGCGGGTGACGCGAGCTGGGCCGCAGTCAACGAGGCGCTGGCTGCGCAAAACGCTGCCGGCGAAGGTAATGGAAAACACGACGCCTGAAACCATGCCCGCTACCCCGCAACAGCAGGCGATCCTCGCCGACTATGCGGCGCGCATCGAGTCGGCCGCGCACGGTGCAAAGGGCGCGCTGATCGATGCTCTCGCCGCCGATCTCGGCACGTCGAAGCAGACTGCGCACCGATGGCTCGAACCGCATATGGCGCGCGACCGCAAGCGCCGCAGTGATGCCGGTTCGCTCACGCTGACTCTGGAGGAGGCGCGCGTTGTGTCCGCAGCGTTGATGGAGGGCTTCAGCGCGAACGGCAAGCAGCGCGGCAAGCTGACCGACCTGGTCGCGCAGCTTCGCGCGGCCGGCATGATCCAGGCCGAGCGCACCGACGCGTCGAGCGGCGAGATCACGGCGCTGTCCGACTCGAGCATCGCGCGCGCGCTTCGGGCCTATCAGCTTCACCCCGAGCAACTACGCACGCCGACGTCGCATGTCCGCCTGTCGAGTCCGCATCCGAACCACACGTGGGAGGCCGACGCGTCCGTGTGCGTTGTGTATTACCTGCCGCAAGGCGGCATCGGTATCCAGGAATTGAAAGACGGCGTTCACTACAAAAACAAGCCCGAGAATCTCAAAGCGATTGAGGCATTCCGGGTGATCCGATATGTGGTGGCCGATCATTGCTCAGGGACCCTGCGCTGGCGCTACTACCCGCACTCGGAGTCGGGCCAGCACACAGTGCGTTTCATGGCCTGGGCCATGGCAAAGAAGCCTCTGGCGTCTGATCCGTTTCACGGTGCGCCCCTGCATCTGATGGTGGATCCGGGGGCGACGGCTGCCGGGCTGGTGAAGCGTTTCTGCCGCCGGCTTGAAATCGACCTGATTGTCAATCGGCCAGGTAACGCCCGCGCCAAGGGTAGCGTCGAAAAAGGTCAGGACATCATCGAGTGCAAGTTCGAGTCAGGACTGAAATTCGTACGTCAGCAGGTGCGCTCATTCGAGGATTTGAACCGCCTCGCGGACATCTACCAGACGCATTTCAATGCCACCGCGATTCACTCGCGCCACGGCAAGACGCGTCTGGACAAATGGATGGAGATTCGCCCCGAGGAGCTGCGTATCACGCCGGCCGAGGACGTATTGCTGACCCTCGCGACCGACGAGCCGGAATCGCGGCGCGTGGATGGCGACATGACCGTGCGCTTCAAAAATCGGATCTGGAACGTGATCGACGTGCCGGGCGTGACGCGCGGCTGCACGGTACACGTTCACTGGCATCCCTTCGTGGCGGACACCGCGATGGCCGTTGTTACCGGTGCCGACGGCCGGGAAGTGCATCTGCCGTTGCCGGAGGTCACGAAAGACAGTAACGGCTTTCCGAGCACGGCGATCGAGATCGCCAGTGGCTACAAGGCGATGCCCGACACGGCGCTCGAGACGAACCGCAAGGAGGTCGCGAAGCTGGCGAGCGGCGAGGCAAAGATCACCGAGGCCGATGCGGTCAGGAAATCGCCCGGATACACGCCATTCGGCGGCGCATTTGATCCGTACAAGACGGCTCGTGAGACGCAACAGCCTGTCCGTCTGCCGCGAGCAGGAACGCCGCTTGACGTCGACACGCCGGTGGTCGTGGCGAAGAAACTGACGGCGACGCGTGCCGCGCTGTGGTTGCAAGAAAAGCTGGGCGATGCGTGGCAGCCGGAATATTTCGCGTGGCTGGACCAGCGGTTTCCGGATGGCGTAAGCGAAGACCAGCTTGAGCGGTTGGCCGCGCAATGGTCGGATGACGGCTCGGTGCGGGAGGCAAAGGCATGCTGAGGCTCGGGGAGATCATCCAGAAGCACCGGATTCAGCGTAGCGAACTCGGTCGACGTGTCGGACTCTCGCGTACCGCCGTGAGCCTTCTGGCGAACCACGGAACGTACCCGGCAAGTCGCCCCCGGCATGACGTGCAGCGCGTCTTGCGCGCTGCACTGATCGAGCTCGGTGCGAGCACAGAAGAAGTCGCAGGCGCATTCAACGAAGCGGCGGAATCCCGCGCTAACGAGATTCCGCCAGTTGTCCCACCCAAACACGACATTCAAAGTGAGAACGCCCATATGTTAATCCGAAAAATCTCTCTCAACCCGCATACCCTCGACTTCTTTCAGATGAAGCGCGATCCGCTGGTTCCGCCGCAGACCCGCGCCGAGGTGTTCATGGGGCGCGCCTTGCGTGTCGGCTACGAGCACATGATGACCAAGGCGCGGTATGGCGGCTTCCTTGCGATCGTGGGCGAATCTGGCGCGGGCAAGACTACGTTGAAGGATGTGCTGATCGAGGAACTGGCCGACCGCGCGGAAGTGGTCGTGATCGAGCCGATGATCATCGGGATGGAAGAAAACGACACGAAGGGAAAAACGCTGAAGGCGGCGCATATCGCCGAGGCCATTCTGCGTGAGGTCGCCCCATACGAACGGCCGAAACGTTCGCTGGAGGCTCGCGGGGTACAGATTCGCGACGCCCTGATACGCGCCATGAAGGACAACCCCAAACGTCGGCACCTACTGGTGATCGAGGAGGCCCATCGCCTGCCGATCCCGACGCTCAAGCATCTGAAGAATTTCTATGAGCTGAAAGCCGGCTCGCGGCAACTGATCTCGATTCTGCTGCTCGGTCAACCCGAACTCGCGCGTCGTCTGTCGCCTCTCGATTTTGAGATCCGCGAAGTGTGGCAGCGCTGCGAAATGGTGAAGCTCGAGCCGCTTAACAAGCAATTGCCCGACTACCTGAAGTTTCGGCTCGGTTCGGCTGCCGCCGCGTTCAAGCCTGATGCGATCGAGGCCCTTTCGGCGCGCCTGACCGATGCCGATGGTGAACGCTCCTATCTGTATCCGCTGGCCGTCGACAACTGGACGGCGGCAGCGATGAATGTTGCCGCGAAGATTGGTGCTCGTCACGTGAGCGCCGAGACAATCGAAGCCGCACACGCCGAGATCGTGCGTGAATACCGGTCCTACTGATTCCGCATCACTGAACGGGAGAATTCTGATGGAAGCGCATTTGCAACTGGTTCGCACTGAAGAGATGCCCCGCAGTCACGAATCGCGGGTGTTCACCGCCACTGTTCTCGAACGCCTCGCGCAACTAAATCATGCGGAGCGTGAGCTGCGCAGCATGGGCCTGCGCGTGGTGCAGGTGTCGTGGGGCGAGTCACGCCCGGTCGTTCGTATCGAGCGCGATGCCACGAAATCGATCGCGCCGCTGCTGGACCGGATGGGCGCCCGTTCGTTCCGGCCCGATGGCGACGCAACCGAAGTATGGGGTGTGTTGGACGGCATAACTGTGTGCTGGCGCGAGCTTGGCAACGCAGCGGCAAGCACGCCTCAACACGCCTGAATATCGAATACCTATCTGAAGGATTCCACGATGAAATCGAGCATTCTGCAAGGCCCGACCCTTGCCAATCCCGCAGCGTTCAATACGGTCGAAGAATTGCGTGAGCAGCTCACGCGAGCCAATGAAATCCTGTTTGATCAGTTCCTGCTTTCAGCCCAGCGCGACGACCTGATCAATCAGCTGGTCGTGTCTCACAACAATGTGCTCCTGGCACATATTGCCGGCAATTCGGATGGCATCAAGAGCTGTCTCGAAGCCTACCTGAACGAGCGGCCTCGCCTTCGCGAGAAGCTCGAGGAATGCGTCGAATCCACGCGCATTCGCAACGCTCACTGATTCCAAGCTTCCAATCTGATCGAGAGTCAAAATGACACAGCAGCATATTCCGGATGGCTACGTAAAAGACTCGCGTGGTCGTCTTGTTCCGCAGACAATGCTCAAGCCGATCGACCAGTTGCGCGATCAAACGATCATGCGGCTTGTGACACGTGGCAAGGCACTCGCCCAGGAACTGGCCGAGTTCAAGGCCGATGCGTTTGGCGACATCAGCACGTTCGTCGAGGTGAGCAACGAACAGTATGGCGTGCGGGTCGGCGGCACGAAAGGCAACATCTCGCTCGTAACGTTCGACGGTCGTTACAAGATCGTGCGCCAGATTTCTGAACACATCCAGTTCGATGAACGTCTGCAGGCCGCGAAGGAACTGATCGACGAATGCCTACGCGTCTGGACGCAGGGAAGCGATGACAAGATCAAGGCGCTGATCAACGAAGCGTTCCAGGTCGACAAGGAAGGTAAGGTGAACACCGGGCGCATTCTTGGCCTGCGGCGCCTTCGCATTGACGACAAGAAATGGGACACCGCCATGCAGGCGATCGTTGATGGTATCCGCGTGACGGGCACCAAGCCGTATATCCGGCTTTATGAGCGCGTCGGCGACTCCGACGAATACCAGGCGATCAGTCTGGATATAGCGGCGGTTTAGCCCCTGATCGCGAACGCATTGGAAAACACGATATGACGACCCGAAACACTACCGAGCTGATGCAGGCGATCGGTACACTGACAGATGCGCTCGGCGAGCTGAAAGTCGAGGCGACCGAGTTCCGGCTAACCGGCCAAAACGGCGACACGCTCGACGCTTCGATCGCGCGTGCCGATGTGGCGTTCTACGCCTCGCCGATGCAGCGACGGCCGGCGCGCATGATCAGTGAAATGGCGACGGAGGTGCAAGCATGACCGACACCACGATCATCATTCTCGGCCTGCTGTTTTTTGCATTCCTGTGCCGCAAGGAATTGTGGCGCGTGATCAGAGGCAAGTAATGCTCGCAAAATCGACCCTCGCAAAGATCCATATCGCAAAGAAGCAACTTGCCATGGATGACGACACCTACCGGGCGATGCTGCGCTCGGTAGGCGGGGCAGCGTCATCTCGCGATCTGACCACGGCAGGCGCGAGCCGCGTGCTGCGTCACCTGGAACAGTGCGGATTCAAGCCGGTGCGTAAGCCCGGTGCGGCTGCGCTGCCGCAACGGGCACTCGCTCAGGATGCGCAGAGCACCAAGATTCGTGCCCTATGGCTGGAACTGCACAGCCTTGGCGTGGTCCGAAACGCATCGGAAGCTGCGCTCGGCGCATATGTCAAACGCCAGACCGGCGTAGAAGCCCTTCAATGGCTTTCCAGCGCGCAGGCGAGCCTGATCATTGAGGCGCTCAAGAAATGGAAGACGCGTGCGGGACAGCAGGAAACCGTGTCGTAATGGTCGTTGACCTGGTGCCGACGTCGCATCACTGGTCGATGTTGGGATCAACAATTGCTTGGTCGTACTGGATGCAACGGGAGGGCTGCGATGAATGAGCCGGACGCGTTTCGCTTTCCGTCGAACTATCCCGATGTGCTCGAGCACATCGGGCAGATCGTCTATCGGGAGCTGCGCGCGCACGGCATCTGTCGAGAAAAGAGCGCCGAGATCGCGATCGGCACGACAGATTCAGTCGGTCGCGAGTTCGGCGGCTCACAGATCTACGTTCCGCGCGGCGTGAGCTACCGGCTCTCGCAACGCGATGCCGAGATTTTCCGCAAGTTCAAGGGCGACAACTACGCTCAGCTCGCACGCGAATACCAACTCACCGAAGTGCGGGTGCGCAGCATCATCAAGGACTGCCTCGAGTTCGAGCGTCTGGTCAAGCAAGGCAACCTCTTCTAGCTTTCCTCCTGCAGCACCACCGGGCAGACGCGGCGCAAATAGTAAAGCGCTTTAGTCGCCAGGCAGCATGGGTCCCCGTCACCATGACGGCATCCCAACCCTGCGGCCAACCGGATCATGAGTCCATTCCGAGTTTTCAATTCACCGCTTCCAGGCGCACCTGCATCATGCCGCGTCCGGGATAGCCACGGCATCAGTGCGGCCGTCGCCAGCCCGATCGGTGGAGCGCGCATATGCGGCTGAAGCTGATCGACGAATGGCGGCACGCCCACCGATTCGGCAGCGTACGACTGTCCGCTGCCATGGCCACCCTGTTCGGCATTGGGCCGTCGGTGCTCAGCGCGTGGAGTGATATTCCCGACGATCTGAAACAGGCGCTGCCGCACGGGTGGGCGCAAGCGATCGCGGTCGGCGGCTTCGTGCTCGTGCTGCTTGCACGCATCTTCACGATCGAACAGCGAGGCACGAATGGCGGCCCCGCAAGCTAACCGTCCGGCGACGCGCACCCTCGCTTCGGTAGTCGGCGTGTCGGCTGCGGCACTTCTGCTCACGTGGGTACCGCGTTTCGAGGGCATCTCGCTCAAGACGTATCGCGACCCGATCGGCGTCCTGACCTATTGCACCGGCGAGACGCAAGGCGCGGTGTGGGGGGCGACATATACGCCTCAACAATGCCGCGGCAAGCTCTCGGCGAGCTTGCTGACGACAGCGGATGGTGTCGACGGGTGCATCACCGCACCGCTGACCGATTATCAGCGCGCAGCGGCGATCTCCTTTGCCTACAACGAGGGCGTGGCGCGCTTCTGCGGGTCGACCATCGCACGCCGATTCAACGAGCACGACTATGCGGGAGCATGTGCGGAGTTTTCCCGCTGGGTGTATGCGGGCGGCCGAGTGCTGCCCGGTCTTGTCAATCGTCGGCGCATCGAGCGCCAGATCTGTGAGGGGAAAATCGTATGACCATCATCACCGCCTTGGTTGCAAAATTCTGGCCCATCATTGCCGGCGTACTCGGCCTTGGCGCATGTGCGCTCGCCGTCTTTACCAAAACGCGCTCAGCTGACGTGAAGGTCGCCCAGGCCGGCGAGCAGGTCGCGCAGGCGCAGGCCACCGTCGCAAATACCGTAAGCGCCGAGGCGCAGGCGAACGCAGCCGCCGCACAGGCAGGTGAACAGGCCGCCGCCAATGCGACTCAGGCGGACCAGGCGGCGCAAGCCGCAACCAGCGCCGATATCGACACCCAGCTGGCTTCGGTCGGCGGCCTGCGCAAGGAGTGAGCATGCGGCTGCCCGTCCTGCTCGCGGCGCTGCTGCTCGCCGGCTGTGCTGCGCAATGTCCGCCGCCGCCCCCGCCCGTCACGACAACGCGTCTGATCGATACCGCGTGCAACTGGGTCAGGTTGATCACCGGCAGTCCGCTGGACACGCTTGAAACCAAGCGCCAGATTCTGGCCCACGACACCGCCTTCACGAAAAATTGCGGACACGCGGCGGCGGTGGAACCATGAACTACGCAATGGCTCGTGAGCAGATTCTGGACGGCGATTTGATTGCCGTGCGGGCGCGAAATGGCTTGATGCCGGCGCTTATTCGCGGAGTGACGCGCTCACCTTACACGCATACGGCCGTCGCGGTCTGGACCGGTACCGATTACGCTCGCCGCCTGCTGGTTGCCGAAAGCAACGCCGGTGGCTGCTCGTTATCGCCGCTTTCGCACTACGAGGCTGTTGACTTCGACGTGTTCGATTGCCCGGTCGATAGACGGACTGCCTGCCGCTCGCTGTGGGATCTGATCGGCGCGCCGATCGCTTACAGTTTCGGCGACCTGTTCCGAATCGCGGCCAATCGCATTCTGGATGTTCCGTTGCCGTCGCCTGAGCCGGGCGAAATGATTTGCTCGGCGCTGACGGCAACCATCTATCTGAAGAGCGGCTGGGCACCCAGCGCCCTGCCGACTATTCCTGCGCCGGACGATGTTGTGCGTGCGCTGCGCATTGGGCCGACACTGGAGGTGCGCAGTGCCTGATCCGCTTGACGCCGCCAGCGAGCGCGAAGCCAGGTTCCGCGACGATGCGCTTGCGGCGCAGCAGCGCCGCGCCGGACTGGACGGCAAAACGGTAGCGGATAGCCGGATCGAATGCCGGGTATGTAGCGAACCTATCCCCGAGGCGCGCCGTGAGGCTGTCCCCGGCGTACAAACCTGCGTGGACTGCCAGTTCGATATCGAGCGAGCATGTCGCGCCTTTTCCATGCGCTAGACATCGTGTCGATCGACTTCCAACTACTCAATTTCGGCTTTGAGGTATTCCAGTCGGTGGCCACCGCCTGCGTGGGTATCTATGTCTACCTCACCAATAGGGATAAGGTCACCAACGACCGGATCACCAACCTCGAGGACGGTGTCGACAAGCGCCTCGACAGTCACAGCGACCGCCTTGCCCGTCTCGAGGAGGCCGTGCAGCACGTGCCGACGCACGAAGATCTGGGTGATATTCACACGCGCATCAACGACGTCGCGGCAGGACTCAGCACGCTCACGGGCGAGGTCAACGGCATGCACACCACGCTCAACCTGATCCATCAATATCTTCTGAACGGGGGCACGGCAAAATGACTTACCTCGAGGCAGTGACGGCTGATCGGCGTCTGATGATTCTTCGGGCACTCGGCGAGACCTCCGGTTACGGCGCAAACGTGACGCTGATTCAGTGTTTTCTGGACTCGGGGGGGCATTCGGTGTCGTCTGATATGGTGGCAAGCGACGTCGCGTGGCTCGCGGAGCTCGGCCTGGTCGAAGTCAAGGACGGCGCAGTGAAACTGACGGCGCGCGGCGGCGATGTTGCGACTGGCCGATCGAGCGTGCCGGGCGTGCGCAAGCTGCGACCGGGAGAATAAGATGCCGCCGCGCTCGAAAATCGAGAAGCTGCCCAAGGCGATCAAGGAATGGCTCGACAAATACTTGGTCGAGAGCAATTTCTCGGACTATCGTGGCGCGGTCACGGAGCTGAACCGCATGCTGGAGCCCTACTGCTTGCAGGTCAGCAAGAGCGGACTGCAGCGGTACGGGCAATCATTCGACGAGCGGCTCAAGTCGCTGAAAGCGGTCACGGAGCAGGCGCGCGCGGTCGTTCAGGCGTCGCCGGACGAAGACGGCGCGGTCAATGACGCGCTGGTCCGCCTGACGCAGGAAAAGATGTTCGGGATCTTGATGGAGATGAACGTCGATCCCGATTCCATCGATCTGGCCAAGCTCGCGCGAGCGGTTGCGGAGCTGGGCAAGGCATCGGTCGCGCAAAAACGCTGGCAGGCTGAAGCCCGCCGGCAGGCGCTCGAAGACGCGGCACAAAATGCCGGGGACGCGGCCAAGGGGCTGGGCCTTACCGAAGACGCCGTCGAACAGATCAAGAACCGCATTCTCGGCAAAGCCGCTTGATACATCGGAGTCGATGAATGGGCGCAGTCCTGCTTCCGTACCAGCAACGCTGGGGAGACGATACGTCGCCCGTACGCGTATGTGAAAAATCGCGTCGTGTCGGCTTGTCATGGGGCGAAGCGGCCTACACTGCGCTCGAAGGCTCGAAACAGGGTGGCCAGGACACGTGGTATGTCGGCTACAACAAGGACATGGCCGAGGAATTCATCCTCGACTGTGCGTTCTGGGCACGGCACTTTCAGGTCGCCGCCGAGGCGATGGAGCAGCTTGCCATTGAGGACGAAGGCAAGGACATTCTCGCGTTCCGCATCCGCTTTGCCGGCGGCGCTCGTGTAACGGCGCTGTCATCGCGACCGTCCAACCTGCGCGGCAAGCAAGGCCGCGTAATCATCGACGAGGCCGCGTTCCACGACAATCTTGCCGAGCTGCTCAAGTCCGCGATGGCGCTGCTGATCTGGGGCGGGTCGGTTTCTGTCATCTCTACGCATAACGGCGTCGATAACGCGTTTAACGAGTTGATCAAGGACATCCGCGAGGGCCGAAAACCGTACAGCCTGCACCGAATTACGTTCGATGACGCGGTCGAGCAAGGCTTGTGCAAGCGCGTATTCGAAAGCACGAAGAAAGTCTGGACGCCGCAGGCTGAGATTGATTGGTGTGAGAGCATTCGCGCGTTCTACCGCCCGAACGATGCCGAGGAACTCGACTGCGTGCCGTCGAGCAGCGGTGGGGCCTATCTGTCGAGCGCATTGATTGAATCGCGCATGTCCGATGAGAGCAAGGTGCTGCGTTTCACGTGCAAAGATGGCTTCGAGCAGCTTCCGGACCACGTACGCGAAGCCGATACGCTCGACTGGCTAGAAGCGGAAGTCGCCCCGCTCATCGAGAAGCTGCCGCGCACCGCGCGCAGCAGCTTTGGGCTCGACTTCGGACGCAGCGGTGACTTGTCGGTGCTCGCGCCGCTACTTGAACTGCAGGCGCTGCGCCGGATCTGTCCATTCCTGATCGAAATGCGCAACGTGCCTTTCAAGCAGCAGGAGCAGATCCTGTTTTGGGTGGCCGACCGCATCCCGCGCTTTTCGTTCGGTGCGCTCGATGCACGCGGCAATGGTCAGTACCTGGCCGAGGTCGCCATGCAGCGCTACGGCGCGTCGAGCATTGAGCAAGTGATGCTCTCGAATGCGTGGTATCTCGAGAACATGCCCAAGCTCAAGGCCGCGTTCGAGGATGGCACGCTGTCGAGCATCCCGAAAGACCTGGACGTCAAGGCTGATTTGCGGGCAATCGTCGTCGACAAGGGCATTCCCAAGCTTGCGGAGAAGGCGCGCACCAAGTCATCCGATGGTGGCCAGCGTCATGGCGATGCAGCGATTGCGCTCGCGCTTGCCTGGTTCGCCAGCACACAGGACGGCGGTCCGATTGATTACATCGAGGTGCCGCGACGCGCTCGCGGCGGTGCCGCGCAGCATTTTATGCATGCACCCGGTGAAGACGATTTGCCCCGCATGGCGGGGCGTGGAGATTGGTAATGGGAAAGATCGTCGACCAGTTCGGCAGACCGATCGAGCGCGAGGTGCTCGATGAGCAACAGAGCACGAAAATCCCGTGGCTCACGCACCAGATTGCGCAGCACCCGGCCCGGCATCTGACGCCGCAGCGACTGAACGACATCCTGCAGCAGGCGGAATTCGGGTTCCTGATTCATCAGCATGAGCTCTTTCGGGATATGGAGGAGCGGGACAGTCATATCCATTCGGAGATGATGAAACGCAAGCGGGCGGTTGTGAAGCTGAACTGGGACCTGCAGCCGCCGCGCAATGCGAGCGCGGAAGAAGAGAAGCTCACGGCCTTTGCGCGCGAGCAGATGCTCGACATGCCTGACCTCGAAGATCTGCTCTTTGATGTGCTGGACGCCGTGGGTAACGGTTTCTCGGCACTGGAATTGCAGTGGACTCGCGTCGGCAGCACGTGGCTGGTGGAAAAACACCACTGGCGACCCCAATACTGGTTCCAGCTGGACCACGAAACGCGCATGGAGATCAATCTCCGCGATGGGACACCGGATGGCGCGCCGCTGCTACCGTTCGGCTGGATCTTGCATCGGCACAAGGCGATGTCCGGTTACACCGCGCGCCAGGCGCTGATGCGCGTGCTGGTGTGGCCATATCTGTTCAAGAATTACGCGGTTGGCGACCTCGCCGAGTTCCTCGACATCTATGGCATGCCAATGCGTGTCGGCAAGTTCCCGCAAAACGCGACGCCGGATGAGCGCGCCACGTTGATGCGCGCCGTGATGGGCATTGGCCATAATGCTGCCGGCATCATCCCGCAGTCGATGGCGATCGAATTCGAGGAAGCAGCGAAGGGAACCGACGCGCCGTTCCTCGCCATGATGGGCTGGTGCGAGCGAGCGGAGAGCAAGGCGATCATCGGGCAGACGATGAGCGCTGAAGCTCATGCCAGCGGCCTGGGCAGCGGCAACGCAAAGCTCCACGGCGAAGTGCGCTCCGACATCCGCGATGCGGACTGCAAGATGCTTGCGTCGACGATCACGCAGCAGCTGATCTATCCGATTCTCGCGCTCAACAAGGGCTTCACGGACGTTCGTCGCTGCCCGCGCTTTGTGTTCGACAACGCGGAAGCAGAAGACGTCAAAGTCTATGGCGATGCGCTTCCCAAGCTGGTCGCGATCGGCATGCAGATTCCGCGTGCCTGGGCGCACGACAAGCTGCATATTCCGATGCCAAATGACGGTGAGGATGTGCTGCGAGTCGACGTTGCCGACGTGCAGCCGATGCGCGAAGTAAAAAGCATTGCTGCAACAACGGCGCAGCCGTCGATGCCGTCGGCGACCCCGCCGGCCAACGTGGTCGACCCGACGCAGCTTGCGCTCGACAAGGCGCTGGACATGCTCGGACGTGACATGCCGGCCCAGGGGCAGGATCTTGCACGCGCCGCGCTGAAGGCAGTTTCCGAAGCGAAGGATTTTTCGGAAGCACTCGCAGCCCTCTCGGCCGGGCATATCCAGGTAGACGACACGGTGCTGATCGAAGCGATCGCGCGCGCGATGTTCGTCTGCGACGTCGTGGGTGCTGAGGCTGTACAGCGGGAGATCAACCGTGCCGGACGCTGAGCTGCCCGTCAACGCACCGACGCTCTATGCGGCATTCAAGATGCCACCGGAGCAGGCGATCGCATTTCTGCGGGCCAAGGGCGTTGTCGTGTCGGACAGTTGGATGGATCTGTGGCGCCAGGCTCATTCGCGTGCTTTTACGGTCGCGCAGTCGGCCGGTTTCGACATCCTTGAGGATATTCGCGGCGCGCTGCTCAAAGCGCTCGATGAAGGCCAGACATACGAGCAATT
Organism: Burkholderia sp. L-4; assembly: GCF_056856535.1. Taxonomy (NCBI): domain Bacteria; kingdom Pseudomonadati; phylum Pseudomonadota; class Betaproteobacteria; order Burkholderiales; family Burkholderiaceae; genus Burkholderia; species Burkholderia sp. L-4. Next base: position 2,195,516 of record NZ_JBXEOX010000002.1, read on the forward strand.
CAGAAGCGAGCTGGAGCCGATGTTGCGCGCGAAGGGTTGGTGGGGCAAGGCGATCGACCCGGAGACCGGCGAGATCCTGAAGATGTATCCGAACACGACGCGTGTCGTGGAATACGGGACGCCGTCGAGGTTGCGCCTCATTTACGAGCAGAACCTGCAGACGGCCTATATGGCCGGCCGGTATCGCTCAATGAGGGCGTCGGTGGGCACACATCCATACTGGCAATACACCGCAGTGATGGACAGCCGCACACGCCCGGCACATCGCGTGATGCACGGGCGTCTGTTTCGCTACGACGACGAGGCATGGACCGTCGCCTACCCGCCCTGCGGCTGGAACTGTCGGTGTCGAGCGGTGCCGCTGTCAGACTATGACCTGAAGAACGACGACCTGGCCGTCGAAAGCGCGGCCGGTCATGTTCAGGAGGTGCCGGTGCTCGATCGTGAAGGCAATCCGCGCGCGCTCCCGGACGGGCAGCCAATGACCGTCAAACAGATTCGGTTGCCTGGCATGGCTCGACCGTTCCGTCCTGATCCAGGCTGGGATTACAATGCAGCGGCCGACTACCCGGCGATCAAACCATGACCTTCAGGACCGAAATCATCGGCGAAGATGTGCTGCGCGCAGCTCTGCGGCAGCTCGCCGAACGAGCGACGGACGCGCGGCCGGCAATGGAGTCGGTTTCGCAAGCGCTGTTGAGAGAGACGGAGCGGATTTTCGATCGAGAAGGTAAAGGCGTCGGCCTCGCGCGTGACTGGCCGGCATTGAGCGAGGTCACCAAGCACCAGCGAGCGCTGGCTCAATCGCGCGGCCGGCAGTATGGCAAGAACGGCAAAGAGCTGGCGAGCTACGCCAACGCCAAAAGCGGCGTCATGAAAATTCTGCAGGTGAGCGGCAAGCTCGCTGCCAGTATCCAGCCCGTGGCGAACGCGCACGAAGCCGGACTCACGACGAACCGCGTCTACGCCGGCACGATGTTCTTCGGGGCGAAGAAGGGGCAGTTCGGACGCGACCGGCGCAACCATCCGCTTCCGTGGGGCGATATTCCGGGGCGGGTGTTTTTCCCGGTCAAGGCAGAAGGCAATGACTTTGCCCTGACTGGCACGGCCGAGCGGTCGGTGCTCGAAATTCTTGAGCGTTATCTTGAGCCATAATCGGGCTTCGACTATCTCGGATCGTGGCGGAGAACTGCATGAAACTGGACTGGGAATGCGTGCGAGCGGTAATGCTGGCCGCCGAGGCGCTGCCGGGGGCCGACGACGCCGTTGCGCCCGGCACGTTCGACAATTTCCCCGAGTTCGTCGTAATTGAGCACATCCGTCTGCTGACCGAAGCCCGGCTGATCGAGGGCTTCGCACCCGGCAATCCGATGTTCGCTCGTCGTCTGACGTGGGAAGGACATCAGTTCATCCGGAACCTGCGCGACCGTAACTTCTTCCATCGAATTTCGCGGGCAGCTCAGGAGCGTGAGATCGAATTGTCGTTCGATGTGATCGTGAGCACCGGTGCGAAACTGGTTGAAAAGCTTATCTGACGTTACTTGCGTATGCTGCAAGCGAATTGCGCGCCGGTTGTCCAGGATCGGCCCGCCTTGACCCGGCAAGACCCATTTATCTCACCGGACTCTGGGGAAATATCTCACTCCCCTTCAGGTCGCGGCTCTTCTCGAGGTGTTCGCGTTCCCACGGATGCTTCAGCTCCCGAAAGCGCTCGAGCATCGGGTACAGCCCGAAGTTCATCGAGCCCATGTTCAGCGAAGCGACCTCGGGCTGGAAATGCAGCGCGGGCTGCAGCCGTTCGTCGACCGTCATGTGCGGGCTACCGCCCGACGTGAGGTTGATCACCGCGTCGGTTTGCGCCTTGATGCGCGGCAGGAATTCGGCGAACACCGCCGGATCCTGGGTCGGCTTGCCGTCGGACGGATGGCGCGCGTGGAGGTGCAGGATCGCCGCGCCGGCCTCGGCGGCCGCGACGGCGGCCGTTTCGATCTCGTGCGGCGTCACGGGCAGGTACGGCGACATCGACGGCGTGTGGATCGCGCCGGTGGGCGCACAGGTGATGATGACTTTGCGAGCGTTTGCCACGGATGGATTCCTTTCGGTGAACGATGCCGGGTGCGTCACAGCACTTCGACGTTGCCGCAGACGGAGATGGCCTGCCCCGTGATTCCGTGCCCGCCCGGCGAGCACAGGAACAGCGCGGTCGCGGCGATTTCGGCCGGGTCGGTCATGCGCCGCAGCGAGATCTTCTCGAGATAGCGCTTCTCCATTTCGTCGTAACCGATGCCCAGTTGCTGCGCGCGTGCGTCGATCACGCGGCGCATCCGCGGGCCACGCACGATGCCGGGCTGAATCGCGTTCACGCGGATGCCGAGCGGGCCCAGTTCGATCGCGAGGCTCTTCACGAGGCCGACCACGGCCCATTTCGTCGCGGCGTACGGCGTGCGGAACGCGTAGCCGAGCCGCCCGGCGACCGACGACAACGCGATGATCGCGCCGCCATGTTTCGCGTCGCGCAGCAGCGGCACCGCACGGCGCGCGAACTGGAACTGTGCGTTCAGGTTGATCGCGACGGTTTGTTCCCACTGCACGGGGTCGATCTCGTCGATGCCGCCGGTCGGGCCGGCGATCCCCGCGTTGTTGACCAGCACGTCGAGGCCGCCGAGCGTTGCCGCGACGTCGTCGAACACGCGTTCGACGGCGGCCGGATCGGATACGTCCGCCAGCGTCGCGCTGATCGCACCGGCCCCGGCGCGCGGCGGCCGGTCGGCGAGTGCGGCCAGCGCGGCTGGCGACGCGTCGCACACATGCACGCGGGCGCCGCACTCGGCGAACGCGTCGGCGATGTCGAGGCCGATGCCCGATGCGCCGCCCGTCACGAGGACGCGCAGGCCGTCATAGGGTTTCAGCAGGTCGGAAGCTGTCATGCCGGGTTGTCTCCATCGTTGATGTTGTAGGATCGCAGCCGCCCGCGGCGGGCGGCCGCTATGGCTTTGCGTTCACGGTTCGCGGGGCCTGTTCGGCCCGCAAGGTTTCGGCGAGATCGTGTGCGGCGCCGCCGATGTCGAGCGCGATGCCGGCCCGCACGCCGGTGCCGTCGCGCCGTTCGAGAGCGTCGACGATCGCGCGGTGCGCGTCCATCGAGCGCCGCATGTGCGGGATGTCGAGCGCGACCATGTTCAGGAACGGCCCGACCCGCATCCACAAGTTCTCGACGATCGCGAGCGTGCTTTCGCTGGCGCCGTGCGCGTAGATCGCGCTGTGGAAGGCGAAATTGCTTTGCAGGTAAGCGCGCGAGCGGCCGGCTTCGACGTGCGCCTGCATCGTCTCGCAGGTCTTGCGCACGGCCGCGATCTGCGCGTCGCTCATTCGTCCGCACGCACGCTCGGCGATGCAGCCCTCGAGTGCGATCCGCACGTCGCGCAGTTCGTCGAGCATGTCGAGCGTCATCGGCGGCACGACGAGCGCGCGATTCGGGCCGTCGACCAGCGCGCGCTCGGCGCGCAGCCGCGTGAGCGCGGCGCGCACGGGCATCGTCGACGAACCGACCGCCTCGGCGACGCTGCGCAGGCTCAACGCCTGGCCGGGCGCGAAACGGCCGCTCATCAGCGCTTCGCGCAGTTGCTGGTAGACCTTGTCGGCCATCGTTTCCTGTTCGATGGCTTTCAGTGCGGGCGGGACGATACGAGGCGCCAAGGCGGGGTTCTCCTGGGTTTGATCTGCGATCTGTGATCACACTTGAGATAGGCGAAGTGTTGACGATGCGGCGGGCGGAGTCAAGACGAACGGGATCGGGGAAAACGCCGAGGAAGGGCGGACGAAGGTTGAAGGCCGGGTACCGCTTCGGAGCATGCGCCGGACGTCATTCACGCACGGGTGGCGAAGCATCTGGCGCGGGATTATCGACATCCGGTCGTCGAAACGGATGTCGGCGACGTGAAGTTCGACTACCTGAAGTGCGTCGATCTGTACCACGGCAGAGCACGGGACGCCGCGGCGAAACAACGCGTGTGCACCCGAACGGTACCTATCGGATCAAGAAGCCGCAGAAGCCGCGCTGACGATCAAACGCCGTCGTACACCGCGCCTTCCGCGCCTCGAACCCTACTCGAGCGTCCTGATCGAATTGCTGATGCCGCGCGCGCAGTCGATCACGGCCGGCGCGAGCTTGCGGCGCGCGTCGTCGAAGGTCCAGCGGCTCGTCGGCGCAACCACGTGCACGGCCGCCACCGGCTGCCCCTGGCTGCCGAGCACGGGCGCCGCGATCGACATGTCGCCGATGAACAGTTCTTCCTGGTTGGTGGCGTAGCCTTCGCGCCGCGCGCCGTCGAGCAGCGCGACCAGTTCGTCGAGCGCCGTGACCGTGCGCGGCGTGTGCGGCGGGCGCGCCATGGCGTCGAGACGCGCGCGCGCGTCGCCGGGCGGCAGCGCGCTCAGGAATGCGCGGCCGCAGCCGGTGCAATACATCGGGATGCGGCTGCCGATCGGCATGTGGATCGGCACGAACTTCGTCGACACGAAACGCGCGACGTACACCATCTCGTCCTCGTCCGGCTCGGTGAGGTTGGTGGTTTCGCCGGTCAGGTTCGTGAGCTCCGACAGAAACGGATTCGCCACGTCGATCAGCGTATCGGCCGCGAGATAGTTGAAGCCGATCCGCATCACGTGCGGCGTGAGCTGGTAGCGCCGCGTGACCGGATGCTTGCGGATGTAGCCGAGCTTCTCGAGCGTATAGACCATCCGCTGCGCCGAGCTTTTCGTCATGCCCGCGGCGTCGGCCACTTCCGCCAGCGTCATCGTGCGCCGCTTCGCGCTGAACGCGCGCAACACGTTCAGCCCTTTCTCCAGCGACTGGTTGAACAGCAGGTCGTTTGACTGATCGGGCGACGTTTCCATGGGCAAGGGGCCGAATCGATTCGATAACGCATCATAGCGTATCGCATATCGATACTAAAAAATCTTTTATCGATATTTTTGATTCGTTTTAAGATCGAGTCATCGTCGCAGTGTCGATCCGCGACCAGTCGGCGCACCGAAGTATTCGAGAAGGAGGCACCATGGTTTCGTTCATCAAGCGGTTCGGCGCACTGGCCGCCGGTTTCGCCACCTGCATCGCGCTCGGCGCGGCATCGCCCGGCGCCGCCGCGGCCGAGCCGACGCTGAAGGTCGGCGCGACGGCCACTGGCGTGCCGTTCACGTTTCTCGACGTCAAGAGCAATTCGATCCAGGGGATGATGGTCGATGCGATCACCGCGGCCGGGCAGTCGGCCGGCTTTCGCGTCGACGTGCAGCAGACCGTGTTCTCGGCGCTGATCCCGTCGCTCACCACGCAGAAGATCGACATCATCTCGGCCGCGATGCTGAAGACGCCGGCGCGCCAGCAGGTCGTCGACTTTTCCGACACGGTCTATTCGTTCGGCGAAGGCCTGATCGTGAAGGCGGACGACCCGGGCCGCTACACGTCGATGGACGATTTCAAGGGGCAGGTGGTCGGCGCGCAGGTCGGTACGGCGTTCGTCGACGCGCTCAACAAGAAGGGCATCTTCAAGGAAGTCCGGACCTACGATTCGATCGCGGACATCATGCGCGACGTCGCGCTCGGGCGCATCAAGGCCGGCTTCGCCGACCAGCCGATCGTCGCGTACCAGATCGAACACGGCGTCAACCGTCAGGTGCGGCTCGTGCCCGAATACCAGAGCGTCGTGAAGGGGCAGGTCTGCTTCATCGTGCGCAAGGGCGACACGGCAACGCTCGAGCAGCTCAACGGCGCGATCCGCAAGATGAAGAGCGACGGCACGCTGCAGCAGATCCTGCAGAAGTGGCACATGAGCTGAGCGCCCGTCCGGGAGGCCCGGACGGTATCGCCCGCGTGTCGCGGGCACCCACTGCGGCGCGTCGCCAGGCCGTCGCATAGGAGACCTCATGTTTTTTCAGAACGCGATCGATTTCCTGCCGATCCTGCTGAAGGGCGCGGTGGTCACGATCGAGATCACCGCATGCGCGTTCGTGCTCAGCTCGGTGCTCGGGCTGATCCTCGCATTGCTGAAGGTGTCGCGCAACCGCGTCGTGGCGACGGCCGGCAGCACGGTCGTCAACGTGATCCGCGGGCTGCCGATCATCGTGCAGCTGTTCTACATGTACTTCGTGCTGCCCGATCTCGGCATCCAGCTGTCGGCGTTCCAGGCCGGCGTGCTCGGCCTCGGCATCGCGTACTCCGCCTACCAGGCGGAAAACTTCCGCGCCGGCATCGAGGCGATCGACCGCGGCCAGATCGAGGCCGCGCACGCGATCGGCATGCGCGGCCCGATGATCATGCGGCGCGTGGTGCTGCCGCAGGCGTTCCGCATCGCGCTGCCGCCGTACGGCAACACGCTCGTGATGCTGCTGAAGGATTCATCGGTCGCATCGACGATCACGGTCGCGGAGATCACGCGCGCCGGGCAGCTGATCGCGTCGTCGACGTTCCAGAACATGAGCGTCTATACGCTCGTCGCGTTGCTGTACCTCGCGCTGGGCTTGCCGCTGATGTTCGGCGTGAACCGGCTCGGCAAGCGGCTCTCGCTGAGGAGAAGCACATGATCCGGATCGATGCGATACACAAGCGTTTCCAGCAGCACGCCGTGCTGAAGGGCGTGAGCCTCGACGTGCAGCAGGGTGAGGTCGTGTGCCTGATCGGGCCGTCCGGCTCGGGCAAGTCGACCGTGCTGCGCTGTATCAACGGCTTCGAGACTTACGACGAAGGGTCGATCACGATCGACGGCGTGAAGGTCGATGCGCATTCGAAACGCATTCACGAGCTGCGGATGCGGGTCGGCATGGTCTTCCAGCGCTTCAACCTGTTCGCGCACCGCACGGCGCTCGAGAACGTGATGGAGGGGCCCGTCCACGTGCGGCGCAGGCCGGCCGCGCAAGCGCGCGAGCAGGCCCGCGCGCTGCTCGACAAGGTCGGGCTCGCGCACCGGATGAACGCATACCCGTCCGAACTGTCGGGCGGGCAGCAGCAGCGCGTCGCGATCGCACGCGCGCTCGCGATGGAGCCGCAGGCGATCCTGTTCGACGAACCGACCTCGGCGCTCGACCCCGAACTCGTCGGCGAGGTGCTCGGCGTGATGCGCGGGCTCGCGCGCGACGGCATGACCATGGTAGTCGTCACGCACGAAATGGCGTTCGCCCGCGAGGTGGCCGATCGCGTGTGCTTCCTGCACGACGGCACCATCTGCGAAAGCGGCGCCGCGCGCGACGTGCTCACGCAGCCGAAGCATCCCCGCACGCAGGAATTCCTGCGTCGCCTGCTGGCGTCGGACGACGCCGCCAACCCGGATCGAACATGAGTGCAAGGAACGCGGCACCCGGATGGCCCGACACGCAGTGGCCCGATTCGCTGTGGGCGGCGACCGCCGCGCCGGCGCCCGATACCCCCGCGCTCGATGCGTCCGCGTCGTGCGACGTCGCGATCGTCGGCGCCGGCTTCACCGGCCTGTCGACCGCGCTCCACCTGGCCGAACGCGGCGTGAACGTGCGCGTGATCGACGGCGCGCAGCCGGGCTGGGGGGCGTCGGGCCGCAACGGCGGGCAGGTGATTCCGGGCCTGAAATACGATCCCGACGAACTGATCCGCCGGTTCGGCGACGAGGCCGGCGAGCAGCTTGCCGGCGTGGTCGGCGGGGCGGCCGACACGGTGTTCGACCTGATCGCGCGGCACGCGATCGACTGCGACGCGCGTCGCCACGGCTGGATCCAGCCGGCGCCGACCGCCGCGATGCTCGAGACGGTCGCGCGGCGCGCGCAGCAATGGGCCGCGCGGGGCGCGCCGGTCGAACTGCTCGGTCGCGACGACGTCGCGCGCCGACTCGGCACCGGCGCCTACGCGGGCGGCTGGATCGATCGCCGCGCGGGCAGCGTGCAGCCGCTCAGCTATACGCGCGGCCTCGTGCGCGCCGCACAGGCGAGCGGGGCGGTCGTGCACGGGCTGACGCGCGCCGTCGGGCTGACGCGTGCCGGCGGTCGCTGGCAGGTCGCGACCGCCGGCGGCGCGACGGTATCGGCCGACCGCGTCGTGCTCGCGACCAATGGCTATACCGACGGACTGTGGCCCGGCTTGCGCCAGTCGGTGATCGCCGCGAACAGCTTCATCGTCGCGACGCAACCGCTCGCGCCGGAACTCGGCCGCGACATTCTCGCCGGCGGCGAAGTCGCATCGGATGCGCGGCGCCTGCTGCTGTACTTCCGGCGCGATGCGGCGGGACGCCTGCTGATGGGCGGTCGCGGCCCGTTCGCGGAACCGCGTGCGGCGAGCGACTGGCGCCATCTCGAGCGTGCGGCGACGCTGCTGTATCCGCAACTCAAGGGCGTCCGGTTCGAATACCGCTGGGCCGGACGCGTCGCGATCACCGCGGATTTCATGCCGCACGTGCACGAGCCGGCGCCGGGCGTGACGATCGCGCTCGGCTACAACGGGCGCGGCATCGCGATGGCGACGACGCTCGGCAAGCATCTGGCCGCGCACCTGTCGGGCGACGCGCAACTGCCGCTGCCGTTCCGCGTCACGCCGATCCGGCCGATTCCGTTTCACGGGCTGCAGCGCTTCTATATCGCGGCCGGCGTGGCCTGGTACCGGCTGCTCGACAGCCTGTCGTAACGCAGGCGGGAAGCAGGATCGCCAACCGTCGTCCGATCGGTCAGAATCGACACTCCCAGTTTCAGCCGACGGATGCCGCATGACCGATCCGAACGAATCGCCCGGCCGCCGCGCCTATGCGAGCTTCGCGCAACGCTACGCGGACATCGCGCCGACGAAGGCGCACAACGCGCTGTACGAACGGCCGGCGACGCTGGCGCTGCTCGGCGACGTCGACGGCCTGACGGTGCTCGACGCCGGGTGCGGCCCCGGCATCTGCAGCGAACACTTGGCGCACCGCGGCGCGACCGTGCATGCGTTCGACGTCACGCCGGAGATGGTCACGCTCGCGCGAACGCGCTGCGACGGCCTCGCGGTCGACATCGTGGAAGGCGACCTGGAGGCGCCGCTCGCGTGGCTGCCGGATCATGCGGTCGACAAGGTGCTGTGCTCGCTCGCGCTCGACTACGTGCGCGATCTCGCGCCGACGCTGCGCGAATTCAGGCGCGTCGCGCGCCCCGGCGCGACGCTCGTGTTCTCGATGGCGCATCCGATGCGCGACTGGATGGACGAACGGACGCGCGGGGAAGGCACGTACTTCGACACGTCACGCTTCGGTTTCCACTGGTCGGGGTTCGGCGAGCCGAGGCCCTACGTCGAAGCCTGGCGGCGGCCGCTGGCCGACATCCTGAATGCGCTCGCCGACGGCGGCTGGCGGCTCGACCGATTCGTCGAACCGAAGCCGCTGCCGGAGATGAAGGCGGCGTCGGAACGGCTCCACGCGGAGCTGTCGCTGGCGCCGGCCTTCCTGTGCATCCGCGCGCGCCGCTGATGCGGCGCGACGCCCGCGCGGCGTTCAGTGCCGTGCCGGCTCGTCGTTCAGCGTGCCGAGAAACGCCTCGATGTCCTTGATGTCCTGCGCGGTCATCGCGGGCTTGTCGCCCGGCTTGCGGTCGAACGGCGCGTCGGTCACGTCGACGTTCGCGCGATATTTCGGCGGGAGGTCGTCGTACTCGTCGACCTTGCCGTCCGCGCCGCGCGAATAGAACTTCTGCGGCGAGATGCTGCGCTCGTTGTAGAACGCCATCACTTGGTCGAGCGTATGGAACACGCCGTTGTGGAAGAACACGCGGCGCGTCGCCGAGTTGCGCAGCGTCGGCGTCAGGAACATCCCGCAATACTGCGTCTGGTCCTTCAGGTCGTCGCGGAACGGTCCGCACACGCCGAGATCGTGGAACGCCGGGTTGCGGTTCTGCGCAAGCGCCTGGTTGCGCGGCGCACCGAGCGCCTCGTACTGGTAATCGGTGAACATCGGCGGCAACCCGTCCTTGCCGGGTTTCGACAGATGGCAGCCCGCGCAATTCGCCTTGTCCGGATCGTTGAACAGGCGCAGGCCGCGCAGCTCGGCCTGCGTGAGGCGCGCGCGGCCTTCGAGCCAGCGGTCGTACTTGCTGTTGTACGGATGGAACGACGGATCCTCGACCTGGTAGCGCGCGATCGCGAACATCGCCTCCGACACCGCGAGCTGCGGGCTGTCGAACACGCGCGCGCCGAACAGTTGCACCAGCTGCGCGCGGTGCGACGACTGCGCGAGCTTGCGCGCCACGTCGTCGATGCTCGCGTTCGCCATCTCGACCGGATTCAGCAGCGGGCCGAACGCCTGCTGCTGCAGCGTGTCGGCGCGGCCGTCCCAGAACATCCCGCCTTGCGGCACGAGCTGCGGCGCGGCCGACGTGCCGGCCACCTTCTGCGCCTTGACGACGCCGGCCGCCGACGCGGCCTGCTGCGCGACGCTCGGCGCGGCGTCGTTTTCGCCGGCATCCGGGCCGATGCTGAAGTTCGGCTGGCGGTACAGGTACATCAGCGACGGCGGCGGGCGATAGCCCTGCTGCGTCATCGCGAGGCCGCCCGGCTGCACGTCGAGCGCATTCGGCGGCCCGTACGCGTGGTCGGGGCTGTGGCACGACGCGCACGACTGCTTGCCCGACGCGGACAGCGACGGATCGTGGAACAGCGCGCGCCCGAGCTGCGCGACCGCCGACAGCGGCTGCGCGGCGGGCCGCTGCAGCACGACCGGATGCGGGTTCGCGCCGGTCCAGTCGGCGACGACGGTGCCGATGGCCGCCGGCACCCGCGCGGGAAACGCGATCGCGAACGCGCCGTAGCCGAGCACGGCCGCGCCGAACACGAACGCCGCGCGGCGCGGCAGGCGGGAAGGGGCGCGCGGCGCGGGGGGGCCGGAGGCGTCGGAAGAGGGGAACGCGGGTCGGGCTGTCATGCTGTCGATCGGAACTCGGGCGCCGCTCGACGCGGCGCGTTAAATGGAAACGGCCGGCGCGCGAGGCGCCGGCCATGCGGTCGGGCAGGCGACGCTCAGATCGCCGGTGCGGCGCTCAGTGCGGTGCCGAGCGTCGGGTCGAGGTACAGCGGCGTCGTGTTCGGCTTCGACGTGAAGTCGAACAGGTTGCGCAGGTCGCCCGCGGTCGCATCGAACGAACCGCCGCCGATGCGCTGCCCGCCGAGCCAGTTGTCCTCGATGAAGCGCACGACGGACGCCTGGTCGAGCATCGTGTGGTCGACGTAGTTCTGCTTCGCATACGGCGAGATCACGACCAGCGGAATGCGCACGCCCGGGCCGCAGCGGCCGTTCACGGTCGCGCCGTTCACGCCGGTGGTGCCGCCCGTGCCGCACTTGCCGGCGCCATTGACCTGGTCGACCGGGTCCGACGATGCGTGCGTCGGCGCCGTGTACACGTGGTCGTACCAGCCGTCCGAGTCGTCGTACGTGACGATCACGGCCGTGTTCTGCCAGTCCGGCTGCTGCTGCAGGAAGTTGACGACCTTGGTCACGAACGCCTGCTCGTCGAGCGGATCCGAATAGCCCGCATGCCCGTCCTGCGCGGCCGGCGCCTTCAGGTAGCTGACCGACGGGAAGTTGCCGGCCTTCACGGCGGCGAAGAAGTCGTCCGTGTCGTACTGGTGGTTCGCCGGCTCGGCGGTCTTGCCGTCGGCCTGGAAGCTCGAACCGATCGCCGCGACCGAGCTCGGGCGCGTGTGCTGCGGGTTCGCGGTCGACGCGTAGTACTGGAACCAGTTGTGGTGCGGGATGTAGTCGGCCGTCGCGGCGTTCACGGCGGTGGCGACCGTGCTGCGCGCGCAGCCCGTCGTACCGTTGCCGTTCGTCGTCGACAGGTTGAAGCCGCCCATGAAGCCGCCCCACGTGATCTTCGCGCCGTTCAGCAGGTCGCCGATGTTCTTGCCCGTCATCATCGCCTGGTCGGTCGTGCTCGAGCACACGTCGAAGCCCGGGTCGACGTCGTTGATCATCGTGAAGCCGCCCTGGCCGTCATTGATGTAGTACGAGCTGGCCGCGAGCGTCGACGGCTGCTTCGACGTCTTGACGATCTGCATCCCGTTGGTCTGGCCGGATACCACGTTCAGCGCGCCGGGCGTCGACGGGCCGTAGACCGTCGTGAACGTGTTGTCGCTCATCGCGAAGCGCTGCGCGTAGTTCCACAGCGCGGTCACGGTGTTGCCGTCGAAGTAGCCCATCACCTGGCCCTTCGTGCCGAACGCGCCGGCGCCGCCGGACGAGCCCTTGCCGGTGTACTTCGGGAACAGGTCGGCGAGGCCGTTGTCCTCGGCCTGCTGCTCGGCCGTGTACGCGTGGTTCTGGTCGGCGGTCGCGGCCTGCGTGCGGTCGAGGCGGAACGGGTTCGCCGCGTCGGTGCCGTTGGCCGTGTTCGTGAAGTTCGGGTTCGCGGTCAGCAGCGTGCCCGTCAGCCCGTTCGACGTCGGCGTGCCCGCTTTCGCGGTGAACGCCGGTTCGCCCGACGGGTTCGTCGCGTTCGGATAGGTGCCGAAGTAGTGGTCGAACGAGATGTTCTCGCCGTAGATCACGACCACGTGCTTGATCGGCGTGGCGGTCTGCAGCGCATCCTGCGACGACACGGCGGGCGTCGACGTGGGATCGTCGCTGCCGCCGCAGGCGAACAGCGCCAGCGCCGCGGCTGCGCAGGCGGTGACGAGCAAGGCTTGACGGAACATCGGGAAACTCCAGGTAAGGTCTTCGAGGGTGGGGCGCGGCTCCGTCGCCGTGGCGTGTCGGTCGGCGCGGAGCGCGTGAGAGAGCACGCGCATTGAAACAGCCGCATATGAAGATATGGGGACGGAGTGGTTTCGTGACGGTTGCACCGCGGTATCGATTCCATTACGCCGGCACGAGGCGCGAAAGAGAACGGAAAGGGGCAGACCGCGTGCGGCCGCCGCGGCAGGTGCCGCGGCGCGGCGGGCCGCTGCCGCCGATGCCGCGCCGGGCGGGGCGGCGCACGGCCGGCGGGCGCGTTCGCGCCGCCGTACACGCCGACGTTTTTGACAATCCGGTGACGGATTCATACGATGAACGCCCTGCGGCGACGATCGACGTCGCCGCGCGTCTGCGAGTATTCATCGTGCCGATTCCCGTCCTGTTTGCCGTGCTGTGCGCCGCGTTCCTCCATGCGGCGTGGAACGCGCTGGTCCGCGGCAGCGGCGACCGGCTGCGTTCGGCCACCGTGCTGCAGATCGCGATCGGGCTGTTCGCGCTGCTGTTCCTGCCGGCCGCCGCGCCCATTTCAGCGTCGAGCTGGTTGTGCGTCGTCGCGTCGGCGGTGCTGCACGTCGTCTACACGTTGCTGCTCGTGCGCGCGTACGAGCATGGCGACCTGACCGTCGCGTATCCGGTCGCGCGCGGCACCGCGCCGCTGCTCGTCACGCTCGGCGCGGCGGCGTTCGCGGGCGAGCGGCTGAACGTCGGCGCGCAAGGCGGGCTCGTGTTGATCTGCGCGGGCATCCTGGCGATCGGGCTGGATCGCGGACGCGGCGCAACGCATCCGATCGCGAGGGTGCTGCCGACCGCGTTCGCGACCGGCGTGTCGATCGCGGCGTACAGCGTGGTCGACGGGATCGGCGTGCGCGAGAGCGGCAACACGGTCGGCTATACCGCGTGGATGTTCGTGCTGACGGGGGCGATGATGGCCGCGTACTACCGGCTGCGCGCGGGGCCGTTGCGGCTGACGCAGGAGGTCGGCGAAACGGCGAAGGCCGCATGCGGCGGGGTGTTCGCCGCGCTTGCGTACGGCATCGTCATCTGGGCGATGGACCGGGCGCCGATGGGGCCGGTGTCGGCGCTGCGCGAGACGAGCGTGGTGTTCGCGGCGCTGATCGCGCGCGTGTATCTCGGCGAGCGGCTGACGCCGCGCCGAGCGGCAGGGTGCATGGTGATTGCTTGCGGGGCGTTGTTGATCAGTGCGTTCGAGGCGGTGCGGTGAGCATTGACGATAGTCGCAAGTTTAGGCGGTTGCAGACGAAATCGTCACACGCACCGATGTAACGGGCTGTCGCTTGACGGGGCGAGGCGGCGCACAAACTGCGTTGCGCCGCTCCGGTGATCCGGCCTAGCTGAAGAGACCTAGCGCAGGCGCCGCGTAGCTCGCGAGATGAAAAACGACGACGAATAGCGTAGCCATAACGAACACGTTTCCCCATCTACGCGACGACCAGCGCCGATAAGCGAACGCATTGATGACGGCAAAGAGGACCGAGGGCCACAACGTGAGTGCGAGCAGACCGACCACGAATACCGCCTGAGGAGCGCAGTGCTCCATGTCGTTGCAGCCGGTCGAATGTGACGGTGTAGTGGGCCAATGAATTCGGCTGAACGTGTAAAGGGATGCCCAGGTAACGAGCAAGCCCCATATGAATCCGCCGAGGGTGACGGCCAGCCGTTTCATTCAACTTCCCAGAAAAGGATTTCGTTCGAATTGGCGAGGTCCGAGTACCAGTTTCCGCGTCGGCCCCGAAGATAATCGAGCGGGTTAATCATGGACGGCACGCCAATGCGAAATCGCCAGAACGACGCAGCCGAGGGTGTGAGCGTGTCCTTGTTCCACAGATCGATATGTCGGCCGCTGAATGCGTCAGCCGAATCACCGTCCTGCCGCCAATAACCGAAGAAATAGACGATACCGGTTCGGCCTTTTACCTTGTCCTGCCAATCCTGTCCGGTGATATTTTCCGGCTTGCCCAAGCCAAGGAATGGGCGAAGCTTCAACCATTCTGCTAGTTCGTAGGCGCGGGTCGCAGTTGCCTTCCCATCGAGGATGAGGCGTCCGAGCGTTCGTTTTCCTGGCATGGGCTTCAATACTTTCTGAGAAAACGACTTCATGCCGCTGCCGATTGCGTGGAAAGTTACGCTCATCCGGATCGCGCATTGATTTTTATACTCGCCGGTCGGGTCATCATATGGATCCTTCTTCGGATATGCGTTCCAAAGCTCCCGAAATGTCAGTGTTTTGAGCTGTACCGTTTTTTGAGAATGCGGCGTGTCATTGGTGCGGACTTTCGTGGACGGGTTCGGCATCGGCTACGCCCCATATGTGGCGGCGATGACGAATCCGACGGAAGCGGTCGGATCGCTGGCTGTTGCTACGGCGGGTTGCATAGTCGATTCCTGATGCATTAAGGAATCGAAGACGATCGCTGATTAGAAACAAGTCGCCTATTAGACTTGTACGACTTCTCGTGAAATTTGCTACCGATTGATGGGCGTCCCATTAATCGGTGCCCTCGCACGATGCCGCAGTCGAACACGTTTTCCGGGCAATGTCGATCACGACAGACGCGCCGCGACAGCTACGTTGCGCAGGAAAGCGCAGCCTGTGGCCCTGCGAGCTGCTCAACGCCTGCCTGACGCAGCCGGAACCATGATGATGCCTGCGGCACCGGCGACCTTCGCGTGAACACCTCGCCCGCGCGGGTGTTACGCTTCCACCGGCATCGCGCTCGTACACTTGATTTCGTCGAGGCACACGCTCGAATGCACGCCGCTCACGCCGGGGATGCGCATCAGCGTCTCGAGCAGGAATCGCGACAGCCCCTTCAGATCGTGCGCGACGACTTTCAGCACGTAGTCGATGTCGCCCGTCACCGAGAAACATTCCTGGATCTGCGCGAGATCCGACACGAGTTTCTGGAACTTCGACAAATCGCGGATATGCCCGCGCTCCATCGTCACGTGCACGAACGCGGTGACGCCGAAGCCGAGCGTGTCGGCGCAGAGCCGGGTTTCGTAACGGCGGATCGCGCCGATTTCCTCCAGCCGGCGATGGCGCCGCAACGTCTGCGCGGGCGACAGTCCCACGGCCTTCGCCAGATCGAGGTTCGACGCGCGGCCGTTCTCCTGCAGCACCGACAGCAAGTGACGATCGATGCGATCGAGAACCGGGTCAGGCATTTTTGTTTCCTCATTCGTCTCCTGGATGCAATCTTATCTCATAATGTAGGGTTTGCATGAGCGGGTTACGCAACCCGATTTCGCGGTCGCGACGCTAAACTGACCCCGGATTTTCGTATGCGGCCGCGGCAGCGCGGCGTGGGCGGAGGAGTCGGCGGCCAGTGTGGCCGGCACGCCGACGCAAATCGGTTGCCGCCTCACGCGAAGATTGCAGTCCCCAACCCGGCGCCCCCACGAACGGCCGCCGGCACAGTAAAACAGCGCCCGGCACACCGAGGCGCGCCGCACCGCGTCAGGCGGAGGCGGACAGAGTGGAGAAGACATGGTTTCTGGTAACGAGAGCGACGGCCTGAAGCGCGGGCTGAAGAACCGGCACATCCAGCTGATTGCGCTCGGCGGCGCGCTCGGCACGGGGCTGTTCCTCGGCATCGCGCAGACGATCAAGATGGCCGGCCCGTCCGTGCTGCTCGGCTATGCGGTGGCCGGCATCGTCGCGTTCTTCATCATGCGCCAGCTCGGCGAGATGGTCGTCGACGAGCCCGTCGCCGGCTCGTTCAGCTTTTTCGCGAACAAGTACGTCGGCCACTTCACCGGCTTCCTGTCGGGCTGGAACTACTGGGTGCTGTACATCCTCGTCAGCATGGCCGAGTTGTCCGCCGTCGGGATCTACGTGCAGTACTGGTGGCCCGGCGTGCCGACCTGGGTGTCGGCGCTGGTGTTCTTCGTCGCGATCAACCTGCTCAACCTGGCGAGCGTGAAGTCGTACGGCGAGACGGAATTCTGGTTCTCGATCATCAAGGTCGCCGCGATCGTCGGCATGATCGGCTTCGGCGGCTGGCTACTCGCGAGCGGCCACGCGGGGCCGGAGGCGAGCGTGCGGAACCTGTGGCAGCACGGCGGCTTCTTCCCGAACGGCGTGTCGGGGCTCGTGATGTCGATGGCCGCGATCATGTTCTCGTTCGGCGGGCTGGAGCTGATCGGCATCACCGCGGCCGAGGCCGACGATCCGAAGCACAGCATTCCTCGCGCGACCAACCAGGTGATCTACCGGATCCTGATTTTCTACATCGGCGCGCTCGCGGTGCTGCTGTCGCTGTATCCGTGGGAAAAGGTCGTCACCGGCGGCAGCCCGTTCGTGCTGATCTTCCACGCGCTGAGCAGCAACGTGGTCGCCAACGTGCTGAACGTGGTCGTGCTGACGGCCGCGCTGTCGGTCTACAACAGCGGGGTGTACAGCAACAGCCGGATGCTGTTCGGCCTCGCGCAGCAGGGCAACGCGCCGAAGGTGCTGTGCTCGGTGAACAAGCGAGGCATTCCGCTCGCCGCGCTCGGCGCGTCGGCGCTCGCGACCGGCGTGTGCGTGCTGGTCAACTACTTCATGCCGGGCAAGGCGTTCGAGGTGCTGATGGGCCTCGTCGTGTCGGCGCTGATCATCAACTGGGCGATGATCAGCCTGATCCACCTGAAGTTCCGCCAGGCCAAGCGCGCGGCCGGGGAGAAGACTTCCTTCCGCAGTCTGGGCTATCCTTTCACGAATTACCTGTGCCTGGCATTCATGGCCGGCATTCTCGTCGTGATGTACCTGACGCCGGATCTCCGCCTGTCGGTGTACCTGATCCCGGTATGGCTCGCGGTGCTCGCGATCGGGTATCGCTTCCGTCAGAAGAATGCAGGCTTTGCGATGCACGACGGCGCCTCCGCACGCTGACGCAGGCCACGACCGATCATTCTTCTAAACGAGACCGACATAGCCATGTTCGAACACATCGACGCGTACCCGGGCGACCCGATCCTGACGCTCAACGAGAACTTCCAGAAAGATCCGCGCGACCAGAAGGTCAACCTGAGCATCGGGATCTATTTCGACGCCGAAGGCCGGATTCCGGTGATGGGCGCCGTGCGCGAAGCCGAAACCGCGCTGCAGCGCGACAGCGGCCCGAAGCCATACCTGCCGATGGTCGGCCTGGCCGCGTACCGCGACGCCGTGCAATCGCTCGTGTTCGGCGCCGATCACCCGGCCCGCGCGGCCGGCCGCATCGCGACGCTGCAGACGCTCGGCGGCTCGGGCGCACTGAAGGTCGGCGCCGATTTCCTGAAGCGCTATTTCCCGGATGCGCAGGTGTGGCTCAGCGATCCGAGCTGGGAAAACCACCGCTTCATCTTCGAGCGCGCCGGCTTCACGGTGAATACCTACCCGTACTACGACGAGGCGACGGGCGGCCTGAAGTTCGACGCGATGCTCGCGGCGATCGACGCGCTGCCGGCGCGCAGCATCGTGCTGCTGCATGCGTGCTGCCATAACCCGACCGGCGTCGACCTCGATGAAGGCCAGTGGGAGAAACTGATCGACGTGATCGAGGCGCGCGGGCTGCTGCCGTTCGTCGACATGGCGTACCAGGGCTTCGGCGCGGGTCTCGACGCGGACGCGTTCGCGGTGCGCGAACTGGCCCGCCGCGGCGTGCCGACGCTCGTCGCGAACTCGTTCTCGAAGAACTTCTCGCTGTACGGCGAGCGCGTGGGCGGGCTGAGCGTCGTCTGCGAAGACGCAGCCGCGGCCGAGCGCGTGCTCGGCCAGCTGGCCGGCGCCGTGCGCTCGAACTACAGCAACCCGCAAACCTACGGTGCGAAGGTCGTCGCGGCCGTGCTCGGCATGCCGGCGCTGCGCAAGCAATGGGAAGAGGAGCTGTCGGCCATGTGCCGCCGCATCGCGCGGATGCGCCAGTCGATCCACGACGGCCTGCGCGACCACGTCGGCGGCGAGGCGCTCACGCGCTACGTGAAGCAGCGCGGGATGTTCACGTACACGGGCCTGACCGAATCGCAGGTCGACGCGCTGCGCGAAGTGCACGGCGTGTACATCCTGCGTTCGGGCCGGATGTGCGTGGCGGGCCTGAACGACTCGAACGTCGGCATCGTCGCGGACGCGATCGGCAAGGTGCTGAAGAGCGGCGTCTGAGCGCGGCGCGCTCCGGCGCGCACCGAACGAGGCAGGATGAGCCGGCTGTCCCCCGTCGCGGGGGCAGCCGGTTTTTTCTTGCGCGGCGGCAACGTGCGCCGGAAGACAGACGCGACGGCGCGTGCGGCGGTACGATGCGGCATCGGACGCAACACGAAAAGGGAGCGACATGGGCATCCGGATCATCCGGCTCGGCACGCCGCGCGCGGCCGGCGAGGGGCTGCGGATCGGCACGGTGCGGCGGCCGCCGCGCGGCGTACCTAAGGCGGAATTCGCGTCGCGCGACTACTATGATGTATGGCTGCCGACGCTGTCGCCGAGTGCCGAACTCGTTGCCCAGGCACAGGCCGCCGAAACCGACGCCGAATGGAATGCATTCAAGCGCCACTTTCGCGCGGAGATGGCGCAAGGCGACCCGGCGAAGGTGCTGGACCTGCTGGCGGCGCTGTCGGCCACCACGGCGTTCTCGATCGGCTGCTACTGCGAAGACGAGCGCCATTGCCACCGCAGCGTGCTGCGCGAGCTGCTCGCGCAGCGCGGCGCGGCGATCGAGCCCGACGCGGGCTGAAGCCGCGTCGCGCGGCTGCACCGGGATCGTGCGGTGCAGCGGACCGCTTGACGTGGGTCAAGCGCGCGGCCGCGCGCGCCACTATGCTCTCGTCATGGAGCCATCACGACGATGACAGGCCGACCGATGCACATCACTTTTCCGCCCGAGCCGCCCGAATATTGCGCGCGCGACCTGGTCGTCGCGTTTTCGGCGCTGGTCGACGGACGTTGCGTACAGTGCGCGGTCACGGCCGAGGCGCTGGAAGACCATTTCGGCGCGCGGTCGCTGCTCGAAAGCGACCTGCTGACCGCATTCGACGGGCACCGCCCGGCGATCGAGGCGATGGCGCGACGGATGCTCGAGGAAATCGGCGGCCGGCCGGTGCTGCTGCACAGCGGCCACTTCCGGCTCGAAGGCTGATACCGCAGGAGGGCGCATGACACTGCAGGGCAACATTCACGAACGCGACTGGTCGGTCGAAGTCGAGACGCGACCGTGCGAATCGGGCGAATTCCGCTGCCGCGTGTCCGTCGAGCACGGCGCCGGTGCCGCTCGGTTTCATCATACGTTCGAGCACAGTCACGCGTATCCGACCGAGCGCGAGGCCATGATCGAAGGGCTGCGCGCCGGCATGACCTGGATCGAGATGAAGACGTCGCAGGTCTTCAACGTATGAACGGACCCGCGCCAGGACGGCGCGGGGAGGATTGTCGGCCGGGCCGCGATCGCAGAATCGCGCCACGCCACGGGAAACGCGTGCCGCCGCATCGTGTGCGGGCGGGCGCATGCAAGGCGGTCGACGAGCGGGCGGCCCCGTCGGGAGAGTAGGACATGGGCGTGGGCATGCAGATCGCCTGCCGGGGATTCACCGGGTCCGCCGCGGTGGAAGCCGAGGCCGGCGCGCAGCTGGTGCGGCTCGAGCGGTTCCGCGCGCTGATCGGCGGCTGCCACCTCGCGATCGAATCGCGCGTGGCGACCGATGGCGTGCGGCTGTACGACGTGCGGCTCGACCTGGTGATGCACGACGCGGCGCTCAGGCCGCTGCCGCCATGCGCGGGAAACGACCTCGACGACGCGCTGCGCCGCGCATTCGCCCAGGCCGAGCAGGCGCTGATCGCGTGGCAGGCGAGCGGCGCAAGGGCGGCGCTGCGCCGATGATCCGGCGTCGCGCGTCAGACCTGCGCGAGCGCGTGCGCGTCGAGGATGCGCACGCGCTTGCCGCGCGTTTCGACCAGCGCGTCGCGATGGAACCGCGAGAACATCCGGCTGACGGTTTCGAGCTTCATCCCGAGATAGCAGCCGATTTCCTCGCGCGTCATCCGCAGGTTGAATTCGGTCGCCGAATAACCGCGCGCCTCGAAACGGGACGACAGGTTCAGCAGGAAATGCGCGACGCGCTGTTCGGCCGACATCGTGCCGAGCAGCAGCATCTGGCTCGATTCGCGAACGATCTCGCTGCTCAGCATCTGGTAGAGGAAGTGCTGCATCGGCTTGATCTCGCGGCAGGCGGCTTCGAGCGCGCCGAACGGAATGATGCACACGACGCTGTCCTCCAGCGCGATCGCGTCGCAGCAATGCTGGCCGCTGCCGATGCCGTCCATCCCGAGCGTTTCGCCGGCGATCTGGAAGCCCGTCACGTGCTCGCGGCCGTCGCGATGCATCATCACCGTCTTGAACGAACCCGCGCGCACCGCATAGATGCTCTGGAACGGATCGTCGATGCGGAACAGCGCGTCACCCTGGCGAACGTGCCGGGTCGTGCAGATGATCGAGTCGAGGCGGCCGTACTCGGCGGCCGTCAGGTGCGGCAGGCACATCGAGCGCATCGCGCAGGCCGAGCAGCGTGCGGCCGGATGTTTGGCGGCGTCGGCGCGCGCGGCCGCGCGCAGCGGAATCGTTGGCCGGGGTACGACGGACACGTCGGCGGCGCAGGCGGTGGCTGTGGACATAAGTCACTCCGGCTCGTCAGGGGTGGTGCACACGAGCGTGCACCAGGGATTCGATGACACGGCATGCGGCGTCGAATTCGACGGTCTTGTCGAAGAAGTAGTCGGCTCCCGCCGTCGCGCATGCCTCTCTGAATGCCGGCGCCGAATGATTCGTCAGCACGATCGTGACGATGCGCGGTGCGACCTTCGACAGCATCCCGATGAGGGCGAGGCCGCTGCCGTCCGCGAGCCGCACGTCGACGATCACGACATCCGCCCGGCAACTGCGGATGTGCGTCCACGCGTCCTGGCCGTCTTCCGCCTCGCCCACGACGGCGACGCCGCGGATCGCGCCGACGAGCAGCGCGATCCGCTGACGGACGGCGACGGCGTGATCGACGAGAAACACCCTGAGCGCGGCGGGTGACAGGCTGGCATTCATGCCGGCAGTATCGTGTTGCGCCGCCGAAATTGAAATCGGCCGAATTGGAAGTTCGTGTAGGCCGCTTCGACGCGTTGTAGGGCGTTTCCTACAACGCGTCCGGGAAACCGCCGGCGCGGCTCCGATGTTGCCGCGATATGCCGGTACGCGGTCAGCCGGCGCCGCGTGCCTCGAGCGCATCGCGCGCCGTGCGGCACGCGGCGAGATCCCATGCAGCGCAGCCGACGCTCTTGAACAGCATCGGCCCGCCGCGCGCGAACGTGCCGTTCAGCACGTCGGCGAGCGACGCGACGTGCTGCCAGTCGACCTGCGCGACGATCAGGTCGCCGGCCTCGTGGCGCGCGCCGGCCGGATCGTCGACGACGAGCCGGCTGCCGTGCACGGTGTTCGCGCCGATCTCGGCGGCATCCGCGGTGAACGCGCCGACGCCGACCACGAGCCGGCCCTCGCGCGCGGCTTCCCGGTAGACGGGCGTGCGGCTCGTCGTCAGCGTGACGACGACGTCGATCGCGTCGGGAATCGCTTCGCCGTCGAGCGGTGCGAGCCGCGGCGCCTGCGCGCGATGCGTCGCGCAGAACGCGGCCGCGCTGTCGGCGCGCGTGCCGCGCACGTGGAGGCGCGCTTCCGGGAAGATCGCCGCGAGCGCTTCCGCGTGATTGGCCGCCTGCTTGCCGGTGCCGATCAGCAGGACGTCGCGCGGCGCGGCGCCATGCAGCGCCTCGATGCCGAGCGCGGTGACGGCCGCCGTGCGGCGGCCGGTGACCGTCGGGCCGTCGAGCGCGAAGCGCAGCTCGCCCGTGGTCGCGTCATACGCACTCACCTGGCCGAGGATCGTCGGCAGGCCGCGCGTGCCGTTACCGGGGCAGACGTTCACGAGCTTGTGGCTCGCGAGGTCGCGCGCGCTCGACGGCATCGACAGCATCACGCCGCCGGCCTGCAGCGGCACGACGAGGCGCTCGGGGCTGACGATCTCGCCCGCCGCATACTCGGCAACGGCTTGCCTGAGCGTGGCGAGCAGCGCCGGGTAGTCGAGCAATGCGGCCGTGTCGGCCGCATCGAAAACGGGAATCGGGGAAAGGGCGGTCATCGTGTACGTCGTATGCGTCGTGAGCGTGGACGGCGGGCGCATGCCGCGCCCGCCACGGGGCTGCCGGATACCGCGACACCAGGCAGCGTGGATCGAATCTATACCACTTTCTGGCGCACCCGCAACCCAGAAAATAAAGCGTCGAGCCGGTTTTGGTTCTAATATCTGTCCAGAAGGGTTGCCGTGGCGCGATACCGGCGCCGCTCCGGTATAGTGCGAACCCATTCCAGATCCACGCCCGCGACCGGGCAGGAGCCATACGATGATGTCCGCGCGTCCCGAATCAATCGAAGGCGGTTTCCGGCCGCTGCAGATCTACGAGCAGGTAGCCGAGAAGATCCGCGACGAAATCCGCGCCGGGCGCTACGCGGCCGAGTCGCGCCTGCCGTCCGAGCGCGAGCTCGCCGCGCTGTTCCAGGTCGGCCGGCCGGCCGTGCGCGAGGCGCTCGGCGCGCTGCAGAACGAAGGGCTGGTGTTCACGAAGCGCAATTCGGGCACCTATGTCGTCGCGGCGCCGCTCGACGTGCTCGCGCGGCGCGGCGACGCACCGATGGCGTCCGAGGCCGACTTCAGCCCGACGTCGACACTCGACGTCCGGCTGATCCTGGAGCCCGCGATCGCACGTCTCGCGGCCGCCCATGGCCGCGCCGATCCCGGTGCCGAGCGTTATCTCGCGCAGATGGAAACCATCACCGACGTCGACGATCCGCACCAGCGCGCGCTCTGGAACGAGAGCGACCGGCTGTTCCACCGGCAGCTCGCGCTGATGACGGGCGACGCGCTGATGGTGAAGATCGCGGACGAAGTCGCGAAGACGATGGACCAGCCGCTGTGGAAACGGCTGAAGGACGACGGCATCTACGACGCGGGCCGGATCCGGCTCTACGTGTCCGAGCACCGGCTGATCTACGAGGCGATCGTGTCGGGCGATGCCGATGCGGCCGCGTTCTACGTCGAACAGCACATCCGCCGCGTGCGGCGCGACATCGCGCCGAAGTAGAACGAATCCGCGCGAATGCATTCTGGTCTTAAATATGACCAAAATTCCGAAATTATTTTGAAATTGCTTGCGATGTGACCACGTGTGTCCTACATTGGTTTCACTCAAAACCAATCAGGAGACATCATGCGACACCTCGTTACCGCGCTCTCGGTGGCCGTTGCCGCCGGCGCGCTGACTTCCGCGCACGCGCAGGAAGTCGTGATGATCGGCCATTCGGCGCCGCTCACCGGGCCGCAGGCCGCGAACGGCAAGGACAACGAAAACGGCGCGCGGCTCGCCGTGGACGAACTCAACAAGGCCGGCATCAAGGTCGCCGGCAAGGCCGTCACGTTCAAACTGGTTTCCGAAGACGACCAGGCCGACCCGAAGGCCGGCGTGCAGGTCGCGCAGAACCTCGTCGACAAGGGCGTCGTCGCGGTGCTCGGACCGTACAACTCGGGCGTCGCGATCCCCGCGTCGCGCGTGTACTCGACTGCCGGCGTGCCGATCCTGCCGGTCGCGTCGAACCCGGCGCTGACGAAGCAGGGCTTCAAGAACATCTTCCGGATCGGCGCGAGCGACGAACAGCTCGGCGGCACGATGGCGACGTTCGCCGCGAAGACGCTGAACGCGAAGACGGCCGCCGTGATCGACGATCGCACCGCTTACGGGCAGGGCGTTGCCGAGCAGTTCATGAACGTCGCGAAGGCGAACGGGATCCGGATCGTCGACCAGGAGTACACGAACTCGTCGGCCACCGACTTCCTCGGCATCCTCACCAAGATCAAGGCCGGCAACCCCGACGTGATCTTCCTCGGCGGTTATGCGGCGCAGGGCGCGCCGATGGCCAAGCAGATGAAGCAGCGCGGGCTGCGCGCGAAGCTGCTCGGCGGCGACGGCATCTGCTCGGCGGACATGGGCAAGGTCGCGGGCGACGCGGCATCGATCGTCTACTGCGCGCAGGGCGGCGTCGCGCTCGAGAAGACGGCGGCCGGACGCGCGTTCCTGAAGAAGTACCACGACACCTATCACACCGATACGCAGGTCTATGGCGTCAACTACTACGACGGGATGAAGCTGCTCGCCGACGCGATGGTCAAGGCCGGTACGACCACCGACAAGGCGAAGCTGATCGCGCAGCTCGCGAAGTCGAACTATGCGGGCGTCGCGGGCACCTATTCGTTCGACGCGAACGGCGACCTGAAGGGCGCGCCGACGACCGTCTACGTGATCCGCAACGGCCTGCCGGAGCCGTACGCGAAGTAACCGGCGCCCACGCTTGCCACCGGACGGCGGCGCGGCCGCCGTCCTTCGTTTCAACGCATCCGATTCGACATGAAAATTTCCCGATCCCTTTCCACCGTCGAAGTCCATACGGGCGGCGAGGCGTTCCGCATCGTCACGAGCGGGCTGCCGCGCCTGCCCGGCGACACGATCGTCCAGCGCCGCGCGTGGCTCAAGGCGCACGCCGACGAGATCCGCCGCGCGCTGATGTTCGAGCCGCGCGGCCACGCCGACATGTACGGCGGCTACCTGACCGAGCCGGTCTCGCCGAATGCCGATTTCGGCGTGATCTTCGTGCACAACGAAGGCTACAGCGACCATTGCGGGCATGGCGTGATCGCCTTGTCGACCGCCGCCGTCGAGCTCGGCTGGGTGCAGCGCACGGTGCCGGAAACGCGGGTCGGCATCGACGCGCCGTGCGGCTTCATCGAGGCCTTCGTCCGGTGGGACGGCGAGCATGCGGGGCCCGTGCGCTTCGTCAACGTGCCGTCGTTCATCTGGCAGCGCGACGTGTCGGTCGAGACGCCGTCGTTCGGCACCGTGACCGGCGACATCGCGTACGGCGGCGCGTTCTATTTCTACGTCGACGGTGCGCCGTTCGACCTGCCGGTGCGCGAGTCGGCGGTCGAGAAACTGATCCGCTTCGGCGCGGAAGCGAAGGCCGCCGCGAACGCGAAGTACCCGGTCGTGCATCCGGAAATCCCGGAGATCAACCACATCTACGGCACGATCATCGCGAATGCGCCGCGCCATCCGGGCTCGACGCAGGCGAACTGCTGCGTGTTCGCGGATCGCGAGGTCGACCGTTCGCCCACGGGCTCCGGCACCGGCGGCCGTGTCGCGCAGCTGTACCAGCGCGGGTTGCTCGCGGCCGGCGACACGCTCGTCAACGAATCGATCGTCGGCACGGTCTTCAAGGGGCGCGTGCTGCGCGAAACGACGGTCGGCGACATCCCGGCCGTGATTCCGGAGGTGGAGGGCAGTGCGCACATCTGCGGGTTCGCGAACTGGATCGTCGACGAGCGCGATCCGCTGACTTACGGCTTCCTCGTGCGCTGAACGGCGGCGCCGATCAGCCGCCGTCGAGCCGTTTCCCGGTTGTCGTACCAGGTTTGGCGCGTCGTTCCCGTTGCGGGGCACGCGCCTTTTTTGCGTGCGCAACACGGGCGCAGCCGCGCGGCGCGCGCCCGCGCAACGCCGCCGCGGCCGTGGGGCCGCGCGAGTTTGGTACGATGCAGCCTTTTCAGCCGAGCTCCACCCGCGTGAATCGCCGAAACGTGTCGTCAGTGCGTGCTTTCTGTGCCAGATGGGTCGCGCGCGCCCAACCCGTCGCGGCTGCCGCCGTGGCGCGGGTCAAGCCTCTCGCCGCCACCGCGTGGCGCCATCTCCGTCACCCGACGCGCCGCGGCGTGCTGCTCACGGGCGCCGCCGTGCCGGCGCTGTTCGTGGCGTACGTGGTCGTGCTGATCCCGTTCACGCCGGGCATCGGCGACATCCGCAAGGCGCGCGTCGACCAGCCGGCGCAGGTGCTGTCCGCCGACGGCAAGCTGCTGGCCGAATTCAAGCCGTCCAACCGCGAGTGGGTGCCGCTCAAGCAGATCTCGCCGCACATGGTCGACGCGCTGATCGCGACCGAGGATCACCGCTTCTACGCGCATCACGGCCTCGACTGGAAGCGCACGGCATCGGCCGCGCTCCATACGTTCTCCGGCAGCCGCCAGGGCGGCTCGACGATCACGCAGCAACTCGCCCGCAACCTGTATCCGGACGAGATCGGCCGCGCGCCGACGCTCACCCGCAAGGTGAAGGAGGCGATCACCGCGCTGAAGATCGAGGCGGTCTACAGCAAGGACCAGATCCTCGAAACCTACCTGAACACGGTGCCGTTCCTGTACAACGCGTACGGCGTCGAGATGGCCGCGCGCACCTACTTCGACAAGTCGGCCGACGAGCTCGACGTGCTCGACAGCGCGACGCTCGTCGGGATGCTGAAGGGCAACAGCTACTACAACCCGGTGCTGAACCCGGAGCGCGCGCTGCAGCGGCGCAATACGGTGCTCGGCCAGATGGTGAAGTACGGCAAGCTGTCGCCGGCGCAGTTCGCGCAGCTGCAGCGCCGGCCGCTGCGCATCGATTTCGAGCGCCAGAAGGAGCCGCCGGGGCCGGCGCCGCACTTCGCGCAGCAGTTGCGCAAGTGGTTGATCGCGTGGGCCGACCGCAACGACTACAACATCTACTCGGACGGGCTGATCGTGCGCACGACGATCGACTCGCGGCTGCAGCAGATGGCGACGCAGGCGCTCACGCTGCAGGGCAACCAGTTGCAGGGCATCGCGAACGGCGCATGGAGCGGCCGCGACGGCTGCGGCACCGACAACGAGGTGTTCCGCACCTTCATGCGCGAGTCGCCCGAGTACAAGGCCGCGCAGGACGCCGGCAAGGACGACGCGGCCGCGATGAAGCTGCTCGCGGCCGACCGCGGCTTCATGCGCGCGCTGTGCAAGGCGAAGACCGACGTTCAGGCGGGTTTCCTCGCGATCGATCCGCGTGACGGGCAGATCCGCGCCTGGGTCGGCAGCCGCGATTTCGCCCGCGAGCCGTTCGACCACGTCGCGCAGGCGCGGCGCCAGCCCGGCTCGACGTTCAAGCCGTTCGTCTATGGTGTCGCGTTCGCGAAGGGAATGAAGCCGGACGACACGTTCATCGACCAGCCGGTCGAGATCCCGCTGAAGGGCGGCGAGATCTGGCGGCCGAACGACGACGTGCCGCCGACCGGCAAGCCGATGACGCTGCGCGACGCGGTCGCGCTGTCGCGCAACCGGATCACCGCGCAGGTGATGGAGCAGGTCGGGCCGGCCGCGGTTGCGCGGCTCGCGCGCGACATGGGCGTGCGCGAAAGCCCGCTCGAACGCGTGCCGTCGCTCGCGCTCGGCACGAGCCCGGTCACGCTCAAGGAGATGGTCGCGTCTTACGCGACGATCGCGAACGGCGGGCTGTACGTCGAGCCGCAGATGATCACGCGCATCGAGAACCGCCAGGGCGAGGTGCTCGCCGAATACGCGCCGGCGCCGCCCGAACGCGCGCTCGACGCCGAAACCGACAAGACGCTGCTCGGCGTGATGCGCGACGTCGTGACGCGCGGCACGGGCGGCAGCATCCGCACGCGTTTCGGGATCCGCGGCGACGTGGCCGGCAAGACGGGCACGACGCAGGACAACGCGGACGGCTGGTTCATCCTGATGCAGCCGGGCCTCGTCGCCGGCGCGTGGGTCGGCTTCGACGACGGCCGCGTGACGCTGCGCAGCGACTACTGGGGGCAGGGCGCGCACAGCGCGCTGCCGATCGTCGGCGATTTCTTCCAGCGTGCGCAACGCGCCCGCCTCGTCGACGCGAAGGCGAAGTTCGATACCGAGCCGTCACCCGGCTGGTTCGCGTCGCTGCGCGAGCGTGTGACGGACCTGTTCGACACGTGGTTCCCGCCCGAATCGAAGAAGGCGTCCGCGCCCGTCAGGACACAGCGTATCGAGCGTCCGCCCGAGGTCGACGAAGGTGCGGCTTCGGATGCGTCGGCCGCATCGGCACCCGAGGCCGCGTCCGGCGGTCTCGTCGAGGAATGGGTGCCGGCGTCCGAAGTGGCCGCATCGGCCGCCGCGTTGTCGGCGGGCGCGTCCCAACCGCAGCCCGCGCAGCCGCCGGCGAGCGCCGGCACGACGAGCGGCGGCAGCGCGGGCCTTGGTGCGGCGCCTGCCGCCGCGCCGCTGCAGCCGCCGGCGCCGTCCGCGCCCGACGCGAGCGGCGCTTCCCAGTAACGAAGCCGTTCAGATTTCGTGCGATGCTGCCGTAATCAAGTTGTCACGACAGCTCGCGCGGTCGCTCCGCGCCTCTCCGATGCGGCTTTCCCCCGACTACGTCGCACTCGCGCGCGACGATCTTTGCGCCGGCGTTCCGCTCGGCTTCGATCTCTACGATGCCGACGGCGCCGCACTGCTGCCGGCCGGCACGACACTGCGCGATGCCGCGCAGCACGCTTTCCTGTTCGACCATTTCCGGCCCATGCGCCGTCGCGACGACGCCGACGCCGATCCGCGCGCGCAGGCCGCGATGCCGCCGGCCACGCGCATGGGACTGTCGGCGGGTGCCGCGATCGGCATCCGCCGCCGGGTCGGCACGACACGCGCGTTGCAGCGCTGCCGGCTGATCGGCGTCGCCGCATCGGGCGCGCTGTTCGTCGAGCCGCAGCCGGCGGCCGTGCTGGAATTCGCGCGCGGCGACGACATCGAGGCGGTCGCGATCGGCCGTGCCGCGGTGTCCCGTTTCGGTGCGACGATCGAGGCGGTGCAGGCGTCGGGGGCCGCGCCGTTCATGATCCTGTCGCCTCCCGGCTTCGTCGACCGGCTGCGCACGCGCGCGGAGCCGCGCGTGCCGGTGCGGATCGCGGCCTGCTGCGCGGGCGGAGCGGACCCTGCGGAAGGCATCGGGATGGTGCGCGACATCAGCCTGAACGGGCTGTCGATTGCCGTCGACCGGACGATCGCCGCAACCGGCGAGCCGTTGCGCGTGCTGCTCCCGTATGCCGCCGCCGACCGGGTCGAACTGCTGGCGCTCGACGGCACGGTGCGCGCCGTCCATGCCGATCCGGCGACGCCGGCGCTGACGCTGCATCACACGGCGTTCGGCGAACCCGCCGACGGCGACCGGGTCCGCCTGAAGGCGCTGCTGTTCGACCGGCTGATGGCGTCGGCGGATACCGATCGCCTGCGCTGACGGAGGGCCGGCGCACGGCGGATAGCGCATCGAGGTATTCGGTGCGCGAACGCCGATAATCATCTGATGAATCGGCTTATTCCCGCGAGATTGTACGGTTTCCGTCAACAGTGAATTTGCGATTTAAGTATTTACCCTGATAGCCGCGACTCCTAGACTTCTACTCATGCGCAACGACCCCGAGTCCGAAGCGCCTGACAAAACAATCCTGGAGGTAACGCATCATGAAATCGCTGATCAAGGCAGTTGCACTGGCCGCCCTCGTGGCCGCACCGGTCGTCTCGTTCGCCCAATCGAACCAGCAGCCGCTGACGCGCGCGCAAGTGCGCGCCGAGCTGGTCCAGCTCGAAAAGGCCGGCTACAACCCGAACGACTGGATGAACTACCCGGAAAACATCCAGGCCGCGCAAGCGAAGATCGCCGCCGCGCAAAACACCGGCGCGCAAGCCGACGCAACGGGCTACGGCGCGAATGCCGCCGCCACGTCGCAGTCGGGCCAGCGCGTGGTCGTGCCGGCCGCCGCCGATCGCTCGTCGGTGTACTTCGGCCACTAAGCCGGCAGGCGCCCGCGAGGGTGCCGGACTGGCCGCTTCCGCTGAACCCGCGCACGGTGTCCGCCGTGCGCGGGTTTTGCATTTGGGCGGCCGATCGGCATCACGACCCGGCGCCCGCATGGCGGGCACGGCTCGCGAGCACGGCGGCGACACCGCCGAGGATCGCGGCCGACGCGAGCGCGAGACGCCAGGTCGGCTGCTCCGACAAGAACAGCACGGCGCCGCACGCGGCGATCGGCGGCACCGACAACTGGACCGCCGCGGCGCGCATCGCGGTCAGGTGCCGCAGCGCGGCGTACCAGATCACGTAGCCGATGCCCGAAGTCAGCGCGCCGGACAGCACGGCGAGCGCGATGCCGGCCGGTGTCAGGTGAAGGCGGCCGGCGAGCGCGGCGCTCAACGCGAGTGCCAGCGGCGCGGCCCGCATGAAATTGCCGGCGGTCGCCGCGACCGGATCGGCGGTCCGACGGCCGCGTATCGAATAGATGCCCCATGCAATGCCGGCGACCGTCATCAGTGCGGCGCCGCCCGGCGTCGGCGCGGCGAGCCCCGGCGAGACCAGATACAGCAACCCGGCCAGCGCCGCGCCGAATCCGGCCCAGCCCGCGGGAGCAAACCGTTCGCCGGCGCGCCAGCCGGCCGCGAACATCGTCAGCTGCACCGCGCCGAACAGGATCAGCGCGCCGGTGGCGGCGCTGACGGTCAGGTACGCGAACGAGAAGCATGCGACATACGCGAACAGCATCGCCGCCGCAGGCCAGTCCGCCGGCTGGGCGGCCCGCCGCGCCCCCGCGCGTGCGACGAGCGCGAGCATCAGCGCGCCTGACACGAGGCGCACGGTGCCGAAGCTGGCCGCGTCGATCCGGCCGGCCTGCAGCGCAAGCCGGCACAGCAGCGAGTTCGATGCGAACGCAAGCATCGCGACCGACGTCAGCACGGCGGCGCGTGCGCCCGGCCGCACGTGCGACGCGAGTGCGGAGGCGGGCGGGCGCATCGCGGGCCTCACGCGTGACCGGCGACGATCAGCACGGCCGCGCCGAACAGCGCGGCACCGAGCGGCGCGGTGAGTTGCCGGCCCCACACGGCGTTCTTTTCGAGGGCCATCAGCGCGGCGAGCGACAGCATCCAGCCGAGACTGCCCGCACCGACGACGAACATCAGCAGCATCAGCGCCCAGCAGCAGCCGACGCAGAACAGGCCGTGACTGGCGCCCAGCGCGAACGCGTGCCGCAACGGCGAGCGGCCGCGCCAGTGGCCGATCACGAAACCGAGCGGCGTGCGACAACGTTCGAGACAGCGCGCCTTCAATCCGCTGAACTGAAACGCGCCGGCCAGCGCAAGGACGGCCGCGCCGATCAACCAGCCGCGCCACGCCAGCGCCGGCACGTGCGCGACGCCCGCCAGCAGCAGCGCGTGCAGGCCATGCGCGACGAGACCGAAGCCGCTCCATGCCGCGACGTAGCCGAGGCCGACGAGTGCGAGCAGCCGCGCGCGGTCGGGGCGCCCCGCCACGACGCGTGAGAACGTGTCGAACAGCGTCAGCGTCGTCGGCAGCATCATCGCGAGGATCATCAGCGTCCAGGCGGCCGCGTCGAACGCGGCCGGCAGCCACAGCGCGCCGCCCGGCAGCGCGCGGCACAGCGTGCTGAACGGCAACGACGACGCGTTCTCGCCGTGCTCGAGATAGCGCCCGTACGGGCTGCGCGTCCACGCCCACAGCGTGACCCACGCGAACCCGACGAGACTCGCGAGCACGAACGGAAACAGTCGCCGGTGCAGCCGCGCGGCCATGGTCGGTTACGTGCGGCCGCGATTCATGCGTCGAACTGGAACGTGCTCTGCAGCGCGTTGTGATTCTTCAGATCGACGTCGATGCCGATCGCCGCGTTCTTCGACCGGTAGACGGGCGCCTTGCCGACGAACACGGGGGCGCCGGGTACCGTCGAGAACACGGTATCTGCCAGCGTCGTCTGCGCGCCGCTCGGGCCGAGATACGGTTCGAGTTCCGCGTGGTAGTCGGTGCCGATCGACAGCGTGCCGCGGGCGCCGACGACATCGAACGTGATCGGCGCGCGTTCGACCGACACGACCTTGCCGATCAGTTTCGCGAGCTCGGCGATCGGGCCGCCGGCCTGGCCCGTATAGACCTTGAGGAGCGCCTGCTCCTGCGCGTCGGATGCGGTGTCGCTCACGTAGATCGCGGCCGTCCAGTTGCCTTGCAGGATGTTGCCCGGCACGCGGCACACCGCGGCGATCGTGTTGCCGCCGACGTCGACGCCGTCGACGGTGCCCTTGTCGACGTGCCACGCGACGATGGTGTCGCAGACACCGAAATCCGGATCCTCGCCGATCCAGCACGGGCAGAGTACGCGACAGTTGCAGACCTCGAGCAGACGGCCTTCCAGGTGATAGCTCATGATTTCCTCCAGGGGAGCGACGGCGCTTGCGCGTTGTGCTGGGCGGAGGAAACCGGCTGACGAAACGTCACGACCGCTCGGCGTCGCGAACGCGAAATGCGCTGAGGAATGCGGCGGAAGCGAAGACGGGATGGATGCGATAGCGCGGCCTGAAACGGCGTATCGATTTTCCAGTGTAGGCGTGCGGGGCCGATATGCAAGGCGCCGGCTGACAAGCGTCTGCGCGTGCGCTAGCATCGCGGACGGTGTCGCCGCGCGCCGAGGCGCGGCAGGGCAACCGGCCCGGCACCGGGTTCCGCATTTCAACGAACAACAAGGAGCATCCATGCGTGTCTTGACCGGTCTGTTGTGCTCGCTGGCGCTGCTGGCGAACGTCGCCCATGCACAGGCGAATTGTGCGGACGCGGCGGATCAGGCGGCGATGACGGCATGTGCCGATCGCGCGTACAGGAAATCCGACGGCGAGCTGAACCGGACCTACCAGGCCGTCACCGCGCGCCTGCGCGATGCGCGGCCGCTCGCCGACAAGCTCGTGAACGCGCAGCGCGCGTGGATTGCCTACCGCGATGCCGAATGCGGTTTCTCCAGCGCGAACGCGGAGGGCGGCAGCGCGTATCCGATGGTCGTATCGACCTGCCTCGACGATCTGACGAAAGTGCGTACCGAAACGCTGAAGGGTTATCTGTCCTGCGAGGAAGGCGATCTCGCGTGCCCGGTGCCCGGCAAGTAAAGAGCAGGCGCGGGCCCGGCCGGGCCCGCGATGCGCCGGCTAGACGTCGTCCGTCTCGTCGAGCAGCTTGTGCCGCATCGCGTACCGCACCAGCGCCGCTTCGTGCGGCATCTGCATCTTTTCCAGGATTCGCGTCTTGTAGGTGCTGACGGTCTTCGCGCTCACGCACAGCGCGTTCGCGATCTCGGTCAGCGTCTGGCCGGCGGCGATCCGCCGGAACACGTCGAATTCGCGATCGGACAGCCGCTGGTGCGGCAGCGTCTCGGCCGGCTCGTTCAGGCTCTGCGCGAACTGCTCGGCCATCGCGAGGCTCACGTAGACGCCGCCCGACGCCACCTTCGTGACCGCGCCGACCAGCTCGGCGCTCGCGCTTTCCTTCGTCAGATAACCCGACGCACCCGCGCGGAACGCACGCACCGCGTATTGCTGCTCCGCATGCATCGTCAGCACGAGCACGCGCAGCGCGGGTTTCTCGTCCTTGATCTGCTTGATCAGCTCGACGCCGTTGCGGCCTGGCATCGACAGGTCGAGCACGAGCACCTGCGCGGGCGTCGCGCGCACGAGCGCGATCGTCGACGGGCCGTCGCAAGCCTCGCCGGCCACCTCGAATCCGGTGGCGTTCTGGAGGATGTGCCGCAGACCGTCGCGTACGAGCGTATGGTCGTCGGCGATGAGCACCTTGATCATGTGATGAGCGTTTCCTGTTGAACGGTACTGAGCGGAAATGCGACGGTAATCGAGAAGCCGCGCGCGAGCGCGGTGTCGATCGTCACGGTGCCGCCGAGCATGTGTGCGCGTTCGCGAATCCCGATCAGGCCGAACGACTTGTCCTCGTGGGCCGGCGCGCCGTGGGCCGCGCCGCGGCCGTTGTCCGCGACGCGCAGCACGCAGAAGCCTTCCTCGATGTCGAGCCGCAGCGCGACGCGTGTCGCGTCCGCATGACGCGCGACGTTCGTCAGCGCTTCCTGGACGATGCGGAACAGCGTGGTCGCGCCCGCGCTGGTGAACGTGAGGCCGCCCGTTTCGATGTGGCGTTCGACATCGATTCCGTAGCGGTTCGTGAAATCGTTCGCGAGCCATTCGATCGCGGGCACGAGGCCGAGATCGTCGAGCATCACCGGGCGCAGGTCGGCCGCGATGCGCCGCACCGACGCGACCGTCGCGTCGATCAGCCGCCGCATGCCCTGCAGGTGCGTCTGCACGCCCGCGTCGGGCTGCGCGCGGCCGGGCATCCGCAATTGCTGCTCGACGACCGACAAGTCCATTTTCAGCGCGGTGAGCTGCTGGCCGAGGTCGTCGTGCAGTTCGCGTGCGATCCGCGTCTTTTCTTCTTCGCGCACGTTCTGCAGGTTCGCCGACAGCTCGCGCAATTCCTCGCGCGACTGCTTCAGCGCGTTCTCGGCGCGCAGCCGCTCGGTGATGTCGCGCAGCATCACGGTATAGAGCTTGCCCGACGCGTCGCGGATCTGCGAGATCGACGCCTCGATCGGGAATTCCTCGCCGTTCGCGCGCAGCCCGAACAGCACGCGCTGGCGGCCCATCTGCCGCTCGGAGACGCCCGTCACGCCGAACTGGTCGACGTGCTTCGCGTGCGCGGCGCGGAACCGCTCGGGGATGAAGCGCGACAGCGGCGCGCCGATCGCCTCCATCGCGGACACGCCGAACACCTGCTCGGCCATCGGATTGAAGATCACGACCGTCTGCTTCTCGTCGATCGTGATGATCGCTTCCATCGACGAACGGATGATGCCCATCATCCGCGCCTCGTTGAGGATGCCGCGGCTGCTCGCGCCGGCATCGGCGGCCGCGCCGGCGCGGCCGCGCAGCAGCGCATGGACGAGTGCCGCGAACGCGAACGACGCGATCAGCCCCGCGGCGAGCACGGTGCCGGCCGCGCGCTGCGCGCCGGTCGCGCTCGGGCGGCCGTCCGCGGAATAGGCGAGCGACAGCGCGGTGCCGCCGAAATTCAGCACGTCGGTGCGCCGCATCAGGTCGGGCGATGCCGACGCTTCGTCGGTCGTCGACTCGACGCTGGCGATCGCGCGCGGATCGCCGCCGGCCGTCATCCGCAGGTCGATTCCGCGTTCCGCGTCGAGCGCGCGCTCGACCAGGCGCCGCGGGCTCAGCGCCGCGAACAGCACCCCGTCGACGCCGGCTTCGCGCGTGCCGGACGGCGTGACGGCCGCATGCGGCGAGGTGGTCACGGGCAGGAACAGCGTCAGCGTGCGGGCGTCGCGGGAGGTATCGTCGTCGACCGGGTGGACGCCGAGCGCGATGTCGCCGCTCCGCAGCGCGCGTGTGAGCGGCGCCGCGTCGGATGCGCCGAAGCGGACGACCGGCGAGTTCGAGGCGGGCGCGCTGAGCGCCGCGGCCGCGAGCGGGCCGGCCGGCAACGGCTTCGCGCCGGCGAGGGCGCCGCGGGCGGCGGGCGTCAGCGGCGCATAGCCGATCTGCCGGACCGGCGAGCGGGCGCTGTCGAGATCGAGCGTCTCCGCGTACCGGCGCCATTGCTCGGGCGTCATGCCCGGGACGAGACCGAACGCGCCGCGCGCGCCTTCGAGCACGGCGACACCGGTCTGCAGCTCGTGGCGCAGCATCGCGCTCACGTGCGTCGTGCGGCGTTCGAAGCGCGCATGCACCGCGCCTTGCCACTGCTCGCGCACCAGCAGCGCGACGCACAGCGACAGCAGGGCGCCGGCGCACAGCGCAACGACGCCAGCCGCGAGCGGCTGGCGTAACATGGTCGGGAGGCGCGTGGGCCCTCGGGCGTCACGCGTCGGGGTTCCACTGGCGGTCATTCAATGGCCATGACTGTTGTTCGGGCTGCCCGGGGCACTCGGGCAGCGCAGCAAAACCGGGGAAAACTCGCACCGGTTGCGTGTAGCGTCTGTTTTCGAGATGAAATTGTGCGCGGTTTACGCATTTTTTGTAATAGGGTCACCTGAAATTGCGGCAGGCGGCGTGAAGCAGCGAGTCCGCCGGCCGCGCTTGACGCGCGTCAAGTGGCGCGTCGGCACGTGGGGCAGACTGTTCGGCAGGCCAGCCGGCACCGGGCCGGCTGGCGATAACGGGCCGCCGCGGCGCGATGCGCGACGCGTGCCCGGTCGGAGGGACGGACCATGTACAAGCGGATTTTCGTCGGGCTCGACGGCAGCCCGAGCGCGCGTCTCGCGCTGAACGAGGCGATCCGGATCGCGGCGGCGTCCGGCGGTGAAGTCACCTGCGCGTATGTCGTCGAGCACCGGCCTCAACTCGTCGACGTCGACGCGGGCTTCGCGGCCGAGCACGACGGCGATGCGGCCGCGACCGATGCCGTGACGCCGGTGCTCGACGACGCGAAAGCGGCGCTCGCGCAGCAGCGTGTGACCGGCTCCGTGCGTGCGCTCGACGCATACGGCGAGGATGTCGCCACCGTGCTGATGCGCACGGCGGCCGAAGCCGACGCGGACCTGATCGTGATGGGCACGAGCGGCCGGCACGGCCTGCGCCGGCTGCTGCTCGGCAGCGTCGCGGAATCGCTGCTGCGCGCGGCCGACCGGCCCGTGCTGCTGGTGCGGCACGACGAGCCCGGTACGCCGGCGGCGGCGTAGCACGCGGTCCGGCGCAACTGCATGGGCTGCCGCGAACGGAACGCGGCAGCGCACGTGCACCGGCAGTCTGTCCGCTGAAACGCACGATGTCCTTGGCGGCGCATCGCGCGCACCCGAATGTCCGCGATTGCACGCGCACGGTTGCATCCCGACATGCAGTTCTGGCAGCATCGACCGGAGTCCGCTCGATCGCCGCGCGCATGGCCGCGGCGATCGACGCAGGGGCATCCGGCTGGAACCGGTCGCACGGGCGATGAACCGGGCCGGCCGCCGGATGCCGGTTACCTACCTTACCGACGTCATCCGCCATGCCGATCTCCGCCCCCGACCTGATTCGCCAGTTCGACCTGCAGCCGCATCCCGAAGGCGGCTATTTCCGCGAAACCTACCGCGCGACCGATTCGGTCGTGTGGCCGGCCGACGGTGCGCCACGCGCCGCGTCGACCGCGATCTACTACCTGCTGTGCGACGGCGCGTATTCGTCGTGGCACCGGATCCGCTCCGACGAAGTCTGGCATTTCTACGCGGGCGACCCGATCGAAGTGTGGGTGCTCGACGCGCGCGACGGGCTGACGATTCATCGGCTCGGCAACCCGCTCACGCATCCGGGCACGGTGTTCCAGGCGGTCGTGCCGGCCGGGCGCTGGTTCGGCGCGCGCTGCGCGTCGCCCGAGCACGTCGCGCTCGTCGGCTGCACGGTGGCGCCCGGGTTCGAGTTTGCGGAATTCGAGCTGGCCGACACGGCCGCGCTGGCGGCCGCGTTTCCCGATTACGCGGAACACGTCGCCCGGCTCGCGCCGCGCGCCGACGTGTGACCGTCACGGTTGTGCAACCATCGGCGCGAAGCCCGTGCCGACGGTGCGTGTTCCGCGCGAGCGCGGCCAAACCCGTTTAGAATGCCGGTGATGCACGTGGTCGGCTGCGGACGTGCCGCGGTGGCCGTTGCACTGCCGTACCGACGGCCCCCGTCGCGCGGCCCGCATGCTTTCCAGGAGCGCCGCCGTGTGGCACTTTCCCATCGCTATTCCATCGTCGCTCGGCCCGTGGGCCGTGTTCGCGAGCGTGTTGATCACGCAGCTCGGCGTGCCGGTGCCGGCCGTGCCGATGCTGATTCTCGGCGGGACGATGGCGGCGATGGGGCAGGCGTCCTGGGCCAGCATGTTCGCGGCGGCGATCGGCGCGACGATGCTGGCCGATTCGATGTGGTTCTTCATGGGCCGTACGCGCGGCCGGCGCCTGCTGAACGGCCTCGTGCGCTTCTCGCTGTCGCTCGACACGACGCTGCGCTTTGCCCGTAACGTATTCGAAAGATACGGTGCGCCGCTGCTGGTGCTGTCGAAATTCCTGCCCGGCCTCGGCCTCGTATCGGCACCGCTGCTCGGCACGACCGCGATCGGCGTCGGCGTGTTCCTGTTCTGGGATCTGGCCGGTGCGTCGCTGTGGGCCGCGTTCTGGCTGGTCGGCGGCGCGGCCATTCACGACCAGATCGTCCAGTTCGTGCTGTGGGTGCGCGCGAGCGGCGGCACGATCCTCGATGCGTTCCTCGCCATCTTCATCACGTTCCTGCTGTACCGCTGGGTGCGCCGCGTGCAGTTCCGCCGCTATCTCGCGCAGGTGCGCATCTCGCCGCCGCAGCTCGTCGAGATGATGACGTCGGACGAGCCGCCGCTGATCTTCGACGCGCGGCCGAAGGCGATCCGCGAGCGCGAGCCGTACCGGATCGCCGGCGCGGTGCCGGTCGATCTCGATTCGCCGGACCTGCTCGACCCGGAAATGCTGAAACGGCCGATCGTCGTCTATTGCGTGTGTCCGAACGAGGCCACGGCCAAGCGTCTGATCGCGAAGATGCAGCGCAAGAAGATGATCCACAACATCCGGGCGCTGAAGGGCGGCCTCGATGCGTGGGAAAAGCATGGTTATCCGGTCGAGCCGCTGCCGGCCGATCTGGATTCGTCGCGTTATTTCGTGCGGCCGGATCATGGTGCGCTCGAAGGCGAATATACGGTGCGGGCGACGTTATCGAAATAATGCGCGTGCCGTGACGCGCGTATTCAAATCCGACCACCGATTTCACGCGCCGCGATTTTTACGAAAATCGGCTGGCGCGAAACCTCCGAACCTCCCTATAATCCCGCCTGCATATTGCGTGCGCATGATCGCGCACATTCGACGCGTGTCCGTTCACGCCGAAAGCGATTGATCCCGTCGTCGCCCGCCACGCGCACAGCCGCGTCAGACGGGCCGCACGGGCGTATTCCGTGAAAGGCCCGATCCGTTTTCCGGATTGCTCCGGAGCATACGGATAATCCGCGGCGATTCCCATCGGATTGACGCAATATCCGCGTCGTTTCTCATTCGGAAAATGACGGCGGAGATTATTTCGTTTTCGGTTGCCGAAATAGGCATGAATGGTCGCGCATTGACATCGACACAATGACGGCGGCCCGCTCGCGGCTGCCAGGAGACGGACTTGAAACAACCAGAAGACCAGTTGCACCGCGGGCTGGAGGAGCGGCACATCAACCTGATGGCGCTCGGCGCGACGATCGGCGTCGGCCTGTTCCTGGGCTCGGCCACCGCGATCCGCACGGCCGGCCCGGCCATTCTGCTGACCTATCTGCTGGGCGGCATCGCGATCTTCCTGATCATGCGCGCACTCGGCGAAATGGCGATCACCAATCCGGTCGCCGGCGCGTTCAGCCGTTACGCGCGCGACTACCTGGGACCGCTCGCCGGCTACCTGACCGGCTGGACCTACTGGTTCGTGTGGATCGTCACCTGCATGGCGGAAATCACGGCGGTCGGCGTCTACATGCACATGTGGTTCCCCGGCGTGCCGAACTGGATCTGGGCGCTCGCGGCGCTCATGGCGATGGGCTCGGTGAACTTCATCGCGGTCAAGCTGTACGGCGAATTCGAGTTCTGGTTCGCGCTGATCAAGATCGTCACGATCGTACTGATGATCATCGGCGGCGGGCTGATGATCGCGTTCGGCATCGGCAACGGCGGGGTCGCGACCGGCATCTCGAACCTGTGGTCGCACGGCGGCTTCATGCCGAACGGGATCAACGGCGTGATCGCCGCGCTGCCTATCGTGATGTTCGCGTATCTGGGCGTCGAGATGCTCGGCCTCACGGCCGGCGAAGCGCGCAACCCGGAAAAGTCGCTGACCAAAGCCGTCAACTCGGTGTTCTGGCGCGTGCTGATTTTCTACATCGGCGCGCTGTTCGTGATCATGTCGCTGTATCCGTGGGACCAGATCGGCACGCAGGGCAGCCCGTTCGTGATGACGTTCTCGCGGCTCGGCATTCCGGCGGCCGCCGGCATCATCAACTTCGTCGTGCTGACCGCGGCGCTGTCGTCGTGCAACAGCGGCCTGTTCAGCACCGCGCGGATGCTCTACAACCTCGCGCAGCAGGGGCAGGCGCCGGCCATGCTCGGCCGCGTGAACCGCAACGGCGTGCCGGTGTACGGCGTGATCGTGTCGGTCGCGCTGCTGCTGATCGGCGTGCTGCTCAACTATCTCGCGCCGCAACACGTGTTCACGTGGCTCACGTCGGTGTCGACGTTCGGCGCGATCTGGACGTGGTGCGTGATCCTGATCGCGCAGATGCGCTTTCGCCGCACGCTGTCGGCCGACAAGATCGCGCGCCTGCCGATCCGCGTGCCGTTCTATCCGCTCGGTTCGTTCGTCGCGCTCGGTTTTCTCGTGCTGGTCGTCTTGCTGATGGCGTTGACGCCCGATACACGCGTCGCGCTCGTGATCGGGCCCGTGTGGATCGTGCTGCTCGGCATCGCGTATGCGCTGTTCTACGCGAACCGTCCGGCCGCCTCGATACCGACGAAGCCGTAAGCGCCGGGGCAGGGAGCCGCGCGATCGTTGATCGCGATCATGCACCGGCGGGCGGGACGACCTATGCTGAACGAATCGCTTGTCCGCGCTTCGCGTGGCTATCCGCCGATCCCCGCGACCGCGGCGTCCACCCGGCCGCCGCGCGCCGCTGCCGCGCGAGGCTCCCGTCGTCGTTCCGCGACGACGCGCACGCACGGAGGCCTTCGCCATGCAGCCTGCCCAGTCCATCCCGACGCTCACGCGGAT
This sequence comes from Burkholderia sp. L-4, assembly GCF_056856535.1. Classification (NCBI taxonomy): domain Bacteria; kingdom Pseudomonadati; phylum Pseudomonadota; class Betaproteobacteria; order Burkholderiales; family Burkholderiaceae; genus Burkholderia; species Burkholderia sp. L-4. The sequence goes on from NZ_JBXEOX010000002.1 coordinate 2,236,789, forward strand.
CGCGCTGGCCGTCGATCCCACGCCCGAATCGCTGTCCGCCGCACGCTACGTGCACACGCTGCTGCGTCCCGGCATGCGATTGCGCATCGTCTGCGTGATCGACAACCCGCGGCTCGTCCTGCCGGACATCCCGCGCATCGACGCGTTGCTGACCTCCGCGCGCGAGGAGATGATCGGCGAAGCGAACGCCATCAACGCGCGGATCGCGGCGCTGTTTGCCGACAGCGGCATCGAGGTCGAGCAGGCCGTCATCGATACATCGGTCACGGGCGGCACGGTCGCCGATGCGCTGGTGAACGACACGTCGGCGTGGCAGGCGGACGCGCTGGTGGTCGGTGCGAATCCGCACCACGGGCTGCTGCGGCTCGTCGAGGGCGCGAGGTCGGACACGCTGTCGAAGCGTGCGCGCTGTGCGCTGCTGATCGTACCGGCTGCCTACGCCCGGCCGTCGGAGGGTGAGCTGCAACGGCTGATGTTCGCGGTCGACGGCAGCGAGCCGTCGCTGCACGCGGTGCGCGTCGGGCTCGGCTTCGCGGCACCGACGACGTTGTTGTACGCCGCCTACGTGATCGATCGCGCGATTCGTCTGACCGATATCGTGCCGGTGCGTGCGCTCGAGGATGCGTACCGTGCGGAGGGCGAGGAGGCGCTCGCGAAAGTCGCGCCGCTGTTTCATGCGACCGGGAATCCGACCAAGCGCGGCATCGTCGAAACGCGTCCGACCAGCGACGACGTGGCGCATGCACTGATGCGCGATGCCGTGCACTGGCGAGCGGAGCTGCTGGTGATCGGCACGCATGGCCGGCGCGGCATCGCCGCCTGGCTGATCGGCAGCGTCGCACGCCGTGTCGCGCATCTTGCCCAGGTGCCCGTGTTGCTCGTGCGGGGCGCCGCGTGAATGGCAAGAACGATGCGACATCTTGCACGAAGCCGATGTCGATTGACCTGCATCAGAAACGGCATGCGCTTCGCGTGAGACAGTAATGGAACAACCGGCCGCGACGATGGTCTTTCGTGCAGGGGCAACGACAGCCATGCCTGCATGACAAGCATCGAAATCGCCGATCTCGCCGGCCGCGCTCGACGGCGCGTTCAAATCGTCGCAACCATTTCCGGAGCCGCGCCATCGACTGCATGGCGTGTCATCCGACCGAGAACTCTCTGGCACGAGGGTAGGCAGCCCGCGGCTGCCTTGGAGGACGGGCGGGGTGCACGCACCCCGTCCGCTTTCCGCCTGGCTGGCCCCGTCGGATCACTTTCCCCGCAGGTATTGTTTTGCATGCGGCCGTTCAGAACGGCACGTATGGGCGCGCGATGTCGACGCCGATCGCGGCGAAGGTCGAGCCGGGCGCGGCGCCGCCGCATTCATGCGGCGGCAGCAGGCGCGGCGGAAGTGTCGCGGCGCGCAGCCATCGCACGGCCGCGTGCCGTGCATCGACTGCAGGCGTGTTCAGGTGGTCCGAAGAATCGAGCACAGGTCGTGCCGGCGGACGACGCCGCGTCGCACGTGCGAGCGCGGGTGCACGACGTGCATCGGCCCGCATGCGTTGCACGCGCGGCTGCGCAGCCGGTTCGCATGCGGCCAGCCGGGGCGAGCCTTGCGGCGCGGCTCCGACTCGTCCGGCGCGTCGCCCGCTTGTCGCGCGCCGAGCGCCGCGGCGAACCGCTGCAGCGCGAGGATCGACCCCGCGACGCTCTGGTACTTTTCGCGGCCGATCTGCCCGTCGAGCGTGACGAGCAGTCCGGCTTCGCGAGCGAGCGCGAGCAAGGTGTCGAGATCGTCGGACGGACGGTTGCCGGCCAATACGGTCCGGGCGGGCAGGGCGCGCGCGTTGCCCGACGCGCGCCGCTGGCCGTCCCGGCCCGGGAAGTTGCGATGTGCCATGGTTGGTCTCCTGCGCCAGGCCCCGCGTGCCTCGCTCGATGGCTGGCTGGGCGATGATCCGGCATGAACGCGTTGTTCATGGCATCAGTATCGTGTGGCGGCAGCAGGCTGCCAAGCGGCGCGCGCTGAAGTCGTTGTCAGGTATTGCGCGGCGCGTATCGGAATCCGCTGACACGCATCGCGGCCAATTGGCCGTTCGTCCGCCGGCCGTCGATCCGGCTCATTCGTTCCGACGAATGAACCGGGGGGCGGGCGTCGCTTGACTCAGGTTTTCTGCCGGTCTATGGTCTGCCGTGCATCTGCGTCGAGCGGGGGACCATCGCCCGCCTGTCGCCGGTGCCGCGCCCCGGGGTGGCGTGGCAGCACGTCCAGTCTCGTTCGCGGGCCGTTTGCGCCGCGAATCAAGCGCGGCCGGTTCGGGAACGGATCGGCACGGCGGCACGCAACGTGCCGTTGATCGCGCGCAAACACGCGCCGGCGCATCGCACGCCGCGCGGCCGACCCGTGTCTAAGCTTCCAGTACCGTCGTTTCTTTATTCCTCGACTGTCAGGAGTCTGTCGATGTCCAGGGACAATTTGCTCGATTCACTGAAGGAAATCGCCGAGCAGCGTGCGATCGGCGCGGATCAGTTGCGTGCGATGCTCGACGATGAGGTGCGTGTGTTGTCGTCCGGCGCACGCGTGCACGACTACATCCACGTGTTCGCGATCCGGAACCTGCGCGAACGGATGCGGCAGCGGGACGATTTCGACGCCGACACGCAGGCCCGCGCGGCGCCGGCGGAAGCCGATCCGCGCCCGAGCGTCCGCCTGTGACAGGCGATTGCCGCGGCTGACACGGACCGTCGCCGGCCGCGGCCGAATCGCGCTCGACCGCTTTCAAGCGGGGCCAGCCGCCTCGGTTTCGCAGCGCGCAACCTGACGATCCGCTGACAGCTGCCCACCTCTTTCGCCATCCATTTCATTGAATTGTCACAACGGCCTCAAGTAAGTGGCGCGATTGCCGTTTACCCGGTGAATTCGTCCACCGGGCGTTCGCGCTCCCTTACCGAGTCGTTGCCATGTTTTCGTCCATCCGCGCCCGCATCCTTGCCGCGTGCGTCGCCATTGTCGTATTCGCGCTCGTCGCCAGCACACTGATCAACTACTTCATCGCGCGCTCGTACAACGACGACGCGATCGACCGCAACCTGACCTCCGTCGCGAGCGGCCACGTGGTCGGGATCGCCGACTGGGTCGCGACCCGGAGCCGGATGATCGCGTCGCTGCAGGATGCGGCGCTCGCGCCCGATCCGCTGCCGGTGTTCAAGCAGATGGCCACGGCCGGCGGCTTCACGAACGTCTACGCTGGCTATGCCGACAAGGCGTTCCGCTTCTCCGACCCGACCGGCATCCCGCCCGACTACGATCCGACCGGCCGCCCGTGGTACAAGCAGGCCGCGCAGGCCGGCAAGCCGGTCGTCACGCCGCCTTACGTCGATGCCGGCACCGGCAACCTCGTCGTCACGTTCGCGGTGCCGATCCTGCGTGACGGCGCGCTGAAGGGCGTCGTTGCCGCGGACGTCGCGATGGACAGCGTGATCGCCAACGTGAAGTCGATCCGCCCGACGCCCGCGAGCTTCGGGATGCTGGTCGACAGCAGCGGCCACGTCGTCGCGCATCCGGACCCGAAGCTCACGCTGAAGCCGGTCGCCGACGTGTCGCCGGAACTCGGCGCGACGGGCGCGGCGACGATCGCGGCCGCGACGGCCCCCGTCGAGGTGAGCGTCGGCGGCGACGCGAAGCTGGTGCGTGCGCGCCCCGTGCCGGGCACCGACTGGTATGCGCTGGTGCTGCTCGACAAGGCTGAGGCGACGGCCGGCATGCGCTCGCTGCTGACCGCGTCGCTGATCACGCTGGTCGTGATCGTCGGCGTCGCGTCGCTGATCATCGGCGCGATCACCGCGACCGCGTTCCGCCGCCTGTCGCAGGTCCGCCAGGCGATGGCCGCGATCGGCTCGGGCGCCGGCGACCTGACGCAGCGCCTGCCGGCCGAAGGCCGCGACGAAGTCGCCGACATCGCGCGCTCGTTCAACAGCTTCGTCGACAAGCTGAACGACGTGATGCGCGAGATCCGCGACGCAAGCGAATCGGTGCGCACGGCCGCGAACGAGATCGCGGCGGGCAACCAGGACCTGTCGTCGCGGACCGAATCGGCCGCGGCAAGCCTCGAGGAGACGGCTGCGTCGATGGAAGAGATCACCGCGACCGTCGGCCAGTCGGCGGCCGCCGCCGGCCAGGCCGACGAGCGCGCGGCGGCGGCCTCGCGGATCGCGTCGCACGGCGGCGTGGTCGTGTCGGACGTCGTCGCGACAATGGAGAAGATCGAGGAAGCGTCCGGCCGGATCGGCGACATCATCGGCGTGATCGACGGGATCGCGTTCCAGACCAACATCCTCGCATTGAACGCGGCCGTCGAAGCGGCGCGTGCGGGCGAGCAAGGTCGCGGCTTCGCGGTCGTCGCGCAGGAAGTGCGCAGCCTTGCGCAACGCAGCGCGCAGGCCGCGCGCGAAGTGAAGGTGCTGGTCGAATCGACGGTCGCGAGCGTGTCGGCCGGCTCCGGGCAGGTGCGCCAGGCCGGCGACACGATGCGCGAGATCGTGTCCAACGTGTCGAACGTGACGACCATCATCTCCGAGATCACGCATGCCGCGAACGAGCAGACGCGCGGCATCCAGGAAGTGAACCGCGCGGTCACGCAGCTCGATGAAATGGTCCAGCAGAACGCGGCGCTCGTCGAACAGTCGACCGCCGCGGCGACCGCGCTGCAGTCGCAGGCGAATGCGCTGGCGACGACGGTCGGGCGGTTCAAGGTCGCGTAACCGCGGCCGGAAAGCGCCGCCGCCGCGCTCAGGAGCAGCCGCCGTCGCGCATCAGCGCGAGCCGGTTGTAGAGCGTTTTCAGGCTGATGCCGAGCGCCTTGGCCGCGCGCGGCTTGTTGCCGTCGAAGTGGCGCAGCGTGGCGGCGATGAAGCGTTGCTGCGCATGGTGCAGCGTCGCGCCGAGCGGCAGCGCCATCGCGCCCTCCGACGTGCGGTCGGGCGGCATCGGCTGCTTCGGCAGCGTCACGTCGATGCCGTCGTCCGACAGGATGTACGCACGCTCGATCGTGTTGTGCAGCTCGCGCACGTTGCCGGGCCACGAGTATGCGCGAAGTGCCGCGATCGCCGCGTCGGTCAGCCGCTTGTGCGAGCGGTGCCGCGCATTCAGCGTGTCGACGAATTCCTGCGCGATCGTCTCGACGTCGCCGTCGCGCTGGCGCAGCGGCGGTACGTACAGCGCGAACGCGGCGAGCCGGTAGAACAGGTCCTCGCGCAGCCGGCCGTCGCGCACGGCGTCGGCCGGGTTGTGGCGCGTGGCCGACACGATGCGCACGTCGAGCGGAATCGGCTCGGTGCCGCCCACCCGCACGATCACGTTCGATTCGATCGCCCGCAGCAGCTTCACCTGCAGCGCCGCGGGCATCTCGGCGATCTCGTCGAGCAGCAGCGTGCCGCCGCGCGCGGCCTCGAAAAAGCCCTCCCGCTGCGCGATCGCGCCCGTGAAACTGCCTTTCTCGTGCCCGAACAATTGCGACTCGGCGATATCGGGTGGAATCGCGCCGCAATTCACGGGCACGAACGGGCCGTCGCGCCGCGCACTCAGATCGTGCAGCCGGCGCGCGACGATGTCCTTGCCGACCCCGCTTTCGCCGGCAATCATCACGCTGGCGCGGGTCGGCGCGATTTTCTCGATGCGGCCGAGCAGCGTGCGCATCGCGGAGGACCGGCCGGACAGCCGGCGGCCGTCTGCGCGCTGCTTCGACCGGTTTGCGGTTTCATTCATCGGCATAGGCGGGCCGTTTTGAAATTCGGCATCACGCGTTCCGTTCATTGCAATATTTATCATCGACAGCGAAACGGCCGCGAAGGTGCCGCGGAATAGTAATTTCCAATGTCCGCGACGGGGACGGAAGAATTCGCCCATCGGTGTCCGGGCTCACCGGGAAAGGCGGCTCGATCGAGGGTCGGACTCGCGCCTTTTTACAGAAAGCCGATGAAAAAAGGCGGTCGCGACCGCTTTCGGCCGAAGCAGCGGCCAGCCTGCATCGGCGCCGGACCGCCTGCGCTCATGCACCGTCCCGCCATCCTCGCCGGATCACCGCGTCACGCCCGTCCCGGGCACATGGCTTGCGGATGTCTCCGGGCCCGCCCGGCACGCTCGACGGTATCTCGGATGGCCGAACGGTACGACGCCGCACGACGGGAACCGGCGCGAGGCAAGGATGCAATGAAGACCCTGACCCATGAGCTGTTGCGGCAGGGTGCATGGGTCGTGCTGGCCGTCGGGCTGGCGTCCGCGCTGCAGGCGTGGGCGATTCACGCCGTCGGCGGGCACGCGCCATTTGCGCCGCTGCCTTTTTATGCGGGGGTTGCGGCTGCCGCATGGCTGACGTCGTTCGGTGGCGGCCTTGCCGCGGCCGTCGCGAGCGTGGCCGTGATGGGCACGCTGTGGTGGCGCGATGCGCCGCTGGCCACGCTGCTCGCGCAGGCCGGCGCGTTCGTCGCGATCAGCTTCGTCGAGTGCGTGCTGGTGGCGGCGGTGAAGCCGCTGATCGCGAACGATCGCCTGCACGCAGTCGACGACGATGACGACGCGAACACCGAAGCGCGCCCGCTGCATCGCGAGCCCGCGCCGCTCGCACGCGATCCCGACGACAGCCTCTTGCGCCGGGTGGTCGACGCGTCGCCCGATGCGATCGTCGGCGTCGACACCACGCGCCGGATCACGAGCTGGAACCCGGCCGCGCGCCGGCTCTTCGGGCTCGACGCGGCGCAGGCAAGCGGGCGCGACGTCGCCGAGATGATCACGCCGCGCTGGCTGCGGCGGCATCCGGTGCCCGCGACGTTCGCGAACCTGCATGCGCCGGTCGGGCCGCTCGACGTGCTGTGCGTGCGGCGCGACGGCGGCCGTTTTCGCGCGACCTTCGCCGCGTCGCCGATCGTCGATGCGCAGGGCAACTGCACGGGCCTGTCGATGACGCTGCGCGAGGCGCGCGAACGCCGCCGCGGCGAGCGGCGCGACCTGCGCTCGTTGCGCGGCGCCCGCGACGCGCGTGCGCAGGCCGACACCGCGAACCGGCTGAAGGACGAATTGCTCGCCACGGTGTCGCACGAGCTGCGCACACCGCTGAACGTGATCTACGGATGGGTCGAGGTGCTGCGCAACGTGGACGGGCATGGGCTCGCGGAGCAGGCGATCGACGCGATCGACCGCAGCGCGCGGTCGCTGTCGCACATGGTCGGCGACCTGCTCGACGCGTCGTCGCTCGCGACGGGCCGGCTGCGTCTCGAGCGCGTGCCGGTCGATCTCGTGCGCGTCGTGCGCGATGCAACGCGCGAGCTCGCTGCAACCGCGCAGGCGAACGGCCTCGAACTGTCGGCGGCGTACACGATGCCCGCCTGCGTGATTCCGGCCGATGGCGAGCGCGTGCGCCAGGTGCTGTCGAACCTGTTGTCGAACGCGATCAAGTTCACGCCGGCGGGCGGCCGCGTCACCGTATCGCTGACGCGTGCGGGCGAACGCGTGCGGCTGTCGGTCGCCGATACGGGCCAAGGGATCGCACCGGAATACCTGCCGCATCTGTTCGAGACCTTCAGCCGCCCCGAAGGCGCGTTCGCGTCGCCGAAGCGCGGCCTCGGGCTCGGCCTGTCGATCGTGCGCAACATCGCGCAGCTGCACGGCGGCGACGTCGTCGCGACGAGCGCCGGCCCCGGACGCGGGATGACCGTGACGGTCACGCTGCCGGCCGGCTGGGACGCCGACGACCCGGCCGAGAATCGGGCGCGCCGCGCAGGCGGGCCCGACTCGGTCGCGCTCGACGGCCAGCGCGTGCTCGTTGTCGACGACGACGCCACCTCGCGCGCGAGCCTCGCCGCGGCGCTCGAAACGATGGGCGCGCAGGTGTCGACCGCGCAGTCGGGGCACGACGCGCTCGACGCGGTGGCGCAGCATCCGCCGAGCGTCGTGCTGTCGGATCTTGCGATGCCGGACGGCGACGGTTTCTGGTTGCTCGACCGGATTCGCCATTTGCCGGGCGGCAGCGGGCACTTGCCGGTCGTCGCGGTCACCGCGCACGCCGGCAAGGCCGACCGCCACCGTGTGCTGGCCGCCGGCTTCGATGCGTATCTGTGCAAGCCGGTCGACATGCCGACGCTCGCGAGCGTGATCGTCGACGTCGCGCCGGACGATGCGCAGCGCGGGAAACGGCGCGGCTGAGCGCCGCCCGGCGACAACGGAACGAGGGAGGCATCGATGGATGCAACGGAAACCAGGCGGTGCAACGGCGCGGGCAGCAAGCAGGCGCGGCGGCGCATGCGGCCGGTCGTGTCGATCGCGAGCCTGCTGATGCTGTCGTGTGCATGGATCGCGACACCCCGTCATGCAGCGGCCGACGAGAGCGTCGGTGCGAAGCTCGCGAGCCAGGCGTCGGCCGTCGGCGGCCAGATCCGTGATGCGACGCTCGCGTCCCGCGTCAGGGCCGCGCTCGTCGCCGAACGCGGATTGGCGTCCGGCGACATCGACGTCCAGGTTCGTCATCGTGTCGCCGAACTGTCGGGCAGCGTGCCCGACGAACGGCAGCGCGCGACCGCGATCCGCGTGGCGCGCGACGTCGACGGCGTACGCGGGGTGAGCGACAAGCTGCAGATCCGCCGGAAGTAACGTGACGCGCGGGCAGCGCCGGCCCGCTCCGTCGCGGCACACGGAGGTCAGGATGACCAGGAGCCCGAGAAAACGGCACGGTCGCCCGCGGGTGACCCTCGCGCTGGCTGCCGCCGTCGGCGTACTGGCGCTCGCGTATTCGCACGCGCAGACGCCGCCCGCGTCGTCGATACAGGTCGCGCCGGGCGTCGTCCGCCCCGGCACGACCGCCGACGAGGCCGGCATGACGCAGCGGCCCACCGGCATCGATGCCGAGTTCGTCGACAAGGCAGGCATGCTCGACAAGGTCGAACGGCAAGCCAGCCAGCTCGCGCTCGACCGTGCGTCGAATCCCGCCGTGAAGGCGTTCGCGCGCCGGATGATCGACGATCACGCCCGCATCGCCGGCGAATTGCGGCAGCTCGGCGCGCAAAAGGGCGTACCGGTACAGGCGCGGATGCTGGTCGATCCGGCGGTGACGGCATTGCGGACGAAGGAGGGCCATGCGTTCGACACGGCATATGTCGCGCTGGCGGGCCCGCGAGCGCATGAGGAGGCGATCCGGCTGTACGAAGCCGAAGCGAGGAACGGCCGTGATCCGCAGCTTCGCGCGTTCGCGGCCGGCACGCTGGCGACGCTGAACGCGCATCTGGCCGCCGCGCGGCAACTCGCGCGGACCGTCGCGGCCGCGCACTGACCGGCATCAACGGCGCCGCTTGGCGTCCTCGGGACCGTCCGGCGACGCCTCGTGCGGCGGCGAGTCGAGCGCCGTTTCGCCTTCCTCGATCAGCCAGTACGGCGCACTGCCGTAGTACGCATGCAGCGCCCCGGCCCAGTCCGGATCGGCCATCGCGGGCCAGCAGTCCGGGTCGAAGCCGGGCGCGTCGCGCACGAGTTCGGTCGCGACCGGCAGCACGAAGCATGTGCGCTCGACGTCGAGCACCAGCATGCTCCACGGCACCGCGAGCAGCTTGCCGCCGAGCCCGCGTATGCCGCCCGACGCGACGACCGCGTAGGCGACGCGGCCGGCTCGCACGTCGAGCATGATGTTCGCCACCTGGCCGATGTCGTCGCCTTCGATCGTCAGCACGCGATCGCCCGCGAGCGTCCGGGCGGCCATCACGTCAGGCCCCGGCCCGCGGCCGGTCGGGCGGCGATCGCCGCCCACGATGCGCGTGTCGCCGCGCGACGCTCTGTCCATAGTCATCGATCTTCTCCTGGTCGAAGCCGCGGGCGGTCAGCGCCGGCGCGGCAGCGACACGTCCTCGAGCGTATTGGCCAGCTCGTCGCGTTCGGGGCCGCCCGCGCGTGTCGCGATGTCGCCGAGCGACACGATGCCGACCACCCGGCGGTCGCGGTCGAGCACCGGCAAGCGATGCAGTTGCACGTCGGCCATCCGTTGCTGAACGTCGCCGACGCCGTCGTCCTCGACACACCACTGCACGGGCGCGGATGCGACGGCCAGCACCGGCGTATCGGGTGCATGGCCGTGCGACAGTCCGCGCACCGCCAGGTCGCGGTCCGTGACGATCGCGACGAGTTCGGTGCCGTCGCAAACGGGCAGCACGCCGATATCGAAGCGCTGCATCAGTTCGGCTGCATGGCGAATCGTGTCGGTCGGTGCGACGCACACCACGTCGCGCGACATGATCTCGTTGACGCGATACATGAACGCCTCCTTCGTGAGCAGGACGAAACGGGAGCAGATGCCGTGCCGCGCGCACTGCGCATGCGCCGGGCCTCGACGGCCGCGCAACGGAGAAATTTGCCAGCCCGCTTGTACATCTTCCACGGCGGCTGCCGCGACGGGCGGCGCGAAACGTCAGTGGCCGACGCCCGTCATGACGACGATGGCCAGCACCACTGCGCTCTCGATGGCGGCCAGCGCGGCGACGCCGGCGGCGCCGCTGATCTCATGCCATCTGCGTTCGAGGTGTTTCATCAGATCGCTCCGAATGGATCCCGCCCGCCGATGCGGCGGTGCGCATCGCGAGCCGGGTGCCGCCGTCAGCCGTGATCGTGGGGCGGGGAAGGGGCGTGCGGCGCGCGACGTTCGTGCTTGCCGGACGGCTTGGCGGGGTCGATACGGGTCGCGCCGCCGACGGCGGGCGGATCGCTGGCCGGAAACGTCTCCTCGAGCCCTTCGTCGATGCGTTCCTCCGTCTTGTCTTCGGACGGTGGGCGCGACGGGGCGAGACGGAACGGTCCGGCAGCCGGTGACACGGCGTCGCGGCGGCCGGTGGCGTAAGCGGTCATGGTCGAACCTCCTTGGTCATGGATGCACGCGCAAGCGCCGTGCCCGTGACGGGCCGACGGCACGACGCTTGCGCGCCGGGGAATCCGGACGCGCACGCGGGACATGAGTCGCGTGCCGTCCGCATGGACAAGAGGACATCGTGATGAATGCAACCAGGGAAAGGATACGTTACGACGCGAACGTCTGCGGCGGCGATTTCGCCAGCGTGCGCGCGCGATTCTCCGCGTGGAAGCGCGAATCGCTGGTCTATCGGCCCGAGCGGCGGATGTTCGACGGCAAGGACGAGGTACGCGAACTGAACGACACCGTCTACGACGGCCCCGAGCGTGCGCAGCGGGCGCTCGTCGCGCATCGCGCGCCGTCCGATCCGTTCGCGCTCGCGGTTCGGCTGAACGCGGAGGGGCGCATGATGTGGCTGGTGATGGCGGCCTATGACGACTGAGCGGCCGCATGCATGACGGGTAAGAGCGGGCACGCCGCTTGCGCGCGCTCGCGGCGCCATCGAGAGGCGCGCGCCGTCGCGCAGGAGAAACATGAAGACGCCATCCACGCTGCACCGCCCCGAACCGACGACCCCCGACGTCGACCCGCATCCGGTACCGCCCGGACCCGACGATCCGGTCGACCCGCCCGTGCCCGACGGGCTGCCGCAGGGCGACCCGCCGTCGAACCCGCCGCCGATGCGGATGCCGGGCGGAAGCGGGGCGCCACAACCGGCCGCGCGAACACTGAAAAGGAGGACCGTCATGGACATTCACGTGCAATCACCCGACAAGCGCGCGATCGCTCAGGTGCTGGGCCGCTATTTCGAATCGCGTTCGCTGCGCTATCACATCGAGGAACTGCCGGGCGGCGTGCTGCAGATCGGCTTTCGCGCCAGCGGCCGCCCGGCCGCCGTCACCGTGTCGTTCGACGATGCCGCGTACGACGCTTATACGCACTGGGACGCCAGCCAGAAACAGCTGGCGCTCGGCCGGCTCGCCGACGGCTTCTCGCGAATGATGTCGTCGCGCAGCCCGGCCGCGCTGGCCGGCGACTATCACGTCGAGCGTTTCTGATTCCGCCATCCAACACCGGCGCGTGCCGGAATCCGGCAAAGTGCCCGCGCACAACGGGCGCTTTGCGTCTGCGCGCGTGTCGCGTAGGATGTCCGTTAATTCAGCGCACGCTACGTTCGCGCAGCACGCTGCCGGCCGGTGCCGCCGACGACGCGCGATGCGCTTTCCCCCAGGTTCGTTTCGCGCAACCGACGGAGACCACCTTGGCCACAGTTGCTCGCCTGTTGCTGTCACCCGGCACCCGCCGGTTCGTATCCGGTCTTTCGGCATTCGCGGCGCTCGCCGCGTCCGGCGCCCGCGAAGCGTCGGCCCAGACGCCTTCGCCGCTCGGCGAATGGCAATACTCGGCGGGCGTGCCGCTCCAGAAACTGTTCGACCCGAACATTCCGACCTGGCAGGTCAGCCTCGGCGCCGCGATGACGCTGCAGCCCCGCTACGCGGGCTCGGATCGTTATCGCGTGATGGGCGGCCCGAACGTCGACATCCGCTACCGCGACCTGTTTTTCCTGTCGACGGGCGAAGGCCTCGGCGCGAACGTGCTGCGCGGGCCGAACTGGCGCGTGAGCCTGTCGGTCGGCTATGACCTCGGGCGCCGCTCGGCCGACGATCTCGGCCACCTGAACGGCCTCGACAACATCAATGCGGCGCCCGTGATGAAACTGGCGGCCGATTACGTGATCTCGAAGGATTTCCCGCTCGTGCTGCGTGCGGATGTCCGGCGCAGCATCGGCGGCTCGAACGGCTGGACCGGCGATTTCTCCGCGTACATGCCGATGCCGGGCAGCAACGAGAATTTCTTCTGGTTCGCGGGGCCGACCGTGTCGTTCGCCGACTCGCGCTACATGAACAGCTGGTTCGGCGTGAACCCGGGCGCCGCCGCGCGCTCCGGGCTGCCGGCCTATTCGTCGGGCGCGGGGATCAAGTCGGCCGGCGTCGGCGTGACGATGGTGTGGTTCGTGAACAAGCACTGGTTCGTCACGATGGACGGCGCGCTCGAGCAGCTCGTCGGCCGCGCGGCGCGCAGCCCGATCACGCAGCAGTCGACCAACGGCGTGTTCGACATGTCGGTGAATTACCAGTTCTGACCGCGCCGGGCCGCGGAGGGCCGATGCCGCACGCGGCATCGGCCGTCACATTTGATATGATTCCGACCTGTACAAACGTACAGTGATCGATCTCCGTGACGCCTGCTTCGCCGACGCCCCCGGCGTTTTACTACCTGACCAATTTCGAACGCGCGCTGGCCTGGCTCGGCGAGCGTTACGACGACCTGTTCGACGCGCACGAGCACACGTTCGTCCGGCAGTTCGCGACGCTGCCGCAGCCGTCGCGCGCGCTGCTCGTGCGGATGCTGATGCGCAGCGGGTCCGACTTCCGCGCGAGCAAGCTCGTGTACGACGAAATCGGCTGCACGCTCGACGCGGCCGCGCCGCTCGTCGCGCTCGGCTGGGTCGACCCGGCGCCCGCGCTCACGCTCGACGCGCTGTTCGCGCTGTCGACCAAGGCCGACCTGCTGCACATCTTCCCGTCGCTCGCGGCGCATGCGGGCGAGCGCAAGCCCGAATGGCTCGAACGGCTGCGGGCCACGTACGACGACACCGCGCAGCCGCTCGACGCGTGGTGCGCGCAGGCCGGCGACCGTGTGCTGCGCGTGACGGTCGGCGCATTGTGCGACCGGCTGCGGCTGATGTTCTTCGGCAATCTCCATCAGGACTGGAGCGAGTTCGTGCTCGCCGATCTCGGCGTGTTCCAGTATGAAAGCGTGCCGATCGCGCCGTCGTCGCGCGCGTTCCAGCAGCGCGGCGACGTCGACGCGTATCTCGCGCTTCAGACGTGCCGCGACGCGCTCGATGCGTGGCCCGACGACGTGCCGTTCGACGACCTGACGCGCGCGATCGATGCGGTCGGCTGCGCGCAGCCATGGCTCGCGACGCGTCGAGCGAAACTGCTGTTCGCGCTCGGGCAGACCTGCGAGCGGCGGGCCGACTGGGACGCCGCGCTCGATGCGTATGCGCGCAGCGCGTGGCCCGGCAGCCGCCACCGGCGCATCCGCGTGCTCGAGCGCTGCGGGCGCGACGCCGACGCGCTCGCGCTGGCGCTCGATGCGCGCGGCCGCTTCGAGAGCGACGAGGAACGCCAGCGCGTCGAGCGCATGCTGCCGCGTCTGCTGCGCCGCGCCGGCCAGCGCGTCGAACGTGCGGCAGCCGCGGCCGACGTGCCGCGCGAGACGCTCGTGCTCGCGCGTCCCGACGCGTTCGTCAGCGTCGAATTCGCGGTGCGCGATCATCTCGCACAGCCGGCGGCGCCGGTCCATTACGTCGAAAACACGCTGATCAATTCGCTGTTCGGCCTGCTGTGCTGGGAGCCCGTGTTCGCGGCCGTGCCCGGTGCGTTCTTCCACCCGTTCCAGCGCGGCCCGGCCGACCTGCACGCGCCCGATTTCGCCGTGCGCCGGGCGGACGCATTCGACGCCTGTTTCGCGCAGCTCGATTCGGGCGCGTACCGCGACACGATCCGCCGGCATTTCGCGACGAAGGCGGGGTTGCAGTCGCCGTTCGTATTCTGGGGCGTGCTGACCGACGCGCTGCTCGAAGAGGCGCTCGCGTGCCTGCCACCCGAGCACCTGCGGCTGTGGTTCACGCGCCTGCTCGCGGATATCCGCAGCAACCGCTCGGGGCTGCCCGATCTGGTCCGCTTCTGGCCCGATGAGCGCCGTTACGAGCTGATCGAGGTGAAAGGCCCCGGCGACCGGTTGCAGGACAACCAGACGCGCTGGCTCGCCTACTGCGTCGCGCACGGCATGCCGGTGCGCGTCGTCGACGTGGCATGGGCCGGCGAGGGCGTGGCGCGCGCGGAAGCGGCGGGGCTGTCCGCATGAGCTACGTCGTCGCGGTGCGTGCGATGTGCGAGTTCACCGCGCGGCGCGGCGATCTCGACCTGCGCTTCACGCCCGCGCCGACCGCGCTCGAAGGCATCGCCGGCCACGGCGCGGTCACGTCGAAGCGCGGCGCGCGCTACGAAACCGAGATCGCGCTGACGGGCACGTGGGGCACGCTCACCGTGCGCGGCCGCGCGGACGGCTACGATCCCGTGGCGAACCGCATCGAGGAAATCAAGACCTATCGCGGCAGCTTAGACGCGATGCCGGCCAACCACCGCACGCTGCACTGGGCGCAGGCGAAGGTCTATGCGCACCTGATGTGCGACGCGCGCGGCCTGAAGGAAATCGACGTCGCGCTCGTGTATTTCGACATCGTGTCCGAGCGCGAGACCGTGCTGACCGAGACGCTCGATGCCGGCACGCTCGCCACGTTCTTCGCCGAGCAATGTGCATGCTTCGTCGGCTGGGCCGAGCGCGAAACGGCTCATCGTGCCGCACGCGACGCGGCGCTGCGTGCGCTGGCATTTCCGCACGGGCAGTTCCGCAGCGGCCAGCGCGAGCTGGCGGTCTCGGTCTATCGCGCGGCGCGCGACGCGCGCTGCCTGATGGCGCAGGCGCCGACCGGCATCGGCAAGACGCTCGGCACCGTGTTTCCCCTGTTGAAGGCGTGCGGCGAGGGCGAACTCGACCACGTATTCTTCCTGACCGCGAAAACGCCCGGCCGGGCGCTCGCGCTCGAAGCGGCGACGACGCTCGGCGCCGGCACGCGCGCGCTGCCGCTGCGCGTGCTGGAACTCGTCGCGCGCGACAAGGCGTGCGAGCATCCGGACAGCGCGTGCCATGGCGAATCGTGCCCGCTCGCGAAAGGCTTCTACGACCGGCTGCCGGCCGCGCGCGATGCGGCGATCGAGGCCGGGCTGCTCGATCGCGATACCGTGCGCACGGCCGCGCGGGCTCACGACGTCTGTCCGTACTACCTGTCGCAGGAACTCGCGCGCTGGTCGGACATGGTGATCGGCGACTACAACTACTTTTACGACGGCAGCGCGATGCTGCATACGCTCGCGCAGCAGAACCAGTGGCGCGTCGGCGTGCTCGTCGACGAAGCGCACAACCTGCTCGACCGCGCGCGCAGGATGTACAGCGCGTCGCTCGATCCGTTCGCGTTCGCGGCCGCCCGCGAAGCTGCGCCGGCGGCGCTGCGCAAGGCGTTCGACCGGCTCGCTCGTGCCTGGGGCACGGTCAATCGCGCGCAGACCGAGCGTTATGCCGCGTATCCGGACGTGCCGGGCCCGATCGTGTCGGCCGTGCAGAACCTTGTCGCGGTGATCGGCGAACACCTGACCGACGCGCCGCGCGCGAACGGCGATGCGCTGCTGCGATTTCATTTCGACGCGATCCAGTTCGGCGTACTCGCCGAAGCGTTCGACAGCGCATCGATCTTCGACGCGACGCTGCATGGCGAACCGATGCCGCGCCAGCCGGCGCTCGATGGCGTCGCCTCGGCGAGCCGCCGCCGCCGCGTCCAGTCGACGCTGTGCGTGCGCAACGTGATTCCGGCCGGCTTTCTGGCCGCGCGCTACGACACCGCACGCGCGACCGTGCTGTTCTCGGGCACGCTGAGCCCGTTCCATTTCTATCGCGACACGCTCGGGCTGCCGAGCGATACCGGCTGGCTCGACGTCGACGGGCCGTTCCGCGCCGAGCAGCTGACGGTGCGCGTCGCGAGTCACGTGTCGACGCGCTGGCGCGATCGCGACCGGTCGCTCGAACCGATCGCCGACCTGATCGCCGCGCAATACGCGACGCGGCCCGGCAACTACCTCGGTTTCCTCAGCAGCTTCGACTACCTCGGGCGCGTGGTCGCGCTGATGCAAACGCGCCATCCCGACGTGCCCGTATGGGCTCAGGCGCCCGGCATGGCCGAAAGCGAGCGCGACGCGTTTCTCGCGCGCTTCGACGCGGGCGGGCGCGGCGTCGGCTTCGCCGTGCTGGGCGGGGCGTTTTCGGAAGGCGTGGACCTGGTCGGCGAGCGGCTGATCGGCGCGTTCATCGCGACGCTCGGGCTGCCGCAGGTCAACGACATCAACGAGCAGATGCGGCGCACGATGGAGGCGCGTTTCGGCAACGGCTACGACTACATGTACCTGTATCCGGGCTTGCAGAAGGTCGTGCAGGCGGCCGGGCGCGTGATCCGCACCGAGCACGACGAAGGTGTCGTGCACCTGATCGACGACCGGTATCGCAGGCGCGAAGTACGCGACCTGCTGCCGCGATGGTGGCGGATCGGATGACGGAGCAGGTGGGGTTGCCCGCCGCTACAGCACGTTGAGCATCGCGAGTGCGGCTTCCTGCAGGTGCGGCAGCACGCGCCGCACGGCTGCGTCGGCCGTCTCCGCGCCGATCGGCATGTTCGTGCTCAGTGCGGCGACCACTTCGCCGTGACGGTTCTTCAGCGGCACCGCGATCCCGCGCACGCCGACCTGCAATTGCTGCTCGATCGCCGCGAAACCGGCGTCGCGCGCATGGTCCACCTGTTCGAGCAGCCGCGCCTTGTTGGTGATCGTATGCGGCGTGAACGGCGGCAGCTCGGTTTCGTCGAGCCACGCGCGCACGGCCTCGCGATCGGGGTGATGGGCGAGCAGCACGACCCCCGGCGACGTCAGCGGCGCCGGCACGCGTGCGCCGAGCACGAAGCCGGTCGTCATCACCCGCGACACGCCATTGCGCGCGATGAACACCAGTTCCCAGCCATCGAGCACGCTGACGTACGCCGATTCGTTCAGCGACGCGCTCAGTTGTTGCAGATAGGGCTGGACCGTGCGCGGCAGACGCGCCGAATCGAAGTACGACCAGCCGACCCGCAGCACGCGCGGCGTGAGGCCGTACAGCTTGCCGTCGGTGTACACGTAGCCGAGCGATTCGAGCGTCAGCAGGTAGCGCCGCGCGGCCGTGCGCGTGAGGCCCGTGCGGGCGGCGGCCTGCGTGGGCGTCATGCGTGCGTGCTGGCTGTCGAAGGCTTCGAGGATCATCAGGCCTTTTTCGAGGCCGGCAATCCAGTCGCGTCGGTCGAGCTCGGGCTTTTTCATCGGTGGATGGCGGAACGCGTGTGCGCGGTGAGCGCGCAGAATTGGGCGATTATCGCGCAGATCGACCGGGCTGGCGAAGCCGCGCTAGAATCGCCGCTCCG
The DNA here is from genome assembly GCF_056856535.1 of Burkholderia sp. L-4. NCBI lineage: Bacteria > Pseudomonadati > Pseudomonadota > Betaproteobacteria > Burkholderiales > Burkholderiaceae > Burkholderia > Burkholderia sp. L-4. The sequence continues at coordinate 2,254,780 of NZ_JBXEOX010000002.1, forward strand.
ACTGGAACAGAACAATGAAAATCCGAGAATCCGCCCTGGCCGCGCTCGCCGCGGCCGTGCCGCTGCTTGCCGCGGCGAATCCCGCGACTGGCGACGCAACCCTCTCCAAACCGGCCGTCGACATCCGTGCGTGGCCCCGCATGGCGTCGCCGGCATTCGGCTGCTACGTCGAAACGACGTTCGGTTACCGCGACAAACGCTTCAATTGCGCGCTCAAGAAGTACCGGAACGCGGGCGACGCATGCAAGAACACGAAGGCGTACTACGAAGGCCCGGCGTTCCCCGACCGGCTCGCGGCCAGCGTGCATCCGCTCGCGACGAAGGTCGACCTGGACTGGGAGCATGGCAACCTGCAAATGGTCACGGTCACGCTGAAGGGAACGTGGAACGAAGCGGAGGTGCGCAAGGCATTCGGGCTGCCGCGTGCGGAGGGAAGCAAGCTGACCGAGGCGGAACTGCGGTCGCAGCCGGGCAATGTGATGGATACGAGCGTCCAGTATCCGTCGGCCGCGCTCGATGAACGCCTCGCGAAGCGGCCGAGCAACCCTGCACGCGGCACGACGGCCGTGATGCTCAATGGATTCGACCACATGGGCGCCGGCGACGCCGATTGCAGTGGCGGCGAGTAACGCGGGAAGGGGGCCTGGCAGAGGCCGGCGGCCGGTCAAAGCCGCCAGGTGAACGTGGCGCCCGAATCGCGCGCGCCGCGTGCTTCAGCGCGTTACTCGCTGCTTGTCCACTCGACGTTCGCGCCGACCGACCGCAGGTTCTCGACGAAATGCGGATGCGCGCGGCGAATCGGCAGCGCGTTCATGATTTCCGAGCGGCCTTCGATGCTCGCGGCGACCATCAGCAGCGCGATCGCGACGCGGATGATGTACGGGCTCTCGACGCGTGCCGGCGTCAGTTGCAGCCCGCCGAACGTGATCAGCCGGTGCGGATCGGACAGCAGCACGTGCGCGCCGAACTTCGACAACTCGCCGGACCAGCCGAGCGCGCCGTCGTAGACCTTGTTCCAGAACATCGCGCTGCCTTCCGCCCGCACGCCGAGTGCGATGAAGATCGGCAGCAGGTCGACCGGCAGGTACGGCCATGGCGCGGCTTCGACCTTGGTCAGGATGTTCTGCGTGAACGGCCGGCGCACGCGCAGCGGGCCGTCGCGTTCCGCGCGCGACCAGCCGTCGCGGTGCGTGACGTTGACGCCGAACTTCGCGAACGTGCGATCGATCAGCGGGAAATGCTCGGGCGACGAGTTGCGCACCGTGATGTCGCCGCCGGTGATCGCGCCGAGCGCGAGGAACGTCGCGATCTCGTGGAAATCCTCGGCGAAGCGGAACTCGCCGCCGCCGAGCTTGCCGCCGCCCGTCACGCACAGCCGCGACGTGCCGATGCCCTCGATCGAGACGCCGATCATCGCGAGGAACTGGCAGAACTCCTGCACGTGCGGCTCGGACGCCGCGTTCATCAGCGTCGACGTGCCGCTCGCGGCCGTCGCGCACAGCGCGAAGTTCTCGGTGGTCGTCACCGACGCGTAGTCGAACCAGTGATCGTTGGCCGTCAGCGGGCCGTCGGTGCGAACGATCAGCGAATCGGGCGTGCGCTCGATGTGCGCGCCAAAGCGCTCGAATACCTCGACGTGCGGGTCGATCTCGCGCACGCCGAGCGTGCAGCCCTTCACGTCGTTCTCGAGGCGCGCGACGCCGAAGCGCGCGAGCAGCGGCGGAATCAGCATGATCGACGAGCGCATCGCCTCGGGCAGCCGGTGGACGGCCGGATCGAACCTGGTGTTGCGATGGTGGAGTTCGAGCAGGCCGGTCGTGAAGTCGACCGACACGTCGCTGCCGAGCGTGCGGAAGATGTCGAGGATCTTGCGCACGTCGGTGATGTCCGGCACGCCGACGAGGCGCAACGGCTGATCGGTCAACAGGGTGGCGCACAGAATCGGCAGGACGGCGTTCTTGTTCGCGGACGGCTTGATGTCCCCGCGCAGCGGAGTGCCGCCGTGGACGATGAGATTCGACATGATATGGGGGCGTATCGGTGACTGACGTAGGCCCATATGATGCCATTGGTCGGCCGGTGGCGTGGAATGTTCAGAGGGGAAAAGGGGGAATCGGGCGCGCGATTGACGGTGTTTGACGTTGGCCCGCGATACGGCGGTCGATTGCCCGCCGACGCACGAAAAATGGCCGGCAGCGAGTCGGGCCGGCCACGCACTCATTCCATCACCGCGCCGCGCGCATTCGCGCGGCGACCACCAGCGAGATCAGGCAGCCCACCGCGAGATAGCCTGCGACCAGGTGCCACGAACCGCCGGCCAGGCTGACGAGGCCGACCGCGATGAACGGTGTGAACCCGCCGCCGACGACGCTCGCGAACTGGTAGCCGACACCCGCGCCGCTATAGCGGTACTCGGCGCCGAACAGCTCGGTGAACAGCGGCTGCTGGACGCTTACGACCATGTCGTGCGCGGCGTTCGCCAACAGGATCGAGAAGATCACGATCCAGGCGATCGACCGCGCCTCCAGCGCGACGAAGAACGGCACCGCGGACGCCAGCCCGATCAGCGCGCCGATCAGGTAGATCCGGCGCAGGCCGTAACGGTCCGCCAGCCACGCGAAGCACGGGATCGTCACGCAGCTCACCGCGCCGACCAGCAGGCCGATGTTCAGGAACAGGTCGCGCGACATGCCGAGGTTCGTCGTCGAATAGCTGAGCGCGAACGCGGTGACGATATACATCGTGAACAGTTCGGCGAGCCGCAGCGCGATGATCAGCAGGAACGCCTTCGGATGGCGCGTCAGTGCTTCCAGCACCGGCAGGCGAAGCTTGCGATTGCCGTGCTCGACCTTCTCGACGAACTCCTGCGACTCGTCCATGTTCTTGCGGACCCACAGCCCGATCAGCACCAGCACGATGCTGAACACGAACGGCAGGCGCCAGCCCCACGACTTGAACGCGGCCTCGCCGAGCGTATGACTCAGGATCGACACGATGCCCGTTGCCAGCACGAGGCCGACACCGTAGCCGACCTGCACGCCGCTGCTGTAGAACGCCTTCTTTTGCTTGGGCGCGCTCTCGACGGCCATCAGCGCCGCGCCACCCCATTCGCCGCCGACCGCGAAACCCTGGATCGCGCGCATCAGCACCAGCAGCACGGGCGCCCACCAGCCGATCGTCGCGAATGTCGGCAGCAGGCCGATCGCGACCGTCGACAGCCCCATCAGCATCACGGTCAGCACCAGCATCCGCTTGCGCCCGAGCCGGTCGCCGTAGTGACCGAACACGACGCCGCCGAGCGGCCGGAACAGGAAGCCGACGCCGAACGTCGCGAACGCCGCGAGCGTGCCCATCGTCGGACTGACTTTCGGGAAGAACTCGGAATTGAATACCAGCGCGGCGACGATCCCGTACAGCAGGAAGTCGTACCAGTCGACGACGGCGCCGACGAAGCTGCCGATCGCGGCCTTGCGGGCCTGGTTGCGGGCTCGGGCGCCGGCCGCGGCGTCGAGGGTGTCGAAGGTTGGGGTCATGGCGGTGTCTCCTGGCACGGCGCATCGTGGAATCGTGGCGGCGCCGCGTTCGATGCTGCATTGAAGTCGATGGGTGAACGGAGAATAGGGTGCGCGCCGCATGGCGGCAATTGGCCAAACGGACGAAATGCGCGATTATCGTTCAAATTCGTGCGATTATCGAACGCTTTTCGGGTTTGCACTAGGCGTCGTGACGATATCCCGTGCGGCCAGGGTGTGCCGTCGTGAACGATCTGGTTAAAATCTGCAGCATCGACAATTCGCCCGTTCGGCGCGGATGCGTGGCCCACCATCAGCCGCGCACGCCGCACGCGACGGGCGCCATCCCCATCGACCGCATGCCCCCGGAGACTGGAATGCCCGGCAATTCCCACCCCCTGCCCAGCGATACGCCGCCCGTTGCCGATCCGGCCGCCAATCCGCTCGGAATGGCCGGCCTCGAATTCGTCGAATTCGCTGCGCCCGTGCCGGAGGCGCTCGCGCAGCGCTTCGAGCAGCTCGGGTTCAAGGCGATTGCACGCCACGTCAGCAAGAACGTCACGCTGTACCGGCAGGGGCAGATGCACTTCCTGATCAATGCCGAGCCTGATTCGTTCGCCGCGCGCTATGCGGAGGAATACGGGATGGGCGTCTGCGCGATCGGGTTGCGGGTGGCGAGCGCCCGGCGCGCGTTCGAACGCGCGATCGAGCTCGGCGCGTGGGCGTTCGAGGGTGAAAAGGTCGGCGTGGGCGAGCTGAAGATCCCGGCGATCCAGGGCATCGGCGATTCGCACCTGTATTTCGTCGACCGCTGGCGCGGGCGGGGCGGCCAGCGCGGCGGCGTCGGCGACATCTCGATCTTCGACATCGATTTCCGGCCGATCGACATCGCCACCGCGCACACCGATCTCGACTGCGTCGGCGTCGGCCTGCAGCAGGTCGACCACTTCACGCAAACCGTCGGCGCCGGGCGCATGCGGGAGTGGCTGGATTTCTACCATGATCTGCTGCATTTTCGCGAGATCCACGAAATCGATGCCCACTGGCATGTGTCCGAGGAATCGCGTGTGATGGTGTCGCCGTGCGGCGCGGTGCGGATTCCGGTCTACGAGGAAGGCACGCGGCGCACCGAGCTGATGCACGCGTATCTGCCCGATCATCCGGGTGAGGGCGTGCAGCACGTCGCGCTGGCCACCGACGACATCCTGTCGTGCGTCGATGCGCTGCGTGCGAACGGCGTCGAATTCATCGAGCCGCCCGCGCGCTATTACGACGACGTCGATGCGCGGCTGCCGGGGCACGGCGTCGATCTCGATGCGCTGCGCCGCCGTGCGGTGCTGGTCGACGGCGAGATCGGCAGCGACGGCGTGCCGAAGCTGTTCTTCCAGACCTTCGTGAAGCGCCGGCGCGGCGAGATCTTCTTCGAGATCGTGCAGCGCCAGGGGCACCACGGGTTCGGCGAAGGAAACCTCGCGGCGCTCGCCCGCGCGCGCGCCGCCGGCTGAGCGGTCAGGCGCCGGAGCACACGGCGCGCACGCACCCGCGCGCGATCTTTTCGAAGACGGGTGTCACGCGGCAGGCAACGCTCATGCGGATTCCGCTCGGAAGTGCGGTGCCGCTCGGGGAAGTGGCCGGGCTATCGGCATCGGGCGAGGGGTCGTGAATTGCGCGGTGGCGACGGCCTTCTGCAAAAGAGGCTCGCACCGTGCGAGCCTCTTCTTCATTCCGTGCCGCCGAGGGCATGTATCGGACGTTCACCCCGCCGCGTTCACGATCCGCGCGTCGATCGATTCGCCCACCCGACGAGCGCCGGCCATTGCGCGCAGCCGCGCCGGACGAATCCGACGCCCGTGCGGATCACGAGCGCGCCGATCGCGAGCGCGGCCACGTCGTCAAGGCGGGCGAAGCCGACCAGCGCCGCGCTCATCGCGAGCGCCGCCAGCAACGACGACAGCGCATCGGTACGCACATGCCAGCCGGTTGCCTCGAGCAGCGCGGAACCGGTCTCGCGCGCCTTGCGCAGCATCCAGTGCGACAACGCGGCCTTGCCGACGAGCGTGACGGCAACGAGCGCGAGCGTCGCCGCACCCGGCTGCACGACGGGTGGCGCATCGAACCGGTTCATCGCCTGCCAGATCATCTGCGCGCCGGTCGCGACGAGCAGCGCGCCGAGGCCCGCGAGCGCGAGCGGTTCGTAGGTCGGACGCCGCTCCGGCGGCAGGCGTGCGTCGAGCCGGCATGCGACGAGGATCAGCGCATCGGCCGCGAGGTCGATCGCGGCATGCGCGACATCCGCGAGCAGCCCCGACGAATGCGCGGACCACGCCGCGGCCGTTTCGGCGGCGAGCAGCATCAGGTTGATCGCGAGGCTGACGGCGAGGGCGCGCGACGTGGCCGCATAAAGATGGGGCGTGGCGCGAGACGTGCGCTGAATGGCGGATTCGTCTGTCGATAGCGTGGGTCAGCCCCGAACGCTACCGGTCGACGGTGGCAGATCCATGACAGTCGATGCGGCATCACCGGTCTGCACTGCGCGTGCATCGGCCGGGTTCCGCGATCTTCGGTTTTTCAGTTGACACCGCAAGGCAGGGCGGCCGGCTTTCCAGCGCAGCTGTAGCAGCGTGTTTGCCATGCAGCCTGGGCAAGGCGAAAGCGGGGCAGTCGATCATGTGCCGCGATATCGAACAGGAGAGCGACGCCGACTGAATTCAACATTATAGAAATAATGTCAAATTAAAGTCCGTGATTGATTTGATATTTAACGGTTTACGTTATATTATTTACAAAATTTCCGACGAACACCGCCATGTCCGACCTCGCTGCCGACGAACCACGCTTGAACGCCGAAATCGAGCGCCTCAAGGCCGACTTCCCGAAAACCCGCGAGCTCTACCGCGAAGCCTGCGCGCTGCTGTTCTTCCGCTTCGGCATCACGCCTACGGCAAACCGCCTGTATCAGCTCGTCCGCAAGGGCAGCATGAGCACGCCGACGGCCGTCCTCGGCGAGTTTTGGGCCGAGCTGCGGGAGAAGAGCCGCGTGCGCATCGAGCATCCCGATTTGCCGGCCGATCTGCAGGCGGCAGCCGGCGAGCTAGTCGCCGCACTATGGAGCCGGTCGAGCACCGATGCCGCTGCCGCGCTCGATGCGCTGCGCGCGGAAGTCGAAGCAGAGCGCGCCGCGGCGAAAGCGGAGGTCACGACGCGGCAGGCCGAGCTGGCCCGCACCGAAACCGCGCTGGAGCAACGCACGGCTGCGTTGCTGGCTGCGCAGGTACGCATTCAGGAACTGGAGCAGGCGAGGGCGGCCGACGAAGCCTCGCGGCAAGCGCTGCAAGCGGATATCGAACGCCTGAAGGCCGACAACACGGAAGCCGACCGCGCACTCGCGCAGGCACGTGCGGATTTCACGACCCAGCTCGACCGGTTGCGCGACGACGCGGGCCGCGCCGAGGAACGCCTGCGCGCGTCGGAAAAACGGGCGCTTCAGGAGATCGATCGCGAGCGGCTCGCGGCCGCGCGATTGCAAAAGGAACTCGACGCGACCGCATCGCGCATGGAGCAACGCGATGCGCGGCACCGAAAGGACATCGCCGACCTGCAGACGCAACTCGGCGACGCGCTGCATCGTTGCGGCGTGCTTCAGGGGCAACTCGACGGCGCGCAGGCGACCGATGCGGCACGCGTCAAGGAACTGGATACGTTGCGGCGCGAGATGGCGGTACTCGCCCGCCGGGCGCCGCTGCGCGGCGTCAAGACGGAACCTGCCGCGCAGCGGGAAGAGCGGAAGGCCCGCACGAGAAAGCGCACCGGCGAAGCGGCGGGTTGACCGCCTACCCGCGAGCATGTGCCGACCGATTTCGACGCACGCCTCGAGCGCCGGCCGGCAGCCGGCCCGCCCCGACGCAACGCAACGCAACGCAACGCATTCGAACGCGAAACAGCTCGCTCCCGACTCCGCTCAACTCGTCACATACCGAGACGGCAACGGCGGCGCATCGGCCGGAATCGTCACGAGCGACGTATTCAGCCAGCCCTGCGGCGTACCGTTCGACTGCGCATAGGCGCCGACGTACGGCATCATCCGCGTCGTCTGGTAGACCTGCGGCGTCCAGCCGGCCGGCGCGAGGAAGATCGACGTCGCGCGCTTCTCGCTGTACGCGGACGCGCCGTACGTCGAGATGTTCCACAGCGTCTGCTGATACGTCGCGTAGTCGGCGTTGTGACGTGAGCCGCCTGCCTGCCATCCTTCGAGCTGGATGAACGTGTTGTACGTACCGGCACCCGCGAGCAGGTTGTTCACGGTGCGCCCGTACAGGAACGACAGGATCAGCCCGCAGTTCATCGGCGCGAAATCGTTGCCGACGCTCAGGTAGTAACGGCCCGTCGTGTTCACGACCGACGCATAGTGCGAATTGCCGATATCCGTCGACGTCGTCAGCCCGCTCGCGCCCATGAAGCTGTCGAACGCCTGCATCGTGACGCCCGCCGGCAGATCGCTCGTCGCGCTGATCGCGACGAGGTGCGAACCGGCCGCCAGCAGTGTCAGGAACGCGGACAACGTCGCCGCGACCCAGTTGCCCTGCGCGTCGACGAACGGAAACGCGCGATAGCCCGTCAGCGAGAAAACCGCCGGATCCGTGCCGGCCTGCCACGCGATCTGCGGCACCCACATCGTCAGCGGGCCGGCGTTCGACGCGCTCGACACGTACTGCTTCAGCGCATCGACGAGCTGCGCATCGGCGCCGGGCAGCACGGTGTACGACACGCCTTTCTGCCAGCGCTGCACCCATTGCGCGACGAAGCCTGCGAGCTGGCCGCCGGTGAAGTCGGCAGGCGGCACATAGCCGAGCGGCCCGGTGCCCTGGTACGCAGACTGGATGGCCGCGGCTGTGCGCACGCCGCTGCCGAACATGCTGTTCGCGAAATCCTGGCAGTTGTTGGACGGCGGCGTCGCGAGTTGCGCGAGCGGGACGACCCATGCGCCGTTCGCGGTCGCGACGCCCCGATACAAGGTGAGATTCGCGACCGAGTCGTGGCCGGGAAACGTCGCGGCGTCGGCGCCCGACACGTAGCCGGCCGACGGCGTGACGCCGACGGTGGTCGGCTGCGAGCCGAACGGATGCGTGTAGGCAATCGCGAACGACGCGTCGCCGCCGGCGAGGCTGAACGACCCCGTGCAATCGCCCCAGCTGTTCGATGCGCGGACGGCCGTCGATTGCCCGGTTGCGACCAACGCTTGCGATGCCTGCGGCGTCGAGCCGCTCTGGCTCGCCGCATTGCCGAACGCGAGCGACGTCGACGGGATCGCATTGGTGACGTTGATCGTGATCGAGCGGTCGGCGATGCCGTAGCTGCGCGCGGCCGGATTCGCGCCGCCGGTCGCGGCCAACGACGGCGCGGATGTCGTGTTGCCGTCGCCGCCGCAAGCGGCCAGCGTGCCGACGAGCGGCGACAGGGTCAGCGCGGCGCCGCGCTGGATGAAGCGCCGGCGGGTCGGCGCGGGCGGGCGAGCGGGTTTCGAGGCGGTCATGGGGCGTTCCTGGTCACGGGTTCGAGAGGAGGCAACGACGGTCCGGCGCATTGCACACGTGTGCAATGCCGGCTGCTGTTGGGCCACCGCCGGCACTTGCGCCGCGCGTATTTAAGCGGGAGATCGATGAAACGCCTGCGACGAAACCGAGTCGCCCGTGTGACGCCGCGCACGCCGTGGCGGGGGGGAACGCCGCCGGGCATTGGGCGCGCGCCGGGGATCGGGTAAAGTGCCGCTCAACATGCCGGTTCGACGTCGCTAGACGACCGGTCTAATCGTTGCTACCATACGCCATCATGAATGCATCTTCAGGCGCGGAAGTTCGCCAGCACATCCTGAATATCGCGAAGCCGATCATGCTCCACAAGGGGTTTTCGGCGGTCGGTCTGAACGAGATTCTCGCTGCGGCGGGCATCCCGAAGGGCTCGTTCTACCATTACTTCGGCTCGAAAGAGGCATTCGGCGAAGCGCTGCTCGAATCGTATTTCGAAGGCTATCTCGCGCATCTCGACAACCTGCTCAAGCAGCAGGCCGGCACCGGCGCCGAGCGCCTGATGACGTACTGGGGCAACTGGCTGCACACGCAGTGCGCGGACGATCCGGAAGGCAAGTGCCTTGCGGTGAAACTCGGCGCGGAAGTGTCGGACCTGTCGGAGGCGATGCGTGCGGTGCTGCGACGCGGCACGAGCCAGATCATCGAACGGCTCGCGGGCGGCATCGAGGCCGGGCTGGCCGACGGCTCGCTGCGCGCGGTCGACGATCCGGCGTACACGGCCGCGATCCTGTACGAGCTGTGGCTGGGCGCGACGCTGCTGGAAAAGATTCACCGCAACCGCCAGCCGCTCGAAAGAGCGATGGTCGAAACGCGGCGCATGCTGAACCTGCCGCCGGCCGCGCAGGGCGGTGCGCCGTCGTAAGCCGGGCGCGCTTCCGCGCGCCTTGTTTTTGCCCTGATTCTAGACGACTGGTCTACTCAAATCCGCATGACGAATGCTTCACGCCGCGTTACGCTGTCCCGATTGTCCCAACCGCCCGTGTGCGCCCACGCCGGCGTGAACGCCGGCGCGCATCTTCTGCTGATCCACCCCTGATCCGATCGTGCTCACGAAGCACCTTCATTCCTGTCGACGGAGGCCCACATGCCGCAAAGCAAGACCACAAACCGCCAGATCATCCTGAATTCGCGCCCGGTCGGCGCCCCGACACCGGACAACTTCCGCGCCGAAACCGGCGACGTGCCGACGCCGGGCGCCGGCCAGGTGCTGCTGCGCACGATCTGGTTGTCGCTCGATCCGTACATGCGCGGCCGGATGAACGACACGCCGTCCTACGCGCCGCCTGCCGAGCTCGGCCAGCCGATGGTCGGCGGCACGGTCAGCCAAGTCGTAACGTCGAACCTGCCTGCCTTCCGCGAAGGCGATCTCGTCGTCGCCGGAGCCGGCTGGCAGGACTATGCGCTGTCGGACGGACGCGACCTGATCCCGCTCGGCCGCGATTTCGCGCATCCGTCGTTTGCCCTCGGCGTGCTCGGCATGCCGGGCTTCACCGCGTACACGGGGTTGCTGAAGATCGGCGAGCCGAAAGCCGGCGAGACGGTGGTCGTCGCGGCAGCGAGCGGCGCGGTCGGCGCAGTGGTCGGCCAGATCGCGAAGCTGAAGGGCTGCCGCGTGGTCGGCGTCGCGGGCGGCGCCGACAAGTGCGCGTACGTGACCGGCACGCTCGGCTTCGACGCATGCGTCGACCATCGCGATCCGGCGTTCGCCGCGAAGCTGAAGGACGCGTGCCCGAACGGCATCGACGTCTATTTCGAGAACGTGGGCGGCGCGGTGTTCGACGCGGTCTGGCCGCTGCTGAACGACCATGCGCGCGTGCCCGTCTGCGGGATCATTGCGCATTACAACGACACGGCATACGACGACAAGGCCGTGTCGACCGGCCGCGATCGCGTGCCGGCGCTGATGGGCACGATCCTGCGCAAGCGCATCCGGATGCAGGGTTTCATCATCCTCGATCACTATGCGACCGGCTATGCGCCATTCCTGAAGGACATGAGCGAGTGGGTCGCGCAGGGCAAGGTGAAGACGCGCGAGGACGTCGTTCCCGAGCTTGCCGACGCACCGGAAGCCCTGATCGGCTTGCTTGCCGGCAAGAATTTCGGCAAGGTCGTCGTGCGCGTCGGCCCGGACGAACTGGCTTGATCTCGCGGTACGACCACCCGCATGCGTTGCACGCTGGCGTCGCGCGCCGCCAGCTTGTGGCATGCTCGATTCCGTTTCCAAAGGAGTGACGACATGGCGCTTCACGTAATCGCTTCGCTGTTCGTGAAACCCGAACATGCGCAGGCCGCCGAGGCCGAACTGCGCAGCATGGTCGCGAAGACGCGTACCGAACCGGGCAACCGGCGCTACGACCTGTTCCGCGAACAGGACGGCTCGCCGAACCTGCACCTGTACGAGATCTACGACGACCAGGCCGCGTTCGACGCGCACCTCGCGAGCCCGTATTTCGGCGAATTCCGTGTGAAGTCGGCCGACTGGTTCACGGCGCCGCCGGTCATCAAGGTGCTGTCGGGCATCGACGTGGCCGAGTAACGATGCAGTACCCCCACGCGGCTCGCCCCCATCAGGGCCGCGCGGCATCCGTTGCGCACCACGCAGCGGACATGAAGAAAACACGGCGCAACGTCGTTCGCGCCGCTTCCCCAATACACCGGCCCGGAGGCTGAATGGTCACCCTCAACATCAACGGCGAAACCCGCACGGTCGACGCCCCCGACGACATGCCCTTGCTCTGGGTACTGCGCGACGTCGTCGGCCTGACCGGCACCAAGTTCGGCTGCGGAATCGCGCAATGCGGCGCGTGCACCGTGCATCTCGACGGCGTCGCCGCGCGTTCGTGCGTCCTGCCGGTCGCGGCCGTCGCGGGCCGCAAGATCACGACGATCGAAGCCGTCGGCGCGACGCCGGCCGGCCACAAGGTCCAGCAGGCATGGCGCGAGCTCGACGTCGTCCAGTGCGGCTACTGCCAGTCGGGGCAGGTGATGGCGGCCACCGCGCTGATCGCGTCGAACCCCAACCCGAGCGACGCCGACATCGACGCGGCGATGGCCGGCAATATCTGCCGCTGCGGCACGTACAACCGGATTCGCGCGGCCGTGAAGCAAGCCGCGAAGGAGGCCTGACATGTCGCGAGGATTGATCGAAGCAGGTCGGGCCGGCGCGGGCGTGTCGCGCCGTTCGTTCCTCAAACTCGGCATGTCGCTTGGCGCGGCGGCCGGCGGCGGATTGCTGCTCGGCTTCAGCCTGCCGGCGGCGGGCGACGATGCGCGGCGCTCGGTGATCGGCGGTGACGCGGCCGAACCGGCGCAGCCCGGCGTGTTCGCGCCGAACGCGTTCGTGCAGATCGACCGTGCCGGCAAGGTCACGCTGGTGATGCCGAAAGTCGAGATGGGGCAGGGTGTCTATACGGCGCTGCCGATGCTGATCGCCGAGGAGCTCGAAGTGCCGCTGTCGAACGTGACGCTCGACCACGCGCCGCCGAACGAGAAACTGTTCATGGATCCGCTGCTCGGCGGCCAGCTCACCGGCGGCTCGACGTCGGTGCGCTACGCGTGGGAACCGATGCGTCGCGCGGGCGCCACCGCGCGCACGCTGCTGGTTTCGGCGGCCGCGAAACAATGGAACGTCGATCCGGCCACCTGCCGCGCGGCGAACGGCGAAGTGCAGCATCCGCCCAGCGGCCGGCGCGCATCGTACGGCCAGTTGGCCGACGCCGCGGCGAAACTGCCGGTGCCGAAGGACGTCGTCCTGAAGAAGCCCGAGGATTTCAAGCTGATCGGCACGCCCGCGAAGCGCCTCGACTCGCCGGAGAAGGTCGACGGCACCGCGCAGTTCGGGCTCGACGTGCGCCTGCCCGGCATGCTGTACGCGGTGATCGTGAACAGCCCGGTATTCGGCGGCACGGTCGCGAGCGTCGACGATACGGTCGCGAAAAAGATTCCCGGCGTGCGCCAGGTCGTGCGCGTCGACAACGCGGTCGCGGTGGTCGGCGATCATACGTGGGCCGCGAAGCGCGGCGCATCGGCACTCGTCGTGAAGTGGAACGAGGGCGCGGGCGCGAAGGTGTCGACCAAGGATCTGTTCGCGGATCTCGCGCAGGCGGCGGCGAACGGCAAGGGCGCGGTCGCACGCAAGGAAGGGGACGTCGGCAAGGCATTCGCGAACGCGAAGACGCGTGTCGACGCCGTCTACGAACAGCCGTTGCTCGCGCACGCGACGATGGAGCCGGTGAACTGCACGGTGCACGTGCGCGGCGACGGCTGCGAGATCTGGGTCGGCACGCAGGTGCCGACGCGCGCGGTTGACACCGCGCAGCAACTCACGGGCCTGTCGCCCGACAAGATCGTCGTGCACAACCATCTGCTCGGCGGCGGCTTCGGGCGTCGGCTCGAGACCGACATGATCGGCCAGGCCGTGAAGGTCGGCAAGCAGGTCAACGCGCCGGTGAAGGTGATCTGGACGCGCGAGGAAGACGTTCAGCACGACATGTACCGGCCGTGCTACTACGACAAGATTTCGGCCGGCCTCGACGCGAACGGCAAGCCCGTCGCATGGCAGCACCGGATCGTCGGTTCGTCGATCATGGCACGCTTCGCGCCGCCCGCATTCCAGAACGGCGTCGATCCCGACGCGGTCGAGGTCGCGGCCGAACTGCCGTACGACCTGCCGAACCAGCTCGTCGACTACGTGCGCCAGGAGCCGCGCCACGTACCGACCGCGTTCTGGCGCGGCGTCGGGCCGACTCGAGGCACGTTCGTCGTCGAGAGCTTCATCGACGAACTCGCCGCGCAGACCAAGACCGACCCCGTGCAATATCGCCGCGCGCTGCTCGACAAGACGCCGCGCGCACGCAACGTGCTCGACGTCGCGACGAAGGCGGCCGGCTGGGGCGCGTCGTTGCCGAAGGGGCAGGGGCGGGGCGTGTCGGTGATGCACGCGTTCGGCAGCTTCTTCTCGATCGTCATCGACGTCGCGGTGGACGGCGGCGAGGTGCAGGTCAAGCGCGCCGTGTGCGCGGTCGATTGCGGGATGGTCGTCAATCCGAACACGATCGAGGCGCAGGTGCAGGGCGGCATCATCTTCGGGATCACGGGCGCGCTGTACGGCGAGATCACGATCGAGGACGGCCGCGTGATGCAGAGCAACTTTACCGACTACCGGATGATGCGGATCAACGAAACGCCGCCGATCGAGGTCCATCTGGTGAAGAGCGGCGAAGCGCCGGGCGGGATCGGCGAGCCGGGCACGGCGGCGACGGCGGCGGCGCTGTCCAACGCGATCTTCGCGGCGACCGGCACGCGGCTGCGCAAGCTGCCGGTCGGCAACCAGCTGAAGACGGCTTGAGGGAGGCGACGACCATGCGAAACCTCACCCTGAACACGCTCAGTGTATCGCTGCTTGCATTGTCCGCGCTGCTGGCCGGCACGACCGCGCATGCCGCGGAAACGGCACCGACCGACAGCGCGCTCGTCGCGCGCGGCGCCTATCTCGCGAAAGCCGGCGACTGCGTTGCGTGCCACACCGCGCCGCGCGGTACGCCCTTCGCGGGCGGCCTGAAGATGGTCACGCCGATGGGCGCGATCTACACGACCAACATCACGCCCGATCCGGAGACGGGCATCGGCGGCTATACGGAAGCCGAGTTCGCGGGCGCGCTGCGCAAGGGCGTCGCGAAGGACGGCCACAACCTGTATCCGGCGATGCCGTATCCGTCGTACGCGAAGCTGAAGGACGACGACGTGAAGGCGCTGTATGCGTACTTCATGCACGGCGTCGAGCCGGTCAAGCAGGCGAACCGGCCGTCCGACATTCCCTGGCCGCTCAACATGCGCTGGCCGCTCGCGCTGTGGAACATGGTGTTCCTCGACTCGACGCCTTATGCCGACAAGCCGGACAAGGACGCGATGTGGAACCGCGGCGCCTATCTCGTGCAGGGGCTCGGGCACTGCGGGTCGTGCCACACGCCGCGCGGTGTCGGCTTCCAGGAGAAGGCACTCGACGAACGCGGCACGGCGTTCCTGTCGGGTGCGTCGATCGACAACTGGTTCGCGTCGAACCTGACCGGCGAGCACAATACGGGGCTCGGCCGCTGGAACGAGGCCGAGGTCGCGCAGTTCCTGAAGACCGGCGCGAACCGTCACGCGACCGCGTTCGGCTCGATGGTGAGCGTGATCAACCACAGCACGCAGGCGTTGACGGACGACGACCTGGCCGCGATGTCGCGCTACCTGAAATCGCTGCCGGCCGCAGGCGGCACCGGTGCGCCGCCATACAGCTACGATCCGAAGGCGACGCAGGCGGCGCTGGGCCGGCCGGCAGCCGATCCGGGCGCGAAGGTGTATAACGCTTACTGCCTGCATTGCCACGGTGCGGACGGGCGCGGCTACGCGCCGCTGCTCGCGCCGCTCGCCGGCAATCCGAACGTGCTCGAGGCCGATGCATCGTCGCTGATCAACGTGACGCTGAACGGCAGCGACACGCTCGTGATCGGCGGTGTGCCGTCCGCCTATCCGATGCCGGCGTTCTCGAACCAGTTGAACGACCAGCAGATCGCCGACGTGCTGACGTTCATGCGCGCCGGCTGGAACAACGGCGCGCCGGCCGTGCAGGCGGCGGACGTCGCGAAACTCCGCAAGGCGACGGCGGCCGCGCACTGAGCGCGGCGCGATGCGGGACGACGGCGGGCCGCGCCTGTCGTCGACACCGCCGGGTGCGTGCCTGCCCCGGCGGCCTGGCTCTTTCTGTCAACCGGCGCGCGGCCGTTCGCGGCAGCGCGCCTTCAATCGACGCAATGTAGGGGTGTCTGGATGGCTAACGTGACTTATACGGATACGCAACTGCTGATCGACGGCGAGTGGGTCGACGCCGCGAGCGGCAAGACGATCGACGTCGTGAACCCGGCGACCGGCAAGCCGATCGGCAAGGTGGCCCACGCGGGCATCGCCGATCTCGACCGTGCGCTCGCCGCCGCGCAGCGCGGTTTCGAAACGTGGCGCAAGGTGCCCGCGCACGAGCGCGCGGCGACGATGCGCAAGGCCGCCGCACTCGTGCGCGAACGCGCCGACGCGATCGCGCAGCTGATGACGCAGGAGCAGGGCAAGCCGCTCACCGAAGCACGCGTCGAAGTGCTGTCGGCCGCCGACATCATCGAATGGTTCGCGGACGAAGGCCGCCGTGTGTACGGCCGGATCGTGCCGCCGCGCAACCTCGGCGCGCAGCAGACGGTCGTGAAGGAACCGGTCGGCCCGGTCGCCGCATTCACGCCGTGGAATTTCCCGGTCAACCAGGTCGTGCGCAAGCTGAGCGCGGCGCTCGCGACCGGCTGTTCGTTCCTCGTGAAGGCGCCGGAAGAAACCCCCGCGTCGCCGGCCGCGCTGTTGCGCGCGTTCGTCGACGCCGGCGTGCCGGCCGGCGTGATCGGCCTCGTGTACGGCGATCCGGCCGAAATCTCGTCGTACCTGATCCCGCATCCGGTGATCCGCAAGGTCACGTTCACCGGTTCGACGCCGGTCGGCAAGCAGCTTGCCTCGCTGGCCGGCCTGCACATGAAGCGCGCGACGATGGAGCTGGGCGGCCACGCACCGGTGATCGTCGCGGAAGACGCCGACGTCGCGCTCGCGGTGAAGGCCGCCGGCGGTGCGAAGTTCCGCAACGCAGGGCAGGTCTGCATTTCGCCCACGCGCTTCCTCGTGCACAACAGCATCCGTGACGAATTCACGCGTGCGCTGGTCAAGCATGCGGAAGGGCTGAAGGTCGGCAACGGTCTCGAGGAAGGCACGACGCTCGGTGCGCTCGCGAACCCGCGCCGCCTCACCGCGATGGCGTCGGTCGTCGACAACGCACGCAAGGTCGGTGCGCGCATCGAAACCGGCGGCGAGCGGATCGGCTCGGAAGGCAACTTCTTCGCGCCGACCGTGATCGCGGACGTGCCGCTCGAAGCGGACGTGTTCAACAACGAGCCGTTCGGCCCGGTCGCGGCGATTCGCGGCTTCGACAAGCTCGAGGACGCGATCGCCGAAGCGAACCGTCTGCCGTTCGGGCTGGCCGGCTATGCGTTCACGCGTTCGTTCGCGAACGTGCATCTGCTCACGCAGCGCCTGGAAGTCGGGATGCTGTGGATCAACCAGCCGGCAACGCCGTGGCCGGAAATGCCGTTCGGCGGCGTGAAGGATTCGGGCTATGGGTCGGAAGGCGGGCCGGAAGCGCTCGAGCCGTACCTCGTCACGAAGTCGGTCACGGTGATGGCCGTCTGACGCGTGTCGCGTGTGCCCGCTACGGCGGGCATTTTTTCAGGTTTCGCGTGTCACCGGGCGCATGCCATGCACGGCATGCGCCCGATAATTGCTTAAGCGCTTTGTCGGAAGGATTTATCACGATCGAAGATCGTCGGGACGTGCGGGAAAACGGGGTAGCCGTCATCCAGTATTTGATTTTACATAACGTGAATTATCGACAGTTTGGATTGTAGTGGCTAGATTGAAATGTCCGCTTTCGTGCCGCGTAAGCTGTTCGGCCGCCGGGTGTCCGGCGCCGGAGGCTGCGATGGCTGCAACGGAGCGGATCACGATGACGATGCGCGAGCTGGACCGATTCAAGGTCATTCAGGACGTGGCGGATGGCAAGCTCAAGCCGTGGCGTGCAGCGGAACGGCTGGAACTGACGACCCGGCAGATTCGCCGGCTGGTCGCCCGACTTCGGGAACATGGCGCGGCGGGTTTGGTATCGGGACACCGATCGAAGCCCGGCAACCGTCGGCTGGACCCAGGAGCCGCCGACCGGGCGCTATCGGTCATCCGTGATCGCTACGCCGATTTCGGACCGACACTGGCTTGCGAGAAGCGCTGGGAATGTCACGGCATTCGGCTGGCCAAGGAGACGGTCCGGAAGCTGATGACGGAGGCTGGCTTGTGGATTCCGCGCCGGCAGCGACCGCCGAAGGTTTATCAGCCACGAGCGCGTCGGGCGTGTCTGGGTGAACTGAGCCACGCCGTTTCAGGCGGCAGACATGGATGCCGCAATTCTGCAGGTTACATCTCGAGCGGAATCGAACCAGCGGTCCGCCAAGGCCCGTGGATAAACGCAAGCGCCCTGCTGCTTCAGGCTCGGTGCTTCAACGCTGAATGACGCAAAGGCCGATGAAACATGCGACATCTGTATTGAGCTGGCGCTACGACATCTGAATCCGGGATTCGCTCAGCATCGTATCGGCGATATCGAGCATCGCGCGCAAGCGATCCATATGCCGAAGGTCATGGTGATAACCCACCCATATGTCTCTGGACGGTGGCGGCTCCGGCGTTTCGATGCGCAGCAGTGCCGATGTCGCGTCGCCCAGCGGCCGTGGCAGGACCGCCATGCCCATGCCTGCCCCACACATCCTGGCCTGAACGGCGCGGCTCGTGCTGGTGAAGACACGCCGCGACCGAGGGAACCTGTCGAGCAGCCAGGCGACATCGGGGAAGTGAGATTGCGCCGTGTTCATCACGATCAACCCCACCGAAGCAGGATCATGCCGCAACGCACGTACGGTTTCGGCCGTGCCGTAAAGACCGTACGGAACGCTCATCAGGCGGCGCTGAACGATGTCCGGTTCGGTGAAAGGAACGATCCGGAAGGCCAGGTCGGCCTCGCGGCGTGACAGGCTCAGCAATCGGTAACTCGCGATCACTTCCGGCACCACGGCCGGATGACGGCGCACCAGTTCCGCCAGAACCGGCGCGAGCACGTAGCCGGCGAACCACTCCGCGCACGATATACGCAAGATGCCTTCGAGGCGGTCTTGATTACCGGCCAGACGCCGTTCCATGGCCAGCGCCGCGTTTTCCATGGCTTCGGCCAGGCTCAGCACGGTATCCCCGGCGTCCGTGAGCACGAGCCCATCCGCGGTCCTGCGAAACAACGCCTGCCCGGCTTCATCCTCGAGTGCCTTGATCCGGCGGCCGATCGTCGGATGGCTCACGCCCAGGCTTCGGGCTGCCGCACCGAAAGATCCGCCCCGCTTGACCGCCAGAAAGACCCGGACATCACTCCATTCCATTGCGATGGATCGTCGTTCAAAAATGTACGCCAAATATACAAGAACGACCATTCACAAACAATTGTGTGAGCCTCACGATGGTGACTTTCATCAACCGAACCGCCCCGCCGGGGGCCAACGTCTGCGGAGCGTGAAGTCATGGACAAGTTGAAGGGCAAGGTCGCGATCGTGACGGGAGCATCGAAAGGAATCGGCGCAGGCATCGCGCGCCAGCTGGCGGCCGACGGCGCACAGGTCGTCGTCAACTACGCATCGAGCGCGAGCAATGCCGAAAAGGTCGTCGCGGACATTCAGGCCGCCGGTGGGCAGGCATTGGCGGTGCGCGCCGACGTGACGAACGAGACGGAGGTCGAGGCGCTCGTCAACGTAGCCGTCGACCATTTCGGACGGTTGGATATCGTGGTGAACAACGCCGGCGTCTATCAGTTCGCCAGGATCGAGGAGACCACCGAGGCGCGCTACCGCGAGCAATTCGACATCAACGTTCTCGGCCCGCTGCTGGTCGTCGGGGCCGCGGCGCCGCATCTCGGCAAAGGCGGCAGCATCGTCAACATCGGTTCCAACGTGACGCGCGTCCTGCCGGCCGAAAGTGCGATCTACAGCGGCACGAAAGGCGCCATCGACGCCATCACCGGCGTGCTCTCGCGGGAGCTCGGCCCGCGCGGCATCCGGGTCAATGCCGTGAACCCCGGCCTGGTGGAAACGGAGGGCACCCATGCTGCCGCGGTGATCGGCTCGGACTTCGAAACGTGGAACGCGGACCAGACACCGCTTGGCCGTATCGGCCAGGTGCGGGACATCGCGCCGATCGTTTCATTTCTCGCGTCGGACGACTCGGGGTGGATGACGGGCGAGATCGTCCTTGCGTCGGGCGGCATGCGCTGACGCGGCCTGCTCGCGGGCATGCACGCCGTGCGCAACAGACATGAGCGCTTCCACGAGAAACATGTCGGTTCCGCACCGGCGCGCATGTTGGCATGCCCCGTCGAGCGAATCGAAACACAGCATCAAGTGAAAGGAGAAACGCATGAACAAAACCTGGTTGATCACCGGCTGCTCCGGCGGCTTCGGCCTGCATCTCGCACGCATGGCGGCCGCGCGCGGCGACCACGTGGTGGCAACGGCGCGTGCGCCGGAAACGCTACGCGATCTCGCTCGGCATTACCCGGACACGCTGCGTGTTGCAGCGTTGGACGTGACGAAGCCGGAGACGATACAAGCGGCCATTGCCTTGACGGCCGAAACGTTCGGCAGGTTGGACGTGCTGGTCAATAACGCCGGGCATGGATTCATGGGGGCGATCGAAGAAGGCACCCCGGAGGAATACCGGCCGTTATTCGATGTGAACGTCTTCGGACTCGTCGAGACGACGCGTGCGGCATTGCCGCTGATGCGACGCACCGGAGGCGGCAGGATCGTAAACCTGTCGTCCGGTGCCGGTATCGCCGGTTCGGGTGGCCGCGGCTATTACAACGCGACGAAGTTTGCGGTCGAAGGCCTGTCGGAGGCACTCGCGCAGGAAGTCGAACCGATGGGCATTCGCGTGATCATCGTCGAGCCGGGTCCGTTTCGAACCGAATTCCTGGGGCGCTCGATCGCGGTCGCCAGGCAGCAGATCAGCGACTATGCGGCAACCGCCGGCTCCGCGCGCAGCTACCGCGACAGCAACGACGGACATCAGGCAGGCGATCCTGCCAAAGCCGCCGCGGTAATGATTCAGGCAATCGACTCGGACGATCCGCCCTTGCACCTGCCGATCGGGCCGAACGCTCATGCCATTGCGGAGCGCAAGCTGAAGGCGTTCCGCCAGGACATCGACGCGTGGCGTGCGCTGTCCATCGCAACCGACTTCGATTGATGGCGCCGGGCCGACGTGACGGTCGGCCCGAACACGGAATCGCGGACGCGTCGCCCGGTCCTCGCACATCGGTTCGATCGGGTTGCACGCCGGCGAACGACGTGTCGCCCGCCGGGCGGCCGGCTTACATCGGAGGTGCGACGCCATCCTTCTCGACCACGATCTGGCGTCCGTCGTAGGCCCCGTCCTTGCCCGGCGTGGCCACGACGAAGATCTTCTTGCCCGTCGACAAATCGGCGCGCGTCGCCGGGACGAGCGTCACGACCGGTGCGTCGGGCGGCACCGTGATCGTGTTGCTGCCGCCCTTGTACGACAGCTTGAGATCGCGCCCGCTCGTGCCTTGAACGACCGTATCGACACTGGCGTTCGTCATCGTGCTGTTCGCGGCGAGATCCCATGCATAGTGGCCTTCACCCATGCCGCGCGCGGCTTCGGGGAACACGAGCACTTCCTTCGCGATCAACTTGCCGTTCTCGCCCGGCATGGCCGCCGCGCCGACATAGGAACCGGGTTTGATATCGGAAAGCTGAATCGCCTTCACCGCGTTCACGTTGGCCGACGGTGCGACATTGATGAGCACGGTCTCGCCGCTGCGGCGGTGTACCTTCAGGCTGCTGCCGGAAAACGAGACGATGTCGCCGCGAATGCGCTCGGGCTTGCTCGCAGCGGATTGCGCGAGCGCACTGCCGGCCAGCGTGGCCGCGACGACGGAAGCGACGAGTTTGAGTCGAATGGACATGAATGCTCCTTTGAAGAGGTTGCGATCGAGAATGTCACCGGCGCGATATCCAGGGCCAAGGGCTCAGGAACCGCCAAACCAGTTGTATCCCTGGTTTTCCCAATAACCGCCCGGGAATGCGTTGGTCACCGTGATGGCGACGATATGTTTGGGATTCTTGTATCCGAGCTTGGTCGGCATGCGCAGCTTCATCGGGAAGCCGTACTTCGCCGGCAAGACGCTGCCGTCATAGGTGAGCGTCAGCAGCGTTTGCGGATGGAGCGCAGTCGGCATGTCGATGCTCGTCCAGTAGTTGTCGGCGCAATGCAGCGCGACGTACTTCGCGGTGGTGTCGGCGCCGGCGCGCAACAGGAAGTCCGAAAATCGCACGCCGCCCCACTTCCCGATCGCGCTCCACCCTTCGATGCAGATATGCCGCGTGACCTGGCTTTCCTGCGGCAGCGCACGGAGTTCGTCGAGCGTCCACGCACGCTTGCCTTTGACCAGTCCGCCGACCTGGAGCCGATATCTCGCCGCATCCACGTCCGGCACCTGATCGATGTCGTAATACGCATTGAACGGGAAAGGCCGCGCGATCATCGACTCCGGATACGTCGGCGCAAGCTTGCGCGGATCGAACAGCAACGCCTGCACGTCGTCGTTGAACGACGACACGCGGCGCAGCATCGTGTTCACTGACTGGTCGTCGGTCAGCTCGCAGCCGGAAAGCAGCATCAGTCCGCCAAGCGTGAGGATTCGCTTGCCGAACAGGCGGCGTTGCGTCGACTGGAGTGCGTTGCGCGCATCCTTGACGATCGCATCCGCATCGAGCTGCGAGACGCGATCGGCGTGGGGGGAACGTTTTGGCTCATGCATGATCAGCGCCCTCGAATCATCGTCAGCAGCGAGCGCGGAACGAGCGCGACCATCACGATGTGAACGGCAAAAAAACCGACGAGCACGCTCATGGCGACGAAATGAACGACGCGCGCGTTGTCGAATCCACCCATCAATGTCCGCAGGACCGGGAACTGCACCGGTTTCCAGATAGCGAGCCCCGACAGCACGAGCAGCCCGATATCGAGGAGCACGCCGAGATACGCGAACTTCTGCACGGCGTTGTACCGTGCCGGATCGTCATGACCCAGCTTTCCGCGCAGCGCGGCGGCGAGGTCGGAAAAGACCGCCCGCATGCCGAGCGGCAGCAGCTTCCTGCGCAACCGCCCGGTTGCAATGCCGAGCACGAGATAGGCGAACAGGTTGCCGGCCAGGATCCACATCGCCGCGAAGTGCCACAGGAGCGCACCGCCCAGCCAGCCGCCAAGCGTGATGGAAGGCGGAAACGTAACCGTCCTGAAAATCGGCGATGCGTTGTAGACCTGCCAGCCGCTCAGGCACAGGGCGATGACTGCGGCGGCATTGAGCCAGTGGAAAAGACGAACCCACAGCGGATGAATCGTCGAGCGCTTCAAAGCGAACTTCCTCGTAACCTTGCGGATGGTGCGCGGGCCATGCCGTGGTGACATGGGCGTGACGAGAAGGATCGCAATTGCCGCGACGCGCCGGTATCGGTCGAACGACCGACCCCGGTCGGACTCCTGCCGAGCCGATGTACAGGCGGCCGGCCGGAACAACGGCGGCAGGCCGCCGAGGGACGCGTCAGCGCGGGCTGGCCAGCCGCAGGTACGCTTCGACGTCGAGCACGCTCAGCCCCTCGCACGCATTGAAGGTGCGCGGATTTATCCCGCCACATGCCGTCCCCGTGCCCGAAAGCGACCCGATAGCGCGCCATCACGTCGTCGGGGGCGGCGGCCAGGTCGGCGTTCAGTGTGTCGAGACTCCATGCCGTCTTCACGAAGACGCGGCCGGTGACCCGCTCGACGGGCTCAGCCAGGCGGCGCCGGCACCTGGACGCCTTTGTTGACGCTCCCGGGTTCGTGAGCAGGACCCGGATGGTCAGCTTGCCCGCGTCTTTGGGGGCGTGGCGGTCACCCTCGTGTCCCAACTGCCGAGCGCATGCACCGCGCCGCAACCGAACTGCCCTGCCCCCAGGACGATCATGTCGTCGGCCACGCCGACCGCCATACTGCCGGCGCCGACGAAGGCCATGGCGACCGCTGACAGCATGTCCGCGCCCGGCTACGCATCGCGGTGCGTCAGGTCTGCAGGACCGATTCCGCACGCACCGCCATCCCGCCCTCGGCCCGGCTCCATTGCACGACCCATTCGGGCAGATCGGGCGATGGCTGGGTCACGCCGATCCGCGCCAGTAGTTCGTCGGTCGGCACGGTGCCGCCGCCGCGCTTCAGGAACCGCGTTCGCACGACGCCGAGCGCGACCTCGGTCCCGCCACGCCTGAACCCCTGCTCGAGAAACACATGTTTTTCGTCCCAACCGATCACACGCGTCGTGACGTCGTAACGCTCCCACAGATGCAGCGATCGATGAAATCGTATCGTCTCGAGCGTCACGACGGGATACCACTTTTGCGCATTGACACGTTGCCAGACCCGCGAGCGCAGCAACAGATCGACCCGCCCCAGATCGAGAATGGCGAAGTAGCGGCCATTCGTCATGTGGCGCAGCACATCGAGGTCATTGGGCCACACGCGGAACGGCGTGACGCAGGTGTCGAGGACATGCAGTCGCCGACGTCGCCGGCTCAGCAGGAACGTAACGCACAAACGCAACAGTAGATTCATGAATGGTGGGGGTTGACGGTGCCGGGGCAGCGCGCGCGTCGCGGCATTCGTACCGAAGGGGAAGCCATCGAAGCGCCCCAGATTACGCGACAACCCATGCCACGCGTATCGGTCGAGCGACCGATACGGCTGGAGTGACCGCCCGGCGCTGGCGGCCCGCTCGCGCGACGGCGACATCGCCGAATCACGATACGTTGCGACCGGGCAAGGCTCTATCGCTACAGCAGCCCCATCGCCGACGCCTTGAGTGTGGCTGCCGCGCGCGTCGAGCAATCGAGCTTGCGAAACATGCTTTCGACGTGGGTGCGCACGGTGCTCGGGCTCATCGCGAGCGCGCGCGCGGCTTCCTTGTTGCTCGCGCCGCGCGAGATCACGCGCAGCACGTCCATCTCCCGCGCCGACAGCCGCGCCCCCTGCGTGGCGCGTTTCGCGAACCGTCCGCCCGTGGGCGCCGGCTCCACGATCGCATCGACCGCTTCGTTGCTCAACCGGCCGCGCTCGACCTCTTCGCGCAACACCTGCCTGGCGGCTTCGGCCGACAGCGCGTCGCGCCAGGGCCGTGGCGAACGCAGCGCCACCCACGCTACCGAGGCGGCCAGCACACGCGCCTCGAGCGTCAACGCACGGCCGGCTGCCCCGCGGAAGTATCCCGATCCGTCCTGCCGCTCGTAAGCGTGGGAAGCGAGCTCGGCGGCCTCGGCGAGGGCCCCGGTTTGCCTGCCGGCGCGCGCCGTCCAGTACGGCACCAGCCGAATCTTTTCCCACGCGCTGGCCGGCAGCGTCTCGCGCTGATTCCACACCGCGTTGGGGACGGCGGCACGGCCTATACCGTGAATCAACGCAGCCTCGTAGACGCGCGCCTGC
This sequence comes from Burkholderia sp. L-4, assembly GCF_056856535.1. Taxonomy (NCBI): domain Bacteria; kingdom Pseudomonadati; phylum Pseudomonadota; class Betaproteobacteria; order Burkholderiales; family Burkholderiaceae; genus Burkholderia; species Burkholderia sp. L-4. Next base: position 2,280,059 of record NZ_JBXEOX010000002.1, read on the forward strand.
GCCGTTCGATCGAGTGCAAGCCGCTCGCAGCTTGCCGCCGCGGTCGCCGCGACCGCACGCGAAAAGCCCGTCATCCAGGGCAACTTGAGATCGATCACATCGGCGATCAGTTCGGCCGAGGTCATCCGTTGCATGTCGGGCGTGATCAGCGCGGCGTCGAAATCGTCGAGCGTCGCACGCCCGACCTCCTCCAGCCAGCCGCTTGCGTTCCTGACGGCCGTTCCGACGAGATGGGCCGGATATCGACTGTCGGAACGCTGCTCGATGAGCTCGAGCGCCCGCTCGATGCCATGGGTACGACCGAAAACCTCCAGGTCGCCCGCCAGCGCGACCACAAACACGGGCATCGGCACCGCGTCGCGAGCCATGTTCGCGGGAAACCCCGCGCCATCCCACGTTTCGAAGATGTGACGGAGCGACGTTGCCGTCATGCCGGACAGGCCCGACATGCTCGCAATCTCTCCCGATACCTCGCAGTGAGTCTGCGCGAGCGGCAACATGACGGACGCTGCGCCACCCAGCGCCTCCAGCGGCGCCGCCCAGTCGGATCGTCCCTCGAGCATCGCCAGCCTGATCGCGATGTCGTCGCCGAACACGTCGGCGAAGCCCGCCGCGTTCGCGGTGCAGCCCGACCAGCGCAGCAGCGCCACCTCGCGCACCGTATCGCAAGTCTGCGAATCGAGCCCGGCCGCGCGCGCGAGTCGCGCCGCCAGCCATCCGGTGCGCAATGAATGGTCGGTCGGCTGTCCCATGCTGAGGTCGCCGACGAACGCGAGCGCTCTTACCGAATCGAACACCCGCAGCGTGTTCTGGTTTGCATCGACGTCGAACGTGGGCATGGACACGGAAAATCGTGGAGATCACCGCAGATCATACGCGAGGCCTACGATGCGATGTACGCTGCGCTTCGCCCCCCGCGACGGTGCGCAGCGTCCGCGTGAACAGGCGCCCTGCCGTTACATGCACATTGACATCGGAACCGGTCGGTCCATATAATGAAGGCCACTTTCAAGCACCGCATCATTTGCGATACTGACCGATGGCAAATCCGGCTGGCGTGGGCCGCCCCCGCGAATTCGAACTTGGCGATGCCGCGCGCGACGCGATGGAGGTTTTCTGGGACCACGGCTATGAAGGCGCGTCCCTGCCCGACCTGATGGCCGGCACCGGCTTGTCGCGCGGCAGTCTTTACAAGGCATTCGGCGACAAGAAGGCGCTGCTGCTGGCGGCGCTCGACCTGTACATGGCCGACGGGCTCAAGGCGACCGCGGACATCCTGTCGCAACCCGGCCCCGTGAAGGATGCGATTCGCGACTCGCTGCTGCGCTATGCGCACCTGTCCGCCGGCGAGGCGGGCCGGCGGGGGTGCCTCGCGGTCGCGATGACCACCGAACTGGCCGCGCGCGACGCGGATGTCGCGGAGCGCACGGGGCGCATGTTCCGGCGCCTGCAGCAGCTCTATGCGGGCGCGATCGTCCGCGGCCAGGCGAGCGGCGAGATCGCCGAGCAGGACGAACAGGTGTTGGCGCGTCTGCTCGTCTGCCAGGTCGAAGGCATGCGCGTGCTGGGGAAAACCGGCGTACCCGAGCGCGACATGCTCGCGCTGGTCGACCGCACGATGCGCCTCCTCGACTGAATTTTTTTTACCCAATTTGGAACCAATCGGTTCCGTATGGAGAGCCGTTGATGTCACAAAATGATCCCGTCTCGCCCGACCCGCGTCGCTGGGCGATGTTTTCGGTCCTGCTCGTCGGCGCGTTCCTGCCGCCGCTGGACTTCTTCATCATCAATGTCGCGCTGCCGTCGATCCGCGCGGAGCTGGGCGCCTCGTCGTCGGCCGAGCAACTCGTCATTTCGTCGTATGCCGGACTGTATGCGGTGACGCTGATCACCGGCGGGCGGTTGGGCGACCTGTTCGGCCGCGGTCGCATGTTCTTTCTCGGGTTGATCGGATTTGCGACGGCCTCGATGCTGTGCGGCCTCGCCAGCTCGCCGTGGACGCTCATCGTCGGTCGCGCATTGCAGGGCGTGACGGCCGCGATCATGGCGCCGCAGGCACTCGCCTCGATCCAGGCGATCTTCCCGGAAGCGGAGAAGCCGCTCGCGCTCAGCCTGTATGGCGCGGTGTTCGGCCTCGCCGCCGTGGTCGGGCAGGCGCTGGGCGGGATCCTGATCTCGCTGAACCTGCTGAACCTGGGTTGGCGCACGATCTTCCTCGTCAATCTGCCGCTGGCGATTCTGGTCGTGCTGTTCGGGATTCCGCTGTTGAAGGAAACGCGCGCGCAGCATGCGCGCAAGCTCGACCTCGGCGGCACCGCGCTGTCGATGCTGACGCTGGGCGCGCTGATCGTGCCGCTGATCGAGGGACGCGAAGCGGGCTGGCCCGTCTGGGCATGGGTGTCGCTGCTCGCGGTGCCGGCCCTCGCCGCGTGCTTCTGGCGCTACGAGCGCCGGCTGGGCAGCCGCGGCGGCGCACCGCTGCTCGATCCGGCCGCGCTGCGCGCGCCAGGGCTGGGACGGGCATTGCTGATCGCGCTGCTGCTGTATGCGATCGGTGGGTTTTTCCTGCTGTTTTCGGTGTATCTGCAAAACGCGTTGCACGTCGACGCGCTGAGCGCGGGCCTCGTGTTCTTGCCGTTCGGCGTGGGGTTCCTGCTCGGGCCATTGTCGACGCCTTTCTGCACACGTGTCATCGGCGCTTACGTCAATCCGTTCGGCATGGGGCTGGAGGTCGTCGGGCTCGTCGGCCTCGCGTGGTTGATCGACGCCACGCCGATCGGGATGCCGCTCGCGTCGGTCCCGCTCGCCGCCGCGCTGTTCGTCATCGGTTTCGGACAGGGGCTCGCGCTGCCCACGCTGATGCGCATGGTGACCGGGCGCGTCGCACCGGCGCTTTCCGGCATGATCGCCGGCATTGCCAGTTCGACGCTGCAGGTCAGCACGTCGCTCAGCGTCGCGATCATCGGCGGAATTTTCTATACGGTCCTCGGCACGCGCCAGGATCCGGCGGCCATTGCGCACGCGTTCATCGTCGCGCTTCTCTCGATTTCGTTGTTCCTCGCCGCCGGCGCCGCGCTGGGCATCTCGCTCGCCCGCGCGCCCGCCGCGCCGACCTCGGTGCGGGCGGCCGTCCGGCCGGGCTTCGGCCCTGAACGCAATCGGCCGTAGTCGCCCGTCTCGACATTCATCGTTGCATCAGTCCGACCTGGAGAGGCCTCATGTATTTCGTCGTTTCCTATCGCCGAGCCGCGGGCACCCGGTTCGCTGTTCGCTACTACGTCGAGCAACACATTCCGCTGGTGGAAAAATCCTGGAAACGGTACGGGCTCGAATATGTCGATGCCTTCTTCCCCTCGAGAGAGGACAGCGAACTGATCGTCGTGGCGATGTGCCGCTTCGCGGATCGGGCCGCGCTGGACGCCGCGTTCGCGTCGGCGGAGGCGGCGGACGTCATGGCCGACATCGACGCGTTCACCGATATCGCGCCCGATCGGCACATCACGGATGTCGTCTCGTACGCGCAGTAACGGCGGTTGCGCGCCGCCATGCGTCAGTTCTGGCCGGCTCCATCGGTTATTTGTCCGATGGCCCCCGCGAACGGCCGGATGCCAGGATAGGCAACCGTCACGCGAGTGACCGAACCGTGAGGGCGGCCGCCATGTCGGAACGTCAGCGCTTCATCGTTGCATTGGCGAGCGGCCTGCCCCGGGCGCTCGGCGTATTTGCCGTGCTGTCGGGGGTGCTGCGGATCGGCATCGCCGTGGCGCGCCGGCGAGATGCCGATACGTCATGGCGAACGATTTCGGCCGGCGCGCGAACGGCACTGGCCGGCGCGCTGCTTTCCTGCGAAGCGATGGGTGCCGTCTACTTCGCGATCGCGGCGCTGGGCGACCGATGGGCGGACGCCGGCGCGCCTGCGCCAGATCGCCCGGCACGGGAGAACGACGGGCCGACCTGAACGGCACAACCGTCATTGTCGATACGCGAGATACCCTGCATCGGCCTGGGCAACCGCCGGACCTTCACCATCGGACATCCGACCGATAGCGGCAGCCCCCGACGATTGAGATACTCGGCGCATTGCAGATCCGGTCAGCTGCGCCCCTGCCCGCCGACCGGAGCGATGATTCGATATACAAAGGAGTGCAAATGGTTAACAGCCGCCCCGAATTCCATGCTCCAGCCGACGGTCGATGGCTGAAACGGTACTACTTTTCCAGGGCGATATTCTCGCTGATCTGGGTCGCGCTGGCATTTTCCGTCGGGCGGCAGAGCGCGGCCTGCGCAGCGATCCTGTTGGTCGTTTATCCCGCCTGGGACGCGCTCGCCAATTTCGTCGACCTGGCTCGCAGCGGCGGGACGGCAGCAAATCGTACGCAGGCGGTCAACGTCGCGATCAGCGCCGTCGCGACCCTGGCGGTATTAGCGGCGTTGAATGCTGGCATGCACGCGGTACTCACGGTGTTCGGCATCTGGGCCATTCTCTCCGGTGCGCTTCAGCTCGGCACCGCCGTGCGTCGTTGGAAGCAAGTCGGCGCGCAGTGGGTGATGGTCCTGAGCGGTGCGCAATCAGCGCTGGCCGGTTTGTTCTTCATTGTCCAAAGCCACGCATCCATGCCGCCCGCGATCGTGAAGATCGCAGGCTACGCGGCGATCGGCGCCCTCTATTTCCTGATATCGGCCGTTTGGCTGCAGGTGCGGCGGATGCCGCGCAGCAAGTCGTGAGCACCGGATAAATCTCCGTGCACCCGCAGCGCCCTCCCATGCTCAACGCATGGATCAGCGGCGTCTGGAATGACCTCGGAGGCGCCGCGCGCGGATCGGTGCGATCAGATCCGCGAAGGTGGCGGTATCGACGGCCGCGAGCCGAGCAACGAGAAATGTGCCGCCCCGACTCTCACCCGCAGCTTGCCGCCAGATTGCGGGCATGTAGCCAACATGATTTCGTAGACTTGATCTTTTGCTCCGTTTCTGGATAATTGTTCATGACTCGGGCGACAAGCTCCTTGTAGATTTCGCCACGAGACCCTAGCCCGCCAGCCTCCCTCGGCTGGCATCCCCTTTTTCGGCACCTCATTGTTGAGTCCGCCGAAATACCCTCACGACTCCAGCCGGCAACGGCGGAATCGTTCGCCTGCCACGCAGGCCGTGAAGCGCCAGAGGAGACACTGGCGCCTTGCTCCAAAGTGCGGCTCCAGATCGTGCTCAACCAGAGGAATCGTCACGCCCTCGATCCAAACCGGTTTGGATGGGCCGCGAACGGTTTCCACACTCGGTGACCGACATGACCAGGCAATCCCCCCGGGTACAAACCGGAAGTCCACCCTATCGGCGCGTTCCATTTGCCCGACACGGCGGCATGCCGCCCGGCCACGTCCACGCGCTCACCTGAGCTTCCGTCTGCGCCGTCCTGCTCCGCGACTTCAGTGAAGCGTTGCCACTCGTGCGGCGGCGCCTTTTACCGGAGCGGGCGCATGTCGTCACGTTACGCGTTCGTTCAACCCGCGCGACGCACGCATTACAAGGAAAACCGTCATGGCTTCTGATTCTGCCTTTCCCGGCACACCCGCGGCCCGCCCCCGGCCCACCCCGTCCGCCTACATGCGTACCGTCGCATCGATCGCGGCGATCGCCGGCGGGCTCTACGGATACGACACCGGCATCATTTCGGGCGCCCTGCCCCTCATCGCGCGTGAGTTCGAGCTCGACTACCGCGCTCAAGAGCTCGTCGCCGCGGCGATCCTGCTCGGCGCAGTGATCGGTGCACTGGCTGGCACCCGCATGTCGGCCGCACTCGGACGCCGCAAGACCATCACGATCGTCTCGGCGATCTATGCGGCCGGCGTGCTGGCTGCCGCACTATCGCCCGACGTGTGGTCCCTTGCCGCATCGCGGCTCGTGCTCGGATTCGCGGTCGGCGGCTCGACGCAGATCGTGCCGACCTACATCGCGGAGCTCGCGGAGCCGGACAAGCGAGGTCGCCTGGTGACCTACTTCAACGTATCGATCGGCATCGGCATCCTGCTCGCGGCATTGATCGGCGTCGCAGGCAACGACCTGTTTCCTTGGCGGGCGATGATCGGCATCGCCGTCGTCCCGTCGGTGATCCTGATGTATGGCATGACCAGACTGCCGCGCAGCCCGCGCTGGCTCGTCGAGCAGGATCGCATCGCCGACGCGCATGGCGAGTTGTCGAAGGTTCGGGAATCTCAAGCAGCCGTCCGGCACGAGATTGCCGATATCCGGGATGTGGTCGAGCGACAACAGCACGGCGCAACATCGGGCTGGCGCACGATGCGCGAGCCCTGGGTACGCCCCGCCCTCGTTGCCGGCCTCGGCGTCGCCGCGTTCACCCAGCTCAGCGGCATCGAGATGATGATCTATTACACGCCGACGTTCCTGCGCGACGCGGGATTCGGGGCGTCGGCATCGCTCTGGGCCGCACTCGGCGTCGCGGTCACCTATCTCGTGATGACCTTCATCGGCAAGCTGATCGTCGACCATGTCGGCCGCCGCACGCTCAGCCTCGCGACGCTGCCCGTCGCGGCAGCCAGCCTTGTCCTGCTTGGCTGCCTGCTGCGCGGCGACGTCGTTTCGCCCATGCAGCAACTGTGGATCGTCGCGTGCCTGATCGCGTTCATGGTGTTCAACGCCGGCGGTATCCAGGTGATCGGCTGGCTGACGGGCGCGGAAATCTATCCCGTCGCGATTCGCAACCAGGCCACCGGCGCGCACGCCGCGATGCTGTACCTGCTGCTGACCGGAACTGCGCTGACCGTGACCCAATGGCTCGGTGTCGGCGGCGCGATGTGGGCATACGCGGGTCTCAACGCGCTCGCATGGGTGTTCATCTACTTGATGGTGCCGGAAACGCGCGGTCGCAGTCTCGAGGACATCGAGCGCGCATTGAAGCGCGGAACCTTCGGACCGCGCCATTCATGATCGCCCCCAGTCAAGACAGTCGCATCGATCCCGTCCTCCCATCACGGAAACCGACATGAACGAACTCACTGCCACTCGTCGACTTTCGGACTATGCGCTCATCAGCGATTGCGATGGCGTGCTCGTCAACAGCGAGGCAATCGCCGAACGCATCATCGTGACTCGCCTCGAGCACCGGTGGGCGCTCGCCGGCCTTCGCGACGTCGTGCGCCCCATGCTCGGCATGCGCGCCGAGCAACTGCTGCGCGCCGTCGCAACCATCGTCGATCGGCCTCTCGACGACGACACGGTCGAGGCGATTCGCATGGACGTCCACGCAAGCGCGGTGAATGCGCCGGCCATCGACGGCGTGCGCGACGCATTCGACGCCATTCCGCTCGTCAAGGCGTGCGCGAGCAACAGCGATCTTTCCTACGTGCGCAGCGTGGTCGACCGGATCGGCCTGGCCGACATTTTCGGCGAACGATTGTTGACGGCCGACCAGGTGCCCTCGCCGAAGCCCGCCCCCGATGTCTATTTGGCCGCCGCCGTTCGCATGCACGTCGCGCCCGAACGTTGCATCGTCATCGAAGACAGCGCGACGGGTACCGCAGCCGCGATCGCCGCCGGCATGACCGTACTCGGTTTCGTGGGCGCCGCGCATGCGGCACGAACGCAAACGGACAAATTGCGCGCTGCAGGTGCGTCCGTCGTTTTCGACGACATGGCCGCGCTGCCGTCCCTCGTCGAACGCTGGCTGCAACAGATGCACGAAGCGACGCCCGATTTGCGCGTGCGCGCCTGACCTCCCTCGACCAGGAAACCCCCCATGATCATGAATGACAACGCTTCCATGCTGGAGCGCGAGGATGCCGCGCTCCAGCCGCTCTCCCATGCCACCATCGGACGGGCCGCGCCGCACGTCGCCGTTCCTGGATACGATCATCATCGCCTGACGGCGGGCATCGCGCATATCGGTGTCGGCAATTTCCACCGCGCACATCAGGCGCGCTACATCGACCATTTGCTGCATCTGCCCGGTCACGAAAACTGGGCAATATGCGGAATCGGGCTGGGTAACAGCCGGTCCTCGATCGCAAAGGCCGATGCGCTCCGCGCACAGGATTGCCTCTATACGCTGACGGAGTTCTCGAGCGACGGCACGACAACCGTGCGCGTCATCGGTGCCATGATCGAGTATCTGCACGCACCGAGCGATCCCGAGGCGGTACTGGCCAGGCTTGCCGATCCAGCGATCCGGATCGTATCGCTGACGATCACGGAAGGTGGTTACAACCTCGACGAGACGACCGGCGCATTTCGGTTCGATGCGCCCGACGTCGCATACGATCTCCTGGGTGGGCCACCCCGTACCGCGTTCGGGTTTATCGTCGAAGCGCTCAGACGGCGCCGTGCCGCGAACGTACTGCCCTTCACCGTGATGTCCTGCGACAATCTGCGCGGTAACGGCGATACCGCACGACGCGCGGTGCTCGATTTCGCGCGTGCGGTCGACGTCGATCTCGCTGCCTGGATCGAGCGTTACGTCGCGTTCCCGAACAGCATGGTCGATCGGATCGCGCCGCAGGTGACGGACGCGGTTCGCCTGCGCGCCAACCGGTCGTCAGGCATTGACGATACGGCGCCCGTCGTTGCCGAAACGTTCTCGCAATGGGTGGTCGAGGACAGTTTCAGCGCTGGACGCCCGGCATTCGACGCCGCGGGTGTCGAATTGCGCGACGACGTCCATGCGTACGAGGCAATGAAGGGGCGCATGCTGAACGCTTCTCACATGTTGCTCGCTTATCCGGCGATTCTGTTGGGACATCGCTTCGTCCATGACGCAATGGCTGATCGCGATCTCGCCGCGCTGCTCGACACCTTCCTTACCCGGGACGTCGGCCCGATCCTCACGCTGCCGCACGGCGTGTCCGCGCGCGCCTATGCTCAAGATACGCTCGCGCGCTTCCGCAACGCCGCACTGGGCGACCAGTTGCTGCGCGTCGCGCACGACGGCACGTCGAAGATCCCGGTGTTTCATGAAAAGACCATCGGGGCACTGATCGCGCGCAACGGCGACATGCGCCGTGAAGCACTGCTGCTGGCTTGCTTTCAGCATTACCTGAAGGGTATCGACGATCTCGGCCACCCGTTCGCCGTCAGCGAACCGCGGTTCGATGCAGCGGATCTCGATCGCGTGCGAAGCGGCGATCCGCTCGCGATCCTCAACTCGAAGCCGTTCGCCGCTCTGGGCCTCGATGCCCACGCGAGATTCATCGAGCCATTCCGCACGATGCAGGCCGCCGTGGCACGAGGCAGGACTCGCGATGCGATCCGGCTCGCGCTCGATCCGGATGCTTGAACGACGTATCGCGACCGGAACATCGGTCGCGCGAATGCTCCCGTCCGGGCAATGCGCTGGACGATCGTCCGAATGATCTGCGGATAGCGGGTACCGCCGACGACGGCCTGTCGGCGGCCCGCGCCGGCGAGATCAGCCGGTTCCGGTCGCACCCGCACTCGTGTCGGCGAGCAAGGGGGGAGTGATGCGAGAGCCGCAGTTGTCCCGACCATCGTTCCTTGCCCGGCTCTTTCCGAACAGCGCGTCCTCGAATACCCGATTGAGTTCGATCAACTTCGCGTCGAGCCGGGCCAGGTCCCGCTGGGGCGGTAACGGATGATCACCGGACATTGAGAGCGGCCCGTGCGCGACGTGCGCGGCCGCATCGAGTCGAATCGAGCCGCTGCGATCCAGATCGCGCATCAACGCATCGATTCGTGTAACGATGACCGCGCGCGCATGCCGCTCGAATGCGACCACCGGGTCATCGGCATCAACAGGCAGGCGTGTCGCTACGATTCGGCCATACAGCCAGCAGTAGCGCAGCGTGTCCGACAACCGTCGCGCATCGCCGGATACCCGGCGCATGCGCCACGCGGCCAGCGGCCTGATGGCCAGGCGCACCTCGTGAAAACGGCGATCGGCCGCGCGCGTCTGCGCCGACCCCGGCCGCGTGCCGTCGTCGCGTTCGTGCACGAGTTCGCGCAGCGCCGCCAACAGGCTGTGCGAGCGCGTCGCAATGTGGCGCGACGCCGCCAGCGGCATCACCAGCATCGCCGCCGCGAGCGACACCGCACAGCCGATCAACACCTCGCCGATACGCAGTTCGGCAAGCGGGCCGATCTCGAACCCCAGTTGCGCATAGACGAGGCCGATCAGCACCGTGAGGAAAAAAACACCGCGCCCGTATGCATGCAGGATGTGGTACGCCCAGGCAAACACACAAACGCCCATTACGATGACCACGAGTGCATTCGCATGATGAATGGCACCAACGACGAGTACGCTCGCGAGCGCGCCGGCGAGCGTACCGGCGACACGTTGCGCGCCGCGATAGATCGTGTCCGCGCACGAATACGTGCCAAAGAACACGACGAATGTGCTGAGCACCGCCCACATCCACCGCTCCGACGACAGCGTCTCGCCGATCAACATCGCGGCGAACGCAGCCGCCGCGGCGCGGATCGCCGGCAACCATGCGAGCGTGCGCCATCCGGCGATCCACGGAACCACGGGCGCGCGCTGCGGCGTCACCGGCGGACGTGTGACGGTCATGCGCGCCACCACTTCGCCGGCTACGGTATCGAAGCGAGCAATCGCGGCGCGTAGCGCCGCGGCGGCAACGTCGGTCCGATCGTGGTTCAGCACGCGTCGAGCCGCCGCGATCTCCAATGCGACGAGCGCGGCGTGCAACGCGTGCGCGTCGCCTTCATCGAGTGTCGATGCGTGATGCTCGAGTGCGATGGCGGCCTCGTTCAGCGCCAGTAAATGCGCCATCGCGTCCGATGCGCCGGCGGCCGGCACGTCACTCCGTGCGATGCATGCCGCTTGCAGCGATACCGAGCGCGCGATGAGCCGGGGCGTGCGCGCCGCATGCATCGGCAACAGCGTCCGGCAGACGAATACGACACTCGCGAGGCCTGCGATCGACATCACCAGCATGCGGCCGACCTGCGGCGCGATCGGATGCAGATAGAGACCGAGGTAGTACATGGCAATCGCCAGGAACGCGCATCCGATCGTGCGCGGCCCCCGGGTCTGGCACAGCATCGAACAGAACAGGACGAACACGAAACCTGCCTTGCCAACGGCTGGCCAAGCGCTCACGAAGGCAGCCGCGGCGAAACTCGCGCAGGCGACGCCGTACTGCCATGCAAGCGATTCGTACCAGCCCAGCCGATGAGCATCACGCAGGAAAAGCGGTGCGATCATCGCAAAAAGTATTCCAACGGCGCCGGTGGTGATCGCAAAACCGAGGTGAAGCGCCAATGCAATGCCGAACGCGCCGGCGAGCAAGCTCGCCAGCGCGGCGCGCACACCGCCCAGCAGCCGATGAAGACCGGGGTCGACAATAAACAGGCGGTCAATGGCACGCGACAACGAAACAGCTGACATGATCGAAGAATTCCAAGAGGCAGCGCGGCAGCTTCCGGCCAAACGCCGGCCGCGGCTTTCATGACGGCCCTCGCGAGTCGTGAGGGCCGCGTTGCCGAACTCAAAACACGTGGTCCACCCAGCCGTGGCGGTCGGCTTCGCGCCCGTTCTGGATATCGAGCAGCGCCGCCTTCAGGCGCAATGTGACCGGCCCCGCGCCACCATCGCCGATCGTGAAGTCGTACGCACGGCCCTTCACCCGGCCGATCGCCGTCACGGCCGCCGCCGTGCCGCATGCGAACGCCTCGACCAGACGGCCGCTGCGTGCATCCGCCTGCCACTGCTCGATCGTGTAGCCCTCCTCCCGCACCGTGTAATTCATATCCCGGGCCAGCGTGATCAACGACGCGCGCGTGATGCCTGGCAGAATCGTCCCGTTCAGCGGCGGCGTCTGGATCGACCCGTCGTCGAACACGAAGAACACGTTCATCCCCCCCAGTTCCTCGATCCAGCGGCGTTCGACCGCATCCAGAAACACCACCTGCTCGCAGCCTTCGCGGATCGCCTCCGCCTGGGCAGCCAGGCTGGCTGCATAGTTGCCGCCGCATTTCGCGTCGCCCGTGCCGCCCGGTGCCGCCCGCGTGTAGTGTTCCGACACCCACAGCGTCACGCCCGACGCGCCGCTCTTGAAGTACGCGCCGACCGGCGTCGCGATCACGCAGTACAGGTACTCGGGCGACGGCTTCACGCCGAGCACCGCCTCCGTCGCGATCATGAACGGACGCAAATACAGGGCCGCCCCGTCGAACGCCGGAATCCAGTCACGATCGGCCCGGACCAGCGCGCGTACCGATTCGACGAACATCGCCTCCGGCAACGGTGCCATCGAGAGCCGTTCGGCCGAATGGCGAAAGCGCCGCGCATTCGCATCGGGACGGAATAAGGCCGCGCCGCCGTCCGGCAACCGGTAGGCCTTCAAGCCCTCGAAAATTTCCTGCGCGTAGTGCAGCACGAGCGTCGCCGGATCGAATCGAAACGACTCGCGCGGCCCGATTTTCGCGTGATGCCACCCTTGTTCCGCCGAGTACCGGATCGTCACCATGTGGTCCGTGAAGACACGGCCGAAACCGGGATTGTCGAGCAGCGCGGTGCGCTCGGCGGCCTCGACAGGGTGAGGATTTCTTTCGAATTCGAAGTCCTGGACAGGACTGGCGCTCATCTTTTGCTCCTTGATCGGCAGCGGGACCGTTCCGGCTGCTACGGACAAAAATTTATCGTAGAAAAAATAATTTCCGGTTGCGTGTTCGACCTAAGATGAAACCGCTTTGGCAATTCAATGCTTCAAAAGTCGAACATTCAGGCATCGTGTGCCTCAATCGAACAAGCTGGGTCAATGGCCGTGATCGAACTGGACGAAATGGACCGTCGCATTCTGAGCGTGCTTCAGGAAGATGGGCGAATCCAGAATGTGGAACTGGCGCAGAAGGTGGGCTTGTCGCCGTCGCCGTGCCTGCGTCGAGTCAAGCAGCTGGAACAGGCCGGCGTCATCGAGCGCTACTCGGCGCTGCTCGACGCATCGAAGATCGGTGCGGGGCTGACTGTCTTCGTCCGCATCTGGCTGACAAGCCAGGACGCGAAAACCGTCGACCATTTCACCGAGGTGGTCCAACGTCTTCCACAGGTTCTCGAATGCCACTTGATGGCGGGCGATTGCGATTGCCTGCTGCGCGTCGTGACCGCCAATATCGACGCCTATCGGAAATTCCAGATCGACCACCTGACCCGGATCGACGGCGTGCAGAGCGTGAAAACCGAGATTCCGATGCAGAAGATCAAGCAGACTTCCGTGCTGCCGCTTTGATCGCGCACGCCGCTGCGAAAGTGAATCGGTACCGCCCCGGGCCGGCAGTGCATGGAGATCCACGAAAGCGACGATCGATGGGGCGCGTCATGGCGAGGTCTTGGCCCGTGATGCGGACACCGTCAGGCAGTTTCGCGCGCGCGATGCGGCACGCGGCGGTTGGCGGTGTATCGCCGACGACAGCGGGTCGGTAACCCGCCGCAGCAAGATCGGTCGGTTCCTGTCGAACCGGATCTCGTGTCGGCGATTGAGGGGTGAGATGGGGGTCGCGGAGGCTGCATGACTCCGCGAACGGCATTGGTGTCAGAAATGATGTAGCAGCGCGATACGCGCGACATATTGATTCGGGCCTGACGAGATATCGGCGGCGCCCGGAATGTACGCGTAGTCGAAGTCGGTTCCGGTGTGCGCGTTCATCGCATGCTGATAGACGCCCTCCACAAATACCGATGTGCGTTTCGACAAGTCGTAATTCAACTTCGTGCTCAGTTGATGCCACTTCGGATTGAACGCGCCGACCGTCGACGCGACGCGGGCCTGAGTGTACGTATATGCCGCGCCGATGTAGAACGCGGTCGTGAAGTGATAGAGGCCGTTCACCTCGAAGTTGTCGAACTTCCACGATTTCCACGCACCGCCCGCCGGCTGCGTCGTACCGGTGAAATACGCGTTCGAAGTCGGATCGTAGACGTCGACGTGCGAATACGTGAATCCCACCAGCGCGTTCGAGAACGCATAATTCACGCCGATGCCGATGTTCTGCTGCGACGATGCGTCGAACGTATTGTCGCCGGTGATCGCGCCGGTCGAATCGGCATTGCTTGCGTGATTGATCTTCAAATACGACGCGCCGACCGTCAGCCCGCCCTGCTGGTATTGCAGCGCGGCGCCATACAGGCGGTTGTTCGCGAAGCCACCCGCCTGATTGCTGAATCCGTACATCGCCTCCGCGGTGACGCCGTGCCACACCGGCGACACGTACTTGACCGCGTTATTCACGCGAAACGAGTAGTCGGTGTTGTCGTTGTCGTACGGATGCGAGAACAGGTAGCCGGTCCAGTTGCCGTTGGCGGTGAGCGGCGAGAAGATGTCGACGCTCGGATCGTACTGGCGACCGAACGTCAGGGTGCCGTACCGATCCGACGCGATGCCGACGAAGGCTTGGCGGCCGAATTCCCGGCCACCTTGGTTCATTTTGCCGGTGTTGACGTCGAAACCGCTTTCGAGCGTGAAAATCGCTTGGTAGCCTCCGCCAAGATCTTCCGTGCCCTTGATACCCCAGCGGCTGCCGTAGTCATAGCCGCTTTGCAATTGCACGGTTCCGTGGCCGCGTGCGTTGCTCGTGTAGTTGATACCGTCCTCGATCTTGCCGTAGAGCGTCACGCTGCTCTGCGCATGCGCGGTGGCAGCAAGCAAGGTGGCGGGTGCGATGATCCCCCAACGCATTCTCATGACGATTTACCCCCAGGTCTTTCGTTTTCCGGTCGTAACGCTTCCGCGCTCCGTATGTGCCGCGTCGAGGCTGCTCGGCGATGCGACGGGCGCAGTGTAATGAGCCGATTTTTTTCTGTTAGCCCCTCGCGGTGGGAAGGTGCTCTCCAGAATGGGGGATATTTGTCGGCGCGAAATAGGGCTAGCGGGCTGGTGGAAAGTGGACCACCCCCCCGCCACGACAGCCGTGATCTCGTGAGAAGCGCGAGATCTATCAACCGCATACGATGCGTAGCCAGCCGCCGCGGAGACGCGAAGCGGCGGTGCGCCCGCAGCTGGCTCGAACGAGCGCTTGCCGCGGCCGCGCCACTTTCCGTGCGACCGCCTCGTTCGGCCGGCAACGCCTTGCCGTCACCTCCGTGGACCGTGCCGCATCTTCCTCACCATCGCATCGAACAGCTTGATCGCGAACCGGTCATCGCGGATCAACTGCGCCGCAAGCTCCGAACAGCGCGCCTTGATCGCATCCGCCAGTTAGGAAGCGCCTCAAGGAAGATCGGTTCGCGGCGCGGCCGGGCAGCACGCCGCGCCGCGTTATCGTTGCCGCGTGGACAGCGGGACACGCATGGCGCGAGCGGAATCATGCACAATGCTCGCCATTAGCGTGGTGGAGACTTGTGCGTGGCGATCAACTTCGATTTAACCGACTTGCAGGCATTTCGCGCCGTCGTGGAAACGGGCAGCTTCCGAAAGGCCGCGGACGCCGTCAGTATTTCCCAGCCGGCCCTGAGCCGCCGGATCGACAAGCTCGAGGAAGCGCTCGGCGTGCGGCTCTTCGAGCGCACCACGCGCAGTGTCTCGCTCACCACCGTCGGTCGCGTGTTCGCGCAGAGTGCCGAACAACTGCTGGACGACCTCGATGCCGCGCTGCTCGGCATTCGCGACGTGTCATCGAGTCGCCTGGGCCATGTGACGATCGCCTGTGTGCCGTCGGTCGCCTACTACTTCCTGCCCGCCGTCATCGCGCGCTATCATCAGCGCTTTCCGCGCATCAGGGTGAAACTGCTCGATGCAAGCGCCAACGAGGTGCTCGGGGCCGTCATCAGCGGCGAGGCGGATTTCGGCGTGAGTTTCATCGGCAGCCAGGAAGCGGAGATCGAGTTCAAGGTGTTGCTCCAGGAGCGGTTCGTTGCCGCCTGTCGCCGCGATCACCCGCTCGCTCGCAAGAAGCGCGTGACCTGGAGCGAGCTTTACGAGCACGATTATGTGTCGGTCGACAAGACTTCCGGCAACCGTCTGCTGCTGGACCAGGCGCTGGCTGCCGTCGCGCCGCGCACGCCGAGCGTCTGCGAGACACGCCACGTGACGACCCTGCTCGGCTTGATCGAAGCGGGGCTCGGCGTCGCCGCGGTGCCTTCGATGGCGATGCCCGGGCATGACCACCCTATACTCACGAGCGTGCCGCTCGTCGAACCGGTCGTCAAACGACGCGTGGGCATCGTCAAGCGGCGCGGACGCCCCCTCACGCCGGCCGCCGAGGCATTCCATCAGATGGTCATCGAGGCCAGGCGTGGCGGTATCGCCAGCAGCGGCGCATCGGCATAACGACCACAGAGAGACACGAAGGAACGGATGGTGAGGTTGGCCAGACTGCTTGGATCGCTTTACGTGCAGGTTCTGCTCGCGATGTTGCTCGGCATCGGCATCGGTCACGCATGGCCGGCGGCGGGCGCGATGCTCAAGCCCCTCAGCGATGCATTCGTCGGCCTGGTGAAGATGACCATCGCCCCGATCGTCTTTTGCACGATCGTCTCGGGCATCACGTCGCTGGCGGACGGGAAGGCCATCGGCCGCACGATCGTGCGGGCGCTGGCGCTCTTCTATCTGTTGACCGCCGCCGCGCTCGCGTTCGGGCTCGTCACCGCATACGTGCTGCAACCGGGCGCCGGCATGCACATCGATGTCCACCACCTGGACGCGAGCATCCTCGCTCCGTATGCGAAGCATGCGGAGCCGCGCGACCTCGTGGCGTTCGGACTCGGCATGATTCCGGACACGATGCTCGGCGCGTTTGCCAAAGGCGAAGTGTTGCCGGTGCTGCTGCTGTCGCTGTTGTTCGGTTTCTCGCTGAATGCGCATCCGCGGGCCGGTCGGCCGGTGCTTGCGCTGATCGACGGTGTCGCCCAGGTCGTCTTTCGCGTGCTCGGGATGATCATGCGGCTCGCGCCGCTCGGCGCATTCGGCGCGATGGCGTTCACGGTCGGCCGATTCGGCATCGGGTCGGTCGGCTCGCTTGCGAAGCTGATGGCGTCCTTCTACGTGGCCTGCGTGCTGTTCGTCGTGCTGGTGCTCGCACCGCTCGCGCGACTGCACGGTTTCGCGCTGTGGCGGCTTCTGCGCTACATGCGCGAAGAGTTGCTCATCGTCCTCGCGACATCGTCCACGGAGCCGGTCCTGCCGCGTCTGATCGTCAAGCTGGAAGCGCTCGGCTGCGACAAAGGCGTCGTGGGACTCGTGCTGCCGGCGGGTTATTCGTTCAATCTGGACGGTACGGCGATCTATCTGACGCTCGCGGCATTGTTCATCGCGCAAGCGTGCGACGTGCCCCTCTCCGCGTCGCAGATCGCGACGATGCTCGCGATCATGCTGCTTACCTCCAAGGGAGCGGCCGGCGTATCCGGCAGCGGGCTCGTCGCGCTGGTCGCGACGCTCGCCGTCATGCCCGACCTGCCCGTCGCCGGGGTCGCGCTGCTGGTCGGCATCGATCGCTTCATGTCCGAGGCGCGAGCGCTGACGAGCGTGATCAGCAATGCCTGCGCGGTGATCTTCGTGTCGTCGTGGGAAGGCGCGTGCGATCGGACACGCCTGGCGCAGCGGCTCGCCATGGCCGGGCCGGCCTCCCCTGGCGGGCCCGATCAAAACACGGCCACGCCAGATGCCGGCCGGCGGTGACGGGAAGGCGGTCTGACGCAGGCCTTCCCGCCGATCGGGCTCAATGAGCGGATGCGGAATCCAGCCCGGTCGATTTCACGTCGGCCTGCACGTCGGGCGACGCAAGATAGTCCAGCAGCGCCTTCGCTTCCTTCGGATGCTGCGCACCGACGGGGATGCCGGCAGCGAAGCGCGTGACTGACTGCAGCGATTCGGGAATCTTGCCGACGAAGGTCGCACCGGGGACGGGCAGCAGCTCGCTGACCTGCTGGAAGCCGATTTCATAGTCGCCGTTCGCGACGACCGACGCCACCGGAATCCGCGGGATCATCTTCGCCTTCGACTTCACCTGCTCCTCGATGCCGAGCTTCTTGAACAGTTCGCGTTCGATATACACGCCGCTCGCGCTGTCCGAATAGGCGATCGACTTCGCGTGCAGCAGCACCTGCTTGAGACCTTCTGCGGTGCTGATGTCCGGCTTTGCCGCGCCGTCGCGCACCACCATGCCGATGCGCGAGTCGGCCAGCTCGACGCGGGAGCCGGGGATGACCTTCCCTTGCTTGATCAGTTCGTCCAGCGCGTAGCCGACCATGATGACGGCGTCGGCCGGCTCGCCGCGCGCGAGCCGGTTCGGAATCGCCTGGGGCGCCTGGCCCATCGACGGGCCGAGCGCGGTGTCGAGCGTATTGCCGGTCGCGGCCGCGAAACGGGGGCGGAGCAGTTTGTAGGCGGCGGTGAAGCCACCCGAGCTCATCACGTGGAGCTCGGCCGCCTGTACGTTGGCAGCAAACGCCGAGGCGGCGACGAGCGCGGTGACGCAAAATTTCAGGAGCGGATTTCTCATGGTCGTGGTCATGCGAATTCGTGTGTGAGTGAAGTTCCGGATGGGCCGGACATCAATGCGCCGGCGTGAGCGTCGCCGTGCGGTGACGATAGAGCGCGAAAGTCGCAAGCAGCGCGCACACCGCGGCGAAGCTCATCCAGTAGCCCGGCGCGGCCTTGTCGCCCGTCATGTGGATGAGCGCGGTCGAGATGGCCGGCGTGAAGCCGCCGAATACGGCCGTCGCAAGGCTGTAGGCGAGCGAGAAGCCCGCGACGCGCACCTGCACCGGCATCACTTCGGTGAGCGCGACGACCATCGCACCGTTGTAGATCCCGTACATGAACGAGAGCCAGAGCAGGACGAGCAGCATGTTGACGAACGACGGCGCGTGAGCCAGCAGCGAGAGCGCCGGGTAGGCGGTCACGACGGTGAGCATCGTCATGCCGACCAGCAGCGGACGGCGGCCGATCCGGTCGGACAGCGCACCGCCGATCGGCAGCCATACGAAATTCGACACACCGACGCAAAGCGTCACGAGCAGGCTGTCGGCGGTGCTCAGATGCAGCACCGTCTTGCCGAAGGTCGGCGCGTACACCGTGATCAGGTAGAAGCTCGTGGTGGTCATCGCGACCAGCATCATGCCGGCGATCACGATGCCCCAGTTCTGGACCAGCGTACCGAACACTTCCTTCATGCCCGGACGATGCTTGCGAGCCTTGAACTCCTGGGTTTCCTCCAGGTTGCGGCGCAGCATGAAGATGAACGGGACGATCATGCAGCCGACGAAGAACGGCACGCGCCATCCCCACGATGCGATCGCCGATGCGCTCAGCCACTGGTTGAGCGCGAAGCCCAGGCCCGCCGCGACGACGATCGCGACCTGCTGGCTGGCCGACTGCCAGCTCGTGAAGAAGCCCTTGCGGCCGGGCGTCGCCAGCTCGGCGAGATAGACCGATACGCCGCCCAGCTCGGCACCCGCGGAGAAGCCCTGCAGCAGCCGCCCGATCAGCACGAGCGCGGGCGCCAGCAGGCCGATCGTCGCGTAGCCCGGCACGAACGCGATCAGGATGGTGCCGCTCGCCATGATCGACAGCGTGACGATCAGGCCCTTGCGGCGGCCGACCTCGTCGATGTACGCGCCCAGCACGATGGCGCCCAGCGGCCGCATCAGGAAGCCGGCGCCGAACACGGCGAAGGTCATCATCAACGACGCGAACTCGCTTTGCGCGGGAAAGAAGACATTGGCGATCTGCGTGGCGTAAAAGCCGAACAGGAAGAAGTCGAACTGCTCGAGAAAATTGCCGGCCGTGACGCGAAAGATCGCAGCGGCCTTCGAACGTTCGGCCGGAAGGCTGGACGAGGGGTGCATCTGGGTGTCTCCTGAAAAACCTGAAATACGCGGGAGGGGATGGTGGATTGTCGTTTTGTCGAATGTTCGCCCGGCATCGATCAAACGATAAGTGCGATTTTTGGAAGGATTGATGCAACAAGGTTATCAATCGGCGTGGCCTCGCCGGTTTCGGTCAGCGCCTGTCCGCCGAACGTCGCGCCGCGCGGAGGCGGGACGTCACGATCCCTCGCTCGCCCTCGTGCGGCAAGGCGTGCGAACCGAGGCCGGCGCCGTTTCACCGCGCCGGTTCGGTATAGGCAGCCAGTTCTTCCGGCTTTCCGGACGGGAACGCATCCTTCAGGTGATCGAGAAATGCGGAAACGCGGACGCTCAGCAATCGCCGGGACGGATACAGCGCCCACAGCGCGATTTCGGGGCCCGGTACGTCGCCCCAGCTGACGAGCGTGCCGGCGGCCAGATCGCCGCTCACGAGCGATACCGGGAGGCAAGCCGCGCCCAGTCCCAGACGCACCGTATCGCGCACCATGACCAGCGACGACAGCCGGGCCACGGGCTCGATCGCGATGCGTGATGCTCCGGCGGGCCCCGTGACGTCCCATGCGGTGCGCCGGCCGTCGCCCCCGCGCACGACGGCCGGTACGGGCGCATCGCCGGTGGGCCGCGCCAGCTCGGGCCTCGCGACGACGACGAGCCGGTCGCGCAGGAACACGCGCCCGATCAGGCTTTCGTCGGGGTCCGGGTTCACGCGGATCACGAGGTCGTACCCTTCCTCGATCATGTCGACGGGCCGGTCTTCCGTCGTCACCTCGAGCCGGATCTCCGGGTATTTCAGCGCGAACGTCGCCACCAGCTTCCCCATCGCGAACTGGGAAAAAAGCATCGGCGCGCTGATGCGCAGCCGGCCGCGCGGCCGCTCGCTCCCCGACGCAATCGCCGACGCGCTGTCCGCGAGTTCCGCGAGCAGCGTGCCCGTCCGCTCGTAGAGCACGCGCCCTTCCTGCGTGAGCTTCACGCCGCGCGAGCCGCGCTCGAACAGGCGCAGCGACAGACTGTTCTCCAGCTCCGCGACGCGGCGCGACAGCGTCGCCTTCGGGCGCCCCGCCACCCGCGCGGCTTCGCCGAAGCTGCCATGACGGGCGACGAGATTGAAATCGGCGAGCGCAAGGAGGTCCATGTGTTCCACCAGTGAGACGATACGTCTATTTACCACACCTTCCGGATCGTTTGTGGATCACCTACCTTACGTGGGCAGGTCAACCCAACCGAAATTCCAGGAGCGAACATCATGACCATTCTCGTAACCGGCGCCACCGGCCGTGTGGGCCGCCAGGTCGTCCGTCAACTCGTCGATCGCGGCGTCGACGTGCGCGTGCTGGTACGCGATCCGTCCCGAGCCGACTTCCCCGCCGCGGTAACCGTCGCGCAGGGCGACATGCTCGACATCGACGCGCTTCGCACGGCCTTCTCCGGCGTACGCACGCTGTTTCTGCTCAACGGCGTGGCGGGCGACGAATTCACACAGGCACTGATCGCGCTGAACCTCGCGCGCGAATCGGGGATCGAGCGCGTCGTCTATCTGTCCGTCCTGCACGCCGACCGTTTCGTGAACGTGCCGCACTTCGCGGTGAAATCCGGCGCCGAGCGGATGATCGAGCAGATGGGCTTCAGCGCGACGATCCTGCGGCCGGCGTATTTTATGGATAACGAATCGATGGTCAAGGACGTGATCGTCGAGCACGGCATCTACCCGATCCCGATCGGCAGCAAGGGCGTCGCGATGGTCGACGTGCGCGACATCGCGGAAGTGGCGGCACTCGAACTGATCCGCCGCCACGACGCGCCCGGCAAGCTGCCGGTCGAGACGCTCAACCTGGTCGGGCCGGACACGCTGACGGGCCCGCAACTGGCGGCCGTCTGGTCGGACACGCTCGGCCGCCCGATTGCCTATGGCGGCGACGATCCCTCGCCGTTCGAACACAACTTCGCGCAGTTCATGCCGAAATGGATGGCCTACGAAATGCGGCTGATGGCCGAGCGGTACGTCAGCGACGGCATGGTGCCGGAAGCAGGCGATGTCGAGCGGCTGACCGCGATCCTCGGCCGCCCGCTGCGGACGTATCGCGACTTCGCGGCAGCCCTCGTCCGCTGAGCGCGATACCGGGCCTTCAAGCTCCGTGCGGCCGTGCGAGCTGTTGCACGCGGGGAACCGGTCGCCGTGCCGGGCCGGTTCCCCGCGACCGCCATGCTGTCGGCGCCTCGGCAGCGGCCCGCCTCGTCAGAAATCGCCTCTGCCGGACTGCCTCGCGGCACCCGCGGCCATCGCACGACATGACCGATCTTCGCCGGATCGTCGCGCGGCGTTAGAATAGCGCCCCTTCTCATGGGAGACGACAATGTCCTGGTTCGTTTACGAAGTGCCCGAATATCACGAAGACGCTGCGCGCGTCGAGCCCTTCAGCGATCTGCGCAGCCGTGTGCTGGAAGTCGGTGGCTTCCCCATGGCGGACGAACTGGAAAGCGTGCGCGAGAACGCCGCGGCGACAGCGGACACGCCCGAGCGTCCCCTGCGGACGCCGGAAAATCCGCAGGTCTTTCCGATTCCCTACGCCGAATCCATGATCCTGGTCGGGTTCATCTTCGATCTGAAACGCGAATTCCGGCAACTGGTCGTGTCGCCCGTCGAAATGCCCTGGCTGAAAGACGCGTAAAAGGCGGCCGGCGCGGAAACCGACGGGAGCGTCTTGTCTGCTCTGGCGCCCGGCCCGTCCGGATATCCAGCCAATGTTGCTGAATACCGCGCGTTGGGACGGGCGGCTTGCTCATTGGCCTGAATCGACGCGCGATCGCGATGCCCGAAGACACCGGCGGAAGCGCGGGACGCGTACCCGAAATCAGTTTGACGATTGAGTGTGGCGACGACCGTTTGAATCCGCCCGGCACACCCGTCAAGGCTTCCGGTCGCTACTCGGGCAAGCAGCCATTACCTGTAGCACGAACCGTCGACACGGTTGCCGGGGCAATGCCGCCGTGGGCGGTTTGTTAGCACCCCGAAGATCGGGCGCATGAACCGACGCGTCTATCGCGCGCGTGACGCAGCGCGTGCCGGTGTATTCGACTACATCGAGCGCTTCCGCCATCCGCACCGTCGACGGTCGACGCCGAACTTCGTCAGCCCGGCTCAGTTCGAGCGACGTATGACGGGCGAGTGAACCCGTCCGGGAGAACGGGGAAAGACCGCTTTCAGAAATCCACGACCGAAGCCCCGCTCACCTTCCCGTCGATGATGTCCTTGCCTTGCTGTCGTGCCGCACGCCGTGCCACTCCGAAATCGGAGAACGTGTGCGGCTGGTTCAGCCGGAAAACGCGGCTTGCGGGGGAGCTTGCTATCGAGGACGGACGGCATATGCGCACCGCAATGTCATACCCTTCGGCATAACGCGAATGCCTGTCGAAGCGGATGAACGTGCGGGCGAAGACAAGAGGATGAAGTTCGTACCCCTTGTAGAGAAGAAGCGGATATGTCGGCATGTTGGTGACTCCACAAGGGGAGACCCACTATACACGGAACAGGTAGCGCAGGGTGACGCAGATTTTCGAAGCGCGCCGACTGCAGGTACCCGCGCCCGCCGCGCGATGGTCGCGCTCTGGCGTGCCCGTGACATCGAGCCGAAGCTGCCCGGTCGCCTCTCGACGTGATGAGAAAACATCGAGCCCGCACGCCTCGTCGCGGCCGAAATAAAACGGTTGCGCGCCCGGCGATACGCGTATGATGGGTTCATCCGGGCCGTATGCGCGAACCGCCGACTCCCCCCTCCAGCTTGGGCCTTGCCATGGCTTGGGCACCGTATTTCCCAATCTCTTCAACTCGTCGCGCCGTGCGGCAGCTGCACCGCACAGAACCGGTTCTTGTACCGCTTTTCGGAATCCACGTGTTCTCGCCGGGCATCAAGTCGAGATGCAAATCTTAATCAAAAGGCGGCGAACATGAACTGGTACTGCGATGTGGAACGCGAGCTGGTCCATATCAGGCGAGCCATCGGGCTGCTTGAACGAGCACAGCACGCCTTCATCAACAAATCGTCTGTAAGCGATCCTGCATATTGGCGAGTCAGGCTCGACAAACTCCGCAGGCAATCTGATCGAAACAAGGTCCTTGAACTCCAAGTGGACGAGCTGCTAGGGCGCCTCGCGGGAATTCAAGGGGCGCGCTGCGGCAAATAGGCCCCTGTTTCGTCACCCGCCGACTTCAAACTCGGGAGCAACATCATGATCGACGCCAGCCCAAGCAACACGTTTCGACATCTCCCACTCTCGCCGGAGCAGGACACGGAAATCCGGCACTATATCAAGCGGAAAAAGCAAAGGGGCGAGCAATGGGATACCCCCGAGCTGGCAATGATGCTCGGAGACATGCTTGCCCCTCCGCCAAGCGACGATGATGCGCCGGAGCGTACCTTCGAGGAAACGAAACTGGCCTGCGAGTTTGCATTGGCATCGATCGACGAAGCCATGGAATCCGTTTCCGCAAGCGAGGAACGGCTCGCCGCGGTGGAAGCCGAGGAAATGAAGCACCGGTGACAGCGGTTTGCCGGCGCTCACGCGCCGTGCCAGCGGCTGGTCGATCACTCGCTGCGGCCCGAAGTCAGGTATGCCTTGATCCACGACGCCACGAGCGACGATTCGTGAAATCGCCCGGGCGTCGCCCTCCGGTGCGCGACCGGCGACTTTTGACCCATTTCGTCATCCCGTCGAGCATGCGCGAGCTTGATCGATTCCAGTCGACCGCTCACATCCGCTTGTCCCCGCGCGTCAACACGGCACCCGCCCGCCAACGCCATTGCCCATCATCGTGCACCAGCGCTGGGTCTCTACCTGCGGCTGCGGATACGGCAATCCGGTCCGCGGATCGATCGAGTCGAGCGGATTCGGTCCCGGGGGATGGTTTGCCGCGTGCCTCGCGGCGGTCTCCGCCATCTGTTTCGCGGTCTCCGCACGTTGTCGAGCGAGGTCCGCCTTCTGCTCGGCATCCACTTTCTTCGTCATGATCACCAGCCGTGCGAACTGCGGATCGCGAACATCCTGAAGCGGCGGGAAAGGCGGCGCAACCGGCATGAAGAGCACCGGACCGTCATATCTCGGCACCGCCAGTTTCGACGGCTTGCCGAAATCCGCGGCCATGCTGATCTCCCACATGCCGACGTTCATGCCGAGCGCATGCTCGTAGTGCCGGTTCACGTCCGCGATACCGAGCGACCCGGACGGCGCGGGCAACGGCTGAAGAGCGGGCGGCAGCGTTTGCCGGGCGGCAGGATACATCGCGCGCACCCAGCTCACCGCAGCGACCGAGTATTGATAGAGCATCGCGTCGTACTTTTCCAGCACTTGCGCGCGACTATAGCCGCCGGGATTCTCGAACAACGGCTTGTACGCGGCGAGGCTATCGAGGTACCGCATGTTGTCGTTTCGCTGCTGGGCAACGAACTGCTGCTGAGGATCGGCCGGAGCGGACGAAGTCACGGCAGCGCATCCGGTGAGCAGGCTGGCGACGAATGCGACGCTCGCCGTCGTTCGTGGTGCCGACAGGAGTCGACGCAAGATATTGGGCATCGGGAACGCAGTGAAGAGTAGTGGAATTGTCGTGAACCGGCGATCTGCCGACGCCGGCCGGCAGTCGCCACGCTCGCCCTATTCTGCCCCGCCCCCTCGCCGTTCCCGGTGGATTTGCGTCTCGTCCTGGTGGATTCCGGCCTCGGGATCGCGGGCGCATGGGCACCCGCCGTTCGTCGAGCGGCACTGTCATTCCCGCGAACGGTCTGGCATCGAGCCCGAACCCGCGGCTTCCTCCGTCCGCAGGCGCCGTCGCATCCGCGGCGCGCCTCCCGCCGATGGCGTCAATCCATGCCTCCCGGCAACGCCGACAACGTCGGCGTCCATCCGCCATCCGCAGTAGAATCCGCGTGATCAGCACCGAACGGCTTGGCCGCGCATCCCGCGCGCCGTGCCGCCGACGATCACGGGAACCCATGATCCTCAGCCGCCGCCCCGGCGGATATCTGCGGCTCTTCATCGACTCGGTGTGGGCCTCGTATCCGCCGTTTCCGATCCGAAACGAACATTGCCGCGAGCGCGTGCTGCCGACCGGCGCGGTCCACCTCGCGATCCGGCTCGACGCGGATCCGTTGCGCCTCTTCGATCACGCCGCCGACCAGACCGGCCGAACGATCGGCGTCGCCGTGATCGGCGGCCCACGGGCGGCCCCGTATATCAAGGACGTCGCCGTTCCGGTACCGACCGTCGGCGCGCTGATTCGGCCGGGCGCGGTCCGGCTCGTCACCGGTGTACCGGCATCGTCTCTCTACGGCCTGCACCTGTCGCTCGACGATTTGTGGGGCGCCGCCGCTTCCGGCCTACGCGACCGGCTCGGCGAAATCGATTCCGCCGCTGCGCGGCTGGATCTCTGGGAAACGCTGTTGACGGCGCGGCTGCCGCGTGTGGCCGGCATCGACCCGGCCATCGCCGAATCGATCGCGCAATTGAATCGCGGCACGGAGGTACGTGCAATCGTGCAGCAGATCGGCTGCAGTCACCGTCACTTCGTCGCACGATTTCGCGACGCGGTCGGCATGCCGCCGAAACGCTACGGCCGCGTGCGCCGCTTCGGGCAGATGCTCGACGGGCTGTCGGCCGAACCGGCCGCCTCGTGGGCCGATGCCGCCGCGCTCGCAGGCTATGCCGATCAACCGCATTTCAATCGCGAGTTCCTCGAATTCACCGGCTTGTCGCCGGAACAGTACCGGCGACGCGCGAGCGCGAACGGCTTTCACGTACCGCTCTGACGCGCTGCCGCCACGGCGGCGGTCAATTTTGTTCAAGACCGGACGCGAAATGCCCGATAGGATCGGGCCACACTCTCGCCGTTGATCGGAGGGCACCATGGCGATTCACGAAGTCTTTCCGTATCTGCGCGCCAAACGCGCGGAGGATGCCATCGCGTTCTATGCGAAGGCATTCGGCGCGCGCGAAAAATTCCGTCTGGTCGAACCGTCAGGACGCATCGGTCACGCGGAGTTGCAGCTCGGGCCGTGCACGCTGATGATCTCGGACGAGTTCCCGGAATACGATCTCTTCGCCCTCGACCCGGCGGGCAACGCGCCGATGGCGCTCCATCTTCATGTCGACGACGCCGACGCGACGATCGCCGCCGCCATCGCGGCCGGCGCCAGCCTGACACGCGCGATCCAGGATCAGTTCTACGGCGAGCGTTCCGGCCGGATCCGCGACCCGTTCGGTTACGACTGGTTGATCGGACAGACGATCGAAGCGGTCGAATCCGATGAAATGCAGCGGCGTTACACCGCGCTGTTGTCGGGCGATCAGTAGCAGGTTTGCGCCGCCCCCGCCCGACATTCGCGATGCACTACTACCCCGACGACATCAGCCGGCTTTTCCTGTGCGCGCCGACGTTGCACTTGAACCGCCCTGCGCCGGCCGAATCGTTCCTGGCTGCTGCCGTCGATGCCGGCTACGAACTCGAGCATGTGCTGCGCGACTACCCGCGGGTTCGCTATCGGCCGCTCGACTTCCACTCCCTGTGCCAGCAAAGCCTGTCCGTGCTCGACGACACGCTGCTACCTGACGGGCGACATGCCACTCGGATGGCGCGGCGCGCACTGGGCAGCCCTGCTGATCGCGCTATCGGGCGACGCGCGCTATCTGCCGCATCTGGACGAAGCCAGGCGCCATCGCGGTGTCGAATGGGCAGCCGAGCTAGCCGAGGCCGCGTCGTGCCCCGATGCGCGATCGTCGGCCTTCCGTTGCTGCCGATCGATCGTGCAGTTGCGCAACCAGCTCGCCGCGTTGCCGCGCGTCACCGTCCGGCTGCGACGCGGACTCACGCCCGACGCGCTCGAAGCCCGGGCGAGCGCCGTGCGGGCCGCGTATCGGAATGGCGGCCTCGACACCGCGCTGGCGATGGCCCGCCGTTAAGCGTTCGACGAACGATCACGCGCCCCCGGCTCGAACCGCCGGACGCCGCGACACACGTCCCGCTCCGGCCTGAATCCCCGCAGCCGCCCTCGCGATTCCATTCGATTTCGCAGAGGACCTTTCCTGTGCAACGCCTTAATCGACGGCCGCACGATCTCCAATAATGGCCGCTCGATCCGTCGGCCGGTACGCCGATGCGACCCGCCGGCCATCGCGCCGGATCAACGATAAAAACTCCTATGCACTCCTACCAGATGAACAAGCATGCCGGCGCATGCGTCGCGGGGACCGTCATTGCCGCCTGCCTGACCGGCATCGCACCGGGCATCGCGCACGCCCAGAGCAGCGTGACGCTGTACGGCCTGATCGATACGTCGATCACCTACGCGACCAACCAGCGCACGCAGGGCGCGGGATCGCCCGGCAGCGGCACCGTCGCGCTGACGAGCGGCGCACTGAACGCATCGCGCTGGGGGCTGCGCGGCCGCGAGGACCTCGGCGGCGGGATGGCCGCGGTCTTCGCGCTCGAGAACGGCTTCTCGGGCACGAACGGCAAGCTGTCGCAGAAAGGCGTCGACCTGTTCGGCCGTCAGGCCTGGGTCGGCGTGAGTTCGAAGACGGCCGGCACGTTCACCTTCGGCCGCCAGTACGACCTGATTCTCGACTTCGTGACGCCGCTCGGCGCGTCCGGCCCCGGCTGGGGCGGCAACCTCGCGGTCCACCCGTACGACAACGACGATTCGAACCGCAACATCCGCATCAACAACGCGGTGAAGTACACGAGCCCGACGTATCGCGGGCTGACGTTCGGCGCGATGTTCGGCTTCTCGAACACGGCCGGCCAGTTCTCCAACAACGCGGCATGGAGCGCGGGGGTGTCGTATGCGAACGGGCCGTTGAAGCTCGGCGCCGGCTACCTGAAGATCAGCCGCGACCGCAATGCGCCGAACCCGGACGGCGCACTGAGCACGGCCGACGGCTCGGCGACGATCACGGGCGGCAACCAGCAGATCTGGGCGATGGCCGGACGTTATGCGTTCGGGCCGCACTCGGTCGGCGCCGCGTGGTCGCACTCGACCACCGACGGCGTGACGGGCGTGCTTCAGGGCAGCAACATCGCACCGCTGAAGGGGGAATCGCTGGTGTTCGACAACTTCACGGTCGACGGCCGCTACTTCGTCACGCGTGCGCTGAGCGTCGCCGCCGCATACACGTATACGATGGGCCGCTTCGACACACGCACGGGCCAGACGCGCCCGAAATGGAACCAGGTCGTCGCTCAGGCCGACTATGCGCTGTCGAAGCGCACGGACGCCTATCTCGAAGGCGTCTACCAGAGCGTGAGCGGCGGTAACGGCAATCCGGCGTTCAATGCGACCGTCTGGACGCTGACGCCGTCGGCGAACAGCAACCAGGTGGTCGTCGCGCTGGGGCTGCGGCACAAGTTCTGACGAGGCGGCGGCGGACGGTATCCCGCACGCCCGATCGCCGTGAGCCGCGCGATCAGGCCGCACAAAAGCGCGACCTGATCGCTGTGGCTCGGCTCACCGCGCGCGGCGGGCGGGAACAGGAATGCCGCTCGACTGTCGCGTTTGCGCAAAAAATGCGAAGAAACTGGTCACGATGTGACATTTTTCCTAATCTGTTTGCAGCGACGCCGTATTTCGGCGTTCCGGCCGCAACACTCTTTCATCTGGCGCACCACCGGCTTACGAACCTGCATCACGTCGACGAAGCCGACCCTTTCGCGCCATGGCGGCCGTACAGCTGCGTGCAGCCCGCACGCGCCGCGCTTTCAACGCAGTCAACCGCTGGAGACGAACGATGAGCAAAATGAACCGATTTGCGGTCCTGTCAATTTTCGTACTGCTGGCGGGTTGCCACAACGCGGCGAAAACGCCCGAGAATGCCGGCGCGGCGCCCACGCCTTCGAGCGAAGCCGTCGCGACGGTGTCTGCCGACGAGCTCGACAATCCGAACGGCCCGCTTGCCAAGCGCAGCATCTACTTCGATTTCGACCAGTACACCGTGAAGCCCGAGTTCCAGTCGCTGCTGCAGGCGCACGCCGACTACCTGCGCAGCCATCCCGCGCGCCGCGTGCTGATCCAGGGCAACACCGACGAACGCGGCACGTCCGAATACAACCTCGCGCTCGGCCAGCGCCGGTCGCAGGCCGTGTTCAGCGCGCTCCAGACGCTCGGCGTCCCGGCCACGCAGCTCGAGGCCGTCAGCCTCGGCAAGGAAAAGCCGGTCGCGCTCGGCCACGACGAGGATGCGTGGGCGCAGAACCGCCGCGCCGATCTCGTCTATCGTTGATCCGTTGATCCACCGCCGCGCGGGCGGCATTCGTGCCAAGGGAAGGCAACGCAGGCCGCCGGCCGCAGTCGCGGCCGCCCGGTGCCGTCCGGCTTGCCCGGCTCATGCGCGTCACCGCGCAGGCGCTCGTCGCGCGGCACGTCGCCTTCAACGCCGCCGTTCGAGCCGCCGGTGCAGCCAGTGCGACATCACCGCGGACGTCACGATCGCATCGAGCGTCGCGATCGCGTTGATGTCGCCCACCTTGTCGGCCTTGATCATCCAGGCCACGAGCAGGACATAACCGATCATCGCGCCGGCGCCCACGATCGTGCCCAGCAGCACGAACCAGCGCCGCCGGACCTGCGGGCCGATCGCGCCCATGATCCCGCCGGTCGCCATCGCCGGCAGGAAGTAGCCGAACACGAACGACGCGAAGAAAATCAGCGGCACCATGCCGGCGCTGACTGTCAGCACGTGCCATGACGGGCCGTCGATCAGCGACCATGCGATCAGCATCACCGCCGGCCAGACGAGCGACGCGACCAGCGGGCCGCCGATGGCAAACGACAGACAGCCGAGTACGGCACGGCGGGACAGGCGCGAGGAATGGCGCGGCGGGCGCTCGACGGTAGCACTCATGGTTCTTGTAGTCGGAATCGGAATGACGGCGTGCCGGAGTGTACCAAGGCGACGCCCGCCGCCGTCGATCCGGCCGCTTCGCGCACGGCGATAGGCAAAAACCATGGAATAAACGCCCCGCCCGACGCGTTTCGTCATCGCGCAGACGCGCGGTTCATGCGAACCGGCCTGTCCGGCGGCCTGCGCGCTGCAAGGAGATCGCGATGAAATCGGCAACCTTGGCCGCGATGCTGATCGCGGCGCTGATGCTTGTCCTGTCGGCGGGATGTACGTCGTCGGGCAGCGGCGTGTCGCAAGGACCCGGCATGAGCCGCTATGGCGGCTCGGGAGGAAGCGGAGGCGGCGGCGGCGGTTACTGAAACGCCGCCGGAAAAGGGGCGGGGCATCGCGCGCGAGCGCCGGAAACCGGCTGCCTCGCGCACGATGCCCCGCCCCGGGCACGACTTAACGCATCGCCTTCACGTCGGCCGGCGTGACGCTCGCGGGCTGGCCGCCCCACGTCGCGCGCAGGTAGTTCGCGAGCTGCGCGAGCTCTTCGTCGCTGAGCGTACGCGCGAAGCCCGGCATCGCCTGCAGGTTTTCGAAGCCGGCGAACTTCTGCTCGTCGATACCGTCGAGCATCGCGACCAGCAGGTTGCGCGGATCGCCCTGGCGCACCGTCGAGTTGCCGTTCATCGGCACCGCGACGTGCGGCTTGCCTTCGCCGTTGAAGCCGTGGCACCCCGCGCAGACCGCCAGATACACCGAGCGGCCCGCCGCGAGCTGCGCGGCATCGGCGGACACCGGCTTCACCGGTTGCGGCGCAGGCGGCGTATCGCCGAGCAGGTACACCGACAGCGCGCGCAGGTCGTCCTTCGTCATGTATTGCGTGCTCAGGTGCACGACCGGATACATCTCGCCGAACGCCGAGCCTTGCGGCGCAATGCCGACGCCGAAGAACGTCTGCAGGTCGGTGCCCGTCCAGCCGCGCGCGGCGAGGCCGGCCGGCGTGATGTCGGGCGCGGCCACGCGGCCGAGCGCCGCGCCGGCGAACGGCTTCGCACCGTCGAGCTGGCCCGTGAACGCACGCGGCGTATGGCATTCCGCGCAGTGGCCGAGCGCGCCCGCGAGATAGCGACCGCGCTGCCAGTCGGCGGATTGCCCGACCGACGCGTCCGGCAGGCTGTCCTTCAGGAACACCATGTCCCAGAAGACCATGCCGAAGCGCAGGTTGTACGGGAACTTCAGGTCGTGCGCGCGGTTTTCCTGCGCGACGGGCTTGACCGTCATCAGGTACGCGTACATCGCATCGGCATCGGCGCGCGTGAGCTGCCGGTACGACGTGTACGGCATCGACGGATACAGGCGCTTGCCGGGCGCCTTGCCGTCGTGCAGCGCGGCGTAGAAATCGTCCGCGCTCCAGCTGCCGATCCCGTGATCCTTGTCGGGCGTGATGTTCGAGCCGTAGAACGTGCCGAACGGCGATTCGAGCGCCGCGCCGCCGGCGAACGGCGCGCCGTCCTTCGCGGTGTGGCACGCCGCGCAGTCGGCGGCCTTGACGAGATAGCGGCCGCGCGCGACCTGGTCGGCGCCGGGCGCGCCGGTAGCCGCGCTCGGGACCGGCGTGTCGTGGCCGCCGCACGCCGCGAGCAGCAGCGCGCAGGCCGCCGCGAGCGCGGGCAGGCCCGCGGCCCGCGCGACACGAAAAGCGAATGTGCGTTTCATGCGGCGTCCTTCACGAGTCCCGGCGTCGCCAGCACCACGTCCTTGACGGCTTCGTAGTAACGGACATAGCCCGTGCAGCGGCAGATGTGCGCGTCGAGCGCCTCGGTGATCGTGCGCTCGACGTCGGCCTTCGCGATCGGCTCGCGCTTCAGGCGTTCGATCAGCACGGTCGCCGCGTTGACGAAGCCCGGCGTGCAGTAGCCGCACTGGAAGCTGAAGTGCTCCAGGAATTTCTGCTGGATCGGCGACAGCTCGACCACTTCGCCGGCTTCGTTGCGCTTCGCGTGGCCTTCGATCGTGCGGATCGAACGGCCGTGGAAGAAGTGCGCGCCGGTGATGCAGGTGCGCATCTCCTCGCTGGTGCCGTCCGGCTTGTCGACGATCACGACGCATGCGTGGCAAATGCCCTGCCCGCAGCCGAGCCGCGAACCGGTCAGACCCGCGTACTCGTGCAGGAACTCGATCATCATCAGCCCTTCCGGCACCTGCATCGGGCCGACGGACTTGCCGTTGATATTGACCGACAGCGGCTTCTGCTGGAACCGGACGAGCGGCCGCTCGACGGCGGCCGGCGCAGCCGGCGCGGCGGGCGCGGCGGCAACGGATGCCGGTGCGGCCGAAGCCGCGGCCGGTGCGGAAGCGCCGGTCGCAGCCGCGCCGGCGCTCGCGGCCGAAGCCGCGGTTTGGGCGGTCGTCATGCGAGCACCTCCTGAATCTTTTGCGGGGTCACCGGCAGGTCGGTGAAACGATGGCCGATCGCGTGCGCGATGCCGTTCACGATCGCGCCGACGACGGGAATCATCACCACTTCCGCGACGCCCTTCGGCGGATCGGTCTCGGACAGCGGCGGCAGCACGTCGCCCGTTTGCGTCCACACGGCGACGTCCGACGCGCGCGGCAACTGATAGCGGTTGAAGTTCCACGTGCCGTTGCCGGGGCCGTCCTCGTAGAGCGGCAGGTACTCGTGCAGCGCATGGCCGATGCCCATCGCGAGGCCGCCCTGCAACTGGCCCGACACGAGCTGCGGCGAGATCTGGTTGCCGCATTCCATGATCGAGTGGTGCGTGAGCAGCTCGACCTTGCCGGTCGCTTCATGCACGGCCAGCTCGACGAGCGTGCCGACCGCCGTGTAGTACGTGACGGCCGCGTTGTTGCGGCTCGTCGGCGGGATGAACACGCGCTTGCGGTCCAGCACACGATAACCGTTCGCCGTCGGCGCCAGCGTGCCGTGCATCGCGGTCGCGCCGGCCGGCGCGGCGGTGCCCGGCACCGGGCCGCTGTCGGCGCCCGTCTTCGGCGCGCCGACACGCAGCGACAGCCCGTCGATCGGCAGACGTTCGACCGTGCCGCCCACTTCGAACTCGGCATCGGTCCACTGCCAGCGGTTGAACACGTGCACGACGGCGCCGGTCGGCAGGCCGAGCGCATGCGCCTGCTTCGCGAGCTGTTCGAACGTCAGCGGCTCGAGGCCGTCGGCGGTCAGCTTGCCGTCGACCCAGCGCGCGTCCTCGATACGAATCGTGTACGGCGCGGCCTGGCCGCCGCCGAGGCCGCGCGTCCAGATCGACATCGCGGCCGGCCACAGGCCGTAGCGGAACACCGCACGTGCGGCTTCGCGCGTGCTGTGCGTGAAGTAGTACGCCGAGTTCGTCGCGCTCGATGGCGACGCGTAGCCCGGCGACCAGCGCGGGTTCGCGCTCAGGCGATCCTGGTCGGCCTGCGACATCAGGTACGGATCGCCGCTCGTCTCGACCGGCAGGTCCGGCCATTCGGTCACGGCCACACGCACGTCCGTCGCCGGACGACCGAGCCATTTCGCGACCGCGACGGCCTGCGACGTCGACATCCCGGTGCCGATCTCGGCTGCCGTGTGCTGCAGCGACACCTTGCCGTTCTCGTCGAACTCGACCTTCGCGAACGACGCTTCCGCGCCCGTGCCGAAATCCTTCTGCACGCATGCGAAGCCGACGCCGTAGCGCTGGCCCGGGTGCGCCGCCTCGAATTCGGCCTTGCGCGCGACGCGACGCGTCCACAGCGGATGCTGCCTCGCGCGCTCCAGCACCTCGTCGACGCGCAGCGCGCCGGCGGGAATCGCCCCCTGCGTGTTCTTCATCCCCGAACGCAGCGCGTTGCGCAGACGAAAATCGATCGGATCGATGTTCAGCTGCGCGGCGATCTCGTCGACGGCCATCTCGGTCGCGGCCATGCTCTGCAGCGTGCCGTAGCCGCGTGCGGAGCCGGCGTCGATCGCGCGCGACGCGATCGCGACGGCGGCGAGGTCGCTCTTCGGGAAGTAGTAGATCGATTGCGCGGCCGTGGCGCCGACCATCGCGACCGACGGCGAGAAGTTCGAGCGCCCGCCGCCGTTCGCCTCGAAGTCGCCCTTGAACGACTGCAGCAGGCCCGTGTTGCGGTCGACCGCGATCCGGTAGCGCATCTTGAACGCGTGACGCTTCAGCGACGTCTGGAACTGCTCGTAGCGATCGTTCGCGAAACGCACCGGACGCCCGTCCGCGTACAGCGCGCAGACGAGGCCGTAGAACGGCACGTTGAAGTGATCCTTCGAGCCGTAGCCAACCGTGTAGCACGGATGCACGAACAGCTTCTTCACCGGGAAGCGGCATTTCGCGACCATCGCGGCCGCGTTCTCCGACACTTCGAGCGGCGACTGCGTCGGCACGACGAGGTGCAGCGCCTGCGTCGCGGCGTCGTACCAGCAGTTCGCGTTGTCGGGTTCGAGCGCGGCCGTGTCGACCGACTGCGTGTTGTATTCGCGCTCGAACACGAGCCAGTCGGCCGACGGATGGTCGAGCTCGTCGGCGATCTGCCCGGCCAGGAACATGCCCTGCTCGTCGAGCTTGCCGTGCTCCTTGCCGTCCGGCCACACCGGCAGGTGCTTGCGCATCATGCTCGGGAAGATCGGCGCGTCCTTCAGGCTCGAATAGACATCGTCGTCATAGGCCGTCTTGCCGCCCACGCGCACGTAGCGGAAGGTCCCCCACGGGTCGCGCTCGAGCGGGCCCGTGACCGCGCCGTAGCGGATCACGTCGTCGCGGAACTTGAGCGCGTTCTTCGCGAAACGGAAGCGCGCGAAGTCGTGATAGATGAGGATCGCGACCGCATGACCGAGGTACGCGGGCGTCTTGCCGGCCGGCAACAGCATGTCGTCGCCGTAGAACGCCGGGAACGCGACGCCGTCGCGCGCGAGATCGTCGGCCGTGACCACGCGGTCCGGCTTCAGGTCGTCGCCGAGCAGCGACAGGTCGAAACCCTCGTACGCACGGTCGGCCTGCGTGACGCGCAGGATCAGCGCATGCGACTGCTGCTGCGGCCAGTGCGGCATGTCGGCGGCGCGCACGTCGCGGGCGAACACTTTCGCGCCCGTGACCTTCGCGATGCCGTCGATGCGGAATTGGGGGATGCCGGTGACGCTATCCCATTTGACAGGGGTGAGGAGTTTTTCTTCGAAGAGCGCCGCGAATGCGCGGCTGCCGAGGGGCGCGACATACACCGCGACGCCCGCCAGCACG
Organism: Burkholderia sp. L-4; assembly: GCF_056856535.1. Lineage (NCBI taxonomy): Bacteria > Pseudomonadati > Pseudomonadota > Betaproteobacteria > Burkholderiales > Burkholderiaceae > Burkholderia > Burkholderia sp. L-4. The sequence goes on from NZ_JBXEOX010000002.1 coordinate 2,315,969, forward strand.
CTGGCTTTCAGAAAACCCCGCCGTGACAGGCCGTGGTTTTTCATTGGGGGGAACCTCCTGATGCGGCTCGGACGGCGATCGGGTGTCGCGACGTTCGGAGCGGCGCGCATTCTGGCATTGTTTTAGATATATCGCCTATAGTATTTCCCGCATGAAATACTTATTGAATTTCTTATAACTGGATTCAGCCGGGCTGCGGCGGGCGGTCGCGGCGCACATTCGTCCGCGTCGACCGCGGGTTCGCTCCGGCCCCGGCCATCCTGGCGGCATGCGGCAAGCATGCGCGATGCATCGTTCCGCTCGCAGCGATGCGGCCCGCGCGCCGGCGAATGCGCAAGACTTTCGCAGGCAGCGCTGACGCCCCACCTCCGACGCGGTGCGCGGTGCTGCCGGCCGGCCCGCATCGCGCATTTTTCATGGTAATGTCGTGCGCATCCGGCACCGGCCGGTGCTTCCGCCACGTGCCGTGCGGGCACCGCCAGCCATCGCGACATCGTGTCGAGGTAAAAAGACCATGGCAGTCAGGACATCCCTCCTGAACTCCGTTCTCGCCACTCCTCCCTCCGGCAACCACCGCGTGACGGCCGCGCTGCGCCCGTCGATGCTCGTGACGTTGTTCGAGGACGTGCGCCCGATGGCGCTGTCCGGGCTCGCGAGCAGCTTCGTCGCGGCCGTCGCCCTGCTTCGGCTGCAGCAGCTCTGGTGCCTCGCCTGGCTCGTCGCCGACTTCGGCCTGCTCATCGCGCGGCTCGCGATCGCACGCGCGTACGCCGTGCGGCGCGATGCCGGCGACGACCGCGCCGAATACTGGGCGATGCGCTACGCGCCCGTCTCGCTCGTCGCGTGCTTCGTGCTCGGCCTCGGCGTGATGGGCTGCGTGCAGGCCGTCGACGTCGAGCTCGGCACGCTGTCGGTGATGGTCGCCGGCGGCGTGTTCGGCGGGATCGCGTCGCGCAATTCGGCGCTGCCGCGGCTCGCGATGACGCAGGTCACGCTCGGCGTGCTGCCGATCGGCGTCGGCGCCCTGCTCGCCCACCGGTCGGGCGCCTGGCTGCTGGTGCCGCCGCTCGTGATCTACCTCGCCGCGATGCGCACGGTCGTCCAGCGACACTACCGCGTGCTCGTCGCGCTGATCGCCGCACGCCAGCGCAACGCCGAACTCGTCGCGCGCTTCGACGCCGCGCTCACCTATATGCCGCACGGCCTGTGCATGATCGACGGCGACAGCCGCGTGATCGTCGCGAACCGGCGCACCGCGCAGCTGTTCGGATCGCCGCGCGAGATCATGCTCGATGCGCCGTTGCCCGACGTCGTTGCCGCGCTCGGCGCGAACGCCGTGGCCGATTCCGGCGCCGGCCTCGCCGCGCAGTGCAACGCGTGGCTGCGCCGCGCCGAACCGGAGCCGTTCGACATCGCGCTGGCCGACGGCCGCCAGCTCGAACTGACGCGCCATCGCGTGCCGGACGGCAATGCGGTGATCATCGTGGAGGATGTCACCGCGCGCCGCCAGACCGAACAACATATCCGCCACCTCGCGCGGCACGATGCGCTGACGGGTTTGCCGAACCGCCACGAACTGCATGCGGAGCTCACGCGACGGCTCGCACGCCGGCCGCGCCTGCCGGGCCCTGCCTTCGCCGTCATGTATCTCGATCTCGACGGCTTCAAGGCGATCAACGACCGCTTCGGCCACCAGGCCGGCGACGAAGTGCTCACGCAGGTCGCCGAGCGGCTCGGCAAGACGCTGCCGCCTGGCGAGCTCGCGGCGCGCATCGGCGGCGACGAGTTCATCGTCGCGATCGACGACACGACGATGCAGGCGTGCTCGGTCCTCGCCGCGCGCATCATCCGGCAGGTCTCGGCGCCGTACGCGCTGTCGATCGGCGAGACCGTCTGCATCGGCATCAGCATCGGCATCGCGCTCGACGACGGCCACGGCTCGCCCGACGAACTGATCCGGCAGGCCGACAGCGCGCTGTACGACGCGAAGTCCGCCGGCAAGGGCATCTACTGCTTCTACTCGAGCGGCAGCCGCCGCGTGGTGCCGGCCGCCGCGAGCTGACCGGGCAGCGCCTGCGCCGCCCGCCGCCTCACCGTCCTTTCCCTGCCCGTCGTATCGTCCCGATGAGTCAATTCCGAAACGCATGACGGGTTCGCGCGTGACGTCGCGCATTCGCGTGTCACGTGACATGTTCCGTAACATCGCCGCGTGCCGCGCATCATGTTGACGGCAGAAGCCGGCACGTTCGACGCAGTGCAAGGCTTTTCATGGTTGGCACCCTTATTGCTCCCTGTCAGGGAAACAGGTTGTCAGGGAGACCCAACATGAATACCGTCGAAGTCCTCAGCCGCAGCGAAACCATCGACGAACTGGATGTGATCGACGGCGCATCGCTGATCCGCCGACTCGTGTCCGAGCGCCGCATGCCGGCCGCGCGCGAAGCCGCCTGCGTCGACAATCCGCCGCTGACGCTGTACGGCGCGTTTCGCCAGGGCATCGCCGATCACGGCACGCGACGCGCGAATCCGTATCGCGCCGGCAGCCGTTTCTGGGCACTGTGGGAAGAAGGACGTCTCGAAGCTGAAACATCGGGCCGATAAGCCGGTCGCACGCGCCGGCCCCTGTCGCGACAAGGGACCGGCGCGAAATTCGATGCCCGGATGCGGCCCGCCACGCGCCGCATGCATTCAACGCTGCAACATCCGCGCGATCTCGCGTTGCCGTTCTCGTCGATCGAAATGAACCTGTCGCGGTTGACGAAGCAACGAGGTCGCCTGGCCCGCTCGAACGCCCGCGAGGCGTGCCGGCTTATTTCGACGCGACGCCCGTAAAAGGCCGCGGCACCCTGCTCGCGTCCTGACGATCGATCATCCAGCCCGGATAGGCGGGCGGCAACGCACTCACGGCGTCCAGGCCGGCCAGTTCATCCTCGGTCAGGACGACATCGACCGCGCCGAGATTGTCTTCGAGCTGCTCGATCCGTTTGGCGCCGACGATGACGCTCGTGACATGCGGCTTCGCCAGCAACCAGGCCAGCGCGATCCGCGCGACCGAGACCCCGTGCGCGTCGGCGATCGAGCGCATCGCGGCAACGCACGGCCACGCGCGCTCGAGGTCGACCGGCGGAAAGTCGAAATGACTGCGTCGCGAGCCGTCCTCGGCGGACGCACCGGGACCGAACTTCCCCGACAGCAACCCGCCGGCAAGCGGCGACCAGACCAGCAACCCCATCTGCTCGTCGATCGCGAGCGGCACCAGTTCGCGCTCCACGTCGCGTCCGGCGATGGAATAGTAGGCCTGCAGCGTCTCGAAGCGCGTCGCATGGAGCCCCTGGCTCAGGCCGAGCGCCTTGCCGATTTTTCCCGCGCGCCAGTTGGAGACACCGACATGGCGAACCAGTCCCTGGCGCGTCAGATCGTCGAGCGCGCGCAACGTCTCCTCGACCGGCGTGACGGAATCGCTGGCGTGTATCTGGTAAAGATCGATGTGGTCGACCTGGAGGCGTTCCAGGCTGCGCTGCACGGCGTCCATGATGTGGCCGCGCGACGCGCCCTGGTCGTTGGGCTTCGGGCTCATCGCGCCGGCCGTCTTGGTCGCCAGCACGATCTCGTTGCGCGGGACGCCGATGTCCCGCAGCGCCTGTCCGACGAGGCGTTCGGACTGGCCGAACGAGTAGACGTCGGCGGTATCGATGAAGTTGATTCCCGCGTCCAGCCCGCGGGCAATCAGCCGGGTCGCATCGCGTTGATCCAGTGCGCCGATCGCCGCCCACATGCCGGCATCCGCATTGCCGCCCAGCGTCATCGTGCCGAGACACAGCTCCGAAACATACAGGCCGGTGCGGCCCAGTCGCTTGTATTTCATGGTTGTTTTCCTTCAGGATCGGCTGAAAAAACGCGGTGGCGTCCTGCCGGACGCACCGCGCATGCAAGGACTTCGGATGACTCAGCGCTGCCCGGTCCGAAACCGTCCCGCGATCGTCGCGATGCGTGCGCCGTAGCGGCGGGCGGTCTCGAGATCCCCCGGCGACATCTCGTCGGGCGACGCGTCGGCCGGCGTCTGCGCCATCGGCGCGATATAGGAGCCCATGCGGTTCAGGTCGTCACGTGCCGATGCCTTCAGGTTCGCCGGCTTGATGTCCATGCTCACCCAGATGCCGCCATGCTGCCCGGCCAGCAGAACGAAGTATTCGAGCGTATTGAGCTTGTCGCCGTTGATGCTCGCGCTGTTGGTGAAGCCGCCGAAGATCTTGTCGCGCCACGCGCCGTCGAACCAGGCCTTCGACGACGCATCGGCGAACTTCTTGAACTGCCAGCTGGGGCCGCCCATGTAGGTCGGCGAGCCGAACAGGATCGCGTCGGCGCCGGCCAGCGTGTCCCACGCGTCCTCCGTGATGTTGCCGTCGGCGTCGATCGCGACGAGTACGGCACCGGCGCCCTCGGCGACCGCCGCGGCCAGCCGTCGAGTATGGCCATAGCCGGAGTGGTAGACCACGGCCGTCCTGGCCGGAGAAACGTGTTGCGTCATGGTGGTGCCCTTCCATCGAGGTCGTCGTCGGGTGACGACGTCGGAAAGCACTCTACTGAGTCGCAACTGAGTTATAAATGATGGCCGATTGAACGTTCTGTTACTCCGTGAGTGAACAATGCAAAACCTCGATGCGCTGTTGATCTTTGCGCGTGTCGCCGAAATGACGAGCTTCACGCGGGCGGCCGAAAGTCTCGGCATCCAGAAAGGCCGTGTCTCGATGGTGATCCGTCAACTCGAGCGCGACGTCGGCGTGGCGCTGCTGCATCGAACCACGCGCAGCGTGCAGCTGACCGACGACGGCCGCGCGTTCTATTCGCGCGCACGGGACCTGCTGGCCGACGTCCAGGAGCTGCAATCGATGTTCGCCGCCGACGGCGCCCGCCTGCGGGGAAGGTTGCGCGTCGACATGCCGACCGAGCTGGCGCGCAGCGTCGTGGTTCCCGCGCTCCCGCAACTGATGGCGGCACACCCGGAGCTGGAACTGGAGCTGTCGAGCACCGATCGGCGCGTCGATCTCGTGCAGGAAGGATTCGATTGCGTGATCCGCCTGGGTCCGATCGTCGACGAAACGCTGATCGCCCGTCCGTTGGGCCGGCTGCGCATGATCAATGCGGCAAGTCCCGGTTATCTGGCGCGGTATGGCGTACCGCATACGCTCGACGACCTGCTCCGCGACGGCCACCGGATGGTCCAGTACTCGCTGACGCTCGGCGCCCGGCATGCCGGCTGGGAATATCCGAGCGGCGACGGTTATGCGACGCTTGCGCTGCCGAGCGCGATGCAGGTCAACAACGTGCAGACCTATCATGCGGCCGGGCTTGCCGGCATCGGGTTGATCCAGGCCGGTTATTCAGGGGTCGCGACTCACGTCGCCAGCGGCGCGCTGGTGGAAGTGCTGCCCGACCTGCGGCCGGAACCGCTCGCCGCGTCGCTCGTCGTGGCCCATCGGCGCAATCTGTCGCCGCGCGTCCGGGCGTTCATGGATTGGATCGAACGGGTACTGGCGCCGTATTTCGATTGAGGGCACGTGGAGGTTCGGCGCGGCACACCGCCGTTTCCCGATAAGATGGCAGATTCCGTTCATCGAACGAAGCTGCCATGACCGCCTCCTCTTCACACCGCAATCCCATTCACTGCGAAATCGATCTCGACGCGCAAGGCAAGCACGCGGGCTACCTGCGGCTGCCGCATTCCGTGCACCGCTCGGCATACGGCTGGCTGCCGATCCCGATCGCGTCGATCCGCAACGGCGACGGCCCGGTCGCGCTCGTGATGGCCGGCAACCACGGCGATGAATACGAAGGCCAGATCATCGTGTCGCAACTGATGCGCGAGATCGAACCCGAGATGGTGAGCGGGCAACTGATCCTGCTGCCGATGGCGAATTTCCCGGCGGCCGATGCCGGCCTGCGCGTGTCGCCGCTCGACGAAGGCAACCTGAACCGCAGCTTCCCCGGCGACCCGACCGGCACGCCGACGCAGATGATCGCCCACTACATCGAGCACGCGCTGCTGTCGCGCGCGCAGTACCTGGTCGACCTGCATTCGGGCGGCAGCTCGCTGCTGTACCAGGGCGGCAACATGCTCGCGATCGATCCGCTCGACGCCGACGAGGCCGCGAAGCTCAACGGGCTGCTGGTCGCGTTCGGGTTGCAGAATGCGCTGCTGCATGCGCCGAATCCCGTGCATTCGGCGTCGGCCGCGCGCCGGCAAGGCGCGATCTCGATCGTGACCGAACTCGGCGGCGCCGGCATGGCCGATCCGTCGCTGATCCGGCTCGGCCGCCACGGGCTGCTGCATTACCTCGGTTATATCGGCCTGCTGCACGGCGCGCTCGTGCCCGACGCGCCGCCGACCGTCACGCGCTTCATGCGTGTCGACGGCGATCGTCATTTCGTCTATGCGTACGAGCGCGGGCTGTATGAGCCGCTCGTCGAACTCGGCGACCAGGTGAAGGCCGGGCAGCCGGCGGCATGGGTGCATTTCCCCGATACGCCGTTGCGCGAACCGGTGCTGCACCGGTTCAAGGGCGATGGCGAGGTGGTGTGCAAGCGCGTGCCCGCGCAGGTGCAGCGGGGGGATTGCATGTTTCAGCTGGCGGAGTTGTCGACGCCGCCGCGTGTCGTCGAGTGATCGACGCGACGGGCGCCCGGGGAAGTCGCGGATACCGGATGGCCTGCCCGCGACACGCGCCGCGAATGCAGGCGGTTGCCGCCCGGTGCAAAACGATGCGGCGCCGATGCATGGCCGTCAGGCGAGCGTTTGCGCGAACGACTTCAGGTACTTCATGCCCGTGTCGCACATGATCGTCACGATCGTGGCGTCCGGGCCGAGCCGTTCGGCAACGCGCAATGCGCCGGTTACGTTGGCGCCGGTCGACGTACCGCAGAACAGCCCCTCCTCGGCGGCCAGCCGGAACGCCATCGCTTTCGCGTCCTCCGTGGACACCCGCTCGAGTTCGTCGGCGATGCCGTCGCGCCAAAGCGGCACGACATAACCCGCGCCGATCCCGTCGATCTTGTGCGCCCCGGTCGCCCCGCCCGACAGCACCGCGGATTCGGCCGGCTCCACGCCGGCGATCCGAATGCGTGCATCGTGTTCGCGCAAGCGCCGCGAAATCCCGCGCAGCGACGCAGCCGTACCGACACTCTGGACGAAGCCGTCGAGACGCCCGCCGGTCTGTTCCCAGATCTCGTCGGCCATCTTCGTATAGGCATTGAGCTGATCGGTATTTTCCATCTGCGCAGTGATGTATGCGCCCGTCTCGCCGGCAATTCGATGCGCTTCGCGAATCATGTCCTTCGTCAACTTCTCGGTTTGCCTGCCGTTGTCGCTGGGAACGAGTGTCAGCTTCGCGCCGAGCAGACGCATGTGATCCAGTTTCTCCCTCGAGAACGCGTCCGATGACACCAGATGGAGCGGATGCCGCTTGACGGCGCACACCAGCGCAAGCGATACGCCCGTGCTGCCGCCGGTGTATTCGACCACCGCGCCGCCAGGCTTCAAGCGCCCATCGCGTTCGGGCGCTTCGATCATCTCGAGCGCGATCCGGTCCTTCATGCTGCCGGTCGGATTCTGACTTTCCAGCTTGACGAAAAGGCGCGCGCCGTTCTTTGGAACAACGTTGCGCAACGGGACGAGTGACGTGTTGCCAATCGTGTCGAGGAGATTGCTCGGCGTCGATTTCATGGTGACCTCTGAAAGAAGCGAACGGGTAAAACGCAAACAGGCGGCGGTTAGCTCGCGTGTCCGAGCAACACCACGGCGAACGTGAGCGTCGCCGCGAAGCCGGCCAGGAAAGCGATCGTGCGCACGACAGGAATGCCTGCGGCGTAGACGACGTAATGAATCAGCCGAGCGCCCAGATAGAGCCTGGCCGAGAACACCGTCGCCGGGCTGCTCGCCCCCGTCATCGCGCACATCAGCACGAGCGGGGCGAACACGGCGAGATTCTCGATCGCGTTCGCATGCGCGCACCGTGCACGTTCTGCCCACGGCGGACCGGGCGGAGCGGACGGGTCGGGATTGTTCAAGGCCGCCATCAGGCCATGCGTCGTGATTCTGGCCAGCATGTAGGGGATCCACATCAGCAGCGTCGCGATCGCAGTAAGCGTCAGCAGGTGGAGTTCGGGCGAGCGTGTCATCGGATGGGCCCTGTCGGACTGAAGGTGCAGGACGGATCTGCGGTTGCCGGAAATGCTTCGCAGTCTAGACGCGCGACGAGGCCCTCGCCATAGTCATAAATGACATTAATAGCGACAATCGCGACATCCCATCGATATGGAATTCACCCGTCTTTTTGATCGGGACGATGCATCGGCGAAACGTCGCGCAAACGGCCACGCGTCGCCCATCGGATTCATTCAGGCCGTACGCGACACCAGCTTGCCCGGGACCGGGCCCAGTGCGACATGACCGCGCAGGATTTCTTCAGGATTGCTTTCGAGATTGATCCAGCCTTCGTCGACGCCTCACGGTCAACGACCCAGCCGGCTGTTGGCCCGGAGCTCCCGCACCCCACGGCCGAGCCTGCGGCGCAACAATGCCCGCAACGTCGCCGCATCCGCATAGCCGACCTCGCTTGCGATCCTTTCCAGGTCGTACCCCATCGACACGAGATTCTGCGCCCGTTCGATCCGGAGATCCTGGAAAAACGCCAAGGGCGACTTCCCGAGTACCGCCTCGGTACGGCGCTGCAACGTGCGCGGCCCGACGGCCAGGGCGGCGGCGGCCGTCTGAAGCGAAAAACCCACGGAAAGATTCTCGCGAGCCCATCGCTCGAATCGAGCGACCAGCGGATCCGCGTGCGCAAGGTAATCCGGAATGACGTATTCGGCCTGTGACGAACGCTTGTCGATCAGCATGAAACGCGCAACGAGCGTGGCCAGTTCGGGACTCGCTTGACGCAGCAACCAGAGCGCAAGGTCGAGATGCCCCATTGCCGATCCTGCCGTCACCAGACGATCCGCAGCGACGACCATGCGCGAATCGTTCAGGTCCACGGCCGGATAACGTTGACGAAAGAACGGCGAGAGCGACCAGGTGGTCGTCGCCTCGCGATGATCCAGAAGCCCGGCTTCCGCCAGCACGAACGTACCGATGCAAGCGGCGGCGACGCCGACGCCATCGGCATGCCACGCCCGAAGGTGCGCCATTGCATCGCGCACATCCGGACGCTCCAGTGCCTCGATCAGGCGCTCCGGCTGTCTGATGCCAGGCGCGGGCACGACCACCCAGTCGACGTGGCGTACGCTGCTTGCCGGCTCCGCCAGCATGGACAGTCCGTGCGCGGTCCGGACGCGTCTGCGTACGCCCACTACCCCGACGTCGAAGGGCGGCACGGCAAAGCCCCGGGCAGCAGCCAGTTCATTGGCCATCGCGAAGGTATCCAGAAGCACCGTAAGGCCGGTGTCGAATAGCCCTTCAAGGGCCAGAATGGATAATCTCATGTCGCAAACACATCCATTAATGTCATTTACGACTATAGCCCGCTTTCCGGGGAAAACCTAGACTGCACAGCATTGCAGCGAAGATTCCAGCTGCCTGGCAAAGGGGAAAAGCATGAGCGGTTCGGAACCTGTCGGCCTCGACCATCCCGTCTGGTTGGCCCTCACGACGAAGCAGGCGCACCTCGGACAAGGTGACGCGCTCGCGCGTCGATACCATCCCGATGTGGCGCCTTTTGCCGCGCTGGCCGCCGAAACGCCCGCCGCATACCGGGCGCTCCAAGCCCTCTTACGGCCTCGCGAGCAACTCGCCTTGCTATCCGTCGAACCGATTGGCCCGGTCGACGGACTTCAAACAGAGCAAGCGGGCGTGATCCATCAAATGGTCGCCTCGCCTCTCGATGCGGGAAGGAGCGATAACGAGGCAATCGTTCGGTTAGGCGCCGCCGACGCGAACGATATGCTCGAACTGGCCCGGAGAACCAAGCCGGGACCTTTCGGCAAGCGGACCGTCGCAACGGGCAATTACATCGGCATTCGCGAACGGGGGCGTCTTGTTGCAATGGCCGGCGAACGCATGCGCATCGACGGATACGTCGAGATCAGCGCCGTTTGCGTGGATGACGCGCATCGCGGCAACGGACTCGCCGGGCGGCTCGTGAACGTCTTGCGGCGGGAAATCGGGCAGCGCGGCGAAACACCGTTTCTGCACGTATTCAGCGACAACGTTTCCGCGATTCGGCTGTATGAGGGCCTGGGGTTCCAATTACGTCGCACGTTTCATCTCAACCGCATCGGACAGGCTCACGCCGATTCGGTTGCGGCTCTCTAACCTTGCTTGCTGGAAAACACTCGACATGTCCAAAACCATTCTGATCACCGGCGCCAGCAGCGGCTTCGGCCGCGATACGGCGGAGACGCTCTCGGCGGCCGGGCACCGCGTATTCGCGTCGATGCGCGACATCGCCGGCCGCAATCGGCCGCATGCCGACGCCCTTCGGGCAACAGGCGTGCACGTCGTCGAACTCGACGTGACGGACGACGCGTCCGTCGAGCGCGCCGTCGCTTCCGTGCTGGACGATGCCGGGCATCTCGACGTCCTGGTCAACAACGCCGGTATCGGATCGGCGGGTATTTCCGAGGCGTTCACGACGAAGCAGGTACAGGCACTCTTCGACGTGAATGTATTCGGCATCCAGCGAACGTCGAGGGCAGTACTTCCGACTTTCAGGAAACAGGGCGAAGGCCTGATCGTGAACATCGGCTCGATACTCGGCCGCGTGACGTTTCCGTTCTTCGGTCTCTATGGCGCATCGAAGTTCGCGCTTGAAGCGCTGACCGACAGCTATCGTTACGAGTTGTCGACGTTGGGCATCGACGTCGTTCTCGTTCAACCCAGCAACTATCCGACGAATATCTTCGCGAGCGCGCAACGGCCCTCCGACGCCGCGCGCGCCCCCGGCTACGGTGAAGTCGGTGCGATTCCGGACAAGATGGTGGAGACCCTGATGACGCTGTTCGCGAGCGACGACGCACCGAATCCGCACGACGTCGCCGAAGCGATCGTGCAGTTGGTCGAACAAGCAAACGGTACGCGCCCACCGCGTTGGGTCGTCGGACAGTCATTCGGTACGGACGCCCTCAATGCCCAATCGGCCTCGATTCAGGCGCAGGTGCTCGACGGCCTCGGACTGGCGCACCTCGCCGAGCCGAAAAGACGATCCGCGGCGGCTTGAGGGTGCGGCCGACGCAGAAGCCCATATCGCCCAGCGGCACTGCCCTCGTCAGCTTCGCGCCGGCCGACGGCCGTCATTTCCGTCGAGGGCGATGACGGCTACTCACTGCTGAAGCCGTCCCTGTCATATAGAATGACGCGCTTTGCCCGTACACCTATGTGGTTCAAGAACCTTCAGCTTCATCGTCTTCCGGCGCCCTGGGCCGTTACCCCCGATCAGATGGAAAAATGGCTGGCGCCCCACGCGTTCCAGCCGGCCAACAGCCTCGAGATGCAGCGCCACGGCTGGGCGTCGCCGCGTGACGACGGCGCGCTCGTGTATTCGATCAACCGGCAGATGCTGCTGGTGTTTCGCGCCGAAAAGAAGCTGCTCCCGGCATCCGTCGTCAACCAGGTGACCAAGGCGCGGGCGCTTGAAGTCGAGGAACAGCAGGGCTTCAAGGTCGGGCGAAAGCAGATGCGCGAACTCAAGGAGCAGGTCACCGACGAGCTGCTGCCGCGCGCGTTCACCATTCGCCGCGACACCCGCGTGTGGATCGATACGGCGAACGGCTGGCTCGTCATCGATGCGGCAGCACAGGCGCTCGCCGACGACGTGCGCGGCCTGCTCGTCAAATCGATCGATCAGTTGCCGCTCGCCGGCGTTCAGGTGGCGCTGTCGCCGGTCGCCGCGATGACGGATTGGCTGCTGTCGGGGGACGCGCCGGGCGGATTCACCGTGGACCAGGACGCCGAGCTGCGCTCGACCGGCGAAGGCGGCGCCACCGTGCGATACGTCGGCCACGCGCTGGAAACGAACGACATGCGCCGGCACATCGAGGCCGGCAAGCAATGCATGCGCCTCGCGATGACCTGGAACGACAGGATCTCGTTCGTGCTGACACCGTCACTGACGATCAAGCGTGTCACGCCGCTCGACGTGATCAAGGAAGCCGCGGATCCCACTGCCCAGAACGACGACGAACGCTTCGACTCGGACGTCGCGCTGATGACCGGTGAACTCGCGCGGATGTTGACCGATCTCGTCGATATCCTGGGTGGCGATCAGCAGGACGCGATTCAACGGGCGGCCGCGGCCTGAACGCCTTCGCGGGGCGACGCTCGTCGGCCGCGCGCCGAAGCAGCCGCCGGCCGGCGTCGGCGCCGCTGCGATTGCGGGTTGCCCGCACGCCGGCCGTCAATCGGACGACGCCGGCGACGTGTTTCCCTGCGGCGCACCGCACTGATGACAATGCGGGAAGAAATAGAAATTCCGGCCGCCGCATCCGCATACGTTGAAGAGCCGCAATCCGCAATGCACGCAGAACGTGGCATCGTCGCCGCCGAGATTCCATTGCTTGTCGCATGACGGGCAGCGCTTTTTCTCGAGCGAGCGAACGGCCTTTTCGTATCCGATCGTCCGTGCACGTTCCCCCTGGTCCTGCTGCAGTTCGAGCCGCTTGCGTTCGGCATAACGCTGAAAGGCCTTCATCATGTAGAGGCCGGCGAATACCGTGAGCACAATGCCGACCAGGACCCGGACGTAGCCACCGAAATTCGGCAGGTACGGGACCAGTTCGATGAAAAACGCGCTCAGCGCGAACAGGCCGAAACCATAGACGAAAGGCCAATAGCGCGCGTTGCGGTAGCGGATGAACAACCCGATCGCGATCAGCAGGATCGGCAGCGTCAGCGCCAGCCGCAGTCCGAACACCTGCAACTCGTAATGCCGGGTCGCCGCGTCGAAGCGTTTTTCGGCTGCGGCGTCCGCGTCGGCGATCTGCGTGTCGACTTCAGTCTGCCGCGATGCCAGTGCCCGTTGCTGGTCGCCGATCGCGTCGATCTGATGCTGCCAGTTGGTCACCACCGCCTGGAGCGTATCGAGCTTGCGGGTTCTCGCCAGAATGTCCGGGTCCCTCGCACTGTCTCCCGTCGCCGAGCGGGTTGCCAGCCAGTTGCGGAAGCTTTCCTTCTCGGCCGCGTACGCCTTCGCGGCGCGGCCGCGCGCCACTTCCATCGTGCTCGCCTGCTCGGCGAGCGCGTCGCGCCGGGCCTGCAGATCGCGCCGCGCCGCGTCCAGGCGCGCTTTCGTCGGCGCATCGGCGAATTGCTCGATGACGGGCGGCCCGCCGCTCGGGGCGAACGCCATGTCGCGAATCACGAGACTGCCGAGCATGTTCAGAAAAACGGCGAAGACGATTGCAATCACCCATGAAGCGAGTCGCAGCAGCCGCGCTGGACGGGTCAGGCCATCGCTCGAAATCCTCATTGTTTTGCCCTTGTTGGAATGGTCATGACCGGATTTGAGTCAGCCCTTTCGGCTGCGCCGGTATTGCCGCCACGTCTTGTACAGGGACGGACGGCACGCGCGCTGGCCGATCATCCGCGCGCGACGGCCACTGAAGAATATCGCATGTTCAAGCGGCCCCTGAACGCCGTTCGGACCGGCACGGCAGCCAGGTACCCGTGTCGTCAGGTCGGCGCCGCTCCGCTCGGCCGGGCAGGTTCGGCATGCCGGCGCGCAAGCTATCCGAAAACGCGCGCCAAAATCGCACGAAGGCGTCGCGCGCGGTCTTCGAGGAGATAGGAGGCTGCCAGCGCAAAGAGCCCTGAAATGACGCCCGTCAGGATGTGCTCGACATAGGGGATGCGGTAGTGACTCGTGTGCGAATACGCGTCGCCCAGCGTCGTCAGGATGCCGACGACCAGCGCGTTGCCGAATCGGTGCGCGTAGAGTTTCGCCGCGGGCGTGAAAGTCAGGAGGACGGCCAGGAGTCCGGTAAGCAGGCCGGTATGAAAGGCAATGGTCCAGTGGGCAACGCTCATGATATTGCCCCAGCTTCCCGGCATGCAGGTCATGCATGCGCTGGTCGGCTGCCAGAAACGCTGCGCAAACAGTCTGACGCGGTGCTGCCACTCGGATGCCATGATGCATTCCCGTCAATGCCGTTGTCCCGGCCCACGCCACCACACGTATCGTCGAAACGGTTTGTTGACCTTCAAGGAGCTTGCCGCCCTCGTCACGGATGGGTTGGCCGTGCGCCGTAGAAGCCGGGCGATAGCGGGAGCATGGGGCAATACTACCGGCAAGATCGGCGCCCGGAAAGCCGATCGCGGCGAAACGCCACCTGCTCCTGTCGGCAAATCCCCCGCCTTCCTGTTCGTCGGTCACCCGCCAAACGGGCGTGGCTTCGCGCAGCACCCGGTTGCCCCACCCCACGCCGGTTGCGAGCCTTCTGACGCCGCCTGCGAAATCCTTATCGAAATTGCTTCGTTCGCCTTTGCCCGTCGCGCCGCTAACGTGTTCGAAACGGCGGCGGCGCGCCCCCGGCATCGCAGGATGCGCAGCAACCGCCGCCATCACGACAACCGCGCCGCGATAACGGAACAGACCGGATGGGCCGCGTGCCCGCACCCCGCCAGGAACGTCCGCATCGCGCGCCCTTCGCGATGCCCATGGCCACGAACGACCGCATCATCGACACGACGCCGCTCGACGTCCGCGCGCAACCGCTGATCGACGCGCTGATCGACGAGTATTCGACCCGTTACGACGCATACCGCCCGGACAGCCGCGCGTCCGCGCGCGACGAACTCGCGCGCTACCCGGCCGACCTGTTCGCGCCGCCCGAAGGCGCATTCGTCCTGCTGCTGCGCGACGACGAGACGATCGGCGGCGGCGCGTTCAAGCGCTACGACGCGCAGACCGCCGAACTCAAACGCATCTGGACGCGCACCGACCTGCGCCGCCAGGGCCTCGCGCGACGCATCGTCGAAGCGCTCGAACTGCGCGCCGCGCGGCAGGGCTACCGCCGCCTCTACCTGACCACCGGCTTTCGCCAGCCCGAAGCGTGGGCGCTGTACGACCGCACCGGCTATACGCGGCTGTTCGATGCGTCGATCGACCCGGAAGCGTATTTCCACCTGCGCTTCGGCAAGGATCTCGTCGATCCGTCGCGCACCTCGACGCTCGCCGACCTGTGGGCGCCCGTGCCCGAACCGGTGCTGCCGCGCTGAAGGCGCCGCGCCGGACACCTCATTTCTCGCCTTCCACCTTCCACCACAGGACGTTTTCATGCACCGAGCCGTACCGCTTTCTTCCCGCACCGTGCGCACGCTGGCCGCCGCGCTGATCGGCCTCACCGCCTTCGCTGCCGCGGCAGCCGCCGCGACGTTCGACCTGAGCCCCGAGCAGCGCGGCCGTCCGCGCGGCACGGCGGACGCGGCGGTCGAGCGCGCGGTGCCCGCGTCGTTCAAGTTCGCGGAGCCCGGCACGCTGACGATCGGCATCGCGCCGAGCCTGCCGCCGATCAGCTCGTATGCGACCGACGCGCGCACGGTGATCGGCTTCGACGCCGACATCGGCCAGCTCGTGTCCGACAGCCTCGGCCGCAAGCTGAAGATCGTCGCGCTCGCGTGGGCCGACTGGCCGCTCGCGCTCGAATCGGGGAAAGTCGACGCGGTGATCTCGAACGTGACCGTCACCGAGGAACGCAAGCAGAAGCTCGATTTCTCGACGTATCGCAAGGATCAGGTCGGCTTCTACGTGCGCAACGACAGCAAGATCCAGGCGATCCGCGAGCCGAAGGACGTCGCCGGCCTGCGCATCGTGACCGACGCCGGCACCAACCAGGAAAAGATCCTGCTCGCCCGGGATCGCGAGAACGTCGCGCACGGGCTGAAACCGGTGCAGATCCAGTACTACGACGACCAGGCGATGCGCATCGTCGCCGTGCAGTCGGGCCGGGCCGATGCGGTGTTCAGCGTGAACTCGGTGCTCGCGTACCAGAGCGCGCAGCAAGGCAAGACGCGGCTCGTCGGCGCGATCAGCGGCGGCTGGCCGCGTACGGCCGACATCGCGATCGCGACGCGTCGCGGCAGCGGCCTCGCCGATCCGCTGACCGTCGCGCTGAACGGGCTGATCAAGAACGGCCGCTACCAGCAGGTGCTCGACCGCTGGAACCTCGCGTCCGAAGCGATCGACCAGTCACGCACGAATCCGCCGGGGCTGCCGAAGAGCTGAACACCGCGCGCCACCATCGCCCATCCACGCTCACGCAGGAACGCCGCCCATCATGTCTTATTCGCTTTCGCTGCTGGACAAGAGTCCGATCGCCGACGGCGCGACCGCCGCCGACGCGCTGCGCTTCACCACCACACTCGCGCGGCGCGCCGAACAGCTCGGCTACGCGCGTTTCTGGGTCGCCGAGCATCACGGCACACCGGGCTTCGCGAGCTCGGCACCGGAAATCGTCGTCGCGCACCTGCTCGCGCATACGTCCCGGATCCGGATCGGCTCGGGCGGCGTGATGCTGCAGCACTACAGCCCGTTCAAGGTCGCCGAGACGTTCAAGCTGCTGGCCGCGCTCGCGCCCGGCCGCGTCGATCTCGGCATCGGCAAGGCGCCTGGTGGCCTGCCGCTGACCACACGCGCGCTGCAGTGGTTTCACGACAAGGCGCGCAAGCCCGACTTCGCGGGCCAGCTCGCGGAGCTCGACGCGTTTCTCGGCTGGGGCGTCGCCGAAGATCATCCGCTCGCCGGCGCGGTCGCGATGCCGGTGGCGCCGCAGCCGCCCGAGCGCATCCTGCTCGGCGGTTCGCCGGAAAGCGGTGCGCTCGCCGCGCGCAATGGCTGGCGCTTCTGCTACGCGGGCCATTTCAACGGCGACGATGCGAATCTCGAACGCTCGCTCGACGCATACCGCGGCGCGGGCGGCACGAAGCCGCTCGTCGCGCTGTATGCGGTCGCCGCGTCGACGCGCGACGAAGCCGAGCAACTGATCGGGCCGCTGAAGATCTTCAAGCTGCAGTTCGCGGGCGGGCAGAGCTTCAACCTCGCCAGCGCGCAGGCGGCCGCCGAATTCGCGCGGCAAAGCGGCGCGTCCGACTACCGGATCGACGAACTGCGCCCGACCGTGCTGGCCGATACGCCCGAGCGCATCCACCGCGCGCTCGACGCGTTGAGCCGGCGGCTCGACGTCGATGCATTCGTGATCGATTCGCCGGTGACCGACTACGCGGCGCGGCTCGCGTCGGCCGAATGGCTCGGCGGCGCGCTGTCGGCCACCCCGTTGCAGGCGGCCCTCGCGGCCGACCGCGCCCTCTCCCCTGACCAGAACGCGTGACGCTCCCATGACGACCCGACGATCGATCCCCTTCGGCCTGATGCTGCAAGGCGCAGGCAGCCACATGAACGCATGGCGGCATCCGAGCAACCCGCCGGACGCGAGCATCAACCTCGACTTCGCGATCGGCGTCGCGCGCAAGGCGGAAGCCGCCGGCATCGCGTTCGCGTTCGTCGCGGACGGCCTCTACATCAACGAGAAGTCGATCCCGCACTTCCTGAACCGCTTCGAGCCGCTGACCGTGTTGTCGGCGCTGGCGGTCGCGACGAAGAAGATCGGGCTCGCGGGCACGATCTCGACGTCGTACAGCGAGCCGTTCACGGTCGCGCGCCAGCTCGCGTCGCTCGATGCGATCAGCGGCGGCCGCGCGGGCTGGAACGTCGTGACGACGCCGCTCGAAGGCACCGCGAGGAATTTCGGCAAGGCGCATCCCGATCACGAACTGCGCTACGAGATCGCCGACGAATACCTCGACGTCGTGCAAGGCCTGTGGGACAGCTGGGACGACGACGCATTCGTGCGCGACCGCGCGACCGGCCGTTTCTTCGATCGCGACAAGCTCCACACGCTCAACCACCACGGCCGCTTCTTCCAGGTCGCGGGGCCGCTGAACATCCAGCGCTCGCCACAGGGGCAGCCGGTGATCTTCCAGGCCGGCTCGTCCGACACCGGGATCGGACTCGCGGGCAAGTATGCGGACGCGGTGTTCACGCATTCGCCGTCGATCGAGGAAACGGCCGCGTTCACGCGGCGCGTGAAGCAGAGCGCGATCGAGCACGGGCGGCAAGCCGGCGACGTGAAGATCTTCCCCGGCGTCGGGCCGATCGTCGGCCGCACGGCCGCCGAGGCGGAAGACAAATACCAGGCGATCCGCGACCTGCTGACGATCGACGAGGCGCTCGCGTACCTCGGCCGCTATTTCGATCACCACGACTTCACGCAGTACGCGCTCGACGCGCCGTTCCCGGAACTCGGCGACCTCGGCCGCAACAGCTTCCGCTCGACCACCGACCGGATCAAGGCCGACGCGAAGCGGAAAGGCCTGTCGCTGCGCGAAACCGCGCTCGCGGTCGCCACGCCGCGCCCGAACTTCATCGGCACGGCCGAGCATGTCGCCGACGAACTGATCCGCTGGCACGACGCAGGCGCCGGCGACGGCTTCATCCTCGGTTTTCCGGTGCAGGCGCAGGGCGTCGACGATTTCGTCGAACTCGTGATTCCGGTGCTCGAGGCGCGCGGCCGCTACAGCCGCGACCTGCCCGGCGCAACGCTGCGCGACCACCTCGGCCTGCCGCGCAAGGCAAGCCGCCATGCGACGCCCGGCGCGCCGCACGAAACGGCGGCCGAAGCGCACGCCTGACGCCGCCGCGCCGCCCGTGCGCGGCGCGCCTGCCCGACGACTCGAGGATTTCCAACGACATGAGCGACACGACCCATCTCGGCGGCGCACTGCCGCCGCTCTCTTCCCCCGGCGCGCGCGACGCCGGCACGCGTTTGCGGATCGTGCCCGCGCGCCACCGGTCGCGCACGGCCGGCACCGTGCTCGCGCTGGTGCTGATCGCGATCGCGCTGCATTCGATCCTCGGCAATCCGCAATGGGGCTGGCCGGTGTTCGCCGAATGGTTCCTGTCGCCGCCGGTGCTGTCGGGGCTCGCGCGCACGCTGCTGCTGACGCTGCTGGGTGCGGTGTTCGGCTTCGCGCTCGGCGCGTTCGTCGCACTGGCCCGGCTGTCGCGTTCGCGCTTGCTGTCCGCCAGCGCCTGGACCTTCGTGTGGCTGTTCCGCTCGATTCCGCTGATCGTGCTGCTGCTGATCCTGAACAACCTCGGCTACCTGTACGAACACGTGCGGCTCGGCGTGCCGTTCACCGACATCGTGTGGTTCGAGGCGCCGACCACCGACCTGATCAGCCCGTTCCTCGCGGCCGTGCTCGGCCTCACGCTGAACCACGCGGCCTTTTCCGCGGAAGTGATACGCGGCGGCATTCTCGCGGTCGACCAGGGGCAGCTCGAGGCAGCGGCCGCGCTCGGGCTGCCGCGCGGCCGCCAGACCACGCGGATCGTGCTGCCGCAGGCGATGCGCGCGATCCTGCCGACCGCGTTCAACGACCTGATCTCGCTCGCGAAAGGCACGTCGATGGTGTACGTGCTCGCGATGCCCGAGCTGTTCTACACGGTGCAGGTGATCTACCGCCGCAATCTCGAAGTGATTCCGCTGCTGATGGTCGCGACCGTCTGGTACCTGATCATCCTGACCGTGCTGTCGGCGATCCAGGTGCAGGTCGAGCGGCACTATGCGCGCGGTGCGCTGCGCAATCCGCCGCCGTCCGTGCTCACGTTCGCGCTCGCGCGCATCGGCGTGCTGTGGCGGCGTGCCGCGGCGCGCCGCGCGGCGGCGATCGCGCCGGCCGCAAGTGTTATCCGCGAAGATGTCGCTGCCGACGCCGCGCCGCGCACCGGCGGCGAAGTGGCCGTGCACGGTGTATCGAAGCAGTTCGGCATGCAGCGCGTGCTCGACAACGTGTCGTTCGTCGCGCCGCGCGGCAGCGTGACCGCGATCGTCGGGCCGTCGGGCTCCGGCAAGTCGACGCTGCTGCGCACGATCAACCATCTCGAACGCGTCGACGACGGCTACATCGACATCGACGGCGAACTGATCGGCTATCGCCGCGACGGCGACGTGCTCCACGAGCTGAAGGAGCGCGACGTGCTGAAGCGGCGCACGGCCGTCGGCATGGTGTTCCAGAACTTCAACCTGTTCCCGCACCTGACGGTGCTCGAGAACCTGATCGAAGCGCCGGTCGCCGTCGGCGGCGTCACGCGCGACGATGCCGAGCGCACCGCGCGCACGCTGCTCGCGCGAGTCGGCCTCGCCGACAAGGCCGATGCGTACCCGCGCCAGTTGTCGGGCGGCCAGCAGCAACGCGTCGCGATCGCGCGGGCGCTCGCGTTGCGTCCGAAGGTGCTGCTGTTCGACGAACCGACGTCGGCGCTCGATCCCGAACTCGTCAACGAAGTGCTCGACGTGATCAAGGAACTCGCACGCTCGGGCACGACGCTCGTGATCGTCACGCACGAGATCGGCTTCGCGCGCGAAGTCGCCGACAACGTGCTGTTCATGGAGCGCGGGCGCATCGTCGAGGCCGGACCGCCGGCCGCCGTGCTCGATGCGCCGGCCCATCCGCGCACACGCGCGTTCCTGTCGCGGGTGCTGTGATGCGCGCCGCGTCCCCCCTGCAAGGAGCCGCACGATGACCGACCGGCGCCAGTTCATCACCGCCGCGCTGGCCGCGGCGACCGTCCTGCCGTGGCAGGCCGCGCACGCGGCGGCGGCCACCGCCGATCTCGACCCGCGCCAGGCCGGCCGCCTGCGCGCGGACCGCGACGACGCGGCGATCCGCGCGGCGGCCGCCTACCGCTGGGTGCGCGACGGCGCATTCACGGTCGCGATTTCGCCGCACGCGCCGCCCGTGTCGACCTACGCGACCGACGCGCGCACCGTGGTCGGCGCCGATCCCGATTACGCGCAGCTCGTCGCCGACGCGCTCGGTCGCACGCTCGTGCTGGTGCCGATCGCCTGGGCCGACTGGCCGCTCGGGCTGACGTCCGGCAAGTACGACGCGGTGATCTCGAACGTGGGCGTGACCGAGAAGCGCAAGGAGAAATACGACTTCACGACCTACCGGCTCGGGCTGCACGGCTTCTACGTGCGCACCGGCAGCCCGATCGCGAAGATCGCCGAGCCGAAGGACGTCGCGGGCCTGCGGATCATCACAGGCGCCGGCACGAGCCAGGAGCGCATCCTGCTCGAATGGAGCAAGCGCAACGTCGCGCAGGGGCTGAAGCCGGCCGAACTGCTCTACTTCGACGACGATGCGACGGCGCGCGTCGCGCTGCTGTCGGGCCGCGCCGATGCGGAGCTGAACCCGAACGCGTCGCTCGCGTACGAGGCCGCGCGCAGCGGCAAGATCCGCCGCGTCGGCGTTGTCAATGCGGGCTGGCCGGCCAATGCCGATGTCGCGATCGCGACGCGTCGCGGCAGCGGGCTCGCACCGGCGCTGACGCTCGCGACGAATGCGCTGATCGGCAGCGGTCGTTACGGGCAGGCGCTCGCGCGTTGGGGGTTGCAGAGCGAGGCGATCGCGCGCGCGGAAACCAATCCGCCGGGGTTGCCGTCGTTCTGAACCGCCCATGCAATCGCCCCGGCATGCCGCGAGGGACCTGCCGGGGCGATTCGACGTGCGGGCTGTTCTTCTATGCCGGCACGGCTGCCTGATGCCGGTCGAGTTCCGCAACATGCGCGTGAATCGCCGGAATCAGGTCGCGCCCGTAGGCCAGCGCATCGTCGAGCGGATCGAACCCGCGAATCAGGAACGTCGACACGCCGAGCCGGTAATACGCGCCCAGCGCCCGCGCGACCTGTTCCGGCGTGCCGACCAGCGCGGTCGAATTCCAGCGCGCGCCGGTCAGGTTCGCGACCCCCATCCACAACCGCTCGTCGAGCACGTCGCCCTGTGCGGCCGCTGCCATCAGCCGCTGCGAGCCCGCATTCTGCGGCGCATGTCCGGCAATCGGCTGGCCGTTCGCGACCCGCGCCGCGCGCACGCGCGCGCGGATCGCCTCGGCCTTCTCCCAGGCGGCCGCCTCGGTATCGGCAACGATCGGCCGGAACGACACGCTGACACGCGGTGCACGCCCGAACGGCGCGGCGGCGGCCCGCACGCGCGCGATCTGCTCGCGCACCGCCTCGAGCGGCTCGCCCCAGGTCATGTAGACGTCCGCATGCTCGCCCGCGACCGCCAGCGCGGCCGGCGACGACCCGCCGAAATAGATCGGCACATGCGGCCGCTGCGTGCCCTTCACGAGCGGCGACGCGCCACGCAGCCGGTAGAACGTGCCGTCGTGATCGACCGGCGCGTCGGCCAGCCAGATCCGCTTCAGCACGTCGAGATATTCGCCGGTGCGGCGGTAGCGCGCATCGTGCGGCACGAAATCGCCGTCGCGCTGCAGGTCCGCGTCGTCGCCGCCCGACACGACATTCAGCGCCAGCCGGCCGCCGCTGAACACGTCGAGCGTCGCGATCTGCCGCGCGGCGGCCGACGGCACGATCACGCCCGGCCGATGCGCGAGCAGGATGCGGATGCGCTCGGTCGCGGCGGCCGCGAACGACGCGACGATGAAGCCGTCCGCCGCGTTGCTGAAATGGCCGACCAGGATCTGGTCGAAGCCGGCCGCCTCGTGCGCCTGCGCGAAGCGGCGCACGTAATCGGGCTGGACGGCCGCGCCGCCCGGTACGTCGACCTCCGCGCCGGGCGTCGCGGTGATCATGCCGATGATGTCGACTGGCATGTCGGAATGTCCTTGGGTG
This sequence comes from Burkholderia sp. L-4, assembly GCF_056856535.1. NCBI lineage: Bacteria > Pseudomonadati > Pseudomonadota > Betaproteobacteria > Burkholderiales > Burkholderiaceae > Burkholderia > Burkholderia sp. L-4. The sequence continues at coordinate 2,338,652 of NZ_JBXEOX010000002.1, forward strand.
GATCGATCGGGAATCGGGAAAATCGCCGGAATGGCCGGACGGTCACTGCGCGGCGGCCGTCTTCTGCGCGGGCACCGCGAATGCGCCCGCATACGAGCGGTCGAGCAGTTTCGACGTGTCGTACGCGACCGGAATCACGCCGGCCTTGTGCAGGAAGTCGGCGGTATTCTGCGCGTCCTTCGCGGCCGTTTCGTCGACCGGGCCGACGCGCTGCTTCGCGTTGTTCAGCCAGCGGTACGCGACGTCCGGTTCGAGCTTCGCGCGCTTCGCCCACAGGTCCGCGTACTCGCGCGGATGGCTGTCGACCCACTGACGCGCGGCCACCACGCGCCGCAGGAAGTCGGTGATCTCGGCACGCTTGCCCGATGCGGCCTGCTCGTTCGCGGCGACGAAACTCAGCGCGGGCATCAACCCCTGCGCGGTCGTCACCGTCCGCGCGCCTTGCCGCAGCGCGAGGGTGCTGACGAACGGCTCCCACAGCGACACGGCGTCGACCGAGCCGTTCGCGAGCGCGTTGGTCGCATCGATCGGCATCAGGTACGCGTACTTGACCGAATCGGCGCGCAGGCCCGCGTGTTCGAGCGCGCGCAGCACGAGCTGCTGGCTCCACGCGCCGCGCCAGACGGCGATGGTCTTGCCCTGCAGGTCGGCCACGGTGCGCACAGGCGAATCCTTCGGCACGAGGATCGCGACGCCGTCGAGGCTTTGCCGCGATACCGCGACGACCTTGACCGGCGCGCCGCGCGCGGCCAGCGTCAGCAGCGCGGAATCGCCGAGGAAGCCGACGTCGATCGCATTGCCGTTCAGGCTTTCGGCGACGGGAGCGGCGGCCTGAAAGTGCTTCCACTCGATCGTGTAAGGCAGGTCCTTCAGCGCGCCGGACGCCTCCATCGACGCCTGGATGTTGAAGTAGTTCTGTTCACCGACGCGCAGCGTGACGGTGTCCTTGGCAAAGCCCGGCTGGGCGGCAAGCGCCAGCAAGAGCGCCATGACGATTCGGCTCGACAACGTGATCTCCCGGAAGGTTGGCAGGCGGCCCCGCGAAGGCGGCGCCGCGTCGTCCGCCGAGTGCAACGACAGGCGGACCGGATGAAACCGGTGACGATACGTCGATCTGCTTTATGAGACAAACGCAATATTCTGCTTTGTAAAGATGCAAATATTTTATGAAGCGAGCGCAATCGCACCGGGCTCGCCCCGGACCGCCGCCGTTCGCCGTTCGAATGATTACTCGATAGATATTTCGTGCGCGAAATAAATCCGGGACTATATTTCGTATGCGAAACAACTACCCGGAACAAGCACGGCCATGACCTCCCAACCCATCGAGTTTTCCGCCGCCGACGGCTACACGCTGCGCGGCACGCTGTGGTCGCCGGACGCCGCGCCGCGCGCGCTGGTGCTGATCCATCCGGCAACGGCCGTGCCCGAACGGCTGTATGCGGGCTTCGCGCGCTTCCTGACCGAACGCGGCTTCGCGGCGCTGACCTACAACTACCGCGGCATCGGCGCGTCGCGGCCCGCGCGCCTGGCCGCGCTGCGCTCGCGCATGCGCGACTGGATGGAGCTCGACGTCGGCGCCGCGACCGCATGGGCGCGGCAGGCGTACGAAGGTCTGCCGCTGCTGGCGGTCGGCCACAGTGTCGGCGGGCATGCGATCGGACTGTCCGCCGCGACGCCGCACCTGCGCGCGGCGGTGCTCGTCGCCGCGCATGCGGGCAGCACGCGGCTGATCGCGCGGGCGGCCGAACGCGTGAAGGTGCGGCTGATCCTGCGCGTGCTCGGCCCGCTGACGTCCATGTTGCTCGGCTACGTACCCGGCAAGCGGCTCGGGCTCGGCGAGGATCTGCCGGCCGGCGTGTTCCGCGAATGGAGCCGCTGGACGACGCTGCCGCATTATTTCTTCGACGATCCGACGCTCGGCGCGGCCGAGCGCTTCGCGAAGCAACGGTTGCCGATTCTCGCGCTCGGCTTCGACGACGATCCGTGGGCGAACCCGGCCGCGATCGGCCTGCTGGTAAGCTATCTGACCCGCGCACAGGTCGAACGCCGCCAGATCGATCCGCACGCGGCGGGCAGCGGCCCGGTCGGGCACATGGGCTTCTTTCGCAGCCGGCCCGGCACCGTGCTGTGGCCCGACGTGGCCGACTGGCTCGCGCGGGCACTCGACACGCCGCGCACCGCGGGCCGTCCCTCCCTTTCCATTGCAGCCGGGAACCCAGCTTGAGCGAAGACCGACGACTCTTTTTCATGTTGAACATCGGCCAGCGGCGCGTGCAGCGCTGGATCGACCGCAAGGCCGAAACCGAGACGCGCGCGAGCGCCGCGCAGGCCGGCGCGCTGTTCTGTCTCGCGAAGCAGGACGGCGCGCTGATCGGCGAAGTCGGCGCCGCGCTGCAACTCGCGCCGTCCGCGATGACGGGCCTCGCCGACCGCATGGCGAAGGCCGGCCTCATCGCGCGTCACGCCGATTCGGACGACGGCCGCGCAACGCGGCTGTACCTGACCGACGACGGCCACGCGGCGCTCAAGCGCGCGCGCGTGCTGCTGCGCGAACTGAACGGCAAGCTGTGCGACGGGTTTTCCGACGACGAACTCGATGTCGTCGCCCGCTGGCTGCACGCGTTGCAGGACCGGTTTCCGGCCGAGCGCTGAACGGCGCGCTCCCCGTCCGTCACCGGGCCGCACCGGCATCAATCGAAGCAATTGCGATTCGCGTTATCGATTCGATTTCCATGCCGTCGCGACGGCAAATTTTGCGTGGCCGGCACACACCGCCGGCAACGCTTTCCGGCTACTTACTGTTACAAAAAACTGCCTGTCGGGCAGCATTCGAATCACCTACATTGCAATCCACCTCGACACATTCGTCGCATGCCCGGACCGGCCTTCCCGCCGAGTCGACCTCCCAGGCACACCCGACAAGCAATGAAAATGAAGAGGAGTCTTAACCGATGTGCTGGCGGATTCCAGCGCACGCGGATCGCGATGACTGAAGCGGCATCCTGAACGGCACGCAGCGGCGGGCGCGGCACGATTCGCCGCGCCCCGGCTCGCGTGGCCGTGCGCGCGCCATCTCGTCGCCACCGCCCGTCAACGAGGAGCAGTCCATGCGACGCACGATCGTGTCCCCTTCGCTTGTCACCCGCCTGTCCGCCGCGATGGCGATGGCCGCCGCTGCCGCGGCGCACGCCGAGCCTGTCGTCGTGTCCGGCCCGAGCCCGTTCGTCGCGTGCACCATCGGCGGCCCCGGCACCAACTACGTGAATGCCGAAGTCGAGCCGTGGCTCGCGGTCAACCCCGCGAACCCGACGAACATGATCGGCGTGTGGCAGCAGGACCGCTGGTCGAACGGCGGCGCCCACGGGCTCGTCGCCGGCTACACGTTCGACGCGGGCGCGACCTGGGCCCGCACGCCGCAGCCGTTCAGCGCATGCGCGCCGGGCGGGCTGAAGTACGAGCGCGCGTCCGATCCGTGGGTATCGTTCGGGCCGGACGGCACCGCGTATTCGGTATCGATCTCGTTCAACCAGTCGAACAACGCCAACGCGGTGGCCGCGTCGGTATCGACCGACGGCGGACAGACGTGGAGCAGCCCGGCCGTGCTGATCGCGAACGACGAGCCGACGACGCAGTTCTTCAACGACAAGGAATCGGTGACGGCGAACCCCGTGAAGGCCGGCACCGCCTATGCGGTATGGGACCGCCTCGAGCTGCCGAACGGCAACCCGTACGCGAACCTGCATACGCAGGCGTTCCGCGGACCGACGCTGTTCTCGAAGACGACCGACGGCGGCAAGACATGGAGCGCCGCGAAAGTCATCGTCAACGTGCCGTCGCGTCAGCAGACGATCGGCAACCAGATCGTCGTCGATCCGAAGAGCGGCACGCTCTACGACTTCTTCGACCTGATCCAACCGCCGTTCAGCAAGGCCGCCGGCAAGGTCGCGTTCATCCAGTCGAGCGACGACGGCGCGACGTGGACGAAGCCACGGGTGATCGCGGGGCTGCAGACGGTCGGCGTCACCGACCCGAACACCGGCGAGCCCGTGCGCACCGGCGACATCATTCCGGAACCCGCGATCGATCCGGCCTCGGGGCAGCTCTACGTGGTGTGGCAGGACAGCCGCTTCAACGGCGGCAAGTACGACGAGATCGCCGTCTCGACGTCGAAGGACGGCGGCGCGACGTGGAGCACGCCGCAGCAGTTGAACACGCCGACCGGGCGCCCCGCGTTCAATCCGTCGGTGCGCGTCGACAACACGGGCGCCGTGATGGTCACCTACTACGACTTCCGCGATCTGCAGGCCGGCAACACGACGACGCTGCCGACCGGCTTCTGGCGCAAGATCTCGCATGACGGCGGCACGACGTTCGCCGACGAGCGGCGCGTCGGCGGCCCGTTCGACATGAAGCTCGCCCCCAACGCCGAAGGATTCTTCATCGGCGACTACCAGGGGCTCGACGTGCTCCCGTCATCGTCGTTCCACCCGTTCTTCGTGCAGACCAACGCGGGCAACCTGACGAACCGCACCGACGTGTTCTTCGCACCGTGATGCGAGGCTGACCGCCGCGCCGCCGCACGATGCCGGTCGGCGCGCGGCGGCACGCGCAGGGTCACGGCCTCACTGCATGTCGGTCAGCACGATGCGTCCGTCGACCTTTCCTTCCCGCAGCTTCGCGAATACGTCGTTGATGTTGGCGAGCCGGTCGCGGTGGATGTGCGCGCGCACCAGGCCGTCCGCCGCGAAATCGAGCGACTCCTGCAGATCGCGCCGCGTGCCGACGATCGACCCGCGCACGGTGATGCCGTTCAGCACGGTCGAGAAGATCGGCAACGGGAAATCGCCCGGCGGCAACCCGTTGAGCGCCACCGTGCCGCCGCGCCGGACCATCCCGAGCGCCTGCGCGAACGCGCTGCGCGACACGGCCGTGACGAGCACGCCGTGCGCGCCGCCGATTTCCTTCTGGATCACTTTCGCGGGGTCGTCGACCGACGCATCGATCGTCAGCTGCGCGCCCAGTTGCCGTGCCAGCGCGAGCTTGTCGGGCGAGATGTCGACGGCCGCGACGTGCAGGCCCATCGCACGCGCGTATTGCACGGCCACGTGCCCGAGACCGCCGATGCCGGAGATCGCCAGCCACTGGCCCGGGCGCGTATCGGTGACGCGAATGCCCTTGTAGACCGTGACGCCTGCACACAGGATCGGCGCGATCTCGTCGAATGCCACCTGCGCGGGCAACTGGCCGACGTAATCGGGATCGGCCAGCACGTATTCCGCGTAGCTGCCGTTCACCGAATAACCGGTGTTCTGCTGGCCGTGGCACAGCGTTTCCCAGCCCGTGCAGCAGTACTCGCAATGGCCGCATGCCGTGTAGAGCCACGGTACGCCGACGCGGTCGCCCTCGCGCACGTGCGTGACGCCCGCGCCGACCGCGGCAACGATGCCCACGCCTTCATGGCCCGGAATGAACGGCAGCGACGGCTTGACCGGCCAGTCGCCGTCCGCCGCGTGCAGATCGGTATGGCAGACACCCGACGCCTTGATGTTGACGAGAATCCGGCCGGGCCCCGGCGCAGGGATCGGGACTTCCTCGATGCGCAACGGCTCGCCGAACGCGTGTACCACGGCCGCTTTCATGGTCTGGGTCATGCGTTGCTCCTGTCTGGTCGATGAGCGACCCAGTATCCGGTTTCGGCGTCGGAGCACGTTGATACGGGTCAACGCATCGGGACGGATGCGTCGACCGGCGCGGATTCGCCACGGTCGCAGCGGGGACGAAGCTCGCAGCGGCGGACACCGCCCGCTCGCCGCCGCCCTCCCGGCGATCGGGCTGAAGCCCCGCGACGACAGCCGTTCAGCTTGGATTTTGTAATGATATAACATATCATTTCGCGAACTCGTCCGCCCGACGCCATCCCGCGTTGAGCGACCGGGCCTCGTCGAGCCATGTTTCAACGGGTCACTGCGCGTCATTGACGCAACAATATATCGTATCCAGCCGTGATCCGCATCGCTCGTTATCCGATCCGATTCCAACCGATTCACCGACCATGCGCGACCTCCCTCGCTTACCGCTTCGCCCGCTCTCGTCCCTGTCGCTGATGGTGTTCGCCGCCGTCGCCCACGCGCAGACCGATGCGCCCGCTTCGTCCGGCACGCCCGCCGCCGCCCCGCTCGCGCCGATCTTCGTGACCGCGAACCCGCTCGGCGACACCGAACTGATCGCGCCCACCGTCCAGCTTTCCGGCGATGCGCTGACGCGCCGCCAGGCCGATTCGCTCGGCGAAACGCTCAACGGGCTGCCCGGCGTGTCGACCACGACTTACGGCCCGATGGTCGGCCGCCCGATCATCCGCGGGATGGACGGCGACCGGATCCGGCTGCTGCAGAACGGCGTCGCGGCCTACGATGCGTCGTCGCTGTCGTACGACCATGCGGTGCCGCAGGATCCGCTGTCGATCGAACGCGTCGAAATCGTGCGCGGCCCGGCCGCGCTCCTGTACGGCGGCAACGCGGTGGGCGGCGTCGTTAACACGATCGACAACCGCATTCCGCGCGAAGCGATCCAGGGCGTGACGGGTGCGCTCGACGCGCGCTACGGCGGCGCGAATTCCGTGCGCGCGGGCGCCGCGCAAGTCGAAGGCGGCAACGGCCGCTTCGCGTTCCACGTCGACGCGTTCGACCGAGAAACCAGCAAGCTGCGGATTCCCGGCTACGCGCGCAGCAGCCAGCAACGCGCGATCGACGGCCCCGACACGCCGCAGCCGGAAGGCAGCGTGCCGAACAGCGACGGCCGCGTGCACGGCGGCGCGGTCGGCGCGTCGTACACGTGGGCCGACGGCTTCGCGGGCCTGTCCTATAGCGGCTACGAATCGAACTACGGTTCCGTCGCGGAAAGCGACGTGCGGCTGCGCATGCGCCAGGAACGCCTGGCGCTCGCATCCGAGGTGCGCAACCTGAGCGGGCCGTTTACGAAGCTGAAGTTCGATTTCGCGTACACCGACTATCGCCACAAGGAAGTCGACAACGGCGAGACGGCGACCACCTTCCGCAATCGCGGCTACGAGGCGCGCATCGAGGCGCGGCATCGCAAGATCGGCCCGTTCGAAGGCGCGATCGGCGTGCAGTTCGGCCAGAACACGTTCTCCGCGCTCGGCGACGAAATGCTCGTGCCGTCCACGCGCACCAACAGCGTCGCGCTGTTCGGCCTCGAGGAATGGCAGGTCGTCCCCGCGCTGAAGCTGAGCCTCGGCGGGCGCTTCGAGCACGTGAAGGTCGATCCCGATCCGGCCGGCGTCGAGAAATTCGCGGGCGCGCAACCGCGCGACTTCAACGCGGGCAGCCTGTCGGCCGGCGCGCTGTTCTCGCTGACGCCGGTATGGTCGGTCGCGGCCAACGTCGCGTACACCGAACGCGCGCCGACCTTCTACGAGCTGTATTCGAACGGCCCGCACGATGCGACCGGCCAGTTCCTGATCGGCAACCCGAATGCGTCGAAGGAAAAAGCCGTGTCGACCGACCTGTCGCTGCGCTACGCGAGCGGCCCGAACCGCGGCAGTGTCGGCGTGTTCTACAACCGCTTCTCGAACTACCTGACCGAGTACAACACCGGCCGCGTCGTGGACGACGACGGCGACCCCGTCGCGCCCGGCACCGACGGCTCGCTCAACGAGGCGATCTATCGCGGCGTGCGCGCCGAGTTCTACGGCGTCGAGCTGGACGGCAAGTGGCGCGCGTTCTCGCGGCGCGGCCACACGGTCGACCTCGAACTGACGGCCGACTACACCCACGCGCGCAACGTCGACACGGGCCAGCCGCTGCCGCGCATCGCACCGCTGCGCGCGACGCTCGCGGCCGACTACGGCTACGGGCCGTTCGGCGCGCGCGCGCAGGTCACGCACGCGTGGTCGCAGCATCGCGTGCCGGACAACGATTTTTCGACGGACGGCTATACCTCGCTCGGCGTGATGCTGACCTACAAGTTCCGCGTCGGCCCGACGCACTGGCTCGCGTACCTGCGCGGCGACAACCTGACGAACCAGGACATCCGCTATTCGACGTCGGTCGTGCGCGGCTTCGCGCCCGAAGGCGGGCGCAGCGTGATGGCCGGATTGCGCACCACGTTCTGACCCTCCCAAGGCTCGCGGCGTCCGCCGCGGGCCGCTCCGGCGCGCCTGCAGGGCGCGCCCGTTTCCGTTCACCCGCCCATTGCGCCAATCAAGCGACGCACACCCGGATCGGCGCTCTCCCCGATTTTCCGAAAACGAAATTCCGTTATTCACCCGTAAATCGAATCAAAATCGTCATACGATTGCAAATAAAATAGAAGTTTCTTGTTTCACCAATAAAACCGGTTTCAGATTCCATGTATAAACCCTTGAATCACGGGCGATCCGCGTTTTTTTGATCTGGATCAAGAATCCCCTCCGGACAACGCTTCCAGCGCTAAAAAAACGAATATCAGGGTTTTCGAAGGGTAAAGAATCATCCGGTATACCCGTTAATTCCGGCACGAGCCCGTATCTGGTCGAACAATAAATTCCATTTGCCAACTACTCACGCAGGGGCACAACGTGAAAATCGCCAGAATGAGCATCAAGACAAAACTCCTTGGCGGCTTCGGCCTGCTCGCCGCGGTCGTCGTGATCGTGTCGGGCATGGCCCTCAAGGCACTGTCCGATACGAACGCCGAGTTCTCCCGCTACATGCACGGCATCAGCGCGCGGGCGAACCTGTCCGCGCAAATCCGCACCGCGGTCGACCGTCGCGCGATCGCCGCGCGCAACCTCGTGCTCGTGACCAAGCCGTCCGACGTCGAAGCCGAACTCGCCGAAGTGAACCAGGCGCACAAGGACGTCCAGGAACGTCTCGCGAAGCTCAAGGACATGATGGCGAACGCAACCGATACCTCCGATCGCGCACGCGAACTGGTGGGCGACATCGTGCGCATCGAGGGCAATTACGGGCCCGTCGCGCTGCGCATCGTCGGGCTCGCGCAGGCCGGCAAGAAGGACGAGGCGACCGCCGACATCGACGACAACTGCCGCCCGCTGCTCGCGCAGCTGGTGCGCGCGACCGATGCGTATGCAACCTATACGCATGAACGCGAACTCGCGCTCGCGCAGCAGTTCGCGGACCGCTACGCGATGGAGCGCAACCTGCTGGCCGGCATCTGCCTGATCGCGGTTGCGGTCGCCGTGGCCGGCGGTCTGTGGCTTACGCGCAAGATCACGGTGCCGATCGGCTCGGCGGTGGACGTCGCACGCACGGTCGCGAACGGCGATCTCGGCAGCCGCATCGAGGTCAGCGGCAACGACGAAACGCGCGACCTGCTCGACGCGCTGCGAACGATGAACGAGCGGCTGATCGGCATCGTCGGGCGCGTGCGCGATTCGTCGAACAGCATCGCGCACGCGGTGAGCGAGATCGCGTCGGGCAACCTCGACCTGAGCCAGCGCACCGAGGAACAGGCCGCGTCGCTGCAGGAAACCGCCGCGACGATGGAGGAATTCACGTCGACGGTGCGGCTGAACGCGGAGAATGCGCAACAAGCAAGCACGCTCGCCGCGAATGCATCGGACGTCGCGCAGCGCGGCAGTTCGGTGGTCGGCCGCGTGGTCGACACGATGACGGAAATCGGCCAAAGCTCGTCGAAGATCGCCGACATCACGGGCATCATCGAGGGCATCGCCTTCCAGACCAACATCCTTGCGCTGAACGCGGCTGTCGAAGCCGCACGCGCGGGCGAACAGGGTCGCGGCTTCGCGGTCGTCGCGAGCGAGGTGCGCAGTCTCGCGCAACGCTCGTCGACGGCAGCGAAGGAAATCAAGGAGCTGATCTCCGCGTCGGTGCAGACGATCCAGGACGGCTCGGCGCTCGCGGGGGAAGCCGGCAAGACGATGTCCGACGTCACGCAGGCCGTCGCGCGCGTGACGGACATCATGGGCGAGATCGCGGCCGCCTCGGCCGAGCAGAGCCGCGGCATCGACCAGGTGAACCTGACGATCACGCAGATGGACGAGACGACGCAGCAGAACGCGGCGCTCGTCGAGCAGGCCGCGGCCGCATCGAAGTCGCTCGAGGCGCAGGGCCGCGAACTGTCCGAAACGGTCGCCGCATTCCGGATGCCGTCCGGTGCGCATGTGACGTCGCACGGCGTACATGCGCACGAGGCCGACATGCGTCACTGGCAACCGGCCGCCGTGTAACCCGCCGTATAGCCGATCCGCCCGGGAGACGACGACGCGCACGCCGTTTCGCGCGTCGCCGGTCCGCGCCGCGCGTTCACGGCACGCATGCGGACGGACGCTCCGCATGGCATGACGCGCGCCGCATGGGCCGTGTCGCGCAAGTTTCGATCCCGCCCGCCTGGTGCGCATGGCCATTCCGCCATCATGGAAATCGCGCTGCATTGCCTCCCGCGCCGCTCGTCGATGGAGACTTTTAAAACGAGCGAATGACGAGTATCCTAAAAAGAGCACCCTCGACCGGACGGCGAATCGCATGCCCTGACTCCCGCCCGATCGCACTGCGGCCCCATCGCATCGCGCACGGCGCGTCGATGGCGGCGTCAGCTTCTCGCGCCTCGGCCGCACGAACCTTTCCCCCAACAATCGTCAGGAGAGCTGGTGAGCCGACTCGTCGTCGTATCCAATCGCATCGCAGATCCCCGTAAAGCCGCGGCCGGCGGCCTCGCCGTCGCCGTGAAAGACAGCCTGCAGGAAACCGGCGGCGTATGGTTCGGCTGGAGCGGCAGGCTACGCGGCGACGAGGATCAGCCGGCGCACGGCGACGACGTGCAGATCCAGAACGTCGGCGGCATCCAGCTCGCGACGATCGATCTCGATCCGCAGGATTACGACGCTTACTACCTCGGCTACTCGAACAACGTGCTGTGGCCGGTGTTTCACTACCGGCTCGATCTCGCGCAGTTCGACCGGCGCTTCGCCGACGGTTACCGGCGCGTGAACCAGTTGTTCGCGCGCAAGCTGCGCACGCTGCTGCGGCCCGACGACACCATCTGGGTCCACGACTACCAGCTGATTCCGCTCGCGGCCGAGCTGCGCGCGATGGGCTGCACGAACCCGATCGGCTTCTTCCTGCACATCCCGATGCCGCCGCCGCCGATCATGGCCGCGATCCCGGAACACGAATGGCTGATGCGCTCGCTGTTCGCGTACGACCTCGTCGGCTTCCAGACCGAATCGGATCTGCTGCACTTCGAGCATTACGTCGAAGCGGAAGCCGGTGCCGCGCGGCTGCCGGACGGCCGCCTGCGCGCGTTCGGCCGCACGTTGTCGGCCGGGGCATTCCCGATCGGCATCAACGTCGACGAATTCGAATCACTCGCACGCGATCGCGACGGCCTCGACATGTTCGACCGGATGCGCGACGAATATTCGCGCCGCCAGTTGCTCGTCGGCGTCGACCGGCTCGATTACACGAAGGGATTGCCGCAGCGCGTGCATGCGTTCCGCCAGTTGCTCGAACGATATCCGGAGAACCGCGATCGCGCGACGCTGATCCAGATCGCCGCGCCGAGCCGCGAGAATCTCGGCGCCTACGACGACCTGCGGCGCGAAATGGACAGCCTGTGCGGCGCGATCAACGGCGACTACGGCGAACTCGAATGGATGCCGATGCGCTACATTCACCGCACGGTTGCGCGCAAGCGCCTGCCGGGCCTCTATCGCGCGAGCCGCGTCGCGCTCGTCACGCCGCTGCGCGACGGCATGAACCTCGTCGCGAAGGAATTCCTCGCCGCACAGGACGCAACCGATCCGGGCGTGCTCGTGCTGTCGCGCTTCGCCGGCGCGGCCGAGCAGCTGAAGCCGGCGCTGCTCGTCAATCCGTACGACACGCAAGGCACCGCTCAGGCGATCCAGCGCGCGCTCACGATGCCGCTCGAAGAGCGCCGCCAGCGTCACTCGGCGCTGATGGCGATCGTGCGCCAGACCGACGTGCACTGGTGGCGCACCCGCTTTCTCGACGCGCTCGCCGAAGCGGCCGAAGTCGCGGCCGCGACCGAATCGTGACGCACTGACACACCGTCACGCCTTGGTCGCCGCGCATTCCAGCGTCGTACCGTTCGCGTCGCACACGTCGGCCGAAATCGGAATGCCCGCGCGCATGCGCTCGGTCACCACGCAATACGCATCGAACTGATCGAGCACGCGCGTCGCCGCCCGAGATCGGCCCATGTCCTGCCGATCGACAACCGCACGTTCATCGCGCCCACGCGCACGCGCCCTGCTTCGTTCCGCACCATGGCGACGTCGATATGCGCGGCAATCGGCTGCGGATCGACGTGCTGCTTGTTCAGCGCGAACAGCAGGCTCGCCGCGAGACAGCTCGCGACCGCCGTGGCCAGCAGCCGGACCGGGTTCGGCCCGCGCCCGTCGCCGAGCGGGGGCCGCTCGTCGGTGAGCACCGGCGACAGCGTCGTGCCGGCAAACCTGACTTCGAAGCAAAAGCGCGCCTGCTGCGCGACATCGACGGATAGGTGCGCCTCGCTCATGGCGGCTCCGTGTCTGGAAAGGGGAACAGGAAGGCCGGCGCATCGCCGCAGCGGCATGCACCGTTCGCGGGCCCGCGACGCGCATTCAGCGTTCGGGTTCGCGCGGCGGCCCGCACGCGACGAAATCGCGCTCGACCGCCGACGCCTGCTCCGGCGCGAGCGCATCGCCGCGCGGTCCGGCGGCGCCGTCGGGCGCTGCTGCCGGCGGCGGCGGTTCGCTGCGCCCGTCGATCAGCGCCTGCAGCGCGTCGCGCTCGAGCACCTCGCATTGCAGCAGCCGTCGCGCGATACGCTCGAGCGCGTCGCGGCGCTCGCCGAGCGTCGCGACCACCCGCGCATGTGCGTCGGCCAGCAACATGCGCACCTCGTCGTCGATCATCCGTGCCGTATGCTCGCTGCAGCGACCCGCGCCTGTCTGCCACGCACCGGGCATGCCCTGGCGCGCCTCGCCGTCGTCGAACGTCGCGAGCCCGATCTTCTCGCTCATCCCGTACTGCATGACCATGTGGCGTGCCATCGCGGTCGCGCGTTCGAGATCGTTCTGCGCGCCGGTCGAGACATCGCCGAACACGAGCTCTTCCGCGACACGCCCGCCGAGCAGCGCGTCGATCCGGTCGAGCAGCTCGCTCCGACGCAGCACGTAGCGATCCTCGGTCGGCACTTGCTGCGTGTAGCCCAGCGCGGCGACACCGCGCGGAATGATCGACACCTTCTTCACCGGGTCGCAATGCGCGCGGCTTTCCGCGACGAGCGCATGACCGGCTTCGTGATACGCGATGGTCAGCTTCTCCTGCGCGTTCATCACGCGGCTCTTGCGCTCGAGTCCGGTCAGCGCGCGGTCGATCGCCTCGTCGAAATCGGCCATGCCGATCGCCGGCTTGCCGAGTTCGGCCGCGTGCAGCGCGGCCTCGTTGACGACGTTCGCGAGATCGGCGCCGACGAAGCCCGGCGTGCGCGACGCGAGTTCGCCGAGGTCGACGTCGGCCGCGAGCTTCACGCGCTTCACGTGCACGCCGAGAATCTGCCGGCGGCCGTTCACGTCGGGCCGGTCGATCGCGATGTGGCGATCGAAGCGGCCCGGCCGCAGCAGCGCGGGATCGAGGATCTCGGGGCGGTTCGTCGCGGCCATGATGATCACGCCCGAGCCTGCCTGGAAGCCGTCCATCTCGACGAGCAGCTGGTTGAGCGTCTGCTCACGCTCGTCGTTGCCCGACATCGGGCCGACGCCGCGCACCTTGCCGAGCGCATCGAGCTCGTCGACGAATACGATGCACGGCGCCTTCTGCTGCGCCTGCTCGAACAGGTCGCGCACGCGCGCCGCGCCCACGCCGACGAACATCTCGACGAATGCCGACCCGCTGATCGAGAAGAACGGCACGGCCGCCTCGCCGGCCACCGCGCGCGCAAGCAGCGTCTTGCCCGTGCCCGGCGCGCCGACGATCAGCACGCCCTTCGGGATCTTGCCGCCGAGCCGCTGGTAGCGATCGGGATTGCGCAGGAACGCGACGAGCTGCTGCAGCTCGGCCTTCGCCTCGTCGATGCCCGCGATATCGTCGAACGTGATGCCGGTTTCCTGCTGCACGTACGCGCGCGCGCGGCTCTTGCCCATCCCCGTGAAGTCCTGCAGCCCGCCGCGCCTGCGCAGCATCATGTTCCACACGAACACGAGCAGCACGAGCGGCAGCAGCCAAGACGCGAGCGCGGCGATCCAGCCCGTGTCGGGCGTGCCGTGATAGCGGATGCCGGCGGCGGTCAGCGTGTCGGTCAGGTGCTCGTCGGTCACGCGGTTGGTCGTGAAGCGCCACGGCGCGCCGGCCTGCTGCACGGCCGCGGCTTCGGATGCCGGCAGCATCGCGCCGGCCCGCGGCATCTTCAGCGTGCCCGAGATCGACGCGGGGCCGACCTCGAGATCGTCGACAAGCCGCGCGGCGACGAGCTTGTGGAAATCGCTGTATGCAATCGGCGCCGACGCCGGATGCAGCATCAGCAACTGCGCAGCGAACAGCACGAAGAAGCCCGCCGCGATCAGCAATCCCGGATAGTCGAATTTCCTGTCCATGACATCGGGCCGGCCTCTTGCGTTGCGCGGCGTGCGCTCACGCGGACACGCGCGCGCAACCGGCACGCGGCATCGGCAGCCGTGCGAACACGACGGCCATTCGCACCATCATCGCCTCGCTGGGTCGCCTCGCTGCATCGGATCGACGACGCCGCGACGACGCCGTCGGCCGGCGCCGCCGGGCGATCGTCACCCGGGCGGCACGCCGCGCCACGACGCGCCGCCCCTGAATCCAGTCTAGCTCGCGCGCGGGCGTCCCGCATCGCCTGCCGCGCGCGTCGACGCGTCCGACAAACGGCTTTCATTCGCGGCACTCGGCGCGGTATAGTCGCATTCGTGACATTTTTATGACAATTCGGTCACCTGCGCTTTCCGCGCCACGACCGGCAATTGCCTCCCGTCACGCATCGCGGCAGCCCGAGCGACGCCGCCGCGCATAGAACGACACCGCCCACCCGCCCAATCGAGGAGCCCACGACGTGACCGATACCCCCGATCGCCCCGACGACCTTCCCGCCGACCCCGACCGCCGCCGCTTGCTCGGCGGCCTTGCCGCGCTCGGCGCCGGTGTCGCGCTCGGCGGCTGCGAAACCACCGCGGGCACCGCGCCGCGTTCGGCCGCCGACCTGCGCATCGACGAGGCGTTGCGTCAGCGCGTGCGCCACATCGTCGTGATCTACGCGGAAAACCGCAGCTTCGCGAACCTGTACGGCGATTTCCCCGGCGTCCAGTACCCGCTCAGCGACGTGCGGCCCGAACACGCGCAGCAGCTCGATCGCGACGGCAAGACGCCGCTGCCGGTGCTGCCGAAGATCTGGGGCGGGCTCGTGCCGCAGGCGCAGGAAGTGGACGGCAAGCGCTATGCGATCGCCGAGCGCGACATCGACCGGCTGCCGAACGCGCCGTTCCGGATCGCCGACGCGCAGGGCCGGCCGCTGCCGAACGGCGTGATCACACGCGACCTGTGGCACCGTTTCTACCAGAACCAGATGCAGATCGCGGCCGGCCGCAACAACCAGTTCGCCGCGTGGGCCGATTCGGGCGGCCTCGTGATGGGTCATTACCGCAACTCGGCCGATTCGTTGCGGCTGTGGAATCTGGCGCGGCAATACACGCTGTGCGACAACTTCTTCATGGCGGCCTTCGGCGGTTCGTGGATGAACCACATGTTCCTGATCTCCGCGCAGCCGCCGCTGTATCCGGACGCGCACAAGCACCCGCATGCGGCAAAACTGCTGTCGAAGGTCGAAGGCGACGATCCGGCCGGCACGCGCCTGAAGCTCGCCGACGATTCGCCCGCGTCCGCGCTCGACGGCCCGCCGAAGTTCGCGGCCGACGGCCCGCTGACGCCGGACGGCTACGGCGTGAACACGATGGCGCCGCCGTACCAGCCGAGCTACGTGCCGCCGCCCGACCCGGGCAACGCCGCGTATGCGGACCCGGCCGACCATCGCGTGATGCCGCCGCAGGGCTATGCGACGATCGGCGACCGCCTGTCGGAGAAGAACGTCGACTGGGCGTGGTACAGCGGCGCGTGGCAGTACGCGCTCGAGCATCGCGACACGGGCACCGTGCCCGATTTCCAGTACCACCACCAGCCGTTCAACTACTTCGCGAACTATGCGCCGGGCACCGAAGCCCGCCGCCGGCATCTGCGCGACGCGGGGCTCGGCGACGATCCGTCGACCAATCACTTCATCGCCGACATCGACGCGGGCCGCCTGCCGGCCGTCACGTTCTACAAGCCGCAAGGCAACCTGAACATGCATGCGGGTTACGCGGACATCGAATCGGGCGACCGTCACATCGCGACCGTGATCGACCACATCCGGCGCGGTCCGCAATGGGAAAACACGGTGATCGTGATGACGCACGACGAGAACGGCGGCTGGTGGGATCATGTCGCGCCGCCGGTCGGCGACCGCTGGGGCCCCGGCTCGCGGATTCCGGCGCTCGTGATCTCGCCGTTCGCGAAGCAGGGCTTCGTCGATCACACGCTGTACGACACGAACTCGATCCTGCGTTTCATCAGCCGCGTGCACGGGCTCGCACCGCTCGACGGCGTGGTCCTGCGCAACAACGCGTTCGCCGCACGCGGCGCGACGCCGCCGGGCGACCTGACGAACGCGCTCGATCTCGGCTGAAGGCTGGCGATAGTCTGCGACGAGAACGTGGGCGTCGCCGACTGTTTCGCGGCGATCGTTCACAGAGCCGGCAACCCGCGGGACGTACCCCGCTCGACCGCGAGCATCCGCGGTTGCCCGATGTCGCGATCTACACGGGGCGCGGCGACGTGCAATGCGCGGTCGACGAAGTCGTCGCGCATTGCAGCGCGCAGCAAGCGACGCGGATGCAAAAACGTCCCGCCGCCGGCGAGGCATGCCGGCGGCGGGACGTCAGCGCTGGTACGTCGATACGACGATCCGGATCGTTACACGCCGAGGCGCGCCTCGATCTTCTTCATCGTGTCGGTCATTTCAGCGGGCAAACGCAGCTTCAGCGTGTCGAACAGCGCCGCATGCAGCTTCAGTTCCTCGCGCCATTCGTCCGCGTTCATCGACGTCACCGCGTCGAACTGTTCGCGCGTGAAATCGAGGCCGTCCCAATGCAGGTCTTCATACGCCGGCGAGACGCCGAACGCGTGCTCGCCGCCGCCGCCCGTGCCTTCGAGACGATCGAGCATCCACTTCAGCACGCGCATGTTTTCGCCGAAGCCCGGCCACACGAACTTGCCGTTCGCGTCCTTGCGGAACCAGTTCACGCAGTAGATCTTCGGCAACGTCGCGCCCGCGGCTTCGAGCTGCTTGCCGAGCTTGAGCCAGTGCGCGAAATAATCGCTGACGTTGTAGCCGCAGAACGGCAGCATCGCGAACGGATCGCGACGCACGATGCCCTGCTGGCCGACCGCGGCGGCGGTCGTCTCCGAGCCCATCGTCGCGGCCATGTACACGCCTTCGATCCAGTCGCGCGCCTCGGTCACGAGGGGCACCGTGGTCGAGCGTCGGCCACCGAAGATGAACGCGTCGATCGGTACGCCGGCCGGGTTCTCCCAGTCGTCGTCGATCGACGGGCACTGCGCGGCCGGCGCCGTGAAGCGCGAATTCGGATGTGCGGCCTTGCGGCCCGTCTCCTTGCCGATCTCCGGCGTCCATGGATTGCCCTGCCAGTCGGTCAGCTTCGCGGGCGGCGTATCGGTCAGCCCTTCCCACCACACATCGCCGTCCTCCGTCAGCGCGACGTTCGTGAAGATCACGTTCTTCGTCAGCGTCGCGATCGCGTTCGGGTTCGTCTTCACGCCGGTGCCCGGCGCGACGCCGAAGAAGCCGGCTTCCGGATTGATCGCATACAGGCGGCCGTCGCGGCCGGGCTTCAGCCACGCGATGTCGTCGCCGATCGTCGTGACCTTCCAGCCGTTGAAGCCCTGCGGCGGAATCAGCATCGCGAAGTTGGTCTTGCCGCACGCGGACGGGAATGCGGCCGCGACGTGATACTTCCTGCCGGCCGGCGACGTCACGCCGAGGATCAGCATGTGTTCCGCGAGCCAGCCCTGGTCGCGGCCCATCGTCGACGCGATGCGCAGTGCGAAGCATTTCTTGCCGAGCAGCGCGTTGCCGCCGTAGCCCGAGCCGAAGCTCCAGATTTCGCGCGTTTCCGGGAAATGCACGATGTACTTGACCGGGTTGCACGGCCACGGCACATCCTGCTGGCCCGCTTCGAGCGGATGACCGACGCTGTGCACGCACGGCACGAATTCGCCGTCCTCGCCGAGCACGTCGTATACGTCGCGGCCCATGCGCGTCATGATCCGCATGTTCACCGCCACGTACGGGCTGTCGGACAGTTCGACGCCGACGTGCGCGATCGGCGAGCCGAGCGGGCCCATCGAGAACGGCACGACGTACAGCGTGCGGCCGCGCATCGAGCCGCGGAACAGCCCGTTGAGCGTCTCGCGCATTTCGGCCGGCTCGATCCAGTTATTGGTCGGGCCGACGTCGTCGCGCGAGGCCGCGCAGATGAACGTGCGATCCTCGACGCGCGCAACGTCCGACGGATCCGACTGCGCGAGATACGAGTTCGGGCGCTTCGCCGGGTTCAGGCGCGTGAGCGTGCCCTGGTCGACCATCGCCTGGCACAGCGCGTCGTATTCTTCCTGCGAACCGTCACACCACACGACGCGTTCGGGCTCCGTGAGCGCCGCGATGCGCGACACCCAGTCGATCAGCTTGGGATGTTTGACGAAAGCCGGTGGAGCGATCAGCGGGCCGTGCGTCGCTTCGGCCATGGTGTTTTGCGACATGGAAATGTCTCCAGATTATTGGGCGAGGATGGGGATGCGGGCGAGCCCGCGAGATGGGGGATGCGATCGGCGCGCAGGTCGCAGCAACGCGCGACGCGGAGCACGCGCGCGGGGCGCGTGTCGATGCCGCGAGGCGGGCGAGAGGATGTGATGTCTCGTTAGAAGATGCGAACGCGAGTTTCGCCATGCATGCAACCTGCCTTACAACTTCCATGCCGGTCAGCATACCATCGCCGATATTGGGCGGGCGTTGCGTTGCAACAAGAAACAATTGTGACGATGCGCGGGTACATGCGTTGCCGGCAGGTCATGTCGGCTGCGCCGGTCCGAGCGCGGCCGGGGACGAATCGCACGAAACGTCCGTCGGGCAAGGGTTTGGTGAAAACGGAACAAATGGCCCGCTGGCCGCGCACATGAAAAACGCGCATGCAGGCCCGGCGAATTCACGTTTTCGCTACTCAGGCAAACCCTGAATTAGGTTGCGCACACAAACATCCCGGTCGAATGCCCGGCGCACGCCCCTGCTCAAAACGGCGCGCCCGGCAATCCGGGGTAATACGCGCCCGCCGCCATCCCGTCGTCGACGGCCAGTCCGGCGCCGTTGCGATACGACACGTCATCACGCGCGAGGAACAGCGTTGCGCGCGATTTCGTCCGGCAGGCCGACACGCTGCAGCGGCACGTTCGCGACGTGTGGCACGGTCATCACGCGCGCGTCGCGATCGATACGCCGGACAATTTCCGCTACGTGCGGAACGTCGCCGTTCCAGCGCAACGTGGCTGACATGATGGACAGCTGCGGACGCTTCGTCGATTTCGACCAGATCGATGTAGTGGACGGGCCAGTACGTCTTGAAGGCCATGCGCGGCCAAGGCGCGGGAATCGAGCGAATAAAAAAAAGCCAGCCCCGAAGGGCTGGCGTCGTGCTGCGGGACCGGCGATTACGAGAACTGGTTCATCGTGTTGTCCTTGCCTGCCGCCTTCAGCGCCGCTTCGCCGCTGAAGTATTCCTTGTGGTCGTCGCCGATGTCCGAACCGGACATGTTCTGATGCTTCACGCAGGCGATGCCCTGGCGGATTTCCTTGCGCTGCACGCCGGCCACGTAGCCGAGCATGCCCTGGTCGCCGAAGTATTCCTTGGCCAGGTTGTCGGTCGACAGTGCGGCCGTGTGGTACGTCGGCAGCGTGATCAGGTGATGGAAGATGCCGGCTTCACGCGACGCGTCGGCCTGGAACGTGCGGATCTTCTCGTCGGCGAGCTTGGCCAGTTCGGTCTCGTCGTACTCGACGCTCATCAGCTGCGCACGGTCGTAGGCCGACACGTCCTTGCCTTCGGCCTTCATCGCGTCGTACGCCTGCTGACGGAAGTTCAGCGTCCAGTTGAACGACGGGCTGTTGTTGTACACCAGCTTCGCGTTCGGGATCACCTTGCGGATCTCGCTGACCATGCCGCCGATCTGCGCGATATGCGGTTTTTCGGTTTCGATCCACAGCAGGTCGGCGCCGTTCTGCAGCGACGTGATGCAATCGAGCACGCAACGCGCTTCGCCCGTGCCGGCGCGGAACTGGAACAGGTTGCTCGGCAGGCGCTTCGGACGCAGCAGCTTGCCGTCGCGCTTGATGACGACGTCGCCGTTACCCAGTTGATCCGCCGACAGCTCTTCGCAATCGAGGAACGCATTGTATTGGTCGCCCAGGTCGCCCGGCGTGGTCGTCACGGCGATCTGCTTGGTCAGGCCGGCGCCCAGCGAGTCGGTACGCGCGACGATGACGCCGTCGTCCACGCCCAGTTCCAGGAACGCGTAGCGGATCGCGCGGATCTTCGCGAGGAAATCCTCATGCGGCACCGTGACCTTGCCGTCCTGGTGGCCGCACTGCTTCTCGTCCGACACCTGGTTTTCGATCTGGATGCAGCAGGCGCCGGCTTCGATGAACTGCTTGGCCAGCAGGTAGGTCGCTTCCGCGTTGCCGAAGCCCGCGTCGATGTCGGCGATGATCGGCACGACGTGCGTCACGTGGTTGTCGATCTTTTCCTGGATCGCGGCCTTGGCAGTCGCGTCCTTCGCCGCATCCAGCTCGCGGAACAGGCCGCCCAGCTCACGGGCGTCGGCCTGGCGCAGGAACGTGTACAGCTCGCGGATCAGCGCGCTGACCGAGGTCTTTTCGTGCATCGACTGGTCCGGCAGCGGGCCGAACTCCGAGCGCAGCGCGGCGACCATCCAGCCCGACAGATACAGGTAGCGGCGTTCGGTGCTGTTGAAGTGCTTCTTGATGGAGATCATCTTCTGCTGGCCGATGAAACCGTGCCAGCAGCCCAGCGACTGCGTGTACTTGGCCGGATCGGCATCGTACGCGGCCATGTCGGCGCGCATGATCTTCGCGGTGTACTTCGCGATGTCCAGGCCGGTCTTGAACTTGTTCTGGGCACGCATGCGGGCGGCATACTCGGGACTGATGGCGTTCCACGCGCTGCCGTGGTTCTCCTTCAAGCCAGCCACTGCCTTGATGTCGTCTTGATATTGGGACATGTCTATCTCCTGGGAACGAAGCGCATTTGAGTAAAGGGTTCAGCGTGCCCGCTTCGTGTGACGAAGCGAACTGCATGGACTCAATATTAATCCTGTCCGGCGCGCTTTCGGCCAACTCTTATATAAGACATAAGATATAAATTTTCGTTGTTTTTCAATGAGATAGCAGATCGATTTTGCGATGCAAAACAAGTTTTCAAGCGGCGGAAAGGCGACGCGACGGGAACTCCGCGGAGATTTCGCAATACGAAACGGCCTTTCGCAGTTGGAGAAAGACCCCGCACGGGCGCACCCGCTGTTGCCCTATCTCATGACAAAACGTCTATACTTGGACAATCCATCGATAGCGAGCGGCACGCTCGCTCCCCGCGCGCGGCGATGCGGGCCTTCCCGCCCGGAGCGACATGAACGACTCTCCCGTTTTCGACACGCTGTGCGATCTGCTGAATACGTCCGGTGCACGTTTCCGCGTGCTCGAACATCCGGCGGAAGGTAAATCCGACGTGATCGCCGCGATCCGCGGCACGCGCCCCGAACAGGGGGCGAAGGCCATGCTCTGCACGTTCAAGGACGGCGGCGACGCGACCGCGCTCGCCGTGATCCCGGGCCACCTGAAGATCGACTTCCGCAAGGTTGCCGAGGCAGTTGGCCGCCGCAAGGCGACGCTCGCGTCGCCCGATGTCGCGGCCGCCGTCACGCGCTGCGTGATGGGCGCCGTGCCGCCGTTCGTATTCGACGCGAACGTCACGCTCGTCGTCGATCCCGCGCTGGTCGAACGCAACGCGGAGATCGCCTTCAACGCGGGCCGCCTCGACCGCTCGGTCGTGCTCGACTCGGCCGACTACGTGCGGATCGCCCGGCCGCTGCTGGCCGACATCACGCGGCCGGAAACGGCCGACGCCCCGTCGCCCCGGGAAAACGCATGAGCACGCGCCGCACGCCACCGTCGTCCGAACAGGCGTCGCTGATCGAACAGGTGCAGCGCATCGCCGAAGGGCTCGGCGAGATGTTCGCGCCGTTCACCGAGGTCGTCGTACACGATCTGCGCACGCCGGAACACGCGATCCTCGCGATCCACAACAACCTGTCCGGGCGCGCGGTCGGCGATCCGGCGACCGAACTCGGCCTCGCCCGCATCGCCGACGACGATTTCCCGCAGGTGCTCGCGAACTACCCGAACCGCTTCGCGGACGGCCGCACCGCGAAAAGCACGTCGATCGGCATCAAGGATTCGACCGGGCGCTACGTGGCCGCGCTGTGCCTGAATGCGGACGTCACGCTGTTCCGCGGCTTCCAGGGCATGCTGAACCAGTTTTGCCGCACGGACGGCGAGGCCGTCGTCGACACGCTCGATCCGGCCGGGGCGGACGCGATCCGGCAGCGCATCGACGCGTTCGCGACGCGCCTCGCGACGACGCCGCGCGAGTTGAAGACCGACCAGCGCCGCGAGCTGCTGCAGACGCTGAAGGCCGACGGCTTCCTCGAGGTGCGCCGCGCGATGGAGATCGTGTCGCAGCATCTCGGCGTCTCGCGCGCGACCGTCTACAACGACGCGAAGTGACGCGGGGCCCTGCTTTCCAGTTGACTGACCTTTCCGACTCTCGAGCAACCATGAACTCTCCGACCCT
Source organism: Burkholderia sp. L-4 (assembly GCF_056856535.1). NCBI lineage: Bacteria > Pseudomonadati > Pseudomonadota > Betaproteobacteria > Burkholderiales > Burkholderiaceae > Burkholderia > Burkholderia sp. L-4. Next base: position 2,361,687 of record NZ_JBXEOX010000002.1, read on the forward strand.
CCCCACGTACGACGACGTCGCCGCGGCCGCGGCCCGGCTCGAAGGCCATGCGCACCGCACGCAGGTGATGACGTCGCGAACGATCGACGAAGCGCTCGGCGCGCAGGTGTTCTTCAAGTGCGAGAACCTGCAGCGCATGGGCGCCTTCAAGTTCCGCGGCGCGTTCAATGCGTTGTCGCGTTTCAACGCCGAACAGCGCCGCCACGGCGTCGTCGCGTTCTCGTCCGGCAACCATGCCCAGGCGATCGCGCTGTCGGCGCGCATCCTCGGTATTCCCGCGACGATCGTGATGCCGCAGGATGCGCCGGCCGCGAAGATGGCCGCGACGCGTGGCTACGGTGGCAACGTCGTGACCTACGATCGCTACACCGAGGACCGCGAGCAGATCGGGCGCGATCTTGCCGAACGGCACGGACTCACGCTGGTGCCGCCCTACGACCATCCGGACGTGATCGCCGGCCAGGGCACGGCCGCCAAGGAACTGTTCGACGAAGTCGGCCCGCTCGACGCGGTGTTCGCGCCGCTCGGCGGCGGAGGGCTGCTGTCGGGCACCGCGCTGTCGACCCGCGCGCTGTCGCCGCACGCGAAGTTGTACGGTGTGGAACCCGAAGCCGGCAACGACGGCCAGCAATCGTTCCGGTCCGGCGCGATCGTGCGGATCGACACGCCGCGCACGATCGCCGACGGCGCGCAGACGCAATACCTCGGCAACCTGACGTTCCCGATCCTCCGCCGCGACGTCGACGACATCCTGACCGCGACCGACGCGGAGCTGATCGACTGCATGCGCTTCTTCGCCACCCGTATGAAGATTGTCGTCGAGCCGACCGGCTGCCTGGCGTTCGCCGCCGTGCGACGGATGAAGGACGCGCTGCAGGGCAAGCGCGTGGGCGTCGTGATCAGCGGCGGCAACGTCGATCTCGAGAACTTCTGCGCACTGGTGTCGACGCCGGCCTAAGCGTCGCGGCGCACATGAACATCCTGTCATCCGTGCGCCATGGCACCTTCACGACGCGTTAAGTTTCGCGCCCTAGACTGATGACGTTGCCCGCAGTCAGTCGTGAAGGAGCCACCATGAACACGCACGCGATCGTCGCCGCCGCCCTGGCGGTCGCCTCCCTTCCGGCGTTCGCCCAACCGGGCGCGACGTCATCCGGTTTCCCCGCCGCATCGCCGCACGACGTCGTCGCGCAGGCGATGCACCGCTCGCCCGGCGCGTTGCCGCACGCCGGCTTCGTGCTCGCGAAGATCGATCAGAACAATACGCCGCCCGATCGGGGCGGCGACCCGGGCGGCCGCGCGCACGCCGGCACGCACATGTAACGGCGCGCGCCGGGCGCCGCTGCCGCGCCCGGCCCCGCCGGCAATCAGAACGCCGGCAGCGACGGGTCGCGTGCGGCGAGGATGTCGTCGGTGCGGGCTGTTCCGCGATCTGCAGCTGTTCGGCTGGCCGATCGTGCAACCGCGGCGACCGACCGGCATGCGGCTCGGCGATCCGCGCCGCGACGACGCTGTGCCGCTGCCCGGGCTGCTCAACGCGCCGGCTGACGTCGACCGGACAACCTACGGTTTCGCGTTCGATACGACGCGGCTCGCATGCCGCTTGCCCCTCCCGATTCATCAGACGAGAAACGCGACACCAACACACAAGCGAAAGGATTCGGAAAGCGCTTGCCGGAGAATGACGTTTTTTCGCACCCTCGCGCGGCGCGGCAATTGACGTGCGGGAGCGCACGCCATTACCCTTGCGCGCTGATGGTTCCCAGCGATGGGATCAAAAGGGAACGCAGGACGGGCAACGACTCGAATCTGCGGCTGCCCCCGCAACTGTGAGCGGCGAATCCGTGCCACTGCGCGCCACTGGGAAACCGGGAAGGTCCGCACGGATGACGACCCGCGAGCCAGGAGACCTGCCATCGACCCGAGGTCCAGCAGCCGCACCGGGCGGGGTGTCCCGATGCGCAAGCGCCGCCGTTGGCGGTCGCCCGTTGCATGGACGACCCGACCTCAGGATCCGTCAGATGTCCTTCGTTCCCGAATCCGCTTCCCTGCCGCAAGCGTCGCGCCGACACGCCGTCGGCATGCGCAACCTGGTCGCCCTTCGCTCGCGACCGCCCTACGCGCCACACGCTTTCTCTCGCTGTCTGATGAACCTTCGTTACCTGCTCGCCACATCCGCCGCCACCGCGCTGCTCACCCCGCTCGCCCACGCCGCCGGCGATACCGCGCTCCAGCCGCCCGCCCAGCCCGCGGAAGGCGCCGATCTGCCGACGATCAGCGTGACCGACACGCGGCACCTGCCCGAATCGTTCGACCGGCGCTATGCGTCGACGCAGGTGCTTACGCGAGAAGATCTCGACCGGCTGTCGTCGACCGACCCGAGCATCACGCAGGCGCTCGCGACGCTGCCGGGCGTGACCGTCTCGCAGAGCGGCGGCCCCGGCTCGTCCGCGTCGGTCAGCATCCGCGGCTCGTCGGCCAGCCAGGTCGCCGTGTTCATCGACGGGATCCGGATCGGCTCGCCGACCACCGGCATCGCGCCGTGGGCCGACCTGCCGGCCGACGCGTTCGAACGCGTGGAAGTGATTTCGGGCCCGGCCGCCGCATCGTTCGGCAGCAACGCGATGGGCGGCGTCGTGCAGCTCTTCACGCGCCGCGCCGCCAACCGGCCGAACCAGACCACCGTGTCGTTCGGCGGCGGATCGAACAAGACGTTCGACACGCAGTTCCGCACGTCGGGCACCCTGCCGTCGACAGGGCCGCTGGCCGCGCTCGGCGGTGTCACCTACTCGCTGGGGCTGCACGACTACAACACGGCCGGCATCGATGCGACGCGGCCCTTCTTCTACGGTCACGAAGCCGGCCGCAATCCGTATCACGCGCAGGATCTCGATGCGCGGCTCGGCTATGCGCGCGACAACTGGTCGATCTCGACGTTCGCGCTGTATCACCGCTCCGACCTGTCCTACGACAACAGCGGCTATGCGAATCGCGAGCTCGATCACCAGCTGACGACCGGCATCGCATTTCATCTCGACATCACGCCCGATACGCAGTTCGACCAGTCGTTCGGTTATGCGAACGACCGCCAGTTCATCTACGCGGACAATCCGGCCCTCGCAACCGACCAGATCAATTCGCAGCGCATCAGCACGTCGACGTCGCTGACCCATCAGGCGCACGGGTTCCGCCTGTTCGGCCTGCCGCTGTCGGGCGAAACGAAGCTCGCCTACGATTTCACGCGCGAACAGGCATTCCTGCCGATCGACGCGCCCGGCGGCATACCGACGCGCAACGACTCGGCGTTTTCGCTGCATCAGTCGGCCACGCTCGGCAGCGTGACGCTGTTCCTCGCGGGGCGTCGCGAGATCATCGCCGGGCAAGGCGTGAACACCGGCAACGCCGCGCTGTCGTGGGCGATCACGCCGGTCTACACCGCGCGCGTGTCGTACGGCAACGCATTCCGCCTGCCGAGTTTCAACGACCTGTACTACCCCGGCTACGGCAATCCGAACCTCAGCCCGGAACGCAGCACGTCGGTCGAGGCCGCGCTCGACGCGAACACGTCGTACGGCACGTTCTCGGCGGCGGTCTACGACACGCACGTCAACAACCTGATCGCGTACAACCCGGCAACGTTCTCGCCGATGAACATCGGCCGTTCGCACATTCGCGGCATCGACCTGTCGTACAAGGGGACGATCGGCCGCTCGACGCCGGTGAGTCTGGCCGTCGGCCTCCTGAATCCGCAGGACGAGACCAACCAGACCTGGCTCAACCGCCGGCCGCGCCAGACGGTCAGCCTCAGCGTCGACCACACGTGGGACGAACTGAAGCTCCACGCGCTGAGCACGGGCGCATCGCTGCTCTACGGCGGCACGACGTTCGACGATCCGGCCAACACGACGTATCTGCCGTCGTACCTGACGGTGAGCCTGCGCGCGTCGTACCGGATCAATTCGCACCTGACGGTGTCGGCGTCGCTGTCGAACCTGTTCGACCGGCAATACATGACCGCGTACGGCTACAACACGCTCGGCCGCACGGCGTTCGGCAAGGTCACCTACACGTTCTGACGACCGGTCGCGCCGGCGCCTGCGTCGCGGGCGCCGGGGCGGATCGGCATGGCCGGCACCGTACGGGAAATTGACTTCGCGGCAAAAACTAATAGAATTAGTTTTTTGACTAATTCACATAGCATTCGTCATGGCGCGTGCCGGCATTACCGTAGACAGACTCGTCGAAGCCGGCGCGCGGCTCGCCGACGAAACCGGCTTCGAGCCGCTCACCGGCGCGGCGCTCGCGCGGCATTTCGGCGTCAAGCTGGCCAGCCTGTATTCCCATGTCCCGAGTTTCGACGATCTCAAGAGCCGGATCGCGCTGTTCGCGCTGCAGGAGCTGGCCGATCGCGCCGCCGATGCGCTGGCCGGCCGCACCGGCAAGGATGCGCTGACCGCGCTCGCGAACGTCTATCGCGACTATGCGCGCGCACACCCCGGTCGCTTTGCGGCTGCGCGCCATCCGGTGAGCCCCGAGCGCGCCGCCGAAAGCGCGGGCGGGCGGCTCGTCAGGATGACCTCGGCCGTGCTGCGCAGCTACGACCTGCCGGAAGCCGAGCAGGCCCATGCGATCCGCCTGCTCGGCGGCTTCTTCATGGGCTACGTGACGCTCGAAGGCGCCGGCGGTTTCTCGCACGGCACACCGGATTCCGACGCATCGTGGTCGCGCAGCCTCGATGCGCTCGACGTGATGCTGCGCCACTGGCCTTCGGCCGCATGACGGGCCTGATGGAATTCAAGCGATGAACGACAAACCCGATGGCGTCGTGCTGCCGAGCCGCGTCGTGCCCTTCCCCACCTCGATCAGCGACGAAGCGCGAGCCGCGTTGCAACGCCTGGTCGGCGACGACGGCGTGCCGCTGAATGCGCTGCACGTGATGCCCGCGCCGGACGATGTCGACGCGTGGATGCGCGTGAAGGCGGCCGCCGACGCGCATTACACAGCCGCGGTCGGGCAACTGGCCGGCCATCTGCGTTCGAGCGTCGAGACGATCCGGGCCGGCGATGTGGACCTCCACGTCGCGACGCCCGAAGCGGCCGCTTCCGACGAATGCGCGTACATCGACCTGCATGGCGGCGCGCTGATCGTCGGCGGCGGCGCCGCATGCCGCGCCGGCGCGCAGATGCATGCCGACCGCCTGGGCGTTCGCTGCTACGGCGTCGATTACCGCATGCCGCCCGAGCATCCGTATCCGGCCGCGCTCGACGATTGCATCGCGGCCTATGCGTTCGTGCTGGCGCGCCACGCGCCGGAAAACATCGTCATCGGCGGCCGCTCGGCCGGCGGCAATCTCGCGGCCGCGATGGTGCTGCGTGCCCGCGACGAAGGCTTGCCGCTACCAGCCGCGCTCGTCCTGCTGTCGCCGGAAGCCGATCTGACCGAATCCGGCGACAGCTTCGAGACCAACCGGCTCGTCGACGTCGTGCTGCCGGCGTCGCTGATGCCGAACAACCTGCTCTACGCCAACGGCGCCGATCTCGCGCATCCGTATCTGTCGCCGCTGTTCGGCGATTTCTCGGCCGGCTTCCCGCCGACGTTCATCCAGAGCGGTACGCGCGACCTGTTCCTGTCGAACGCGGTTCGCCTGCACCGCGCGTTGCGGCGCGCGCAAGTGCCGACCGAACTGCATGTGTTCGAAGGCATGCCGCACGGCGGGTTCATGGGCGCGCCGGAGGATATCGAACTCACCCGGGAGATCGCACGCTTCATGCATGCCCGTTTCCGGGCCTTGAATTGAGCCGGCGATGAACGGAAAACCGCACAAGGACGACATCAGCATCGGCAAGGATCGCTGGATCGAAGTCGGCGATCTGGCGGGCGGCCAGGGGCGCGCGGTCGAAATCGACCCGCATCTGACCGCGGTCATGCCGTTGCTCGATGCGCTGGAGACGAACTGCGTCGCCGGATGCTGCGGCATCGACGCGTTCGGTTTCTGGCCGGACGAAATCGCCACGGCGCTCGACCGGTGGCCGCCCGATGCGCCGGCACGCCTCATCGACGATCTGCCGTCGGTCCAGCGTGCGATCGATGCATTGCCGGCCGATGTCGTCGTCAGCACGCGCATGAACCAGTACTTTCGGAAAACGGTGATGCTCGAACTGCTCGCCCATATCCGGACGACGATCGACGCCATCCGGTCGAACGACGCCTAGATCATCGCGCGCGCGCCTGCGACCAGTTGGACCGCGCCGAATACCGCGATGACGGCCGCCGATACGCGCGACAGCCCGTGCATGAACGCGAGCGACAGCTTCGTGCGCAGCGCGGCGGTCGCGCTGCTCAGGCACAGCCACCACGCGGCGGAGCCGACGAACACACCGGCGACCATCCACGCCACGGCAGGCCCGACCGAGCTGCCGGGCGTGCCCGACAGCGGGCCGAGCGCCGCGAAAATCCCGACGAACGACAGGATCGTCATCGGGTTCGACAGCGTGAGGCCGAACGTCGTCAGGAAATCCCGCAGCACGGTCGTACGCGGCAGGTCGCGCTGCAGCGCCGCCTCGGCCGGCGGCTGACGCAAGATGGTCCACGCGAGCCAGACGAGAAATGCGCCGCCGCCGATTTTCAGGCCGACGGTCAGCATCGGGAACGCGGTAACGATGCCTGCGATGCCCAGCGCGCCGAGCAGGCCGTAGATCGCATCGGCGCACGCGGCGCCGATGCCCGTCGCGAACCCCGCCCGAAAACCCCGGCTCAGGCTGCGCTGAATGCACAGCATGCCGATCGGGCCGACCGGCACCGCGATCGACAGCCCCATCACGACGGACTTGATGAACAGCATCGCCTGCTCCTTGTGGCATCCACGGGTTGAACAGGCATCGTAGGGAAAGTCCGGTCACCGCTGAATGCGGTTTTTAAGGAAAAATGGCGGCTCTACCTTAAAAACTCCGCCGCAATGGACGATCTGGACTGGAAGGTACTGTCGCTGCTGCAGGCCAACGGCCGCATCAGCTATACGGAACTGGCGCGCCAGGTACACCTGTCGGTGCCGGCGGTGACAGAGCGCGTGAAGCGCCTCGAATCGGCCGGCGTCATCGAGGGTTATACGGCGCGGATCAATCCGGCCGCGGCCGGCTATCCGGTGAGCGCGCTGATCGGCATCACGGTGCCGCAGCCGGCGAAAGCGAAGTTCCTCAAGCTGCTGGAGACGATTCCCGAAGTCGTCGAGTGCCATCACGTGACGGGCGCGGATTCGTATGTGATGCGGCTCGTCGCGATCGGCATGACCCATCTCGAACAATTGATCGAACGCATCAACCTGTACGGCGAAACGCGCACGTCGATCATGATGTCGACGCCGCTGCCGGCGCGCGGGCTCGCACGACCGCCATCGAAGCTCGGCGACACGCGCGGATGATGCGTCGATCAGGGCCAGACGACCGGCCGCGCGTCGAACGCCATCGACCGGTCACGCGTGGCGCCAGCCGGCCTGTCAATGACAGGCCGGCTGTCCGCCACCGCGATCGACGCAGACCGGCTACTTGCCGGCCAGGCCGCCGAGCAGGCCTCCGACCAGCGACGTCACCGGCGCAAGCGGATTGGCGAGACCACCCGCCGGTGTGCCGGTCGCGGGACCATCGTGCACGGTCGCCGGGATGCCGCCGACCACGCTCGTCACCAGCCCGGAGATCGGCACCGCGCCGTTCGCGCCGCCCGGATTCACGAGGCCGCCCACGTTGGTAACCGTGTTGCCGACCGCCCGGACAAGGGTGCCGACGCCGCCGACGAGCGGCTGAGGCGACGCGGCGCTCACCTTCCATCCGGCCGACGTGACCGCCGCGCCGACCTGCCCGAGCAGGCCGGCCACCGGCTGCCCGAGGCCGGTGGCGGTGCCGACCTGCTGCGTGAGCTGGCCCGCCGTCGTCACGAGCGGCGTGATCGCCGTGCTGATCGCCTGCGTCGCCTGCTGGACCGGGCCCGACGACAACGCCGCGCCGAGCGTCGTGCCGCCCGTTCTCAAACCGCTGGACACCGTGTCGAGCAGCCCGCTGATCGGTGTCGTAAGCGGTGAAAGCGGCGAGAGCGGGCCGGTACCGAGCGCCTTGACGGTTTCGCTGAGGCCGCTGACGGGGTTGCTGGTCGACGCGACGATGTTGCCGAGGCCAGCGACCGTCGTGCCGACCGGGTTCGGTACGATGCCGATCTGGCCGAGACCGGCACTCACGACGTTCGACGTCTGGCTGATGATCGTGCCGACACCGGTCACCGTGTCGGCAGGCCCGACGGTGACGCCCCTGCTGACGCCGGGGAGGGTCACGCCGGCAAGCGTGGTGCCCGCGTCCATCACGATCCCGCCGACGGAGCTGATGATGCCGTTCGTGCCTGGCGCGCCGCTCGTGCCGCTACTGCTCGTGCCGCTACTGCTTGTGCCGCTACTGCTTGTGCCGCTGCTGCTTGTGCCGCTGCTGCTCGTACCACTGCTGCTCGTACCACTGCTGCTCGTGCCGCTACTGCTCGTGCCGCTACTGCTTGTGCCACTGCTGCTCGTGCCGCTGCTGCTCGTGCCGCTGCTGCTCGTGCCGCTGCTGCTCGTGCCGCTGCTGCTCGTGCCGCTGCTGCTCGTACCACTGCTGCTTGTACCACTGCTGCTCGTGCCACTGCTGCTCGTGCCACTGCTGCTCGTACCACTGCTGCTCGAACCGCTCGACCCGCTGGTACCACCGCTGCTCGAACCGCTCGACCCACTGGTACCGCTGGTCGTCCCGCTGGTACTCGTCCCGATGGTGTTGCCGGCCAGCGGCGGTGCCGTGATGTCTCCGCCACCACACGCAGCCAGCGTGCATGCCGCGGCAATGGCGGCGAACGCGACATTCGCCTTGATGAATGGATGTTGCATGGAAGCCCCCGTCTGCTATTCAGCGCGATCCTTCCATCAAGCATCTACCGTGCCATTTCCGTCGGCCCCGTTCACAGTCTTTCGATCGGGACGCGATGACCTGCCGGCGGCGCGTTCGGGTACGGCGCATCGCTTCGGCGCCGGCTCGACCTTGCCGATCCGCACCTGCGTCCCGGCAACGCGGACGTAACATCGGCCTTGCGTTACGTAGCATGAATGGCGAAAGCATGCCGGGCCGCGCATCGTCGGCCCGCGGCGAACCTGTCCGCACCGCCCGTCGTCACGGACCCTTCACCAGCTTCACGATCGTGAGCACGCCGTCCACGCGCTCGATCCGGACCCTGACCTTGTCGCCGGCGCGCAGCGCCCCGATCGTCACCGCATCGCCGGCCTTGAACGCCATCGTCATCGCCGGCATCCCGACGTTGTCGAGCGCGCCGTGCCGAAGCGTGACCATCCCGCGCCCGGTGTCGACCTTCTTCACCTCGGCATCGGTCAGCGCGGCGTCCGGTGCCGCCATCTTCCTGCCGCCCATGTCCATGCCGGCCATGTCGCCGGCGGCCAATACCGGCATCGCAACGGTTGCCACCGCACACAAGACGGCAGCGGCATGAAAGCGGATCTTCATCGATCGTCTCCCGTTGACATGGCTGCGTTGCCGGTGCGAGCACCATCACGGCCGGTACACGGCCGCTGGCGCCAGCCGCGGACGATCAGACCAGCAACGTCGCGCCGGCCCACACGATCAGCACGACGCCGAGCGCGCGGCCGACACGTTCTCCGCCCGGCAGGATCTTTTCCGCAAACACGAACAGCGACAACGCGGCAATCCACACGACGTTCATCACGCCGCCGACGAACAGCAGCGCCATCAGGAGCCAGCAGCAGCCCACGCAGTACGCCCCATGGCGCGCGCCGAGCAGGAAACTGCCGGCGACGCCCGGACGCCAGTGCGCGACCAGGAACGCGGCCGGCGCGCGGCATTGCCGCAGACACGCGCGCTTGAGCGGCGAGAACTGATAGAGCCCGGCCAGCGCCAGCACGAACGCGGAAAGGGCCGCGCTCTTCGACCACAGCATCATCGCGGAGATCAACCCCGCCGGCTGCAGCAGTGCCTGAAGCCACGCCGCGCCGATCGAAAACGCGAGCCAGGCCGTCAGATAACCGGCCAGCAGCGACACCGACGTGAACGCCGAGCCCGCTTCCCCGTTGCCGCGATGCCGCAACACGCGCCGGTACAGCATCACGAGCGGCGCCGCACCGGGCGTCATCATCGCGATCATCATCACCCACCACATCACGATCACGGTCGGCAGCGACGGCTCCATGCTGCCCGGGTCGTCCGCGAGCCGATGCGGAAAGAGCGCGACCGTCGTCATCTCCAGCGCCGACATGCCGGTACCCGCGCCCGTCCACAGGTAGAACCAGCACACGGCGACGAGCGCGGCCATGCCGAGCAGCGTGATGACGCGCTCGCGCCCGAGCCAGATGCCGAGCGGAGTCATGCCGCGACGCGATGCCGGATCAGTCCGTGATTGTTCAGGTGCAGCCGCGCGAACTGCGCATAGGTGCCGTCGAGATTCAGCGCGAGGTTGCCGTGCGAGCGCCCCGTGCCCGAACCGATCTCGGCCAGTTCGTATTCGAAACCGTGCGGCAGGTCGATTCGCACGCGATGCGCGTCGCCCGTCACCGGATTGCGGATCGGGTCGCCCGCGAGGTCGAACACGCCATCGACGTGAATCCGGCCGCGCCGGGCATCGACATCCACGTCGAAATCGATCTTCGCGAAGATCGGATCGAACGCGTGCTCCAGCGTCGACGCGTACACCGAGAACATCGTCGCGAACGGATCGGTATCCTGACCGGTCATGATCTTCAGCACGGCATCGCGCTGCGCCAGGCTGGCGCGTTCGTCGACGATCGGCTGGCACTTTCCGTGACCTTCGTGGACGGCGCCCGGCCAATGGAACACGACCGCGATCCGGACACCGTCGAGCACCACGTCGCCGTAGTGACCGCTGTCGATCGAAATCGCGCCCATCGCCTCGCAGTTGCCGTTGGTCGGCAGCGCATTGAACTGGCATGGGCAACCGTATGAGCAATTGCAGCTGATCATTTCGGTGCCCTGAATCTCCCACGGCGTCATGGCTCCACCTCGCGCTCTGTGACACATGAACGCTTCGAATCTAGTGCACGCTATCGGGGAAATCAAAGCAGGAATGCCCGCGTTAAATCGGTGTTTCCGCGCCTCATATATGACTTATCGAACCGCGTGCGCATCGGCATTCCGGTCGCTGTCTCCGCCCCGTCGCGTCACACGAGCAACGACGCGACGATCGCACACCACACCGCGCTCGCGCCGCCCAGAAACGCGCGCCGTGCGACGAGCATCCGAGATTCGTCACCGGGGGTCTTCATCGGCGAGGTGGCGAGAAACGGCACGCACGCGAGACAGGCGAAGCCCGCCAGCGCGAGCACCACGACGACATAGTCGCCGAACCGCCAGGGCAGCGGTTCGTGCAATCCCCAGTAACCGAGAAACAGCATGCCCATCGAGAACATCGTCGCGGAGGCCGAGCTGAGCGCGACCACCGATCCCGTCGGAAACTGCATGGGAACCTCCCTTCGCGCAGCGCGCGATGCAACGCTTCTCGCCAGGGATCGCCACGATCGCGCCGGCTATCGACCGGTCACGGATTCATGACCCGCTCGAAAGGACGAAGCGCGCCCCCGCTGCCGCTCGACGAATACGCGTTGTCACGGATTGACAGATTCAGCCAGACAAGCCGACATTTCGTACCGATCCAATCGGGCACGTACGTCACGCCGCTACTCCGGCTTCTTCGCGACCTGCGCGACGGAAATCCAGCCCACCACCGCCGCGGCGACCCAGCAGCACGTGACCAGCAAGTCGAGATTCATCCAGCCTTCGAAATTCGCACTGTTTTCGAAACTGCAGCGCTGACGGCCCCTGACCCACATGCAGCCGCTGATCAGCTGGTCGATGTGCATGTAGACGCTGTATACCGCAACAGCCGAGGCGATGACGGCGACCCGCAGGCTCATGCTTTTTTTCATTGGTGCTGGACGCGTGTGGTGAACTCCCGTCGATCTTAAGCCAATGGCGATGCGTGACGCAATCGCCCGGGTATCGTCCCGATTGACCGGTACGCGTGAAACAGTGTCGACCGGGTAACCACAACGGGGAACGCTCATGACGAAACAGAACACGATCGCGCTGATCGTCGATCCCGGAAGCGGCGAGCGGATTCGCGACGTCGCCGCGCACGCCCGGCATACGTGGGTCGTCACGAGCGACATCGAGGATTTCGTCGTGCCGATCATGGACGCGCCGATCCCGCCCCGACCGCGATGCGCTGACGCGGGGGGATGGCGTAACGGAGGTTCTTGCCCTGTCTCGCCTCGGCATTGACGCGGGACGGAACCGCCCGGCCTGCATCCCGGCGGTCACCCACTCCGACGCCCGCTCGGCGCACGGGCAGTCAATCCCGACGATACGCATCGCCACCGACGGCGGCAAAGAAGGAAACCGTACTGGCCATCCTGGCCGCACGAACGCGAATCATCTCGAGCCGCGCCAGATCATATGCATACTCGTCGCGCAGCACATGAAGCCGATCCGAACTGCCGTTCTCGAACTGACGCCGGGTCATCTCCAGAACGGTCCGTTGCCGTTGCGCGACCGCTCGACGCGCTTGCAGCGCGATCGCGTCGCGATCGATTTCGATCATCGCATCGGCGACGCTCTGCAACGCGCCCAGCACGACCGTCCGATAGTCCTCGAACGTGGCATCGTAGGCGGCGATCGCCGCATCCCGTGCGGCAGGCAATTCTCCACCGCGAAAAACCGGTGCGCCAAGCTGGGCACCGATATTCCAGATCGTCGCGCCGCCGGCAAACAACTGACCGAGCGCCAGCGGCGACGACCCGATGCTCGCCCCCAGTTCGATCCGCGGGTAAAGATTGGCCGTGGCGATGCCGGCCAGTTCGCCGGCAATATGCAGGCGCGCCTCCGCTGCGAGAATGTCGGGCCGTTGCCGCACGAGCCCCGACGGCACCGTCGACGGCAAGTCTTGCGGCAATTGCAAGTCGTCCAGGCGAAACCGAGGCAGCGACTCGGGCGATGGAACACCGGCATAGGCCGCGAGTTGAAACCGGATTTTCAGCAGTTCCGCATGCAATGCCGCCCGTTCCGCTTCGATTCGATCGACGTCCGAATCGCCATCGATCGTTTCCCGATGCGCGACGCTGCCGATTTCATGCCGTTCGCGCAGCATCTTCCCAACGGCTCGCCGGTTCCGCAACACTGCGTCGTTCACGTCTATTTCGTCACGCAGCCGCCCTTCCCGGACCACCGCAGCGATGATATTGCTGACCAGTGTCAAGCGCGCGGCGTCGGCCTGATGCCTTCTCAGCGCTGCTTCATACCGTTTCGCCTCGACCCGATGGCGCTGTGCGCCGAAGAAATCGAAATCGTATCGAACGCTCACGTTCGTGTTGTACAGCATGAACGGGGACGGGTTGGGAATCATCGGCAGACCGGCGGCCGCAGTATTCAACTGCTCCCTTTTGGCTGACGCGCCGACGTCGACCTGCGGATAGCGACTGGCACCCTGTTGTCCCGCAAGATACTTCGTCGCCTCGATCAACCGCGACTCCGCGCTCCGTATCGACGGACTGTCCCGCATCGCCTGCTCGACGAGCGCATCCAGCGCCGACGAACCAAAGTGCCGCCACCAGCGCGGGTCGCGTTCGACAGGCATGCCGGCCTCGTCGCGATCGGTCGAGCGGACGCTCATCCCCATGAAGGTGGCCGGCAATGCCAGGTCGCTCGTGGATCGGGGGACAAACGCAGGATGGCTGCACCCCTGCCCCGCGACGATGACGACCGCGATCGACAGAACCGCAATCGCGCGGCAGGCACGGCGGCGTGGATAGGTTCGTTGTGCCATCGTCGTTCAATCGAGCGTGGTGCGGTACGCGAGCAGGCCGACCGTCATTGCAACCAGAGCGAACACGACCATCGTCGCGGCATCGGGCCATATTTCGTTCCATCCGCTCCCCTTCAGGAGAACACCGCGAATGGCCCGGTTGAAATAGGTCAGCGGCAATCCGTTGCCGAGCAGCCGCGCCCAGCCTGGCATGCCGGCAAACGGAAACATGAATCCGGAGAGCAGGACGCTCGGCAGGAAATAGAAGAACGTCATCTGCATCGCCTGCAACTGGCTCCGCGCGACCGACGATATGGCGATGCCGACCATCAGGTTCGCGACGATCAGCAACGATGCGAGGCAGTAGACCGTTACAGGATTGCCCTCAAACGGCACGCTGAACACGAACCGGGCCGCCAGCAGGATGATCGTGCACTGCAGGAGCCCGATCAGGATGTACGGCACGATTTTTCCGCAGATCACCTCGATCGAGGTTGCCGGCGACGCGAGGATGTTCTCGATCGTTCCGCGTTCACGTTCGCGCGTAATCGCGAGGCTCGTCATCATGACCATCGTCATCGACAGGATGACGCCCATCAATCCGGGGATGATGTTGTACTGCGTAATGCCGGCGGGATTGTAGATCCGGTGCACCCGGGCCGAGAATGCTTGCGGAGGCGCGGTTCTCACCAAGGCTCCGATCAAATCCTTGTTCAACACCGTCTGCGTCATCGTATTGAGAGCGGCGATCGCATTTCCCGTTGCGGCGGGATCGGTCGCATCCGCCTCGACCAGAATTTCCGGATGCTCGTTGCGCACCAGCCGTCGCGAGAAGTCGTGCGGCACGCTGACCACGAACTGCACGATGCCCTTTTGCAGCGCGTCACGGGCCGCGCGTTCGGAAAACAGGCCGCCCTGGACGTCGAAATACCCCGTGTTGCGCATGCCGGCGACGAGCGATCGCGAAAATTCGCTTGTGTCGTCGGCGAGCACGATCGTCGGCAGATGCCTGGGATCACTGTTGATCGCAAAACCGAACAGCGCCAGCTGCACGATCGGCAACACGGCGATCATCCCGAGCGTCACGCGATCGCGGCGGATCTGCAAGAACTCCTTCGTCACCATGCTCCACCAGCGGGAAATCGAGATGCGGATCATGATCAGCCGGACTCCCCGGATGTGCCCTTCATCAAATGCAGGAAGACGTGCTCGATATTCGTCTCGATTCTGCGAATCTCGACACCCGCGCCGCAAACTGCTGCGAGACTCGCTCCAAGCACGGCCTCGTCACGTCCCGATACGTGCAGTGCACGACCGAATGCAATCACCTGCTCGACGCCCGGCCGGCCCTTGAGCCGGTCGTTCAGCCGGACGAGGTCGCCACCGGACACCGACCAGGTGTGGAGCGCATGCCGTCGCACGAGATCACCGGCCTCGCCGTGGGCCAGCAGCGTGCCGTACGAGATGTAGGCCAGCTTGTGGCAACGTTCGGCCTCGTCCATATAGTGCGTGCTGACAAGCACGGAAATACCGCGGGCTGCCAGACGGTGCAATTCCTCCCAGAACACCCGGCGCACGCCCGGGTCGACGCCAGCCGTCGGTTCGTCGAGCAGCAGCAGCTCGGGCGACTGCAACAGCGCAGCGGCAAGCGCCACCCGTTGCTTCCAGCCGCCCGACAATGAGCCGGTCAGCTGGTTCGAGCGCGACTCCAGGCCCATCTCGGCGAGGATCCGCGCGACGCGTTCCTTTCGCGCGTCGATCTCATACAGTCGCGCGACGAAATCGAGGTTCTCCCGCACCGTCAAGTCTTCCCAGTACGAAAAACGCTGTGTCATGTAGCCGACTCGGCGCTTGATCTCCCGGCATTCCTTCAGGATGTCGAATCCAAGGCAGGTCCCGCTGCCTGAATCCGGTGTCAGCAGTCCGCACATCATGCGCAACGAGGTCGTCTTGCCGCTGCCGTTCGGTCCGAGAAAGCCGAATATCTCGCCCCGACCAACCTGCAGGCTCAGGTTTTTGACGACGTGCCGTGTGCCGAAATGCTTGTTCAGATCGCGCACATCGATCAGCGGCATCGCATGACTCATCGCGTCACCTCGATCGGCAGGCCGGGGTGCAGGCCACGCGCGGCAACGGTATCGGGCCGCGCTTCGACGAGAAACACCAGCTTCGAGCGTGCGTCGTTGCTGTAGATGACGGGCGGCGTATATTCTGCGTCCGACGCGATATGACTGATCGTCGCCGTGTAGCCGCGGTCGCAACCGTCGCATGCGATCCGCACGACACGACCGACGCGGAAATTGGCCAGGGCGGCCTCGGGCACGAAGAAGCGAACCTTCGTATTGAGATCGACCAGGATCTTCACCACCGGGGTGCCGGCGACGACCCACTCGCCCGGCGTGAAGAACGTATCGACGACGACGCCCTTGCCGGGAGCCTGCACCGACAGTTGCCGCAATTGCGTCTGCAGCCGTTCGTATTCGGCCTGCTGCGCGTCGGCGCTCTGTCGTTGCGATTGCAGTTGACCGTCGCGTGCCGGCAGGCGCGCCGTCTTCAGTTGACTGGCGAGTTCGCTGACTCGTGCTTTGTCCACCCGGGCCGCCGCACGTTCGCGTTCGAGCTGATCGAGCGAGATTGCCTGTATCGCGTAGTCGGCTTCCGCGCGGGCGAGCCGTTGCGCGGAAAGCGCGGCGTTCGCCCGGGTCTGTTCGAGCTGTGCGTTCACCGTATCGATTTCCGATGAACGCTTGCCCTGCTCCAGGTCGCCGAGCACGTCCAGCGACGATTGCCACTGGTGATACTGACGCTTGATTGCCTGTTCCAGGTCCGGCGCACCGATTTCGAAAACGACCGTGCCCGCTTCGACACGATCGCCGCGTGTCGCGCGCAAAGTCTTCAGATTTCCCGAATACGGTGCCGACAGATAGGAAAACTGCCCTTCGACATAACCGTGATACGTTTCCGGCGACTTTGTACAGCCCGCGGCGACGAAGCTCGCGCAAACGAAGCCGTACCCGGCCCACCTGGGCATGAGCGTGATGCGTTCCATAGGGAAGAAGCCGAATATGGCGTGGTTGTATGCGACGACCGTCAGACGGTCGGCAAGCGACGGTCCGACTGGCATCGGCCGCCGATCCGCTTCGTATACGCGTCGAGAAACTCGGCGGCCGCCGCACGCCGGATTTCGGTCACGTATTGCGTACAGCAATGGTCTCCGTCGGCGAACAACGTCAGCTTGACGAAATACCGACAACAGCGTCTTTCGACATTAACTTTTAATACGGAGAGCGCTCCACACGAATTTAGTCAAATTATTTTCACGAAAGAATCGATACGGCGATGAATTCTATTTTTTTGCCATCCGATTCGTCAACGCCAAATTCATCGCTTTAATTTTTAATTTTGATATTGGATCGTTATTTTTCAATTCGAAACAAACAAAATGCTAGTACCAGTACTAAGCAGGAATGCAAATACCGGAAATGCCCCGATACGCTGCATGAGCAGCGCCAACCAATATTGTGGCTAAGGGAAATCCGCATTGCCGACCGCGACACCACTGTGCCAAGAGGGGGAAAATCCGCCCATTCGACGGATGTCCTTGGCACGGGTAGTGGCCGGGCGGAGGACAAGGCCGCAACACGTCAAGCAGACAATGGCAACGTGACACGACCCAACGGTTACCGCCAGTACGCTGTCAGCCGGTCGGCGCAGGCTCGCCGAACCAACATGTGGCGGGGAAAAGTGTCGTGCCCGATTCGGGCCGTTCGAACTGGCCGCACTCATCGAGCGCCGCAGCGTGACCCTTCTGCCTCTCCGTACGTCCCGCTTCCCCCGCTCAACGATGCTTCCCGCCATGCTTGCGCGCCCGATGCTCGGCACGCTTGTGCAGCAGCACCGGCATCAGTTCCTCGATGTACCGCCGCGCCTGCCCGCGCGTGACGATCTCGCTGAAGCGTTGATGCGCCTGCTCCTGTCCGACGAGCGCCGCATGCGCTTTCCTCAGGATGTGCAGATACGCGATCAGGCTCGTGCCGTCGCGCACGGGCAGCGCATCGCGCGGGTCCGGAGTCGGGGTGGTGGTACTCATGTTCCGATCCTTTGCGGACAATCCGTCCGGCACGTAGGCGTCACGAGCGCCAGCAGGTCGTTGGCGAGGCGGTCGCGATCGGTCAGCGGCGCGAGGCCGAACAGCCGCTCGAGCGTCGCGGCGACCGATGCATGGTCATACGGCGTGTGATCGACGTGCCCGGCCGCGACCCACGGCGAAATCACGATCGCCGGCACGCGCACGCCGTACACGTCGAAGCCGAAGCCGCTCGCGTTCAGCGTCGCGGGCGCGCCGTCGTTCGGCGGCGGCGCGGCGCCCGGCCCGACAGAATCGTAAAAGCCGCCATGCTCGTCGTAGACGATCACGAACAGGCTGCTGTTCCACACCGGCGAATTGCGGATCGCGTTGTACACGCGCGCGGCGAGCCGGTCGCCGCCGGCGAGACCGTCCATCGGATGCTGCGAGCTGCCGTTCTGATAGGTACCGTGCACGATGTCGCCGTAACCGGGCTCGATGAACGTATAGCGCGCCGTGTAGCCGGCCGCGAGATCGGCGTCGAAATGCGCGAGATCGTCGATGTCGAAGAAGCTGATGCCCTTCAACGACGCGACCTGCGGCACGTGGCCGAGCGGGTCGCCCGTCTGGTCCTGGTAGATGCGCCAGTTGTCGTCGCCGAGCGCGCCGAAGATCGAACCCTTCGGATACGGAAAACCGTCGAACCCGTCCCATCCCAGCATTTCCTGCTTGGTCGGCGAATGGTCGAGCCCGGCCGACGACGCGCCATGCAGGAAGAAGCGGTTCGGCCAGGTCGGCCCCGGCATCGATGCATGCCACGCATCACACAGCACGAACGCGTTCGCGAGCGCGTAAAGCGACGGCGCCTGCGTCGCGACGTCGACACCCTGCATGATCTTGCCCGCATCGACCGGCCGCGGCGGCGTGCCTTCGGAATGCGACGTCGCGTAGTTCGACACGAAACCCGAATTGGTGATGGACGGATAGGCCTGCCCTTTCACGAACGGTACGCCCGCGCCGCACAGCTGTTCGAGCACGTCGGTGAATTCGTGGCACGGATCGGTCGGCATCCGGTCGGGCGCGCCGCCGCCGAACGGATAGACCGCGCCGCCGTACGCGTTGCTGTTGCCCGGCGACGCGGCGACGATGCCGGCAATGCCCGACAGTGCAAACAGGTGATCGAAGGAACGGTTCTCGAGCATCAGCACGAACACGTGCCGGATGCGGTCCTGAACGGACGGGGATGCGGGGGCTGCGTCTGCACTCATGGCGCCTCCTGGCGTCGCGCGACGAATGTCCGGCTGGCACGATCGTCGGCCCGCTGAAAGCCACCGAAGGAATGGCAAGCCACGCGCGCGGGCCGCGAATTGCCGACGAGTGTACGGCCCCGCCGCCCCGGGCGTAAAGCATCGTGCGCACCGCGTCGCGGCATGGACGGCCCCCGGCCGCATAGGCGAGCCCGACGATATCGGTCAGTGATCGCGTCGCTGCCGTCGGACGACAACCGCCGGGCCGATGCGCAGCGCATCGAGGTGTCGGGCGGAAAGGCACGTCGGGCGTTGACTTTCGCCGATCGGCCCGATACGATCGATGCACTTTCAAGACGCCCTCCCGGTCCGCCGGGAGGGCGTTTCGTTTTGGTTCCCCAACCAGACGGAAACGACTTGAAATGAACCCCATCGACACCTCCTCCGCCCGCCCGACCGGCAACCACGACGGGCTCGGCTACCTGCGGCATGGCGCCGGCCCCGAATGCGTGATGGTCCTGCACGACTGGCTCGGCGACCACACGAACTACACGGCAACGCTGCCGTATCTCGACGAAACAGCCTTCACGTACGTGTTCGTCGACCTGCGCGGCTACGGCGCATCCCGCCACCTGACCGGCGCATGCACCGTCGACGAGATTTCCGCCGATTGCCTCGCGCTCGCGGATCGTCTCGGCTGGCAGCGCTTTCACGTGATCGGCCATTCGATGACCGGCATGGCGACGCAGCGGCTCGCAGCCGATGCGCCGTCACGCATCAAGAGCGCGATCGCCGTGTGTCCGGTGTCGGCGGCCGGCAACCGCCTGGGCGCCGACGCGCGCGCATTCTTCGCGAGCACGACGGTCGACGACGATGCGTTTCGGCGGCTCGTGCGATTCGTGACGGGTGGATTGTCGGCGCGCTGGGCCGACCTGAAGTTGCGGCAGAACCGCGAACGCGTGGCGCCGGGTTGCCGACTCGCGTATCTCGACATGCTGACGGGCGCGGATTTCGTCGACGACATCCGCGGGCTCGACACGCGCTTTCTGGTAATCGTCGGCGACAAGGATCCGGGAATCGACGCAGCGGCGATGCAGGCGACCTTTCTCGCGTGGCACCCGGTCGCGCGGCTCGTGACGATACCGAATTGCGGGCATTACCCGATGCAGGAATGTCCGCCGTACTTCGCGATGATCGTCGAGGATTTCCTGCGGGACGCGGCCGCCTGAGCGTTGCGCACGCGCGGCGGCCGGTGAAGGCGGTGGGGGCCGCCGCGGCATGACGGCGCCGCCGGCGACCGACGAACGGCATGCAACGCGCCGTTCATCCGGTGCGTCCGGCCGCGTGGCCGGACGGGTTTCGACCCGGTGCGCGAGTGGCCGCGCACCGGTCGAGGCCGCTTAACGACGCGGCTGGCCGCTTCGCGGCGGACGCGGGGAATTCGCGTCCTTGTGACGGAAGTTGATGCGGCCCTTCGTGAGGTCGTAGACCGACAGTTCCAGCGTCACGCGGTCGCCCGCGAGAATCCGGATGTGGTTCTTGCGCATGCGGCCCGACGCGTACGCGCCAACCACGACGCCGTTTTCCAGCGTCACACGGTATTTGCTGTCCGGCAGCACTTCGTCGACGATTCCGTCGAGTTCCAGCAGTTCTTCTTTTGCCAAACCAATTCCTCCAGACAAGGTGATAGACCGCGGCCGCGGCGATCTGCCCGGCGCGGCATCCCGTAACGGGACGGCCGCCGGCAGGCTGCCGGGGATCGGTTCGTTCAGACGGGCCACAGGCCTGTCTTGCGATCGGAGCCCGGCGCGTTGCGGCGTTCGGGCGGTCGGTGGCGGCGGCGGGATGAGCGCCGCGCAAGTCGGGACCGCGCCGGCTACGACATGGCGGCGGTCTGCTCAGGTTGATGCGTTGAAGCGGTGATGCGCTCGCGAAGCGGCGAGCGCTTTGCGAGGGCGTTACGTCGCACGCCGTTCAGGCATGCGAGGAGGGAGGCGTCACGACCGATGCATCGTGAATGTCGCGATGCATCGGTCGTGCGCATCGGAACGCGCCACCGCCGCCAGGGCGGCGCCTCGCGCGAAACTCCATCCGGCAACGGCCACCGACTGGCGGCCGCTGCCGTTGCGGCTTACTGCGGCGTGATGTTCGACGCTTGCAGACCCTTCGGGCCGCGCTTCACTTCGAAGCTGACCTTCTGGCCTTCGGCCAGGGTCTTGAAACCCGTGCCGCGAATTTCCGAGAAATGGGCGAACAGATCGTCGCCGCCGTTGTCCGGGGAGATGAAACCAAAGCCCTTGGTTTCGTTGAACCACTTGACGGTACCGGTATCCACAAATACTTCCTTAATACAAATAATTGAACATGCGCCCGCGACGGGCACAGAAAGAATCAAAGAGGGAGAGACCAACGACTGCCGCACGGAGCGCGGCCAATGATGAGCAATCGAACTTCTTGAACACTTCGACCATGGACACTACGCCGTAGCGGCCATTTCGTCAAGCCATTTCGATGCAGTGCAGCATGCGATCGCCGCGTGCGCCTTGCGTGGCGGGCATGACCGGCCGACGGCGCACATTCCGATACGCCCCCGTTTTCGGGCGGCCTGCCCGTCTTTTTACCGCGGCTCGAACACGTGATGCGGCGCCGGCGGCTCGCCCCCGTCGCGAATCCGCGTCTCGAACGCCTTGCGCGCGACGCTCGCCGGCCGCACGTCGGCCATGTCCAGGTAGAACGGCGAATCGGCTGCCCGTTGCCCTGCCCCGTCAGCTGCGTCGCCTGGTGGTCCTCGAACAGGTTCCCGAAACAGTCGATCGGCGCACGGTGCACGGTCGCAAAGTGCGCGCACGAAGCCGGGAACGCACGCGCTCAGTCTTGATGCGGAATACCTTCGATCGGGCACTCCGGCGTGCCGGGCGTTGCGCGCGTAAGCGCTTCGACGCGGCGACGCGTGGCGTCGGGATCCGCGATCCAGTCGCGATAGAACCCGAATGGACAGTCCGCGACGCCATTCGCGCCATCGCCGGAATTGATCGTGCCGGTATAGCCGCGATGCAGCAGCTTGTACAGATGATTCTGCGACTGCATGTTACGCCGCGCGTCGCGAATCATCCCGAGCGACAGCTCCGCATACTGCACGCCCATTTCCTCCTCGCCGCATTCGCCGAGCGTGCGCCCGTCGAACCCCACGATCGCGGAATGGCCGAAGTACGAATACACACCGTCCCAGCCCGTGGCGTTGGCCACTGCCACGTAGGTATTGTTCATCCACGCCATGGCCTTCGCGACCATCACCTGCTGTTCTTTCGCCGGATACATATAGCCCTGGCAGCGCACGATCAGCTCCGCGCCGTTCATCGCGCAGTCGCGCCAGATCTCCGGATAATTTCCGTCATCGCAGATGATCAGGCTGATCTTGAGACCCTTCGGCCCGTCCGTCACATAGGTCCGGTCGCCCGGGTACCAGCCTTCGATCGGCGTCCACGGCATGATCTTGCGATACTTCTGCACGATCTCGCCGCGATTGTCGATCAACACGAGCGTGTTGTACGGTACCTTGCGCGGATGCGCCTCGTGGCGCTCGCCCGTGATCGAGAACACGCCCCACACGTTGGCCTTGCGGCACGCCGCCGCGAAGATGTCGGTCTCCTCGCCGGGGATCGTCGACGCCGTATCGAACATCTCCTGGCGGTCGTACATGATGCCGTGGGTCGAATACTCGGGGAACACCACGAGATCCATGCCTGGCAAACCCTGTTTCATGCCGACCACCATGTCGGCGATGCGGCGCGCGTTGTCGAGCACCTCCGCCTTCGTGTGCAGACGCGGCATCTTGTAGTTGACTACCGCGACACCCACACAATCGCGGCTGCTCGAAATATCACCATGTCGCATGACGCTTCCTCCTCGAACACGTTGACGCCGCGCGCGACGGCCGCTGCTTCCGGGCATCGGCTCGCGCGCGGCACACCTTAGTGGCTGATCATCCAGGGCCGTCCCGCCGGCCGCTTGAGGCCGTCCGACGCCGTGCCGGCAAGCTTCGCCGCGCCGCCCGAGCAGCAACTGCAGCCGGCGCGATGGTGCAGCGGCGGCCCGTCGTCGGACTGACGCGGCGCGTGCGCGGCACGCTCGTTGGTCGCGTGCGCGGCGCGGCGCGCCCCCGTCATCAGCGCCAGCGATGGCGCGCCGATCACGCGCCCGCCTTGCGCGCCGCACTCGGGACAACGGCACGGTTTTTCGCGATCCGCGATGCGGCGCATGACCGAGAACGGCCCGCAGCTTGCGCACTCGAAGTCGTAGATGGGCATGACAGCCTCCTTTTCCTGCGTCATTTCAGTGTGCCGCTCACGCCTTCGCGAGATCCGGCGAACACGGCAGATCCACGCCGCCCTGGATGTGCCGGATCGGGCCGTCGGCATTCGGGCGAATGTCGAAATCGAAGATCTGCGTGGGCAGCCACAAGGTCGCGCACGCGTTCGGAATATCCACCACGCCGCTGATATGCCCCTGCACCGGCGCGCAGCCGAGCAGCGAATACGCTTGCGCGCCCGAATAACCGAATTTCTTCAGATACTCGATCGCGTTCAGGCACGCCTGGCGATACGCGGTGGTGACGTCGAGATAATGCTGGCCACCCTGCTCGTCGACGGAAATACCTTCGAAAATGAGGTAATCGTTATAGGTCGGCGTGATCGGGCTGGGCTGAAAGACGGGATTGCGAATCCCGTATTTCGCCATGCCGCCCTTGATGAGATTCACGCGCATGTGCACCCAGCCGGCCATTTCGATCGCGCCGCAGAACGTGATCTCGCCGTCCCCCTGGCTGAAGTGCAGGTCGCCGACCGAAAGGCCCGCGCCATCCACGTAGACCGGGAAAAACACCTTCGAGCCGCGCGACAAATCCTTGATGTCGCAATTGCCGCCATGCTCGCGCGGCGGCACCGTGCGTGCGCCCTGCGCGGCGGCCTTGTCGCGCGCCTCGCCCGCGAGCTTGCCCATGTGGGCGGTGGCCGCGAACGGCGGATTCGCGAGCGGCGGCACGCGATCGGGCGCGGTGGCGATCAGGCCGGTTTCACGCGCATTCCAGGTCTCCAGCAATTTCGGATCGGGCAGGCAGCCGATCAGGCCCGGGTGAATCAGGCCCGCGAAATTCACGCCCGGAATATGGCGCGAACGCGTATAGACACCGTGAAAATCCCAGATCGATTTTTGCGCGCTGGGGAAATGATCGGTCAGAAAGCCGCCGCCGTTGGTCTTCGAAAAGAAGCCGTTGAAGCCCCACTGACTGTCGGCCTTCGCGCCGATGTCGAGCAGGTCGACCACCAGCAGGTCGCCGGGCTCGGCGCCTTGCACGCCCACCGGGCCGGAGAGAAAGTGCACGATCGACAGGTCGATGTCGCGCACGTCGTCGGCGCTGTCGTCGTTCTTGATGAAACCGCCGGTCCAGTCGTAGGTTTCGAGAATGAAGTCGTCGCCGGGCTTCACCCAGCAGGCCATCGGAATGTCGGGGTGCCAGCGGTTGTGTACCTGTTCGTTTTCGTAGGCCGACTGGTTCAGATCGACCTTGATGAGAGTCTCGGGCATGGCATTGGCTCCTGGGTTCGCGGATTGACATACGGCGCGGCGCGCGAACGCCGCGCCGCGCTCAGACGGAGAGGTATTCGCGGATGCGGTCGGTGTCGCCCGCGTCACGCGTGCTTTGGTGCACGAAGCGGCCGCCCTCGATCACGAACAGGCGGTCGGCCACGTCGAGCGCGAAGCTCAACACCTGCTCCGAGACGACGATGGCGATATTGCGGCTCGTGCGAATCTGGTTGAGCGCCCTGGCGATGTCCTTGATGACGGACGGCTGGATGCCTTCGGTCGGCTCGTCGAGCAGCAGCACTTTCGGGTCGGTTGCAAGCGCGCGCGCAATCGCGAGTTGCTGTTGCTGACCGCCCGAGAGATTGCCGCCCTTGCGCTTTCTCATGTCGAACAGCACGGGAAACAACGCGTAAAGTTCGTCGGGCACCTGCTGGCTCTGCGCGTTTTCGAGGCCCGTCCGAATGTTTTCCTCGACGCTCAGCGACGCGAAGATCTGCCGGCCTTGCGGCACGTAGCCAATGCCCTTCGACACGCGGCGGTAGCTCTCGTCCTTCGAAACGTCGGCGCCAGCCACGCGCACCGTGCCGCGATTGGCGGGCAGCATGCCGATCAGCGCCTTGAACAACGTGGTCTTGCCCATGCCGTTGCGGCCCATCACGGCCACGCTTTCGCCTTGCGCAACGGAAAAGCCGATGCCGTGCAGCACTTCGCTCTGGCCGTAGCTGACGACGAGATCGTCGACTTCCAGCATGATGTGTTCTCCGTGTTGTCGTTCGGTTGCCGACTCAGTGGCCGAGGTAGACGTCGATCACGCGCGGATCGGCCTGCACCTGTGCCATCGGCCCTTCCGCGAGGATCTTCCCCTGATGCATGACCGTGACCTTGTGCGCGATGCGCTCCACAAACGCCATGTCGTGTTCGATCACGATCATCGAGCGGTTGCGGCAAATGCGGTCGAGCAGGTCGGCGGTCAGTTCGCGCTCGCGCACGCTCATGCCGGCAATCGGCTCGTCGAGCATCAACAGTTCCGGATCCTGCATCAGCAGCATGCCGATTTCGAGCCACTGTTTCTGGCCATGCGAAAGCAGCCCCGCTTCCAGATCGAGCGCGCCGGCGAGGCCGATTTCACTGGCCACGTCGCGCACGCGATCGGCCACTTCGGTATCCTCCCGATAGGCGAGCGCGCCAAACACGCTGCGACCGCGCGGAAACGACACTTCGAGGTTCTGCGCCACGCTCAGGTTTTCGTAAATCGACGGCGTCTGGAACTTGCGGCCGATCCCTTGACGCACGCGGCGGAATTCCGCGAGCTTCGTGATTTCCTCGTTGCGGAACTTGATGCTGCCCGCCGTTTCCCTGGTCTTGCCGCAGATGAGATCGAGCAGCGTGGTCTTGCCCGCGCCGTTCGGGCCGATCACCACGCGCAACTCGCCGCGTTCGAGATAGAGATTGAGCGAATCGATCGCCTTGAAGCCGTCGAACGACACGGTCAGGTCTTCGATCGCGAGCAGAAAGTCGGTATTGCTCATGCTTCACGCCTCCTTGTTCGCCGCGCCGAGCAGACGTCTCACGCGCGGGCGCACATGCTCTTCGTACAGACCCGCCAGCCCGTTCGGAAACACCATCACCACGCCGATGAACATCGCCGCCATCAGATAGAGCCAGAGGTTCGGAAAGCTCTCCGAGAACCAGCTCTTGCCGAGATTGACGAGAATCGCGCCGTACACCGCGCCGACCAGCGACATGCGCCCGCCGATGGCCGCGTAGATCACCATTTCGATCGACGGCACGATGCCGACGAACGACGGCGACATGAAGCCCACCTGCAGCGTGAACATCGCGCCGCCGACGGCCGCGAGCATCGCCGCGAGACAGAACGCGAACACCTTGAACATGGCGACGTCGTAGCCCGAGAAGCGCACGCGGTCTTCCTTGTCGCGCATCGCGAGCAGCAGCGTGCCGAGCTTGCTGCGCTGAACGTAACGGCAGGCGAGCAGCGCGCCGATCAGCAGCGCGGCGTTCACGAAGTACAGGATCAGCTTCGCGTGATCGGTGCGGATGTCCCAGCCGAGCAGCGTGCGCAGGTCGGTGATGCCGTTCACGCCGCCCGTATAGCCTTGCTGACCGATGATGAGCACCGAGAGGATCAGCGCAACCGCCTGCGTGATGATCGCGAAGTAGACGCCGCCCACGCGCCGCTTGAACATCGCGTAGCCGATCACGAACGCGAGCGCCGTCGGCACGACGAGCACCGCGAGTATCGAGAACGGCAATCCATGAAACGGCTTCCACCATGCGGGCAGCGCGGTGAGCTGGTTCCAGTCCATGAAGTCGGGAATGCCCGGCGTGGTCTGCGTGCGTGTGGCGGCCGGATCGGACGCTTCGAGCTTGAGAAACATCGCCATCGCGTAACCGCCGAGGCCGAAGAACACGCCCTGGCCGAGACTGAGCACGCCGCCGTAGCCCCACGCGATCACGAGGCCGATCGCCACGAACGCGTAGGTCAGGTACTTGCCCATCAGGTTCAGACGGAACGTGTCGAGCACGAGCGGAAACACGACCACGATGAGCAGCGCAAGCAGCACGATGCCCGCGTAGCCCGACGCGTCGAGCCGCGCCGCGCGAGCCCGCCAGCCGGCCGGCGGCGCGCCCGGGCCGGATCGCGGCGATACGCCGCCCGCCGTGGGTTGGATGGGTTCCATGTCCAACTCTCCATACGAATGAAGCTGTGAATGAGGCTTGCGCATGAACGCGCGCTGACGTGAGCCGCAGTGTTTAGACTCGCCTCACCTTCGAGGCGAACAGGCCCTGCGGACGCAGCATGAGAATCACCACGACGGTGAGCAGCGTGAGCACGCGCGCAATCGAGCCCGAGAGAAAGAACTCGCTGATCGACTGCATCTGCGCGATGCCGAATGCCGACGCCACGGTACCGAGCAGGCTCGCCGCGCCGCCAAACGTCACGACGAGAAACGAATCGACGATATAGAGCGAGCCGCTCGTCGGCCCCGTCGAGCCGATGGCCGTGAAAGCCGCGCCCGCCACGCCCGCGATACCGCAGCCAATCGCGAAAGTCATGCGGTCGGTGCGCTGCGTGTTGATGCCTGCCGCGTTCGCCATCGGCCGGTTCGCGACCGTGGCGCGCACGCGCAAGCCCCAGCGCGAGCGATAAAGCGCGAGCAGCAGCCCGCCCGTCATCAGCAGCGCGAGGCCCATCACGAACATGCCGCTCACCGGAATGTCGAGGCCGGGCGTGGGCTCCCACGAACCCATCAGCCAGTCGGGCAGCGCCGGACTCACCTCCTTCGGCCCGAAGGTCGACCGGAACACCTGCTGCATGCCGAGGCTCAGGCCCCAGGTGGCGAGCAGCGTGTCGAGCGGGCGCTTGTACAGATGGCGAATCAGCGCCCATTCGGCGAGCCAGCCCGCCGCGAAGGCCAGCGCGAACGCCGCGAGAATCGCGAAGAAGAAATACACGGGCGTGAGCGCGTGCCAGACGTTCTGCGACAACCACGAAAACATGTAGACCGTATAGGCGCCGATCGTCATGAATTCGCCGTGCGCCATGTTGATCACGCCCATCTGGCCGAAGATCACGGCGAGCCCGAGCCCCATCAGGAGCAGGACGCTGAAGAGGCTCAGACCGGCGAAGCCCTGCATCAGCGTGATGTTGAAAATATCGGTAGCGGACATCGAACGCTCCTCGCGCGGCGGCATCATGGCCCGCCGCGCCGCTGCGGTTGACGGATTACATGTAGCCCTTCGGGAACGGATTCGGCTGGATCGGCTGCTCCGACTGCGCGACGACCTTGAACTGGCCGTTCGCCTGCCCTTCTCCGATCAGCGAGCGGCTCCACAGGTGGTGGTTCGCATCGACCTTCGCGTAACCTTGCGGCGCGTTCGCCACCTCGATGCCGGCCGAATGCGCGACCACCTTGTCCACGTCGAAGCTGCCCGCGCGCTCGCACGCCGCCTTCCAGATCCACGGGCCGAGATAGGCGGCCTGCGTCACGTCGCCGATCACCGACTTCTGCCCGTAGCGCGCCTTGAACGCCGCGACGAACTTCTTGTTGTTCTCGTTATCGAGCGACTGGAAATACTTCATCGACGAATAGAAACCCGCGAAGTTGTCGCCGCCGATGCCGAGCACTTCGTCTTCGGTCACCGACAGCGTCAGCAGGAACTGCTTCTGCGGCGTGATGCCCGCGGCCTTGAGCTGCTTGTAGAACGCCACGTTCGAGCCGCCCACCACGGTCGCGAAGATGCAGTCCGGACGCGCGAGCTTGATCTTGTTCATCAACGACGCGAACTCGGTGGTGCCGAGCGGGTAATACTCCTCGCCCGCCACCTTCGCATGCAGATGCTGTTCGATATGACGGCGCGCGATCTTGTTCGAGGTGCGCGGCCAGATGTAGTCGGAGCCGATCAGAAAGAACGTCTTGGCCTTCTTGGTGTTCGAGGCCCAGTCGAGCGCCCAGAGAATCTGCTGGGTCGCTTCCTGGCCCGTGTAGAACACGTTCTTCGACTGTTCGAGGCCTTCGTAGAAGGTCGGGTAATAGAGCAGGCCGTTATCCTTCTCGAACACCGGCAGCACCGCCTTGCGCGAGGCCGAGGTCCAGCAGCCGAACACCGCCGCGACGTGGTCGTTCTCCAGCAGCTTCTTCGATTTTTCGGCGAAGGTCGGCCAGTCGGAGGCGCCGTCTTCCTGAATGATCTGCACCTTGCGGCCGAGCACGCCGCCCATCGCGTTGATCTGCTCGATGGCGAGGCGTTCGGCCTGGATCGAGCCGGTTTCGGAAATCGCCATCGTGCCGGTGGCCGAATGAAGCTGGCCGACCGTCACCGTCGTGTCCGTGACCGCGAGGCCCGTGGTATTGACCTTCGCCGTGGGCGGCGTTTGCGCAAACGCGCCGCGCGGCAGGCCCAGCGCCATCAGCGGCGCGGCGGCCAGGCCGCCGAGCATTTTCCGGCGCAGTGGCGAAGGCATCCGGGCATCGTCATCGAGTCGATCGTCTGCGGACATCACGTTCTCCTTATCGGGTGCCCGATGCGGGTCGCTGCGGGCTGGGTCGAGGTTGGACGCAATGTAGAAAGCCAATTTGACGATCGAAATACGTCAATCGACGTATTCCCGGCGCGCGTGCTGGAATGTAATTTGCATTGCAGGGCGATCCTGAGCGGTGTGGTCCGCCGTGACGCCGTTCGCGCCCCGCTCGTGCCGCTTTCGCACCATTTCGGATCATCTTCATGTCCCAGAGTCACCCGTCAGTGGGCGCGCCCGGTACGCAACGCATCGTCAAGGTGCGCCGCGACTACAACGCCTGGGTTGGCGACGAAACCCTCGAGGACTACGCGCTGCGCTTCACACCGCGCTCGTTCCGGCGCTGGTCGGAGCTGCGGGTGGCCAATACGGCGATTGGCGCGGTGTCGTTTCTGGTGCTGGAGGCGATAGGCGGCAGTCTCGTCGTCAACTACGGCTTCACGAACACGCTCTGGGCCATCGCGGCCGTGTCCGTGCTGATCTGGCTCACCAGTTTGCCCATCAGCTATTACGCGGCGCGCTACGGCGTGGACATGGATCTGCTCACGCGCGGCGCGGGCTTTGGCTATATCGGCTCGACGGTCACCTCGCTGCTGTACGCGGTGTTCACGTTTATTTTTTTTGCGCTCGAAGCGGCCATCATGTCGCTTGCGCTCCAGCTGTATTTCCACATTTCCCTGGCGATCGCCTACGTCGTGAGTTCGCTCGTGGTGATTCCGATCGTCATGTTCGGCATCACGCTGATCAACCGCCTGCAAAGCTGGACGCAGCCGCTGTGGCTCGTCTTGTTCGTGCTGCCCTACGCAGCCGTGCTGTGGCACCATCCCGACCTGGTCGCGCAGTGGACCACCTTCGCGGGTTTCGCGCCGCAGGGCCGCGCTTTCAGCCTGATTGCCTTCGGTCAAGCATCGACGGTCGTGTTCGCGCTGATCGTACAGGTGGGCGAACAGGTGGACTATCTGCGCTTCCTGCCGCCGCTCACCGCGAAGAACCGCACGCGCTGGTGGTTCGCGCTGCTCTCGACGGGGCCGGGCTGGATCGTACCCGGCGCGCTCAAGATGCTGGGCGGTGCATTCCTCGCCTTCATTGCGCTCCAGTACGAGGTCGATGCGAGCCACGCAACCCAGCCTACGCAGATGTACCTCGTCGCCTATCATCTGCTGCTCGATCCGTTGGGGCTCGCGAGTTGGGCGCTGCCCGCGATGACGCTGTTCGTGATCGTCTCGCAGTTGAAGATCAACGTGACCAATGCCTATGCGGGCTCGCTCGCCTGGTCCAATTTTTTCGCGCGGCTCACGCACAGCCATCCGGGCCGCGTGGTATGGCTCGTGTTCAACGTCATGATCGCGTTGCTTCTCGTGGAAATGGGCGTGTTCGATGCGATCGCCAAGGTGCTGTCGCTCTACGCGAACATCGCGATTGCGTGGATCGGCGCGTTGTTCGCCGATCTCGTCATCAACAAGCCGCTTGGCTATAGCCCGCGACATATCGAGTTCAAGCGCGCGCATCTCTACGATGTGAATCCCGTGGGCGTCGGTGCGATGCTGATCGCAGCCGCCGTCGCGATGCTCGCGCATAGCGGCCTGTTCGGCGTGCTCGCCAAGGCGATGTCGTCGTTCATCGCGTTCGGTGCGGCGTTCGCGTGCGCGCCCGTACTCGCGGTACTCACGCGCGGGCGCTATTACATTGCCCGTGCCGCGCAACCGACCGGCGACGCCACCTCGCTGCGCTGCGCGATCTGCGAAAACACCTTCGAGCCGGACGATACGGCGTACTGCCCGGCCTATGGAGGCACGATCTGCTCGCTGTGCTGCTCGCTCGACTCGCGCTGCCACGACCGCTGCAAACCGCACGCGCGCTTCGCCGCGCAGGCCGACCGCGCGCTGCACCGCGTGCTGCCGGGCGCGCGACTCGGCCCCGCCGCGCTGCGCCTCATTCACTATGCGAGCCTCGTGCTCGCCATGCTCGCGGTGCTGGGCAGCGTGCTCTATCTGATCTGGTCGCAGAGCGCGACTTCGATGATCGCCGCCGGACCATCGATCGGCCGCGCGCTCTCGGGTAGCTTCCTGAATATTTTTCTCGCGCTCTCGCTGGTGGGCTGCATCGCGGCCTGGTGGTTCGTGCTGGAGCGCGAAAACCGCCGCGTCACGCAGGAAGAGTCGCAGCGGCAAAACGAATTGCTGATGCTTGAAATCGACGCGCATCAGAAGACCGACGCGGCGCTCAAGCGTGCGACCGCCGCCGCGGAATCGGCCAATCAGGCCAAAAGCCGTTACGTCTCCGGTTTGAGCCACGAGTTGCGCACTCCGTTGAACAGCATTCTCGGCTACGCACAATTGCTGCTGCAGGCGAAGGAAGAACTCACGCCGATGCGCTACAACGCCGTGCGCACGATCCATCGCAGCGGCGAGCATTTGCTCGCGCTCGTCGACGGGCTGCTCGACATCGCGCGCATCGAGGCAGGCAAGCTTCAGTTGAACATCGCCAA
The DNA here is from genome assembly GCF_056856535.1 of Burkholderia sp. L-4. NCBI lineage: Bacteria > Pseudomonadati > Pseudomonadota > Betaproteobacteria > Burkholderiales > Burkholderiaceae > Burkholderia > Burkholderia sp. L-4. Next base: position 2,393,960 of record NZ_JBXEOX010000002.1, read on the forward strand.
GGTATCCCTCGCCGATTTCGTCGCCCACCTTACGTCGATGCTGCGGCCACAGGCGCTCGAAAAGGCACTCGCATTCGACGTGCAGACGGTCGGTCGGCTTCCCGCCACCGTGCGCACGGACCAGAAGTGCATGAGTCAGATCCTCACCAACCTAATCGGCAATGCGATCCGCTTCACGTCGAGCGGCACGATCACGCTGCGCGTAAGTCATGTGCTCGATACACTCAAATTCGAGGTGATCGATACCGGCCCCGGCATCCCGCCCAGCGAACTGGAGCGCCTGTTCCTGCCGTTCGAACGCGGCGAAGCAGCCCATGCGTACGATCACGGCGCCGGTCTCGGGCTCACGATCTGCCGCCTGCTCACGCAAGCGCTCGGCGGCAGCCTGGAGGTGGACAGTGAAGTCGGGCATGGCACGCGCTTTGTGGTCCGCCTGTTCGCCCCCGCCGTTGACACGGCAGCCGAAACACGCACCGAACTCGCGTCGATTCGCGGCTATACGGGGGCGCGCCGCACCATTCTCGTCGTCGACGACCTCGACGACCAGCGCGACATCGTCGTGCAGTTGCTCACGCCGCTTGGCTTCGATGTCGCTGAAGCGGCCAGCGGCACCGATGCGCTGCGCTGGCTTGCGATGCACACGGCGGACGCCATCATCATGGACATTTCGATGCCGTTGATGGACGGCTACGAAACCAGTCGCCTGATCTCCGAGAATCAGTTGTCGAACGCGCCCATCGTTCTGCTCTCCGCCAACGCGTTCGCCGATGACCGCGATCGCGCAAGCGCGACCGGATGCAAGGATTATCTGGTCAAGCCGCTGCAGGTGAATCTGCTGCTCGACAAGCTTGCGCAACTGCTTGCACTCGACTGGATTGCGTCCGATACCGAAGCGAGCTCACTTCCGGCGGCAAACGCACCGGCCGCGACGCAGCCGCTCGCGCTCGCCGTGTGGCCGCGCGAACTCATCGAACACCTGCATGCGCATCTCGAAGTCGGCTACGTACAGGGCGTGATCGAACAGCTCGACGCCGCGCGCGAGACCTGGCCCGAGTTGCGGCATCAAATCGACGCGTTGCGCTCGTTGGCGGAACGTTTTCAGCTAAGGGAACTCGAGCATGAACTTGACCGACTCGCGCGCGGCTCGAACGCGTGACGCACGCACCACCATCGCGGCCTCCCCGCTCGCCGACAACCCGGCCGCGTGGCTGCACGAACGGCCCATGATACTGATCGTCGACGACACGCCGGAGAACCTCGCTTTTCTTTCCGATACGCTGCAGGCGCACGGCTACACGGTTATCGTTGCCCTGTCCGGCGAGGATGCGCTTAAACGCCTCGCGCGCGTGACGCCCGACGTGGTATTGCTTGATGCAATGATGCCCGACATGGACGGCTTCGAAACATGCCTGCGTATCAAGCAGCACGGACGGCACGAGCATCTTCCCGTCATCTTCATGACCGCATTGACGGAGAGTGAGCACGTCGTACGCGGCTTTCGCGTGGGCGGCATCGACTACGTGACCAAACCGGTGCAGCCCGAGGAGTTGTGCGCGCGCATCGGCGCCCACGTACGACGTTCACGTGCGCAGTTGTACGCGGAGGCGGCACTGTCGCTCGACACACGCGCGGCGCTGATCGTCGGCGCGGACGGCACGATTCGCTGGCAGAGTCCGCAGGCTGCGCATCATATCGCCGCATACGCGACTACGCATGACGGCCCCGCCGATGCCGGGCAAACCAAGAACGCACGCGGGTCCGATGCGCCACCGACTCTGCCTGCCCCGCTGCGCATGTGGTTCATCGACTGGCTCGCGCGCGGCGCCCAAGGGGACGCCGTGCACGAAGTCAGCACGGGCCAGATACGTCGCTCGGCCAGTGCGACGCTCGGTCCGGAACCGGGCGAATGGATCGTGATCCTCAAGGAAAGAGACGACACGGCGCATTGCAATGCGCTCGCCGAACGCTTCGGCCTGACCATACGGGAAGCCGAAGTGCTGCTGTGGGTGTCGCACGGCAAGACAAACCGCGATATCGGCGACATTCTCGGCATAGCCCCGCGCACGGTGAACAAGCATCTTGAACACCTGTTCCGCAAGCTACATGTCGAGACCCGCGCAGGCGCAGCCGCCGCAGCGATCAAAATGCTCGAACGTGCCTGAAGAGCGTCAATTCCGGACTCGTCCTTCGTCTACACCGATACCGTGCCTCTCGCCCTGGCGAACGGTACGTGCGGCGATATCCCGTAGCGCGGCGCGCCAGCCGCCTGCGCCGCGGCTCCGTGATGACGACACCAACGCAAACGCGCCGACGAGACAGCTTCGGTGAGTGAGGCGAGCCCACAACACTGTCCCAGTTGAAAGTGGAAAATTCCGGCATGACGTTGTCATTCAGACCAGGAGGTCATGCCGTGAAGAAGAGCAAGTTCACCGAAGAGCAGACCACATACGCGTCGAGGCAGGCCGCGCGGGGAACGCCTGTCGCGGAGGTCTGCCGCAAGACGGGGATCAGCGACGCGATTTTCTACATCCATGGACTGCTCCCAACAGCAAACGGAAGTTGACAGACACGGAAGTCGATTGCGTCCCTCCATCCGGCGTCAGGGCATCGCCCAGCGCCCAACCGGAATTCCACGCGTGCGGGCCTCGACAACTGGAAGCCCTCAGGGACCGTTATAAAAGCCTGGTTCCCTGCTCGCCCGGATTGACCGGAGTGCCACTCGTCAATTCGTCAACGCATCGCCGGTGACGTTGCCACACTGATTTCCGATACGACCGGCCGGTTGCGAGCATCGACCAGATCACACATGCAATCTTGTTCGCGATCGCAACCATGGCCCGATTGGCGCGTCGTCTGGCATTACGATGCGAGAGCCCAGGCGTGCTTCTTGTCATGTCTGGTTGGTGCGGTTCGGAGTACCGCGCGAGCACCGCGTATGAACAAGGTACGGAGATGTCGGTCGCCTCGCTTGCCGATACGAATGTGTGTTCCCTCGTACAGGCTGCAGGAACTTCATCATGTAAATCGCTGCGAACGAAGCGCGCTCCGCCGCAGTCCAGCGGAGATCGCGAACTGCGTTTGATCATGCATCGCAATCGGCCATGCAATCGAAGCCGCTCATCCGTTCCAGTTGCTCACTGCACAACCCTGTTCCCTGTTGTGGCGAGCCTTTACCGATGACAGCTCGACTCATCGCATAGCCAGGTTTAACTACCCACTACACAAATTTCAATAAGTCAAATATGCGGGATACAAACTGGCGACCATGTAGTCAACAGTCATTTCGTTAAACTAAATACTTTAAATGGTCACATTCGTTGACGATTCGTCAATGAATATGCTACCGTTCCCCTACTTCACGAGGTCGAGAATCACGACGTCCTCTCTCTGCACGCAGGCGGCAACCGAACCGCCGCTCCCCGCATCCGCTCCCGTTACCCGGTACGCCGGGTACCCGTACGTCCGCCAGTTCGTCGCCGATTGCACTGGCCGCACGTGACACCGTTACTGTCCTACGGAGACGCGATGACACCTCGAATCGACCGACGAGCCTTCCTGATGTACAGCGCATGCAGTGCAGTGCTGCCGCTGCTCGCCGCGTGCGGCGGCGATGACGGCACGCCATCGGCCCGATCGCGCGCGATCGCCTCGGGGCTCGAGGGAAATGCCGCCCCGCCCGTCCATGCTTTCGATGAAAACGACTTGCTGGTTCCCGGCTTCAAAATGAAGCTCGGCGAAATCAAGACCCAGATCGAGCAATACCAGCCGGCGACAATCGCAATCGTGGATATCGTCAATGCAGCGTTGTCGACCAATACCCTGCCGGGGCTCATCGCATTCGGCGAAGTCACGATCAAGGCGCTCGCATCGTTCATTCCGGCCGCCGGGCCGCTCGTCGGCGAAGTGTTGAACCTGTTGTTCAACCACCTGAATACGCTATTCGAGCGCGGGCCGGATGAGGAAACGATAATCCGTCGCATCGCGACGGACGAGATTTCGAAAAACAACGTCGAGATCATGCGTCAAACGCTGGCGGGCATCAACGACGACTTGCACTTCCTCGTCGAATTCGTGCGAAGAAACTCGCCGCCCTATTCGGCGTCGATGGTGGACGCCATCACCGCGAAGTTCGCCGCGTTCTGGAGCGGTTGCACGATGCTCACGCCGATGTTCCTGATCAAGGGTTCCGAATATCAGGGGTTGACGATGCACGCACTCGCCTGCGGCGCGCAGGTTTCGATGTACGGCGTGTACCTGTCGATGCGCGACCAGCTCTCTCTTGCGCCCGACACGGTCGCCGCGACACTGGGCGAGATGCGCGAGAAGATCTACCAGTACCAGAATGCCATGCAGAAAGTGCTCGCCGGGCACCTGAACTCGCTTTCCGATCCGGACAAAAAGAACGACTACGTCCGCAACTTCTATACGCTCGGTCATGCGAGGTTTCTCGAATCGGCGAAGAGCTACTTCACGGCTACGCACCGGAAGAAGATCGACTTCCGCAACTCGATGGAGATCTACACCCACGACGTCGTACGCAGCACGGCTGACGCAACGCTGCCGTCTCGCACGTCGTACGTGACGGATCTGCTCGCAATCTGCCATTGCGGTTACGGCGGCGATCCGTGCGTCGTCCGCATGAATCAGACATTCGTCGACGGCGCAGGCCGATCGACACACATCGACGCGCAAGGTTGCACCGGCGGCTTCGACGGCGTGTCGGGCAGCCTGCTCGCGATTCGGCACTCGTTCGCCGCGAATCAGTCGGCGGGCGAGTTGACGGATGGTCTCGGCTGCATCTGGAAAGCGTCCGTGCGGGGGGCGAACTTCTTCCGTAACGAAAACCAGTTTCTCTATGCGCTGCAGGTGCAGGACGGCACCGGCACGCGCTATTCGGCGGCAACCGACGGATACGGCAACGTCCTCGATCTGGTCGACAACCCGGATTACATCCAGTCGTATACACCCGGCAACGCGGCGAAACTCGAGCCAGGTTATTTCGTTTCGGCGTTCCTGACCGCACCGGGCACCTATTCCGACAAGACGTGTCGCGAGGATTCGGGCCGCAGCGTTCCATATGCCGGCATGGCACTGCGACACTACTCGTCCGCGTCGCAACTCGCGGAATTGCATGGCACCGACGTCGGGCTCGAACTCGACTTGACCTGCGGTTTCAGCCTGGCGGATTCGTCGACACTCGGCTCGCCGGCCGCTTATCCGGACGTGATGATCGGCAAGTCGATCCTGGTCGGCAAGCATTTGACCTTCGTCGTGACGAACCGCACCGCGGCACCGATCGCCTGCCGCCTTGTCCCGTTGCTGGCAGACGTGAGGACGACCTCGGACACGTTCGTCAATCTGACGCTCACGGCGCATATTGGGCAACGCGTGCTCGCCACCACCGCATTGGCCTCGCGCGAAGGCAGCCCCGCGCTGCTCGGCGAGGATGGTCGAGCCTTTCACTATTACGAGACAAACGACGTCTTTCCGTTCGCGCCCGGCGTCAACTACGTGCGGATCGCACGCAATGCTGATCTCGGCGACAACGACTTTCGCTTTGCCAGCCTGTTCATCGTGCCACGTGAACCTGTGGTGCCCACGGCAGGAATCGCAGCGCGACAGTCCGCTCGTCCTCGCCATGAAGTCACCGTTGAAGCCGTCGAGATCGGTTCCGACGTCACGAACCTGTAGAAGGGCGGCTTGGTGTCCGTGCAGTTCAACGTGGCATGCGGCCGCTGCGCGATATGCAAGGCGCGGGGCAGGCGCGTATGTCCGACCGTGATTCACGCTCAGGGCGCGCGCAGTTACGTCGACATGGGCGGCTGACTCGCAATCAGCATATAAAACGCAAATAGCAAAAAACCCGTAACCACAAGGGTTCTTTTCCACTAGTTACGATTTCTCAAAACAAGTCGCTAAAACCGGTACGAAATCCCGATCTGCAAGACCGGATACCACCGGTATCGCGACATCACCTGTCGCAGTTGATCAAGCCCGCTCGCGACCAGGATCTGGCTCTTCGCCGGTCCGGCCGCGGCGGCCAGTTCCGGCGACAGCGAGTACGAACATTTCGGAATCCCGTACGCGACGCCGATATCGGCGACGAATCCGAGCCCTTTCGACGCCGGCCGGTGCCCGTAGCCGATTCCTACGTACGGCATCACGGTCGGATAACGCGCTTGCGCGACCGCATACATCCCCGGCAACGCCGGATAGCGCTTGCCGCCGAACACGTACGTGCCGTTGGTCGGTACCGACACGCCGCGAAGCTCGTCGTCGTTGAAGCGCAACCCGAGCGTCGCGCGGAAGCCGCTGCCGCGCCACGGAAAGATGTCCGCGTACAAACCGCCCTGACGCAGCTTCAGGTCGTCCTGATAGCGATTGCCGGCCACCGTGAAGTCATGCGAAAGATCGATCGCATTGAAATCCGCATGCGCGCCCAGCATCGAATTGAAGCTGACGGCCGCACCGATGCCGACGCCCTGCGTACCGCCCTGCAGGTAGATTTCCTGCGCGTGCGCACTCGCGGCAAACACCACCGCGATGAATGCCCATTGGTTCACTGTCGTTTTCATGGGCGCCTCCCCCGACATGTGCCGGGCGCGACGCCCCGCCGCACGCGGCCTTCGTCGCGATGCGCGGTGCGAACCCCGGCACGACACCCTGCAAGCAAGCTTGCTGTTCGACGGATCGGGAACGCGTTGCCCCGTGCGCATGACCGATACGACATGCGCGGCGCCTGCGTCGCGGCACACGACGCCCCGCGCCCCGATCCGATCCCCGGTTTGTTTCGATGTCGTTACATGCCGCCGATGTGCAATCGTTCTGGCGAATCCGTCTGCACCGGCGGCACCGGGTCAACCGCAAGCCACGTGCCATGCGGCGCAAATCGAAGCGGGGAAAGCGTGACCGGCGCGCACGGGCGGCAACGCGGGTCGCGATGACGGGAAAATGTTTCAGGAACGTATCCGTATTCGGAGCGCCAGGCCGAAAGACGCGATTGACGGTCTTGCACGCCGATCGCGCGATGCCTGTGAAACGAGGCCGGACGGCCGTCAGCGCACGCGCGTCGCCATGGCGATCAATCGTGTGCAGAGGAATGCGCTGGAAAAACGTTGCAAAAGTGTGCCCTCGAAACGGGCGCAAACGACGCCGATGCCACTCCGCACATGGCGAGGCAGGGTGAATACCGATGCGTGCGCATGCATCTTGTCCGTGGAGACGGACGCGGCCATCGGGCCGGGCACGCGCGGACGGCTTCCCGACAGCCGCCGGAATCGGTACCATCGAACGCCTGAAGGCCGGCACGACGCCGGCCCGGCCGTCGTACCCTGCCTTTCGCCATGTCCCGGGAACCCACACACTCCGCGCTGCTCTGGATCGTCGCCGCTGCGTTCTTCATGCAGTCGCTCGACACGACGATCGTCAACACCGCGCTGCCTTCGATCGCCCAAAGCCTGCATGCGTCGCCGCTCGCGATGCAGCCCGTCGTGGTCGCCTACACGCTGATGATGGCGATGCTCACGCCGGCGTCCGGCTGGCTCGCCGACCGGTTCGGCACGCGCCGCGTGTTTTCGGTCGCGATCCTCGTGTTCGTGCTCGCGTCGATCGGCTGCGCGGCGTCCCATACGCTCGGCCAGCTCGTCGTCGCGCGCGCCGTGCAGGGCATCGGCGGCTCGATGCTGCTGCCGATCGGGCGGCTCGCCGTGCTGCGTCGCGTGCCGGGCGAACAGTACGTCGCGGCGATCGCGTTCGTGTCGATCGCCGGCCAGCTCGGCCCGATCGTCGGGCCGACGCTCGGCGGCTGGCTCACACAGGCGATTTCATGGCACTGGGTGTTCATCGTCAACGTGCCGGTCGGCGTGGTCGGCTTCATCGCGGTACAGCGCTACCTGCCGCACGACCAGGCGACGCAGCAGCCGCCGTTCGACTTCGTCGGCTGCGCGCTGCTGTCGGCCGCGATGATCGCGCTGTCGCTCGCGATCGACCCGCCGATGCCTGCACATCGTGCCGCGTGGGCGGCCGGGCTCGCCGTGGTCGGCCTCGCGAGCGCGCTCGCGTACCTGCCGCATGCGCGGCGGCGCGCGCAGCCGCTGTTCCGGCTCGGACTGTTCCGCGAGCCGAATTTCGGGTCCGGGCTGCTCGGCAACCTGCTGTGCCGGATCGGCACGAGTTCGGTGCCGTTCCTGCTGCCGCTGCTGATGCAGGTGCAGCTCGGCTATACGCCGCTGCAGTCGGGGTTGATGATGCTGCCGGCCGCGATCGCGGGCGTGATCGCGAAACGCTGGATCGCGCCGCTCGTGAAGCGGTTCGGCTATGCGGCGTTTCTGGTCGTGAACACGGCGATCGTCGGCTGCGCGATCGCCGGATTCGCGCTGGTATCGGCACGGCCCGCGCCGGTGCTGGAAGGCGTGCTGCTGATCGTGTTCGGCACGGCGAACTCGATGCAGTTCGCGGCGATGAACGGCGTGACGCTCAAGGGGCTGTCGCATGCCGACGCCGGCAGCGGCAACAGCCTGTTCACGATGATGCAGATGCTCGCGATGGGCCTGGGCGTGTCGATCGGCGGCGGGCTCGTGAACCTGTTCGCCGCCGGTTGGGGCTCGATGGCGCACGGGTTCATGCTGTCGTTCGCGTGCATGGGGGCGGTGACGCTGCTGTCGTCCGCCGTGTTCCGGCGGATCGATACGGCCGCGCCGCCGGCCGGTGCGGCGGCGCGGCCCTCGGCATGAACGCCGCCGTCAGTTCGCCTGACGGCGTTCGACGACGCGCTTGAGTACCCAGCGGATCGACGAGCCGTCGGCCGGCGGCTGCGCGACGCGGTATTCGTCGATTTCGAGCGTGTACAGGTAACCGGGCTGGTACGCGAACCCTTCGATGCCGGCGTACCACAGGCTCCACGGCTCGCTCGGACTGCTGCGCACCTGCAGGCACTCCATCGGCGCGACGCCCGTGCAGCGCGCGGACTGCGGCGCGACGTAGACGGTCTTGGTCACGGGCCTGGCGTCGGGCGCGCGGGCAGCACCGGATGCCGTGGCGGCCGCGTCGGTCTGGCATCCGGCGAGGAGCGTGCTGCCGGCAATGACGGCCGCGCCGAGCAGCGTTCGGGTCTTGTGAATCATCTGAGGTTCCTCTGGGAGCATTGGAGGGCCGATTAGACGACCCGCGCGGCGAGAAAGTTCACAATTAGCTTACAAAACGCATCTGACCACCCGCATTTTGCCGCGGACGAGATCTTCGCCGAATGCGACGGCCCGCGCGTGCGCGGCGGCACGCCCGAAGCGTCGTATCCGCTGGAGGACCGCAAGCGGCAGAAGCTGATCCGCCAGGTGCGCGCGGAACGCACGGGTGTCATCACGCTATCGGTCGCGCACGCGATTGCGGTGTCGCGCCCGTCCGGCAAACCCCGCCTCGGCGTGCTGATCCGGGCGGTACGGTTGAGCGAGTGGTCCGGGGACGATCCGGGCGGGCCGGCGCGATCTTCATCCGCGATGCCGAGCGCAAGTCGCAGACGCCGCACGACGTCGTGCGCAAGCCGTTCGACCTCACGCCGGCCGAGACCGTGCTGGCGCTCGCGATCAGCAAGAACACCGCGCGCCCGTACCTGCGTGCGATCTTTTCGAAGACGGGCATCACGCGGCAGGCAACGCTGGTGCGGATGTCGTTGAACAGCGGGCTGTCGCTGGGGTGACGCTCACGATGGCCGCTGTACCGCGACCGGCATGCCTGAAACACGTTGCATGCTCGTTCCGCGTGGCCCCATAATCGGCCGGCACAAGCCAACCCGACAGCCGCAACCGGCGCGGGCGACAAGAGCCGCCGCATCGGCCGGCCAATCCGATTCGAGGGCAAACGAGATGGCACTCCGAACGATCAGACGTTCGATCTTTGCGGAACGGATGCCCGGCGCGACGCTGGGCGCGTGGCTGATGCTCTTCGTCGTGTGGTGCATCACGAGTTTCAATGCGGCACGCGGGATAATCGACACGATTCGACACCCTGAAGTACTCCTTACGATTCACGTCAAGCCCGTGCTCTGGGCAGGTATCGCATGGATGTTGCCGATGGTCGCCGCGCCCGCGATCGGCGGGATCTTGCTCTTCAACCTGGGCCGTCAAAGGCGCTGGGCCAGAACGTGGACGCTCGGATGGATCTCGCTCAGCCTCGCACTCAGCACGCGCTCGATGCTTGAACACGCACCCGGCTCCACCCTTCGATTGGCGGATTGCCTGCTGGTCATCGCCGCGCTGCTGCTATTGACGCCGAACAGCAGGAAGTGGTTTGGGGAACGGCGCCAGCTGTAGGCCGTGCCCGTCACCCGATCGACTGGCTGACCGGCTGACCGGGATCATCGCGATCGGTACTCGCCGCTTTCTTTGCCGCGCACCGTTCAGGTACCATCGGCGCTTCCCGATACGCTTTGACGCGTTGCCATCGTCCGCCCGGCCAGGTCCGCGCGGTTCGCGCAACGCGCCGCCCCTCGCATGCCCTCTCCCGTTCCGTCCGACGCCGTGTTGCGCCCGCTGCCGATCGATGCGCTGACCGTGCCGGCGGCGCTCGATGGCCGCACGGGCACCAACCGCTCGGGCAACGCGCATCCGCAGATCGCCGCAACCCATGATCTCGACGCCGTGCGCGCGTGGCTCGCGCGCTTCGTCGATACGCCGACCACGTTCCAGAACTACCGCAAGGAAGCCGAACGCCTGCTGCTGTGGGCCGTGATCGCATGCGGCAAGCCGCTGTCGTCGCTCACGCACGAGGATCTCGTCGTCTACCAGCAGTTCCTGCTAGCGCCGGCACCTGCCGAGTTGTGGTGCGCGAACGGCGGCCGCAAGCATCCGCGCGACGATCCGCGCTGGCGGCCGTTCTACGGGCCGCTGTCGCCGGCCAGCCAGCGGCAAGCGCTGGTGATCCTGAACGTGATGTTCTCGTGGCTCGTGCAGGCCGGCTATCTGGCCGGCAATCCGCTCGCGTTGTCGCGGCAGCGCCAGCGCCGTCCCGCGCCGCGCGTCACGCGCCATCTCGGGCAGCCGCTGTGGCAGTCGGTCAAGGAGGCGATCGCCGCGATGCCGCGCGACGATGCGCGCACGCGCTTCCATGCGGATCGCGCGCGCTGGCTGTTCACGCTGCTGTATCTCGGCGGGCTGCGCATCACCGAAGCGGCCGACACGACGATGGGCCAGTTCTTCTGCCGGCGCGACGCGAACGGGCACGATCGCTGGTGGCTCGACGTGACGGGCAAGGGTGGCCGGCAGCGGCTCGTGCCGGCCACCGACGAGATGATGGCCGAGCTGGCGCGCTACCGGCGCGCCCACGGGATGCCGGCGCTGCCGTCCGACGGCGAACCGATGCCGCTCGTGCTGCCGGCCGGCCAGGTACGCAAGCCGCTCACGCGCGCAGCGCTGCACCGGATCGTGAAGCAGGTATTCCGGCAGGCGGCCGACCGGTTGCGTGCGAACGGCGAAGCCGGCGACCAGCAGGCGCGCGTGCTCGAACAAGCGTCCGCGCACTGGCTGCGTCACAGCGCGGGCTCGCACATGGCCGATGGCCGCGTCGACCTGCGGCTCGTGCGCGACAACCTCGGCCACGCATCGCTCACGACGACGAGCCAGTACCTGCACGCGGACGACGACTGGCGGCATCGCGAAACGGAGGAGAAACACCGGATCGGGTGGGACTAGGCGGCGTGCCGCCGCGCCAATACGCGCCCCCGCTTCCCGGCCTCCCCGTCGCTCGGCACGTCACGCGAGGTCAGTACACGGCCACCCAGTGCCCGGGCACCCACGCCCAGTGATTGCCGGCCCACCGGTAATGCCCCTTCGCCCAGCGATAACCGGGCGCCGGTGGCGGCGGCGCCACTTCGACGACGGGCGCCGGCTGCGGCGGCCGCACGGGTTCGACCACGCAGGCGGACATCAGCACGGCACTCGCGCTCACCAGCATGGCCAACGAAGCGGTCCGGATCTTCATCATCAATTCTCCCTGTTATGTCATGGTCCAGCGAGGACGAGCGCGGCCTGGGCCGCGTCATGCCGCGCCGCGAATCAGGCCGGTCATCGGCCGCGTCGCGCCGCTTTCCGCGAACAGCGCGGATGCGGTGCGGCGCGGATCGAGCCGTAGGCTTTCGGCGGCCGCGCCGGCGATCAGCGCGTCGAGCGACGCGGTCGGCTTCAGGTCGCGCCCTTCGTACAGGTCACCCGGCCGCAGCCCCGGCCAGTCGGCGATCACACGGCCGCCGGCAACCGCACCGCCCGCGAGCATCGCGACCGACGCCTGCCCGTGATCGGTGCCGCCCGTGCCGTTGACCGCCGCCGTGCGGCCGAACTCGGTCGCGACCAGCACCGTGGTCTGCTGCCACGCGGGCCCGAGGCCGTCGCGCAACGCGGCAAGCATCGTGTCGAACGCTTTCAACTGGTTCGCGAGTCGCGCGTTCTGCGCGCTGTGCGTGTCCCAGCCGCCCGTCTCGATCATCGCGATCCGCGGGCCGTCGTCGCGCGCGAGGAACGTCGCCGCGAGCTTGCCGACGCCGGCGGGATCCTGCCGCGCCTGCGCATCACCGGCGAGGCCGCGCGCGTCCATCGCCGACTGCCACAGCGGGCCGAGCTGCGCATCGGCCTCGTAGAGCGACGACACGCGCGCGAGCAGGTCGTCCGGCGCGGCCGGCAAACCGGATGGCGCATACGACGCGGCCTGCACGGTGCCGCGCAACGCGAGCGGCACGGTCGGCGCGAACGCGATCGCGCTTTCGCGCGTCGCGGGCAGCAGCGCGGCAAGCCGGTTCAGCCAGCCGTCCTTCACCTGGTACGGCGCACGGCCGCCCGTTTCGAGCACGTTCTGGCCGTCGAAATGCGAGCGGTCGCGGTACGGCGACGCGATCGCATGAACGAACAGCGCCTGCCCGTCGCGGTACAGCTGCGCGGTCTGCGCGAGCGACGGGTGCAGCGCGAACGTGCCGTCGAGCCGCGTTGCTGCCGCCGTGTCGATCGCGAGCGGACCGCGCAGCGACGCATACGCGGGCTCCGCATACGGGACGACGATGTTCAGGCCGTCGGCCGCGCCGCGCTGGATCACGAACACGAAGCGGCGGTCGGTCGCGACGTTCGCGAACACGATCCGCGGCGCGACGAGGATCGCGCCCGCGCCGGCGGCGGCAAGGCTCAGGAATTGTCGGCGTGACAGGGCCATGGTCATCTCCGTTGGAAATCGGGCGAGACGAGCAGCAATGCGAGCGATGTCGTCGCGCTTTCCGCGCGCGACAGTGCGGTCGCGGTCGGCGTGCTCATCGAACCGGCGAGCAGCGTGTTGCCGAGCGTGCGCGGATCGAGCCGGTCGCCCGTGCGCGCGGCCAGCCGCTGTGCAATCTCGACGCGCCGCACGAGCGCGTCGGGCGCGGCCCAGCTCGCGGCGACGTCGTCGTAGCCGGCCGGCGAGCCCGGCCGCCACACCGGCTGGCCGAGCTGCGCGAGCAGCGGCGCGGCCTTCAGGTCGCCCGTGTCGCGCCAGCCGAGCCCGCGCAGCGACGACACGGCCCACTCCCACGGCGTCTTGAACTTGCGATTGACCGGCGACCACGCGTCGGGCGCATCGACGAGCGCGCGATAGACGGTCGGCAGGTCGCCGCCGCTCGCATCGAACGCGCGGGCCAGCCGGTCGGTCAGCGCGGACGGCGGATTGTCGGCCACGAAATGACGGGCGAGCTGGAACGCGATGTGCCGGCCCGTCGCATCCGAACGCGCGAGGTCGTGCAGGATCGCGCGTGCCTGGGCTTCGCCCGGCTGGTCGTAGGTGCGCCCCATCACCGTGCGCGTGCCCGGCTCGTGCAGCTTCGGGCGAAACACGAACGCACCGGGCGCGGCATCGCCCGGCTGCGGCCCTCGCCCGCCGGCGATGCTCCAGCCGGTCAGCGCACGCGCGAATTCCGTCACGTCCGCTTGCGTGTAGCCCGTGCGCACGCCGAGCGTATGCAGCTCCATGATTTCGCGCGCGAGGTTCTCGTTCAGCCCGCGCCTTGCCGACGGGTTGCGTGCCTCGGCGCGCAGCGCGGCCGGGCTGTCCGGGCCGACCGAGCGCGCCTGGTCGAGGAACACCTGCATCGCGGGATGCTGCTCGACGGCGACGAGCATGTCCTCGAAACGACCGAGCACGTGCGGGCGGATCGCGTCGCGTTCGAACGCGCCCGCATATGCGGCCACCTGCCCCTTGTCGACCGACACCGCGAAATGGTTCGCCCAGAAATGCACGAGATGTTCGACGAATGGCGTGGACGTGTTCAACGCGCTGTTCATGCGTGCGGTGACGGCACTGCGATACGCGTCGTAGCCGTCACGCCGGATCGACTGCGCGGTCGCGCGTTTCGCAGCCGCGTCGTCGCCCGTCATCGTGTTGCGCGCGTTCGCGAAGCGCGTCGCGAGCGCAACCGCATCGGGCTCGCCGGCCCACGCGGCGGGCCGCGCATCGTAACGGTCGAATTGCGCGACGAGCGCCGCCTTCGGGTCGGCAGGCGGCGCTTCGTCGGCGCGCGCGCCGAGACCGAAGCGGTTCAGCGCGATCGCGGCCGGCGTAATGCCGTTCGGGTGGTCCATGACGGGCTCTCTCGCGGTGCGTACCCCTGTTCAACGCGGGCGCACCGGGAAATCCGTCGCCGGAATCGCAAATAAATATCGATCGGGGAACGCGGGCGCAGTGACCGGCGGAAGGCTCGTCGCACGGCAGCGCACGTCACGAATGAACGAACAACGACGATGACGACGCAAGCCAGCGGAAAGGCGCACGCATTGCACGTGCCCGAGCGCGCGCGACGGCGACACGCGGATCGCGCGCCGCCGTCACGCAAGGCTCATTGACTCGCCGGCGGGTCAGGCTTCTTCTGCAGCTTCGGCGGCAAGCGCCAGTTGCCGCTGTGCTGCAACCCGTCGACGAATTTCATACGCTCGTCGGGCGTCAGCGTCACCGCGAAATCGACGACGCTGCGCTCGACCTGCGCACGCATCGCGGTATCGGCCGCGCGCGTGCGATCGAGCGCGGCGTCGATCGCCGCGCGATCGAGTTGCGGCGCGGCGAGCAGGTCCAGCACGGTGATCCGGCCGTCTCGCCCTTCGCGCGCAAAATCGCGGCCGGTCTTGCGCGCCGCCTTCAACGCGGCGGCGAATTCGCGCTGTCGCGCCTCGGGCAATTCGTCCGCCGCGAAACGCAACGCGGTGCGCGATGCCGGTGCGCCCGCCGCATGCAGGTCGCGATGCGTCGAGAACCACTGATAGGCACCGCCGCCGATCGCGCCGAGCATGAACACGTTCAGCACGACCGAGCCGACGAGGATGAATTTCCAGCCACGTTCAGTCATTCATCGCTCCAATCGATGCTCGGACCACCGAACGTCGTCGTCAGATAGCCCGATTCATGCTGTGACGGCGGCGCGCTGCCGAGCATTAGCATCGACACGGCCACCGCGCCCGCGAGCGCACCGGCCAGGCCGACGCCCGCGAACGCCGCGCCCGACCACCACACATTGCCACGCCGGCGCGCGCGCCGCGGCGCGGGCGCCGTCGCGACGATACGCTCGACCAGCGACGGCGCGGGCGGTGCGACCGTGTCGCACGCGAGCCACGCATCGAGGTCGGCCGCGTCGTCCAGCGCCAGCAGCGCTTCGCGCGGGTTCGCCTGCGCCCATGCTTCGGCGGCCGCTCGCTCGCCGGCCGGCCAGCGCCGCGCGTCGGAGCCGTACGCGGCGACGATGGTACGAAATCGTTCGGGTGTCATCGCTTGTCCTCGCTAGGTGGGTCGCCGGCCAGCTGCGCGCGCAGGTTGCGCCTCGCACGGGCAAGCAGGCTTTCCAGCGCATCGACGGTGATGCCCATCAGGTTGGCCGCTTCCACATTCGACATTTCCTGATAGTACTGGAGCACCAGCGCTTCCCGCTGCCTCGGCGGCAACGCGGCCAATGCCTGCCGCACGCGCGCGTCGCGCGAACGCAACTCCGCATGCGCGGCCGGCTCCGGTTGCGTGTCGGGCACGTCCGGCAGCGTATCGACGGGCTCCTCGCGGCGGCCGCGCAACCGGTCGTAGCAGAGATTCAGCACGACGCGATGCAGCCACGTATCGAAGCGCGCCTCGCCTTCGCGCCAGCGCGGCGCATGGTTCCAGATTCGCAAGAACGTCTCCTGCGCGACGTCCTCGGCTTCGTTCCGGTCGCCGAGCATGCGCGTCGCCAATGCGAGCAGCCGCGGCAGCTTGCGCGCGACCAGCACGCGCACTGCCGATGAATCGCGCGCGCCGACGCGCGCGACGAGTTCCGCGTCCGGATCGCGGTCGTCGCGATCGTTCAACGCCGCCCGCTCCGTCTCGCGGCGCGCGGGCGCCGCCCTGTGCCGGCAGGGATACCCGCCGCCCGGCTGAAGCTCATCGTCGTGCTCTCCTTGCATGCGTCGGGCCATCACCGGACGGCGCCACGCCGACTGTCCGTCGACGCCGTGCGCATCGCACACGACGTCGGCCACGTCCGCTTCATCGACATCCGGTTCGCGCGGCATATCGATCCTGTCTGCCGGCCGCGCGACCGGCGGCCGGCGCGCTCAATATACGACGACCGGCGCGGGCCGGTAATACACCGGTCGGGCCGGCACCACGACGCAGCCGGCCAGCACCACGGCTGCGGCCGCCAGGATCACGATGGTTCGGAAAGGCATCGCTTCGACTCATGATGTTGCATGAAGAATCCGTCGCGCCGGCACGGCGTGCCGCGCGACGTCGTACGCATCAGGCCCAGTGGCCGGGCACCCAGCGCCAGGCCGGCCCGCGCGCGGCCCAATGCCCCGGTACCCAGTGATAACCGACACGCACCACTTGCCAGTGGCCCGGAATCCACACGTAGCGCCCTTGCCGCCAGTGCCAGTGCCCCTGGTCCCAGACGTAGCCCGCACGCGGCGCGGGCATCACTTCGACGCGTGGCGGCGGCGGCGCGACAGGCGCGACGATCACGGCCTGCGCGAACGACGCGGATGCCGCCAGCGCGGCCACGCAGGCCACGGCAAATCGCAATGGAACGGAAAGTTTCATGAAAGACTCCGAAGTAACGGGCATCGACCGGTTGCGGCCGTTCATGCGTTAAACGGCGCGGGCGAAGCGATTCCGTCGCGGAATCCGCAAATAAATTCCAGACGGACCGAACGGGATTCGGCGCGGGTCGGACGCCACGCCGCGCGATCGCGCGTATCGGCTGCCGCCCAGCCGGGTTGCGGCGCTGTCACAACGCGGCAAAACTGCCCTTCGACAATGCATGCGACCGGGATCCCGCTCGTTTCCGGCCCATGCCCCGGCCGCGCTCGCGCACGGCCCCACGGTTCCACCTCTCGCGTCCCCACCCACGAAAACACCGACCATGTCGAACCAGGACACTCTCCCTGATCAGCCGAACGAGCCGGCCGCTTCGGTATCGCGTCGCGGCTTCCTGAAACTTGCCGGCGTCTCCGGCCTCGCCACCGCCGCCGGCGGCCTCGCAGCCGCGCGCGCCGCCGCGTCGAATCCGGACGGCACGCCCGAACAGGTCCACCTGACGTGGGGCAACGACCCGGCGTCCGAGGTCGTGATCTCGTGGGCGTCGCTCGCGCCGGCCGTCAATCCGCGTGCGCGCATCGTCGCCGACGGCGAGCCGCCGCGTACCGTGCACGGCGTCCAGCGCCTGTACACCGACGGCCTGAACGGCGAAACCGTGTTCACGTACCACGCGCGCGTGCACGGGCTGAAACCCGATACGCGCTACCGCTACGAGATCACCGCCGACAACGACGGCAACGCCGCGCAGCCGTTCTCCGCCAATTTCTCGACGGCGCCGCGCGGCCGCGCGCCGTTTCGCTTCACCAGCTACGGCGATCTCGCGACGCCGAACGGCGCGTGGGTGCTGTCGTCGCCGCAAAGCCGGTTCGCGGTGCAGGCCGTCGAGCAGTTCCAGCCGCTGTTCCACCTGCTGAACGGCGACCTCTGCTACGCGAACCTGAACCCCGCGCACCAGCCCGAGGTGTGGCGCGATTTCGGCAACAACAACCAGACGTCGGCCGCGAATCGCCCGTGGATGCCGTGCCCGGGCAATCACGAGATCGAGTTCAACAACGGCCCGCAGGGGCTCGACTCGTATCTCGCGCGCTATTCGCTGCCGGAGAACGGCACGCACTTCCCGGGCCGCTGGTACAGCTTCCGCGTGAGCTCGGTGCTGTTCGTGTCGCTCGACGCCGACGATGTCGTGTACCAGGACGCCGCTGCATTCGTCGGCGGCCCGGCGCCGCTCGTGCCGGCCGCGAGCACGGGCCGCCCGCCGATCGAACCCGGCACGTCGTTCTACGTGCGCGGCTACAGCAACGGCGAGCAGACGCGCTGGCTCGAACGCACGCTGCGTCATGCCGCGCATGACGACGACATCGACTGGATCGTCGTGCAGATGCACCAGGACGCGCTCAGTTCGTCGAAAACGGGCAACGGTTCGGACAAGGGCATTCGCGAGGCGTGGCTGCCGCTGTTCGACCGCTACGGCGTCGATCTCGTGCTGTGCGGCCACGATCACGACTACGAGCGCAGCTACCCGGTGCGCGGCTGCAATCACCGCGCGGGCGTCGACGCGACCACCGGCGAAGTGGTCGAGACGCTGCAGCCGCGTCCGGTCGGCTCGAACGACCCGGACCGCACCCGGTTCGACACGAGCCACGGCACGATCCACCTGATCCTCGGCGGCGGCGGCACCAGCGCGCCGCTCGACGTGTACGGCGAGAATCCGTCGACCGGCTTTGCGCGTGCGAAGGTGTTCACGAAGCCGAACCGGCCGGTGCCGGGCACCGCGCCGAACACGTTCGTGCGCCAGCCGGCCGATGCGCTCGAGGATGCGATCTGGTCCGCGCGCCGCGACACGGGCACCGGCTACGGGATCGCCGTGTTCGACCATGACCCGGGCAAGCCGGGCGGCCACACGACGATCACGATGCGCTACTACCACGCGCCGGGCGCCGACCAGCACCCGAGCGCGCAGTACGAGCTGTTCGAAACGATCGAACTGAGCAAGAAGCGGCACGAACGGTGATCGTGCGGGCGCCTGCCGCGGCGGGCGCCGGTTGCACGGCCATCGAGGGACGGGATGCCGCGGCACGGGTTAGACGGCGCGGCTCGCCCCCCGGCCCACGAAGATGAGTTTCGAATACCGCATCCACACGATCCCGTCGGCCAACGCATTCGATGCCATCGCGAATGCGCTGCGGCAAGCGCATCGCGGCATCGACATCGATCGCAATCGACAACGGCTCGAGGTTCGGAGCGACACCGCCGGCTGGCCGCTGATCGGCCTGACGACCGGCGAAGAGGGATTCTTCCTCGTCACGACGCTCGGGCCGACACGGGATGCGATGCTCGACTCGATCGGGCACGCGTTGTCGGCGATCGACGCCGCATGGCGTATCGACGACGCGTGATCGACTCGCGCACCCGAATCAGCCGTACACGCCAGTCCGGCTGCATCGCCGCAACGGCATCGCCCCGTTAAAATGCGCGGTTCCGTCGAAATCACTCCATTGCATCGCCGCGCGCGATGACGGCGCGCGCGAGCGGCCCCGTATCATCCGAAATCGAATTGGCATGTTGAAACAGGTAGGACGCATGAAACGCAAGAACACGGCAACGCTCGCCGGGCTCGGCGCGGTATTGTTATGGGCCTCGGTGGTCGCGCTCGTTCGCGGCGTCAGCGAAAGCCTCGGCGCGACCGGCGGCGCCGCGATGATCTATACGGTGGCGTCCGTGCTACTGGTGTTTTCAATCGGCTTCCCCGACCTGAGCAGGTTCCCGAAAAGCTATCTGCGCTGGGGCGGCCTGCTGTTCGTGTCATACGAGCTGTGCCTCGCGCTGTCGATCGGCTATGCCAGCAACGGGCAGCAGGCGATCGAAGTCGCGATGGTCAACTATCTGTGGCCGAGCCTCACGCTGGTCGCCGCCATCGTATTCAACAAGCAGCGCGCGAACCTGCTGGTCGTGCCGGGTGTCCTGCTGTCGATGCTCGGCATCTGCTGGGTGCTCGGCGGCGACCGCGGCCTCGATCCGGCCGGCATGCTGCGCAACGTCGCGGACAATCCGCTGAGCTACGGCCTCGCATTCGTCGGCGCGCTGATCTGGGCAGCCTATTGCACGGTGACGGCGCGCCTCGCCGACGGCAAGAACGGCGTCACGCCGTTCTTCATGCTGGTCGCCGCGGTGCTCTGGATCAAGTTCGCGATCGAAGGCGGCGGCGGCATGACGTTCAGCTTTCACGCGGTCCTGTATCTCGTGCTGGCAGCGTCGGCGCTGGGGTTCGGCTATGCGGCCTGGAACACCGGCATCATGCATGGCAACGTGACGGTCATCGTCGGCGCGTCGTACTTCACGCCGGTGCTCGCCGCCGCGCTCGCCGCGACGCTGCTGCATGCGCCGCTGTCGGTCGAATTCTGGCAAGGCGCGTTGATGGTGTGCGGCGGATCGATCCTGTGCTGGCTCTCGACGCGCAGCCGACGCAACGACAAGGCCATGCCCGTTCGGGTCGGCAAGAAGGCCGAAGGCAATTGTCACGGTTGATGCTGCCCGGCGCGATCGGCGCAAGGCCGGCCGGCAGCCGGCCGTTCCCCAAGCGCCCGCCTTCGCGCGCTAGCTTCGCGACTCCAGCGCGATCCGCACGGCGAGTCCGGCCAGCACGGTACCCATCAACCAGCGCTGGGCCGACGCCCAGAGCGGCCGCCCCGCGAGAAAGCCCGCGATCGAACCGGCCATGCACGCGATCAGCGCGTTCACGCTGACACTCACCGCGATCTGCACGCAGCCCAGCACCAGCGATTGCGCGAGCACGCTGCCGTGGCCCGGCGACATGAACTGCGGCAACAGCGACAGATACATCACCGCGATCTTCGGGTTCGCCAGGTTCGTGACGAAACCCATCGCGAACAGCCTGACGCGGCTGTCGTGCGGCAATTGCCGGACCTGGAACGCGGAGCGGCCACCGGGTTTCAGTGCCTGCCACGCCAGGTACGCCAGATACAGCGCGCCGGCGAAGCGCAGCGCGTCGTATGCGTACGGCACGGTCATCACCAGCGCGGTGATGCCCAACGCCGCGCACAGCATGTAGAACACGAACCCCAGCGCGACGCCGCCGAGCGACACGAGCCCGGCGCGGCGGCCCTGGCAGATCGAGCGCGACACCAGGTAGATCATGTTCGGTCCGGGCGTCAGCACCATGCCGAGCGACACGAGTCCGAATGCAAACAGGGTGGGCAAGGCCGGCACGGCAATCTCCTTCGGCGCAACGATGACGAGGTCCGATCAATGTATTGCATTCCGGCAATCATCGGCATGAATAAACTACACGTCGCCCATGAGCGCCGTTCATCGCACCGGCTGCGCGCTACCTGCCCTTTTTCGCGCGTGCGTGGATCGCCTTCCCTGCCTTCGCACGTTGTGCGTCGACGAGTTTCACGAATTCATCGGTTACCGCGTTGCCGGCCGTATTCCAGGCCAGCCGCACGGAACGATGCAGCCGCGGCGACAGTTCCAGCACGCGGCCGCCGAACGGCGTGTACGTGAGCGTGATGCGCGGCACGATCGATACGCCCATGCCGGCCTCCGCCATCGACAGAATGGTGCGCATCTCGACCACGTTGAACGCGGCCCGCAGCGGCGCGCCGCCGCGCGCGAAGTAATCCGCGATCAGCGGCCCGCATCCGGCCTTCGAAAAAATGAACGGCGCCGCGGACAACTGCCTGGCCGACACGCGCTTGCGGCCGGCGAACATGCCGTCCGCCGCCACCGCGACGAAATCCTCGTCGAGCAGCGGCAGGTTGTGCGCGAACGTCTTCGTGCCGGCCACCACGCCGACGTCGGCGGTCCCGTCATCGATCCATCCCTCGACTTCGCTGTCCGTGCCTTCGAGCAGCACCGCCGATACGCCTTCGTGCAGGCCCTTCAACGCCTCGAGCGCGGGGACGACGAACGCCAGCGAGACGCTGGGCAGCGACGCGACCACCAGCCGCCCCTCGAGCTTGCCGCGCGACAGGCTGAACTGCTGGCGCAGTACCTGCGCTTCACGGACGACGCGCTGGACGTAGGGCCACAGGCGTTCGCCCGCCGCCGTCAGGACGACCGGCTGCCGGTCACGCCAGAGCAGCTTGACCTGCGTGAGATCCTCCAGCTCGGTCAGCGCATGACTGATCGCGGACTGGCTGCGGCTGAGCCGGTCCGCAGCGGCCGTGAGCGACCCGAGTTCGACTACGGCCGCCAGGGCCTGCAACTGGGCTAGCGTCATCGGATTTCCTTGTTTCCATGACATGTACTTGCTGCATGAAGCGGCAATTCCTCATGAATTATATTGAATCGCGTCCATCGTACGGAACACCGTGCCCGCGCCACGCCGCGGTCGAGCCGGACATCGCCGGCAGCGCTCGGGTAAGATGTCCGCGCGACTCGCCGTGCCCTTGCATGCGCACCGGCCGGCAGTCGATTAGCCCGGTTGAACCACGCCGCCGCGTTGCTCATGCTCGCCGGCGCGACCTGCCGGATCGGCCCCGACATGCCACGCCATGATTCATTTCAATCTGACTGAAGGTGTACTGGTTTCCAGCCTGCAGGCGCTGTCCGTGCTCGACCTGGCCGGCATCGCCGTTGCGTTGCTGCTGGGCGGGATGGCCAAGGGCATCACGGGAATCGGCGTGCCGCTGATCGCGATGCCGATCCTCAGCCAGTTCCTGCCGATCCGGCAGGCGGTGCTGCTGCTGTCGATGCCGATCATCCTCGGCAACATTCCGCAGGCGCTGGAAGGCGGCCAGGTACTCGCGACGGCCAGGAAAATCGCCGCGCCGATCGCAGGCACCGTGATCGGCAATATCGTCGGCGTCGCGATCCTGCTGTCGCTCAATCCGGGACACGCGCAGGCGGCATCCGGTGCGCTGCTGATCGTGGCCGCGGCGCTGATGCTCGCCGCGCCGAAACTCAACCTGCCGGAAGCGTGGCAAAAACCCGTCGGGTTCGCGCTCGGCTTTGGCGCCGCGCTGATGGAAAGCATCGCGTCGGTTCCAGGGCCGCTGCTCGCGACCTACCTGATCTCGGCCGGCGCGACCGGGCGCGTGTTCACGAAGCAGATCGCGATCATCCTCGTGGTGTCGATCGTCACGCTGATCACGACGTTCAGCGGCGCCGCGCATGCGAGCGGCGCCGACCTGGCGATCTCGGCGGCGGCCAGCCTGCCGGCCATCGCCGGCATGTGGCTGGTTCGCCCGCTGCGGGACAAGATGTCGCCGAAGATCTTCCGGATGGTCGTCCTGCTGTTCGTGCTCGTCGCGGCCTCGCAGATGATCTGGAAATCGGGCGTGTTCCGGCCCGGCTCGCCTGTCGCCCAGGGCGACCACGCGCGCGCGGTCCGGCAATAGCGGGCGGCGCGCCGTCATCGATCGCGCATGCGTTCTGAAAGCTGCAAGGCGTAGTATTCGCGGACCCGGCGTATCGCCCCCACCGTCAATGCCGACGATACGCTGCCGACTGTGCTGTACGCGCGCCGATGCCGACATCCGCGCCGCCACGTTTTCAGAGGCACGAAATGGAAACCTATGTGTTGCTGGGCTGCGGGTTGGGCCTCGGCCTGTTGATCGCGATCTGGGGCATCTGGTCGCTCGGATAAGGTAACCGGGCCCGTCCATGCGCAAGCCATCCGTATGCCGCCGGACGGGAAACCGTCATTTTCAGCAATACCACCGCCGTCGATTTCTTCGTACTCCGATCGAGTTATCCGGCGGCATCGTTCATGCAAGCCGCCCCGTCTTCGGCGACACGCTCGACCGGGCCTCGCCGAAACGCACGCATTCGGCCTTGAGCCAGTCCGAAAACGCGGCGGTACGCGGATCGTCCGGGTTGCGTGACAGCAGCATGTAGCGCGCCGGCGCACGCACATGCACGCCGAACACATCGACGAGCCGTCCGCTCGCGAGCTCGTCGTGCACGAGCGCCGCGCGCCCCATCGCGACACCCTGATGGTTCAACGCGGCCGTGATCGCCAGGCTGGAAAAATTGAACTGCGGCCCATCCAGATGCCGGAGCCACGCCGGCCGGACGGCCTCCAGCCATGTACGCCACTCGACGAACTCGGAAGCGCCGACCCACGGTGCGGCATCGTGCAGCAACACGACGCCGTCCGGCGACTCGCCGCTGGCGAACGCCGGATGCCGCGCCAGATACGCCGGCGTGGCGACCGGGAACAGGATTTCGTCGAGCATCACCTCGGCATGCAGCCGACCGTATTGCACCGGGTCGTAGCGCACGGCCACGTCGATGTCGCCGGTCTCCATCGCCTCGCGATCCAGCACCTGGAACTCGGCCTGCACACGCACCGACACGTTCGGCTGTTGCCGGTGAAACGCGGTCAGGCGCGGCATCAGCCACTGCAATGCCAGCGATGGCAGGCAACTGACCCGCAGCGGCGCGTCCGACATGCCGAGCGCCTGAAGCGTGCGCTGGATATCGCCGAACGCACTCGACATCGTCCCGAGCAGAATCGCGCCCTTCTCCGTCAGCCTCAACCCGCGCGCCTGTCGCACGAACAGCGGATAACCCAGCCGGTCCTCCAGATTCCGGATCTGCTGGCTCACGGCGCTTTGCGTGAGGTTGAACGCCTGCGCCGTCTTCGTGAAGCTCAACAGCCGGCCGGCCGTTTCAAAGCAGTGCAACGCACCGAGGATCGAACCGTCCAGTCGCATTTGTATAAGTCCAGCTAATCCATTGATTAGAAATCGGCGCTTTTGCCCGGTCACCTTGAATCGTAGCATTCCATCTCTGAATCTCGCTCAACGAACGCAAGGCCGCCCCGTGACCGCCACACCTCAACCCGACGATCTATTAGCCAGACTGCAATCCCGTCAACCGCTGCTGTGGCTGAACCCCGAAGCCGGCCGGCCGTTGCCGCAGGACGCGCCCTCGCCCGACGCCATCGCTGCGGCCGAAGCGAGACTGGCGCGCTGCGCGCCGCTGATGGCCGAGCTGTTTCCCGAGCTCGCGGCCACGGCGGGAACGATCGAATCGCCGCTGATGCCGGCGGACACCTTGCAGCGCGCGTTGTCGCACGCGGACGACGCGCACGGCGCCTGGTTCATCAAGCGCGACGATGCATTGCCGGTCGCCGGTTCGATCAAGGCGCGCGGCGGTTTTCATGAAGTGCTCGCGCTCGCCGAGTCGATCGCGATCGAACACGGGTTGATCGCCCCCACTGGCGACCGGCGGATCCTCGCGTCGGCCGCCGCCCGCGCGTTGTTCGCCACCCATACCGTCGTCGTGGGCAGCACCGGCAATCTCGGCCTGAGTATCGGCGTGATGGCCGCCGCGCTGGGGTTCGAATCGGTCGTCCACATGTCGACCGACGCAAAGCCGTGGAAGAAGGCGCGCCTGCGACAACGCGGCGTCCGCGTGGTCGAGCACGACGGCGATTACGCGCAGGCCGTCGCCGCGGGTCGATCGCAGGCGCGCGCTCAACCGCGCTGCCACTTCGTCGACGACGAAGGCTCGCTGATGCTGTTCCTCGGCTACGCCGCGAGCGCCCGGCATCTGGCCGCGCAGCTCGCCGAATCGGGCCGCCGCGTGGACGCCGCGCATCCGCTCTTCGTCCATCTGCCGTGCGGGGTCGGCGGCGCGCCAGGCGGCATCACGTATGGCCTCAAGGCGCTGTTCGGCGAGCACGTGCACTGCTTTTTCGCCGAGCCCGTCGCGGCGCCGTGCATGCTCGTCCAGCTCGCTGCCGGTGCGGGCACGCCGGTGTCCGTCTACGACATCGGGCTCGACAACCGGACCGAGGCCGACGGCCTGGCGGTCGCGCAAGCGTCGCATCTGGTCAGCCCGCTGATGGCGTCGCAACTGTCGGGCGTCTTCACGGTCGGCGACGCGCAGCTCTACGCGCAGTTGCGCGCGGTTCAACGCGCCACGGGCGTGGAACTGGAACCGTCAGCCGCGGCCGCCGTCGGCGGGCCGGGCTGGCTGGCCCGGTCGGCGGCCGGCAGAGACTACCTGCGCCGCCACGCGATCGACATGCGCGCGTCCACGCACGTCATTTGGGCAACCGGCGGCTCGCTCGTTCCGCCGGAAGAACACCGCCGCTTCCAGTCTCACGCGGAGGCGCTCGCCGCCGCCGGCGCGTGACGCGTTCCGCCCGGCGCCCAGCCCGGTTCCCGAAGACCGGGTAGACTGTCCGGATGGAACAATGCCGTTATTGCCAGAGAATCCGCGATGAATGGGATTGCCACGGCGACGAATGCCGCCGGGCAATCGCCAAGGCGCTGCGCCGGCAGCGTGCGGGCCTGCCGATGGTGCCCGATCGCATCCGCAACGAACTCCCGTCCGGCGCGCCGACCCAGCAGGTGATCGCCGTCCTGTCGCGGCAGCGCCTGCGCGCGCGCCGCGGCAACGAGGAACGCCGCGAGCGCAAGGAAATCGACGACGACGTCTGAGCCGGCCGCCCCGCAGCCTGCCCGCACCGTTCCCGCTTCCCGCTGCCGCCGGGCGCCCGCCCGTACGCGCCATCCACGCCGCGCCCCGGTCGCCTTTCCGTTGCACACCCGGCAATACACAATGGGGACGGAAGATATTTGTCGCGGAATTATTGCCTCGCCTGCAACGATCTTTCGCTGAAACTCACGTTTACCCTAGATCGACCGGCGCCTACGATGTAATCAACCGCTTACGACATGGTGTCGAACGCGGAAAGCCAATAAACATCGGAGGTCATCATGAAATCGCTCGTTTCCGCAGTCGTTGCCGCTGTCGCCCTGTCCGCTTCGTTCGGCGCATTCGCCCAAAGCACCGTGACCCGCGCCCAGGTGCGCAACGAACTGGTCCAGCTCGAACAAGCCGGCTACAAGCCGGGCCTGTCGAGCCCGTACTACCCGGCCGACATCCAGGCCGCCCAGGCCCGCGTGCGCGGCGCCGACAACAGCGGTTACGGCGCACAGCCGGCCGCGACCGTCCAGGGCGGCGCACCAGCCGTGAAGCCGCAAAGCGCGCACGACTCGGTCTACTTCGGCCACTAAGCCTGCCGCCGCGCGCATCGCGCGCAGTGCGGCCATGCGACGAGCCCGTCCCTGACGGGCTCGTCGCGTTTGCAGCGCCAGTTTCGCCGCCCGATCGTCAGCGGCTGCCGCCCGATGCGACCCGGTCGCCTGCGTCCGTCGCGACGCCGCCTCGGACCAGATCCTGATAGCGCACGCACACGCACTGCGGGCACGCCTTCGCCGCGTACATCGCCGCATCGGCCTTGACGAGCAGTTCCTCGGCCGACGCGCCGTCGGCCGGATACTCGCTGACACCGATGCTTGCACCGACCGCCACGCGCCGATCGCCGAACTCCAGCTCCTCGGCCATCACGATCTGGATGCGCGCCGCGACGTCGCCGATCACCGCCGGCGAACGCACGTCCGCGATCAGCACGATGAATTCGTCGCCGCCGAGCCGCGCGACCATGTCGCCGCTGCGCAGCGCGCGGCTCAGCCGCTTCGCGACCGCGACGAGCGTGCGATCGCCGGCCGAGTGCCCGTGCTGGTCGTTGATCTGCTTGAAGCGGTCGAGATCGACGAACATCACCGCCAGCCCTTCGCGGGCCGCCGCCGCATGCCGGATCGCAGCTTCGAGATGCTCCATGAACAGCAAACGGTTCGGCAGCGCGGTCAGCGGGTCGTGGCCAGCGAGGTGCGCGAGTTCCTGCTGCTTCGCACGCAGCATCGCGACCTGCGTGCGGATCTCGACGCGCATGCTGTCGAAACAGCGCGCGAGTACGCCGATCTCGTCGGCGCGCGCGGTCGGCAGCCGCTCGGCGGCCGAATCGTCGAACACGTGGGTCGCGGCACGCGCCAGCGTCTGCAGCGGCCGCGTGATCGCACGCGCGAACAGGATCGCGAGGATCGCCGCCAGCAGGCTCGACACGAGCACCATCCGGACGATCCGCTCGCCGAGCACGCCGGCCGGCGCCAGCACGTCCGCGAGCGGGCGCGCCATGCCGAGCACGACGAAGCGGTTGCCCTCGTCGTGCCCGAACGGCGTGCGCGCGAACGCGAACATCTGGCCCGGCGCCTCGTCGGGCTGCGCGAGTCCATTGAGCGTCACGTTCGTTTGCGCGTGGTCGAACAACGCGCGGGTGGCGGTGAAACGGTCCTGCATCAGCACGCGCCGGCCGCGGTCGAAACCGAACGTCTGCGCCGGATCGGGATGCACGAGAAAATCACCCCACTCGTTCGCGAGATAGACCGCATAGTCTTCCGGCAGGTCGCGCTCGAGCCGGTCGAACACGCGCGACAATTCGACGTCGACGACGAGCGCGCCGACCGTGCGGCCGGACATGTCGACCACCGGTGTCCCCACGCGCAGGATCGGCAGCCCCTCGGCCTCGTGCGATCCCGTCTCGTGATTGATCACGATCGGTGACAGGTAGATGTGACCGGGCGCCATCGCGAGCGTGTCGAATACGTAGGAAAACTGCCCTTTCTCCTGGAAGGCGCTTTCGGGCAGCACGACGATGCCGCTCGCATCGCGAACGACACGGATACGTTCGATCCCGAAATGCCCGCTCGCGATCAGGCGGATCTGCAGGTACTCCGGATGATTTGTCATGAAGCTCCGGTACACCTGCTCGAGCCGCGTGCGGCGTGCGATGTCCGGCTTGTCGTCACCCGCGACGAACGCGGACGACGGCAACTGCGCGAGCACGAGCGCGTCGTCGGCAACATCCGCCAGCGCGGTCGTGAAGCGTTGCCCGAGCAGTTGCGTCGACATCAGCAGGCTGTGCTGCGCTTCCTGCACGAGCATCGCGCGATTGGCGCGATACGCGTAGTAGCCGGTCGTGCCGGACGCGATCACGCCGATGCAGGCGAACAGCACCGACAGCTTCGACACGAGCCCGAGCCGGATCATTTTCCGAACCGCTCCGGCCGGTCGCCCGACACGATACGGCTCCACAACGATTCGCGGCGGGCGATGTTCTCGACGGGCTGGAGCCACACGAGATGCTGGTGCCCGGTGTCGAGCCCCGACGGCGGCTCGAGCGTATTCGCGAGCCCCTGGCGCTCGGTCAGCAGCGCGCCGATCGCCGGTTCGAGCATGTAGTTGATCCACGCGAATGCCAGCCCGGGGCGTTGCGCGCCGCGCGTGACGGCCCAGCAGTCGAGCCACGCGAGCGCGCCTTCTTCCGGGATCACGTAGCCGACGTCCGCGCCCGCGCGCCGCAGCAGTTCGACCTGCTGCGTGCCGTAGTTGCCGAACATCAGTGCCGCGCGATGCTGGACGAACAGCGCGGTCGCCTCCTCGGGCAGCGTGTAATACGTCAGCAGGTTGCGGCGCAGGTCGATCAGCTTGCGCGCGACCGCGAGCGTCTGCGCGGACGACAGCCGGAACGGATCGGAATAGCCGAGCGCGAGCGCGGCGAACGAGAAATTGTGCTGCGCGCTGTTGAAGTCGAGCACCTTGCCGCGGTAGCGCGGATTCCACAGCTCGCGCATCGAGCGCGGCGCGGCCGGCACCTGCTTGCGGTCGTAGATCAGCCCCATCGACGAATACGTGAACGGGATCGCGTAGGTCGTGCCGTCCTGCACGAGCCCGCCGATCGTCGCGACCTGCTGGAAGTTAGGCAACTGGCGCCGCCGGTTCGGAATGCGCTGCAGGTCGATCGGCGCGAGCAGGCGTTCGCGCGCATAACGCTGGATCTCGGCCGTATTCGCGGCCAGCACGTCGTACGGCGGCGGCGACGCGCTGTGCATCCGCGACCACAACGCTTCGTCGGAGTCGACGAACGTCACTTCGACGCGCGCGCGAAACTGCGCCTCGAACGCGCCGACGATGTCGCTGTCCGCATAGCCGGGCCACGCGAGCACGCGCAGCACGTTGTCGTTGACGGTTTCGGGAGAGGCGGAGAACGCCGGCACGACGGGTGCCAGAAAGCCTATCGTCAATATGATGAGCAGGCTGCGCACGGCGCCGCGTGCACGCTTGCGTGCACCGATTCCCCTGATCAATCGGACCCCGCGTGAATCGCCCGGCTGCATTCGACTGTCCTTTTTCGAGTCGATGCGATATCCCGCAACGAGACCATAAATCGGACGGTCGCGCAATTGGAAGAAGCCGTACGCGGCGCGCATGTTCGCCGGCACCGGCGACGGCGGCGACATGCGGCATGCGGCATGCGGCGCGGCTACAGCGGCCCGCGTCGCGCCGCTGAAACCCGCGTCAGCGCCAGGCCTGCGTGAACTCCGCGATCACGCGCGACAGGTGTGCACGCATCGCGTCGCGCGCACCTGTCGCGTCTCGCGCCATGATCGCCGCGAAGATCCGCTGGTGATCCTCCTGCGACGCCTCGCGCAGCGCGGTCGAGTGAAAGTGCTCCTCGATCTTGTCCCACAGCGGATCGCTGCGCGCGCAGTCCCACATCGCCGTGACCATGTGCAGCAGCACCGTATTGCCGGTCGACTCCGCAATCCGCAGATGAAACTGGCGGTCGGCCGCGTCGTACGCGGCCTTGTCGGCCATCTGCTCGCGCATCGTCGTCAGCGAGAGAAACAGGCGGTCGAGATCGGCGTCCTTGCGTTCGGTCGCCGCGAGCGCCGCGACTTCCGCTTCGATCAGCCCGCGCGCGCGCAGCGTCTCGATCGGCCCCGGGCCGCGCGGCACCTCGAACGTCACCGGCCGTGCGGCGTCGGCCGCGGACACGTAGATGCCGGAGCCGATCCGCACTTCGACGATCCCCTGCACCTCGAGCGCGATGATCGCCTCGCGCACCTGCGTGCGACTCACGCCGAACTGGTCGGCCAGACTGCGCTCCGACGGCAACCGCGCGCCGGCTTCGAACGCGCCGGCGGCCACCATCGCGTGAATCTGCCGCGCAAGACCGATATAGGAGCGGTCCGCGGCATCGGTGTCGCGGCTGGCGGGCAGGCTGGAAAGATCGGTCATCGAAAGGCTCGCAACAGGCTGGCCGGCGCCGTCGCGGCACCGGATCCTCAAAATGGTACACCAATTTCAACCCGC
Organism: Burkholderia sp. L-4; assembly: GCF_056856535.1. Classification (NCBI taxonomy): domain Bacteria; kingdom Pseudomonadati; phylum Pseudomonadota; class Betaproteobacteria; order Burkholderiales; family Burkholderiaceae; genus Burkholderia; species Burkholderia sp. L-4. The sequence goes on from NZ_JBXEOX010000002.1 coordinate 2,424,986, forward strand.
ACCTGATTCGGCTTGTCGGCCCTTCCTGCCGCGCAATCGCGGATGCTGTCTGTCATCCATGCGATAACCTCACAACTGGTAAACCACTATCCCGCCTAACTGGTATACCAATCATAATCCGCTCACCGGCACCGGGCCGCACGCTGCGGCCCGGTCGTCCGTGCATGAACCGCCAGCCAGGAGCCGCTCCAGTGAAGATGTCTTTCCGTTGGTACGGCGAGTCCGATCCGGTCTCGCTGCAATACATCCGCCAGATCCCGGGCGTCACGCATATCGTGTCCGCGATCTACGACGAACCGGTGGGCGAAGTCTGGCCCGCGCACAAGATCGAAACGCTGAAAGCAACGATCGAGCGCGCCGGCCTGCGGTTCGAAGTCGTCGAATCGGTGCCCGTGCACGAGGACATCAAGCTCGGCAAGCCGGGGCGCGATCGTCTGATCGACCACTACCGGCAGACGATCCGCCATCTCGGCGCGGCCGGCATCCGCGTCGTCTGCTACAACTTCATGCCCGTGTTCGACTGGACGCGCACCGAGCTGTCGAAGACGCTCGCCGACGGCTCGACCTGCCTCGCATTCAGCACCGACGCGGTCGACCGGATCGATCCGAACGACGGCATCGCGCTGCCCGGCTGGGATTCGAGCTACCGGCCCGAACAGCTGCAGGCCCTGCTCGCCGACTATCGCGACGTCGACGAAGCCGCGCTGTGGGCGAACCTCGAGTACTTCCTGAAGGCGATCATCCCTGTTGCCGAGGAAGCTGGCGTGAAGATGGCGATCCACCCGGACGATCCGCCGCGCCCGATCTTCGGGCTGCCGCGCATCGTGAAGCACCGCGACGATCTCGCGCGGATCCTGCGCATCGTCGACACGCCCGCGAACGGGCTGACGCTGTGCTCGGGTTCGCTCGGCGCGGGCCCGCAGAACGACGTCGAGGCGCTGGTGCGTGAGTTCGGCGCGATGGGCCGCATCCACTTCGCACACATCCGCAACGTGAAGGTCGACGCGAACGGCGATTTCGAGGAAACCGCGCACCTGTCGCGCTGCGGCTCGCTCGACATCGCCGCGATCGTGAAGGCGTATCACGACACCGGCTTCACCGGCTACGTGCGCCCCGACCACGGCCGCATGATCTGGGGCGAAACGGGCAAGCCCGGCTACGGCCTGTACGACCGGGCGCTCGGCGCGGTCTACCTGAACGGCCTGTGGGAAGCGCTCGCGAAGTTCGACCGCACGCCGCACGCGTCGCGGTAATCCGCCCATCGAGGCAGCCGGCGCAGCGGATCGCCGGCCGCCCGTCACGACATTCCGCACGGAGACACCGCATGCCACGCATCCGATGGGCCATGATCCTGATGTGCTTCCTGGCCAACGTCATCAACTTCATCGACCGCGCGAACCTCGCGATCGCCGCGCCCAGCATCCGCGCCGACCTCGGCCTCGACGCGGTCGGCATGGGGCTCGTGCTGAGCGCGTTCTTCTGGACCTATGCGTTCCTTCAACTGCCGGCCGGCTGGTTCATCGACAAGGTCGGCGTGCGCGTGAGCCTCGCGCTGGCCGTCGGCTGGTGGTCGGTGTTCACCGTCGCGACGGGCGCCGCGCGCGGCCTCGCGCAACTCGTGGGCGTACGGCTGATGCTCGGCGTCGGCGAAGCGGCCGCGATCCCGTCGTTCGCGAAGGTCGCGTTCAACTGGTTCCCGCGCAGCGAGCGCGGGCTCGCGAGCAGCATCTTCGACAGCGGCTCGCGTGTCGGCTCCGCGCTGTCGCTGCCGCTCGTCGCGTGGCTGATCTCGATCGTCGGCTGGCGCGGGTCGTTCGTGATCACGGGCGGCATCGGCATCGTGTGGGCACTCGCCTGGTGGTTCGTCTATCGCGACCCCGAACGCTACCGCGCGATCGCACCCGATGCCGTCGATGCGCTGCTCGCGCAACGCGGCGCACCGGCCGTTGCGGCCGCAACCGATGGCCCGACCGTATCGTGGCTCGACCTGTTCCGCTATCGCACCGTGTGGGGGATGATGATCGGCCTGTTCTGCCTGAACTTCGCGATCTACTTCTTCATCACGTGGTTCCCGAGCTACCTGCTGCAGTCGCGCGGCTTCTCGCTCGCATCGCTCGGCACGTGGGGCATGCTGCCCGCGCTGCTCGCGATTCCCGGCGGCTGGCTCGGCGGCTACGTGTCGGACAGCCTGTTTCGCCGCGGCTGGAGCGCCACCGCCGCGCGCAAGACCTGCCTCGTGCTCGGGATGCTGCTATCGTCGTCGATCGCCCTGTCCGCGCTCGTCGAAAACACGTGGGCGTGCCTCGGACTGTTCGCCCTCGCGTATGCCAGCCTGTCGTTCGCCGGCGCCAACGTGTGGACGCTCGTCGGCGAAATCGCGCCGACGCCCGCGCACGTCGCGTCGATCGGCGGCATCCAGAACTTCGCGGGCAATCTCGCGGGAATCTTCATCACGACCTTCACGGGCGTGATGCTGTCGATCACCAAGGGCTCGTTCGTCGTGCCGCTCGCGGCAGCCGGCGCGCTGTGCGTGGTCGGCGCGCTGTCGTACCTGTTCATCGTCGGCAAGGTCGAGCCGCTGCCGCCGCTGCGCGGCCGTGCGAACGGGCGAAATGCGGCGCCGAACGCGGCCTGACACTGCCGGAACGCGCGGCCGGTGCCCCGCGCTTTCCTTTTCGGGCCGCCCGTCGGACAATGACCCGCGCCCGCCGGCGCGGCGCCACTCCGGCCCGCGCGCGGCGACGGCGCGCCCCGCCCACGCCGATGAAACGCTACGAAACCCTCGCCCATACGATCGCCGACGACATCCGCAACGGCAACCTTGCCGTCGGCACGCGCCTGCCGTCGCTGCGGCAGATCATCGCGCAGCACGGCGTGAGCCAGTCGACGGTGTTTCGCGCGTATTACCTGCTCGAACAGTGGGGCTTGATCCGTGCACGCGAACGCTCGGGCTATTACGTCGCGCCGGGCGCCACGCCGGCGGCGAACCCCGCCGCGAAGCGCCGCGCGAGCCGCGCCGGCGCCACGCGCAAGGTCGACATCAGCAGCCTCGTGTTCTCCGTCCTCGACGCGGCCACGCAGCCCGGCATCGTGCCGCTCGGTTCCGCGTTCCCCGCGCCGCAGCTGTTTCCGCTGCCGCGCCTGGCGAAGTCGCTCGCGCAGGCCACGCGGCTCGTGAGCCCGTGGAGCACGGTCGTCGACCTGCCGCCCGGCAACGAGGCGCTGCGCCAGCAGATCGCGCGCCGCTATCTCGCCACCGGCATCTCGCAGCCGATCGACGAGATCGTCGTCACGAACGGCGCGCTCGAGGCGCTGAACCTGTGCCTGATGGCCGTGACGCGGCCCGGCGACGTCGTGGCGGTCGAAGCGCCCGGTTTCTATGCGGCGCTGCAGGCGATCGAACGGCTCGACCTGCGCGCGGTCGAGATTCCCGTCGATCCGCATACGGGCCTCGATCTCGATGCGCTGGCAAACGCGCTCGACCGGCACGCCATCCGCGCGTGCTGGTTCATGACCAATTTCCAGAATCCGACCGGCGTCACGCTGTCCGCCGAAAAGAAGCGTGCGCTCGTCGCCCTGCTCGCGGCGCGCGAGGTGCCGCTGATCGAGGACGACGTGTACGGCGAGCTGCATTTCGGCCCCGACTATCCGCTGCCCGCGCGCGCGTTCGATCGACACGGCCTGGTGATGCACTGCAGCTCGTTCTCGAAGACCCTCGCGCCCGGCTACCGGATCGGCTGGGCCGCCGCCGGCCGCTTCGCCGAGAAGGTGCAGCGGCTCAAGCTGATGACGACGCTGTCGGCCAGCATTCCCGCGCAGGCCGGCATCGCGAACTATCTCGAGCACGGCGGCTACGACCGCCACCTGCGCAAGCTGCGCGGCGCGCTGCACGCTCAACTCGACCGGATGGACGACGCGTTGCGGCGCTGGCTGCCGCCCGGCGTCGAATGGGTGCGGCCCGACGGCGGATACTTCCTGTGGCTCGCGTTTCCCGACGCGATCGACGCGATGGAGTTGCACCGCCAGGCGATCGCTCGCGGCATCAGCGTCGCGCCGGGACCGCTGTTTTCGGCCGCGCACGGCTTCGAGCGCTGCGTGCGCGTGAACTTCGGTCATCCGTGGAGCCGCGACATCGAGCGTGCGATCCGCGTGCTCGGCGAACTGGTCGCGCAGCCGCCGGTCCGCAAGGCAGGTTGATCGTTACGGTACGCGCGGTGCGTGCCGCCCACGTCGCGGCCATGCAGGCAATCCGCGCGCGGGTTACATTGCGGATCCCGCCGCACCTTCACGATCTCCCATGAGCCAACTGCCTTACCTCGATCACGCCGCCCTGTTGAAACTGACGGCCGAAGCGGCGCACGTCACGCAATCGTGCACGTGCACGAAGACGTCGCTCGCCGGATGGACGACCCTGCCGCTGTCGCTGCAGGATGCGCAACTGACCGAAATCGCCACGCTCGTGCCGCCCGGCGACGCCGAGCCGACCTATGCGGAGCATCACCCGGCCGGCACGCGCTACGCGTCGGACGACGCACCGATCGCCCTGCGCCATTTCCCGTACAACCGCTGCAGCGTCAGCCGCTGCCGCTCGTGCGGCCGCTTGTTCCTGCGCTATCAGGAAGGCGGCGGCTACTTCATCGACCAGCGCATCCGCGCGCTCGATCCGGCGCTCGTCGTCGACGCCAGCGTTTGATCGCGCCGCGGGCATGGCCGCATGCCCGGTCTCCCGCGCCGGCGCCTGCGTGTCGCCCGCCATCTGCTGCGCCTTTTTCGTCCCGTTCTGCTGCTTGTCCCGCCGCACCGCGTTCCCTACGCTGTCTCCCGTTGCCTGACATCCGTCGCAACGCCTGTCCGAGCCGCGCGCAATCCGCGCCGCGGCGCTTCTCGCGTATCACGTCATGTACCGATATACCGATTTCGACCGGGCGCTCGTGCACAGCCGCGCCGCCCAGTTCCGCGACCAGCTCGAGCGCTGGCAGCACGGCACGCTGAGCGAAGACGCGTTCCGGCCGCTGCGGCTGCAGAACGGCTGGTATGTGCAACGCCACGCGCCGATGCTGCGCGTCGCCGTGCCGTACGGCGAGCTGTCGAGCGCGCAGCTTCGCGTGCTGGCGCGAATCGCGCGCGACTACGACGTGCCCGACGACGCCACCTACCGCGCCGCATGCGACGCGCAGGCGCTGCTCGGCACGTTGCGCCTGCCGACCCGCAGCGCGCACTTCACGACACGCACCAACGTGCAGTTCAACTGGATTCCGCTCGCGAAGGCGGCCGACGTGATGGACCTGCTCGCGACCGTCGACATGCACGGCATCCAGACGAGCGGCAACTGCATCCGCAACATCTCGTGCGACGAGCGCGCGGGCGTCGCGCCGGACGAGATCGCCGATCCGCGCCCGTTCGCCGAAGTGATGCGCCAGTGGACGACGCTGCATCCCGAATTCGCGTTCCTGCCGCGCAAGTTCAAGATCGCGATCACCGGTGCGACCGAAGACCGCGCGGCAACCGACTGGCACGACGTCGGGTTGCAGCTCGTGCGCGACGACGCGGGCGAACTCGGCTTTCGCGTCAGTGTCGGCGGCGGAATGGGCCGCACGCCGATGATCGCGACGCTGCTGCGCGCGTTCCTGCCGTGGCAACACGTGATGAACTACATCGAGGCGATCGTCCGCGTGTACAACCGCTACGGGCGCCGCGACAACAAGTACAAGGCACGCATCAAGATCCTCGTGAAGACCGAGGGGCAGCGCTACATCGACGACGTCGAGGAAGAGTTCCGCCAGATCGTCGTCCTCGACGGCGGCCCGCACACGATCCCGCAGGCCGAATTCGATCGCGTGGCCGCGTCGTTCGTCCCGCCGCGGCTCAAGTCCCGCACGCTCGACCTCGCCGGCGCGCAGGCACGCGTATCCGCACAGGCGGCCCGTCATCCGGCGTTCGCGCGCTGGCTCGCCCGCAATGTCGCCGCGCATCGCGATCCGGCACTGCGCATCGTCACGTTGTCGTTCAAGCGCCGCCTGCAGGCCCCGGGCGACGCCTCGCCGGACCAGCTCGACGCGCTCGCCGATCTCGCCGACCGCTTCTCGGCCGGCGAGGCGCGCGTCACGCACACGCAGAACGTCGTGCTGCCGTGGGTGCATGTCGACGACCTGTTCCTGCTGTGGGAAAACGCCCGCGCGATCGGGCTGGCAAGCGCGAACGTCGGGCTGCTGACCGACATGATCGCGTGCCCGGGCGGCGATTTCTGCGCGCTCGCGAACGCGCGCTCGATCCCGATCGCCGACGCGATCACCGAGCGCTTCCAGGATCTCGACCTGCTGCACGACATCGGCGACCTCGACCTGCACATCAGCGGCTGCATCAATTCGTGCGGCCATCATCACAGCGGCCACCTCGGCATCCTTGGCGTCGACAAGGACGGCGCGGAGTGGTACCAGGTGACGCTCGGCGGGTCGGACGGCTCCGCCGCGAGCGGCCCAGCGCGGCCGGGCAAGGTGATCGGCCCGTCGTTCTCGGCGGACGAGATCGTCGATGTCGTCGATGCGATCGTCGGCGCGTACCTCGACGCGCGGATCGACACGAACGGCCGCAGCGAACGATTCATCGACACCGTGCGCCGCATCGGCGCGGAACCCTTCAAGGCCGCCGCGAACGACGCGCGCCACCGGGCGGAGCACGCATGAACCAGGAAACCTCCATCGCACACGCACGCATCCGCCTGCTGACGCCGGCCGACCACGCCGACGACACGCAGCCGCACGACGACGCGACGCTGACGATCGGCAACGACGAGGAACTGGCGCCGCTCGCCGCGCAAATCGCGCAAGCCGCCCGCATCGACCTGCAGTTTCCGTCGTTCACGGACGGACGCGCGTACAGCCAGGCGTACCTGCTGCGCAAGCGCTTCGGCTTCGCCGGCGACCTGCGCGCGACCGGCGAGGTGCTGGTCGACCAGTTGCTGCTGATGGAACGCACGGGGTTTTCGAGCGCGGTGCTCGCCGACGACACCGAAATCGCGGCCGCACGGCGGCAACTCGACCGGTTCCCGGGCTTCTATCAACGCGACGCGAGAACGGCCACGCCGCCGCACGACACGGCGGCGACAGCGGCGACGGCGGCAGCGGCCGGAAAATGAAACGGGCGGCACGCTGGCCGCCCGTACGATGAACCGGCAGGATTCCGGCCGGTGCCCGCGGCAACGCGGGCGCCAGCGTTCAGCGCGCCGCCACCGGCTTGCCGAACCCGCCGAGAATCTTCTTCTCGAGCGCGATGTAGTCGCGGCCGAAGTGGTGATCGCCCTGCGTCTTGATCACGTCGGCGCCCGTGTTCGCGAGCGCCGGGCACATCGTGTCCTTCTCTTCCGCGCCGTAGAAGCACTGCACGAGCTGCGGCGGCACCTTCGCGATTTCCGGCGCGACCTTCAGCGCCTTGTCGCTCGCGGGCATTCCGAGCCAGCCCGTCACGCGGATCTGGAAATCGGCGGACGGCGCAAAGCCGAGCAGCGACATCACCGCGACCTTGTCGCGCAGGTCGGCCGGCAGCCGGTTGTACGCGAACGGCATCACGTCGGCGCCGAACGAGTAGCCGACCAGCGCCACGCGGCTTGCATGCCAGCGCGCCATGTACGTGCGCATCACGCGTGCGAGATCGCGGCTCACTTGCGCGGGCGGCTTCTCGCTCCAGAAATAACGCAGGCTGTCGATGCCGACCACCGACACGCCGTCGCGCTGCAGCGCCTCGGCGATCGTCTTGTCGAGATCGCGCCAGCCGCCGTCGCCCGAGATCACGATCGCCAGCCGGTCGCTGCCGCCCTTGGCCGGCAGCTCGACGAGCGGCAGATCCGACACGTCGAGTTCATCGCCGCTGCCGCTGTCGCGCAGGTGCGACGTGACGAGCGAGACCAGCTTCGTGTTGTCGCCCGCGGCCGCCGTTTCGACGAAGCCCGGCATCGCGCGGCGCACGATCGTCGGATCGGGCGGGCACGGCTTGAAGCGCGGATCGAGCTTCGCGGCCGGGGCGACCGACACGACGCCGGCGATCGTGTTCTCCGGCGCCATCGACAGGATCTGCTTCGCGATCGCGCCGCCCTGGCCCACGCCCGCGACGATCGGCGTGAAATAACGCGACGACTGCGCGAGACGTTCGAGCTGATGGCTGACCGCCTCGGCGTCGCCGTCGAGGTGGTGGCAGGTCTCCTGCTTCGCGGCGAGATTCATCGCGTAGCGCTCGGTATCGACGCCGACCGTCATCGCACCGGCTTTCGCGAGCGCGTCGGCCGCCTGCTGATCGGCGGCATTCCAGCCGGCCTCACGCGAGAACAGCACGACGAATCCGCGCAGCGGCCCGCTCGGTTTGGTCACGGTAACGGGCCCATAACGGCCGCCCGACACGGTTTCGGCTTTCACGGCGGCCGGCTGCGTGGCGCACGCGGCGCCGGCCAGCATCATTCCCGCGCAGGCGGCTGCCGCCCGCGCGATTCCCTTCTTCAAACTCATGAGCGCCGACCTCCAGCCAGCAATGACAGATCCGCCAGCGTGACGAACACGCCGACCGAGCCCGAGGCCGCGAGATAACGCGGCTCCCAGTGCGGTTCGAACTTGCTCTTGAAAGCGCGCAAGCCGCGGAAGTTGTAGAAGCGGCCGCCGAAGCGCCAGACCATCAGGCCGAGCCGGTGCCACGGCGACGGCATCTTCGCCGCCCCCATTCCCGAGAACGGCGCGATGCCCAGGCTCAGCTTGCGGAAACCCGCTTCCTTCAGATGCAGCGCGAGCTGCGTGAACAGATACTCCATCGCGTACGGCGACGCATCCGGCAGGTGGCGCATCACGCCGACCGTCGCCTCGGTGTTGAGATCGGTCGTCATGAACGTGACGAACGCGATCGGCTTGTCGGCCTGCCGCACGAGCATCACCGACTGCGTCGCGAGATAGCCGTCGTGGAACGCGGCCACCGAGAAGCTTTTCTCGCGCGCATCGCGGCTATCGAGCCAGCCGTCGGAAATGTCGCGCAGCGCCGGCAGCGCGGCCGGCACGTCGCCCGGCGCGATCACCTCGACCGTCAGCGCGTCCTTGTCGCCGCGGCGCAGCGCGTAGCGCAGGTGGGAGCGGTTCGAACCCTTCAGGTCGAACCGGTCGAGCGCGATATGCGCTTCCTCGCCGAGTTTCATCAGCGTGAGGCCCGCGTCGAGATACAGCGGCAGCGCGTTCGCGCGCACCTGGTAGAACGCCGCGCGGCCGCTGTACGCGTGTGCGAGCGCGATGAACTTGCTGATCAGCGCCGGCCATTCTTCACGCGGCCCGACCGGGTCGTGCAGCGCGGCCCACGTGCGGCCGTTCTTCGCGTACATCAGGAACGCGCGGCGCGATTCGGAAAACAGGAAGGACTTGTCGCCCATCAGCGCGAGGCCCGCGTCGCTGCATTCCTGCGCGCGGATGATCTGCTCCGCGTCGATCAGGTCCTGCTCCGCGGGTTTCACGAAACGCCCGGGCGCCGGACGCAGCAGTTGCCACAGCGCGAACAGCGCAACGAACACGCCGGCCGCGAGCGTCGCGCGCAGCGCGCGCGGCGCACGCGCATCGAACGAGAAATGCGACCACAGCTCGCGCGTGTACGGTACGTCGCGGAACGCGAAGAACAGCACCCACACGGCCAGCATCAGCACCATCGTCACCGACACGAACCAGCTCACCGTGAAGCGCTCGGCGAGCAGCGACGAATGACGGTTGAAGCGTCGGCGGCTGACGAGCAGCAGCACGAGCAGCGTGCCGAGCACGCCGGCCTCGACGAACGCGAGACCCTTCGCGAGCGACAGCGCGAGGCTCGCGAGCGTCAACGCGAAGGTCATCCACCATGCGCCGTCGAGCCGCCGCAGCAGCCCGCGCGCGACGAACAGCAGCGCGACGCCGAGCACGCTGCAGATCACCTGCGAGCCTTCGAGCACCCACAGCGGCACGATATGACGCAGGATCGCGATCCGATGCCAGAACGCCGGCGTCGCGCTCGAGATCACCAGCATCCCGCCGACCGCGAACGTCACGAGGCTCAGGAACACCGGTGCGAGCTGCGACACGCGCACGGCCTGCCGCGTGACGAGCCGGCGCCGCAGCGCGCGGCCCTCGAAACCGGCCAGCAGGCCGGCCGACAACACGAGCGGCACGCCGAAATAGATCGCGCGATAGGCAATCAGCGCGGCGACCATCGCGTGCGCGGGCACTTCGCGGCCGAGCGTGAACACCATCGCGGCTTCGAACACGCCGATCCCGCCCGGCGTATGGCCGATCATCCCGAGCAGCAAGGCGGCCGCGTAGACGGTGATGAAGGTCGGGAAACCGACCGGCGCGGCCGGCAGCAGCACCCACAGCGTCAGACCTGCCGCGACGACGTCGAGCACCGCGTAGACGACCTGCGCGACGAGATCGCGCCGCGCGGGCACGTCGAACGACAGCCACTTGAAGCGCGTGACGACCGGGCGCGCGGTGTGGCCGCACATCGCGACCATCGCGGCCAGCACCACGAGCAGCGCGGCACCGGTCCACGTGAGCACGCCGGGCGCCACGTGCAGCATCGCGGCAAGGGCCTCCGGCACGCAGACCATGCCGACCGCCGTCATCAGCACCATCGCGAGCGCCAGCGTGCCGCTCGTGAAGACGGTCATCCGGCCGATCTGCGCGGGCGTCACGCCCGATACGCCGTACACGCGCGCGCGAACCGCGCCGCCCGTCAGTGCGCCGAAACCGGTTGCGTTACCGAGCGCGGAGCCGGCGATCGCGCCGATCCACAGCGCGACGCGCGGCACTTTCGCGGCGACATAGCGCAGGCCGACCGCGTCGCGGGCGACGAGCGCGAGATAACTGAGGACCGTCGCGGCGAGCGACGCGCCCCACTCGCCGGCGGACAGGTGACGCAGTTGGCGGATCACCGACCGGTAGTCGACGGATTCCGACAGATGCTGGAAAACCACGATCAGCAGCAGGCCGATGCCGAGCGCGAGCAGCGGCGACAGCACGCGCTCGTTGCGGATCAACGCCCGGGCACGGGCGATCACCGCCGCGGCGCGGCCGGGCGAACCAGAGTGGCGGGAAGACATAAATTGTTCAGTGGTGGTGCATAGCGTGTCGCGGCGCAGGCAAGCCAAGCGGCGACGTATCTGGTTGTTCTGCGTGGGCGGTCGGCCGAAGACGGGGCCCGGCGGCGCCTGGATCAGAACTTACGAGTATACGGAATTTATATTACAGAATCTTTCAGGTTCGCATTGTGCGCTTTTGTGGCTCGCCGGGCGAGCTGACAACACATAAAAATCGTGCACCGCACAAACGCAAGGTGCGCATCATACCGGGAACACGGGCAGTTTTTTCATCGGATGAATGACTTGTGATGCATTTGGGAAAAATCTGCCGGACGGGGCGCGGAGGGCGAGGACGAATTTGTCGGGGAGTGGGCGCTGCTGAAACGGGGCCGGGTCATCTGACGTGCCGCCCGTCGCTTGAAAGGTTGCAATCCCGGCTTCGACGATTGGCCGGTGATGCAGTCTGGACCACGTGGCGACAACGGTGGTACCCCGAACGCCAGGCCATTTATGATTTACGCGTAACGCGTGACCATCCAGACACCGATCAGGATGACCAGTGCACCGACTGCCTGCATCGGTCGCAACAGATGCTCATGCAGCGCCGTGAACCCCAGCACGACGAGCATCGAGATCGCAACCATGGTCGGATACGCAACGCCGAGCGAAGTCTTGCGCAGAGCGACCGCGTAGAGCACGAACCCGATACCATAAGCCCCTACCGCCGCGCCGCGCACCATCCACGGCAATACGCTCGACTCGCCAAGCGCAATCCCCTTGAGCGCCGCCACTCTGAGCAGCAGGCTGGCCAGCCCGCCGAAAGCACCACTCGCGATCACAATCAGCCAATTCATCTCGCGACCTCCGTCACCGTGGCAACGTCGGGCCGACGACCGGACCGGACACGAACGCCGTCCGGCTCGCCGGCGCCCCCGCCAAAGATCGCATTGAACCGATTCGCGCCATGGAGAGCGATCAACACGATCGCAGGAAAGACGACCGAGAAGTTTCGCGCCTCGTCCCGATAACCGAAAAAGCAGAACAGCAGCAGCACCGGAAGGAACGCCGCAAGGAAGTAAGCTCGATAACGTGCGGGCGTCGCTCGCCAAGCCGCCCGGAAGAACACCGCAAGCGGCACGAGCATCAACGGGTTTTCCAGGCTCGGCGTAAAAATTCCCTTGCCGACGAGGTTATAGAACGACAAATAGGACACCGGATTCAGCCAGAACTTAAGGTTGTCCCATATATGATATTCAACGAAGCCGCCCGCGTTCCCGCCATAACCGCTCATGACTAAATGCCGGGTCACCGCGCAAATGCCCAATTGCACAACCAGCCATGCAACGCGCCTCGACAACGCGACGTCGCGTTCATGCAGGAAGAAAAATGCGAGCGGAACCAGGAAGAACGTCTCCTTGTTCAGCGAGAAAACGGCAATCGTCAGCGTGCAAGCCAGCAGGCGCTTCGTCAATACGAAGTAGCACGCCGCCAGCACACCCAGGAGTTCGAAGAAATCGTAGTAGTAGCCGCCCTGCTGAAATGTGAGCGGGTAAACGAAACTGAACGCCGCCAGAAATCCGACGGAATGCCCGAAGCTCAACCCATGCAGCCGGGCCAGCCTGTACACCATCCACAGCGCCAGCAGCGTCGACAGCACGATCGCAATGTAGGTCAGGTGATAGACAAGCGCCACGACCGGTGTCCAATACTTGTCCGGCACGTTCGTGAAATAGGCGTTGCGCAGCGAATCATGGCGGATGATCGATTTGAACAGCTTGTCCTGCCTGGCTTGCCCGAGGCGTTCGACCATCCATTTCGCGGCTTTCGGAAATGATGAACGATAGACAAAGGGTTTCGGCGCATCGCCGTTCATCATTCCCACGAGACTGTAGCTCGTTGCAAAATCGCCTTTCTGATCGTCACGGAACCCCCACTTCAACAACATGCTGTTGGTGATGTTACCGGCGCACACGAAGAGCAACACGTAGACGATGGCGAAGCGGCAGAATGCCCGCACGCGGTTTCGGTTCATTTCCGTCATAGGGATCCGCGCTACTTACAGCACGGGCAGAAAGTGAGCAGCCAGCACGAGCGCCACCATGACGCAAAGCATGCCGAGACTACCCCGGTTTTCGAGAATATGGACGATTGGATCGTCGTGCATCGCGCCACGCACCGTTGCGATCCAAAGTCGGCCGAACAAGTAGATCAGGCCGATCTGAACGAACCAGAGCAGATGGGGAATCGTGTAACGGGCGGCCGTTTCAGGCGCATTGATAAACAAGCCGAACACGACCACCGCGGCAAGCGACGCGCCGATCCCGAACGGCCAGAGTACTTCGAGATCACTTACACGATAGTCACGGCCCGCCGATACGGGTTTTCCGTTCTGGCGGAGGAACACCAGTTCCGAGCAACGCTTCACGAGCGCCAGGCTGAGAAAGGCAAACACGGAAAACGCGAGAAGCCAGCGGCTGACCTGGATTTCAGCTGCAACCGCTCCCGCGACGATCCGGTGCGTATACAGCAGCGACAATGCCACCACATCGAGCAGCACGACGGATTTCAGGCTCCAGCTGTATGCGGTCGTCAATATCAGATACAGCACGAACATTCCCGCAAACTCGGACGACACCGCGAATGCCAATGCAAGCGCGATCACGAGCAGTAGCGCGGCACCCCCGATACCTTGGGCGATCGACAACGTGCCGTTCGCGAACGCGCGATTGCGCTTGCGCGGATGGCGCCGGTCGTTGTCCAGATCCCACAGATCGTTGGCAATGTACGTTGCGGATGCCCCCAGTGACATCGACAGAAACGCGAGCACGAGCGTGGCAACCTTGGCGACGTCAAAGAATGCAAAGGCCGTCAACAGCGGGACGAACAGCAGCAGGTTCTTCAACCATTGATGGACTCGCAACGCCTTGCACCAGGTCAGGAACCCGACAGGCTCGTTCGGAAACTCGCGTTCGACTGGAATGTTGCTCCGGACGTCCGCGGCAATACCGGGGGCGACGCCCGCCAGAATGGCGCCCTTCGCATTCGCCCAGATCGGCATGTCGGCCTTGCTGTCTCCGGCGTAGACGAAATCGTCGCCGACTTGTTGACGAATGCCGGCAAGCTTCGTCTCGCTTTTCAGGTTCGTATCGCCATGGGTTGCAATGACGAGGTCGAACAAACCGAGATGAGCATCCACCTGCTCGGCAATCGAACGATGGGCCGCCGTTGCCAGCACGATCTTGCGACCACTTTTACGCTCGTGGGCCAGATAATCGACAAGCGACTCGCGGTAGGGAAGCGTCTCGGCCCGAAAACCAACCTGTTCCGCGACCTTGCCCTTGAATGCAGCGCGGCCGCCCACGAGCCAGAAAGGCAATTTCAGCAGGTTTGCAGGTTGATGCTTGACGACGCGTATCACGGATTCCATCAAGGTATCCGACGTCGTCAGCGTGCCGTCGAGATCGACGACAAGCGGCAATTTTCTGGTCTCTCGCATCATGTGTGATTCATTTCCGTTTGACATCGACGCCAAACTGGTCAATCCGTTCCTTGCGCCAAATTTATCGGCAGAAAGCGATATCGGCGTTCTTTTTTATTTACACCAGCCCCGACTTCATTGTGAATACTTTTCAAATCGCGGGATCTTACCAGAAAACGGGGTCCGATAAGCCGAACCCGCAACAATACGACCACTTTTGTCCCGTGTCACCCTTGTCAGCATGATCGCGTCAGCTACAGACGCCCCCACTCACGATAACGTGACGGGCGGCAGGCAGCCATTTCTATTATTTTTTAAAGAATGTCACCAAATGGCGACTCTCTCCAAAACATTCCACGTTATTCCGTCACGCTCAATGCGCAATGCATTTACGAAGACACATAATCCCCCGGCTCCCTCCAGGACAAAATCGAAAGACACTCGCCTCAATTCTGTTCCGGCCATTTCCCGGCTGAATTTCGACACGGTCGATACCGGACGATATCGCGGGACCACGACACGCCGGATCACGCTTCACCTCCCCCGCTCACGCTCCCCCAACGCGATCGCCTTGTAGTCGTAAGTCGGATAGAACTCCGTCCGATAGGCGCCCCACGCCGTATCCTCGAGCACGCGATTGACCTCGCGCAGCCGCGACGCCGGCAGCCGCAGCACGACGATCTGCCCGATCCCCATCGTCACGGTCCAGCTCACCACTTCGACGCCCGGCGGCGGAAACGCCTTGTAGAACCCCTGCTTCGCGAGTTGCGCATTCAGCTCGGCGAGCGGGCGCGCCTGGTCGTGTTTCAGGAAAACCGTCAGGAGTATCGCGTTATCCGGCGTCGCAGCGGCCGAGCCCGCCGGCACGGTCGACGTCTGGCCGACGGCCGGCGCGCTACCGGTCGCGGCACCGGCCAGCGCTGCGGCGATCACAAGGGTTCGAATCGGGAAATACCGGGCTGCCGTCATGACGCGACTCCGTGGCTTCGTGGCTGGAGCCGCCATCATGCGCCGCCTCGGCCAGCGCTGCAGTCAGCCAGCCGCTGCGGCGATCACGCCGCGTCCGCGCCGTCGCGCTCGCGCAACACGTCGATGAGCGCGCGCAGCTTGGCCGGCACGTGCTTGCGATTCACGTAGTACAGCCACATCGGCGGCAGTGTGCGGCACACGCCCGGCAGCACCTCGACGAGCGAGCCATCAAGCAGATCCTGTTCGATGCGCTCGCGCATGAACGCGAATGCAATGCCGACACCCGCGCGCGCCGCATCGATGACCGCGTCGGCATCGTTCGTCACGAACACGCCGTCCGGATCGAGGTCGACGTCGCGCGGCCCGTCTTGCAGCAGCCATTTGTGCAGGCGTCCGCTTTCCGAGAAACGGAACCGGATGCACGCATGACGCCCGAGCGCCGCAATCGACGCCGGCACGCCATGCCGTGCCAGATAACCGGGCGACGCGACCAACGCACACGTCAGCGCCGGCGCGATGCGCACGCCGATCATGCCCGGCTGCAACCGGTCGGCCAGCCGGATTCCCGCATCGAACCCGTCCTTCGCGATGTCGACCAGTTCGTTCTCGTAGCGGATCTCGAGCCGGACTTTCGGAAAACGCTCGCGAAACGTGGCGAGTACGGGCGCGATCACGAGCGAGCGCGCCAGCGGCAGCGCGGTCACGCGCAACACGCCGCTCGGCTCGCTGCGCGCCTCCTTCAGCTCGTCGCGCGCCTGCATGACCTGCCGGTACGCGGGCTCCGTCTGCCGCCAGTAGCGCTGCCCGGCTTCCGTCAGGCTGACGCCGCGGGTGCTGCGGTTGAACAGCTTCACGTTCAGCTCGCCCTCGAGCTGCCCGATCGCGAGACTGACGGCAGCCGGCGTCAAGCCGAGCGCGGCGGCGGCCCGCGTGAAGTTGCCGGCCGTCGCGACGGTCATGAACACGTGCAGCCCGGCCATCGGATCGCGTCTGCCCATCATTAGAAAAACTTGAAACTCTTTCGAGCGGAATACGGATTCTCCCATATACCGCAACTGCCTACACTGACGCTATCGTCTCACCGGAGCTTCGCATGTCACCCGTTACCGCCGCGCTGCCGCTCGCAGCCGCCCGTCACGCGATCGATGCGGCCCTCGCGCACGCCGCGTCGCTGCAGGTCGACGGCGTCGCCATCGCCATCGTCGATGCCGGTGCAAACCTGCTCGCCTTCGTGCGCACCGACGATTGCTTCCTCGGCGCGATCGATCTCGCGCAGCGCAAGGCGCTGACGGCAGTCCGCTTCCGTGCGTCGACCGATGCGCTCGGCGCGATGTCGGGCGACGGTCCGCTGCACGGCATCGAGCACAGTCACGGCGGGCTCGTCACGTTCGGCGGCGGCGAACCGCTGATCGACGGCAACGGGCGCTGCGTCGGCGCGATCGGCGTCTCGGGCGGCAGCGTCGATGAAGACACCGCGATCGCGCGACACGGCCGCGACCGCTTTCCGGCAACGCTCCACCTCCCAACCACAGGGTAAGCCCATGACACAGAAGCGCATCCTCATCACCGGCGCAGGCACCGGGTTCGGCCGCGAGGTCGCCTTACGGCTCGCCGCGCGCGGTCACGACGTGACGGCCGGCGTTCGCGTCACCGCCGAAATCGACGCACTGACGGCCGCCGCCGCGCAACGCGGCGCCGCGTTGCGCGCGATCAAGCTCGACGTCACGTCGGCGCACGATCGCGCCCGCGCGGCGGAACTCGACATCGACGTGCTCGTAAACAACGCGGGCGTCGGCGAGGCCGGTGCGCTCGTCGACCTGCCGGTCGAGATCGTCCGCGAGCTGTTCGACGTGAACGTGTTCGGTCCGCTCGAACTCACGCAGCAGATCGCGCGCGGCATGCTCGCGCGCGGGCACGGCAAGATCGTGTTCGTGTCGTCGATCGCGGGCCTGATCACGGGGCCGTTCACGGGTGCGTATTGCGCGTCGAAGCACGCGGTCGAAGCGGTGGCCGAGGCGATGCAGGCGGAACTGGCACCGCACGGGATCCGCGTCGCGGTCGTGAACCCCGGCCCGTACCGCACGGGCTTCAACGACCGGATGATGGAAACGACGCGGCGCTGGCGCGATCCCGCCGTGCATACCGTGACGCCCGAGCGGCTGACGTTCCCGCTCGAACAGCACGACCCGGAGGAAATGATCGCGAAGATGGTCGACGTGATCGACAGCGACGGCGGCGCGTTCCGCAACCTGCTGCCGGAATCGTCGGAAGCATTCGTACGCGCCGAACAGGCGCGCGCATGGGAACGGCAGCAATGACGAGCCGGGCGGCAGGCGCCGGACGGCGCGCCGCCGCTCGCGCGGTCAGTACACGTCGCGCATGTAGCGCCGAGCCTTCGCGAGCCGCGCGACATAGTCGTTCGCGGCTTCGTCCGACATCCCGCCGTGCTCGGCAACGACGGCCTTCAGCGCCGCATCGACGTCCCTGGCCATCCGCGCGGCGTCGCCGCACACGTAGAAGTGCGCGCCTTCCTCCAGCCACGCGAACAACTCGGCGCCCTGCTCGCGCATCCGGTCCTGCACGTAGATCTTGTCGGCCTGGTCGCGCGAGAACGCGAGATCGAGCCGCGTCAGGAAGCCGCTGTCGTGCATCGCACCGAGTTCGTCGCCGTAGTAGAAGTCGGTCTGCGCGTGCTGCTCGCCGAAGAACAGCCAGTTGCGCCCGCGCGCGCCGCGCGCCTGCCGCTCGTGCAGGAACCCGCGGAACGGGGCGACGCCGGTGCCGGGGCCGACCATCACGATCGGCACGTCGCCGTTCACCGGCGGCCGGAAATGCGCGGACTTCTGCACGAACACCGGCACGCGTCCATCGTCCGCGCGATCGGCGAGGAACGTCGACGCGACGCCTTTGCGTGCGCGACGGCCGTTGTGATAGCGCACGGCCGACACGGTCAGGTGAATCTCGCCCCGGTGCGCGCTCGGGCTCGACGCGATCGAATAGAGGCGCGGCTGCATGCGCTTGAGCATGCCGACCAGCTCCGTGCCCGACAGATCGACCGGAAACGCGTGCAGCACGTCCGCGAGCTGCTGCCCCCACAGCCATTGCTTCAGGTCGCCCTTGCGATCGTCGCCGAGCAGCGCCGTCAGCGCACCGTTCGCGCTGCGCGACGCGATGAACGCGAGCGTATCCGGATGCGGACGCGTGATGTCGAAGTGGCGCGCGAGCGCGTCGCCGAGGCGGATCTCGCCGGCGCCCGCCACCGACACCGGCGCATCGGCCTTCAGCGCGGTCACCGACAGCAGTTCGTCGACCAGTTCCGGGCAGTTGGTCGGCCACACGCCGAGCGCATCGCCGGTTTCGTATTCGAGGTTCGCGCCGTCGGTCGACAGCGACACGTAGCGCGTGTCCTTCGCGGCGCCCGGGCGATTGAGCCGCACGTTCGCGACGAGCTTCGACGGCGCCGGCTGCGCCTTCGTCGGCAGCAGCCCCGGCGGGCTCATCCCGCCGGACGGCACCGCGTGCAGCGCCGCGTCGGCCTCCTTGATCCGCGCGACGACGCGTTCGAGCCACTGGTCGGCATCGTGCTGGAATTCGACGTCGCAATCGACGCGCGCGCACAGGCGCGCCGCGCCGAGTTCCGCGAGCCGCGCGTCGAGGCGGCGGCCGTGGCCGCAGAACTGGTCGTAGTTGCGGTCGCCGAACGCGAGTACCGAGAAATGCACGCCGTCGAGCCGTGCCGCGCTGCCGGCCCGCAGCGCGTCCCAGAACTCGCTGCCGTTGTCGGGTGCGTCGCCGTCGCCGAACGTGCTCGTCATCAGCAGCACGTATTGCGCACCGGCAAGCGACGCGACCGGATAGTCGGACATGCACGCGCTGCGGATCTCGAAACCCGCGTTCATCAACCGCGTCGCGTAATCGTCGGTCAGCGATTCGATGTTGCCGGTCTGCGACGCCCACAGCAGCACGACCTTCGGTCGCGTGCGCACGATCCGCACGCCGCCGGATGCGGTGGTCTCGGCCGGCGGCGCGGCGGTGGCGGCACCCTGCGCATGCGCAGGCAGCGAGCGGCTGAACAGGCCCGCGAGCATCCCGTCGAGCCAGAGCCGCACCGGCGGCGTCAACGGCGCGGCGGCCGGCAGCACCGGCACACCGCCCTCGCGCCGGCCGGCGCTGGCCTTCAGCCCGCTGACGAGGCCCGCCACATACAGCCGTTCGGTATCGGTCAACGGCGGCGGCGCGAGATCGGCGACGCCGAGCGCGGCCGCGAAAGTGTCGATGTCTGCCATGTCGGATTCCTGTGAAGCAGCAGCCTGCACCGGCGCCGGCGCGGGCCCCGCGTCGTCGGCGCATGCATCGGGTTGCGCCGTGTCGTCATCGGCGGACGCGAACGCATCCGTGTCGACGCGCCGCAGCGCGACCGCGCAATATTTCAGTTCGGGTTGCTGTGATTCCGGATCGATCGCGTCGTTCGTCACCGCGTTGATGCACAGGTCGTCGCCGTACACGTCGTTCCAGTGCATCGGCGCGAAGCAGTTGCCGCGCCGCACGCGTTCGGTCACGACGGCCGGCAGCACCGCGCGGCCGCGCGCCGAACGGATTTCGACGCCGTCCTTCGCCGCAATGCCGAGCGCGCGCGCATCGTCCGGGTGCAGTTCGACGAACGGGCGCGGGTTGAGCTTGTTCAGCATCGCGACCTTGCCCGTCTTCGTCATCGTGTGCCACTGATGCTGCAGCCGCCCGGTGTTCAGCACGATCGGGAACGTGTCGTCGGGCAGTTCGGCCGGGTCGACGTGCGGCCGCGCGAAGAAGCGCGCCTTGCCCGACGGTGTCGGGAATGCGATGCGCGGCGCATCGCCGCCGTCGGCGGCCGTGCGCGGCGTCTGGCTCACGCCGTCGTTCAGGTAGCGGACCGGATGCCGCTCGCGCGCGGTGCCCGGCGCGACCGGCCATTGCACCGGGCCGTCGCGCAGCGCCGCATGGCTCGCGCCGCGCAGGTCGTAACCGGTCGCCGGATTCGAGAAGCGCACGATCTCGTCGAACACGTCGGCCGCCGACGCATAGTCGAAGGCCTCGCCGAAGCCCATCGCACGCGCGACTTCCGCGACGATGCGCCAGTCGGGCAGCGCGTCGCCGGGCGGCGCGACCGCCGCGCGCATCAGCGTCATGTTGCGCTCGGAGTTGACCATCACGCCGTCGCCCTCGGCCCACAGCGCGCCGGGCAGCAGGATGTCCGCGTAGCGGTTGGTCTCGGTGTCGAGGAACGCGTCCTGCGCGATCACGAGCTCCGCGGCCTGCAGACCGGCGATCACGTTCCGCCGGTTCGGCACGGTCGCGACCGGGTTCGTGCAAACGATCCAGCACGCCTTGATGTCGCCGGCCGCCATTCGCTCGAACAGGTCGACCGTGCCCTTGCCGGCGTCCTTGCGCAGCGTGCCGGCGGGCACGCGCCACAGGTGCTCGACGAAGCGGCGGTCGTCGTCGGACAGCACCGAGCGCTGGCCCGGCAAGCCCGGCCCCATGTAGCCCATCTCGCGCCCGCCCATCGCGTTCGGCTGACCGGTCAGCGAGAACGGGCCGCTGCCGGCGCGGCAAATCCTGCCGGTTGCCAGATGCAGGTTGCAGATCGCGTTGGTGTTCCACACGCCGTGCGTGCTCTGGTTGAGCCCCATCGTCCAGCAGCTCATCCATTCCTGCGCATCGCCGATCCATTGCGCGGCCGTGCGCAGGTCGGCTTCCGCGAGCCCGGTGATCGCGGCCACGCGTTCGGGCGTGTAGTCGGCGAGAAACGCGGGCATCGCGTCCCAGCCTTCCGTGTATGCGTCGATGAACGCGGCATCGGTGCGGCCGTTCGCATGCAGCAGATGCAGCAGCCCGTTGGCGAGCGCGAGATCGGTGCCAGGCCGGATCTGCAGGAACAGGTCGGCCTTGTCGGCGGTGCCGGTGCGGCGCGGATCGACCACGATCAGCTTCGCGCCGGCCTTCACGCGGTCCATCATCCGCAGGAACAGGATCGGGTGGCAGTCGGCCATGTTCGCGCCGATCACGAAAAACAGGTTCGCGCGATCGAAGTCCTGGTACGACCCGGGCGGGCCGTCCGCGCCGAGCGACTGCTTGTAGCCGGTGCTCGCGCTCGCCATGCAGAGACGCGAGTTCGACTCGATGTTGTGGGTGCCGACGAAACCCTTCGCGAGCTTGTTGACGAGGTATTGCGCCTCGATCGACATCTGCCCCGACACGTAGAACGACAGCGCGTCGGGGCCGTGCGCATCGAGCACCGCGCGCAGCCGGCGCGCGGTTTCGGCGATCGCGTCGCGCGCCGGCAGCGGTACGAGGTCGTCCTCGCGCGCGCGGCGCACGAACGCGCGGTCGAGCCGTCCCGAGCGGCGCAGCGCCACGTGCGCCGACGATCCCTTCGTGCACAGCCGCCCGAAGTTGGCCGGATGGTCGGCGTCGCCGGATACCTTGACGACTTCGCCGTCCTCGACGTGCAGCACCATTCCGCAGCCGACGCCGCAGTACGGGCACACGCTCTTGACGGGGGTGGCGGTCATGCGCGCTCCGGGACGGTCAGGCCGCGATCCATACGAAACCGTCCTCGACCCGCGACGGATACGCATTCACCGACTGCTCGGGCGCCTCCAGGCATTCGCCGGTGCGCAGGTCGAAGTGCTGCTTGTACAGCGGCGACGCGACCACGATGCGCTCGCCGAGGCTGCCGATCAGCCCGCGCGACATCACGGCCGCCTGCGATACCGGATCGACGTTGTCGATCGCGAACACGCCGCCGTCGGCATGCGCGACGTGGAATACCGCGACCTGCGCGCCGTTGACGAGCGCGCACACGCCGGTGTTCGGCACGATGTCGTCGAGCGCGCACACGCGGGTCCAGGATGGCGAAAGACGATCGTTCATGACGGGCTCCTTGAAGTGATGCGGATATCGGTCAGGCGGTTGCCGGTTCGGTCGCGCTGTCGGCCACGACGGGAATCGGCACGCGCTTGCCGCCCGCCCGCTCGCCGGGTGTCGCGGGCCGGATCTGGCCGCGCGTCTCGACGAATTCGATGGTCGTGTCGGGCGCGTCGCTGTTCACGAAGTGGCGGAAACGCTTGCGCGTATCCGGATCGGTGACGGCCCGCTTCCATTCGCATTCGTAGGTGTCGACCACGTGCTGCATGTCGGCTTCGAGTTCGGCCGCGATCGCGAGCTTGTCGTGCACGACGACGTCGATCAGGTAGTCGAGACCGCCTTCGAGGTTGTCGCGCCACACGCTGGTGCGCTGCAGCCGGTCGGCGGTGCGCACGTAGAACATCAGGAAGCGGTCGACGTAGCGGACCAGCGTGTCGCGGTCGAGGTCGGACGCGAGCAGCTCCGCATGGCGCGGTTTCATCCCGCCGTTGCCGCACACGTACAGGTTCCAGCCCTTTTCGGTCGCGATGATGCCGACGTCCTTGCCCTGCGCTTCCGCGCATTCGCGCGTGCAGCCGGATACGCCGAACTTGATCTTGTGCGGCGCGCGCAACCCCTTGTAGCGATGCTCGAGGTCGATCGCGAGACCGACCGAATCGCCGACGCCGTAGCGGCACCAGGTCGACCCGACGCACGATTTCACCGTGCGCAGCGCCTTGCCGTACGCGTGCCCCGACTCGAAGCCGGCCGCGATCAGCTCCTCCCAGATCGACGGCAACTGCTCGACGCGCGCGCCGAACAGGTCGACGCGCTGGCCGCCGGTGATCTTCGTGTACAGGCCGTACTTCTTCGCGACCTGACCGACCGCGATCAGCCCTTCCGGCGTGACTTCGCCGCCCGGCATGCGCGGCACGACCGAGTACGTGCCGTCGCGCTGGATGTTCGCGAGGTAATAGTCGTTCGAATCCTGCAGCCCCGCGTGCGCCTTCTTGAGCACGAACTCGTTGAAGCACGATGCGAGAATGCCCGCCACGGCCGGCTTGCACACGTCGCAGCCAAGCCCGCGGCCGTGCTTCGCGAGCAGGTCGTCGAAGGTCGTGATGCGCTCGACGCGAATCAGGTGGAACAGCGCCTGGCGCGAATACGGGAAGTGCTCGCACAGATGGTTGTCGACCGCGAGGCCCTGCTTCCGCATCTCGGCCTTCATGATCTGCGTGACGAGCGGCACGCAGCCGCCGCACGACGTGCCGGCGCCCGTGCACGTCTTCAGCGCGCCGAGGCTCGTCGCGCCGTCGGCGACCGCCGCGCAGATCTGCGACTTCGACACGTTGTTGCACGAGCAGATCTGCGCGGCCGCGGGCAGCGCGTCGACGCCGATCGCCGGCTTCGCCGCGCCGTCCGACGACGGCAGGATCAGGAATTCGGGCGACTCGGGCAGCTCGATGCGGTTCAGCATCATCTGCAGCAGCGTGCCGTACTCGGCCGCGTCGCCGACCATCACCGCGCCGTGCAGGAACTTGCCGCAGTCGGATACCACGAGCTTCTTGTAGACCTGGCGGCGCTCGTCCGCATACTGGTAGGTGCGGCTGCCGGCCGTCGTGCCGTGCGCGTCGCCGATGCTCGCGACGTCGACGCCCATCAGCTTCAGCTTCGTGCTCATGTCGGCGCCCGCGAACGCGGCTGCGGCCCCCGCGCCGACCTCGCCGCCAAGCTGCGTCGCGACCACGCGCGCCATGTCGTAGCCGGGCGCGACGAGGCCGTACACCATGCCGTTCCAGGCCGCGCATTCGCCGATCGCGTAGATGTCGGCGTCGCTCGTGCGGCACGCGTCGTCGATCGCGATGCCGCCGCGCGGGCCGGTGTCGAGCCCGCACGCACGGGCCAGTTCGTCGCGCGCACGGATGCCGGCCGAGAACACGATCATGTCGGCGTCGAGATGCGTGCCGTCGGCGAATGCCATCCGGTGCGCGCCGTCCTCGCCGTCGACGATTTCCAGCGTGTTCTTGCCCGTATGCACGGTCACGCCGAGCGCCTCGATCTTCGCGCGCAGCATCCGGCCGCCGCCGTCGTCGACCTGCACGGCCATCAGCCGCGGCGCGAATTCGACGACGTGGGTGTCGAGCCCCATGTCGCGAAGCGCCTTCGCGCATTCGAGGCCGAGCAGCCCGCCGCCGATCACGACGCCGCGCTTCGCGTGCGCGCCGCACGCCTGCATCGCCTCGAGATCCTCGATCGTCCGGTACACGAAGCAGCCTGCGCGATCGCGCCCCGGCACCGGCGGCACGAACGGGCGCGAGCCCGTGGCGAGCACGAGCTTGTCGTACGCAAGCGTTTCGCCCGACGCAAGCGTGACCGTATGCGCGGCGCGGTCGATCGACGCGACCTGCGCGTTCAGCCGCAGGTCGAACTGCGGATGACGCTCGAAGAAGCCCGGCTCGACCAGCGACAGGTCGTGCGCCGACTTGCCCGCGAAGAACTCGGACAGGTGCACGCGATCGTAGGCCGGGCGCGGCTCCTCGCCGAGCACGGTGACCTGCAGCGCGCCCGCCGCGCCCGCTTGCGCCGCGACGCATTCGAGGAACTTGTGGCCGACCATGCCGTGGCCGATGACGATGAGTTTCATGGTGAAGGTTCCTTCGCTCGATCAGTTCGCGGCGTTGGCGGCGGCCAGCGCGCGATCGCGCAGCTCGGCTTCGCGTGCCTTGTGTTCTTCGCTGAAGCGCACGGCCATCGCGCACAGCGCGGTCGCGGTCACGACGAGGCCGAGCAGGCTCAGCGTCTGCTGCACGTCACCCACGCCCTTCAGCAGGAAAGCCGCCGCCACCGCGCCGACGTTGCCGCCCGCGCCGACGATCCCCGCGACGCCGCCGAGCGCCTTGCGGTCGATGAACGGCACCAGCGCGTAGGTCGCGCCGCAGGCCATGTGCGTGAACAGGCCGAAGGCCAGCATCGCGACGAGTGCGACGCCGACGCTTTGCGCATGCGAGAACCAGATCAGCCCGAGCCCTTCGCCGACGATCAGCGCGCACAGCAGCGCCGCGCGCACGTCGAGGCTGCGGCGCGCGGCGATCTTGTCGGACAGCCAGCCGCCGAGCGCGCGGGCGAACAGCGCGAGCAGCCCGAACAGGCCGACCGCGAAACCGGCGTCCTTCAGCGACAGGCTGAAGTGATTGACGTAGTACAGCGCGGCGATGTTGTGGATGAATACCTCGACGCCGAAGCACGCACCGTAGGTGACGAACAGCATCCACACGCGATAGTTCGCGCAAGCGGCGACAAAGCTCGCCCAGCCGCCCTTCTTGCCGCTGTCGACCGTCACGCCTTCCTTGCGCAGCGCGATGATGTCGCCTTGCGGGCAGTCCTGCGTGAAACGCCAGTACGCCCAGGCCATCACGAGCATCGCGACGCCCGGCACGACCAGCGCGACGCGCCACGACGAATCCTCGCCGAGGCCGAGCATCAGGCCGGCGGCGACGAGCAGCGGCATCAGCGCCTGCGTCGCGCCGGCACCGGCGTTGCCCCAGCCCGCCGTCGTCGCGTTCGCGGTGCCGACGACGTTCGGCGCGAACATGACCGACGTGTGGTACTGCGTGATCACGAAGCCCGCGCCGATCGCACCGATGCCGAGCCGGCAGATCAGGAACGACAGGTAGTCGTGCGTGAACGACACCGCGAACACGGGAATCGCGCCGAGCAGCAGCAGGCCGACATACACGCGGCGCGGGCCGAAGCGGTCGCACAACGGGCCGACGAGCAGCCGCACGGCGATCGTCGCAGCCACTGCGGCGATGTTGATGTTGGCGACCTGAGCCGCCGTCAGGTGAAATTCGCGTGCAATGAGCGGCATCAGCGGCGCGCACGCGAACCACGCGAAGAAACAGACGAAGAACGCCATCCACGTCATGTGGAACGCGCGCATCGGCGCGGTGCGGAAGCTGAAGAGATCGATACGGGTAGCTTTGTCGGTCATGTCATCCGCCAAACGAAAAACGGCGTCCTGCGCACCCGGTCTCGTCGAGACCCGATGCGTAGGACGCCGTTGCCCAAGAAGCCCGTTGCCGGGCGCGTCGGTAATCGGTACTGCGGACGAATCGCCGTTGATCCGCCCGAATCGGCTTACGCAAACGCCATGCCATGTTGCCGCCAATCGGGCCCGCAGCCCCGCCGTACAAGGCTCGCCGGCCGGCATGCGGCGCCCGGCGACGCGCGGCGGACGCTGCGCGGTGAGGCAGCGAGGCACAGATGTGGTGCGCTGCAGCACTGTCGCCGTGCGACATCGCGGTGCGCACACGTGGCGCGCGACGCACGCGATACGGCATGGCGGCTGCCCGCGCGCGGTGCGTGCCGGGCCGTGCACCGGTTGGCCCGGATATTGCTCGATCTCGTGCGCGACACCGGCAACGGCGCCGGTGGGCAGTTCCCGCAAACCCTTGCCCGCCCTTCGGGACAGGCTCCCCCAGGACAACGGCGTCCCTCCCGTGCGCGGCACGGCGGATGCCGGTGCGTTTCGATCGCCCGCCGCCACCGCGCAGACCGTTATCGACCGCCGCACGCACGCATGCGGCAATGGAACACGACATGACGACTGGCAAAGTCACGCTGCTGGGCGCCGGCCCCGGCGATCCCGATCTCCTCACGTTGAAGGCCGTAAAGGCACTCGCCGCCGCCGACGTGCTGCTGCTCGACGACCTGGTCGCGCCCGGCATCGCCGAACTCGCGCCGCGGGCGCGCGTGATCCGCGTCGGCAAGCGCGGCGGCTGCCGCTCCACGCCGCAGGCATTCATCGAGAAGCTGATGCGCCGCTATGCGCTGCGCGGCGCGCACGTGGTGCGCGTGAAAGGCGGCGACGCGCTGCTGTTCGGCCGCGCCGGCGAAGAACTCGCGACACTGCGCGCCGCCGCGATTCCGGTCGAGATCGTCAGCGGCATCTCGTCGGGATTCGCGGCCGCCGCGAGCCTCGGCGTCTCGCTCACGCACCGCGCGCACTGCCAGGGCGTCACGTTCGTCACCGCACACCGCCAGGATCACGGCGAACCCGACTGGGCGCGGCTCGCGGCGACCGGCACGACGCTCGCGATCTACATGGGGATGAGCCGCATCGACCGCATCGCGTCGGGCCTGCTCGCCGCGCTGCCGGCGTCGACGCCGGCAGCGGCCGTGCAATGGGCCGGCACGCCCGACGAACGCCGCTGGACCGGCACGCTCGGCACGCTTGCGCACGGCATCGACGCCGCGCGGCTCGGCAGCCCGGCCGTGATCCTCGTCGGCGGCGCGATCGGCGAAGCCGCCGCGCAGGATGCGGATGCCGCGGTCGGCACGGTGTTTTCGCGGGCCGCCTGACATGCGCGGCTTCGCACGGCTTCGGCCGCTCTCCGTTCCCGCCGCCAACGGCCACGCGCGCGGCCTGCATGCGTCGTTCGCGCGCGGCCCCGCGGCTTCACCGCTCCCGTCGCCTGCCTCATGAGTTCGCCTGCCCAGCCCCCCCGCCTGCGCGTGCTGCTCGTTACCGACACCGACAAGCCGATCGGCGAGCTCGGCGACGCGCTCGCGCGCCTCGGCTACGAGATGCTGAACGACGTCGCGACACCCGCGCGCCTGCCGGCAGCCGTCGAGGAGCAGCGCCCCGACGTCGTGATCATCGACACCGATTCGCCGTCGCGCGACACGCTCGAACAGCTCGCCGTGATGCACACGACCGCGCCGCGCCCCGTGCTGATGTTCAGCCACGACGCCGACCAGGAACTGATCCGCGCGGCGGTCGGCGCGGGCGTCAGCGCGTATCTCGTCGAAGGCTTGTCGGCCGAGCGGCTCGCCCCGATTCTCGAAGTCGCGCTCGCGCGCTTCTCGCACGACGATGCGCTGCGCCGCCGGCTGGCCGACGTCGAGCGCGAACTCGCCGAACGCAAGCTGATCGACCGCGCGAAACGCGCGCTGATGGACCAGCGCAAGCTGTCCGAGCACGATGCGTACGCGGCGCTGCGCAAGCGCGCGATGGATCAGGGCCTGCGCATCGTCGACGTCGCGCGCCAACTGCTCGACGCCTCACCCCAGTCATGAGTGCCATGGATACCTCACCTCCCGCCGCGCCGGAACGCGCCCATCTTCGCCTCGGGTTCGTCGCGCTGAGCGACGCGGCCCCGCTGATCGTCGCGCAGCGCCTGAACCTCGGCGCGCGGCACGGCCTCACGCTCGAGCCGAGCCGCCAGCCGTCCTGGGCCGCCGTGCGCGACAAGCTGCTGAGCGGCGAACTCGACGCCGCGCATGCGCTGTACGGCCTCGTCACCGGGCTGCAGCTCGGCATCGGCGGCCCGCAGGCCGACATGGCCGCGCTGATGGTGCTGAACCGCAACGGCCAGGCGATCACGTTGTCGCGCGGCCTCGCCGACGCGTTCCGCGACACCGGCAGCCTGCGCGACACGTTCGCGACGCTCGGCCGCAAGCCGCTGCTCGCGCAGACGTTCCCGACCGGCACGCACGCGATGTGGCTGAACCACTGGCTCGCGTCGCACGGCGTCGATCCGCTGCGCGACGTGCGCAGCGTCGTGATCCCGCCGCCCGAGATGGTCGCCGCGCTCGCCGGCGGCGAGCTCGACGGCTTCTGTGCCGGCGAGCCATGGCACGCGGTGGCCGACGCATGCGGCGCGGGCCGCACCGTCGCGGTCACGAGCGAGATCTGGCCCGATCATCCGGAAAAGGTGCTGGCGGCACGGCGCGACTTCGTCGCGCTGTATCCGGCCACCGCGCGAGCGCTGATCCGCACGCTCGTCGATGCGTGTGCGTGGCTCGACAGCGCCGCGCATCGCCGCGAGGCCGCCGACTGGCTCGCGTCGCCCGACGCGCTCGGCGTGCCGGCCCGCTTGATCGCGCCGCGCCTGCTCGGCGACTACGGCGCCGGGCCGTTCGCCACGCCGCCACTGCCGATCCGCTTCCACGACGGCGGTACCGTGAACCGGCCCGATCCGCTCGAAGGCCGCTGGTTCCTGTCCCAATACCGGCGCTGGGGGATGCTCGACGGCCCGCACGACGATGCGGCGATCGCCGCGGCAATCGCGCAGACCGCGTTGTATGATGCTGCGGTCACCGAAGGCGGCGCATCGGGCCCGTCGCGCGCGTAATGCGCGCGCCTGAAGCCGAAGGCGCGCTCCCGGGCCGCGCCACACCGCTCCGGGCCACCCGGCGGCGGCCGGCAGGCACCGCCCGGGCGACACCGCATGACCACTCCGTCCCCGATCCGAATCGATGCCGAAACGTACGCGCGCGCCGCTCGACGTGCTGCTCACCGAAATCCGCGCGTGCCGTGCCTGCGAAGCCGACCTGCCGCTCGGCCCGCGCCCCGTCGTGCGCGCCCATCGCGACGCACGCATCCTGATCGTCGGGCAGGCGCCGGGCGCACGCGTCCACGCGAGCGGCATCCCGTGGGACGACGCGAGCGGCAAGCGGCTGCGCGGCTGGCTCGACGTCGACGCCGACACCTTCTACGACGAAGCACGCTTCGCGATCGTGCCGATGGGTTTCTGCTATCCGGGCCGCGGCGCGAGCGGCGACAACCCGCCGCGCCCGGAGTGCGCGCCGCTGTGGCTCGACCGGCTGCTGGCCGAACTGCCGTCGATCCGCCTGACGCTGCTGGTCGGCCAGTACGCGCAGGGGCATTTCCTGCGCGACACGCGCCAGGCGACGCTGACCGACACCGTGCACGCGTGGCGCGACTACGGCCCCGGCGTGGTGCCGCTGCCGCATCCGTCGCCGCGCAACCAGGCGTGGTTCAAGCACCACCCGTGGTTCGACGCCGAAGTCGTGCCCGAACTCCGCCGCCGCGTGGCACCGCTGCTCGGCCGATGAACGCAATCACCGGCGGCCTCGCCATGCCTCGCGTCCCGCCCGATGTCCCCGCCATCCCCTCATGAATACCACCTCGACCGACCTCGACTTTGCCTGCACCGGATGCGGCGCATGCTGCCGCGACCTGCGCATTCCGCTGACGCTCGACGAGGCGATCGCATGGCTGCAACGCGGCGGCCACGTGGAACTGCTGTGCGACGCGATGCCGTGGCCCGTCGAACCCGAGCCCGGCGACGCGTTCGCTGCCTACAAGCGCGCGCGTTCGACGCCCGCGACGAGCGGTTCGCTGCCCGTGCGCATCACGGCCGTGCTCACCGCGTCGCATGCCGGCCCGTGCCCGAACCTGCGCGACGACCTGCGCTGCGGAATCTACGACGAACGCCCGCTCGTGTGCCGGATCTATCCGGCCGAAGTCAATCCGTTCGTGCCGCTGATGCCCGGCGGCAAGCAATGCCCGCCCGACGCCTGGCAGCGCGCGCCGCTGGTCCGCGGCGGCATGCTCGTGGACGCGGCAACGCACGAGACCATCGCACGCTCGCGCGCGGCGAGCGAAGCCGAGACGCCGTTGCGCGCGCGGCTGTGCGCGGCGCTGGGCATCGACACCGCGGCCGTCGCCAACGAAGGCTTCATGGTTCATGCGCCGCCGGCCGCCGCGTTGCTCGCCGCGCTGACCGACCTGCGCACCCCGTTGCCGGCCGAAACCGGCGCCGCAATCGAATGGACGCTGGTGTCGAACCGCGCGCCCACGGTGGAAACGCTCGTGTCGGTCGGTGCAACGAGCATGCTCGCCGCCCGCGGCACGGAGCCGCACGCCCGCTATCTCGGCTTCCATCCGGACGCCTGATCGCCGCGCCGCCACGCGCCCGCACGTTCCGGCCGCGTCCGATTCGCTGTACCATCGCGGCTCAACCGCGTCATCCACAGCAGAATCCCTCATGTCCTCCACCGCCCCGCCGCGCCTGTACGGGATGCCCGAACGCAGCGACCGGCTCGACTTCTACATCCGCGACCAGGCATCGCGGCAGGCGATCACCGAGCCGCACCGGCACGCGTATTTCCAGATCCAGTTCAACCTCGGCGGCGACACCGAGCAACGGATCGGCGGCGTCACGCGGCCGTTTCCGCGCGGCGCGCTCGCGTTCGTGCTGCCGCACCGCGAGCACCTGATCCCGCATCCGGACGGCGCGCATTTCATCGTGATCAACTTCAGCCAGGCGTTCCTGCGCGCCGATCCCGACGTCGATCCGCTCGATCTCGAGGACGTGCCCGCACACCGCTTCCCCGAGCTGACGCCGTTCCGCTTCCAGGAGCATCTCGACTTCATCCTGACCGGCGACACGTTCGACGAGGCACGCCGCCTCGCGCTGTGCATGCTCGACACCGATCGCGTGCGCACGTTCGGCTCGACCACGTTGCTGCGCGGCTATCTGCTGCAGCTGATCGGGCTCGTCTGCACGCAGTATGCGGGTGCGCTCGACAAGCTCGCGCAGCGCGGCGCCCAGCGCGCGGGCCGGCGCGACGCGCTCGCGCGCGTGCTGCGGCACGTCCGCGCGAACCTGACCCGCGAGGACCTGACGCTCGCCGCGACCGCCGAGGCCGCGTTCCTGTCGCCGAACTATCTCGCGCACCTGATCCGCAAGGAAACCGGCAGCACGTTCACCGATCTCGTGACCGAGCGCCGGATCGCGCTCGCGCAATCGCTGCTGGCCCACACGAGCCGGCGCATCGCGGACATCGCGCGCTCGGTCGGCTTCCGCGACGAAGGCTATTTCGCGCGGCGCTTCCGGGCGCGCGTCGGCGTGTCGCCGAAGGCCTACCGCGACGCGAACGCCGCACTCCCGGACGGCGACGATGCGCCGGCGGCCGCCGACACGTAGTTTTGTCCCGGTAAAACGCAGTTGCGTCGCATCCGGCCGCCCGCGCGTCGGGTATCGTTGCACGCATGCCGACCCGGGCGCCGCACGGGCACCGGTATCCGTCTTCCCACCGAACGAGGCCATCCGATGTCCGCCTATGTCATCGACGCCGCCGAGCGTCCTTCCGTCGAAGTCGACCAGTCGTCCGCGCGCTTTCCGGTGCGCCGCGTATTCTGCGTCGGCCGCAACTACGCCGACCATGCCCGCGAAATGGGCGCCGATCCCGACCGCGAACCGCCGTTCTTCTTCACGAAGCCGGCCGACGCGATCGTCCCGGCCAGCGGCACCGTCGCCTATCCGCCGCTGACGAACGACCTCCATCATGAAATCGAGCTGGTGGTCGCCATCGGCAAGGACGGCCGGTCGATCGACCCGGCCGACGCGCTGTCGCACGTCTGGGGCTACGGCGTCGGTGTCGACCTCACGCGCCGCGACCTGCAGGCCGAGGCGAAGAAGCTGAGCCGCCCGTGGGACTGGGCGAAGGGTTTCGACGCATCGGGCCCCGTGACCGCCCTGCGCGCGGCGTCGGCCACCGGCCACCCGGCGACGGGCCGCATCTGGCTCGCCGTGAACGGCGACACGCGCCAGCAAGGCGATCTGGCCGACATGATCTGGGCCGTGCCCGACGTCATCGCCTACGTGTCGCGTTCGGTCGAGCTGAAGGCCGGCGACCTGATCTTCACCGGCACGCCGGCCGGCGTCGGCGCGCTGCAGCCGGGCGACCGCGTGACGGGCGGCGTCGACGGCGTCGCGACGTTCGAATTCGTGGTGGGCGCGAAGCCGTAATGCGGCACGCACGGCGGCCGCCCGTCCGGGCCGCCGTGCGGTATCCCGATGCCGGTCAGCCGTAACGGCGCAGGAATGCGTCGGCGACGGCCGGCGGATTCAGCGCTTTCGCCGACGCGTTTTCCAGCGCCTCGGCCGCGTCGTCGTCGCTGATCGACACGAACAGCGTGATGGCCGCCCTGTCCTCGCCCGTACCGAACAGGCCCTCGCGGTCGAGCAGCCGCAATGCCTCGATCATGTCGGTCTGCAGTTGCCGCGAGAATGCCGCGAATCGCGACTGGACGAACCGCGGGCTCAGCACTTCGTCGGCCAGCCTGCCGCAGATCGCGTTGAACGGCGAGGCCTCCGCCGCCTCGTACGCCCATTCGGCGGAACCCCACGTGCACCACGGCGCCGGATCGTCGTCCGCGATCGCCCGTTGCGCGCGGATCCGGCGCAGCCCCTCGATCGAATTGGCGGCCGGCACCACCGTCATCGCGCCGCTGTCCGTATAAAGCGCGAACGCGTAGAAATGTTCGTCGGGGTGCAACGCCCGCAGCGCCTTGAAGGTCGCCCTCGCGGCATCGGCAATGTCCCGCTGGAAATCTGAAAAATCGCTCATCGCTTCCTCGCCCAGGCACCGTTCGCGCGTCGGCGAATACGGCTCGCGGAAGGTGCATCGTCTCCCGGTATTCGACGGATTGTCCGCCAATCGGCCGCGCCGCGGTACCGGGCCGCACCCGCGGTCAGCGTGCGGCGTCCCGCGCATCGAATATCCTCACGCAGATCGCGGCCGCCAGCGCGATCGCCGTCGACAGCAGCATCATCGCGAGCGGCGCGTAACCCGCGTTGCCGGCGGTCAGCACCGCGCCCGTCAGCGACGACCACGCGGCGCCGCCGGCGATCGTCATCGCACCGGCCAGCCCCGACGCGGTGCCCGCCAGCTCCGGGCGCACCGACACCGCGCCGGCATGCGCGCCGGGATTCGTCAGCCCGTTGCCGATGCCGACCAGCACGCACGGGCCGAACCACGCGAGCGCATGCGTCGCGCCGCCGAACACGAGCGCAAGCGCGATCAGCGGCCCCGCACACGCGACGACGCGTCCGCACAGGATCGTCGTGGCCAGTGCGTAGCGGCGCGCGACACGCGCGGCCAGAAAGCTGCCGCCGACGAAACCGGCCGTGATCGTCCCCATGCAGAAGCCGATCTCCGCCGGCGGGATGCCGAACAGCGTTTTCGCGGCGAGCGGCGCGCCGGCCAGGAATGCGTAGAACGCGCCCGTCGAGAACGCCATGCAAAGCGCATAGGCCCAGAAACGGCGCGCGCGCAGCAGCGCCGGATAGGCACGAAGCTGCTGCCGGAAGCTCGATGAACGCTGCGTATGGGTTTCGACGAGATCGAACGCGCACCAGCCGAACAGCGCGATGCCGGCCGCGCCGAGCAGCCAGAAGCTCGCCCGCCAGCCGGCCGCCTGGTCGAGCGCGCCGCCGAGCGTCGGGCCGAGCATCGGCGCGAACGCGGCCGCCATCGCCGCATAGCCGATCCGGCTCGCCGCGCGCGCGCCGCCGCCGGTATCGCGGATCGTCGCCATCGACACCGGGTAGACCGACGTGATCGCCGCCTGCATCACCCGGCACGCGAGAAACACGCGGACATCGGCCGCCATCGCGCAGCCGAGCGAACCGAGCGCGAATATGCCGACGCTCGTCAGCACGACCGGCCGCCGCCCGAACCGGTCCGACAGCGGTCCCATCACGAACTCGAGCGACGCGGCCACCGCCGCGTAACCGCCGAGCGACAGCGCGACGAGCGCATAGTCGGTGCGCAGGTCGCGCGCGATCGCCGGCAACGACGGCAGGAACAGGCTCAGCGGCAGCACCGAGAGCGCGCAGAGCAGGATCAGCGTCGCCTGTCGCGGCGACGCCGGGGCGGAATCGATCGGCGGGTTCGATGACAAGCGGATGCCCTCCATGCACGTGCCCGACGGCCGTGCGCAAAGCAAAAAAAAGCCCCCGAACGAGTCGGGGGCGCATGGGTGCCGGCGCGGTGCCGCTACCGGACCCTGCGCCTGTGGACTACGACGATGAAGCAAGCCGTTTTCATGCCGAATGGCTCCTGAATGCCGGGCAGACCGCCCGCGATATCGAACGATGTTAGGCGGACGACGCCGGCCGCGTCAACGCCCTAACGCGCGCGCACCGACACGAACTTCCGCGCGTTGTTGCGCTGGATCAGCACGGCGATCACGTTACCGCCGCTCGCTTCGAGCGACTGCACGTCGTCCGGCGTCTCGAGCAGCGTGTCGTTGAGTTCCAGGACGACGTCGCCCGGCTGGATGCCCGCGCTCGCGGCCGGCCCGTGCACCGCGTCCACCATCATCCCGACCGCGAGCCCCGTCGAACGGCGCTCGTCGTCGCTCAGCGCGTGCATCGTCAGTCCCAGCCGGTCGCCCCGGTCGCCCGCCCCCGGGCCCGATCGTGCCGCAGCCTTCGGCGCGGCCATGCCCGCCGTCGCGGCCGGTGCGTTCCCGGCCGCGTCATCGGCGCCCGTGATCGTCAGCATCACCGGCGCGCGGTTGCGGATCACGCGCAGCGGCGCCTTCTCGCCGGGCGGCAGCGCGGCGGCCAGGTCGTTCAGTTCGGCCGAACGGCCAATCGCCTTGTCGCCGAACTTCACGATCACGTCGCCGGGCTTCAGACCGGCCGCGGCGGCCGGCGAGCCCGGCGCGACGCCGTTGACGAGCGCGCCCGCCGGGCGCGGCAGCCCGAATGCCGCGGCCAGCCCGACGCCGACGTCCTGCACGTCGACGCCGAACGCGTTGCCGGGCGACGCCCCGGGGGCGGACGCCTGAGCCTGTTGCGCCTGCATCTGTGTCTGCTGTTGCGCCTGCCACTGCGCGCGCACCTTTGCCGCGAATGCGATCGGAATCGCGAACGTCATGCTCGCGTAGCGATCGTTGCCGGTGTAGACCTGCACCGCGATGCCGATCACGTCGCCCGCGCGATTGAACACGGGGCCGCCCGAGTTGTCGGGATTCGGCGAGATGTCGGTTTCGAAGAACGGGAACGTGCTGCCGTCCGGCAAGCGGTGCGACGTCGCGCTGACGATGCCGGCCGTGACCGTGTTGCCCGACCCGTCCGGCGCGCCGATCGTCATCACCGGCTCACCCGCGCGGACCTTCGACGCATCGCCGGTGCGCACGAACGGCAGTTTCGTCGCGCTGACGCGCAGCAACGCGACATCGCTTTGCGGATCGACGGCCAGCACGGTCGCCTTGAATTCGCGGCGGTCGGTCAGCCGCACCGTCACGTCGGTCGCCTCGTCGACCACGTGGGCCGACGTGAGGATCAGGCCGTCGGCGCTGACGATGAAGCCCGAGCCGCTACCCGACACCGCACGCGGCGCCGTATCGGGTGCCGGCGTCTGCGGCGCCTGCGCTCCCTGCGCGGGCGGCGGCGCGTCGTGCCGGAAAAATGCGGCGAGCGGATCGTCGGGATCGAGCATCGCGAAGGACGGACCGCCCGTTTGCTGGTCGGGCGCGGCAGCCATGATGGTCACGACAGCCGGACCGTAGCGGTCGACGATCGCCGGAAAATCGACCGGCATCGCGTAAGGCGCGGCGGGCGCCCGCTGCTTCATCGCGCGTGGCGCGGCGGGCGGTGCGAGGGGGGCGGCAACGGCAGCGGGCGGCGGCGAGAAAACGGCAAGCACGCCCCCGATCAACGCGGTGCGAAGCACGGCGCGAGCAAGCGTCTGGCAAACCACGGTGCACCTCCCCCGGCAGTCGCGGCGCCGGCCTGCGCGAAACGCGCAGGCGCCCGACAAGCACCGGTACACGCATCCATTTATAGTCCACGCGGCCTGTTCGAACAGATGAATCGAAACCCGTATGCCGGATGGGGCGGCGGGCGCGGAGCCGCGATGGCGTTCGTTCCGGACAAAGTGCGCGGTTCGTCAATCCGCACAAGTCCGGCAACGAATCAACTCCCGGCCACCCGCTCCGCGAGCGCCGACAGCATCCTCAACATCGGCTCGAACGCATCGGCCGACGTATTGCCGAACCCGAGCACGAGCCCGTTGCCCGCCCGCCCCGCGTCGATCGAAAAGCCCGACAGCGGAAACGGCCCGATGCCGTGCGCGCGGGCCGCGTCGACGATCGCGCGGTCGCGATAGCGCGCCGGCATCCGCAACGCGAGATGCAGCCCGCACGGCCCGCCCTCCACCTGGTGCGGCACGCCGAGGCTGCTGTCGAGCGCGGCGAGCAACAAACGCCGCCGGTCGCGATACAGCCGGCGCATCCGCCCGAGATGCCGGCCGTACTCGCCGGTCTCGATGAAATCGGCCAGCGCGAGCTGCACGTGACGCGTCCCGCCGCGCAGCATCTCCGGCAGCGCCGGTCGCACGGCGGCCAACAGCGCCTCGGGCAGCACGAGAAAACCGATCCGCAACGCCGGAAACATCGTCTTGCTGAACGAACCGAGATAAACGACGGGCGAATCGGGAGCAAGCCCGTGCATCGCGCCGATCGGCTCGCCGGTGTGACGGAATTCGCTGTCGTAGTCGTCCTCGATGATCCACGCGCGATGCCGGCGCGCCGCATCGATCAGCGCGAGCCGGCGCGAAATCGACAGCACGGCGCCGGTCGGGAACTGGTTCGACGGCGTCGTGTAGACGAGGCGCGGCGTCCGTTCGCGCCAGTCGTTCGCTTCCGCGCGCAGTCCCTCCGCGTCGACCGGCATCGGCACGACCTCGAGATCGGCCGCCTGCATCGCCGTACGCGCGCCGCGATAGCCGGGCTCCTCGACCCACACCGTATCGCCCGGGTTGGTCAGCAGCTGCGCGCACAGCGCGATCGCGCCCTGCGCGCCTTCCGTGATCACGATCTGCTCGGGATCGCAGCGCACGCCGCGCGTCACGGCCAGATGGCGCGCGATCGATTCGCGCAACGCGCGCTCGCCGAGCGGGTCGCCGTACGCCAGCAGGTCGCGGCCGGCACGGCGCAATGCGCGGTCGATCGCGTGCCGCCACGCGTCCACCGGGAAATGCGACAGCGCGGGCACGCCCGGCCGGAACCCCTCCGACTCGCCGGCGCCGACGAGGCTCGGACGAATCCGGCCGAGCCGCTGGGCGACGGCCGGCGGCGCCGCTCGCCGGCGCGGCGGCGCCGGCCGCGACAGCCCGACCACGCGTGTGCCGCGACGGTCGGACTGCAGGAACCCCTCGGCGACGAGCTGCTCGTAGACGGCGGCCGTCGTGTTGCGCGACACGCCGAGCGTCTCCGCCAGCGCGCGCGTGCCAGGCAGCCGCGTGCCGGCCGGCATCGCTCCGCCGAGAATCGCGTCGCGCACGCGGCGCAGCAACTGGCGCTGCAGCGAAGGCGCGCCCGGTGCGCGCGCCAGCGGTGCGTCGAGCGGCAGCAACGGCGCGTCGCCGGAAGGAAAGGCAGTCGTCATCGGAACATCGCAGCGTGAAAATGTCGGAACGTGGCGCGCGGCGAGTGGCGCGAAGCCGGCGGCCGCCAGATCGTGGCACCATAAATTTGCCGATCCCTGGCGCTTCTCATGGTACCTCGCCGGGACTACGATCGTCTGCATGCCGGCATGTCGCCGGCCGCCAACCGAAGCGAGATCGACCTTGTCCACGCTCACCAACGCCTTCCAGCAATCCATCGGCCACCCCGTCCCCGACTGGTCCGCGCGCCCGCACCCGGAGCGCATCGCGCTCGAAGGCCGCTACTGCCGGCTCGAACCGCTCGACGCCGAGCGCCATGCGGCCGACCTGTACGCCGCCTACGCACAAGCGCCCGACGGCAGCGACTGGACCTATCTCGCGCACGGCCCGTACACCGACGAGGCAAGCTACCGCGACTACGCACGCGGCGCGCAGGCGAGCGCCGATCCGCTGCACTACACGGTGATCGATCGCGCCACGGGCCGCGCGGTCGGCACGCTCGCGCTGATGCGCATCGATCCGGCCAACGGCGTGATCGAAGTCGGCTCCGTCACGTTCTCGCCGCTGCTCAAGCGCACGCCGGTCTCGACCGAAGCGCAGTTCCTGCTGATGAAGTACGCGTTCGACACGCTCGGCTACCGGCGCTACGAATGGAAGTGCGACGACCTCAACGAACCGTCGCGCAAGGCGGCCGCGCGGCTCGGCTTCCGTTACGAAGGCACGTTCCGGCAGGCGATCGTCTACAAGGGCCGCAATCGCGACACCGCCTGGTTCTCGATCGTCGACGGCGAATGGCCGGACGTGCGCGCCGCGTTCGAAGCGTGGCTCGCGCCGGACAACTTCGACGCGCAGGGCAACCAGCGCCGCTCGCTCACCGCGATCCGCCACGCGCAGGCCGACGCGCGCGACGCGGCCAGCCGTGCGAACGACGCCACGCACGTCACGGTACGCCCGCTCGTCGCCGCCGACGAAGCCGCGTGGCGCCCGCTGTGGCAGGGCTATCAGAAGTTCTACGACACCGCGCTGAGCGATGCGGTATTCGCCACGACGTGGGCACGCCTGATGGATCCCGCCGAACCGATGTTCGTGCTGGGCGCCTTCGACGCGTCGGGCAAGCTGGTCGGGATCGTGCATTCGATCTACCACCGTTCGTGCTGGACCGAAGGGCCATACTGCTATCTGCAGGACCTGTACACGGCCCCCGACGCGCGCGGGCAAGGCGCGGGCGGCGCGCTGATCGAGGCCGTCTACGCACGCGCCCGCGAAGCCGGCGCGAGCCGCGTGTACTGGCTCACGCACGAAACCAACACGACCGCGCGCGCACTGTACGACAAGCTCGCGAACAATGCGGGGTTCATCCAGTACCGGCACGATCTGAAGAAGTAACGCGGATTCGCGGCCGGCCGGCGTTCCGCTCAGTCGAGCACGTCGGCCGAGTCGTGCGCGTCGTCGTGCCCCGCGGCCACGTCGCGCGTCGCGGCGGCCGTGCCCGGCACCGACGCCGGGCAGATCATCTCGTCGCCATTGGCCGGCACGGGCCGCCGCACCGGCCGGAACACGGGCTCGCCCGGCGCGATCGGCTGCCCCGAGATCGCGCAGCGGCCCGGCTGCAGCGCGACGCGCAAACGCCAGCGTTGTTCGCCGTAATGGCAACGGCCGCTCTCGACCCATCGAATCAGCAGGCCGTCGT
The DNA here is from genome assembly GCF_056856535.1 of Burkholderia sp. L-4. NCBI lineage: Bacteria > Pseudomonadati > Pseudomonadota > Betaproteobacteria > Burkholderiales > Burkholderiaceae > Burkholderia > Burkholderia sp. L-4. Next base: position 2,465,066 of record NZ_JBXEOX010000002.1, read on the forward strand.
CACCGGCCTCCAGCACCGTGACGAACAGTTGCGGACGCAACGGCGAAACCGCCGCCGCGTGCTCCGGCCCCGACGCACGGCCGATCGTCACGAACGGTTGGGCGACGACGCCATCGCGCGGCGGCCTCGCTTCGTGCTCGCCATATGCAGACGCGTCGCACGACACGTCTTCTTCGCAGGTCGGGCTTTCCAGGGTGTTGAGCATGCTTGACGAATTTCCGTGCAGGTTGAACGGCACCGGCGCACTCAGCGCCGGCCCAGCGGTTCGCGCAGCAACGCCACGCCGATCGCCGCACCGGCCGCGGCGGCCGCGAGCATCAGCCCGATGCCGCCAGGCCAGCCGAACGCACCGACGATCGCGCCGATCGCCAGCGGCCCGATCACCTGGCCAAGATAGTTGCCCTGCACGACCCAGCCGATACTGAGCGGCGCCAGCGACGGCGAAGGCGCGGAACCCGGCGCACAGGCGAGAATCGTCGCGGGCAGCATCCCGGCCAGGGCCGAGAACGCGAAGCCCAGCGCGACCGCGAGCGGCGCGGGCGTCGCCGCGCCGAAGAGCCCCGCGCCGGCCGCACCGATCGCAACCGACGTCGCGGCCATCACGATTCCCGGCCGCGCACCGCGTGACAGCAACCAGCCGGCCGTCAGGTTGCCGATCACGCACGCGGCGACGATCGCCGCACTGATCAGCCCCGCCGCGCCGACCGTGACGCCGAGGCGCTGCATCAGGAACACCGGCAGGAACGTCATCACCGCGAAGAACTGCACGTTGTAGGTCGCGAAGCCCAGCGCCAGGAGCGTGGTCGAGCGCGACCCGAGCACGTCGCGCAGCGCGGGCCCGATGCGTGTCGCAGCCGCCTGACGCGACGGCGTGCCGGCCGATGTCGTCACGGGTACCGCGGCCGCCGCGACGAACGTCAGGACCGCGGCCGCGAGCCAGCCGTTGCGCCAGCCGCCGAGCAGCGGCCCGACGAGCATCGACAGCGCCATGCCGGCCGGCATGAACGTGCTCCACAGGCCGAACGCGAGATTGCGCCGCTCGGGCGGCGTCACGCGATTCAGCACGGCCGGCGCGGCAACAACCACGATCACGAAACCGAGCCCTTCGGCGAAGCGCGTGGCCAGCAGCAGCGCGAAGCTGCCCGCCCACGCGCCTGCGACGCTCGACGCCCCGAGGAAAACGAGGCCCGTCGTCAGCAACCGCCGGTCGCCCCAGCGCCGCACCAGCAACCCGGCCGCGATCCCGCCGAACACGCCGACGAACGGAAACACCGACATGATCCCGCTCAGCGATGCAAGCGAGCCACCGAACTCGTGTTGCAACGACGGTAACGCGATCGTCGCCTTGCCGACGTGCAGCGCCGCTACGATGCTCGCCAGCACGACGTTCGCGACGGCGGCCCGGTAACCGCGCGACGGCAGCGCGGCGGCATCGGCCGCGACAGGCGATTCGGTCATCTCCACCTCCGTTGAAGCGGGCGCGCGCAACGGGATGTCTCACGCGCCCGCAGTCGGACTGGCGCACATGATACAAATTGAAGTTAACTTCAAGTAAAGAGGTAACTTGCGCAACGATGCGTTTCGGCGACCGTGGCAATCGGTCGGCACACCGGCCGCGACCGGTCAGCCGCGGCATCGTGCCGCCGGCGTCACGCCGCTCGCGTCGGTCGCGGCGGACGAAATCGTCGCCTGAGCGCGTATCGACGCCCGCCACGCGCCGCCGTTCGTCTCGCCATTCGTCTCATTGCATTGAGACGAATGTCCCGGCGTCTCACGCAATCCTCCGTTTCGCGGGTGCAGCAAATTCCGCGCACGCTTCCGGTCGGATCATCCACGGTCAATGCACGGAAACATACCGCACCGCACACCTTCCCACTTGTCGGCACACCGTAACGGACACCGATCCACGCTGGCCCCGTTCCTGCATATCGGTCGAGCGCGCATTCGCACGACGGGCGCCGCGGCAGCCATGCCACGCGCCCGACGACAACCTGACGGAGACAACAACGTGAGTACACCGGCACCGATCACCGCCCGCAGCATGAAAGCCGCCGTCTGGCGCGGCCGCCACGACATCCGCGTCGAAGAGGTTCCCGTTCCGCAGCGCCCGCCGGCCGGCTGGGTCACGATTCGCGTGCACTGGTGCGGCATCTGCGGCTCCGACCTGCACGAATACGTCGCGGGCCCCGTGTTCATCCCGGTCGACGCGCCGCATCCGCTGACGGGACTGAAAGGCCAGTGCATCCTCGGCCACGAGTTCAGCGGCGAGATCGCCGAACTCGGCGAAGGCGTCTCCGGCTTCGCGGTCGGCGACCGCGTGACGGCCGATGCGTGCCAGCATTGCGGCACCTGCTGGTATTGCCGGCACGGGCTGTACAACATCTGCGAGAACCTCGCGTTCACCGGGCTGATGAACAACGGCGCGTTCGCCGAATTCGTCAACGTGCCGGCCGAACTGCTGTACAAGCTGCCCGACAACTTCCCGACCGAGGCCGGCGCGCTGATCGAGCCGCTCGCGGTCGGGCTGCATGCGGTGAAGAAGGCCGGCAACATCGTCGGGCAGACCGTCGTCGTGGTCGGCGCGGGCACGATCGGCCTGTGCACGATCATGTGCGCGAAGGCCGCGGGCGCCGGGCGCGTGATCGCGCTGGAGATGTCGGCCGCGCGCAAGCAGAAGGCGCTGGAAGTCGGCGCGAGCGTCGTCATCGATCCGAAGACGTCGGACGCGGTCGCGGAAGTCAAGGCGCTGACGGGCGGTTACGGCGCCGACGTGTCGTTCGAGTGCATCGGGCACACGGCCACCGCGAAGCTCGCGATCGACGTGATCCGCAAGGCCGGCAAGTCGGTGATGGTCGGCATCTTCGAGGAGCCGACGCCTTTCAACTTCTTCGACATCGTGTCGACCGAGAAGGAAGTGATCGGCTCGCTCGCCTACAACGGCGAGTTCGCGGACGTGATCCGTTTCATCGCGGACGGCCGCATCGACGTGCAGCCGCTCATCACCGGGCGCATCGCGCTCGGCGACATCGTCGCGCGCGGGTTCGAGGAACTGGTCAACCACAAGGACCGGAACGTGAAGATCATCGTGCAGCCCGCCGTTTCCTGATAGCACGCGCCTCACCGCTTCATGGCCGACCGTCGCCCGATTCCCGGGCGACGCATCCGACCGCCCTCTCCCGATTTCCCGCTGCCACCATCCGAAACGAACCGCATCTCGTTTTCCGACGCGGACACGGTTTCGAATAAACTTCGTTATCCATACAATCAACCACGACGCGCCACCTGCCTGACATGCGATCAGGGTTTCTCCCGATCAACCATGTTTCACCCGGTATCGACAGGACCGTGGCGCAAGGCGATCCTGTGCAACGCGCGATGCGGCTTCCCGGCCGCGATCGGTGCCGCCGCGAAACGGCGGCGCCCCTGTTGAACCTCACGGTGCAACGGCGCCGACAGGCCGACAATACGGCCTACCCGGGATAGCTTGCAAACATGGTGTGTCATGACCCTCTCGTTCCATCGGGATCACGCAAACAACGTTCGAACGCTGACGATCCAGCAGAAGACCCATATCGGCTTCGCGCTCGTCACCACGCTGCTGGCCGTGCTGTGCGGCACGATCATCTGGGGAAGTTTCCGGCAATACCGGCAGGAAAACGCCGACCTGCAAAGCTTCGAATTCATCCACGGCACGATGGTCGCCGCCAACCTGCTCTCGGCCGAGCGCGGCCCGACGAACGACCTGCTGGTGCGCCCGCAGAACGACGAGACGACGAAACTGCGCAACCTGCTCGCCGCCCGCGACCGTTCCAACCAGGCGCTCGCGCGCTTACGCACCGCCATCGGGCAGGCGGCCGCGCTCGACGACCGCGAGCGCGGCAACCTGCTGCACGCACTCGACGCCATCCGGATCACGCTCGCCGATGCGCGCGCGGAAGTCGACGCGCTCGCCGCCCGACCGCTCGCGTCACGCACCGTTCGCGATATCCAGCACGCGCAGGCGCGCCTGTTCCGTGTCGTCGACACCGTGTCGCGGCTGATCGACGGCGCGATGGCCGACACGGCGATGCGCGATCCGCGCACGTCTGGCGCGATCCTGCTGGCGCGGCTCCTGAGCGATCTCCGGGAATACGCGGGCCGCACGGGCTCCGTGCTCATCGCGCCGATGTTCAAACGGCAGGCACTCGATCGCGCGCAGTTCGCGGACATCATGCTGATGCGCGGGCGCATCGAGCAATTGCGCGCCCTGATCGACGGCGCGATCGGCGCACAGCTCGACGATGCCGACGTCGCGCGCGAGTACGCGCAGCTCGACGCGGCGTTCGACACTCACCTGCTCCCGCTCGTCGACACGATCGTCGCGAGCGGCCGGACCGGCACTTATGCGATGAGCGCCGCCGACTTCTCGAGGACGATCGTCCCGTATTTCCGGCCATGCGAACTGCTGCGCGACCGCGTCATCGACGTCGCCCGGCGTCAGGCCGTTTCGGACCGCGACACGGCCCGGATCAAGGTCGCGATATCGGCGCTCGCGACCGCGCTCAGCGTCGCGATCCTGATCTCGCTCGCGCGCGGCACGCAGCGGCTGCTGTCGAAACCGCTCGATGCGCTCGGCCGCCGGATCGTCGCGCTCAGCGACGGCGATACGGCGCACGTCGCGATGCCGCGCGGCATCGGGCCCGAGATCGCCCGCATCCACGATGCGCTGGAGACGTTGCGCCACGCGTATGTCCGCCGCGACATGCTCGAGCGCCAGCGCAACGACATGCTGACGCTGTTCTCGCACGACATGCGCGCGCCGCTGACGTCGCTGATCATCCTGATCGACGCGCAGGAAGACCACGCGCGCGATGCACGGACGAAGCAGCAGTTCGCGAGGATCGCCAGGATCGCGCGGCACACGCTGGCGATGGCCGACGGTTTCGCGCAGCTGTCGCGTGCCGAGGCCGGCGAATACGAACACGTGCCGGTCAATCTCGCCGACCTGATGAACGAGGCCCGCGACGCGGTGTGGCCGCTCGCGCACCGCAAGCACATGTCGATCGACGACGTGCCCCGACGCGACGATACGGTCGTGCCGGGCGACCCGGCCCTGCTGTCGCGCGCGCTGATCAACCTGCTGGACAACGCGATCAAGTACAGCGCGTCGCTGACGAGCGTCGAATGCCGGGTCGAGCCGGGCGCCGACGGCAAGACGGTACGCTGCACGATCCGCGACAGCGGATGCGGAATCAGCAGCGCGGACCAGACGCGGCTGTTCGAGCGTTACCGGCGCTTTCGCACCGCCGGACAACCGGAAACCAGCGGCGTCGGGCTCGGCATGGCGTTCGTCAAGGCCGTCGTCGAGCGGCATGGCGGCACGATCCAGGTGGAAAGCGCCGTGTTGCAAGGCACCGCGGTCACGATCACGCTGCCGTCGGTCGCCAACGCGTGACGCAACCGGACGCGGCAGACGGCGATTGCGGCGCCGCAGCCGCGCACGATTCTTCGATATACTGGACCGAACCCTTTTCGGGGCAACCGCGGGCCACCCCGTCCGTCGCGCGTTCGCCCCAACCTGCGTGGAATGGCGCACCGTGAAACCGCGAGCCGGACTGATACTCGAACTCTTCGTCAACCTCGTGCTGCCGTGGGTGGCCTACCGGGTCGCGCAACCGCATTTCGGCGAAACCGGCGCGCTGTACGCGTCGGCAGTCCCGCCGATCGTCTGGTCGATCGTCGAATTCGTCCGCTCGCGCCGCGTCGACGCGGTGGCGGCCATCGTGCTGCTCGGCATCGCGCTGTCGATCATCGGGATGGCGCTCGGCGGCAGCCCGCGCACGCTGCTGATGCGCGAATCGCTCGCGTCGGGCACGATCGGCGTCGTGTTCCTGCTGTCGCTGTTCCGCACACGCCCGTTGATCTTCTATCTCGCCCGCGCGACCGTGGCCCGCGAGATGGACGGCGGCGCCGCACATTTCGAAGCGGTCTGGGCCGCGCAGCCGGGGCTGCGGCAGATGCTGCGGCGGATGACGTTCGTGTGGGGCGGCGTCATGACGCTGGAAATGCTGCTGCGCTGCTGGATGGTGATGACCTGGCCGGTCGAGCGCGTGCTCGTCGTGTCGCCGATCGTCGGCTACACCGTGTTCGGCTGTCTGCTGGCGTGGACGTTCTGGTACCGGCGGCGAATGCGCGTGCGCAACAGCGTCGACATCCCGGGCCGCAACGGCGTCACCGAGACCGCCGGCCGCTGACGCCCGGCCCGCTGCCGGCTCCACCCGTTCGTCGCGCGCCGGCGGCAGTCGCGACGGCTGCTGTATGATGCGCGGCGTCTCGTCCGACCCAAGCCTGTCCCGTCATGTCCCTTTCGCTCCTTCCGTGTGCCACGATCTGGCTCGCCCTGTTCGCGGCCGCCGCATTCGCCTGGCATCGTCCGCTGCACGGCCTGAGCATCATCCTGGCGACGTTCGGCTATGCCGTCGCGCTGGCGTTCGGCAAGCTCGGGGCGCTCGCGCTGGCGCCGCTCGCGCTGCTGGCCGCGGCCGCGTGGGGCGTGCTGCCCGCACGCCCGCGCGCGGTGCGGATCGCCGCGCACGCCGTGTTTGCCGCGCTGGCGATCGCGCTGAGCCTGCACCTGATCCCCGGGTTCCACAATCCGCTCGTGATCGGCCCGACGCGCTTCACGCCGGACGCCGTGCCGTTCACGATGTACCTGAATCTCGACAAGCCGCTGGTCGGCCTGTGGCTGCTGTGGGCACTGCCGTGGGTCGCGCCCGACGTCGCCCTGCCGCGCGCGCTGCGCACCGGCGCGATGGCGGCCGTCGCGACGGCCGTCGCGTGCCTGGCCGGCGCGCTCGCGTTCGGCATGGTCGGCTGGGCGCCCAAGTGGCCGGCGTCGGGCTGGCTGTGGCTCGTGAACAACCTGTTGCTCGTGACGCTGGCCGAGGAAGCGCTGTTCCGCGGCTACGTGCAAGGCGGGCTGACGCGCGCGCTCCGCGCGTTCTCGTGGGGCCCGTGGGCCGCGCTCGCGACCGGCGCCGTGCTGTTCGGCGCCGCGCACGCGGCCGGCGGCTGGCAATGGATCGTGCTCGGCACGCTGGCCGGCGCCGGCTACGGCCTCGCGTGGCGGCGCGGCGGCCTGCTCGCAGCCGCCATCGCGCATGCGGGGCTGAACGTCGTCCACTTCGGCCTGTTCACCTACCCGATGCTCGCCGCCGCGCGCTGAACGCGGTGCGCGGCGGCGCCAGCGGGGCCGCTCGGTCAGTTGAACCCGGCGACCGCGTGCGGCACGTACGGGCGCTCGAGCGTGGCGATTTCGTCGTCGGTCAGCTTCAACTCGAGCGCGCCGAGTGCGTCGTCCAGTTGCTGCGGCTTCGAGATGCCGACGATCGGCGCGGTCACGCCGCGCTTCTGGGCCACCCACGCCAGCGCGACCTGCGCCCGCGGCACGTTGCGCGCGGCGGCGATCGCCGCAACGGCGTCGACGATCGCCTTGTCCGCCTCGATCGTCGCGTCGTACAGCCGCTGGCCGACGTCGTCCTTCCGCTGCCGTTCCGACGATTCGTCCCAGCTGCGCGTCAGCCGGCCGCGTGCGAGCGGGCTCCACGGAATCACCGCGATGCCTTCGTCCTCGCACAGCGGCAGCATTTCGCGCTCCTCTTCCCGATACAGCAGGTTCAGGTGGTTCTGCATGCTGACGAAGCGGGCCCAGCCGTTCTGTTTCGACATGTGCAGCGCCTTCGCGAACTGCCACGCGAACATCGACGATGCGCCGATATAGCGTGCCTTGCCGGCCTTCACGACGTCGTGCAGCGCCTCGAGCGTCTCCTCGATCGGCGTGCCGTAGTCCCAGCGGTGGATCTGGTAAAGATCGACGTAGTCGGTGCCGAGCCGCTTCAGGCTCTGGTCGATGTCCGTCATGATCGCCTTGCGCGACAGGCCGGCGCCGTTCGGCCCCGGGCGCATCCGGTAGAACACCTTGGTCGCGATCACGACGTCGTCGCGCTTCGTGAAATCGCGCAGCGCACGGCCGACGATCTCCTCCGACGTGCCGTCCGAGTACATGTTCGCGGTGTCGAAGAAGTTGATGCCGGCTTCGACCGCCCGCTGGATGATCGGCCGGCTTTCCGCTTCCGGCAGCGTCCATGGGTGCGTGCCGCGCAGCGGCTCGCCGAACGTCATGCAACCCAGCACCAGCTTCGACACGTCCAGCCCGGTCGACCCGAATTTCACGTATTCCATTGCACGCCTCGCCACTCAAGTTGGGATTGCGGCGACATGCGCGTCGCGCATCCGCCGGACGTCGCATGGTATCCCGCACCGCGCGAACGCGTACGGCACGCGCACGCGTGCAGGCTGCGTGAAAGGATGAACCGGGACGATCCGGTTACTTGGCCTGGTCGGCGATCGGCTGCAGGAACGCGGAGAAGCCGGTCAGCATGATCTGTACGCCGATGCACAGCAGCAGGAACGCCGACACGCGCTTCGCGACCTTGGTCCCTTCGCTGCCGAGGTAGCGCGCGAGCAGCGCGGAGCGGCTATAGACCTGCCAGATCACGACCGCGACGAGCACGGAGACGGCGATCGACACGATGCTCGACAGCATGAACTCCGACAGCTTGTGCGTGCGGTTCGCGTTCAGCGCGATCGCGGTGGCGATCGAGCCGGGGCCGACCGTCAGCGGCACGGTCAGCGGGAAGAACGCGCGCGTCATGATCGCGTTCGCGTCGATCGGCTTGACCGGCGTGTCGCCGCCGCCCGGGCCGCCAGGCCCGTCGGGCTCGTTCAGCATCTGCCAGCCGGCCACCGCAACCGCGAAGCCGCCGCCGATCCGCAGCGCTTCCATCGAGATGCCGAAGAAATGCAGCACCGGCGTGCCGGCGAAGAACGCGACCAGCAGCACGACGAACGAGTTGAACGCGACCTTTCTCGCGAGCAGGTCGCGCTCGTGCTCGGTGAGCGCCTCGGTCCGTTCGAGAAACAGGAACGCGATGCCGATCGGATTGATGATGCCGATCAGGCCGGTGAAGCCGAACAGGATCTCGGAGATAAGGCGGTTGACGATCATCGTGCGAAGCATCGGTCGGGGCTGGGCCGGCAGCGCGCCGGGGGTCACGCATTGTAGAGCAAGCGCCCGCGCCCGAGACGCAATTCGCGGACCGGCCCGTTTCGCCGCCGATCGGGGGCGCGCCGCCTTACTCGGCGCCCGCCTCCCAGGCCGGCGGCCGCTTCGCGAAGAACGCGGCGAAGCCCTCCTTCGCTTCCGGCGTCGCCCGCACGCGGGAAATCGTCTGCGCGGTGAATGCCGCACGCTCGTCCGACGGCGGATACTCGCCGATCGCGTCGAAGAAGCGCTTGATCTCCATCAGCGCGTGCGGGCCGTTGCGGCCCAGTTCGGCGAGCGTGCGGTCGAGCGTTTCGTCGAGCGCATCGAGCGGCACGGCCTGGTGGATCAGGCCGATCGCGACGGCTTCGGCGGCGGCGAGCTGCGTCGCGGTCAACGCGAGCCGGCGCGCCTGGCGCTGGCCGACCGCCTCGACCAGATACGGGCCGATCACGGCCGGCAGGATCCCGAAGCGCGCCTCGCTGACCGAAAAGCGCGCGTGGTCGCTCGCAATCACGATATCGCAGGCCGCGCACAGGCCGACGCCGCCGCCGAACGCGTGGCCCTGCACGCGTGCGAGCGTCGGTTTCGGGCACTGCCGGATCGCGCGCATCATCGCGGCGAAACGCTCGGCATCGCGCAGGTTCGCGGCCGCGTCGTTCGCGCTCGCCCGCTGCATCCACTGCAGGTCGGCGCCCGCGCAAAATGCGCGGCCGTCCGAACGCAGCACGATCGCGCGTACGTCGTCGCGCCGGCCGAGCGCCGTGAACGCATCGGTCAGCTCGGCGATCATCGTCTCGTCGAACGCGTTGAGCACGTCGCCGCGCTGCAGCGCGACGGTCGCGATGCCGCGCGCATCGACCGTGACGGCCAGGGTCTTCAATCCATCCATCGAACAGGTTTCCTCGGGGTGAACGGCAAATATCGGCATCAGGCGGCCTGGCGACGATCGATCACGCGACGCGCCTTGCCGGTCGCGGTGGCGGGAATGCCGCCGGCCGCCAGCACCGTCACGCCGGACGACACGCCGACCATCGTCTTGATCCGGTGCTGCAGCTCGCGCGCAAGCGCCGCGCGATCGCCGTCGGTGACGGACGCCGCCACCTCGGAGCGCAGCTCGACCGCGAGGTCGAGCCGGTCCATGTGACCGTCGCGCGACAGCGTGATCTGGAACTGGCCCGACAGCTGCGGCAGCGCGACGACGATCTCCTCGATCTGGCTCGGGAACACGTTCACGCCGCGCACGATCAGCATGTCGTCGGAGCGGCCCGTGATCTTCGCGAGACGGCGCATCGCGCGCGCGGTCGGCGGCAGCAGCGCGGTGAGGTCGCGCGTGCGGTAGCGGATCACCGGCATCGCCTCCTTCGTCAGCGACGTGAAGACGAGCTCGCCCTGGCTGCCGTCGGGCAGCACTTCGCCCGTGACGGGATCGATGATCTCCGGATAGAAATGGTCTTCCCAGATCACCGGGCCGTCCTTCGTCTCGACGCATTCGCACGCGACACCCGGGCCCATCACTTCCGACAGCCCGTAGATATCGAGCGCGTCGATGCCCACGCGCGTTTCGACCTCCTCGCGCAGCGCCTGCGTCCATGGCTCGGCGCCGAAGATGCCGATCTTCAGCGACGATTCGGCCGGGTCCATCCCCTGCCGCACCATCTCGTCGATCAGGTTCAGCATGTACGACGGCGTGACGAGGATGATCCTCGGCTCGAAATCGCGGATCAGCTGCACCTGCTTCTCGGTCTGTCCGCCCGACATCGGCACGACCATGCAGCCGAGCCGCTCGGCACCGTAGTGAATCCCGAGACCGCCCGTGAACAGGCCATAGCCGAACGCGTTGTGCAGCGTGTCGCCCGGGCGGCCGCCGGCCGCGCGGATCGAGCGCGCGGTCACGTTCGCCCAGGTGTCGATGTCGCGCGCGGTGTAGCCGACCACCGTCGGCTTGCCGGTCGTGCCGCTCGATGCATGGACGCGCACGACCTGCTCGCGCGGCACCGCGAAGAGCCCGAACGGATAGTTGTCGCGCAGGTCGTTCTTGGTCGAGAACGGGAATTTCGCGAGATCGGCGAGCGACTTCAGGTCGTCCGGATGCACGCCGGCCGCGTCGAACGTGCGGCGGTAGTGCGGGACGTTGTCGTACGCGTGGCGCAACGACCACTTGAGGCGCTCGAGCTGCAGCGCCTGCAGTTCGTCGCGGCTGGCGGTCTCGATCGGTTCGAGGGCGGCGGCGGGATGCGTCGGGTGAGTCATCGGGGTGCTCCTCCAATGGAGTGATGTCGTTATCGTGTTCGAAATGGCAAGACGATCACGACCGGAACGTCCGGCCGGCCGCGTGCAGCGCGGCGATGCGCGGCGACACGCGATAACGGTCCTCGCCGTAGCTCGCCGCCAGGTTCGACAGCACGCGAAACACGCGGCCGATGCCGATCGCATCGGCCCACGCGAGCGGGCCGCACGGGTAGTTCACGCCCTTTTCCATCGCGAGATCGAGATCGGCGGGCGAGCACACGCCCTGGTTCACCGTGTCGGCCGCCTCGTTCGCGAGCATCGCGACGGTACGCATCGCGACCATCCCCGGCACGTCGGCGACGCCGACGACGCGAAAACCCGCCTGCTGGAACAGGCCTACCGCATCCGCATAGGCCGCGTCGCCGCACTGGAGCGCGCGCGTCAGCGCGACGAGCCCGGCCTGCGCGTAATCGCGCGCGAGGTCGACGAGCACGAGATCGGCCACGCCCGTCTGTGCGGCGCGCGCGGTGGCGGTGCGGCCGTCGGTCAGCGCGATCGACGCGCGGCCGGCCGTCGCGAGCAGGTCGTCCTGCTGCATGCCCGCCTGCCGGGCACCCGGGATGCGTTCGGCGAAGCGCGCATGCAACACGGCGGCCGGGCCGTCCTGCGCGAACAGCACGACGTCGGCCGGCGCGGCGCGCGGCGGTTCGAGATCGGGCGCGGGCGGCGTCGCGCCATCCGCATACGAATAGAAGCCGCGCCCCGACTTGCGCCCGAGGAAGCCCGCGTTCACGAGTTCCTGCTGGATCAGCGACGGCGTGTAGCGCGGATCGTTGAAGTACGCGCGGAACACCGATTCGGTGACCGCGAAGTTCACGTCGTGGCCGATCAGGTCCATCAGCTCGAACGGCCCCATCCGGAAACCGCCGGCCTCGCGCATCACCGCGTCGATCGAGGCCGGTGCGCCGCCCTGCTCGTTCAGCACGCGCAGCGCCTCCGCGTAATACGGCCGCGCGACGCGGTTCACGATGAAACCGGGCGTCGATTTCGCCATCACGGGCCGCTTGCCCCACGCGGCGGCAGTCGCGTAGAGCACTTGCGCCACATCGGCAGCGGTCGCCAGCCCGCTGACCACTTCGACGAGCGCCATCAGCGGCGCCGGATTGAAGAAATGCAGGCCGGCGACGCGCCGCGGCACGCGCAGCCCGGCCGCGATCGACGTGATCGAAATGGACGACGTGTTGGTCGCCAGCATGCAGGCGTCGTCGACATGGCGTTCGAGCGTCGCGAAGATCTCGCGCTTCACGTCGAGCCGCTCGGCCGCCGCCTCGACCACCAGCGCGGCGCCCGCGAAGTCGGCCAGCGCGCGCACCGGACGGATCCGGTTGCCTGCCGCATCGGCGTCCGCCGGTTCGAGCCGGCCTTTCTCCGCGAGTCGCGCGAACTGTGCGCGGATGCCCGCGAGCGCCTTGTCGCAGGCCACTTCGCTCAGGTCGTACAGCAGCACCGTGTGGCCGGCCGCGGCCGCGACCTGCGCGATGCCCGCCCCCATCGCGCCGGCGCCGATCACGCCGACGACGGCCGACGGCGCCAGCGCGCCCGAGTTCACCGATTGTGCAGAGGAAACAGCCATCGCTTGCGATCCGTCATGAAGTGGAGGTGCGAGCGATTATAAACCGACCGGTCGGTAGATTTATGTCAGGGCGTGCCCGAATATGTCGTGCAAGAGACCGTTACGGAGACTGCAAAGATAAAAAATCGAAAGATCGGGGCACTTTTTGTGAACCGAAAGGTCAACGTAAGGGTTCGAATATGAGATAGTGACCCCGGAACGCCTGATAAAATTCGACAAACCGCCGGATTTCAGGGGGAAACCGCGTGTCACGCCGCCACCGCCGTCCATCGCCGGCCACCCTTGCGGGGTCGGAACCGGGCCTACGGCCCGCGCGTCGTCCCGTGGACTCGCCTCGCCGTCCGCGGCCGGCCGCCTTGAACCGTTTCATCCAGCGACGGGCTTCGGCCCGCCCGCGCCCCTCGCCGCCTCACCGCGGCGAACCCAGGGCAGCGCATTGCGCACTGCCCCCCTTCGGTTTCATCGTCCTCGTTCGGCGGATAGTACGGCCGGGCTTCGTCAACCCGTGACGGCGCGTCGCGCGCCGCCACTCGCACCAGGAAACCCTCCATGCCGCTCTCGTCCAACCAGCTCCCGCGCTGGACCCTCTTGGCCCCGCTTGCCGCCTGGCTGGTACTCGCGCTGTCGCGCGTCGTGCCGGCCGAAGGCCTCGTCATCGCGGTGCTCGCCGCCGCGCTCGCCGGCGCCGTGTTCGCCGCCGTCCATCATGCGGAAGTCGTCGCGCATCGCGTCGGCGAGCCGTTCGGCACGCTCGTGCTCGCGGTCGCCGTGACCGTCATCGAGGTCGCGCTGATCGTGTCGGTGATGCTCGGCGCGGGCCCCGAGAAATCGGGCCTCGCACGCGATACCGTGTTCGCCGCCGTGATGATCATCTGCAACGGCATCGTCGGCATCTGCCTGCTGGTCGGCGCATGGAAGCACGGCGAGCAGGACTTCCAGGGGCGCGGCGCGAGCAAGGCGCTCGCGGTACTCGCGTCGCTGTCGGTGCTGTCGCTCGTGATGCCGAACTACCTGAACGCCGCGCCGGGCCCGTTCTTCTCGAAATCGCAGCTCGCGTTCGCCGGCGTCGCGTCGCTCGTGCTGTACGGCGCGTTCGTGTTCGTGCAGACCGTACGCCACCGCGACTACTTCCTCGCCGCGCACGACAGCGCGAACGAGGCGGTGCACGCGGCAGCGCCGAGCAACCGCACCGCGGTGACCAGCATGATCCTGCTGTTCGCGAGCCTCGTCGCGGTCGTGCTGCTCGCGAAGCTGCTGTCGCCGGCCGTCGAGCATGCGGTCATGAAGCTCGGTGCGCCCGAGGCCGCGGTCGGCATCGTGATCGCCGCGCTCGTGCTGCTGCCGGAAGGGCTCGCGGCCGTCACCGCCGCGCGCGCGAACCGCCTGCAGACCAGCATGAACCTCGCGCTCGGTTCCGCGCTCGCGAGCATCGGGCTCACGATCCCGACCGTCGCGGCCGTGTTCATCTGGGTCGGCCAGCCGCTCACGCTCGGCATCGGGCCGATGGAAACCGTGCTGCTCGCGCTCACCTTGCTGGTCAGCACGCTCACGCTCAGCCAGGGGCGCACGACGGTGCTGCACGGCGTCGTTCACCTCGCGCTGTTCGCCGCGTACCTGTTCCTGTCGATCACTCACTGACGCCCGAAAACGCGCGGCCCGGCGGATCACCTCCGCCGGGCCGCGCTCGTTTACGTCCCTTCACCCGCCCGCGTTCACGTCACGCCATCGTTACCGGACCGGAATCACGAGATGCTGGCCCGCCAGGATCAGGTTCGGATTGGCAAGGTTGTTGCGGCGCTGGATCTCGCGATAGCGCTGGCCGCTGCCGAGCTTGCTCGCCGCGATCATGTTCAGCGTGTCGCCCGCCTTCACCACGTACGTATGTTCGCCCGATGCGGCCGCGGTCGTCACCGTCTGGTCGCTGACGAAGTATTTGCGCAACAGGTCGAGATACTGCGGCGACTGCTTGAGCTTCGCGATCGCGGCGTTCAGGTAGATCAGCAGATCCTGGTCGTCGGCGCGCACGCCGATCTTGTACGCGATGCTCGAGCCGTCGAGCTTGGTCACCGCGAATTTCAGGTCGGTATTCCTGATCGAGCTGACCGCGAACGGATAGTCGTAGATGAACGCGTCGACCGTGCGGCCGTCGATGCTCTTCGCGATGAACGCCGGATCGGAATCGTCGACCTCGACGAAGTGCACGTTCGGATACTGGCGCGTGACGAACGCGCGCACGTCGGGGTCGCCCTTCAGGATGCCGACCGTCTTGCCGACGAGATCGTCGGTCGAGCGGATCGCCGAGCCTTGCCGCACGATCAGCGAATAGCCGAAATCGTCGACGTACGGCACTGAATAAACGACGCCGGCCGGCGAGTTGTCCGGGAACGTCAGCCCGTCCATCGCGACGTCGACCACGTGGTTCCCCTTCGCGTCGGTATCGAGCAGCTGTTTCGGCACGCCCGGGTACGTGTCGACCTCGTGGCGCGTATCGACGACGACCGGCTTGCCGCCGCGCGAGAACGACGGATCCGCGAACAGCAGCCGCGCGAATTCGACGTTGAAGCCGTGCGGTGCTCCCTTGTCCTCGCCGAAGAACGGCTCGCTCGGGTTCTGCACCGAGATTCGCACGATGCCGTTCTCGGCAATCGATTTCAGCGTGCTGGCCTGCGGCGTGAAGCCGGCCGGCAGCACGTTCGCCGACGGCGGTGTCTGCGCGGACTGCCCAGTGTCGGCATTTTGGGCGGATGTCGAGGACGGTGCCGCGTCATGCGCGGGAATCAGCGTCGACAGGCCGCCCTGATGCACGATCCATACGCCGACGAGCACGACCAGAAACGCGATTGCGCCAAGAAGTTTTTTCATGGTTGAGGGCCCGCGGGAAGTTATTGTTGTTTGGACGGCAACTGCGCGGGGTTCGCCGCATCGAGTCCGGGCGCGCGGCCGCCGTTCAGCACCGCCTGCTGCTGCGCCTGCTTGACCTCGGGGTTATCCATCAGCGACGTCTCCATCTCGGAGAACGCCTTGTTGACCGAGCGCATCACCGAATCGACGGCCACGTCGGTCTTGATCTGCTCGAACGTATCGGACGCCTGCCGGCCCGCGAGCTTGTTCATCTTCTGCGCCGCCTGCGACATGTCCCACATCGCCTTCGCTCGGTCGATCGCCGCCGCGAAATTCTTCAGTTCGACCTGCACCTGCTTGTAGCGGCCCTCGCGAAACGCGAGCAGCTGCTTCATCGTGTCGAGCTGCGCGCGAAAGCGTGGCGCGTCGTCCGGGTACTGCTTCTCGAACAGTTCCGTCTTGCCCTCGAAGTTCTTCACCTCGGTACGAAACGCGGTGATGCTGTCCGCGAACTTCTGCGCGTCCTGGCGCTTTTCCGCGAGCTGGTTGATCAGCGTCTCGATCGGATTCGACTGCGCCTCCTCGACGATCATCTTCACCTTCTGGTTCGCGAGCTTCATCGCGACGACCGGCGCCAGATAAATCGCGCCGAGACCGATCACGCCCGCCGTGACCAGCGCGATCACCCCCTTCAGGATGAACAGCGCGGCCGGTGCCGCGATCGCGACGCCGGCGACGATGATCGCCCACTTGATCAGCTTGACCTTGCCACTCCCCGAACTGCCGTTTGCTTCATTCGAAAGCTGCGACATGAGTTTTTCTCCTGGAACCTCGAACCGAACTGCGTACGTGTGCTTTTTCAAGCTCAATCGAAATGCTTCGGACTCCGGTGCCGCCCGGCAGACAGGCAAGCCGGCGGCGCAATGCAAGGATGGGCGCGTGCGGACGTCACGAGACGCCGGTGTAGGCGCCGTTCGGAATGCGGTGATCGGGGGCGGCGTGCGACGGAGCGATGCGGCAGGCCGAACCGGCGCCGTTCATCGTCGCGGCCCGTGCGCGGACGGGAAAGTGTACCGACGTGCGGTACGAAACGGGATGACGGATACGTGACGCGGCGGGCGTCGGGTGAAGCGTCGTCGCGGCGCGCGAACGGATGCGGCGCCGGTATTCCGGTACGAGGGCGTAAAGGCTCATCGTTGTTCTTTTGCGTGTCGCGGGTGCAGGAACCGCGCGGCCGGCGCGTCCCGCTCCAAATGCACGAACGTATCCTGCGCCGACCGGCATTCAGCGTCAAGCGGTCGGCATGGCCCGTGGCTTTCCCGCTCGAAAGCGTGCACCGCACGTCAACTTTCAACACCGTAAGCATGTTGCCGGCACGGCAAGCGCCCGTGCCCGGTCAGGATTGCTTGGCATCGTCCCGCAGCCTGCGGCCGGCCGGTCGACCGGCCGCTACGTCGCGGCGTCGGGCGAGGTGCGCGCATCGAACCCGTAGAGCGCCGCCGGATTGTCGACGAGAATCGTACGGGCCGCCGCGTCGTCCGCGGCACAGGCGTACAGCCAGCCCAGCAGGTTTGCATCGTCGGGCACTGGCGACGCATTCGGGTGCGGCCAGTTGCTGCCCCACACGCAACGCGCCGCGTGCTCGCGCGCGAGCACCGCGGCGAGGCGCGCGACGTCGCCGTAACCGGGCGCACCGGACTGCGACGTTTCGTAAGGCGCGGACAGCTTCACCCACACGTGGCCGCGATCGAGCAGGCGCCTCAACGCGACGAACGCCGGCGCCTCCGTTTCAACCGGCGTCAGGAACTTGCCCGTGTGATCGATCACGACACGCGCCGGCAACGACGCCAGCATCGACCCGACGTCCGGCAGCGTCCGGCCGTCGAGCTGCACGTCGACGTGCCAGCCGAGCGGCGCGATCCGCGCGGCCAGGCGTTCCAGTTCGTCCCAGCGCGCGACGCCGCCTGCGAGCGTCATGAAGCGCACGCCGCGGATACCGGCCGCATGCAGCCGCTCGAGCTCGGCGTCCGGCACGTCGACCGGCACCGTCGCGACGCCGCGCGCCTGCGGGCCGAACGCGGCCAATGCGTCAAGCGTGCAGCGGTTGTCGAAGCCATAGCCGGTCGGCTGCACGACGACCACACGCGTGAGACCGAGCGCCTGCTGCATGCGCCGATATGCGTCCACCGGCGCGTGCGGAGGACGGAAGGTCGCCGTCGGCGCGAGCGGATACGCATCGTCGTAGATATGGATATGGCAATCGCACGGGTCCGGCGGCCGACTGCCCGTCGTGTCGTGCGTCATCGCATGCCCCGTGCGGCAGACGCGACGGCCGAACGCCAGCGCTCCAGCCGCGTCGCCTGCGCTGCGTTGACGGCGCCGGTCGGCACGCGCCCGTCGAGCAGCGCGGCGAGCTGGTCGACCGTCTCCAGCGCCTGATGCTCGATCGCCGGCAGCGTCAGCCCGCCGATGTGCGGGGTCGCGATGACGCGCGGATGCGCGGCCAGCGCGGGCGTCGGCATCTGGTCCGCCGCGCGGCCGACGTCGAGCGCGCAGCCTGCCAGCCGGCCGCCGTCGAGCGCGTCGGCCAGCGCCTGCTCGTCGACGAGTTCGCCGCGGGACGCATTGATGAAGCACGCGCCCGGCTTCATCGCGGCGAATGCCGCCGCATCGATCAGGTTCGCGGTGGCCGGCGTGGCCGGGGCAAGGCAGACGACGTAATCCGCGTCGCGCAGCAACGTGGCGGAGTCGACCTGTTCGAGCGGCCGCGCGTCGACCTGCACGTACGGATCGCTGACGAGCACGCGCATGCCGAGCGCCGTCGCGATCGGTGCGAGATGGCGCGCGATCTGCCCGTAGCCGATCAGACCGAGCGTGCTGCCGCGCAATTCGCGCCCCATCCGGGGCGCGGGCGGCGCGCCACGATGGTACGCGTCCGCGTAGCCACCGATCCCGCGCGCGAGGTCGATCATCGCGCCGACCACCCATTCGGCAACGGCCGGCCCGAAGCCGGGGCTCGCCTGCGTGACCAGCACGCCGAACGCGCTCGCCGCGGCGACGTCGACCGTGCGGATGTCGACCGCGCAACGCAGGAACGCGGCGAGTACCGGCAGCCCCGCGAACAGCGCGCGCGGTGCCGGGGTCTGCCGGTACGCGACGATCGCGTCGCATCCCTGCGCGGCGGCAATCAGCTCGTCCGTGTCGAGTTCGCGATCGTGCGGGTTGCAGGCGACATCCGCGATCGCGCGCAGCGCGTCGAGCGCCCTGGCGCCGAAGTAGTGGTCGATCATCCCGACCGGATGCGTGACGTAGACGCGCGTCATGCGCGGCCTCCGCTCGTGCCGGCCGCATGCGGCGGCGGCGCCACCGACGCGCGCTCGACGAGCGTCACGTCCGCGAACACGCATTGCCCGGCGGCCGACGGCGCGTCGCCCTCCTGCCGCATCACGCGCCGCACCATCTCGCCGGCCATTTCGGTAACGGGCAATTGCACCGTGGTCAGCGCCGGCCACGAGATCGCCGACAGGAAATGACCGTCCATCCCGACGACGGATACATCGTCCGGCACCCGCAACCCGCCGTCGCGCAGCCCCGCCATCAGGCCGAGCGCGAACAGGTCGTTGACCGCGACGATGCCGGTCGGCCGTGCGGGATCGGCCGCGAGCTCGACGCCGAGCGCACGCCCGACATCGACGATCACCGAATCGCCGTATTCGTTGGCGGGGCCGCCGTCGAGCACGCGCGCCTGGGTGGCGCCGCCCGCCTCGCCTGCCACGGCGAGAAAGCCGCGGATCTTGTCGCTGCGGCTCACGGTGATGCCGGCCACCGTCGCGAACGCGAGCCGCGTATGGCCCGCCTCGACGAGGCGGCGCGTCGCGAGCCGCGCGGCCGCCTCGTTGTCGGCCGTCACATGGTCGACCTTCGATGGCTCGCCGGGCGTCGCGCGGCGGTCGTAGCTGACGACCGTCATCCCGCGTTCGGCCGCGCGCTCGAGGTGACTTTCGTCGGCGAGCGACGAGATCACGATCACGCGCCGCACGCCATGCGCGTAGAGATCGTCGAAGAACGACGCCTCCTTGCGCGCGTCGCGATACGTGTTGCCGATCAGCACGCGATGACCGTACTGTTCCTGCGCGCAGGCCTCGACCTCGCGCGCGATGTAGCCGTACATCGGGTTCGCCATCGACGGCACCAGCAGTCCGACGAGCGGCGTCTGCCCCGTCTTGAGCTGGCGCGCGAGCGTGCTCGGCCGGTACCGCAGCGCGTCCATCGCGGCCTTCACGCGTTCGAGCGTTTCCGGCTTCATCTGATCGGTACGGCCGTTGAGCACGTTCGAAACCGTGCTGACCGAAACGGCCGCATGACGGGCCACGTCCTGAATCGTACTCATGTCGTCTTGCATGGAACGGGCTACAGGCCGAAACGGGCCGGCAGCCACAACGAAAACGCCGGTGCGAAGATCAGCGCCACCAGGGCGACGAACAGCACCAGCAGGTATTTCACCATCGGCCGGGCCACGCGCCCGACCTCGGTGCCCGTGATCGCGCACGTCGTGAACAACCCGAGGCCGACCGGCGGCGCGAACAGCCCGAACCCCATCGCCACCACCACGACCGTACCGAAATGCAGCGGGTTGATGCCGAGCTGCAGCGCGATCGGCGCGAGCAGCGGCCCGAAGATGATCAGCGCGGGCGCGCCTTCGAGCACGGCGCCGAACACGATCATCAGCAGCGCCGACAACAGCAGGAACATCGTCGCGCCGTACTGATGGGCGAACGCCGTCATTGTGCCCGAGACGAGCGCCGGAATCTGCTCGATCGACAGCGCGAACGACACGCTCGACGCCGCCGCGACGATGAACAGGATGCCGCTCGCCATCGATGCGGCGCGCACGAACACGCGGCCGACCGAACGCCACGTCAGTTCGCGGAACGCGAGCCAGCCCACGACCAGCGCGTAGACCACCGCAAACGCGGACACCTCGGTCGACGTCGCGACACCCGACGTCACGCCCTTGCCGATCATCGCGACCATGACCAGCGCGACGAGCGCGCCGCCCGCGAGCGGCAGCCACGCGCGACGCTCGACGAACACCTCGGCCACGTCGATCTTGCGCCCGGTGATCACCGTCACGACCGCGAGCGACGCGGCCAGCACGGCCGCCGGCACGATCCCGGCGACGAACAGCCCGGCGATCGAGATGTTCGCGACGAAGCCCATGATGATCATGTTCACGCAGGGCGGAATCGTCTCGGCCATCACCGCGCTGCACGCGAGCAGCGCGGCGGTTTCGTTCGGGTCCTGCCGTGCGCGGCGCACGGCGGGCATCACGACGCCGCCCACCGCCGCGATATCGGCCAGCTTCGAGCCCGACACGCCGGAAAAACACGCGGTCGCGAAGATCACGATCAGGCCGAGCCCGCCCCGCACGCGTCCGAACATCCGCAGCAGCAACTCGACGAGCCGCGCGGACATGCCGTTGGACTCCATCAGCAGCCCCGCCAGCACGAAGAACGGCACCGCCAGTAGCACGAAGTGATCGGCACCGGCCATCACCTGTTGCGAGTAGACGAGCAGCGGCAGCGTCGGATCCGCGAGGAAATACAGCAGCGCGGAAAACGCCAGCACGAACCCGATCGGCACGCCGAGCACCAGCCCGCCGACGAAGCCCGCGACGAGCAGCGTGCCCGGCGCGACCGCATGCGCGGGCCACAGTGCATTCCAGCCGTACACGGCGACCGCGAGCGCCGCACAGCACGCGAACGTGCCGATCACCCGGCGGCGCGGCGCGTTCAGCGCATTGGCGAGTGCGAATACCGTCATGAACAGCGCGCCGAACATCATCGGATACCCGTTGATCCAGCCCGGCAAGCCGCCCGTCGTCATCTGGTCGTACGAATCCGCGAGCAACTGGCACGACGACACCAGCAGGTTCAGCGCGACGGCCGCCACGATCCAGTGACCGACCTGGATCAGCGCGCCCTGCCAGCGTGCCGGCAGCCGGCCGCGAAACACGTCGATGCCGACATGCTGGCTGCGCCCCAGCACCGTCGCCGCGCCGAAGAACACCAGCACGATCATCAGCGCACTGGCCACTTCCTCGGCCCAGTCGACCGGGTCGTGCAGGAAATAGCGGAACACGACCGACACGAACACGACGAGCACGTCGACGGCGAGCACCGCCGCCGACAGGATTTCAATCCAGCGCAGCGCCGCATCGAGCACGCGGGCGGCGCGATGCGCCGGTTGGCCTGCAGCGGGCACCGACGCGGCACCCGAGACGGAATGCATGTCCATCGCTCAACCCCGCGCGGCGGCGATCGCCGGAAACAGCGGCGCGGTGGCCGGATACTGCTTCGCGAACGCGACATACAGGCGGTCGCGCATCGTCTGCCGCAGCACCGCGCGCTCGGCATCGGCCAGCGGGTAAAACGACATGCCGCGCTGCTTCAGCGCCTGCTCCGCCTGCGCGGCCTTCTGCGCGGCAATCGCACGCTGCTGCACGGTCGCGTCGGCCACCGCGCGCTCGAACGCCGGCCGCAGATGAGCCGGAATCCGGTCGAGCGCACGCCGCCCCATCACGACGGTCATCGCCGCGAACACGTGGTGCGACTGCCAGCACGACTTCACGGTCTCGTCGAAGCGGCTCGCGAGCACCGTGGCGGGATCGTGTTCCAGACCGTCGACGACGCCCGTCTGCACGGCCATGTACAGTTCGCCGAACGGAATCGGCGTCGGCACCGCGCCCATCGCCTTGAAGGTGTCCATGAACGCGGGCGTCGGCAGCACGCGCAGCTTCGTCCCCTTCAGTCCCGCCAGCGCCGTCACCGGCTGCTTCGTGAACACGCAGCGGCCGCCGAAATGCGAGCCCCAGGTCAGCACCGAACATCCGGCGCGCTTTTGCAGCAGCGTGTTCAGGCTCGTGCCGACCGGCCCGTCGAGCGCCTTCGCGACATGCGCGTAGCTGTCGAACAGGTAGCCGAGATCGAGCATCCCGAGCTCCGGCGCGATCGTGGCCCAGATCGACGAGCCCGCGATCATCATGTCGATCGCGCCGATCTTGACCTGCTGCACGACGTCGTTTTCCTTGCCGAGCTGGCTGTTCGGAAAGTAGTCGACCCGGATCGCATCGCCCACGCTCGCCTTCAGGTTCGCGGCGAGACGCTCGTACCACACGTAGTGCGCGGCGTTCCGGTCGGCCGGCATCGACGACGAGCAGCGCAGCGCGACGACCGGCTGCTGCGCGCGCACGCTTTCCGGCAAGCCGCCCGCGGCCGCGAGCGTGGCCGCCGACACCGTCTGCAGGAAGCGCCGCCGGGTGTAGGTATTCATGAGCCGTCTCCTTTGCAGTGCGCCTCGCGACGTCACTGTATCGATTTAGTGTATCGATACAGTAATACGATGACCGATAAGGAAAAATGAGGGTTTCCCCTGCCTAAAATGAAAACCAAGGGGGCGTGCAGCGCGTTTTTTCGCGAAAATCGGACAAAAATTGGCCGCTTCCCGCACATTTTCGGCTGCAGCCGAAACAATTCGAACGGCGGCTCGAATCGTCAGACGACAGACTTTTCGGCGCACGCCGGCGCCCGCTCGCGCGAGCAAACGCCGCTAGACGCCCACGTCGTTCGTGCTCTCGGTCAGAAACCGCTCGACCATCGCGTTGAACACCGGCAGCGCCGGATTGTCGTTGTCCGCCCGCCACGCGAGATACAGCTCGGCCGCGACATTGACGCCCGCCAGCGGCCGGAACACCACGCCGTCGACATGAAGCTCGCGCGCCGATGCCGGCACCAGCGCCGCGCCGAGCCCCGCGCGCACGAGGCCGAGGATCGTATGCGTCTGCCCGACGTAATGCAGGTAGTTCGGCAGCCGCCCGGCGCCCGCGAACATCCCCGAGATCATGTCGTGGAAGTACTTCCCCTCGTTCGGCGAGTACGCGATGAACGGCTGCCGGTCGAGCTCGTCGGGGCCGATCTGCTCGTAGCCGGCGAGCGGCGCGCCTTGCGCGACCGCGACGAGCATCGGCTCGCGCTGCACGAGCCGGTATTCCAGCGGCTGGCGCGCCGCGCGCTGGCGCACGAAACCCGCGTCGAGCATCCGCGACGCGAGCGCGTCGATCTGCACGGTCGACACCATTTCGCGCAATTCGACGTCGACGTCCGGCAGCGCATGCGCGGCGTGCGCGAGCAGCACCGGAATCATCCGGTACGCACTGACGGCCGTGAAGCCGAGCGTGATGCGGCCGGCCCCGCCGTGCGCGACGCGCTGCGCGGCCTGCTCGGCCCGTGCCGAGAATTCGAGGATGTGCCGCGCATCGCGCAGGAAGCGCTCGCCGGCCGCGGTCAGGCTGACCTGCCGGCTGCTGCGTTCGAGCAGCGCGATGCCGAGCGCGTGCTCGAGCAGCTGGATCTGCCGGCTGAGCGGCGGCTGGGTCATGAAGAGCCGCTTGGCCGCGCGGCCGAAATGCAGTTCCTCGGCCACCGCGACGAAGCAGCGAAGCTGGTGTAGTTCAATCATCCAAATCTTGAATCAATCGATAGTCTTTTGATGTTAGACCGATATCGATGCGATTCCTATACTCGGTTCCACCTGATGCACGGCCCGCGCCGAACAAGACGACCGAGACCTTCATGACCATCGACATCCTGCTGACCCAGCCGCTCCCCGACACCATCGACGCCGAACTGTCCGCCCGTTACGCGGTGCACCGGCCGTATGCGGCCGCGCAACCCGACGCGCTGCTCGATCGCGTGGCCTCGCGCATTCGGGGTGTCGTGACCGGCGGCGCGAACGGCCTGTCCGCCGCGCTGATGGACCGGCTGAGCGCGCTCGAGATCGTCGCGATCAACGGCATCGGCACCGATGCGGTCGATCTCGATCGCGCCCGCGCACGCGGCATCCACGTGACGACGACACCCGACGTGCTGACCGACGACGTGGCCGACATGGCGCTGGGGCTGATCCTGATGACGCTGCGCGATCTCGGCGCCGGCGAGCGGATCGTGCGCGCCGGCCGCTGGGGCAAGACGGCCCAGCCGCTCGCGACGCAGGTCACCGGCAAGCGGCTCGGCATCGTCGGGCTCGGCCGCGTGGGCCGCGCGATCGCGCAGCGCGCGCAGGCGTTCCGGATGCCCGTGAGCTACTTCGGCCCGCGCGAGCACCGCGACAGCGGCTATCGCTACGTGCCCGATCTCGCCGCCCTCGCGCGCGACAGCGACGTGCTCGTGATCGCGGCATCGGCCGATCACGGCAACGTGCTCGTGACGGCCGACGTGCTCGCCGCGCTCGGCCCGCAAGGATTCCTGATCAATGTCGCGCGCGGCAAGCTGGTCGACGAGGCCGCGCTCGTACGCGCGCTGGCCGACGGCACGATCGCCGGCGCCGGCCTCGACGTGTTCGCGAACGAGCCGCACGTCCCGGCCGCGCTGCTCGAACTCGACCGCGTCGTCGTGCAGCCGCACCGCGCGAGCGCCACGCACGAAACGCGCGAAGAGATGGGCCGGATCGTGCTCGCCAACCTCGCCGCGTGTTTCGCGGGCCAGCGCCCGCCGACCAGCGTCACCGGCTGACCGCGGCGCGGCCGTACGGCCGGCATCCTCGATACGACAACCGATGCCTCCGCCCGACGGAGGCCAGGAGACACGCATGCCCAATCGATCCAGCGGCGCCGCCCTCGCCGCCTCCCCCGCCGCGTCGCGCACGATCGGCCGCGTCCGCTACACGGTCCTCGCGCTGATTTTCGCGGTCACCGTCATCAACTACGCGGATCGCGCGACGATGTCGATCGCCGGCACCGGCGTCGCGCACGACCTCGGGCTGACGCCCGTGCAGCTCGGCATCGTCTTTTCCGCGTTCGCCTGGGCCTATGCGATCGGCCAGGTCCCGGGCGGCTGGCTGCTCGACCGCTTCGGCGCGCGGCGCGTGTACGGCCTGAGCCTGCTGCTGTGGTCGGTCTTCACGATGCTGCAGGGCACGGTCGGCTGGCTCGCCGTGCAGGGTGTGGGCGCGACGCTCGCGCTGTTCGTCATGCGCTTCATGCTCGGCCTCGTCGAATCGCCGGCCTTCCCCGCCAATTCGCGGATCGTCGCCTGCTGGTTCCCGACCGCCGAACGCGGCACCGCGTCGGCGCTGTTCAATTCCGCGCAGTACATGGCCGTCGTGCTGTTCACGCCCGCGATGGCCTGGCTCACGCACGCGCTCGGCTGGGAGCACGTGTTCCTGTGGATGGGGTTGCTCGGCATCGCGCTCGCGGTGCTGTGGTTCGCGTGGTATCGCGAACCTCACGGCCACCCGCGCGTGACCGATGCGGAGCGTGACTACCTGCGCGCACACGGCGCGCTCGTCGATCTCGAGGCGAATCGCGTGCGCCACCGGCCGCGCGTGTCGTGGCACGACGCATCGCAACTGTTCCGCCACCGGAACCTGTGGGCGATCTATATCGGCCAGTACTGCATCACGGCACTCACGTACTTCTTCATCACGTGGTTTCCGATCTACCTGATCAAGGGGCGCGGGATGACGATCATGGAAGCCGGCTGGGTCACCGCGCTGCCGGCGATCTGCGGGTTCACGGGCAGCGTGCTCGGCGGCGTGCTGTCGGACTGGCTGATCCGGCGTGGACTGCATCCGTCGAAGGCACGCAAGACGCCGTTCGTCGCGGGGATGGCGATGGCGACGCTGCTCGTGCTCGCGAACGGCGCGTCGTCGAACGCGATCGTGATCGCGCTGATGACGATCGCGTTCTTCGGCAAGGGGCTGGCGGCGGTCGGCTGGGCCGTGCTCGCCGATACGGCGCCGGAAGGCATGGTCGGGCTGAGCGGCGGCGTGTTCAACGGCCTCGGCAACATCGCCGGGATCGTCACGCCGCTCGCGATCGGCTACTTCGTCGCCAGCACGGGTTCGTTTGCCGGCGCGCTGTGGTTCGTCGCCGCGCACGGGCTGATCGGCATCGCCGCATACACGTGGCTCGCGGGCCGCTTCGAGCGGATCCGCATCACGCCGGCCGCGTGAACGCCGCCGCCGCGCGCAGGCGCGCCGTCACGCGCGCTTGCGGCCGCCCGGTGCCGGTTCGATCGTCAGCCGCTCGAGCTCGCGCAGGTCGTTCTCCAGCGCAGGCGTGAGCGTCGTGCGCAGGTGATCGAGGAAGGTGCGGATCTTCGCGTCGAGATAACGGCGCGTCGCATACACGGCGTACACGCTCACCGTCTGCAGCCGATACTCGGGCAGCACGCGGATCAGCCGCCCTTCGCGAATGTCGTCGAGCACCGTGTACAGCGCGACGCACGCGATCCCGCGCCCGGCGCGCACCGCGACGCACAGCGCGTCCGGCACGTTGACCTGGAACGGCGCCGGCTGCAGTTCGTAGACCGCCTCCTCGCCGTCGCTGCGCTCGAGCCGCCATTCGCCGGCCGGCGACGCGGGCGTGTCGAGGCGCAGGCACACGTGGTTCGGCAGTTCGTCGGGCGTCTGCGGCGTACCGTGCCGCGCCAGGTATTCGCGCGACGCGACGAGCACGCTGCAGCTCGTGCCGCAGGTCTGCGCGACATAACCTGAATCGGGCAGTTGCGACGCCGTCACGATCGACACGTCGTAACCCTCCTCGACGAGATTCGGCATCCGCTGCGCAAGCGTCAGCTCGACCGACACGTCGGGATTGTCCTCCTGGTACCGGACGATCGACGACACGACATGGCTCTGCCCGAGCCCCGTCATCGCATGGATGCGCATCTTGCCGCTCGGCCGCAGCAGCGCGTTGCGCGCCTCGGCGTTCGCGTAGTCGATTTCCGCGAGGATCGACTTCGCGCGCTCGAAATAGCGTTCGCCGCTTTCGGTCAGACCGAGGTGGCGCGTCGTGCGATGCAGCAGGCGCGTCTGTACGTGCGCTTCGAGGTTCGAGACCGCGCGCGACACCTGCGCGGTGGTCGCGTCGATTTCCTTCGCGACCGCAGTAAAACTGCCGGCTTCGACAACGCGCACGAACAGGCGCATGTTTTCGAGCATGTCCATTGGATTGGCTTGGGGAGAGTCAGTGGGGAGGCGTCGGCGGCGCTCGCGTCAGAGGGGAAACGGAACGCGGCCGCGAACCACGTCGAATCGATCAGCGAGCCGGGGAAAAGGCGGGAGAGCGGGCATCGCGTACGTGGTTCTGGCGTGACGGGGGATTCAGTGGCCGGAATTGTACGCCGCCGCAGACAAATTTGCGCGATTGTTCGCCCCCGAAGCTTTCATCGGACGAAAGGTTTTCGCAAGACTCGGGCTCCCCCGTGCGCAACGGCTTGATGCCGCGCGGCAATTTATATCACAACACGATATAATTCCGCTCTCGTCACCGCGCGCGCACCGCGCCGTCACCTTTACCGCTCGCCCGTTCATGTCACCAGGCTCCCCTCCATCGCGCCGCACGTTGCGGCAATGGCTGCACGGCTTCCTTCCGCATCCGATATCGCTTGGCTGGCGCGAGCGCCTGCGTTCGTGCACGGGTGCGCTCGTGGGAATCGCGACGGTCGGCGCCACGATGCGGCTGCTACCCGGCGGGCCGGGCCTCGTGCCGCTGCTCGTCGCGCCGATGGGGGCATCGGCGGTGCTGCTGTTCGCGGTGCCGGCAAGCCCGCTCGCGCAGCCGTGGTCGATCATCGGCGGCAATCTCGTCGCGGCGACGGTCGGCGTTGCCTGCGCGCAATGGCTCGCCGATCCGGTCACCGCCGCCGCGGTCGCGATCGCGTGCGCGATCGGCGGCATGTTCGCGCTGCGCTGCGTGCACCCGCCGTCGGGCGCCGTCGCGCTCACAGCCGTGGTCGGCGGCCCGGCCATCCACTCGCTCGGCTTCCGTTTCGTGCTGGAGCCGATCGCGCTGCAATCGGCGATCCTGCTGTCGGCCGCGCTCGCGTATCACGCGCTGACCGGGCACCGCTACCCGCATGGCGGCGTACATCCCGAAGCGAAACCGCGGGCGGGCGGCGCCGTGCCGGCGCACGGCGGCTTCACGCGCGGCGATCTCGACGCGGTGCTGAAGCGCCGCGGCGAATGGCTCGACGTCGATCCGGACGATCTCGAAACGCTGCTGCGCGAAACCGAGATGCAGGCCTATACGCGCACGTTCGGCCAGCTCACTTGCGCCGACCTCATGACGAAACACGCGATCGAGGTCGCACCGTCGACGTCGGTAACGGCCGCGCTGACACTGCTCGACCGTCACTGCGTGAAGGCACTGCCGGTGGTCGATGGCGAAGGCCGCCTGACCGGCATCGTCACGCGCACCGACCTCACGCGCCAGCCGCACCGCTCGGCCCCGCTGTGGCAACGCCTGTCCGCGCGACTACCGCAATCGCTCGGCGGCCGGCCTGCGAGCGTCGCCACCGTGATGACGCGCGACGTCGCGTGCGTGCCGGAAACGATGCCGCTCACCGCGCTCGTGCCGCTGTTCACGCATTCGGGCCACCACCACATTCCGGTCGTCGATGCGTCGCGCCGGCTCGTCGGGATCATGACGCAGACGGATCTCGTGACGGGCCTTTATCGGCAGACCCAAATGCTCGAGGCCGCGTAACGCACGTGACGCCACAAAACGGCTGACGCAGCGCGGAACGTCTCCATTCCGCCCAATATCGTTCATTTATATCATGTTGTGATATATTTGACGCTACCGTCCCCCGTACGACCGACCTCGATGAACGATACCCGACGCGCGCTGAACAAGAGCGATTTCCAGCAACTGTCCGAGTTCCGTTACCAGATGCGCCGCTTCGAGCGCTTCTCCGAACGCGCCGCGCAAAGCGAAGGCGTGACGCCGCTGCAATACCTGCTGCTGCTGCACATCAAGGGCTATCCGCATCGCGAATGGGCGACCATCGGCGAGCTCGCGGAACGCCTGCAGGCGCAGCATCACGGCGTCGTCGCACTGGTGACGCGCTGCGAAGCGCTCGGGCTCGTGAAGCGCAAGCCGAGCGAAGCCGATCGCCGCCAGGTCGAGGTCCACCTCGAGCCGGCCGGCGAAACGCTGCTCGCCCGCCTCGCGGCCATGCATCGCGCCGAGCTGAAGTCGCTCAAGGACACGTTCCAGGTGCCCCGGATCGATTACTGACCCTTGCCCTTGTCACGCCGATGAACGCACCACACAAACGCGATTTCGCGCCCAACGAACGCCTGCCCGGGATCGCGTTGCTTGCCGCCGGGATCGGCCTGCTCAGCACGCTCGCCGCGTTCGTGCTGTCGAGCCTGATCCACCTGTTCACGAACCTGTTCTTCTTCCAGCAGCTCTCGTTCGCCGACCGCTCCCCGGCGAACAACACGCTCGGCGCATGGGTGATCGTGATCCCGGTGATCGGCGGGCTGATCGTCGGGATGATGGCGCGCTTCGGTTCGCGGAAGATCCGCGGCCACGGCATTCCCGAAGCAATCGAGGCGATCCTGTTCGGCAAGAGCCGCATGTCGCCGAAGGTCGCGATCCTGAAGCCGCTGTCGTCCGGCGTCGTGATCGGCAGCGGCGGCCCGTTCGGCGCCGAAGGCCCGATCATCATGACGGGCGGCGCACTCGGCTCGCTGGTCGCGCAATGCGTGCACGTGACCGCCGCCGAGCGCAAGACGCTGCTCGTGGCCGGTGCGGCCGCCGGCATGACGGCCGTGTTCGGCACGCCGGTCGCCGCGGTGCTGCTCGCGGTCGAGTTGCTGCTGTTCGAATGGCGTCCGCGCAGTTTCCTGCCGGTCGCGCTGGCGTGCGCGGTGGCCGGGTTCGCACGCGCGGTGTGCTTCGGCGTCGATCCGCTGTTTCCGCTGACGACGGCCGTGCCGACGCCCGTCGCGCTGCTGTCGTGCATCGTCGCCGGCCTGCTGTCGGGCATGCTCGCGTGCGGCCTGTCGGCGGCGCTCTATCGCGTCGAGGACACCTTCGCGAAGCTGTCCGTGCACTGGATGTGGTGGCCCGCGCTCGGCGCGATCGCGATCGGCTTCGGCGGCTGGCTCGAACCGCGCGCGTTCGGCGTCGGCTACGACGTGATCGGCGATCTGCTTCATCAGCACATCGCGTTGAAGATCGCACTTGCGCTGCTGGTCGTGAAGGCCGTGATGTGGGTGATCGCGCTCGGCTCGGGCACGTCGGGCGGCGTGCTGGCGCCGCTGCTGATGCTCGGCGCCGGCCTCGGCACCGTGCTGTCGCCGATGCTGCCGGGCGGCGATCCGGCGCTGTGGCCGCTCGTATGCATGGCCGCGACGCTCGGTGCCACGCTCGGCGCTCCGCTGACCGCGATCGTGTTTGCGTTCGGCCTCACGCACGACGCGAACGCGCTGCTGCCGCTGCTCGCGGCGACGCTCGTCGCGCACGGTTTCTCGACCATCGTGATGAAGCGTTCGATCATGACGGAGAAGATCGCGCGTCGCGGCTATCACATCTATCGCGAATACGGTGTCGATCCGCTCGAGCGCCATGACATCGGCGAAGTCATGACGTCGGCCGAGCGGGTCGTCGCGATCGACGGCGCGACGACGCTCGATACCGTCGAGTCGCGCTACTTCGGCGCGAAGCAGACGCATCGCGCGTACCCGGTCGTGCAGCACGGCCGCCTGCTCGGCCTCGTCGATCGTGCGACGCTCGATGCGCGGCGCGCAGAGGCAGGCGCCGAGTCGCCGATCTCCGATGCATTCGCCAACCGCGTGCCGGTCGTCGCGCTCGCGCACGAAACGTGCCGCGTCGTCGCATCGCGACTCGCGATGCTCGGCCTCGAACGCCTGCCCGTCGTCGACGACGAGCAATCGCTGCGCGTCATCGGCATCGTGTCGCGCAGCGACCTGATCAAGCCCGCGCGCCATCACTTCGACGACGAACAGAAGCGCGAGCGCTTCCGCCCCATCGTCCCGGTCAACCTGCGCGACGCAGGCACCCGCGAGGCGGGCTGATGCCCCCGCGTGCTGCATCGCATTCGGTCGCGTCCCGCGTTTAAAGTTGGTTAACGGTTCGACGGGCGAAAGTTTGTCATGATGGTGTCCATGCGACGGGGCCATCAATCAGCCATTCCACTTCGCCATCTGATAAAGAGTCGCGGCACGGCATGCACGCACATGCCGTTTGCCGCGGCCATCACGACACCACACGACCGGACCGCGCGCCGACCGGGCAACACATGACGTCGAGTCGCAGACGACGCATGCCGCATCGCAGCAACGCTGCACAGCACCGGAGCCGCCATTTGGCAAGCGCGTTAGCAACTTGTTTCGGAATAGCCGGAACCGTGCTCGCCCGATGCGATCTCACTAGCACGCAGTACTACTGCGGATCCCACCTAATCAATCACGACTCGAGGGAGATAACGTGAACGCGAAATACTTACCGCTCATCGCATTGACCGTGGCATTTTCTGCTCATGCAGCCGATTCTGCCCTGCAGAACGTGGGACAAAGCCAAAAGCCCGCCGACCAGGTCGCGCAGTGCATCGCCAAGACGTGGGCCGACAAGTCGCAACAGCAAGTGACGTCGCAGTACGAACTGGCGAACGGCCTCGCCATGGCCGTTTATGCACCGGGCCAGCAGCCGCCGAACGGCGCTGCCGCCGTGGTGCGCCCGGCCAACGCCGCGAACGCGAAAACCTGGGTCGGTTTCCGCGGCGGCGATGCCTCGTCGGCCGGCGACATCAACGCCTGCCTGTAAATCGAACAGGCGCTCCGGATGGCCTTGCGCCATCCGCTTGCGACAAGCCCCGTTTCGACGGGGCTTTTTCTTTTTCTGCCGCCCGCGCTTACAGGTAGCTGCAGACGTAATCGAGCGTCTCGAGCACTTCGATGTCGAAGCGGCTCTTGCCCGGCACCGAGAACGACTCGCCGGCGCCATAGGTTTGCCATTCGCTGCTGCCGTCGAGTTTCACGCGGCACTTGCCGGCCTGCACTTCCATCAATTCGGGCGCGTCCGTACCGAAGTTGAGCGCGCACGGCAGGATCACGCCGAGCGTCTTGCGCGTGCCGTCCGGGAAGAGCACGGTATGCGACACGCACTTGCCGTCGAAATAGACGTTCGCGCGTTTGACGACCGATACGTTGTCGAATTGGGTTGCACTGGTCATGTGATGCCTCTGATTGCTGGATGCCGGATAGTGATGGATTGGAGGCCGGCCGGAGCGGCGGGCCGGCCGATATCATACCGGCTCGCGCGGCATACGTCGGAACGGCCGGCCGCCGGTCGCTTGTCAGGGTGATCATCATCAGGATGACTACATGATTGCCGTGGAACTCGGGTTCACCGCAACCCCTTGCGCCGCGCGGAATCGCGCAGGCAGTCGAGCAGCATCGCCGCGGCCGGCGTCAGCGGGCTGTCGCGGCGCGTGACGACCTGTACCGAGACACCCGGCAGCCGCTCGCGGATCGGCAACACCGCGAGCTGGTCGCGCGCCCACTCGCCCTGCAGCAATTGCTCGGGCATCGATGCGATCAGGTCGCAACCGGTCATCAGGCTGTGTGCGAGCCCGAAGCTCGGGCATTCGACGACGCGCGCCGGCACCGGCAGCCCGTACGCGACGAATGAATTGAACAACACCTGCGTCGAGCTTTCCGGCGACGGGTTCATCAGCCAGTCGGCGTCGACGAGATCGGCGAGCGACGTGGCCGACGCGAGCGGATGCCCCTTGCGCGCGACGATCAGCGAGCGGCTCGCGTAAAGCTCCGCATGGTCGAACTCGGCCGCCAGCAGTTCGGGGACGACGACCGCCACCGCGAAATCGAGCGAGCCGTCGTGCAGGCGCGGCAGCGCGACGCCCGGAAACCCTTCGATCAGGTTGACGCGCGCCACCGGGAAGCGGCGCCGGAATGCCCGAAACGCGTCGGGCAGGATCGTCACCGCGGCCGCCGGTGTGATCGCCGCCGACACGGAGCCCGTCATCGCCCCCTGTGCCTGCTCGATGTCGTCGCGGGCGCGCTGCATTTCGGCGACGATCAGCCGCGCGCGCACCTGCAATTGCTGGCCGAACGCGGTGAGCTGAACGCCGCGCGCGGTACGCACGACGAGCGACACGCCGAGCGCGATCTCGAGTTCCTTGACCGCCTTCGTCAGCGCCGCCGGCGACACGTTCAGGCGCCGTGCGGCCGCACGGATGCTGCCTTCTTCGGCAACGGTGACGAACGCTTTCAACTGATGGTATTTCATGGCGGCAACGCGTGATCCGTGGAAACCCCGTGCATCGCGGCGTTACCGGCTCAGGGTATTCCCGAGCGGCAACCGGTGGTGTGCACCAAAGCAATTTATCAGCTTCTGGTACGCAAAAGAAATTTATATGCTTGCTCGTCATATACGCGTCAAACGCCCTTCGGCCCCACTGGAGACCCCATGCTGCAAGCCGTGAACCCAGTCATCCCCGGTATCGCCGCGATCGCCCCCGAACTGGTCGAGGTGCGCCGCCGCATCCACGCCCATCCCGAGCTCGCGTTCGAAGAGACGCTCACGAGCGACCTCGTCGCCGAGCTGCTCACCGGCTGGGGCTATGAAGTGCATCGCGGCATCGGCAAGACGGGGGTCGTCGGCGTGCTGCGCGAAGGGCAAGGCACGCGCACGGTCGGGCTGCGCGCCGACATGGACGCGCTGCCGCTCGCCGAAGCCACGGGCCTGCCGTACGCGAGCCGCCATGCGAACAAGATGCACGCGTGCGGCCATGACGGCCATACCGCGATGCTGCTGTGCGCGGCGCGTCACCTCGCGGCGACGCGCCAGTTCTCCGGCACGCTGAACCTGATCTTCCAGCCGGCCGAGGAAAACTTCGGCGGCGCGAAGGCGATGATGGACGACGGCCTGTTCGACCGTTTCCCGTGCGACGCGATCTTCGCGATCCACAACATGCCGGGCCGCGCGGCCGGCGACATGGCCTTCCGCACCGGCGCCGCGATGGCGTCGGCCGACCGCGTGACGATCACGCTGCGCGGCGTCGGCGGCCACGGCGCGATGCCGCATTTCGCGCGCGATCCGATGTCGGCCGCGGGCAGCATCATGGTCGCGCTGCAGACGATCGTCGCGCGCGAGGTCGACGCCCAGCAGGCGGCCGTGATCACGGTCGGCAGCGTACAGGCCGGCGAGACGTTCAACATCATTCCCGAGACCGTCGTGATGAAGCTGTCGGTACGCGCGCTGAACGCCGACGTGCGCGCGCTGCTCGCGCGCCGCATCGAAGCACTCGCGAGAGGCCAGGCGGAAAGCTTCGGCGTGAGCGCGGAAGTCGACTACGACTACGGCTACCCGGTGCTCGTCAATCACGCGGAACCGACCGCGTTCGCGGCCGACATCGCGCGCCAGATGCTCGGCGCCGAACGCGTCGAAACCGAAGCCGCACCGCTGATGGGCAGCGAGGATTTCGCGTTCATGCTCGAAGCGCGCCCCGGCTGCTACGCGTTCATCGGCAACGGGATCGGCAGCAAGGGCGGCTGCATGGTGCACAACCCCGGCTACGACTTCAACGACGACATCCTCGCGATCGGCGCCAGCTACTGGGTGCGCGTCGCCGAAGCCTGGCTCGCCGCCTGACGGCCCTTCATCACGCAGTTTCGCGCTTATCGGGGGAACCCCATGGAAACGTCTGCCCTTCCGTTCGCCGGCACGCCGGTCGATGCCCGCGCCGCCGCGAAGAAACGCCGGCTGATCGCGGCCGCCGCCGTCGGCAACGCGCTCGAGTTCTACGACTTCACGGTCTACAGCTTCTTCGCGATCCTGATCGGCAAGCTGTTCTTTCCCGTGCATTCGCCGTTCGGGCAGTTGATGCTCGCGGTCGCGAGCTTCGGCGTCGGTTTCGTCACGCGTCCGCTCGGCGGGCTCGTGATCGGCATGTACGCCGACCGTGCCGGCCGCAAGAGCGCGATGATCCTCACGCTGCTGCTGATGGCGCTCGGCACCGCGACGATCGCGGTTGCACCGACCTTCGCGCAGATCGGCATCGCCGCACCGCTGCTGCTCGTGCTCGCGCGCCTGCTGCAGGGGTTCGCGTCGGGCGGCGAAGTCGGCGCGTCGACGACGCTGCTGCTCGAGCAGGCGCCGCAGCATCGGCGCGGCTTCTACGCGTCGTTCCAGTTCTCGAGCCAGGGGCTCGCCGCGCTCGCCGGCGCGCTCACCGGCGTTGCACTGACGTCGACGCTGAACGCCGCGCAACTCGAAAGCTGGGGCTGGCGCGTGCCGTTCATCATCGGCACGCTGTTCGTGCCGCTCGGCTACTGGCTGCGCCGCACCGTCGAGGAGGTACCGGCCGCCGCACCTGCCGCCGCGCACGACGAGCCGGTCGCGTCGCTGCCGCTCGCCGACGTGCTGCGCCATCACGGCAAGGCGGTGTTCGCGGGCCTCGGCGTGACGATCGGCGGCACGTCGATCCACTACATCATCGTGTTCTACATGGCGATCTACGGCGTGCAGGTGCTGCATCTGCCGACCTGGCTGTCGATGACGGCCGGCTGCGTCGCCGGCGCGATCCTGATGCTCGTGACGCCGATCGGCGGCCACCTGTCCGACCTGTTCGGGCGCAACCGGATCGTCTGGTGGACGCGCATCGCGCTGATGGCCGCGATCTACCCGGCGTTCATCGCGCTGAACCGCTGGCCGGGCGCCACGTCGCTGCTGTCGATCATCGCCGCGCTGTCGATCGTGCATGCGATCAACATTGGCGCGACGGGGGCCATGCTCGGCGAGTTGTTCCCGCGTGCGGTGCGGGCGACGGGCGGTGCGCTGGTGTACAGCGTGGGCGTCGCGATCTTCGGCGGCTTCGCACAATTTTTCGTCACGTGGCTGATCGCGGCAACCGGGAATCCGAATGCGCCGGCGTGGTATGCAATCGGATGTGGCGCGATGACGTTGCTCGCGATTCGTTGCATGGATGAAAAGGCGGGGAAGGCGTTGGACTGAGCGGTGGGGGGATGCCCGGTGTGTGAAGCGTCATTGACGCCGCGCGCATCGGACATCATTGACCAATACACAACACCACGATCACCCTTTCGACGACCACACGCACGATCGCCTTCGGCGGGCTCGTGCGGCAAGTGCGCGCAATATCGTAGCGTCACCGATTCCCACAGGCCCCACCGGTTCCGGACGGGGTCTTTTCGATTCTCCTTCTGCATCGGCCACTCAGGAGAAACGTAATGTCCGACACCGTCTCCCCAAAACGAGCGCTGCTTTCGCTCAACATGCAGGCGGGATGTTCCACGATTCCGATCGTCCGCATGGCAGCGAACGCTTGCTGGTCAACGTCAACCGGTTGACCTGTCGTGCACACGACGCGAGTGGGTCGATGTTCGCCGTGAGTCGCACCGGGTCCGCCGGCTCGCCGATCGCTCCCGACTCGCTGTGCCGTTGCCGAAACTTGTGATCGATAAGGCACGCGATATCGTATTCGACAAGACCCGATCGAGTTGCTTCGTGGGCACGCGGTCGATATCTGCGAAATCGTGATTCTGGGGGTAAAGACGCAATACTGCATGGACACGCCCGCATCAATGGCCAGTTTCCCACTGCCGTTGTAGCGTCACCCGAGACTCGAAATCAGATGACAGCCGCATGTCGCTCGATGACCGTGTCGCGCAACCGGAATGCCGTCGTCCTTCATCGATTCGTCGCCTTCCTCGATAACGTTCGGCGCCACCTCCGGATGCTGCGGACACGATACGCGGTCGCCTTTACGCGCGACGTAGCGGCCATCGAATTTCATTGATGACGAGCCAGTTTCGACTTTGCCTCCGTGGTCCGTAGAATCACCGACTCGAACGAAATTAATGGACATATCTCACCCTATCTCGGATATCCGAGTTCACGACAACAGAAATTCCATCCTATATTCATAATTTCACACCCCCACCTAACGCCATTCAATCTCAATACCTTACCCATCGACTCAGCATCTTTTAATGGAATCTGATCTACTCGCATATAGCCAAGTCTTCACATTTAATCCATTTGAGTATAGCACCATGCCGCCTCGTAAAATATTTTACAAGATACCAAAGGCCGTTTTCACTATTGAAATCTGCGAGCTGAACTCTATCCCCTCTCAGCAAATACATTTTTGCCAAGGAAGAACCCGAATGGTCATCGTATAATCCAGCCTTATCCGCAACAACCGTCGTAATTACCGGCGTGCGCTTCACATAGTCCCGCTGATTGGTGACGATTATTTTTTCAGAAATTTTCCCATCAGTGTACACAGAACGAGAAACCTCATCACATCCAACACACGCATCACTTATTGCGATTTGATATCCTCCATTCTCGAGTTTATAGACATCCTCATATTGCTTTCCATCAAACCGATACGAACTAATCAATCTACCTCCTTCGACTCGAAAATTACATATATCCCGATCCGAGAATCTCAAGACGGAAAATCTGCGCGACGTACGATCATAAGAGAAAAATTTCGAACAACCATCCGCCCCACCACTCGTGGCTGCAATTTCTTTACTTCCATCTTTATAAATATCAACAATAGCCAAATTCTCGTAACCGTCCTCAATGGCCTTTTTTAGATCGCCGGCTGGCTCAATGCTTCTGCACGTTGACGAACCGCTACAATCACGGATTTCCCCTTTTTTATTTATCGAGAGTCCATTGGAAATCTCAGCAGAAGCAACTGATGACACAATCACAAAGATCGCATAAATCAAGCCAAATTTTAGCAATATATTTATTTTTAAAATCATCAAACCAATCCCCACTCTTTCTTGATTCGATCAAAAAGCTCCTGACGCTCGGGCAATCCATTATGTCCACCATTAACGGCCAGCGTAACCAATCTGACATTATTTTTCTCGTGATCCACGATGATATTTATATCACCCTTGGCGTCATATTTTTCCGAAATCGCTCCTTTGTTGCGCCAGTACCAGCAAGATGCGTCAATAGCGTTTTCCATATCGGTAGCAATAAGCTCAGGATCGGTTACAAAATCGATCCCCCTGTGAGCCGAGTATGCTGCATAGTTATTTTTCCATGTCAGTTGAATTATTCCCCTCCCCTTGTATTTCGGCCCATCCCCGAGATTAGTATTTCCATTTTTAATAGCATCCGGATGCACCCCGGGATTATAACCCTCGCCAGAGGCGAACTCTATTGTTGTCTCGAATCTAGCCGATTCATGGAAGCATTGCGCGAGAAAATGAGCTTTATGATAACAACCGACAATTCCATATTCCTTAAGTTTATTATTAAGCAGCGAAACGAATTTATATTTTTCGTATTTATATATATTCGGGTATTTTTCCGGAAACTCCTGCACAAAGGTCCTTGATCCGCCTTTCCCCGTAAACCAGTCTCCCGATTTTCCGTACATCTTTTCCAATAGCTCGACCGTAATTGCACAGCAATCCGTGTTCGCAAAATTCCCCAGCAACCCAATCGGATGGAAGTGCCAAGGCGAGAGGTCCGTAGGAAAGCCATCAACTCCCTTGACTTGTTCCCACCACTGAAGCTTGGCAAGCCGATCAAGTTCCGTCTTCCACATCTCGGTCTGTTTCTTCATGAGCGGGGTGAGTTCCTCCCACTTGCCCATACCGCCACCCCATTCGGTTTCATTGCGCACAACAAGGTGCGAAACCGCTTCAGCCATCCACCGCGTTTCCAGCGCATGCTTCAGTTCCTGTGCAGTCACCTTCCCGTCGTGGTTCGTATCGATCGCCGTTTCAAGTTTCGTGATGAGTTCGCCAGCGTTGACCTTCCCCGCCGCGCCCTTGAACTCGGTACCTTCCTCATCCGCCAGATATTGTTCGGTCGTATGGATATGGCGTTTGAACATGTCGGCAGGGCTGACGCTGCCGTTGTCGACCAATTCGAAACCCGGCCATTCCCAAGGGCTACGCAACTGCACGCCGTCATGACCGGTATCGCATACCCATCCTTGTCGTGCGGAACCGTCCTTCGAACCAATCGTGATGTTCCACCAGTGATGCCCCTTGTCGTCGATCGCGACATTGTCCGCCCCAAGCTTGTCGAGATCCGTACGGCGGAGCACATCCCGGAAATCCGCTCCCGGCCCGCTTGCCTTGGAAACGTCCAGCGGAAAGTTCTGCCATCCCGCGACATTCGACGTGCTGATCGTGTTCGCGAGACTGCTTTCAACCCACATCGGGTTCCCAACGTCCGCGAAGGTTTGTTTGGCCTTCTGCTTGCCTTTCGCGGGCACAGTCATCACGCTCTTTGGCTGCACCTTGATCCAGCGCGAACCCTTTGCGTCGCCTATCGGTACAAGCTTCAATCCGGATTGGGTCAGTTTCTGATCCGGCGCGGGCACTTCGCTGACCAGCTTGGCCCCCGGCTCGATTTCCAGAAGCGGTTTGTTTTTATCGTTCAATTCTTTCGCGCGCGCACGGCTTTGATCGATGAAGTCTTTCAGGTCCGGCCCCGCGAACACTTCGAGATGCAACATCGGATAGTTCGGCTTCGGCGGTATCGGGCTCGCCTTACTGGGCCATTGATACTGGCCGACATGCGCGACGACTTCGCCTGCCTTGACGCGCTGCGGCTCCTTCAGGATCACTACCGTATCGAGCGGTTTCGGATCGACAACAGCGTCCAGGTCCCCTTTGAACACGTAGCTCCACGGCGCTTGGGGGGACACCGGCTTACCGACTTCGGCAGACAAAACCGTGCCCGATTTAATGGACTTGATCTTGATCCAGTCCAGGTGCGTGGGATCGCCTTCGCCCGCAACGATTTCGGCCCCGATCGGTAATATCCCGATAATCTTGCTCTTTCCGTTCGGCAACTCTCGAATGTGCAAGCCTGTCTCCGGCGCTGGAGGAGTGGCATCTTGACCGCTATCTGCGGGCGGAGGCTCGTTCTGGTTCGTGTTGTTGACAGGCAGATCGTCGGCACCATTGATCCGCTTCGCGGATGGCTGCGCAGGCGCCTTCCGCTTCGGAACGGTTTGCTTGTCCTTCGCCTTGCCGCCCACTCGATAGTAGCGATCGCCTTCCCAATACGACATCGGTACCGGAAGCGCCGGGTCAGGCTTCGGGTTCGATTTCGCCTGTTCAATTGCTTTCTGATAGCCGGCCCAATCCATCGTGTGCATGTACAGGCTGAAGAACACGAGGGATTTGTCGTTCGCCGGTTTGCCGTTGGACGGCGCGTTATTGGCAGGGGCGGCTGTCGGGGGCGCGGTGTCAGTCGATGCAGGCGCGGGGGCCGATGCGGGAGCCGATTTCGCGGATTCCTTCGTGGCCGGCTTCGGCGGCAACTTCAGTTCGTGGCGGACCAGTACAAAGCCGGTCGAGTAGTGCGCCCGACCAGCACTGTTCGGGTACGTCGTTTCCTCGTATTTCGCGTTCAGCCGATACGCCACGATTTTGCCGTCCGCAATCGCGCGCACGCCGCTGTCCTGCTTCAGCATTTCCGCGCTGCCGTCGGCGAAGTGCACGCCACCGTGCCACATGCCGCTGACGCCGAGCGGATAAAAGCCGTTTTCGCACTTGGCCAGCGCCCTGAAATAGGTCATCGGGTCGGCCGCGTCGTTTTTGCCTACCGGCGTGAACGGGTAGGCCCAGCTCAGTGCCGTATCCGCCGGTTCCGCAGGTTTGGTGGCCGATTTTGGGGCGGACGCCGGATGGTGCTTCTTTTTGGGTGTTGTCTTGCTCATGATTCCCGACTCGGATTCGGTTTCAGGATTTTTGTATTGGAACGAGCCCGCCGCGCGGTTTAACCGGAGAACACGGTGAAACGACCGCCATCGGCCGATACCGGCGACGAATGCAGCGGGTTTCGCAGCGCGCCGCTTGCCGCTCCCGCTTTCTCCCAATCCGCACACTTTTCTACAATCTGGCCGGAGGTTGCGTTCTCGATCATGTTCGCCGTCAGTTTGATGTACGAACCATTTGC
This sequence comes from Burkholderia sp. L-4, assembly GCF_056856535.1. NCBI lineage: Bacteria > Pseudomonadati > Pseudomonadota > Betaproteobacteria > Burkholderiales > Burkholderiaceae > Burkholderia > Burkholderia sp. L-4. The sequence goes on from NZ_JBXEOX010000002.1 coordinate 2,506,664, forward strand.
GCCGATCCAGATTTCGTCAGCCGACAGATACATCCTCTTGCCCGCCGTAATTTTCACGTCTTGCGATGCGGCCAAGCTCATCGAATCGTTCTGCGCCTGAAGGTCTATCGGCCCGCTCCCCGCATAGATCTTGACACCGAGTTTTTCCGCAAAGAGGCTGATTCGCTCCAGCACACTGGCGAGCAATGCTCGCCCGGCCGCGAGGTTGATGTTCTCGCCGGCAACCACATTGGCTTGCTTGTTTGCCGTAACGTGTGCCGACCCTTGTGTCGATACGGCAATGCCTTCCGGACTCGACAGCAGCATGATCGGCTTCGCGAAGCCGTTCGCGTTGCCCGTGCCACCGCCTGCCGTGCGCCCACCCTTGATCGTGCCAGCCACCGGGTGCCGCGTTGCGTCCGTGAAAGTTTTCAGTGCATCGTGGCCGTCTTGCTGACTCTGCGCCCGATTCGTCTGGCTCGCCTGCGACGTCGTCGCCAGCATCGCTTCGGCGCGAGTAAGCTGTTCGGATGCCGCCGTCGCACGCATCGGTTGCGTGGCTGCCGGTTGCGTCGACACATAGAGCCCTTGTTCGGCCCGCACCGCACCGTAGCCCAATGACTTGAGGTCGAAGCCCTGTCCGATGAATGCACCGCGCGTGTTGCCCGAATGCTGGATCAGGTAGCCCAGGTGCAAATGCGAGCTGTAACTCGTCGAATACAAGTGCACGCGGTTCTGCCCGCTGGCGTCGTCCATCATCAGCTGGTTATAACCTTCACCCCCGTATTCGCGCGACAGCAAGCCCGAGGTCAGCCCGTGCGTGTGCCATTCCGGCATGCTTTCGCCACCGTGCATTCTCGACAGAATCACGGGGCGATCGCAATCACCGTTAACGAAGCCGATCAGGACTTCGTCGTTCTTGCGCAGCGGAAACATGCCGCCGCGCTTGTGGCCCGCATCGGGCATCGCCGCGCGTATCCACGCCGAGACGTTCTGGTCGCCGTCATTGAGTCGATCGGATGTCAATCGAACCTTCGCTCGCAACATCGCATCCGTATGGATTTCCTCGCTGCCCGGTCCGCCGACAATGCCGGTCTGAAGCTGCATGACGGGCCTCTTGTGTTCGAACGGACTGCGAAACGCGACGCGACGCCGCTGCGCTTCGATTTCGACGTGGAAAAATCCAACGCCACCGTCGGTATGGCGCACCACCGAACCTGCACCATTCGTACGCACTTGCTCGACCTCCGCGCGCACGCTCTTGCGAAATCGCATCAGGTTTTCCAGCCCCGGCACGTTATTCTGGATGAGCCAGCTCACGGAAAGAATCGCCATCTCGCGATCCTGTTCCAACTGCGCATCGTGCACCGGGTGCCCGGTCAGCAGACCATAGCGACCCGGCCATGCGCAACGCAGCGCACCCACTCCGTAGAAGCGCTGAGCGCGTGAGCGCCATTCCTCGGCGATAAAGTTCGCTTGAGCCTCGCCCATGTCGCGATCCGACCACGTGTGCGACCCCGTGTATTCGTATTGCTCGCCCAAGCCTGGAACATCGTCGAGATCGAATGCGGGCATCGTGACGTGTTTGGAAAGATCCGGACGCTTGTAATCGAACGTGCCCGTGTCGAGTTCGGCGGACTGGATTTCTTGCGAATCGATCCATTCGCTCAGGCCGTCGAATTCCTCGTCCTGCACCGAACCGCTAAACGAGATGGTCCTGCGCTTCAATTCGGGAACTGAAAAAAGGTCGTCCATGATGACGACCCGATGCGACTTGCCGTCCGGTGCAATGTCGAAACGCGGAAACAGGCCGAGTTCCTCGAACGTGCGGTGGACGTAGTTCCAGTCGGATTCCCATTGCATGCGCTGAGAATACGAACGTAGCGCTCGACGCAATTGCCAGGTCACGTTACCGGATGCCTGCGGATACTTTGCGAGCACGTCGGACACGGTTTGCTGTGCGGGCGCCTCGACCCAGTCCCGACGGTCGCTGCCCAGCCGAAGCAGCGCGAGGAACGAATTGAACCGAAGCTGGTAGTAGGTGTTGGCACCGTCCGCGCCCAAGCGACTGAACGCAGTCACATAACCGTGAATCGGCATTTCGCTCCCGTCCGTCTGCCGAATCCACAGCGTCACGGATTGCCGAATCAGGGCCTTGGCCTGAATCAATTCGAGCCGGGTCGAGGTTGCATCGATCGTGAATTCGAAGTCTCGCCCCAAGCACGCACGCCCCCGGACATAGAGCGGAATCAACCGGTCCTCGCCAAGCGGCGTGTCAAGACGGACAATCCGTCCGTGTTGCGTGTATTGCGCGCGCAGCGCCTTGTTCAGCAAATCGGAAACCATCAGGCTACCCCGTACCATGTAGTAACAGAAACGACCGCCGGGCAACGCCACGAGCTGATTGCTATCTCGTCAAAAGAGGAAAAGGCCCGGAATTGCCACCACTGGTGAGAACCTTCGGGCACCGGCGCGATTCAAACCACTGAATCGGACCGAATCGGCATTCATCGCATCCAATCGTGATCCGTCCCGTCGTACGCTGATGATGCTTTCCCATTCAGCGTCGCAACGCGCCGGAATGAATCCCGCACAACTTACATCCTGCTTTCGATTGCGGCAATGTCGCGGGAAGCATCGGCTCGCGACTGGTCGAGCAGCTGCATTCGGCAGCGTCGGCAAAGTCGTGATTGCCGGGATGAAGATGGACATGGCATGCCGTACGGGCGCCAGCCTCGGTTTTCGTGCGGTAATGGTCGCCTGTGCACGATCTTCATGGACACGTCCGTGCTGTCGGCCGAACGGATCGAATAGTGGCGATATCAGTTGATAGCGACGAATCGCGGATCCGTTGTCTGCTTCGGATTTCCGGACCGTAAACGTTTCGGAGTGTGAATCCATCGAGTGCGCATCACCGGCAGCGCACTACTCAGGTACGCCATACGCTATGAGCGAACCGATGGCCGCTCGATGTACGGCAGCGATATAACAGCCGTCCCGGCTCGCAAGATGCATTCGAATTCCGCGTCGACACCAATATGCTCGCCGCAATCATCTTCGCAGTCGCCGTAAACGCAAAAAAGGCACGGGTGCGACCACCCGTGCCTTTTACGTATCTGCCGTTGCCCGCTTAGAACGTATGCATCATCCCCACATACGCCCCCGTCTGCGACTCGCCCGCCAGCGGGCTCGTGCCCGACGTCGCATCGCGCGGCGTCGCGAGCAGCGAGAAGTTCGAATTCCCGCCGTTGCGCACATACGCGACCGTGCCGTACAGGAACGTGCGCTTCGACAGGTTGTACGTGGTGCCGAGCACGTACATCATCGCGTGCCCCGACGGATCGTGCGATGCGTCGCTGCCGCCGTCGCCCACCTTCACGTAATAGCCGCCGGCCGTCACGGCCCATTGCGGATTCGCCGCATAGGTCGCGCCGAGCCAGTAGTGATCGGCGCGATCGGCCACGCCGGCCGGGCTGTCTGGCGCCTGGTAGTGCGTATACGCGCCCTGGATCTTGAACTTCTGCACCTTCACGTTCGCGCCGACGAAATACTCGCGCGACGCGGTGAAGATGTTGCTGAACTTGCCGTTGTTGTCGCGCAGTTCGTCGTAGATGCCGCGTACGTCGAGCACCGGCGAATGGTACGAGATCATGATCCCGTCCGAGCGGCCGAAATCGTCGGCCGCGCCGTAGTTGAAGCCGCGCGACTGGTTGCCGAACGCATACTGCGCCTGCACGTCGAAGCCGCCGATCACCGGGCTGTGATATTCGATGTTGTTGCTGCTCTGCTGCCAGTTGCGGCCACGCACGAGCGACGCCGACGAAAACGCCTGCTGAACGAACGGGTCGAATTCCCACACGCCGTCGCTGTCGATGAACAGGTTGCGGCCGGCCTGCAGCTGGCCCCACGTGTTGCTCTTCAGCCCGACATACGCGCGCCGCGACCACATGCGACCGCCGCCGGTCGTGCCGTTCATCACCTGGAATGCGGTTTCCAGGTTGAAGACCGTCGACAGCCCGCCGCCGAGATCCTCGACGCCCTTCAGGCCGAACATGCTGGTGCCCCAGTCGCCGCCTTCCGCGCTCCAGCGCGACTTGCTGCCGTTCGGCGTCGCGATGTGATTCAGGTATTCGATGCCGCCGTCGATCCGGCCGTACAGCGTCACGCTCGTCTGTGCAAAGGCGGCCGCCGGTGTGGCGGCCGCGATCAGCCATGCGAAATGTTTAAGTCGCAAAATGATGCCCCCTCGGAGTCTCGACCTTCCCGCGCGCGCCCCATGCGCGCGCCCAGGGTCCGTTTATCCGCGATCGATCGAATATCGGCCGGGGCCTGCTGCGCACAGTGCAAGCAAGCCGCCCGCGATCGCGATGTTCTTGTAGAAATGAATCATGTTGTTGATCTGCTCGCCGCCCGTCATCGTCCAGTAGTGGTGGCCGATGATGCCGGTGCCGATCGTATAGAGCGCCAGCAGCAGCGCGAGCGGGCGCGTCTGGAAGCCGACCAGGATCGCGATGCCGGCGAACAGCTCCATCACGACGGAGATCGCCGCGGACACGATCGGCGCGGGCGCGCCCTCCGAACCCATGAACGCGATCGTACCCGAGAAGTCGACGATCTTCTTCCAGCCGAACATCACGAACAGGATCACGAGCAGGATTCGGGACAACAGCAGCAGCACATCGCGCTGGGACGCGAGAAACGGTTGATTCGGTGTCATGGTCTCGATCAACGAAAGCGATGCACGGTCTACGCGCACCGGATTGCCAACGATCCAGGACGGGCGGCCGCCTGCGCCGCCCGCCCCGCTCTGCAACAACCGGCATCGGGCCCGCCCGATGTGCTGTGCGCCTCCTCTTGTCTATTGTTGCCCTGCTTCGCCGCGCGCCGCGTCAGCGCAGCTTCGCGACGTCCTGCTCGGTCACCTTCGCGGCCGGATTGCCGAACTGCCCGGTCAGGTAGTTCGTCAGCGCGGCGATCTGCGCGTCCGACAGCTCGTGACGGAATGCCGGCATCCCGACATCCTCGCTGCCGGCCTTGCGCTGCACGCCGTTCAGGATCACCTGCACGAGGTTGGTCGGATTCGGCGCGCCGACCGTCGAGTTGTGGAACAGCGGCGGGTAATAACCGTCCGGCGTGCCCTTGCCCTGCATCTGGTGGCACGTCGCGCAGTTGCCGAGGTACAGCCGCGCCGGATCGATGCCCGACGACGCGAGCGCGACGCCGCGCAGCTTCAGCCCGTCCTCGGCCGGCTTGCCCCACGACGAGCGCGACTGCTTCGCGTCGCCGCTGGCCACCGCCGGCACCGTGCGGATGTACGTCGAGATCGCGCCGATGTCCGCTTCCGTCATCTTCGAGAAGCTGTGCTCGATCGCCTCGGCCATCGGGCCGGCCGCCTGCGCGAGGCCCGGCACGCTGCCGGTGCGCAGGTACTGGACGAGCTGCTGCTGCGTCCATCTGCCGATCCCCGCGTTCGGGTCGGACGTGATGTTGTAGCCGTCCCAGCCTGCGAGTACCGAACCCGACAGGAAGCTGCCGCCGGTTTCGTCGAGCGATTTCTCCTGCATCGCGATGCCGCGCGGCGTGTGACATGTGCTGCAGTGCGCGAGGCCCTGCACCAGATACGCACCGCGGTTCCATTCGGCGCTTTGCGCCGGCTTCGGCTGGTACACGCCGTCCTTCAGGAACAGCCAGTTCCAGACCTTCAGCGGCCAGCGCATGCTCAGCAGCGCGGGGATCTCGTTCTTCGGCGGCGCCTGCTTGACCGGCTCGACGCCGTGCATGAAGTACGCATACAGCGCCTGCACGTCGTCGTCGTTGATCTTCGCGTACGACACGTACGGCATCGCCGGGTACAGGTTGTCGCCGTTCTTCGAGACACCGTGGCGCACCGCGCGCTCGAAGTCGTCGAACGTCCAGTTGCCGATGCCGGTATCCGGATCGGGCGTGATGTTGCTCGTATAGATCTTGCCGAGCATCGGCACCGGCATGCCGAGACCGCCCGCGAACGGCTTGCCGCCCTTCGCGGTGTGGCACGCCATGCAGTCGCCCGCGATCGCGAGGTATTCGCCGCGCTTGACCTGCGCCGGATCGGCCGAGTCGGCCGCGCGTGCGAAACCCGGCAACGCGAGGCAGCCGGCAAGGAGGAAGGTGAGAGTAGATTTCCGCACGGTCAGACTTCCTTCTTCAGCGTGTCCGACATCCGCAGCGCAAGCGCCGCGATCGTCAGCGTCACGTTCACCGTACCGACGGTCGGCATCGTCGAGCTGCTCGAGATGAACAGGTTCGGATGGTCGAACGTGCGGCAGTCCTTGTCGACGACCGAGTCGCGTGCATCCGCGCCCATGATCGTCGCGCCCGTGATGTGGTTGTTCGGCGCGAACTCGTCGTTGAAGACGACTTCGGACCCGCCCAGCACCTTCGCGGCCGTCGCGTAGACCTCGCGCGTGTGCACGGCGCCGCGCTTCACGTAATCGTCGATCGCGTACGTGATCTCGGGGCGCGGGATGCCGATCGCGTCGGTGGCCGTCTTGCTCGGCACGATGCGGTTCTCGGGCTGCGGCAGGATTTCGTGAAAACAGTCGAACTGCACGTAGCGCGCGGAGCGGTCGCGGATCTGCGCGTCGAGTTCCGCGGGCTTCATCAGCTTGCCGGCCTTGAAGATCTTCTGCGTCTCCTGGTTGATGCGCGACATGTTCGACAGGTGGATCTTCTTCGCGGCTTCGGTCGCGCGGAACGGGCCGTCGCGGAAACCGATCAACGAGGTCATCTCCTGCGGGCCGCGGCCCGGCCACAGCTTCTCGTTCGCGTAGAACGACACGCCGGTGCCCGGATGGTCCATCAGGTTGCGGCCGACCATGTCGGAGCTGTTCGCGACGCCGTTCGGGAAATCGCGGTTCGCGGACATCAGCAGGATCTTCGGCGTCTCGATGCCGTTCGCGGCCACGACGAAGTACTTGCCCTCGACGCGATGGTCGGCACCCGTCTTGTCCTTGTAGATCGCGGCGACGATGCGCTTGTCCGGCCCGGTCTCGAGCTTGTAGACGACCGCGCTGTCGATCAGCTTCGCGCCGGCCTGCTCGGCCTTCTCGACGTGCACGATGCCGTTGTACATCGCGCCGATCGGACAGATCGGCATGCAGTTGTTGTTCCCGCAACAGGTCGGCCGGCCATCGTACGGGCGGCTGTTGCGCGCGACCGGCTCGGTCACGACGTGGAACTTCGGGTCATAACCGTTGAGCGCGCTCTTGATCGTCTGCTCGTTGAACGACAACGGCAGCGGCGGCATCGGGTACGGCGCCTTGCGCGGCGAGTACAGGTCTTCCTCGGGGCCCGGGCCCCACACGCCGAGTTCCTCCTCGGCGCGCTGGTACCAATGCTCGAGGTCGTCGTACTGGATCGGCCAGTCGCGGCCGACGCCGTACACGGTCTTCATCTTGAAGTCGTTCGGGATGAAGCGCCACGCCGACGCGGCCCAGTGCCACGTCGTGCCGCCCACCGCACGGATGTACTGCGAGTTGAACTTGTGCTCGCCCTTCAGGATCAGGTAGTCGTTCGGCGGGCCGTATTCCGGATGCGGCGCCCATGCGCTCGACGGGTACGGCGCCATGAAATCGGTCTTGTCGACCTGGTTGCGAAAGCGCTCGACGATGTCGCCGCGCGGCATGCGCGGGCCGGCTTCCAGCAGGATCACGGACTTGCCGGCCATCGCGAGCTGGTGGGCAACGATCGCGCCTGCGACACCCGATCCGACGACGACGACGTCGGCTTTTTGCGTATCGGTATCGGCCATCAGGCTTGCCTCTCGATCGGTTTTTCGGCCCAGAAGCCGGGTTTGTTGGGGCAATACGAGGGAATCACGAGCGTATCGGAGACGACGCTGAACATTAATGCTTCTTCGTAGGTAATCACGACGTTGTCGACGATGCCGAGATACCACGCTTCAAGAATCTTCAGCGCGAGCGCTTCCTGATCGGGGTTCAGCGAACCGGACGCAAGTGCGCCGGCGAGTTGCGGCAGGCTGTCGGCCGTCTTGAACGAGCCCTTCTGCAAGGCCTGCAGGAAGCGTTCGCCGAGCACGCGGCTCAGCCCCTTCTTGCCGGTCAATGCTTCCGAGAGCGTCATGAACGTATCGAGCGGCGCTGTGCCGGGATCGTCGGCCAGGGCCCGCAACGCCAGTGAGCCGGTGAGGCCCGCCGCCGTCAGCGCCAGTGCGCCCTGCAGCCATTGACGCCGCGTGATGCCGCTTGCGGTTGCGTCGCTTTCGCGACGCGAGTGGGGAGTGTTGTCGTTGTGCATGTTTCCTTCTCTCGAACACCGGATTCGGGAAAACCACGCTTGATATTTCTCAAACATTGGCGCGGACCTGAAATGTACGCGCACAAATCGGATCGAACAATCTTTTTATAGTCCATTTAATGTTCCGCAATCCGAGACAATCGAAATTTCGATGCATTTTTGTGTCGTCGGCGCGACAAATCTGCGGCGCGCAACCCCGGTGTCGCATGCCGGCGACACCCCGCGCGCCGCGATGCGCGCGCATGACGGTCGGTTAGAATCGCGTGCAATCAAACAGAAAGCTTCCCTCCGAGGGCAATCGAGCGATGAAGCAGCACGACAAACACAACAAAGCCGATCGAACCGACCGCACCATCCGGCTGCTCTGGCACATCGGCGCCGTCGCGGCGCTCGGCGGCGCAGCGGCGCTTTCGCTGCACGCGGGCGCGGCGCGCACGGTGAGCGTGTCGCCGCAAGGCACCGTCACCGAAGTCCGGCAGAGCGTCGTCAAGTTCGACGAACCGATGGTCGCGTTCGGCTCGGCCTCCGCGCCGAACCCCGCCCGCGTGACCTGTAACGACTCGACGGCCGCGCGCGGCCAGGGTCACTGGCTCGACGACAAGACCTGGGTTTACGACTTCGAAAACGACCTGCCGCCCGGCGTGCGCTGCTCGGTCGCGCTCAACGACACGCTGCGCTCGGTCGCCGGCAATGCAGCCAGCGGCCCGCGCCGCTTCACGTTCCAGACGGGCGGCCCGTTCCCGGTGTCGGTGCGCCCCGGCTCGCGGGAAATCGAGGAACACCAGGTTTTCGTGTTGAAGCTGAACGGCCCGGCCGAGCCGCGTTCGGCGCTCGCGAACATCTGGTGCGAAGCGGCGGGCATCGGCAACCGCATTCCGGTCACGGCCGCCGACGACGATACGCGCAACGCGCTGCTCGATCATTTCGGGTTCAAGAAGGAAGCCGCGCGCGTGCTGACGCTGTCGTGCTCGCAGGCGCTGCCGGCCAGCGCGAAGATGCAGCTCGTCTACGGCAAGGGCGTCGCGAGCCCGAGCGGCATCGCGAACGAAACCGAACGCCGCTTCGATTTCACCGTACGCGCGCCGTTCGCCGCGAGCTTCTCGTGCGAACGCGAGAACGCGAAGGCGCCCTGCACGCCGTTGCGCCCGCTCACGCTGTCGTTCAATGCGCCGATCTCGCGCAAGAACGCCGAAGCGATCAAGCTGCGCGGCCCCGACGGCTCGCTGAGCCCGACCTTCGCGGCCGACGACCACAGCGAGGAAGTGACGACCGTCACGTTCAACCCGCCGCTGCCCGCGCAGGCCGGCCTGACGATCGAACTGCCGTCGGGCCTGCGCGACGTGACCGACCGCTCGCTGTCCAACGCCGACCTGTTCCCGCTGGCGACACGCACCGCGCCGATGCCGCCGCTCGCGAAATTCTCGTCGGGCACGTTCGGGATCGTCGAGCGCTTCGCCGAACCCGACACGCCCGCGCTCGTGCCCGTCACGCTGCGCAACGTCGAGGCCGACCTGCATATCGCGGGCCTCAACGCGGGCGGCGCGCAATTCGCGAACCTGAAGGTCGAGAACGATACGGCGATTCGCCAGTGGATGCGCACCGTCGACCGCTTCGACAACTGGTCGATGACGGCCGGCTCGATCGACAGCCAGATTCCCGGCCTGCTCGACCGCAAGGGCCAGCACCCCGTCTACGTGCCGCTCGAAGCCGGCGAAAAACAACCCGCGCCGAAGAATCGCCGCATCGACGTGCGCTCGCTGTCGCTGCTCGAGGGCGAGCCCGGCGCGCAAACGCTGACGCTGCCGCAGGCCGATCCGAAGACGCTGCGCCCGTTCGAGGTGGTCGGCGTGCCGATCGACAAGCCCGGCTTCTACGTGCTCGAACTCGCGTCGCCCGCGCTCGGCCGCTCGCTGCTCGCGAAACCGTCGAGCATGTACGTGCGCACCGCCGTGCTCGTGACGAACCTCGGCGTGCACCTCAAACAGGGCCGCGAGAACAATCTCGTCTGGGTCACGACGCTCGACAAGGGCAAGCCGGTGCCGAACGCGCAGATCCGCGTGTCGGACTGCAACGGCGACGAAATCGCGGCCGGCACGACCGACGCGCAGGGCCTGCTGAAGATCGACGGGCCGTTCGAGCCGAAGCGCGCATGCAGCTCGTCGGAGCAGCGCTTCGACGACTACTTCGTGTCGGCGCGCGTCAACGATCCGAAAACGGGCCCCGACATGGCGTTCGTCAGCTCGGGCTGGAACCGCGGGATCGAATCGTGGCGCTTCAACGTGCCGACCGACACCGACAGCGCGCCGACCGTGCGTGCGCATACGGTGTTCGACCGCACGCTGCTGCGCGCCGGTGAAACCGTGTCGATGAAGCATTTCATCCGCACCGAGACGCTGCAGAGTCTCGCGTTCCCGTCGCAAACCCCGACGCGCGTGACGATCCGCCATCTCGGCACGGGCCAGACGTACAAGCTGCCGCTCACGTGGGCGGCCGACCATAGCGCGGACACGCAGTTCACGCTGCCGGCCGCCGCGAAGCTCGGCGAATACAGCGTCGAGCTCGAAGGCGGCCCGGAAGATGCACCGACCGCCACCTACTACAGCGGCAGCTTCCGCGTCGAGGCGTTTCGCCTGCCGGTGCTGAAAGGCTCGATCGGCGCGCGCGACGCGCAGAAGAGCCCGCTCGTCGCCGCGAAGGAGGCGCCGCTCGCGGTGCAGATCGACTACGTGTCGGGCGGCGGCGCATCGAACCTGCCCGTGCAGGTATCGGCGCTGATGAAATGGGCATCGCCGCCGTTCGCCGACCGCTTCGAGGATTTCAGCTTCACGCCGTACCGTCCCGACTCGAGCGACGGCAACGCCGACGACGATTCGCAGGACGGCGACAACGCGTCCTCGTCGAACCACGATCCCGACGCGACGAAGCTGATCGCCGACAAGCTGCCGCTGACGCTCGACCGCAACGGCGCGGGCTCGGTCACGCTCAAGGGTCTGCCCGACGTCGACGCGCCGAAGCGCATCGCGCTGGAAGCGACGTTCGCCGATCCGAACGGCGAAGTGCAGACGATCCGCGGCGACACGATCCTGTGGCCGGCCGCGGTGGTGGCCGGCATCAAGGCCGGCCGCTGGGTGTCGGTCGGCCAGCGCGTGCCGGTGCAGGCACTGGCGGTCGATTTGCAGGGCAAGCCGCGCGCGTCCGTGCCGATCGAGATCAAGGGCGTCGCGCACATCACGACCTCGTCGCGCAAGCGGATGGTCGGCGGCTTCTATGCGTACGACAACAAGAGCGACACGCGCGAGCTCGGCGTGCTGTGCTCGGGCAAGACCGACGACAAGGGCCGCATGGCCTGCGACGCGACGCTCGAACAGGCCGGCAACGTGCAGTTGATCGCGGTCGCGAAGGACGGCGACGGCCGCACGTCGAATGCGTCGACGTCGGTGTGGGTCACACGCGAGGACGAACTCTGGTTCGGTGGCGACAACACCGACCGGATCGACGTGATCCCCGAGAAAACGTCGTACGAACCGGGCGAAACGGCCCGCTTCCAGGTGCGGATGCCGTTCCGCTATGCGACGGCGCTCGTCGCGGTCGAACGCGGCGGCGTGATGGAAACGCACATCGTCGAGCTGAACGGCAAGAATCCGACCGTCGACCTGAAGGTCGGCGATTCGTGGGGGCCGAATGTGTACGTGTCGGTGCTCGCGCTGCGCGGCCGGATTCGCGAGGTGCCGTGGTATTCGTTCTTCACGTGGGGCTGGAAAGCGCCGGTCGAATGGGCGCGCGCGTTCTGGCGCGAAGGCCGCCACTATGAAGCGCCGACGGCGTTCGTCGACCTGTCGAAGCCCGCGTTCCGCTATGGTCTCGGCGAGATCAAGGTCGGCACGGGCGTCCATCGCCTCGGCGTGACCGTGACGACCGACGCGACGCGCTACACGGTGCGCGGCAAGGCGCAGGCGCACGTGAAGGTCACGCTGCCGAACGGCCAGCCTGCGCCGGCCGGCACGCAGATCGCGGTCGCGGCCGTCGACGAGGCGCTGCTCGAACTGATGCCGAACAACAGCTGGGACCTGCTCGACGCGATGCTGCGCCGGCGCGCGTACGGCGTCGAGACGGCCACCGCGCAGATGGAGATCGTCGGCCGCCGCCACTTCGGCCGCAAGGCCGTGCCGGCCGGCGGCGGAGGCGGCAGCGCGCCGACGCGCGAGCTGTTCGACACGCTGCTGCTGTGGAATCCGCGCGTGACGCTCGATGCAAGCGGCAGCGCGACCGTCGAGGTGCCGCTGAACGACGCGCTCACGCGCTTCCGGATCGTCGCGATCGCGGCGGTCGGCCCCGACCGTTTCGGCACGGGCAGCACGTCGATCCGCAGCACGCAGGATCTGCAGCTGATCTCCGGCCTGCCGCCGCTCGTGCGCGAAGGCGACGCGTTCCGCGCGCAGGTCACGCTGCGCAACACGACCGACCGCGCGATGCAGGTCGTCGTGACGCCGCGCGTGACGGGTCTCGACGTCGCGCCGCAAACCGTGTCGCTCGCGGCCAATATGGCAACCGAGGTTGCCTGGACCATCACCGTGCCCGAGCAGGCGCTCGATGCGGCCGGTGCGCTGAACTGGCGCATCGAGGCGGCCGAGCAAGGCGGCAAGCGCGCGTCCGACGCGCTGGCGGTCGCGCAGAAGGTCGTGCCGGCCCTGCCGGTGACCGTGCAGCAGGCCACGCTCGCCCAGGTCGACGGCACGCTGACGGTGCCCGTGTCGGCCCCGGCCGGCGCCGTGAACAACGCGCAGGGTTCGCCGCGCGGCGGCATCGCCGTCTCGCTGCAGTCGAAGCTCGCCGACGGCCTGCCCGGCGTGCGGCGCTGGTTCGAGCGTTATCCGTACCGTTGCCTCGAACAACAAACGTCACGCGCGATCGGCCTGCGCGACCCGGCGCAATGGCAGGCGCTGATCGCCCGCATGCCGGTCTACCTCGACGGTGACGGGCTGGCGAGCTATTTCCCGCCGTCGTCCGACGATTCGCACCACGGCAGCCCGACGTTGTCGTCGTACCTGCTCGTGGTGTCGGACGAAGCCAGCCGCCTCGACCCGCGCTTCGCGCTGCCGGAAGACCTGCGCACGCAGCTCGAGGCCGGGCTTGCACGCTTCGTCGACGGCCGCATCGAGCGCAACGCGTGGGCGCCGCGCCAGGATCGCGACCTGCGCAAGCTCGCCGCGATCGAGGCGCTGTCGCGCTTCGGCGCCGCGCAGGGCCGCATGCTCGGCTCGATCGAGATCGCGCCGAACCAGTGGCCGACGTCGGCGGTGATCGACTATCACGCGATCCTGACGCGCGTGAAGGACATCCCGCAGCGCGACGAGAAACGCGCGCAGGTCGAACAGATCCTGCGGGCGCGCCTGACGTACCAGGGCACGCAGCTCGTGTTCTCGACCGCGCGCGACGACGAACTGTGGTGGCTGATGACCAGCAACGAGACCAACGCCGCGCGTCTCGCGCTGGAATTCGCGGGCGACCCGGCATGGAAGGACGAGATGCCGCGGGTGACGGCCGGCCTGCTCGCGCTGCAGCGCCAGGGCGCATGGCAGACGACGACGTCGAACGCCCTCGGGCTGCTCGCGGTCGAGCGCTTCTCGCGCACCTACGAGAGCACGCCGGTCGCCGGCGCGACGAAGGTCGCGCTCGGCGGCGACGAGCGTTCGATCTCGTGGTCGCAGGCGCCGGCGCCTGCCGACGCACCGGTGTCGGCCACCGCCGCGACCCGCGCCGCCGCCGCGCGCAGCGTGATGCTGCCGTGGCCGCGTGCGTCGCAGGGGCCAGCCACGCTGTCCGTCACGCAGGACGGCACGGGCCGCCCGTGGGCGACGGTCGAGAGCCTCGCGGCCGTGCCGCTGCGTGCGCCGTTCGCGGCCGGCTACCGGATCACGAAGACCGTCACGCCCGTGTCGCCGGCCGTCAAGGGCGTGCTGACGCGCGGCGACGTCGTGCGCGTGCATCTCGACATCGATGCGCAGAGCGACATGACGTGGGTCGCCGTCAACGATCCGATCCCGGCCGGCGCGACGATCCTCGGTTCGGGCCTCGGCCGCGACTCCGAAGCGGCAACGCAGGGCGAGAAGACGCCGGACGGCGCATGGCCGGCATTCATCGAGCGCGATTTCGACGGCTACCGCGCGTACTACGACTATCTGCCGAAGGGCAAATTCTCGGTCGAGTACACGGTGCGGCTGAACAACGTCGGCACGTTCGGGCTGCCGCCGACGCGCGTCGAGGCGCTGTACGCGCCGTCCGTCCACGGCCTGTGGCCGAACCCGCCGATGACCGTGAAGGCGCCCGACGCGGGCAAGTAACGAGACCGTGATGATCGATCTGGCATGGCCGCGGCCGGCGCGTTTCGCCGGCCGCGTATTCGTCGCCGTCGTGCTCGCCGCGCCGCTGGTTGCACATGCGCTGCCCGGCTACGACGACGTGCGCCGCAACTGGCGCAGTTCCGACTGGGTGCTGCTCGCGCGCGACGGCACGCCGTTGCAGCGCACGCGCGTCGACCTCGCCGAACGGCGCGGCGACTGGGTATCGCTCGCGGATGTCTCGCCCGCGTTCCGCGAGGCGATCGTCGTGTCCGAGGACAAGCGCTTCTACGAACACAGCGGCGTCGACTGGCGCGGGATCGCCGGCGCCGCGTGGGGCAACCTGTGGAACGAGCGCACGCGCGGCGCGTCGACCGTCACGATGCAGCTCGCCGGGCTGCTCAGCGATTCGCCGCGCCGCTCGGGCCAGCGTTCGCTGCCGCAAAAGGCCACGCAGGCGATGAACGCGCTGCTGCTCGAACGCGGCTGGCGCAAGGACCAGATTCTCGAGGCCTACCTGAACCTGGTGCCGTTCCGCGGCGAGACGGTCGGGCTCGGCGCGCTGTCGCAGGTGCTGTTCGGCAAGGCACCGTCGGGCCTCGACGCGCGCGAGGCGGCGATCGCGGCTGCGCTCGTGCGTGCGCCGAACGCGGCGCCCGCGAGGATCGCCGAACGTGCGTGCCGGATCCTGCGCGACATGCACGCCGAACCGGCGTGCGCATCGCTCGACGGTTACGTGCAGCTCGTCGTTGCGCGCCCCGCCAGCGCCGTGCGCGATGACGGCGCCGCCCTCGCCCCGCACTTCGCGCGGCGCATCGCGGCCGAGGTCAAACCGGCGGCCGGCGCGCAGGTCCGCACGACGCTCGATGCGCCGCTGCAGCGCTTCGCGCGCGACACGCTGATGCGCGCGCTGACCGAACTCAATGCGCCCGCGCACCGGCGCAACGTGCAGGACGGCGCGGTCGTCGTGATCGACAACGCGACCGGCGAGATTCGTGCATGGGTCGGGTCGTCGGGCGCACTGTCGAGCGCGCGCGACGTCGATGCCGTGCTCGCGCCGCGCCAGGCCGGCTCGACGCTCAAGCCGTTCCTCTATGCGCAGGCGCTCGACGAGAAACGGCTGACGGCCGCGTCGCTGCTCGACGATGCGCCGATCAACCTCGCCGCCGGCGGCGGCCTGTACATTCCGCAGAACTACGACAAGGATTTCAAGGGCTGGGTGAGCGTGCGCAGCGCGCTCGGCGGCTCGCTGAACGTGCCGGCCGTGCGCACGCTCGTGCTCGTCACGCCGCACCGCTTCGCGCGCACGCTGACCGCGCTCGGCCTGCCGCTCGCGCAGGAAGGCGACTACTACGGCTTCAGCCTCGCACTCGGCAGCGCCGACGTCACGCTGCTCTCGCTGACCAACGCCTATCGCGCGCTTGCGAACGGCGGCGTCGCGCGCAAGGTCGTCGACCTGCCGGCCGCGGCACCGGCATCCGGCGCATCGACGCCCGCCGGGACGAATGACGGCACGCGCGTGTTCAGCGAGGCGGCCAGCTTCATCGTCACCGACATCCTGTCCGACAACAACGCGCGCGTGCGCACGTTCGGCTTCGACAACCCGCTCGCGACGCGCTTCTTCTCCGCCGTCAAGACCGGCACGAGCAAGGACATGCGCGACAACTGGACCGTCGGCTACACGTCGCGCTATACGGTCGGCGTGTGGGTCGGCAATGCGGACGGCTCGCCGATGTGGGACGTGTCGGGTGTCACGGGCGCGTCGCCCGTGTGGTCGGCCGTCGTCGGTTATCTGCACCGCGACCTGCCGAGCCGCGCGCCGCGCGCGCCGGCCGGCGTCGAGACGCGCCGCATCGCGTTCGAGCGCGACATCGAGCCTGCACGCAACGAGTGGTTCCTCGCCGGGACGGCGGTCGACACGATCCGGCTCGCGGCGCCCGTCGCGCCGGGCAAGGACGGCGCGCGCGCGCCGCTGACGATCGGCGCGCCGACCGACGGCACGATCTTCGCGATCGACCCGGACATTCCGCCGAGGAATCAGCGCATCTGGTTCGAGCGCTCGGCCGGGCGCGCGACGAAGTTCGCGTGGCGGCTCGACGACAAGGTGATCGGGCATGCCGACCGTATCGCATGGCTGCCGTGGCCGGGGCGGCACCGGCTCGAGCTCGTCGACGCACGCGGCAACGTCGCGGATGCGATCAGCTTCGAGGTGCGCGGCGCGTTCGCGAAGACGGCCGCGCGCAAGCCCTGAGCACGTGAACCGGCCAACCCCGGTGCAGAGGCATGTGCGTCGCTGTCGTCGCGACCGGGTCAAACGAGCCAGCAGCGCGCCGATCCGGGGCCTAGAATGAGAACAGCGCCGCCTTCCCGACGCGCACCGGTTGCCCCATTCTTCCGATCGTCCGCGACCATGAACATTCGCCACGAACGCTTCACCCGCCCCGCGCTGGGCGTCTTGTGCGTCGCAACGCTCGCCGCCCTCCAGGCGTGCAACGGCGATGCCTGCTTCGGCGTCGATGTCTGCTTCAACAACAATACGCAAACCGTCGCGCTGTCGGGTACGGCCGCGACGGGCGGCGCGCTCGCGAGCGCGCAGGTGACGGTCAACTGCGCGGCCGGCTCGGCGACGACGCTGACGGACGGCGGCGGCAACTACCGCGTGACGCTCAACGCGACGCTGCCGTGCGTGATCACCGTGGCGTCGGGCGGCACGCGCCTTCATTCGCTCGCGTATGCAGGCGGCACCTTCAATACGACGCCCGAGACCGAGTTGATGCTGGTCTATCTCGCGGCCCAGCTCGGCACGAACACGGCCGGGCTGATCGGTCATTTCCAGGGCAGCCTGCACGATCAGCAGGTGATGAACGACCCGAACGCGGTCCAGGCCGCGCAATCGGCCGTCGTGTCGAACCTGCAGCAGCGCTATGCGGTCACGCTCGCGGCGCCGGCGTTCCTGACCACATCGTTCGTGGTCGGGCAACCGGGCGTCGACAGCGACCTCGTCGCACTGGCCAAGGCCGGCGCGATCGACTCGAACGGACAGCCGGATCCGGTTGCCGTTTCGCTGTTGCAGCAGGCCGGCGCCGCGCATCCGCTGTAACGGGAGCGACGCGAATCAGCCGTCAGGTGCCGCTTTCGCGCGCGTCGTCCGCCAGCAGCGCCCAGCGCTCGTGGTCGCGCCATTCGCCGCCGATGCGCAGATAGCGCGGCGAAAAGCCCTCTTTCGCGAAGCCGAGCCGCCGCACCAGCGCGATCGACGCGTGGTTGCCGGGCTGGATGTTCGCTTCGAGCCGATGCAGTCCCAGCTCGCCGAATGCGACGGCGATCGCCGCGCGCAGCGCATCCGTCATCAGCCCCTTGCAGCTGAAATCCGCCATCCCGTAGTACGCGAGATACGCGCTCTGGAACACGCCGCCGACGATCTCGTTGAGGTTCACGACACCGACCACCGCGCCGGACGCCTGCTCGCGCGCGACGAGGCCGACGTTCGGCCCCGTCAGGCAGCGGGCGAACCATGGGTCGAAACCCGCCTGGTCGACGAACGAGTCGACCCACGGCAGATGATGATTGCGGCTTGCGCGATTGGCGGCGATCAGGTCGGCGGCGTCGGATCGGGCGACGCGGTTCAGCAGGATTCGGCTCATGGGTCGGCCGGCCGCGCTTACGCGGCCTCCCCGCGCCCGCAAACGACCGGCGCGGCCTGTTGCTGCGACAGGTAGCGCAGCAGCTTCGTCACCATCCACACGACGATGAACGACAGCGCGACGAAGAACACCGCAAGCGGCGTCAGCACATGGATCGACACGAAGCCGGCCAGCCCCATCATCGCGGACGACACGAGCAGCAGCGCGCAGCCGAGGATCGCGCTCGTCAGCCCGGCGATATGCGGAAACAGCGAATTGCCCTTGGCCATCAGCGTCGGGTACATCGCGCCCGCGCAGAAACCCATCACGAGTACCGGGGTCGCGAGCGTCCACACGCGCAGGCCGACGGTCAGCGCGAGCACCAGCATCGTGACCGATGCGCCGGCCATCACGCGCGCGCCGATGCGCAGCCGTTGCTCGGCGCTCGGCAGCCCGCGCCCGTGAATCCGGTTCGACAGCCCGCCGAGGAAATACATCAAGCCGATCCCGAGCGCGAGATAACCGAAGAAGGTCGGCGGCTTGTGCAGCGTGGTCTGCACCATGAACGGCCCGACGATGTTGAACACGAGCAGGATGCTGTAGCACAGCCCCTGGGCGAGGAAGCAGCTCTGGAACACCGGGCTCGCCAGCACCTTGCCCGCGTTCGTCATCAGCGTGCGCGGCTCGAGATGCACCGGCTTCGGCAAGGTTTCGCGGTAGTGCCACAGCAGCGCCCACATCACCAGCGAGTAGACGAGCAGGAACACGAGGCACGCCCGCCAGCCGAACCATTCCTGCAGGTGCGCGCCGATCACCGGGGCAATGATCGGTGCGAGCCCCCACGCGATCGACATGTACGTGAACGCGTGCATCAGCGCCTGGCCCGAGAACGAATCGGTGATGATCGCCTTCGCCAGCAGGTTGGTGGTCGCGATCCCGAAGCCCTGCAGGCAGCGCGCCAGGATGAACGTCTCGAGGTTCGGCGCGCCGAGCGACAGCAGGCAGCCGATCGTGTAGATCACGAGCCCGAATGCGAGCACGCGCTTGCGCCCGTACGCGTCCGCGATCGGGCCGAAGATCAGCTGGCCGAGCGCATAGGCCGCCATGTAGCCGGACACGCTCGACTGGATCGCCTGCGGCGTGGTCGCGAACGAGCGCGCCATGTCGGGCAGCGCGGGCACGTAGATGTCGATCGCGAGCTGGCCGGCGGATGCGAACAGACAGATCAGGAACAGCAGGAAGCGCGGCGAATTCGACTCGCGCGCGGGAGTGAGCGTGGCGTTCATGACGACTGGGAAGGAGATCGGGCAGCGGTGCCGCACCGTCGATGTTCGAATGTCGAACAGGCGTGCGATCGTGGCGAATCCCGTATTGTGCCTGTTGTGGCGCCAGGCGACCGGATTCCCCCTGGCGCGGGCGAGGTTGAATGCCGCGCGGCCCTTCCGGAAAGGCGCTGACCGGGGCGGCCGGCCGCGGTTTTAATGTTGATTTAAGCCGACGGCGGCATTGTCCCGGATGGCTCACTCCGTGAGCCGCACGTCATTGTTGATTCGATCAGTCTCGTTTGATGGAGATACGAAGATGCGATTCCGTTCGTATATGGCAGCGGGCGCGCTGGCACTGGTGCCCGTGCTCGCCTTGGCCGGCCAGGCCGGCGCGGCAGCCGCCGCCCAACCGATGTTCGTCGACGTCGACGGGCAGGCCGTGCCCGTGAAAGCCGAAACGCGCGTCGTCCAGACGGCCGTCGGCCCGATGAAGGTCAGCACGTGGAGCTGGCACGGCCCGCAAGGCGGCGCGAGCTTCGAGATGCAGACGTCGTCGTCGGGCGGCATTCCGCCTGCGGCAGCGTTGCGGCAGATGCAGGCCGTGCAGTACCGGATGCAGGCAGCCCAGGCGCAGATGGTCGCGATGCAGCAGCAGATGCTGGCACTCCAGCACATCGCGCTCGCCAACGCGTTCGCCATGCCGATGCCGCAACCGGTCGGGTTCGCGATGCCGGCGTGGGCCGTGCCCCAACCGGTGCTCGTCATCGTGCCGGCGCGGCCTTCGGTGCGGTCGGCGGCGCCGTCGGCACCGGCCCGGCCGGCTGCGCGCGGGCCCGAAATCAAGGCCTGACGCGCGACGCCGGCGCACGAGCGACCGGGCTGCAAAACAAAACCGCCGGCATGTGCCGGCGGTTTTTTCATGTGCGACGCCCGGCGTGTCGC
Source organism: Burkholderia sp. L-4 (assembly GCF_056856535.1). Classification (NCBI taxonomy): domain Bacteria; kingdom Pseudomonadati; phylum Pseudomonadota; class Betaproteobacteria; order Burkholderiales; family Burkholderiaceae; genus Burkholderia; species Burkholderia sp. L-4. The sequence goes on from NZ_JBXEOX010000002.1 coordinate 2,527,106, forward strand.
CAGAGGCGGCGCGTGCGCCACCGCCCCCGATCCTCCGGACTTTCCTCCGATTGACACACCTCCCCGCCTTCCCCCTATACTCCCCGGAGCGCCGATCAATTGTTGAACAATCAATCATGCGAATTGACGCCTGACCGGCCACCATAAAGGGTTACAGCCGGATCGACGCATCTGCCAACCTTTCCCGAGAGTACCGCGTCATGTCGAACTATCCCGCTGCCTACCAGGTCACCAAGGGCTCCGTCCTGAACGTCGACGAAGCCTTTTATTCCGCGATTGCCCGGCGCCAGGACGCGCGCGAACGGATTGCCTCGCACGTCGTGCCGATCCGCAGCGGCTTCGCTTGGACAGTGCCGGCCGGCCACGTATTCCGGATCGTCACGCTCGAGGGCCCGCAAGTCGCGGATTTCAACATCTGGAACCTGCACAATCCGCGCGAACGCATGTGGGCGTCGCGCACGCGCCAGTTGCAGGCCGCGCACGTGACGACGTTCGACCGGCTCTGGTCGACACTGCCGTATCTGCGCCCGATGGTCACGATCACCGACGACACGCTCGCCGGTTACGGCGTCGACGGCGACGGCGGCCGCGTGCACGACCTGCTCGGCACGCGCTGCGACCCGTACGTGAACAAGCTGCTGACCGGCGAGGATTTTCATTTCCACTGCCACTCGAACCTCGTGCGCGCGGTCGCGCCGTACGGGCTCACCGAATTCGACGTGCACGACGTGCTCAACGTGTTCCAGTGCACGGGCCTGAACGACGACGACAAGTACTTCATGAAGGCGTGCCCCGCGAAACCGGGCGACTACCTCGAATTCTTCGCCGAAATCGACGTGCTGTGCGCGATGTCCACCTGCCCCGGCGGCGATCTGTCGGTGCCGATGTGGGGGCCCGGCGCGCGCGATCCGATCGACGTGTGCCGGCCACTCGGCGTCGAGGTGTACCGGCTCGACCCGAGCCTGCTCGAAGGCTGGTCGTCGCCGTCCGTCGCGCCGTACCGCGGCCAGCACGGCATGCAGCAGCCGCAGGCCGACTGGCAGCACGGCGAAACGGCGTAACCCGAGCCGCAGCCCGTAGAATGGCGAAACGCCGCCGGCCGGCCACGCCGGCGGCGCACGATCAGGAGAGGAGCGAACGAACGGAATGGCAAGCGAAAAAGCGAGAGGACAGTCGGTCGCCGACCGGATCAGCCATCAACTGCGCGAGCACATCATCAGCGGCAAGCTGCCGCCCGGCACGGCGCTGATCGAGATGGACCTCGCCGCCGAATACGACACGTCGCGCAACTCGCTTCGCGAAGTCCTGCATCAGCTCGGCCGTGAAGGGCTCGTCACGTTCGTGCGGCACAAGGGCGTCGTCGTGCGCACGCTCAACCGCCAGGACGTGCGCGATCTCTATGTCGCGCGCCGGACGCTCGAACTGCATGCGCTGAACACGGCCGAACTCGCCCAGCCGGCGCTGCTCGAAAAGATGCAGACCGCCATTCGCGCGGCCGAGCGGGAACTCGACAAGGAAAACTGGCAAGCCGTCGGCACGCACAGCCTGCGGTTTCACCAGCACATCGTCGCGCTTCAGAAGTCGGCGCTGCTCGACGAATTCTTCCGGACCATCTCGGCGCAGTTGCGTCTCGTCTTCGCGGCCGATCCCGACGAGAAGCGCGTGCAAACGCCTGACTGGATCCAGCGCGAATACCAGATCTACGACCTGCTCACGCAGAACCGCCGCAGCGAAGCCGTTACCACGCTGGCGCGTTATCTCGACGATTCCGAACGGATGCTCGTCGAAGCGATCAAGCGCGGCCATCGCGACGCAGCCTGACGCCACGCACCGCACGATGCGGTGCGCAACGGCCCGACCGCACACGGGGTCAGGCTTGCCGTTCAGCCGGAAGCGCGTAGCTGCCGTCTTCCCGATGCGTCTCGAGCCCCGTCAGCGGCGGATTGAACACGCACACGAGATGCAGGTCGCCGCGCGTCGCACGCAGGATATGCGGATCGTTCAAATTCAGCGCATAGATCGTTCCGGGCGTGATCCGATGCACGGTGCCGGTCGCCGTGTCGACCACCTCGCCCTCCCCGGCCACGCAGTAGTTGGTCTCGAAGTGGTTCTTGTAATGCAGATGCAGTTCCGCGCCTTCATGCACGCGCGTTTCGTGGACGGAGTAGCCAACGCCGTCCTGCCTGACGATCATGCGCTTGCTGTCCCAGCCCGGGCCGCGCGCATGGCGTTCGGTATTGGCAATATCGGCCGATCTCACGACGATCATAAGTACCTCTGAATAGTGACGATGAAAGATGACAAGGCGATCCTTGCCGCGGGGAAACGCGTCATGCGAAACCGGTCAGCGTCCGTTCGACCGTGGCCGCGACATCGAAGAGTCGTGCGTCTTCGCCGCGGCGCCCGGTGATCAGCAAGCCGACAGGCTGCCTGTTCCGCAGGTCGCCCGGCACACTGATGCTCGGCAGATCGAGCCGGTTGGCGAATTCGGTCAGCCTGAACGCCCGCGCATTCTGTGCGAGATACACGGCTTCGTCGGCCAGATCGGCCAGGCGCGGCGGCAGCATCGGCACCGTCGGCGTCAACACCGCATCCGCGTCGCCGAGTTCGGCGTGGTATGTATCGGCAAGCGCGGCGAGACGCAGCAAAGCCGCCGCGTAGTCGTGCGCGCGCACGTGCTCGCCCGCCGCGATGCGCGGCCCGACCAGCGGATCGTAGCGGTCCGCGGCCGTTGCGAGGCGCGCGCGATGCAGCATGAACGCCTCCGCGGCGATGATGCCGCCCGTGCGGGCGACGGCACCGGCCTCGGCCACGCAATCGAGCCGCTTGCGCAGGATGCGCGCACCCTGCGCGGACAGCCGGGACAACCATCCGTCGAACGCGCGGCCGACCACGGGATCGAGGTCGTCGGTCGCAAATGGCTCGGGCACGATGAACGTGAAGTCGCGAATGGTTGCCGGCGCCGCCCGTTGCGGGCCGCGTCCGTGCAGCACCGCGTCCGCACGCCGGCACAGGCGGACCGTCGCGGCCAGCAAGCCCGGTACGTCGAAGCTGGTCGACAGAAGCTGCATGCCGCCGGTCGCATAGTGTCCGCGCGACGGCTTGAATCCGGTCACACCGCAGAATGCGGCTGGAATGCGCGCGGAACCGCTCGTATCGGAACCCAGCGACAGCTCGGCCGCGCCGAGCGCCAACGATACGGCCGCGCCCGAACTCGATCCGCCGGCGACCCGCTCGCGCCGTGCATCGAGTGGCGTCATCGGCGTGCCGTACGCGTGGTTCACGCCGAGCGCGCCATACGCGAACTCGGTCATCGCCGTCTGCGCCACCACGACGGCACCGGCACGGCGCAGCGCCGCTACCGGTGCGGCGTCGGCGCGCGCCGGCAGCGCGTCCGCCAGCACGCGCGAACCGGCATGCGTGACCCAGCCTTCGCAATCGAAACAGGCCTTCACCGCCAGTACGACCCCGGCCAGCGGCGCATCGGCCGTCCCGGCGCGCAACGACGCGTCCATTGCCCGCGCTTCGCGGGTCGCCGCGTCGTCACGACGCGCGAGCCATGCCGTTTCGATGTCGCCGGGATGCGCGTTCGCGCGTTCCAGACAGGCGCGCAGTCGCTCGGCACACGCATGATCGTGCATGTCGCTCAGCCGGAAAGCCGTCGGGTCCATTCCTGCTCCGATCCAGTGGTCCGTCATGCAAAGTGAACGTGCTTCAGAAAATCCTTCACGCGCGCGTCCGCGCTGCCGCGGATCCGCTCCGGCGGCACGTCGTACAGGATGCGTCCGTTCTCCATGAACACGATCCGGTCGGAAACCTTGAACGCGAAATTCATTTCGTGGGTCACGATGACCATCGTCATCCCTTCTGCTGCCAGCGTCTCGACGACCTTCAACACTTCACCGACGAGTTCGGGATCGAGCGCCGATGTCGGCTCGTCGAACAACATGATCGACGGCCGTGTCGCGAGCGCACGCGCAATCGCGACACGCTGCTGCTGGCCACCCGACAACTGGTGCGGATACTTGTTCGCATGTTCGAGCATCCCGACCTTCGACAGCAGCGACAGTGCCTGCAGCCGGACCGCCGCCGTATCGGCCTGCCGGTGATAGCACGGCGCCATCGTCACGTTCTGAAGCGCGGTGCGATGCGGAAACAGGTTGAAGCCCTGGAACACCATGCCGATATCCAGGATGCGCGCGTCCGACACGCGCGGCGGATGCGAAGCGGACGCGCGGATGAACGATACGCCGTACAGGTCGATCTCGCCGGCACTCACCGGCGCGAGGCCGTTGATGGTACGGATCAGCGAGGTCTTGCCGGAGCCGGACGGGCCGATGATCGACACGACCTGCCCGGGCGCGACGTCGAGATGAATATCCTTCAGCACCTCGTGGCGGCCGTAGCGCTGCTGCACGCCTTTCACGCGCAGTGCGAATTCCGCGCTCGCCCGCGGTCTGGGCGCGACAGCAGGCACCGACAGCGGCAGTTCGAGATCCGCGTGGCCTGACTGCGCGGGCGTGCGGCGGCTGACGTCGAGGTGCCTCTCGAGATAACCCAGCAGCCGGCTGAACACCGTGACGATCAGCACGTAGTAGAACGCGACGGCCAGCATCGTTTCGAACACAAGGAAGTTCTGCGTGTAGAGCCGTTGTCCGACGAGCAGGATCTCGGCAAGCGATATCACGGACACCAGTGACGTGAGCTTGACGATCGTGATGAACTCGTTCGCGAGCGCGGGCAGCGCAATGCGGATCGCCTGCGGCATCACGATCAGCCGCTGGATGCCGGTAAAGCGGATCCCGAGCGCGCGCCCCGCCTCGATTTGCCCGGGCGGCACCGACAGAATCCCGCCGCGATGGATTTCCGCGAAATACGCGGTTTCGCTCAGCACCATCGCGATCAGGCCGGCCGTGAACGGATCGGACAGCACCACGCTGGTCGCGGGGAAGACCTGCGGGAGGTTGTAGATGAAGACCAGCAGCACGAGCAGCGGCAGGCTGCGGAAGAACCAGATGTACCCGGCCGCCGCGCGCTTCAGCAGCAGCCGGTGCGACTGCCTCGCGAGCGCCACCGGAAACCCGAGCAACACGCCGAGCCCCCACGTGGCGACACTGAGTTCGACGACCACGACGCACGCGCGCCAGAAATCCGTGTCCCGCAACAGTTGAAACGCATAGTGCCAATCGAACTGCATCGAAGACTCCTCAACCCCGAAGGGCGCTGCGGCCGCACCGAGCGGCACGCGATGGTCGGGTCGTGCCTGCTTCGCGCTTATTTCGCGGCGCCCAGCGCCCCGGCAACGTCGGCCGGCGTGGGCTCCTGCAACCCGTATTTCTTCACGAGGCTGCCGTATTCGCCGCTGCGTTTCGCGTCGCTCAGCGCGCCTTCGAGCGCGCCCTGCAGGCCGCTGTCGCCCTTCGTCACGCCCAGGCCGATCACGATCGGATACAGCAGCGTCGTCGAGCTGATTTCGATGCGCTCGTTCGTCTGCTTCGTGATCCCCTGCGCGACGGCCGCATCCTCGATCTGGACGTCGACCGCCTTTGCCATCAGCGCGGACGTCGCTTCCGGCGACGTCGGGAACTCGAGGATCGCGATCTCGTCGCGACCGGCCGGCTTGCAGGTGTCCTGCGAGACCGCGCGCAGCTTCGGCGTCCAGGACGCGCCCTTGATCGAGCCGACCCGCTTGCCGCACAGGTCCTGCGGCGTCTTCGGCAGAAATGCGCTGCCTTTTGCGACGAGCAGCGACGCGCCCGTCTTCAGGTACGGCACGAAATCGACCTGCTTCACGCGATCGGGCGTCACATAGAGCGCGGACGCGACGACATCGAAGCGGCGCGCCTTCATCCCGAGGATGAGGTCCGGAAAGCGTGTATCGAGGAACACCGGCTCCAGTTGCAGGTGGTGCGCCAGCATCCGCGAGAACTCGGCGTCGAAGCCGGCGGGCTTGCCGGCATCCAGGTACGCGTACGGCGGATACGTGAGATCCGATCCCACCAGCAGCGTGCCGGGCCGCACCGTCTGCAGCGGCGACGCCGCTGCGAGCGAGCACGCGAAGGCCAGCGGCACAAGCGCGCCGCGGAGGAAACGTCGAAGCGGAAGACGAGCGGACATGGCGAAGCTCCTGGGTTATTCGGCTCCCGCGCTGAAACGCCACAACGCCTCCCGCACGCCGCCCTGCGCGGCTTTCCGGGATTTTTCGCCGAAGATTGTTGAACAATTTCGGCCGATTCTGACCAGTTCAAATTGAAATCTGAATTCGGGTTTACGCGGCACACGGCGCCGGCGGATACGCCACCGGCGTGCACGCACAGCCGGTCGCCCGGCGCATGGAACGGGTCATCAAAAAGGAGCAAGGAACTCGCACGGACGAGGCCCGGGACGGCGTCCGTCGAGATACGGCGCCGCGGGCACGATGCGTGTTGCGGGGATCAGGAGGCGGGTTTCGGCATCCGGCACGGACGGCGCCGAGCGGGTTCGCGGCCTCCGACGCCGCTGCTTCGCAGGCCGGCAAGCCAGCGGATCCGGGCACCGGGGCTGCAACGCAAAACCGCCGGCATGTGCCGGCGGTTTTTTCATGTGCGGCGCGATACCGCCACGATGCAGCGATCAGTACTGCGCCTGGTCCGTCGGATTCTTGAACAGCTGCTTCATCTCCGGCGACAGCGGATAGTTGAGGCTCACGCCCTTCGGCGGAATCGGCTGCATGAACCACTGGTCGTAGAGCTTCTCGGCCGCGCCCGACGTCTGCATCTTCGCGATCACGCCGTCGACGACCCGCTTGAACGCCGGATCGTCCCTGCGCATCATGCACGCGTAGTTTTCGTGGACGAGCGGCGTGCCCGACACCGTGTACGCGCCCGGGTTGCGGTCCTTCGCGATCTCGCCGTACAGCAGCGGCTCGTCCATCACGAACGCCACCGCGCGCCCGGTCGTGACGTTCATGAACGCTTCGGCGTGATCCTTGGCGCTGATGATCGTCATGTTCATCGCCTTCTCTTCGTTGAGCTTGCGCAGCAGGCGCTCGTCCGACGTGCCGGCCGTCGTCGCGACCGTCTTGCCGGCCAGGTCCGCGAAATCCTTCACGCCCGAGTCCTTGCGCGTGCTGAAGCGAATGCCGTACAGAAAAATGCTGTTCGAGAACGCGGCCTGCTTCTGCCGTTCGAGCGTGTTCGTCGTCGACCCGCACTCGAAATCGATCGTCCCGTTCTGCAGCAGCGGAATCCGGTTCTGCGACGTGATCGGGATTTCCTTCACCGTGAGGTTCGGCGCATTCAGATCCGTCTTCAGTTGATCGATGATGCGCGACGCGATGTCCCGCGAGTAGCCGATGTTCTTCTGCTGGTTGTCCGAATACGAGAACGGCACCGACGACTCGCGAATGCCGAGCGACACGACGCCCGTCTCCTTGATCTTCTTCAGCGTACCGGTAAGGGCCTGTGCGTGCGCGGCGCCCGCCAGCGCGCAGGACAGCGCGACAGCCAGCCAACGGAAACGGCGATCCATGCGTATCTCCTGACGAAACGTTGATCGAACCGCGATCGTACGCCCGACAATATTCGCGTCACATCAGGGCAAGCGTAAGCGACTTTCAACACCGGCCGGACCGTGAAAGAGGTTTTCCGTGCCGCGCCAATCGCTTCCGCGCCGCACGGTCACCCCGACCGGCCTCGCACGGGCTCGCCCCCGCCCTTTGTGCCACCCGTTCCAAACGCGTGTTCATGCTGCGCCGCACCGACGAAATCGTTTGCGGCACCCCCTGTTTTTCTCGCGAAACGCACTCAAGAAGCCGCCGCGCACGCCGTTACCCAGTGCATGGCGCGTCGCAGCAACCCTGCTGCAACCGTCAGACAAAAAAGACTAGGTCCGGATCAGCCGGACCAGCGCCACCGCCGGCACGACGGTTATCTACGAGGATCGAGTTTCAACATGAGAGCCAAACGTTTCAATTCTGCGCTGGCGCGCTCCGCACACGCGCGCATGCTCGCCGGCATGCTGTCCGCCGCCGCCCTCCTGCCTCTCGCCGGTTGCGGCGGCGGAGGCGGCGGCGACGGCAGCAACCCCTCCTCCTCCAACGCTGCACCGGCGCCGACACCGACGCCGACGCCGGCCCCCACGCCCACGCCCCCCGCGACCCCGCCCGCCTCGTCAGGCGGCAATGCATGCACCACGCAGCAGGCCGCCGTGCAGATGGCTGCGCAGACGGCACCGGCCGAGCCGCCGGTCGATCACCTGATCGTCAAGCTGAAGACGCTGACGGCCACGCGTGCGATGTCGGCCATCGACAACGGGACGCGGCTCGACGCGGTCATCCAGCGCGCGATGACGCGCTGGACGGCGCCGGTGGCCGGCAGCGCGCGCGCCTATGCGAGCACGGTCGCGCAAGCGCCGGTGAACGTGCAGGTCGAACGGACGATCTCGAACGGCGCGGCCGTGCTGTCGCTCGGTCAGCGCATGGCGGCCACCGACGCAGCCGCACTCGCGCAGGCATTCGCGGCCGACAGCGATGTCGACTACGCGGAACCGGATCACCCGATGCAGATTCGCGACACGCCGAGCGACCCGCTCTACAACCAGCAGTGGTACCTGTCCGACCCGACGGCCGGGATCGACCTGCCGCCCGCCTGGAACGTGAGCAAGGGTTCGCCGACCGTCGTCACGGCCGTGCTCGACACGGGCTACCGGCCGCACGCCGACCTCCTGGGCAACCTGCTGTCCGGCTACAGCTTCATCAGCAACGTCAACACCAGCAACAACGGCATGACGCGCGGCCCCGACGCAACCGATCCGGGCGACTGGGTCACGCAGCAGGAACTCGACAACGCGAACGGCCCGTACTATCACTGCGCGAGCCAGCCGAGCGACAGCAGCTGGCACGGCACGCGCGTGATGGGCGTGATCGGCGCGACCGCCAACAACGGCACGGGTATCGCGGGCGTGTCGTGGCTCGGCCAGATCCTGCCGGTGCGCGTCCTCGGCAAGTGCGGCGGCGTGACGAGCGACATCGCGGACGGCATGCGCTGGGCAGCCGGCATTGCGGTGAACGGCGTCCCGACGAACCCGCGGCCGGCGAAGGTCATCAACCTGAGCCTCGGCGGCGTCGGCGCATGCAGCACGACGTTCCAGCAGGCGATCGACGACGTCACCGCGAAAGGGGTGACCGTGGTCGTCGCGGCCGGCAACGACGGCCTGTCGACCGGCCTCGACCAGCCCGCGAACTGCCGCGGCGTGATCACCGTCGGCGCGACCGACGCGACGGGCCGCCGCGCATCGTTCAGCAACTTCGGCGCCGATGTCTCGCTGAGCGCACCGGGCGTCAACATCCTGTCGACGTCGAACACCGGCACGACGACGCCGGGCACGGACACCTACGGCCCCGCGAACGGCACCAGCCTCGCGACGCCGCAAGTGTCGGGGGTCGCCGCGCTGATGCTGTCGGTGAACGGCAACCTCACGCCCGCGCAGATCCAGCAGAAGCTGCAAGGCGGCACGCGCGCGGCGAAGCTGGCAGCCGGGACGTCGTGCACCGCGATGCCGGCAGGCTCGGGCATCCTCGATGCGGGGGCGGCCATCGCGTCGGCGAACCAGTAACCGGCGCGCTGACCGACGCGGCCGCGCGCATGCCCGCATGGCGTGCGCGCGGCCGTTTCGTTGCCGTCCGTCCGGCGATTCCGCGCACCCACGCCGGCCTGGCCAAGCATCTCGAAATAACGCCTGACAAAAGGGTTGACGCTTCGCACGACGAGCCATTACCATCGCTCCCGTCTCAATACATGGAGTGTTCTGTGAACACCGATGCGAGTTGTAGTTGGTGCTCGACCAACTTGACTGCTGCCTGAGGAAAACGCGCAGAGCCTCGTCTTCTGCCGCATCCCGGGAAGCAGGATGCGGCGTCCTTCCGGCCTGACTACCGGCCCGATCTCCCGCCGAATTTTTCGATATCGTCGAATGCACGCGACGCGCCATTGCGCGCGTGCGTTCGCGTTGCGCGCGGCGCCAGCCGCGCGCGCTCTCCGTTCGCGTGCCGTCCGGCCGCGCGCCTCGTTGCGCGCGGCGCCGCCGATCGCCCGTGCCGATTATCCGCAACCGACAGGAGTGCAGATGAACTCAGACGACAGTAGTCGATTACCGCTCGCCGATGCGACGCCGCGCATCGACACGCCGACCGCTTCACGCGCGCCGGCGAGCGTTCCCGCCTTTTCCGATCCACAGCCGATCGCGCCTGGCGCGACGCGGCGGGGAGCGCTCGTGCGTCGATAACGTCACGGTCGCTCCCCGCCCGCCGCCTCGTGCGCAAGGAGCGACTCATGACAACACGACACAACACATCGCAGAAGAAACAGCGCGGCTTCATCAAGAGCGGCGCCGGCCAGCAGAACGCGCCGCGCATCATGCGCGCGGCACAGGAAGCGGCCCGCCCGCTCGAGGACACGCTGAAGACGCTGCACACCAGCACGCGCGGCCTCACCTACGACCAGGCCGCCGACCGCCTGCAGCACTACGGCCCGAACGAGATCGCGCACGACAAGCCGCCGCACTGGACCCGCCAGTTGCTGCTCTCGTTCCACAATCCGTTCGTCTACGTGCTGCTGGTGCTCGCCACCATCAGCTTCTTCACCGACGTCTACTTCGCGGCGCCCGACGATCGCGACTATGTCGGCATGACGATCCTGCTGACGATGGTCACGATCAGCGCGCTGCTGCGCTTCGTGCAGGAATTCCGTTCGTTGCGCGCGGCCGAGAAGCTCAAGGCGATGGTCCGCACGACGGCCACCGTGCAGCGCGCGATGACCGACACGTCCGAGCCGACCCGGCGCGAGGTGCCGATGCGCGAGGTCGTGACCGGCGACATCGTGCACCTGTCGGCCGGCGACATGATCCCCGCCGACGTCCGCCTGCTCGCATCGCGCGACCTGTTCATCAGCCAGGCCGTACTGACCGGCGAAGCGCTGCCCGTCGAGAAGTACGACACGCTCGGCGCGGTGGCCGGCAAGTCCGCGGGTACACCGGCCGCCGGCTCGGCGCCCGACGCGTCGGCGTCGCTGCTCGATCTCGAGAACGTCTGCTTCATGGGCACCAACGTCGTCAGCGGCACGGCGACGGCCGTCGTCGTCGCGACTGGAGAAGACACGTACTTCGGCTCGCTCGCGCGCAACGTCGTGAGCCACAAGCGCATCGAGACGAGCTTCGACCGCGGCGTCGCGAGCGTGAGCTGGCTGCTGATCAAGTTCATGTTCGTGATGGTGCCGATCGTGTTCATGATCAACGGGCTGACCAAGGGCGACTGGCTGAGCGCGCTCACGTTCGCGCTCGCCGTGGCCGTCGGCCTGACGCCCGAGATGCTGCCAATGATCGTCAGTGCGAACCTCGCGCGCGGCGCGGTGGCGATGGCACGCCGCAAGGTCGTGGTCAAGCGGCTGAATTCGGTACAGAACTTCGGCGCGATGGACGTGCTGTGCACCGACAAGACCGGCACGCTCACGCAGGACAAGATCATCCTCGAACATCACCTCGACCTGTCCGGTCACAAGAACGAGGAAATCCTGCGGCTCGGCTGGCTGAACAGCTTTCACCAGAGCGGCCAGAAGAACCTGATCGACATCGCGGTCGTCGCGCGTGCCGACGAGATCGGCGAACGCGTGAAGCCGCAGGGCTACAAGAAGATCGACGAGCTGCCGTTCGACTTCGTGCGGCGCCGCCTGTCGGTCGTCGTCGAGGACCGGCACGGCACGCACCTGCTGATCTGCAAGGGTGCGGTCGAGGAAATGCTCGCCGTGTCGACCCACGTGCAGGACGAAGACGGCGTACGCCCGCTCGACTTCGTCGCGCGCAAGCGGCTGCTCGAACAGGCGACCGCCTACAACGAGGACGGCTTCCGCGTGCTCGTGCTCGCGACGCGTACGATTGCACGCGGCGACGAGCGCGCGCAGTATCGCACCGCCGACGAACACGATCTCGTCGTGCGCGGCTTCCTGACCTTCCTCGATCCGCCGAAGGAATCGGCCGCGCCGGCCCTCGCCGCGCTGCGCGAAAACGGCGTCGCGGTGAAGGTGCTGACGGGCGACAACCCGACCGTCACGATGAAGGTGTGCCGCCAGGTCGGCCTCGAACCCGGCAAGCCGATGCTCGGCACGGAAATCGAAGCGCTCGACGACGCGACGCTCGCGCAGGTCGTCGAACGCACGACCGTGTTCGCGAAGCTCACGCCGCTGCAGAAGGCGCGCATCGTCAAGGCGTTGCAGGCGAACGGCCACACGGTCGGCTTCCTTGGCGACGGCATCAACGATGCGCCCGCGCTGCGCGACGCCGACGTCGGCATCTCGGTCGACAGCGGCGCCGACATCGCGAAGGAAACCGCCGACATCATCCTGCTCGAAAAGAGCCTGATGGTGCTCGAGGAAGGCGTGATCAAGGGCCGCGAGACGTTCGGCAACATCCTGAAGTACCTGAACATGACCGCCAGCTCGAACTTCGGCAACGTGTTCTCGGTGCTCGTCGCCAGCGCGTTCCTGCCGTGGGAGCCGATGCTCGCGACCCAGCTGCTCGTGCTGAACCTGATCTACGACACGTCGCAGATGCTGCTGCCGTGGGACCGGATGGATCCCGAGTTCCTGAAGAAGCCGCGCAAGTGGGAAGCCGGCAACATCAGCCGCTTCATGCTGTGGGTCGGGCCGACGTCGTCGGTATTCGACATCACGACGTACGTCCTGATGTGGACCGTGTTCGGCGCGGGCGCGCTGTATCACCTGAACGGCGGTACGGGCGGCCAGGTCGTGATGAACTCCGGCTGGTTCATCGAGAGCCTCGTGTCGCAAACGCTCGTCGTGCACCTGCTGCGCACGCAGAAGATCCCGTTCCTGCAGAGCACGGCGTCGCTGCCGGTGCTGCTGTCGACCTTCACCGCGATCGCGATCGGCTGCTGGCTGCCGTTCTCGCCGTTCGCGGAAGCGATCGGCTTCATGCACCTGCCGGGCACCTACTGGCTGTGGCTCGCCGCGACGATGATCGGCTACATCCTGCTCGCGCAGATCGTCAAGACGATCTACGTGCGCCGCTACAAGCAGTGGTTCTGATCCGTTCCGGATCGGTACCGGTTCCGTCCGGATAACGACGTGCCGGCCCGCGCCACGCCGCGGGCCGGCACACTCACGACGCTCCACGGGTAATGTGATGAAAAGAATCCTTCCGCTCGCCGCCGCGAGCGCCCTTCTTGCGCCCCTCGAAGCCCATGCCGCCCATCCGCTCGTCAGCGACGACACGGGCACGCAGGGCAACGCGAACTGGCAGGTCGAGTTCAACGGCGAGGAAACCTCGAAACAGGAAGACAGCGGCCGCCACCAGTTGTGGAACGCGACGCTCACGCGCGGGTTCGGCGAACACGCCGACGTGTACGTCAACGCGCCGTACACGCATCTGCAAACGCGCACCGACGAGAACGGCGCCGGCATCGGCGATGTCGAAATCGGCATGAAATGGCGCTTCTTCGAACGCGGGCCGCTGTCGCTCGCGCTGAAGCCGAAAGTGACGATGCCGACCGGCAACGACAGCCGCGGGCTCGGCACGGGCCGCGTCGGCACCGGTGCGACGTTGCTCGCGCAGGCCGACGTCGCACGTGTCTCGCTGCTCGCGAACGTGGGCATCGCGTACCAGCCGAATCGCCAGGGCGACCTGACGTCGGCCTGGGCCGTGTCGGCCGCCGCGATCTACAAGGCGACCGACCGGCTGCAACTCGTGGCCGACATCGGCACGTCGCGCAACACGGAAACCACCGCCGGCGCGAATCCGGCATTCGTGCTCGCGGGCGCGATCTATTCGCCGACGCGCTGGCTCGATCTCGACATCGGCTACCGGCGCGGGCTGAACGACCAGACCTATCGTCATTCGGTGATGGGCGGCGTGACGGCGCGCTGGTAATACGCGGCATGGCGCCGCGCACGCGCGGGCCGCCATTCGACGGGCCGCATCGGCGGCCCGTTCTTCATTCACGGGCCGTCGTTCGCGCCGAACAGTTGCGCGCACACCGCGCGCCCTTCGTCGGTCAGCGCGGCGCCACCGGTGCCGTCCTCGTTCAACGTCGTGGCGCTCAGGCCCGCGGCGTCGAGCTGCGTCAGCACGCGGCGCAGCGTACTCATCGGCAGTTGCGTGCGCTTCGCGATCTTCGGCAGCGACCACGTCTTGCCAGCCGGATCGCTCGCGGCCTCGTGCAGCGTCGCGAGCGTCGCAACGAGCGCGGGATCGAGCAGGGATTCGTCGGATTCTGAAGTCATCGGTTCGGGTGCGTCGGCCGGCGCCGGGCCGGCCTTCATTCAGGAAAGGCGATCGCGGATACTATACGCCGCGTCACGCGCCCTTGAGCGCGGTGCGCATGAACGACACGAAACGCGTGGTGACGGGATCGTCGCGATCCGACAACCATGCGAGCCCCACGCGCCACTTCGCGTCCCGGCCGTCGAGCGGTATCACAGTCGCATCGCGCAGCAGATATCGCGCGCTCGACGGGATGAACGCGACGCCGACGCCGGCCGCGACCGACGTCAGCACCGACTGCACGTCCTCCGCCTGCTGCATCACGTGCGGCACGAAGCGGCGCTCGACGCACCACCGGTCGATCTGGGCGGCCAGCCCGGGGCCGCGCGCACGCTGCAGCGCGATGAAGCCGATCTCGTTGAGCACGTCGAGGTCGGCCGGCACGCGTTTGAAGCCGAGATGCGGCGGCACCGCGAGCGCGAGCGCTTCGTCGACCACCTTGAACGACGACAATCCTTCGTCGGACGGCAAACGCAGAAACCCGACGTCGAGCTTGCCCGCGCGCAGCCGGCGCGTCTGCTCGGACGACGACAGGTCGCTCAGCGTGACGGCAATGCCCGGATTGCGCCGCCGGAACTCGGCGATGAGCTTCGGCACGAGCATCAGCACCGACAGGCAGATACCGAGCCGCAGATGCCCGCGCTGCCCGCTGGTCGCTTCCCTCGCGCGCGCAAGGATCTCGTCGGCGTCTCGCACGAGCGCCTGCGCATCGGGCAGGAAGCGTTCGCCGAACGGCGTCAGCTCCGCGCCGTGCCGGCCGCGCTCGAACAGCTTGCCGCCCAGGCTCGCCTCGAGCGCGCCGATCTGCTTGCTCAGCGCCGGCTGGCTCATGTGCAGCGCATCGGCCGCGCGGCTGAAATGGCACAGCTCGGTCACCGTCAGGAACGTGCGCAGCAGTTTCAGTTCCATTCTTGAAAGGAATCGGATCGATTGAAATATTCATTTTACTGATTGAACGCGGTGACGTTCAATACGGACATGCCCTTCCCGGAATTCACCGTCATGTCTTTCGATCAAGCCGTTGATTGTGTGGCCGAGCCGTCATGCGACGGTGCGGACGCAAACGAACACGCTGCCGCAACCGATGCGCGCGCACCGAAACGTCGTGCCGAACGCGCCGACGGCCGCAGCCGGCGTTTCCGCTTCGGCGATGCGATCGAAGACCCGCCGCCGCGCACCATGACGGGCTCGATCGCGATCGGTTTCGCGGTCGTGTCGCGACGGAACTGGCCGCGCTGAAAGGCTTTCACCCCGCGCGCCGCGCCGACGGGCGGCACGAAAACGATCGGAATCCGCCCACATCACGCGTCATTGCGACTCGTCCCCTCTCATCGCCACGCGATCGACCGTATAATTTCCCGCACCCGCCGACCGCCCACGCATTCCGCGCAGCCGCATTGCGCGTGAAAAGGAGACTTTCGCTTGACCGGCCTCATCGCGCGCCTGCCTCGCACCCGGACCTCCCTGATCCTCGCCCTTTCGTTCCTGCTGCTCGCGTTCGCCGCGAAGGCGTCCGCGCAGCACGTGCAGCCGCATCGCACCGCACACGCCCAGGCGCACGCGCACTCGAAGGCCGTCAAGAAGAAGCCTCACCGCACGAAAAAGGCCGTCAAGCACCGTCGCCCGCGCGTCAAGCATCAAGCCGTCAAGCGTCACGCCGCACCCGCGCCGCAACAGCGGCGCGCGCAGCGCACGACCGCGGTGCGGCCGCGCCCGGCCGCAAAACCCAGGCTGCTCGCCAGTTGCGGCTACACGCCGCGCGCGGTCAGGGCGCTGCATTCACGCGCGGCCTACGTGCTCGACGTCGACTCCGGCACACCGCTGCTGGCTCGCAACGCGCGCGCCGTGCGGCCGATCGCGTCGATCTCGAAGCTGATGACGGCCGTCGTCGCGCGTGACGCCGATCGCCCGCTGAACGGCGTGCTGCGCGTCACCGCGCACGATCGCGACACGATCAAGTTCACCGGCTCGCGCCTGCGGGTCGGCTCGGCACTGTCGCGCCGCGACATGTTCCATATCGCGCTGATGTCGTCGGAGAACCGCGCGGCCGCCGCGCTGAGCCGCGACTATCCGGGCGGGCGCGCCGCGTTCGTCAACGCGATGAACCGCGAAGCGCGCCGGCTCGGCATGCGCCATACGCACTTCCGCGAGCCGACCGGGTTGTCGCCGCACAACGTGTCGACGGCGGAAGATCTCGCTCGGCTCGTCGGCGCGGCCGCACGGGATCCGCTGATCCGCTATTTCTCGACGGAGACGTCGACCACCGTGCGCCCCGGCGACGGCGAACTCGTGTACGTGAATTCCGACCCGCTCGTCCGCTACCGCCGCCTGCCGATCCGGCTGCAGAAAACCGGCTTCATCAACGAATCCGGGCACGGGGTCGTGATGCGCATGCGCGTGAAGGGCCGCCGCGAAACGGTCGTGCTGCTCGGCGCGCCGACGCGGGCCGGCGTCTCGAGCGACGCGCTCAAGATCCACCGCTGGCTGTCCTGCTCGATCCAGTAAGCGCGCGGGCAGCCGGCGCGCCCAACCGACGGGAGCGACGCCATGCAGGACGAATACCGCTTCAACGCCTTCGGACGGCTGCTCGCCGTCGTACGCAAGAACGACTGCTGGGCCGTGTTCGATCTCGGCGCCGAAGGCAAGCGGCGCCCCGCCGGCCTGCATGTCCCGTCCGCCCTCGGCGCGGACGAACTCGCGCAATACCTCGGCGACCTGCTGCACGAGAGCGCGACCCCGAAATACAACGAAGTCGTCCCGATCGCGCCGCACGACGCGTAATCGCGCGCCGGCGCGCGCAGTCGTCTCGCGGATAATTCGACAGTTAAACTTGCAAGTTTTCCTGTCGTATTCTAAGATTCGCCGCATGAACTCGCCACGCAAACCCGGCGCTTCCGCCGAAACCGTCGCCGCCGACCTGACCCTCGCGGTCGGCCAGCTCATCCGCCGTCTGCGCTCCGGGATCGAATCCGATGGGCTCGGCATGTCCCAGACGAGCGCGCTCGCGCGGCTCGAACGGCACGGGCCGATGACGACCGCCGATCTCGCGCGCGCCGAGGCGATGAAGCCGCAGTCGATGAAGGCGATTCTCGCGAGCCTGGAGGAAGACGCGCTCGTCGAGCGCGAACCGCATCCGACCGACGGCCGCCAGATCCTGTTCAAGCTGACCGCGGCCGGCCTCGACGCCCGGCGCAAGCGCAACGCCGCGAAACACAAGTGGCTCGGCGCCGCGATCGAGAAGCTCGAGCCCGCGGACATCGACACGCTCGCCGCCGCGATCCCGCTGATCCGCCGCCTCGGCGAGCAATGAATCCCGCCGGCGCGCCGCGCGGCATCCGCGCGTCCGGTGTTCCCCGCCCTTTCCCACGGAGCCCCATCATGAGCGCAACCCGCCTCGACACGAACACGGCACTGGTCGTCATCGACCTGCAGAAAGGCATCGTCGCCCTGCCCACGGCCCACCCGGTCGCCCCGGTGATCGCACACGCGCGCACGCTGCTCGACGCATTCCGCAGCCGCGGCCTGCCGGTCGTGCTCGTCAACGTCGCCGGCGGTGCGCCGGGACGCACGCAGCAGCCGGCGCGACGGGACGCGCTGCCCGCCGACTGGACCGAGCTCGTGCCCGAGCTGAACCGGCAACCCGGCGACCATGTCGTGACGAAGAAGACCTGGGGCGCATTCACCGGCACGGATCTCGACGCGCACCTGAAGGCCGCCGGCGTCACGCAGATCGTGCTGACCGGCGTCGCGACGAGCATCGGCGTCGAATCGACCGCGCGGCAGGCCCACGAACTCGGCTACAACGTGACGCTCGCGGTCGATGCGATGACCGACCTCAACGCGGACGCACACGTGAACAGCATCGAGCGCCTGTTCCCGCGCCTCGGCGAGACCGGCACGACGCAGGACATCGTCGCGCTGCTCGACCGGCGCGGCGCGTGAGCGACGAACGCGCGCAGCCGGCGCCGGGCCTCGCGGCGGGCCGGCTCGATCCGTCGATCTGGAAGGTCAGCGCGGTCGCGACGCTCGGTTCGCTGCTGTCGCAGCTCGATGCGACGATCGTCAACGTGTCGCTGTCGAACCTCGCGACCGATCTGCATGCCGGCCTGTCGACGATCCAGTGGGTGACGAGCGGCTACCTGCTCGCGCTGACGCTGGTGCTGCCGCTGAACGGCTGGCTCGTCGACCGCATCGGCGCGAAAGCGCTGTACCTGTGGTGTTTCTCGGCGTTCACGCTCACGTCGGCGCTGTGCGGGCTCGCGTGGTCCGCGCCGTCGCTGATCGCATTCCGCGTGCTGCAAGGCGTCAGCGGCGGGCTGCTCGCGCCGATGGCGCAGATGATGATCGCGCGCGTCGCCGGGCAGCAGATGGCGCGCGTGATCGGCTACGCGGCGGTGCCCGTGCTGCTTGCGCCGATCCTCGGGCCGGTCGTGGCCGGCGCGATCCTGCAGCACGCGTCGTGGCGCTGGCTGTTTCTCGTGAACCTGCCCGTCGGCGTGCTCGCACTCGCCCTGGCCGTGCGATTCCTGCCGGGCGACCACGACGATGTCCAGCCGCGCGCACTCGACTGGATCGGCCTCGCGTTGCTGTCGCCGGGCCTCGTGCTGTTCCTGTACGGCGCCGAACGAATCGGCTCGGCACCCGGCATCGCCGCGCTCGCGTGCTCGGCGCTGCTGCTCGCCGCGTTCCTGCGCTTCGAGCGCCGCCAGGGCGAGCACGCGCTGATCGATCTCGCGCTGTTTCGCTCGCGCGTGTTCGGCGCGGCGGCCGGCACGCAGTTCCTGTCGAACGGCGCGATGTACGCGGGCCAGATGCTGATTCCCGTGTTCCTGATCCAGGCGTGCGGCCGCTCGCCGGGCGAGATGGGGTGGCTGCTCGCGCCGCTCGGGCTCGGCATGCTCGTCACCTATCCGTCGATGGGCGCGCTGACGGGCCGGTTCGGCGTGCGCCGGCTGGCCGCCGCCGGCGCGTTGCTCGCGCTGGCGGCGACGCTGCCGTTCGTGTTCCTCGCGCTGACCGGCTACGATCCGCTGGTGCTCGTGCCCGCGCTGTTCCTGCGCGGCATGGGCCAGAGCGCGATCGGCGCGCCGTCGATCTCGGCCGCGTATGCATCGGTCGAACGCCGCAACCTGCCGATGGCGACCACCTCGCTCAATATCGTGCAGCGCCTCGGCGGCCCGACGTTCACGACGATCTGCACGCTGTTCCTCGCGTGGCGACTGCAGGCCGAATCGATGTCGCCCGGTGGCACGCCGGCCGTCGCGTATGCATGGGCGTTTGGCCTGCTGTGCGCGCTGCATGCGGCGAGCTTCGTCACGACGCTGCGGCTGCCGTTGAGGTCGAGCGCTGCCGGGAGCCAGCCTGCCGGCGCCGCGCGGGCCGGCTCGCGCTGAACCCGGGGCGCGTCGCGCGACAGGCGCGGCGGCCCGCTACGGCAGCCACATCGGCACGATCGACATCACGAGCAGCAGCCCCAGTCCCGCATTCAGGCAACGCCACTGCCGCTCGGTGCGCAACACGCGTGCGAACAGCAGCCCGGCGAAACACCATAACGACAACGACGCCATCGCGGCCACGCCGAATGCCAGCCCGAGCAGCACGCCAAGCCGGGCCGGGCCGGACGCGAGCGCGGCAAACGACGCGGCCGCGCCGAGCGTCATCGCCCAGCCTTTCGGGTTGTGCCACAGCATCCACACCCCGCTGACGAACCCTTGCGGCCGGTGCACGGCGGCGTCGAGCCGCGGCTTGCCGCCGCGCCCGATGCGGACGGCCAGCCACACGAGGTACAGCGAACCGGCTGCTTTCATCGCAAGCTGCAACGTCGGCAGCGCGAGCAGCACACTGCCGAGCCCGGCCGCCGCCGCGGCCGCCATCGACGCCAGGCCGGCCGCGATCCCGGCCATCAGCGGCAGCGATCGCCGGTAGCCGAAATGGGCGCCCGACGCGGTCGCGAGCGTCGTCGCGCCGCCCGGCGTCACGGTGGACACGATCACGAACAGCATCAGCGGCAGGTAGTCGTGAAGCGGCACGGCGGCTCCCGGTTGTCGTCGTCGAAGCCCCGTTTTTACCCGCGATCCCTCCATTACGAAAGCGAAAGCTTTTTATGCCTGCCATTAGCATTCATAATGCGACGCATGGCACGCAATCTCGACATCGCGCTGTTGCGCGCATTCGTCTCGGTCGCCGATCATCGCAGCATGACGGCGGCCGGCCACGCGCTGCACCTGACGCAAGGCGCGATCAGCCAGCAGGTCGCGCGGCTCGAGGCGCTGTCCGGCCCGTTGTTCGTCCGCGAGCATCGCAACCTGCTGCTCACGGCGGCCGGCGAGCGGCTGCTCGAACAGGCGCGCCGGCTGCTCGCCGTACACGATGCGCTGCTCACCGACATGACGGCGGGCGCCGTGGAAGGCGCGGTCCGTCTCGGTGCGCCGCAGGACCTGGTCGGCACCTGTCTCGCGCCGATCCTGAAAAACTATGCACAGGCGCATCCGCAGGTCGCGCTCACGCTCGTGTGCGCGGCGTCGCCGGAACTGCGCCGGGGGCTCACGCGGGGCGACCTCGACGTCGCGCTGATCGAGGCGCCGGTCGGGTCGTCGCGCGGCGAGTGCATTGCCGTCGACCGGCTGGTCTGGGTCGGCGCGAAAGGCGGCACCGCGCACCGCAACACGCCGCTGCCGGTGTCGATGGTCGCGCAGACCTGCGCGTTCCGCCCGACCGTGTTCGACGCGCTGCGCGACTGCGATCGCGCCTGGCGCACCGTGTTCGAGAACGGCAGCTTCGATGCCACGGCCGCGACCGTGCGCTCCGATCTCGCCGTGACCGTCTGGCTCGCGTCCACCGTCCCGACCGACCTCGATATCCTGCCGGCCGGCAGCGGCCTGCCCGCGCTGCCGAACTTCTCGATCGACCTGCATGTGCCGCGCGGCCAGCGCACCCCGGCCGCGACAGAACTGGCCCGCTATCTGCGCAACGGGTTCGCGCGCTTGCGCGCGGCCGCCTAGCGCCCGTTCGCGCTACACCGTGCCCGGCTCCTGCGGCGCCGGCGGCGTCGTGCCCGCCGCCTCCAGCGCCTGATGCAGCGTCGCGAAGATGCACGATGCGCCGACGACGTCGGTGATCCCGTGGCGATCCATGTCCGCGCGCAGGTAGCGGTTCACCCGCCCGAACAGCACGCCGATCCCGCGCGCGTGCAACGTCTTGACGAGATCGGTCAGCGTGCGCGCGGCCGAATAGTCGACATCGGTGATCGCCCCCGCATCGATCACGAACCAGCGCGGCGGCACCGGCGCCGTGTCGACGAGTTCGGTGATTTCGCCGGCGAACAGATGGTCGTTCGCGAAGAACAGGTCGGAACCGAACCGGTAGACGATCAGCCCCGGCGCCGTCATCGCACCGCGCCGCGTGGGCACCGGCAGCCAGCGCCCGTTGCCCGCGACAGGCTCGAGCACCATCGTACGCGGCTGGTAGCTGTGGCGCACGTGCCGCATCAGCGACAGCGCGACGGCCAGCAGGATGCCGTGCTCGACACCGACGGTCACGACGGCCGTGGCCGTCACGAGCGCGAGCGTGAATTCGCCGGGGCTTTCCTGGCGGATCGCCGCGAGGCTGCGCACGTTGATCAGCCCGAGCGCGATCGTGAACACGATGCCGGCCAGCACCGCATGCGGGAGGTACTGCAGGAACGTGCTGAAGAACAGCAGCACGACGGCCACCACGGCGGCGAATGCGAGATGGCCGATCTGGCTGCGCACGCCCGCGCCATCCGCCATTGCCGTCTGCGTCGGGCTGCCGTTGACGACGAACGCGCCGCCTACCGCCGCCGCCGCGTTCGCGGCCGCGAGGCCGAGGATATCGGCGTTGGTGTCGACGTCTTCGCCGTACTGCTGCGCGAACACCCGCGCGGCGGCCGCGCTCTGCGCAATGATCATCACGAAACACGAGGCGGCGACCGGCACGAGATCGAGGAACTGCTGCCACGTGACGGACGGCCAGCGCAGCGGCGGCAACCCGCCCGCGACGGGCCCGAGCACCGCAACGCCCTGCGCGGCGAAGTCGAACGCCGCGCTCGCCGCGATGCTCCCCACGACGACGATCATCGGCATCGGCACGCGCGGCGCGAACCGCTTGCACGCGAGGATCGCGACGACCACGAGCGCCGCGAGCGCGAGCGTCGGCCGGTTCGCGTGGACGAGATGCGTGACGACGTAGTCGAGTTGCGCAAGGCTGCGCGACGCCGGGTACGGCACCGACAACCCGAGCATGTCGCCGAGCATCGCGATCGACACCTGCACGCCGACGCCGGCGAGAAAGCCGACCAGCACCGTGCGCGACAGGAAATCGGCGAGAAAACCGAGCTTGAAGATGCGCGCGAGCAGCAGCATCGCGCCGGTCAGCAGCGCGACCATGCCGGCCAGTGCCGCATATTCCGCGCTGCCGGCAGGTGCCATCGACGACAGCCGGCTCGCGAAGATCGTCGCGGTCGCGGAGTCGGCGGCGACGACAAGATGGCGCGACGCACCGAAGCACGCGAATGCAATGAGCGGCAGGAACACCGTGTAGAGGCCCGTGACGGCCGGCATCCCGGCGATGCGCGCGTAGCCGAGCACCTGCGGGATGTCCATCGAGGCGAGCGAGAGGCCCGCGAACACGTCGCGGATGGCGCCTGCCCGGCGGATCGGGAGCAGGCCTTTCAACAGCCGCACGCCCGACGGGCGGTTTTCGTTGGAATCTTGCATGCGTGAAATGCGTGAGGTCGAAGAAGTGGCGAGGATCGCGAAGCCGTTCGCGCATCGTGCCCCGGGCGGGCCTTGCCTGGCAAGTGCGCGAACGCGGCGCGCG
Source organism: Burkholderia sp. L-4 (assembly GCF_056856535.1). Classification (NCBI taxonomy): domain Bacteria; kingdom Pseudomonadati; phylum Pseudomonadota; class Betaproteobacteria; order Burkholderiales; family Burkholderiaceae; genus Burkholderia; species Burkholderia sp. L-4. Next base: position 2,550,254 of record NZ_JBXEOX010000002.1, read on the forward strand.
GCGCTCACCGTTGACGCACCGCTCGCACGCCGGCGCGTGCGGCATGCCGGCAACACCCGCGACGCTCGCACGATTGCATGGATCGCCGACCATGCGCGTCGACGCGCGAAGGCCCGCCACGCCGGGTTCGAGCCGATCGCAGCCGTGCGTGCGAGGCATCCGGCAACAGACTCGCGCACCGGCGTGCGGTGACGCGGATTCACCGTCCGCCCTCACTTCGATGCGAAGGACACCTGCACAATGGTGAGCGTATTCGGGAGCCGTTCGACCCGCCGTCACCCCACGCGTCCGGAACCCGATGGCACAATCACGGTCCCTTTCATGTGCCCTTCACCGGGCGCGCGCCGCGTCGCGGCGCCGATTCAACGCACAAGAAGGTCCCTGTTTTCCGCCATGACACTGAACGAATCCTGGTTGACGCCGCTCGTCGGCATCCTCATTCTGCTTGCCACCGCCGGCGCGATCACCGCCGCCGTCCATTTCCTGCTGTTTCGCGTGGTCGCGCGCCTCGCGCGGCTGTCCGCCACGCGCATCGACGACGCGCTGTTCGAGTTCGGCGCCTTCAAATGGCTGAACCGCATCGTCCCGTTCGTCGTGGTCAAGCTCGGGCTCGGCGCGGTGCCCGGCATTCCGGAGCGCGTCACGCAGGTCGCCGACAAGGTGCTGTTCGCGCTGATCGTGTTCCTCGTGACGATGACCATCAGCGCGACGCTGTCCGCGCTCGAGCACACCCACCGCACGCACCAGCGCGACCAGCCGCGCCTGTCGCTGAAAGGCGCGATGCAGCTCGTCAAGCTCGTGATGTTCATCACCGCCGCGCTCGTCGTGATCGGCGATGCGACCGGCAAGCAGATCGGCCTGCTGCTGTCCGGCATCGGCGCGATGTCGGCGGTGCTGATGCTGATCTTCAAGGACACGCTGCTCGGCCTCGTCGCCGGCGTGCAGCTGTCGTCGAACGACATGCTGCGGATCGGCGACTGGATCACGATGCCGTCGGCCGGTGCGGACGGCACCGTCATCGACATCACGCTGAACACCGTCAAGGTCGCGAACTTCGATCACACGATCATCACGGTGCCCACGTGGAAGCTGATCACCGAGAGCTACCAGAACTGGCGCGGGATGACCGAAGCGGGCGGCCGCCGCATCAAGCGCGCGCTGTTCGTCGACGCGACGAGCGTGCGTTTTCTGACGAACGACGAGATCGAACGGCTCGAACGCCTGACGCTGCTGAAGGATTATCTCGAGGACAAGGTCGACGCGATCGAGCAATGGAACGGCACGCTCGGCGCGGCCGGCGACTGCCCGGCGAACCGCCGCCAGCTGACGAATCTGGGCACGTTCCGCGCGTACGTCGCGAACTACCTGAAGGGTCATCCGCGCATCCGCCGCGACATGACCTGCATGGCGCGGCAGTTGCCGCTCACCGCCGAAGGCATTCCGCTCGAACTGTACTGCTTCACCGATACGACGACGTGGGTCGACTACGAGGCCATCCAGGCCGACCTGTTCGATCACCTGATCGCGGTGCTGCCGGAGTTCGGGCTGCGCGTGTACCAGCATCCGTCGGGTTTCGACATGCGGCAGATGGTCCGCGCGGCGTAAGCCGGCGCGCGGGCGCCGCGGGCGGGTCGATGCGCGACGCGGCCGCGCCTATCGCGCCGCGCACTCCGATGCGAGCCGCCCGAGCACCTTCAAGGCGTCCTCGATCTGGCGCGACCACGGATAGCTGTAGTTGAGCCGGATGAAATGCCGGTAGTCGGTGCCCGCCGAGAACATGTGGCCGGGGCCGACCGTGATCCGCTGCGCGAGCGCGAGCGTGTACAGCTTCATCGCATCGACCTGCCGCGGCAGCTCGACCCACAGCACATACCCGCCCTGCGGCTGCGACAGCCGTGTGCCTTCCGGGAAGAACCGGCGCACCATCGCGCTCATCAGGCTCGCCTGCTGCGCGTACAGCTTGCGCATGCGCCGCAGGTGGAAATCGTAGCCGTCGTATTTCAGGTACTCGGCGATCGCGAGCTGCTCGATCGCGGGCGTCGCGAGCGTGTTGAGGAATTTCAGCTTCTCGACCTGGTCGCGATAGCGGCCCGGCATCGCCCAGCCGATCCGGTAACGCGGCGACAGGCTCTTCGTGAACGACGCGCAATGCAGCACGAGGCCGTCACGGTCGAACGATTTCAGCGCGCTCGGGGTCGTGTCGCCGAAATGCAGCTCGTGATACACGTCGCTCTCGATCGCCGGCACGCCGTGCTTCGCGAGCAGTTCGACGAGCGCGCGCTTGCGCGCATCGGGCATCTGGAAGCCGAGCGGATTCTGGAAATTCGGCATCACCATGCACGCGGCGATGCGCTCACGCTCGAGGACCCGTTCGAGCGCGTCGAGATCGATGCCGTCGCCCGGGTGCGTCGCGACTTCCAGCGCGCGCATGCCCATCCGCTCGATCGCGTGCAGCATCGCGTAGAACGTCGGCGACTCCACCGCGATCGTGTCGCCCGGCTTCGCGACGGCCTGCAGGCACAGGTTGATCGCTTCGGTCGCGCCGATCGTCATCACGATCTCGCCCGGCTCGACGGCGACCCCGCGTTCCGCGTAGCGCCGCGCGATCTGGCGGATCAGTTCCTGGTTGCCCGGCGGCAGGTCGTCGATCACGCCCCAGCGCGTGCGGCGTCGCCCGATCGTCTGCGCATAGCGTGCGAGACGCTGCACCGGAAACTGCGACGCGTCGGGATACGGCGAACCGAGCGGCACCGCGTCGTCGCGCGCGATCGAGCGCAGCGTCGACAGCACGAGCCGGCTCACGTCCACCGCCGACGGCTCGGCCGTCGGCGCCGACGTATGCAGCTCGGCCTCGGCCGGCGCCGCCGCGCGTGCCCGCACGAAGTAGCCCGACTGCGGCCGGCTTTCGATCAGGCCGCGGCTTTCCAGCACGAGGTAGGCGCGCAGCACGGTCGTCACGCTGAGCTGCTGCTGCCGGCTCGCCTGCCGCACCGACGGAATCCGTTCGCCCGGCCGGTACACGCCACGCTCGATCTGCGCCTGGAGATCGTCGGCCAGTTGTTCGTAACGCTTCACGCGCCTCCCTTTCAACTTCCCTTCAACAACACAGTTGCGATCCGCACCGTGCGAATGGCCGAAACTGTACTCTTTTTTGAAGCGAACAGGTGTACACACAGCGACACGGGTGCCGCGCGTACTCTGCACCCATCGACCCCGACACCCGCTGCACCATGAAAAAGAAATCCGCCACCGCGCGCATCGAACCGTACACTCACCCGGCCGCCGGCTGGGGTGCGCTGAAAGCCGTCACGATCAACCTGATCAAGGAAAAGGTCGCCGGCGGCAACTACCGTACGCTGCTGCGCCAGAACCAGCCGGACGGCTTCGACTGCCCCGGCTGCGCGTGGCCCGACCGCCAGCACGCATCGACGTTCGAATTCTGCGAGAACGGCGTGAAGGCGGTGGCCGCCGAGGCGACGAGCAAGCGCGTGACGCCCGAATTCTTCGCCGCGCACACGGTCACCGAGTTGCTCGAACAGTCGGATTTCGAACTCGAACAGCACGGCCGCCTCACCGACCCGATGGTGTACGACGCGCAAACCGACCGCTACGTGCCGATCGCGTGGGACGACGCGTTCGACCTGATCGCGCGCCACCTGCGCGCGCTGCCCGACCCGAACCAGGCCGCGTTCTACACGTCCGGCCGCGCGAGCAACGAAGCGGCGTTCCTGTACCAGTTGCTGGTGCGGCTGTACGGCACGAACAACTTCCCCGACTGCTCGAACATGTGCCACGAGGCGACGAGCCGCGGGCTGCCGGCCTCGGTCGGCGTCGGCAAGGGCACCGTCACGCTCGACGATTTCGAGCACGCGGACATGCTGCTGATCTTCGGCCAGAACCCCGCGACCAACCACCCCCGGATGATGGGCGAGCTGCGCGAATGCGCGAAGCGCGGCGCGACGATCGTGTCGATCAACCCGCTCAAGGAGCGCGGCCTCGAACGCTTCGCCGATCCGCAAAGCCCGATCGAGATGCTGACGATGTCGGGCACCCGGATCGCATCGACGTTCATCCAGCCGACGATCGGCGGCGATTTCGCGCTGATCAAGGGGATGGCGAAACGGGTGCTCGAACTCGACGACGCCGCGCGCGCCGCCGGTGCGCCGCGCGTCGTCGACACCGCGTTCATCGCCGAGCACACGGCCGGTTTCGACGCCTTCGCCGACGACCTGCGCAACGAAAGCTGGTCCGCGCTGACCGCCGAAAGCGGCGTGCCGTACGAGCAGATCGACAGCCTCGCGCAACGCTATGCGCGCAGCGAACGCGTGATCGCGACGTGGGGCATGGGCATCACGCAGCACAAGCATTCGGTCGCGACCGTGCAGATGCTGACGAACCTGATGCTGATGCGCGGCAACATCGGCCGCCCCGGCGCCGGCCTGTGCCCGGTGCGCGGCCACTCGAACGTGCAGGGCAACCGCACGGTCGGCATCGAGGAAAAGCCGTCGCAGGCGTTCCTCGACCGCCTCGGCCACGTGTTCGACTTCGAACCGCCGCGCCACCACGGCTACGACGTCGTCGAGACGATCGAGGGGATGCTCGAAGGCCGCGTGAAGGTGCTGATCGGCCTCGGCGGCAACTTCGCGATGGCGACGCCCGATACGCCGCGCACGTGGGAAGGCATGCGACGCTGCGACCTGTCGGTGCACATCACGACGAAGCTGAACCGCAGCCACCTGATCCACGGCCGCGACGCGCTGATCCTGCCGACGCTCGGCCGCACCGAAATCGACCTGCAGGACAACGTCGCGCAAGGCGTGACGGTCGAGGATTCGATGAGCATGGTCCACGTGTCGTACGGGATGAACAAACCGGCGTCGCCGAACCTGATGTCGGAGCCCGCGATCGTCGCGCACATCGGCCATGCGCTGTTCGGCAGCGGCAAGATCGACTGGCTCGCGTACAAGGACGATTACGCGAAGATCCGCGATGCGATCGAGGCGACGCTCGACGGCTTCTACGACTACAACACGCGCATCGCGCGGCCGGGCGGCTTCCACCTGCGCGTCGCGTCGCGCGATCGCGAGTGGCTCACGCCGACGGGCAAGGCGAACTTCATCGCGCACGCGTTGCCGACCGACACGCCGATCCAGCGCGCCCGCGCGCTGCACGGCGAACGGCTGATGACGCTGATGACGACCCGTTCGCACGACCAGTACAACACGACCGTCTACGGGCTCGACGACCGCTATCGCGGCGTGTTCGGCCAGCGCCGCGTGGTGTTCGTCAACCGCGACGATCTCGCGATGCTCGGCCTGAAGGCCGGCGAATGGGTCGACATGGAAACCGTGTGGCACGACGGGATCGAGCGGCGCGCGGACGGCTTCCTGCTCGTCGAGTACGACATCCCGCGCGGCTGCATCGGCGCGTATTACCCGGAAACCAACCCGCTCGTGCCGCTCGACAGCGTCGGCGACGTGTGCAACACGCCGACGTCGAAGTCGGTGCCCGTGCTGCTGCATCGCGCGGCCGCGCCGGCCTCGATCGCCGCCTGACGGAGCGCGACGATGATCGTTCGTCCGCGCGAGCACTGGCTGCGGATGCTGCTCGTGTGGAACGGCTCGGTGCTGCCCACCATCCTGCCGCAGCTCGTGCTGACGCTCGCGATCAGCCTCGTCGCGGTGTGGGGCGGCGGCCGCGTGCTCGGCGAGAAGGTGCCGCTGAACCCGACGCCATTCACGCTGATCGGGCTCACGCTGGCGATCTTCGCGGGGTTTCGCAATAACGCGAGCTACGAACGCTACCGCGAGGGCCGGCAACTGTGGGGCGGCGTCCTGACCGCCGCGCGCACGCTGGTCTCGCAGGCGCTCTGCTACGGTGCGGTCGACCGCGACGACGCATCGCGGCGCGCCTTCGTGCGGCAGGTCGTCGCCTTCGTCTATGCGCTCAAGCATCAACTGCGCGGCACCGATCCGGCCGCCGACCTGCGCGGGCTGCTCGACGAGGCCACTCATGCGCGTGTCGCCGGCTCCCGGTTCCGCCCGATCGTCATCGTGCACGCGCTGCGGGAAGCGTTCGCCGCACGCGCCGACGCGGGCCGCCTCGCCGATACGCGCCTGTGGATGCTCGATGCGCGCCTCGACGATCTCGTCGCGATGGTGAGCGGCTGCGAACGGATCGCGTCGACGCCGATCCCGTTTTCCTACGACGTGCTGCTGCACCGGACCATCTACGCGTACTGCGTGCTGCTGCCGTTCGGCCTCGTCGACTCGATCGGCGCGGCGACACCGTTCGTCACCGTGTTCGTCGCCTATACGCTGATCGCGCTCGACGCGATCGCGCATGCGATCGCCGAGCCGTTCGGCGACGGGCCGAACCATCTCGCGCTCGATGCGATGACGCGCCAGATCGAACGCACGCTGCTCGAACTGAACCGCGAGCCGCTGCCGGCCGAAGTGACGCCCGGCCGCGCATACCGCCTCACCTGAACCGCTCAGTCGCCGAGGCCGCGCAGGAAACGGCCGTGCTCGGCGGCTGCGTCGGCGATCCGCCGCACCAGCACGACACCGCGCAGCATCGCCTGCGCGGCATCGCCTGCGCGACCGGCCGCGCGCCGCCACAGCACGCGCGCCGCCGCGTCGCAGGTCCGGTCGAGCCGCGCGAATTCCGCCCGCGCGAAGCGGCCGCGCACCACGGCCGCCGCGCGGCGCACGGTCGGCTCGCGCGAGGCCAGTGCGGCGAGCGACAGCAGGCTGTCGCCGATTCCCCAGATCGCGAGCAGGTCGCGCATGTCGCGCTCGATCAGCGTCTGCGGCAGGCTACCCGCGAAACCGAGTTCGCGCGCGAGACGGTCGGCCGTCCGGCTCAGCCACACGCTCTCCGACCAGGCACGCGGGTCGCGTGCGATGCCGGCCAGGTCGCGGCGCACCGCACGATGCAGCCGCCGCCGGCTCGTGCCGGGATCGCCGGGAAACACCAGCGCGAAGATCAGCGCGCCGAACGCGATGCCGAGCATGGTGGCGAGCGCGCTGTTCAGGAACGCGGCATCGCCGATGCGCGCGGTATTGTCCGGCGACGTGAAATTCCAGAAGAAGATCGCGAATGCGCTGCCCATCGCGGCCGTGCGCGGATGACGCATCGCGACGCCGTTGGCGACCAGGAACACGCCGAGGATGTACGTGAGCATCTCGAAGCCCGACACCGCGGGCAACAGGACGAAGTTGCAGACGACGCCGGCGGCCGCCGCGCATGCCGTGCCTTTCAGGAAACCGACGGCCGCGCGCACCGAGTTCGGCCGCGTCGAGAACAGCGCGCCGACCACGGCCGTGATCGCGACGAAGCCGGCGCCCGACGGCCACGCCGTGACGATCCAGATCGTCGATGCGGCCAGCACCGCGATGAACGCGCGGATCCCGTTGTGCCACGCGAGCACCGGATCGTGGTGAAAGGCATAGCGCACGCGCGAAGGCGGCGGCTCCGGCCGGTCGAGCAGCGCCCGGCTCGCGAACGCGCGCTCGAACCCGGCGAGCAGCGCCGCCAGCCGGTCGAGCGTGAGCAGGCGCGACGTGTCCGGGCCGCGCTGCGCGGCGGCCGCCGCGTGCAGTGCGTCGTCCACGCGCGCGCGCAGCGCAGCGATCGCGTGCCCCGGGGTGTCCGATGCAGCGACGCCGTCCAGCACGCGCGCGACTTCGTCGATCAGCGGATCCGGCGCGGCGCCGGCGCGCGCCGCATGCTCGCGAATCGCCTGCCCGGCGGCCTGCGCGGTGAGCACGCCCAGCGCCGCCGCGCGCAGATGGCCGATCGCGTTGCGCACCGGCGGCGCGCCGGCCGCGGCATACTCGGCCGCCGTGTCGAGTTCGAGCGCATCCGCGAACAGGCGGTGCACGGCCGCCCCGTTCGGCTCACGGCGCAGCGCGCCCGCGCCGAGCGTCACCGCGCGGTCGAGATAGCGCGCGAGCCGCGTGCGGACATCGTTCAGCGGCGCGCCCGGCGCAAACACCGTTTCGAACAGCGCGCCGCACAGGATGCCGACGACCACATACAGGAATCGCGCCACCGCGATGTCGAACGCATGCAGCGGCGCGGACACCGCATCCATCGCGATGATCGCGGCCGTATAGCCGGCGAGCACCGCCGCATATGCGCGGAAATTCCGCTGGAACGTCGCGACGCCCGCGCACAGCCCGATCCACGCGGCGAGCGCCGGCAGGAACAGCTCGGGCGTCTGCGCGAACGCACCGGTCAGCGCGAGCGCGACGGCCGCGCCGATCGCGGTGCCGAGAATCCGGTACTGGCTCTTCGACAGCCCCATCCCGCGGCTGCCCTGCGCGACGATCCACACGGTCGACGCGGCCCATTTCGGATCGTCGAGATTCATCCGGAACGCGATATAGAGTGCGAGCAACGACGCGGCGGTATTGCGCAGCGCGAACGCGAGCGCGCCGGGCGACAACATCGGGCGCGCGTCGCGCAGCGCGGCCCGGACGGCCGCGAACGGCGGCACGCTGGGGAAAGCGAATTTCATCCGGCGAGCATACGATCGCGCGCGGGCAGCCACTACGGGGCGGCGGCGGGATGCGTTATTGCACCGGGCAGGATAATCGGCACGATCCGCTGCGATCCGGCGCGCGACGGTAAGATGCGCGCAGGCCGAACCCTGAAACGCCCCGTATGGACCTCGAAAGCATCCGGATATTCTTGCGCGTGGTGGAACGCGGCAGCTTCACCGCCGCCGCCACGCAACTCGACATGCCGCTCAGCCGCGTGAGCCGCAAGGTCAGGCAGCTCGAGGACGATCTCGGCGTCCAGCTGCTGTACCGCACGACGCGCCGCGTGTCCGTCACCGAAGCGGGGCGCGACTATTACGAACGCTGCCTGCGCGCCGAGGAAATCCTGCTCGACGCGGACCGCCAGGCGCGGGCGCTGCGCACCGAGCCCGAGGGCACGCTGCGCGTGCTGGTGCCCTACGCGATCGGCCTGCTGGAACTGGAGCCGGCGCTCGCCGAGTTTCGCCGGCGCTACCCGCTGGTGCAGCTCGTGCTGATCTACGACAACAGCGCGCTCGACCTCGTCGAGCACGGCTTCGACGTCGCGCTGCGCACGGGCGTGCTGACCGATTCCGGCTATGTCGCGCGCTCGCTCGGCTGGTCGCACGCGAAACTCGCGGCCAGCCCGCACTATCTCGACCGTGCCGGCCGGCCGCAGACACCACAGGACCTCGCCGATCACGACATCCTGTTCGTCGGCCGCGACACGCCCGGCCTGACGCTGCGGCTCGCCAACGCGGCCGGCGACGTGGCCGACGTGCCGGTGCGGCCCGTGCTGATCTCGAACGAATCGGTCACGGTGCTGCGCCAGGCCGCGAGCGGCGGCGGCATCGCGTTGATCTCCACGCACTTCACCACGCGGCGGCTCGCGAACAACGAACTCGAAATCGTGCTGCCCGACTGGCACCGCACCGACGACGTCGAACTGCACGCGCTGTATCCGAAGCGCGCGACGCTCGACAGCAAGGTGCGCGCATTCGTCGAATTCCTGACGGAAGTCTTCACCGCGTGGCGCGCGTCGCCGTAACCGGCATCGCGCGACCGGCCATCGAGGCGGGCCGGCTGCATTATTGCGGCGCACGAAAGGAATTAATGAGCGCGCGAGCGTTGATCGCCGTTCGCCGCATCGTTAGCCTGTGCCCATGAAAAATCGCCACACACGCTACGGCAGCCACGCGAGCGCTGCCCGCCGCCGCGTCACGCGCGTCGCGCCTTCCTGACCGGCCTGCCCGCGCCCCGAAGCCCGTCATGGCTTCGCCGATCCGATCGAACGCCTGAACCGCACGCCGCGCGCGGACGGCCCCGTTTGCCGGGCCGCCCGCGCGTGGTGCATCGCGCCGTCCGCTTCGCGGCCCGCCCGCGCACGCGGCGCGCGCGGCCGACGGCGCGCGCCGCCCGGCCACCTTTCATCACGCAGGAACACCATGTCATCTCCGTCACCCCAGGCGCCGCTGTCGGGCGGCAAGCTCGCGATCGGCACGATCGCGGTATCGCTCGCCATGTTCATGAACGTGCTCGACTCGTCGATCGCGAACGTCGCGATCCCGACGATCTCGGGCGACCTCGGCGTCTCGGTCGACGAAGGCACGTGGGTAATCACGATCTTCGCGGCCGCGAACGCGGTGTCGATTCCGCTGACCGGCTGGCTCACGCAGCGCTTCGGCCAGGTGCGCCTGTTCGTCACGTCGATCCTGCTGTTCGTGTTCGCGTCGTGGCTGTGCGGGATCGCGCCGAACCTGCCGACGCTGCTCGCCGCACGGATCCTGCAGGGCGCGGTCGCGGGGCCGCTCGCGCCGCTGTCGCAGGCGCTGCTGCTTGGCGCCTGGCCGCGGCAGAAATCGTCGAGCGCGCTCGCGCTGTGGTCGATGACCGCGCTCGTCGGCCCGATCGCGGGGCCGTCGCTCGGCGGCTGGATCACGTACGACTACAACTGGTCGTGGATCTTCTACATCAACATTCCGGTCGGCTTCTTCGCGGCGGCCGTCACGTGGATCGTGTTCCGCGACCGCGAATCGGCCACGCGCCGCCTGCCGATCGATACGGTCGGCCTGCTGCTGCTCGTGCTGTGGGTCGCGTCGCTGCAAATCATGCTCGACAAGGGCAAGTATCTCGACTGGTTCAACTCGCCCGTCGTCGTCGCGCTCGGCATCGTCGCGCTGATCGGCTTTGCGTTCTTCCTCGTGTGGGAGCTGTACGAGGCCAACCCGATCGTGGACTTGCGGCTGTTCACGCAGCGCAACTTCGCGGGCGGCACGATCGCGATCTCGGTCGCGTACGGGATGTTCTTCGGCACGCTCGTGCTGCTGCCGCAATGGATGCAGGGTTATCTCGGCTACCGCGCGGTCGATTCGGGGCTCGCGACCGCGCCGCTCGGGCTGTTCGCGATCCTGCTCACGCCGGTCATGGGACGCCTGCTGCCACGCACCGACCCGCGTTATATCGCGACGCTCGCGTTCGTCGGCTTCGCGGTCGTGTTCATGATGCGCACGACGTTCTACACCGACGTGTCGCGCTGGGACCTCGTGCTGCCGACGCTGCTGCAAGGCATTCCGATGGCGATGTTCTTCGTGCCGCTGACGTCGATCATCCTGTCCGGGCTGCCGCCCGAAAAGATCCCGGCCGCGGCCGGCCTGTCGAATTTCGGCCGCACGTTCTGCGGCGCGGTGGGCACGTCGCTGATCAGCAACGCGTGGAACGACCGCACGATCCTGCATCACGTGCGGCTCACCGAACAGGCGAGCGTCACCAACCCGGTCTTCACGCAACAGGTCGACACGACACGCTCGCTGCTGCACCTGAGCCCCGATTCGGCGCTCGCGTTCTTCAACGCATCGGTCGATTCGCAGGCGGCCGTGATGGGGTTGAACGACATCTTCTACGTGTCGGCGATCATCTTCATCGCGATCATCCCGCTCATCTGGATCACGAAACCGGCGCGCTCGGGCGGCGGCGATGCCGATGCGGCGGCGGCCGGCGCGCATTGATCCGCGGCCGTTGCGGCCGACCCTCGCGCCACGCACGCCGGGGCCGGCCAGCTCCCCCTGCGACGTAATAAAGACTTGCAATCGATACAGGCGGAAACGTCAACAGCCGGCGCCCGTACCGCGTTTTTTCGTCATGCGCCGCTCCTCCAGAGGGACGGCGCAACGACAGGAGAAAACACGATGCGAGCCCTGACCCGCCAAATCGCGATTGCCGCCGCCCTGATGTCGGTCCTGACCGGCACCGCGTTCGCCGAGACGCCGTGGCAACAGGCGCATCCGCGCCGCGAAGCGGTCAACCGGCGCCTCGCGAACCAGCATCGCCGCATCCATCACGAAGTGACGGAAGGCGAGATGTCGCACGCCCGGGCCGCGCGCCTGCACCGTGACGACCGCAAGATCCGCCGGGAAGAGCGGGACATGGCCGCGCAGGACCACGGCCACATCACGAAGAGCGAAAAGCACGTGCTGAACCAGCAGGACAATGCGGTCGGCAACAAGATCGGCCAATAACAGCGACAACACCGGCAAGCGCCCATTCGCCATCACCTGAAACGCCCGCTGCCGCGATGCGGCAGCGGGTGCTTGTTCGATCGGCTGGTTGTATCGAATCGTTTCAACGCGCGAACGGCGTCAGATGCTGCGGGTATACTCCGTCGTCAGCCGCCTGTCGCATCGTCGTCCGTCAAAAACGGCCCGATTCCGGGCGGTTTCGTCGCGAAGCTTCGCGTTTCGCCTACCCCGCGCCCCAGCCTCGATACGAGACACCCGACGACCGACCATGAAACGATTCCTGCTGCTCCTTCCCGCCGCCCTGCTCGCCGCCTGCGGTTCCGCGCCCTCGTCCGACTCGGCCTCGTCGGGTGCCGCACCGATGATCTACGTGTCGTCGCAACGTCCGGCCTACGCCATCGCGAACTGCCTCGACAGCCGCCTGTCGGGCACCGAGCAATCGCAGCACAACGGCGTGACCGATATCGCCGTCGGCTCGAATTCCTACTTCGTCACGCTGACGCCGTCGGGCAACGGCTCGGTCGTCAAGGTCGTGCGCGGCTCGGGCAACGAACCGGCCGAGGAAGCCATGCGCTTCGCGATCGCGCGCTGCGCGATCTGACGCCCCCCGCGCCGGGCACCCGCCCGGCCGACTGCCGTGCGCCGTCCCGCGCGCGCGCCGAATATTTTCATCCGGACGGCCGTCGATGAGAGAATCGCACCACGAATCCCTCTCGATGGAGCCCGCATGAAGCACCTGCTGTCCCGGCTGTTCGTCAGCGCCGCGCTCGTCGCGCTTGTTCCGGCGCTGCCGGCGCAGGCTGCCACGCCGCCCGGCATCTTCGTCGTCGCCACGCAACTCGGCGAATTCACGACCCTCGACCCGAGCGGGATCTACGAGCTGGTGCCGTCCGAATACGTGGCGAACACCTACGAGCGGCTGGTGCGGGTCGACCTGAAGGATCCGACGCGCTTCGACGGACAGATCGCGCAATCGTGGACGGTCGGCGCAGACGGCACGACCTACACGTTCAAGCTGCGCCCCGGCCTCACGTTCCATTCCGGCAACCCCGTCACCGCCGACGACGTCGCATGGTCGCTGCAGCGCACCATCCTGCTCGACAAGGGGCCGGCCGGCGTGCTCGCCGATCTCGGCCTCACGAAGGCGAACGTGATGCAGAAGGTGCGCGTGGTCGATCCGCAGACCGTCGTGCTCGAAACCGACCGCAAGTACGCGCCGAGCTTCGTGCTCAACGTGCTCAGCGCGTGCCCGGCCTCGGTGTTCGACAAGAAGCTGCTGCTGTCGCACCAGCAGGGCAACGATTTCGGCAGCGCCTGGCTGCGGACCAACGATGCGGGCTCGGGCCCGTACCAGCTCGTCAAGTGGACGCCGAACGAGAGCATCGTGCTGCAGCGTTTCGAGAAATACCGCACGCCGTACCCGATGAAGCGCGTCGTGCTCCGCCACGTGCCCGAAGCGTCCGCGCAGCGGCTGCTGCTGGAGAACGGCGACGCCGACGCCGCGCGCAACCTGAGCCCCGACAGCCTCGCCGCGCTGTCGAAGGCCGGCAAGATCAAGGTCGCGTCGTGGCCGGTATCCGCGCTGCTGTACCTGAGCCTGAACACGAAGAACCCGAACCTCGCGAAACCCGAGGTGCAGCAGGCGATGAAATGGCTCGTCGACTACGACGGCATCCAGCGCAACATCGTCAGCACGACCTACAAGGTGCATCAGACCTTCCTGCCCGAAGGCTTCCTCGGCACGTCGAACGCGCGGCCGTACAAGCAGGACGTCGCGAAGGCGAAGGCGCTGCTCGCGAAGGCCGGCTTGCCGAACGGCTTCGACGTGACGATGGACATGCCGAACGACTATCCGTACCTCGAGATCGCGCAGGCGCTGCAGGCGAACTTCGCGCAGGGCGGCATCCGCGTGAAGCTGATCCCCGGCGATGCGAAGCAGGCGATCGGCAAGTACCGCGCGCGCCAGCACGACATCTTCATCGGCGAATGGTCGCCCGACTACATGGACCCGAACAGCAACGCGCGCGGCTTCGCATGGAATCCGGACAACTCGGATCAATCGCCGACGAAGATGCTCGCGTGGCGCAACAGCTGGGATATTCCGCAACTGACGAAAGACACCGAGGCCGCGCTCGTCGAGCCGTCGCCCGCGAAGCGCGCGCAGCGCTACGAAGCGCTGCAGAAGGCCGTGCTCGCGAACTCGCCGTTCATCATCATGTTCGAGAAGGTCGTGCAGGTCGCGACGCGCCCCGGTGCGACCGGGCCGGAAATCGGGCCGATCAACGACCTCGTGTCATACCGCACGCTCGCGAAATAATCGCGGCGGCTCGCGCGCCCGGCCCTGCCGGCGCGCGGGTAATCGCCATGGGCCGCGGCGCCGGCGCTATGTCGGGCGGCGGCGCCGATCTACAATGACCCGTGCCGGCGGTGGATCGAAGTCACCGGAATCGCGTCACCAACCAGGACAGGATGCGCACGCCCGAGTGCGCACAACGGGAACCGAACATGCATCCGAGCGAGCACGCGGTCTGCGTAGCGATCAACGACAACAACCGCGCGTGGTACGAAATGCTCGTGCCGTTCCTGCTGTCGCTCCGGCAGACCGGCTACGACGGACGGATCTCGGTGATCGGCTACGGGCTGTCCGAGCGCAAGCGGCAGATCCACGCGAGCCAGTCGGTCGACGTCATCGACGCGTCGGACGCGTATGCGCTGCCGGTCGGCCGCTTCATCGAGGCGGCCGGGTATTGCGCGCGCAACCCGCAGATCCGCAAGCTCGCGCTGTACGATGCCGACATCTGGTTCTGTGCGCCGCAATTCGACCTGTTCTCGCGGATCGGCGACGACCGGATTCACGTGTGCCCCGACCCGCTGTTCTGCACGTTCGTCGTCACGCCGCTGATCGGCGAGCGGCGCGACCATCACTGGCGTCTCGTCGTCGACGCGGTCACCGCCCGCCACGGCGGTGCGCTGCAGGCCGGGCTCGTGGCCGGGACCGCCGACGCATGGGCACGCTATGCCGCTCACCTGCGCGACTGCCTCGCGCGCGTCGGCACCGATTTCCAGGCGTGCTTCGGGATCGACACGACGTTCCTGCATCTGTGGAGCGCCCAGGGCGAAACGGCGCTGCTCGACCCGGTCCAGAACTTCGTCAGCAAGTACGGCATTCACGAATCGTTCGACGCGGGCAGCGGTACGACGACGCTCCGTTACCAGGACGAACCGATCCGCGCGCTGCACATGACCGGCGACATCCGCTTCCTCGACCGGTGGCGCTACTACGCGAACCACACCGACGCCGCGCTGCGCGACGGCGCGCCGTTCGCGCTGTCGGACGGCACCCCGGTGCCCTCCGGCGCGGTCGCCGCACGCATCGCCGCGGCGGACTACGTGCGATCGGCCGGGCTGACCGTTTCGTCCGCCGCGATCGAGGGCAGCGCGGGCGCCTACCTGCAGGCAATCGACGAACCGGGCGGCACGATGCTCGTCGGCAGCGGCAACCACGAAGTCGTGTTCACCGCGACCCGCGACATCGCGCGCCTGAACGTCTACGTCACGCACCCGTCCGGTTCGCCGTCGCCGCTGCGGTGCGAAGTGCTGGTCGACGGGCAGGCGCAGCGCAAAGGCACCGAGCTGATGGCGCATTTCTGGTATCAGGTCGCCGCCGGCACCGTCGTCACGCTACGCGCGACGAGCCTCGGCGGCCAGCAGTGCAACGCGATCTGGCGGCTGCGCGAGGCGCCGGACATGCAGCAGTAGCCGCCCCGCCGCCGCTCAGTCGAACGCCGCCCACACCAGGTACGCATTCAACCCGACGATCACGACCGTCGCCGCGCCGGCGACGATCCGCAGCGGCATCCGCATCGCATAAGCGCCCATCACGTCCTCGCGCGCCGACAGCATCAACAGCGCGATCATCGGTGTCGGCAACACGAAACTGAGCACGACCTGGCTCGCGACCATCGCGCGCGTGACGTCGCAGCCGAGTGCGACCACCGCGAACGCGGGCGCGATCGTCACCGCGCGGCGCACCCACACCGGCAGGCGGCGATGGATGAAGCCCTGCATCACGACCTGCCCGGCCATCGTGCCGACCACCGAACTCGATACGCCCGACGTCAGCAGCGCGACGAGGAACAGCACGCCGGCGGCCGGCCCGAGCACCGGGATCAGCGTGTGATACGCGTCGCCGATGTCGGTCATGCCCGGCGCATTCGCATGGAACGCCGACGACGCCATCATCACCATCGCGAGATTCACGAACCCGGCGAGCCCGAGGGCGACGACGACCTCGCGGTTCGAAAAACGCACGAGCCGCCGCCGTTCCACGTCGTCGCGCGGCGCGGCGCGATCCTGCGTCAGGCCCGAATGCAGATACAGCGTGTGCGGCATGATCGTCGCGCCGATGATCCCGACCGCGATCGTCAGCGCCGCGTGATCCGGAATCTGCGGGACGACCAGATGAAACGCCGCGGCATGCCAGTCCTGCGGCGCGATCAGCAGTTCGCCGAGATAACACGCGCCGATCACGCCGACCAGCGCCGCGATCGCGGCTTCCAGCGGCCGGAAGCCGCGCTTCTCGAGTGCGAGGATCGCGCAGGTCGCCAGCGCCGTCGCGATCATCCCGGCGAACAGCGACAGGTGGCACAGCAGCCCGAATGCGAGCGCGCCACCGAGGAATTCGGCGAGATCGGTCGCCATCGCGGCGATTTCCGACGCGATCCACATGCCCAGCACGACCGGCGCGGGGAAACGGTCGCGGCACAGCTCGGCGAGGTTGCGGCCGGTCACGATGCCGAGTTTCGCGGACATCGCCTGGAACAGCATCGCGATCGCGTTCGCGGCCAGCACGACCCACAGCAGCCGGTAGCCGTACGCGGCGCCGGCCTGGATGTTGGTCGCGAAGTTGCCGGGGTCCATGTAGCCGATCGACGCGATCACGGCCGGGCCGACGAACGGCAGCAGCGCGGCGATACCGGTGCGGCGGCCTTCCAGCGCGGCGCGCGCCGCGCCGTCGATGCGTTCGGGAGACGCGCCCGGCAGCGCGAAGCCGCCGGCGGTTTTGCTCGTAACGGGAATCATGGTGAGGTTCCGTT
Organism: Burkholderia sp. L-4; assembly: GCF_056856535.1. NCBI lineage: Bacteria > Pseudomonadati > Pseudomonadota > Betaproteobacteria > Burkholderiales > Burkholderiaceae > Burkholderia > Burkholderia sp. L-4. The sequence continues at coordinate 2,567,390 of NZ_JBXEOX010000002.1, forward strand.
CGGATAGGGGCTTACGTGGAAGTGGAAGTGGAAGTGGAAGCGGAAGCGGACGCCACGGCCGGCCTGCCGCCCGCCGGCCGCGGCGGCGCCGGCCGCTTTACAGCGGCACGACGTCGGGACGGTTGCGCGGAAACCGCGCGATCACGTCGGGCGCGACGTTCAGGTGCGCTTCGACGAGCTTCGGCGGCGTATGCGCGAGCCAGTCGGACAACGACACCTCCGCATACCGGTCGGTCTTGAAGATCTCCAGGAACACGAGATCGGTCTTGCCGGTGTTCTGCACATAGTGCCCGAGGCTCTTCTTCACGTAGCCCACGTCGCCCGCGCGGAAGTCGGCCGTCTGCGCCTTCGGCCCCGTGTCGAACACGGTCATCCGCGCCTCGCCCTGCAGGTAGTACTGCCATTCGTCCGCGTTCGGATGCCAGTGCAACTCGCGCATGCCGCCCGGATGGACCGTCACGAGCGCCGCCGCGACCGTCGTCGAAATGTTGAAGTTGGTGCTGTCCGCGATCCGCACTTCGCCGCCGCGCGTCTTCTTGACGGGTTTCATGTCGCCGAGCGAGAAGATGAACGGATGCGGCGGCGCGCCGGCCGACGAGGCCGATGCGCGCTGCGCGTCCGCGAGCGGGCCCGGTTCGTCGCCCTGGAAGATCCACAGGTTGTCGAGCGGAATGTTCCTGAACGCGTCGGCCGGCACGCCGAAGTTGAGCGCGAGCACGTCCGGCGGCGTATGCGCGACCCAGTCGGTCAGCAGCAGCGTATTGAATTCCGATGCACGGCCGTTATCGAACGCGAGCAGGAATTCGGCGCCGTCGGTGCCGAGGCCCTGCAGCGAATGCGGCAGGCCCGGCGGGAAATACCAGAGATCGCCGGTCTTGACGTCCTGCACCGACGGCCGCCCGAGTTCGTCGAGCACGGTGATCCGGCAGCGGCCGTCAAGCATGATTGCCCACTCGGCCTGCTGGTGCCAGTGCATCTCGCGAATGCCGCCGCGCGTGAGGCGCATATTGACGCCGGAAATGGTTTCGGAAATCGCAAAATCGTCCTGCGTGACCTCGCGCGCCCACCCGCCGTTTTGAATGCGTTTATGGGCATTATTGAAAGACGCCCAGAATAACGGCATCCCGTTGATATCAGTGGCAGGCGGATCCTGAAAAGACAGAAATTGATTCGCCAATGCGGGATTTTGTGGCCCCGGGTCGGTCAATCCCTGTGTGTTGCGCGCGTTGATCGCCCCTTCCGGCGGACTGTCCGGATTGCCGAACGACGCGGCTTTGGCCGTTACGGCAAGGCCTGCGGCGGCAATGGCGCCAGCCGTATTCGCCAGCATCTTGCGTCGAGAAAGATTCGTCATGATTGCCTCTTCATTATTTCGATTGAGCGAATTCCCATTACGGAATACATGCCGTTTTCGGATTATCGAAAATCGAACATCCCGTCACGCAAGTTAAATCCAAATCGACGCAAAACTTAAATGAATTATTGACCTGAATTAATGACTTAATGTGATTCGCTTTAATTTTGTAATGATCGCGATACCGCGGGACACGACTGGCGGAACGGCTCACCGCGACATTCAAGGCGAACGATCCGCCAATCGATCGGCGATTCAGGGTTGGGCCGTGCGAACGCCGGTCCGTCACGCACCTATCACCCATCCTCACACCATAGTTTTTATCCGCTGGCGCGAATGATTTTGGCTTTGTCAGATAGATGACATTCGATCACCAAACGACAACGATCTAACAGCCGATGACTTGCGCGTTCGCCCGTACCGTCGAATCCCGCTACGCGGAGCTGACACCGACCGCCAAGCGCATCGCGAGCTACATGCTCGCGAACCTCGACCGTCTGGGGCTCGAGACTGCCGACCAGATCGCGCAGCAGGCCGGCACCAGCGGCATCTCGGTCGGGCGCTTCCTGCGCAGCGTGGGCTACCGCAATCTCGACGACCTGAAGCGCGAGCTGCGCGGCGGCAGCGATCGTCCGTGGATGATCACCGACCGGCTCGACGAATACCGCCGCACGGTGGGCACGCACTCGGTCGACGGCGATGTCGGCGGCAACGACGGCGCCCGCCGCGGCGAACGCGCGCTCGCGTTGTCCCTCGAACGCGAGCTCGATGCGATCCGCCACGTGTACCGGCTCGCCGAAGGCCCGGTGTTCGCGCAGGTCGCCGACCGGATCGCACAGGCCGACGCGGTGTTCATCCTCGGCATCCAGTCGACGCGCGGCATCAGCAACGCCTTCAGCAGCTACCTCGAATACCTGCGCCCGCGGGTGTTCTATTCCGATGGCCAGTCGGGCTCGTACGTCGATTCGCTGAACTCCGAATTCGAGCGGCCGTACTGCATCGTTACCGATACGCGTGCGTATTCGCGCGGCGCGCGCCGCTATTGCCAGGCGGCCGCCGAGCGCGGGCAGCCGTTCGCGCTGGTCACCGACCTGTCGTGCCCGTGGGCGCGCGACTGGCCGTCCGACCTGCTGCAGGTGAAGACCGATGTCGGCCAGTTCTGGGATTCGCTCGCGCCGCTCACCTGCCTGTTCAACCTGCTGATCACGGCCGTGGTCGACCGCCTCGGCCCCGCGATCGACCGCCGCGTCGAACGCAACCGCGAACTGCAGCGCACGTTCGACCAATTCGAATCCTGAGCGAGACCGCCCTGCCGATGAACGATCACCGCCTCGTCGAAATCACGCCCGCCACGCATCGCGTCGACATCGATCTCGTCTACGCGACCGACCGCAACCTGACCGGCAAGCCGATCTACCGCCATGCGCACTGCCTGCTGCTGGCGCCGGCCGAGGCCGCGTTGCGGCGGGCGGTCGACATCGCGGCGCAAGCCGGCTTCACGCTGCGCATCTACGACGCGTACCGGCCGCCGCAGGCGCAGCAGGTCCTGTGGGATTTCCTGCCCGACCCGAACTTCATCGCCGATCTCGGCCGCGGCTCGAATCACAGCCGCGGCACCGCACTCGACCTGACGCTCGTCGCCGCGAACGGCGAGCCGCTCGACATGGGTACCGGTTTCGACGAGATGGTCGCCGCGTCGGGTCACTTCCACGCCGGGCTGCCTGAAGCCGTGCAACGCAACCGCCTGCTGCTGCTCGGCGTGATGCACGCGGCCGGCTTCGCGCACATCGACAGCGAATGGTGGCACTACGAACTGCCCGGCTCGCACGCGCTGCCGCAGATCGACGACGCGGCAAGCGGCCCGTGGCGCCTGATGTAACGACGATGCACGTCCCCCTCACCGTTCACGTTCAACGACTTCAACGACAGATGGAGCGCCCATGAAATTCCCGACATCCCGACTCGTCGCGGCGCTGGCCGCCGCGGCCGTTCTCGCCGCCGTTCCGCTTTGCGCCGCGCATGCGGAAACACCGAAGGACATGTTCGTGATGGCCACGCTGCTCGACGAATTCACGACGCTCGACCCGGGCGAGATCTACGAACTGGTGCCGGAGGAATACGTCGCGAATACCTATGACCGGCTCGTGCGCGTCGACCTGCGCGATCCGTCGAAATTCAACGGCGACGTCGCGCAGTCGTGGACGGTGAGCACCGACGGCCTGACCTATACGTTCAAGCTGCGCCCGGGCCTCAAGTTCCACTCGGGCAATCCGCTGACGGCCGACGACGTCGCCTGGTCGATCCAGCGCGCGGTGCTGCTCGACAAGGGCCCGGCCGCCGTGCTGACCGGCATCGGCCTGACGAAGGCGAACGTCGGCGCGAACGTGAAGAAGCTCGACGACCAGACGATTGCCGTCACCACCGACCGCAAGTACGCGCCGACGTTCGTGCTGAACGTGCTCGGCTCGTGGCCCGCGTCGGTGCTGGACAAGAAGCTGCTGCTGTCGCATCAGCAAGGCAACGACTTCGGCAATGCGTGGCTGAAGACCAACGAAGCCGGCTCCGGCGCGTACAGGCTGGTCAAGTGGACGGCCGGCGACAGCCTCGTGCTGCAGCGCTTCGACGGCTACCGGTTGCCGCTCGCGATGAAACGCATCGTGCTGCGCCACGTGCCCGAGGCCGCGAGCCAGCGCCTGCTGCTCGAAAACGGCGACGTCGACGCGGCGCGCGACCTGAGCCCCGACGATCTGGCGTCGGTCGTGAAATCGGGCAAGGCGAAGGTATCGGCTTCGCCGCAGGCGACGCTGCTGTATCTCGGCCTGAACACGAAGAACCCGACGCTCGCGAAGCCCGACGTGCAGGAAGCGCTGAAATGGCTCGTCGACTATGCGGGCATCCAGGGCAACGTCGTGAAGACGACCTACAAGGTGCACCAGACCTTCCTGCCCGAAGGCTTCCTCGGCACGTTGAACGCGAACCCCTACAAGCTCGACGTCGCGAAAGCGAAGGCGCTGCTCGCGAAGGCCGGCGTGCCCGACGGCTTTTCGGTGACGATGGACGTGCGCAACGACTATCCGTACACGGAAATCGCGCAGGCAGTGCAGGCGAACTTCGCGCAGGCGGGCATCAAGGTGCAGCTGATCCCCGGCGACAACAAGCAGACGCTCGCGAAATACCGCGCGCGCCAGCACGACATCTACATCGGCGAATGGTCGGCCGACTACATCGATCCGCACAGCAACGCGCAGGGTTTCGCGTGGAATCCGGACAACTCCGACAAGTCGAGCTATAAAATGCTGGCCTGGCGCAACAGCTGGGACATCCCGCAACTGACGAAGGAAACCGACACCGCGCTCGCCGAGCCGACCGCCGCGAAACGCGCGCAGCGGTATCAGGCGATGCAGAAGGAAGTGCTCGCGCACTCGCCGTTCGTGATCATGTTCGAGAAAGTCGCGCAGGTCGCGACACGGCCCGGCGTGAGCGGGCTCGAGGTCGGGCCGATCAACGATCTCGTGTCGTACCGCAACCTGAAGAAGCAATAAGATTCGCCGCATGTCGACTCCCGCCTCCTCACTCGAAGCACTGCGCACGCTGCCCGCGCGTCGCCCGGCCGTGCGCTGGGCGCTGCGCGTGCTGCGCTGGGCGCTCACGCTCGCCGTCACGTTCGCGGGGCTGCTCGCGCTGACGTTCGTGATCGGCCGCAAGGTGCCGATCGATCCCGTGCTCGCGATCCTCGGCGATCGCGCGTCGGCCGACGCATACGCGGCCGAACGCATCGCGCTCGGGCTCGACAAGCCGCTCGCCACGCAATTCATGATTTACGTGCGCGACGTGCTGCACGGCAATCTCGGCGTGTCGCTGCTGACCGCGAACCCGGTGCTCGACGACATCCGGCGCGTGTTCCCGGCCACGCTCGAACTCGCGACGATCGCCACGCTGATCGGCATCGCGATCGGCGTGCCGCTCGGTGTCGCGGCCGCCGTGAAGCACAACCGGCCGATCGATCACATCGCGCGCTTCGTCGGGCTGATCGGCAATTCGGTGCCCGTGTTCTGGCTCGGGCTGATGGGGCTGCTGCTGTTCTACGCGCGGCTGCACTGGGTCGGCGGGCCCGGCCGGCTCGACCCCGTGTACGACGGGATGGTCGACCCGCGCACGGGCAGCCTGCTGATCGACGCCGCGCTCGCCGGCGAGTGGGACGTGTTCCGCAACGCGGTGTCGCACATCGCGCTGCCGGCCGCGATCCTCGGCTACTACTCGGTCGCGTATCTCAGCCGCATGACGCGTTCGTTCATGCTCGACCAGTTGAGCCAGGAATACATCGTCACCGCGCGCGCGAAGGGCTTGTCGGAACGGCGCGTGATCTGGCGGCATGCGTTCGGCAACATCGCGGTGCCGCTGCTGACCGTGATCGCGCTTACGTACAGCAACCTGCTCGAAGGCTCGGTGCTGACCGAGATCGTGTTCGCGTGGCCGGGGCTCGGTTCGTACCTGACCGGCGCGCTGCTGAACGCCGACATGAACGCGGTGCTCGGCGCGACGCTTGTGATCGGCGCGATGTTCATCACCGTCAACCTGCTGACCGACGCGCTCTACCGCGTGTTCGATCCGCGTGCGCGCTGAGGGCTACGCCGACATGACCGCTTTCCCCCCGCTTCTTTCATCGCCGATGCCGAAGGTCGTCCAATCATGAACACCGAGCGCCTCACGCCGCGCGCGTGGCTGCTGTCCGATGCGCCCGCGTCGCGCTCGCAGGCCGCACTCGGCCTCGCGTACCGACGCTGGCGCCGGTTCGCCACCAATCCGCTCAACCTGTTCGGGCTCGCGATCCTCGTCGCGCTGATCGTCGTCGCGATCATCGGCCCGCTGATCATGCCGCACGACCCGCTGCGCCAGGTGCTGTCCGACCGGCTGCTGCCGCCCGGCTCGCCGTCGCACTGGTTCGGCACCGACCAGCTCGGCCGCGACATCCTTTCGCGGCTGATCGCCGGCTCGCGCCTCACGCTCGGCATCGCGCTGCTCGTCGTCGTGATCGTGGTGCCGATCGGCCTCCTGATCGGCACCACGGCCGGCTATTGCGGCGGCTTCGTCGACAGCGTGCTGATGCGCATCACCGACATCGCGCTCGCGTTCCCGAAGATCGTGCTCGCACTCGCGTTCGCGGCCGCGCTCGGGCCCGGCGTGATCAACGCGGTCGTCGCGATCTCGATCACCGCGTGGCCCGCGTATGCGCGGCTCGCGCGCGCGGAGACGATCCGCATCGCGCAGGCCGACTACATCCACGCCGCTCGGCTGCAGGGCGCGTCGGGCCCGCGCATCCTGCTGCGCTACATCATGCCGCTGTGCATGTCGTCGGTGATCGTGCGCGCGACGCTCGACATGGCCGGCATCATCCTGACCGTCGCGGGCCTCGGCTTTCTCGGCCTGGGCGCGCAACCGCCGAGCCCCGAATGGGGCTTCATGGTCGCATCGGGCCGCAACGTGCTGCTCGACGCGTGGTGGGTCGCGACGCTGCCCGGCATCGCGATCCTGCTCGTGAGCCTCGCGTTCAACCTGCTCGGCGACGGGCTGCGCGACGTCTTCGATCCCCGCCATGGAGCATGACATGCCGACGAATACCGCCCCCGCGCCCGCCCCGCTCTGCGAGATCGACGGGCTGAAGATCGGCTTTCGCGGCCACGACGGCGTCGTCACCGACGCCGTGCGCGACCTGTCGCTGACGCTCGCCCCCGGCGAACGGCTCGGCATCGTCGGCGAATCGGGCTCCGGCAAGTCGCTGACGGGCCGCGCGCTGCTCGGCCTGCTGCCCGACGCCGCCCGCTGGTCGGCGCGCACGATGCGCTTCGCGGGCCACGACCTGCTCGCGATGTCGCCGCGCGAGCGCCGGCGGCTGTGCGGCAGCCAGATGGGCATGATCCTGCAGGACCCGAAGTATTCGCTGAACCCGGTGATGACGGTCGCGAAGCAGATGGGCGAAGCGTTCCGTCTGCACGAGCCCGGGCTGCGCGGCCGCGCGCTGCGCGACCGGATCGTCGACGCGCTCTCCGCCGTGCAGATCCGCGACCCGGCGCGCGTCGCCGATGCGTATCCGCATGAATTGTCGGGCGGCATGGGCCAGCGCGTGATGATCGCGATGATGGTGTCGACCGGCCCGCGCCTGCTGATCGCCGACGAACCGACGTCCGCGCTCGACGTCGCGGTGTCGATGCAGGTGCTCGCGGTGCTCGACGCGATGATCGCGCGCCACGGCACGGGCCTGATGTTCATCAGCCACGACCTGCCGCTCGTGATGTCGTTCTGCGACCGCGTCGCGGTGATGTATGCGGGCCGCGTGGTCGAGACCTGCGCCGCGCGCGACCTGCGCGACGCCTCGCATCCCTACACGCGCGGGCTGCTCGCGGCGACCCCGCCGCTCGCGAACCCGCCCGACGAACTGCCCGTGCTGCGCCGCGATCCGGCGTGGCTCGAGCCCGCCGGCCGACAGGAGGCAGCACGATGATCGACGTCGATCACGCATCGATCCGTTTTCCGACCCGCACGGGTCACGTCGACGCCGTGCGCGACGCGAGCTTCGCGGTGCGCGACGGCGAAGTGTTCGGGCTCGTCGGCGAATCGGGTTCCGGCAAGTCGACGCTGTTGCGTGCGCTGACGGGCCTGGTGCCGCTCGCGTCCGGCAGCCTGTCGATCGACGGACGGCCGGTCGGCGGCACGCCCGATCGCGCGTTCCGCCGCCACGTGCAGATGGTGTTCCAGGATCCGTACGCGTCGCTGCATCCGCGCTTCACGGTCGACCAGACGTTGCGCGAGCCGCTGTCGATCCATGCGATCGGCGACGCCGATGCGCGCATCGCCCGCGCGCTGTCCGAGGTCGGCCTCGGCCCCGCGTTCCGTTTTCGCTATCCGCACCAGTTGTCGGGCGGCCAGCGGCAGCGCGTCGCGATCGCGCGTGCGTTGATCGTCGAACCGCGCGTGCTGCTGCTCGACGAACCGACGTCCGCGCTCGACGTGTCGGTGCAGGCAGAAATCCTGAACCTGCTGCGCCGCCTGCATCGCGAACGCCAACTGACGATGATCCTCGTGAGCCACAACCTCGCGGTGATCGGCTTCCTGTGCCAGCGCGTCGCGGTCATGCAGCACGGCGAGATCGTCGAACAGCTCCGTGTCGAGGACGTGCGGGCAGGACAGGTCGCACGCGACTACACGCGCACGCTGCTGAACGCGACCGAAGGCTACCGCCGTCTCGACCCGGTGGTTGCAACACCGGCGAACTGACATCCGCGCGACGCGCCGGCGTGCGATACTCGGCACGCCACGCGCCAGCTGGCCGTTGCATGGAACCCTTGCGCGCGACGCGGGTCCATTTCCTTTCATCAACAGCTCAATCGCAATAGGGAGGCGTTCATGCTGCAATTCATCGAAACCCTGGTCGTCGGGCTCATCGTCGGCCTCCTCGCCCGCGCGCTCAAGCCCGGCGACGACAAGATGGGTATCCTGATGACCGTCGTGCTCGGCGTCGTCGGCTCGCTGATCGCCGGCTACGTCGGCCGCGCCGCCGGCTGGTATGCGCCGGGCCAGGGCGCCGGCTGGATCGCGTCCATCATCGGCGCGATCGTGCTGCTCGTGGTCGTCGGCGCGATCCGCAAGCGCACGGGCTGAACACCGCGCTCGCGTCGTGTCAATGCAAAACGGCCGCTCGTCAGAGCGGCCGTTTTGCTTGTGGCGAGCCGGAGACCGGGTAACTACCGATTCGTTGGCTTCGCAACGATTCAACGGCACGCTCCTCCATCCGCCAATGGTCTTCCAGCGAGCGTACGCGACCGGCGAATCCCCGACTTGCGGACGCGCAAATTTGAGATAAATTGATTGAAGGAATAACGCGCGGTTTGCTTATTCCCTTTATTTCCATTTTTCGATTCAAGAGGTCCGATGGTTTTGCCGTTTACGCATACAGCATCGCAGCGTTGACGGACTGCCACCCGAGCGGCCCCGCTGCGACGCGCTTCCTCTCTGGAGCCTGTCATGAAGCATCGCCTGTTCGCCGCCTCGTTCGTCCTGGCTGGCTCGCTTCTGGCCACGTCCTCGTCCTTTGCCGGCGGCACGTCCGGCATCATTCACTTCTCCGGCATGATCGTCGAGCCGCCCTGCTCGTTCGCGCTCGATACGGCCGATGTCGCCCACGCACACGTGCGCCCCGACTGCCCGCGTCCGGCAAGCGGACAAGTCGCGTTCGTCGACGCGGCCAGCCTGCGCACGATCAAGACCACGACCTTTACGCAGGCCTCGCGCGCAATCGTTTTACCTGAGCGTACGGGCAGCAATCATGCGCCGATGATCGCCGTCGTGACCTACCAGTAAAATCCGCCGTCGGGCGCCCGCCGCCGTGGCCGCCCGTCAGTCGCGATGACGCGCGATCCAGTCGCTGAACGCGCGGATCTTCTGCTGGCTGCCGATGGTTTCGGGATACACGAAGAAGTAGCGCGCGCCGGTTTCGAGCACGATGTCGAACGGCCGTTCGAGCCGGCGCGCGCTGACGTCGTCGTCGACGAGCGTCACGTCGCCGATCGCGACGCCGAAACCCTGCATCGCCGCGTTCGTCGCGAGATCGAGCGTGTCGAACGTCGGCCCGCGCGCGGGATCGACGCCGCGCTCGCCCGCATGGTCGAGCCACGCACGCCAGTCACGATGGTCGCGCGTCGGATGGAGCAGCGTATGGCGCGCGAGATCGCCGACCGTATCGAGCGGCGACGCCTGCCGCAATTCGGGCGCGCAGACGGGCGTCAGCCGTTCGTCGAACAGCGGCAGCGCGAACACGCCGGGGCCCGGCGACGTGCCGTAGACGACCGCCGCATCGAACGGCTCGGTCGAGAAATCGACGACGTGCTGCCACGCGGTCGTGATCTGCACATGGAGATCGGGATGCTCGCCCTGGAAGCGCATGATGCGCGGCAGCATCCAGCGCATCACGCAGGTCGGCACCTTCAGCGCGAGATCGGTGCGCTGCCGCGTGAGCTTCATCGAGATGTCCTCGATCCGCGCGAAGCTCTCGTTGACGACCGGCAGCAGCTGCTCGCCCTCCGCCGTCAGCGTGAGCCCCTTCGCATGCCGCTTGAACAGCGGAAAGCCGTAGTGCGCCTCGAGCGTCTGGATCTGCCGGCTCACCGCGCCCTGCGTGATGCACAGCTGCTCGGCCGCGCGCGTGAAGCTGCGGTGGCGAGCCACCGTCGAGAAGATCTGCAACGCGTGCAGGGGCGGAAGTCGGCGCATGGCGAACGGGAAACGGAAATACGGCGCGAAAGGGCCGCGCGCCGACACCGGCGCGCACAGACCGACACGATAAGCCAAACGTGCGCGTTGCGCGAGACGCCGGACGGTCAGGCCGTCGCGGTCAACGCACCCGCCGCGATGCGCGCCGCCGACGCGACGACGTCCGCGCGGGCCGCCGCGTCGGCCCGCTGCTGCGTGAACGACACGGCCATCACGATCGGCGCGCGCGACGGCGGCCACAGCACCGCGACATCGGTCGTCGTGCCGTAGCCGCCCGTACCGGCCTTGTCCGCGACGCGCCAGCCCGGCGGCACGCCCGCCGCGATGCCGGTCGCGCCGCGCGCGCCACCGGCCATCCATTCCGTCAGCTGCGTACGCTGCGGCTCGTGCAGCGTATCGCCGAGCAGCAATCGCTGCAGCGTGTCGACCATCGCGACCGGCGTCGACGTGTCGCGTTCGTCGCCGGGCGCGGCCCGGTTCAGTTCGGGCTCCAAGTGGTCGAGGCGGAACGTCGTGTCGCCGCTCTCGCGCGCGAACGACGTGACGGCCTGCGGGCCGCCGAGCACGCCCATCAGCAGGTTCCCCGCCCCCTTGTCGCCGGCCTGCAGCATCGCCTCGCACAGCTGCGCGATCGTCATGCCCGTGTCGACGCGGCTTTCGGTAATCGGCGAGCCCGACACGACTTCATAACGACGATACAGGATGCGGCGCGGCAGCAGCGACGCGTCGAGCGACCCGCGCGCGAGCATCGCGGCGGCCGCCATGACCGCATAGGTGCCGCACAGCGGGAAGCGTTCGCGCGCGTGATGGGCGATACGCACGCCATTCGACGTATCGAGCGCGGCGACGCCGAGCCGGCCGTTCGAGGCTTTTTCGAGCGCGGCCAGTTCGGCCTGCGCGGTATGGGCGCGCCCCTGGTCGGCGACCGGCGCGGACGTGCACGCGGCGACGAACGGTGCGGCAACGGCGGCAAGCAACAGCGAGCGGCGTGTCGGAGAGTGTTCCATGAATGCGGTGTGTTCTGTCGGAAACGGTGGCACGAAGCAACGCGGGCGCGCTTCGACGAAGCGCGCCGGTTCATGCCGACGGCCGGCCCGCGACGGCATTCGCCGCGCATCCCCGAATGACGCCCGTCGGCCCCGCCATGCGCGGGACGCGCATGAACAGCCCCTAGCGTAGCAGCGAGCGCCGCCACGTTCCAGCAAAACGGCCCCGCGTCACCCTTGCGACGAAGGCAGGTACGGCATCGGATTCACCGGCTTGCCGTCGCGCCGCACCTCGAACAGCAGCGCGACGCGCGAGTTGTCGAGGTCGCCCATCTCGGCGATCGCGTCACCCTGGCGCACGATGTCGCCCGTCTTCACGAGCAGCTTGCGGTTGTGCGCATACGCGGTCAGGAAATCGGCGTTGTGCTGGACGATGATCAGGCTGCCGTAATCGTTCAGGCCGGTGCCCGCATACATCACACGGCCGTCGGCCGCGGCGCGCACCGGGTCGCCCGGTCGGCCGGCGATCTGGATGCCGCGGTTCTGCCCCGGCCGGAACCCGTCGACGATCTTGCCGTTGGCGGGCCACTTGAGCGCGACCCCGCCCGCATGCCGTTTCGTTTCCTTGACGACCTGCCGGTCGCTCGCGTTCGACGCGGCGCTCGGCGACGTTGCCTGACTTCCCGCGGCCCCATTGGCCGCCGCGGTTTGCGTGCCGACCGCGCCGGCCGGCGGCAACGGCTGCTGTTTGACGATGCGCAGTACCTGCCCCATGCGCAGCCTGCCGTGCGCGGGCAGTTTGTTCCAGGTGCGCAGGTCGGCAACGCTGCAGTCGTTCGCGGACGCGATGCCCGTCAGCGTGTCGCCGCGCTTCACGACGTACTTTTGCGCGACGAGAATCGGCGCCGGCGGCAGCGCGGCGGACGTGGCCGCCGACGGAGCGGAAGCCGGCTGGTTCGACGTGGGGCCCGCGAGCGTGTCGCTCGGCGGGACGGACTGCGTACTTGCACAACCGGCCATGACGAGCGCGGCTGCCAGGCCCGGCAGCCACGCCGCGTTGCGGTGAATCTCGCGCGTTTTCATGGACGATCCGACTCCGGTTTGACAATCTTTCAAGCATCTCAAAAACGGAACGGCCGACGTGTAACCGGATGCAAACAATGATGACAAACGATCACGAACCGGATGCCGGCCGGCATTGGATACCGGTAATACGGTCCGATTCGGAAAAACTTGATGGTCTTGTTGCAGGAAAACGGAAGAATTTTCGTTTCAAAAAACTATGAAGGATCAATCTCGATAGGCGCTCGATTCAACGCAACCATCCGACGAATTCGGCACAGGCCCACGCGATGCCGATGCACAGGAACAACAGATGCAGCGCGATCTTGAACGACACGCCCCATGACGAATCGATCTGCATGACAGGCTCCCCGGTTGATGTGCAGCCATGATCGGCCATCGATCGCGCCCCGGAAATGCGGAACCGTCGAAGCGGGCCTCAGGCTGCGCCTGAGACCGGCGCGGCGGTTCCTGCTAACTTATCGGCCATTCGACAACGTCCTCACGCCCCGCCCATCATGCGCTTCGACCTGACCGACCTGCGGCTCTTCCTGAACATCTGCGAAGCCGGCACGATCACGAGCGGCGCGGAGCGCACGCACATCACGCTGCAGGCCGCGAGCGAGCGGATCCGCGGCATGGAGGACGAGCTCGGCGTGCCGCTGCTGCACCGGACCAAGTCGGGCGCGCAGGCGACCGACGCGGGCCGCGCGCTTGAACACCATGCGCGCACCGTGTTGCAGCAGATCGACCACATGCGCGGCGAACTGCAGCAATACGGCCAGGGGCTGCGCGGCCATATCCGGCTGCTGTGCAACACGGCATCGTTGAGCGAATACCTGCCCGACGCGCTGGCCGATTACCTGCCGCATCACCCGAAGCTGTCGGTCAGCGTCGAGGAGCGCTCGAGCCAGGAGATCGTGCATGCGATCCGCAACAAGACGGCCGAGGTCGGCATCGTCGCCGATTCGGTCGGGCTCGGCGGGCTCGAACAGAAGCCGTTCCGCGAGGACTGGCTGATCGTCGTCGTGCCGGCCGCGCATCCGCTCGCGTCGCACGAGAAGGTCGCGTTCGACGCGATCGCCGGCGAGGATTTCATCGGCCTCACCGACGGTAGCGCGTTGCAGGTGCATCTCGCCGACCAGGCGCGCGCGCTCGGCAAGCGGATCCGTTATCGCGTGCAGTTGAAGAGCTTCGATGCGATCTGCCGCGTGATCGCGAGCGGCGTGGGCATCGGCATCGTGTCGCGTCATGCGGCCGAGCGCGCGATGCAGACGATGGACGTGCGGCTCGTCGAATTGTCCGATCCGTGGAGCCACCGGAAACTGACGCTCTGCGCGCGCTCGTTCGACGCGCTGCCGAAGTACACGCGCGAATTCGTCGCATTCTTGTCCGGCGAGGCGGCGTCGCGGTGACGCATGCGGTCTCGTCGATACTCGGAGCCATGACCATGACCGACACCGATCTCGCCACCCGCTATCGCGCCTATATCGACTGCCTGAACCGGCAGGACTGGCAGGCGCTCGGCGAATACGTGGCCGACGACGTGATCCACAACGACCGCCCGCTCGGCCTCGCCGGTTACCGCGCGATGCTCGAACGGGACTACCGCGACATTCCCGATCTCCGCTTCGAGATCCGGCTGCTCGCGTGCGAGCCGCCGCGCGTCGCGTGCCGGCTGCGTTTCGCCTGTTCGCCGAAAGGAACGTTCATGGGGCTGGCCGTCGACGGCCGCAAGGTCACGTTCGCCGAGAACGTGTTCTACGAGTTTCATGACGGCAAGATCCGCCAGGTCTGGTCGGTGATCGACAAGGCCGCGATCGAGGCACAGCTTTAACCCCGTCGCGGCAGCCGCTGCCGGTCGGGATCGGCGATCCGATTTCCCGCCTGATGCACTTCGGCCCTTATGGATAACGTTTTCTCTCATGACTGGCCGAGAGCGTGCCGTCGTTCAGCCCTGCCGCTTGCCACGCCACCGCCCGCACCCAGGATGAAACGCGCTCGCCCATCGGCAATATCTTGCGTGATTTTCACGAAATTCTGATTCGCGCACCTGTCCGATCATTCCCACCATCCGGGTTTTCACCGGCGCCTCCGACGTGAAAGTTCATTGACATCGCACCGCGCGATGCCTAAATTTGGAAAACGTTTTCCACTTCATCGGCGCGACGTCGGCCACGGTCCGCGCAGGGGAAACGCTTGCCCGCTCGAGTTGTGATTCAGGCCGTCCGCCTTCAGGGATCAGGGTTGCAAGGCGACGGTCAGGTACGGGCATCGAGCGCGGCAACGGCCACACCCGCCCGTCCTTCATCACTATTCAAAACTGGAGACACAATGCATCCGCGCAGCAGATTCGCGCTCGGCGCCGCGCTCAGCGCCCTTTCCGTCGTGTTCGTCAGCGCGTGCGGCGGCAACGACGTGACCGATACGCCGCCGTCATCGCCGCCCCCGTCCACGTCCACGCCCCCCGCGCTCGCGGCGAACTCGCTGCAGGCGCTCGTCTACGGCGCGCCCGACACCAGCGTGCCGGCCGGCACGAACGTGCCGGTCACGATGATGGGCCAGATGCGCGCGCTGTTCGACCTGATCCGGAAATCGCCCGACTTCACGCAGGTCGTGATGGATCTCGGCGACGGCACGCCCGTCCACGTGCTCGACACGAACACCGGCGACAAATTCCTGCCCGGCAAGCTCGCGCTCGGCCTGTCGTACATCCTGATCGACATGAAGTCGAAGAACGACCCGCAGTATGCGAGCTACCTCGCGACCTACCAGACGATCACGACCGCGATGATGGCGCAGTCGGGCGGCAACTACACGTACGCGAACACGTCGTGGGGCGAGTACTACTATCTCGTCGCGCTGAACAACCTGAAGGCGCACGGGATGCTCAACGAAGTCTTCAGCGACGCGATGCTCGCGACACTGCAGCAGCGCCTCACCTTCTGCGACATGTTCGGCCCCGATGCGAGCGGCAAGACCAACACGTGCCCGGCCGCCGGCACGCCGATCGACATCGCGTCGCTCAACACCGCGCAGAATTACTATGCGGTGTCCTACGGCATTGCCGGGCTGCGCCAGAAACTCGGCTGGAGCAGCCCGTCGTTCGCGTCGAAGACCGATCCGTCCGTCGCGGCGATGGGCGCGCGCGATGCGCTGCTGTACACGCTGACGAACCACATCCGCAACGATTCTTCCGGCGGCTTCTCCGATGAAGCGTCGAACACGCACACGACCTACTACGACCAGGCGCGCTTCGACCGCTACAGCACGCTGCTGATTGGCGAAGTGGTCGAGCGCACGTTCGAGATGGACAACGTGGCGAATCTCACGCCCGAACTGAAGGGCTATCTGCGCAAGTCGGTCGACCTGATCCTGCCGCAGCTGAACGCCAGCGGCCAGGGCTTCAACTACGGCCGCTCGATCGGCCCGTACGGCGATTCCGCGTTCATGGAAGTGCTGACGGCCGCCGCCAACGCCGGCGTGCTGACCGACCAGGAGAAGCGCGTCGCGTACACGTTCATCTACCAGGCCGCGCATCGTTTCGACACGTACTGGTATGACCCGTCGCTGCCGACACCGTCGGTGAACATGTGGGTCAAGGGCCGCGGCACTGACGCGTATCGCGGCAAGCCGCGCGTGATGGGCGAGAACTTCAGCCTGCTGCACCAGTACCTGTACGTGAACGCGTGGTGGAACAAGCTCGGTTTCGGCGGCAAGGCGCCGATGGCCGATGCGGACTATGGCGCATGGCTCGACGCACTGCCGCGCTATACGCTGACCTGGTACAACCAGCCAACCGACGCCGCGCATCCGTACAGCGCCGCGCTGCTCACCGTGCGCGACGGCCGGCGCGTGATCAACCTGAACCTGAGCCAGGCGCCCGACTACAACTCGTACACGCCGTACTACCCGGTACCGTTCTCGGACAAGCTGATCTACGGCACGACCGACCTCGGCTACGCGCTGCTGGTGCCGCAGGTGACGTACAACGCGAAGACGTACATTCCCGTCACGTACTACAAGAACCTGAACGTGCAGCAAGCCAACGGCCAGGTGATCGTGTCGTTCGATACGACGAAGTTCCGCCTCGCATCGAAGAACGCCGCCTACACGACGGATCTCGACCTGCAGGTGCATACGGTGCTGACGTTCGCGCACGGCACGATCTCGCGCAGCGATACGCTCAGCTCGGGTACGCTCGCGGGCAACCTCGCGGTCGAGACGGACTTCACGTCGTTCGCGGATTTCGCATCGACGCAGGCCAACGGCGATGGCGTGTCGGTGACGTACGCCAACAGCGCCGCGACCGGTTATGCGGCGTCGGGGTTCGACACCTGCGCGCTGTCCGCCTTCGACACGGCGAACGGCACGACGAACCCGCTGTCGACGACACCGATCGGCCAGCTGCACTCGAACTTCGCGTGCACGACGAAGCCGTTCGCACTCGGCGCGGGCACGACGCGCACGTTCGGGTGGTCGCTGAAGTACGCCGACCCGGCCTGAACCGTGTGATTCGCGCCACGTGAACGCGCCCGAAGCCGGCCGCTTGAGCCGGCTTCGGGCGCTTCAGCAAGGGGCAGCGCCCACGCGCGGCGCGTGGTACCCGTTCACAGCCACCCCGCAACGGCCATATACGCGCCGAGCGCGATCAGCCCGATGAAGAAGCAGCGTTTGAACGCCGTTTCGCTCATCACCCGTCGCGCATACTGCCCGCCGGCCATCCCCGCCAGGGCCGGCACGAGCGCGAGTGCCGACACGCCGAGGTCGACCGTCTGCAACGCACCCGATACGCGCAACTGCAGGCCGAGCGCGATCGTCGATGCGGTAAACGACAGCCCGAGCGCCTGGATCAGGTCGTCCTTCGACAACCGCAGCGCCTGCAGATACGGCACGGCCGGCACGACGAACACGCCGGTTGCCGCCGTCACGACGCCCGTCAGGTAACCGACCACGGCGGACAGCCATTTCTCGCGGCGTCCCGGCGCGGGCAGCCGCGCGGCGGCCAGCCCCCACACCCCGTACAGGATCAGCACGACACCGAGCGCCGCGTGCGTCCACGTGCTGCCGGCCGCGAGCGCGGGCAGCCCGCCCGTCAGCGTGCCGATCGTGAGGCCCGCGAGCAGCGGCCACAGCCGGCGCAGCAGCGGCCCGAACGACGGGCCGAGGCCCAACTGCCACACGTTGGTGATGAACGACGGCACGAGCAGCAGGCTCGCCGCGGCCGACGGCGGCATCGCGAGCGTCAGCAGCCCCATCGCGATCGTCGGCAGCCCGAGCCCGATCATGCCCTTGACCGCGCCGGCCAGCAGGAACACCAGCACGATGATTGTCAGCGTATGAATTTGCATGGAGGCGGTTCCATCCGGTCGAGTACGGCGCCGATGGTGCCGCTCCGCCACGCAGCCCGCCATCTGGTTTTGCCTGAGGCTGGCTAGGCCCCGCCGGACGGGCCGGCCCCTGGCTCACCCCCGTCCGTGCTCGCTGTCGAGGTGGGCCATCTGGGCGGCGGGATAACGCTCGCCGGCAGCCGACCCGGCGGGTACCGCCGCTTCGATGCGGTCGACATCATTGACCGTTAGTTGCATTTTTGTCGCCAGCAAACCGTCCTGCAGCTGCGTGCGCTTGCGCGCACCGACCAGCGGCACGATGTCGGTGCCGCGCGACAGCGCCCACGCGATCGCGACCTGCGCCGGATTGCTGCCCTTCTCGTCGGCGATCGCACGCAGCGCGTCGACGAGCGCGAGGTTGTGTACGAGGTTGTCGCCCTGGAAGCGCGGGCTCGCCGCGCGGAAGTCGCGCTCGCCCTGCCGTGCCGCGCTCCAGCGCCCGCCGAGCAGCCCGCGCGACAGCACGCCGTAGGCCGTCACGCCGATGCCGAGCGCGCGACAGGCCGGCAGGATGTCGGCTTCGATGCCGCGCGACAGCAGCGAATACTCGATCTGCAGGTCGGCAATCGGCGCGACGGCCGCCGCGCGGCGGATCGTGTCGGCGCCGGCTTCGGACAGCCCGATATGGCGCACGTACCCGGCTTTCACGAGATCGGCGATCGCGCCGACCGTGTCCTCGATCGGCACGGCCGGATCGACGCGCGCGGGCCGGTAGATGTCGATGTAGTCGGTACCGAGCCGCTTCAGCGAATACGCGACGAAGTTCCGGATCGCGACGGGCCGTGCGTCGTAGCCGGCAAACCCGCCGGCCGGATCGCGCAGCGCGCCGAATTTCACGCTGATCAGCACTTGGTCGCGCGCGCGGCCGCGCAACGCGTCGCGGATCAGCATCTCGTTGTCGCCCATCCCGTAGAAATCGCCGGTGTCGAGCATCGTGATGCCGTTGTCGAGCGCCGCGTGCAGCGTGGCGATGCTCTCGTCGCGGTCGGCCGGCCCGTACAAGTCCGACATACCCATGCAGCCGAGTGCGATCGCCGATACCTGCGGGCCCGTGCGGCCCAGTTGACGCGTGTCCATGTCCGTTTCCTCCGAAGGGTGAGTGGATGGAACGGATTCTGGGCGCACGACGCCGCGCGATAAACGCGAAACGCGCCACCAAACCATTCGACGCTGATTAACAATGGAGCCTGTTCTCCTCCCCGCCCAGGCTTCCGCCCGCATGGACCATCTGCAAGCAATGCGCATCTTCGCGCGCGTCGCCCATCTCGGCAGCTTCACGAAAGCGGCCGAGCAGTTGCACCTGCCGCGCCCGACCGTCAGCAACGCCGTCCAGTATCTCGAAAAGCACCTGAAGATCCGCCTGCTGCAACGCACGACGCGGCGCGTCGCGCTGACGGCCGAAGGCGCGACCTACTACGAACGCTGCGTGCAGCTGCTCGCCGATCTCGACGATGCGGAAACGCTGTTCGAGGACGCCGGCGCGTCGCCGCGCGGCGTGATCCGCGTCGACCTGCCCGAACGCTTCGCGCTGCACCAGGTGATTCCGGCGCTGCCGGATTTCCACGCGCGCTACCCCGACCTGCGCGTCGTGATCGGCACGACCGACCGTTTCGTCGATCTCGTCGCCGACGGCATCGACTGCGCGGTACGCGTCGGTGTGCTGTCCGACACGTCGCTCGTCGCGCGGCGCATCGGCGAGCTGGCGCAGATCAACTGCGCGTCGCCCGCGTATCTGGCGCGCCACGGCACGCCGCGCTCGCCGGACGAGTTGCCGGACCACGTCGCGGTCGGCTATTTCTCGAGCCGGACGGGCCGCGAGCTGGACTGGGAATACGCGGACATGGATTCGGGCGAGATGCACGCGGTGAAGATGCACAGCGTCGTGTCGGTCAACAGTTCGCAGGCGTATCTCGCCTGCTGCCTCGCGGGCCTCGGGCTGATCCAGGCGCCGCGCGAGGGGCTCGCGCCGCTGCTCGCCGACGGCTCGCGGGTCGAAGTGCTGCCGGAATGGCGTGCCGGGCCGCTGCCCGTGTCGGTGGTGTTCCCGTACGGCCGGCACCTGGCGCCGCGCGTGCGGATCTTCGTGGACTGGCTTGCCGACACGCTCGGCGGCACCCACCTGGCGGACTGACGCGGGCCGACGCCGGGGCGCCGGCCCCGCCCGCCGATCAGAACTTGTGGCGAATCGCGGCGCGCACCGCGAACTGGTTCGACGACGCCGACGGGCCGTCGGTCCCGACGACGTAGCCGCCATCGGCCGCCGTGCCGGTCTTGTCGCCGGCCACCTTCTGCCACGCGCCCTGCAGGTACACGTCGGTCCGCTTCGACAGGCTGTAGTCGGCCATCAGGCCGACCGTGTGGTACTTCGGCTTGAACGAGCCGGCGGCCGCATCGAACTTCCCGTCGGTGTACACGTACTGCGCGCCGAGATAGAAATCGGGCGTGAGCTGGTACTTGCCGTTGATCTCGATGTTCTGGAACTTGGTCGCGGTCAGCCCGAGGCCGGCGAACGTCGAGGCCGGCAGGTAGACGGTCGACACCGGGTTCTTCACGTCCGTCTTCGTGTAGACGACGCCGACCGTCGCCGGGCCGAACGTGTAGTTCACGCCGCCGCCGAAGATGCGCAGGCGGTCGGCGACGAAGTTCGCGTCGTCGGCCGCGATCGCGCCCGCGTTGCCGATGCCCGGATTGTTCGCCTGCAGATAGGCGGCCGCGACCTGCAGCCCGGCCAGCGAATACTGCGCGCCGATGCTGTACTGGCGGTTGTTCGAGAAGCCCGTGCTGTTGCTGAAGC
The DNA here is from genome assembly GCF_056856535.1 of Burkholderia sp. L-4. Classification (NCBI taxonomy): domain Bacteria; kingdom Pseudomonadati; phylum Pseudomonadota; class Betaproteobacteria; order Burkholderiales; family Burkholderiaceae; genus Burkholderia; species Burkholderia sp. L-4. The sequence goes on from NZ_JBXEOX010000002.1 coordinate 2,588,240, forward strand.
TGTACGTGCCGCCCAACGTCAGGCCGTTCCAGTCGGGACTCGCGTACTTGACCGTGTTGTTGACGCGGAACGAGTTGTCCGTGTTGTCGTTGTCGAACGGGTGCGAGAACAGCGTGCCGCCCCAGTTGCCGTTCGCGGTCAGCGGCGCGAGATAGTCGACGACGGCGTCGTACTGGCGGCCGAAGGTAAGCGTGCCGAAGCGCGACTGGCTCAGCCCGACGAACGCCTGGCGGCCGAACATGCGGCCGCCCTGGCCGAGCCGGCCGTTGTTGACGTCAAATCCGTTTTCCAGCGTGAAGATCGCCTTCAGCCCGCCGCCGAGATCCTCGCTGCCCTTCAGCCCCCAGCGGCTGCCCTGCGCGTAGCCGCTCGCGAGCTGGTAATTCGTCTTTCCGACCCCATTGACGTTGACGTTGTTCGTGTAATTGATGCCTTCATCGATCAGGCCGTACAGCGTCACGCTGTTCTGGGCAAAGGCCGGCGCGGCGAATGCAGCGAGCGCGGCGGCAAAAATGGCGTGCTTCTTCATGACGTATCTCCGGAGCCGGGGGCCGGGCGGGCCGAGCGCCCAGCGAATGTTTGGTCTGTTGTATGTGTGGCCCGCAGGGCGGACGACGCGGTGTGCGGCCGCGTGAGGATAAAATGGTGTCACGTCGGAAACCGTCCGTCCATCGGGGGGGCGTCGCCGTGCGCAAAGCGTTGCGCTCGTCCAACTGCCCGGTTGCGCCGACCGCCTGACCGGGCTTATCGGCAGCGGCAGGCGGGCCCGCCATCCGCGTAAACCCGGTGGGTGTCGCATCGGTGGCACAATGCGCATCCGTTCGCCATTTCTTCACGAAGTCATGCTTCACCCCGACTCATGCGCGGCCCGTGCCGGCCGCGCCCGCGGCGCGCGCCGGGCGGCGGTCCGATGACCGCGCCTGCCCGGGCCGGCCGCTACGCCGAACTCGATTTCTTCCGCGGCCTCGTGCTGCTCGTCATCGTCGTCGACCATATCGGCGGCAGCATCCTGTCGCGCGTGACGCTGCATGCATACGCGCTGTGCGACGCGGCCGAGGTGTTCGTGTTTCTCGGCGGCTTCGCGACCGCCATTGCCTACAACTCGCTCGCCGAACGGCACGACGAGGCCGCCGCGCGCCAGCGCTTCATCCGGCGCGCGTTCGAGATCTATCGCGCGTTCCTCGTGACGGCCGGGCTGATGCTGCTGATCACCGCCGCGCTGAACGCGTTCGCGATCGACGGCCCGAACATGCCGACCAACGACCTCGACGGCCTGCTGCACAAGCCGCTCGCCGCGCTGCGCGACATCCTGCTGTTCCGCCGCCAGCCGTACCTCGCGTCGGTGCTGCCGATGTATGCGTTCTTCGCGCTGCTCGTCCCGCTCACGCTGCCGCTGGCGCGCACGCAGCCGTGGCTGCTGCTCGCGTTCAGCGGGTCGCTCTGGTACGCGGCGCCGCACGTCGCACGCTTCTTGCCGACCGTCGAAGGCGTGCCGTGGGACTTCAACCCGTTCGCGTGGCAGTTCCTGTTCGTGCTCGGCGTGATCGCGCGCTGCCAGCCCGTCTACCAGACACTCGCTCCCCGCCCGCAGGGCTGGCTGCTGACGGCCGGCTCGCTCGCGATCGTCGCGGCCGGCGCGTACTACCGGCTGCGCATCGAGCCGTTCCCGACCGATCCGTCGATCAAGCAGAACCTCGGCGCGCTGCGGCTCGTGAACTTCCTCGCGATCGCATGGCTCGCCGCGAAGCTCGTGCACCTCGGCTGGATGAAGAAGGTCGCGCACGCGATGCCGTGGATCGGCACGATCGGCCGGCAGGGGCTGTTGTGCTTCGTCGCGGGCACCGGCATCTCGCTCGCCGTCGATTCGCTGCTCTACCAGGCGACCGAAGGTTATCTGAACGTGCCGCTCGGCCTGGCCGCCGACGCCGTCGCGATGGGCCTGCTGTATCTCGTCGCCAAACTCTACGGGCCGCTCGTCGCGCGGCTGCCGTTCCGTTCGCGGCGATGACGCGCCGCGCCGTCACGCGCCGCTGCTACGATAGCCGGCGCCTCTCCTGAAACGCTTCGCCATGCGCCGACTCGCCCTTCCGTTCGCCATCGCCCTGATCGCCGGCTCCATCGCCACCGCCGGCGCCACGCCGGCCGCGCCGCCGGTCTCGCCCGTGCCGCCGCCCCCGGCCGTCCAGACCGCCACGACACCGTCGAGCGCCCAGGAACCGCCGGTCAACCCGGGCAGCAGCGTCGTGCTGCGCACGTTCCGGTCGGCGTCGCTGAAGCGCGACTGGTCATACACCGTCTACCTGCCGCCCGGCTACAACCCGGAAGGCGCGCGCTACCCGGTGATGTACCTGCTGCACGGCAATGCCGGCAACGCGAACGACTGGGTCACGCAAGGCCGCCTGCAGGCCACCGCCGACACGCTGATCGAGCGCCGCGAGATTCCGCCCGTCGTGATCGTGATGCCGCAGGGCGGCACCGACTGGTACGTCGACCGCAAGGAGAAGATGCAGAGCGCGTTCCTCAACGACCTGCTGCCGGAGGTCGAGGCGCACTTCGCGGTGTCGAACCAGCGTGCGGGTCGCGCGATCGGCGGCGTGTCGATGGGCGGCTTCGGCGCGTTGCGCTTCTCGCTGCTCGAGCCGGGCCTGTTCTGCGGCGCGATGCTGCTGAGCCCCGCGATCTATGCGAACGAGCCGCCGCTCAATTCCGCCGCGCGCTACGTCGGCGTGTTCGGCGACCGGCAGTTCGATTCACGCGTGTGGCACGAGCTGAACTACCCGGCGCTGCTGCGCGGCTATTTCGCGCGCAGCTGGCGCGTGCCGATGTTCATCGCGGCCGGCGACGACGACCTGACGATCCAGGCGGAATCGAGCGTGCTGTACACGCACCTGCGCCGCGCGCAGAATCCGGCCGAGCTGCGCATCGTCGACGGCGGGCACACGTGGGACGTGTGGCGCGGGGTGCTCGGGCAGGGGTTGAAGTACGCGCTGGAGTGCGTGAAGTGACGACCGGCCGATAACCGGCGAACGCAACACCTGTCGCGTCCGCCATCGGGCTCAAAGCCAGGTACCGCCCTGCCGCTCGCTCGGCTCATCGTCGAGCGCGTCGAAGTCGTGAATCCAGTCGAGGTGCTGCAGCACGCGATCGCGGTCGGCCAGACGCGCGTTGCGCGCCTGCGCGGCCGGCCCGTCGGGCAGGTGCAGCACGTCGGCCGCGGAGATCGATGCGTATTGCACCTTGCGCGTGCGGCCGCGACGCAACCGCTCGTAGGCTTCCTGCGCCTCGCGCCACTTCCCGGGCCCGGCCTTCGCGAGCTGTGCCGCCAGCACCACCGCATCCTCGATCGACTGGTTCGCGCCCTGCCCGTGGTGCGGCACCAGCGCATGCGCGGCATCGCCGATCAGCGTCACGCGCCCGCGGCTCCAGCGGCCGAGCGGCGGACGGTGGAACAGCCCCCAGCGCTGGCTGATCGGCACCGCGGTGATCATCTGCACCACGGCCGGGTGCCAGTCGCCGAACACGCGCAGTTGCTCTCCCTCCTGAGCCGGCATGACCCAGTCGCGCGACGGCCACGGCGACGGATGCCGCTCGACCAGCAGGAAGTTCTGGTCGCCGTTGTCGCCGATCGGATAGTGCAGCAGATGCCCGTGCGGCCCGACCCAGAACTGGATCGTGTCGGGATCGGGCAGCAGGTCCATGCGTGCGGCCGGCACCACGCCGCGAAAACCCGAGCAGCCCGAATACAGCGCATCGTCGTAGCCGAGCATCCAGCGCCGCGTGATCGAACGCGCGCCGTCCGCGCCGATCACGAGATCGGCGTCGACGCGGGTGCCGTTGTCGAACGACAGCGTCACGCGATCGGGATGCTGCGCGAGATCGACCAGACGATGGCCGAGATGGATGCAGTCGGGACCGACCGCGTTCGACAGCACCGCCTGCAGATCCGCGCGATGCACGCCCCAGTACGCGCCGCCGAATTGCCGGCGGTAGTCGGGCTCGCCGCGATGATGGCCGATCACCGCGCCGCTGCGCCCGTCGCGATACACGAGCCCCGGGATGTCCGCGCACACCGCATCGAAGGCCGCGCGCAAGCCCATGCGTTCGTAGAAGCGCGTCGCATTGGCCGACAGCGCGACGGCCGCGCCGACTTCGCGCAATTCATGGGTCTGCTCGTAGAGCTGCGCGTCGATGCCGTGCTCGCGCAATGCGAGCGCGAGCGTCAGGCCGCCGATGCCGGCGCCGACGATCGCAATCTTCAGATTCGTCTGCATGATGAAGGTGTCTCCGATATTTCCGTGTGGGGCCCGCGCCTTGCGCAGCGGCCATGTCGAGTGCATGGGCCGTATCGGTATTTTCAGGAGTGGACTTTCATCCCGCAATAAAATGAAATGAATCTGCTTCATCACGGAATGCAATGAACCGGGCACCGCGAAACCCATGGAACTGAGCGAGATCGACCTCAACCTGCTGCTGCTTTTCCAGCGGCTGATGCAGGAGCGGCGCGTGTCGAGCGTCGCCGAACAGATGAACATGAGCCAGCCGGGCGTCAGCAACGCGCTCGCGAAGCTGCGCCGCCGGCTGGGCGATCCGCTGTTCGTGCGCGGGCCGGGCGGCGTCGTGCCGACGCCGTTCGCGCTACGCCTGGCCGAACCCGTGTCGCATGCGCTGGCGACGCTGCACGCCGCGCTGAATCCCGAAACCGGTTTCGATCCGCTGCGCGCCACGCGCACGCTGACGATCGGCATGACCGATATCGGCGAAGTCGTGTTCCTGCCCGCGCTGCTCGAACACCTCGCGCGCGCGGCGCCGGGCATCGCGCTCAATACCGTGCGCAACACGAGCGTCAACCTCGGCGACGAAATGGCCGACGGCCGCGTCGATCTCGCGATCGGCCTGCTCCCGCAGCTCAAGGGCGGGTTCTATCAGCGCCGGTTGTTCGATCAGCGCTACGTGTGCCTGTTCAGGCGCGGCCATCCGCTCGAGGAAGCGGCGCTGACGGTCGACGCATGGCGCGACGCCGAACATCTGGTCGTGGTGTCGGCCGGCACCGGTCACGGGCAGGTGGACGAATGGCTGCAGCGGCGCCGCGTGAAGCGCCGGGTAAGGCTGACGGTGCCGCATTTCATGAGCGTGGGCTACATCCTGCAGCGCACCGACCTGATCGCGACGGTGCCCGAGCATCTCGCGCAGCAGCTCGCCGCGCCGTTCTCGCTCGGCTGGCGTGCGCTGCCCGTCGCGCTGCCCGGCACGCCGATCCATATGTTGTGGCACACGCGCGTCAATCAGGATGAAGGCAACCGCTGGCTGCGCGACGTCGTGGTCGACCTGTTCGCGGAGACGGGCGCACGAGCACGGAAGGCCGCGACTGGCCGGAAGAAATGATCGCCTTCGCCGCGTGGTCGGACACGAGTGCCGATATCGCTCGAATCCGTGCGCCGCGCATTTCGACTACATTGCCGAAGGGCTGACGACATCGAACCTCGGCCGCCTCGTTCCTCACTCAACCCGCAGGAAATCAAGCCATGTCTGTCTCGAAGAAATTCGCCGCCGTTACGGGCGCCGGCTCCGGCATCGGTCGGGCAGCAGCAATCGCGCTCGCGCAGGCCGGCTTCACCGTCGCGCTGCTCGGGCGCACGGAGGCCTCGTTGCGAGAAACGCAGGACACCATCCGCGCCGCCGGCGGCGACGCGCACGCGTTTCCCGCCGACGTCACCGACGAGGCGTCGGTCGACCGCGCGTTCGCGCAGATCGCGCAGCAATTCGGCCGGCTCGACGTCCTGTTCAACAATGCCGGACGCAACGCCCCGGTCGTGTCGCTCGACGAATACGACCTCGACGTGTGGAACAGCGTCGTCGCGACGAACCTGACCGGCGTCTTTCTGTGCGCACGGGCCGCGTGGCGCGTGATGAAAGCGCAGACGCCGCAAGGCGGCCGGATCATCAACAACGGCTCGATCTCGGCGCACGCGCCGCGCCCCGATACGATCGCGTACACGGCCACCAAGCATGCGGTGACCGGGATCACGAAATCGCTGGCGCTGGACGGCCGCCGGTACAACATCGCATGCGGCCAGATCGACATCGGCAACGCGGCGACCTCGCTCACGGAACGGATGACGCAAGGCGTCCCGCAAGCGGACGGCAGCCTCGCGCCCGAGGCGCGGATGGACGTCGCGCATGTCGCGAACGCGATCGTCCAGATGGCGAACCTGCCGCTCGACACGAACATCCTGAACATGACGATCATGGCGACCGCGATGCCGTTCGTGGGGCGCGGATAGCGCGCGCTGCGGGCGAAGGCGCGTTGCGCGCGCCGCACCGGCCGATTCTTCGGAACCCGATCACCGGGTCGCCGTGCAGTATCGCTGCAGGCGCTTCGCGACTTCGTCGATCACCTTGACGGGGGCGACTTCCAGCTGCAAATCATGCGTTGTCAGCACCCTCGCGAACAGATGGAATGCGTCGCCGTCGAAATGGAAATGCCCTTGGCAACCCGAGGAAAACGCGTGGTTCGCGATCTTTTCCAGGTCCTTGTACGAAGCGTCCTCGACATCCCCGTAGCCGTATTCGCACAGGATGCCCGTGGCGATCACGGTCCTCATCAGGACCTGAAGCGCGACAAGCGACCCCACCCCGGCATGCAGCGCTTCGAGCTGAAGGTGATACTCCAGCGACAAGGCATCGCGTATCGGCCTCGGCAAGGGCAGCAGTTCCGTTTTCGCCTCGCGTTGCGTGCGGCTGGACTGACTGAGACGATGAGCCCATTTATTCACGTTCCATTCCACCGGCAATGCGCCGCCTCGACGGCCATGACTATGCGGTGCCTCCGACGGTCATTTCATCCACCCTCACGGTCGGTTGGCCCACGCCCACCGGGATCGACTGCCCCGCCTTGCTGCACGTCGCCCTGCCGGGATCGCAGGCGAGATCGTTGCCGACCAGGCTGATGTTCCGGATGGTGTCGGGGCCGTGGCCCGTGATCGTCGCGCCCTTGACCGGCGCGGTGATCCTGCCGTTTTCGATCAGGTAGGCCTCGGATGCCTCGAAGACGAACTGACCGCTCGTGATGTCGACCTGCCCGCCCTCGAGACCCGACACGTAGATACCGTTGCGTACCGACTCGATGATTTCCTGCGGCTCGTGGTCCCCGTTCAGCATGAACGTGTTCGTCATGCGCGGCATGGGCGGCGACGCGTAACCCTCGCGGCGGCCGTTTCCGGTCGGCTCCATTCCCATCAACCTCGCGCTCAGCGCATCCTGCATGTACGCGCGCAGCACGCCGTTCTCGATCAAGGTCGTGCGCCGCGTCGCGCACCCTTCGTCGTCGATATTCAAGGAACCGCGGCCCCCCTGGAGCGTTCCGTCGTCGACGATGGTCACGTTCCCGGACGCCACCTTTTCGCCGAGGCGTCCCGCGAAGGCGGACGTCCCGCGGCGCACGCCGTCGGCTTCCAGTCCATGGCCGACCGCTTCGTGCAGCAAGACGCCATTCCAGCCCGGGCCGACCACCACCGTCATTTTTCCGGCCGGCGCCGGCCGCGCCTGCAGCTTCGTGAGGGCGGCCGTCACACGCTCCCGCACGAAGGTACGAAGTTCGTCGTCATCCCACGTCCGGATGCCATAGCGCCCGCCGATCCCTCCGCTCGCGCTCTCCACGCGCGCGCCGGACCTGACGCGCACGTTGATCCACAAGGCCAGTTGCGGACGCGCGTCGCCGCCACTCAGGCCGTCGCATCGGGCGATCCAGATCGTTTCATGCACGGCGCTCAGCACGGCATGCACTTCGATCACGCGCGGGTCGGCGGCCCGGGCGATCTCGTCGAGCGTCTTCAGCAGCGCGATCTTGTCCGCTCCCTCCATCGTCCGCAACGGATGAGCCGGGTCGTAGAACGATCGTGCCGTTGCAACCGGCCTGCGCTGCATCGCTGCCGAGCCGTCACGCGACATGCCGCTTCCGGTTTCGCTAAGTCGCGACGCAACATGCCGGAGCGCCATCGCGTCGATGCGTTGCGAACTCGCCAGCGTCGCCTGCTCTCCCTTCAACACGCGCAGTCCGAAGCCGCTATCGCAACGATACGAACTCGCGCGCACGGCCCCGCCTTCCAGCGACCAGGATTCCGCGGTCGTTTCCTTGAGGAAGACATCCGCAAAGTCCCATCGCTGGCCGAGGGCGATGCCCATCGCGGAAAAAAGCGCCGTTTCGTCGATGCCATGCCGGTCCAGCAGCGCGTGCCGCGCCAGCGTGCGGATCTCCTCGCGGGCAGGCCGCAATACCTGCCGCTGCTTCATGTCACTCATGCTTCAAGCTCCCCCGATCTTCATTGCATCGATCAGCCACGATCCGGAGGTCGCCCATCCCCTCGTCAACGCGTCGCTGCCGATCGCCTGTAGTCCGCCGAACATCCGGCGGAGATTCGACGCTATCGTGATACCGCTCACCGGGAAGCGGATCTCGCCGTCTTCCACCCAGAACCCCTTGGCGCCGCGGGAGAAATCGCCGGTCAGGCGGTTCACGCCGCCGCCGACCATCTCCGTGACCAGAAGTCCGCGATGCAGCTTCCTCAGCATCGCGGCGAAGTCGTCGCCGGGCTGGGTCCGTGTACTGCGCATGTCGAGGTTGTGAGGCCCGTAGCCGTTGCCGGTGGGCGTCAGGTTCAAGCGGCGCGCCGCATAAAGTCCGAGAAACAGCCCGCGCAGGCGGCCGTCCTCCACCACCTTGCGGCGCCCGCCCGGAATGCCGTCGCTGTCGAAGCAGCGGCTGGCCATCCCGCGCCTGACGAATGGATCCTCGTCAAGCTGGACATGCGGCGGAAACAACGGCGCGTCGATGTCATCCTTCAAGAACGATCCGCTCCGGTACAGCGCATCCCCCGATGCCGAGGACACCAGTTCGGCCAGCAGCCCCAGCGACGCCGACGGCTCGAACAGAACCGGGCATTGCTGCGTGGGGACTTGCGTCGCGCCGAGCGCGTCGATGGCTCGCCTGGCGGCCAGCGCCCCGACCTCCTCCGGTTTCGCGAGATCGTCGAATGCGCGACTTGCATGGCCCCAGAAACCGATCTGCTTCTCGCCGGTGCCGAACGCGACGGGCGCACATGCGATCGAATGGACGGACCACGGCGCCGTCGCATGGAACCCCGCCGACGTGGCCAGCAACGACGTGCCCGACATCGTTCTCACCGTCACGCCCTTCGACGCCTTGATCGAAGGGTCATGTGCGAACGCCGCATCCTCGGCGCGTTGCGCATGGGCACCGATATCGTCGAGCGACCAATCCAGCGGGTGATGGAGATCGAGATCGGGAAAGTCCCTGGCCAACTGGCTCGAATCGGCGAATCCGGCCGCGGGATCGGGCTCGGTTGCGGCGGTACTCTCGATCGCCGCGCGAACGATCTTTTTCAGCCCGTCGTCCGACAGGTCCGACGATTTCGCGAAAGCGCGTTTTCCGTCGCGCAACACCGTCACCGTCATCTCCAGGGTGCCGCAAAAACTGCGTTCCGTCTGTACCCGGTTCGTCACGGTCACGGCGCTCGATTCGGCGGCCTCGATCTCCACGCGCGTCCCCTCGGCACCCGCCTGCCGCGCGAACGCGATCACACGCTCCGCCGAACTCGCCAGTTCAGCGGCAACGGTTTGCAACTGCGTACTGCTCGATTGCATCAGCCTGCTCCTCCGCCATGCGGCATCGTGTCGTCGAATGCGTCAGGCGGTCTGCCCAGTGAGCGCGATCAGCATGTCGCCGATCGCGCTGCCCCGCTCGGCCGCGGCAAGATGGCCGTCCTCGTAATAGGACAGGAAACGCCCCACGAGTTGAGGATCGACCTCCGCCGCCCGCTCCATCAGCGCGCTGCCCCGCGGCGGCTCGACGCCGGCGTCGATTGCCTGCTTGAAGACCCCTTCCGCCAATTGATTCAAGCGCGCATCGTCCTGCGCGCCCCAGTTGCATTTGACCTGAAGCCATTTCCGCACGGAGCTGCAAAGTGAAAAGACGAATTCCTTCAAGACGTCCGGATTCCGGGCCAACGACGACGAAGCGGCCTCCAGCACCTCGGCGGCCACGGCAGCACTCCCGTCGCCGAGTTCGGCCGCCGCCGCCCTGGATGCCTGTCGGACGTCCGCCCAGTTCGCGTCCGCCACAGGAGCGCCGTCCGTTTCCGCCGCGTGCAGCGAAACCAGCTCGTCACGAATCGCCAGCAACCTCGATTCTCCCTCCAGCGTGTCCGAGACGATCCGGCTCGACAGGATCGACACCAGCAGCCGGCCGGGCAGCGTCGAGAGATTCGCGCCGACCGGCACGCTTTCCAGCCAGTCCGCCACGAACAGCGCCGCCTTGAAATGGGTGCCTCGATAGCTCGACAGGACCGTCACCGCCTCGACCACATCGGTCGGCATGCCCAACACGGATGCGCACTCGTCCGGATCATGCGAGTCGGCGACGAATTCCAGTGCGCCGCTGATCTTGTCCGGCCACATGGGGGTGTCCAGCGCGGCTTGCTTGTGATCCAGATAATCGCGCAACCGTGCGATGCGCGCCGCTTTCACCTGCGGATCACCGCCGAACGCGCGAAGCGTCACTTCGGGCCTGGCCAGCTGCGTGACGGTTCCCAGGTGCGCATCGAGATAACTCGCCAGTTGCGTGGCCGACCGGGGGCCCACGATGCGGCCCGCCTCGTGGCCGCCATTCATGAGCACCAGGGCGGGAATGCCACGCACACCGAAACGCTCGCGCAAGGACGGATGCTCGTCGACGTTGACCTTGACGATGTCGACCTTGCCGTCGAAGTTCCGCGCCACCTTCTCGAGCGTCGGCGCCAGCGCCTTGCACGGCCCGCACCATTCGGCCCAGAAGTCGACCAGCACCGGACGGCTGTTCATCATCACGTCGGCCTCGAAGCTCGCGGCGGTCACACTTTTCAAATCGCTCATTTCACGTTCCTGTCCATCAGTTCGGTTTTGTCGGACCTTGCCCCCGGTGAGGTGCAAGCGTCCTGACGGGATCACGGTGTCATGCCGGGCAGGCAGACGAAGCCGGGCCGGTCAGGCCGGCCGCGACCGCGGATGCCCGTTCCGGCGAAAAGTCGAGGGTCTGCTGATGAAAGGCCAGCAACGCCTGTCGATGCGCGACGCTGAGGATCGTGGCCTGAGGTAGCCAGTCGATCAGCAGTTGGTAGAGCGTTCGCTCGCTCTCGGTGTCGAGCGCCGACGTGCATTCATCGAGAAATATCGTGGTCGGGCGGGCCAGCAACACGCGTGCGAACGCCACCCGCTGCTGCTCTCCGCCGGAAAGCCGGTCGCTCCAGCGATCGGCGTCCAGCATCGATGCAACGTGCGCATCGAGGCCGCATGCGCGCAGGACGTCCGCGCATTGGCCGTCGGTGTACGTCGATTCCTCGTGCGGATACGCGATCGCCGCCTTCAACGTGCCGACGGGAATGTAGCTGCGCTGCGGAACGAACATCGTTCCTTCGGCACCGCAGGTGACGATGCCCTCGCCGTAGGGCCAGAGGCCCGCGAGCGCTCTGAGCAGCGTGCTTTTCCCGCTTCCGGAGCGCCCGCGGATCAGACAGCGCGAACCGGGTGCGAGCGAGAAGTCGGGCACGCGGGCAATCTCCGCGCCGGCTGCGTCGCGCAGAACCAACCCGTGGGCGCCTACGGCTCCGCGCTCGCCGGCGGTCAACACGACGTTTCCCCGCGAATCCAGCGCGTTCACGTAGAGAAATTCCCGAAGCCGGTTCGCTTCGGCGCGCCACGCGGTGAATCCCAGATAGGCCTGCGGAAAGAACGCCAGGGAACTGGACACGGAACTGAATGCTGCGTTCGATTGCATCAGCCCGCCCAGCGTCAGCCCCCCCGTTATCAGTTGCGGCAATACCAGCAACGTGGGCACCACGGGCACCACCGAGCTGAATTGCCCGACGATGTTGGTAAACAGCGAGACCCGCGTGTTGACCCAAAGCAGCGCATAAAGATTCGAAACGACCTGGCGAAAAGCCCCGTTCAATCGCTTGCCTTCCGCGCCGCTTCCATCGAAGAAGGCGATCTGCTCGGCGAATTCGCGCACCCGCACCATCAGCACGCGGAAGTCGCCCTCCACGCGGTTCTGTTTGGCATTGAGGGTGATCAAGCGTCGGCCGAGCAGGTGCGTGGCCCAGAAAAACAGGCCTTGATAGAGAAAGACGGCATAGACCAGGTATCCGTGGATGCTGTACGTGTGTCCACCGATATCGAGATCCAGGGAATGGCCGATCGACCACAGGATCACGCTGAAGCTCACGATGCTCACCGGCACCTGAAGCACGCCCATCGACAGCTGCAAGGTGTCCTTGACGAACTGCTTCGCATCCTCCGCGATACGCTGATCGATGTTCTCGAGCGCGCGGTCGCGCTCGATGCGGTAGTAGGTATGGCGGGCCAGCCACTGATCGGCCAGCCAGGTCGTCAGCCATCGCCGCCAGCGAATCTCGACGATCGATTGCATCACCACCGTGGACACCGTCAGCGCGGCGGCGGCCATGGACACCAGCAGGAACTGCAACAGCAGGTTCGGCAGCGCCTGAAACCTCCCGGATCCCACGGCGTCGTAGAACGTGCCGGTCCATCGGTTGAGCCACACGGCGATATAGGTGTGGCTCCAGCCCGCCCCAAGCACGTAGGCGAGCATCAATGCCGACAGCATGCCCTCCCTGGTGGTCCAGTACGGCGTGATCAACTTCCAGACGGAAGGAAAGTGACGCCTGGCATCCCGATCCTCGGCGCGATCCGTCGGGAATGCCCGATTCCTGATCATTGCTGGCCCTTGTCCGGTTGCATGACGAAATTGATCTTGTTCAGCCCGCCGCCCTGCAGCGCCGCGAGTATCGCGGCGACCTTCCCGTATTCGACGTGCTCGTCGGCATTGATGTTGACGGCCGGTGGATCGCCCTGCTTCGACGCCGCCTCGACACGCAGCTTCAGCGCCGCGTCGTCGACCACATCCTTGTTCCACAGCACGGTCTTGTCAGCCGTGATCGACAGGTCGATGTCCTGCGTTTTCGACTGGGCGGGCTGAGCCGCGGCCTTGGGCAGATCGACCTTCACCGCCTTGTTGATGACCGGCAGCGTCACGATGAAAATGATCAGCAAAACCAACATGACGTCGATCAATGGCGTCATGTTGATGTCGTTCATCACGCCTTCGTCGTTGTTGCCATCCATGAGAATCGACACGATAGGCTCCCGGTCAGGCGGCGGCGTTGACGCGCTTGCTCGTCGCCGGCGCCGCGGGCACCGGGCGAACGTCGCAGCGGGCCTTGGCGCCCGTCACGAAGTACACGTGCAACTCGTGCACGAACCGGTTCAGCCGATGGCTCACCCGCTTGTTGCCTCGATTGACGTAGTTGAATCCGAGCACGGCGGGGATCGCCACGAACAGGCCGATCGCCGTCATGATCAGCGACTCGCCGACCGGGCCCGCGACATGATCGAGGCTGGCCTGTCCCGACACGCCGATGGCCATCAGCGCGTGATAGATGCCCCACACGGTCCCGAACAGGCCGACGAACGGCGCGGTACTGCCGATCGACCCGAGAATGGCCAGGCCGTTCTGCAGGCGGGCAACCTCGTCGTCGAACGCGTTGCGCAGGCCGCGCGCCACCCATTCGCTGCTGCTGAGGCTGCCTTGCAGCGACGCGTCGCCGCCGGCCTGCTGGTCGTTCGCCTCGCGGCCGGCAAGGGCCACGGCGCGATACGGATTGTCGGTGCCGTCGCCCAGCGCCTCGATGCCGTCATCGAGCGACGGCGTGGACCAGAAGCGCGTCTGCGCACGCTTGCCCATGACCTCGAGACGTCGATTCGCCAGGCCCTTGGTCACGATGACGAACCACGACACGATCGACATGCCGAGAAGAAAGACGAAGATGAACCGGGTGATGAAGTCGCCCTGCTGCCAGACGTTGGCGATGCCGTACTGTTCCATTTTTTGCTCCGTAGATTCCAGGTCAATCATTCAGGTTGAAGGCGATCGGCTGCTCGGCCTCTACGGCACGGGCAATACCGGCGGTCGTGTAGGGCTGGCAATGGCCGGCTTCGATCGCCGCCAGCGCGGCCGCATCCAGCATAGGGTAGCCGCTGCTTTGCGCAACCCGCGCCGTCTTCACCACACCGTCCACGCCGATGTTCAGCCTCACCACCACCGTGCCTTGCTGCTCCAGCCGCCGGGCCTTCGGCGGATAGTCCGGCCGCGGGATACGGCAACCGAGCTGCTTGAGCTCCGCGCTGCTGATCTGCTTCGGGCTATCGAGCAGTTGGGGGCCCGGCGCGGGTGCGGGCGGTGTCGCTGCGGAGGGCGCGACCGCGCTGGGCACCGGTACCGGCGGCGCCGGCGGCGCCGGCTCGACCGGTTTGACGGGCTCGGTCTTGGCTGGCGCGACGGTCCGGGCAGCAGGAGCCTCCGAGGAAAGCAAGGGTGCCGTCTTCCGCACCACGGTCTTTTCGACGGGCTTGGGTTCCGGCTTCCGCTGAGGCTCCTGCTTGGGCTTCGGTTCCGGCCGCGCGACGGGCTCGGGTGTCGGCGCGGCAACGAGCCTGACCTGAACCGACGCACCGGAGGCCCGGTCGGCCTCCAGCCTGATCAGGTCCACGCTGCGATGAACGATCAGATACAGCCCCAGTGCGTGCGCCAGCACGACCGCGCCCCCGATCGCCGCGCGCCGCCATCGCGCCCGCGAATGAGTGATGCGCTCAGGATTCGACATGCCGCCGCTCCACGGCCGGGTCTCGAGGGTGTCAGAAATCATAGGTACCGGTGAGCATGACGGTCCGCTCCGGTCCCATCGGGATCAGGCTGGCGGTCGTGCTGCTGTAGTAGAGCTTGCGATTGAATACGTTCTTGACCGAAAGATTCAGGCCGTAACCCTTCTTCCGATAGAACACGCCGAGATCCGTCTCCACCTGGCTGGGGATGCGATACGCCGAGCCCGTGCCGATGTACTGCCCGCTCGCGAAGAACAGCCCCGCGCCGACACCGAAACCCTGGAGCTTCTCGGAGCGGAAGTTGTAGGTCGCCCACAGGCTGGCGCTGTTCTTGGGCAGGTTCACCGCCAGCTTGCTGTTCGGCGGCTGCACGAAGTCGTTGTACGTGTAGCTACCGATCAGGTTGACGCCGGGAAGCGGCTGGCCGCTGATCTCCGCTTCGAATCCGCGACTCACGGCGCCGCCGGCGGGAAGATAGAAGCCGCGATGGGCCGGGTCGGCAACGTTGTAATTGCTGAACGAGGTGCGGTAAGCCGAGGTCGTGATGGCCAGCTTGTCGTCCAGCAGGTTGAACTTCATGCCCACTTCGACCTGCTGGCTGGTTTGCGGGGGGAGCACACCGCCGCCGAATTCAAGCGCCGTGCCCGGCTGAAAGCCACGGTTGTAGCTGGCGTAGGCGGCAACCTCGGACGTCAGTTCGTAGAGCAGGCCGAGGCTCGGGCTATACGCATTCTGATGGTTTCCCGGGGGTGGGTTACCGGCGTAGGTCGCATGTGTCAGATAGGTATCCCGGCGCACGGACGCGAGTGCATGGAAATTCTTGTAGGAGAACTGATCTTGTAGATACAAGCCGGTTTGGGTGAAGTAGGTAGTCCCATTCGGCATCAGGTTTCCCGTGTCGGAAGACGGAAGCGTAAATGAGCCGAAGACATTCGGAATGGAAATGAATTTCGATGTCGTGGTGTCAAACTGATGCTGGCTGTAGCGAAGAACGTCCCAGCCGGCAATCACCGTATTTTTCGCAGCGCCGACATTGAACTTGGCGCGCAGGTAGTTCTGGAAGCTCCAACTGTAGAAATCCGAGAGCGAATCGAAATTGTGGAACAACACGCCGTTGGTCGCCGAGAGCGGCGTGGCCGTAGTCCAGGCTTGCTGCGTTTGTTGGGTCCGCGTATAGGAACCCTTGCTCACGAAGGTCAGCGCCGAGCCGAGCTTTTGTTCGAGATGAATGAAAATATTGTCCGTTTGCGCGCCGAAATGGTCGGACGGCGTGCCAAGCGGCTTGTCGATATAGTTTCGATAGATATCACCGGCAGCATGGCCGAGCGTGAACTGGGGAACCGGCTCGCGGTAGACCGTGCGCTCATAGCCGACCGTCACATCCGTGGTCGAGTCCTTCCATTGCACAGTCGGCGCAAAGTAGAAATTTCTCTTGCCGTCATATCCCATCGAATTCTGGCCGACCCGTTCACCCGAGATGATGAAGCGATACCGGAGTTTCTTGTCGGCGGTGATCGCGCCCGTGCTGTCCAGCGCGATCTGGGTGTCGCCGTACGATCCGTAGCCCACCTGGATTTCATGAAACGGATCGGCCTGCGGCGTCTTCTTGACGAGATTGATGACGCCTCCCGGCGGACTGTTGCCATTCACGATGGCCGACGGTCCCTTGACCACTTCCACGCTCGAGATGGCGATCGTCGGCGTAACGTTAGGGGCCGTCCCGACAGTCGACAATCCATCCGACGTGAGGTTTTGCGCTACAAACCCGCGAATCGTGTAACTCGGCACGCCCAGCGGCCCCGGCCGCGTGACGACACCGGAAGCATTCCTCAGCACATCGGAGAGCGACTGAGCACCCTGGCTCTGGATCACCGCGGCATTGATGACGCTGACCGATTTCGGCGTCTCGCTCAGCGGCACATCCGAGCGCGCATAGGTGGAGGACGATTCCGCGACGAAGCCGGTACCGCCTGAATCCCGGCTGGCCGCCACGCTGATGAGGGGCAAGGTGGTGTCCACCTGCGCCGTGGTCGCCGCGGCTGCGGCTGCGGCAGCGGCCGGCGCCGACGAAACCCCCTTGGCATCCGCCTTGACGTGAGCCAGCGTGTAACCGCCGTTCGCCGTCGGAACCAGGTCGAGGCCCGTGCCCTGCAACGCCTTGCGGATCGCGGCCTCGGCCGAATACGTGCCGTCCACCGGCGCCGATTTGAGCGACTGCACCAATGACGCGTCATAGCTCAACGGAAGCTGCGCGACCCGGGCGATCTCCACCAACGTGCGATCCAGCGGACCGCTCGGCAGATGATAGGTGTGTTGTTCCGCCTGCTGCGCATACGCCGCGGACACCATGAAAGTCTGGGCAACCGCCATTGCGATCGCCATTGCCGCAACGTTGCGGGCCATACCCTTGCCGTCGAACTTGATCCCCACGATGCACCCATCCCTAGTCGGTTGTATTTCGGCAAAACGCCTGTCTTGTCCCACACGATCGAGAAGTCGGGAAGCAGCGGCCAACCGCAACGGCATGCCTTCCCCCTTCACTCCCGGCTTCGCTCGAGGCCGCCGGCCCCGGCAGGCTTGCCGGCTCCTCATCCACATGAAAAAGTCTAGCGATCCTGCCCGGAATACTTTTTTGAAAGAATTCGTCCTTCGCGCCATTTCCGGTTTTTTATTCCCACCGACCGCGCCGTCCTTGAAAATTCAATCCAGCAGGCGGAATCCGCAGACAAGAAAATCAGCAAACGTAATCGAGGGGCAACCTCGTCGTATGCTTGATGGTCTCCATCGAGAAACTCGAACTCACATCGAAAATTTCCAGCTCGCTGATCAAGCGCTTGTACACGCCGTCATACCCGGCAATGTGCGGAACGACCACCTTCAGCAGGTAGTCGATATGACCGCTCATGCGGTACACCTCGATCACCTCGGGGATGTCGGCGACCACGTCGCAGAAGCGTTTGAGCCAGGCCGCGGTATGCTGCGCAGTCCTGATTTCGACGAGCACGGTCACGCCGACATTGAGCTTGTCGGCGTCGAGCAGGGCAACCCGGCGGGCGATGACGCCGTCCTGCTCGAGCTTCTGTATGCGGCGCCAGCAAGGCGTCGTCGACAAATGCACGCGATCGGCGATTTCCGCCACTGAAAGCGTGCTGTCCTCTTGCAGGACTGTCAGGATGGCCTTGTCGATATGGTCGATCACAGTTCCCCCCTTCGGGACAAGGTAAGCGTCGCAGGCATTCGGACGCCTTCATTCACCTTGTGCAACGAAGCGGGAAAAGTGACACCGGGAAAGAAAAATTTTTTTCGCGCCCCGGCTGAACGGGGCGCGGCGTCAAGCCTCGGAGGCGACGGCCAGAACCTTGCCATACACGGCCAGGGAGAGTCCCAGGCCGTTGGCGAGCTGGTGCAGCGCCGCCTCGGCGTCGTTGAGCGGGAACACGCCGCTGACCCGGCGAGCGAGCGCGGCCTGCGGAAACCGGATATAGCCGCCGTAGTAGCGGCCCAGCGTCTCGAGGATGTCAGGCAGCGGCCGATCCAGGACGACGAGCGTGCCGCGGCTCCAGGCGAAGATGTCGGCGGCCGTCTCCGGCATGCGGGCAATGCGCCCCGGCGATAGCGACCAGACCGAACCATCGGCGATGCGGACGCTACCGCCGCGCGGCGTCGCAAGGGTTGCATCGCCGCCCTGCACCGCGACCACGGTGTGATAACGCAATGCATCGACGCTCAGGCGGGCGCGGCTCGTGATTGCCGTCCCGTCCCGCGTCCTCACGGCGAACGGCGAGCGGTTCGTCGTGGCGGGACTCGACAGGATCTGGCCGGACGCAAGATAGACGTCGCCGCGCGCGCCGTCCCGCGTCCAATAAACACGCGCCGATGCCCCGAGGACGATCGGCGTTCCGTCTTTCAGCGCCACGGCCTGCGGCGTCAGATCGCCATTGTGATAATCGGCGTCGAGCGAATAGGCCCGGACCAGTTCTCGTGTCCCGATCGCGGCCAGCGCCAGCGCGCCCACCCCGGCGCCCGCCTTCAACATGCGGCGCCGCGCACGGGACGGC
Source organism: Burkholderia sp. L-4 (assembly GCF_056856535.1). Lineage (NCBI taxonomy): Bacteria > Pseudomonadati > Pseudomonadota > Betaproteobacteria > Burkholderiales > Burkholderiaceae > Burkholderia > Burkholderia sp. L-4. Next base: position 2,607,028 of record NZ_JBXEOX010000002.1, read on the forward strand.
TCGTTCAGCGCGCTTCGCACCGCCGAGCCGGGCGCGTTCCGCAGCGACGCAAACCGTGCCAGCCCCTCCTGGAGCCGTATCCACGCCGCTTCGTGCGCGGGATCGGCGCGGCGCCATGCCTCGAAGCCATCGCGATCCTGCTGCGTGGCGTCCTCGGCACGCAACCGGACCTCCCACTGAATGGCTTCCTCCGCGCACGAATCGACCGTGCCGGCGCCGCGCGCGGCATTCAACTGATCAGAAAGCATCGGGTAAGCGCCTGGGCGATGTATTTGCGAACCATGCTTGTCGAAACGCCGAGTCGAGCGGCAATCTCGGAATAAGTGAGGCCGTCGATCTGGCTGTAGATAAAGGCACTTCTCGCTTTCGGAGGCAATCCATCGAGCGCCTGATCGATCAGGAACAATGCCTGGGAAATCTCGACGATCGATTCGGCGGACGGCGCGAGGGGTTCCTCGGCATTGAGGAGCGCCTCATGATACGCGCGCTCGAGATCCCGGCGGCGCCACATCTCGAAGGTGAGACGCTGGGCGATGACGGTCAGCCACGCTCGAGGCTCGCGAATACCCGGCGGGTCATCGACGCCGGCAAGCGCCTCGAACGACGACGACGCCAGATCCTCGGCATCGGCCGGCGATCCGACACGCCGCATCAGCTTCGCCTTCAGCCATCCGTAGCTGGCCCGAAACTCGTTGGCGAGCCAAACCGAGCGGGAACGAGCCGACTCGTCGTCGCTCCTTTCCAGTTTGTCGAGAGGCTGTGCTGCCGGGCCAGTGCTCATGTACCAATTTCCAAAGCGATGGCGCGATGGGCGTGCACTGCAGGATGCCAATCATCTGCCGAAATGCAACGTCATGCCCCGCTAGATCGGTGTCGTAGTATGCCATTTCAAAATCGCCGCGTGCCGGCGCGATATCAATCCAGAACCCTGATGTCCGGGGCAGTCGTCCTCGACGCCGGGACGGCAAGGACGCCCCGATCACCTCGCCGAGCCGCAGGCCGCCCCGAATCATGCGCGCTCGACCGGCTGCGAGATATCGCTGCGGCGATTCGCCCGTGGATCCGACGGAACATGACGACGCGCGCGCTGGCGCCGCGATACCCGAGATCCATCGCCACCGGCTCGCCTGCGTCAAATGCCGCCCATTGCCCGATCCATGTCGAGTCGGCAGCGAAGTCGAAGCGGCCGGGCGCAACATGCCCGGCCGCTGCCGTCACGGACGAACTCCGTTCGCGCGGGCTGTCAGTTTCGCCACGAGGACGTCGCCGAATTCCGGCGCCGACATCGGCTGCTGCCCCGTGATCAGCTCGCGATCGACGACGACATTGCCGTGCCAGTTCGCCACCGTGTCGACGTGGGCGCCGGCTTCTGCCAACGCGTTCACCGGATAGAACGGCACGTTGCCGCCAAGCCCGTTCGGCCCCTCGAGCTGCTGCTCCTCGCCCGTCGAGAAGACCGTCATCCGGTAACCGGCATACGGCCAGCCGGCCGCGAAGGCATTCGCCTTGCCATCGTTGGCGGTCATCGATGCAACGAAGGCATCCGGATCGTGCAGCGTCGACAACAACACGATCGGCCCGTGACAGATGATCCCGGTGGGACGGCCGCTGTCATGGAAGCCGACCAGGATCTTGCCGAGATTCCGGTCCTTGAGCAGGTCGACCATCGGCGCATGGCCGCCGGGGATAAACAGGCCGACATAACCGTCGGTCCCCTCGGAGACGACGGACGCGAGCGTCTTCGGATGCTTCAGTTGCGCGATACCCTGCGCGTATTTCAGTGCATCCGCGCGCGCGGCATCGTCTCCGCCGAAAAACAGCTTGTTGTTCGAGTTCGCGTCCATCACCGGCATGTCGCCATTCGGATTGGCGATCACCGGCTCGTAGCCCGCCTCGACGAGCTTGCGGTACGGCACGACGAATTCGTTGAGGTAATAACCGGTCGAATATGTCTTGCCGTCGCGCAGATCGAGCGCGTGAGCGCTCGACATGACAACCAGCACCTTGCCGCGCGACTGCGCCGACGCGCCCACCGGCAATGCAAACGCGGCCGACGTGGCGAGTACGGCAGCACCGATCTTGAGGATGTTCATCATCAAACCCTTCCGAAAAAATGAGTGAGCCGGTTCAAGCGCCGGCCTTGGCATCCGCCGCGTAGCGCGGAGCGGCCTTGGCGTTCGCGAATTTCGGCGTGAGTGCGCGGCGGGCCGCTTCCCATTGCGTCCAGCCGTCGCCGTCGTGCAGCGTCGGGATCGTCACGAGCTCGCCCTGATCGAGGCCCGCGAGCGCGGCATCCACCAGGTCGTCGGCCGTCATCGTGCTGGCCGCCTCCTTCTGCTTCGCGTAGCCGGCCACATCCCAGAACTCGGTCGCCGTCGCCGCGGGCAGCACCGTCTGCACGCGCACGCCCTTGTCCGCCAGGTCGCGTTGAAGGGCGTGACCGAAGCTCAGCACGTACGACTTCGACGCGCTGTACACGCCGTTGAGCAGTTCGACCGCAATGCCAACGACGGAGCCGATGTTGACGATGGTGCCCGTGCCCTTGCCGGCGAACACCGGGGCGACGGCGTAAGTCAGGCGGGTGAGCGCGGTGATGTTCAGATTGATCATCGACTCCATCGTGTCGACGTCGCCGTTGAGAATCGACGCGACCGAGCCAATTCCCGCGTTGTTCACCAGCATCGTGATGCTGCTGTCCTCGCGCAGAATGCCTTCGATCTTCGCGAGCGCGGCCTTGTCGTTCAGATCGGCGGCAACGGTCTCGACCGAGCGGCCGGTTTCGGCCGTAAGGCGGCCCGCCAGCGTATTCAGACGATCCTGATTACGCGCCACCAGAATGAGGTCGTAGCCGCGTTTGGCGAGGCGGTCCGCGTAAATGGCGCCGATGCCGGCCGATGCGCCGGTGATCAGCGCGGTGCCTTTCGTAGAAGTGCTCATGTCTGTTCCTTTCCGTGGATTGAGCCGACCGGGTGTCGGTTCGTGGAATGAATTCTGGTTTCGACCACGCTCTTCCTCAATGTCATAGATGCAATGATTTCTGCCATCCGTGCATTGACCGGAAACCTTGCGGATTCGTCCTTTGCAAGTGACGCCCGGTTACTCAAAATCGGCCCTGCAGGGGGTGCCGCGCGGTGCCTTGCCCCCTCCGAAGACGGCCGACAGGACGACCCTGGAAAAAGACAGCGGAAAAACCGGTGAAGATAGGCATCCTGATTGAATCAAGGCCACACGAAACGCGCGTCGCGCGATGCCCGAAACGGTCGCGCAATCCGTTGCGCCACGCCATCGGGCGGCGCCTCGACGACATCGACGGGCATGCCGGCGAAAGCGCGGCAGCCCCGGATCCGGCCGCGCACAAGGTCATGAGTGAAGCGCCACCGTAGCCCGCGGCGATGTCCGTTTTATGCTAGATTCAATTAATCAGGCCATCCACCTGGCGGACATCATGCACACCGTAGGACTCGTTGTTTACCCAAATTTCCAGTCGCTCGCGCTCGCGGTGGCGAGCGTGTTCGAGTACGCGAATCTGCTCCGCGGCGAGGCGGTGTACCAGTTCCGGATCGTGTCCGAGCACGGCGGAGCGGTCGTGTCGTCGCAGGGGTTTTCGGTCAACACCGAGCCACTGGCCAACGACGGCTATGACACGCTGATCGTCGCCGGCGACAACGAATGCCGGCTTCCGTCGGCGACGCTGGTGGACTTCCTGCGTCGCGCGCCCTTCCATTCGCGGCGCATTGCGTCGATATGCACGGGCGCCTTCGTCCTCGCGGCCGCCGGCCTCCTCGACGGGAAACGGGCCACGACGCACTGGTATCACGCGCGGGATTTCAGGAAGCAATATCCGGACGTGCAGCTCGACGAAGACCGCATCTTCGTCGTGGACGGCCAGGTCTGGACTTCGGCCGGAATGAGCGCCGGGGTGGATCTCGCGCTCGCGATCGTCGAAAGCGACTTCGGGCTGGAAACGGCGCGCATGGTCGCGCGCAAGCTCGTGCTGTACCAACGGCGCGGCGGCGGGCAGTCGCAATTCTCGACGTTGCTGGAACTGGACGCGCGATCGGACCGCGTGCGAATGGCGCTGACCTATGCGAGCGAGAACCTGGCGAGCGATCTGTCGGTGGAACGACTGGCGGAGGCGGCACGTTTGAGCCCGCGCCAATTCAGCCGCGTGTTCCGGGAGGAGACGGGGCAATCCCCCGCCAAGGCGGTCGAGCGGCTGCGCGTCGAGGCCGCGCGCCTGATGATGGAAACGACGCGCCACCCGATCGAAATCATTGCGAGAGAAACCGGATTCGGCGACCGCGAGCGCATGCGCCAAGCGTTTCTGCGCGCGTTCGGGCAACCCCCGCAGACCATCCAGCGAGCCTCGGGAGTCGCGCCGCTCGTGAACTAGGACTTGTTGAACCAATAGGCGAGGTTTGCGCGGTCTTGCCTGCCCAAACCCCGAGCGCCCGACCACCGGCAGGCCTGCAGGCAGCCAGCCGTGCAAGCGGACGATCTATTGCTCGCCGGGGCCCCACTCCGGGCTGTAACCGCCCAGCGCCGGGTGGTACATCTCGTCGCCGGAATGCTGCGTGAATTCGACATTGAGCCGGTCCTCACGCAGGCCGAGAATCTCCACGCAGTGCGCGCAAAGCGCCTGCGCCACTTCCATGCGCTGCTCGGGCGGGCGCCCCCGCCGGATATCCAGCATCATCACGGCGACCGGGACCGGCGCTTTGCCCGCCTCGGCAATGCGCCAGACACCGCCTTGCCCCAGTTCCCGGATCGCGACGCTGATACGCCGAATATCGACCGACATCATCCGCGCATAGGTCTCGCTCATTCTGGCGGCGAGCAATTGCTTGGCTTCCACCGAATAGTGGTCGTTCACGTCCAGTTGCAGATAGGGCATGGTGGTCAGGATTCCAGGTGATTGATCGAACTCGTGCGGCATCGGCCTGTGCGTAGGCTGCCAGCCGATTCTGGCACCCGGCTCGCCGCCCTCGCCATGTCGGATAAGCAATGATTCCGGACACAGCGCGTCGCTACTGCCCAATGGCCTGTTGCTCGAAGGAGGCCGCCACCGACTCCGCGAGCACGTCGACCGCGCGCCGCAGATTGCCTAGCGCGCGCGGAAACACGAGCCACACGTCCAGCGCCAGCGCAAAGCCGCCGGCCTCGACGACGCTGAGCTGCGAACGCCACGGGCTCGCGCGCAACACGTCCGTCGGCACGAGGCCAAGCCCGAGCCCGCTGGCCACGAGCCTGAGTTGCATGTCGGTTCCATAGGTGTCGATGCTCAATCGAAAGCGCTGCCCCCGATTGGCCATCGCTCGCTCGAGCGCGGCGCGATAGCCGCAGCCGTCAGGGTTGAGTATCCATCCGTGGGCGGACAGCGCTTCCACCGTCGCGCGCGCATCGACGACCGGCTTCGACGCGCTCTGCACCACCTTCACATCGAATCTCGTGACGAGGCTGCAGCCGAAGTCCTCCGGCAGCGAAGCCCCCGCCGGCAACATCAGCAACGCGACGTCGAGCGATCCGTTTTCGACCATGCGCTGCAAACCGACGCTCCAGTCGGTAAGCAACCTCACGTCCAGCGCAGGAAACCGCGCCTTCATGGTCATGACGGCGTCGAACAGCACGATATCCGCGACGGCCTGCGGCAAGCCGAAGCGCAGCGTCCCCGACGGCGGAGAATCTTCCCGGGCAATGTCGTGAAGCTGGTTCAACGCGCGCAGAACCGGCACGGCCTGTTCGTAGACCCGGCTGGCAAGCGCCGTCGGCCGCGGCGGCTTGGCGTTTCTGTCGAACAACGTGGCGCCCAGCCCCTCCTCGAGCCGCTGTATGCGCTTCGATATCGTCGATTGCGACACGCACAGCTGATCGGCCGCGCGGGTCAGCGAAGCCGCGTCGACTACCGCGATGAACGATTTCAGTTCTTCAATCATCATTCCGATTCGTCAACATTTCAATGAAAAACATTCGTTTTTGGAAACTTGTGCACTAGCCTACTCTCAACCGCAATCGCACACCAGTCCACGGAGAATGAAATGCCCCTCGTACGAATCAATCTGTCGAAAGACGCATCGCCCGAAGTCGTCAAGGCTGTCAGCGACACGGTCTACGAAGCGATGACCACGGTCGCCAACGTCCCGGAGAACGACAAGTTCCAGATCATTTCGCGCCATGCGCCGGACGAGCTCGTCTATCCGGCCGACGGATATCTGGACGTGACTTACACGTCCGGCATCGTGTTTATCCAGGTCACCTGGAACGCGGAGCGCACGATCGACGTGAAGAAGGCCTTCTACCGCGCCGTTGCGGACGGCATCCACGCGAAGGCCGGCGTGCGCAAGGAAGATGTGTGGATCAGCCTCGTTGACGTCGCGCGCGAAGACTGGTCGTTCGGCAACGGCGAGATGCAATACGCGCCGAAGGCGTAACTCCGCCGCCCCAACTCCTGCGTCACTCGCGCCATCGGACGGTCGGTCACGATGCGCTTTGCCGACATCACGCCGAGCGGCCAGCCGACCGTGTCGCCGGTATCGGCGGCGAGACGGCCTACTGGCCGGAGCACGCCCGGGTGTGCCGGGGATAGGGTCGAACCGGGCGTGATCACCGGCAACGCCAGCGCGATGGTTTCGCCGTTCCCTCCTCGATCGAGACGAACCCAATTCCCGGCCATCGAATCGAAACGTCATCCCCGAAAGCGAATCCAACCCGTTTCAGGATCAGTCAAGCAGCCTGGCGGCACAAATTTGACTCAACGTTCTGTTGGCTGCGCCGCAAAGTACTGCGATTGGACTTACAAGAACAGGAGGCCAGAACAGTTTTTGAAACGTAAGGATCGCCATTTCCCCGTCTATTCTCAAGAATTGTTAGTATCTGCCGTTATTGCAGGTTTGTCGGCAACCTCTTCCTCGTCGTGGCGGCGACGTGCTTTATAACGACGATGAAAGTCGATCTTGCTACCCTCTACCTTTTAGCGATCGGAACCTTGTTGGCCAGTTCCGCCATGACATATTGGGAGCACGTATCGCATCCCAAGCGCAGCAACGAACTGCGAATGCTGGCGGCCGGCTATGCGACGCTAGGGGTCGGTTGCGCGGTGGCTGCGTTTCGGCTTGAACTGCTGGGCTCCGCTGGCGCTGCTATAAGCAATCTCGTGATTCTGGGCGGCTATCTCCTGGTTTTGCACGCTGTGGCGATGTTCAACGGCCGGCGGCATCTCGCAAGCTCGATCGGTCTGCTTCTCTTGATGGGGCTTACATGGGCGGCGGCCGGTGCGCGCTGGCAGGCCGCAGTATGGCTCTATGCCAGCGCGATACCCATCGCGCTCGTTTCCGCAATGACAACCCTCGAACTGACACGACGTGACGCGATGCCGGCCGTTCAATCTCGACGCGTCGCTGTGGCGGTGACGGGAATCCATGCATTGTTCTACGCTGCCAGAGCCATTGTCCTGCCATGGCTGGTCTCGATTTTTGGGACGCAAGCATTGTCAATTTCGAGCAAAATCACGATGTACGAGGGTGTCCTCTATTCCGTCATTTTGCCGATGACGCTACTCCGGCTCACCCGGGAGGAAGTTCATGGCGAACTCCTGCAAGAGTCCCGTACGGATTACTTGACCCGCCTGGGAAATCGCAGGCTGTTTTTTGAAGAGGGAGAGCGAGTGATCGACGATTGCGCAATACGTCGACGCCCCGTCACGCTCCTTGCGTTTGATCTCGACCACTTCAAGAGAATTAACGATCGCTATGGTCACAAGGCCGGCGACGAGGTATTGAGGTCGTTCGCGAGCGTGGTTCGCGCCAGTACCGACGCGAATACGATTCTGGCGCGCATCGGCGGTGAAGAATTTGCTGCCCTGCTTCCTGACCACGATAGCCATCGCGCGAAAACAGTCGGAGAAATCATTGCGAGCCAGTTTGCCAGGATGGTTCACAGCGCCGACGGTCATCGAATTCAAGCAACCGTCAGCATTGGCCTGGCGACATCGAATTCGGAGATGATTGCACTCACCGATCTGCTCGCAGCTGCAGATCAAGCACTATATCTGGCCAAGTCCCAAGGTGGCAGTCAGCTGGTTCATCACGCCCGAGGACAAGAGCGCGACGAGACTGCACGTGCGTAGCATCGCGAATAAGTCAACTGTGAGAGATCGATAAACGACGCCCCTCGGTCATCAAACGCGCAACAACGCTCTAATAGCTTTCGCCTCTCATTCTGGCTGACCAGGAGCAGTGACATGCGTTGGATAGTGCCTCTCGTACTGGCGATCGTCTGTACGCTTTCCGCGCTGGCTGATTCGGCCGCTTTTAACGCAGGGGTAATCCGGCTCTGCCGCTTTCAATCCGGTGATCTTTTACCCTTACGCGTGAGCGTGAGGTTCCGTGGCAAGCGGGCCCGGTCACCGTTGAGGCGACGCGCGATGCTTCGCCTGTACCGGATGGCCGCTTCCCCGTTGTATTGATTTCACATGGGCGAGGCGGCGGTCCCCTCAGCCTCCGTGAATGAGCCAAGGCAACGGAATCGGCCGTGGCTACTAGTCGACTTTGAAGATAGACACTGCCGCTTTCAGGCTTTCCGCTTGGTCGGCCATCGACCACGCCGCGTTGCTTCCCTGGAGCAGGTCAGCTCAGTCTGGATGACTTATAGATTTGCGCGTAGGAACTCCACGACCTCATGGTCGATCTGGCGATGAATCGCCACACGATCGATCCCGGGCGCATCCTGACAGATCAGTGCCGCACTGGCGGCGACCGAGGCCGGACAAGGATCAATGAAAACGAAGTGGTTGCCTGGCACGATGTGGACTGCGGGCGGTGTGGGCAAGCCTGACACAACTCCAAGAGCGTTTCTCGCAGAACCAAGATAGCTGTCGTCCCGCGGTCGATAGAGCATCGTCGGTACGCGCACGGCGGACAAGCCAGATGCCTCAAACATCATCGCCAGCGGATCCATCAGCACCAAGGCCTTCAGGCGGCGATCAACGGGCGGTTGCCAAGCTACCAGGTCAGCGGGTACGGCCGCTTTGCCTTGGGTGCCGTGCGCACCATTGCTGGTTGCTGGACGCGGACACGATCCCGGATCATCGTGATCTGCGCAGTACGCACCGGCATACGCAAAATCGGGTTTCGCTCCGGCCAGAATCAGCGCAGTGTAGCCACCGGCTGAGTATCCGATCATGCCAATTCGGCCGACATCGGCGCTCGCGGAAAACCGTGGATCCGCGAGGACTGCATTGAGCGCGGCCTCTGCCTGCCGGGGGCGATCAATCAGAATCTGGGCTTGGGACTGCGCTCGGGGATAGCCTGAAGCGTCCCCAACGTGCGTCGGCAAGACGACGATAAATCCGGCGCGAGCCAGAGTTGTGGCCAATTCACGGTGGCTGAAGGGACCGCCGCCTCGTCCATGTGAAATCAATACAACGGGGAAACGGCCATCCGGTACAGGCAAAGCATCGCGCGTCGCCTCAACAGTGAACGGGCCCGCTTGCCACGGAACCTCGCGCTCACGCGTAGGGTAAAAGATCACCGTGTTGAAAGGGGCAGCTTCGTTCACCCCCGTGAGCCGGATTATCCCTGCGTTAAAAGCGGCCGGATCAGCCAGCGCGGAACACGGACATACGATCGCCAGTACGAGAGGCACTATCCAACGCATGTCACTACTCCCCTGGTCAGCCAGAATGAGAGGCGAAGGATATCAGAGCGTTCTTACACGTTTGATGACCGAGGGGCGTCGTTTATCGATCGCTTGCGATCGGACGATCTCCTCCATTGTCGCTCCAGCGTTCGAAACCGGATTTGAACCCGCAGCGACGTGAGATACCGATGTTCCGATGAGCTCGTTGATTTCCTTCGCCGCTACCGCACTTCGTTGTGCCAAGGTTCGGACTTCACCTGCGACAACCGCGACGCCTCGTCCCTGCTCATCCGCACGCGCCGCGTCGACCGCTGCGTTGAGCGCAAGGAATGCGGTCGGCTTCCTGTGCCATATCTTGCTGGGCAGTGAGCAACGCCAGATTCCGGATGGCGATTGCGCGATCCTGTATTGATGAGCATAGTGGGTTCGCCAACCGTGCTTCCGTATTGCTTACTCGCGTAATAGCGTCAAGTTGATGGCTCAATTGCCACAGTCCGTAAAACGCGGTCACCGCTATTGCCACCGGTAGGACCGTCAATAACCCGAATCCGATAGTCAGGCGGCTAGATCCTTACCTATTTCTCATAGAGGTTCCCGAGGCGATGATGAATGATCCATACAAGTTGTTTACGACAAAATGCAAACTTGCGGAAGGGAACTCGTGATCGACGGCATTGGGAACCCCGTGCTCCATCGCGTGGGACCGTCATCGTCGATCTGCGTGCGGCTCCGGACGCGCGATCCCGATGCCGCCGGGCGCACAGCAGAAAATGCCGGAGCCCCCTCTACAAACGCCGCGCGCGTACTTTTAGGAGGGGAACTTGAAGGCGCATGCAGGATTCTCGCCCTGTAACATCCTCAGTTGCCTGACGATCGTCGGTTGCAGCGCGGCGCGCGACGACAATCGGTGTATCGAGCGTATCAGCCGCTTGCGCGTCAGACTAGGTCTTGCGTAATTGACGCATTGCGGCGAGTGCGACGAGCGCACCCGCCGTGGAGGTGACAATGTCGAGAAACACGCTGTTGGCTACCGATAAATCTAGGACATGAGCAATACCTGAGACCACGCATGCGCCCATGACGCCCAGGACGATATCGCGAATGATCTGGTACGGGCGTCCACGCCAGACCACCCCGGCAAAGCAGCCTGACGCACCGCCGATGAGAATCCACGTCAGCAGGCTATGGGAGGTATCGCTCACGATGGTTTATCCGCGGGTGGCCGGCACGGCATTAATATCGAGTTGATCGAAGCGCTGGCTGTCCTGCACGTGGTGCAGGACGACACCTGCTTCGTAATACTTGCCCGCGTTCAGCAGTGCCGACGCCTGATCGATACGCTCGGCGGTTTGGTCGAGTGGAACGACGTCGACGGTATAGGCGACATTGACGTCAGCAAGTTTCAGCGCCTTGATCGCCCCTTCGCGGTCCCCCTTCTTCAAGGCCGCGTTGGCGTTGGCGACTGCCTTGGCCTTGACCGGCTGGGCGGTAAAGTCATCCAGTACGGTCATGTCACCGCCGACCGGCAGCCATGCCGTAGCCTGATTGCTCGTAGCCGTGTTGGCGTGTGCACCGGCGGCGTCGCTCAGCGTCGATTCGGCCTTCATGAAGGCCGAGTTGTCGGATTTCGCCGCCTGCATGGCCGTCTTGGCGTCGGCCAGCAGATGGGTGGCCGCCTCAGGATGGCCGTCGAAGAGCGCAGATCGGGCAATCATGACGTCAATCATGGCCCGATTCCCGGCATGCGACAGTTTCGTGAAATCCTGGTTGACGGCCTTTGCCTGGGTGACGGCCGCGACCGCATAGCCGGCAGGCACAGTGCCGCAGACCAGCAATGCGACCGACATCACGCAGAAGGCTACTTTCTTTCTGTTCAGGGTGGACATGTCGAATTCTCCTTCTCTGATCGTTGTTGTTCCCGTAGGGCGGACTGGACATCACGCAGTTGCATCATTCACGCGCCCTGAACACAAGATACGAAGGCGGACTTAAAAGAAACTTAACCCTGGCGGTCAACACGCGATTTCACCAACCCATCTGGCGCGCAGTGGGAAGCCTCTCGATGGAAATCAACACATGAGTTGATTCGGATTCCGCAGAATGGAGGGCGTCATGTCCCGGTGGATGCGCGGAGCATGTTCCATCCTGACGAGATCTTTACCGAGGCCGGCCTGAAAAAATGGAACCGACAGACTCCCTCGTCTCATTAACGTTGCGCTCCACGGCCTTCAGCCGTTCGCGTTCGTCAGTGGTCACGCCATCACGCTCGCCATGATCGACCTGGTTTGCCCAATGCGAGCGGCGTCTGCGCCGTACAGCCCATCATCGGCGCCATTGACTCGACCGCCGCTCGCGTCGACGAATGTTCGCTACGCTGCTCGCGCAAACTTGCCGAGGTGGAACTTCCACACGCGCGGCGTGCCGGTGCGGACGCGGGACCGCATTGCTTTTTATTGATCGCGCACATACGCAAACGATTGCGCACAGGACGAAAATAAAACGTTTCTGTACCATTCAGATAATAAGGATCACTTCCGGATACGACCTCGAACCGGCCTGACACATTGATTTCACAGCCGGAACGTGTCGCATTTCAGAAGCTGTTGTCTGACAAAACCTGCCAACCGAGCGATGCGAGCGCGTGCGTACCGCATACATCGCATGCTTCAAACAAGAATGGCCCACCACATCGTCCCCACGGCCACCCCATTATTCTCGACCGAACGTCGACGCAGACGCGAACGCGATTGCCCTGCATTGTGCAGACCATTTCCATGAGCACCGACGTAGCACCGTTCCACGCAAGACCATGCCGCTAGTCAGACCGAGGTTTTCAACGCAATTGTCGCTACTCAGGGCACTTGCCGCGGCGTTGTGCGCATCGCTGGTCGCAATCGTCTGGTTAATGGCCAGTTGCACCGAAGGCCACAGGATCGCATCCGCCAGGCAGCGCGCGAGCGACGCGTGCGACGCGATTGCTTCCCACTACACGCTGTCGTTACCTCACGCGACGGAGCCGAGCGTTCAACTGTTGCGCGACGTACTCAACGCGGCCCTTGCCGCATCCTCGGGTATCGAAGGGGGCTTCTGGCACGCTGGCGCGTTGCATTCCGCGCCATCGGCGAATGCGCCCGAGCGTGCCGGTGGATTTCTGGCTTACGCGTTTCCGTCGTACCCCGGCAGCGGCATCAAGCGCGACATTCCGGAAGCGGAAACGCCGCTGATCCTGAGCGCGCTCTCGGCAGCGTCCACCGGCGTGCGCTCCGCCGCCGAAATAGCGGGAAGGCACCACGACGCAGTCGTCGCGATCGCGTGCCCCGTGAACGGACATGCCGGGCTCTATGCATGGACCCTTGTGCGCGCGCAATCGATGTTGGTCCGTCAGGGCGACGCCATCGTAGCAACGTTTGCCGTCGTTCTGGCGCTTCTGTTCGCCGTTTCCCTGTATCTCGCCTTCGCACTGCTCGCATGGCGCGACAAACTCGTGCGGCTCGACACGGCGCTCTCGAACGGCGACGCCGATTCCGCCGGCAGCATCCCCTGCCCGGGCGAGCCGGAACTGGATCGGATCGCGCATGCATTCAACCGCTGTACTGCGCGTACCCGCAATGCTCGCGAACACGCGAGCGAACTGGAAATACGCCTCGCGCAAGCACATCGTGTCGCGCTGCTCGGCACACTGGCCGCCGAGGTTGCGCATGAAATTCGCAATCCGGCTGGCGCGATGCGATTGAAAGCCGAGAACGCGCTGGCCGGCGATGCCTGCCGGCAGCAATCGGCGCTGCGCTCGATACTCGGCCAGATCGAGCGCATCGAAATCCAGGTGTCCAGGCTCCTGGCGCTCACCCAGCCCGTTACGCCGCGCCTGGAGCCGGTCGATCCGGCCACGTGGCTTTCGGAAAGCGTGCAGACACACGACGAGCTCGCGCGCGGCAAGAATGTCGCGCTGACGGTGGCCTGCAATATGCCGACGGTCTCCACCAGCGACATGACCGATCGCCCCGTATTCGACCCTGCCCAGATGCGTCGTGCGCTCGACAATCTGATCGTCAATTCGCTGGCGCACGTTCGCCCGGGCGGCAAGGTTCACGTCGAGGCCAGCCGCCGCGCTTCACCATGCGGCGCACGCTTCGTGCTCGAAGTCGCCGACGACGGCCCCGGCGTTGCCGAAGCCGAGCGCGCGCGCATCTTCGAGCCCTTCGTCAGCGCGCGGCCCGGCGGCTGCGGGCTCGGTCTCACCCTGGTTCGAGAGATCGCAGCGTCGCACGGCGGCAACGCCTGTCACGCCGCCACCCCTACTACTTGCTTTGTCATCGATATCCCATGGCGACCATCCTGCTGATCGACGACGACGATGCCTTCTGCGAAGGATTGTCTGAAACGCTGACCGATCTGGGTCACGAAACCCTATGCGCCGGCACGGGCGAGCACGCGCTCGCCCGCGTCGACCGAGGTCTGCAACCCGCCTGCATATTCCTCGACATCCGGTTGCCCGACATGGACGGCATTACCGTGCTCGCGAAACTGCGGCGCGTCCCTCGACTCGCGACGGTCCCCGTCGTGGTACTGACCGCCTATGCCCGTAGCGGCAACACGATCGCCGCCATGCGCCTCGGCGCATTCGACCACCTGACGAAGCCGGTCGGCCGCGACGATATCGCGAGCCTGCTCGAGCGGATCTTCGCGGCCCATCCTCTGTCCGATGCCGCTCCCCATGCGCAGGCGAACGTCGACGCGTTCGACGAACCTGCCGGTGCGGAGCCACGCTTGCTCGGCATCAGCGCGGCGATGCGCGAAGTACAGAAATGTATCGGCCGCGCGGCAGCGTCGGACGCGACCGTTCTCATCACCGGGGAAACGGGAACCGGCAAGGAAGTCGCGGCCAGGGTGCTCCACGTCGAGTCGTCGCGTAGCGCCGGCCCGTTCGTTGCCGTGAATTGCGCGGCGATTCCTCATGAGCTGCTCGAAAGCGAGCTTTTCGGCCATTGCAAAGGTGCCTTCACGGGCGCCACGGCCGCCCGGACCGGCCGAATCGTCGAAGCCGATGGCGGCACGCTTTTTCTGGATGAGGTCGGCGACATGGCGACCTCCATGCAAGCCAAGCTGCTGCGGGTGCTGCAGGAACAGCAAGTCACCCCACTCGGCGTCAACCGGTCCATTTCGGTGAACGTCCGCGTGATTGCGGCAACCCATCGGGACCTGCGGACCATGGTCGCGAACGGAACGTTTCGCGAAGACCTGCTTTACCGACTCAACGTCATCCCCATTCATCTGCCGCCGCTGCGCGAGCGGCTGGCCGACATCCTGCCGCTCGCCGTCCATTTTCTCGACACGACGTCGGCCTCGACTACGACGAAGCGGCTGTCCGTGCAGGCGGAGCGCCGCCTGATCGCGTATGCGTGGCCGGGCAACGTGCGCGAACTGCGCAACGCGATCGCGCGCGTGAATGCGCTCGCGCCCGGCGTCGTCGTCACCGGATGCGATCTCGCGTTCCTCGACGAACCGGGTGTTCCTTCGCGCGACGCGCTGCTGCCTGCCGCGATGCTCAATCGTCCGCTGTCGGAAGCACTCGCCGCCGTCGAGCGCGAGATGATCCTGCGCACGCTCGGACTCACCGGCGACAATCGCGCGGAAGCAGCGAAGCGGCTCGGCATCAGCCGCCAGTCGCTGTACACGCGCATGGCACACCTCGACATCGGCTAGCGTCGGATTGCCGGACACGCGTGTCCGGATGCGTTGACAGTCTCGCTGCCGCGCTGCCCGCAAAGCCTTGTCCGACAGTCCCCTTTATGTGGCACACCGCTTGCATGTATTGCCCGGAGCGATCTCGCGGATCGCACCGGGCAGGCGGCGCTCATCCTTCGCGAAACTGCACGCGAAGACATCGAAGCCGGTACCGGTCCCTGCGTGATCGTGATTTCAACGACGGGATGCGGATGAGCGTCGACGCATGTCGATGCCTTCCCGACCCGACGTTCATAACAAGCACAACGACAACCGCTCGACCAGGGCAAACGACAGGGGAAGACTAAACATGAGCTTCGGACAATTGACCGTGCGAGCGAAACTCGCGCTGACCTTCGGCATGATGGCCGCGCTGGTGGTTCTGGTTTCGGTGATCGCACTCGGTGCGCTCGGGGATGCGAACGACAGTTTCGCCAACTACGTCGACGGTGCGCGTGCGCGCGCGGAGTTGACCGAAAAAGTTCGTGCGGCGGTACTTCGTCGCGCGGTCGCCGTCCGTAATCTGGTGCTCGTGACGAAGCCCGACGATATCGAAGCCGAACGCGTTGCGATGACGCAGGCGCACGACGAAGTGCAGGCACGGCTTCGCCAGCTGAACGAAGCCATCGCCACCAACCCCGACGTGACGGCGAAAGGCCGCGCGCTGGTGGCCGAGATCAACCGCATCGAGTCGCGATATGGCCCGGTGGCCGTCGCGATCGGCGACGCCGCGTTGCACGGCCAGCGAGACCAGGCGATCGCGATGATCGACGATCAATGCCGGCCGCTACTGAAGGAACTCGTCGCAGCAGCCGACACCTACGCCGGCTTCGCAAGCAATCGGGCGGCCGAAAGCAAGCAGGCGTCCGCGCAACAGTACGACAGACACCGCGCGCTGCTGATCGGCATCTGTCTCGCCGCCGTCGCCGCCGCCGTCGTTGCGGCGCTCCTGATCACGCGCAGCATCACGCGCGCACTCGGCGCGGAACCCGGCGCCCTGAGCGACATCACACGCCGCGTCGCGGCGGGCGACCTCGGCACCGTGGACGGCGCCGCGGTCGCGCCGCAGGGCAGCGTGCTGGCATCGATGGGCGAGATGCAGGCGAGCCTCGTCCGGCTGATCGGGCAAGTCCGTACCGCCGCGGACAGCATCGCGACGGGATCCAGCCAGATCGCGTCCGGCAACCAGGACCTGTCGTCCCGCACGGAGCAACAGGCGGCGTCGCTGCAGGAGACGGCATCGAGCATGGAACAGCTCACCGCTACCGTGCGTCAGAACGCGGAGAGCGCGCAACAGGCGAGCGCCCTGGCCCACGGTGCGTCGGACGTCGCGCACAAAGGCAGCGCGGTGGTGAGCCAGGTCGTGGAAACCATGACCGACATCAGCGACAGCTCGTCGAAGATAGCCGAGATCACCGGGATCATCGAGGGCATCGCGTTCCAGACCAACATTCTCGCGCTGAACGCTGCCGTGGAAGCTGCCCGCGCGGGCGAACAGGGTCGCGGCTTCGCCGTCGTGGCGAGCGAAGTGAGAAGCCTCGCGCAGCGTTCATCGAGTGCAGCCAAGGAAATCAAGGCGTTGATCGGCGCATCCGTCCAGAAGATTCGGGACGGCTCGCGTTTTGCCGACGATGCGGGCCATACGATGGCCGACGTGACGAAGGCCGTGGCACGCGTGACAGACATCATGGGTGAAATCGCCGCGGCGTCCTCCGAACAAAGTCGCGGGATCGAACAGGTCAACATCGCGATCACGCAGATGGACGAAGTCACGCAACAGAACGCGGCACTGGTGGAAGAAGCGGCGGCCGCGTCGAAGTCGCTCGAAGATCAGGGACATCGATTGACCGAGGCCGTCTCGTTCTTCCGTGTCGGGTCCGTGGATAGCCATGCCTACGACCAGCCGGCGACGCGCCGGGGTGCGGCCACCACGGCGGCCGTGTCACGGCCGGTGCGACCGGGCCGCACGCCCGTGACGGAGGCAAGCGCGCCGTCACCCCGTGCCGCGATGGACGCGGCAGCAGACTGGACCGCCTTTTGATACGGCACGAACCATCCATTTTCTGGAGCATGACATGACGGAAGCAGTTGAAATCGCGGAGAGCACACCCGTACGCGAAAGCGCCGGCGACGCGACCAAGCAGGTATTTGTCGCTTTCGTGCTCGGCGACGACGAATACGGCATCGATATCATGAGTGTCCGCGAAATTCGCCCCTATGTAGAACCGACGCCCGCCGCCGATGCGCCGCCGTTCGTCAAAGGCACGATCAACCTGCGCGGCCTCGTCATGCCGATCGTCGACCTGCGCACGACGTTCTCGCTGGACCCGATCAGCGACACCGTACCGACCGCCATCATCGTACTCGACGGTGCGGAACAGGCGATCGGTTTGATCGTCGACTCGGTGAGCGGCGTCGTCGATATCGATCTCTCCGCTCGCCGCCCCGCGCCGGAGGTCGGGACCGCGATGCAAACGGAATGCGTCACGGGCCTCGCCATCCATGAAGGGGACGACGGCGAACAAATGCTGACCCTGCTCGACATCGATCGACTGATGGAAACGATCGATGTCGGCGCGCGCTGGAACCGACCGAGCGAAGCTTGATCGACATTCAACCGATGACGAAAGACACGCAACGGCCGCCGGTATGGCGGCCCATCGAGTTTTTGCCGATCCTGTTTTATCTGGTCGACATTCAAGTGGACGAAGCGCGGGCGACCTTTGACAAATTGACCCGGCACACGACGGAAGGACGCATGGCCGATCCTGCGATGCGCGAACGAGTCACGCATTACTACATCGGGCAACGGAAGCTGTTGCCGATTCAATACGAGCAATTCATGCGTTGGCAATGGGAAGCCACGACTACGGAACAACGGGAAATGCTCAGGCGGATCGGCGAGCGCGCCGACCACCTCGCCGCGCTGTACGATTCGATCATCGCGTGGTTCGACGAATCGTCCCGGGCAACATCCGGCGTCAAGCAGCCGAACGATTCGTCGACGTTCGCCCGACCTCGATTCGAGCCGGCGCCATGAGCCTATGCGCACTGGCTTTGCGTCAACCCGCCGTGCGAATGAACGGCATCGGCGATGTAACCGGCATCGCCTCCCTTTCCAAACTATTTCGGTTGATTGACGACAATAAAACAATACCCACATCAACCTCGATCGGCGTCTAATTCGTTGACGCCGGTGTATCGATTGCTTGACACATCTGATTGTTCGCTGTTGGCAGTGCCTTTGTCCGGCATAGGCCTTGACGTGGCACGTCGCTTGCATGTTTCGCGCGAACAGGAAGCGGCCCGTGCAACGGTGGACGTAGTCGAAAGCGGACCGGATAGCGCGGCATGCTCGCCTGGCCGTCACGCTGCTCCTATGCGCGGCGACATACCGTATGGTCTTCAAACAGGTGCCAAGGATGAACATGCTACCGATCGAGAGCACGCTGCCCGTTTTGACGGATGCGGGCACGCTGCAATTTTCCGCTTATGGATTCGGTTGGGGATATCGCTCGTTTTCGTTATTGCGCGAGACCGTCCGCACCTGCCTCGGCGCCCGGGATACGAGCGAACAGCAGATTCGGTTGGCCTTCGAACTGAATCGGCATCGGATCCTTCGCGCGGTCGGACCGTTCTCGGCGATACCGTATCAAGGCGAGACGATTCCCGTTCCGGTCGAGAACCTGTAGAAAGCTTGCGCAGACATTCATCCACGCTTGAAGAGGGGCGAAACGACATGCGGGCATGACGTGGTCGCCACACGGAAGCGCGATACGGCCGGCGCTCGGTTCACCGGACATCCTGCGACAAACTGCCTCGATCCACGAAAGCATCGCCACGCGAGCGACTCGGCGCCTCGCGCATCGACTTCGAGTGGAGCACCGGGATTCGGGGGGCGTCAGTGCGCGAGCGCGCGACCGATCCTGAATACCCCGACCACCTCGCGCAGCGTGGTCGCCTGCTGTGCCATCGCCTGCGCGGCCGCCGATGCCTGCTCCACGAGCGCCGCGTTCTGCTGCGTGACCGAGTCCATCTGGCCCACGGCGACGTTGACCTGCTCGATACCCGTTCCCTGTTCGTCCGACGCCGATGCGATTTCATTCATGATGTCGGTCACTCGCCGCACGGACTGCACGATCTCCGACATGGTGGCGCCCGCGCGTTCGACCTGCTGCGACCCTTGGGCCACGCTTTCCACCGAACCCGTGATGAGATCCTTGACTTCCTTGGCCGCGTTCGCGCTGCGTTGCGCCAACGTGCGCACTTCGCCGGCCACCACCGCAAATCCGCGCCCCTGCTCGCCCGCACGCGCGGCCTCGACTGCCGCATTCAGCGCGAGGATGTTCGTCTGGAACGCAATCCCCTCGATCACGGTGATGATTTCGGCAACCTTGCCCGAACTGCTCGAAATGGCGCGCATGGAGTCGACCACCTGGTTCACCACTTCGCCGCCGCGCATCGCGACCTCGCACGCGCTGCCCGCAAGCACATTCGCCTGCCGGGCGTTTTCCGTATTCTGACGAACCGTCGCGGTCAACTGCTCCATGCTGGCCGCCGTTTCCTCGAGCGAAGCCGCCTGCTCCTCCGTTCGCTGCGAGAGATCCAGGTTACCTTGCGCGATTTCGCCAGCCGAAGTCGTGATCGATTCCGCGGTCGACTGGATTTCCGACACGATGCCGCTCAGTTGCCGCCGCATCGATTCGAGCGACGCCATCAGGCTGCCGCGATCGTTCGGCGCGACCGGCACAGGTGCTTCGAGATTGCCTTCGGCAATACGCCCGGCCACGACCGCGGCGTCGGCGGGCTCGCCCCCCAGCGACCGCATGATTCCGCGCGTGATGACGGTTCCCAGCACGATCGAGAGGACGACGGTGATGACGCCTGCTGCCGCCAGCGTCAACTTGGTCAACGCAGTCAAGCTAGCCACTTCCCCTGAGCGCTGATCGAGCAGCGACTGCTCGGCCTCGTTCAGCTCGGCGGTCACGGCTCGATAGCGATCCATGAACTGCTTGTCGTTGCCCTGCTTGAAGTAGTCGATCAGCACGTTGGCCGGCTGCGTACCGGCATTGACGTCACGCCGCATCGCGATCAGCTTGTCATCGATCTCCGCCACCTTCCGATGCATGTCGCGCAGTGTCTCGAGACGACGCTGCTGCGCCGCGTTGTCCGCGGTGAGGCCGCGAACGACATCGAGCGACGCGGCGAACTGCTTGACGCCTGCCTTGTAGGGCTCCAGAAACCGGTCATCCCCCGAGGCCACGTAGCCGCGCACGCCCGTCTCCATGTTGACCATGCTGGTCAGCATGTCGTCGTTCGCTCGCAAGACCTGGTAACTATGAACGTTCCAGCCGTTCGCCTGATTCAGCTTCAGAAAATTGACGATCGAGATCGCGCTGCCGATCAACGATATAAGTACGACGATACCGAATGCAACGCCCAGCTTCCTGCCGACTGTCATGGAGCCCATGCTTGCTTCCCCCCGTGTGTTGTTGTTCGTTATGTCGGCACGCAAGCAAACTTCCTGTAACTCATGCATTCCTCGCCTGAGGAAACCTTTCGCGAGATGGTCGGATATATCGGTCGGCTTGCCCTGACACGCTTGCGCCTCAGGTGACAATCCGTCCTCGCAAACGATCACGGGCGTATTATCTTTTTATCGATTGCCGCGAAAAACGTCGCGTCGGCCGTGATGAAAATGCAGGACGCCCTCGTCACTGGGGAAACGGGAAACGGGAAACGGCAGCGCGGTCGCATCGTCGCGTACCGCGACGAGTACGGATTTCCATACATCGGTGTCACGAACCGTTGACACATGGGTTTCAGCCCTGCCGGCCAACCCTTGCCTGATCGAGCGGACCCGATGGCATACCGATTGCATGTATTGCGCGGTCGATGTCCAGCCAGTGGCTCAATACCAGCGCGCGCAGCGTGGGGGACTCTCGACACAGATCGACAAAACAGTCATCCCGGCGGATTTCCAACGATGAACGACACCACGCGACAAGCGCCGGCATGGCGACCGATCCGGTTTTTGCCGACCTTCCTTTATTTGTTCGACGCTCAACTGGACGAAGCGCGTGGGATACAGGTCAAACTGACCACGCACAAAATGGAGCCGCACGTGCTGGACGGCGCGATGCTTGGACGAATCCGGCATTACTACGCCCGGCAACGAAAAACGTTACCGATTCAAGACGAGCAGTTCATGCGCTGGCAAGCAGAGGCCACGACCGCCGAGCAGCGAGAAATGCTTGCTCGCGTCAGTGTGCACGCAGACGAACTCTCCGGGCTGTTCAATTCGATCATTGCGGCAATCGACGCGCTGTCTCGAGATACGCTCGACAGCAGTAGGCAGAATGCGTCAATCTCCGCCGAACCTCGCGTCGCGGCATCGCCATGATGCCGTCGCATCGGGGCCCGTGCCGACGGTGCGCAACGCTCCGTCCGTCACATACGGAATGAGACCCGTCGCGCGAATCTTCGCGGCGATCGTGTCGCGGCACGCCGCGTCTTCCGGCGGGCAATAGTCGATCGAGACCACCGGTAGCGCATAGCGCGCTTCAATCGCCTTTGCTTGCGCGAGCAACCAGTCGCGATCCGCCGCGGGGACGGCGCCGTAACGCCGGTTGCGCTGATCCCAGTTGCCGAACAGCGATTCGAATGCAACCGCGGCGATCGCGTCATGCACCTTCGGCAAGATCTCGAAGCCGCGGTTCAGGATCAGTTGCGCAGTCGGATAGCGCGATTTCACGGCGTGGATCACGGCGACCAGGCCAGCCTCCTGCTTCGCGCGCGCCGCTTCCGTCTTCGCGACGAGCTGGTACGAATCCAGCGTGTCGAAAAAGAAGCCTCGGTACCCACGCGCCCACAGCGGCGCGATCACCTGTTCGACGAAAAACGACGGCCACCCCTGCGCCGACTGATCGACGACCGCCGACGCCCATGTCGTATTACGCCCGAACAACCACCGTTTCGGCATCCTGCGCGCATAGTCGCGCTCCTGCGTGACTTCGCCGACGCTCACATAGGCGAACCACGCGGGGCGTCGCACGTCTTGCGCACGTGGATCGAAGCCGCTGTCGGGTTCGACGACAACGACATCGAACTTCTCCAGCTGGCGAACCGGCACGTCGTTGCCGTAGAAGAACGCGACGGAATGCGCACGCATCGCATCGGCCGGATCGCACGCGTCGGGCGACGATACGGGCGGTGCGGGTTGCGCATAGCCTGCCCGCCCGCACAGCGCACCCAAGATGACGACTGCGATGGCAGCCGCGGCCGGCGCCAGCGCCATCATCGGCCGCCCGTGCGGCCGACGGATTCGGAATGAAAACATATCTCCTCAATGACGCAACATATAGGTTTCGTATTCGAGGCGGCCGAACTTGCGGTCGAGCAGCAGGACCGCCGCGACATCGAGAACGAGCAGCGCAAGCGCGAAGCCATAGCCGTATGCATCCGGCGTCATCCATAGCGTGATGCCGGTCAGCACGCCGTTGAGCGCGACGAACGCCGTCGACAGCGCCACGACCAGCCGGCGCGCGTCGAGATAGAAGAATACGTTCAGCAAACCCAGCAGCAGCACCTGCAGACTCGCGGCGATCACGTCGACGAGCAGAAGCGGAAGGTACAGCGTCGAGATATGCAGGGCCGCCAGCAGCCAGTGACCGAATGCGACGATCAGCACCAGCACGGCGGCCTGCACCTTGATGATTTCATACAGCCCGGCGCGCACGCTGCCGACCATCATGTCGCGCATGTCGTTGATGTGCCGCAGCGTCGCACCGCTGCGCACGGCTTCGTAGAACGCATCGTAATACTCGACGAAGTCCGCCTCGATGCGTACCAGGAACGTCGCCATCCCGGGCATCACGCAAACGTACGCGATGAACACGGGTATGTCGTAGATCACCGATGCACGCAACGGCCCGATCACCTGCGCACCCGTGCCCGGTGCATACCAGAACATGAACTTGTCGAGCCATACGCCGAGATTGAACAGCAGTCCGACAAGCGCGAGCGTCGGATACGCGAAGCGCCGGTCGAGCATCTCGAACGAGACGAAGCGATCGCTGCGGTAGTTTCGGTAGATCAACCCCGAAAGCCCGGTAAGCAAGACGAGATGCCCGGCGACGAAACCGCCGAGCAGGCCGCAAATGCCCTGCCGGTTCAGCATCAGCGCGAACGCGACCGTGCAGCCGTATCCGACCAGGAATACCGCGAGAATCTGCCGGTACTGTTTCACGCTGGACAAAAAGATCACCGCGATCCAGATATTGCTGACGATGACGAATCCCGCGACCATCAGCAGCCGATACAGCAGCGGCTCGCCGCGAAATCCCGACGCCACCGCGATGAAGCCGGCACATCCCGATGCCGCCGTGGCAATCAGCGCCACACCGTTATAGTTCGACAGCACGAGATCGTCGCGCTTCTCGAACAGCCGGTCGGAGATGAAGCGCGTGAACGACAATTGCAGCGGCCCGGTCAGAATCAGACTGCACGCGATCAGGTAAGTCACCGACACCTGAAACTGGACGATCGCATATTTGGGTATCACGAACGCGACGCTCATCACGCCGATGATCAGAATTCCGAATATCGACAGAATCAGCGGCCCGGAGCTGATCAGCCCCGCATACGCGTATGCGCGTGCGACGCCGAAGAGCGTCTGTTGCCGCAGGATCTTGCGCAACTCGAAGCCGATGCCGGCCATCAGCGGCCCTCCTTGCGCGAGCCGGATGCAACCACGCCCGCACCTGCATGGTGCACCGGGCAGCCGGCTTCGAACGGCCGCCCGCGGCGCATCCGGTCGGGGGCGATCGCGAGCGCATCGTACAACGCCCGATACCGGTCGATCATCTGTGCACGCGTGTAGAAGCGTCGGACGCGGGAGAGGCCGGCTTGCTGCGCGGCCTGCCAGCGCTGCGCGTCGCCGAGCAGGTCGAGCGCCGCCTGCGCGAACGCGGCCGGATTCGCGATCGGCACGACCGCGCCGGCGGGCCCGAACGCGCGGTCATCCTCTCCGAGCCCTTCGATCAGTTGCCGGCACGACCCGACGTCCGTGGTAATCGACGGCACGCCGGCCGCGAAGCCTTCGAGCACGACGAGCGGGAGCGCCTCGCTGATCGAGGTCAGCGCGATCACGTCGACTTTCGGCAAAATGTCGTGCATCCGCTGGAAGCCGAGAAAGCGCACCGTCGTCGCGAGCCCGAGGCTCTGCGCGAGCGCCCGGCATTCCAGCGCGTACGCGGGATCCTCTTCTTCCGGCCCGACGATCCAGCCTTCGATTTCCGGCATCGTCCGCGATGCGATGAACATCGCGCGGACGAACGTCTTGATGTCCTTGATCGGCACCACGCGGCCGATCAGCGCGACGACGCGGCGCGGGCCGCCGTCCCGCTTGTCCAGCAGCGGCGCGAAGCCGTCCACGTCGACGCCGTTCGGAATATTGCGCGTCCGGGCGGCATCGGCGCCGTCGGCGATCTGACGGTGCCGATTGGCCTCGTAGAGCGCGACGATCTCGTCGGCCGCGTCGTAGGCGAGCTTGCCGAGTGCTTCGAAGAAACGCACCCACAGCGCGCGAAAATAGCTGATCGCCGATACGTCCCGCTCAAACGCGCCCCGGTTGTCGCGGATCCACTCGCTTTGCAGCAGATCGATCTTGCGTTCCTTGGTATAGATACCGTGCTCGGAAACGAGTAGCGGCCGGCCCGTGCGGTAATGCAACAGCGCACCGAGAAAGCCCGCATAACCCGTCGATACGGTGTGATAGACGCGCGCCGGCGGCAGTCCGCGTGCGATCCGCGCAAGCTGCCACAGCGGCTTGTGCATGATCCGTACCGTCCAGAAGTAGTCGGTGAAGGACGGGTCCGTGCAGTAGCGGCGATAACGCTCGACGATGAAGTCCCACGCCGCGCGGCTGGTGGAAAACTGCCGCTCGTTCAGCGGTCCGTCGTCGTCGATCAGTTGGACCAGGTCAGCCATCAGCGCAGCCGGATTCGCCACGACGCCGTCCGCATCCCGCCCGCGCCACGCATCGTGCAGCGCAGCCGAACGCCTGAACGCTTCGGCGTCGCCGGGAATCTCCCGTGCGCTGCCCGTATCGGCGGGCACGTCGCCATACAGATAATGGGACTCGAAGTGGACGACGTTGTCGGGCAATGCGTACGCGGCGCCATGATAGTCGTCTTCCCGGCTGCCGATGAACACGATCGCGAAGTGCTTGTGCGGGTAGGCACGAATCATCTCGTTGACCCAGCTCGATACGCCGCCTCGCACATACGGGAACGTGCCCTCGAGCAGCAGGCAAACGTCGATCGCGGTCGACGGACCGGCACGGCGGTGAATGGACGGTTTCATGACGACCAGTAACGAACGACGGGATTGAGAACGGGCAGCGCGGCCGCGTTGCCGAGCGACGCGAGCAGTTCGGCCGTGCGCGGATACTCGCCACGCAGGAATGCAGCCTCGGCAAGCCACGGCACGAGACGCTCGCGCGGAAAGCCCCATTCGAGCGCACGGCTCATGTATTGCACGGCCGCGTCTGCGTCGCCGGTCGCGAGTGCGAGGCGGCCGCGAACGAGCCACATCGCCGCGTCGCCTGCGTCGATCGCGAGCGCGGCCTGCGCGTGGCGGTCGGCCTGTTCGCGCGTGTGCCCGTGCACCGCACCGAGCACGAGATTCTGATAGACCAGCTCGAAGTACAGCTCGGCAAGCCGGCGATGATTCGCCTGGCGCGTTGCATCGTCGTCGGCGGCATCGAGCGTCTGCTGCGCACGGAAGATGTTCTGCGCGATCTCGTTCTCGGCGCGGTCGAGCGTGCCGTATGCGATGAGCCGCACGTCTTCGAGAGGATCGGCGAGCAGATCGCGCAGCAGCGTGCCGGTCGTGCGCGTCGGCATGCTCTGGATCGCAACCAGCGCGGAGAGCCGATCCGACGCGGCCACCCGCGTATTCACGAGACGCGCCTGCAGACGCGCACCGCCGCCGTGCGAGACGCGCGACACGAGATAGGTGACGAACTCGGGCAAAGGCACGTCGGCGTATGCGTCGTCGCCCTGCTTCGCGGGCCAGCAAGCCGCCCACGCACAGCTGGCCAGCACGACGAGGCCGCCGCCGACCGGCACGAACGTACAGGCGAGCCAGAGCGCCGCGAGCGTCCCGTTGCGTTGGGTTCGGTAACGTTGCGGCAGCAACTGCCGGTACAGCACCGCCTGCGCCGCGCCGCCCGCCACCATCGCCCCGAACACGGGCCACAGGGGGTCAACCGACGGTGCCAGGACGGTCATCGCCGCCCCCACCCGGGCGGACCCGCCGAACTGCACGAGCACGGCATACTGCAGCGCCGCGACGATCGCAATGCCGACGCACGACGCGAGTGCGGCCAGCATCGACGCCGGCGGCACGCGCAACGCGTGCCGCTCGAGACCGGGCGCCCGCGAACCGGATCGCGGCCTAGACATGAACTCCGCATCCCTTCAGCAGGCGCTGCAATGCCGCCCCCGGTTCGAGGCTGCCCAGATGCAGCGTATGCACGCCGATCCGCGCGCCTTCGAGATCGAGACCGAACTGCGCCGCGAAGCTCGCCTCGATGCGCGCGAGATAACCGTCGACGCCGGCCGTATCGGTCGCCGGCATCAGGTTCACGAGCACCGATTGCGTCGGCGTCTTCAGCGGCCATATGAGATCGAGCGAACGGCGCCCGCGCATCACGTGCTCGAACAGCGAATCGTCCGCCTCGTCGTGCTGGAACACGAGCGCGACCAGCGACGACGCGATCCCCGACTCGCGCTGCAGGCGCGTCAGACGCGCGATGTCGAGCGCGAATTCGTACGGGCATGCCGGTACTGCCGCCACCACGTCGCGCACGCACGCCGCATGCTCGACGCCGTCCGCGTAAAAGCCGAGCAGCACCAGCAGCAGTTGCAGATTATCGAAGTTCAGCGACAGAAACGGCATGCGCTTGATCGCGAGCAACGCGATCAGGCGACCGTCGGCGCACACGACCGGCGCGGCGACCAGCAGCGCCGTATTCGGCGCCACGTCGCCGCCGCTCTTCGGATGGGCGATGCATTTCGTCTCGAGCATGCGGGCCACGAGGCCGTCGCGCGGGTCGAAATCGAATGCATCGCCGAGCCGCGCAACCGGTTCGCACACGATTCTGGGCGACTGCGTCGCGCCTTCGACCGGATACAGCGCCGCCACCTCGATCTGACATGCCTGCGCGACGAATTCGAGCAGCGCGTGCGCACCGGGTAGCCGCACCGTGCTCGCCACACCCTGCGGAGGCGCATCGAATCCGTGCGCGAGCGACAGACGGCGCAGTTCGGTGATCGAATCCCGCAGCGTGGTCGGCTTCGACAGCAAATCCTTTTCCAGCCGCTCGTGCGACAGACGCATCAGGTAGTGGCTCTTCGTGATCGCGACGAGCCGGTCGTTCAGATAGTCGTTGAGCGCGTTCGCCCGAGTTGCGCGAGCGCCCCACGTGTCGCCAAAATGGCCGACGACGATCGTCTGCAGCAAACCGCCGGCGAAGCGCTGCAGCGGCCACACTTCGCCGGCCGCGGCAGGATGCAGGTGGGCGACGCATTGCCATGCGCCGATCATCAACGCGTTCGCGAGCAACCCGAGCAGCGTCCCGTAACGCAGCGCGACGACGAGCGGGCCGAACCACAGCCATGGAAAATCCGCATGCAGCAGCAGCGGATCGCTCCGGTCGAAGTGCCACGCAAGCGCGAGCACGATCAGCATGAACACGATCGTTTCCACAACCGAAATCGGCCGCGCAGCGGCCGGCGCGACGAGACGGCGTATCCGACTCAGGTGCCCGAACGGATTCGTCTGGCGCGATCGAGGCGACGCCGATGCAGGGCCGCTCCCGCCGTGAGGGTTATCGGTAGCGTTCGCGGAGCTCATGGTCGTCTTCCGGTGCAGTCGTGTCGAGCACGCATCACGAGCGCGGACGCAACGGCGCGAGCAGGCGGCCGACCAGCGCATTCGCGACGCTCGACAGGCTCGAACGGCTCCAGCCGCTGCGCGTACCCGCGGCGCTCCAGACGACCCGGCCCGACTCGACGTCGACGAGTTCGAAGGTCAGGCCGGCGACCGGCTCGCCGTCGACGCCCACCTTGTAGCGCCACTCCTCGACGGCGCCGGCCAGCACGTACTTCACGTGATGCTCGCGCGCCCACGCGAGCCGACGCTCGCCCGTGTCGCGCTGCGCGGTGTCGAACATCGCGTTGCCGTCTCCGTCGGCCGGCGCGAGACGCACGTCGGCCAGCCCGTTCGCGCGCAACACGGTCGCCGCGAGCGCCGCGGCGCTCCCGCCCGCCGCGGGCGTTTCGGTGAAGTTCGCAATCGGCGCGATCGCCACCGCATCGCTGGCCGCAAGCGTCGGCGCCGCAGTCTGGCGCATCGAGCCGCAGCCCGCGAGCACCGCCGCCGACATCGCGATCGCCGCGCCCCAACGGACGAGCCGGGCTGCCTCCGCGCAGCGCAACCATCCGGACCGTACAGCCGCTTCGTTAATCTCGTTCATCGAACCACTCCCTACTCACTTCGTTGTATGCATCATCGTGTGCGTCGTTCCGTTCGCGCCGCGCAACGACGGAAACCGGAATCAATAAAACCAGCGGTATTGCGCGCCGACCACCGTCACAGGGGTACCGAGGCGTGATACACGCTGGTGCTGGATGAACAATGCCGCGTGGTCCCCGCCGAACACCGAACCCGCCATGCCGGCATCGATGGCCGCTCCGCCGCCCTGAATCGAATCGTGCACGACGCCGACCTCGAGAAACGGCCGCCACCGATGCGTGTACCGTTCGCGCAGATCGGTCCCGAACCCCGCGAACAATCCGTATTGCGTGTACGTGGCCGGCATGAAGTTTCCGGCGGAGGCCGACCGGCTCGCGGTAGGCAGAAGCGACGAAATCAGCGTGTCCGCCCGCCCCCCCGCACCGTAAGCGCCGTGCATGCCGACGACGCGGATCGTATAGTCCGGGTACGCCGTACGAATTCGGTAGCTCACCTGCGCGGTCGACAGCACGCCGCTACCGAGATAGGTACGCGCCTGGCTGTAGAAGCGGTCCATCTCGACACTGCCGGACACCGTCACGCATTCGTTCGCCTGCCAGTTTCCATCGGCGATCAGGTTGTCCTTCATCCCGCCGATGCGCAACGCCGGCAGCTCGTCGGCGACCTGATCGCGACCCGCACGTACGCCGAACCGCAGCGGTCCGTCGCGTCCGAATTCCGCGCCGAGTCCGATCGTATAGAAGGTGTCGAGTCCTTCGCGGCGGCCCGCACTCACCGTGAACGCATCGTCGCGCGTCTGCCGACGGGCATGGACCACCAGCGAGCGGTCCGCCGACGGCACGTTGACCAGTTGCGACGCGTCCGTCGATCGCTGGAGGTCCAGCGTGGCGGTCATGCCGATCAGGTAATGCCCGGCGATCTTGCGGCTTGCCGCGATCGTCTGCACGCTGTAATCGAGCGGACGTTCGGCGTAGGTCGTCATGCTCGCGTCGAGCGACTGCGGCCACGCGAGCGCGGTTTCGACGAAACGCCGATGCATTTCGCTGTCGTCGGGCGCGCCATCGAGGCCATCGAACGCGAGCGTTTGTGCTTGCGCCGGCCGGTCGACGGCTTCGGCCGCATCGATACGGTCGT
Source organism: Burkholderia sp. L-4 (assembly GCF_056856535.1). Taxonomy (NCBI): domain Bacteria; kingdom Pseudomonadati; phylum Pseudomonadota; class Betaproteobacteria; order Burkholderiales; family Burkholderiaceae; genus Burkholderia; species Burkholderia sp. L-4. The sequence continues at coordinate 2,637,061 of NZ_JBXEOX010000002.1, forward strand.
AGCGCGGCAGGTGCACGCCCTGATCGAGCAGACGTTCCATCGTCCCGATGTCGCCGTCGGCTAGCGCGACGGTCAATTGCGCGGACGCCGGCCGCGCGAACAGATTCGCCGCCTGCAACGCGAGCCACCGCTTCGCCAGCGGATTCGCCTCGTGCGACAGCGCCCAGCTAATCGCCACCTCCTGCGCGACCGCGGCGTACGCACGGCGGTCTTTTTCCAGCATGTCCCGTGTCGATTTCGGGCTGCCCCGCGCCGACGATTCGAGCGGCGAAAGACCGCGTGCATCACCGAGCAAGGTACGGCGTTCGCTGATGAAATCGGCAGCCGCCGAGCCGTCCTTCAGCAGTTCGTCGAGCAGCGCGACCGCGTGGTCGGCATTCGAATATTGCGCAGCCAGATCGACGCCGCGGCTGCGCAGCTCCAGGTGCGTCTCGATGTCCTGCGACGTACGTGCCGGAACACCGCGTTGGATGGGTTGCGACGCTTGCCGCTCCTGCGTCGTCCGTCGCGGCGGCGAGGACCGTGCATCCCGTTCCCGCGGCGTCTGCCAGGCCTCTTTCCGGCCGAATGCGCCGATCTGCAGCCACACCTTGCGACGAATCGACCACGCGAGATCCGGACGTCCTGCCATTTCCTGCGCATCGGCGTACGTGATCAGCCACAGCGGATCGTGCGACATCATCACGGCCTGACGGCGCAGATATTCGAGCGCATCGACGGGCCGGTTCAGACGGAGTTCGGCCGCGGCGTACGGTCCCCACAGCGGCGCATCAGCCGAAGCCTTGTCGCGCCAGCGCACGAGCGCCGCATGCAACTCGGCATCCGTGCCGTAATCGACCAGCGTCCACAATAGCGCCGCATTCAGATCCACCGATGCGCCCGGCAGATCGACCGCACGCTGCAGATCGTGCAACGCATCGAGCGGACGGCCCGCTTGCCGCTCGTACTCGGCGCGCACGCCGAGAAAACCCGGCGACGCCTCGGCTGCCTCGCGCTCCCGCGGCGTGAGGCTCGCGAGCAGCGCGTCGATGCGTTCCATCGCGCCGGCTGCGGTGTAGTAGTAAACCGCCTGCTGCAGCGCGCGCACGGTATGGTCGCGCCGGTAGTGCAGCACCGAGATGCGGCCGGCGTCGATCGGGTACGCATCGTAGAAGTACGACATGTCGGCCAGATCGTCGGGCGTCGCCGCATCGCTCGCCAGCAGATGACGATACGCGTCGTGCGCCGCGTCGTCACGTTGCAGCAGGCGCGCGAGTTCGCCGTAGTTTCGCCAGAACGCCACTTCGCCGTCCTGCGCGTAACGGCTCGCATTCGTCATTGCATCGAGTGCGCCCGCGTAGTCACCGTCGCGATACAGCACATTGGCGGTGTGCAGCGCGTAGCGCGGATTGCGCGGCTCGCGCCGTTGCAACCGACGGTAGATCGCGAGTGCCTCGTCATCGTGGCCGGCACGTTCCGCGAGCGCACCGGCGCGCTCGTCGAGCGCGTTCGCTTCACGGCCGTGCGGCAGACCGTCGAGGAACGCGATCGCGTCGTCCGGCCGCCCGAGACGCTCATACGTTGCGGTGATGGAATCGACGAGCTTGAGATCGTCGGGCGTCGCCCGTGCCGCGTACAGCAAAGCGGCCAGGTAGGCGTCGTCGTCGTCCAGCATCGGGGCGATGCGCCGAACGTTCCGCCAGCCGACGGGGTCGCCCGTTTGTCGCGCATAGTCGAGCCACGACTTCAGCGCGAGCTGCGACGCCCCGTTCCATTCGGCCACCTGTGCAAGGCGCTTGCGCCACAGCGCCGAATGCGGTTCCTTGGCGAGCTGCGCGAGCGCGACCTTCTCCGCATTGGCGGGATCGGCGGACTCCAGGAACGACTGATAGAGAAGATCGGCAATGTCCGCCCCATCGGCAGCCGGCGGCGACGGAAGTTGCACGGCTCTCGCATGATTCGATACCTGCGTCGCGTCGACGAAGCGCATCATTGCGTCGCGCCGTTGCAGCGCGACCTTCACGATGTGCGCCCGCGGTTGCGTCGGTGCGGTGACTTGCGCTTGCGCCGCATCGATGAACGGGCCATGGCCGTCATGGCCTGCCCGGAGCTGCCGCGCGACGCGACCGCGACGTGCGCCACCCCAGACCATCGGACCGTCCAGATAGGCGTACGCCTGCTGCGTCGAACCCGACCGGTGAACCGCCGGCATGGCGAGCACGCGCTCCGCGCGCCTGCTCCGATAGGCAATCCCGCCGATCCCCGCGCGCCGCGCCAACGCCTTCGCATACCGCTCGATCAGGTCCGGCCGCTGCGCCGCCCGTGCGAGATCGAGCAACGCGACAAGCGTCGGCTGATCGTCGATGAACGCGTCGTTCTGGCGCTGCGCAACCGCGATTGCATCGGCGGTCAGATTGCCGGCCTGCAGCACACGAATGCCGGCGATGAAGCAGCGACGCTGCGCGCCGAGCGTCGTCGCGTTCTGCTGACGCCGGAACCAGCTGTCGGCCGCCTCCTGGTAGTCGCCGATCTGCAACGCGTAGCGCGACACGTATCCGTCCCACTTGTCGCGATGTGCAGTGTCGCGCCGTGCGAGGCGCACATAGAACCGCAGCGCGAGCGCGGGGGCACCGACCGATGCCGCGGATTGCGCGAACCATTCGAGATCGCGATCGGACCAGTCGAGCGCGGCAGCATCGGAAATCTGCCGGCGCAGTGCGGCAAGCGCAACGGAACGGCGCGGATCGTCGGCCTGCATCTCGTTCGTGCGTTGCTGCGCGATCGCGAGCTGCAGCTTCATCGCGGCCTGCCGCAGGGGCGGGGAAGCCGCCTCGTCCATCCGTTGAACGACCCGCCCCGCATCCGCGAGCCGGCCCAGCGACACATATTGCTCACCGAGCATCGCCAGTAGCGCTTCGTCGCGCGGCCGCACTTTCAACCATGCTTCGAGATACGCCGCGCTCAGATCGCTCGGGCCGCCCACCGCGGCCATCCGCTCACGCAGCCCGTCATGAGGTGCAACCGCATAGCCAGCCAGCAGCACGACGCCTGCCAGCACCAGCACGAGCCATGGCGGCGCGATACGCGGGCGATTACCGGTCACACGCAATCTCGACCGGCTGGTAGCGCATCGGCAGACGGACGTCGGCCGCCGTTTCGAAACGGAGAACCGTTCCGTCGCGCCGTGCATCGATCGGTCGGCCCGCGATGCGCACACGGCAGCGCTGCGCATCGGCAAGCTCGACGAACGGCTGGTAGTAGCCGCCGAACTCGAACGACATCCCGTCGGCGGTACGGTGGAAGTGCCGGACGAATCCGTTCGCTTGAGCGATGTACGGTGTCCCGCCCGGGCCATGCGATTGCGCTCCGCCGCGCAGTCCGCTCTCCGTGGCGCGCTCGAACACGACACGTGCGGCGCCGTCGGCAATATGGATATAGAGGCCGTCCGGGCCGGGCGCATAACCTGTCACGCCCTGCGATGCACGCAGGTCCGGCACGTCGTTGCGCGGCCAGTGCAACTCGCGCACGTCGCCGTTGCCGCGCACGACCCATGCGCCGCCGGCCATTTCACGCGCGACCGCGAAATCGCGCCAGTCCAGCACCTTGTGCGTGTAATCGGTGATGTAGACGGGCAGCACCGGCTGCGTCAGCACGGTCGAGTAGATCTGATCCAGCGCGCGCAGCGACGCGATCTTCGTGCCGCTGTACATGTGGTAGTACACGTCGATCGGTTTGAAGCGATACGGATGCTCCGTCATGTCGTAGGTTTCGAGTACCTGCGTGAAACCATAAAACGGTCCCTGCCAGTCGTTCGTGTAAACGTTCTCGTCCTGGTCCGGCGCGTATACCTGGTACGCGCCCGGCCCTTTGTCGATGCCGAGCGGCGCGATATGGGTCCAGCTGTTCACCGACTTGCGGATGATCGTGTCGCCGCCGTTGATGTTCTGCACGCCGGCCGCATAGGCCTTGCGCACGGCGATCGCGGGCGGCTCGCAGTCGCCCGGCCATTGCAGCACTTCGGTACGCTTGCCCGGCGGCGCGAGACGCGAGTCGATGTAGGCGATCGAGCCGGCGATCTCGCGGTCGAGATCGAACGTGTAGCCCGGGATATCCAGCGAGAACGCCGTATCGCCGCCGTTGCCGCGCTCGACGTTGTTCCGGTGGTCGACGCGTGCGCCCGTCGTCGCATCGAGGTCGGCCATCTGGAACGGATGCGAGTAGGTGTGCGAACCGATCTGCACCCACGGCAGCGCGAACATCTGCCGCGCGAGCGCCTCGAGGCGCGGCGACAGTTTCGGATACAGGCCTGTCGGCCCCACTTCGCCTTCGATGACCGACAACGTCATCGGCACTTTGTAGCGCGTGAAGATACGTCGATAGAGTGCGTCTCCCGAATAATCGGCACCGGGGAATTCCGCGCGCGACGCATAGCCGTCGCCGTCGACGTGCGTCATGAACAGGCGGCGGCCGTTCTCCGTCGTGACGCTCGGCGACGGCATCCGCACGAGACGCAGCGCGTCGGTCACGAACGAGATCGGCTGGATCGCCCAACGCGTCTGCCCGATGCCGTTCAGCGAAACGACCGTGTACGGACTCAGCGTATAGCCGCCCCACGGCGTGATCGCGGCCGCGTCGATGTTCGTGCCGGCCGCCGCGAGCCGCAACAGCACGCGGCTGCGCGAGCCGACCCGCATCCCGACGAGATCGCGCGCATCCGGCCTCGGATCGATCTCGAAGTGCATCATCGGATCGCGCGTCACGACGCTGAGCGGCGCCGTGAACGGGCCGGGCACCGGCTGCAGGTCGAGTGCCGCGCCCTCTTCCTGCGCGGCGTCGAAACCGAACTGTCCCATGAAGGCGACCGGCACGTGATCCGCGATGCGCGCATCGATCCAGCGCCGCCATCTCGCCGGGTCGGCGGGCTCCGCGCCTTCGATCCAGGCGACGACGCCCGCGTAACGGTCCGGTGTGATATCGGCCGGCAGCGGCGCGTCGAGATCCGCGTATTCGACGTCGTAGCCGAGATAGTTGAGCGGCATCGCGAGGTCGCGCACGCCGCGCGTTTCGTCCACCGGCGTATCGGCGTCGCGGTTCTGCACGATCAGCACCTTGCGAGGCAGCACTTCGATCGCACCGATGCCGACGACGTCACGGCCGGCGTCCGTCACGTACGGCGTCACGCCGGTCGCGACGACCTGCGCGGCCGTCGCGCGTGCACATGCACGGTCGGTGCGCTCGCAGATCTCGATCGACAACACCGGCACGTGCGTCTCACGCATGAAAATCCGTGCCGCGTCGACGCGTGCGGCACGGTCTGCAGCGGCGACGTCGCGTACCGTACCCATATCGTCGCCGTCCATGAAACCGCGTACCAGCGGCGGACCGAGTACCGCGTAAAGCGCATTCGCATGCGATTGCGCCGCACGCAGCGCATCGTGGCCGCCGACGATCAGCCGCGCGTCGGGATAGGCCGCATGAATTGCCTCACTCGATGCGATCGCCTCCGGCGTGTCGAGCAGGAAGCCGCGATAACCGCGCGCCCACAGCGGCTCGATGCGCTGCGAGACAAACGCAGCCGGCCCAAGGGCCGAGCCCGACGCGTCATGCGGTACGTGCGCGATCCAAACGGTGTGCGCGAGCGGGTGCGTTGCCGGATCGAAGCCTCGGGCCGGATCGAGCACCACCGCGTCGAACGCTTGCAGCAACGCCTCGGGCGGCTGCGCGCCGTCGAAAAACGCGACGTTCGCACGTAGTGCGCCCGACGAGGATGGAACTGCCGGGGTATCGGCCGCCATGACGTGCAGCGAAACGAACGCAAGCGCCGCGCTGCACAAGATCGCGGCCACGCTGCCGCGGACGGCGAGCACGGAGGCCGCGCTTGCTCTGGGTGGGTGATTCAATTCGTGTCGTTCCGGACGTAAAGCAATGCCGGCACACGCCGCCCCGGCACAGCACAGGTAAGACCTAGCGGATGGTGTCGAAAGCCGACAGACGTCCGTCCATCTGCACGCGGCCGTCGCGCTCCATCGGAGCACGTGCATGCAGCAACCACGATGACGCGGAGGTCGTTTGCGCACTCATCGTTTGCCGACGCCCATGCCGGCGATGGCCCGCGTCCGTGATACGCGGCATCTGCAAGCGCGTGGAGATTCTGAAACCGGCGGCCTTGTCGGCAGCCAGTACGAGGGCGGCTTGAAGTGCGCCCATGCCGTGTATGTCCGAGCAATATTCGAAGCAATCCGTGCTCTCGGCCTTCGCCCCGGACGGCACCACTTCGCCTCGATAGGCGACGAAAAAACAGCACGTGATTGCCAGCACACACAAGACCCGCACCGCAAATGGCTGCAAGCGCAGCGCATTGCAGCCATTGATCGCGGAAGAGCCGATGAAACTAGCGACAAGCATCAACCCGGACGCTTTTTCCGACTTGGCCATACTTATTATTTCCCCGTTTGTTCTTCTTTTTTAAATTACCATGCCCATTGATAAATTTTATGTTCTTACATAAATTTATGTTTTGATGCGACATCGTAAAGACGACGAAGGCATTTCGACGGACATTCGCGGCGAGATGGGATGACGCCGTTGCCCAATCGAACCGGAGCCACATACCGAGATCGAAATCACCGGCGGAGTTCCTGGATTATCCCGGCCCAAGATGACCTGCGTATGGCATTCGACTCCCTCGATGCGTCGCAACAGGCGTGACGCGCACCATGGCCGCACACGTTTGCAGCGCCGCGCTGCCATGGGTACCGATTGCTTTGAATACCGAATTCGATTGCCTTACAGCCTGCCTTTAACCGCGATTTATCCACGCCGCGGTACATGCGACTGGCGTGCCTACGCGCGAGCACGCCCGCATTCGCTTCGATCGATAAAATCGCCGATCGGGCGCGATCTGGCCATCTCGTCATCGCGTATCGGGCATATCGATGCCGCTGGCGGCCCTCGGCATCACCGCGGCAACGCTACCGGCCGACGTGGTCGGCCCAGCCCCGGCAGAACGCGCGGTACTTGAGCACGAGCTTGTCGTATTTGCTGTACGCACCGCAGCCGTCCGGCTTCATCTCGTTCCAGATCTTGACGTCGTACCCCGAGGCCTGCCGGGTCTGGAGCCCGAACAGCAGGTAGTCGGTCGCGCGGCGCAGGACGCCGCCCACCTTCCGGATCGAGATCAGCATGTGCATGACGTTCTTGCCGTCGCTCACCGGCGTCACGCACCGGAGCAGCTTGTACTTGACGTCTCCGTCCAGCGCGACGGTCATCACGCACCCGCCGGGGTAGCCGTCGAAGTGCAGGTTCATCTGCGACATGTTCAGGCCCAGCGCGCGCATGACCTGCGGCGGCGACAAAAGATCTCGCATCTTGTGCCGCTCTAACCACGTCAACAGCTCTTTGCCAGCGACAGAAGCATTGCCAACGTCGATTGGGAATCGATTTGCATCGTGCAACGGCTGTACCAACGTCTCCTACATGGGAGGTGGGGCTATACAGTTGGCAATCGCTTTAACCACATCAGATATCGAGACGTAACCCGGATGTAAATGGATTGGTCAAGTTATCAAGATCGTTGAAAAACATGCTGCTTCGGACTGACGGCCGTCGAACCCGATTCGGAGGCATCGATTCCACGAGGATCTACGTAGACCGATGTCACTCCCGAATGCCTACACGACGCCTACACAATGACAAAAACGACACGCCATCTTGAAAAACAACCACAACCCATTGAATTAATTGAATTTACAGTAACAATCAATCATCAAACATCCGGATCCGGAATCCGCGCCGACTGAATCACCACCAGCGTATCGCCCGCCTCGATCCGGCACGGCGGATCCTCGTAGAACGACTGGATCTTCCCGCAGCGGTCGAGCCCGACCACGATCGCGCCCGGCACGACGTTCGTCATGCAGCCGATCTCGTGCGGCAGCGCCTCGCGCTCGATCAGCGTCGCCCGCCCGCGCGTCGACAGCATGTCGTTGACGAACGGCACGATGTAGCGGCTGTGCACCGCGTCCGCGAGCAGCAGCGCGCCGATCTTCGTCGACGACACGATCACGTCCGCGCCGGCCTGCCGCAGTTGCCGCTGATACAGATTCTCCTGGATCCGCACGACGATCTTCGTATCGGGCGCGATGCTGCGCACCGACAGCGTCAGCAGGATCGCGGTCGGATCGTCGGTCACCGAAATGATCACGGCCTTCGCCGCGCGCACCTGCGCCTGCTGCAGTAGATCCTCATGGGCGGGATCGCCGAGCAATCCCGTCACGCCGAGCGACGTCGCGGCCTCGAGCGCCTGCTGCTGCGAGTCGATCACGATGATCGTCGCCGGATCGACGCCGCTTTCCAGCAGCTCGCGCACCGCGATCGACCCCGACAGGCCGTAACCGCACACGACGATGTGATCGGACAGTTGCTTTTGCAGGCGTTTCATGCGGAATTCCTCGATGACGCGCTGGATCACGAACTGATAGGCCGTGCCCAGGAAAATGAACCAGATGACGATGCGGATCGGCACGATGAAGAACGCATCGAGCAGGCGCGCCCGCTCGGTGACGGGCACGATGTCGCCGTAGCCGACCGTCGCCACCGTCACCATCGTGAAGTACACGAGATCGGCGACGGTCATCGGTGTGCTCTTGGTCGAATCGCGCAAGCCGTCGCGATCGAGGTACAGCACGACGAACGCGAGCGTGCACAGCAGCGCGACCGCGCCGATGCGGAACAGCAGCGTGCGCCGCGGCGACGTCGCGGGACGCGTGAACAGCGTGCGCGCACGCGGCGCCTGCCACGGGTTGCGGGCGCGACGCAGGCGCATGCGCAACGAGCGGCGCTGATCGGAGGGCGTTGCCAACGGGGATTCTCCTGAAGGATGCGGGCTCGATTCTACGACGGGAACGCGCGCACCCGGCCGTCACAGCATGCTGCGCGGCCGCACCATCGTGCCGTCGACGAAGCGCTGCGCGCGAAACGCCGACAGGTCAAGCGACGGCGCGCCCGTGTCGATCCATTCGGCGAGCAGCCGGCCGACGATCGGCCCCATCGCGAAACCGTGCCCGCAGAACCCCGTTGCGATCGCGAGCCCCGCGGGCGTGCCCGGCGCGTCGATCACCGGGATGCCGTCGGGCAGCACGTCGATCAGGCCGGCCCACGCCTCGACGATCTGCGCATCCTTCAACGCGGGGAAGATCGCCTTGAGCTTCGCGAGCGCGCGCGGCGCATGCGCGCGGTTCGGCTGCGGCTGCGGATCGCGCGGCTCGATCGGCCCGGCCGCGCCGTTGATGCGTGCAAGCCCATCGCGCCACGCCGCCGCATTCACGTGCAACCGGAATTTGTCGCGCTGCGACCAGAACTCCGGCCAGAACAGGCTCAACCCGCGCAAATGGCCGAGCGTCAGGTCCACGTCGACCTGCATGTCGTCGGCGAGGTTGATCGCGCCGTTCTTGCGCTGCCGGATGCCGAGGCCATGCCCCCACACCGTCGCCGCCGATACCGACGGCACCACGTTGGTGCGCATGCAGGTGCCGCGCACGGCCTGCTGCGGCAGCCGGATGCCGACGCCGTCGAGCAGCCGGAAGCTGGTCGCGCCAGCCGCGCAGATCACGCGCCGCGTGCGGATCGTGCCGCGTTCGGTCGCGACGCCGACGACCGCGCCGCCGGCCGTCTCGATCGCCGTCACGCCGCAGCCTTCGAAGAAACGCGCCCCGCCCTCCGTGGCGCGCGCGGCGAACGCGGCGGCCACGCGACGCGGCTCGGCCTGCCCGTCGGTCGCGGTATACAACCCGCCGAGCGTACGCGCCTGCGGCGAAAGGCCGCTGACGCGTTCGTCGATCTGCGCGCGGGTGAGCGTGCGCGTGTCGAGCCCGTGCTCACGCGCAATGGCGAGCCACGCGTTGAACGACGACCAGTCCGCTTCGTTGTCCGCAATATAAAGACAGCCGCCCTGCCGCCATTCGAGATCGAAACCGAGGGTTTCCTCTAACCCTTCCCAGATTCGCATGGCGGCCATCATCAGCGGCACCTCGGCCGACTCGCGGCCCTGCTGCCGCACGAAGCCCCAGGCGCGTGTCGACTGCTGCCCGGCGATGCGCGACTTGTCGAGCACGACGGCCTTCAACCCGCGCAGGCTCAGGTAATACGCGGCGGCGCAGCCCATGATGCCGGCGCCGGCGATCACGACGTCGGCTTCGGCCGGAAACGCCGTTTCGGCGCGGGTCAGGGCATCGTGCAGCGGATAGGTTGTCGTCATTGCTTCCTGTCAAGCGTTAATCCATACGAGATGAGGGGGCGCGGCGGTAACGTCGTGACACACCTTTCACACAAACGCACCTTACGCGACACTGAATGACGACCATTTTGCGGTAAAGTTATCTTTTCCGCGCGTGGCCGGTCGGCTCGCCATTGGACGTCATGAAGACTGTCCGTCGAGACTGCCGCAAGGCGTCGTTCTGAACGTCACGATCCGTTCCCGTAGCATGACCACTGAAGCAATCACCACGGATTCCCTCGCGGTTGCCGAGCGCGTGCGCGAGCTGATGACCCGCAACGGCATCGGCAAGCGCCAGCAGACCACCGAGCTGTGCCGCATCCTCGACCTGAGTTTCTCGCAAGGCCATCGCAAACTGCGCGGCAGCAGCCCCTGGACGCTCGCGCAGATCAAGAAAGTCGCCGAAGCGTACGGCGAACCCGCCGCGCAGCTGTTCGGCGCGCAAACGCTCGACCCCGGCATGGTCGGCGCCTATTCGCAGGAGGCCGTCCTGTATGCGGGCGTCGCCGAGATTCCGTGCACCGCATGGATCGGCGCGCCGCTCGAGGCCGGTGCGCGCCCCGAGTTCGTCGCGTACGAGCAGAACGGCCGCTGGCGCGTGCTGCGCCACACCGGCGTGCTGTATCAAAACGCGTACGACGTGCACAAGATCGAAATCTATCCGCGCCGCGCGGAGAGCGACAAGCTCGTCGTCGCGGTGATCGACCCCGACCGCGTGAGCGCGACCGAGCTATGCCGCTACCTCGAACGACAGGGTTTCTCGACGGCCTCGTTCGACGGCCTCGCGCCGTTCGTCGACGCGCTGCAGGGCCAGGCGTTCGACGCCGTGCTGACCGAATGGCTGTTCGACGACAGCACGGCCGCCACCGCGATCAAGGCCGTGCGCACGTCCGACAACCCGGGCGCGCCGATTTTCGTGCTGACGGGCGACCTGCTCACCGGCCGCGCGAGCGAGGCCGACATCAGCGAAGTGATCCGCGCGTTCGACGTCGTCTGCTACGAAAAACCCGCGCGCATGGCGATTCTCAGCGCCGATCTCGCGAAACGGCTCGCGCGCGGATAACCTCCGCCCGGCCGCCCTTCGAGCGGCCAACGCACGCGCGGCGCCGCGGGCATGAACAGGTTCATCAGTACAATAGCCGCACCTGTTCACGCCCACGCCGGCATCCGCCGCCCACGCCATGGCCCGCCTCATCCCCGACGACTGGAAAAGCCTCGCCGCGACCGGCGCGGCCGAACGCGAGCGCGAAACGCTCGCCGCCCTCGAACACGCGCTGCCCGACAGCTACACCGTGTATCACGGCGTCCACTGGACGCGCGCCGACCAGGCGTTCTCGGTATTCGGCGAAGCGGCGTTCGTCGTCGTGAGCCCGGCCGGCCGCGTGCTGCTGATCGAGCAGAAGGCCGGCTTCCTGCGCGAAACGCCCAAGGGGCTCGTGAAGGTCTACCTGCAGAAAGAGCGCAATGTCCCGATCCAGCTTGCGCGCACGCAGGAGACGCTGCACCGGCGCCTGACGGCCGCGCTCGGCGCGGGCGTCTACGGCGTCGAGGCGCTGCTGTACTGCCCCAACTACTCGATCCGCGACGCGTCGATCGCGGGCGTCCCGGCCGACCGTATCGTCGACGCATCGCGCAAGGCCCAGCTCGCGCACGTGATCCTGCAGATCCTGCCCGAGGACGACGAGCCCTTTCCGAACGCGCCGAAACTCCACCATTTCCTCGCGGACGAGCTCGCGCTCACGCCCGACACGAGCGCGCTCGTCGGGCAGGCCGGCACGCTCGTCACGCGGCTGTCGGGCGGGCTCGCCGCGTGGGCGCGCCAGCTCGAATTCGCGCCGTTCCGGCTGCGCGTCACCGGTACGGCCGGCTCGGGCAAGACGCAGCTCGCGGTGCAGGCGATGCGCGACGCCGTCGCGGCCGGCAAGCGCGTGCTGTACGTGTGCTTCAACCGGCCGCTCGCCGACTACATCGCGCGCATCGCGCCGCCCGGCGCGAAGATCGCGAACTACCACCAGCTGTGCGACTGGGTCGCGCGCGACGGCGGTTATACGCCCGACTTCCAGGCGCCCGGCGAATTCGAGCGGCTCGAAGCGCGTTTCGCGGAAGCGCCGATTCCCGAGCGTTGGCGCTTCGACGTGCTGGTCGTCGACGAAGGACAGGATTTCCACGCGCCGTGGGCGGCCGCACTGGAGCGCTTGCTGGCGCCGGACGGCGCATGGTGGTGGCTGGAGGATCCGCTGCAGAATCTGTACATGCGCGAGCCCGTCGCACTGCCCGGCTGGGTCACGCTGAAGGCGCTGACGAACTACCGCAGCCCGCGCGACCTGCTCGAATTCGTGCGCGACGTCGTCGGCCGCGTCGAGCCGCTCGCGGCCGAGCTGCGCTCGGGCAGCCCGTTCGACGGTTCGGATCCGTCGGTATCGGCATACGGGGAACCAGGCGCGTCGGCCGACGCAGTGGCGGAAGCCTGTATCGACGCGACCAAGCGTGCGGTCACGCAGGCGCTGTCGCTCGGCTTCCGCAAGCAGGACATCGCGGTACTGTCGTATCGCGGCCGCGAAGGCTCGGTGCTCGCGCCGCTCGACCAGCTCGGCCCGCACCGGATCAAGAGCTTCACCGGCAAGTACGACCTGTTCGGCAACCCCGAATATCGCGAAGGCGACGTGCTGCTCGATTCGATCTATCGCTTCAAGGGCCAGTCGGCGCCGTGCGTGATCCTCACCGAGGTCGACTTCGACACGCTCGACGCGCGTGCCGCGCGCAAGCTGTTCGTCGGCGCGACGCGGGCGACGATGAAGCTGCTGATCGTCGCGTCGTCGCGCGCGGCCGCGCAACTCGCGGCGGGATAACGCGGCGGGACGGCGCGCCCGGCTTGGGGACGATCTCCGACATGACGGTCGCCGACACAATCGGGCACATTTCTTCCTGCTTCGCCCTCTTGCCCCCCCGCGTTTCGCCCTGTTTCGGCCACTGCTGATGGTTTATCCGCTTGCCGCCGGCTTTTACGATGCCCGGCTATTCGTTGCAAACGGGATAGTCCATGGCCGACGTAAAAAAGGTGGCTTACTACAAGCCGAAAAAGGGATGGTTCGGATCGGAGCTGAAGGAATACAAGGGTTCCCAAGGGTGTATTCCGCTTGATACCCAAAGGGGTGTCTCGCTCGACCGGCTCGCACCGGGGGGAAAGCCGCCACCGCCTCCCAGGCCGATTTCCAGGCCCTCGACTGCTCCCAAGCCCTCTGCGGCCCCCCAATCGCCGCCGCAAGCCGATCAACCAACAACCCAAGGATCGCCGAGACAGGCGGAATCGGACGCTTGCGAAAACCCGCCGCCTTTCGATCTCCAGGACGTACCAATCGCGATGGACAATTTGGGCTGGAAGGTTTCAGCCAAACTTGCGCGAATCTGGTTTGCGGGTGATGCGCATATTTACAACGATGACCCGACATCAACCCAGCCGCTGAACGACAATGTCGTTACTCTCGACTGGGCATTGAAATTCGGAAGTGTCAAAAGAAAATACGAAAAACTTCTGGCAAGCGACATCTATAGCGAGCGATCCATCCGGACGGCATCAGACATCACAAAATCCTTCCTCAAGAAACTCTTTTTCGAAAGAAATCCAACGTCCGACTTCAGTACCACTCCATTTACATCCAATTTACAGAAATTTCACAACGATTGGCAATTTCAGCTGGCGCCAATAGACAACTGGGACACCCTGGAAAATCTCGCCCCAACCGATCTCACAGGAGCGCTGGCGAACTTCAATATTTATGTCGCCATCGGAAAAGTTGAAATTTCAAGCGAAAAATATTTCAAATACGAGAAATCGGGAAATTATTACTGCCTTGACATCGCCGGAAAAATCACCCACATCTATGCATATGTGAAAGACAACTATTCATTCAACGGAAAGCAATACTTAGGGCACTGGAACAAGCACGGAGTCATCATTGCCCCCGGATCGATTCTCACTGGATCAAGCTCTCCAAAACGAGATTCCGACATCGGCATTTGGTCGAGAAACATCAACAAACCTGTAGACACGCGAAGGGGTTGGATCGGAAAATTCAGAAATTCCGATGTTTACTTTCCAATCCACAATGCAGACTACATCCGCTGGCGTGAGAAACATCACCGAGGCAGAGACTTCGTGATATATTCAAACCCAGTTTATTTGAAGTTGAAAAAAACCAATCGATCTCAATCTTGGCGAAATATGCAGAATAGAGCCATCAGATACATTGGCCTAGCCTTTAGCATTTACATAGCCGCAGGCTTGATCATTCATTTCAGTCGCCCCACCTACGGGCGATGCGATTTCTACGACCATCCGGAGACACTGGACGGCGGCGTAAAGAACATGAATGGCGTTCCGTACCGATTCAAGATGTGCGGCACCGGCGGAAACGACCAGGACGCAGCGAACGACAATATAGAGCTAAGAGTATTCAGCGAAGACGGCGAGCTTCTCGCTCGACGATATTTCTCCGTCAACTGGCATCACGGAAACGTCTTCCACCCGCCCCTGGATTACGAGGGCAACCTGGTTCGCTACATCGATTTGACCGGCAAATCGCGTTACGAAAAACATCTGACGATTCCGCCATCCAGGTGGGATTGGCTTCGCGCCAGATTGCCCCTGTTTTAAAGGCACGCCAGAAAATCGCGATTTATAAAAGAATAAAGCCCCGTTACCGGGGCTTCACTTCTCGACGGGCCCTCAAGCCACCCGGAACGCTCCCACCGCGCGACGCAACCCGTCGGCCTGCTCCTCGAGCGACGCCGCGGCGGCCGCAGCCTGCTCGACGAGCGCGGCGTTCTGCTGCGACACCTGATCCATCTGCGACACCGCGCGGTTCACCTGCTCGATCCCGTCGCGCTGCTCGCCCGATGCGGCCGCGATCTCCGTCATGATGCCCGTCACGCGCCCGATCGCCTGCTGGATGTCCTGCATCGTCGTGCCGGCCATGCCGACGAGCCGCGAGCCGGTCGCGACGCGTTCGACCGATTCGCCGATCAGCGTGCGGATTTCCTTCGCCGCGGACGCCGAGCGCTGCGCGAGCGTGCGCACCTCGCCCGCGACCACCGCAAAACCGCGGCCCTGCTCGCCGGCGCGCGCGGCTTCGACCGCCGCATTCAGCGCAAGAATGTTGGTCTGGAACGCGATGCCCTCGATCGTGCCGATGATGTCGGCAACCTTCTGCGAGCTCTGGTCGATCTCGTTCATCGTGCCGATCACCTCGCCCACCACGGTCGCGCCGCGCGTCGCGATCTCGCTCGCACTGTCCGCGCAGGCCTGCGCCTCGAGCGCGTGGTCGGCGTTCTGCTTCACGGTCGCCGTCAGCTGCTCCATGCTCGCGGCCGTCTCCTGCAGCGCCGATGCCTGCTCCTCGGTGCGCTGCGACAGGTCGGTGTTGCCGGCCGCGATCTGGTGCGTCGCCGTCGAGATCGCTTCGGAACCCTGGCTGACCTGGCGCACCGTATCCGCGAGGCTGCGCTGCATGCCCGTCACGCCCTTCACCAGCTCGGCCATTTCGTCGTGCGACGACCAGCGCACTTCCGACGTCAGGTCGCCCTCCGACAGGCGGCGGAAATGCGACAGCAGCCGGTTCACCGGCTGCGTGATCGCGAAATGCAGGCCGATCGCGCAGCCGAGGCACGCGGCCAGGCCGAACGCGATGCCCGCGATCGCGCCCATGCGCATCCAGCCGTAATAGGTCTGCGCGGTGTCGTACACGTCCTTGCCGCGCGCGACCTGGTATGCGTCGAGCGCATCGGTCGCCTGCGTGAGCGCGACCGACAGCGGCGGCGCAACCGACATCAGCAGCCGGTCGGCCTCGTCGCGCCGGCCTTCGCGGATCGCATCGATCAGCGGCTTCAGTGCCTGCCCGATCAGCGCCTGGCGCGCGGCGTCGAGGCGGCTCGCAAGCGGGCCTTCGTCGCCGTCGTGCGGCATCGCCGCGTAGTTGCGCCAGGCCGCGTCGGCCTTCGCGAGATAGTTCTCGGCCTTCTTGACGAGATCCGGCACGTCCGGCGCTTCCGGATGCAGCAGCGCGCGATCGAGCGTCGTGCGCACGATCGTCAGGTTCAGGCTCGCCGCGGACAGCGCGGTCTTCGCAGCCAGTTGCTGCGTGTAGGCCTCGTCGAGCGCGCGGTTCGAGCTCTGCATGCCGGCGAGGCCGATCAGCCCCGAGACGACGAGCAGCAGGGCAACGAGGCCGAGCGTGGAGAAGATCCGCGTACGGATCGAGAAACGGGAAAACAGGGCGTTCAGGTTCATGACGGCACGTGAGCGGTGAAAAGTGCCGCGGCAATCGGTCCGCGGCACTCTGTATTACGGTTTGCCTGCAAAAAACTTGAGTCCGCCCCCGTTTCTCGTCTGATCCCGGTCAATTTTTCGTGCCGGCAATCTCCTGTTACGCCTGCAACATATCAAGGCTGGGCAGAAATTGACCAGGCAATCATCCATGGCTATATTTCGATTCAATTCCCTGCCATGGCAGACATATCGATGACAAGCGACACCCTCCTCACTCCTCCGGCCGTCGAAACGGCGCGCCGCGACGCGCCGACCGGCCTGATCGTCGCCGCGCTGCTGCTGGTCATGCTGCTGTCCGCGCTCGACCAGACGATCGTGTCGACCGCGCTGCCGACGATCGTCGGCGAGCTCGGCGGGCTCGACCAGCTGTCGTGGGTCGTCACCGCGTACCTGCTGTCGTCCACCGTCGTGCTGCCGCTGTACGGCAAGCTCGGCGACCTGTACGGCCGCAAGATCGTGCTGCAGGCCGCGATCGTGCTGTTTCTCGCGGGCTCCGCGCTGTGCGGCGTCGCGCAGGACATGACGCAGCTGATCGTGCTGCGCGCGCTGCAAGGACTCGGCGGCGGCGGCCTGATGGTCGTCACGATGGCCGCGATCGGCGATCTGGTCCCGCCGGATCGCCGCGCGCGTTACCAGGGGATGTTCGGCGGCGTCTACGGCCTCGCGACGATCGTCGGCCCGCTGCTCGGCGGCTTCCTGGTCGAGCACCTGTCGTGGCGCTGGATCTTCACGATCAACCTGCCGCTCGGCTTGCTCGCGCTCGCGGTGATCGGCGTGGCGTTCCGGCCGCACACCGCGCACGTGAAGCACCGGATCGACTACATGGGCGCCGCGTTCCTCGCGACCGCCCTCACCTGCGTGATCCTGTTCACGAGCGAAGGCGGCTCGCTGCTGCCGTGGACGTCGCCGCAACTGTGGATGACGCTCGTGCTCGGCGTCGTCGCGATCGGCGGCTTCGTCTACGAAGAGCGCCTCGCGGCCGAGCCGATCATGCCGCTCGAACTGTTTCGCCATCGCACCTTCGTGCTGGTCAGCCTGATCGGCTTCGTGGTCGGTGTCGCGCTGTTCGGCTCGGTCACGTTCATCCCGCTCTACCTGCAGGTCGTGAAAGGCTCGACGCCGTCGCAGGCCGGCCTGCAGTTGCTGCCGATGATGGGCGGAATGCTCGTGACGTCGATCGTCAGCGGCCGGCTGATCTCGCGGCTCGGTTCGTACCGGATGTTCCCGATCGCGGGGACGCTGATCGGCGGCGTCGCGATGGCGCTGCTGGCGACGCTCACGCTCGACACGCCGCTGCACACGATGTATGCGTACATGGCGCTGCTCGGGATCGGGCTCGGCATGGTGATGCCCGTGCTCACGCTCGCCGTGCAGAACACGGTCGAATTCCGGCACATGGGCGTCGCGACGTCGGGCGCGACGCTGTTCCGCTCGATCGGCGGCTCGCTCGGTGTCGCCGCGTTCGGCGCGCTGTTCTCGCACGGGCTGCAGTCGCGGATGATGCACGCGCTGCCGGCCGGCACGGCGTTGCCGTCCGCGCTCGGCCCGGCCGCCGTGCACCAGTTGCCCGACGCGGTGCGCGATGCGTATCTGCACGCGTTCGCCGGGTCGCTGCATGTCGTGTATCTGTCGGCTGCGACGGTGATCGCGATCGCGTTCGTGCTCGCGTGGTTCGTCGAGGATGCGCCGCTGCGCAAGCACCACTGAGCGTTCGGCGAATCACGACGCGACCGGCGGGCCGCCTCGCGATCGGCGCGCGACCGCCGTCATGGCAGCAGCACAACACCGCCCGTCGTCGCGCGCGACTCCAGCAGCCGGTGCGCGTCGGCCGCCTGTTCGAGCGGCAGCCGCGCGCCGATCTCGACATGCATGCCGCCGGCCAGCCGGTCGAGCGTCGCGCGCGCGGCGTCCCGATATCCGTCGACGTCGCGCGCGATGAAGCCGAGCACGCTCGGCCGCGCGAGCGCGATCGAACGGGCCGGGCCCAGTTCATCGAGATCGAACGTCTGCCGCGTGCCGATCGCGGCCACCTGCCCGATGCTCGCGACCATCCCGAACGGACGGACCGCGCCGAGCGTGCGCGTCAGCACGTCTCCACCGATTCCGTCGATCGCGTAATCGACCCCCGCGCCACCGCCGAACGCACGCGCCGCCGCGACGAAGTCCTCCTCGCGATAATCGACCACCGCGTCGGCGCCGTGCGTACGCACGAGCGCGGCCTTCGCGGCCGACCCGACCGTGCCGATCACCCGCGCGCCGAGCGCGCGCGCCCACTGCGTCGCCAGCAGCCCGACGCCGCCGGCCGCCGCATGCACGAGCACCGTGTCGCCGGCGCCGACCTGGCGGACGCGATGCATCAGCATGTAGACGGTGATTCCCTTCAGCAGTCCGGCAGCGGCGGCTGCGTCGCTCAGGTTGTCGGGAATCGGCAGTACGCGGCCGGCCGGCATCGTGCGCAGGTTCGCATAGCTGCCGGTCGGCATCCCCGCGTACGCGACGCGCTGGCCGGGCACGAGATCGGTCACGCCCGGCCCGACCGCGTCGATCACACCGGCCGCTTCGACACCGAGGGCGTCCGGCAGCGCGGGCAATGCGTGCGCCCCCGTCCTGAAATAGATGTCGACGAAGTTCACGCCGATCGCGGTCTGGCGAATCCGCACTTCGCCGGCGCCGGGCGGCGCGACGGGCGCATCGACGCGGCGCAGTACGCCGGCGTCGCCGTAACGGTCGATCCCGATCCGGATGGCATGGGTAGTCTGGGTCATGACGTTCCTCGCTTTCGAATGATGTGATGCGATCATCCCATCGTGCATAATCGAGCGGAATTCACGTTAATCGCCCATTTACTGTGCAAAATTCGACCGATCCGGATTCCGCCCCGGCATCCGCGCTGCCGATGAGCTGGGACGACGTCCGCTACTTCCTCGCGGTGATGCGCGGCGGCAGCCTGTCGGCCGCCGCGCGGGCGCTGCAGGTCCAGCACTCGACGGTCGCGCGGCGCATCGACGCGCTGGAGTCGGCGCTCGGGATCCGGCTGTTCGACCGGCTGCCGCGCGGCTGGCCGCCGACCGACGAAGGGCTGCACCTCGCCGAACACGCCGCGCGCCTCGAAGCCGACGCACATGCGTTCGCGCGCGCCGCGCAAGGGGCCGCGGCGCTCGACGGTGTAGTGCGCGTGTCGGCGTCGCCCGTGTTCGCCAGCCATTTCCTCGCGCCGCGCCTGGCCCGGGCACAGCGTGCGTGGCCGGCACTGCGGATCGACCTGCTGGGCGAGATGCATGCGGCGAACCTGTATGCGCGCGAGGCCGATCTCGCGGTGCGGCTGTCGCGGCCGAGCGAGCCGGGACTCGCCGCGCGCCGGCTCGGCACGATGCGTTTCGCGCTGTGCGCGGCGCCGGAATGGGCCGACGCGCCGCCCGACACCTGGCCGTTCGTCGGCTACGACGACGCGCTCGCGCAAACGCCGCAGCAGCAATGGCTCGAACGCTTCGCGGCCGGGCGCCGTTTCGCGTTCATCGCCAACGACCTCGCCGCGCAGCATCGCGCGTGCGCCGCCGGGGCCGGCGTCGCGCTGCTGCCGAGGTTTCTCGTCGACGATCCGGCCGCCCGCGTCGCTGCGCCGCTCGTCGAGCTGACCGACGCCCCGCGTTGCGACATCGAGCGTGAGATCTGGCTCGTCGTTCATCCGGACGTGCGCCGGTCGCCGCGCGTGCAGCGCGTCGCCGAAGCGATCGCCGATGCGATTCACGCGGCGGACGGACGGCTGTAGACAGCCGACACCGTAATTTGCCCGACAGCTTTGCCAAGCCGCACGGCGAGCGGCATAGTAACGTTTTCATTTCTCCGCCGCCTCCGCCATGTCCACTGCTCCTGCCTGCGTCGTTCGCGACGCCGTCGACACCGACCTCGATGCGATCCACGCGATCTATGCGCACCACGTGCACCACAGCGTCGCGTCGTTCGAGGAAACGCCGCCCGACGTCGCCGAACTGCGCGCGCGTCGCGACGCGGTGCTGCGCCAAGGACTGCCGTATCTCGTCGCGGAATGCGACGGCCGCGTGGCCGGCTACGCGTATGCCACGCCGTACCGCACGCGCAGCGCGTACCGCTTCGCGATCGAGGATTCGATCTACATCGACGATGCGCAGCGCGGGCGCGGGATCGGCCGCGCGTTGCTCGCGGCGCTGATCGCGCGCTGCGAGCAAGGCCCGTGGCGGCAGATGATCGCGGTGATCGCCGACGGCGGCACCGGCGGCTCGACCTCGCTGCACCACGCATTCGGCTTCGAACCGGCCGGCGTGCTGAAAGCGGTCGGTTTCAAGCACGGCCGCTGGATCGACACGGCGCTGCTGCAACGGCCGCTCGGCGGCGGCGCGCACACGCTCCCCGCCTCGCCCTGACCCGCCGCGTCGCGCTAGAATGCCCGCATGTCAAAACAGACTCATTCCACGCCCGACGAGGCTGCGCCGGATTCCCGCAACGAGTACACGGTCGACGAACTCGCGCGCGTGTCCGACACCACCGTGCGCAACGTCCGCGCGTACCAGGATCGCGGCTTGCTCGCGCCGCCGGAGAAACGCGGGCGCGTCGGCATCTACGACGATACGCACGTCGCGCGCCTGAAGCTGATCAACCATTTGCTCGCGCGCGGCTACACGCTGTCGAACATCCAGGACCTGATCAAGGCGATCGACGAGGGCCACGACCTGCGCTCGATCCTCGGCCTCGAAAACGCGATCGGCGGCCGCTGGTCGCACGAGTTGCCGAAGACCTATTCGCTCGCCGCGCTCGCGCAGATGTTCGGCCCGCAGGCGACCACGCAGCTGTCGCGCGTGACCGAGCTCGGGCTGCTCGAACGGCGCGGCCTGTCGTTCGTCGCGAAGAGCCCCGCGCTGCTCGAGGCGGCGGCCGCGATGACGAAGGAAGGCATTCCGCCGCGCGAGCTGCTCGACGTGATCAGTCTCGCCCGGCCGCACTTCGACGCGATCGCGCGGCTGCTCGTCGATCTCGTCGTGAAGCGGCTCGACCGCTACGACGCCGGCACGCTGCCGCCGGCCACCGACGTGCCCGAACTCGTCGACGCGATCTGGCGCCTGCGCCCGCTCGCGGCCGTGTTCGTCGAAGGCGAGACGAACCGCGCGCTCGAAACCGCGGCGGGCGCGTATCTCGGCGGCCGCGTCGCGACGATCCTCGACAAGAAGCTCAGCGACGAAGCCGCGCGGCAGTCCGGCGCGCCGGATACATCCGATCCCGCACGCGACGGCGACAAAGCATAGGACCGCCGCCGTCATATTCATATCGGCAATGCTTCGTTTGCGGGCACGAACGCCCATGCGACGATTCTTCCAACCGAGCGGCACCGGCCGCTCCCCGAAGACGTTTCGCATGGAGTCCGTTCGATGATTCGTTTCACCCGCTGGATCACCCGCACCGCCGCCGTCACACTCGTCGCGCTTGCCGCGACGTCCAGCTTCGCCCAAGGCGCCGCCGACAAGGTCGTGCGCATCGGCTATCAGAAGGCCGGCCTGTTGTCGGTCGTCAAGGCGCAGGGCGCGCTCGAATCGCGCCTCAAGCCGCTCGGCTACGACGTTCAATGGTTCGAATTCCCGGCCGGCCCGCAACTGCTCGAGGCGCTGAATGCGAACAGCATCGATTTCGGCTACACCGGCGCGCCGCCGCCCGTGTTCGCGCAGGCGGCCGGCGTGCGCTTCGTGTACGTCGGCGCGGAGCCGCCGTCGCCGCACAACGAGGCGGTATTCGTGAAGGCCGATTCGCCGATCCGTTCGCTCGGCGACCTGCGCGGCAAGAAGGTTGCGCTGCAGAAGGGTTCGAGCGCGAACTACCTGTTGCTCGAGGCGCTGAAGAAGGCCGGCGTGCGCTACGACGAAATTCGCCCGGTGTACCTGCCGCCGGCCGACGCGCGCGCCGCGTTCGAGAGCGGCAACGTCGATGCATGGGCAGTCTGGGATCCGTACTACGCGGCCGCGCAGAATTCGCTGAAGATTCGCACGCTGTCCGATTACACGGGTCTGACGCCGGCGAACAACTTCTACGAAGCGACGCGCGATTTCGCGCAACGGCATGCGGACGTGGTCGGCGCGATCCTGAAGCAGGTGCGCGAAACGGGCCTGTGGGTCAATGGGCATCCGTCGGAGACCGCCGCGCTGATCGCGCCGAAGGTCGGCCTGCCGTTGCCGCTCGTCGAGACGTGGATCAAGCGCGTGCCGTTCGGCGCGGTGCCGGTCGACGAGAAGATCGTCGCGGTCCAGCAAGGGGTGGCCGATGCGTTTTATGCGGCGAAGCTGATTCCGCAGAAGCTGAGCGTGGCAGAGAACGCGTGGACCGACAAAAGCGTGGCGAGCGCGCTGGCGGCGAAGTAACGCGCGCACCGCGGCGCGAAGTGTCGGCGATCGGCCCAGGCACCCATTCGCTCCGTACGGTTGACAACTGCCACTGCAATGGTTGATGCTTCAAGACATGAGCCACCGAGCATTCGCCATCGCGCTGATTATTCGCACCATTCTTCGAATGGTGGGTTAGCGCGCATCCGGCTCAATGACGACAACCCGCCCCTGAGGCGGGTTTTTCATTTCCGCCCAGGGCATGTCAAACCCGCCCTCGAAAGGAAATGACCGTGTCTTTGTATCGCAGCTCGCCCGACGCCTGCGTCGCACCTGTCAAGCAGGCCCGACCACCGATCGACTACGTCAAGAAAATTCTCACGGCCCGTGTGTACGACGTCGCACGCGAGACCGAACTCCAGCCGGCCCGCAACCTGTCGGCCCGCTTGCACAACACCGTTTACCTGAAGCGCGAGGACAACCAGCCGGTGTTCTCGTTCAAGCTGCGCGGCGCGTACAACAAGATGGCGCACATTCCGGCGGACGCGCTCGCGCGCGGCGTGATTACGGCGTCGGCCGGCAACCACGCGCAGGGCGTCGCGTTCTCGGCGGCCCGGATGGGCGTCAAGGCCGTGATCGTCGTGCCGGTCACGACCCCGCAGGTGAAGGTCGATGCCGTGCGCGCGCACGGCGGCCCGAGCGTCGAGGTGATCCAGACGGGCGAATCGTACAGTGATGCCTATGCGCACGCGGTCAAGGTGCAGCAGGAACGCGATCTCACGTTCGTCCACCCGTTCGACGATCCGTACGTGATCGCCGGCCAGGGCACCATCGCGATGGAGATCCTGCGCCAGCACCAGGGCCCGATCCACGCGATCTTCGTGCCGATCGGCGGCGGCGGGCTCGCGTCCGGCGTCGCCGCGTACGTGAAGGCCGTGCGCCCGGAGATCAAGGTCATCGGCGTGCAGGCCGAGGATTCGTGCGCGATGGCGCAGTCGCTGGACGCCGGCGAGCGCATCGAGCTCAGCGAGGTCGGCCTGTTCGCCGACGGCACCGCGGTGAAGCTCGTCGGCGAGGAAACCTTCCGGCTGTGCCGCGCATTCCTCGACGGCGTCGTGACGGTCAACACCGACGCGCTGTGCGCGGCGATCAAGGACGTGTTCCAGGACACGCGCAGCGTGCTCGAACCGTCCGGCGCGCTCGCGGTGGCCGGCGCGAAGCTGTACGCGGAACGCGAAGGCGTCGAGAACCAGACGCTCGTCGCGGTCACCTCCGGCGCGAACATGAACTTCGACCGGATGCGCTTCGTCGCCGAGCGCGCGGAGGTCGGCGAGGCGCGCGAAGCGGTGTTCGCGGTCACGATCCCCGAGGAGCGCGGCAGCTTCAGGCGCTTCTGTTCGCTCGTCGGCGACCGCAACGTCACCGAGTTCAACTACCGGATCGCCGATGCGCAATCCGCGCACATCTTCGTCGGCGTGCAGATCAAGCGCCGCGGCGAATCGGCGGAGATCGCCGCGAACTTCGAGTCGCACGGCTTCAAGAGCGTCGACCTGACGCACGACGAACTGTCGAAGGAACACATCCGCTACATGGTCGGCGGCCGCTCGCCGCTCGCGCTCGACGAACGCCTGTTCCGCTTCGAATTCCCCGAGCGGCCGGGCGCGCTGATGAAGTTCCTGTCGTCGATGGCGCCGGACTGGAACATCAGCCTGTTCCACTACCGCAACCAGGGCGCGGACTACAGCTCGATCCTCGTCGGCATCCAGGTGCCGGAAGCGGACCGCGCGGCATTCGATCACTTCCTGTCGACGCTTGGCTACCCGTCCATCGAGGAAGGCGACAATCTCGCCTATCGCTTGTTCCTGTAGGACCGAAAGCGCATGCCGACGGCGCACACGACGTGCCGGCGGCATGCCCCCGCTCTCCTACTTCCCCGCGCCCGCCACCTTCTTCTGCCGCCACAGACACAGCAGATCGCACGCGACATGCGCGGCCGCGATCGCGGTGATGTCCGCGTGATCGTACGCAGGTGCGACCTCCACCACATCCGCGCCAATCAGATTCACCGCCCCCAGCCCGCGCACGATCGCCAGCGCCTGCGCGGACGACAACCCGCCCGCGACCGGCGTCCCCGTCCCGGGCGCGAACGCCGGATCGAGACAGTCGATATCGAACGTCAGATACGCGGGCCGCGACCCGACGATGTCGACGATCCGCTCGACCGCCGCACGCGAACCATGGTCATGCACCCACGCGGCATCGAGCCGCTCGATCCCGAGAAAATCGTCGTTCCACGTACGGATCCCGACCTGCACCGATGTCGCCGGATCGATCAGCCCTTCCTTCACGGCCTTGTAGAACATCGTCCCGTGATTGAGGCTGTCCGGCTCGTCGTCGGCCCACGTATCGCAGTGCGCGTCGAAATGGATCAGCGACAGCGGTTTGCCGTAGCGCTCCGCATGTGCAACCAGCAGCGGATACGTGATGTAGTGGTCGCCGCCGAACGTCAGCATCTTCGCGCCGGACCGCAGGATCGTGCGCGCATGCTCGACGATCGCGGGCTTGATCGACAGCGGGTTGTGCGCGTCGAACCAGCAGTCGCCGTAGTCGACGGCCGCGAGATCGTCGAACGGATCGAAGCCCCACGGATACGGATTGAGCTCGGCCAACTGCACGCTCGCCGCGCGGATCGCGGCCGGCCCGAGCCGCGCGCCCGACCGATAGGTCGTCGCGAGATCGAGCGGCACGCCGGAAATCGCGACGTCGACGCCGTCGAGCGTGCGCGAATAGTTGCGGCGCATGAACGACAGCACGCCCGCATAGGTGTTTTCGATCGAGGAGCTGTACGGCGTCGTGCGACGGATCGCGCCGTCGCCGTGGAGAAGTTCGGTCATGGGTCGGACCTGTTTTCGTGGGAAGCCGGCGCCGCCCTGCTCCCTGTGAGCGCACGGGTCGGGCACGGCAGGGATTCATCGGGCACGCACCGGCTGCGCAGCCAGTCGCGCGGCCGGGCGGAACAGCGACAACGACAACGGCAATACCGCGGCGATCATAACAAGCCGAATTGAAGTCGTTGCCCCGGTTCAACCGGGGCAACGCGCCGAGAAATCCGGCGGCGGCATCGCCGCCGGCCGCCATCGATTCCTAGAAGGATTCGCCGGTTTTCGCCCGCGCGTTCTTCCGGATAATGGCCGGCAGCCACGCCCTCGACGGCGCGCCGTCCACCGCGGACCACGACACACCGGAGACCCCCGCCTTGCTCGCCACGCTTCCCGCCACCTACCGCCGGCTCTGGCCGCTCGCCATCGCCGCCGCGCTGCTGTACGGGCTGTCGCTCGCCGCGGCGCCCTATCCGGGCCAGGCCGCCGCGAAGGCCGCGATGGGCATCCTGCTGCTCGCGGCCGGCGGCACCTGCGGCGCGCCGCGCGAACGCGCGTGGCTGTGCGCGGCGCTCGCGACCGCCGTACTCGGCGACGTCCTGCTCGCGCTGCCCGACTGGCCGCTGTCGTTCGTCCTCGGCCTCGGGTCCTTCCTGCTCACGCACGTGTGCTACTGCGCGATCTTCTTTCGCTGGCGCGCGCGGCCGCACGGCTGGCGCATCGTCGCGCTGATCGGCCTGTGGATCGCCGCGCCGGCGTTCTACGCGGCGTTCTTCCCGCATCTCGGCGCGCTGCTCGCGCCGGTGGCCGTCTACATGCTGGTGCTGTGCGTGATGGCGAGCTTCGCGCTCGCCGCCCGCACGCACGGCGCGCTCGTCGCGATCGGCAGCCTGATCTTCGTCGGCTCCGATACGCTGATCGGCGTCGGCCGGTTCCTCGGCGGTTTTCCGGGTATCGACTACCTGATCTGGGGCCTCTACGCGCTCGCGCAGGTCACGATCGTGGCCGGGGTTTTCCATGAGACGACCGCCCGCCCGATCCGTCCCTGATACCGTTTCAAACAGGCCGCCGCGCGCCGGCGGTCTCGTCCATCGCCGGTCTCGTCCTGTCGACGGCCCTTTCCGCCGATCCCGCGGCGCGGAAAACGAACCGTTCCAAACCCCGCCCAGCCTTTTCCCGCCTGGCTTCCGGCCCTTAGAGCGCCGCTTCTAGCCTCTTGCGGTTTCCGGGTTCACCCACTATCGTTACATCAAACAATGTAACATTAAAAAATGAGCCAAATCGGAGACACCCGGATGAATGCTCGCACGTTGCCTTTCGGTCCACCCGGCCACGACGGCCAGGACGAAACCATCGACATCGCCATCATCGGCACCGGCTTCGCCGGCCTCGGGATGGCGATCCGCCTGCGGCAAACAGGCGTGACCGACTTCGTCGTCCTCGAGAAGGCCGCGTCGGTCGGCGGCACGTGGCGCGACAATCATTACCCCGGGTGTGCATGCGACGTGCAATCGCACGTCTATTCGTTCTCGTTCGCGCCGAACCCGCGCTGGACGCGCATGTTCGCGCCGCAGCCGGAGATCCGCGCGTATCTCGAAGACTGCGTGCAGCGTTTCGGCGTCGGCCCGCACCTGCGCATGAACCACGAGCTGCAGCGCGCCGAATACGACGAGGCCGCGCAACGCTGGCGCCTCACGTTCGCGAACGGCAAGCGGCTGTCCGCGCGCGTGCTGATCTCGGGGATGGGCGGCCTGTCGCGCGCCGCGCTGCCGGCGATTCCCGGCGTCGAGCATTTCCAGGGCCGCGCATTCCATTCGCAGCAGTGGGATCACGACTACGCGCTCGAAGGCAAGCGCGTCGCGGTGATCGGCACCGGCGCGAGCGCGATCCAGTTCGTGCCGCAGATCGCGCCGCGCGTGAAGACGCTCGCGCTGTTCCAGCGCACGCCGCCGTGGATCATGCCGAAGCCCGACCGCAACCTCACCCGCTTCGAGAAATGGCTGTTCCGCACGCTGCCGTTCACGCAGAAGGCCGTGCGCAGCGGCATCTACTGGATGCTCGAATCGCGCGTGCTCGGCTTCGCGATCCATCCGTCGCTGATGAAGAACGTGCAGAAGCTCGCGCTGCGCCATATCCGCAAGCAGATCCCCGATCCCGAGCTGCGCAAGACCGTCACGCCGAACTACACGCTCGGCTGCAAGCGCGTGCTGATCTCGAACGACTACTACCCGGCGCTGTCGCGCAAGAACGTCGACGTGATAACCACCGGCATCGACCACATCGAAGCCGACGCGGTCGTGACGACCGACGGCCGCCGCCATGAAGTCGACTGCCTGATCTACGGCACCGGCTTCCAGGTCGCCGATCCGTATCCGCGCGGCGCGATCATCGGCCGCGGCGGGCTCGACATCGTCGACGCATGGCGCGACGGCGCGCATGCGTATCTCGGCTCGACGCTGCCCGGCTACCCGAACTTCTTCATGATCGTCGGCCCGAACACCGGCCTCGGCCACAACTCGATGGTGTTCATGATCGAGTCGCAGATCGAATACATCCTCGGCGCGCTGCAGGCGATGCGCCGCGAGCGCGCCGAGGCGATCGAGGTGCGCCCGCTCGTCGAGGCGCAGTTCAACAGCGACCTGCAGGGCAAGCTGAAGAAGGCGATCTGGTCGACGGGCGGCTGCAAGAGCTGGTATCTCGATCCGCGCACCGGCAAGAACACGACGCTGTGGCCGGGTTTCACGTGGCGCTTCCGCCAGGCGACCGCGCACTTCTCGATCGCCGATTACCACGCGTATCGCGCACCGCAACACGACACGGCCGCGCGGCCCGCCGCCGCGCCCGCCGCTTCCACGTCCGCCGAAGCGGCCTGAGCCAGACAAGGAGTCACCGACATGAGAGATTTCGCCAACAAGGTCGCCGCGATCACGGGTGCCGGTTCGGGCATGGGCCGCGCGCTCGCGGTCCAGCTCGCGCAGGCCGGCTGCCACGTGTCGCTCGCCGACAAGAACGGCGTCGGCCTCGCCGAAACCGAACGGATCGTCCGCGCGATCGCGCCGAACGTGCGCGTATCGACGCGCGTGCTGGACGTCGGCGAACGCGACGCGATGTTCGCGTGGGCCGACGACACCGCGAAGGAACATGGCAAGGTCAACCTGATCTTCAACAACGCGGGCGTCGCGCTGTCGAGCACGATCGAGGGCATGGAATACAGCGATCTCGAGTGGATCGTGAACATCAATTTCTGGGGCGTCGTGCACGGCACGAAGGCATTCCTGCCGCACCTGAAGGCATCGGGCGACGGCCACGTGATCAACACGTCGAGCCTGTTCGGGATCTTCGCGCAGCCGGGCATGAGCGGCTACAACGCGACGAAGTTCGCGGTGCGCGGCTTCACCGAATCGCTGCGCCAGGAACTCGACATGATGAAGTGCGGCGTGTCGGCGACCTGCGTGCATCCGGGCGGCATCCGCACGAACATCGCGCAGGCGAGCCGCGTGTCGAAGAACATGGTCGGCTTCATGGTCGCGAGCGAGCAGCAAGGCCGCGACACGTTCGAGAAGTTCTTCATCACGACCGCCGACGACGCCGCGCGCACGATCCTCGCCGGCGTGCGCAAGAACAAGCGCCGCGTGCTGATCGGCCGCGACGCGAAGGCCGGCGACTGGATGGCGCGCGTGCTGCCCGCCGCGTACCAGGCGCTCGTCGTGCTCGCGACACGCCGCGAGGCCGCGCGGGCCCGCCGCGAGGCCGCACGCGGCACGCCGGCGCCCGCGCCGCTGCACGCCGCCACCTACAACAATGCAGGCAATCAGGGAGGAGAACAATCATGACGACCCCGAACATGATGCCCGTGCGGCGCGACGTCCGTTTCGCGCTGCCGCCCGAACGCGCACGCGACTGGCACGTTCAAGGCGTGCCCGTCACGCACTTCATGAATGCGCTGTCGCTGCTGTTCCCGGCCGGCGAGCGTTTCTTCATGGATTCGGTGCGCAACTACCGCGACCGGATCGAGGATCCCGAGCTGAAGAAACAGGTGCTCGGCTTCATCGGCCAGGAAGCGATGCATACGCGCGAGCACATCGAATACAACGACCTGCTGCAGGCGTCCGGCCTGCCCGCGCACAAGCTCGACAAGCGCCTGTGGACGATCCTCGGCTGGTTCAAGAAGGTGCTGCCGCATTCGATGCAGCTCGCGATCACGATCGCGCTCGAACACTACACGGCGATCCTCGCGAACCAGCTGCTGTCGGGCCACGAGCACCGGATCGACGGCTCGGTCGAAGGCTACCAGCAGATGTGGATGTGGCACGCGATGGAGGAAACCGAGCACAAGGCGGTGTCCTACGACGTGTGGAAGACCGTGATGAAGCCGGGCCTCGGCAGCTACCTGCTGCGCACGGGCACGATGCTGACGACCACCGTATTCTTCTGGACGATCGTGTTCGACTTCCACGTTCGGCTGATGCGCGCGCACCGTCGCGAACACGGCAAGTTCGGCGGCATGTGGCGCCTCGTGAAGTATCTGTACGGCCCGAAGCACGGCGTGTTTCCGAGCATCGCGCGCGAATGGCTCGACTACTTCCGCCCGGGCTTCCACCCGTGGGACCACGACAACCACCAGTACCTGCAGGGGCTCGACTCGCTGCTCGAGAACATCGACGCGACCAACGCACGCTACGCGGCGCAAGCCGCCCCGCGCCGCGTGCCGCTGCACCCGGTCCCGCAGGCATGACGCCATGGCGCGCGCCCACGAGATGCTGACCGTCCAGTCCGGCGACGTGAAACTCGCCGTCTACGTCAGCGGGTCGCGTCGCGCGCCGCCGCTGATCCTCGTGCACGGTTACCCCGACTCGGCCACCGTGTGGGCGCCGATCCGCGCGCGGCTCGCGAAGCGCTACCGCGTGATCGCTTACGACGTGCGCGGCGCCGGTGCGTCCGATGCGCCGCGCCGCCGCGCCGACTACACGCTCGAGCGGCTCGCCGCCGACCTGAAGGCGGTGGCCGACGCGACCTGCGGCGGCCGGCCGTTCCATCTGGTCGGCCACGACTGGGGCTCGATCCAGTGCTGGGAGGCCGTGACCGATCCCGCGTTCCGCGGCCGGATCGCGTCGTACACGTCGATCTCGGGCCCGTGCCTCGATCACGTGTTCCGCGCGAAGATGCGGCTCAGGCAGAGCCTGAAGTCGTGGTACATCGCGTTCTTCCATCTGCCGGTCGTGCCGTCGCTCGTCTGGCGGCTCGGCGGCGCGGCGCTATGGCCGCGCTGGCTGCAACTGACCGAGCGCGTGCGTGCCGAGCGCGATCCCGTGCAACTGAAGAACGCGCTGAACGGGCTGCAGCTGTACCGCGCGAATTTTCTCGCACGGGCACGCAAGCCGCGCGAACGATACGCGCAGGCGCCGGTGCAGATCCTCGTGCCGGTGCGCGACCGCTACGTGACGCCCGAGATGTCGGTCGACCTCGACCGCTGGCTCGGCGACCACGTGCGCGAGGAAATCGACGGCAGCCACTGGATCGTGCTGCGCCACCCCGACATCATCGCGTCGCGGATCGACCGCTTCGCGTCCGCGCAGGAGCGGCCGTCGGTCGCGAACGCGGCGGTTCAGCGGCCCGCAAGCGCCGGCAGGCGTCTGAA
Source organism: Burkholderia sp. L-4 (assembly GCF_056856535.1). NCBI lineage: Bacteria > Pseudomonadati > Pseudomonadota > Betaproteobacteria > Burkholderiales > Burkholderiaceae > Burkholderia > Burkholderia sp. L-4. The sequence continues at coordinate 2,668,496 of NZ_JBXEOX010000002.1, forward strand.
CAGCGTCTCGTAGTCGACGACGAGGCCGTCGTCGTCGATATCCATCTCGGCCGTGAAATTCCGGAAGATCCCTTCGTAGCGGTAGCGCCGGCCCGGCTCGATGCATGCGTAGGCCTGCTTGACCGGCGTGACCTTCAGGTCCGGCGTCGAGATGTACGCGACGTCGATCGGCCGCCGCTCGCCGCGCGCGAGCCCCAGGCGGCCGATCGGCAGCGAATTCGTGAACGGCGTCGCCGCGATGTCGATGTCGACGCAACCGTCGAGCTCGGACAGTGCGCGGCCCGAGCCGTCGCGCCAGTGGCCGGCACCATCGCCATGCAGCTCGAGCGTGCCGCCGCCCATCACCTTGAGCACCGCGTAGGTCACCCGCCATTGCGGATCGCACTCGACGCGATACGCGAGCCCGTACGCGCGGCCGTACCGCTGGCCGACCACCGCGCTTTCGACGACGATCGCGCCGCCGCTCCGGTCGAACGTCAGATGTTCGACCCCGTCGCCTTCGAGCGACGCCCAACGCACTTCACGCATCTTTTCCCCTCCCGGTTGCCCGATGCCGGGCATCGTCGCACGAATTCGCCGGCGGCAACGCCAGCGAAGGCCCCCATTCGCCCACCACGCGGATTTCGTATCAAAAAAACGTTCATGCAGCGCCGGTACGACAGGGTCGCTCCGCCTCATTCCCCACCTCGGTGCATCGGCGACAAATCCTGACTATCCGGAATTCCCTATTCCGGTGCATGGGATTGTGTCCTATGCTCGCGGCTCGTCCTGCTACGCCACCATCATGCCTACCGCCCGCCCCGCCTCGCCGTCGATCGACCTGCGTACCCTGCTGCGCGGCATCGGGCAGATCGTGCTGCAGGCGAACGCGTTCACCGGCGCGCTGCTGCTCGTCGCACTGGCGCTGACCGACCTGCGGCTCGCGAGCGCGGCGCTGGTCGGTTCGGCCGCCGCCAGCATGACCGCCGTGCTGACGGGTGCCGAGCGCCGCGACGTCGAACAGGGGCTGCACGGCTTCAACGGCGCGCTCGCGGCGCTGATCGCCGTGCTGTTCGCGCCCGGTCAGCTTGCGGCCGTCGCGCTGGTGCCGCTGGTCTCGATCGGCGCGGCGCTCGTGCAGCGCGCGACGCGCGGGCCCCTCGCCCGGTTGCACCTGTGTCCGTATTCGAGCCCCTGTCTCGCCGTCACCGCGCTGTGGCTGCCGTTTGTCGCGCTGCAGCATGCCGCCGGCGCGGCGACTGCCCCGGTGCCGACGCTTGCATCCGCTGCCGGCGCATTGCTGTCGGGCGTCGCGCAGACCACCTTCGCGCAAGGCGTCTGGCCCGGCGTATTGATCGTCGCCGGCCTCGCCGTCGCATCGCGCCGCGCGGCCGCGTTCGCGCTCGTCGGCGCGAGCGTGACGACCGTGCTGCTGGTCGCGCTCGGCGCGAACGGCGCCTGGTTGGCCGACGGCCTGCTCGGCTTCAACGGCGCGCTCGCCGCGCTCGCGCTGATGTCGCGCGGCCCGCGCGCCGCACTGGCCGCCGCCGCACTCGCCGCGCTGATCCAGTGGCTCGCGATGCGCGCGGGCGTCCCCGCGTTCACGGCCCCGTTCGCACTCGCGTCGTGGGCAACCGTCGCCGTCGCGCGCCGCTTCCCTCTCGGAGAACCCGATGTCGTCATTCGCACACCGTCCTGATGCCGTGAAGCCCGGCGGCCCGGTCTCGGATGCCGAACGCCGGATGCGCGTCGATCTCGCCGCCGCGTACCGGCTCGTCGCGCTGAACGGCTGGGACGACCTGATCTACACGCACCTGTCGGCGACCGTGCCCGGCGAGCCCGGCCACTTCCTGATCAACCCGTTCGGCCTGACGTTCGACGAGGTGCGCGCGTCGAACCTCGTGAAGATCGACCTGGCCGGCAACCGGATCGGCGACAGCGCGCACGCGGTCAACGTGACGGGCTTCGCGCTGCACGCGGCCGTGCATGCCGCGCGCGCCGACGCCGTCTGCGTGATGCATCTGCACAATACGGCCGGCATCGCCGTGTCGATCCAGCGCGACGGGCTGCTGCCCGCGTCGCAGCATGCGCTGCGCTTTCACGGCGACCTTGCCTACCACGACTACGAGGCGCTCGCGTTCTCGCCAGCCGAAGGCGTGCGGCTGACCGCGAGCCTCGGCGCGAAATCCGCGATGCTGCTGCGCAATCACGGCACGCTGACGGTCGGCCGCACCGTGGCCGAAGCGTATGTGCTGATGGATACGCTGATCAAGGCCTGTGACGTCCAGGTGCGTGCGCAGGCAGGCGGCGGGCCGCTCGTGCTGCCCGACCCGGCCATCGCCAATCGCACCGCCGAACAACTGCGCGACGGCGGCGCGATCGAAGGCGAACTGGAATGGCCGGCGCTGCTGCGCCGCCTCGACCGGATCGACCCGTCGTATCGCGACTGACGCCGCGTGCCTCATCCTCGTCCTGCCGAATCGTTCAACCTCAACCGGAGCATTGCCATGCCGACTTTCAATATCCAGCTGTTCGAAGGCCGCAGCGTCGACCAGAAGCGCGCATTCGTCGAAGCCATCACGCGCGTCACATGCGAGACGCTCGGCTGCACGCCGGGCTCCGTCGACATCATCCTGACCGACGTGAGGAAGGAGAACTGGGCGACGGGCGGGAAGCTGTGGAGCGACGAGGGCTGAGCATCGGCGGCGGCGCTTCGGCACCGCCCACCCCGCGTTGATTCACACGCTGCGGCCGCCTCGGGCCGCCCCGCGTTGTGCGCCCGCACATCGCTTTGTCACGCATTCGGCGCCATAATGCCGGACAGACGCAGCAGCCAATGGCCACCCGACGAGGAGACCGCCATGGAAGCGAAGAACGAGGAAGTCGTCGCACACCTGCTCTCCGATGTCGTCGAATTCGCGCGCGGGCGCCTGCCCGAAGCCACCTTCCGGATCGTCGAACCCTTCCTGCGTCACTACTACGATTTCGTCGACGCCGACGATCTGCAGAGCCGCGGCATCGCCGACCTGTACGGCGCCGCGATGGCGCACTGGCAGACCGCGCAGAAATTCGTGCCCGGCAGCGAGCGGCTGCGCGTGTACAACCCGATCCTCGAACAGCACGGCTGGCACTCCGATCACACGGTGATCGAGATCGTCAACGACGACATGCCGTTCCTCGTCGACTCGGTCACGATGGCCGTCAACCGCCTCGGGCTCGCCCTGCACTCGGCGCTGCACCCGGTGTTCCGCATCTGGCGCGGCGCCGACGGCGGCATCGCGCGTGTCGACGCGGGCGGCGCGACGCCCGGCGACGGCCAGTCGCAACTCGCGTCGTTCATCCATTTCGAAGTCGACCGCTGCGGCGACGCCGCGCTGCTCGACACGCTGCGCGCGGACATCGCGCGCGTGCTCGGCGATGTGCGCGCGTCGGTCGAGGACTGGCCGAGGATCGTCGACATCGCCCGGGCGACGATCAAGGAAATGAAGGCGCGCGAATCGACCGCGGAAGACATCGAGGCGCGCGCGTTCCTCGAATGGATGGCCGCCGATCACTTCACCTTCCTCGGCCAGCGCGACTATGCGCTGGTCTCGGACGGCACGGGCTTCGGCCTGCGCGGCATCGCGGGCTCGGGCTACGGCATCCTGCGCGAATCGCTGCGCACGTCGGGCACGCCCGACGTGACGCCGCTGCCGCCCGCCGCCGCCGACATCATCACCGGCGCGTGGCCGATCTTCCTGACCAAGGCAAACTCGCGCGCGACCGTGCACCGGCCCGGCTATCTCGACTACGTCGGCGTGAAGCTCGTCGGCGCGGACGGGAAAGTCACCGGCGAGCGCCGCTTCATCGGGCTCTACACGTCGACCGCCTATTTCGGTTCGTACACCGAGATCCCGATCGTGCGCCGCAAGTGCGCGAACATCGTGCGGCGCGCGGGCTTCCTGCCGAAGGGGCACCTCGGCAAGTCGCTCGTGACGGTGCTCGAAACCTATCCGCGCGACGAACTGTTCCAGGCCGACGAAGACCGGCTCTACGACATCGCGCTCGGCATCCTGCGCCTGCAGGAACACCAGCGCACGCGGCTGTTCGTGCGGCGCGACCGGTTCGACCGCTTCGTGTCGTGCCTCGTGTTCGTGCCGCGCGACAAGTACAACACCGACCTGCGCCGCCGCATCGCGAAGCTGCTCGTCGACGCGTACAACGGCGTGAACGTCGAATTCACGCCGCTGCTGTCGGAATCGGCGCTCGCACGCATTCATTTCGTCGTGCATGCCGAACCAGGCACGATGCCCGACGTCGATACACGCGAGCTCGAAACGCGGCTCGTGCAGGTCACGCGCCGCTGGCAGGACGATCTCGCCGATGCACTGCTCGACGCCTTCGGGGAAGAGCAAGGCAACCGCCTGCTGCAGCGCTATGCCGATTCGTTCCCGGCCGGCTATCGCGACGACTACCCGGCCCGCACGGCCGTGCGCGACATCGAGCTGATCGAGCGCGTGAAGGACACCGGCCAGCTCGCGATGAACCTGTACCGGCCGATCGAGGCCGAGCCGCGTGCATTCCGCTTCAAGGTCTATCGCGCGGGCGACCCGATCGCGCTGTCGCGCAGCCTGCCGATGCTCGAGCATCTCGGCGTGCGCGTCGACGAGGAGCGGCCGTACCGGATCCAGACGCAGGACGCGACGCACGCATGGGTGCACGACTTCGGCCTCGAACTCGCCGACGATACCGAGTTCGACATCGAGCGCGTGAAAGGCCTGTTCGAGGATGCGTTCGACCGGATCTGGACCGGCTGGATCGAGAACGACGACTTCAACCGCCTCGTGCTGCGCGCGCACCTGAGCGCACGCGAAGTGACGATCCTGCGAGCGTACGCGAAATACCTGCGGCAGGTCGGGTCGACGTTCAGCGATGCCTATATCGAACGCGCGCTGACCGGCAACCCGGCGATCGCGCGGCAGCTCGTCGAGCTGTTCCTGCTGCGCTTCGACCCGGCCACCGGCGATTCGCGCGACGTGCAGGCCGAACGGCTGCTGAAAGCGATCGAAGGCGCGCTCGACCAGGTGCCGAACCTCGACGAGGACCGCATCCTGCGCCAGTTCCTCGGCGTGATCAACGCGACCGAGCGCACGAACTACTTCCTCGCCGATGCGAACCGCGAGTCGAAGCCGTATCTGTCGTTCAAGTTCAATCCGGCGAAGGTACCGGGCCTGCCCGAACCGAAGCCGATGTTCGAGATCTGGGTGTATTCGCCGCGTGTCGAGGGCGTGCACCTGCGCGGCGGGCGCGTCGCGCGCGGCGGCCTGCGCTGGTCGGACCGCCGCGAGGATTTCCGCACCGAAGTGCTCGGGCTGATGAAGGCGCAGATGGTGAAGAACGTCGTGATCGTGCCGGTCGGCTCGAAAGGCGGCTTCGTCGTGAAGAACCCGCCGCCGCCGAGCGATCGCGAAGCGTGGATGCGCGAAGGCGTCGCGTGCTACCAGACCTTCCTGCGCGGGCTGCTCGACCTGACCGACAACCTCGTCGGCAACGCGATCGTGCCGCCGCCCGGCGTGGTCCGCCATGACGCCGACGATCCGTACCTGGTCGTCGCCGCCGACAAGGGCACGGCCACCTTCTCCGACTACGCGAACGCGATCTCGCACGAATACGGCTTCTGGCTCGACGACGCGTTCGCGTCCGGCGGCTCGGTCGGCTACGACCACAAGAAGATGGCGATCACCGCACGCGGCGCGTGGGAATCGGTGAAGCGGCACTTCCGCGAGATGGGCATCGATACGCAGACGACCGACTTCACGGTGGTCGGCGTCGGCGACATGTCGGGCGACGTGTTCGGCAACGGGATGCTGCTGTCGCCGCATATCCGGCTCGTCGCCGCGTTCGATCACCGGCACGTGTTCCTCGACCCGAACCCCGATCCCGCGGCGAGCTTCGCGGAGCGCGCGCGCCTGTTCGCGCTCGAACGCTCGAGCTGGGCCGACTACGATCCGGCCGCGATTTCGCCGGGCGGCGGCGTGTACCCGCGCACCGCGAAGACGATCCCGCTGTCGCCGGCCGTGCAGGCGGCGCTCGGCATCGACGCGCATGCGCTGCCGCCGACGGAGCTGATCCGCGCGATCCTGCAGGCGCCGGTCGACCTGCTGTACAACGGCGGCATCGGCACCTACGTGAAGGCCGCGCGCGAAACCCACCAGCAGGTCGGCGACCGCGCGAACGACGCGGTGCGCGTGAACGGCGCGGACCTGCGCTGCAAGGTGGTCGGCGAAGGCGGCAACCTCGGCTGCACGCAGTTCGGCCGCATCGAGTTCGCGCAGCGCGGCGGCCGCATCAACACCGATGCGATCGACAACTCGGCCGGCGTCGATTGTTCGGATCACGAAGTCAACATCAAGATCCTGCTCGGGCTCGTCGTGTCGGACGGCGAGATGACCGAGAAGCAGCGCAATGCGCTGCTCGCGGAAATGACCGACGAAGTCGGGCTGCTCGTGCTGCGCGACAACTACTACCAGACGCAGGCGCTGTCGATCGCCGGCCGCCATGCGGTCGAGCTGCTCGACGCGGAGGCGCGGCTGATGCGCTGGCTCGAACGCGCGGGCCGGTTGAACCGCGTGATCGAATTCCTGCCGACCGACGACGAAATCGCCGAGCGGCAAGCCGCGAAGCTCGGCCTCACGTCGCCGGAGCGCGCGGTGCTGCTCGCGTACAGCAAGATGTGGCTCTACGACGCGCTGCTCGAATCCGACGTGCCCGAAGACCCGCTCGTCGCCGCGATGCTGGTCGATTACTTCCCGAAACCGCTGCAGCAGCGTTTCAGCGAACCGATGGGCCGCCATCCGCTGCGCCGCGAGATTCTCGCGACGCACCTGACCAATGCGCTCGTGAACCGTGTCGGCTGCGCGTTCGTGCACCGGCTGATGGAGGAAACCGACGCGCAGCCGGGCGATATCGCGCGTGCATGCATCATGGCGCGCGACGTGTTCGATCTCGATGCGGTCTGGCGCGACATCGACGCGCTCGACAACCGCGTGGCCGACGACGTGCAGGCGCGCATGTTCGTCGACGTCGCGCGGCTGCTGGAGCGCGCGGCGCTGTGGTTCCTGCGGCATCTGCAATCCGGCGCGGTGGCCGACGGCGGCGTCGCCGAACTGATCGCCCGCTGCCGCGACGCGGCGCAACGGCTCGCCCCGCAACTGCCGGCGCTGCTGCCGGCCGACGATCTCGATGCGCTGTCCGAGCGGCAGCGCGTGCTGGTCGAAGCCGGCGTCGACAGCGCGCTCGCGGTGCGCGTCGCGAGCGGCGATATTTCGGCCGCGCTGCTCGACATCGCCGAGGTGGCGGCCACCTGCAACCGCAGCCTCGAACTCGTCGCGGGCGTCTATTTCTCGCTCGGCACGCTGCTCAATTACGGATGGATCAGCGAGCGAGCGGCGACACTGCCGACGCCGACGCACTGGGACATGCTCGCGCGCGCCGCCGCACTCGCGGAAGTCGCGCGCCTGAAGCGCACGCTGACGACCAGCGCGCTCGCGGAATCACCGGATTCGACGACGCCGGAGACGATCGTCGGCGCGTGGCGCGAGCGCCGCGACGCCGCGCTCGCGCGCTACGCGCACCTGCTGGCGGATCTGCGCGCGTCGGGGGGCGCGAGCCTGGCGGTGCTGCTCGTGGTCGTGCGGGAAATGGCCGTGCTCGAACGCGCGTGACGGTTCAGACCGTCGCGACCAGCAGCTCTTCCGCGTTGTTCGGCGGCCGCAGGCCGTCCGCGCGATCGGCGAAATAGCGGCGCGTCAGCTCCGCGGCCGATACATGCACGGCCTTCGCAAAACCGGCCTCCAGCGCGAGCGCCCGGATCTGCGCCGGCATGAAGAAGCTGATGAACGGCGTGCCGCTCGCGCGCGCGCCCTTCGCGGCCATGTCGAGCGCCGGACGCACATCCGGATCCGCGTTCTCCAGCGGCAACAGGAACGTCATCGCGAGCGTCGAGCCCGGCGCGAGCGACGCGACCTCGCGCAGCGCGGCCGCGTTCGCCTCGCGCGTCAGGTACATGCTGACGCCGGTCGACACCACGACGGCCGGCTTGCCGGCATCGAACCCCGCGCCGACGAGCGCGTCGCGCCACGACGCTTTCGCCTCGAAATCGACCGGCACGAAACGCAGCCAGTCGGGCACGCCGAAACCGAGCTCGGCCAGACGGCGCTGCTTCCAGGCCTGCGGCGCCGGCGGATCGACTTCGAACACGGTCACGCGCGACGCCATGTCCGGCCGGCGCTGCGCGAAGCTGTCGAGGCCCGCGCCCAGGATCACGTACTGGTTCACGCCGCGCGCGGCCTGCTCCGTCACGAGATCCTCGATGAAGCGCGCCCGCGCGACGATCGACGCGCGAAACGGCCGCGTGAACTGCGGATCCATGTCGCCGCGCTGCTGCCAGCCCGGCGGCGGCGCGAGCAACCGGAGCCCGACCTCGTCGGCCAGCACGTGCGGTGGCGCGTCGAGCCGCACGTGCAGCGCGCGCCACAGCGCGACGCGGGCGGCCGTGCTGTCGGGGGCGTCTTCGCGGATAGCGGTCATGCCGGCCTCACGCACCCTGCTTGCCCGGCGCCTGCAGGCGCCACACGCGGCCGTCGGGGTCGCGCACGGTCATGTCGCGCGTGCCCCAATGCGTGTCCTCGAACGGCGTGACGACGTCGACGATCGGTTGCGGCCGCACCGACTGCTCGTCGGGCACCTTGAGCACGACCTGCATGTCCGGCGTCTCGCTCGGCGGCACTTCGGCGATGAACAGGAACGGACCGTCGCCGCTGCGCAGCTGGCCCGACTGGTGATCGGTTTCGAATTCCAGCCTGAAGCCCAGCGCCTGGAAGAACTTCGCCGACTTGCCCCAGTTGTGCGTCGTCAGGTACACGGCTTCGATTCGCTCGGATGACATGTCACGGCTCCTTGATGGACGGTTCCGCGCCGGGCGGCGGCGCGGCGAGATACGCACGCAATGCGTCGGCCACCAGCGCGGACAGCGATTGCTCCGTTTCGATGGCGCGATGCTTCACCTGCCGGATCAGGCCGAGCGGCAGGTACACGTTGAACTGCTTCACTTCTTCGTCGGTCATGGATACTAGTATGCTAGCAATCTAGCAAATGTCAATCGCGCAAGCGGCGGGATCGACGATGAAAGCCGGAAGCGGTCCGCGCACGGGCCGCCCTGCGACGATCGTGCGTTCGCGTTATTGCGCGGCGGCACGCGCCGCGAGCCGCGCAAACAGCGCGTCGAGATCGAATCCGTCGGTATTGACGCCGATGGTGTCGCGCAGGCACGCGCTCCACTCCGCCGCGTTGTCGAACGTGACGGCGCGCCCCGCGCCCGCTGCGTCGCGCAGCGTCAGCGTGGTGTTGCGCAGCGCGGCGCGGCCTTCCGGCAGCACGCGGCACGCGATCAGGTCATGCAGGAAGATGGAGTCGGGATAGGTCGACGTGAACCAGTTGGCGGCGTCGTAATCGATCCATTCGACCGGCTTCGGCAGGAAGCGGTACGTGGTCTGCCAGCCGTCCGGCGTCTCGAGCTGCACGTCGAATTCACCGTCGACCGGCGCGGCGACGATACGAAACGCGCCGTGCGGCGTCGGTTGCCGCTCGTCGGGCACGAAACGCAGCGGCGCCGTCAGCGTCGCGCTGCCGAAACCGATGTCCGCGAGCCACGCCGCGCCGTCGAGGTCGATGCGCAGCAGCATGTGCGTGTGCGCGGCAGGCACGTCCGGCGGCCGCATCCAGCGCACGCGCGCGATCAGCGGCGTCACGCGAAAACCGATCGTCGCGAGTGCGGTGTAGAACAGCTTGTTGAGTTCGAAGCAGTAGCCGCCGCGGCGGCGTTCGATCACCTTGTCGACGATCGACGGCAGGTCGAGCGCGACCCGCGCGCCGGTCAGCGGGTTGAGGTTTTCGAACGGGATCGCCTGCGGATGCAGCAGATGCAGCCGGCGCAGCACGTCGAGCGTCGGCTCGGCCGGGCCGTCGTAGCCGATGCGGGAAAAATAGCGCGAGAGGTCGAACGAATCAGTCATGAACCGGCACCGATAACAGGGACACGCCACGATAGCATCGTGCGACATCCCCATGTTGGGCGGGGCGATCGTTCATCGCCGCACCCGATGCCGATGCGTCCACGCCCGCACCCGAACCCGAACCCGAACCCGCAACCGCACGACGTTACGGCAGCAGCTTCAGCGCGGACGATGCGACCGACGGCACCGAAATGCCCTGGCTCGTCGCGAACTGCACGGCCTGGCTGAGCGTCGCCGCGAGCGACTGCAACTGGCCCGGCGCGCTTTGCGCGATATACGACGCGGCCTGCATGTTCTGCGGGTTCAGGCCCGACTGCAGCAGCGACGCCGCGCTCGTCGAACCGAGATTGCCGAGCCCCGACTGCAGTTGCGAATACTGCGTGAGCCCCTGCCCGAGCGACGCGAGGCCGTTGCTGAACGCCTGCTTGTCGATCGGACCGTGCGTCGCGCCGCCGCTCGCGAACGCCTGGCCGAGCGCCTGCGACACCGATTGCTGCGCGCCGCCCATCTGCGACAGCGCGGCCGGCGTCAGCGCATTGCCGCCGGACAGCTGGCTCGCAGCCTGCTGCGCCTGCCCGGCCGCACCGGTCAGCCCCATCGCCGACGCGAGCGACGACTGGCCGGTCAGCACCTGCTGGTTCGCGCCGACATAGGCTTGCAGCAACTGCGCGACACCGCCGCCCTGCGCGGGGGCCGCCTGCTGCTGCCCGCCGCCGAGCAGCGATGCGCCGAGCGATTGCAGGTCGAGTTGCGCGTGCGCGGCACCGCTCGCCAGGATGCCGAACGCGATGCCTGCCGAGGCCAGGTACCGGCCGGTCGCGCGAATGTGCTTCATGTGTTTCCCTCGTGCCCGAATGGTCGAGGCGATATTGTCGAAGCGCGTCGCGCCGTACCGCAACGACTGAAACACATCGAAACGAAATCGCGGTGCGTAGCCGCTTGCCATTCCGCGACCGGTGGACGTCGTTGCGCGGATTCGTCCACGTTTGCCGTTCGATCTCACGCGCGCACCGGCATTCGTTCTTCCGTTGCGTCAATGAGGGCGGAGTCAAGCCTTGCATGCAGCAGGGCAACACGCATCGCCGCCGGGCGTCGCGTTCGGCGGTCGAAACAAAACGGGCGGCTCGCCGCCGCCCGTTTCATCACCCCGATACCGGCCGTCGGCCGGCCGCGCCATTACGCGGCCATCCACGCCGGCAGCCGCCGGCCCACCCAGTCGGCCGCCTGCTCGTAGCCGCGCGCGAGTTGCAGCACCGCGAGATCGGCACGCGGGCGCCCGATCAGTTGCATGCCCATCGGCAGCCCCGCGTCGTTGAAGCCGACCGGCACGTTGATCACCGGGCAGCCGGCCAGCGTCCACGGCACGACCGTCTCCATCCAGCGGTGATAGGTGTCCATCGCACGGCCGGCGATCTCCTTCGGCCAGCGCTGGTCGACGTCGAACGGGAAGACCTGCGCGGTCGGCGCCGCGATGAAATCGTAGCGCTCGAAGAAGCTCAGCACGGCCTGATGCCACGCGGTGCGCTCGACGCTCGCGTCGAACACCGCCGCGCCCTGCATCGCGAGCAGCCCCTCGACTTCGTAGATCGCCTCCGGCTTCAGCAGCGCGCGGCGTGCCGGGTCGCGATAGTGCGCGAGCAGCCCGCCGCCGGACAGCAGGTGCCGGTGCGCGAGCCACAAGCGCCAGATGCGGTCGGGGGCGAACGCCGGCAACGCGGCGTCGACGTCGCAGCCGATCTCGCGCAGCACCGCGAGCCCCTGCTCGCACTGCGCAAGCACGCCGGCCTCGGTCGCGAGATAACCGTTCCAGTCGCCGACCCACGCGATGCGCTTGCCCCGCAGGTCGGCGTCGAGCGGTCGCGCGAACACGGCCGGATCTTCCGCGAGCGACAGCGGATCGTTCGCGTCGTAGCCGGCCTGGATCGCAAGCAACTGCGCGACGTCGCCGACGGTGCGGCCCATCGGCCCTTCGATGCCGAGCTGCTGGATGAATACGTCGACGCCCGGCCAGCGCGGCACGCGACCCTGCGACGGACGCAAGCCGTAGATGTTGCAGAACGCGGCCGGGTTGCGCAGCGAACCGCCGAAATCGCTGCCGTCCGCGACCGGCAGCATCCGCGCCGCGAGCGCCGCCGCCGTGCCGCCGCTGCTGCCGCCCGCGCTCTTCGTCAGGTCGTACGGGTTGCGCGTGGCGCCATAGACCTCGTTGAACGTGTGCGAGCCGAGCCCGAACTCCGGCGTGTTGGTCTTGCCGATGAAGATCGCGCCGGCCGCGCGCATCCGCGCGACGCCGACGGAATCGGCCTGCGGCACGTTCTCGCGGAAGATCGGCGAACCGTAGGTCGTCCGCAGCCCCTTCGTCATCGCCAGATCCTTCGGCGCCTGCGGCATCCCGTGCATCCAGCCGTGGTACTCGCCGCGCGCCAGTGCGGCATCCTTTTCCGCGGCTTCGGTCAGCAACGCATCGCGCTCGCGCAGCGCGACGATCGCGTTGACCGCACCGTTCACTCGCTCGACGTGATCGAGATACGCACGCATCGTCTCGACGCACGAGACCGCCTTGCTGCGGATCGCCGCGGCGAGCTCGCCGGCCGACAGGCGCACGATCGGATCGACGGAAATGGAAGCGGGAGCGAGAAGCTGCGGGGCGCCGTGCGGCATGCGGGGTCTCCTGGAATCGCAATGGAATGGCGGGCCGCGAGGCGGCGGTCGCTCCCGGCCGGCCGGAAGGGGCCGCCGCCGCGGCCGATGCTCTACTCTACGCGACGCCGGATCGGCGACCTCCGATATTTTCCGTCGCGATTCATTGCGGATCCGACTAAATCGGCGCGTGGTGCGTCGGGCCATGCACACGGTCCCGGCCAGTGAAATCGTTTATGCGCATAAACTTAAATTTCTTATATTTCTAATTAGGCGCGTCACACGACGACGCGCGTTAACGACATTTTTACGCGGCCGCCCGATCTCTTTAGATCGCCCGCCGCGGCCGCACGCTACGCTGGAAGCATCTCGTTTCCTGGACATCGTTCATGCTCAAGCTGCTGGTTCCGGTCGGTCACTCGCCCCGCTCGCTGCAGGCGGTTCGCCATGCGACATTCCTGTATCGCGAACGGTGCGCGTCGGAGATTGTGCTGATCAACGTGCAGGCGCCGCTCGAATCGACGCGGCTCGAGGCCTATTACCCGCTGTCGCGGCTGCGCTCGATCGAGGAGAAGTTCGCGTCCGACGATCTGGCGACGGCGGAGCGGATCCTGCGGGAAGCCGGCGTCAAATACACCGTCGTGATGAAGGTCGGCCCGGTGGCCGACACGATCGCAACCGCGGCAGCCGAGACCGGATGCGACGAGATCGTGGTGGTCGCGCCGCGGCACGATCCGCTGCATGCGCTGATGTCGGTGTTTCGCCGCAGCGTGATGGGCCGGCTGGTGCGGATTTCGAATGTGCCGGTGACGGCCGTGCAATGACCGGCATCGGGCGCGGGGATGCCCTTGCCGCCGGTCGCGTGACGGACCGCGGGCTTGCGCCGTCGGCCGTCGAACGCGCGGCGAGGACGTGCGCGCACGGTGCGTCGCGCACGTCCTGTCATCGAGCGGCGTTCAGTCGATGACCTTGCGCCAGAACACGAAATAGGCGGCGGCGGACGACGCCAGCAGCAGGATGGCCCACATCGGGGCGAGACTGAGCAGGACGGAAGAGACGTTAAGCATTTGGATTCCTCACTATTTCGACAGCGATATTCGACATGCACCTGCTTGCCGGAACCGGGGCATTGATCCGCCATCGCATTCCGTCAAATCATGTGTTCATGCTATCGCCTCGAGCGGCCACGCAACCGCCGCCGCCCGTCCGCACCCTGACATTCGTCAAACTCGCGCGAATCACCCGCGCGCCGGCGCGGCGACGTTAGACAGGGCGGGATCACACCGCCCCCGCCGCCGTTTTCAGCAGATGTTTACCGGGGGAAGCCCCAAGTGCTTCGTCAGACGTATCCGCGTTACGCTGCAGCGACGAGGAGACGAATCATGAGACGAACCGTACATATCGCCGTATTCGCGCTGCTGGCCTATCTGATCGGCGATCGCGCGATCCTGCATGCACAGGGCCGCGACGCCAGCCCGCTCGCGTGCGAGCAAGGCGCCGCGCAGGTGAAGGCCGACGCGCTCGGCCGCGGCTTCGGCGAGGCCGCCGCCGGCAGCCAGAGCGAGGCCTACATGTCCGGTTGCCTGGTGACCGGGCGAGACGAGCGGGACGTCACGATGGCGAATCGTTGACGCGCATCCTGTAACATGCCGGCCGCGGGCGAAACCGCCCGCTCACGCCGCTCGGCGCCATTTTCCTTATCGACGCTTCGACGGACGTCATGGTCCGCCCCTCCGCCACGCCCCACGATGAGTCATCCGAACACCGAACTGATCCAGCGCTTCTACACGGCCTTCCAGCAGCGCGACATCGACGCGATGCTCGCCTGCTATGCCGACGACGTCATCTTCAGCGATCCCGCGTTCGGCGAACTGCGCGGCGACCTCGCCCGCGACATGTGGCGCATGCTGGTCGCGCGGGCGCAGGAATTCTCGCTGACGTTCGGCGACGTGGCGGCGGACGAACAGGCCGGGCGTGCCGCGTGGATCGCGCACTACCGGTTCGCCGCGACCGGCCGGATGGTGGGCAACCGGATCGACGCGCGGTTCCGGTTTCGCGACGGACGCATCGTCGAGCATCGCGACAGTTTCGACCTGTGGCGCTGGGCGCGTCAGGCGCTCGGGCTGAAAGGCGCGCTGCTCGGCTGGACGCCGTTCATGCAACGCGCCATCCGCGCGCAGGCGCGGAAAAATCTCGACGCGTACCGGGCGAAGCGGAAATAAGTCACGCCCCGCAACCGCGCCGCTACGGCGCCATCGTCGCGCGAATCAGGTCATCGGCCATGTCCGGCAACACGCCGTCCGGGTTCCTGAGGCCGTACCGGCGATACCAGCTTTCATCGGCCTCGGGATGCGGGCCGGCGAGCCCGACGCGCCCTCTGCCGTAGCGGTACGTCGCGGCGGCGATATCGCGGTTCGGATACGTCGCCAGCACGACACCGCCCGAGCCGGCCGGCACGGCCGGGAGCATCGCGCCGTCCTGATAGTAGATCCAGCGCCTTTTGCCGCGCCAGACGACCGGCGTGACCGTGTCGGCGATGCCGTGAAGCGCCGAGCCCGGCCGGCCGACCTCGGAATCGATCTCGCCGTCGACCATCCGGAAACCGTGTTCGCCCGCCAGGTACGCGCCCATGCAGAGCCCCAGATAACGCCCGCCGTTCGACACGTAACGCCGCACGGCCCTGATTGCATTTTTCCCGATGCTGGCCGCCGCGCCGGAAATGTCCTGCCCCCCGCCGGGCTGCACATACAACGCCGCACCGGCCAGCGCGGCGGGGGTGATCTTGAGTTTTTCCGCCGGGCCGACGTAGATCACCTTGAACTTGTCGTCCGATTCCCGCAGGCGGCTGGCGATCGCCTCGGGGCAGCCATCGCACGCGGCGGGGCCGCGATAGACGAGCGCGACGAGCCGGCTCGCCTCGCGACGCGTTTCGTCGCCGGTCGCCGCCGCATGAACGGCCGACGACGCGACGAGCGACATCGCCAGGAAAATCGAGTCTCTGGATCGCATGGTCCTGAACACCGGAGTAAGAGAATAGCCGCCGCCGGGGACGAATCGGCGGGCACGCGCCAATTTCCGCCTCGCGCTGTCACAACCCGATCGCAAGCTGCGCGACAGGAAGCGTAGCCGCGCGAACGCGCCGCGTGTGTGCCGTTTCCCGCGTACTTGTGCAGAAATGTGCGGCACCGGCAACCTGATCCGGGCTCGCCGGCCGCCCACCGGGCCACGCCAGACAAGGCCAGCTCGGCCATGCAGCCCCGATGCCCGGCCTTTTGCACATCAACTCTTATATAAGACATAAGACATTTGACGTTCCAGACCATTGAGATTAGAATCCCGCTCAAAGCAGTGCCTGGAATCGCCCCGGAGTGCCGGCAAGGCCTTCCCCTCAGACGCAATATCAGCAGGTCTCCCCATGCTTGAAAACTTTCGTGCTCACGTGGCCGCCCGCGCCGCGCTCGGTATTCCTCCCCTGCCGCTGACGGCTCAGCAGACCGCCGAACTGGTCGAATTGCTGACGAACCCGCCGGCCGGCGAAGAGCAGACGCTGGTCGACCTGATCACCCATCGCGTGCCTGCCGGCGTCGACGAAGCCGCCCGCGTGAAGGCCGGCTTCCTGGCCGCCGTGGCCAAGGGCGAAACCGCCTGCCCGCTGATCTCGCGCGCACGCGCCACCGAACTGCTCGGCACGATGCTGGGCGGCTACAACATCCAGCCGCTGATCGAGCTGCTGTCCGACGACGCGGTCGCGGCCGTCGCGGCCGACGCGCTGAAGAAAACCCTGCTGATGTTCGACCAGTTCCATGACGTGAAGGAACTCGCCGACAAGGGCAACGCGCACGCGAAGGCCGTGCTGCAGAGCTGGGCCGACGCCGAATGGTTCACGAGCCGTCCGGAAGTGCCGCAAAGCCTGACCATCACCGTCTTCAAGGTGACGGGCGAGACCAACACCGACGACCTGTCGCCGGCGCCGGACGCCACCACCCGCCCGGACATCCCGATGCACGCGCTGGCGATGCTGAAGAATGCGCGCCCGGGCATCACGCCGGAAGAAGACGGCAAGCGCGGCCCGGTCAAGTTCATCGAATCGCTGAAGGAAAAGGGTCACCTGGTCGCGTACGTGGGCGACGTGGTCGGCACCGGCTCCTCGCGCAAGTCGGCCACCAACTCGGTGCTGTGGTTCACCGGCGAAGACATCCCGTTCGTCCCGAACAAGCGCTTCGGCGGCGTGTGCCTCGGCGGCAAGATCGCCCCGATCTTCTACAACACGATGGAAGATGCCGGCGCGCTGCCGATCGAGCTCGACGTGTCGCAGATGGAAATGGGCGACGTGGTCGAACTGCGCCCGTACGAAGGCAAGGCGCTGAAAGATGGCAAAGTGATCGCCGAATTCCAGGTCAAGTCCGACGTGCTGTTCGACGAAGTGCGCGCCGGCGGCCGCATTCCGCTGATCATCGGCCGCGGCCTGACCGCGAAGGCGCGTGAAGCGCTCGGCCTCGCGCCGTCGACGCTGTTCCGCCTGCCGCACCAGCCGGCCGACAGCGGCAAGGGCTTCTCGCTCGCGCAGAAGATGGTCGGCCGCGCATGCGGTCTGCCGGAAGGCCAGGGCGTGCGCCCGGGCACGTACTGCGAACCGAAGATGACCTCGGTCGGCTCGCAGGACACCACGGGCCCGATGACCCGCGACGAACTGAAGGATCTCGCCTGCCTCGGCTTCTCGGCCGACCTCGTGATGCAGTCGTTCTGCCACACCGCCGCGTATCCGAAGCCGGTCGACGTGAAGACGCACCAGACGCTGCCGAACTTCATCAGCACGCGCGGCGGTATCGCGCTGCGCCCGGGCGACGGCGTGATCCACTCGTGGCTGAACCGCATGCTGCTGCCCGACACCGTCGGCACCGGCGGCGATTCGCACACGCGCTTCCCGATCGGCATCAGCTTCCCGGCGGGCTCGGGCCTCGTCGCGTTCGCGGCCGCCACCGGCACGATGCCGCTGGACATGCCGGAATCGGTGCTGGTCCGCTTCAAGGGCAAGATGCAGCCGGGCGTCACGCTGCGTGACCTCGTCAACGCGATCCCGCTGTATGCGATCAAGCAAGGCATGCTGACGGTCGCCAAGCAAGGCAAGAAGAACATCTTCTCGGGCCGCATCCTCGAAATCGAAGGCCTGCCCGACCTGAAGGTCGAGCAAGCGTTCGAGCTGTCGGATGCGTCCGCCGAGCGTTCGGCCGCCGGTTGCACGGTGCACCTGAACAAGGAACCGATCATCGAGTACCTGAACAGCAACATCACGCTGCTCAAGTGGATGATCGCGCAGGGCTACCAGGATCCGCGCAGCCTGCAGCGCCGTATCGCGGCGATGGAACAGTGGCTGGCCGACCCGCAACTGCTCGCGCCGGATGCCGACGCCGAGTACGCGGCCGTCATCGAGATCGACCTCGCCGACATCCACGAGCCGATCGTCGCCTGCCCGAACGACCCGGACGACGTGAAGACGCTGTCCGACGTCGCCGGTGCAAAGATCGACGAAGTGTTCATCGGCTCGTGCATGACCAACATCGGTCACTTCCGTGCCGCGTCGAAGCTGCTGGAAGGCAAGCGCGACATCCCGGTCAAGCTGTGGGTCGCGCCGCCGACCAAGATGGACCAGAAGCAGCTGACGGAAGAAGGCCACTATGGCGTGTTCGGCACGGCCGGCGCACGCACCGAAATGCCGGGCTGCTCGCTGTGCATGGGTAACCAGGCTCAGGTGCGCGAAGGCGCGACGGTCATGTCGACGTCGACCCGCAACTTCCCGAACCGTCTCGGCAAGAACACGAACGTGTATCTCGGCTCGGCGGAACTGGCGGCGATCTGCTCGCGTCTGGGCAAGATCCCGACCAAGGAAGAGTACATGGCCGACATGGGCGTGCTCAGCGCGAACGGCGACAAGATCTACAAGTACATGAACTTCGACCAGATCGAAGACTTCAAGGAAGTGGCCGACACCGTGCAGATCTAAGCACGCAGTCGGGCTGCGGCGGGTGGTCGACGTCGCAGCGCACCGATAGGCGCCGCGGGCCGAATGGCTGCGGCGCCTTTTTTATGCGTCATCGGCCGGACGCGCCCGCCCGGTCAGTCGTACAGCGCGTGCAGTTGCTCGACCACGTCGAACGGCAAGCCCTCGTCATACCCGTCCGCTTCTTCGAGATCGACGTACTCGCGGCCGTCGGTCGGCTGCAGCATCAGCGGCGGCACGGGCCGCGCGACCGGGACGTCCGGATAATCGTTCGGCCCCGCGCCATCGAAGTCGTACGGATCGAACCAGATTCCGTGATCGGCGTAATAGCCGTCGGCGTACCGTTGCTCGATTTCACGAAGCAGCCGGAACGTATCGCGTTGATATGACGCATGGCCCAGATCGCTTTCGTTCGCGTACTGCACGAACCACGCAGCGCCGAGATTCCAGTAGATCAGCAACGCGGTCGCGCGATCGACGTTGCGGTTGTCCAGCAGCCAGCGCAACGCGCGGCCGTTGCCGTCGTAATTGGAGCGTGCGGCGAACCGGTGCCACTGCTCGGGCGTCGCGCCTTCGAGCCAGGCCCGGACGAGGTCCCACGCCTTCTGTTCGATGTCGGAGTCGTTCATGAATCGTATCTTGCGGAATGAGCGGTAACGAGAAGGGCTCGAATGATCGGCCATGCCAGCGCCGCGGCGCGACACTCATGCGGCGCCGCCACCCTGCCCTCGCCGGATGACCAGTTCGTTGAAGCCGGTGCCCGCGTCGAGCTCGCGCGAGAACCGGTGCGCGGGCAGCAGCACGAGCAGGATCTCGGCCGTCGTGCGCACCACGCAGCCGCTCGACACATGGCCGCCGGACACGCGACCATGCGCGTCGGAAACGGACATGTGCAGGTGCGCGCCCTCAGGCGACACCGAGCCGGCTAGCGTCAGGATTTCGAGGTCGCCGCGCAGTTCGGTCGGCGCGTCGACACCGGCGAAGCGCAGTTGCGCGACGCTCAGGCTGCCGATGCCCTGGATGACGAAGGCGGCGTGCGATTCGCGCTGGCGTAATGCCGTCTCGATGGCGCCGCGCAGATCGTCGCCGGGGGACAGACGCAGGGGATGGGCTTGCATGGACGAGAACCCGCTGGTGGACCGTGGTATCGACAAAGCGTACGTTCGTCTCGCGAATCGGGCAAGTCACACCGGCTCACCCGCGCCGATCGCTCGCCAGCAACCCGTACAACGCGCTGTCCGACACTTCGTCGCCGACGATCCAGCGTTCGCGCAGCAGCCCTTCCCGCGCGAAGCCGAGGCTTTCGAGCAGCCGCGCCGACGCGACGTTGCGCGGATCGATATCGGCCTCGATCCGGTTCAGCTTCAGCACGCCGAACGCATGCTCGATCACGGCCGTCGCCGCTTCGCGCATGTATCCGCCGCGCCAGAACCTGGGCCGCAGGCTGAAACCGATCTCGGCACGCCGGCATTGCTCGTGCGCATGGAACAGCACGCATTCGCCGAGCGCCTCGCCGGTTTCGCGCAGTTCGAGCACGCAGATCAGGTCCTGCCCGCTCGCGGACGTCGTCAAGTTGCGCGCGACGCGCTCCGCGGCCTGCTCGATCCGCGTCATCGGCGAGAACGAGAAATAGCGCATCGCTTCGGCATCCGACCAGATCTCGAAGAACGCCTGCGCGTCGGCTTCGCGAGGCGGCCTCAGGACGAGGCGGGAGGTATCCAGCGTGACGGGTTCGAACAGGGGCATGGCAATGGTCTGACGAAATGGCGACCGTGAATTAGAACACGCCAGCCGTCCGTCAACAATTGCGCACCCGAGCGGCCAACCACGCGACACGACCGGGTCGCCCCGAAACAAGAAGGCCCGGGAAACCTCACCCGGCCCTTCCGTTCACTTCATCCGCCATCGCGGCATGCGCTCACGCCTCCAGCGCTTCCAGCACCTTCCCCTTCGTCTCGATCCCGACGAAATGCACGGTCACCGCCGCGATCAGCGGCACGATGCCGATCAGGTAGAACGCGGGCGCGAGGTTCCCGCCGATGATCGCGTGCGGCACGACCATCGGCGCGACGAACGACGCGATCTTCAGCCATGCGCTGCCGAGCCCGCAGCCCGACGCGCGGATGCTCGTCGGATATTGCTCCGGCGTGTAGACGTACGCGGTGATGAACCCCGACGCCATCAACCCGAGCGACAGCGAGCAGAAGATCGCGACGACGTACACCGACGACGCGTGATAGACACCCGCGAGCGCCAGCGACAGCGCGCACAGCACGAACGACCACACGATCACCGGCTTGCGGCCGAGCTTGTCGACCAGCAGCGCGGAGGCCAGCGAGCCGAGCACGCCCATCACCGAGCCGATCACCGCGAGATTCAGCGCGAGCTGCAGCGGTGCGTGATAGAAGTTCTTGTAGATCGTCGGCAGCCACGTCGACAGCCCGTACTGGATGAACCCGCAGGTCGCCCACAACGTCGCCACCGCGAGCGTGCGCTTGCGATACGCGGCGCGGAACAGGTCGCTCATCCTGCGTTTCGGATGCTGGCGCACCATCTCGTCGAACGCGGCCGTCTGCGTGACGGGCGGCAGATCGCCGCGCACCGACGCTTCGAACGCGCTCGTCGCGCGCCCGGCTTCCGCGAGCCGCCCGCGCGACGCGAGCCAGCGCGGCGATTCCGGCACGAGGCGCGTCAGCACGAGCGCCAGGATCAGCGGCAACCCGCCGACGAAGTACATGATTTCCCAGCCGAAGCGCGGCACGAGCCATGCACCGAGCGCCATCGACACGAGCAGCCCGATCGGGAACACGATCTCGTACAGCAGCACGAAACGGCCGCGGCCATGGGCGCGCGTGATCTCGTTGATGTACGTCGCGGCAACCGGCAGCTCGCCGCCGAGCCCGAGCCCCTGCAGGATCCGCAGCAGCACGAACACCTCGAAGGTCGGCGCGAAGCCGCACGCGATGCTCGTGATGCCGATCACGGCCGAGCTCCACGCGATCGCCTTCACGCGACCGTGTTTTTCCGCGAGCGCGGGAAACAGGAACGCGCCGATCAGCTGGCCGATCGCGCCGGACGCGATCAGCATGCCGATCTGCGTCGGCGACAGCCCCCATTTGTGAATCAGCAACGGCAGCGTCGCCGCGATCGTGATCACGTCGAAGCCGTCGAAGAATGTCGCGGTGCCGATCAGCACGCGCGCGCGGATCTGCATCGCGTTGGCCGGAAGCCGCTCGAGCCGCGCGATGATCGCGCCGGGCGTGGAGGCGGCAGCTTCCATCGTGGCGCGACCGGCCACGACGTTGTCGAAAGTGCTCATGCGGGGGATCTCCTGGTCTTTCGCCGGTCAGGCAAGCGCTTGGGTTGTGTCTGCCAGGGCTTCCGTATCCACGGCCCGGCCCTGGTTCATCCACTTGCGCGCGAGCTTCAGCTCACGTGCGTTGTTCACGGCGATGACACCTCTCACCTGCCCATCGCCCACGAAAAACAGCGTCGCACGGCGCGCGGCGAGCTCGCCGCGCACGACGAGCTGCGCATCGGCCGGCAGATCGCCGAGAATCTGCAGGTTCACGTCGTACTGATCGGACCAGAACCACGGAATCTCCGCGTACGGCGCGCGCACGCCGAGCACGGCCTTCGCCGCCGCGATCGCCTGGTTCTGCGCGTTGGCCCACGATTCGAGCCGCACGCGCCGCTTCAGCCAGCCGTTGTGATGGTTCGCGACGTCGCCGCACGCGAAAATCGCCGGGTCGCTGGTCGCGCCGAATTCGTCGACGACGATGCCGTCGTCGACCGCCAGCCCCGCATCGCTCGCGAGCGACGCGTTCAGCGCGAGGCCGATGCCGGCCACCGCGAAATCGGCGTCGATCGTCGTGCCGTCGGCGAGCGTTGCGCGTACCTTCGATGCGTCGTCCGGCTGCGGGTCGAGCGACGCGAGCGCCGCGCCCGTGCGCACGTCGACCCCGTTCGAGCGATGCAGGTCGAGCAGGAAATCCGACACGATCTGCGGCACCGAGCGGCCGCACAGCCGCGGCGCGCCTTCGACCACGACGGCGTCGACGCCGAGCTTGCGCGCGGTCGCCGCGACTTCGAGGCCGATCCAGCCGCCGCCGATCACGAGCACGCGCCGGCTCGCACGCAGCTTCTCGCCGAGCGCGGCCGCTTCGTCGAGCGTGCGCAGGTAATGCAGATTCGGCGTCCTGACGATCGAATCGGGCAGGCGGCGCGACGTGCCGCCGGTCGCGATCACGAGCCGGTCGTATTCGATCTCGCGCCCGCTCGCGGTCGTCACCACGCGTCGCGCACGGTCGATCGAGGCCGCGCGTTCCGGCTGCCACGCCTCGACGTTCAACGCGTCGAATTCGTCGGGACGCACGACGCGCACGGTCTCGATGTCGGCGTCGCCGGCCAGCACGGCCTTGGACAGCGGCGGACGCTCGTACGGCAGGTGCGGCTCGTCGGCGATCATCACGAGACGGCCCGCGTAGCCTTGCGCGCGCAGCGTCTTCAGCACCCAGCCGGCGGCCTGGCCGCCGCCGATCACGACGACCGTGCCCGGCGCGGGCTGCGCGGACGTATTCGCTTCGGTCATGATTTGCGCTCCGTCATGAACTTGCCTTCCGGCGCCTGCGCGTGCTTCTGCCGGCGCGTGTTGCCGTCGAGGCCGCCGTCGACGGCCCATTCGGCGAACACGGTCGGGCCCGGCTCGAATTCGCGCGGCTGCCATTCGGGCGTCAACATGTCTTCGTCCGCGTAGTACTCGATCAGACCGCCGGCGGGGTTCTGGAAGTACCAGAAGTACGCGGACGACACGGGGTGCCGCCCCGGACCGAGTTGCGTTTCCCAGCCGCAGCGGTCGATGTGCATGCCGCCGCCGAACACTTCATGGATGTCGCGCACGGTGAACGCGACGTGGTTCAGGCCACGCTTGCCCGTCGGCAGCGCGAGCAGGAACAGGTCGTGGTGGCCGCCGTGCGGCGCGCAGCGCATGAACGCGCCGCGGCCCGGGTAGCGGTCCGACGTCTCGAAGCCGAGCAGTTCGTGATAGAACTTTTCCTGCGCGTCGAGGCAGTTCGTGAAGAACACGACATGCCCGACCTCGACCGGCTCCGCGCGTGCGTAGATCGGGCTCGGCTGGTCGACGCGCAGCGTCCGGCCCCACACGTTCGACGGCGAGCCCGTGATGTCGAGGGCACGCTTGCGCGTGACTTCGATGCGGATCGCCATGCCGTTCGGGTCGATACAGCCGACCGCATCGTCCTGCGCGTAATAGCCGGGCTGGCCGGCGAGTGTCGTGCGCAGCGCGTCGAGTTCGCCCTGCGTCGCGACGCCCCACGTGACTTCCCGCAGCGTCGGACCCGCCTCGAATGCCGGCGGCAGCGCCGGATCGTCGGCCTTGACGGCCAGCACGGTGCAGCCGTTCAGCGTCTCGAAACGCGCACGCGTGTCGTCGTACGCGATTTCCTTCAGCCCCCAGTCGGCGAAAAAGCGCCGGCAGGTCGCGAGATCGTCGACGCCGTATGTGATCTGCTCGATTCCCAAAATGCTCATTGCGTCATTCCCCTTCGCTCAGTTCGCCCACGGCAGCGGCGCGTCGTTCAAGCCCCAGTAGAGGCTCTTCTGCTGCATGTACTCGCGGATACCGAGACGCCCTTTCTCGCGCCCCATTCCGCTCTCCTTCCAGCCCGAGAACGGCGTGGAAATCGAAAACAGCTTGTACGTGTTGATCCATACGGTGCCCGTTTCGAGCGCGCGCGCGATGCGCCAGGCGCGCTTGTAGTCGCGCGTCCAGATGCCGGCCGCGAGGCCGAACACGCTGTCGTTCGCCTGCGCGATCAGCGACGCTTCGTCGTCGAACGGCATCGCGACGAGCACGGGCCCGAAGATTTCTTCCTGGCAGATGCGTGCACTGTTCGGCAAGCCTTCGAGAATCGTCGGCTGATAGAAGAAGCCGTTCTCGCGCCCGTCGCCCGACGGCCGCTCGCCGCCGCACAGCAGGCGGCCGCCTTCCTCAAGGCCGAGCGCGACGTAGCGCTCCACCGATTCGCGATGCTTCGCGGTGATCAGCGGCCCCATCTGCGTGTCGGGCCGCGTCGGGTCGCCCACGCGCAGCTTGCGGGCGCCGGCCACCAGGCGCTTCATGAATTCGTCGGCCACCGCGCGCTGCACGAACAGCCGCGAACCGGCGATGCACGCTTCGCCCGACGAGCTGAAGATGCCGTACAGCACGCCGTTGACCGCGTGATCGAGATCGGCGTCGTCGCAGACGATCGTCGGCGACTTGCCGCCGAGTTCGAGCGACACCGGCATCAGCTTCTCGGCCGCGAGGCGCGCGATGCCGCGGCCCACTTCGGTGCCGCCCGTGAACGACACCTTCTTCACCAGCGGATGGCGCACGAGCACGTCGCCGATCACCGAGCCCTTGCCCGGCAGCACGCTCAGCACGCCCTTCGGCACGCCGGCTTCCTCGCAGATGCGCGCCAGCGCGAGCGACACGAGCGGCGTGACTTCGGCCGGCTTGAGCACGACCGCGTTGCCGCCGGCGAGCGCCGGCGCGAGCTTCTGCGCATCGGACGCGATCGGCGAATTCCACGGCGTGATGGCCGCGATCACGCCGATCGGCTCGTACACGCTCATCGTCAGGTAATCGCCGCGCGACGGCGTCAGTTCCTCGTCGAGCGTCTCCAGACACGCCGCGAAATAGCGGAACGTGTTCGCCGCACTCGCCACCAGCACGCGCGTCTCGCCGATCGGCTTGCCGTTGTCGCGGCGCTGCAGATTCGCGAGCGCCTCGTGGCGCTGCATGATCAGGTCGGCAATGCGGTACAGCACCTGCGCGCGCTGGTGCGGCTTCAGCCCGGCCCAGTCGGCGCGACGCCAGGCGGCGTCGGCGGCCTCGACGGCTTCGGCCGCGTCTTCCGCGTTCGCCGTCGACACTTCCATGTTCAGCGACTGGTCGGCCGGATAAATGCTCGCGTAGGGCGCGCCACGGCCGCGCCGCCACTCGCCGCCCACCAGGATGGTGCCGTCGGGTACGAGGCTGGTATCGAAAGGAGTCATGTCACAAGTCCCACAATTCTGTGTCTGCGCGTCCGCCCTCGCCGTGGCGCGGGCGGACGGTCCAAGGCCCGGTCAGATCACGCAGCGGGCCGCGCGGTTGCGCAGCGCGCGGATCGCGCTGTACGCCGTCAGCGCGGACGTCTTCGGGTTGTCGGGCAGCGGCTTGCCGCTCATTTCGAGCGACATCTCGCCGAACGCGCCGCGCGCGGTGATACGGTGCACGTTGCGCTCGACCGCCGGATCGGCGATCAGCCGCACGTGCGTCGCGTCGAGGCCGAGGCCCGCGAGCGCCACGGTTGCCGCGACGTTCGCGTTCTTCGGATACAGCCGCGCGGCGTCGCGCGCGGTGCCTTCGAAGATCACCTTTTCCCCGGTCATCGCATGCAGGTCGCACAAGGCCTCGGCCGGCGTACCGAGCCAGCCGAGCGGCGGCTTGCGGCCGACGTACAGCACTTCGTCGAGGCCGCCCTGCTTCGCGGACGCCAGCGCGTCGATACCGCCGATCGCGCCCGACAGCAGCGTCACCGTCGTGCCGCCTTCGTCGGCCGCCCGCGACAGCAAATCGAGCAGCGCGAGATCGGACAGCGCGCCGATCGAGGCGACCGCGCAGTCGGTGCCGGCCTTCAGCAGCGGCACGACGTGATCGACGAGTGCGCCGTGGCCCGCGCATTCGAGCGCGAACTCGGGGCGGCGGGCCAGTGCGTCGACCGACGACACGACCTCCACCGCACCGCCGAGCACGCGCTGTACCTCCGCGCGCTGGTGTTCCGGCACGATCACGTGCGCGACGCGCAGCGACGCATCGTGCTCGACCGCGCGGTACACGGCCGCGCCGATCGCGCCGAAGCCGATCATCGCGACGTCGACGGGTGCGTGCGCGTTACGCATACTGGCGCTCCGTCGGCGCTTCCTTCTTCACCGGCGGGCCCGCGAACTGCGACGCGAACGTGCCGACCGACAGCATGTCGACTTCGACCATCACCGGCCCTTCCTTCGCCAACCCTTCGCGCACGATCGCCTCGGCGTCGTCGAGCGACGTGATCCGGTAGTGCGTGAGGCCGAAGCTCGCGCAGAACTGCGCGAAATCGGGCTGGTGCAACTGCACGAAGCAGCGGCGGCCGCCGTAGTGCGCGTCCTGGATGTTGCGGATCACGCCGTAGCACTGGTCGTTCATCAGCACGATCATCACGTTCGCGTTTTCCTGCACGGCCGTCACGAGTTCGCCGACGTTGACCATCAGGCCGCCGTCGCCGACGAGGCAGACCGTCTTCGCCGCGGCGCCCGCGAGCGCCGCGCCGATGCCCATCTGGATGCCCTGGCCGATGCCGCCGCCGAGCGCATGCACGCCCGAGCGCGGCTCGAAGATCTTCAGCAGGCGGTTGCCCCACGTGCTGTTCGAGATCGTCACGTCGCGCACCCAGTTGTAGTCGCGGCCGACCGCGCCCTGCAGCGTGTCGACGAGCTTCTTGTACGGCCCGAGGCCCTTCGACACGTCGGCCACCGCCTGTTCGCGGGCCGCCGCGAGATCGGCCGCGAATTGCGGATCGACCGACAGGCGGCCTTCGAGGCGATCGGCCAGTTCGGCCAGCACGCGCTTCGAATCGCCGTGCACGAACAGTTCGTTGCGGTAGCCGCGGTTGTCGGCGAGCGCATCGGCGTCGACGCGGAACAGCGGCTGCGGCAGCGCGAGCTTGTACTTCAGCGTCTCGTTGCCGCGCAGGCGCGAGCCGACGACGACGAGCGCGTCGCAGGTGTTGTAGAACGCCTCGACGGACGCGTGCACGTTGAACGCGCCGAGCGTCGCCGGATGATCCTCGGGCAGCACGCCGCGGCCCTGCACGCTCGTCACGACGCCGAAGCCGAGCTTCACGAGGCGTTCGACTTCCTCACGTGCGTGGCGCGCACCGCCGCCGAGCCACAGCAGCGGGCGGCGCTTCGCCGCGAGTGCGTCGGCGAGCTTCGCGACGCGCGCGGTGTCATGCTCGCGCACCGTGACGTGCGCCGGTGCGAGGTCTTCCGGCCATTCGATTTCGGCTGCCTGGATGTCGATCGGAATCTCGACCGACACGGGGCCCGTCGGCGCCGTTTGCGCGATGCGCACGGCTTCGCGGATCGTCGGCAGCACGGTTTCGACGGTGCGCACGCGGAACGCGGCCTTCGAGATCGAGTCGAGCATCGACAGCTGGTCGGGCGCTTCGTGGATGTACGCCAGATCCTGGTCGAGGTAAGGCGTCTCGATCTGTCCCGTCACGTGCAGCAGCGCGGTGCCGGCCGTCAGCGCCTCGACCATCGCGCCGGCCGCATTGCCGGCCGCGGTGCCGGTGCTCGTGAACGCGACGCCGAGGCCGCCCGACACGCGGGCCAGCCCGTCGGCCATGTTCAATGCGCCCGCTTCGCCGCGCGCGCCGACATAGCGGATGTTGCCGCGCGAGTTGATCGCGTCGAGGATCGGCATGTTGTGGATCGAGATGACACCGAATGCGGTTTTCACGCCGCACTGCTCGAGAAAGGCGGCAATCAGCTCGCCAACCGTGGTTTTTTTAGACATGGCGTGCAAAGCCTCCAGAAACGTCGATATGGCTGCCCGTCGTGTACGACGACAGATGCGTTGCGAGATAAAAGAGTGCCCAGGCGGCCTCGTCAGGCTTGCCGAAGCGGTTCAGCGGAATGTTCTTCTTGCGGGCGAGCGCGCCCGTCCAGTCTTCCCAGCTTTCGCCGGGCTGCGCCTGCGTGTCGTAGCGACGGCGCCACTGCCCCGACTCGACGATGCCGATCAGGATCGAATTCACGCGGATGCGCTGCGGCGCCAGTTCGGTCGCGAGCGACTTCACGAGGCTCAGCACGCCCGCGCGCGCCGACGACGTCGCGACCATGTGCGGCTCCGGCTGCAGCGCGAGCAGCGAGTTCACGCACGTGATCGTCGGCGCCTGCGCGTCGCGCAGCAGCGGCAGGAACGCGCGCGTCGGGCGGATGATGCTGAAGTACTTCAGCTCGAGTTCTTCGCGCCATGCGTCGTCGGTCGTATCGGCGAAGGTCGACACGCGACCCTGGCCGGCGTTGTTGACCAGCATGTCGGCACGGCCGAAGCGCGCCGATACCGCCTGCGCGAATGCGGCCACGTCGGCTTCGTCGAGCACGTTGCAGCGCGCGGCGAGCAGTTGCGCGCCCGGGTATTTCCCGTCGAGCATCGCTTCGGCGCGCGCAAGGCGGTCGCCGTCGCGGCCGCAGATTGCAACCGACGCGCCCGCTTGCAGGAACCGTTCGGCCGTCGCGAGGCCGATGCCGGACGAACCGCCCGTCACCACCGCGACCTGCCCGGTCAGATCGATCTGAATCATCGGAGTCCTAAAGCCTTCAGAAACGTGTGCTCGTCATCCGAGCGGTAATTGAGCCGCCGCGACAATTCCGCCGCCGCGCGCTGCACCTTGTCGATCAGCCCGTCCGCGATCAGCGCCGCGTCAATCTCCGGACGCGGCACCGTCACCGTGATGCACGCGACGATCTTCTGCGTCTCGTTGCGCACCGGCGCCGTGACCACCGAGATGCCGCGCTCGAACGACGAATTGCTGACGCCGTAGCCGCGCAGCGCATCCTCGCGGATCACGTCGTACAGCGCGTCGACCGTTTCCGGCGTCGCGCTCGTCATCCGGGTCAGCGCGCCTTCCGGATACAGCGCATGCAGCTCCTTCAGC
The DNA here is from genome assembly GCF_056856535.1 of Burkholderia sp. L-4. Lineage (NCBI taxonomy): Bacteria > Pseudomonadati > Pseudomonadota > Betaproteobacteria > Burkholderiales > Burkholderiaceae > Burkholderia > Burkholderia sp. L-4. Next base: position 2,697,916 of record NZ_JBXEOX010000002.1, read on the forward strand.
GACAGGTCGCCCATCAGCACATGGCCGTGGGTCGTCGCATGCGCGGGCAGGCGCGTGCCGACGTTCACGCGAATCGAGCTGAACACCGGCGACTGGCTCTGCGCCTTTGCGACGAACACCACGTCGCGGCCGTCGCGGATCACGATGTGCGTCGTGAAGCCGGTCGCATCGCGCAGGCTTTCGATCACCGGCAGGCCGAGATCGGTCAGCTCCAGCGAGCTCAGGTATTCGAAGCCGAGCCGCAACACGGCGATGCCGAGCTTGTAGTTGCGATCCTTGTCCGCACGCTCGAGAAAGCCGAGCGATTCGAGCGTCTGCAGCAGACGGAACACCGTCGTGCGCGGAATGCCGAGCCGCTTCGACAGTTCGGGCGCGCCGAGCACCGGCTCGCGCGGCGAGAATTCGGCCAGAATCCGCAGCCCGCGTTCGAGGCCCGGCACCACATAGTTCGCGTCGGCCTTCGCGTGTTCGGATGCCGGTCGTTGCAGCGGTTCGCTCATGCCAGCCCCCGCTGTGGGTCGCATTGACGGCAGAAACCGTCGATCAAGGCGGAATAAACGGCCGGCGCTTCCACGTAGCCGGCGTGGCCTGCTTGCGGAATCACCTGCAGCGCGACGTGCGCGGCCGCGGCGATCCGCTCGCACGCGGCGGGCGGCGTGATCGCGTCGTGCGCGCCGACGGCCACGGCCGTGCGGCCGCGAAAGCCGGCGAGATCGGTCGCGAGATCGGCATTCGCGAGCAGATGCGTGGCCTGCGCGTAGCCGACCGGCACGATGCGCGCCATGTTCCAGCGCACCCACGCCTTCGCTTCCTCGTTCGCGAAACCGGACAGCATGTTGCCGCTGCGCTGCTCGGCGAGCCCGGCCGGACCGAGCGCCGCGAGCATCGCGAGCCGCGCGTCGCGGCGCGCGTCGCGCGTATCGGCCGGCGCGCTGCCGTAACCGCCCGCGGGCGATACCAGCAGCAGGCCGGCGATCCGCGCAGGCATCGCGCGGGCGAGACCGCCCGCGACGATCGCGCCGAGCGAATGACCGACCAGCACGCAGCGTTCGATGCCGAGTGCCTCGAGCCACGCGTTCAGCGATGCCGCGTAATCGGCGGCATCCGGCGACGCGCCGTGCACGGGCGTCGACACGCCGTAACCGGGCGCATCCCATGCGAGCACGCGCCGCGACGCGCCGAGCGTGTCGAGCTGGCGAACCCACGATGCGGCGCCCGAGCCGATCCCGTGCAGCAGCACGACGGGCAGCGCGCGGCCCGCATGCTGCGCGCCGGCCTCGCGGTAACCGATCGTGCCCGCCGCGCCGGCCGCGCAACGCTGCTCGGGAAACTGCCCGAGCAGCGCGGCGAACGCCGCGGTGCGGTCGCGTTCACGTTTGTCGATGACACTCATTGCTTCACCGGCTCCGTCTCAACGCTTGATCTTCGCGAGCGGCGAATCGGGCGGATACGTCGGCGTGATCGGCTTCGGTGACCCGAGCATCACGCACATCAGCGCATCTTCCTCGCCAACGTTGATTTCCGTGCGATACACGCCCGGCGGCACCGAGATCAGGTCGCGCTCGCCGAGGATCGCTTCCCATGTCTCGCCGTCTCGCTCGCAGATGACCTTCATCTTGCCGCGCAGCACGAAGAAGATTTCCTCGACGTCGGTGTGGATGTGGCTCGGGCCGATGTTGCCGGCCGGAATGACCATCGTCGAGAACGTGAAGCCGCCGGCCGGCACCGTGTTGACGTCCTTCGCGACGCCCGTGCCGCCCGTGCCGACGTAGCGCATCTGCGCGCGGCGGTACTTCGGGTCGTAGTCGGCCTGGAACTTCAGCGCGTCCCAGTCGTAGCGCCGCGTCGCGTAACGCGCGACACGCCCTTCCATCCAGTCGTTGAAGCTTGCGCCTTCCGGCTGGTCCCACGACTTGCGTTCGAGATCGGCGTCCGCCATCGTCCACTCCTTCATTCAGTGTGAAAACATCAATTCATTACGAAGCCGCCGTTCACCGGCAGCAATTGACCCGTCACGAAGCGCGCGCCGTCCGACAGCAGGAACAGCACGGGGCCCGTCACGTCGTCGGGCACCTGCGCGCGCGTCAGCGCGCGGCCCTGCAGGTAGAACGCGTGACGCTCGGCCGGCACGTAGGCGGTCGCCTCGACTTCGGTGAGCCCAGGCGCAATCGCGTTGACCGTCACGCCGTGCGCACCGAACTCGCGTGCCTGCGCATGCGTCATCGCGATCACCGCGCCCTTGCTCGCGACGTACGCGAGCAGCTTCGGCGCGCCCCACAGCGCGGTGTCCGATGCGAGGTTCACGATTGCGCCGCGGCCCGACTGCGCGAGGTGCGGCAGCGCTGCATTGCTGACGAGCCACACGCCGCGCACGTTCACGTTCATCACGGCGTCCCACGTCGACACGTCGAGCTCCGTCGACAGCTTGCCGCCCGAGTTCGTGATCGCCGCGTTGTTGATCAGCGCATCGATGCCGCCGAGCGCCGCGGCACCTTGCGCGACGAACGCGTCGATGCTCGCCGGATCGGCCAGGTCGAGCGCGAGGAAATGCGCGGCGTGGCCCGCTTGCGCGAGTTCCGCGGCCAGCGCGCGGCCCTCTTCGACGAGCACGTCGCCGAACGCGACCTGCGCGCCCGCGGCGGCGAGCGCCCTCACGAACGCCGCACCGAGACCGCGTGCGCCGCCCGTGACGAGCACGCGGCGCCCCGGCAGCGGCACGACCGGAGCGAGCTCAGCCATTCGCGGGCTCCGAAGCGGCGTGTGCCGCGCGATGCGCATCGAGTGCGGACAGGTGTTCCTGCGCACGCTGGCGCAGCATCCGGCGCACGCGCGTGATGCCGACGTCGTGCTGGTACAGGTATTCGTGATCGCGCGCGTGCGGCGCGAGGCTTTCGAGGACGTAGCGGTCCTGCTCGAGCACGTCCCAGTGCAGGCCCTCGAGACGGTTGCGGTACATGAAGCGCCACACGTCGCGCTGCCAGCCGCCGACCTTGCGCGTCCGCCAGAAATAGACCTGGCAGTTGTCGCCGTCGACCGGCGTCGCGAAGCCGATGATCCCGAAGTTGCCGCCCGGGCCGAACTTCTGCTTGTACGGAATCGCGAGGCGCATCCACAGGCAACCCGTTTCGCCGAGCTCGACCCAGTCGAAGTTCACGTCGCGCTGGCCGGTCTTCTCGAACATCAGGCCCGTTTCCGTCTTGCGCACGCGCATGTCGGCCTGCTTGTCGCCTTCGGCCATCGAGTGCGACGTCGCGTGCAGGTACGCGCCGTGCATCGGGTCCATCACGTTGTCGATCGCGTACTGGTAATTGCACTTCCAGTTCGACACGCACAGGAAATGGGCGTACTCGTCGGCGACCAGTTCCTCGGGCAGGTTCAGCGGCGCCGGCTCGCCGTGCGCTTCGTCGCCGAACCACAGGAAGATCGCGCCGGCCTTCTCTTCCACCGGGTACGACTTCACGCACTTCGTGCCTTCGAGCGGACAGTTCGATACGGCCGGCACGCGGTTGACGGTGCCGCCGCCGTCGACTTCGATGCCGTGATACCAGCACGCGATGCTGCCGCCGAGGTTCCAGCCGAGCGACAGGCGCGCGCCGCGGTGCGGGCAGCGATCCTCGAGCGCGTGGACCTTGCCGTCGTGATCGCGCCACAGCACGATCTGCTCGGACAGGCGCGTGAGGCCGACGGGTGCATTCGACACCTGCCAGCTGGGTGCAACGGGATACCAGTAGTTCTTGATGCCGCGGTCGAGATAGTCACGGACCGGGTCGTGTTGGACTGCGTGTTGTACGGGGGACGTCATCAGTGTGCTCCGGATGCGGTTGTCGTCGGGTCGGCGTTCACGCGCGCGGCGCGCTCATTCCGCCAGCGCGGCCATTTCGGCGCGGAAACGTTCGGCGGTCCACGCAGTGCCGTCCGGTGCGCGGAAGCCGATGCGGTTCAGGCCCGCGACGACGTCGTCCAGCTCGGTCGCGCCGGCTTCGAACACGCGCTCGAGCGCATCGCCGAGATCGTTCTCGTACTGCGTCGGCGCGGCCTTGCGGTTCTGCCAGACCTGGTTCTCGACCTGGCCGGGGATCTCGATCTGCCCCTTGCCCGCGACGTTGTTCGGCTGCGGCGCCACCCACGGCTTCAGGAAGGGATTGAAGTTGACGGTCGCTTCTTTCATGTCATTCCACCTTGATCTGGATTTCCTCGCCGGCGAGGCGCACCGCGTACTGCTTCAGCGCGCGCCCGCCCGGACCCTTCAGGCATTCGCCCGTCTTGATGTCGAACACGGCCTCGTGCAGCGGGCATTCGACCGTGCCTTCGTCGACGAACCCCTGCGTCAGCAGCGCGTACGCATGCGGGCACACGTTTTCGAGCGCATACACGTCGTCGCCGACGCGATAGATCCCGATTTCGACGCCGTCGGTCCGCTTGAACTCGATCGGCGTGTCTTCCGACAGCGCGCCGGCGTGACCGGCGCAAATCCATTGCTCTGACATCTCACACCCTTCCTTCTGATCGACTCTCGGTTTGTTCCGATTTGTTCCATATCAGGAACATCAGTTTATGGATGGTGATTATAGGAGCGACCTTCCGTGAGTAAAATAAAAAGCTGCATGTCCTAGGGAAAACACTGACCGTGCGATCGGCGATCGCCTTCGATCACCTTGTCAAATGTAATTTTTTGTTGTGTAACGGGCATTTATCGTCATTTTCGGGGCATCACGCACCGATGCCGGGCATCGTCGGAAAACCCTTCCGGCCCGAAAAATTTATTTTTGATACGGTGCTTGACGACTCTATACTCCATTCCATCAGAGGCACATCGTTCCTTATATGGAACACAAAAATGCCCACCAAATGGCGAACCCCAGTGCGACGGCCGGCCGTCCCCGCACATGCCGCCATGGCACGTTTTCATCAGGTTGGAGATTCAGGAGATCAAATGGTCAAGCATGCGGTAGCAGCAGCAGTGGTCGGATTGGGCGCCGCGTCGGGCGCGTGGGCGCAGAGCAGCGTGACGCTGTACGGCAGCCTGGATGCGGGCGTCGCATACGTGAACAACGTCGGCGGCCATGCAAAGTGGGCGATGATCCAGGGCAACACCCAGCCCGACCGGTGGGGCCTGAAGGGCAAGGAAGATCTCGGCGGCGGCCTGTCGGCGATCTTTCAGCTCGAAAACGGCTTCTATACGAACAACGGCCAGTTCGCGACCGCGAACACGATCTGGAACCGCGCGGCATTCGTCGGCCTGAGCTCCGACCGCTACGGCACGCTGACGCTCGGCCGCCAGACGCCGCTGTCGTTCGACTATCTCGATCCGCTCAGCACGGCCTACCTCGCGTTGAGCTGGTACGCGTTCCACCCCGGCAACATCGACGGGCTCGCCGCGACCGGCAACGTGCCGTACAACAACGCGGTCAAGTACCGCTCGCCGACCTTCGCGGGCTTCTCGGCCGCGGCCACGCTGGCGCTCGGCAACACGACGAACTTCTCGACCGGCAAGTCGGTCGGCGTCGCGCTGAACTATGCGAACGGGCCGTTCAAGGCGTCGGCCGTGTACTCGAACGAGCACGACCGCTCGATCCTGATCAGCCAGACCGGCATTACGTCGTTCCAGGGGCAGAACACCGCGAACGGCTATCTCGCGAACAAGGTCGAGAACATCGGCGCGGGCGCGTCCTACCAGTTCGGCGATTTCCTCGTGCATGGCCTCTACACGCGCACGAAGATGCAGTCGAACGGCTATTCGGATACGTTCCAGAGCTACGACGCGGGCGTGAACTACCGCAGCAGCGCGTTCAACACGATCGCGGGCGGCGCGGCGACCACGACGCTGGCCGGCCGCCGCTGGACGCAGGTCGAGCTCGGCGACATCTACGCGCTGTCGAAGCGCACGCAGCTCTATGCGAACGTGCTCTACGAACACGGGTCGGGCGGCGCGAAGGCCGCGTTCTTCACGGCCGGCGTGTCGAGCACCGCGAACCAGGTGATCGTCCTGACCGGGATCCATCACTCGTTCTGAGCGGTGCCGGGCGTCCGGCGCCTGAAACGAAAAGAGCGGCCCGCGGGCCGCTCTTTCTTCTGTGCGCGGCCGCGTGCGGCGGCCTGCCCGAAGCGTCGATGTCAGAACATCGCGACCTTGTGGCGCGCGTGCGCGAACGTCGGATCGCTTTCGAGCGGACGATAGTTCAGCCGCTGCGACAGGTCGACCGCCGCGCCGCACACGGCTTCGACGAGCCGTTCCTTCTCGCCGGCCTCGCCGATCTCCGAACGCGGCACCGTCGCGGTGATCGCCGCGACGATCGAGCCCGACTGATCGCGCACGGGCGCGGTCACCGCCGAAATGCCGCTCTCGAACGCCGCCTCGCTGACCGCGTAGCCGAGCCGCGCGTAGTGGCGCACGCGTTCGTACAGCTCGTCGACGCTGCCCGGCGTGCGCTCGGTGAACTGCTCGAGTTTTTTCTCCGGATAGAGCTGACGCAACGCGTCGCGCGTGAGGTCGCCCATCAGCACGTGGCCATGCACGGTGGCGTGCGCGGGCAAGCGCGTGCCGACGTGCACCTTCACCGAACCGAACATCGACGTATTGCTCTGCGCCTTCGCGACGAACACGACGTCGCGCTGGTCGCGGATCAGCAGATGCGTCGACAGGCCGGTCGCATCGCGCAGCCGTTCGAGCACGGGCGTGCCGAGATCGGTCAATTCAAGCGAATTCAGGTATTCGAAACCGAGCCGCAGCACGCCGACGCCAAGCCGGAAATAACGGTCGCCGTTCACGCGCTCGAGGAAGCCGAGCGCCTCGAGCGTCTGCAGCAGACGGAACGTGGTCGTGCGCGGAATGCCGATGCGCTTCGACAGTTCCGGCGCGCCGAGCACGGGCTCGCGCGCGGAGAATTCGGCCAGGATCCGCAGCCCGCGTTCGAGCCCCGGCACCAGGTAGGACGACGCGCCGCCGGACGATTCGTCGTCGCCGGGCGTCGCCGGATCGGGTGCGCCGCTCATCGTTGTCTTGACCATGTGGACATGGACGAAAGGAAATCAGTCACGAAACAGGTCATGGATCATCGTGGATATTCAGTCATGCTACCTCAGCGCGCGCGCCGGATCGCACCGGCACGCACGCCGCGACGCAACATGCGCATCCACACCGCGATGCGGTGTCATTCAAGGTCGAGAGGATAGCAGCGTTGGACGGCGCGACGCCATGCGGGAATCGCCGAACGGCGGGCAGCCGGCCGCACCGCCGAGGTGCGGCCGGCCCGTGTCCGGCGTGGCGCGCCGGATCGCCTACAGGCGCGACAGGTAGACGCGAATGTTCGCGCGGTCGTAGGTGAAGCCGCCGGCCGGATCCGGCTCCAGCACCCGCGCGAGATCGACCGCATACATCCAGCCGCTGCCCAGCAGGCCGCCGTTGATCGCGCGGATCCGGCTGCCGCCGACGGCGATCGCCGCATGAAACACGTTGCCGTTTCTGGAGAAGCCGACCGCGGTGCCCGCCGGAATGCTCGCGCGTCCGTCCCATTGATCGCCGGTCTCGAAGTTGAACCGCGACTTCCACAGCTGGCCGATCGTGTCGAGCAGCGCACCGGGCGCGATCAGCGCGTCGGCACGCAGCAGATACCGGACATAGGCCGCGGCGTCGTAGCAGACGCCGCCGGACACGTACTCGTTGATGTTGGCCATCCCGAACATCAGCGCCTGCGCGTGTTTTTGCCTTTCGCCGAGGCCGGATTGGGCGACATGCCCGCCTAGCTGGGTCAGTTGCATGGATAGCTCCTTGTGAGGAAAACGGACGCCGTCGTCCCGCCGGCGCGATAACCTCATATCTTATTACGATATCCGCCGGCGCCGACCCTGCTACCGGTGTCACGGCGTGCGCGCCGCCGCCAACGTGTCGGGATTCGGCGCGAGCCGCGGGCGCACCCGCAACGGCTGCGGCATGTCGGGCCGCGGCTCCGCCAGCGGGCCGGTCATGAGCAGTTGCCGCAGCGTCGCATCGGCACCGGGATCGCCGAGCGACACGAACTCGACGCGCGTGACGACGTCCCGCATGCGGTGTCGCGCGATGCGCGCCGCGCGGCGGACAAAAAGCTGAAAACGGAAAGGAATCGGGCAAGCACCGCCCGGCAGCGGGCGGCGAAAGGGGGACGGCGAGAGGCGATCCTCGGGCGGACCGCCGCGACGGCGTCAGGCCGTCACGGCTGCGTCATATTCGGCGCGGGCAAGCTGGCCGGCGGCGTACGCCTCGGCCTCGCCGCGAAAGCCTTCCTGGCTGAACGCAACGACTTTCACACCGACGCCGGTCGCCCGCTTCACCGTCAGCGCCCATTGCCATCCGCCGTCTTGCTCGAAGACGTGCAGCGAGGGTTCGAAGGAAGGGTCGAGTACGGTCACGCGTTTTGCTCCTGCCCCTTGCGCGCCGCATAGGCCACACTCGAGGCATGTCGAAAGGGTCGCGCCGGTGTGCCGACGCGCTTCTGCCATTCGACAGTCTAGTCAATAATTGTTGCGACGCACCATCAGAGGTTTCACTCATCTATCGGAACCGGCCGGTCGATCGAAACTGACTGAAACCCATACGGCACGGGCTTTCGCGCCGCGTCGGGCGATGCGGCATCGCATTCGTGCGGCAACGTGCCGCACACGCGAACGATTGCTTGCATCGGCCATTCGTGGATCGCATAAACGGGGCGCGACCTATCCGGCGGACATCACGCGCCGGAAAGTCAGGTTGACGCGCTCGCCCTGCACACCCGGCGCCTTCGGCACGCGGTGCTGCCATTCCGCCTGCGTGCGCCCGCGCATCACGAGCAGGCTGCCGTGCACGAGGCGATACGCATGCGTGATGCCGGTCGCGCGGTGGCGCAGATCGAACACGCGCATCGCCCCGAGGCTCACCGATGCGATCACCGGTTCATCCCCGAGCGCCGGCTCGTTGTCCGCATGCCAGCCGAGGCCGTCCAGCCCGTTCCGATAGCGATTGAGCAGCACGCTGTTGAAGCGCGTACCGCACGTCGCCTCGACCGCCTGCTTCAGGTCGAGCACGGCCGGCGTCCACGGCGCGGGCACGTTGCGGATCCCCGAGTACACGTAGACGGCATCCGGTTCGCCCTGCCACGCGGTCAGCCTCGGCAACGGAATGCGGCCGCGCGGCGTGCGGATCGTGTCCTGCCGCCAGGCGACCTCGCCGATCAGCGCGGCCAGCGCGCGATCGGCATCGGGTTGCGCGAGCCAGTCGGGATACCAGTCCACGTCGGGCACGGGCGTGTCAGCGAAGAAATCGGGGGTCGACATGTCGGAAGGAACGGGCGAGAAACGGAACGAACGAGGCCTGTCTGCATACTAGCCAACGGCGCCCCGCCCCGCCATGCGCTGTCATTCGCCGATGAAAGGAAGCGGCCGCGTGCCGCGATGCGCATTCGCGCATCACGCTATCATCGCGGCGTGTCGCGGCACGCCCCGCCGAGGGGCGCCGCTTTTCTCCGCCATGCCGGCCGGCGCGACCCGGCCGCATTCTTCCCGGATCCCATCATGACGACGCTCTCCGATTCCGCCCTCGATCAACTGTTTCGCTCCGCCCGCACGCACAACGCGTGGCAGGACAAACCCGTCGACGACGCGCTGCTGCACCGCCTGATCGACCTGACGAAATTCGGCCCGACGTCGGCGAACTCGAGCCCCGCGCGCTTCGTGTTCGTCAAGTCGCCCGAAGCGAAGGCGCGCCTGAAACCCGCGCTGTCCGAAGGCAACCTCGCGAAAACGATGGCCGCGCCCGTCACCGTGATCGTCGGGATGGACTACGCGTTCTACGAGCACCTGCCGCGCCTGTTCCCGCACGCCGACGCACGCAGCTGGTTTGCCGGCAACGATGCGCTGATCGAGGCCACCACGTTCCGCAACGCGTCGCTGCAAGGCGCTTACCTGATCCTGGCCGCACGCGCGCTCGGCCTCGACGCGGGCCCGATGTCGGGCTTCGACGGCGCGAAGGTCGATGCCGAATTCTTCCCGGGCACCGCGATCAAGAGCAACTTCCTCGTGAATCTCGGCTACGGCGATCCGGCCGGCCTGTTCCCGCGCAGCCCGCGCTTCGATTTCGACGACATCGCACGCATCGAATAACGGTTGCGGGCGCAAGCCCGTTCACGCCGTTAACGGGCTTGCGCCGGCCTCAACCACGCGTCAAGCGGATCAGCGCGATCTCGGACGGCACGCCGAAGCGGTTCGGCGGCCCCCAGTATCCGGTGCCGCGGCTCGTATAAAGCCACATGTCGCCGAAGCGGTTCAGCCCGCCGATCACCGGCTGCTGCATCCGTACGAACGGCGGCCACGGCAGGAACTGGCCGCCGTGCGTATGGCCCGACAACTGCACGGTGTAACCCGCGCGATTCGCCGCTTCCGCGCTGCGCGGCTGATGCGCGAGCAGGATCTTCGTGCCGACGTCGCGCGGTGCACCCGCCAGCGCCTGCTCGGGGTCGCTGCGATGCGCGGGATCGAACCCGCCGGCCGTGAAATCGGTCACGCCCGCGAGCACCGCGCGCGCGCCGTCATGCTCGATCAGCACGTGCTCGTTCAGCAGCACCGTCAGCCCGATGCGGCGGAATTCGTCGATCCACTCATGCGCGCCCGCGTAATACTCATGGTTGCCGGTCACGAGGAAGCTGCCGTGCCGCGACCGCATCTGGCCGAGCGGCGCCGTGTGGTCGCGCAGGCGCTTGACCGAACCGTCCACCACGTCGCCGGTCACGACCACCAGGTCGGCGTCGAGCGCATTGACCGCACGCACGATCCGTTCGATGTACGGCCGCTTGATCGTCGGCCCGACGTGAATGTCGGACAGCTGGACGATCGTCAACCCGTCGAGCGCCGCCGGCAGCCCCGCCACCGGAATCGACACGCGCTTGACCGCCGCCGTGCGGCGCGCGCCGACGAACCCGATCGCGGTAACGAGCACCGCGGCCGCCAGCACGCCGAGCGCCGTGTCGGTCGCGGCGCCGCGCCACGCGCCGTCGTGCCCGAGATACCGCCACGCGACCACGCCGAGCAGCACGAACTCGCGCAGCAACGTCAGCACCAGCAGCGACGAAAAAAAACCCATCACGAGCGCGCCGGCCCAGCCGACCAGCGTCGCCGCCCAGCCTTCGTCGAAGCGGCGCGAGAACATGCCGACCGGAATCAGCACGACGAAACTCGCCAGCACGAGCGCCGCGATCGCGCGCGCGACCGGCGACGCGAATGCATCGGGAATGATCCGCATCCCGACGTACAGATGGAACAGCACGCCGATTGCAATGAACCGGACAAAGAAACTTCGCATGGAACACTCACCTTCGTTGCGATACCGCTTCCGCGACGCGCGGCACGGGGCTGTCCCGTACCGCACGTCGCGCCATACGCACGATGGTACACAGATCCCGCCCGTGACGACCGGTCGCGGCCGCCGGTGAAGGACCGCGCGGCTTCACGCGATAGCCGGCCGGATTCGCGTACGGTCAGGCAGCAATCGATCGTTTCCACCGTCATTGCACTGCGTCGGCATGGCAAAAGCCGCCTCCCTTCTTTCATCTGACGATCCTTTACAGTCCGTTAGCAACCCTACGCGAGCGTGCACTGGCAGAATCGCGGCGGGCCAGCCATCGTTGCGGAAACGCGCGGCCGGACGGACCGGCACGACCGTCGGCGCGTCCGCGAGCGCGCACCGCCCGTGCCGTGCACGCGCGCCGGATGGCTGGCGATCCGCATCGCGCTGATTTATGATCGGCTCCGTACCCTGGAATCGTCGTCGCGGCGACGATCCGCATTGCGCCGCGCCCGGCATCCACCCCCAACGTCGAGCTCGTCACACCATGAGAAAAACAATGCCGCGCGCGCCCCTGCGCGTTGCCGCCGCCCTGGCGCCCGCCCTGCCGCTCGCGGGCTGCGCGTCGCGAGGCGCCCCGTCGTACGTGCTGTTCGGCGCGTATTTCCCGCTCTGGCTCGTCAGCGCGATCGTCGGCGTCATCGGCGCGATCGTCGCGCACCGCGTGTTCGTCGCGACCGGCTGGGCCGCCACCGTGCCTTACCAGCTCGCCGTCTGCACCGCGATCGGGCTCGTGGTCGCCGTGATCGTCTGGCTCACCGGCACGGGGCCGTTCGCATGAAGGCCGCCGGACTCCCCCGCCCGTCCGTGAAAGGCCGCGTGATCGCGCTCGCGATCGTCGCGCTCGGCATCGCCGCGCTCGTGTATGCGTACTACCGCACGACGGCCTACCCGTCCACCGACGACGCGTCGATCGACGCGGACGTCGTGCACGTCGCATCGCCGGTCGGCGGCCGCATCGTGCAACTCGCGGTGCACGAGAACCAGCGCGTCGCGAAGGGCGACCTGCTGTACGAGATCGATCCCGTGCCGTACCGGCTGTCGGTCGCGCAGGCGCAGGCCGACGTCGAACTCGCGCGCGCATCGCTCGACACGCGCCGCCGCTCGCTGATCGGCGAGCGTTCGAACGCGGCGGTCGCCGCCGAGCAGGTCAAGCGCGCGACACAAAACTACGATCTCGCGACGCGCGACGTGAACCGCCTCGCGCCGCTTGCCGCGCAGGGCTACGTCAGCGCGCAGCAGTTCGACCAGGCGAAGGTCCGCCAGCGCGACGCGTCCGTGTCGCTCGCGCAGGCGCAGGAACAGCAGCACGCATCGGCCCGGACGATCGGCGACGAAGCCGACGCGATCGCGACGCTGCATGCGCGCGAAGCCGCGCTCGCCCGCGCACAGCATGCACTCGACGATACGGTCGTGCGCGCGCCGCACGACGGGCTCGTGACGGGCCTGACCGTGCTCGCCGGCGAAACCCTCGCGCCGAACCAGTCGATCTTCACGCTGATCGACGCGCGCGAATGGTTCGCCGTCGGCAACTTCCGCGAGACGGCGCTGAGCCGCATCGCGGTCGGCGATTGCGCCACCGTCTATTCGATGATCGACCGCAGCCGCCCGCTGACGGGCAAGGTCGTCGGCATCGGCGCCGGCATCGCGGACAGCGCGCGCATCAACCTGCCGCGCTCGCTGCCGATCGTGCAGAACTCGGTGAACTGGGTGCACGTCGCGCAGCGCTTCCCGGTGCGCGTGAAGCTCGACGAGCCCGACGCCGCGCTCGTACGCGTCGGCGCCAGCGCGATCGTCGAGGTCCGGCATGGCACTGCCTGCCGCTGACGTTCGCGCGCCGGGCCCGCGCGAAGTCCTGCGACTGCTCGCGCCGTTTCCGGGGCGCACGGCCATCGCCGTGCGCGTCGCGCTCATCTGCGCGCTGACCGCGCTCGTGACGGCCGCGAATGGCACGCCCGAAGCCGCGCTGTCCGCGTACGTCGTGTTCTTCATGATCCGCGCCGACCGCGTGACGAGCATCGTGCTCGCGGCCGCGCTGCTGCTGATCGTCACGATCGTGATCGGGCTCGTGCTCGGCATCGCGATCTTCAGCATCGACTATTCGATCCTGCGGGTCGCCTGCATGGCCGTGCTGTCGGTCGCCCTCCTGTATCTGACTTCCGCCAGCAAGCTGCGCCCGGTGGGCGCGATCCTCGCGATGATCGTCGGCTTCGGGCTCGACCAGCTCGGCCTCGCGCCGTTCGGCGAGGCCGCGACGCGCGCGTTGCTCTATATCTGGCTGACGATCGCGATCCCCGTCGGCGTGGCGATCGTCGTCAACCTGCTGATCGCGCCGTCGCCGCGCAAGCTCCTGCACGCGCAACTCGCGAAGCGGCTGCGGCTCTCCGCGCGACGACTGCGCGGCGGCGACGATGCACGCGCCGCGTTCGACGCGAGCCTGCGCGAAGGCGACAAGCAGTTGCTCACGTGGCTCAAGCTGTCGAAACTCGAAGGCTCGTCGAGCGCCGCCGACGTCGCGGCGCTGCGGCAGGCCATCGCGTCGAGCACCGCGCTGATGGTCGGCGTCGCGCTGGCCGATCGCGAACCGGACGCACGGCTGCCCGATGCGTTCGCCGCGCCGATCGCCGCGACGCTCGACGACATGGCCGCCATTCTCGAACGCGGCGGCTACCCGGTCGACGTGACGCTCGCGCTGCCGCCCGCCGACGCGCTGCCGCCGCTCGCGCACATCGCCGCGACCGACCTCCATGCCGCGATCACGCGTTTCGCGGAGCCGGGCGCGACGGCCGATGCCGCGCCCGCCGCCCCTGCCGCCATACCCGAAGCCCCCGCGCCGGCCGCACGCGGCGGCTTCTTCCTGCCCGACGCCCGCACCAATCCCGACCACATCCGTTATGCGCTGAAGACGACCGCCGCGGCGATCTTCTGCTACCTGCTGTACTCGCAACTCGACTGGTCGGGCATCCATACCTGCGTCGTCACCTGCTACATCGTGTCGCTCGGCTCGACGGCCGAGACGGTCGAGAAGCTCACGCTGCGGATCGTCGGCTGCATGGTCGGCGCGCTGCTCGGCACCGCCGCGCTCGTGTTCGTCGTGCCGGCGCTGTCGTCGGTCGGCCACCTGATGGCGCTGGTGTTCGCCGGCGCGTGGCTGTCCGCGTGGATCGCATTCGGCTCGCCGCGCATCGCGTATGCGGGTTTCCAGATCGCGTTCGCGTTTTTCCTGTGCGTGATCCAGGGCGCCGGCCCCGGCTTCGACCTGACGATCGCGCGCGACCGCACGATCGGCATCCTGCTCGGCAACGTCGTCGTGTATCTCGTGTTCACGCGCATCTGGCCCGTCAGCATCGGCAAGCAGATCGACGTCGCGCTCGCCGCGCTGCTCGACCAGTGGCGGCGGATCGCGCGGATCGCGCAGCCGGCCGAGCGGCGCACGCTCGCGGCCGAAGCGTTCGCGCGCCACGGCGCGATCACGCAGGAGCTCGGCCTGGTCCATTACGAACCGTCGTGGGTCCGGCCGGCCGCGACGTGGCTCGCCTCGCGGCGGCGCGCGCTCGCGGAACTCGGCGCGATCGAAGGCCCGCTGTTCCTGCTCGCCGAACGCCAACCCGGAGACATCGCGATCGACGCGCAACTCGCGCGCGTGACCGAACCGGGCGACGACAACGCACCCGATACGGACGCCCGCGCACCCTCGGCCGCGCCGCCGGGCGCCGCCCCCACCGACCCCGCACGCGACGCGCTGCTGAACCTGATCGACACGCGGCTCGCGCAGATCGCCGACGCCGCCCGTCCAGCCACACCGAAGGAGCCTGCCCCCCATGCGTCGACCTGAACCGCCGGCCGCCTCGATCGCCGTAGCCGCCCTCGCGACCGCCGTCGCACTGGCCGGTTGCGCGACGTCGTCGATCGACCTGGCGCCGGAGGCATCCGACCGCCCGTGGCAGCCGCAAACGTCGGCCGCGGGCGACATCGTGCCGGGCCCGCCGCGCGCGTCCGCGCCAGGCGCGCACGACTACACGCTGCCCGCGTCGCCGGCGCTCGCGTCGGTCTCGCCGCCGGCCGTGCTCGATGCCGCGCATCCGTACACGCTGCCCGAGCTGATCGATCTCGCCGAATCGGCGAACCCGCTCACCCGCATCGCGTGGAACGACGCTCGCAATGCGGCGCTCGCGGTCGGCCTCGCCAAGGCCGCCTACCTGCCGCGCCTGTCGGCGACCGCGATGGGCGCGTACCAGACGAGCCACGGCTCGACGTCCACGATCCTCGGCGATTCGTCGAGCGACACCACCGTGCACGGCACGATTTCGGCGCTGTCGCTGCAATGGCTGCTGTTCGATTTCGGCGGCCGCGCGGCGCGCGTCGAAGCGGCCGAACAGGCCTCGATCGCGTCGAACGTCGCGTTCACGGCCGTGCACCAGCAGGTGATCCACGACGTGACGGTCTCGTACTACCGTTACGAAGCCGCGCGCTCGCGCGCCGTCAGCGCCCAGCAGGGTCTCGCGAACGCGGACGCGATCCTCGCGGCGTCGCGCGCGCGGCTCAAGCACGGCGTCGGCACGGTCGTCGAGCTCGCGCAGGCGACGCAGAACCGCGCGCAGGCGAACCTCGCGCTCGTCCAGGCAAACGGCGCGGAAAGCGACAGCTACCTCGCGCTCGTCTCCGCGCTCGGCATCTCGCCGCTGTCGAAGCCGACGATCGCCGCGCTGCCGAAGCGGCCGCTGCCACCCGCGCTCGGCTCGTCGGTCGATGCGATCGTGTCGGATGCGATCGCGCGCCGCCCCGACCTGCAGGGCGCGTTCGCGCTCGAAAAGGCCAATCGCGCGAAGATCAAGGCCGCCGAAGCCGCGTTCATGCCGAAGATCTTCCTGTCCGCGTCGACGTCATACGCGAGTGGCGGCACGGCCATTTCCGCATTACCCGCGATCGGCGACCAGGCGCCGACCGTCAACCTGAACGGAAGCCGCTACGGCGGCGGCGTGTTTCTCGGCGTGACGATTCCGCTGTACGACGGCGGCCTGCGCTCGGCCGTGCTGATGCAGGCGCGCAACGATGCGGAAAGCGCGTCCGCGCGCCTCACGCGGACCAAGGAGGAAGCCGTGCGGCAGGTCGTCGCCGCGCAGAACGCGGTGCAGACGAGCCTCGCGTCGCACGACGCGGCCAAGGCGCTCGTCGATGCCGCGCAGACGAGCTACGACGCGGCGCTGACCGCGTACCGCAACGGCGTCGGCTCGGTCACCGACGCGACGATCGCGCAGAGCCAGCTGCTCGCGGCCCGAAACGCGGAGGTCGGCAGCTATGCGGGCGCGCTGTCGGCCGCCGCCGCGCTCGCGCTCGCGACGGGCACGATCGGCGCCGCGCAGTAGCACGGCCGCCGCAAGGCGGTTGACGCCTGCGCGCGCCGCCCACTAGAATGCCGCCCATTCTTCCTTCAGGAACCATCGTGGACAGTTGCAGCACTCCGTTGCGTGCGCCGCTTGCCGCCTGAACGCCTGTCCGACGCAGTTCTCCTGCCCCGGCTCGCGTTCCGCGAGCCCGCACGCCCCCCGTTACACACTGAATGACGCATTCGCGCGGTACAGTACCGCGCGATGACGGCCGTCCACGCGTCGCCCATGGCCTTGCGCCGCGGCGACGACGGCCGGCGCGCGCTTCTTGCACGGCAGGACAACCATGACTTTCGATTTCGCACTCCGTCTTTTCACCGCGTTCGCCTGCGGCGTCGCCATCGGCCTCGAGCGCCAGATGCGCCAGCGCACGGCCGGCCTGCGCACCATCACGCTCGTCGCCAGCGGCGCGTGCCTGTTCGTCACGCTCGGCGTACTGACCGGCAATGGCGTCGCGGGCGTCACGCAGATCGCCGCCTACGTCGTGTCGGGCGTCGGCTTTCTCGGCGGCGGCGTGATCATGCGCGACAAGGGCTCGATCCAGGGCATCAACACGGCCGCGACGCTGTGGTGCTCGGCCGCCGTCGGTGTGCTGGCCGGCTCCGGCCATTACGTGCCCGCACTGGCCGGCACCGGCGTCGTGCTGCTCACCAATACCGTGCTGCGCGGTGTCAGCCAGGCGATCAACGCGACGCCCGTCTCGAACGCCGATCTCGTGCGCGAATACCAGATCACGGTGATCTGCCTGGCCGCCGACGAAGTGCACATCCGCACGCTGCTGTCGAACGCGATGTACGCGAAGCCGCTGTCGTTCCAGAGCCTGACGAGCGAGGACGTACCCGATCAGCCGGACCGGCTGAAGGTGACCGCGACGTTGAAGCTGCATCCGAAGGATCAGCAGAAGCTCGAACAGATCGCGAGCCGGATGAGCATGGAGAAGAGCATTTCCAGCGTGAGCTGGACCGCGAAGGAAGCGGAACCGATGATGGAGTGAGCGGCGTGGCGGCCGCCGCATCCGGCGCCGCCCTCGCCTGCGTCACGGCGCGTCGATGAGCCCGGCCGAAATCGCCTTCACGACCGCCTGGACCTTGTTGGTCGCGCCGAGCTTCTCGAGGATGTTGTTGACGTGGAAGTTGACCGTCCGCTCCGAGATGCTGAGGATCTGGCCGATTTCGCACGCGGTCTTGCCCTCGGCCGTCCAGCACAGCACCTCGCGCTCGCGCGCGGTCAGCGTGACGCCCGCCGCGGGCGACAGCTTCGGCACCATGAAGCGGCTCATCAGCGAATGCGACAGGTTCGCGAGCCAGTTCGTCTGCAGCGTCAGCATGTTGATTTCGGCAGGCGTCAGCCGGTCGGCATGGCGCGCGATGCTCAGCAGGCCGAACGCGCCGCGGGCCGCCCAGCTCGACTGCGCGACGCCCACCGACAGCCCGAAATCGCGCGCGTCCTGCCACAGCGGGCACGGGTCGATCCGGTCGACATCCGGCCAGACGATCATGTTGGTGCTCAGCGCGCCGTCGCGAACCGTCGAATCGATCTCGATGTAGTTTTGCGCCTGGTAGTGCGCCATCCAGCCGTCGGGATAGGTATTGAAGATGGCGACCGACGGCTTCGATACGGGCAGCGGTACGCGAATGCCGTAGCAGCAGTATTCGAATCCCAGCCGCCTCGAATAGGCGGCGATCCGCTGGAAGAGCTGCTGCTCGTCTTCCGCGGCGCTGAATTGTTGATAGGCATCCTGCCAGCGCAGTTCCATTCGTTCTCCGACAACGTCACGCTGTCATACTTGTCAGGTTCCAGCACCCGTTCGAGGCTGATACATTCCGCGCATGACCTCACCTTTGCTGCACCCGGTCCCCGGCCCGTCCCCGGACGGCTACGTACGCCTGTCAAAAGACGCACTGGCCGTGCTTGCACTCGACCATGTCTCGAGCGGCCTCGACGCATCCTTGCTGGCCGAACTGCGCGACAGCGCGATCGACGCACGCCTCGCCGGCTACACCGAATGGCACCGCGCGGCCGGCGCCGGCGCCCCTTACGTGACGGTCGGCTGGGACTGGTACCTCGAACGCGCGACGGGCACGTTCGTGATCGCGGGCGGCGACGTCCGCAGCAACGTGATGGTCGTCGATGCCACCGGCGCCGACATCGGCATGGTCCGCACGGCCGCCGCGCTCGCCGCGCGACTTGCCGGCATGGACTGGCCCGCCGCGGTCGCGTCGGCCGTGCTCGGTCGCAACGACGCCTATCATGCCGGTCCCACGCTCCAGTGACAACCTGCCGCGCATTCATCTGATCATTTCGCAAGACTGGCGCTCTTTATAAGCAAAAGCCGTCCAGTTTTCAATCCCGTCGATCAAGAAACCGTTACCACGCCGCAAATGGCGCCTTTGGGCCGCCACCCTGTAAGAGTTACCAGTTACAGCCCCCTCGTGCCGCGCGATGTAATGCACGCATACAAAAGCACAGATCCGAGGACACCATGCGGACCTTCGTTCACGAGGAAGGGCGGTTGCCACACGAACTTGCAGCGGATCTAGGGCGCTATCGGCGCCGCGTATTCGTCGAACAGCTCGGTTGGGCGCTTCCGTCGGCGAACGAAAGCTTCGAGCGCGACCAGTTCGATCGCGACGATACCGTCTACGTGTTCGCGAGGAACGCCGGCGGCGACATGTGCGGATGCGCGCGCCTGCTGCCCACCACGCGCCCGTACCTGCTGAAGTCGCTGTTCGCCGACCTGATCGCCGAAGACATGCCGCTGCCGCAATCGGCCGCCGTCTGGGAGTTGTCCAGGTTCGCGGCGACCGACGACGAAGGCGGCCCGGGCAACGCCGAGTGGGCCGTGCGCCCGATGCTGGCCGCGGTCGTCGAATGCGCGGCGCAGCTCGGCGCGCGCCAGCTGATCGGCGTGACGTTCGCGAGCATGGAGCGGCTGTTCCGCCGGATCGGCATTCACGCGCACCGCGCAGGCCCGCCGAAACAGGTGGACGGTCGTCTGGTGGTCGCGTGCTGGATCGACATCGATCCGCAAACGTTTGCCGCGCTAGGAATCGAGCCGGGGCAGGCAACCCGGCAAGCCATCGCCGCCTGAGCCGGAACGCGCGTGTCCGTCCGGGCGGCATCGTAACGAAGGAGAACCAACGTGGACCAGTCTCAGGTCTTTCGCGCGATGATGCCCGGCTTGACGAGCGCCGGCGGCGCCCGCATTGCGGTCGCCTATCCGTCGTTTCCCAGGCCGCTGCCGCTCGTGCGGCTCGACCGCCGCGGGCTCGTGTTTCGCGCCGCCGGCGCCGCGCCGCTCGTCTGCGGGCTGCCGCGCCCCGCGACGCTGCTGGTCGCGGACGAGCCGCTCTGCTCGCTGCGCCTCGTGATTCGCGGCACCGCCCCGGCCGGAGGCGGCCAGCACGACCTGACGATGCAGCCGTCCGGCGCCGCCGGCGACGAGCTGCTGTGGCATGCGCTGCGCGATCGCGCACCGTACCGGCACATTCGGCACCCGCTGGCGCCCGTCGATACGACCCGCGCCGCCGACAGCGCGCCGCTCGCCCCGGCAGGCGAAGCCGCCCCGCGCCCGTCACGCAGCACGGCCTTTCGCCTGCCGTGCCACAGCGACGCGCTGTTCTTTGCCGACTGGCTCGAATATCACTTCGACGAGTTGCGCGCGCTGTCGCAGCAGCACGGGCCGCAACTGCAGCTCAATCAGCTCGAGCGCCAGGTGGCCGACGACGAGGTCGGCGTACGCTTCGTCTACGACATCGACGGCCATGCGACGCGGCATGCGCTGACCGACTGCGCACGCGAGGCCTGTGCATGGATCGAGACGGAAATGCGCGACAAGTACGCGCTGCCCGTCGCGCAGGAGCGGTTCGGCGCGTTTGCGGCACATGCGCGGGCCAGCGGCATGTGAATGGATCACGCGGCTGCCAGTTGCATGGATACAACTAGCGCTTGCAAACGTCCGGGTTTTCCCTTAAATTGACGTCTGTCTCCTCCATGTCTCCAAACATGGATTCAGCCCGCTCAAGCAGCGGGCTTTTTTATTGCCTGCGCGAATCTCGGGGCCACATCATTTTCCGTTCCGGCTAACCCGCCGGACGTGCGCCGGCCGGGTGCAGCCAGTAGTGATACACCGTAAATATCAGCGCAAGCGCCACGACCAGGATCAACAACAGGTATAGCCAACCCTTCCTGGTCGACGGCAGGTCCGTCACGGCGCCGACGTCACCCGTCAGTGCCATCAACGCGACCATCGCCAGCCCGGCCAGTACCAACGTGCCCTTGGCCACCCATCCAAAGACGGCCTCCAGTCCGGCCGCCCATCGCGATTGGCGATAAGGTCCGGCAACCGGCCGACGCAGATCGGGCTTACTCATTCCTCATCTCCCGTCCGACCTGCACGAATCCGCACGTCGAACAGCAGGCTGCTGCGGAAGGCCGGGATTTGAGGGCTCCGCAGACATGCGGCGGCCGCGGTGCACACACTGAATCTGAAGCGTCATGTTTGTTGTATCTTGAGCGAGTCGGGAGTCGCCCCTTCGCTTCGTTTGGCCGAAACGAATCGATATCGTTCGACACGACGAGCATGCGCCGCGACACGATCCGCTCGCCTCACGCAATCCTGATCGGTCCGCTTATCATTGACCGGGCCCGCCACTCTTCGCCGAGGTCATCTTGCACGCCCACTTGCGTATTGCCCGCCCGGTCAGCAACCTCGCCCGCACCGAGCGCATGTATCGCGACGCCCTCGACCTGTCGGTCCTCGCGCGTTTCGACGATCACGACGGCTTTTCCGGCGTGATGCTCGGACGTGACGGTCTCGACTATCACTTCGAATTCACGCACTGCCCGGATCATCCGATCGCGCCGTCGCCCACACCCGAAGACCTGATCGTCTTCTACCTGCCCGATCGACCGGAATGGGAAGCCGCGTGCGAGCGCGCCGCCGCACATGGCTTCATGCCCGTGACGTCGTTCAATCCGTACTGGGAAATATCCGGCCAGACCTTCGAGGATGCCGACGGCTACCGAATCGTGCTGCAGAACGGCACGTGGCGCTGACACGCGGAGACGCGTGAGCCGTTACGCGCCGGCAACGCCGCCGGCGCGCGCGACATACACGACGTGCGGCCGCAGCGGATGCCCGTCCGGCAACGCGGGATGATCGAAGTCGCGCGCGGATTGGCGCAGCATGCCGAGCTGCTCCATCACACGCCGCGACCGCACGTTGGTGTCGGCCGTCCACGCGAAGATTTCGCCGAGCCCGGCCCGGCCGAACCCGTCGGCCAACGCGGCGGCAGCCGCTTCGAGCGCGTAGCCCTGCCCCCACGCGTGGCGCGCCTGCCGCCACATGATCTCGACGCTCGGCGCCATCGGATGGGTTGCACGCGCTTCATGCGACAGACCGCAAAGCCCGATCAGCGTCGCGTCGGCACGACGTTCGACCGCCCACACGCCGAAGCCGTGTGCATCGAAATGCGCGTCGAAGCGCGCGATGAGGTCGCTCGCCTCGTCGACGGACATCGGGCCGCGCGCGAGCCACGCGATCACGTCCGAATCGGCATGCATCGCCGAAAGCGCACCCGCATCCGACGCACGCCAGCGACGCAGCATCAGGCGTTCGGTTTCGATCTTCGAGAGGGTGGACATGGGTGATGAGAATCGCACGGGCGGCAGCGGAACGCTGGTGACATCACGAACCCGAAGGCGGGGCGGCTGACGAAGGAGGAAGCTCGATCGTCGCGTCTGGGCGCGACGATCGATGGAACAAACAACGAGAAACGGGCACGGGTGCGCCCATCGCGATTACTCGTTTTTCTCGAAGTAATGCCCGAACTTCGTCTGCTTCGTTCGGATATAACGCTCGTTTTCCTCGCGCACGGGCACCGCCAGCGCCACGCGCTCGCAGACCGGAATGCCGTGCTTCGCGAGCGTGTCGAACTTCTCCGGGTTGTTGCTCATCAGCCGCACCGACGTCACGCCGAGGATCCGCAGGATCGCGGCGGCCGAATCGTATTCGCGGGCATCGTCGGGCAGGCCGAGGTCGAGGTTCGCCTCGACGGTGTCGCGCCCCTGCTCCTGCAGCGCGTACGCGCGGATCTTGTTGCTCAGGCCGATCCCGCGCCCTTCATGACCGCGCAGGTACAACAGCACGCCGCGGTCTTCCGCCGCGATGTAGCGCAACGCAAGGTCGAGCTGCTCGCCGCAATCGCAGCGATACGAGCCGAACACGTCGCCGGTCAGGCATTCGGAGTGCAGCCGCGTCAGCACCGACTGCTCGCCGGCCACGTCGCCCATCACGAGCGCAAGATGTTCGGCATCGCTGCCCGATACGCGAAACGCGTATGACTTGAACGTACCGTAACGCGTAGGCAGCGACGCGGTGGCGACGAGTGTCACGCACTCGTCGGCCTGGTCATTGCCCGGCGCGGGCGATTGGGGACGCGAAGACATCATGAATTGAATCGAAACGTTCAGGAATGTAGGAGTTGTGTGGATAGTGCGTGACGGGAGTTTACCGCTAATCTGGAAACGTCACGCGACTGCCACTGCGCGCCCGGCTATACTGGGCTCAACGGGTGTCGCGCACCAACGCCCTGCCTTCCCTGTATCGACCTGCACACGGAGAAAGCGAATGAGCACGACTGTCGCGCAGATTCTCAAGGCCAAGCCTGATTCGGGCCGCACGATCTACACCGTCACGAAGACCGATTTCGTCTACGACGCCATCAAGCTGATGGCGGAAAAGGGGATCGGCGCGTTGCTGGTCGTGGACGGCGACGACATCGCGGGTATCGTCACCGAGCGCGATTACGCGCGCAAGGTCGTCCTGCAGGACCGTTCATCGAAAGCGACCCGCGTCGAGGAAATCATGACGGCGAAGGTACGCTACGTCGAACCGTCGCAATCCACCGACGAGTGCATGGCGCTGATGACCGAGCACCGGATGCGCCACCTGCCCGTCCTCGACGGCGGCAAGCTGGTCGGCCTCATCTCGATCGGTGACCTCGTGAAGAGCGTGATCGCCGATCAGCAGTTCACGATCAGCCAGCTCGAACACTACATTCACGGCACGCCGGTCGCTTCGACCTGATCCGCGCAGCAAAAAAGGCCCAAACGCGTCAGCGTCTGGGCGGAAAGCCGCCGACATGCGGCGACGGAGGTTCTGCTCCAGCGGGCGAACGACGCGCGCAAACGGCGCGCGTCTCGTCGTTTGAATGGTGCGCTCGGGCAGACCGGGGACGTTCGATTAGTTGCCGAAGTAGACCGAATTCACCGGATTCGGTGCTTCCCGCGTCACGCGGCGGCCGGCTTGGCCCGCGCCCGTCGCGACGGCGCCGTAGCCGCTCGTATCGGCCTGCGCGAGCATCGGCTGGTTCGGCTGGATCCGCTGTTCGGCTGCCTGGATGTTGCTCGGGTACTGCGCATCGCTCGCCAGCGGCTTGTAGCCGTTCTGTTCGAGTTGCACGAGTTCGGCCTTGACCTGGTCGCGCGTCAGCCCCTGTTCGGACTGTGCAAACGATGCGATCGGTGCGGCAAGGACGGATGCGGCGATGGCTGCGTAGATGATCGACTTCATGATTTACCTCCGGAATATGTTCTCTTTTGACGTCGCCTCGGCAGGACCCTGTCTGAAGCGAATGAATCCAGTGTAGTGCGCGTCAACCCAAGGGGAAACCCTTAGTTGGAACATACAGCGTTGCAATTTTGGAAAAAATCACCAAATATTTCCGCACGCAGCCCGCGCAACTTGCGTTATATGCACAACAATCGCTGACGAAACGCCAACAGCCAGATCACATATCCCGAAGGTTGTGTTGTAGAATCGTAAGGTTTTAATCGCCAGCCGATATTCCATCCACCATGTACGCGCTCACGCTCCTTTCGGTTTCGCCGTCCGGCCCGGCCGGCGTGCGCGCGCACGCCGGCCATCCGGCGCATCCCCTCGCTCGACGCACGGCCCAGGCACCGCTCGCCCCTGCCCGGCGCCTGATCTGACGGCTCGGTCTCCTCCCGGAGCCAGGTCAGACAGGCTCCGGGCGATCCCCATAGGCACGCCACGCCTGCCCTTGCCGATCATTTGGAGAACTGCCATGAAACAACGCCTTTACCAGTTGACCGAACTCGACGTTGCTCGCCTCGAGAAGCACGCCGAACAGAACCCGCGCTTCCAGACCATGCTCGACACGCTGCTCGAGCGTGCCGACATCGTGCAGCCCGACGCCATCAAGGCCAATGTCGTCACGATGAACTCGCAGATCACGCTGCTCGACGAAGCGACCCAGGAACAGGCGACCTGGACGATTGTTTATCCGGACGCCGCCAATCTCGAACTCGGCCGCCTGAACGTCTTCTCGCCCGTCGGCATGGCGCTGCTGGGCACGCAGCGTGGCCAGATGGTCAAGGTGATGCAGCCGAGCGGCGCCGAAAAGCAGATGAAAGTCTCCGCGATCGTGTTCCAGCCGGAAGCCAACGGCGAGTACACGCGCTGACGTCACCGGCGGCCAGTGCCGCGCGCAACATCGACGCACAACGAAAAAAGCGAGGCACGCGCCTCGCTTTTTTGCATCCGGACGACGCGAATCGTCGACATCACATTCCGCAGACAAAAAAAAGGCGCCCGAAGGCGCCTTTTTTGATGCTGCGAAGCGGGTTACCCCGCCGTCACGCTTAGAAGCGGTGACGCAGACCAACCGTTGCTGCGGTTTGGTTGATCGACGAGCTCGGCAGCGTGCTGACGTCGCCGTTGTAGATCGATGCGCCGATGCCGTTCTTCGCTGCACGCTGGTACACAGCTTGTGCGTAGACGTCCGTACGCTTCGACAGTGCGTAGTCAGCTTGCAGACCGAACTGGTTCCAGTGCGTGCTGCCGTTGTTGATCTTCGCGTTCGTGTACGTGTAAGCAGCACCCAGGCCGAGAGCCGGCGTCAGGTTGTACTTTGCGTTGACTTCGTAGTTGTCGGTGCGCAGCGTGCTCACACCAACAGCATTGTTGTCGAGACGCGCTTGCGTCCACGCTGCGCCGACTTGCGCCGGGCCGAATGCGTAACCAGCAGCAGCGCCGTACGTACGGACGCGGCCTTGGCTAGCGATGCCACCGATCGCCGACGACGTTGCGCCGTTTGCGTTCGTGCCGTCACCCAGGTTCGCTTGCGAGTATGCAGCTGCGAGCTTCAGACCTTGGAACTGGTATGCAGCGCCCGCGCTGTATGCACGGTTGTTGCCGAAGTTCGTGTTGTTCGAGAACGAGTACGTGCCGCCGAATTGCAGGCCAGCGTAGTTCGCGCTCGTGTACTTGATCGTGTTGTTCTGTGCGACGTCACCGTTCGTGCTCAGACGGTCGAGGTTCAGCGGATGCGCGAAGTACGTGCCGCCCCACGAGCCCGTTGCCGTCAGCGGCGCCAGGTAGTCTTGCGTTGCGTCATACTGCTTGCCCAGCGTGACCGTGCCGTACTGGCTCGACAGGCCGACGAAAGCCTGGCGGTTGAACATGCCGCCGTTGCCGTTCGCGAAGCGGCCGTTACCGATGTTGAAGCCGCTTTC
Organism: Burkholderia sp. L-4; assembly: GCF_056856535.1. Classification (NCBI taxonomy): domain Bacteria; kingdom Pseudomonadati; phylum Pseudomonadota; class Betaproteobacteria; order Burkholderiales; family Burkholderiaceae; genus Burkholderia; species Burkholderia sp. L-4. The sequence continues at coordinate 2,724,190 of NZ_JBXEOX010000002.1, forward strand.
CAACGTGAAGATTGCCTTCAGGCCGCCACCGAGGTCTTCCGAACCACGCAGGCCGAAACGGCTCTGGTCAATGCCCGAACCCATCGACCAACGCGACTTGCCAGCTTGGCCCAGTGCCGGTTGGACGTTGCTTTGGTAGGTGATGCCTGCGTCCAGCACGCCGTACAGCGTGACGCTGCTTTGCGCGTGAGCGACGGTAGCGAACGATGCTGCAGCTGCTGCAACGATCAGAGTCTTGTTCATTCGTGGAGCTCCCTTCTAAAAAGAGGCAGGTCTCGCGACCTTGTTCATAAACGGTCTTCAACCGCCCGGGAGTGCCATCGGTCCTGCTGGCCACGCCCGGATAGTTGCCCGTTTGGGAACCGTGAGTTTAGGGGTGTACCCTAGGGGAGCGATCCGCAAATAAAGAAATAAGCTTTTCCAGAACTAGAAATAATGAAAGTGGGGACCAGTCATAAGTATTTGTTTTAACGCTTGTTTTTGACCTCTTGACGACAGCATTTTGGAGGCCTTCATCGCACCATTCTTACATGTCATCGTCTTGACGGTTGCATAGAAACAACAAACGGATCCGGCCAAGCGCCCCAAAACAGTAATTTTTACCTGCTTTGATCTCGATCTTCAGGCGTCGGGCGCCTAAAACACGGGCAACCATCGGTAAACAGAATGCGGCGGCCGCGTCGCGGGCGACATCCCCGTCAGCCGGCAGAAAGGAACAGGCGGTTTGCGCCTGCCGTGACACGCAGTAACAGCCTTAACCGCTCACGTAACCCGGCGGGCGTACCGGCAGGCTAATGTAAGGCAGCCTTCAATACTGCACAGGACACGCCATGAATCGACGCTCGTTGTTGCGCGCCATCGGATTGACCGCCGCATTTGCCGGGACCGGCTGGCTGCGCGCCGCCTCGGCCCAGCCCGCACCGCCCGTGTATCGGCCGTCCGGCCCGAACCGCGTACCCGGCGGGCCGCCGTACGACGATCGCCCGCATCTCGCGCCGCCGGCGGCCCGGCACGACCGCCGGCCGCCGCCGCCCCGGCCGCACGGCTATATATGGACGGATGGCTACTGGCGCTGGCAGCGCGGCCGCTATATATGGGTGTCCGGCCGCTGGGTCGCACGACGCCCCGGACGTCGCTGGGTACCCGGCTACTGGCGCCGCCAGGGGCCGGTATGGGTCTACGTCGACGGCTCGTGGCGATAGGCCGCCGCGCGGCGCCGGGCGACGACGGTCCGGCGCCGGACGGCATGCGGGAAGCGGCGCGGTTCGCGCCGTCGCATCAGGACGCGTGGCCCGCCATCAACGCACCGTCCCGCCCATACCCGGGCACCTTCGCGACGCATACATCGACGCATCGTCCCGGTTATTCATCCTGACGGCACCGTTCGGATAACGAAATCAATCGATGCCGATGCAAACGCATCCGGTCGTGCGTCACCCCATCGCGCACCTTCCGCGGCACGCCGTGCATCGACGCAACGGTCCGTGCATTCCGCTCAACGCCCGCCACCGTCCAGTTCTCGCGCACGACGGCGCGCCGCGCAGATCGCGCGATGATGTTCGTCGGCCCACCGGATCATCGCCTGCATCGGCGTCAGGAACGAGCGCCCGAGCTCGGTCAGCGCATATTCGACGCGCGGCGGCACTTCGGCGAACAGCGTGCGGCTGACGAAGCCGTCCTGCTCGAGCCGCTTCAACGTACGCGACAGCATCTGGTTCGACACATCGCCGATCGCGCGGCCGAGTTCGTTGAAACGCATCGTTCCGCCGGACAGCGCCTCGAGCACGAGCAGGCTCCACTGGTCGCCGATGCGATCGAGGACATCGCGGATCGGGCACGGCTGATCGAGTTCGACGGATTCGTCGGCGGACGGCAACGGCATGACTGGACTCTCTTTCACGGGCAACGCATGGTCATCGCGGTGTGACCTGTTCACACCGCGATGACTTCTTGTGACGGGTTCGCGGCAACTGTACCATTCGATCGCCCCGACAACTGCCGGGATTCGCCAGTTCAACGAAACATGACGATGGCGCGGCGCCGCCGTATCGGCCGCAGTAACGATGCATGCGTTGCGTCCGATCGCCGCGCATCGGCCGGCATGCGTGCCGGCGGTTTCGCGCGACCGACCGTCGTCGATCGTCACGAGCGTCGCCCCCGCAGTCGCGCATCACATGCGCGCATCCACGAACCGTCAGACAAGGAAATCGCTACATGTCATCGTTCCGCTCCCTCGCTCGCGTCGTTGCCGCATGCGTGTTGCTGGCCGCATCGGCGGCTGCGCCGGCTGCCGCCCCGGCTCCCCGCGACCTGGCCGCCGAGGAGGCCAACCGCCAGCTCGTGCTGACGTTCTACGACCGCTTCTTCAACAAGCATGAAGCGGTCGAGGCCGCCACCGTCGTCGCGGACGACTACAAACAGCACAACCCGCACGTGCCCGACGGCAAGAAACCGTTCGTGTCGTATTTCGTCGGCGCATTCCAGAAGAACCCCGCCTCGCGCGCACGCATCGTCCGCAGCGCGACCGACGGCGACCTGGTGTACCTGCACGTGCACGCGACCGAGCGTCCGGGCGATCGCGGCGAAGCGGTGGTCGACATCTTCCGCGTGAAGGACGGCAGGATCGTCGAGCACTGGGACGTGATCCAGCCGGTGCCCGAAACGGCCGCGAACCGGAACACGATGTTCTGACGCGCGGGCGGCGGGCAAGCGCGGGTGCCCTGCGCGCGCGAAGTCCCCTACAATCGTGCTTCGCCGCCGCTCCGGTGCAGGCGAAGCACGGCCCGCCAAGGCGGCCGTTCGCGAAGACGGTGTCAACGATGAACCCCGCCCATATCTCCCTGAGCAACGCCGGCGACCTGGTCGCCAGCCTCGGCAGTCCGCAGTTTCCCGCCCGGCTTTGGGCGTGGCTGCGCGAAACCGTCGATCCGCAATCCCATTACAGCGTCGCGACGCGTTACCGGCGCGACGCGCCGTCCCACTCGGTCAACAGCGTCGACGTGCTGTTCTTCGCCGGCGGCGACGATCCCGACGGCACGCGCCACGCACTCGATCTGTATACACAGGGCGACTGGCGCGACGACACGCTGCTCCCGCATATCGAGCGCGCGACCGATTCGCAGCTCGTGTTCTCCTGCAATGACGAAATCGACACGGCGACCGAGTACGGCCGCCAGTTCGCGCTCGGCGACCTCGGCGAGGACTGCACGCTGCTCGGCAGCGAGCGAGACTATGTCTATGCATTCTCGCTGTTCCGCCGGCGCGGCCAGCCGTCCTATACGCTGGCCGAACTGGCGCTGCTGCGGCAGCTCGGCGATTTCGTGCTGCCGCTGCTGATCCAGCATGCGCGGCTCGCCCGCCTGACGCCGCGCTCGGACGACGGCGCGCTGCTGCTGCGCTTCGAACAGCGGCTGTCGGCCAGCGGCGCGGCGCTGTCGCAGCGCGAGCGGCTCGTCTGCCGCGCGGTGCTGCAAGGCCAGCCCGTCCCGCAAATCGCCGACACGCTCGCGCTCAAGGCCAGCAGCGTGCGCACCTATCTCGGCCGCGCGCTCGCGAAGCTCGGCGTCGCGAACCGCGCCGGGCTGTTCGCGTGGTGCGTGACCGAAGACGAAGCGCAGGAAGACCGCAGCCGGTAAACGCCGCCTTTGTCGCACGTTGTCCTCAAAACGACGACAGACAGCCGGCCGCCCCGCTCCTAGTATCTGACTCACCCGACGGCAGCAACGCGTCGGATACCACGGAGACACGGCATGCCGATTACCGGATCGACGCCGGCCTGCACGGCCGCAAGCGCGTCGCTCATCGATTCGCCGATACGGGCCCGTCGGCGAAACCGGCATGACGCTCCGGCAGCCGTTGCCGACCTTCGCCACGGCGCAGCAGCGCCGCCACGCGGCGCCGGCACGTAACCCCTCTCACCCCGTTCCACCCCGACCGGGCGCACGCGACCGGACGAGCCGCACGGCCCGCCCGCCGGACACGCGCGCCCGTCGATCCCCTACCCGGAGGAGACACATGCAACACGCCGATACCGTCTATCTGAACGGCCTGCTTTACACGGGCGACGCGCAGCGCCGCTTCGCGCAGGCGCTCGCCACCCGGGACGGCAAGATCGTCGCGGTCGGCCGCGACGACGACATCCGCCCGCTGGCCGGCCCCGCGACGCGAAGGGTCGATCTCGCCGGCCGGCTGATGCTGCCGGGCCTCATCGACGGTCACGTGCACCCGCTCGAAGGCCATCAGATCCTCGGCGACTTCGACCTGTCCGGCATCAACGATCCCGGCACGATCCTGCAGCGTATCCGCGCGTGCGCCGATGCGACGCCGAACGAGCCGTGGGTCTATCTCGGCGGTGCGAACCTCGCCGCGTTCGGCACGTATCCGACCCGCGAACTGCTCGACCAGATCGTGCCCGACCGGCCGCTGCTCGTGGTCGGCTTCGACGTGCACAGCGGCTGCCTCAACACGAAGGGACTCGAAGCGGCCGGCATCCGGGCCGATACGCCCGATCCATCCGGCGGCGTGATCGAGCGCGACGCCTCGGGCGCGCCGAACGGCGTCGTGCACGAAGCGGCGTTCTACCGCGTGTGCCCGCTCATTCCGCAACTGAGCCCGGCCGGCTACCCGAAATCGCTCGCCAAGGCGCACGCGATGGCGCACGGCTACGGCATCACCGGCTGGTTCGATGCACGCGTCGACGAAGCCGAGCTCCAGGCCTATGCCGACGCGCAGCGCGCGGGCACCCTGAAGGCGTACATGAGCGCGGGGCTCTACGCAAACCCGCGCCGCGACCCGCGCGAGCAGATCGAGCGCTTCGCCGCGTGGCGCCGCGAATACGAGCGCGACAACCTGCGCCTGCACACGGTGAAGATCTTCGTCGACGGCGTGCCGGAATCGAAAACCGCCGCGCTGCTCGAGCCGTATGCGGGCACCGACGACTGCGGCCTCGCGCTGTGGAGCCAGGACGCGCTGAACGAAATCTGCCTGCTCGCCGATACCGCCGGCTTCGACCTGCACTTCCACACGCTCGCCGACCGCGCGGTGCGCATGACGCTCGACGCGCTCGAACATGTCCAGCGCCGCAACGGCATGCGCGACCGGCGCGCGCAGCTTGCGCACCTGCAGCTCGTCGATCCGGCCGACATGGGCCGCTTCAACCGGCTCGGCGCGATCGCAAGCGTGCAGACGCTGTGGACGGCCGCCCGCGAGGAGCAGCAACAGCTCTATCGCGACCTGCTCGGCGCCGAGCGCACCGCGCGCAACTATCCGTTCCGCAGCCTGCGCAACGCGGGCGCGATGCTCGCGGCCGGCTCCGACTGGTCGGTCAGCACGATGGACCCGATGCAGATCATCCAGACGGGTGTCACGCATCGGCTGATCGACCAGCCCGACAGCCCGCCGTGGAACCCGCACGAACGGCTCGACCTGCTCACGATGCTCGAGGCCTACACGGTGAACACCGCCTACGCACTGCGTTTCGACGACTGCACCGGTTCGCTCGAAGCGGGCAAGGACGCGAGCTTCGCGATCCTCGACCGCAATCCGTTCGCGCACCCGGTCGAGACGTTCGCGCAAACCCGCGTGATCGAGACGTGCTTCCGCGGCGAAGTCGTGCACGCGGTGCCCGGCTGGGCCGACTGAGCGCCGGCCCGCGCCGTCGTCAGGCGACGTCGAGCGCCAGGACCTGTTCGGTCGTCAGCACGTCGCCGAACGTGTCCGACAGCGCGGCCAGCGTCGCGCGATGGAGGTCGCGGTGCGGCACCGTGCCGCCGTCCGCGACGTCGAGATCGCGCGTCGCGCACGCGTCGTCGACGACGATCACCGCATAGCCGAGCGGCACCGCATCGCGTGCCGCGCCGGCCACGCACGCATGCGTCATCAGGCCCGTGACGATCAGCGTGTCGACGCCGGCCGCCTTCAGGCGCGCGTCGAGGTCGGTCGTCGGGAACACGCTCACCGACGTCTTCTTCACGACCGCGTGGTGCGGCGCCGGCTGCAGGTCCGCGTGGAAGCGAAACCCGTCGCTGCCGTCGGCGAAGATCGGGCTGTCGGCCGCATCGACATGCTGGACGTGAAATACCGGAATGCCCGCGCGGTCGGCGAACGCGATCACGCGCCGTGCATTGCCCAGCGCGCGCGGCCCGTCCGGAATCGGCAGGCGGCCGCTGAAGTATTCGTTCTGGAAATCGATCACCAGCAGCGCGCTGCGGGCGGCGTCGATCGACGTCGGCGCGGTCGCGCCGGCCAGGGTACGGATGGTCGGGTGTTGCATGGGTCGCTTCCTTTCGGTTCGCATATTGACGAGACGGCGCGCCGGGCCGGCCGGCGCCGCCGGACGCGGCCCGATCCTTCCGCGGCCGCGAGGCGCCAGTGTCGGGCCGCGCGGCCTCGCGCGACAGCCGCACACGGGACAACGTCCGACAGGATCGGGCCAACGTGCGTGCCGCCTACGACAGCGCGGCCGTCCGGGCGCCCGGTCGCGTCCGCCCGTACGCGGCCATCATCACGAAGCTGAGCAGGAAGCCCGCGCCGCCGATCAGCAGCAGACCGGTCTCGCCGAACACGGGCAGCAGGTTGGTCAGCGCGCCCGTGACGACCCACGCGACGGCCATCACCGAGCCCGCGACGCCGAGCGCCCAGCCCTGCCGGTCTTCGCTGACGGCGTCGGAGAACGCCGTATACATGGTCGTGTACGCCACCATGTCGAAACAGCCGACGACCATCGCGAGCGCCCACAGCACGGGTTCGTGCGGGAACCATGCCGACAGGATCTGGCCCAGCCCGGCGACGAGCAGGCCCGTCTTCGCGATGTCGATCACGCGCCACACGCGCAGCATCAGCCGCACGACGAACAGCAGGCCGAACACGAAGCAGATGCCGATCACGCCGCTGAACAACCCGAGCCGCGCGCTCGTATAGCCGAATTTCGCCTGCAGCAGCAGCATGATGGTCTGCAGGTACAGCCCGTAGCCGACCTGCATCAGGAAGAACACCACCGACAGGAACGCGACGTTGCGCTGGCGCGCGGCTTCCCAGATGATCCGCAGCGGCAGCAGCGGATCGATGCGCGCATCGCCGCGCGGCGCGGCCGAGTCGCGATACGATGCCCAGGTCCAGCACGCACAGACGAGCGACAGCGCGGCGACCAGCACGAACGGCGTGCCGTAGTCGAACAGCGGCGAGATCGTCCGGTCGGACGTGACGCCGCCGAGCACCGGGCCGACGATCACGCCCGCGCTGAACGCGAGCGACATGATGCTCATGTTGTACGCCTTGTTCTCCGGCGTGCTCAGGTCGGTGATGGCCGCCTGCGCGATGCCCTGGCAGCCGGCCATCAGGCCGGTGAGCCCGCGGCCGGCCAGCAGCAGCGCAACGCTGGCGTGCCACGCACCGGCCGCCATCATCGCGTAGCCGGCCGCGAGGCCGAGCACGCACAGCAGCAGGATCCTGCGGCGGCCGTAGCGATCGGACAGCTCGCCCATCAGCGACGAGCCGAAGAACATGCACAGCGGGTAGATCCCGTAGCCGAGACCGAGATAGAAATTGCGCAGATGCGCGCCGGCGTCGGCCGGCAGGATGCCCGCGTGCGGATCGCTGAAGATCGCGGACATCATCGGGTAGACGAGCCCGAATCCCATCGCGTCGAGCGCGATGGCGAGCAGACAGGGGCCGAGCAGCGTGTAGTCGAGCCGGGACATGGCGACCTTCCGGAAGGAGTGGATGACCGCCCAAGCGTAATGACCGGGCGGCGGCCGCGGTAGGCCGCCGCCCGCGATGCTAACCATCGGCTGCGCCGCTACCCGGCACGGCGCCCGCGCCGATGGGCCGTCGGCGTGCAGCCGCCGGCCGCTATCTGGCGCTCAGCGGTTCGCCCTGGAATTGCCGGCGTGCGACCACGCACGGCGTGCCGTCGCGCATGAACACGCTCGCGAGCAGCCCGAACGATGCCGCGAACAGCACGTACCAGGCGGGCGCGACGGGCGAGCCGGCCGCGTGAGCAACCTGTTCGCGCACAAGATCGCGCTCGTGCCGCTCGCCGGCCCCATGATCCGCCAGACGATCGGCCTGAGCTTCCTGCACCGCCACGAACGCGATCCGAACCTGCTCGCGCTCGCGACCGTGTGCCGGCGGCTGGCGGTCAAGGGGCCGACCGCACGGTAGCGCGTCGATCGGCACGCAGCCCTTGCCGCGCGCATCGGTGAGCCCGACGAAGTGGGCAGCCTCGTGCTGTTCCTCGCGTCCGACGAATTCGCGTATTGCACGGGGTCGGAATTCATCGTCGACGGCGGGATGCTCGCGGGCTGCACACTCGACTGATCGGCCGCACTGCCGGAAACGGAAACGCCAACGCCGCCAGCGGCTCGACCCGCGCGGCGGCGTTGGCGCTTCAAGACATGGAGCAAGAGGCCACGCCGCTCAATACCCCTTCGGCTGGATCGCCGGCGCACCGGCACCGCGCGCGCCGTGCCTGCCGCCGCGCACGAAGCGGCGCCCGCGCGGGCCGTACACGCCGTCCGGCTCCGGATACAGTGTCAGCAAGACGAAGTACAGCATCCCGCCCACCGCCAGCGACACCGGCACGCTCAGGTCGAGCCCGTCCGCGAGGTGGCCGAGCGGCCCGACGAACTGGCCCGGCAGGTTCACGAACGCGAGCCCGGTGAAGGCGGCCGGCAGCCATGCGCCCATCGCGCGCACGTTCCAGCCGTGCGTGAACCAGTAGTGGCCGCCGCGCAGCCCGCGATTGAACACCTGCAGGTCGTCGGCAAGATAGTAGCCGCGGCGCGTCACGTAGCCGATCACCATGATTGCCATCCACGGGCAGCTGAACGTATCGATCAGCGTCGAGAACGTCGCGACGCTTTCGACGAGGTTGAACCAGAAGCGGCCGACGAAGATGAACGCGATCGCGATCGTGCCGATCAGCAGCGTCGCGCGGACGCGGTTCAGGATCCGCGGGAACATGCTCGAGACGTCGAGGCCGGTGCCGTACAGCGCGGTCGTGCCGGTCGACATCCCGCCGATGATCGCGATCAGGCACATCGGCAGCAGGAACCAGCGCGGCGAGATCGCGAGCAGCCCGCCGACGTAGTCGTTCGACGCAATGAACGCGGGTGCCTTCGACGCGATGATCGTCGCGGTCGCAAGGCCGAAGAAGAACGGCACGAACGTCGCGACCTGCGCGGCGAACACCGCGCCCATCACGCGATGCCTCGGCGTGTGCTGCGGGATATAGCGTGCCCAGTCGCCGAGCGTCGACGCGAACGACACCGGATTGCTCAGCGCGACCAGCACCGCGCCGACGAACGCGGCCCAGAAACCCGTGCTGCCCCGTTGCAGCGTGCCCGCATAGTTCATGTCGAACAGGCCGGCGAACGCGAACAGGCCCGCGACGAACAGCACGCTCGCGGCCCACACGGCGATCTTGTTGACCCACAGCATGAAACGGAAGCCGTAGATGCAGACGATCAGCACGAGCACCGCGAACACCATGTACGCCGCGCCGAGCGTGAAGCCGTTGACGGGCACGCCGACCATGTCGTGCGCGCCGCCGACGAGCGCGTCGCCGGAGCTCCACACCGCGAGCGAGAAGAACGCGATCGACGTGAGCAGCGCGAGGAACGAGCCGACGATCCGGCCGTGGATGCCGAAATGCGCACCGGACGACACGGGGTCGCTCGTGCCGTTGCGCGGGCCGAACAGGCTCATCGGCGCGAGGATGCACGTGCCGGCGAGCACGCCGAGCACGATCGCGCAGACACCGGCCTTGAACGACAGCCCGACCAGCACCGGAAAGCTGCCGAGCACCGATGTGGAAAACGTATTGCAGCCGCCGAACAGCAACCGGAACAGATCGATCGGCCGCGCATAGCGCGATGCATCGGGAATGCGCTCGAAACCGAACGACTCGACCTGCGTAATCCTGCCTTCACCCATGTTGTCTCCCACTCCTCTGGTGCGCCTGTAAGGCTCTGCGGCCATACGACGCATCGTCATCGATTCGCGGCCACTCTAAACCGGATCGGCGGCCGCAAATATCACGCATTCGAGACGTTTACGACGAAGGAGAGCAATGTTTCCCGGCGGGCAGGCGGCCGGTGCCCGCGCCGTCCATACGGCGCGGGCGATGCGAATCAATGCGCCGCCACGGCCGCCGGCGCGCGGCAGGCGATCAGGCCCCGCTGAACGGCCGGCCGCGCGGCGATGTCGGCCAGCCAGCGTTCGACGTGCGGGAAACCGGAAACGTCGAGATCGAGCCCGGCCGCCGTGCGCAACCACGGAAACGCCGCGCCGACCGCCTCGCGCTACTTCCCCGACTGCGCAAGCGGGCCTTGCGCCCCCTGCCCCGTGCCCGACGGCCAGCCGCCCGCGAGCGCCTTGTACAGCGCGACCGTAGACGCCGCGCTGCGCATCCGGCCGTCGGCCGCCGCGTCCTGCGCCTGCAGCAGCGTCCGTTGCGCGTCGAGCACTTCGTAGTAGTCGATCGCGCCGGCCGAAAAGCGGGTCTGCGCGAGCTGCGCGGCGCGCGCGCTGTCGTCGGCCGCGCGTATGAGGTGCGCGGTCTCGTCGCGCGTGCGGGCAACGCGCAGCAGCGCGTTCTCGGTTTCCTCCAGCGCGCCGAGCACGGTCTGCCGGTACTGCGCGAGCTGGCCGGCCGCTTCCGCGTCGCTCGCGGCGATCCGCGCGCGCACACGGCCGACGTCGAGGAACGACCAGTCGATGCCGAGCGCGATCAGGTTCGTGTCGCTGCCCGCGCGGAAGAACCCGTAGCTGCTCGTCGCGCTGCCGAGCAACCCCGACAGCGTGAAGCGCGGAAACAGGTCGGCCGTCGCGACGCCGACGCGCGCGGTCGCCGCGTGCAGCCGCGCCTCGGCGGCCGCGACATCGGGACGCCGGCGCAGCAGGTCGCCCGGCGTGCCGGGATCGAGGTCGGCGGCCAGCGCCGGGAGCGGCACCGGCGTGCCCGGCGACGCACCGGTTTTCGGCGGACCGAAGCGGCCGATCAGCGCATCGGGCGTCTGCCCGGTCAGCACCGCGAGCCGGTGCTCGTCGACGCCGATCGCGGCTTCGTACACGGCGATCCGCGACGTCGTCGATTCGTACTGCGCACGTGCTCGCGCCGCATCGAGGTCGGAGCCCCGCCCCGCGCCGACGCGCGCATTGATCAGCGCAAGCGTCTGCTGCTGGTTGTCGGCGTTCTCGCGTGCGATTCGCAACCGCTCCTGCGAGCCGCGCAGATCGACGTACGTGCTCGCCACTTCGCCCGCGATCGCGACGCGCACCGCGCGCACGTCGGCCGCGCTCGCGGCCGTTTCCGCGCGCTGCGACTCGATCGAGCGCCGCACGCGGCCGAACAGGTCGAGTTCCCACGCGGCGTTGATGCCGATGTTCGACGTCGGCGTGTCGCGCTGGCTGCGCGGCGCGCCGAATGCCTGATCCTTGCTCATCAGCTGATGGCCGATCTGGCCGCTCGCGGTGATCGTCGGATAGCGGTCGAACGTTGCTTGCGACAGCAGCGCGTTCGATGCGTCGTAGCGCGACACGGCCACTTGCAGGTCCTGATTTGCCGCGAGCGCCGCATCGATCAACTGCGTCAGCACCGGATCGCCGAAGCCGCGCCAGAACGCGGCATCGGCGGCGGCCGACGCATCGGGCGGCATATCGGGCGGCGACGCGTCGCGCGGCGTCGCCGGATGGCCGTCGCGCGCGAACCGTGCGGCCGTAGCCATATCGGGCCGCTTGAAATCGGGGCCCACCGCGCACGCGGCAAGCGTCAACGACATCGCGAGCGCGGAAAGTCGAAAAGCGGCGCTCATCGGTTTTCTCCTTCGAGGGTGCCGTGCTGTTCGCTCCAGACGGCCGGCGTGCCGCCCGCGAGCTTGCGGATCGCCACATAGAACACGGGCGTCAGGAACAGCCCGAACAGCGTGACGCCCAGCATCCCCGCGAACACGGTAATGCCGGTCGCCGCCCGCACCTCGCTGCCCGCACCGCTCCCGATCAGCAACGGCACCGAGCCCGCGATGAACGCGACCGACGTCATCACGATGGGGCGCAAGCGCAGCTTGCATGCTTCGAGCGCCGCCTCGATCACGCCCTTGCCCTGGATTTCGAGTTCGCGCGCGAATTCGACGATCAGGATCGCGTTCTTGCACGCGAGCCCCATCAGCACGACGAGACCGACCTGCACGAACACGTTGTTGTCGCCGCCCGACAGCCACACGCCGAACAGCGCCGCGCACATGCACACGGGCACGATCAGGATCACCGCGAGCGGTAGCGTCCAGCTCTCGTACAGCGACGCGAGCACGAGAAACACGAGCATCACCGCGAGCGGGAACACGACGATCGCCGCGTTGCTCTGCGTGACCTGCTGATAGCTGAGGTCGGTCCATTCGAGCGTGATGCCCGGGGGCAGCACGTCCTTCGCGATCTGCTGGAGCTTCGCGATCGCCTGCGACGACGACATCATCTTCGGATCGGCATCGCCGATCAGGTCGGCGGCCGGATAGCCGTTGTAGCGGACGACCGGGTCGGGCCCATACGCGGGCCCGACCGTCACCATCGAGCCGATCGGCACCATCTCGCCGTTCGCATTGCGCGTGCGCAGGTTCGCGATGTCGGCGGCCGTCTGCCGGTGGCCCGCGTCGGCCTGCGCCATCACGCGATACACGCGGCCGAAGAGATTGAAGTCGTTCACGTACATCGAGCCGAGATACACCTGCAGCGTATTGAACAGGTCGGTCAACGCGACGCCTTGCGCCTTCGCCTTCAGCCGGTCCACCTTCACCTCGAGCTGCGGGATGTTCGCCTGGTACGAGCTGACGGGATAGCTCATCCCCGGCGTCTTCGCGACCGCGGCCTGGAACGCGGACAACGCCTTCTGCAACTCGCCGTAGCCGAGCCCGCCGCGATCCTCCAGGTACAGCGCGTAGCCCGAACCGTTGCCGAGACCCTGGATCGGCGGCGGCATCAGCGCATAGGTCATGCCGCCGTCGATCGCCGCGAAGCGCGCGTTCAGGTCCGCGTTGATCTGCGCGGCGCTGCGGTGACGCCGGTCGAACGGCTTCAGGATCACGTACGAGTTCGTGATGTTCGGCGTGTTCACGCCCTGCAGCGCGTTCAGCCCCGCGAACGCCGGCACCATCTCGACGCCGTCGGTGCCGAGCGCGATCTTCGTCATCTGCTCGGTCACCGCGCTGGTGCGCGCGAGCGATGCGCCTTCCGGCAGCTTCGCGCCCGCGAACAGGTACAGCTTGTCCTGCACGGGGATGAAGCCGCCCGGCACCGCATTGAACAGCAGCGCGGTCGCCGCGAGCAGCGCCCCATAGACCGCGAACACCACCCCGCGCCGCTTCAGCGTGCGGCCGACGACGCCGTGATAACGATCGGAGCTGCGCTCGAAGAACCGGTTGAACGGATGAAACAGCCAGCCGAATGCGCGATCGAGCGCGCGCGTCAGCCCATCCTTCGGCGCGCCGTGCGGGCGCAGCAGCTTCGCGGCGAGCGCCGGCGACAACGTCAGCGAGTTGATCGCGGAGATCACCGTCGAGATCGCGATCGTCACCGCGAACTGCTTGTAGAACTGGCCCGTGACGCCCGACATGAACGCCATCGGCACGAACACCGCGCACAGCACGAGCGCGATCGCGACGATCGGCCCCGACACCTCGCGCATCGCCTGGTGCGCGGCATCGCGCGGGCTCAGCCCCTGCGCGATGTTGCGCTCGACGTTCTCGACGACGACGATCGCATCGTCGACAACGATCCCGATCGCGAGCACGAGCCCGAACAGCGTCAGCGTGTTGATCGAATAGCCGAGCAGGTAGAGCCACGCGAACGTGCCGACGACCGACACGGGCACCGCGACGAGCGGAATGATCGACGCGCGCCACGTCTGCAGGAACAGGATCACGACGAGCACGACCAGCACGACGGCCTCGATCAGCGTGTGCTGCACCGCGCGGATCGACTCGCGCACGAACACCGTCGGGTCCCACACCGGGCGGTACGCGACACCGGGCGGAAACCGCTTCGACAACGCGTCGAGCTTCGCATACACGGCCTTCGCGACATCGAGCGCGTTCGCGCCCGGCGACAGGAAGATGCCGACCACGGCCGAATGCCTGTCGTTGAAATACGAGCGCAGCGTGTAGTCGCCCGCGCCGAGTTCGATGCGCGCGACGTCGGACAGCTTCACGACCTGGCCGTCGTCGCCGTTGCGCAGCACGATGTCGCCGAACTCCTGCACCGTGCGCAGGCGGCCGCGCACGTTGATCGACACGAGGAAGTCGTTCCGCTTCGGCGACGGTTCCGCGCCGAGCTGGCCGGCCGACACCTGCACGTTCTGCTCGCGCACGGCCGCGATCACGTCGCTCGCGGTCAGCCCGCGCGACGCGAGCCGGTTCGGGTCGAGCCACAAACGCATCGCATAGTCGCCGGAGCCATACACGCCGACGTCGCCGATGCCGGTAAGCCGCGACAGCTCGTCCTTCACATGCAGCGTCAGGTAGTTGCGCAGGTACAGCGAATCGCGGCTGTTGTCCGGCGAGTAGAGGCTCACGTACATCAGCGGTGTCGGCGACTGCTTCTGCGTGGTCACCCCGTACTGGCGCACCTCTTCGGGCAGGCGCGACAACGCCTGGCTCACGCGGTTCTGCACGCGCACGGCGGCCGTGTCGGGATCGACGCCCTGCAGGAACGTGACGACGACCTGCAGGCTGCCGTCCGATCCCGCCACCGACTTCATGTACATGATGCCTTCGACGCCGTTGATCGCTTCTTCCAGCGGTTCGGCGACCGATTCGGCGATTTCCTTCGGGTTCGCGCCGGGATAGGTCGCCCGCACGACGACGCTCGGCGGCACGACTTCCGGATATTCGCCGGCCGGCAGCATCGGAATCGAGATCAGGCCGATCGCGAAGATGACGATCGACAGCACGACCGCGAAGATCGGCCGGTCGATGAAGAATCGGGAGAAATCCATTGCGTCGCTCCCGTCAATGCGCGGCAGGCGTGCCGGCGTCGGCCACGGCCTGCGCGGCGCGACCGGCCTCGGCGCGCGCGGGCAGCGCCTTCGGCTTCACCTGCGCGCCCGGATAGTAGATCCGCTGCACGCCGTCGACCACCACGCGGTCGCCTGCCTGCAGCCCCTTCTCGACGATCCGCTCTCCCTCCAGCTCGCGGCCGATCGTCACGTCGCGGCGCAGCGCCTTGTCGCCCGGGCCGATCACGTAGACGTACTTGCGGTCCTGGTCGGTCAGCACGGCCTTGTCGTCGACGAGCAGCGCATCCTCGTCGCGGCCGCTGACGAGCTGCACGCGCGCGTACAGGCCCGGCGTGAACGTATGATCCGCATTCGGCAGCCGCACGCGTGCGCGGATCGTGCCGGTCCGCGGATCGAGCCGGTTGTCGAGGAAATCGACGGTGCCCGCGTGCGGGAAGCCCGTCTCGTTCGCGAGGCCCACGCGCACGGGATCGGCGCCGATCGCGCGATGCTTCGGATCGGCGCGGCGCGCGTTGTAGCGCAGGTAGCTCTGCTCGTCGCAGTCGAAATACACGTACACGGGATCCTGCGACACGACGGTCGTCAGCAGCGTGTCGTCCGCGCGCGCGAGGTTGCCGACGGTCGCGACCGCGCGGCCGACGCGCCCGGCGATCGGCGCGCGCACTTCGGTGAAGCCGAGATTGAGCTTCGCGTCGGCGACGGCCGCATCGGCCGCCTGCAGGTCCGCGCGTGCCTGCTCGGCGGTCGCGCGCGCGTTGTCGAGTTCTTCCTGCGACGTCGCGTGCGCATCGATCAGCGTCTGCACGCGCTTGAGCTGCACCTGCGCGAGGCTCGCGGCCGCACGAGCGCGCTGCTGCTGCGCGCTGGCGCGGTCGAGCGCGATCCGGTACGGGCGCGGGTCGATCTCGAACAGCAGCGCCCCCTGCGCGACCGCGTCGCCTTCCTTGTACGCGACACGCTGCAGATAGCCGCTTACGCGCGGCCGCAGTTCGACCGCATCGACCGCTTCGACGCGCCCGTTGAACGCGTCCGCGAGGCGGACCGTGCGCGGCGCGACCGTGGCGACGCCGACTTCGGGAAGGGGCTGGGCCGACGACGGGCCTTTGCCGTCGTGACAGCCCGACAACGCCAGCAACAGTGCGCAGGCGACGCTCAAAGGCGACGTCCTGCGTAGGGATAAGGAGAGCATGATGCCTCGCGACGGGTTAAACTGCCGCGTAGCATAAAAGTTGAAGTTAACTTCAAGTCAAGCTTTCCCGGAGGACATCATGGGTATCCAGGAAACCCCGCAATGGCCGCTGATGTCGATCCGCGAAGTGGCCGCTCGCAGCGGCGTGCCGGCGTCGACGCTGCGCTTCTACGAAACGCGCGGGTTGATCAAGTCGCACCGCAACGGCTCGAGCCACCGGCACTATTCGCGCGCGGTGCTGCGGCTGATCGCGTTCATCGTGTTCGCGCAGAAGATCGGTTATTCGCTCGACGAGATCGCCGAGCAGCTCGTCAGCCTCCCCGAGGACACCGCGCCGAGCAACAAGGACTGGCAGCGGCTGTCGCGCGGCTGGAAGCAGCGCGTCGCGAGCCGGATCGAGGAGTTGCAGCGGCTCTACATCAACCTCGACGAATGCATCGGCTGCGGCTGCCTGTCGCTGAAGCGCTGCAAGCTGACCAATCCGGAAGACCGCGCGGGCCGCAATGGGCCCGGCGCACGGCGCTGGCTCGGCGACAAGCCGCCGACGGATGCCGAATGACCGGCGGCGCCCCCGCGCCCGCGGCGTGCGCCGTGTGCGTCACCCGACGCGCCAGCCGCCGTTTACCGCCACCGTCGCGCCCGTGACGAACGACGCGCGCGGCCCGGCGAGCCACGCGACCGCATCGGCGATGTCGTCCGGATGTCCGGCGCGGCCAACCGGCGTCTGCTCGCGGATCGCCGCCGCGATGGCCGGCGCGACGCCGCCGTCGCCGAAGAAACGCGTGTCGGCGATATAGCCGGGCGCAACCGTATTGACCGTTATGCCGCGCGGCCCGAGTTCGCGCGCGAGCGCAACGGTGAACCCCTCGACACCGGCCTTCGCGGCGGCATAGGCAAGGCCGCCCGGCAGCAGGCTGCCGGCGCGCGCCGCGATCGAGCCGATGTTGACGATCCGCGCGTCACGGTCGGCCAGGTGCGGCAGCACGGCCATCGTCGTCAGGAACAGGCTTTTCA
The DNA here is from genome assembly GCF_056856535.1 of Burkholderia sp. L-4. NCBI lineage: Bacteria > Pseudomonadati > Pseudomonadota > Betaproteobacteria > Burkholderiales > Burkholderiaceae > Burkholderia > Burkholderia sp. L-4. The sequence continues at coordinate 2,741,397 of NZ_JBXEOX010000002.1, forward strand.
GGTTCGCGTCGAGCACGGTATCCCACACGGCTTCGGCCTCGCCCGCTTCGGTATCCGAACCGACGCGGCCGGTCAGCCCCGCATTGTTGACCAGCACGTCGATGCGCGGCCACCGCGCGACGATCGCGGCGACCGCCGCCGCCGCGTCGCGCCGCACACTCAGGTCGCCCGCCTGCCCGATCGCCGCGCCGCCCAGGCGCGCGACGGCCGCCTCCAGCCGCGCGAGGTCGCGCCCGACGATCGCGACCCGATACCCGTCCTGCGCCAGCCTGCTCGCGATCGCGAAGCCGATCCCGCTCGATCCGCCCGTGACGATCGCCGTACGTTGCTGTTCGCTGCCCGTCATGACCTGCCCTCCTGACTGTCGACGTGGGTTGACAGGGACATTCTGGGCAGCGCAGGGTGATAGGTAAAATACGAATTCGATGACCTACTGATACACGGACGGTATCGCATGATCGATCTGCGCCAGTTCAGGCAATTCGTCGCGGTCGCCGAGACGCTGAGCTTCCGGCGTGCAGCCGAGCGGCTGCACATGGCGCAGCCGCCGCTCAGCGCGGCGATCCGCAAGCTCGAGGACGCCCTGGGTGTCGCCCTGCTCGAACGCGACAACCGTGGCTCGCGGCTCACACCGGCCGGTGACGCGTTCCTGCTCGAGGCGCGGCGCGCGCTCGAGCAGGCCGAGCGCGCGGTGGCCGTGGCCCGCCGCACGGGCGCGGGTCTCGGCGGGACGCTGCGGCTGCGCTTCGTCGACAGCACGGTCAACGCACTGCTGCCGCTGATCCTGCGCGCCTTCCAGGAGCGGCATCCGGACGTCGATTTCCAGCTGGAAGAAGGCACGACCGCCGAGCAGGTGCTCGCGCTGCGCCAGGACCGCACGGACGTCGGCCTCGTCGTGCTGCCGGTGGCCGAGGCCGGCGACGTGCGCGTCGAGCCGCTGCTGCGCGACCGGATGGTGGCCGCGCTGCCCGACGGCCACCGGCTCGCGCGCCGCAAGCGCATCGCGCTCGCCGAGCTGGCGGACGAACCGTGGGTCATGTTCGCCGCGCACCATGGGCCCGGCATGCATGCGCTGATCGTCACCGCCTGCGCGCAGGCCGGTTTCGCGCCGCGCGTGATCCAGCAGCCGCGCCAGATGCAGACGACGGCCGGGCTCGTCGCGGGCGGCATCGGCGTCGCGCTGATGCCGCGCCTGTCCGTGCCGATGCAGCCGCCAGGCATTGCGTTCTGCGAACTGAAGGAGGCGGGCAGCCCGCTGGCGTACGAGCTGGCGATCGCCTACCGCACGCCGTCGCCGCTCGTCGATGCGCTGCGCGAGACCGCGCGCAACGCGGTCGGTGAACTGGGGCTGGTTGCGGCGACGTGACCGCGCGCATTGCGCGCGCGGCGGCCGTCAGTCGCCGACGACGCCGAACACGACGTCGAGCACGGCCTGCCGGAACGCCTCCGGCCGCGTCGGCAGCGACGTGAACTCCAGCATCATGTGGCTGTACGACACCGTCATGCCGATCGCGCTCGCGATCATGAAGAACAGCATGTTCGGATCGACCGGGCGGATCGTGCCCGCCTCGACCGCCTCCGCCAGCAGCGGAAACATCGCATCGTGATACGGGCGCACGAGCCGCTCCTGCAGCCGGTCGAGCCGCGCGCCCTCCTCGGTCGCCGCGGTCGAGAAGAACATGCCGATATCCGGCTCCGCGAACTCGTGATCGACGCACAGCTCGAGCGCGCGCCGCACGCGGTCGCGATGCGGCAGCGACGACGCGCGCAGCGCGCGCAGCGCATCGAACAACGGCGCGGCCAGCTCGGCGATCTGCTCGACCACGGCCAGCCACAACGTTTCCTTCGCGCCGAAATGATGGGCGATCAGCGCCGCGTCGATGCCCAGTTCGCGCGCGACCTCGCGCACGCTCGTCGCATCGTAGCCGCGCTTCGCGAAGGTGCGGCGCGCGGCCCGCAATATCACGTCCGGACCGACGGACGCATCCGCCAGCGGCCGCCCGCGCGTACGCCGCTTCGACGGCACGCGCTCAGTGACTTCAGCCACGTTTTCCTGCTCCCCTTGATTGGTTCGAATGCCTGTGTTCGGGCCCCGGTTTCACGTCCCGTAACGAGGCTGCCCGCCCGACTCCGTTGACACGCGGAGCCGGGAAGCGCTAGGATCATACCTTATTCATCACGTGATGATTTATCCATGACAACCCCTACACGCATCGTCATCGTCGGCGGCGGGATCGCCGGGCTGCAGCTTGCGACCCGCCTGGGCGAGCGTCTCGGCCGGTCCGGGCGGGCGCAGGTCACCGTCGTCGACCGCAGTCCGACGCACATCTGGAAGCCGATGCTGCACACGATCGCGGCCGGCACGCGCGACGTCCAGCAGCAGCAGGTGATCTTCCTCGCCCATGCCCGCGACCACGGCTACACGTACCAGCCCGGCGAACTGAAGGGGCTCGATCGTGCGCGCCGCCGCGTGCAGCTTGGCGAGATCCGCTCGCAGGACGGCGCGGTGGTGATCGAGGCGCGTGAACTCGAATACGACGTGCTGATCCTCGCGCTCGGCAGCCAGGCCAACGATTTCGGCGTGCCGGGCGTGCGCGAGCACTGCTACTTCATCGACAGCCAGCAGCAGGCCGAGACCTTCAACGAAGCGTTGCGGATGCGCGTGTTCCGCAGCATCGCGCGCGACGAACCGTTTCGCGTCGCGATCGTCGGCGCGGGCGCGACGGGCGTCGAACTCGCGGCGGAGCTGAGCCGCCTGCTGGAGGTCGCGCAGGCCTATGGCGACGAGACCGTGCGCGAGCGGCTGCAGCTCACGCTGCTCGAAAGCGGCCCGCGCATCCTGAACGCGTTTCCGCCGCGGATTTCCGCGTCCGCGCAGCGGCGGCTCGAACAGATCGGTTTTCACGTGCTGACGTCGACGCGCGTCACGTCGGCCGATGCGAACGGATTCCACTACGGCGACGGTTCGTTCGCCGAAGCGGACCTGATGGTCTGGGCAGCCGGCGTGAAGGCGCCGGATTTCATGCAGGCGCTCGGCGGGCTCGACACGAACCGCGCGAACCAGGTCGTCGTCGGCCCGACGCTGCAGGCCACGGGCGACGAACGCGTGTTCGCGATCGGCGATTGCGCGAGCCTGTTGCCCGACGGCCACGAGCGGCCGCTGCCGCCCACCGCGCAGGTCGCGACGCAGCAGGCCGAACATCTCGCGAAGCACCTGCCCGCGTGGCTCGACGGCACGCCGATGCCGCCGTTCGCGTTCCACGATTTCGGCGCGCTCGTATCGATCAGCGACTACGACGCGTTCGGCACGCTCGGGCAGTTCGGGTTCTTTCGCGGCGGCTTCATCCAGGGGCGTTTCGCGCAGTTCAGCCACCTGATGCTCTACCGGCGGCACCAGCAGGCGCTGCACGGTTTCTCCAAGGCGACCCTGCTGTGGATCGCCGAACGGATCAACGGCTGGGTGCAGCCGCGCATCCGCCTGTCGTGATGCCGCGCGTGGCGGCACCACGTAACGTTTCGAGGGACATGACATGAACAACCCTGCAGCGCCCTGGCTCATGACCGTCGCCGCGATCGGCAGTTTCGACATGCCGTCCGTCTCGTGGGGCGGCCCGCGGCGGCGCACCGTCACGCGCGACCGGTTGCCGTCGTGGGACGCCTCGAGCAAGCCGGCCATCAGCGTGCTCGAGCGGCCCACGGCCGACACCGTGATGATTTCGTGGCGCGACGCGTGCACCGGGCATTACGGCTACCAGAAATGGCGGCTGTTCACGACGCGCAAGCGCGGCGTATGCGCGCTGTCGGGGCGCGCGATCGAAATCGGCGACAGCGTCTACGCGCCGCAACTGCTCGGCTCGACGCCGGGCAACGCCGCCGCGATGGTGCTCGCGGCGTGCATCGACACGGTGGAAGCCGTGTGACGTGCGGGCCGCCCGTGTTTGCCCGCATCGTCGCAACAGCGCACGGGAATATTTCGAATGCCGATGCAATGATGCTGACAGGCACGCTTGCCTGAACGACGCGCTTGCATCCCGGGCACGATTCACTAGTATCTGAACACGCATCCGCGCCCGGCTCGACGCTCCTGGAGTGTGCTCCATGCCCAACGTGCATTTCGCCCTTCCCCGCCTGTCCGATGCCCGCCACGATCCGAGACGCTTCGACGCGGGCGACGGCGCATGGTTGAAACGCATGGGCCTGCAGACCAGCGACGACGAAGCCGCCAAATGCATACTGCAGATCGGCGGCCCGTCGTTCGCGGCACTGACCTGGCCCAACCTGCCCGAACGCGCGGTGCAGCTGGCAGCCGACTTCGTCACGCTGATGGGCCTTCTCGAAGATACCTGCGGGCTGGTCGCGAAAAGTCCGCAGCGTGTCCGCGATTTCCTCGCGCCTTACTTTGCGTTGACCTGGGATCCGGACGACCGGTCCGTCGCGCGCAACACGCCGCTGATTCGCGCCTTTCTCGACATCTGGCATCGCGCATCGCACGACATGTCGGAACACTGGCGCCGCCGCGCGCAGGAACACTGGCGCCAGTTCTTCAACGGCTGGCTCAGGGAAGCGGACTGGCATGCCGCCGGCCGGTACCCGAGCCTGTATACCTTCTGGGAACCCCGTCGCGAATCGGTCGGCGCCCGCGTGCTGCTCGATCACCTGGAGGCGACCTGCGGATACGAAATCGCTCCGCGCACGATTACTCATCCGGCGGTGCGCCAACTGGGCGATCTCAGTCTCGACACCGTGTTTCTCGTCAACGACGTCTTCTCGTACGAGCGCGAAAAGCACCTGGGGGAAGTCCACAACTTCGTGATGGTGCTGGAGCGGGAGCGCGGGTGGCCGCTCGATCGCGCCATCGACGAATGCCGGCGCCTGGTGGACGATGCCTATCGGGAATTCACGCGTCAGCAGCGCGCGTTACGGCAAAGCGACGTGCTGCCGGCCGCCGCCGGCGAACAGGAATGGCGGCAGCTCGAGCACTACGTCGGAATGTGGCACGACCTGATGCGCGGAAACTACGACTGGCACATCTTCATGTACGAGGACGGCGGACGCTATATCCGGGACGACCTGGCCAACACGTCGTATCTCGAGCACGTTCCCGTCGGGGCGGGTACGGCAGCCCGCCCCTGAAGCGGGGAAACCTCCCCCGATCGCGGCCCGACGGCGGCCGTCGGGCCGTCCAAGGCCGGTCAGGAACCGATCGCCGAGCCGGCCGGCGTGCGCGGATCGCCGTTCTGCCGCTCGAGTTCGGCATCGAGATGCGCGGCATGCGCCAGTGCTTCGGACTCCGACATCAGCTCGCCCTCCCACTTCGCGACCACCGCGCTGGCAATCGAATTGCCGACCGCGTTCGTGGCCGAGCGCCCCATGTCGAGGAACGTGTCGACGCCAAGAATCAGCAGCAGCCCGGCTTCCGGGATGTTGAACTGGTGCAGCGTCGCGGCGATCACGACGAGCGACGCGCGCGGCACGCCGGCCATCCCTTTCGACGTCAGCATCAGGACCAGCAGCATCGTGACCTGCGTGCCGAGCGACAGGTGGATGTTGTAGGCCTGCGCGATGAACAGCGACGCGAACGTGCAGTACATCATCGAGCCGTCGAGGTTGAACGAATACCCCATCGGCATCACGAAGCTCGAGATCTTGCGGCGCACGCCGAACCGGTCGAGCGCATCGAGGATCTTCGGGTACGCGGCTTCCGAGCTCGCGGTCGCGAACGACAGCATGAACGCTTCCTTGATCAGCACCAGCAGCCTGAACACCCGGCGGCCGAGGAACAGCAGCCCGGCGGCGACGAGCGTCGCCCACAGCAGCATGAGGCTCATGTAGAAGTCGCCCATGAACACCGCGAACTTCAGCAGGATCGACAGCCCGTTGACCGCGACGGTCGACGCCATCGCGGCCATCACCGCGAGCGGCGCGAGCTTCATCACGTAGCCGGTGATCTTCAGCATCACGTGCGCGAGCTGGTCGATCGCGGCGACGAGAATCTTGCCATGCTCGCCGAGCGCCGACAGCGCGACGCCGAAGAACATCGAGAACACGACGATCTGCAGGATCTCGTTGTTCGCCATCGCCTCGGCGATCGATTTCGGCACCATGTGGCCGACGAAATCCTTCAACGTGAACTTGGAGGTCGCGAGGTGCGCGGACGCGCCGATATCCGGCAGCGGCAGCCCGAGGTTCTCGCCGGGCCGCAGCAGGTTCGCCATCAGCAGGCCCAGCAGCAGCGAGACCAGCGACGCGGTGACGAACCAGCCGAACGCCTTCACGAACACGCGCCCGACCGACGACGCGTCGCCCATGTGCGCGATGCCGACGACGAGGGTCGAGAACACCAGCGGGCCGATCACCATCTTGATCAGCCGCAGGAACACGTCGGACACGAGCGAGATGTAGCCGGCGATTTCAGCGGCCGACTGCTTGTCCGGAAGCTGCGTGTAGATCAGGTAGCCGATGAAGATGCCGGCCGCCATCGCGAGCAGGATCCAGCCTGCCGCTGACATTCGTTTGTTCATGACGGAGTCCGTGCACGGTAAAGGGGTTGACGGATAAAACCGCGCGCGAGCCGTGCCGTGCCGCGGGGCGCGCGTGGCAAGCCGGTCGGGCTTGCGAGTGTCCGCGAACGGACCTGCCGCCGCCGCGACGGCATTCGCGGGAAAGCAAACACCGGCGGCGGCAGTTCAGCGGGATGCGACCGGCTCAGTAGCCGATCGCCGAACCGGCCGGACGGCGCGGATCGTTGTAGCCGTAGATGAAACCGGGCCGCACGTTGCCGGACACCGACGAATCGTTCCCGGAACTCTGGCGGCTCGCCGCTTCGGTGCCCGGCAGGCCGACCAGGATCAGCTCGGCGGCCCCCCAGGGCGTCTGCTCGACCATCTTGTAGCCCATGTTGCGCAGGATCGCGAGCGTATCGGGCGACAGGCCGTAGGTTTCGTAATAGACCTCGTCCGGCAGCCACTGGTGATGGATGCGCGGCGCGGCGACCGCGTCCTGCGGCGTCATCCCGTAGTCGATCACGTTCAGCACGGTCTGCAGCGTGATCGTGATGATGCGCGAGCCGCCCGGCGACCCGACCACCATGAACACCTTGCCGTCCTTCTTGACGATGGTCGGCGCCATCGACGACAGCGGACGCTTGCCCGGCGCGATCGAGTTGCGCGTGCCCTGCACGAGGCCGAACAGGTTCTGCGCGCCGACCTTCACCGTGAAGTCGTCCATCTCGTCGTTCAGGAAGAAGCCCGTGCCCGGCGCGATGACCACGGCGCCGAAACGGCCGTTGACCGTATAGGTCGTCGACACCGCGTTGCCGTCGTGGTCGACGATCGAGTAATGCGTCGTTTCCGGCTTCTCGTGCACGCCGACACCGGGCTGCACGTCGACCGACGGCGTGGCCGTGTCGGCATGGATGCTCTTGCGGATCTGCGCCGCGTATTCCTTGCTCGTCAGCTTCGCGACCGGGTTGTCGATGAAGTTCGGATCGCCGAGCAGCGTGTTGCGGTCTTCGTATGCATGGCGCATCGCTTCGGTCATGTAATGGACCGCAGCGGCCGAGTGATAGCCGAGCTTGCGCAGGTCATACCCTTCGAGGATGTTCAGCGTCTCGCACATCGTCACGCCGCCCGAGCTCGGCGGCGGCGCCGACACGAACTCGTAGCCGCGATACGTGCACGTCAGCGGCGCCATGTCCTGCGCGCGGTAGGACGCGAAGTCGGCGGCCGTGATCACGCCGCCGCCGCGCCTGGCGGCCGCTTCGACGATCTTCGGAATCTCGCCGTGATAGAACGCGTCGGGCCCCTGCTCCGCGATGCGCTCGAGCGTGCGGGCCAGGTCCTTCTGCACCAGGCGGTCGCCTGGCTGCAGCGGCGTGCCGTCCGGGCGCAGGAAGATGCGCGCGGCTTCCGGGTCCTTCCTGAAGCGTTCGACCGTCGTATCGAGAATGTCCGTATCGCCGCGCGTCAGCACGAAGCCGTCGCGCGCGAGCCGGATCGCCGGCGCCATCACCTGCTTGCGCGTGAGTTTCCCGTACTTGCGCTGCGCGAGATCGAGGCCGGCCACCGTGCCCGGCACGCCGACCGCGCGATAACCGTACAGGCTCTGCTCCGGAATGACGTTGCCCGCCGCATCGAGATACATGTTCGCGGACGCCGCGGCCGGCGCGGTCTCGCGGAAATTGATGAAGCGGTCGCGGCCGTCGGCCAGGTGGAGCGTCATGAAACCGCCGCCGCCGATGTTGCCGCAGCACGAATTCGTCACGGCCTGCGCATAGCCGACCGCCACCGCCGCGTCCACCGCGTTGCCGCCCGCCTTCAGGATGTCGACGCCGATCTGCGACGCGAAGTGCTGCGACGACACGACCATGCCGTTCTTCGCTTCGACCGCCGGGTCCGATGCGGCGAACGCGCACACGCTCACGGCCGACAACAGGGTGAGTACTACGAGCCGCCTCATGACGGAATCCTCCAGACAAATAAACCGGACCGGGCCGGCATGCGTCGCTCGACAACCATGTAATAAACGATACATTTCAGCGAGGCGCGATCATAGCACTCGTTTTTTGGGCCAAAACCTAGGGTTATCACTGAATCCAAGGCGGTGATTCGTCAATAAAAATCCCTTCACATGTTTATTTCATTACACTCATGCACGCGCCATCGGAACAGGCGAGACGTCCCTCCCATATCGGGACGGTCGCGGCCCGCCGCCCGTCGATCGGCTAACATGCGCGGAGTCGCCTGCAGACCCAGGTCTGCCGTTTGTCATTCAGATAAGAGAGCCGGAGTGCCCGATGGGGACGAGCATCAGGGCGTTGCTGCTATCCCAGATGGATAGCTTCACGCCGTCGGAACAGAAAGTCGCGCAGGCGTTGCTGGATCGCTATCCCAGTCTCGGGCTGGGGCCCATCGCGCAGTTCGCGAAGCAGGCGGAAGTCAGCGACCCGACCGTATTCCGCTTCGTCGTCCGCATCGGTTTTCCGAACTACTCGTCGTTCCAGCAGGCGCTGCACGACGAGATCGACACCGCCATGAATTCGCCGCTCGCGCGGATGGACGCATTCCACTCGGAAACGGGCATGCGCGACAGTCATGCGGCGATTTTCGAGCGGCTGTCCGGGTCGCTCGCGGCCACGATCGACAAGCTCGACGCGGCGGCATTCGACGCCGCGGTGGCGGTGCTGGCCGATCCGGGCGTGCGCGTCTTCTGCGGCGGCGGGCGCTATACGGCGCCGCTCGCGTCGCTGTTTTCGTTCACGCTGGCCTACGCGCGGCCGCATGTCCACCATGTCGAGCCGAACGTGAATCTCGCGTCGGCCGCACTGGTCGACATGGGGCGCGACGACGTGCTCGTGATCTTCGATTTCCGCCGTTACCAGAAGGACAGCATCCGCTTCGCGCAGGCCGCGCACCGGCTCGGCACGCGCATCCTGCTGATCACCGACGAATGGCGCTCGCCGATCGGCGAATTCGCGGAAATCGTGCTGCGGATCCAGGGGCGCCCGTTCGCGATGCTGCAGACCAACGTGCCGGCGCTGGCGCTCGCCGAAGCGCTGGTGATCGGCGTGACGAACCGGCTGCCGGAACTCGCGCGGCAGCGGATGGAGAAGATCGAGCGGCTCAGTACCGGGGGGATCGAGCAGGATACGAATCAGCGGGATTTGCCCGAATGACGATCGCTCGCCATCCGGGCCCGGCCCTCAGCTCTCGACATCCTCCAGACTGAACACCTCCGTCTTGTCGTTGTACGAAAAGACTTCGCCGTAACGGCCCCAGTCGATCACCGCGTCGAGCGTTTCCTCGGCTGCTTCGTCCGACAGGAAATCCTCCAGTTCCTGCTCGAAGCGCACGCGCGGCGCGCGATGGCCCGGGCGCTCGTTCAGCACCTTCCTGATCCGTGCCGCCAGCGGCACGTGCTTCAGCAGGTGATCCGCAAACATCAGCTTGCGCTCCTGCGTGCCGAATTCCGCGAACACGCGTGCGGGCGGCGTCAGGAACACGTCGCCTTCGCGCACGTCCGCGAAACCGAGGTGCTGCAGCACTTCGGCGATCGGGAACAGTTCGTCGACTTCCAGATGCAGCGTACGCGCGATTTCCGGCATGTCCGCGCGGCCGTGGTACGGCGCCATCGCGAGCGTCTCGATCAGGCCGGCCATCAGGTTGGTCGACACGCGCGGCATCCAGCTGCCGAGTTCGAGCCCCTTCTTCGTCGCCTCGCCGGTCTGGCGCGCCGTCATCTTCGCGTAGATGTCGTCGACCAGCTTGCGGAAATCGGTATCGAGCCGGTTGCGCGGATGCTTGAACGGCACCTTGATCTCGGCGATCACGCGGCCCGGGTTCGACGACAGCACGAGGATCCGGTCGCACATGAACACGGCTTCCTCGATGTTGTGCGTGACGATCAGCACCGACTTGATCGGCATGCGGCCCTGCGTCCACAGATCGAGCAGGTCGGTACGCAGCGTTTCGGCCGTCAGCACGTCGAGCGCCGAGAACGGCTCGTCCATCAGCAGGATCGTCGGATCGACCACGAGCGCGCGCGCAAAACCGACGCGCTGGCGCATGCCGCCCGACAGCTCGCGCGGGTACGCGTTCTCGAAGCCGTCCAGACCGATCAGGTCGATCGCGGCCAGCGCGCGCTCGCGCCGCTCGCGCGCGCCGACGCCGAGCGCCTCGAGGCCGGCTTCCACGTTCTGCAGCACGGTGAGCCACGGGAACAGCGCGAAGGTCTGGAACACCATCGCGACGCCTTCGGCCGGGCCGGTCAGCGGCTTGCCGAGGTAGGTCACCTCGCCGCCGGTCGGTTCGATCAGGCCGGCGATGATGCGCAGCAGCGTCGACTTGCCCGAGCCCGAACGGCCGAGCAGCCCGACGATCTCGCCTTCGCGCAGCGACAGGTTCGCATCGTCGAGCACGAGCAGTTCGCCCTGCGTCTTGTTGAAGCCGCGGTTGACGTGCTCGACGCGCAGGATTTCCTCGCCGAGGCGCGGCGGCTGCAGCGGCTGGGACGTCTTGGCGGGTGCGTTGATAACGGTCGAATTTGGTTGCATCGCGCTTACTCTCAATCGAGACGGAGCCGGGATTCCGCGTAGGCGTACATCGGACGCCACAGCAGACGGTTGAACAGGGTGACGAACAGGGACATCACGGCGATGCCCAGGATGATCTTCGGGAAATCGCCGGCGGCGGTGGTCTGCGCGATGTACGCGCCAAGGCCGTGCGCAATGACCTTCGTGTCGCCCCACTGCACGAACTCGGACACGATGCTCGCGTTCCATGCGCCGCCCGACGCGGTGATCGCACCGGTCACGTAGTACGGGAAGATGCCGGGCAGGATCGCCTGCCGCCACCACTGCCAGCCGCGGATGCGGAAATTCTTCGTCGCTTCCTTGTAGTCGTTCGGATAGGACATCGCGCCCGCGATCACGTTGAACAGGATGTACCACTGCGTGCCGAGCACGATCAGCGGCGACAGCCAGATGTCCGCGTTCAGGTGGAAGTGGACGATCACGATGACGAACACCGGAAACAGCAGGTTGGCCGGGAACGCGGCGAGGAACTGCGCGAGCGGCTGGATCTTCTCGGCCAGCTTCGGACGCAGCCCGATCAGCACGCCGAGCGGCACCCAGACCAGCGACGCGATCGCGATCAGCACCAGCACGCGCAGCAGCGTGATGAGCCCGAGCACGAGCACGTGGCCGACCTCGCCCATCGTCACGCCGGTCGCGACGAAGCTGACGACGCGCCACGCGACGTACGCCGTCAGCAGGATCACGAACGCGCCCCACACGATGTCGCCGAGGCGCGATGCGCGGCGCGACGATGCGCCGCGCGAGCGCGCGCCCTTCCGCGACGGCACGCGCAGCGGAATCCGCGCGGCCTGCGACAGCAGCCAGCCGGCCGGCACGAGCAGCTGATGGATCAGGTGCGTGCGGCGCATCATGTCGAGCAGCCAGGATTGCGGCGCATCGCCCGACGCGGTGTTCTCCATCCGGAACTTGTCGGCCCATGCGACGAGCGGCCGGAACAGGAACTGGTCATAGGCAAGGATCACGACCGACATCGCGACGATCACCCAGCCGACCGCGCCGAGGTTCTTGTCCGAGATCGCCTGCGCGAGATACGCGCCGATGCCCGGCAGCGTGATCGTCTGGTTGCCGACCGTGATCGCCTCCGACGCGACGACGAAGAACCAGCCGCCCGACATCGACATCATCATGTTCCAGATCAGGCCCGGCAGCGAGAACGGTACGTCGAGCTTCCAGAACCGCTGCCACGGCGTCAGGTGAAAGCCGCGCGACACTTCGCTCAGGTCGCGCGGCACCGTGCGCAGCGACTGGTAGAAGCTGAACGTCATGTTCCACGCCTGGCTCGTGAAAATCGCGAAGATCGCCGCCAGTTCGGCGCCGAGCACGCGGCCCGGGAACAGCGCGAGGAAGAACGTGACGGTAAACGAGATGTAGCCGAGCACCGGCACCGACTGCAGGATGTCGAGGATCGGGATCAGCACCATGCCCGCACGGCGGCTTTTCGCGGCGAGCGTGCCGTAGACGAGCGTGAACGCGAGCGACGCGACCATCGCCGCGAGCATCCGCAGCGTGGTGCGCAACGCGTATTCGGGCAGGTTCGACGGGTCGAGCGAGATCTTCTGCGTCTGCAGTACGCCGATCGGCGCCATCGTCTCGTGAAAACCGACGATCGCCATCGCGAGGATGCCGATGATCAGCGGAAACGCGACGGCGTCCCAGCGATTGGGGAGCACGCGCCACGCGGACGCGTTGGCGGTGCGATTCGGGTCGAAGAAACTGAGATCCATCGGTAGCGTGTTGTGTCGAATTGAAAGTCGATGGGTCCGGCCGCCGGTCTCGCGGCCAGGCGTCGCGCCCCGCGGCGCGAATCAGGACAGCCCGTGCGCAGTCATACCGGCAGCCCGTACGCGCCGGCCATCCCGGCCGTCAGCCGCGCGACGAACAGCAGCAGGAACGGCGGGACCGCGCGTTCCTTGACGGGGCTCGGCTCGGCATCGGGATGAACGCCGACATGGGCGATGCCGCAGGCAACGATCGGAAAGAACCGCACGAGGCGGGTCGTGCACGTGCGGCGGCCGACCGCGCCGCCCGTTTCCGTTGCCGCGAGGTTCGGCATGAAGAGGCTCCGGAGAGAGGTGATTCGGAGTCGCAGGCTATCGGTCGGCCGTGACGCAAATATGACGTGTCACTTACAGGACATTGACGGGTCATCCTCCAGGCATCGCGCGGCGCCCCGGAAGCCGCGAACACGGGGGGGTCGACCGCGTCGCGCGCGGGAATAAATCCGCCGCTTCGCCGGTATCGCATCCGAAGGCGCCGGCTTATTCCAGGACGATCCGGCCGTCCGGTTTCGTCACACGATTGCGAGGCTCCCATGTCTTCATCGACCCCTACCCGCCCGTCGCGCCGCAAGGCCCTGCAATGCATGGCCTTCGGCGGCCTCGGCACGCTGTTTACGCTGTCGGGCGGCATCCTGACGCCGTTCGACCTCGCGCTCGCGCAGACCGGCGATGCGCGCCCGGCCGACGCGGGCAAGCCGCTGTTCGTGCAGATCAGCGATACGCACATCGGCTTCAACAAGGACGCGAATCCCGATGTATCGGCCACGCTCAAGCAGACGATCGAACTCGTCAACGGGATGCCCGCGATGCCGGCGCTGGCCATCCATACGGGCGACATCACGCACCTGTCCAAGCCCGAGGAGTTCGACCACGCGTCGCAATTGCTGGCCGCGCTGCGCGTGCCGGAACTGCACACGGTGCCCGGCGAGCACGACGTCACCGACGGGTCGGGCGCCGAGTATTTCGGCCGGTTCGGCAAGGCGTCGGACAACCGCGGTTATTACAGCTTCGATCACGCGGGCGTGCATTTCATCGGCCTCGTCAACGTGATGCACTTCAAGCCGAACGGGCTCGGCAGCTTCGGCGACGACCAGCTCGCATGGCTCGCGCAGGACCTGAAGGGCCGCTCGTCGAGCACGCCGATCGTGGTGTTCTCGCACATGCCGATGTGGACCATCTACGAACCGTGGGGCTGGGGCACCGGCGACGCGCCGCAGACGATGGCGCTGCTGCGCCGCTTCGGCTCGGTCACCGTGCTGAACGGGCACATTCACCAGATCGTGTCGAAGGTCGAGGGCAACGTGACGTTCCATACCGCGCGCTCCACCGCGTTCCCGCAGCCGACGGCCGGCAACGGCCCGGGCCCCGTGCCGCTCACGGTGCCGCGCGACCGGCTGCCCGCGATGCTCGGCGTGACGACCGTCGAATTCGCCGGCCATCCGGTTGCGTCGTCGCTTCACGACACGACGCTGGCCTGATGAAAACAAGGAGAACGACATGATCCGCTTCATGCCAACCCGCACCGTCGCCGCGCTGATCCTGTGCGCGGCCGCCGCCGGCACGCCGCTCGCCGCGTTCGCGCAGGGCCCGACCGGCCCGCTCGTGACGATCCGCAATTTCATGTTTTCGCCGATGTCGACCACGATCAAGGCCGGCACGACCGTCACGTGGAAGAACCTCGACGGCGAACCGCACACCGTCGTCAACGATGCCGGCATCTTTCACTCGGCGGCGCTCGACCAGGGCGACACCTACTCGTTTCGCTTCGACAAGCCGGGCGTCTACAAGGTGTTCTGCGGGATTCACCCGTACATGAAGGAGACGATCACCGTCGAATGACGCGGCCCGCCAAACGACGCGAACGAACGGCGGGCGGCATCGGCCTACAATGATCGCCGTCCCATTCGCCCGCGTGGCAGACGGAGCCGCCCATGCCCAGGATCGACCTCGGCGCCGTGCCCGAACGCCGCGGCAGCGGCTATCCGCGGCCGTTCGACGCGCCGTGCGCGCAGCGCGTCCGCCAGCGTCTCGGCGACGCGGGCGGGCTGCGCGACTTCGGCGTCAACCTGATGCGCGTGCCGCCGGGCGGGTGGTCGGCCCAGCGGCACTGGCATTCCGACGAGGACGAATTCGTCTACGTGCTCGAAGGCGAGCTCGTGATGATCGAGGACGGCGGCGAGACCGTGCTGCGCGCGGGCGACTGCGCCGCGTTTCCGAAGAACTCGGGCAACGGTCACCACCTGGTCAACCGGTCGGACGCGGTTGCCGTCTATCTCGAAGTCGGCTCGCGTTCGCCGGACGACGTGATCACCTGCCCGGACATCGACCTGATGAGCCCGAGCCGCGACGGCCGGTTCCTGCACAAGGACGGCACGCCTTACCCGGACGCGTGACGCCGGCCGCGCCAAAGGGTCGGACGCGAGCGGCAACGCAAACGCGGGCCGCCGTCGCGCGGCGGGCGACGCCGCGCGATCGATCGCCTAAACTGAATCGAACTGTTCGGATCCGACCCACCGTCATACGCAGCGAGGCAAGCCATGACCGCGAGCCAGCCGGCACGAATGGACCTCCCCGGGCAAGTCGTGCTCGTGCTCCAGGGCGGCGGCGCACTGGGCGCGTTCCAGCTCGGCGTGTTCCAGGCAATGGACGAAGCCGGGATCCGGCCCGACTGGGTGGTCGGCACGTCGATCGGCGCGATCAACGCGGCGCTGATCGCGGGCAATCCGCCGGAGCAGCGCTACGACAAGCTGTCGGCGTTCTGGCGGCGCGTGACCGAGCGGACCCGTTTCGACGTCCCGCCCCTGGTGCCCGGCTGGGACCGGATGCTGGCCGAGCTGATGATCATCGGCGGCGGCATCACGGGCTTCTTCCAGCCCAATCCGGCGTCGTGGTTCGGGCCGCTGGCTCGCCTCGGCGTCGATCGCGCGTCGTACTACCGGATCGCGCCGCTGCGCGACACGCTCGCGTCGCTGGTCGATCCCGACTTGCTGAACGCGGGCCATCCGCGCCTGACCGTCAGCGCCGTCAACGCGTGTACGGGCACGATGCGCTATTTCGATTCACGCGATACACGGCTCGGGATCGAGCACATCATGAGTTCGGGGGCGCTGCCGCCCGCGTTTCCGGCGATACGGATCGACGGCGCGCCGTACTGGGACGGCGGCGTGTATTCGAATACGCCGGTCGAGGTCGTGCTCGACGACAACCCGCGCCGCAGCTCGATCATCTTCTCCGTGCAGATGTGGAATCCGGCCGGCCCCGAGCCCGAGAGCATCTGGCAGGTGTCGGAGCGACAGAAGGACATCCAGTACGCGAGCCGCACCGACAGCCACATCGCGCGCCAGCAGCAGATTCACCGGCTGCGCCACGTGATCCGCGAGCTGGTCCGGCACGTGCCGGAAGCCGACCGTGCGTCGCCCGCGGTGCGCCGGCTCGCCGCGTGGGGATGCGAGACGACGATGCACCTGATCAAGCTCGCCGCGCCGCGGCTCGACGGCGACAATCAGTTGAAGGACATCGATTTCACGCCGGCCGGCATCGCGGCGCGCCGGCAGGCCGGCTACGACGCGGCGAAACGGGCGATCGCCGCGCGCCCGTGGGACGTGCCGACGGATCCGACGGAAGGCTTGACGGTGTACGATCCGGACGCAGCGCCGGTCGCCGAAAAAACGGCATGACGCGCGGATGGCGCGGCCGCTCGCCCCGCACGCTCAGGCGCGCGCGGCCCGGACACGGGCGCGGCCGGCTTCGCTCACTTCGACCTCCGCCACGCCGCCGGGCGCATGGTGCCGGACCACGTAACCGCGCGCGCACGCCTCCTCCCAGACCGGCAGGCGCGGGCACGACGTGCGCCATGCGTCGATCACCTCGTCGTACGGCCGCGCGCCGGGCCCGATCCATTCGAGCAGGTCGAGGATCAACGGCTCGATCGATGCCGCTTCGTGCGCGAGCACGTCCGGGTTGACCACGTGGATCGGCTGTCCGGCCGCATAGGACACGATCTGGTCGAACACATCCGAGAACTGCGTTTCGTATTCGTCCTCGGTCACGTAGCCGATATGCGGCGTGCACACGACATTGGGCAAACGCAGCAACGGATGCCGCGGGTCGCGCAGCGGCTCGGTCTCGTACACGTCGAGCGCCGCCATCCCGGGCCGGCCGGCCTGCAATGCCGCCTCGAGCGCGCCCGCGGCGACGAGGCCCGCGCGGCTCGTGTTCACCAGCAGCGCATCGGGTTTCATCCGGCCGAGATCCTCGGCCGTCACGATGCCGCGCGTGGCGGGCACGAGCCGCATGTGCAACGAAAGCACGTCGCAGGTTTCGAAGAAGGTGCGCTTGTCCGGCGCAGTGTGCCAGCCGTCGTCGCGGGCGCGCTGCCGCGACGCTTCGCGCGCCCAGACCCGCACGTTCATCCCGAACGCGGCGCCGTATCGGGCGACCTCCGCACCGATCCGGCCGTAGCCGTATATGCCCAGCGTACGCCCGCGCAGCGTCCGGCCCACGCCGGTTTGCCAGTGGCCGGCCTGCAGCGCGCGCATCTGCTGCGGAATCTGGCGCATCGCGGCCAGCACGAGGCCCCAGGTGAGTTCGGCAGCCGCATAGGACGGCGTGCCGGCATGCTGGTTCGACGACACGATCACGCCGTGTGCGGTGCACGCGTCGATGTCGATATGCGGATACACGCTGCGCTGACTGATCAACCGCAGCTTCGGCAACCGGGCGATGAGCGGCGCGCGAATCTGCGTGCGCTCGCGAATCAGCACGAGCACCTCCGTATCGCGCAGGCGTTCGGCCAGCGCGTCGACGTCCTGCACATGGTCGTTCCAGATCGTGACCGCCTGCCCGTCCAGCTTGCGAAAGCTCGGCAGCGTGCGCAGCGTGTCGAAATAATCGTCGAGGATCGTGATGTTCATGGGGACGCTCCTGGGAACGCCGTCATCCTGAACCGCGAACGCCGCGCAGGGAAATGAATTTATGTCGCCGATTCCTGCATTTTTCTGATCGATCGATTCTCGCCGCGCGCGCACCTCGCTCGCCCGCTCACGGCCCTGCCGCCCGCATCGCCGGCGCGGTGCCGGCGACGACCGGACACGATTGCGGCAAGGCCTGCCCGAACAGCACGGCCAGCCCGCAAGCGGACGTGAACATGCCGAGACCGTCATGCCCGACGCCCGGGACTTCGACGACCTGCTGCGCGAGATCGTCCGGGTGCCGCTTCTTCAGGTAGTCGAAATACGCGAGCCCGCGCGCGAGCCGGTACGGGCCCTGCGCCATCGCCGCGCACGAACGGTCGATGAAATGCGTGTACGGATTCGTATCGGCCTGCCCGAGCAGGTACACGACATGGCGCGCCACATAACGCGTTTCGAGTTCGCGCCCATCCTGCGACGCGACGTAAGGCGGCGCCGACTTCAGCCCGTACTTCCATTGCGTCGCGCGCGGGCAGATGCCGCCCGCGACCGCGTCGGCATTCGGCCGTTCGTCGTCGAAATACAGGTAGCTCGACGGGTTCGCGACCACGTAGCGCACGGCGACGCCGCCACGCGCCAGCGCGTCGCCTTCGTGCCCGGCCACGGCGTAACGCTGCAGCAACTGCGCGCCGGCGGAGTGACCGATCACGACGACCGTCGTCAGCGACGGGTACAGGCCGCGGTCGGCGAAATGCGCGAGCAGCGCGTCGAGCGCCGCGAACGAGCTGACCGGCCCCGGCTGGCGCGCCGGTTCGCCGCCCTTCCAGCCTTCCTGCGTCCACGCGAGTGTCGATGCGGGCAACGAGAATGCGCGCGTATCGGCGCGCGTCAGGAACTGCGGCGCGACGACCATCGTGCCGCTGCCGGCCGCGCCGGCCTTCTCGACGACCTGGCGCCCCGACGCGTAATACGTGTCGGCGTTGCGAAGCGTGCCGTGAATCACGATGAAAACACGCACGACGTCGGGCGCGGGCTGATCGAGCGGATGGTCGGCATAGACGGGCAGCGCCGCGCTGCCCTGCGGCGTCGCGACGGCCACGCGCTGGTCGGCGACGGCCTTGACCGGTGCTTCGAGACGTTCGCGCTGGGTAGGTGTCGCGGCTTCGGCCGAACGCACACTGCCCGCCATGCCGATGACGGCACAGGCGATCGAAACCGAGAGCGAAAGTGCGAACGACAGCGCACGGGCGAACGACCGCGCACGCGCGGGCCGGATGCTGGCAAAGGCAACGGAAATAAGGGACATGGCAGCGGATCGGGTTGCGGACAGGACTTTAACGGCGATGGTCGCAGAATCCGTCGCGCGCTGCCGGCCCGTTGTGCAATACGGCTCAGTCGGCCGGCTCGGACACCCGCCCGGCGTCGGCACGGGTTGCGCCCGCGTCGCCGCGCGCCGCATTCCCGCCCGCTGCCGACGGCGGCAAGCCGCCCGCCGTCGCGGCCAGCAGCGGGCGCTCGGGATGCACGAACAGCCACAGCACCGCGCCGCAAACCGCCGCGGCACCGATCACGACCATCCCGCTGCCCCAGTTGCCGGTGATCTTGACGACGAGCGCGAGCGCCATCGGCCCCGCGACGTTCGACAGGGCGCCCCATACGTTGGTCCAGCCCGACATCACGCCGGCGAACGGCCGCCCGAGATCCTGCGCGGCCGACCACACGACGACCTGCACGAACCCGACGGCCGCGAACGACAGGCACAGCAGCGCGATGACCGCGGCCATCGCCTGCGCGCGCGACGCGGCGACCAGAGCCAGCGCGCTCACGACGAATCCCGCGATCGCGACCGGCGTGCGCGCCCGGTAGATCGAACCCGTTTTCCTCAGCAACCGGTCGCTGACGGTACCCGCGACGAATACCGCCGCGAACACGGCCACCCACGGCAGCGACGCGTACAGCCCCATTGCCTTCAGCGACAGGCCCCGCGCGCGCATCAGGTAGGTCGGCAGCCACGTCGTGTAGAAGCTCTGGATCAGCACGAGCAGGAAGTACTGGATGCCGAAGATCCAGAAACGCCCCAGCCGCAGGCAACGCGCGAGCGAACCCGACGCGGCCGCGTGGCCGGGCGGCTGGCCGGCCGCGATGTAGTCCGCCTCGGCCGGCGTGATCAGCGGATGGGACGCCGGCGCATCGCGGTAGCCGAACCACCAGATTGCGCCGAGCAGCAGGCCGAGCACGCCGAATCCGTGGAAGACGGCATGCCAGCCGAAATGGACGATCGTCCAGGCCGTGAGGGGCGCCGACACGATCGGGCCCAGATACAGCCCCGCGAGCAGCACCGCGTTGCCTTTCGCACGCTCGCCGGCCGGAAACCAGCGCTTGAGCGCGACGACGCTGCTGGACCAGTCTGCCGACTGCGCGCCGCCAAGCACCAGCCGGCAACCGAACAACCAGGCGAACGAACCGCCGAGCGGCGTGATGATCATCATCAGCGACCACAGCGTGCTGGTGCCGAACAGCACGCGGCGCGACCCGAAGCGTTCGGCCGCGCGTCCGGCCGGGATCTGGCCGAGCGCATAGGCCCAGAAGTAGATCGTCAGGATCATCGACATCTCGACGATCGACAGGCCGAGTTCGCCCTGGATCGCCGGAGCGGCCACGGCCATCGCCGCGCGATCGAGCGTCATCACGAAGGTCAGCGGCGCGACCAGAAACGCGACGATCTTCCAGCGGAGATGGTTCACGCGGCGCGGCATCGTGCGGCTCCCGAAACCGGCGTCAGACGCCGTGCGGGCCGGACGCCCGGCCCGGCTCGTGCTGCATCCGCCGCACGATCGCGGCCAGTTCGCCGATATGCGCCGGGACCGCCTGCTTGCCCGCGCGCGCCCACGCATCGAACGACGTCATGCCGGTCACCGCGCCGACGAACGGCACGCCCGCGCGCTCGGCCGCCTGCGCGTCCACCGCATGGTCGCCGACATAGATCGCGGCGGCGGCAGGCAGGCCCAGCCGCGCCAACGCCAGCACGAGCCCTTCGGGATCCGGCTTGTGACGTTGCACGTCTTCTCCGCCGATCAACACGTCGACCAGCGACTGCAAGCCGTTGCGCTCGAGAATCGCCTCGATCCGGTAGCGAAACTTCGACGACACGATCGCGACGGCGAGCCCTTGCTCGCGCAGCCGTGCAAGCAGCGGCGGCACCTCGGGATAGATGCGCGTGCCGGGCACCATGATCTCGTCGGCACGCGCGACGAAGTGCCGCGCGAACGCATCGGCCCGCGCCGCTTCGGTCTCGCCCGTCAACGAACGGAACATCTGCGGCAGCGTCAGACCGATCACGGCGCCGATCTGCGCGGGTGTCGCGCGTGCCGCGCCAAGCCGATGCAATGCGTATTCCGTGCATTCGACGATCGCCGCGGACGAATCCGCCAGCGTCAGATCGAAGTCGAATATGACGGCCCGAACAGGCATGAATGGACTCCGCGAACGAAAAATGGATCACGCTCGACGCGTGACCTGGAATGACGATGCGACCGCACCCGCGCGCAGGAGCGGTCAGCGCGCCTGACCGGCTTGTTCGCGATCGGCCGCGTCCAGCCCGTCCGGGTCGCGCTTCGCCCACTCTCTTGCCCACCCCAGCAACGGCTGCAGCGCCGCTTCGAGCCGGCGGCCTTCGGCGGTCATACGATAGCCGCCCTCCCCGTGCTCGACGAGGCCCGACGCCTTGAGCTCGGCCAGCCGCGTGTTGAGCAGACGCGCGTTCGTTTCGCAGGCTTCCTGCAATGCGCGGAACGTGAGCGGCGAGCCGCGCAGCTCCCACAAAATGCGCAGCGCGGTGCGGCGCCCGAGCAGATCCAGCACGACCATGATGGGCCGCCCCGTCGTCGATCCGCGAACGCGTTGTCCGATTCTTGGCGTGGTCATGCTTTACTTTTTAAAGCAATCGTCCGGCGGAGTCAATTGCCTGAATCGAGCTTCGTTTCGGTTTGACTTTCCAACGCGCGATCGTAGACATCGTTATAGGCGAGATTGTCGGCGTAGTCCGACGCGCCGAAACCGGCGAGCATCGGCACGATCGTCGCATGGGCATGCTGCCGCCCCCTCGTCGAAGAACCCGGGGTCGTCGTGGCCCGCATGCGCGGCCAGCGCATCCCGGCGACGCTGCCTGCACGCGTCGCCCGGCCAGTCTTCCGCGAGCCTCGCGGGCGCACGTCGCGGCATGCCGGCTCGATGGCGACGGATGGCGTTATGCAGCGGCGTCAGGCAGCCGCGCTTTCGGGCGAGCGCCGCGGCGCCGTCATCTCGGCCCGGATCTGGTCGACGATATGGGCGGCATCGCGCGCAACGCCGGAGAATCGCCCCGATCCCCACGTGTGCAGCCACGGCAGCCCGACGAAGTAGAGCCCCGGAACCGGCGTCACGCCGCGCCGGTGCGCGGGATAACCGCGGCCGTTGAAGACCGGCGCATCCAGCCAGCTGAAATCCGGGGTGAAGCCGATGCACCAGATGACCGATGCGATGCCGCTCGCCGCGAGATCGAGCGCCGTGCGCTCGCCGGCGGGACGCCACACGGGCGCGTAACGCGTCGCAGGGGGCGCCGCGATTCCGTTCTTCTCGATATGGGCATCGATGCCGGCGTTGATCCGGTTGTACGTATCGTCCGCGCTGTCGAGCCGCGCCGCCAGATCCGCGGAGAAGCGCAACCGTCCGCCCGTGAAATCCTCCAGCCGGCCGTACAGTTCCATCCCGTCGGCGGCAAAGCGGCGCAGATCGATATCGCGCCCGCCGTCGCGGCCGGTCACATAATGGTTGGTGTTGTCGCGCACGCCTTCGCGCAGCGGATGCGCATCGACCGGCATGTCGTAGTACTGCATGTCGGCCAGCCAGTCGACGACGTCCCTGCCCCGGTAGAAACGGGCGCAGCGAGGCGCATCGCCCACCGCGAGGAACACCTTTCGCCCGGCGAGGTGGAGGTCCTCCGCGATCTGCGCACCCGATTGTCCCGATCCGACCACGAGAACCGGTCCGTCCGGCAACGCGGCCGGATTCCGGTACTCCGACGACTGGATCTGCACGATCGTGGCCGGAAACCGCTCGGCCATCCGCGGCACGATCGGCCGATGGTAGCCGCCCGATGCCACGACGACCCGATCCGCCGTGTACGTGCCGCGCGACGTCGCGATGCGATAGCGTCCGTCCGCGTCGCGCGTCACACGCTCGACGGCGGTGTGTTCCAGCACCGGGGCATCGACGCTGCGGATGAATCCGTCGAGATACTCGACGATCTCGTCCTTCGTCATGAAGCCGTGCGGATCCGCACCGCGATATGGATAACCCGGCAGCGCACACTGCCAGTTCGGCGTCACGAGACAGAACGCGTCCCAGCGCTGCGTGCGCCACGTGTGCGTCACGGTCTCCTTTTCGAACACGAGATGATCGATACCTGCCTGCTTCAGGTAGTGGCTGATCGACAGTCCTGCCTGCCCGCCGCCGATGACCGCTACGCCGAGACGGGAATCGATATCCGGGAGGCTGGATGAAACAACGGGTTCGCTTGACATGATGCAGTCCTGAATGTGTGTTGAAGACGACGGTGGATTGCCGCGTGCCGGACGCCCTAAACGAGCTCGATGACGGTCACGGTCGCATCGCCCTGCGGAGAAAATCGTTGCGCGTGCGCTTCGATCCGTGCCAGTTCATCCATCGCGGCCGAGCACGCGAACCCGTATTTCTCCCGTACGCGCTCGGACCCGATACCCAGGGCACGCCGGGCTCGCTCGACGAAGTCGTCGAGCGCGTATTGCGTGCCGGGCGTGAAAAATTCCGACACCACGGTCGAAGGCGAATAGCAATTGGTTTCCGACTGGTCGGGCCAACGGACCCGAAAATGCATGACCGGCATGATGCCTCCTCACTTGGCGGACGATGCTTGCGCACGCTGCGCCAGCCTGTCCTGGTAGATGTCCAGATGCCTGCGTGCACTCGCTTCCCATGTGAAGCGGTTCATCAGCGCAGGCACGGCACGTGCGAAATCGGGAGCACGCCGTCCCGAGAGCGCGTCGCGCAGCGCGCCGGCGATCGAATCCACATCGGCGGGATCGGCCCACACACACACGCGCTCGTCCAGATACTCGGTAAAGGGTTCGATTTCGGATACGACCACGGGCTTTCCGCAAGCAAGCCCCTCGAGCACGACCAGGCCGAATCCCTCCCGGATCGACACCATCGACACCACGTCTGCGCAGTGCATCAGCGCGACCAGCGCCGCATCGTCGAGCGGCCCCGTCGACACGACGGGTTCGTCGACGCCGATCCCCAGACCCAGCGCGGCGGCCCGCGCGACGAAGCGGCGCGCGTAAGCATCGTGATCGAGCAGACTCGCGCCGCCCCCGATCACGAGCCGTGCGTCGGGCATCGTGCTGCGCAGCAGGGCGAACGCCTCGAGCAGCGCGATCGAGTTTTTCCGCTGCTCGATCCCGCCGATCGCGAGGACGACCGGTGCGCCGTGCAGGCCGAACCGCTGCCGCACCGCCTGCACGGCCGCCCGATCCGCCCGAGCGAACCGGGAGACGTCCACGCCGTTGGGCACCACGCTTGCGTCGACCCCGAACGTCCCGCGCATCGTGGCTGCCCACGCAGCGCTCACGCACAGCACCTGGTCCGCCGCTCGCCACGCGCGCGCCTGCCAGCGTTCGAGCTGCGGGTCGTCGAATACGTCGAGGTGATGCACGGTCCGTACGAAGCCGTCTATTGCACCCGACTGCTTCAGGTCGGCCAGCGCATTGCCCGTGATGCTGTCCTGGGCATGCAGCACGTCGAAGCCGCTTGCATCGTGCTCCAGCAATGCATGCCTGATCGCGACAATCCGCGCGCGCACCATGTCCGCGACGCTGCGCGGATGGCCATCGACGCGCGCCAGCACGACGCGGCACCGGACGTCGCGGAACATTCTCTCGCCCGGCGCGGCCGGTGCGAACACGGTGACGTCGCTGCCCGCATCGTGCAGCGCACGGGCGAGTTCCAGCGCGTGCACGACACCGCCGCGCGGATTGACCGAGTGGGTGAGCAGTGCGATGCGCAACGTATCGGCGCTCATCGCACATCCCCAACGGTGCAGGTGATGAACGGCTCGACCCGGAAATCCCACAGCACCGCCGTTTCGCCCGCCTCTTCGACGACGACCTCGCACGAGGCGTCGATATCGCCGATCACCGCGCACGCGAGCCCG
Organism: Burkholderia sp. L-4; assembly: GCF_056856535.1. Classification (NCBI taxonomy): domain Bacteria; kingdom Pseudomonadati; phylum Pseudomonadota; class Betaproteobacteria; order Burkholderiales; family Burkholderiaceae; genus Burkholderia; species Burkholderia sp. L-4. Next base: position 2,766,405 of record NZ_JBXEOX010000002.1, read on the forward strand.
CGCGCCGCGAAGCGTTCCGCGATCGCCTCGGCGTGCGCCGGCCGCGCCGCCATCACGAACCCATAGCTCGGAAAGGCCGTCAGCCAGCGATCGAAGTCGACGCCTGGCGGACGCGGGATCGCGTCCAGCGCGATCCGCGCACCGACGCGCGAGCATTCGGCGAGCATCAGCGCCGTCCCGAGCACGCCGGCCATCGAGATATCCTTCGCGGCGTCGCACAGCCCGGCTTCGGCCAACGTCGGCAGAATCTCCAGATCGCCGCGTAGCCGGGCCGGCGGCGCGCCGACCGACGCATTCCAGAACGGATACGGCGCCTCGAATGCGCCGCGCAGGTCGACCGCCATCATCAGGCGATCGCCCGGCCGCGCGCTGAAGCTCGACAGCAGCGCGCGGGCCCGGCCCAGAATCGATACGGCCAGTTGCCCCTGCACGCTGCGCGTGTTGCTGTGGCCGCCGACGATCGGCACGCCGTACGCGGACGCCGCCGCGGCCATCCCGGCGAGCACCGGCCGCGCGGCGTCGATTCCGTCGCTCCACAATGCATCGACGACGGCGATCGGCCGCCCGCCCATCGCGTAGATGTCGCTGACGTTCGCCATCACGCCGCTGTACCCGGCAAACCACGGCATCGACTCGACGAAATCGCCGACCATCCCCTCGATCGCAAACAGCAGGTAGCCGTCCGCGTCGGGAATCGCCGCGCAGTCGTCACCGAGCGCGACGGCCTGTGCGAGATCCCGTTCGCCGTTCGGTAATGCGCCCGCGAGCGACGCAACCACGCCGGCGATGTCGTGCTTGTGCTGGAAGCCGCGGCTCGCGCGCAGCGTCGCGATGCGATCCTCGACACTCATTGCGCCCCCTCCAGCCGCAGGACGAAACCCTCGAACGGCGTGCCGCACGGCGGATAGTGTTCAAGCTGGGCCTGCATCAGTTGATGAGGACGTCCGAACAACGTTTCCTCGCCGAGCGCATCCCAGTGAAGCCGAAGAAACAGCGGCACGTTCTGCGATTGCACGTGTGCGACGAAGCGCCGGCAACCTTCGGCATGCGCACTGCCGACGGCCAGCGCGATCAGCATCGAGCCGATCCTGCCTTGCCGCCGGAATGCCGGATGCACCGCGAGCCGCGAGCCCATCCAGGTTCCCGGCCCGGTTTCGTGAATCCGCACCGTGCCGACCACCTGCTCCGGCAGCCCCGCGCAGCAACTGACCGCGACCAGCAATTGCGCGTGGCGGTCGATATCGTCGCGATCGTCGCCGGCGAAGATGCCCTGCTCGATGCAGAACACGGCCCGGCGCAGCTTGTATGCTTCGTCGATTTCCCAGGGAAGCGCCGCCCATTTGATCCGGTATTCGGCTGGCCGGTACGGGCTGCTGCTGTCGGCCAGTCCCATCTCTGCGCAGTACATGGTCATACCTCGTAGGTCGACAGCGACGAGCAGGCACCGCACTTTCCGCAGCCTGCCTTGATGTCGGCGGAGCGCATGCCGGCATCGCGCAGCATGGAGCCGAGCGGTTCGAGCACCGCCCGCATGAATTCCGGCGACGGCGCGGGATGACTCTCCAGCGGCGTGCCGCTGATCGGCACGAACGGCACGACGAACGGATACACGCCCAACCCGATCAGTTCGCGCGACATGTCGAGGATCGCGGCCGCGCTGTCGCCGAGCCCGGCGAGGATGTAGGTGCTGACCTGTCCGCGGCCGAACACCGCGACGGCCGCGCGGAATGCCGCCATGTAGCGGGACAGCGGCACGCTCGCCTTGCCGGGCATGATCCGTTCGCGCACGGCCGGCGTCACGGCTTCCAGATGCATGCCCAGCGTATCGATCCCGCTTGCCTTCATCCGCTCGAACCAGCCGTCGTCGTCGGGCGGCTCGCATTGCGCCTGGATCGGGAGATCGACGGCCGCCTTGATCGCGAACGCGCTTTCGCAGAGCACGCGCGCGCCGCGGTCGGGCGTCGGCGGTGTGCCGGTCGTCAATACCATGTGCTTGACGCCGTCGAGCAGGACCGCCGCGCGCGCCACCTCGGCGAGTTGTTCAGGCGTCTTGCGGGCGATCGTCCTGCCGGCTGCGAGCGACTGGCCGATCGAGCAGAACTGGCAGGTCTTGCGCCGGCTCTCGTAGCGAATGCAGGTCTGCAACACCGTGGTCGCCAGCACGTCGGCACCGTGCAGCGTCGCGATGTGCGAATACGGCACGCCCTCCAGCGTCTGCAATGCGTAGAAGCGCGGGTTCGACGGAAAGCTGATGCTCGCGATCGGGATGGTGCCGCGCGAGAGCTGGCTGACGCCCGCCGCATCGGGCGCCCCCGCGACGAACGGCGAATCCCACGCGGTGCTCGTGTGCACCGGCACCATGATGGTCACGCCGTCGACCGTCACGGCCTTGTGATCGGACGGCCCGGCGCCGCCGCGCCGGCTCGCGGCGCCAACCCGCGGATCCGCGAGGCGCAGCCCGACCGACTGCAGTTCAGTCATCAATTGCCGGCTCTGCACCGACGGTTTCGCGTTCACGCTCATGGCAGTTTCCCTCGAAGTCAGGGGCGGCCGATCCGTTGATCCCCATCGGGGTCACCGTCGCCGCCGGCCGATCGTTGATGGCAAGGCTCAGCAGTTCCGGCCGCGCATAGTGGCCGACCGAGTCCATCATTCGCTTGCGCTTGGTGATCAGCGACATGTCCAGGTCGGCGATCACCATCCCTTCGCCGGCACGCAACGGCTCGGCCAGGTGCTGCCCCTCCGGGGACACGATCGCGGTATTGCATCCGCCGCGCAGGGCCTTCTGCAGATTCGGATCGCCCGTGATCGACTCGATCTGGGCATCCGTCAGCCAGCCGGTCGCATTGACGACGAAGCAGCCGGACTCCAGCGCGTGGTGGCGGATCGTGACCTCGATCTGGTCCGCGAAGATCGGGCCGACCAGCGATCCGGGGAACTGGCTGCAATGAATTTCCTCGTGCTGCGTCATCAGCGCATAACGGGCGAGCGGGTTGTAGTGCTCCCAGCACGCGAGCGCACCGACCCGTCCGGCACCGGTCCGCACGACCTTGAGTCCGGCCGCATCCCCCTGCCCCCAGATCATCCGCTCGTGAAACGTCGGCGTGATCTTGCGGCGCTTCAGCGCGAGGCGCCCGTCGCCGTCGAAGATCAGCTGCGTGTTGTACAGGCTGCCGTGGTCGCGCTCGTTCACGCCGAGCACGACCACCATCCCGTGCAGGCGCGCGCGCTCCGCGACCGCATGCGTCACGGGCCCCGGCACCGTCACGGCCTGCTCGTAGAGCCGCATGTGATCGGCGCCGGACGCGACCGGCGTCCGCACGAACGAGAAGTACGGGTAGTACGGCACGAATGTTTCGGGAAAGACGATCAGCTGGACGCCCTTGCCGGCGGCCTCGTCGATCGTCGCGCAGACCTTGTCGAGCGTGCCGCCGGCGCGTTCCAGATCGGGCGCGATCTGGACGGCTGCCGCCCGGACGATGCGTTTGTCGGACATGATGGCACCCGTGATTCGATCAAACGGTCCAGGTATGGATGATCAGCGCGTTCTCCTTGCGGTGAAGCAGCTGGATATCGAGCACGTCGAGCGGGTTGATCGGCCGGATGCCCTCGATCAGCGACGCTTCGCCATGCCCGTAAAGCGCCTGCAATGCAAAGCGGCACGCATAGACTTTCCCGCCCTCCTCCATGAACTTCACGAGTTGCTTGTTGAAGTTCAGATGGCCGGGAAACGCCTCGTCGCCCAGTGTCGGGAACCCGCGTTGCAGGCCGAGCGTCACGCCGGGGCCGTAGAGCAGCACCGACGTCTCGAACCCCTTGCGCTGCAGGCGGGTCGCCTGCAGGAGGTTCACGAAGCCGATCGACCCCTCGAACGCAACCGTGTGGAACGTCACGAGCGCCTTCTCGCCCGCTTCCGCCTTGACGTCTTCGAATACTTTTTCCTCGTAGTCGACGAGGAAATCTCCCTTCTTGTGCAGAGGCTGATTGACTGCGGGCATGGCACGCTCCGTCTGGAAATGAGTTGAATGAGATTCCCGAACGCTTTCGAATCCGGGCGAACTCATTAACGCAACGCATATGCCAACCGGGCCGCGACCCGATGCAATCACTCTGCAATCATTCAATCCAAAAATGCCGCTGCAGTCGGTTCGATCCTTGCGTGCCCCAATCCGGATCCAACTGAAAACGGCCCGGCCGGGCCGAACGGCGCACCTGACTGATGCAGCACGCATGAACCGGTGCGCGCCCGGCGTGCATCGATGCATCAATCCGATACACGATGCAATCAATGCAATCAGTCGGCTTCCACGGCGCGATATATATATTTTTCGATTAATGCGCCATGCTAACGTTTTGATGAATCGTCAAATGGAAACAGGTATGGATTACGCAATCCATCATTGGTCGAAGCGCTTGCTGGAAAGCAGGAAACCGGCCTATCAGCTGATCCCCGACCTCATCGAGGAAGATCTTGCGGCCGGCCGGCTGAAACCGCGCGACCGCCTGCCCGGGCTGCGCGATCTCGCCGGGGCGCTGAACCTGAACTACACGACGGTCGCCCGCGCGTATGCGGAAGCCCGCCGACGCGGCTTGCTCGATACGCGGGCAGGAAGCGGCACGTTCGTGCGCGGCCCGACGCAAACAGTCCAGTTGTCGGGCGGGAGCAGCGTCGAGATGTCGATGAACATGCCCCCTGAACCGGCCGAGATGGTCGGCCGGCTGCAACAATCGGCGGCGGCATTGTTCGCCGCCGCGGACCCTTACCAACTGATGCGATATCAGGATTTCGGCGGCACACCGGCGGATCGCGCCGCCGGCCGCGCATGGCTGGCCCATCGCCTGCCCGGCTGCAGCAGCGATACCGTGCTCGTTTGTCCGGGAATCCACAGCGCGCTCGTCGCGCTCGTCTCCCGGCTTGCGCGCCGCGGTGATTCGATCTGCCTCGATTCACTCGCGTACCCCGGCATCAAGGCCATCGCATCGCAACTGGGCGTCCAGTTGCAGCCGCTGCCGCGGGACGACGACGGGCCGTTGCCGCATGCGTTCGAATCGCTCTGCCGAAGCGGACAGCCCGCGGCGCTGTACTGCAACCCGACCCTGCAGAATCCAAGCACGCTCACGATACCGTTCAGGCGCCGCGAAGCGCTGGCGGATATCGCGATGCGCTACAACGTGCCCATCATCGAGGACGACGCGTACGCGATGCTGCCGCAGAGCGCCCCGCCGCCACTGGCGTTGCTGGCCCCCGAACTGACCTACTACGTGACCGGCATGTCGAAGAACCTCGGCGCCGGGCTGCGAATCGCCTACCTGCTGGCGCCGACGGTGCGCGAAACACAGCGTATCGCGGGGGCATTGCGCGCCACGACCGTGATGCCGAGCCCGTTCACGATGCTGCTGTCCACCCAGTGGATCAACGACGGCACGGCAAGCGAGATGCTGGCCGCCATCCGATCCGAGGCGCATTCACGGCAGGCGATCGCCAGCCGCGTTCTCGGCGCATGGCCTTTCGACGCGCATCCCGATGGTTTTCATCTCTGGTTGCCGATTCCCGGCGAGTGCCAGTGGACAGCACCGGATCTCGCGCAATATCTGCGAAGCCGGAGTGTCGCCGCCGTGGCAAGCGCGGCATTCTCGACCGACGGCAACCCGCCGGACGCGATTCGCATCTGCCTCGGCGGCCCGCAGGATCAGGAGCGCTGCCGCGACGGCCTGCAGCTTGTCGCCGACGCACTGACCGACGCACATCATCTTTACAGTGCCGCGATGTAGCCGCGCCGGGTAGCGGACGGATCGCACGAACCGGACGCCGCGCGACGCATCCACTCACATGCGCATCGTATTTCGACGCACGACCAAGCGCTGCCGGCCCGCCCCTGCACCACCGGCACGTGCCGCCGCACCAGTCAGAACTTGTGCCGAATGCCGATCCTCGCCGCGGTCTGAAAACTCGTGCTGGACGGCGATCCGAGCGCTGCTTCGATTTGAGCGCCGTGCGCATGATCATGCGCGAGCGCCCCGACGAAATACACGTCCGTGCGTTTGGAAATGAAGTAATCGGCCCCGATGGTCGCCTGATTCGCGCTGCCGACCCCGTTGTTGCGCTGCTGGAACTGGAACCCGGCGCCGAGCGAGAGGTCGGGCCTGACAAAGTAAGTCACGCCGCCGTCATAGGTCAGCGCGCGCGCTTGGGTGCCGCTGCTCAACTGGACATCGGTCACCACACCGAATATCTGCGCTTTCCCCAGGCTGTATGTTGCACCGCCGGCGTATTCCGTCAAATTCGCGGAGCGGGTCGCGTTATGCTGCTTGAAATACGACAGCGATGCGGTGAGCCCGCCCCGGTTGTAGTTCAGCAGGAAGTTCATCGCGCTGTTGGTGCCCAATGAGCCGGCCACATTGCCGAAACCGTACATGGCACCGACACTGAAGCCCGAAATCGTCGGCGAAAGATACTTCACCGAGTTATTGACGTTGTCGCCCCACAGTCGGTTATCCAGCGTATACCCGCCAGCCGCATACGCCGGAATGCCCCACGCGAGGATACCCGCGGCCGTGTTTCCCGCGATCGAGTACGCGGGGAAAATATCGCCGATGAAGTCGTATTGCCGCCCGAGCGTCAGCGTCCCGAACCGCCCGTCGAGGCCGACGAAGGCCGCGCGGTTGAACAACAGCCCGCTCTGCGCCAAGGCCCCGTTGGAAAGTTGAAAACCGCTTTCGAGCGTGAAGATCGCCTTGAGCCCGCCACCCAGGTCCTCTTTGCCCGTCAGCCCCCAACGATCTCCCTGCGACGACCCGGACGTGAACTGCACGAGCGCGCCATGTCCGGTGCCCGACGTTGCATTGTTCGTGTACGTGATGCCCGCATCGACCAGCCCGTACAGCGTCACTGACGACTGCGCATGTGCCACGCCGCACCCAACCGCGGCGCACACCACCATGCTTCGCTTGATGATCCTGTTCATATCGCTATCCTAATTTTATGGCGTAGTTTTCGTTGACGAAAATGGCTGAGGAACGCGTCCCGCTGAAAATGCGCTGGAATCGTTTGATCAATGGGCAGGCGTCTGCGGGTAAACCTCCGGCTTGCCTCCACGACGAACGGTCTCAACACGTCCGCTTCCCACTGCGCGTCCACTTTATGACCGGCGTTTTTTGAGCCCCATCGTCAGAAATGTCGATGCGGAAATCCCGGTCAGTGGCGGCGGCATTCAGGGTCCGCCGCGGGCATCCCTTTCGGCCCGAAAACAGGCGGCGGATGCGACTGCGGCATGAATACAACGGACCGGCAAAGGCCGCACGTTCATTGCTGATCGGGATTTTTTACGCTGCTATGATTGATGCGTAATGCGAACCAGTCTTCCAAGACTGTCGCGCGTGCCGTCTCCCGACTCCTCCTACCGATGAGGCCCCCTTGAAGCCACCAGTTCACGATCTCACGCTCGACGAACTCCGACTTTTCGGCGACATCATCGGGCGGCTCGAAGAGCTCGGACCGATCGTGGATGTCAGACGTGTCGTTTTGTCAGACTTGACCCGGTTGTTGCGATCCGATTTCTGCGTGTCCTACAACTGGGATGCCGAGAAAGGGACCTACGTCGACCCGATTGCGGTCAACGTCGACTCGGATCACGTGCGTCGCTACACAAGCTGGTATCAGCACAATGACCCGATGACGGCGCAGCTCTGCAGGATGCGCCGGGCCACGTTCGTGGAAGAAGTGATGGACCGGCCTGCCCTGGAGAAAAGCGAGTTCTATAACGAGTTTCTCGCGCAGGATGGTTTGCATCACGGGATCAACGTGTTCGTTTTCGACGGCGAACGCCAGCTCAGCGACCTGAGAATCTGGCGAACCAGGAATCGGCCTGAATTCGAGCTGCGCGACAAACTCGTGCTCGATGCGATCGAGCCGTTCCTTTGCCGCGCCATCAAACGTCGGGCAGGCAGCGCGACGGGGCTCACGGACCGTGAGAGCGAGATCGCCCAGCTCGTCGCAAAGGGTTGTACCGATCAGGATATCGGCCGCCTTCTCTGCATCAGCTTGTCGACCGTACGCACCCATTTGCGGCGGATCATGGACAAGAAGGGATTCTCCAACCGTGCGGAGCTGGCTGCTTCCGTCGCCGCGGCCGGAACGGCCGCGCCGTGACGACGATTGAACGGCGCGGCCGACGCTCAGGTACGTCAGGTACGCACGAGCGGCGAATTGCCTGATACGAAAGCCTAAACCGCCAATACGGCTTCGAGCCGGTCGCGCGACATATCGATCGAGTCGCCCGACAGCACGACCTCTCCATGATCCAGACCGATGAAATGGTCCGCGATCGAAGTGAGAAACGTCAGATTCTGTTCGACCACCACGAACGCCGCGCCTTCCTCGATTCGAGACCGGATAACGGATGCCATCCGCTCCAGGTTCTCCTGCTGAACGCCTTCCGACGGCTCGTCGATCAGCGTGAGCGGCGAACGCTCCGCGATGATCCTGGCGAAGGAAAGCAGCTTCTTTTCACCCCCGCTCAGCTTCCCGGCTGCCTGCGGCAACCGCTCTTTCAGACGCGGGAAAATCTCGAACAATTCTTCGTATGCTTCCAGGCTTCTTGTCCTGAATCCGAGGGTCAGGTTGTCTGCAACGCTCAAATTGTCGAAGACAACCCGTTCCTGCGGCGCATAGCTCATCCCCAGACGTCGCCGTTGGTGCGACGGTACTTTTCCTACTTCACCGCCGTTGACCGTGACTGCCCCGGAAGTGGGCTGGATAACACCTGTCAGGGCGCGCATCAGTGTCGACTTGCCCACACCGTTGCGGCCAAACACCCCCAGGACATTACCCGCGGCCACCTCGCCACTGATTCCCTTGAGCACCATCGTGTCGCCGTAACCCGCGACGATCGACGAAAACCTCAACACGGCTTCCCGCCGGCGTTCGCTCACTTTCTTCCTCCCGAGTAGACGGCCTTGACGTCTGCCGACATCTTGATCTGCGACAGCGATCCGACCGCGAGGCTTCTTCCCTGATGCAGGACCACCACGTTGCCGGCGATCTTTTCGAGTGCGCTCATGTCATGCTCGATCACGATGGCTGACGCCTCCAGTTCGCCCACGGTCGACGTGATCGCGTCCATCATGTGACGGGTTTCGTGCGCCGAGAGGCCGGCGCACGGTTCGTCGAGGAGCAAAAGACGCGGCTCGGTGATCGCCACCATCGCGAACTCCAGCATCTGGCGCATCCCTTGAGACAGATCGCCCGCACGAACCGCCAGATTCGATTCGAGAAACCCGAATTTCCCGAGCGTGCGTACGCGTTGAACCGAGTTCCAATGCAGCGGCGCCGCGCTCAGCATCTCCCGAGGACGTATCCGGTTCGCCCACAGGGCGATCTGAAGATTCTGGTCGACCGACAACCGGGCAAACACCGCGGGAATCTGAAACTTGCGGCCGATGCCCAGTCGGGCGACCTGCCACGCCTGAGAGGACGAAATCTCGGTCCCGCGAAAGTGAATTTCACCTGAACGGACCGGCAAGCGGCCCGTCATTGCGTTGAATGTCGACGTCTTGCCGGCGCCATTCGGGCCAATGAAACAATGGATGACCCCGGCTCCCACCTCGAGATCGAGCCCGTTGAGAATGTTGACGCCCCCCTGGCTGACTTCCACCTTGCGGAAACTGAGCAGCGCGGATTGAGCCGGCCGCCTGTCGATCGTCGCGATCTCGTGAGCATCTAGCCGTTTCTCCGGAATGACGTTCGCGACGCGCAGACCCGCCATCCGGGCAAGCGCGGCGGCCGCGCCGGCCAGGCCATCGGGAAACAGCCGCACCACACCGATGAAAATCAGCGCGACCAGCACTTCCCAATAGGTGAACAGATCGCGCCAGGTCGCGGCGAGCAGCCCGATCACGACGGCACCGAGTTGCGCGCCCAACGGACTGCGCTTCCCCCCGACGGCTGCCCAGATGACGAACTGCGCCGACAACGCGACGCCGACCGCCTGAGGGCCGACGAGACCCTCGTGAGGCGCATACAGCGCGCCGCCCAGACCCGCGATCGCGCCCGAGAGGCCGAAAGCGGCCGCCTTCAGCCGGTGCGTCGCGAATCCAAGGAACTGGAGGCGATCCTCATTCTCCGAGAGGGCGGCCCAGAGCGTCCCGATGGGGCGGCGACTCAACCAGGTGATCCCCGCCGTGACGACAACCGCGGCCACGGCGATCACGTAATACAGGTTTCCATACCGGTCGGTCATCGGCAGGTCGGGAATATCGGTGAGCCCGTTGAAGCCGCCGGTGACGCTGCTCCATTGATTGGCCAACAGAAATCCCAACATGCATGACGCAAGGGTAATCAGCGAAAAAAACGGCCCGCTGTCGATCCGGCGCGCAAAGACGATCAATCCGATGGCATAGGCCAGGGCCGCCGGTACCGCGACTGCAAGCGGAAGCAGGACGATCTGCCATTCGCCGCCGGCCGCGGCCGCGGCGCGCAATACCAAGGCGCTGACATACGCGCCCAGCCCGAAGAACAGGCTTTGGCCCAGCGGCAAAAAGCCCGCATTCCCCCAGCACAACGCAACGCCTTGCGTTGCCATTCCATACAGCAACAGAAGCCCGATCTGGTTTGCACTGTAGTCACCGGCCCACAGCGGCAAGCTCAGAAGAACCGCAGCCGTGACAACCTGGAGGGCCGTTTCAACGTCGCGAGACGAGGCCATTCGGGCGACTCCACAAGAAATAGATGGACAGGATCAGAACGGCGGTATAACCCGACGTCTGATCGATGAAACTCGACACCGCGACCTGCGTTCCGCCGATGACGAACGTGCCGACCGCGAGACCGAGCAAGCTGCCCAGGCCGCCGACCACGAGCACGAAAAACGAATTGAGCAGATAGTCGAGGCCCATGTACGGCTCGACCCGCACGATCGGCGCGAGCAACACCCCCGCCAACCCGGCCAGCACCACCCCCGTGATGAACGTGCCGCTGGCCAGCCGGGTCGTATTGATGCCGGCCGCCCTGGCAAGAAGGGGATTCGCGACCATGCCCCGAATCCGCGCGCCCGTCTGGCTGCGGCCGTACCATGCCGCGAGCGCGGCGAATGCCAGGCCCACCGCGAGCATCATCGCAAGCCGGAATGCCGGATACGGGGTGCCCAGGACATCGATCGATGCGCCATCCGCGCCAGTCACGTCCTGGTAACCCTTTCCGAACAATGCGACCACCCCTTCGCGCAGCAGGATCGAAACGCCCCAGGTGGCGAGCAAGGTATCGAACGGCCGCTCATACAAGGGACGAACCAGCACGCGTTCGACGATCCAACCCACGGCAGCGCATACGACGATCGCCACGGGTATGGCAAGCAAAGCGGGTAATCCGAAACGCTGCACGACGACCACCGAGTACGCGCCCAGCATGATAAACTCGCCATGCGCCATGTTCAGCACGCCCAGCAGCCCGAACACGATGGCCAGACCGATCGTCGTGAGCGCGAGGGCCGCACACGCGTACCCGAGATTGAGAAGATGGGAAAGCAGCATGACGTCAACCCGCACCCGCTCCGCTCGCACAGGTCTCGGCCGAGCCAAGCTGCGAGAACGTCTTGACGATGTCGTATCGCACACCTGATGCCCTGGCGAGGAAGATGTCGGCCGTCACGTTGCGGGACTTCATCGTGACCACGCCGCGCGGGCCTTTGTAGCCTGCCCCGTCGGAGGCCTTCGTCAGATCGCCGATCGACGCGGAATTCGCCTTCCTGGCCATCGCGTCATACATCAGGACGCCCTCGTACGTCGACTCGCCGATGCTGCTCAAAACCGCCGACGCGCCGAACCGCTTGTGATAACGCTCCAGAAACGGCGCGGACGTTGCGGTCGGCGTCGCGAAAAAGCCGGACGCCGAGTAGAGGTTCCTGGTGTTGGACGCACCGATCCCGATCAACGTGTTTTCCTCGATCATCGTGCCGAAGCGGATCATCCTGTCGCCGAGACCGAAGCTCGCGAAACTTCTGTTGAACGTGACGGCCGACCCGCCCACCAGCGTGATGAACACCGCATCCGCCTTGCTGTCGCGAATTTTGCCCAGTACCGCGTCGAAGTTGTCGACGTCGAACGGAACGTACTCTTCGCCGACCACGGTCGCGCCGGAACCCTGAATCGCCTTTTTCGCCACTTCGTTCGACTTGCGCGGCCAGATGTAGTCGTTGCCGATCAGGAACCAGCGCTTGACCTGGTGCTGGGCGGTCAACCACGGAATGACCGGCGTCAGTTGCTGCGCGGGCGTCTCGCCAACGAAGAACGTGCCCTTCGCGCAATCGCCCCCTTCGTACATCGGGGTATAGAAGTAAGGCACCTGGCCTCGGAACAGACTTTCCAGCGCCGTGCGGACAGCACTATCGTGCGATCCGACAAAGACCTCCGCCTTGTCGCGCTTCCACAGGCGCAGCGCCGTCTGCGCGGACTCGGAAGGCGCGGCGCCGGCATCTCCCACCAGCAACTCGAGCGGGCGCCCCAACACGCCCCCGCGCGCGTTGATCTCGTCGATCGCCATCGCTGCGCAGTTTTTGCAGGCTTGACCGAAAAATGCGGCCGGCCCGCTCATCGGCGCCATCAGCGCCAACTTCAGCGGCTGGTTTGCCGCGCGAACCGACACCGGAACGAGCCCCCCGGCGCCCACCGCGGCACTGGCGGCACCGAGCGCAATACTTTTCAGGATATGTCGACGATTCATTTGCTTGCCTTTCTCGTTAAGTCGTTGCCGGATGATTGAACGTGTGCGTCGAGACGCGGGAACGTCGCCGCACACAGGACACGCTCCATTTCCTTGCCGATCTGCAGGATTCGCTGATCCGAATACGGCGCACCGTCCAGCGCCAATCCAACCGGGAGGCCGTCCCGGGTCAGGCCTGCGGGAACGGTGATGCCGGGTACCCCTGCGTTGCTGCCCGGTTCGGTATTTCGTGTGTATGCGGCAAAGACATCGAGCGCTTCAGACCCGACCGCCACGGTTTCGGCGCCGATGCGGCAAGCGGGAATCAGCACGGTGGGAAACAGCAGCGCATCTGCCTCCACTTCGCGAAGACACGCCACGTAGGACGTGCGGGACCGCTCTCGCGCGAGGAGCGCTTCGGCGTATTCGGCCGCGGAAATCGCACCGGCCCCCAGGATGTCGCCGACGATCCGGATCACATCCGGGCTCCTGATCTGGGCAACGATCTCCGGGAACGTCACGGCCACGCCGCCTGTTTCCAGATAGCGGCCCACGGCGCCGCCGAACTCGAAAAAAGGAATGGTTGCGTTCTTCTTCGCACGAAAAAACGGATAACGTCGCAGGTCCACGTCAACCAGCTCGAAGCCCGCATCCTTCAGCGTCTGCAGCGCACGTTCGAGTACCGGCCGTGCGTCGGGCGACAACCCCTCCCACAACGTCGAGTACGGAACTGCCAGGCGAACGTCACGTGCATCGTCGGCAGCGGGCGGCGCTGAACCCCTTCCAGACAGGATCGCGTCCAGCAACATCACGTCGGCGACGGTGCGGGCGATCGGGCCGACCGTGTCGCGCGTGGGCGATATCGGCACGACGCCCTCGGACGGATAACGTCCGTGCGTGGGACGAAAGCCGACCAGCCCGCACAGCGCCGCCGGGATGCGCACCGATCCGCCCGTGTCGGTGCCGAGCGCCGCCGGCACCGCCCCGCTCGCCACCAGCACGGCCGACCCACCGCTGCTTCCGCCGGGAATTCTGGACGGGTCATACGGGTTGCGGGCCGGGCCAAAAAATCCGTTGTCGTTGGTGCAGCCGAAAGCGAGTTCGTGCATGTTCGCTTTGCCGGCGACCAACGCCCCCGCCTCGACCACACGCGCCACGACTGGCGCCTGCGCTCGCGGAACGGCGTGGCGAAGCGCGGCCGTTCCAGCCGCAGTCGGCATGCCCGCGCAGTCGATGTTGTCCTTGATCGCCAACGGAATGCCGGCAAGTGACATCCGGCCTGTCCGGGCTGCGAGCGGTTCGTCGTGGGCCCGCGCCGATTGCAACAACGTCTCGGGGTTGAAATGCGCGAACCCGTTCAGCGACTCGGTGTTGGCCTGTTGATCCACCAGCGCCTGTACGTATTCCAGGCAGGAGATCTCGCGTCGATCGATCGCGCCTTTTGCGTCGACGACTGAAAGCTGCGGCAGGGTGGGCATCTACGTCTCTCGTACATTGCGGTCTTCGTAGATTGCGCGTCGGCTTTTTTGTCGCGCATCGTCAGAAATGACGACGCAGTCAACCCTGACAGCGTCGCTTCACCGCCCCTGGTACAGCCCCGCGACCGACGTCAGTGGCCCGGTTCGCACGAGTCCGCGCAACGGTCCGACATCCGCCTGCCCGTTGCCGAACGGTCAGGCCGCGTCGATGGTCGAGACGGCATGCTGCGACGTCGCCGCGGGCACCGTTTCATCGAGAAACATTCCCACGAGCGCGCTCACCAGCGACACGCCTCCGACGATCAGCATCGGATAACCCAGACCGAACGTGTCGGCGAGCCCGCCTGCCACCACCGGCATCAGGACCCCGCCAATCAGTTCACTGACTGCGGTGGGAACGCCCACGGCCGAGCCGGTCAGCGTGGACGGGACCGATTCGCAGGGAATCACGGCAAGAAAGAGCGGTGCGATGCCGAAGCCGCAAATCCCGGCAGCAAAGAGGTTGGCGAACATGACGACCGGCGACGCGTGACAAAGAACAAACGCCAACATCAGGATACCGTAACAAGCCGCGGAAACGACGAGCACGATCCGCCGCCCGAGCCGATCCGATATCGCCGGAACGGCGATCATCCCGATAAACCCGCCGAAACCCCATCCGGATATGATCAGGCCGACCGTGCCGAGACCGAGGCCCACGACTTTGGTCAGATAGAGCGCGACGAACGTCGAGAACACGAACAGGCCCGTCTGGAACAGCGATCCGATGACCGTGGTCAGCCAGATGTTCTTGTATCTCAGCACGGTCAAGGGGCCACCCGATGCCGAGCGGGCCTGCGTGTCGCGACCGGCCTCCGTCTTTCGCATGGTCCGGCCGATCAGGAACGTCAGCAGCAGCCCCGGAATGCCGAGCACGAAAAACACCCACTCCCAGCGCATATGCATCACGAGTTGGGTCGCGATGATCGGTCCGAGGCCGATACCCAGAAGAGGGAAAAACGACTGGTGGATGCCCAGATTCAGGCCGCGCCGGCTCGGCGTCGATATTTCGTCGATGGTCGCGACGCTGGCGCTGAACACGCCCCCCTCGCCCACGCCGAGAAGGCCTCGCACGAGCAGCATGCCGTGGAACGACTTGGCGACGCCGGTAAAGGCAGTCATCACCGAGAAGAAGATCGACGACCCGAGCAGAATCTTGCGGCGCCCGTGGCGGTCGGACAGGCTCCCGAGCACCCATGTCGAAATGGCCCAGGTCAACGCGAGCACCGAGGCGATGGCGCCTGCCTGCGTGTTGTTCAGTTTCAGCTCCGGCAGCAGAACCGGAAACAGGTACACGATGACCAGACGGTCGAGACCCACGATGCCGAACAGCACCGCAAGAAAGATGACCATCTTCCATTCGTAGTCGCTACTTTCCTTGTATTTCATATCGCGATCCTAACTATATTGTCGTGACTGAATGACCGTTGATTCGAAGAAAAACCGCCAAGCCCACCGGGCCACGAAACGGAAACCTCCGGCCGGCCCGCCATGACACGACATGGCAAGCCCGATGGTTCCGCTACCGATCTCCGCCGCTGCCCGCAAGCCCGGGCGGGCAGCCGCCGTCTGATGAGGCTAGATCGTCGGCGGCCGTCTCCGCCGGCGTTCCGTCGAGTATTTCGGCGACAGGGGGGCGCGGTCGCCGGTCGATCAGCAATCGCAGCACGTCGGGCCGCGAGTAATGCCCCGCGGGATCGAACACGCACTTCGACAGCGATTGCGTGCCGAGATCGATATTGGCGTAGAGCAGGCCTTCCGCGGTTTCGTCGATCTTGTCGAACAACTCCGCCCCGTCGGGCCCGTATCCAACGCTATGGCCACCGCCCGCCCGCAACAGCTGACGTTTGTCCTCGGTGTCGCAAAGATGCTCGACCATCTCCTCGGTGACGACGGTCGACGGCGCGAGGACGAAGCACCCGCCTTCGACGGCATAGGTCCGCGAAACCGCGTTGTTCACCTGGTGGCTCAATGCGCTGGCGAATTCATAGAGGGAAAAGCTCGGCCACGCGGCAACATGGACCTGTTCGCCTTGCGCATACATGGCGGCTTTGGTCAAAGGCTGCACGTGTTCGGCACAACACAGCGCGCCGAGCTTGCCCAACGGGCTGTCGATCACGGTCAGGCCGCTGCCCTCCCCGTCACCGAAAACCGTCCGTTCGAGGTGGGTGGGTTTGAGTTTCTGCCGTTGCAGCAGGGTCTCGCCGTCGGGGCCGATCATCCATTGGGCGATATACAACGAGTGGCCCTTGCGCTCCGAGAGGCCCATCACGACCGTGATGCGGTTTTTCCTCGCCGCGTCCCTCAGTGCATCGGCTTCCGGACTGTCGTAGCTCAGCGAGTTGTCGAAGTAGCGTTGAACATAGCCCTTGCTCATATACCAGGCCGGTGTACCGAGCCAGACGTAGAACGGATAGCCGGGCAGCCACACTTCAGGGAATGCGATCAGCGCGGCGCCGGCCCGCGCCGCCTCTTCAATCAAGCGGATGGACTTTTCGATTCCGGCCTGAAGATCGAGGAAGGCCGGGGCGGCCTGCACGACAGCCGCTTTGAACTGGGGATGATTGAGCGCCAAGATACTCCTCCACGACTCGCGGGACGGGACGCCCGCAACGTTGTAGACGAAGTGTCCGGGGCCAATATGGCGGACGCTTGACTCTGACAGAACAGGATTTTTGCTTATGCTGCCAGCACGCGGGATCGACGTGCAGCCCGCTCAGCGGCGATTCAGACAGCGTCGCGATGCGTCGCACGGTAGTCGCGCGCGGACATGCCAAAGTGACGCCGAAACGTGCGACTGAAATGCGATGCGTTATTGAAACCCCACGCCATCGCAATATCGGTAATCGAGCGGTTTGCGTAGGCGCGTTGCCGAAGCCACTCGCCGCATCCGTCGAGTCGGGCCGTACAGATGATCTCGCCGATCGACTCTCCGACCTCGGCGAACAGCCGGTAAAGATAACGGCTGGATACCCCCAGTGCATCGGCGATCTGTTCGGGTCCTAGTTCCGGTTCGCGAATACGGTCACGGATCAACGCACGTGCGCGGAGCAGATGCATCTCTTTCACGTTGGATTTGGGCAGCGGGACCGTGTTGAAATAATCCGCCAACGCCAGCGCGACCAGGTTCGCGGACACATCGCCAAGCCGCTCGCAACCGGTCGTGGCGCCTTCGTCCGACGAAAGCGCCCGGTGCAGGGACGCGATATGGTCCGCGGCGATCCGGCGGATCCCGGTGGCCGCGGGAATCCTCACCGCGGTGTGCTGCCGGCCGCACGGCACCCATTTCTCCAGCGCCTTGCGGGGAAAGCGGATCGTGTAATGCTGCCCGGAGAAATGCCAGACGAAACTGCGCGACGAATCGAACAGCACCATGTCGGCAGGGCCGACGAACGCGGTGCGGGTATCCTGCTCGATCGCGCCTCGCCCTTCGGTCTGGATCGCCACGAGCAGGTAGTCGTCCGCCGTGCGCCGCACTTCGTCCCAGTCATGCGCCGCGACGTGATCGACCGCCGAGATCCGCGACACACACACGCCGTCGGTGTTCACGCTCGAAATCTCGCCATGAAACCCCTGATCGGACTCGGTCCGGAACACCATCGGGACGCAGCTGGCCCGAACCTGATCCGCCCATGCCAGAAGCCTGTCGTCGCGATGGTAATGATCCGTGGTCGTCACTTGATTCATGGCACGAGGTTCCGGCGGCAGATACGCGAGAGCGTTATCCCGGACCATTGCGCATCCAAAATCCGGCGTCAATGCGCAATACCCCGGGACGGCCGCTTCGAAACGTAGCTGCGATCGAGCGCCTCCACCGAGCGACAACCGATGAGGGCGAGCGTCCGGTCCGTTTCCCGTTTGATCATCTCGATGACGTCGCTCACGCCGGCTTCCCCTCTGGCCGCCAACCCGTATAACGTGGCGCGCCCCAGCATCACGGCCTGGGCCCCCAGCGCGATCGCCTTGACGACGTCGGCCCCCGTCCGTATGCCGCTGTCGAGCATGACCGTCGCGCCCGCGATGCGCTCGACGATGTCCGGCAGCACGTCGGCTGTCGCCGGCAGGGCGGCGAGTTGCCTGCCGCCATGGTTCGAAACGATGACGCCGTCCGCGCCGAGCTCGACGCACCGCGCGGCATCATCGGCCGTCACGATGCCCTTGACGAGGAGCTTGCCCGGCCATTCGTCCCGCAGGCGGCGCAGGTCGTCCCAACCGAAACTCGCATCCATCTGCCGGCGCAGGATCGCGGCCTGCGAGGCCGTGTCCGATGCATCGTCCGTCGCGAAATTCTTCAGCTCGGGCATGCCGTTCATCAGGTAGGACCAAAGCCAGCGCGGGTGCGATAGTCCGTCGACCGCCGCACGTGCACTGGCCTTGAACGGCATCGCGAAACCGTTGCGAAGATCGCGTCGGCGAAAGCCGTTGACCGCGACATCGGTGGTAAGGATCAGGGTCGAATAGCGCGCCGCGCGGGCACGATTGACCAGGCTCTTCGCGAGGTTGCGATGAACGACGTACAGT
The DNA here is from genome assembly GCF_056856535.1 of Burkholderia sp. L-4. Lineage (NCBI taxonomy): Bacteria > Pseudomonadati > Pseudomonadota > Betaproteobacteria > Burkholderiales > Burkholderiaceae > Burkholderia > Burkholderia sp. L-4. The sequence goes on from NZ_JBXEOX010000002.1 coordinate 2,785,137, forward strand.
TGAAACCACAGTTCTCCGTCGGCCCCCTTTGCCACCTCCTCGATGGACATGTTGGAAGCCGTCGATAGCGCGAACGGAATACCGGCCTTGCCCGCCGCGCGCGCAAGGGCGAGGTCGCCCTTCGGCCAGAAAGCGCCATTGAGGCCCGTTGGCGCGATCACCAGCGGTAACGGGTTCCGCCGGCCCAACAACGCCACGGACTGCGCGCGTGTGCTGACGTCCGACAGCCGGCGCGGCAACAACTGCAATGTGTCGAACGCCGAACGGTTATGCGTCAGCCCCGATTCATCGTCCGCCGCGCCTTCCAGATAGTCGAACACCATGCGTGGCAGCCGCCGTCTGGCTTCGTCTCGATAGTCGCTGACGGAGAACATGCCGGGAAATCCTGTTGTCATGATCGGGGTACTGTCGGAGTCAATCGTGATGCAAAAAAACGCGGCGCGCCGGCGTGCGGTTTCGCGCGCCGCTGTCGACCGGACGAGCGAGGTCAGGCGCCATTGATGGGCGGAATATGGCGACGCACGATCATCAGGCAGATGAACACCATCGCCATCGCGGCGCCCAGCATGCCCAGGTATGCGGACGCACCGCCCTGCGTGATCACGAATGCCCCCGCGAACGCGCTGAGAATCGCGCCAAGCCGCCCGAACGCGAGCGCGGACGCGGTCCCGGTCGCGCGAATCTCGGTGGGATAGACGTACGCGCAAAGGGCATACATCGTCGACTGGACCGCGTTCACGAAGAGGCCGTGCAGGCCGATTCCGAACACGAGCAACGTCGTGTGGGCGGACACGTCGAGACCGCGCAGGAACAGCGCGCTCGCGGATGCCATCAGGCAACAGACAAGCAAAGGCCAGCGCGATCCGAACCGACCGATTGCCAGCGCGCAGCCCATTGCGCCGAATACGCCGCCGAGGTTGTAGGCGGTCAGACCGGAACCGGCCACCGACGGGCTGAGCCCCTCGCCCGCCAGCATCGTCGGCAACCAGCTGAATGCGCTGTAGACCGCGACCAGGTTCATGAAGAATGCGACCCAGATCGCCACAGTGTCACGGCCCTGATGGTCCGCGAACAGCGCACGAAAGCCCGGGCGCGGTCCCGCCTTCTGCTCCTTCTGATCGGCGAACACCGCGTCCGGCTGAATCGAGCGGGACATGCGGGTCAGCAGGTGACGCAATTCGTTCCAGCGTTCGTGACGGCGGGCAAGATAACGCGGCGATTCCGGCATGACGAAATACAGCAGCAGCGCCAGTGCCACGGGAAGCGTGCCGCCGATCAGAAAGAGTCCCCGCCAGCCGTAATGAGGCAGCACGACGCTCGCGAACAGCCCCGCCAGCATGCCCCCGAGCGGTACGCAAACGATGGTGGCGGTCACGGCGAGCGTGCGCCGGCGCGCAGGCGTGAATTCCGCCGTCATGGTCGTCGCGCTCGGCAGCGCACCGCCGATACCCAGTCCCGCGAAGAAGCGCAGGATCGCGATGGTCGTGACGTCCGGCGACAGCGCGATCGAACTCGTCGCCAAGCCGAATACCAGCACGCTCCCGATGATGGCCCAGCGCCGGCCGAACCTGTCCGCGAACAGCCCGGCGAACGCGCTGCCGATCCCCATGCCGACGAGGCCGGCTGCGACGGCGGGCGCGAATGCGTTGCGCGTGATGCCCCATTCCTTGATCAGGCTGGGAATGGCGAACCCGATGAGTTGCCCGTCGAATCCATCCATCACGATCGCAAGCGCGGCGAGCAGGACGACCGTTCGCTGGAACGCCGAGAACGGTCCATCGTCGAGGGTACGGCCGATGTCTACCGTCGGCAGAAGAGGATTACGATCGTTCATTTCGCTCTCCCCGCCAGATTGGTCAAGTCTGAATCGCATCGCCGGGTAATCCGTGTTCCGACGTGACGGTCAAGCTCGAACCGGATGCGATCGAGCGACAACTCGAAATTGACGACAGGCATTGCAGTCTCCTTGTGCCGATCGCTCGTCGTTCGAGGAGCGAAGGCTACTCACCGGTATATCGTTGTTGTTTTGTTCGCGTCCACGATCCGGAGGCCCGTCTCTTCCACCATGAAAAAGACGCGCCCCGACCGCGGCAACGATCAGAACGGGTAGTGACGAGGCGTCGTTTGCACGGTGATCCAGCGCAAATCGGTAAATTCCGCGACTCCGGCTTTGCCGCCGAAATGCCCGAAACCACTGGACTTCATCCCGCCAAACGGCATTTGCGCCTCGTCGTGAACCGTCGGCCCGTTGACGTGGCAAAGCCCGGACTCGATACGCCGCGCGACCGTCAACGCGCGCGCGACATCACGGCTGAAGACCGCCGCCGACAGACCATATTCATTGTCGTTCGCGCATGCGATGGCCGCTTCGTCTCCATCGACGCGGACGATCGCCTTGACGGGCCCGAACGACTCCTCCCGGTAGATATGCATGTCCGCCGTCACGTTATCGAGCAACGTGGCCGGCATCAGCGTGGTATCGGATTTCCCTCCGCACACCAGGGTCGCGCCTTTCGCCAGCGCGTCGTCGATCAGGTCGTTGCATCGCCTGACGGTCGCCATGTCCACGACGGAACCGAGGACGGCCGGGCCCTTTCTCGGATCGCCAAGCGGCAGGCTCTTGGCCTTCTCGGCCAGACGCGCGACGAATTCGTCGGCGATCGCCGTGTCGACGACGATGCGTTCGGTGGACATGCAGATCTGGCCGGAATTGGCGAACGCGCCGAATGCCGCGCCTTGCACGGCAGCGTCGAGGTCGGCATCGTGAAGCACCAGAAACGGCGCCTTTCCGCCGAGTTCAAGTACCGAAGGCTTCAGAGACTTCGCGCACTGGGTCGCGATGATGCGGCCGACGCGCGTCGAACCCGTGAAGTTCACCCGCCTGACCGCGGGCTCGGCAATCAGCGCTTCGACAATGTCGCCGGCATTCGCCGGCGCATTCGTGACGAAGTTCACGACGCCGCGCGGCAGCCCCGCGTCCTGCAATGCCTCGATGATGAGGCCGTGGGTCGCGGGGCAAATTTCGGAGCCTTTGAGCACGACGGTATTGCCGCACGCCAGCGGCAACGCAACCGCACGCACGCCCAGGATGACGGGAGCGTTCCACGGTGCGATCCCGAGCACGACGCCGGCAGCCTGCCGAACCCCCAGCGCGAGACTGCCGGGTACGTCCGACGGAATCACTTCGCCCGAGATCTGCGTGATCATCGCAGCGGCTTCGCGCAATCCGTCGGCCGCAAGCTTGACGTTGAAATCGGCCCACAGGCGGGACGCGCCCGTTTCGGTTGCCATTGCCAGCGCGAAAGCGTCGCCCTTTGCCTCGAGTGCCTCCGCCGCTCGATTCAGCAACGCGCGTCGCTCGCCCGGCCCCATCGCCGACCATGCGGGAAAAGCGGCGGCCGCGGCGTGCACCGCGGCTTGTGCATCGGCGACGGTCGCGGCCGGCGCCGTCGAGGCGACCGTGTCGTCGAGCGGGTTACGGCGCTCGAATGTCGCCCCGTCGCGAGCCATCGTGCGCTCGCCATTGATCAGCATCGCTACCTGATTCACTTCCGTCTCCTCGAATATGTTTGACATGCCGGCCTGCCGAACCGCCGATTCACGGTCAGGCCACGACGATTTCCACAAGGCGCGTTTCACCCGACGACAACGCGTCTTCCAGCGCGGACTTGAGCAACCGTGCGTCGCTCACCCGAACCCCTTTGCACCCCATGCTGTTGGCGAGAGAAACGAAATCCAGCCCCGGGAGATCGGTGCCCTGCACCGGATCCGACTCGGAAAAGCCAAATACGGGCGCGAATTCCTGCAAGGCGGCGTAGCGGGAATTATTCAGGATGACGAATGTGATCGGGAGAGCGAGCTGGACCGCGCTGTAGATCGCTTGCGGCGAATACATCGCCGAGCCGTCGCCGATGAGGCCGATCACGCGGCTGCCCGGTTTGCCCAAAGCCACGCCCACCGCGGCGGGCATGCCGTAGCCCAGACCGCCGCTTGCCATCGTGTAGAACGTCTGACCGCGCGTGAACGGCAGATACCGTTGCATGACGGGGCGCGAACTCGGCGCCTCCTCGACCACGATATCGGCTGCATGGCGGACCTCGGACAGCGTCTGCAACGCATAGGCGACCGACATGACCGCCGTGGGCTCGGCGCGCTCGACGGCCTCGCGAGGCGCCGGTAGCGGCCGACCCCGCGGCACCGGACGGGCGAGCAGGTCAGCCAGCCCCAGGCGAATGTTCGCCACCACCGACGTGCCGGCCGGCGTCCACGCCGCGGTGGCCGGATCGTCGATGAGCTGGTACAACGCCGCACCGTCAGGCACATGCGGCCCACTGCCTTCGACGTGATACGCAAACGCCGGCGCCCCGACGGCGAAAATCAGGTCATGCCCGTGCAGAATCCGGACGATTTTTTCGCGCATCGCCGGAAGGAATCCGGCGAAGAGCCGATGATCTTCAGGGAAGCTGCAGCGCGACGACATCGGCGCGACGTAAACCCGCGCGTTGTGGCGCTCGGCGATCTGGATAACCTCGCTCCAGGCATCGGCGCGATCGAGTTCCGCGCCGACGACGATGGCCGGCCGCTGGCAGTGGTCCAGCGCGTCGCCGATCTCCGCGATCCGTACCGGATCGGGGCGGAACCGGGTGCTGACCCGTGTCGCCTCGACGAAGTCGGCCGGCTGATCCCAGTCGTCGACCGGAATGGAAACGAACACGGGGCCACGCGGCTCCTGCATCGCCACGTGGTACGCACGGGCGAGCGCCAGCGGCACATCCGCGGCACGAGCCGGTTCGATGCTCCATTTCACGTAGGGGCGCGGCAACTCGGTTGCCTGCGACGCCGACAGAAACGGATCGAACGGCAGGATCGAGCGGGCCTGCTGGCCGGCAGTCACGATCAGCGGCGTGCGGTTCTTGAACGCCGTGAAGATGTTGCCCATCGCGTTGCCGACACCGGCCGCCGAATGCAGGTTGACCAGCGCGGCGTTGCCGGTCGCCTGCGCATACCCGTCCGCCATGCCGACAACGACCGCTTCCTGCAAGCCCAGCACGTACCGGAAATCCTCCGGGAAGTCGCGGAACATCGGTAGCTCGGTCGAGCCGGGATTGGCAAACACGGACGTCATGCCGAGGCGCCGCATCAAGTCCACGACGGCATCGCGAACGGTCGGCTGCCCACTTGTGTTTCGTTGCATCTCGAATCCTCTGCGGTTCGCCATTCGGGCTGGCGGTGATGGGATGAGCCGCAGTATGGGATTCGATACCTTGTTTGAAAATTGCCAAGAATGCTCAAAGCCATTACATTCATGCATGACATCGCCGAGTGGCATGGCGGGTCCATTCAGGCCGGAAGCCTTACCGGACGGGGCTGAGCGCCGCCAGCACCGGTTTTCCGGCAGCCGCCGCGAGCGTACGCGGCGGTTCCTTTCAGGGAAGACACCTAGCGCCATCCGACTCGGGATCTTGTTCTCCCCCTTTATTCCCTTTCAATCAGGTTCGCCACGATGAGTTTCAATCTGCAGCAGTTGACGATGTTCACGACGATCGTGTCCGCCGGTAGCCTGGGACGAGCCGCGACGCTGCTCGACATGACCCAGCCCGCGCTGAGCAGATCGATCAAGCGGCTCGAGGAATCGGTCGGGGCGCCGCTGTTCGAGCGCCACACGAAAGGGATGCAGCTGACCGCGCTGGGCGAGGCGTTGATGCCGCATGCCATGTTGCTGCAAAGGGAAGCCGAACAGGCGCGCGAGGAACTGGACGCGATGCGCGGCCTCGCGAAAGGCGTCATCAAGGTGGGCGCGGTGGGCAGCATCGCGAGCCTCGTGCTGCCGATGGCCATCGCGTGCGTGCTCGATAAATGGCCCAACCTGCGCGTCGAGGTGATTGAAGGCGTGTGGGACCGTCTCGTCGAGGGTTTGCTCGCTTACGAGATCGACCTGGCGCTCTGCACCTCGGGAATCGAAACCGACGAGGTCGCTGCGCTCACCGATTGTTCATGGACCGACCGGAGTTTCGTGGTCGCGGCGACCGATCATCCGTTGCGCTCGACGCGCGGCCTTCGGCTCGAGGACACGCTGACACAACGGTGGGCCATCACGCCCAAGGGAACCGGACCTTATGCCCACATGCAAGAAACCTTCGAAGCCCGAGGCCTCCCGATGCCGGCCATTGCCGTCGAGACCCGTTCGGTCACCGTGCTCAAAAGCCTGGTAGCACGATGCGGCTTCGTCTCATGGATGGCCGAGCCGATGTACGACACCGAAAGCAAGGCCGGCGTCATTGACGCGCTGGATATCGAAGGCCTGGATGCGCAACGCACGTTGACCGCGTTTCGACGCCGGCGCGGCACGCTACCCACACCCGCGGTCAAGCTGCTGGACGAATTGCGGCAACTGACCGGATCGTTGCGCAAGTGAGCAGGCGGCCGGCGAGAGGCTTCGGCGTTCCGCCCCCTTCTTCCGACCGTAATCCTTTTGTACGCCGATACCTATCAACCCCATTGGCAGCAGTGCTTTCAAGCATATCGTTAAATTACGATATATGATTCGCTCATCGACGATACCCGTTTGCCGAACCGACACGCCAAGCCCTTCCATGCCGACCGAAATCGACATCGACGCAATCCTGAAAGCGCTCTCGAACCCCGTGCGCCGGGAGATCCTCGTCTGGCTGAAAACGCCCAACGAGCATTTCCCGCAACAGACGCTGCCGTACGAACACGGCGTCTGCGCGGGCCAGATCGACGCGCGCTGCGGGCTGTCGCAGTCGACCGTCTCCGCGCACCTCGCCACGCTGCAGCGCGCGGGGCTCGTGACGTCGACGCGGATCGGCCAGTGGGCGTTCTTCCGGCGCAACGAGGCCGTCATCGACGCATTTCACGACGCCATGCGCCGCGAACTCTAACCATCGGCCCAACCGGCCATGCGGGGCGCCATCGCACATGACGCGCCGGCTTCCCCGCCTTTCGAGAAGAGGTTATCTGCCATGCCTACACTGTTCGACCCCGTTACCCTCGGCGACCTGAGCCTGCCGAACCGCATCGTGATGGCGCCGCTCACCCGCGCCCGTGCGGGCACGACGCGCGTGCCGAATGCGCTGATGGCGCGCTACTACAGCGAGCGCGCGTCGGCCGGCCTGATCATTACCGAAGCAACGTCGGTCACGCCGCAGGGCGTCGGCTATGCGGACACGCCGGGCATCTGGTCCGACGAGCAGGTCGAAGGGTGGAAGCAGGTGACGCAGGCCGTGCATGCGGCCGGCGGGCGCATCGTGCTGCAGCTCTGGCACGTCGGCCGGATCTCCGATCCGGTGTTCCTGAACGGCGACCTGCCGGTCGCGCCGAGCGCGATCGCCGCGGGCGGCCACGTGAGCCTCGTGCGTCCGCAGCGTCCGTACGTGACGCCGCGCGCGCTCGAGCTCGACGAAATCCCGGGTATCGTCGCCGCCTACCGCAAGGGTGCCGAGAACGCGAAGGCCGCCGGCTTCGACGGCGTCGAGATCCACGGCGCGAACGGCTACCTGCTCGACCAGTTCCTGCAGGACAGCACCAACCACCGCACCGATGCGTACGGCGGCCCGATCGAGAACCGCGCGCGCCTGCTGCTCGAAGTGGTCGACGCCGCGATCGACGTGTGGGGCGCCGGCCGGGTCGGCGTGCACCTCGCACCGCGCGGCGACGCGCACACGATGGGCGATTCCGATCCGGCGGCCACGTTCGGTTACGTCGCTCGCGAGCTCGGCCGCCGCAAGATCGCGTTCATCTTCACGCGCGAATCGTATTCGGGCGACCACCTGAGCCCGCGCCTGAAGGAAGCGTTCGGCGGCCCGCTGATCGCGAACGAGCAGTTCACGCTCGACACCGCGCAAGCCGCGCTCGCCAGCGGCAACGCCGACGCGATCGCCTGGGGCAAGCTGTTCATCGCGAACCCGGACCTGCCGCGCCGTCTCGAACTCGGCGCACCGCTCAACCAGCCGGTACCGGAGACGTTCTACGCGGAAGGCGAAACGGGTTACACCGACTACCCGGCGCTGAGCGACGCGGCCTGACGGCCAGGCAGCACGTGTTCAGGCGCGCACGTCCGCGCGCATGAACACGCGCCGCGTTTCGTCGAGGCCGAGCGCGACGTGGTGCGCGCGAATCGCGCGCAGCGTATCGTCGAGCGATGCGTCGTCGACGATGTCGAAACCGAGGCGCGCGTAGTACGGCGCATTCCACGGCGCATCGCGAAACGTCGACAGCAGCACCTGCTCGACGTGCTCCTGCACCGCGCGCGCCCTCACCTGTTCGATCAGGCGCGCGCCGATCCGCTGTCCGGCATGCGACGGCGCGACATCCAGTTCCTCCAGATACAAGCGCCGCGCGTCGAGCAGCCGGTAGAACGCGAACCCGACGCACGTCCCCTGCTGATCGACCGCGACATACGCTCGGCCGGCGTCGATGCGCGCGAGCACGGCGGCCGCGTCGGTCGGCTCGCCGTCGGCGATGTCGGCCATGCCGATTTCGCGAAACCGCTGCGCGGCGGCGACTTCCACGGCGGCCATCGCGGCCGCGTCCTCGCGCGTGGCGGGACGAATCAGGATCGATGCTGTCATGACGGCAATTCAGGCAGGCAGGCTGGAACGGCCGTCACTATAATCGATACTTCATACGTTTCGAACGTCCCACTCCCGAGGCCCGCCATGACGCTGTCCACGCTCACCGTCTTCGCCTTCGCCCTGCTCGTCACCGCGGGCACGCCCGGACCGAGCGTCGCCGCGCTCGTGGCACGCGTGCTGACGAACGGCATCCGCGACGTTCTGCCGTTCCTCATGGCAATGTGGCTCGGCGAAGCGCTGTGGCTCACGCTCGCGGTCGCGGGGCTGTCGGCGTTCGCGCGCAAGTTCGCGACGGGCCTGTTCGTGCTGAAGCTGCTTGGCGTCGCGTACCTGCTGTTCCTCGCGTGGAAAATGTGGATCGCGCCCACCGACACGGGCGCGGACGACCTGCCGCGCGGCCAGTCGCCGTGGCGCATGTTCGTCGCCGGCATGCTCGTGACGCTCGGCAATCCGAAGATCATGGTGTTCTATCTCGCACTCCTGCCGACCATCGTCGATCTCGCGCATGTCAGTGTCGCTGCGTGGGCCGAACTCGTCGGCACGATGCTCGCCGTGCTGATTCTTGCCGACTGCTTCTGGTCGCTGCTCGCATCTCGTGCACGCACGTTCCTGACATCGACGCGTGCGAAACGGATCGCGAACCGCACGAGCGCGACCGCGATGGCCTCCGCGGCAGTGGCGATCGCGACGCGGTAAGCGCTTCCGTCCGGCGCGTATCGCGGCGCCCGCCCTTGCCCGGGATTGCACATGAAAACCTGGCTATCGGCCGTCCTGCTCTGCCTGTCCGCCACGATCGCGCATGCGGCCGGCGTCAAGTTCGTCACGATTCCGGCCGACACCCGCGGCCCCGCGGTGCGGGCGGCCATCTGGACACCCTGCGCCGCCCCCGGCCGGCCGCTCACGATCGGCCCCTTCGTGCTGCAAGGGCAGCGCGACTGCCCGACCGCCGGCGACAAGCTGCCGCTCGTCGTGATCTCGCACGGCCACGGCGGCACGTTCCTCGGCCATCACGACCTCGCGGAAACGCTTGCCGACGCGGGCTACGTCGTCGCGGCGATCAACCATCCGGGCGACACGTTCTCCGACATGAGCCGCGCGGCCGATCTGAGCGACTTCGTCGAGCGTCCGGCCGACATCACGCGTCTGGTCGACTACATGCTGGACAAGGCGCCGGATGCCGCACGAACCGACCCGACCCGCATCGGCTTCTTCGGATTTTCGCGCGGCGGCTACACGGGCCTCGTGCTGGCCGGCGCCAACCCGGATTTCGTGCATGCGGCGCTCGCCTGCCCGGACCCGGCATGGCCGATCTGCCGGCAAATCCGCGACGGTGACGTGCCGAAAGCGCCGCTGACGCACGATCCGCGCATCAAGGCCTACGTGCTCGCCGATCCGTTCGACGCATTCCCGAGCGCCGACACGCTGAAGGACGTGCATGCGCCGATCCAGCTCTGGGCCTCCGAGGCCGGCGGCGACGGCGTGGTGCCGGAAATGGCGCCCGCGCTGGCGGCCCTGCTGCCGCAGCGGCCGGAATTCCACGTCGTGCCGAATGCCGCGCATTTCGCATTCCTGGCGCCGTGCCCCGAGCAGCTGGCGCGCGACGCGCCCGACATCTGCACCGACGCAAAGGGCTTCGATCGCGCGGCCTTCCACCGGACACTCGACACGAAGGCGCTCGCGTTCTTCAACGCGAACCTGCACTGACTAACAGCGAAACGCCTTGCGCCAGACGCCCTGCTCCGGCACGTGGTCATTGCATTCGATCAGCGCGCGCACCAGCGCCCAGTCGTCGTCGTCGCAGAAATCGAGCAGCATCGCGCCATGCGGGCCGCGCTGCGCGCGCAACCGCTCGGCCAGCCTCGCATGAATGCCGGGCACCCTGCCGTCGCCGTGCGCCACCACGGACGGATTCGCGCCCATTCCCGTCCCGCTGCAGAAACTGATCGCCCAGCGGCCGCTGTCCGGCACCGGCAGGTGCGTCAGCAGCGCGTCGATCGCGCGCCACTTCCACGCGATCGATGCGGCCACCGGCACGCGATATTCGTCCTGGATCACGAACGCGCCGTCCGGATGATCGATCGTGAACGTCGCGTTGTCGGGCCACGCAGTCAGGTCGATGCCGAGCGGCCGGCCGCTGCGAAAGCGCCGCAGCAGCACGATCGCGCCGCGCACGTCGCCGAGCGCGGGCAGCGTGCCGCCGACATGCCAGCGCAGCCGCGGATGCCGCGCGCGATGCGCGTCGAACGTCGCGTCGAACCCGCGCGTGCACGCCTGTGCCGGCCACTCGTCCTTCACCGACATCACGATGCATTCGCGCGGATGCGCGTCGAGAAAGCGCGCACAGCTTGTCAGCACGTCGTCGAACGTCATCCCCAGCGCGATACCGCCGTGATGAATGTCGAACGCGTCGCGCACGTGCCGGCAGCGGATGTCGAGCAGCCGCACGCCGTGCGCGAGCTGCGCGTCGAGCGGCGCGCGCTGCGTGCGCACGAGCGCATCGTCGACCGTATACGCACAGGTGTCATGGCTGCCCGGTAGGGTCAGCGTATGCAGCAGCCGCGCATCGTCGAGCGCCGACATCCAGTCGGCGAGCGGCATGCACGTTTCGTGGCGCGAAGGGATCATGAATCGATGAATGACAAGGAAAGAAAACCGTGGGTGACGGCGTCGGATGTCGCGGCGCGGGCCGGCGTCTCGCGCTCCGCGGTATCGCGCGCATTTTCGCCGACGGCGAGCATCGCACCGCAAACACGCGAACGCGTGATGGCCGCCGCGCGTGCGCTCGGCTACCAGGTCAACCTGATCGCGCGCGACATGATCACGCAGCGCAGCAGCATGATCGGCGTCGTCACGGCCGGGTTCGAGAACCCGTTTCGCGCACGGCTGCTGTCGGACCTGATGGCCGCGCTCGGGCAGCGTGCACTGACGCCGCTCGTGACCAACGCGGAAGATCCGCGCCAGGTCAGGCAATCGCTGGAACAACTGCTCAGCTACCGGATCGCGGGGCTCGTGATGACGTCCGCGTCGCCGCCGCTGTCGGTCGCGCAGCAGTACCTCGAACACCGGATTCCGGTCGTGATGATCAATCGCGAGGCGAACCTGCCGGGGGCCGATGTCGTCGTCAGCGACAACGCGGCGGGCGCCGTCCAGGCGGCGCAGCGGCTCGTGCGGGCCGGCGCGCGCCGGCTCGCGTTCGTCGGGCCGCGCGGGGCCAGCTACAGCGCGCGGTCGCGCGCCGCGGCATTCGAGCAGGCGCTCGCGCAACGCGACGCGTTCGGCGCGACGCTCGCCCGCGTGCTCGACACACCGTCCGATACCCATGCCAGCGGGATCGACGCGGCGCGGCAACTGTTCGCCGCGAGCGAACGGCCCGACGGCGTGTTCTGCTCGTCCGACCTGCTCGCGCTCGGCGTGATCGACGTCGCGCGCAGCGAATTCGGCTTGCGCGTGCCGGACGATCTGTGCGTGATCGGCTTCGACGACATCCCCGCCGCCGAATACGACGCGTATCGGCTGACGACGCTCCGGCAGGACACGCGCGGCCTCGCGCACGCGGCGATCGACCTGCTCGCCGACCGCATGCAGACGTTCGACGGCCCGTCGCGCACGCGCGTCGTGCCGGTCGCGCAGGTGGTGCGGGACAGCTGCGCGTGACGGCGTGACATCGGGCGCGGCGCGGCCGCGCGTCACTTCAGCCCGCCCGCAAACCCGCGCAGCAGATAGCGCTGCACATAGCCGGCCACGGCCAGCGTGGGCAGCGACGCCATCAGCCCCGCGCTCATCAGGTCGCCCCAGTCGATGCCGTTCTCCGTCACGTAGCCGGCAATCGCGAGCGGCAGCGTGAAGCGGCTCGGTGTCGACACGAACAGCAATGCGATCAGAAACTCGTTCCATGCGGCGATGAACACGAAGATCGCGGTCGCGATCAGCCCCGGCGCGCACAACGGCAGCACGATCTGCACGAGCCGCCGCGCGAGCCCCGCACCGTCGATGCAGGCCGCCTCTTCGTACTCGATCGGCACTTCGCGAACGAACGCGAGCAGCATCCAGATCGCCATCGGCAACGCATAGATCTGGTACGCGAGCATGAGGCCGAACGTCGAATCGAGCAGGTGCAGCCGCTTCGCCAGTGCGAACAACGGCACCGCGATCGTGATCGGCGGCATCAGCTTCAACGCCAGCACGAGCACCAGGAACAGCAGGTCGAGCCGCGCCGGAAACCGCAGCCGCACGAGCGCATACGCGGCCGGAAACGCGAGCGCCAGCGCGAGCAGCGTCGTGCCGAAGCCGACCAGCAGCGAATTGAGCAGCGGCGCACCGATGCCGTTGGACCACACCGACGCGAAATGCTCGAGGGTCGGCGCGGCCGGCCAGATCCGCAGCGGATGATCGAGGCGTTCGAGCGTCGGCATGAAAGCCGCGCCGGCCATCCACAGGCAGGGCAGCAGCAACAGCACGAGCGCGACGACGCGCAAACCCCACGGCACCGCGCGACCGAATGCGGCGCCCGTGCGTGGGCCCGTGACGCGTGCGGGATGCGCCGTCATGCGCGCCGCTTGCGAACCGTCTGCCATACGTACCCCGAAACCAGCACCGCGGATGCCGCGAGCATCAGCACCGACGCGGCGCTGGCCGGGCCGACGTTGAAGAAGCGGAAGCCCGTGTCGTAGATATAGGTCGACAACGTCTGCGTCGCATTGCCGGGGCCGCCGCCCGTCAGCGCATAGACCTTGTCGAACAGCTTGAACGTATCGATCGAGCGCAGCAGCAGCGCGAGGCCGATCTGCGGCGCCGCGAGCGGCAGCGTGATGTCGCGCAGGCACTGCCACTCGCTCGCGCCGTCGGTGCGCGCGGCCTCGTACAGCTCCTGCGGAATCGACTGCAGCCCGGCCAGCACGATCAGGAACGCCATCGGCGTCCACTGCCAGACGTCGACGAGCGCGAGCGACCAGAGCGCGAGATGCGGATCGGACAGCCAGCGCACGCCTTCGATGCCGAACGCCGCGAGCAGCGTGTTCAGGAAGCCGTCGAAGTTCAGCCAGTTGCGCCAGATCGCCGAGCACACGAGCGTCGACAGCATCATCGGCAGGATCGCGAGCGGCAGCGCGATGCGCCGGCCCGGAAACGCCCGCACGAACAGCAGCGCGAGACCGAAGCCCAGCGCGACTTCGGCGAGCGACGCGACGATCGTGAAGCGCAGCGTGTTGCCGAAGCCGGCCGCGAACGCGTCGTCGCCGAGCACCGCGCGGTAGTTCGCGAGCCCCGTGAACGCGCGGCGCCCGGCCGAGTAGTCGACCTGACAGAACGAATCGATCAGCACCTGCGCGACCGGATACAGCGCGAGCGCGGCGAGCACCAGCAGCGCAGGCCCGAGCAGGGCGACGAACGGCAGGCTGCGGCCGAAGGACTTCATGCGCGACCTCCGGCCACCGGGTTGACGCGGGCGGTCACTTGCCAGCCGCGGCCGTCGCCTGCGCGATCTTCTGCTGCGCCTGGCGCAGCGCGGCGTCGGGGGCGGCCTGCCCGGTCAGCGCGAGCTGCAGCTGGTCGCCGAGAATGCTCTCGACCTGCTGCCAGTCCTTCACGCGCGGCCGTGCGCGGCCGGCTTCGAGCGCCTTCAGCTGATCGGGATACCAGCGGTACTGGCGCACCAGCGCCGGATCGTTGAACACGCTGCGGCGGGTCGGCGGAATGCCGATGCCGGCGAGGCGCGTCTGCGTATCGCGCGCGGTCAAGTAAGCGAGGAAGTCCTGCGCGAGCTTCGCGTGCGGTGCGTCCTTCGGAATGCCCATCTGCCAGATGCCGAGCATCGGCGCCGGGCCGGCGGTCTGCCCGGGCGGTGGCTGCAGCGCGATCTGCCCGACCACGCGCGACTGCTTCGGATCGTCGAGCGCCGGCACCCACGCCGGCCACACCTCGATCGACTGCGCGGCCGTCCCGCGCTGCAGCGCGTCGCGCACTTCCGCGGCGCCGTACACGTCGACGTCCTTCGGTGCGGACGCCTTCAGCGCGAGGAACGTCTTCAGCGCGGCCTGCGCTTCGCGCGAATCGATCGTCACGTTGCCGGCTTGGTCGAACACGTCGCCGCCGTACGCCCACAGGATCGGCAGGAAGCCCGTCACGACGGGATTGCCCTTGGTCCCGCGAAACACGACGCCCGACACGCTCTTGTCCGCGCCGCCGACGGTCTGCGCGATCTTCAGCACGTCGTCCCAGTTGCGCGGCGGCTGCAGCTTGTATTTCGCGAGCAGGTCCTTGCGGTACGCGAACATCTCGACGTTGCCGACGATCGGGAGCGCGTACAGCGCACCGGCCGCGTTGCGGCCGAGCGCGACGGCGGACGGCACGAGATCGGCGTCCGCGAGCGATGCCGGCAGCGGCTTCAGCCAGCCGTTGCCGATGAATTCGGGCGCCCACGTGTCGTCCATCATCACGAGGTCGTACGTGCCGGTGCCTTCGCGCATCGACAGCTTGAGCTTCTGGTACAGGTTCGCGTTCGGCAGCTTGAGCAGCTCGATCTCGGTGCCCGGATGCAGCTTGTTGAAGCCGGCGACGGCGTCGGCCAGCCCCTTGCCGTAAATGTCGTCGCGGCCCGCGATGACGAGATCGGCCGCAGCGGCGTGCGTGGCGGCGAAGGACAGCGCAAGGGCGGCGGACAGCGCGCGCAGGCGGCTCAGCAAGGTCATGAGGTCTCTCTCGTTCGGCGTGGTGGCGGAGCGGCCAGGCGTTGCACACGTGTGCAACGCGGGTGACGCGGCTGGCCGCCGGATGCGAACGCCATTGTTCACGCCGATCGTTAAGAATTTATGGCACACGGCGGGAACGGCCGCCGCCGCGCCCGGCTGCCCCGCCCCGCCTGCCGCTCCGCGCCTGCGCCCCGGTCAGAAGTTCACGCGGATCCCGGCCATCACGGCCAGTTGCCGGCTCGCGTTGCTGTTCGCGAGCACCGGGATCTGCGCGTAGTTCACCGCGTTGCCGTTCGCATCGGTGCCGAGCCCCGTGCCGCTGGCGATCTGGCCGATCGCGACCGCGTACAGCGCGGTGCGCTTCGACAGGCTGTAGTTCGTGCCGACATTCACCTGATGAAAGCGCGTCGTGCCGCGCCCGTCGGTATGGGCCGCGTTGAAGATGTACGCGACGCCGCCCTGCAGCGCCGGCGTGAACATGTACGTGACGTTCAGCTCGCCGATGTCGAATGTGAACGCCTGCGTGCGCGGCTGCGCGGCGGTCGAGAAATAGCGGCTGTCGCCGAGGCGCGTATGCGTGTACGTCAACGCGACCGTCGCCGCGCCGAGCGCGACCGAGCCGCCCGCGCCGAACGCGCGCATCGAGCCCGCATCCTGCAGCAGGCAGTACATCGCGCCCGCGTTGCTGCACGCGAAATCGCCGATGTAGCCGCTCGCGCCGCCGAGCGCCGCGTCGAGCGGCTGGTGCAGGTCGAGATAGCCGACCGAGAAAGCCACCGGCGCACGCGTGTACGTCGCGGCCACCGCATAACCGCGCTTCGCGGAAAAGTCGCCGGCCTGCCCGCCGAAGCTGAACGTGCCGCCGAACGTGAGCCCGTGGAAATCGGCGCTGGTGAACTTCACCGCGTTGTTGAAGTTGAATGCGGCATTCAGGTTGTCGACGTCGCCGAGATGCGAGCCGTACGGCGTCGCCCAGTTGTTGCTCGACACGTACGCGCCGAGCATGTCGGTGTACGAGTCGTACTGGCGGCCGAGACCGAGCGTGCCGATGCCGTCCTGGCGCAACCCCACCCACGCCTGCCGGCTGAACGCCGTGCCGCCCTGCAGCGCCTGCCCGTTCGCGGACAGGAACTGCTGCTCGAGCGTGAACACCGCGTCGAGCCCCCCGCCCAGCGGCTCGGCGCCCTGGAAACCGAAGCGCGACGGCACGAGGTTGCCGCCGCCCATCTGCCATGCATGGCCGCCGCCCGTGCTGCCGTCCGCACGCGTGAACTGCTGGTTCGTCGAGTAGATGATGCCGGTATCCACGGTGCCGTACAGCGTCACGCTTCCCGAGGTCTGCGCGTGTGCGTGCATGCAACCCAGCGTCGCCGCGGCTGCGGCCAGTCGTCGTCCGATTTTCATGTCCCGCCCTCTGTGTTCATCGATTCGCAGTGCAAATCGATGGCGTTGTCGATATGGGTGACGGGACTCTATCCAGCGAAAATTCAGGACCTCTATCGCAAATCGGCAAACGGTGGATTGCACTGCCCGCGACGCTGCCCGGCGGCGCCGTCGCGGGCAGCGCGCATCATTCGGGGCGCGTCGTCTGGGAAGGCAGTTCGCCGAACAGGTCGCGATACTCTCGCGCGAAATAGCCGAGATGCGTGAATCCCCAGCTCGCGGCGGCCTCGCCGACGCCGAGCTGCTGCGCCGACGTCGTGCGCAGCATGCGGCGCACCGCGTTCAGCCGGATCGTGCGCAGGTAGCCGACCGGCGTGACGTCGGCCACGCGTTGAAAACTCGTCTGCAACGTCCGGCGGCTGCAGCGCAGCGCGCGGCACAGTTCGAGCACGGTGACGGGCTCCTCGGGCCGGTCGCGCAGATGCTTCTCGCAACGGCTCACGATATCGCTGTAGGTGGCATGCGTGATGTCGCGGCGCTCGACGCCGATACCCTGCTCGAGGGCATCGAGGAACATGCCGAGCATCGCGTCGCGGAACATCTTGCGCGTGGCCGCGTGCTCGAGGTGGCCCGGGTTGCGCTGCGCGTCGTCGATCAGCGCCGACAGCCGCACGCCGAGCGCAACGCCCTGTTCGTCGGACAGCCGCGTCACGTGCCGCAGCTTGCGCGCGCCGGCCGCGCCGAATTCGGCCTCGCACAGCTCGTCGACCATGTCGGACGCCGCGCTGATCCCGACGAGCCCCATTCCTTCCGGCGTGTGGAATTCGAAATCCTCGCCGGCGCGCAGCGCGAGCAGCGCATAACCGTCGACCGGCTGGCCCTGGAAGGTACCCGCGAGCGGGACGGACAACGGCACCGCGAGCGACGTGCGCCCGGCCGGCGCAAGCCCGGTTTGCGCGACGCGCCGGTTGGTGGTTTCGCGAAAGAAGTGGAAATCGTCGTACAGCACCTGCGTGACGGTGCCCTTGAAGGGGCCGGGCGTCATCTGGCGGTAGACCTGATGCCAGCCCGCGATCGCGAGCCCGTGATCGTGCACGTCTTCGTGTGAGCGTGACTGGAACAGCATCGGCATCTCCGGTAAAACCCTTGGTCCTGGATGCGGCCGCCGGATTCGCACGGCACGCAGCGCCACAGCTTACCCTCGCAAAATCCTGCGTAGTGCGGTTTCGAACGCAAGCAAGGCCGCCGACAGCGCGGCGGCCTGCTCGCCGGTCAGCCGGACGTAGCGGCGAAACGACGGCATCCGGTTCACGACCTCGCTGCCGCCGAACGGCACGATCGCGAGCGTCCAGCGGCCGTCGCGCGCGCCGATCGTGCACTCGGTCAGGTGCAGCGGCCGCAGCGCGTCGACCAGCGACGGCTCGGCGACCAGCGCGGTCAGCGTGTCAGCGAATACGGGGTCGCATTCCGAGTCGCGTACCCCGTCGATCCCCGTCCGGCGCAGCCAGCCGGTCTGCCGCACGCGGGCGCTACCCTGCGCGGCCGGCCCGCGCACGGTCGCGGCCACCTTCACGCTGACCGTATGCATCAGGAACTGCCGCTCGACGCGCTCGTCGACACTCACGCGCACGCCGTTCGGCAGGCACGCCGTGGCGCCGCCCATATCGTCGGCCTCGCGCGCGGCCTGCAGGTCGGCCAGCACCCGCGCGGCGATCGCGCCGGGCCGATGACCGGGCGGCGGCGCGTCGGGCGCCGCGCGCCAGCGGGCGAGCGCGGCCTTCACGACGCAACGTGCTCGTTGCGCAGCACTTCCTCGACCGGCACCGGCCTGAACGGATGCCGGCGCTGCACGACGAGCGTCCAGAACAGCGCGTACAGCGCGGTGAGCCCGAGCATCGCGCCGAACGGCACGTAGATGTCGCGCGCGTTCATGCCCGGCGGCGTGATGTACCAGATCGCGAGCACGATGCCGACGCTCGACACGATCTGCGGCAGCGGGAACAGCGGCGACCGGTACGGGCGCGGCAGGTCCGGGCGGCGGATGCGCAGCATCACGACCGATGCCGTGACCAGCAGGTACGCGGTGCCCCACGCGCAGGTCGCGGCGAGCACGAGGTGCAGGATGCTGTCGAGATTGCCGTTGATCAGCCACGCGTGGAAGATCGGCACGATCGCCGCCGCCACGATGCCGACCACGGGCGTCTTGAAGCGCGGATGCAGGTATGCGAAGCAGCGCGGCAGCGCGCCGTCGATCGCCATCCCGTACAGGATGCGCGGCAGCCCGGCCATCAGCGTGTTGATCGTCGCGGCGCCCGCGCACAGGAACGCGATGCCGAACCACACGCGGCCGAACGGGCCGAGCACCTGCAGCGCGAACGCGGGAATCGCGCCCGGCGTGTCGAGCAGGTGCGTGAGGCCGTCGGGGCTCACCGGCACGTTCGCGACCTGGCGGCGGATCGCCGCGCCGTACAGGAACATGCAGATCGCGACGCCGACGAGGCCGAGCGCCATCGCGCGCGGAATCGTCCTGCCCGGCGCCTTCATTTCCGGCGCGAGCGGCGTGACGAACTCGCAGCCGACGAACATGAACATCGCCATCCCGACGAGCGACAGCACGGCCGGCACCGACGTGCCGACTTCCGAGCCGCCGAACCAGCCGTCGAGATGCACGGCGGGCGCGGCCGCGAGACCGAGGATCCCGAAGATCATCAGCGACAGCCACATGCCGGCCGTCAGCACGATCTCCAGCTTGCTGAACACCTTGATGCCGACGATGTTGGTGACCGCGAACGTGACCACGAGGCCGACGCCGACGAGCCACGAGCTGTTGTGCTTCTCGAACGCCGCGTTCAGCGATTCGAAGTTGACCAGCGCCATGATGCCGCTCAGGATCGTCTCGGCCGTGCCGGCGAACACGTGCACGAGGAAATACGCGGAAATCGTGCCGGTGATCGCCCAGAAGCGGCCGAGCCCGCACGACAGATAATCGTAGACCGAGCCGGCCGTCGGCAGCATCGCGGCGGCTTCGGAGAACGTGGTGGCCTGCGCCTGCATCATCACGAACGCGATGATCATCGCGACCGCGAACGCCCAGCCGCCCATCCCGAAGCCCGACGTCGCGGTGAGGATCACCGGGCTCGCCATGATGAGGCCGACGGCGCTCGCCAGCGCGGTCGGAAAACCGACCGCACCGGCCTTCAGCGCGGTGCCGCCGCCCGCTTGCGCCGGCGAGCCGGCGGACGTGTCGCCCGCGGCGCCGGAAACGCCTGACCATCCCGACATCTTCGTCTCCTTCCAGTGCTGGCCCGAACCCGCGCTTCGTCGGCGGCTGGTGCCAAATTTGCCTTGCGATCGGCCCGGGGCGGCGCTTCAGCGCTTCGTTCCCGGACCCCTGTCGATCACGGCGTGATCCGATGTCGAAAAAATACGCAGGCAAAAAAACCAGGTCATAGCGCAAATCGGCAAACCCGCGGCGGCGTTCGCGCGTCCCGCCGCCGGTTTGCCTTCATGCGGCTACGCCGTCACGCGAACGGCACGGCCTCGAAGCCCGTCGCGAGGGCGTCGACGATCCGGTCGAGCTGCTCGCGCTGGATCACGAGCGGCGGCGACAGGATGATCTTGGTGCCGACCGGGCGCACCAGCACGCCGTTCTCGCGGACGACTTCCGCGACCGCGTTCGCATAGCCTGACAGCGGGTCGATCGGCTCGCGCGTGTCCTTGTTCGCGACGAGGTCGAGCGCGAGCATCAGCCCCTTGCCGCGCACCTCGCCGACCGCCGCGAAACGCTCCGCGAACGGCTTCAGCGCCTCGAGCAGATACGCCCCCTGCTTCGCCGCATTCGCCGGCAGGTCCTCCTTCACGACGATGTCGAGGCTCGCGATCGCGGCCGCGCATGCGACCGGGTGGCCCGCATACGTGTAGCCGTGCATGATCGCGCCGCCGAAATCGGCATTCGCCGCGAATGCCTCCTCGATCCGCGCGTTCACGACCGTCGCGCCGAGCGGCACGTAGCCCGACGAGATCCCCTTCGCGAGACACATGATGTCCGGACGCACGCCCCAGCCGCGGCTGCCGAACAGGCTGCCGCTGCGGCCGAAGCCCGTCACGACCTCGTCGGCGATCAGCAGCACGCCGTAGCGGTCGCACACCTCGCGCACGAGCGGCCAGTAGTTGGCCGGCGGCACGATCACGCCGCCCGCGCCCTGGATCGGCTCCGCAATGAACGCGGCGACCGTGTCGGGGCTCTGGAACTGGATCTCGCGCTCGAGCAGTTCCGCGCAGATCCGGCCGAGTTCCTCGGGATCCTGCGTGAACGGGTTGCGGTACAGCCACGGCGTCTCGACGTGGAAGCAGCCGGGCAGGTTCGGTTCGTAGTTGCGGCGGAACACCGTGTTGCCGTTGACCGACGCGCCGCCGAAGTGCGTGCCGTGATAGCCCTGCTTCAGCGAAATGAACTTCGTGCGGTCGGCCTGGCCGCGCACCTTCCAGTACTGGCGCGCGATCTTCAGCGCGGTCTCGATCGAATCGGAGCCGCCCGAGCTGTACAGCACGCGGCGCATCCCTTCGGGTTCGAGCATGTCGATCACCTTCTTCGACAGTTCTTCCGCGCGCGGATGCGAAATGCCGTCGAACAGCTGGAAGTATTCGAGCTCGTCGAGCTGGCGCACGATCGCGTCCTTCACCTCCTGGCGGTTGTGGCCGACGTTCACGTTCCACAGGCCCGCGACGCCGTCGACGAGCTTGCGGCCCTGTTCGTCGAACACGTAGCAGCCGTCGCCGCGCACGATGCGGATCGGCTTGCGCTGCTTCATCTCGTTCGGGTGCACCATCGGGTGCCAGAATTTCGCTTCGTTGTAGCTCATTGCAATCTCCACTGTCGGATCGTTTGAACCTGGGTCGTTCGGATTCGGGGGCCGCGCCGCGCGTCAGTGCGCGATGCAGACGGATTTGGTTTCGGTGAAGCCTTCGATCGCGTACTGGCCGAATTCGCGGCCGATGCCCGATTGCTTGTAGCCGCCGAACGGCATCGACGGATCGAGCGGGATATGGCAGTTCACCCAGACGGTGCCGGCCTCGATCTGCGGCACGAGGTTCATCACGCGCTTCAGGTCGTTGCTCCAGACGCTCGCGGCAAGGCCGTACGGCGACGCGTTCGCGAGACGCACGGCGTCGGCCGCGTCGTCGAACGGCACCACGACGATCACGGGGCCGAACACCTCGTCGCGCACGATCGCGCTGTCCGGATGCGGATCGGCGATCACGGCCGGCTTCACGTAGTAGCCGGGCAGGTCGTCGGCCGGCGTGCCGCCCGCGAGGAACGTGAGGCCCGCGCGGCGCGCGCCTTCGATGTGCTGGACGACCTTGTCGCGATGATGCGCGGACACGAGCGGATTGATCTGCGCGGTCGTGTCGAGGCCCGCGCCGAGCTTCATCGACTGCGCGACGCCGGCGAGGCCGTCGGCGAGCTGCGCGAACTTGCTGCGGTGCACATAGAGGCGCGACGCGGCCGCGCACACCTGCCCCTGGTTGAAGAACGCGCCGGCGGCGACCCCGTCGAGCGCCTGCGCGACGTCGACGTCATCGAGCATCACGATCGGGTTCTTGCCGCCGAGCTCGAGCGAGAAACGCGTCATGTTCTGCACGGCCGCCGCGCCGACCAGCTTGCCGGTCGCGGTCGAGCCCGTGAACGAGATCTTCGCGATCGACGGGTGGCTCGCGAGCGCCGAGCCGCAGACGCGGCCGCCCGTGACGACGTTGAACACGCCGGGCGGCACGCCGGCCTCGCGGGCGAGTTCGGCGAGGCGCAGCGCGGTGAGCGGCGTTTCCGGCGACGGTTTCAGCACGATCGTGCAGCCGGCCGCGAGCGCGGGAATCAGCTTCCACACGGCGATCATCAGCGGGAAATTCCACGGCACGATCGCGGCGACCACGCCGACGGGCTCCTTGCGCGTGTAGGCCGTATAGCGCGCGCCGGGCGGGAACGGGATCGACACGTCGAGCGTCTGGCCGGTGATCTTGGTCGCCCAGCCTGCCATGTAGCGCACGTATTCGACGCTCGCGCCGACCTCGATCGCGCGCGACACGTGGATCGACTTGCCCTGGTTCAGCGTTTCCAGCTGGGCGAGCGTCTCGGCGTCGCCTTCGATCAGGTCGGCGAGTTTCAGCAGGATGCGTTCGCGGTCGGCCGGGCGCAGCCCGCTCCATACGCGCGTGTCGAACGCGCGCTTCGCGCTGGCGACCGCGCGGTCGACGTCGCGAGCGTCGGCGTCCGCGACCGTCGCGAGCCGCTCGCCCGTCGCGGGGTCGTACACGTCGAGCCGCGCAGCCGATTGCGCGGGCTGCATGTCGCCGTCGATGAAGAGGCCGAAATCGCGCGCGACGAAGGTGCGCACGGTGTCGCTGACGGCGACGAAGTTCGTGTTGC
Organism: Burkholderia sp. L-4; assembly: GCF_056856535.1. Lineage (NCBI taxonomy): Bacteria > Pseudomonadati > Pseudomonadota > Betaproteobacteria > Burkholderiales > Burkholderiaceae > Burkholderia > Burkholderia sp. L-4. The sequence continues at coordinate 2,808,224 of NZ_JBXEOX010000002.1, forward strand.
TCATGGGCGTCTCGATGATTGTCGTGGCTGGACCGCGTGCCGGTGAGGCACGCGGGCGTCGGACCACTGTATCGACGAGGGATCGCGCCCGGTGAGCGCAAATTGGCAGCGCGTGACGGAAGGCGGCGGGTTCGAACCCCGCGGGTCGGATGGCGGGGCGTGACGGAGGAACCGACCGGCAGGCTAGTTCTTGAAACCCTGCGACATCGACGCGAGGAAGTCGTATGCCTGGTAGTCCAGCCAGTACACCCCGAGTGCCAGCGGGATCAGAAAATACAGCGAATCGTACGTCCCGCTTCGCACGGTTCTGACGATGAAGATCGGCAGCGCAATGCTCAACGCGACGACCACCAGCGAAGCGGCAGTGAGTGCGACATCCATTTTCCCGGCCCTTTGATTGTTATCGAAACGACGATCGTGCATGGTACTGCACGACGTCGGGGCCCCGCTTGCAGGACGACTACAGAAACAGCGCCCCGACCAGTTCGGTACGGTTCGACACGCCGAGCTTGCGATACATGCGCATCAGGTGGGTCTTGATCGTCGGTTGCCCGAGCGCGAGATCGCGCGCGATCTCCTTGTTCGAGCGCCCGTCCCGCACGAGGCGCGCGATCTGTTCCTCGCGATAGGTAAGCCGCTCCTCGCAGCCGATCCGGTGGATCCCCCGCCGCGCGCGCAGCAGCGGGCCCAGCGCGGCTTCGGCCATCGGCTGCAGCCGCGCGAGCGCGTCGATTTCGCCGGGCGCGAACCGCCCTGCCGTGCTGTGGCCGGACGCGTCCCCGGTCCCGAAACGCAACAGCGAAAACGCGCCGATCGTGCGGCCCGCGTCGCGCAGCCAGATCTCGACGACGTCGGCCACGTCGTGGCGCCGCAGGAAACGGGTCCAGTACGCGGACGCCTCGCGTCTTTCGTCAGGCAATTGGGAGGCGAGCGTCACGACCGCGCGCTCACCGGCCGCGCAGCGCGACGGATGCAGCGGATCGAGCATCCGGTAGCGGGCGACATAGGTGCGATGCATCGATTCCGGCATCCCGAACAGCTCGAAATCGGCCGGTTCGCCGCTCTGGTCGAGCCGGTAGAACACGATCGCGGACGGGCTCGCGAACGCGTCGAACACCTCCACGCACACGCGCAGCGCGCGCGGCCAGTCGGCGGCGGCGTGATCGACGGGAACGGATGGGGTCGGCATGGTGGAATCGGCGGCGGGCGAACGGATCGAATAGCGAAGTCCGGGCCAGCCTACCGGCGCCGAAAAGCGCCGGTGAGCACAAATCGGCAAATCGTCCCGGACCGGCCACGGTGGCCGGTCCGGCCGGGACGATACGCGCGCGACGATGCGCGCGCCATCATTCAGCGCGCGTTCGCGGAGAACGTGTCGCAGGCGCTCACCTCGCCCGATTCCATCCCGCGCCGCAGCCAGTACACGCGCTGTTCGCTGGTGCCGTGCGTGAAGCTTTCCGGCACGACGTAGCCTTGCCCCTGCTGCTGCAGGCGATCGTCGCCGATCGCGGCGGCCGCCTTCAGCCCCTGCTCGAAATCGCCGGGCTCCATCAGCCGCTGGTTGGCGCGCTGCGCATTGTTCGCCCACACGCCGGCGAAGCAGTCGGCCTGCAGCTCCATCCGCACCGACAGCGCGTTCGAGCGCGCCTGGCTCGACCGGCGGCGCGCCGCATCGACCTTGTCGGAAATGCCGAGCAGGTTCTGCACGTGATGGCCGACTTCGTGCGCGATCACGTAGGCCTGCGCGAAATCGCCGCCCGCGCCGAAACGCTTGCGCAGTTCGTCGTAGAAGCCGAGGTCGATATACACCTTGCGGTCGGCCGGGCAATAGAACGGCCCCATCGCCGTCTGGCCCGTGCCGCAGGCGGTCGGCGTCGAGTTCGTGAACATCACGAGCTTCGGCGCCTGATACTGCGCGTGCAGCTGGGTCGAGAAGACGCCCGTCCACGTGTCCTCGATGTTGGCGAGCACCTTGCGCGTGAACACCGCGCCCGGATCGGCGGCCGGCGCGCCCTGGCGTTGCTCCGGCGCGGGTTGCGCCTGCTGCTGGCGGCCCTGCAGCGCCGACGCGCCCTCGAGCACCACGCGCGGGTCGATCCCGAAGAAATACGACGCGGCCAGCGCGACCACGATCGTGCCGATGCCGATCGTCGCACCGCGCCCGCCGCCGAAACCGCCGGCGCCGCGGCGATCCTCGACGTTCATGCTTTCTCTTTCGTCGTCCAGCCTCATTGCCGGCCCCTCCCTGTCCTTGTCGATGGTCCGGCCGCGCCAGCGCGCAACCGGGCGATACGTCGCGACGACTCGATCCAGCGGCGGACGCGATCCCCGCGCAGCGGATGCACGCTCGCGCCGTTCCTGCCGGCCCGCCGCGCCGCTCGCACGACGGAATCGGCCGGCCGACGCGCCGCGCGTCGATGCGCGCGTACGCCCGCGCTATTTTGCCGGGCTTTCGCGACTTATCCCAAAAATGTGGAGGATAGAGCGATTCGGCGCCGGACATCGTCAGCCTTTGCAAAATGGGCAGGACCGAACCGGCCGGCCGGACGGCCTTCATTCATCCTTTCGGCGGATACCGCCACGTGCCGGCGCCGCCTAAAGTGGCCGCTCACGACACCTTTCCGGAGAACGACATGACGCACCCGCCCTCCCGCACGATCGCGATCACCGGCGCGGGCACCGGCATCGGCGCCGCGTGCGCGCGCCGCTTCGCCAGCCGCGGCGACCGCGTCGTGCTGATCGGGCGCCGTCGGGCGCCGCTCGACGCGCTGGCCGCCGAAACGGGCGGTCTCGCGCTCGCGGGCGACGCCGCGAGCACGGCCGACTGGGCCGGCTTCCTGCCGCGGATCGCCGAACGCTTCGGTCACGTCGACGCGCTCGTCGCATGCGCGGGCGGCCACGGCACCGGCCGCGCGGACGAAACCGACGATGCGCGGTGGCGCGACGCGATGCACGCGAACCTGGACACCGCATTCGTCAGTGCACGCGCGTGCCTCCCCGACCTGATCGCGCAGCGCGGCAGCATCGTGCTGGTCGCGTCGATCGCGGCGCTCGCGGCCGGGCCCGGCGTATGCGGCTACACGGTCGGCAAGCATGCGCTGCTCGGGCTCGCGCGCTCGCTCGCGCGCGACTATGGCCCGCAAGGCGTGCGCGCGAACGCCGTCTGCCCGGGCTGGGTCCGCACGCCGATGGCCGACGCGGAAATGGAGCCGCTGATGGCCGCGCACGGCGATTCGCTCGACGGCGCGTACGCCCGCGTCAGCGCCGACGTGCCGCTGCGGCGGGCGGCCGATCCGGACGAAATCGCGGCCATCTGCGCGTTCCTCGCGTCGCCGGATGCGTCGTTCGTCACCGGCGCGACGCTCGTCGCCGACGGCGGCGCGATGGCCGTCGACGTGCCGACGCTCGCGTTCGACCGGCTTTGATGCAAGCCGGCACACCGCCCGCGTGACACCGGGTGGCGGCCGGCGAGTCGGCCGCCGGCCGCCCGTACCCGCGACGACACACGCGGCGCCCGTCCGTTTCCCACCCCGGAAATCCGCTACCATCGACCGATCCCGCCGCCGCTCCCGGCCGGCCTCTGCGTTCGGACATCGATGAACATCCGGTTTCTTGAAACCTTCGTCTGGCTCGCGAAGCTGGAAAACTTCCGGCTCACGGCCGAAAAGCTGCACACGACGCAGGCCGCCGTGTCGAGCCGCATCGCGTCGCTCGAGGAGGCGTTCGACGTGCGCCTGTTCGACCGCAACACGCGCTCGGCCACCCTCACGCCCGCGGGGCGGCGCATGCTGGCCTATGCGGAGCGCATCGTGCGGCTCGACGGCGAAATGCGCCGCGACATCGATGCGGCGAGCGACGCGGGCCTGATCCGGATCGGCGTGATCGAATCGATCGTGCACAGCTGGTTCCCGGCGTTGATGGCGCAACTGCGCGAGCGCTATCCGCGCCTCGACGTCGAGATCACGAGCGACACGACGCTGCACCTGACCCGTCTGCTCAGCACCGACGGCGTCGACCTGATCCTTCAGACCGACCCGGTGCCGGGCCCCGACTTCACGAACCTGCCGCTGTGCGAGTTCCCCGTACGCTGGGCCGCGAGCCCGCGCCTCGGGCTCGGCGGCCAGCCGCTCGACGTCGCGCGCCTGGCCGGGTTTCCGATCATCAGCTTCTCGCGCCACTCGGGTCCGCATGCGACGATCGAGCGCCTGTTCGCGGCCGTCGAGCGGCCGGCCAGCATCAACTGCATCACGTCGGTCGCCGCGATGATCCGCCTCGTCGCCGACGGCTTCGGCGTCGCCGCGCTGCCGCCCGCGATCATCGGGCGCGAGTTGCAGGAAGGCGCGCTCGAACTGCTCGACGTCGAACCGGAATTCCCCGCGCTGCCGCTCGTCGCGACGTACCGCAGCCAGGGGCTGCCGGTGGCCGCGCGCATCGCCGAACTCGCGAGCGAAGTCGCGCGTGCAACGGCCCCGGCTACGAGCTTCGCAAAGCCTGCCGCCCCGGCCGCGCCCGATCGCATCGACACGGCGGCGGCACGCAAGACAAGCCGGACGACAACAGCAACGCCGACAAAAACGAAACGCACGACGCGAGCCGCACCGGCGTCCCCCGCCGCGACACGCCGCCCGCGCCGCTCATAAGAAAACCTGTTCACCGCGAATTTGTTTTCTTGTTGGACGGGCGCGGCCCGTCTTCGGGACACTGCGGTTCCTGACACCCCCGTCACAAGGAACCCCGCGATGACCCGCCTTTCCCTCCCGCACGGCCAGCTTTGCGTCTGGACGGATGTCGACCCCGCGCAGGAAGCCGACTTCAACGCGTGGTACGACCGCGAGCACATGCAGGAACGTGTCGCGATTCCCGGCTTCACGCATGCACGGCGCTTTCGCGCGACCGACGGCGGCCCGCGCAAGTACCTCGCGCTGTACGTGACGGAGGCGCTCGACGTGTTCCGCGGCGACGCGTACCGCCGCGCGTTCACGCAGCAGACCGCCTGGTCGCTCGCGAACTTCGAACGCATGACGGGCACGCAACGGCGCGTCGGCGAGCTGACGATCGAGGCCGGCGACGGCGAAGGCGCGCATCTCGCGCTGTTCGTGCTGCCGCCGCAGCACATCGACGTGCCGCCACTGCGCGCGCGCTTCGACGACGCGCTGCACGAACCGGGCATCCACGCCGCACGACTCTTCCGCACCGCACCCGACCTGTCCGCGCCGATCGGCGCGGATGCGGCCGCCCGCCCGGCCGCCGATGCACTCGTACTGGTCGAAGGCAGCGACGCAGCCGTCACGCGCCGCGTGGCCGCCGCGCTCGCCGGGCACGACGACGTCCGCACGTTCGACCTGCTGTGGCGCGCCGCCGCGCCGCCGCGGGTTGCGCACCGTGACGCCGAAGCCGAACCGGCCGCCGCGGCCGCATTGCCTGCCTGAACGCCGACACCGGCGCTCGCCGCACCGCACGCGGTCCGCACGCCGGTCCCTCTCCCGTCATCCGTCACGACCCGCCCGATACCATGAGCACTCTCGCCCAGCCCGCCGCCCACGCGCCCCGCCGCGTCCGCACCCGCCGACTCGCGACCGCGAGCATGATCGGTACGTCGCTCGAGTGGTACGACTTCACGATCTACAACACGCTCGCCGCGCTCGTTTTCAATCACCTGTTCTTCCCGTCGGTCGATCCGCTGGCCGGCACGATCCTCGCGTTCTCGACCTATGCGGTCGGCTACGTGTCGCGCCCGCTCGGCGGTTTCGTGTTCGGCAACCTCGGCGACCGCATCGGCCGCCGCGCGGTGCTGATGCTCACGCTCGTGCTGATGGGCGTGACGACCGCGCTGATGGGTGCGCTGCCGACCTACGCGCAGGCCGGTATCCTGAGCCCGGTCCTGCTCGTCGCGCTGCGCTTCGTGCAAGGCGTCGCGCTCGGCGGCGAATGGGCCGGCGCGGTGCTGCTGTCGGTCGAGCACGGCGACCAGAAGCGGCGCGGGCTGTCCGCGTCGTGGACGCAGATCGGCCCGTCGTTCGGCACGCTGCTCGGCACCGGCTGCATCGCGCTCGTGACGCTGTCGACCACGTCCGACGCCTTCCTGTCGTGGGGCTGGCGCGTGCCGTTCGCGGCCAGCGCGCTGCTCGTCGTGTTCGGTTTCTGGCTGCGGCGCGGCGTCGACGAAACGCCGCAGTTCGAGCAACTCGCCGAATCGCACGCGACCGCCGACGTCCCCGTCGCCGACGTGCTGAAGTATCACTGGAAGCGTCTGCTGATCGCGGGCGGCTCGCGGATCGGCTCGGACGTGCTGTATGCGCTGATCGTCGTGTTCACGCTGACCTACGTGACGACCGTGCTGCACCTGTCGCGCCCCGTCGCGCTGACGGCCGTGATGATCGGCACCGCGTGCAACGCACTCGCGGTGCCGTTCTTCGGCGCGCTGTCGGACCGCTTCGGCCGCCGGCCCGTTTATCTCGCCGGCGCGCTGGCCGGCATCGTGTGGGCGTTCGTGTTCTTCGCGATGCTCGATTCGGCGCGCCCCGGCGCGATCGTCGCGGCGGTTGCGGTCGGTCTCGTGATCCATGCGGTGATGTATGGCCCGCAGGGCGCGTTCGTGACCGAACAGTTCCCCACCCGCGTGCGCTATGCCGGCTCGTCGCTCGCCTACACGCTCGCGGGCATCGTCGGCGGCGGCTTCGCGCCGCTCGTGATCGCCACGCTGTTCCGGCAGACGGGCACGACAACGGCCGTGTCGCTGTACGTCACCGCCGCGCTCGTCGTCACGTCGATCGCGCTGCTCGCCGCGCGCGAGACCGCGCACCGGGCTCTCGAGGATTGAGCGCCGCCGTCAGCCGATTCATTGCTTCGCACTTCAAATGGATATCCGCATGCAAGCCCTGTCGTTCAACGTGATTTCCCTGCAAGATGCACCGGCCGCCGTCGACGTCGACATCGAGCGCGTCGTGATTGCCGGCTGGGCCGGCCGCGACCCGGCCGCGATCCAGGCGCATATCGACGAACTCGCGGCGCTCGGCGTCGCGCCGCCGTCGACCACGCCGTGCTTCTATCGCGTATCGTCCGCGCTGCTCACGCAGGCGCCGTCGATCGGCGTGCTCGGTACACGCTCGGGCGGCGAGATCGAGTGCGTGCTCGTCGACAGCCCGGCCGGCACGCTCGTGACGGTCGGGTCCGATCACACGGATCGCGAGGTCGAGGCGTACGGCGTCGCGGTGTCGAAGCAGGTATGCGCGAAACCGCTCGGCCGCGATGCATGGCGGTATGCGGACGTCGCCGGTCACTGGGACGCGATCGAGATGCGTGCGTGGCTGATTGCGCGCGATGGCGAACGGGTCGCGTACCAGCACGGCGCGGTGAGCGGCCTGCTCGCGCCGGACGTGCTGTGGCGGCGTTTCGACGACCGCCGCACGATGCCCGCGCGCTGCGCGATGTATGGCGGGACGGTCGCCGTGCATGGCGCGATCGCGGCGATGGGCGACGGCGATGCGTTCGAGATGGAACTGCACGATCCGGTGCTCGGGCGCAGCCTGCGGCACCGGTATGCGGTCGAGGTGTTGCCGGTCGTGGCGTAACGGCAGCGGAAAACCGCACGGGACGCGCGCGGCGGCGCTCGGCCGGCGCGCCCGTTCCTACCTGTACGATTCAAAGCAGCGGTAGTCCGGGAAGTTGAACTGCGAGTTGTCGCAGTACAGCACACCTGCCAGGTTGGTACACCCGCTCAATGTGAACACGATTGCTCCCGCAACCGACGCTTTCCATCCGAATTGCCACATCGCGCCCCCGTTTTCGCATGATCGGTATCACCGACATGATGCGCATCGGACGTGCGCGGGTATGTGGAGAATTGTTGTCCCGCGGGTGCTTCAATGCGCGACGGCGCTTTCCCGTGCCCGGGCGAAGCCCGTCGCAAGGGCCCAGGCTCACTTGAGACACCCCAGCCCCGCCAGCGTCGCCTCCACCGCCGTATCGAGCGGCGTCACCGGCTCGCGGCCGAGCACCGCGGTGACGCGCGCGTTGTCCATCCGCAGCGGCTCGCGCCACAGGTAACGCATCTCCAGCATCTCGCGCAGCGTCGTGACGAACGGCGCCGCCGCCCACACGAGCCACCACGGAAAGCGCCGCACCACCGGGCGCGCCCCGTGCCGTTGCGCGACGCGCTGCACGGCCTGCGCCATCTGCGTGCCGTCCGCATCCCAGTGCCCGCCCAGATGAAAACGCGCGAACGGCTCCAGCGCATCGCGCCGTTCGATCAGTTCGACCATCGCGCGGGCGGCGTCCGGCAGGTACGACCACTGATGGCCGACGCCCTGCCGCCCCGGTACATTGACGGTCGCGACGGGCCGTCCGGGCTTGATCAGCCCCTGCGAGAACCAGTTGTTGCGGGCGCTTGCCCCGAAGAAATCGCCCGCCCGCACGATGATCGTGCGCACGCCCCGCGCGGTCGCGTCCTGCAGCCGCCGCTCCATCTCGACGCGGATCGCGCCCTTGCGGGTCGCCGGATGCTGCGGCGCATCCTCCCGCAGCAGCGGGAACGCATCCGCGCCATAGTTGTAGACGGTCCCGGGCAGCACGACGGTCGCCCGCGCCCCCGTCGCCGCCGCGATCGTGTTGTCGATCATCGGCAGCACCTGGGTCGGCCAGTTCCGGTATCCGGGCGGATTCACCGCATGCACGATTACGCTGCAGCCGCGTGCGGCACGGACCACCGCGTCGCGATCCAGCGCATCGCCGCGCATCCACACGATGCCGTCGCGCTCCACGACCTCGGCATCGAGCCCGCGCTTGAGCGCACGCACGTGCCAGCCTGCATCGCGCAACTGCCGCGCGACTTCCCCGCCAATCCCGCCGCTCGCACCGAGCACGAGTGCCTGCCGGTGCGCCATGCCTGTATCCGTCGTCATCGCCGCTCTCCTTGAATGAACCATCGTGAGACGCATTCTGGCGTGCCGGCGACTAACAATAAATTGCCTAACCTCGAAGATCAGCTATACATTTATGTATGACCGTCGATCTGAACTGGGAACGCTACCGGACCTTTCTCGCCGTGCTGACGGAGGGCTCGCTTTCCGGCGCGGCGCGCGCGCTCGGCATCACGCAGCCGACCGCCGGCCGCCACGTCGCGGCGCTCGAAGCCGCGTTCGGCCAGACGCTGTTCACGCGCTCGCCGTCGGGCCTGCTGCCGACCGAGGCGGCGCTTGCGCTGCGCGGCCACGCCGAAGCGCTGCGCAGCGCGGCGGCCGCGTTCGAGCGCGCGGCCGCGAGCCACGGCGCGGGCGTGCGCGGCATCGTGCGGATCTCGGCCAGCGACGTGATCGCCGTCGAGGTGCTGCCGCCGATGCTCGCGCGGTTGCGGCGCGAGCATCCGGGGCTTGTGATCGAACTGGTGCCGACCGACCGCATCCAGGACGTGCTGAAGCGCGAGGCCGACATCGCGGTGCGGATGGCGCCGCCCGCGCAGGAGGCGCTCGTCGCGCGGCGCATCGGCGAAATCGAGGTCGGGCTGTATGCCCGCGACGACTACCTCGCGCACAACGGGACACCCGCGACGATCGATGCACTCGCGCATCATGCGCTGATCGGCTTCGATACGGTCACGCCGTTCATCCGTTCGGCGGGGCGCGGGATGCCGTCATGGAAACGCGACGCGTTCGCGCTGCGCACCGACAGCAACCTCGCGCAACTCGCGATGATCCGCGCCGGCTACGGAATCGGCTTCTGCCAGTCGGCGCTCGCGAAACGCGACGCCCGGATCGTGCGCGTGCTGCCGGACGCACTCGCGATGCGGCTGGAAACCTGGGTCGTGATGCACGAGGACCTGCGGACGAGCCCGCGCTGCCGTGCCGTGTTCGACGCGCTCGCCAACGGGTTGCGTGCTTATGTCGATGGCGAAACCGCCGAGTAGACGGCGGCTGGCGTGAATCGCGCGGGCCGCGCTATTCGTAGCTTTTTCCGGCGAACAGGATGTCCGCGAGACGACGCCACGGGTTCTCGGGCACGTCGTAGAACCGCAGCCCTTCCTCCGACGCCTCGGCCCAGTCGACCATCGCCTCCAGGTACTCGCCGATCGAGCGGTTTTCCCAGCCGAGCGCGCCATGCGCGTACGGTGACGGCGGCATGTCGGCCTCGAGCTGCCGCTCCTTGTGCCAGTCATGGCCGAGCACGCGCAGGAAGTGGATCAGCGAGCGCTCGTCGACCACGCGCTCCAGCGCATCCTGCAGCCTTTCGGCCATCTGGTTCTTCAGATCGTCGTTCATGCCTGTGGTCCCCTGGCGCGCCTCTCGGATACGCGCCGCCGCGTGTCGCGCGGCAAGGTTTTACATCAGCAGCTGGCGCGACAGCACTTCGCGCGCCTGGGTGACGGTCTCGCGTTCGCCCGGCATCGGCGGCGTCAGCGAAAACACCGCGTCGGGCAGCGGCGGCAAGCGGAATTTCGTGCCGAGCCGCATCAGGCCGTCGCCGATCGCCGAAGCGCACAGGCAGCCGACCCCGAGCCCGGCCGCGAGCATCGACTGCAGCCCCGCGACCCCCGATGCGCTGTGCACCAGCACGTACGGCGTGTGCTGCTCGTCGAGCGAGCGCACGGCGACCTGATGCATCATGCAGTCGTCCGGCAGCAGCACGAGGGGCAGCGGCTCGGGCAACTGCTCGGCGAGCGCGGGCGACGCGACCCACGACAGCGGCTCGCGCCGCAACACCCAGCGCGCATCGGCCGACGCCGGCCGGAACGGCCCGCTCGACAGGTTCATCACGACGCCGAGATCGATCTGCCCGCGCGCGTGCGCGGCCTCGATGTCCACGCTCTTCATCGCGCTCACGTGCAGGCTCAACTGCGGATAGCACTCGCGCAGCCGTGCCAGCATCCCCGCCACTTCATTCGTACGGTAGTAGTCGGTGATCGCGACGCGCAGCTCGCCCTTGATCGCCTGCCCGCGCAGCTCGTCGAACGCGGCCTCGTTCAACGCGACGATCCGCCGGGCGTGCTGCAGCAGCCGCGTGCCGGCCGGCGTCGGCTCGACGCCGCGCTTGCTGCGCACGAACAACGGCACGCCGGCGCGCGATTCGAGCTTGCGCACCTGCTCGCTGACCGTCGACTGCGACAGGTGCAGCACCGGCGCGGCAGCCGACAGGCTGCCGGCGTCCGCGACCGCCGCGAAAGTGCGCAACTGATCCAGGTCGAAACCGCGCATCGCCCTCTCCATCCATCGAATAACCCGATGGATGCTACCACTCTTTCCCGCTTTTCCGAACCATAGGCGATCGCCAGAATACGGGGTCAACGGCCTGCGTGCGTCGCCTGCACATACGGCCCTCATTTTTTGGACCCTGCTGCCATGACGAACCCCACCCTTGCTCCTTGCGCGCCGGCCGGCGCGGCCGCCGCGGCGACGCCGCGCAGCCATCACGGCTGGGCGCTCGTGGTCCTGCTGGTCGGCGCCATTCTGCCGCCGCTTGACTACTTCATCGTGAATCTTGCGTTACCGGCCATCCGCGACGGCATCGGCGCGCGCCCCGCCGAACTGCAGCTCGTCGTGTCCGCGTATGCATGCGCGAGCGCGGTCGTCCAGATCACGGGCGGCCGCCTCGGCGACCTGTACGGCCGCAAGCGCATGTTCATGACCGGCATGGCCGGCTTCGTGCTCGCGTCGACGCTGTGCGGGCTCGCCGGCAACGGCACCGTGCTCGTCGGCGGCCGCGTGCTGCAGGGCCTGTTTGCCGCGATCCTCGCGCCGCAGGTGCTCGCGACGATCCGCAGCGTGTTCAGCCCGCAGGAACAGGTGCGCGTGATGGGCTTCTACGGGTTCGCGTTCGGCCTCGCGGCCGTGATCGGCCAGCTCGGCGGCGGCGCGTTGATCAGCCTGCATCCGTTCGGGCTCGGCTGGCGCGCGATCTTCCTCGTCAATCTACCGATCGGCATCCTTGCGCTGATCGGCAGCTGGCGCTTCATTCCGGAGAACCGGCCGCCGCGCGGCCAGCGCATCGACGTGCCCGGCACGGTGCTGATGTCGCTGTTCCTGCTGATGCTCGTGTACCCGCTCACGCACGGCCGCGAGGCCGGCTGGCCGCTGTGGATGATCGCGTGCCTCGTCGGCGCGCTGCCGATGCTCGGCGCGCTGCTGGCCGTCGAATCGCGCCGGCTCGCCGGCGGCCGCGATCCGCTGCTCGACGTGCGCCTGTTCCGCAACCCGGTCGTCGCGCTCGGGCTCCTGCTCGCGTTCCTGTTCTACATGCTGAGCGCGTTTTTCCTGAGTTACGGGATCTATCTGCAGGGCTGCCTGAACTGGTCGCCGCTCGCGTCCGGGTTCGCGATCCTGCCGCTCGGGCTCGGCTTCCTCGCCAGTCCGCTGCTGATGCCGCGCCTCGTCGGCAGGTTCGGCGGCCATCGCGTACTCACGCTCGGCTTCGTGATGCTCACGGCCGGCGTCACGACCGCTGCCGCGCTCGCGAGCGAAGGCGCGCCGGGGCCCGGCTTCTATGCCGGCATCGCGGCGATCGGGATCGGACAAGGGCTCGTGTTGCCGTCGGTCGTACGGATCGTGCTCGCGGAAGTCGACGCGGCCCGCGCGGGCGTCGCGTCCGGGATGGTCAGCGCGATGCTGCAGATCGGCGCGGCCGTCGGTGCCGCGACGATCGGCGGCATGTTCTTCGCCCGGCTCGGCAGCCATCCGGCCGCGGTCGATTACGTGCAGGGATTCAGGACGTCGATGTTCACGCTGACGGTCGTGTTGCTGGCGTGCATCGCCTTGTCGACGGCGCTCGGGCCGCTGCATCGCCGGCTGCACGCCGGCGCGTGAACGGGAGCGAGACGGACTCGCCCGCAGGCCGACCGGGCCGGGAGCAGCCCCCCCCCGGCGCCCCCGGTTCAATGCGGTTGCTTGCGCTGCGCTTGTCGCGCCTCCCATTCGGCCAGGTCGATGCGATACTGCGCAAGCGCCTCGTCATACAGGTCGAAGACGCACGGCGAGCAGCCGCTGTTGCAGCAGTCTTCCAGTTCGGGCTGGATGGGCGGGGTCGGACGGGGATCGTCGACGAACGGATCCTCTGAAGCTTGATTCGGCACGGCGTGTTCCGGTGATGTGGAACGGTCAGTATAGGGCGATCCGGGCCGCCGCCGCTTTCGGCAAGCCTGGCGGATCGACGATCAACGCATCCGTCACGGCGCGACTGCCGACCGCGGCACTCCGCTGCGTTCGCCCCATTTCCCCCAACAGGAGCCGCGCGATGGCCGAAGCCGTGAATCCACCGGAAGTCTGGGCGCCGTTCGGCGCGTTCTCGATGGCCGTGATCCAGGGCGACGGCCGGATCGTGCATCTGAAAGGGCAAGTCGCGCTCGACCGCGACGGGCAGGTAGTCGGTGCCGGCGACATGCGCGCCCAGGTTCGCCGGACACTCGACAACGTCCGCGATGTGCTGGCCGCGCTGGGCGGGCAAATGCGCGACGTGATCTCGCTCGTCCATTACGCCACCGACATCGAGGCATTCATGCAGGCCGGCGACATCCGCAACACGTACTTCGCCGCACCTTATCCGGTGACGACGACCGTCCAGGTCGAGCGTCTCTACCATCCCGACCTGCTGATCGAGATCGCGGCCATCGCCGAGATTCCGGCGGCGCGGTTTCGTCGCCCGGAGACGGCCGTGTGACGGGCATCGGCCCGCGTGGGATCGCGCGCCGGCGCGGCATTCCCGCCCGGCGCGCGCCTGCTCGCCACCCGCCCGCTTACTTCGCCGGCCCGCCGGTCTTCGCGGCCCCCGGCTTGTCGGCCAGCGGCTGCCACGCGGCACCGAGCGAATACCAGTCGACGCGGCGCGTGAGCGTCATGATGCCGGCGAGGATCGCGAACAGCAGCAGCGAACCGAGCATCAGCGCATTGTCTTCCGACAACAGCAGCCCGTAGAGCGCCGCGTACAGCATCGCGAGCAGCACCGCGAACGTCGCGCCGCGTTTCACGCTATGCAGCACGAACGACAGGTAGAAGCCGAGCAGCCCGATGCATGCGCTGCTCGCCGCGAGATACGCATAGCCGAACGCGATGTGCTCGGACAGGCTCAACAGCAGCAGGAAGAACAGCGCGAGCGACAAGCCGACCAGCGTGTACTGGATCGGGTGAATGCGCAGCCGCTTCACGAGCTCGTACATGAAGAAGCTCGCGAACGTGAGCATCACGAACAACGCACCGTACTTCGTCGCGCGCTCGGCCTGCAGATAGACGTTCACGGGCTCGATCACCGACACCGACGCCATCTCGATCGCGCCCTCGCCGTTGCCGTTGCCCGACGCGACCTGCTCGCGCGCCTTCGTGTTGAACGACGTCACGTGCCAGTTGCTGGTGAAGCCGTTTGCATCGATCGTGCGCTCGCCCGGCAGGAACGCGCCGCCGAAGCTCGGATGCGGCCACTTCGACTTCAGCGAGAAATCGTTCTGGTCGGCCACCGGCGCGAACGCGACCGATTCCGCGCCGACCAGCGGCAGGTCGATGCTGAACGGCACGACCGCCCCCGCTTTCGCGAGCACCGCGAGATCGACGCTCGCATGCACGCCCTGGTGCAGGCTCTCCAGCCGCGTGCCCTGCTCGATCTCGAGCCGCTCGCCGCCGATGCGCAGGTCGGGCTGCGCCTTCAGCCCGCGAATGTCCCCGATGCCGAGCGCGACATACGCGTCGTCGATCGCGAAGCTCACGTGGCCGTCCGCCTGCGGCAGCTTCTTCAGGTCCGGCAGCGCGAGCGTGCCCGTCATCCGGCTCGCCAGGTCGTACACGAGCGCCTTGTGGATGCCGCGATAACGGACCTTGATGTCGAGCGCACCGTCGACGTTCAGCGTCTTCGGAAACACGAGCATGCGTTTCGTCTCGCTTCGGAGGCTCGTCTTCGGCGCGCCGCGCGGCGGCGCGCTGTCGCGCACGCGCGTGACTTCCGTGTAACGCACGACGAGCACCGGCCCCGTCACCGTCTGCGGGCCCGCATAGCTCGCCCAGATGCTCTGCAAGGCGCTCTCGCGATACTCGGCGCGTTCCCGCACGATGCTCTGGACCATCTGCAGCGGGATCAGGATCGCCAGCGCGAGCAACGCGGTGATCATGGATTTGAACAACAGGACTCGATTCATTGCCGACCGACACCGTAGTGGAAGATGCGGTCAGCATGAGCGGCCCCGGTGAAGGGCGATTGAAGCCGGTGTGAAGCGAATGTGTGGCGAACGTGAAGTGCGTTCAGCCGGCCGACGGCAGCGTGAGCGTCGCGCACGCGCCGCCTTCGTCGCGGTTCGCGAGCGCAACCTGGCCGCGGTGCAGCATCGCGACCTCGCGGACGAAACACAGCCCGAGGCCCGTGCTGCGATCCTGCCCGTCGGGGCGCGGCAGCGAATAGAAGCGCTCGAACACGCGCGACAGCGCGTAGTCGGGCACGCCGGGGCCGTCGTCGTCGACGCGCACGACCGAGACGTGCGCCCTGCCCGCCGCCCGCCGTTCGAGCGCGATCCGGATCGTGCTGCCCCGTGGCGCGAAATCCAGTGCATTGTCGAGCAGGTTGCCGAGCGCCTGCCGCAGCAGGAACGGATCGCCTTCGACGACCGCCGGATCGGCCGCCTCGTTCGCGTCGATCCGCAAGCTCACGCCGCGCTGCCGCGCGCGCGGCTCGATATCGTCGACGAGCTGGTCGAGCACCGACCGCAGCGCAACCGGTTCGCGCACCGACAGGCGCTGCTGCTGCTCGACCTCGGCCAGCGCGAGCAGCTTGCGGATCATCTGTTCGAGGCGGCCGGCTTGGCGGCGGATGTTCTCGGTGAAGCGCCGGCGGTTCGCGACCGGCATGTCTTCCTGCAGCAGTTCGGCCGCGCCGCTGATCGCGGCCAGCGGGCTTTTCATCTCGTGCGTGAGTGTGTGGATGTAGGTTTCGACGTACTGCCGGTCCTCCAGCCGCCGATGCATGCTTTCCACCGCGCGCCCCAGCTCGGCCAGCTCGTTCGCGCCCTGCAGCGGCATCGCCGCGCGCTCGCCGGCCGCGATCGCGCGCGCATAGCGCTGCAGGCGCCGCAGCCCGAGCACCAGCCACCACGTGCACGCCACGCCGATCAGGATCGCGCCGCCCATCAGCAACGCGCCGTACAGCATGATCTTGCGCTGGCTGCGCGCGATGAACGGCGCGACCGTCTGGTTCGGCTTCGCGATCGTCAGCACGCCGATGATCTCGTTCCCGCGCCGGATCGGCGCCGCGACGTGCATCACGGTGCTGCCGTCGTCGTTCGGATCGCTGCGCGTGCTGCGCGCGCCGTATTCGCCGCGCAGCGTCCGGTACACGTCGTTCCAGCGCGAATAGTCCTGGCCGACCGCGCTGCCGGACGAGTCGTAGCGCACGATGCCGTGCGCGTCGGTGACGTAGAGGCGGTAGCCGATTGCGTTCTTCTGGATGCCCCACACGTTCGCGCTCACCGGACGCTCGTGCAGCTTGCCGAGCTGACGCGCGAACGCGCCGTCGGCGATGTGCCCGTTCGCCAGGTCGTCGGCGGCCAGCGCCGCGAGTACCTGCGCGGTATCGACGAGCGTGTCCTCCATCGCCTCGCGCACGCCGGGCTTCACCTCCTGCACGAACACGCGCAGCGTGATCAGCGCGGCGAGACCGACGATCAGGAAAAAACCGAAGAAGATGCGCAGGCCGATATGCATGGGCGGTGCCGGTCGTTACGGTTGCAGCGAATAACCCATGCCGCGATGCGTGCGGATCGGGTCGCGCTCGGGATCGATCGCGCGCAGCTTGGCGCGCAGTGTCTTGATGTGCGTGTCGACCGTGCGATCGGCGGAGTCGAATGCCTCGTGCCACACGAGGTCCATCAGCTGTTCCCGCGAGTAGATGCGCCCTGGATGCCGGACCAGCAGCGCCAGCAGGCCGAATTCATAACGCGTGAGGTCCAGCGCGTGGCCGAGCCACGATACGCGCGCGCCGTCGGTGTCGAGCGTGAAACCCGGCGCGGTCGGTTCCGCCGGCGCCGCCGCGGGCCCGGGCGCCGGTTCCGGCGCGGCCGTCCGATGGAAGCGGCGCAGGATCACACGTACCCGCGCCGCCAGCTCGCGCGGCGAGAACGGCTTGATCACGTAATCGTCGGCGCCGATCTCGAGCCCGACGATCCGATCGATCTCGTCGTGCCGCGCGGTCAGGAAAATCACCGGAATGTCGGTAAACGTGCGCAGCCGCCGGCACACTTCGAAGCCGCTGAGGTCCGGCAGGCCGACGTCGAGCACCACGAGATCGAAGCGCGTGTCGCGCAGATGGTCGAGCGCCGCCTGTCCGAGCGTGCAGTGGACGGTCTGCATGCCGTCGGTGCCGAGGGCGTAGACGATCGTGTCCGCGATCGCCGTTTCGTCTTCGACGATCAGGATATTGGGCTGATTCATGGTCTCGGGTCTGGGTCGCGCAATCCGGTGCGACATTGTACGCACGACCGGCCGCGCGAGCCCCTTCCCGGCCGGTGCGCTACGCCACGCGGCCGCTCACCGGAATCGATGCGCCGGTGATCGCCTGCGCGTCGGCCGACAGCAGGAACCCGATCGTCGCCGCGATCTGTTCCGGCCGCACCCAGCGCGTGAAATCCGCGTCGGGCATGTCCGCGCGGTTCGGCGGCGTATCGATGATGCTCGGCAGGAGGGCGTTCACCGTCACGCCGCGGTCGAGCAGCTCGGCCGCCAGCGCCTCGGTGAGGCACGCGACGCCGGCCTTCGCGGCCGCATACGGACCCATGCCCGCGCCCGCCTTGAAGGCCGCGCCCGCGCCGATGTTGACGACACGGCCGGCCGGGCTCGCCAGCAGGTACGGCAGCGCGGCTTTCGATGCGTTCAGCGCCGTCTTCACGTTCAGTTCGTACATGCGGTCCCACGTGGCGGCATCGCCGTCGGCGATCGTCTGCCACACGAATGCGCCCGCGATGTTCAGCAGCGCGTCGACCCGGCCGAATTCGCGGTTGACCGACTCGAGTGCCCGCGCGGCCGCCTGTGGATCGACGAGATCGATGCCGCCGATGCGCAATGCATCGGCCGGCACGCCGGGCAGCGCCGGTGCACCGGGGGCCGCGCCGCGGCCGATCAGCGCGACGCGTGCGCCGCGCGCGCCGAGCCATGCGGCTGTCGCGACGCCCAGATGGCCGAATCCGCCGGTGATCGCGACTGCCTTGCCTTTCAGGTCGTGTTCCATCGATGCGTTCTCCTGGATCGAGGGTGATTGACGAAGATCCGACAGCGTAGCGCCGTTCACGCATCCGTGCGCACGGCGACGAGGCTGCGGCGGCGCAGCTCCTCCGTCGTTTCGCCCTGGTTGCCCGGCCGCCAGCCCGGCGGCAGCACCACGAAACGGAACGCGGTCCACACGTCGCGGGCCGTCGCGACGTCGCGTGCCAGGCTCGCCCAGTGCTCGAGCTCGACGACGAACGGATTGCGCGAACGCGTCGGCGTGACGAGGCCGTAGCGGCACGGTTCGTCGTCGCGCTCGGCGACATAGGTGCCGAACAGCCGGTCGAACACGATCAGCACGCCGCCGTAGTTCGCATCGAGGTAATCGAGGTTCGACGCATGGTGCACGCGATGCGCGGACGGCGTGTTGAACACGTATTCAAGCCAGCCGAGCTTCGGCATCCACGTGTTGTGCAGCCAGAACTGGTACATCAGGTTGAACGACAGGATCGCGAGCACCGCTTCGGGACGCACGCCGAGCCACACGAGCGGCGTGAAGAACATCGCGGCGCCGGCGATCTTGCCGGTCCAGCCGAGGCGGAACGCGGACGACAGCGTCAACTGGTTCGGCGAATGATGCACCGCATGCGTCGACCAGAAGAAGCGCACGCGGTGCGACGCGCGGTGATACCAGTAGTAGCAGAATTCCTGGCCGACGAACACGAGCAGCGCGAGCGCGACGCTATGGAGCGGGATCGTGAAGAGCCGGTGCGCCCATGCCAGATCGAACACGGGCGTGGCGAGCGACAGCGGCACGAGCGCGAGCAGCTTGCGGCCCGCGAGATCGGCAAGCGACAGCCACACCTCGTTCCAGTCGAACGGTTCGGGCTGGCGGCTGCGGCGCCAGGTGAGCACGGCCGCCTCGACGAGCGAGACGGCAACGATGAAGAGCGTGACGATGTACGCGAGCTTTCCGGTGGTGGTGAGCATGATGGGCCTTTCCTTCGGTTGAGTCGGACGCGTCATGGGCAGCACATGCCGCTGTCGCGTCGAATGGAACGCACTGTAGGGGGCAAGGAACGGAAAGGCCACGCAGGAAATATGTCGCCGTATGTCGCGATGAAGTGGGTTCGCGCGGCCGGCAGCGGTCGCGGACGCGTGTGGACTGGAGATCGGGCCGGCGGAAGGCGAACGCGTGCGTGTCCGGCGAAAAATATGTCGTGGTATGTCGTGGTATGTCGCGGTTGAGCCGGCCGGCGGCGTGTGCAACAGGTGTTCGATGGAATCGGCAGCGACTGGACGACATATGTGGATCGGCGCGGTGCATGCATGAACCGGTCGGCAAATATGTCGCCGCATGTCACCGCGACACGTTTGCGCGCCGTGAATTGGATGCGCCGCCCCCTGCCGTCAAACCTCCCCGCTCGTGACTGCATCGCCGTGATCCGTTGCCTGGTGCGGCACGCCCGCGATCGACGCGGCCGACGCACGCATTCGTCGTACCGAAAAACACCGCGCCGCGTGTAACACCGCGACATCTTTCATGACGCGACGGATGCGCGTCGCCGTCCTAAAGTTCGTCCCGTCGCCACGCCACCGCGTGCACCGCAACGAACCGCAAGGACACCCGATGAAAAACCGCTTCCTCGTCACCGCCGCCGCCCTCGTCACACTCGCCAGCGCGCCGGCCTTCGCCGGCTGGTCCGGCCACGGCACCGCCTACACGCCGCGCGGCACCTACAGCGGCGCGCATGCCGGCTCGTGCGGCGGCGGCAGCTGCTCGCATGCCGGCGGCGTGATCGGCCCCGGCGGCGGCGCCACCAATACGGGCACCGTCACGCGCACCGCGCCCGGCCAGTTCTCGAACAGCGGCACGGCCGTCGGCCCGAACGGGCGCTCGGTCGAGCACGGCGGCGACACGAGCTGCGCGGACGGCACCTGCTCGCACACCGGTTCGCTGACGGGTTCGGACGGCCGCAGCGCGTCGACGTCCGGCAGCGTGACGCGCAACGGCCCGGGGCAGTACACGTCGAGCGGCACGATCACGGGTTCGGGCGGCAACACGGCCAGCCACGCCGCATCGACGAACTGCGCGGGTTCGACCTGCTCGCGCTCGGGCACCGTGACCGGCACCGACGGCGGGAGCGTCACCCATTCCGGCAGCGCGACGCGCGTGGCGCCGGGTGTCGTAACGACGTCGGGCGGCTCGACGATCGTCCACGGCGGCACGGTGTCGACCGGCGGCACGACGGTGATCCACGGCGGCACGGCGGCAGGCGGTACGGTCGTCGTGGCAGGCGGGACGGCGCCGGTACCGGTGCCTGTCGCGCCGCCCCCGCCGGCCGCCGTGATCGTGGCCGCGCCACCGGCAGCCGGTGCGGTCGCCCGCACCGGCTGCCGTCATCGTCACGCCGCCGCCCCCACCGAAAGTCGTGCATGTCGCGCCACCGAAGGCCGTCGTGGTCGCCGCCGCGCCACGCGTCATCTACGTCGCACCGCCGCCGCCGAAGGTCCTGTACCTCGCGCCGCCGCTGCCCCGGGCCGTGTACGCCGCCCCGCGCGCCGTCTATGTCGCTCACCCGCCGCGCGCCGTCATCTGGGTGCCCGCGCACTGGGCCGGCCGCGTCTGGGTCCCCGCGCACTGGGCGTAATTCCGCCGAAGCCCGTTTCGCATTCCACCCGACTCCGTTTCATCAACCACCCGGCCGGCGCAGACCCGTCGGCCACGCAAGGAGAAACCCCATGAAGTCCATCAAGAAGATGATTGCCGCCGTCGTTTTGTGTATCGTTTCTGCAGCAGCGTCGGCCCAGCAGGTGCCGCCGGGTGCGGCGGCTGGCGGCCTGCGCGCCGAACATGCGCTGATGCAGTTGCAGACCCGTTTCGCCAGCGCGAACACGACGCACGACGGCAAGCTCACCCGCGAGCAGGCCGCCGCGGGCATGCCGATGGTCGCGCAGCATTTCGACGAGATCGACGTGCAGCACAACGGCTACGTCACGCTCTCGCAGCTCGCCGGCTTCATGCGCCAGCGCATGGCGGCCCGCTGATCGCGGCGCGCGTCCGGCCCCGCAGTACGCACCGGGAGGCAGCCAATGGAACAGCCTTGCAGGATCGTCGTGCTCGACGACGAAGCCGAGTTGCGCAACATGCTGCAACGCTTCCTGACCGGCCACGGCTTCCAGGTGCGCGCGGTGGCCGACGGCAAGCGGCTCGACCGCCTGCTGCAGCGCGAACCGTACGACCTGCTCGTGCTCGACCTGATGATGGAACCCGAGGACGGCCTGAGCGTGTGCCGACGCCTGCGCGCCGAAGGCCAGACGCTGCCGATCCTGATGCTCACCGCGAAAGGCGACGCCGCGGACAAGGTCGTCGGCCTGGAGACGGGTGCCGACGATTACCTGGCCAAACCGTTTCTCCCCGACGAACTCGTGGCCCGCATCCGTGCGCTGTTGCGACGGCAGAGAATGGCGGCCGGCGAACCGACGGTCACGTCGCAGCGCTTGCGTTTCGGCGCGTTTACGTTCGACGTCGGCCAGCAAACCCTGATGCGCGACGGCGTGCCCGTCGAGATCCATTCGGCGCAGATGCTGCTGTTGCATGCGCTCGGTTCGTCGCCGAACCGAGCGGTGAGCCGCGAAAACCTGCTCGCCCGCGCGCGCGGCCGCGACCACGCCGCACTCGACCGCAGCGTCGACGTGCAGATCCTGAGGCTGCGCCAGATCGTCGAGGACGATCCCGGCAAGCCGCGCTTCATCAAGACGGTCTGGGGCATCGGCTACATGCTGGTGGCCGGCGTCGAATCGTGATGCGCATCCCGCTGCCGCGCTCGCTGCTCGCGCGCAACATCGCGCTGCTGGTCGCGCTCGTCGCGCTGTCGCTCGTCTGTTCGCTCGGCGTGCTGCTGCACTACGTGCAGCGTCCGCGTATCGAGCGCGCGTCGATCATCTTTTCCGACTACGTGCAGTTGCTCGACCGGGCACTCGCCGGCATGCCGCCCGACGCGGGCCGCACGCTCGTCGTGCACCTCGGCGGGCGGGCCTCGCCGCCGCCTGCGGCACCGCCGCATGCGCCGGACCTCGCGGCCTTCTTCCGCACCTGGCAGCGCGACGTGTTCATGCAGGCGCTCGAACGCCACCTGCCGTCCGACCTGCCGGCGCGCTGGCAGTCGGGCGACGACGAACGCCTGTGGATCCGGCTCCATGCCGCCGGCTCGCCGGTGTGGGTGCCGCTGCCGATGGCCGCCGATGCACAGGCGAGCGGCATCACGACGGCCCTCGTGCTGTCGGTCGCGCTGGCGCTGCTCGCGGCGCTGACCGGCTACCTGATCCAGCTCCACCTGAACCGGCCGCTCGACGCGCTGGCGCGCGCGGCCCAGCGAGTCAGCGCGGGCGAACGCCCGCCGCCGCTGCCCACCGACGGCCCGACCGAAATCGCCGACGTGAGCCGTGCGTTCAACAGGATGGCCGATGCGCTGCAACAGGCGGACGCAACCCGCTCGCTGATGCTGGCCGGCGTGTCGCACGACATCCGCACGCCGCTCACGAAATTGCGCCTGGCGATCGCGATGGCGCTGCCGCGCGGCACGCACGACTCGCTCACCGCATCGACCGAGCACTACCTCGACCAGATCGATACGATCCTGCAACAATTCATGGATTACGCCGGCAGCGGCGAGCGCGAGACCCCGCAAACCGGCGACCTGAATGCGCTGATCGGCCAGCTCGTCGCGGATTTCGCGGGGCTCGGACACGCATTCGAATTCGACGAAGGCGACGTGCCCGCGTTTGCGTTCCGCCCGATCGGCCTGATGCGGCTGCTGATGAACCTGATGCAGAACGCGGTCGTCTACGGTCGCACGGGCCTCGGCGTACGGACCTGGACCGAGCACGGCATCGCGTATGCGGTCGTCAGCGATCGCGGCAACGGCGTCGGCGCCGCCGAACTCGAACGGCTGAAGGCACCGTTCAGCCGCGGCGCGAACGCGCGCGGCCATGCCGGCGGCACGGGGCTCGGCCTTGCGATCGTCGAACGGATCGCCCGCCTGCACGGCGGTTCGCTGACGTTTCGCGACCGCGATGGCGGCGGCCTGGAGGCCGTCGTCGCGCTGCCGCTCGATCCGCCTGCGCCGGCCCGGCCGCCGCTGTCGGCGTGACGACCTGACAGCCCGACTGCGCGGCGCATGTCGCGCGCCGGCGCGTGACATGCGCCGACATAATTCCTGCGTGGCGCGCGACACCCGACCTGAGCATACTTGCGCCTGCGTATTGCGCAGCGGCATGAACCCTCTCCCTCGCCAGCGATCACGCCCAGCTTCCGATCGTTCGCGTTCCTGAATGCCGCGATGGTATCGGCACCTTCATCCAGACCACGGAGATCGACATGCCCCCTTCCCTTCGCGCATTTGCCGCCCATGCCAAACATCTGACCCGCGTCGCGCTGATTGCCGGCACGCTCGCGATGACCGGTTGCGCATCGACCGCAACCACGACCACGGCCGCCGTGCCGGCAGCCCGCACGCTGCCGCGGGTTCATGCCGAGGTCGTCTACGTCTCCGAGTTCGACGTGGGCACCACCGACGTCCAGGTCGACGGAGGAATGATCCACACGCTCGCGACGCTCGCCACCGGTTCGTCCGCCGACGCACAGCGCCAGCAGCGCGCACTGAAGACCCGCGATCAACTCGCCGATGCGCTCGTGCGTGAACTCCGGGCGCAGGGCATGCCCGCGCTGCGCGGCCCGGTACCCGACGGCCGCGACGCGCTGGTGATCGAAGGCCGGTTCGACACGATCGACGCCGGCAACCGTCGCCGCCGCGTCCTGATCGGGTTCGGCGCGGGCAAGAGCGAAGTGGGCGCATCGGTCACCGTGCTGTTTCAGCCGGCGCACGGCATCGCGCAGCCGCTCGGCACGTTCTCGGCCAGCGCGAACAGCGGCCACCTGCCCGGCATGGTCGAAACCGCCGGGGTGGGCGCGGTGGCCGGCCGGCTCGCGACGTCGGCGGCAGTCGGCGCCGGCCTGCATGGCGCGTCGGAAGCGAAGCACGACACGGTGGCTTCCGATACGGACCGCCTCGCGCGTTCGATCGCGAAGCAACTCGCCGCGCAGAATGCGGCGAATGCATGGCTGCCGACCACGTCGGCAAGCTGACGCGCCGCGACGTCTCGCGCACGGCCCGGCCGGCACGGAGGCGGACGGCCGGGCATAATGCGCGAGGCCAGCGCGCCGCGCCGCCGTACCGGGCCACCCGCCGGCCCGCGTCGACCGCGGCCCGAATCCCGAATCCCAACCCGTCAAGTCCATGCAAGTAATCGTCGTAGGAACCGGCAAGCTGGCCCACGAACTGCTCGATGCGCACACGCTCGACCCGGCAATCTGTCGCGTGCTGCCCTGGGCGGACAGCACGCGAACCGACGCCCGAGGTACCGACGCCCGACGTAGCGACGCCCGACGTACCGACGCCCGATCGATCGTCGTGCACGCCGGTTCCGGCCGCGAACTCCCCGCCGCGATCGCGTTCTGCCGCGCCACCGTGTCGCCGCTCATCGAGTTGTCCACCGGCTCCGACCTCGAAACCGCGTCGCACGATTTTCCGGTCGTGCTCTGTCCGAACACGAACATCCTGATGCTCAAGTTCATGAGCATGCTGGAAACCAGCGGCCACCTGTTTCGCGGTTGCGAGATCAGCCTGACCGAGTCGCATCAGGCCGCCAAGACGTCCGTCCCCGGCACGGCCGTCGGCATCGCCCAGTCGCTCGGCGTGCCGGCGGAGGACATCCGCTCCGTGCGCGACCCGGACGTGCAGCGCGGCGAATTCGGCATCCCCGACGATCAGCTCGGCCGCCATGCGGTGCACCGGATACACATCGACGACGGTGCATGCAGCCTGCGGCTCGAATCGCGTGTGTACGGCGCGACCCCTTACGCGGACGGCGTATCGCGCATCGTCGAAGCCGTCCGGCAACATGATCTCGAGAACCGCCGGTATTCGATCGTCGAATTCATCCGCAACGGCTGGCTGTAGTCACGGCGACAGGCGGGCCGGCGGTGACGCCGCCCGCCACGACATGCCGGCCGCGGCCTTCCCGCCGTGGCGGCTTGCGGCGGTTCGCGCCCGCCGTCAGGCGTCTCCCAGCACCGCACCGCTTTCCGGCAAGGTCGCCCCGCCGTCGACGACGATCGTCTGCCCCGTGATGTACGCCGCGTCGGCCGATGCGAGAAACAGCATCGCGTTCGCGATGTCCTCCGGCTCGCCCATCCGCGCGAGCGGGATATCGCGTGCGATCTGCGCCGTGACCGACGCGTCGCCGAGATTGCCGGCCGCCGGGGTACGGATCATTCCCGGCTCGACGCCGTTCACCGTCACGTTGCGACGCGCAAGCTCCAGCGCCGCCGCGCGAATGAAGCCGTTCACGCCGGCCTTCGACGCCGCGTAATGCGCGAGCCCCGGATAGGCGACGCGCGGCCCCGTCACCGACGACGTGACGAGCAGCCGGCCCGCCCCCGCACGCTCGAACGCCGGCAACGCGGCCTGCGCGAGCCAGAACAGCGCCGACAGGTTGACCGACAGCGTGCGCGCGAGCGTCGGCTCGTCGATGTGCGTGAACGGCGTCAGCGGAAAATACGCGGCGTTGTGAACGACGACATCGAGCCGGCCGCCGTCGCGCTCGACTGCCGCGACGAGCGCGCCCAGTTCGTCCCGGCTGGCTGCGTCGACCCGGTACGCCCGCGCGTCGCCGCCCGCGCGGGCCAGCGCTTCGGCCTGCGCGGCAGCCGCGTCGCCGTTCAGGTCGGCGACGGCGACGAACGCATCGGACTCCGCGAAACGGCGTGCGATCGCCGCGCCGATCCCCTGCGCGGCGCCCGTGACGAGCACGACGCGCCCGCTGAAATCCGCGCGCAGGCGGCCGCTGCCCGGCACCGCATTCATCGCTGCGCCTCGCCGCCGAGCGGGTGCACGGTTTCGTTCAGCACCTGCGCGTACGCGCCGATCTGGAAGTTCGACAGCGACCCGAAATCGCCGCCCTGATAGCCGAAGATCTTGCCGTCGGTCTTGCGCTGCGCGAGATCGATCAGGACGACGCCAAGCGTCGGCACCACCTTTTCGCGCCACACGAACAGATACAGCTCGTCGGCGATCCTGAAGTAGTGACAGCGGTCGACATCGGCCAGCCCGCCTTCGACGCCCTGCAGGCACTGCCACGCGTAGAAGTTCTCGTTCAGGTAGATGTGCTCGTAGCATTCGGTCGGGCTGTAACGGTACATCGTGCGCTTGCCGATCAACTCGCGCGTGGGCGCGTGCAGCGGCCCCGGCTGCGCGTGGCCGCCGAGCGTGCCGTGCCGGAATGCCGCGTCGACGCCCGTCAGCGGCAACCCGCGCGCGACGCGCGTGAAGGCGTCGATGCGCGTGTCGGCTTCGGTCGGCAGCACGCCGACGACCGACGTCCATACGCCCTGGTCGAGATCGATCACGAGACTGACCGACGTCGCGCGGGCAGCCGTGTCGATGTAGTCGACGAAGTACAGCCCGTCGCGCAGCCGCGTCACGCGGCACGGTTCGCGGCCGCCCGTGTCGGTCGCCGCGTCGCGCCACTGCAGCGCGCCCCGCTCGAACGAATAGACGCGCCATGCGCCCGCTGCATCACCGAGCACAAGCGTGCGCCCGGCGAGCGCGTCGACGGACGCGAGGATGTTCGCTTCCGGCGCGAAGCCGTCCGCGAGCGCACCAACCTGAATGAATACCGGATCCTGTCGTTCCACCTGCCGTCTCCCGCGCAGCTTCAGGCCCGACGGGCCGTGTACGCTGCCGATATGCACATGGTGCGGGCTGCGCATGCCGCGCGGTATCCGCCAAAAGGATGAAGGGCGCGCGGCGCCGGAACGCGCTAAAGTGCACGTGATCCGCGCCGCGACCGGCGCGAGGAGCGCACATGCACCGTGTCACCCACTACCGACGCACCGGCGAAGGCATCGAGGCGATCAGCCTCGAATCCGACCGCGCGTTTCCGCGTCACGCGCACGACGAATTCGGAGTCGGCGTGATCGTCAGCGGCGCGCACCGGTCGTGGAGCGGCCGCGGGCAGGTCGACGCGCTGGCCGGCGACGCGATCATGGTCAACCCGGGCGAAATGCACGACGGATCGCCGATCGATGCCGGCACGGGCCGGCGCTGGCGGATGCTGTACCTCGCACCCGCGCTGGTGGCGGGCGTCGCGGCGGAAGAAGGCCTCGGCGGCGTCGAGCTGGCGCACCCGGCCGTGCGCGACGCGCGGCTCGCGGCCGCCGTCGGCCGGCTGCATGCTCGCATCGTCGCCGGCGCATCCGAGTCGATCTCCCGCGACGAGGCGCTCGTGATGCTCGTCGCCGGGCTGCTCGCCCGGCATGCGAACCGCACGCTGCCGGCGGCCGGCGTCGCACCGGCGGTCCGCGTGGCCCGCGAGCGGCTCGACGCGGCGCCGGCCGCGCCCGTTTCGCTCGCCGAACTGGCCGGCCTGAGCGGGGTGAGCCGCTTCCAGCTGCTGCGCGGCTTCGCACGCGAGCTCGGCATCACGCCGCATGCCTACCTGATCCAGTCGCGCGCCCGGCTGGCGCGCGCGCTGCTCGCCAGCGGAATGCCGATCGCCGATGCCGCGGCCGAAGCCGGTTTTGCCGACCAGAGCCACCTGACGCGCGCATTCGCGCGCCAGTTCGGAATCACGCCCGGGCGGTTCGCACAGGCGGTTTGACGCGAGCGCCCTCTTGATGCGCCGGGCCCAGTCGCACCGCATTTGAAGGCAGTCGCCCGCACGACGGTCACCGGTGGTCCGCGGATCGCCGGCGCACGCAAGCAGCACACCGCAATCAGGCCTCCGTCGCTGCAATTTCATTCAAGACGCACATAGCCGCCGTACGCGACGATGCGGCGCATGAAAACACGACTGATCGGCTATCTCTATCTCGCCGCCGCGATGGCGGGCGTCGGCAGCACCGTCATCGCGAGCCGTCTCGCGGCCGGCGGCCTGCCGCCGTTCGCGGCCACGGCACTGCGTTTCCTGATCGCGACGCCGCTGCTGTTCGCGCTGATGCGCGCGCAGCGCATGCGCTGGCCCCGCCTTTCCGCGCGCGACGCCGTCCTGCTCGTCATTCAGGCCGCGGCGGGCGGCGTCGGCTATACGGTGCTGCTGATCAGCGGCACGAAGTTGTCGTCGCCGCTCGACGCGGGCGTGATGCTCGGTACGCTGCCGGCCATGTCCACGCTGATCGCGGCCGTCGTGCTGCGCGAGCGGCAGACGCCGCGCGACTGGGTGGCCGCCGCGCTCGCCACGGCCGGCGTGCTGTTCGTCACGTTCGCACCGGGCCACGCGATGCCGTCGTTCCAGACGCTTGCCGGCGACGCGCTGGTGCTGGCCGCCGTCGCGTGCGAAGCCGTCTTCATCCTGCTCAACCGGCGGCTGGCCGCGCCGCTGACGCCGCTCGCGCTGTCCACCGCGATGACGGGCCTCGGCTTCGTGCTCGCGCTCGTGCCGGCGGCATTCGAATGGCGCGCGGCCGCGCATGGCTGGACCGTCGGCGCGGTATCGGCGATCGCCTACTACGCGCTGGTACCGACCGTGCTCGGCTACCTGTGCTGGTACGCCGGCTCGGCCCGCACCAGCGGCACCGAGGCCGCGCTCTTCACGGCGGTCGCGCCGGTCTCGGCCGTGCTGTTCGCGGTCGCGCTGTTCGGTGAAACGCTGACCGGCACGCGAGTCGCCGGCATCGCGCTCGTCGTCGCAGGCATGCTCGTCGGTGCCACTCGGCGGCGCGAGCGCCGCGCAGACACGCGCGATGCGAAGCCCGCGAGCCCCGCGCCCACCACCGCGCGAGCCGCCGCCGACTGACCCGCGCCCATCGCGGGAGACGGCAACGGCGGCCGCTTCCCGTCGTCATATGGCCCATCTCCCGCACGCTCCGGCAACTGTAGGAATGTGTCCGCGGGCCGCAAATCGATTGCGCGCCACCTCGCAAGATGCAATATTCGCGTGGCCGGAACCTTTGACAACCACCGAACGACAATCCGCCCAGCAATGAACAGGAAGGAAGCCAAAACAAGAATCGCGGTGCTGCTCTCCGCGGGAACGAGGAAGGCCGACGCACTGGCCGAACTGTCAGGACAGGGGCTCAAGGATCGCGTGCTCGCGCACCTGATCGCGTCGCGCCCCGACCCCGAGCGCTGCCGCAAGAACAAGGTGCACATCCGGATCCTGGTCGCGCTCGGTATCGCCCAGCTGGCGATCAGCCTCATGCTCGCGTATTACTTCTTCGCAAGCGGCGCCGGCAATGTCCTCGTGCTCGTGTTCCTCGCGTTGACCGTGCCGCTGTCGCTGCTGTTCATCTGGGGTTTTGCGACGAATCGCGTCGGCGCCTATCACGCGTTCATCCTGCTGTCGCTGCTGCAGTTGCCGAAGACCATCGCCGAGCTCGGACGCGACCCGTCGACCGCGCTGCCCAGCCTCTTGATCACGGCTCTGCTGGTGGGCTACGTGTGGTACGTGCGCAACCGGATGTTCCCCGACTACGGCTGGTTCACGCCGCGAAAGGTCGAAGGCCGCTACGCGTTCGTCGAACACGCCTGACGCCGCACCCGCGCCGACGCCAGACACAAAAAAGGCGCCGGGCCGCCCCGCAATCGCGGGACGGCCCGGCGCCTTCTGCATTCCGGAACCGGTCGCCTTACTTGGCCTTTTCGGCCGTATCGCTGATCGCCTGACCACCCTTCGAAATGTCCTGGCCCACGCCGGCGACCGTATTGCATCCGGCGAGCGCGGCGGTCACCACCAGCAGCATTGCAGCAATCGTACGCGTCATTCTCATTCTCCTTCGAATCAACAAGCCCGACCGGGCGAATCGTGTGTGGCCCGGCGCACGACAGGATGCCGGACACGGGGCCTGACCTGATTATACGGAGACGGAAGCGGCGCGCCAGCACCAACCCGCCGCGTGTTACCCGCGCCACACAGCCGGTCGCGCAGATTTTCCTTGACTTCATTGCGCCACGAACTAATATACGCATCGCGTATATTTTCCGTCAGGAGCCGCCGATGACCGTTCCCCAGCAAGCCTTCCTCCGCGACGCGATGCGCCGCCTCAACATGACCCGCGAAGCGTTCGCCAATCGTATCGGCGTCAGCCGGCGCGCGCTCGATACGTGGCTGCTGCCCGACGACTCGCAGGAATCGCGCGGGATGCCCGAGATCGTCGAGCGCTTCGTGTCGGAAATCGTCGAGCGCTCAGCACCGGATGGCGGGGACTATACGCAAAGCGTAGACAAACAAGGACTCTCGAAGCAGTTCCTGTTCGAAGGCAAGCCGCAGCTGATCTCGGTCGACCAGTTCTCGCGGGACTCGGTCGAGGCGCTGTTCCGCGTGGCCGACGTGATGCAGCCGATCGCGCGCCGCCACAAGATCTCGCGCGTGCTGGAAGGCGCGGTGCTCGGCAACCTGTTCTTCGAGGCCAGCACGCGCACCCGCGTATCGTTCGGCGCGGCCTTCTGCCGGCTCGGCGGCTCGGTATGCGACACGACGGGCTTCACGTTCTCGTCGATGGCCAAGGGCGAATCGATCTACGACACGAGCCGCGTGATGGCCGGCTACGTCGACGCGCTCGTGATCCGCCATCCGGAGAAAGGCTCGGTGGCCGAGTTCGCGCGCGCCACCAACCTGCCCGTGATCAACGGCGGCGACGGCCCCGGCGAACATCCGAGCCAGGCGCTGCTCGATCTCTATACGATCCAGCGCGAGTTCTCGCGGCTCGGCAAGATCGTCGACGGCGCGCACATCGCGTTGGTCGGCGACCTGAAGTACGGCCGTACCGTGCACTCGCTCGTCAAGCTGCTCGCGTTGTACCGCGGGCTGAAGTTCACGCTCGTGTCGCCGCCGACGCTCGAGATGCCGGCGTACATCGTCGACCAGATCGCGACGAACGGCCATGTGATCGAGCAGACGACCGACCTCGCGGCCGGATTGCGCGGTGCGGACGTCGTGTACGCGACGCGGATCCAGAAGGAGCGCTTCACCGACGAATCGTTCGAAGGCTACACACCGGATTTCCAGATCAACCAGGCGCTGGTCGATTCGGCGTGCAAGCCCGACACACTGATCATGCACCCGCTGCCGCGCGACAGCCGGCCCGGCGCGAACGACCTGTCGGTCGACCTGAACCGCGACCCGCGTCTAGCCATCTTCCGGCAGACCGACAACGGCATTCCGGTGCGGATGGCGATCTTCGCGGTGCTGCTCGGCGTCGAGAATCTCGTTCAGCATTCGATGCGCGACGCGACGTGGCGCCCGCCTGCCTACCTCGGGCCGGAAGACGCGGTGTTTCACGGGGTGGACTGACATCGCACCGGACATGTCGCGCCCACCCGCCATCGCTGCGGGAGCGCACCGGATTGGCCTGACGCGGAACGCGCCGTCTTGCACGGCGCGTTTTCAATTTCGGTGCAAGGAAAGAGGCAGAAAATCGCGAACTATCGCGCCCAAGGGTCGATGACGCGAAGCCCGAGCGCCTTGAACGGCGCGACGTCGCGCGCGGCCACGATCAGCCCGTTCGCCTCGGCCGTGGCGGCAATGTAACCATCGGCGACGGCGACCGCGTTGCCTGCGGCACGAGCCCGCGCGCAAAGGCTCGCATACGCTTTGCTCGCCGCATCGTCGAACGGCAGGATCCGACCTCGAAACAGCGGGACGACGCGCTGCTCGATGCCTTGATGCAGCCAGTCCCGCCTGCGTCCCTCCGGCAACGCGGCGACGCCGAACCGCAATTCCGCAAGACTGACCGCCGACAGGAACAGCGTCTCGACGTGCTGCGCATCGAGCCACTCGACGACTGCCGCGCTCGGCTCGCGCCGCAACGGCTCCGAAATGATGTTCGTGTCGATCAGGATCATTCGAAGCTCATCGGAGCGGCTGGCGCCTTGTCGCGCTGGATGCCGAAATCGCCATCGCCTGCCTCCGGCCCGAATTCCGCCAGCAATGTTCCCAGCTTGAGCCGCCCCTCGGGCAGAACGGCTTGTTCGAGGATGTCGCGCACCTCGGCTTCGGTACTGCGACCATGCCGGGCAGCACGAATCCGAAGTGCGCGATGCACTTCGTCGGGCAAATTTCGAACGGTGAGCACTGGCATGACGCGTTCCACCAAGATTGCTTTCAATGCAGTCATTTATCATCTTGCAGTCACACGGACCGAGTCGAGTCACAACCACTCTAGCCCGCCCGATACCCGCGCCATACTCGGCCCGATCGGCCATCTCTCCGCGCATCGCCGGCCCGCAGCCCTCCGACACATTCGTTAACGATTCCGTCACAAATACAAACAAGAACGCTTCTCATTCAACATGAAATTACATAGAATGCCGCCTGAAAACAAATCGTAATAATTCCCGGCGGCATGCACATTCCTGCACCACACCGTCTCCGGGGCCACCTCGCGAGGTCGAAGCGCATCATGAAGTCCCGTCCCGACGAGCTGAAGCTCGGTACATTCACCACCCTCTGCGGCGTGCTCGCCGCGAGCCCGGCATTCGCCGACGGCACGCCGCCCGCGGCCCCCGCCAGCACCGAAGGCCATCTCGCGCCGATCGAGATCCAGGGCAAGACCGAGCCCAGCTACAAGGCCGACTTTTCCGCTTCCGCGAAATTCACCGCGCCGCTCGTCGATACGCCGAAGTCCGTCACCGTGATCCCGCAGGAACTGATCCGCAGCAGCGGCGCATCGACGCTGACCGAAGCGCTGCGCACCGTGCCCGGCATCACGTTCGGCGCCGGCGAAGGCGGCAACCCGCTCGGCGACCGTCCGTTCATCCGCGGCTACGACACGCAGGGCAGCCTGTTCGTCGACGGCATGCGCGACACGGGCGCGACCACGCGCGAGATCTTCAATACCGAGCGCGTCGAGATCACCAAGGGTTCCGACGGCGCCTACGGCGGCCGCGGCGGCGCAGGCGGCAGCATCAACCTGATCACGAAGGCCCCGCACCTCGGCACGACGGCCGCCGCGAGCGCGGGCCTCGGCACCGACCGCTACCGCCGCTTCACGGCCGACGGCAACTGGCAGTTCGCCGATCACGCCGCGTTCCGCCTGAACCTGATGAGCCACAACAACGACGTCGCCGGCCGCGATGCCGTCAACAACGAGCGCTGGGGCGTCGCGCCGTCGATCGCGTTCGGCCTCGGCACGCCGACGCGCGTGACCGCGAGCTACTACCACCTGTCGACGGACGACATGCCCGACGGCGGCATCCCGTACTTCTACACGACGTCGAACAAGCCCGCGAACGTCGACACGATCTATCCGGCGCCCGTCGACCGCCACAACTTCTACGGCCTGATCGACCGCGACTTCCGCAAGACGACGTCGGACATCAGCACGATCAGGATCGAGCACGACATCACGTCGTCGCTGACGATCCGCAACACCACGCGCTACACGGAATCGACGCAGGACTACATCTGGACGCAGCCGGACGACAGTCAGGGCAACGTGGTGAACGGCAAGGTCTGGCGCCGCAACAACAACCGCAACAGCTCGATCAACAGCCTCGCGAACCAGACCGAACTGTTCGGCGAATTCCGCACGGGCCCGTTCAAGCACAGCTTCAGTACCGGCATCGAGCTGTCGCGCGAATGGGGCAAGCGCGATTCGTACACGGTCGCGACCGACACCGGCAAGATCTGCCAGAAAGGCATCGGCGCCGCGTCGGGCTACAACTGCACGAGCCTGTGGTCGCCGAACCCGAACGACCCGTGGGCCGGTTCGATCACGCGCAACAACGACTACGCGCATGCGCGCACCACGACGAAGTCGATCTACGGTTTCGACACGATCGAGATCACGCCGCGCTGGCAGGTGAACGCCGGCGTGCGTGTCGACGACTACTCGACCCGCTTCACCGACACCAAGGCCAACGGCGGCAAGACCACCACCCGCGACGACACGCTGTTCAACTGGCAAGCCGGCCTCGTGTTCAAGCCCGCACGGAACGGCAGCATCTATGCGTCGTATGCGACGTCGTCGACGCCGGCCGGCATGATGCTCGGCGAAGGCAGCGAAACGCAGTCGCTCACGCCGGGCCGCGGCGGCGTCGGTGCGAACGCCGATCAGCTGTCGCCGGAAAAGAACCGCAGCATCGAGCTCGGCACGAAGTGGAACGTGCTGAACGACAAGCTGTCGCTGACGGCCGCACTGTTCCAGATCGACACGACGAACGCGCGTGTGACGCTGCCGAACAACCAGTACGCGATGGTCGGCAACAAGCGCGTGCAAGGCCTCGAACTCGGCCTCGCCGGCCAGATCACGAAGCAGTGGCAGGTGTTCGGCGGTTACACCTACATGAAGAGCGAGCTGCGCGACAACGGCAAGGACCGCGCGAACAACGGCAACCGCTTCCCCAACACGCCGAAGCACAGCCTCACGATGTGGTCGAACTACGACGTGACGCCGAAGTTCACGGTCGGCGGCGGCGCGTTCTACATGTCGGAAGTGTTCGGCGATCCCGCGAACCTGCGCGCCGTGCCGTCGTACTGGCGCTTCGACGCGATGGCGCAGTACCGGATCAACAAGAAGCTGGATCTGCAGCTGAACGTGAACAACCTGTTCAACCGCACGTACTTCGATCAGGCGTATCCGGCGCACTATGCGTCGATCGCGCCGGGCCGCTCGGCGTTCGTCACGCTGAACGCGCGCTACTGATCGATGGAGGCCGTGTCGCTGAAGGCGCTCGCGTCGGTATCGCCGCGCGAGTTCGCCGACATCCTGGCCGGGCCGCCCGAGCGCGCCGCCGCGTGGGTCGCGGCGGCCGCCGGCCACGGCATCGTCGATGCGCAGGCCGTCTACGGGCAGTACCTGCTCGACGGGCACGGCGTCGCGCGCGATCCGGCGGCCGCGTTCGACTGGTTCCGGCATGCGGCCCGAGCCGGCCATCCGATGGCGATGAACATGCTCGGCCGCTGCTACGAGTTCGGCTGGGGCACGGCCGCCTGCGCGCCGGTCGCCGTGTACTGGTACCGGCTCGCCGCGCAGGCGGGGCTCGACTGGGGCATGTACAACTACGCGACGGCGCTCGCGCTCGGCAACGGCGTCGACGAGAACCGCCCCGACGCGCTCGACTGGTTCCGCCGTGCGGCCGCGCTCGGCCATGCGAAGTCGATCAACCTGATCGGCGGCTTCTACGAGGATGGCTGGGTCGTACCGGTCGACACCGGCGCCGCGTTCGACCACTATCGCCGCGCGGCCGAAGCCGGCGACTTCCGCGGCCAGTTCAACTATGCGCGGCTGCTCGCCGAGCGCGGGCACATCGACGAAGCGCTCGACTGGCTCGCGCGCGTGCCGGCCACCGCGACGCCCGCGTTCGTCGCGAAGATGCGCGCGTATCTCGCGTCGTCGCCGGTCGACGCCTTTCGCTCGGCAGCCATGCAGCTGGCGCCGCACCCCATGGAATCCGCATCATGATGCTTCATGTCCCCGGTGTACTGACCCAGGCGCAGGTCGCGCAATGCCGCGACCTGCTCGATGCCGCCGAATGGGTCGACGGCAACGCGACGTCCGGCGCGCAGTCGGCGCTCGCGAAACGCAATCGGCAGTTGCCGGAAGGCTCGCCCGTCGCGCGTGCCGTCGGCGACGCGATCCAGGATGCGCTCGCGCGCCATCCGCTGTTCTTTTCGGCGGCGCTGCCGTTGAAGGTATTTCCACCGCTGTTCAATCGCTATGCCGGCGGCGAGACGTTCGACACGCACGTCGACAACGCGATCCGGCTGCTGCGCGGCACCGATTTCCGCGTGCGCAGCGATCTGTCGGCGACGCTGTTTCTCGCGGAACCCGATGCGTACGACGGCGGCGAGCTGTGCGTCGAGGATACGTACGGCGTGCATCGCGCGAAGCTGCCCGCCGGCGATCTCGTGCTGTATCCCGCGTCGAGCCTGCATCACGTGACGCCGGTGACGCGCGGCGAGCGCGTCGCGTCGTTCTTCTGGATCCAGAGCATGGTGCGCGACGACGGCGACCGCACGCTGCTGTTCCAGCTCGATACGCAGATTCAGGCGCTTTCCGCGGAAAAAGGCGCGAAGGATCCGATGGTCATTGCGTTGACGGGGATTTATCACAACCTGTTGAGGAAGTGGGCCGATGCGTAGCGCGAACCGGTAACGCCGCCCTTTCCGGCGCCACGCGTTGCGCACGCGTGACGCCCGGCGCTTGCGTCGGGTCGAAATGCGGGCCTAAAATGACCATCGTCAAATGACCATGCTCATATCATGATGCCTCACGCTCCCGTATCGAAATCCGAATTCAAGGCTCGCGCGCTCGAATACTTCCGGCTCGTCGAGTCGTCGGGCGAAAGCCTGATCGTCACCGATCACGGCAAGCCGACGCTCGAAATCCGGCCGTATCACGCACGCGAGGCTCAGCCGTTGGACATATTGCGCGGCTCGGTCATGCGCTACGACAATCCTCTCGATCCGATTGCGGAAGATGATTGGGAGGCGTCGCGGTGATCGTGCTGGATACGCATGCATTGGTATGGTGGGCGGCGGGCGACGCATCGCTCAGCAAGAAAGCGCGCAGCGCGATCGATCGCGCACGCAGCGAAGGCGGGCTCGCCGCGTCCGCGATCTCCGCGTGGGAGATCGCCATGCTGGTGCGCAACGATCGCCTCGCCCTGACGATGGATGTCGACGCGTGGCTCGCCACCGTCGCGCAGATCGACGGCATGCGGTTCGTGCCCGTCGACGCCGACATCGCCGCGAAATCCACCGACCTGCCCGGCACGTTCCACAAGGATCCGGCCGACCGCATGATCGTTGCAACCGCGCGGCGGCTCGGCGCGCCGCTCGTCACCCGAGACGAAAAAATCCGCGCGTACGCGCACGTGAAGACACTCTGGTAAGCATCGCCCGCCTGCGGGCCCAATCGTCGCGCGTCCCCGGCCGGACTCTGGCATATTGACGATTCGTCTGACCAGAACGACCACGGCCGCCTCACCCCATCGGTTCGTGGCCTGCCACCGTCGTCGCGCCACTTGCCCGCTACCGTGATATCGCTCTCCGATCCCGCCGTCCGGTCGATCCCCCTGATGGAGTCGCACGAAGGGTTCGTCGATCTCGCTTCCTTCGATGAACGCATCGCCGTCGACCACTCGCGCAGCGTCGTGGCGAACACGAGTCCGCATTTCCTGAAGGTTCGCCGCGGTGTCGCGCAAAGGCTGACCGCCGCGGCGCACGCGCTCCCGGCCGGCCTGCGCCTGTATGTGAAGGAAGGCTATCGCCCGCTCGCCCTTCAGCGCGAATACTTCGCCAGCCACCTCGCGGCGCTGCGCGCGACGCTGAATCCGCTGCCGGCCGATGACGTGCTGGTCGAACTCGCGAGCCACTATGTCGCGCCGCCCGAGGTCGCCGCTCACCCGACCGGTGCCGCCGTCGACCTCACGCTGATTTCGGCAGACGGCGTCGAAGCCGACATGGGCAGCATCATGAACGCCACCGACCAGGAATCGTCCGGTGCGTGCTACACGCACAACGCGTTCATCAGCCGCCCGGCCGCACGCAACCGCCAGATATTGAGCGCCGCGCTGGCCAGCGCCGGCTTCACGAATTACCCGTCCGAATGATGGCACTGGTCGTTCGGCGATCGCTATTGGGCCCTCATCAAGAACGAATCGCACGCCATTTACGGTCCTGTCGAGGAAAGCATGCTCGACGAGACATCGCGATGACAGTCTTGCCGGCCTGACGAGCGCGCCTCGGTAACATCCTCACTTGCCGATCCCCGCCCGCTCCCGCACAATCGCAGCACCTGCCTCACTCCCCCCGCGCCGATGTCCTATGCATCACTTGCCACCGGCGTCCTGCTCGCGGGCGGCCTTGGTCAACGCTTCGACCCGAGCGGCCTGCACAGCAAGCTGCTCGCGGTGCTTCCCGACGGTACGCCGGTGGCGGTCGCCGCCGCCCGCCGTCTCGCGGTGGCCACGGCCGACGTGATCGCGGTCGTCCGTCCCGGCGCCGAGAAACTCGCGATTCTGCTGAACGAAGCCGGCTGTCAGGTCGTCTATGCACCCGACGCTTTGCGCGGCATGGGCGCCAGCCTCGCGGCCGGCGTCCGCACGGCGCCCGACGCCAGCGGCTGGCTCGTCGCGCTCGCCGACATGCCGTGGATCGCCGCGGCCACCTACGAAACGGTCACACGCGCGCTCGAAGCCGACGACGCCTCGATCGTGGCGCCCGCCTATCGCGGCGTACGCGGCCATCCGGTCGGTTTCGCCGCGCACCATTTCGATGCGCTCGCCGCCCTCGACGGCGACACGGGCGCCCGCGCGCTGTTCGCCAGTGCGCCGGTGAAACTGCTCGAGGTCGACGATCCCGGCATCCTGCGCGACGTCGATACGCCAGCGGATTTGCGCTGACCGCGATCGCGCGGGAGCCCGCGCCCGGCACGATCCCGCACGCAAACCACCCACGCGCGAACTTCCCCGACGCTCGCCGACCGGCGGCAACAATCGCGCTGCAAACGTGCGCCCGATTGGCTATAACGGAGACGAGGCGCACCCGCCGCGCCGCCGTCACGCACTGCGCGAGTTCTCCATGACCGACCACACGACCCCGACGCCCGAGCCACCGGCCGACCCGAACCGCGATCCGGAAGACGACCCGCTGTCGTCACCGCCCGGTCATCACGACAACCCGCAACAACCGGACGGACCGCCGAGCAAGGACCCGGTTTAGCCGCGCATCGGCTGCCGCGCGCCTTCATGGCCGTGTTTCCGTCATGCGCGATCGCCGCGTGACGCGGCCTAGCGCGCCGTATACCCGCCGTCGACCGGCAGCGACACGCCGCTGATCATCGACGCCGCGTCGCTCAGCAAAAACAGGATCGGCTCGACGACTTCGTCGGGTTCCGCAAAGCGCCCGAGCGGAATCGCGGCCAGCATCGGCGCGCGCTTCTCCGGCTCGCTCCACGCGAACTGCGCCATCGGCGTGAGCGTGACGGTCGGGTTCACGCTGTTCACACGAATGCCGTGCGGCCCGAGTTCGATGCACAGCACGCGCGTGATCGCGTCCATCGCCGCCTTCGACGCGCAGTAGCTCAAATGCGCGGGCAGGCCGACCAGCGCGGCCTGGCTCGACACGTTGACGATGCTGCCCCGTGCACGGGCCGCGCCGCGCGCGTCGCGTTCGATCATCTTCCGCGCGACGGCGCGCGCGACGAGCGCCGCACCGCGCGCATTGACGGCCATCACGCGATCGAACTGTTCGGCGCCGACCTCGAGCGCCGGTTCGAGCGACGCGATCCCCGCGCAATTGACGAGGCCGTCGAACGCATCGTGCGCGGCGAGCGCCGCGTCGATCGCACGCTCGTCGCCGCCGACGTCGATGCGCAATGTCTCGCACGCGGTCTCGCCGGCCAGCGCCTCGAGCGCGGCCATGTCGCGCGCCGCCGCGACGACCTGCGCACCGGCCTGCGCCAGCGCGACCGCGCACGCGCGCCCGATCCCGCTCGATGCCCCCGTGACGAGCACCCGCGCACCGCTGAAATCGAATCGTGTGTTCATGATGTGCCCAGCCTGTGCATGATCGGCTTGAGTGCCGGATACAGCGCCGTGTAGAGCGAGAAACGCGCGTCGTACGTCGCGGCGCGGCCGGCGTCGGGCCGCGCACGCTCGACGAGCGTGACCCAGCCCCCTTGCGCCTCGTCGTGCGACACGAGCCCCGCCCCGACCCCCGCGAGCAGCGCGGCGCCCATCGCGGCTTCGACGTCCTGCTCGATCGTCCACACCGGAAAACCCGTCACGTCGGCGATGATCTGCATCCACAGCGCCGAATGCGCGGCGCCGCCGACGACGATCAACCGGTCGTCCAGCGCGACCGCGCCGCGCCGGCCGGCCTCGATGTTGTGGCGCAACGCGAACGCGACGCCTTCGAGCACCGCGCGATACAGGTGCGCGCGCGTATGCGCGAGACTCAGCCCGACGAATGCGCCGCTGGCCTTCGCATCCCACACCGGGCTGCGCTCGCCCATCAGGTACGGCAGGAACAGCACGCCGTCGGCGCCGGCCGGCACGCGTTCGGCCGCCGCCTCGAGCAGCACGTGCGGATCGCCGTGCGGCAGCAGGCGCGCCGCATCGATTTCCGCCTGACAGAACTGGTCGCGGAACCACGCAACCGACGCGCCGGCCGTGATCGCGCCGCCGAACACGTACAAGTCGCGCTGCCCGTCGAACACGTGCGGCATGCTGACGAGCCCGTGCCGCGCATCGACATGCCGGCTCACGTAGCCCCAGCACATGCTGGTGCCGATCATCGCGACATGCTGCCCGGTACGCGTCGCGCCGGCCGCGAAGGTCGCGACGGCCGCGTCGACACCGCCCGCGACGACGGGCGTGCCGGCCGGCACGCCGAGCTGCTCCGTCCACTGCGACAGCAGCCCGCCGACGATCTCCGTCGAATCGACGAGCCGCTCGGGCATCATCGTCGCCGGAATGCCGAGCATGTCGAGCGCGTCGTCGGACCACTCGCGGCGCGCGACGTCGTACACGCCGCCGATGTTGCCGGCCGAACTGTGATCGACCGCCACTTCACCGGTCAGCAGGTAGATCACGTACGCGTTCGGCGGCAGGAAATAGCGCACGTTCGCCCACACGTCCGGCCGCTGGCCGCGCAGCCACAGCATCTTCGTGAAGCCGTAGTAGCTGTCGACGCCATTGCCCGTGATCACGCGCAGCCGCTCGACGTTCACGTGTTCGTTGACCCAGTCGACTTCCGCGGTCGCGCGCCGGTCCATCCAGATCAGGCACGGATGCAGCGGCCGCATGTCGATGTCGACCGGAATGCCCGAGCCGCCGTACAGGCTGCTCACGCACACCGCGCGGATCGCAGCGGCCGGCACGCCCTGCGCACGCGCGTCGCGCACGCACCCCGCGATGCACTCGAGCACCGCGTCGAACCAGACCTGCGGCCACTGCTCGGCCCACAGCGGGCGCGGCGTATCGGGCTGGTAGCCGGCCGCGTGCCGCGCGACGATCGCGCCATGCCGGTCGACCAGCAGCGCCTTGGTGCTCTGCGTGCCGATGTCGACGCCAATCACGTATTCCATGATGTCTCCGGTAACGCGCACGCCGGCCGCATCAGCGGACCGGCTTCAGCAGCACCTTGATCGATTCGGGCGATTTCGCGACGCGGATCGCGTCGTCCCAGTCCTCGAGCGCGAAATCGTGCGTGACGATGCCTTTCGACGTGACGAGCCCGCGCGCGAGCAGGTCGATCGCGACCGGATAGCAGTATGGCCCCAGGTGCGCGCCGCGCACGTCGAGCTCCTTGCGGTCGCCGATGATCGACCAGTCGACCGTCGCATCCTCGCCGAACACGCTGAATTCGACGAAGCGGCCGAGCTTGCGGATCAGGTCGAGCCCCTGGTTCACGCCGACCGGCGCACCGGTCGTCTCGATGTACACGTCGCAGCCGTAGCCGTCGGTCAGCGCGCGGACGATCTCGCGCGCATCGTCGCGCTTCGGGTTGATCGTCACGTCGGCGCCGTACTGCCGCGCGAGTTCGAGCCGTTCGTCGATCAGGTCGATCACGACGAGCCGCTTCGGCGTCTTCAGGTGCGCGACCTGCGTCATCATCAGCCCCAGCGGGCCCGCGCCGGCAATCACGACGACGTCGTCGAGCTGGACGTCACCGCGATTCACGGTGTGGATCGCGCACGACAGCGGCTCGATGATCGCCGCATCCTCGAGCGATACGCCGAGCGGGATCTTGTGGACGATCGCGGTCGGCGGGATGCGCATGTAGTCGGCCATCCCGCCGTCGGCGACCTCGCGCTGGAAGCCGAAGATGTTGTGCA
Source organism: Burkholderia sp. L-4 (assembly GCF_056856535.1). Lineage (NCBI taxonomy): Bacteria > Pseudomonadati > Pseudomonadota > Betaproteobacteria > Burkholderiales > Burkholderiaceae > Burkholderia > Burkholderia sp. L-4. The sequence goes on from NZ_JBXEOX010000002.1 coordinate 2,850,221, forward strand.
CTTCGCACATCCAGTACTGGCCCGACTTGCAATAGCGGCACTTGCCGCACGGCACGATCTGCTCGGCGATCACGCGGTCGCCCGGCGCCACGCCGAAATGCTCGGCCGCGCCTTCGCCGAGCGCTTCGACGTAACCGAAGAATTCATGGCCGGGAATCACGGGCGCCTTCACCCACGGGCTCGGGCCGCCCCAGAACATCTTCGCGCCGGTATAGCACTTGCAGTCGCTCGCGCAGATCCCGCACGCGGCGATGCGGATCACGAGCTCGTTCGCGCCGGGGCGCGGCTTCGCGACCTGCTCGACGCGGTAATCCTCGGGGCCGTGGCAGACGACCGCGGTCATCCGCGGCTGGGCTTCGGGTGTCGTCATGAGTTGTCTCTTTCGTTGATGATTCGGAAGACCGATGAATCGATCGTTACCGCGACCGTTCGCGGCTGATGTAGATCGCGAGCAGGATGATTCCGCCCTTGATCACGTTCTGCACATACGGGTTCACGCCGATCATGTTCAGCCCGTTGTTGAGCACGCCGAGCAGCAGCGCGCCGACCAGCGTGCCGAGGATCGCGCCGCGCCCGCCGGAGATCGACGTGCCGCCCATCACGACGGCCGCGATCGCGTCGAGCTCGAAGCCGACGCCCGCGTTCGGCTGCCCGCTCATCAGCCGGCCCGTCAGCACGATCGCGGCCAGCGCCGACGTGACGCCGGCCAGCGTGTAGACGATCAGCTTCACGCGCGCGACGCGCACGCCGGTGAGCCGCGTCGCCTGCTCGTTGCCGCCGATCGCATACACGTAGCGGCCGAACGGCATGCGGTCGAGCAGCAGCCACGCGATCGCGTACACCACCAGCATGATCAGCACGGGCGCCTGGATGCCGAGCACCTTGCCGCTGCCGAAGAACGCGACCCAGTCGGGCAAGCCGTCGATCGGATAGCCGCCCGTATAGATCAGCGCGAGGCCGCGCGCGATGCCCATCGTGGCGAGCGTGACGATGATCGGCGGCATCCCCGCGAACGCGACGAACACGCCGTTCAGGAAGCCGAAGCCGAGGCCGACCGCGATGCCGATCGCGAGCGCGGCGACCGCATTGACGCCCGCGACCATCAACCCGGCCGCGAGCGTGCCCGACAGCGCCATCACCGAGCCGACCGACAGGTCGATCCCGCCGGTCAGGATCACGCAGGTCATGCCGACCGCGATGATCGCGTTGATCGACACCTGGCGCAGCACGTTCTCGAGGTTCGCGGCGGACAGGAAGCTCGGGCTCGCGATCATCATCGCGATGCATACGACGATCAGGCCGACGAGCGGATAGAACAGCGTCGAGCGCCGCAGCTGCGTCCACGGCGCGCGTGGCGGCGGCGCGTCGCCGGCCGTCGCCGCGAGCGTCGTGGAAGGCGTGGAAGAAGAATCAGGCAGGTTCATGGGTCGCTCCTCGCGTGCCGGCCGTGGCATAGGTCATGACCGTGTCGGGATCGATCTCGTCGCCGGCGAGCGTCGCCTCGATGCGTCCTTGCCGGAATACGGCGACGCGATCGCACATGCCGACGATTTCCGGCAGCTCGGACGAGATCATGATGATGGCGTAGCCGCGCGCGGTGAGTTCGCGCATCAGCCCGTAGATTTCGGCTTTCGCGCCGACGTCGATGCCGCGCGTCGGCTCGTCGAAGATCAGCACCGACGTGTGATGGTTCAGCCAGCGCGCGATCACGACCTTCTGCTGGTTGCCGCCGGACAGCGTCGCGACTTCCGTGTGGATCGACGGCGCCTTCACGCCGACACGCCGCATCACGTCGTGGGTCGTGCGCGCCTCGCTGCCGCGGTCGATCAGCCAGCGCATCGACCGGTACTTGCCGAGATTGTTCAGCGAGATGTTGTCGCGGATCGAGAACGACGTGACGAGCCCTTCCGTCTTGCGGCTCTCCGGCAGGATGCCGATACCGGCGCGCAACGCATCGGCCGGATCGGCGAGCTTCGCCGCCGTGCCGCGCACACGCACGTCCTTGCGGTGCGCACGCGTCGCGCCGATCACCGCGAGCGCGGTCTCGGTGCGGCCCGAGCCGACCAGCCCGGCGAAACCGAGAATCTCGCCGGCTCGCAACGTGAAGCGGTTCACGGGGCCGTCGCGCTCGATCTGCAGCGCGTCGACTTCGAGCACGGCCGGCGCGTCGCTCGGCAACCTGGGCTTCGGCGGAAAGCTGCTCTCGATCCGGCGGCCGACCATCATCCGCACCAGTTGCTCGACGTCGGTGCGCGCGACGTCGGTCGTCGCCACGTACTGGCCGTCGCGCAGCACCGTGATGCGGTCGCACACCGCGAAGATCTCGTCGAGATGGTGCGAGATGAAGATCATCGCAACGCCCTGGCGCTTCAGCTCGCGCATGATCGCGAACAGGTGCCCGGCCTCGGCCGGTGTGAGCGTGGCGGTCGGCTCGTCGAGGATCAGGATGCGCGCGTCGAGCGACAGCGCCTTGCCGATCTCGACGAACTGCTGCTGCGCGACCGACAGCGCGCGGATCGGCGCATCGAGATCGATCGCGACGCCCAGGCGCGCGAAGATCGCGGCGGCCGCGCGGCGCATCCGCTTGCGGTCGCGCGCGCCCCAGCGGTTGCGCAGCTCGCGGCCGAGGAACAGGTTGTCGACGGCATCGAGGTGCGGAATCAGGCTGAATTCCTGGAACACGATGCCGACGCCCGCCGCGACCGCGTCGTGATAGTCCGCGAAATGGCGCGCGGTGCCGTCGATCTGGATCGTGCCGGCATCCGGCTGATGAATGCCGCACAGGATCTTCATCAGCGTCGACTTGCCCGCGCCGTTCTCGCCGAGCAGCGCATGAATCTCGCCGCGCGCGATATCCAGATGAATGTCGGACAGCGCCTTCACGCCTGGAAAGCTTTTCGTGATGTGGTTGAGCCTGAGTATCGTGTCCATCGGCTTCTCCGTGCGAAGGGCCTCGGCCGTGCCGCCGCCCTTCGCGTCGCGTCGCACGTCGTTCACCAGCTGAAGCCCTTCGCGTTGCCGCGATCGACCACCTTCACGTCGACCGGGATCGCCTTCGGCACCGTCGCGCCCCACTTGCGCGCCATCGCGATGCCGAGCGCGATGCGCACCTGGTCGGCCGGGAACTGCGCGGTCGTCTCGATGAACTTCGAGTTCGGCTTCTGGATCGCGGCGATCGCCTCGGGCGCGCCGTCGACGCTCGTCAGCTTGATGTCCTTGCCCGACCCTTCGATGGCCGCGAGCGCGCCCATCGAGCCGCCGTCGTTCACGCTGAAGATGCCCTTCAGGTTCGGATGCGCGGAGATCATGTTTTCGGTGACCGACAGCGCGGTCGCGCGCTCCTGCTTGCCGTTCTGCGTGTCGACCAGCTTCACGTTCGGGAATTTCGCGAGCCCGGCCTTGCAGCCGCGCACGCGTTCGAGGATCGGCACGACCGGGATGCCGTCGAGGATCGCGACCTCGCCGCTGCCGCCGATCGCCTTCGCGAGGTATTCGCACGACATCACGCCGGCGTCGTAGTTCTTCGAGCCGACGAACGAGTCGACCGGGCCGTTCGCGTTCGCGTCGACGGCCACCACCACCGCACCGGCCTTCTTCGCCTGCGTGATCGCCGACTGGATGCCGGTCGAGTCGGTCGGGTTCACGAGCAGGATGTCGATCTTCTTCTGCAGCATGTCCTCGACGTCGCTCACCTGCTTGCTGACGTCGTGATGCGCATCGGTGACGACGACCTGCGCGCCGATCGACGCGGCCGCGTCGTTCAGCGCCTTCTGCATCGTCACGAAATACGGGTTGTTCAGCTCCTGGAACGTCATGCCGATCCGCAGCGGCGCGGCCTGCGCGGCCGTGACGGGCAGCCAGGCCGCGGCGGCGAGCGCGGCAACGGCCGCCATGCGGGCGGCGCGACGGGGGAATGAGGCGGGCGATGCGTGCGTCATGACGGTGTCTCCAGAATTGTGTGCGGCTTTTTCGTGGGTGAATGCGCCCCTCGCGACGTGAACGGCGCGATCGGCTGGGTGAAACGAACGGGAAACTCGGGCGGGCAACGGCCCGGCGATCATCCGGGCTGCGGGGCGAGTTCGGGCGCGCCGGGCGTCAGCACGCGCGGCGGCATCGGGTTGCCGGTCGGCGCCGCATGCAGCGCAAGGTCGCGGCTGCGTGCGTTCAGGCGCTGCAGCGCACGGAATTCGGACGGCGCCATCCCCTTCACCGCGCGGAACTGGCGGTTGAAGTTCGACACGTTGTTGAAGCCGGCCTGGAAGCAGATGTCGGTGATGTTCGCGTCGTCGGCGAGCAGCATCTGGCACGCGGATTCGATCCGCAGACGATTCACGTACTGGACGAACGGCATGCCCGTCTGGCGATGGAACGCGCGCGAGAACGCGCTGACGCTCTGCCCGGTCAGCTGCGCGAGATCGGATTCGCGCAGCTCGGACGCGAGGTTCTTGCCGATATACGACAGCGCGTGGCTCAACCGCGTCGGCGTGACGTCGGTCTGGTCGTACGCGGGACTCGCGAGCAGCGTGCGTTCGGCCGCGCCGCACAGGCGTTCGAGGATCGTCATGAACAGCGCGATGCGGCGCATGCCGCGCGCCGCCAGCAATGCGTCGAACAGCGGCGCGATCGCGGCACTCGTCGCGGCGTCGAAACCGACTCCGCGGCGCGCATCGTCGAGCAGCGCCTGCGCGTCGCGGCATTCGGGAAACGCGTCCATGCAGCGCCGGACGAACGCCGGGTCGAACTGGATCACGAGATTGCGGCGCTCGACGGTTTCGCCTTCGGCCATGTCGCTGACCCAGTTGTGCGGCAGGTTCGGGCCGAGCAGCACGAGATGGCCGGGACCGAACGAGCCGACGTGATCGCCGACGAAATACTTGCCGTGCGTCGCGACGATCAGGTGCAGCTCGAATTCGGGATGGAAATGCCAGCGGATCGTGCGATACGGATAGCCGTGCGACCAGACCTTGAACGACTCGTCGCGTCGCACGTCGACCACTTCGAGATCGGGGTGCATCATGTTGGCGTCTCCATTCCCATGTATCGCTGGCCGGCCTGTTCGGCGGCGCGCCGCGTGTTGCCGCGTTCCGCGCGGCGACGCGACCGGTCGCATGGGAAGCAATGTAGGTCGATCGCGTACGCGGCTCCACCAACTTTACGCCTGATTTCCGATACTTTTTTGCGCGATCCGGCCGCAAACGGCGCCGGACGGCAAATTTGTGCAGTGCGGAACGGCCGTGCGGCCGCCCGCGCCGGCGCCTACGCGCTCGCGTGCTCGCGCGCGGTGCGCACCTCGTACGCTTTCAGGTGGTTGTACGCGATCCGCAGCAGCGACAACGCGTCGGCCGCCTGCGGGTCGCGCCGCGCGAGCAGGTCGCCGATCACGTGATCGGCTTCGACACGCGCATGGTTCTCGACGTCGCGGAGCATCGACGCGGTGAGCGGCGACGGCGTCAGCACCATCCGCTGCATCCGTTCGATGGCGACCGGATCGGGCCGGTGGCCATTGTGTTCGGCGATCGCGCTGCATTCGGCGAGCATCGTCTCGAGCATGCGGCGGCCATCCGGCGCGGCCAGAATGTCGCCGACCGAGCCGCGAAACAGCGACGTGCTCGCGGCGAGCGTGGCGAGGAACACCCATTTTTCCCACATCCGTGCGGCGACGTCGTCGCTGAGCGTCGCGTCGAAGCCCGCGCCGCCGAGCACGTCGGCAACCGCCCGCACGCGCGGCGATTCGCCGCCGGCGAGCTCGCCGAACGTCACGCCGTGCGTATCGTTCAGGTGCACGATGCGCTGCTCGCGATCGAGCGTGGCCGCGATCACGCACAGCCCGCCGAGCACCTGCGCGGCGCCGAAGCGCTCGCGCAGCACGTCGAGGTGGCGCATCCCGTTGAGCATCGGCAGGATCAGCGTCCGCGGCCCGACGAACGGCGCGAACGACGCAATCGCGTCGTCGAGGCTGTATGCCTTGCAGCTCAGCAGCACGAGGTCGAACGGCGCAATGCCCGCGTTCGCGTCGGCCGCGCGCACCGTCTGCACGTTCGCCAGCGTCAGGTCGCCGCGCGGGCTGCGGATCAGCAACCCGTCGCGTGCCAGTGCCGCGGCCCGGCCGTCGCGCACCAGGAACGTCACGTCACGCCCCGCCGCGGCCAGCCGGCCGCCGAAGTACCCGCCGACCGCGCCGGCCCCTACCACCAGAATTCGCATCGTTGCCTCCTTTCGGTTTCGTTCAGCGCCCGCGTCGGCGCCAGCCCGGGCGCGCAGCGCGTACACCATCGCCCGACAGTATAGCGATACCCTTTATGCATATGCATAGATACCCTTACCGGCAGCGAAGGGATGGGCGGCGGCACCGATTCCTAGGGATAACCCGTCTACGGTAACGCGCATCGAGCGCCGTCAAGATACTTATCCCGTCACGCCGCCCCGGCGAGCCTCCTCGACTGACCGACCACACACCATGCGCAACCTTTCGCTGAATCAGAAACTCGCCTCGATGATCGTCATCCTGTGGCTCGGCCTGCTCGTGATCGCCGGGCTCGGCGCATGGCAGACGCGCGCGTCGATGATCGCGGACCGCCGCGACCAGTTGGCCTCGCTGGTCGCGCAGGCCGCGAGCGTGACCGACCATTACTACAAGCTGTCGCAGCAGAACGCGCTGCCGGAAGCCGATGCGAAGCAGAAGGCGCTCGAGGCGATCGCCGCGATGCGTCACGGCGCCGACGGCTACATCTCGATCAACGATTCGAAGCCGGTGATCGTGATGCATCCGATCAAGACCGATCTCAACGGCAAGGACGTGTCGAACTTCACCGACCCGGACGGCAAGCACCTCTTCGTCGAGATCGTGAAGGCCGGCAACGCCGAGGGCGGCAAGGGTTTCGTCGAATATCTGTGGCCGAAACCGGGCGCCGACAAGCCGCAGGAGAAGACCAGCGCCGTGCAGCGCTTCGCGCCGTGGGACTGGTATCTGGTGACGGGCATGTACATGAACGACGTGCGCACGGCGGTGCTCGCGAGCATCGGCCGCTGGTTCGCGATGACGGCCGTGCTCGGCGCGATCGCGACTGCCGTGATGGTGATGGTGCTGAAGAGCGTGCGCGCGAACCTGGGCGGCGAGCTCGAAGTCGCGCTCGACGCCGCGCAGCGCATCGCGCAAGGCGACCTGACCGCGCGCGTGACCGTGAAGCAGGACGATCGAGGCAGCCTGCTGCATGCGCTGCACACGATGCAGGGCGGGCTGATCGACATGGTGTCGCGCGTACGGACCGGCACCGAGAACATCAACGTCGGCGCGAGCGAGATCGCGTCCGGCAACACGGACCTGTCGCAGCGCACCGAGGAACAAGCGGCCGCGCTCGTGCAGACCGCGTCGAGCATGGACCAGATGACCGCGAACGTGAAACAGAACGCGGACAGCGCCGCGCAGGCCGCGGCACTCGCCGGCCAGGCCGCACAGGTCGCGACGCGCGGCAGCGCGGTGGTCGACGACGTCGTGCGGACGATGAACGAGATCACCGACCGCTCGCACAAGATCGGCGACATCATCGGCGTGATCGACGGCATCGCGTTCCAGACCAACATCCTCGCGCTGAACGCGGCCGTCGAGGCGGCGCGCGCGGGCGAACAGGGCCGCGGCTTCGCGGTGGTCGCGGCCGAAGTGCGCTCGCTCGCGCAACGCTCGGCGACGGCGGCGAAGGAAATCAAGTCGCTGATCGTGTCGTCGAACGAGACGGTCGAACACGGCGCGGCGCTCGTTTCCAACGCGGGCGAGACGATGTCCGAGCTCGTGCAGTCGGTGCGGCGCGTGAACGAGATCCTCGACGAAATCAGCCATGCGTCGCGCGAGCAGAGCGCCGGGATCGAACAGGTCAATCGCGCGGTGGGCGAGATGGACCAGGTCACGCAGCAGAACGCGGCGCTGGTCGAACAGGCGGCGGCAGCCGCGCATTCGCTGCGCGATCAGGCCGAGGCACTGCGCGACGCCGTCACGCGGTTCGCGTTGCCGGCCTGAAGACGCCCGGCGGGCGCGGGCATGCTCAAGCGGCACCGCCGGCCGGCAGCGCGCCCGCCCCGCCGCCGAGCCCCAGTCCGGCCGCCCGCTGGATCAGCTCGACGTCGTTGCTCGCGCCGAGCTTCTTCATCGCGCTCATCTTCTGCGCGCTGACCGTCTGCTTGCCCTTGCTCAGGCGCTGCGCGATCGTCTTGATCGGCACGCCCGACAGGTACAGGCGAATCACCTCGATCTCGCGGGCCGTCAGCTTCACCGGCGCCTCGCCGCGCTCGCCGAGCGTGTCGAGCGCGCGCCTGACGACCGGCGACAGGTACGCGCCGCCGCTGTAGCTCGAATGGATCGCCGTGACGATGTGGCCGACCTCGTCGAACTTGCTGACGACGCTCACGCCGCCGGTCGCGATGATCGACCGGAAAATCAGCGGATTCTCGTTCGCGACCAGCGCGACGATCCCGACGTTCGGCCGCGTGCGGCGCAGCCAGTCGAACAGCGCGAGGCCGTCCATCCGCGCGTCGCCGCGGATCGCATAGTCGACCAGCACGACATCGCAGTCGACCGCGCCGAGCGACGCGACCAGTTCGGCCGTGCTCCGGCAGACCGCGACGAGCTCGATCGCGCAGGCGCTGCCGGCGACCTGCTCGATGCCGGCCAGCGTCAGCGGCCAGTCGTAAGCGACGACGATGCGAACATTGAATTTCCTCATGCGCAGTTCCTGGTGATTCGCCGGCCGCGCGGCGCGGAACGCGGGCGGCCGGCCAAGCGTTGAAAGGATGATCAGGCTATTTTTAGCCTGCCACCCGATTCTAGGAAGCCGTGCGCGGGCGGGATATCGGACGGCACGTGGATCGGCCGCCGGGGAGGTAATACAAGTTTGATATTTGCGCGGGTTCAGGCGGCCGGCGGCCAGCGGCGACGGTCGCGGCATCGGCCCGATGGCCAAGGTTGCGCGCCATGCGGTCGCCAGCAGGTAAAATTACGGCCTTTGCATGCCACTCCGGGCTCGCCGGCGGCGAGCGATGCGCCGCTACCGGCCGCGCGCCACCGCCCTTTTGCCGGCTGCCCGCACTCGCCCCTTTCCTCATGACCGACTCCGATCTGCAATCCGACGACACCTCCATCCACGAAGACGGCCTCTGGCGCGACAACGGCTGGACGGCCCGCATCATCAAGAACGAAGACGACGACGGCTGGGCCGTCGAGATGATCAAGGACGGCGAGTCCGAGCCCGCGCTCGTCGGGCCGTGGACGATGGGCCGCGACAAGAAGAATCCGAAACCGATGGACGCGAACGCGTTCCGCACGCTCGTGAAAACCGCGACCGAGGTGCTGATGCGGCACGAGCAGCAGCGGCGCGCGATGCTGCACAAGGAAGTGACGGTCCAGGGCGACGACGGGCAGGAGGTATCGGTGACGCTCGACATCGTGCCGGACGAGTTCGAGCCGTACGCGCAACTGAAGGCATTCGATTCGTATGGCGAGCTGCTGGCCGAAGCGAAGGTGTCGGCCGGGTTCAAGCTCAACAAGGCCAGCGCGGAACGCTGGGTCGCGTCGGGCTTCGAGCGGCCGGCCTGAGCGGGCGCGACGCGCCGGCGCGCGCGATCAGGTGCCGGCGCCCTGCTCCGCACGCGCGAGCCGGCGCGCCGCCAGCTTGCGCCGCACGAACTGCTCGAACTGCTGCGTCGCGACCTCCGGATCGCGCGCGGCCAGCCCGAGCGCGTTGCGCACGAGCTGGATCGGCGTCAGCACGATGCCCCACGGCAGCCCCCACCAACCGAGCGCGGCCGACGCGAGCAGCGCGAGCACCTGCTTCCGGCGTCCGCAGCGGCGGCAACACACGTGGCGCCGCGTCGCCCAGCGGGTGACGAACACGAGCGACACGACGCGATGCGACGCATGGACGTCGACCGGCTGCCCTTCGCGCAGGCAGATCGGGCACGGCCCGTAGCGCCAGTCGTCGACATACTGCCGGACTTTCGCGTCGGGCACCCGTTCGGCCTCGACGATGATCGGATGCGCGCGGGCGCACACCCGGCTGCAATAGCGGCGGCCGTCGATCGACCGGCCGCCGACCAGGAACGTCCTGCCGCAGTGACTGCACTCTGTCACGATAACCCTCGGATAAGCGTGATGCGCCGCGTGTCGGCCGCAAGCGCGGCGATGCGCCGGCGGTCCGCACGGGTCATTTCCTGTCTTAACGGCCGCTGTCGCGCAGTCTTGAGCGCCGCGCACCGGCGCCCATCAGCCGTGCAGCCCGTGCGCGGTCATCAGGCGGTACAGCGTCGCGCGCGAAATGCCCAGTTCGGCCGCGACGTCCGCATGCTGGTGGCGGTTGCGCAGCAGCGTTTCCTCGATCGCGCGCCGCTCGGCCTGCCGGCGCGTTTCCGCCAGCGTCGGCGGCCGCCGCGACGTGTACGCATGCAGTTCGAGATCGGCCGCCGAGATCAGCGGGCCGTTCGTCATCACGACCGCGAACCGGATCCGGTTGATCAGCTCGCGCACGTTGCCCGGCCAGGGATAGTTGTGGATCGCCTCGACCGCGCAGGGCGTGAAGCCGCGAATCCGGTGCGAACCGTCGCCGCGATAACGCCGCAGCACGTAATCGGCAAGCAGCATGATGTCGCGGCCGCGTGCGCGCAACGGCGGCTCGTCGATGCGCAGCACGCACAAGCGGTAGTACAGATCGGCGCGGAACCGCCCTGTTCGCATCGCGGCCTCGAGATCGACGTGGGTCGCCGATACGATCCGTACGTCGACCGCGATCGACTGGTGCCCGCCGAGCCGCTCGATCTTGCCCTCCTGCAGGAATCGCAGCAGGCTCGCCTGGCTCTCGAACGGCATGTCGCCGATCTCGTCGAGAAACAGCGTGCCGCCGTGCGCGGCCTCGATACGGCCGATCTTGCGCTGGTGCGCGCCCGTGAAGGCGCCACGCTCATGGCCGAACAGTTCGGCCTGCAGCAGCGTGGACGGGATGGCCGCGCAGTTCACGGCGACGAACGGCGCATCGGCTCGCAGCGACTGCTGATGGATCGCCGCCGCGGTCAGCTCCTTGCCGGTGCCGGATTCGCCGGCGATGAACACGGTGGCGTCCGTGTTCGCGACCTTGCGGATCGTCGCGAACAGCCGGCGCATCGCGTCGCACGAGCCGATCATCGCGCCGGCGGGCGGCACGCCATCGGCAGCCGGGTCGCCGTCCGCGAGCTTCAGCATCCCGTACGCATGGCCGACCAGATAGCCGATCGTCGTATAGGCCGTCGCGTTGCGCACGTAGTCGAAACAGCAACGACGGATCAGGCGCGCGATCGAGAGGTCGCGCAGCCGCTCGCCGTCGGCGAGCGCGACCCAGCCGACGCGCGAGTCGCGCAGCAGCGCCTCGAACGACGCGACGTCGGGCGAACCGAAACTGCCGAAATCGACGATGCCGGCATGCGGGCGGTTCGCCTTGACGAGATTCAGTGCGTCCGCAACGGTTTTCGCGCGCCACACGTCCCAACCGCGCGACGCCAGGCAGTCGGCGAGCGCGGCGTCGTGCCGCTGCGACAGGTAGACGAGCGGCCGCGACGGCACCGCATGATTGCGCCGGGCGGCGACGAACGACATCGCGCCGGCCTCCCTTTCGACATCCTGCGGGCCCGACACTCTCAGCTGGCAGCAATAGTTCACGATGGCCTCGCCGCGTAGGGTTGGTTGTCGGAACGGCCATTGCCGGATCGCATGCGGCGGGGCCCGTGGTCCCGCGGCGCGGCGCCGCCCCGTCCTCGAATCGATGTTTCGTTATCGGCAGAACACGACGCGCTGCGTGTAGATCTGCGGCTCGACGGCCGGCTTCACCGACGTGTTGAGATCGTCGCGATAGGCATGGTAGGTCTTGCCGTTCACCGTCACGTCCTCGGCCCGGGCCGTCTCGATCCTGTCGAGCCCGCTGTGCTGCCACCCGCTCACGCGGTCCGCCGCCGTCACGCTCGACTCGCCGGCGATCTTCTGCGTGATCGCGCTGCCGTCGCTCCACGGCTGCGTCTGCATGTCCTCGGCATGCTGCATCGCGCCGACCGTCTTGCCCGTCGACGTCGGGCCGTTCTGCGCTTCGAACGGCGCGCCGCGACCGTATACCGGCGACTTCCACGACGGCGCATGACCTTGCTCCGGCATCATGTAGATCATCTGCGGATCGCCGATCATCACCATCGGCGCGCATGCGGTGTTGTCGGCGCGGCCCAGCGTCGTCAGCGCCTGCTGAACGCTCACGGCATTCGCGGCGGTCTGCTCGCTCAGGATCACGAACACCGCGGGATTCTGGAAAACCGTCTGCGCAGCGGCTTGCACGCTGACCAGCAGCAAAGCGACCAAAAAGATCCTCATGATTGAGGCCTCCTTGCATCCTCGTCAGGCAAAAAGAGGTGTTGATCTCGGGGATGGGACCAACACCCGTCCAACCGGAAACGTCCATCGGGCATCGGGGCCGGGCGCCGGCCGGGCGACCGGCATTCGGCCGCGCGGCAGACGGCCCCGCGTGCTTACGACGACGTGCTCGTCGAGATGACGGCCGGCGCCGGCGCAACCGGTGCGGCCGGTGCGGCCTGCTGGTCGACCGTGGCCGGCGGCAACGCCTGGGCCGGGTCGCTCAACGCCGGCATGTCGGCGGCGGGCGCAGCCGGTGCGGCAGCGGATTCGGCCGCTTCGGGCACCTTCGCGTCGGCAGTCGGCATGTCGGCCGGCGCTGCTGCCTCAGGCAGCGCGGCTTGCGGAGCGGGCGCTTCGACAGTCGCTTGCGGCGCCGGCTCGGCAGCCTTTGCATCGGCTGCCGGCGCCGTGACGACGGCAGCGGCCGGCATCGGTTCGGCAACCGGTTCGCCTGCGGCCTGCGCTGCGTTGTCGGTGGCGGCCGGCATCGGCTCCGGTGCCTTGTCGGCGACGGGCTGCACGGGTTCGGGCGCCTTCGTGTCGGCAACCGGCTGGGCGGGCTCGGCGGCCTTCGTGTCGGCAACGGGCTGTGCGGGCTCCGGCGCCTTCGTGTCAGCCACGGGCTGGGCGGGCTCGGCGGCCTTCGTGTCAGCGACCGGCGTGGCAGGCGCTTGCGATGCCTTGTCAGCCACCGCGGGCGCGGCGATGACAGCCGCAGCCGGCACGGCCGCCATCGCGGCTGCCGGTACGACCGCGGCGGCAGGCGCGGCGGCGACGGCAGGTGCCGCAGCAACCGCGGGCGCCGCTGCCGCCGGTGCAGCCACTGCCGGCGCCGCGGCAACAGCGGGCGACGCGACGGCCGGGGTGGCCGCGGCGACTGCCGGCGCGGCGACGGCCGGGGCGGCGGCGACCGGCGCGACCGCCGGCACCGGAATCGGAACCGGCACCGAAACAGGCGCTGTCTGCACCGACGTCGTCTGGATCGGACGCGTCGGCGCGGATGCCGGCGCGGCCGAGCCAAGCGGCGGCAGGCCCATGCGGTCGCGCACGATCGGGTCGCGATACTTCACGTCGTCCGCGACGGTCGCTTCCACGCTCGGCGCCACGTTCGAACGCGCGAGCGGCGCGGTCGTGCCCGGGCACAGGTGGCCGGTCGCTTCCACCGCGCGCCGGTTCGCATCGCTCTGGCACAGCAGCGCGAGCGCCACATCGGTCAGGCCCATCGCACGGAATTCACGCGCATCGAGACGCCGGACGCAGGCCTGGTCGACCAGCGTCGTGCCGCCCGTCGCGCCGAAGCCCGGGAACGACACACCGACGCTCACCGAGCCCATGCAGGTATCGGACAGCGTGGTCGTGAGGCCGGGCGCCTGGATCGACGGGTTCGTCTTGATCGTCTGCGTACCGGAGTAGTTGACGTTTTCCGAGGTCTGGGTGTTGTACGGGTTGGTGCCGGGCGCGCCCGACGACTGCAGCGACTGCGGCGTCACATTCGTGCCGCCGCTGGTGCTGGACGGCATCGTCACGTTGACGTTCACGCTCGAATTGCCGCTGCTGCGCACCCCGCTGGAGCTGGTGGCATTGCCGCCGCGCGAGCTCGTGGTGTTCGTGTTCATGCTCGAACCGCCACCCTGGCTGACGGCCGTCGACGACGTCGAGGACTGCGCGCTCGACGTCGAGTCGGCAGTTTGCGCGTGGGCACCGATCGTGGTCATCGCGAACATCGCCGCGCATGCCACCTTGATCCTGTTGCTGTTCATTTCACTCTCCGGACGAGGTTTGACCTCCGACCCAGGCAACCGTACTAATTCCCCTGAATGCCTTCAGTTTTCGCTGCTTCCCCGAACTGCTTCCAGCCGCTGCCCAGCTGGGACCACGAGCCGGCCGACACGCCCTGCCACTGCTGGGCATCCGGTCCGCCGATGGCATTGCCCGACGAAAGCGTTTGTTGTTCTGACGGTTTGGTTGTCTGGTCAGGATTGTTTGACGTCTGCATAGTCGATTGCCCACCATCGGCAGCACGGTCAGCGCCATACGCCGTCAGAGACGCGAACATCAGAGCGGCGGCAATCAGGTTCTGCTTCATGCCAACTCCTTACGTGACAACAATGCGGAAAAGAGACCAGCGTCGCTGGGAAACTGGTCCCCCCCACACCTGACTAATGACTGCTCCCGGTCGCGCTCGAACTGCCCTGGCTTCCGCCCGATGCGGACGGCGAACCGGCCGGACCGGTACTCCACACGGTCGACGAGTTGTAATGATTCGAACCCGCGATCGCGCCCGACCCACCACTGCCCGTCAGCCCGGCGGCGCCCGCGTTGGCGTTGCCGTTGTCGTTCGCACCCGTGGCCGTGTAGTGGTTCGCGCCGAGTACGATCGTGGCGGTCACCCCTCCCGACAGCGCATTCGCGTTCTCGTTCGTTTTGCTGTTTCCAGCGAACGAGCCTGCGGCACCGATACCGCCGCCTGCCGCGAACGCGCCTCCGTTCGTGCCCGAACCGCTGGCCGTCGAAGTCGAGTTGTGGAAGGCGGATGCGGTGCCGGCGGAACCGGCGGGTGTCACGGTACTGCCGGCGCTTGCACCAGCCGTCGATGTCGAATTGCTCGTATAGCTGCCGGACCCGACCAGTACCGAACCGGACACACCCGCTGCGACGGATTGCGTCTGGTTGTTCGTGAACGAACCTGCTGCCAATGCGGCCGACGATAGGACGGTGAGCGCTGTCGCTAATATGACTTTGGCTTTCATAGCAATTCCTTGCTGTGAGGAAGTTCGACGGTGGCGGAGCCGGGCTGGCCCTCGCGGGGCAGAACCCGGCATCCGTACCGCCAGCCAATGACGAACGCTACGCGCCGCGGCTTAGTGGTGATACGTCCAGCCGGTCGAACCGGCATTCGCGCCGCTGCTGCCACCAGCCTGTGCGCCGCCGAAGCCGAAGCCGCCGACGGTCGACGTTTGGGTGTGGTTCGTGTACGAGATCGAACCGCTGCTGCCGCCACCGGCCGTTGCACCGGCTGCGCCGAGTGCCGAGCCCGAATCGGTTGCGGAGAAGTGGCCGAACCCGACGACCCCGGCCATCGTCTGGCCACCGCTCGACGAATTGCTGCTCGACACCGTGCCGCTGCCTGCAAACGCTGCACCCGAAACCGCCAGAACTGCTGCTGCAATCAGAAGCTTCTTCATGGTCGACTCCATAACGGCGTGGAGAGAATGAGCAAGGAAGACTGCACGCCATCAACCTTCCTGCCTCGAGCAATCCTTAAAAAATAAGGATTACTATCAAATCAAGAAATTCGTGCTGGCTCTTAATTTTAATTTTTTGTCTATTTTTGACAGCCGAAGTCTAGTTTTATGTTTTCAGCTTGTCCAAAATTTATGCGTAGGTGTTTTCTATTATTTTTATGACCATTGAATATTTTTAAAAAAACACCTCCAATTTCGCAACCGGAATGACGCGCGCATCCTCCGGCTCACGATTTTCGATACCCCGTCGAAAACGGATACCGGCATTGGCATTCGTTTCGAAATCAAAAATGCGCGAATATATACCACCGCAAAATACGACAGCCGTTCAAATGGCGCTCGTCAGCCGAGCGACGACGGTGCCGCATTGCAGACAGATGGCATGTTTGCTCCCTGAGCTGGCGAAGAAAGGGCGTCCGGACAATCCGGCCGACGTGCGTTCGATCTAATCCGGCCGGCGCCGGTACTGGCCCGGCGCGATCGAAACCGCCCTGCACGGTTGAAGACGAAACGGCGTCACACTGTCCGGCACGAACAGCCTGACCCATCCGGGTGAACTGAATGAAAGGGGGCACCCCTGTCGCCCGCTCGTCACGAGGCGCGACAACCGCCGCGGCAGGCGGCCGGCGCGGACGCCGGGAAAGCGATGGAATACCCGCGACGCTGGCACTGCGTCGTGAGCAACACCCCGATTTCTCCGACTACCCCATTGGTGCGCAAAATACGCGCGGATCACACTACTGCTTATGGTCTTCATCGCCGTTTCCCCGACTGCTCACTGACGAGTTGGTCGCCCCCACATCTTTGTTGCATCGTGTCGACCGCCCGCCGATGCGTCCAATACCGCAAGCAGCGTGCCACGCGTTGCGCCATCGTTCGTTGCGCGCGCCGAACCGCCGCCAGGCCGCGGCTTTTCGCCGGAAACGTCGTTTTTTGTTTCAGGAATGTATCGCGGCAAAGGTTTGGCACACGTCGCGATCGCTGCGCTTCATGACGCAATCCCGTGATTAGACGGACGAATCCGGCCCGCGGCGCGTTGCCGGACGGCAGGTTGAACGGGTGTTTCAAACTTGAGAAGCGCGCCGCGTCGCCCGCCGGGCGGCATCCGTGTTTCCACTGACGAACGACGCTTCGATGCGTATGCGGCCCGGCTTCCGTGCGAAAACGAACGAGAATCGATCCACCCTGCGTACGGCCCCGGCGCCAGACGCAACGGCCTTCGATGCGTCTTCGGCTTGCTTATCCCCGGTTCGGCAAAACGAATTTGATTCATTCGTGAAAATACCGACACGATCGCGCGACGAAAAATGTTGCCATCGCGACCGTTACCGGCGTAATAATTAAAACAAATGTAAACATGGAATGCCGGCAAAAGCACAAGCACCATTTTTCATTCCGGCTCAACCCACCTTTCACGCCGGATACACCCCGAGGATGCGACACATTCGAGAAACGTTTTCAAGCATTTATCCGCTCGATTCTCATCGATGAAACATGCCGATTCAACGTGCGCCTTACGTTAACAATCTCGTAAAAGCCTGATTTATCGAGCGTTTCATCGTATCGAATCGCATTGATCCGGCGCTCGCCCGGCTCATTCGCCTGTCCCCACGATTCACGCGTGAAACGCCTGCACGCCTGTCGATCGGCGAAGGCATGGCCGTGCCCGCGCCCGGCGGCGGCGTGTCGTCCGTGGCATGCCGATTGCCTGATGTCCGGCTCTCACCGAGCGGCACGCCACGGCACACGGAGCACCGGCGGCGGCCCGCTCGCAACCTGCGTGTCGGGGAAACGGCGATGAAGATCACCACCGATCGATCGGCGCTTGCGCCATTCAAGCATCAACGGGGTTGTCAGCGAAACCGGAGCGCCTGTCGCGGCGCTTCGTCGACATCGGAACAGGCGGACCGGCGCTTGCCGAAACGGCACCCGTGCAGCGGGATGGAGCGCGTGCGCGACGCCGTCGGGCAGATCGACCTGTGGTTCCTCGAGATGCTCGACGAAGGAGACGGCGATGAATGACCGCGCACCGCCCGAGACGCGTGCCGGCCGGTGCCGGCGGCACCTCAGCCGAGCAATTCCTTCTTCCGCAGGTGCACGACGTCGCGCATCGGCGGCGCGCCGAACAGCCGGCTGTATTCGCGGCTGAACTGCGATGCGCTTTCGTAGCCGACGACGGCGGCGACCGACCCGACGTCGCCGCCCTGCCGCAGCAACAGCCGCCGCGCTTCGTGCAGCCGCAACTGCTTCTGGTACTGCAGCGGGCTCAGCGTCGTCACGTGCTTGAAATGATGGTGCAGCGACGACACGCTCATGTTGACCGCCTGCGCGAGCGACTCGACGCGCATCGGCTCCGCGAAGTGATCGCGGATCCATTCGATCGCGCGCGCGATCCGGTGCGTCTGGCTGCCCGCGATGGCCATGTGTCGCAGCCGCGTGCCCTGCCCGCTCGTCATCAGCCGGTACAGCACTTCCTTTTCGATCAACGGTGCGACGACCGGAATGTCGGCAGGCGTATCGAGCAGGCGCAACAGTCGCAGCGCGGCGTCGAGCAGCGGCGGCGTCAGTTCGGCGAGCGCGATCCCCTCGCCTTCCGGGCCCGCATCGGGCTCGGGCAGCCGCATCTCGGCCGCCAGCTCGACGATGCGCTGCGGATCGAGCGTCAGCGACAGGCACAGGTACGGCGCCTCCGGCGACGCGCGCGTCACGCGCGAGAGGATCGGCAAGTCGATCGACGTAATCAGGCAATTGTGCGTGTCGTATTCGTAAGCGTGACCGGCCACGATCACGCGCTTCGCGCCCTGCGCGGCGATCACCAGCGCGGCCCGCGACACGCCGCAGCCGAGATCGACCGGACGCGTGTGCCGATGCAGCATCAAGCCCGGCACGGCCGTCGAATGCGAGCCGTCGGCCGGTGCGAAACGGCCAATCAGCGATGCCAGCTCGCGCCGCCCGGATTCGCGCGACGCCACGATATCGGTCATGTCCATGACGCATCCTCGAATGATTTCCCGTGTCGCGGGAGCATAGCGAAACGGCCCGCCGCGTGCCGGGGATTTGCAGGATTGTTCAATAAATTTGCAGGATTGGGTAGACGCAAAAAGCGGCGGCTCGCGCACACTCCCGGCTAACCTGCCCGTATGGCGGGTTTTCCCCATGGAGACATAAAAATGCCTACCTCGTTTGTCCTGAACGGCAAGAACGTCACGCTCGACGCCGATCCGTCGATGCCCGTCCTCTGGGCGATTCGCGAACACGCGGGACTGACCGGCACGAAGTTCGGCTGCGGCATGGCGCAGTGCGGCGCGTGCACCGTGCATCTCGAAGGCCAGGCCGTCCGCTCGTGCGTGCTGCCGCTCGCCGGCATCGCGGGCAAGCACATCACGACGATCGAGGGCCTGCAGAGCAAGCCCGCGCACGCCGTGCAGGCCGCCTGGGTCAAGCTGCAGGTGCCGCAATGCGGCTACTGCCAGTCCGGCCAGATCATGTCGGCCACCGCGCTGCTGGAACAGAACCCGAAGCCGACCGACGCGGACATCGATGCCGCGATGAACGGCAACCTGTGCCGCTGCGCGACCTACGCCCGCATCCGGGCCGCGATCCACGACGCAGCCGCGACGCTGGGAGCCTGACCATGACGATCGAACTCGACAACACCGGCTCCGTGCGTCCGTCGCGCCGCACGTTCCTGAAGACCGCGGGGGCCGCGGCCGCGGTCAGCCTGACCATCGGCTTCGACTTCACCGGCTTCGGCCGCCGCGCGCTCGCCGCGACCGCGCCCGAAGCCGGTTTCGCGCCGAACGCATTCCTGCGCATCACGCCCGACGGCACCGTCACGGTCATCGCGAAGCACGTCGAAATGGGCCAGGGCGCGTATACGGGCATCGCGACGATCGTCGCCGAGGAGCTCGACGCGAACTGGTCGAACGTGCGCGTCGAAAGCGCGCCGGCCGATGCGAAGCGCTACGCGAACCTCGCGTTCGGCACGATGCAGGGCACCGGCGGCAGCTCGGCGATGGCGAACTCGTGGCAGCAGCTGCGCGAAGCGGGCGGCAAGGCGCGCGCGATGCTGGTGTCGGCCGCCGCGGCCCGCTGGAAGGTGCCGGCCAGCGAGCTGACGACCGCCAATGGCGTCGTCACGCACGCGAAGAGCGGCAAGACGGCGCCGTACGGCACGCTCGTCGCCGATGCGTCGAAGCTGCCCGTGCCCGACAAGGTCACGTTGAAGCAGCCCGCCGATTTCAAGCTGATCGGGCACCGGATCCCGCGCGTCGACGCGTCGGCGAAATCGAACGGCACCGCGCATTTCACGCTCGATACGACCTTCCCCGGCATGCGCGTCGCGCTGCTGCAGCGCCCGCCGCGCTTCGGCGCCACGGTGAAATCGTTCGACGCGACGGCCGCGAAGGCCGTGCCGGGCGTCGTGTCGGTCGTGCAGGTGCCGGGCGGCGTGGCAGTCGTCGCGAACGGCTTCTGGGCCGCGAAACAGGGCCGTGACGCGCTGAAGGTCGAGTGGGACGACGCGCACGCGGAAAAACGCGGGTCCGGCGAGATCATGCGCGAATACCGGCAGCTCGCCGACAAGCCCGGCACGTCGGCGCGCAAGGACGGCGACGCCGACGCGGCGATCGCGGGCGCGGCGCGCAAGATCAGCGCGTCGTACGAATTCCCGTATCTCGCGCACGCGCCGATGGAGCCGCTCGACGCGGTCGTCAAGCTGACGGCGAACAGCTGCGAAATCTGGGCCGGCGACCAGTTCCAGACCGTCGACCAGGCCAACGCGGCCAGGACGGCGGGGCTGAAACCCGAACAGGTGCAGATCCACACGCTGTATGCGGGCGGCAGCTTCGGCCGGCGCGCGAACGCGTGGTCGGACTATGTGGTCGAGGCCGTGTCGATCGCGAAGGCGCTCGGCGCGGACGGCAAGCCCGTCAAGCTGCAGTGGACGCGCGAGGACGACATCCAGGGCGGCTTGTACCGCCCGATGTACTTCCACAAGCTCGACGCGGGCCTGACCGCGGACGGCAAGCTGGTCGGCTGGCGCCACCGGATCGTCGGCCAGTCGATCCTCGCCGGCACGCCGTTCGAAGCGTTCATGGTCAAGAACGGCGTCGACGCGACGTCGGTCGAGGGTGCGGCGAACCTGCCGTACGCGGTGCCGAACGTGTCGGTCGAGCTCACCACCGCGAAGACCGGCGTGCCGGTGCTGTGGTGGCGCGTGGTCGGCAGCTCGCACACGGCCTACGCGGTGGAGGCGTTCATCGACGAAGCCGCGCACACGGCGGGCAAGGATCCGTACGCGTTCCGCCGCGACCTGCTCGAGAAGGAACCGCGGATGCGCGCGGTACTGGATCTCGCCGCGCAGAAGGCCGGCTGGGATCCGGCCAAGCCGCTGCCGAAGGGCCGTGGGCGCGGGATCGCGGTCGCCGAGGCGTTCAAGAGCTATGTCGCGCAGGTCGCCGAGGTGTCGGTCGACGCGGACGGCAAGGTGAAGGTCGAGCGCGTGGTGTGCGCGGTCGATTGCGGGATCGCGATCAATCCCGACATCGTCGCCGCGCAGATGGAGGGCGGCATCGGCTTCGGGCTCGGCGCGGCGATGCACAGCGCGATCACGCTGAAGGACGGCCAGGTCGAGCAGCGCAACTTCGACGGCTACCAGGTGCTGCGGATGGCCGAGATGCCGAAGGTCGAAGTGCATATCGTGCCGTCGGCCGAGGCGCCGACCGGCGTCGGCGAGCCGGGCGTCGCGCCGGTCGGCCCGGCCGTGGCGAACGCGATCTTCGCGGCGACGGGCAAGCGGCACTACGTGCTGCCGTTCGATGCGGCGGAGGGCGCGAAGGCCTGATGTGCAGGCGCACCGGCCACGGGGCGAAACGCCTCCGTGGCCGGTCTCCATCCAGCCGCCCCTCGCGTTACGTCAGACGTAACGCCCGTCACCCGTAACATCCCCACCCGATGCTACGTAACAATCCTTCAATGATGCTCGGACCCCTTCAGTGTCCGCCTCGCCTCTCCCGTTAAAAATTCTTTTAAATTCAAGGCTGCCGGGCCGCGCGCAGCCGTGCCGCCGCCAGTCGGCGCTCGATAATCCTCTGCCTGGCCCGAAAGTTGCAGCACAGGACCCGCAAACACTCCTTAATGGACATGTGAGGGCCACCATGGATTGCAAATACCTGTACATCGACAACATAAAAATCAACTTCGTGCGCCGCACGATCGAAATCGACAACAAGGTCGTTGACGTGACGCCGCGCGAATTCGACGTCGTCGAATTCCTGCTCGACAACATGAACAAGATCGTGCCGCGGCAGGCAATCCAGGAAGCCGTGTGGGGCCGCGAGCTCGGC
The DNA here is from genome assembly GCF_056856535.1 of Burkholderia sp. L-4. Classification (NCBI taxonomy): domain Bacteria; kingdom Pseudomonadati; phylum Pseudomonadota; class Betaproteobacteria; order Burkholderiales; family Burkholderiaceae; genus Burkholderia; species Burkholderia sp. L-4. The sequence continues at coordinate 2,872,222 of NZ_JBXEOX010000002.1, forward strand.
GTGTCGTCGCGCACGCTCGACACCCATATCTCGCGGATCCGTTCGAAGCTGCAGCTCGAACACGACAAGAACCTGCGGATCATCCCGATCTACGCGGTCGGCTATCGCCTGGTGCTGTTCGGTGCGGCCATGACGCACGTCGAGCGCCACGATGCCGCGCCGGTCCTGCGTGCCGCGCCGCAACCGGCGATGGCCGCCGACTACGCGTGACGCTGCCCCCGCGCGCCGCCTGCTCGCGGCGCAGCGGCCACGTCCCCCCCACCGCGCTGCGCCCAGCCGCAGCGCCTCGCGGCCTGCCAGCCGGATCCGGCCTGCACGCCCTCCGGCCCGCCAGCCAGTCGCGACCCGACCGCCGCCTCCGGGCGGCGGTTGCTTTTGGGCGCCGGCCGCCGCCTGCCCGGCTTCATCACGCTTCGTAGCACCCCGCTAGCTCGATCGCCGCACGATGCGTGCGACTACGGATTCCGGCCCGGCACGCGGCCATGGCCGTCCCTACAATCGACGCAGCAGCCGCGCGCCCTACGGCGCCGCCGGCCCCGGAACAACCCGTCGAATCAACGCCGAATCCGCCCCGATCCCGCCGTGCCTGCGCAGTTCCTGACGAATGCCGACGCCGGCGACGCCGCGAGCCGGGCGATGCCCGCCGCTTCCGCGCCCCCCGCCGCTGCGCCGGCGGCGGTCGCGCTCGACGCGTCGCCGTACCTGCCGCGCCTGTCCGCCGCCGCCGCGCGCGGGCTGTCGCACGCGTACGGCGCGACGGGCGCCGTCCCGGTCACGCTCGGCGAGCACGCGTACGAGGTGCGCTGGCGCGTCGACGCGGAGCCGGCCGCCGATGCGCACGCGTACCGCTTCGTCATCGGCCCGGCCACCGGCACGCTGTGGATCGATCCGGTCGCGGAAACGGAATGGCTCGGCGACGCAGCCGATCCGGCCGTGCCGGCCGTGATTCGCGCGGCGCTGCTCGCCGACCTGGGCGCGCCGCTCGCGGCCGTGCTGCAGGCCGCGACGCGGCAGCGCGTGGAGCTGCTGCCGCCGCCCGAGCGCGTGCCGGCCTGGCGTGCGGCGCCGGCCGCGCTGCGCTTCGAGCTGCGGCGCGCCGATGCCGCGTGGCGTTGCCATGGCGCGCTGCTGTTCGACGTGCCGGATGCACTGGCCGTGTTCTTCGCGACCGCGCCGGCCGCGCTCGCCGATGCGCGCGCGGCCTACGCGAACCTGCCCGTGCCGCTCGTGTTCGAGATCGGCCGCACCGAGCTGACGACGGCCGAACTGGCCGACGTCGTCGGCGGCGACATCATCGCGATCGAACGCTGGCAGGCGCACGAGCAGAACCTGCTGTGCGTCGCGCGGCTGCCGGCCGCGCCGGCGTGGGAGATCACCGGACGGCCGTCGGGCAACCGGCTGACCGTCGAACGAATCAGGGAGATGCCTTTGGAACCGACCCGCACCGACCACGCGCCCGTCACGACACACGATGCGCCATCCGCCGATGCGCCGCGCACGCTCGACGGCCTCGCGGTCGACCTGCGCTTCGAGCTGCCGCCCGCGTCGATGCCGCTCGGCGAGCTGAGCGCGCTGCAGCCGGGCGCCGTGATCGAGCTGCAGCAAGGGATCAACCAGAGCGTGATCCATCTCGTCGCGAACGGGATGCTGATCGGCACCGGCCACCTGATCGCGGTCGGCCAGAAACTCGGCGTGCGCGTCGTCACGCTGACGCAACCCGCGCCGCGCGAGCGCTGAACGATGGGCAACCTGCCGAACCCGGTCGCGCTGATCGCGGTGATCGCCGCGCTCGGCATCGCGCCGTTCGCGGCGCTGATGGTGACGAGCTACACGAAGCTCGTGGTCGTGCTCGGCCTGCTGCGCTCCGCGCTCGGCATCCAGCAGGTGCCGCCGAACCTCGTGCTGAACGGCATCGCGCTGATCCTGTCGCTGTTCATCATGGCGCCCGTCGGGATGTCGATCCGCGATGCGCTGCAGGCGCGCCACTTCGACGCGTCGGGGCAGCTGTCGACGGCCGACGTCGGCGCGCTCGCCGATGCCGCGCTGCCGCCGATCAAGGAATTCCTCGTGTCGCACACGCGGCAGCGCGACCGCGAGTTCTTCGTGCGCACCGCGACGTCGGTCTGGCCGAAGCACCGCGCCGACGGCATCAAGGACGACGACCTGCTCGTGCTGGTGCCGAGCTTCACGCTCGCCGAGCTGACGAAGGCGTTCCAGATCGGTTTCGTGATCTACATCGTGTTCATCGTCGTCGACCTGCTGGTCGCGAACATCCTGCTCGCGCTCGGGATGCAGATGATCTCGCCGACGACGATCTCGGTGCCGTTCAAGCTGCTGCTGTTCGTCGCGCTCGACGGCTGGTCGCTGCTCGTGCACGGGCTCGTGATGTCGTACCGCGTGGCGGGTGCGGGATGAACGCGCGCGGCCTGCGAATCGCGGCGGCGTGCCTGTGCGCGCTGGCCGTGCTCGCGCTGGCGGGCCTGCAGCCGCGTGACGCGCGGGCGGCCGGCGCTGCCGCGGGTTTCGCTCGACTCGCGCGCGCCTGCGCGCCGAACGTCGATCCCGACACGCTCGCCGCGCTGGTGCGCACCGAGTCGGGCTTCAATCCGTATGCGATCGGCGTGGTCGGCGGCCACCTGACGCGCCAGCCCGCGTCGCTCGACGAAGCGCGCGCGACCGCGCGCGAACTGTCGTCGCGCGGTTACAGCTACAGCGTCGGCCTCGCGCAGGTGAACGCGCGCAACTTCGCGAAATACGGGCTCGACGAAACGACGATGTTCGAGCCATGCCGCAACCTGCAGGCCGGCGGCGCGATCCTGACCGAATGCTTCGCGCGCTCGTCGGGCACCGGCCGCGCCACGCAGGCCGCACTGCGCGCGGCGCTGTCGTGCTACTACAGCGGCAACTTCACGACCGGCTTCTCGAGCGGCTACGTGAGCCGCGTCGTCGCGAGCGCGCAGCGCAACGCGCGCGAGGGCGGCGTCGAACCGATCCCGGTGGTGCGTGACGTGCCGCCGCCGGCGCGGCAGCGACGCATGGACGCGGCCGCGACCACGCCGCCCGATCGCGCGCGCAGGCTGCCGTTGCCGGCTGCCTCCGCCGACCCGCCGTCGTGCCATGCGCGCCCGGTCGTGATGATGTGCCACGGCTTGTCGGCGAGCCAGACGAAGCGGCTGTGCGTGCGGTGTCTCGATCAGTGACCGCATGAGCAAGCGCGGCGCCCTGCACGCGCGTCGCTTTCAGGGGTCCGAACCACGCCGCGCGGCACGGCTGCCGCACGCGGCGTCCGTCTCGTAGCCCGCGCGGCGCCCGGGCGTCGGCCCCTTCCTGCCGCTACGAAATAGCGGTGTTCCCGTCGCCGGGGGCGTCCGTACACTCGAACGATCACGTCGCGGCGCGCAGGGCGCCGCGCGTGCCGCGCATTGGGCGGTTCAACGGAGACGAGCATGCTGTTGATCGACGGAGTGGGACTGGGTGTCAACTGGCAGCGCTTCCTGTCGGAAACGCTGAATCCGGTCGTCGCACCGCCGCCCCCGCCGCCTCCGCCGCCGAAAAAGGACGATCCGGCCGCCGGGCCCGCGAGCCCGAGCGTCGCCCCGCCGATTCCCGTCACCGCATCGCTGGCCACCGATCCGTCGAAGCCGACCAACGCCGAGATCCAGTCCGCGACGTCGCTGATCCAGAACATGGCCGCGCAATATACGGCGCCGCCGCCCGACATCACCGTCGAGAACGACAAGACGCGCGCGGTGCAGAAAGCGATCCAGGACGCGCAGACGAACTACGACAACGCATCGCAGACGCTGCAGGGCGCGCAGAACGTGCTGCACCTGGTCAACCGCGATCCCGAGTCGACGGCCGACGACCGCAAGACCGCGCAGGCCGACTACGCGAAGGCGCGCACGGCGGCCGACACCGCGCAGCGCGAGCTGAACGTGACCACCGACGCCGGCTACATGATCCTGTACGGCGAACAGGCGAACGCCGACATGCCGGCCGGGATGAAGATCGACGATTCCGGCAAGGTGACGGACGCCGGCGACGCGCAGCACGCGGCCGACCAGCAGTTCAAGACGCTGCTGGCCGCCTTCCCCGATCATGCGAACGATCCGAACTGGGTACCGCAGCCGGGCGACTGCAAGAATCCGCTGCAGATCCGGCTCTACGACGACTGGCAGACCGCCAGCGCGAAGGCGGCCGTGGGCGCGTCGAAATACTTCGCGGACGTCGCGAATTCCAACCTCGCGTATACGCAGTTCCAGTCGTACCTCGCCGATCCGGACTACAAGGCCGCGCTCGATGCGGGCGTCGGGCGGCTGAACGATGCGCTGCAGCCGCTGGAACTGCAGGTCACGATGCCCGATGCCCCCGCTTCGCAGGATGCCGCGCAGCAGGCGGTCACGTCCGCCGCGAAGGATGCGAACTACGCGAACGCCGCGTACGGCGCGGCCAACGACAGCCTGGCGCTCACGAACGCGCAGCAGCGCTACGATTCGGCCAGCGGCAAGGAAGGACCGACGGTGGTCGTCGCGAATGCGGTGTCGGACGCGAAGACCGCGCTCGCCCGCGCGCAGACGGCCGCGAACACGAGCGGCGGTTATCTGCAGATGCTGTCCGCGCAGCGGCAGGTCGACGCGCTGCAGGCCGACTATACGAAGAAGCTGGACGCATCCAACGCGTGGCACAAGGACAATCCGCACGCGATGATCAAGGATCCGCAGGTCGATATGGACCTCGGCGATGCGTATGCGAAGCTCGATCAGGCGAAGCAGCAGGCAAGCATCGCGCACGACGGTTTCGTCGTCGCGTACGGTGCGACGCTCGCGCAGCAGTACGACGATCAGGCATCGCAGATCAAGGCGCAGGTGAACGCGCAATCGATATTCACGAAGCCGAGGCTTCAACCGCCGCTGCTGACGCCGTCGCTGTCGACCGCGAACGGCCTGCCGGGGCTGCCCGCATCGTCGTTGTCGACGGCGACGTCGGCCGCTCCCGCCGGCACGCCAACGCTGCCGAGCGCATCGCCGCTGGCCCCGCCGACGTTGCCCGGGTCCAACGGCGCAGCGTCGCTGCCCGCGTCGCCGCTGCTCGACAGCCCGTTCCTGCTGCCGCAGTCGTCGGGCCCGTCCGCCGCGCAGGCCGGCCCGACGATGCTCGACGTGAAGCGCATGCAGACCGTCGCGGGCGCGATCCGCGCGGCCGACGGCCGCATGTCGGATTCGGTCAACGAGCGCGCGACCCAGCTCGCGCTGTCGCAGGCGCGCATCCAGCAGACGCAGGCGAAGAGCACGCTCGCGTCGGTGCAGAAGCAGTACGACGACTGGGCAGCCGCGAATCCGCCGCCGATGCGTTTTCGCACCGTCGCGGGCGACGACATGATCCCGGCGCCGTCGATGCCGCGGCCCAACCTGTACCAGGACCCGCTCGACAAGGCGAAGGCGGCCGTCACGCAGGCCGACAATGCGGTGCAACGTCTGCAACTGCTGAGCGAGACGTCGCATCAGCAGGTGTTGATGGATCAATTCGACGCGGGACTCGACGAGCGGCTGCGCTATGCGGCGCCCGACTCTGACGCCGGCAACGACTACAAGAAGGCGCTGCACGACTTCTACGAGGCGCACCGCGGCGAGCTGTCGAACTCGCTGCTCGACGCGGCGAGCGCGAGCACGCAGAACGGCGATACGATCGCGTTCGGCAAGCTGACCGACAACGAGCAGCGCAACCTGATCGGCGTCGCGCTCGGCATGCAGCCCGACGTGCCGAACACGGCATCGTCGAGCGATGGCTCGGATCCCGTATCGCCGACGAAAGACGACGTCGCGCGCTACACCGACAAGGACAAGCTGTCGACGATCAACAGCGTGCGCGACAAGCTGCTGTCGATCGGCGGCGGCGCGACGACGCAGGTCAACGTGCTGCCGATGGTCTACGCCGCCAAGGATGCCGGCATGACCACCAGCGCGCTGTTCAAGGTCAGCGGCAAGGACGGCACGCAGTACGTCGACGAGACGGCGAGCACCTACAACGACATCAACGACTACATCGACAACAACGAGCTGTCGAAGGACGGCACCGTCGACATCGCGACCGGTCACAACGCGGACGGCTCGCTGCAGCTCGTGTCGAAGGCCGCGCATCACGAAAGCGGCTTCGACAGTTTCCTGAACACGCTGACCAGCACGGGCCTGAACATCGGCATGATGGTCGGCGGGATGGCGCTCGAAGGTCTCGGCACGCTGCTCGACGGCACCGGCATCGGCGCGATCGTCGGCGTGCCGCTGAACATCCTCGGCGCGGGGATGATGTACACGGCGATCGGCGCGACGATGACGAGCGCGGGCCTCGATCTGGCCAACCGCGCCGACCACGGGCGCAGTCTCAATCCGTTTACCGACGCGGGCGCGCGGGCCGACTTCATCAACCTCGTGCCGATGGGCGCGGCGGGCGCCGCGAAGCTCGCCGGCAGCAAGCTGTTCACGCGCGCGGTCACGGCGCTCACGCGCACGCCGAAGGTCGCATCGGTGCTTACCACCGGCGCGCGCGCCACCGCGGTCGTGACGGGCGTGGGCGGCGCGGTCGAGGCGTTCGGCGAAGCGGGCTACGACTATTTCGTCAAGGGCGACACGAAGGCGGCCGGCGAGCAGCTCAAGTCCGGGATCACCAACGTCGCGCTGATGGCCGCCGGCGGCCTGAAGGAACGCGCGGTGACGTCGGTGCGCACGCACACCGGCCGGCCGGTGCCGATCCGCGGGGCCGACGGCGACACCGTCACGGTCGACAGCCAGATGCTCGGCCGGATCCTGAACAAGGGCGACGTGTCGTCGCTCGCCTACGGCCGCACCCGGGCGACGCTCGACGGGGAAGCCGTGAAGGTGTCGCCCGACGGCATGCTGATGGTCGGCGACAAGATCCTGACCTACGACAACCAACCGATCCGCGTGCTCGACAAGACGTCCAGCAAGCAGATGCCGCCCGGCAAATCGGTGGTGCTCGGCGAGGACGGCACGCTGTCCGTCGTGTCGGCCTCGCCGAAGGAATGGACCAACGGCACGCGCATCGACGACGTGACGGGAACCGGCGAGCGCCTGTCGTTCGGCCCGGACGGCGAGATGACCACGACGCCGAACGTCGTCCCGAAGACGCGGCTCGAACTGCTCGATCACACCCTTGCGCAGACGAGCGAAGCGATCCGGCAGGCAAGCGGCGCCGACACGCAGGCGCCGCGCAGCCTCGCGCAGACGGCCGCCGAAAGCGAAACGGCCAGCACGGCGAACAACGCCCGCAGCACGCAGCGCGCGAGCCAGGAACGCGCGCGCATCGATCAGCAGCACGACGAAACCGAACTGGACCGCACGTCGGCCGCGCGCAACGACCGGCGCAGCGAGGACGCGCAGGCGTTGCGCACGCGGCCCGCCGACCTCGAGGAACCCGCCGGCGGCGGCACGCGAACGAAGACGGATGGCTCGCCGCCGCGCGTCAACGTGAAAATCGTCGACCTGACGGACGAAGCGCCGGCCGCCCGGGCGGCCGCGCGCGATCCGGCCGGCGTCGCGGTCCCGCGCGGGCCGAGCGCCGAACCGCTAGAGGTCGGCGACCGCACCGTCTATGTCGTGCGCGACCGTACCGCGCAGGACGCGCCTGGCGCACGGCCGTCCGCGTTGCGCCCGCAGGATCTCGACGAGCCGGTGATCGTCGTCGCGGGCGAACATGACGCGGCACTGGCGCCCGAACTCGCGAACCGCTGGCAGAAGCCCGTCTACGCCGCCGCACCCGACGCGTTCGGCGCCGACGGCCAGCTGCGCGCCGACGCACGCGTGCTGCGTTTCGATCCCGCGCCGGAAACCCCGGCAGCCGAAACCGGCTTGCCGGGCGCGGCCGCGGCCGACGAAACGCCACCGGCATCGCCCCGCCCGGCTGCCGGCGACGACACGGTGATCGTGCTGGCCGGCAAGCGCGGCCCGAACGAACCGGCGATGCCCCGTACGGCCGCGCCGCCCGAGCCGGTCAAGGCGCTCGACGGCGTGTTCAGCGCGCCGAACCGCGTGCTCGTGCTCGTCAGGCCGGAACGCCCCGGTGCGCCCGAGCGGAACGCGGAGCGGGAAACGGCCGCGGCCGACCGCGGCACGCGCGCGATCGACGACGCGGGCGACCCGACCGCTCCCGCACCGACCGGCGGCGAACGTCGCGCCGCGGCGAACGACGACATCGGCCTCGCCGCCGCGCACCCCGAAACGACCGAGACCGCCCCGCCCGACCCCGGCGCATCGAAGCCGGGCTGGGTCACGCGGATGCAGATGCGCTTCGGCGGCGCGGCGCTGCCCGAAGCCGCACAGGCGCTCGCGATGCAGTCGGGCACGCTCGCCACCCAACTGCGCATGCTGCAGGACGCCGGCTGGCGCGTGACGCTCGGCAAGCGCGGCGGCGGCAGCCGCATCGACCCGCGCAAGCGCCGCGTGACGATCGATGGCGCGCTCCAGCATCCGGGCAGCATCACATATACGCTCGCGCACGAAGCGCGCCATGCGGTCGAGGCGATGGCCGGTGTGCTGAATCTCGACTACGGCAACCGCAGCCGCTTCACGCGCAAGGCGCTCGAAGCCGAGGCGCGCGCGCAGATCAACGCGTTCGAGGCACGCTACGAAATCAAGCTCGCGGGCGGCGGCGACATTGCCGCGCATGTGCGCCTGCCCGACGCGATCGAGCGCGAAGGCGCCGCGTGGCGCGCGCCGTCGCACGACTACGCGGGCACGGTCGGACGCCTCGTCGACGCATTCGCGGATGCGCCCGTATCGGGCCGCGACGGCGAGACCTACCGCGACTTCTACGACGACGTATGGTCGCGCCAGAAGCGCCGCGGCGGCATCCCGCGCCGGATGCCCGCGCCGCAAACGCACGAGACCGCCGACGCGCCGCGCGGCGTGCGCAGCTTCGACGAACGCGTCGCCTGGAGCCGCGCGCATGCCGACTATGCGTCGCCGTTCGGCGACGGGCCCGTGCCTGCCGCGGCCGACCTCCAAGCAGCGCGCAGCCGCCACTTCACGATGCTGCAGGACGAAGGCGTGCTGATGCTGCATGCCGACACGTTGCCGGACGGCACGCTGCTCGCGGATGGACAACCGGCCAGCGTGCATGAATACGCGCTCGACCAGGCGCCGTCGTTCCTGATCAAGGACGGCTATTCGATCGTGCTGTCGGCGAAGCACGGCGGCGATGCGGCTGCCGCGCAGCTCGCGAACCTGTGGCAGCGGCCGGTGTATGCGCCGCCCCCACACGCGGTCGGCGAACGCGCGGCGCTGCTCGACACCGGCGTGTTCCGCCGCTACGACCCGGCGCCCGCGGCACCGCACGATCTCGGGCCGCTGGCGGCCGACGCCGAAGGCGTGCACGTCGAGGGCAATCCGGCCGCGCGGATCGACGTCGAGCGTCACGTCGGCGAACTGCTCGGCGCCGGCGGCGAGAAAACCGTGTTCGCGCTCGGCCACGATGCCGCGCTCGCGGTTTACGACCACGGCCCGCATACGTCGGAAGCCCGCCAGATCGAAGCGGCGATCGACGAGAGCATCGCACTCGACGATCTCGCCGCGTACGACCTGAAGACCGTGACGATGCACGGTCCGTTCTCCGCGCTGAACCGCGTCGCCGTGCTGTACCGGCCGCTGGGCGTGTTCCACAGCTACGGCTTCGAGACGGGCGCGCTGCCGCGCGTGGTGTCGCGCGCGGCGCTCGAGCATATCCGGCAGATTCGCGAAGTCGTCGAACGCACGGGCATCGGCTTCGACCTGCAAGGCCTCTTCACGCGCGGCGGCGATTTCCTGCTGAGCGACCCCGGCCCGATCGGCACGGGCGCGGGCGAGCACTTCACCGCGCTGCAGCGGCTCGCGGTAATCGAGCGCGCGCTGACGCAAGGCCTCGAGCGCGGCAACATCGAACTCGCGCATCCGCGGCTCGCCGAAACGCCGCCGCCCGATGCGTTCGTGCAAAAACCGTCGGTCATCACGCGCGTGCGGATGCGCTTCGGCGGCGCCCCGCTGCCGAAGGAAGCGTACCGGCTGATCGACGCGTCGAGCCTGCTGTCTCAGCAGCTTCGGCTCGGCACCGACGCCGGCTGGAAAGTCGTGCGCGGCAAGCCCGGCGGCGGCAGCAAGATCGATACGCGGCGGCGCCGCGTCACGATCGACGGCGGCCTGCGGTCGACCGGATCGATGGTCTACGTGCTCGCGCACGAAGCCCGCCACGCGCTCGAGGCCGCGACCGGCACGCTCGGGCTCGACTACGGCTCGACGCAGGGTTACGTGCGTAGCGCGCTGCTCGCCGAGGCGCGCGCGCAGGTCAACGCGTTCGCGGTGCGCGACGAGATCCGGGCGAATCTCGGCATCGACATCGGCCGCCACGTCGCGCTGCCCGAGGCGATCGCCAACGAATACGGCCGCGCGCGGCCCGGCGACGCCGCCTCGCTCGCGCGCCTCGCCGACGCGTTCGAGCACAGCCCGACGTCGCTCGACGGCGGCGTGACCTACGGCGAGCTGTATCGGCGCCACGCGCAGGCCGCGCGGCGTACCGGGGTCACGATGCCGGCGCCGCGCGACACGGCCGCCACGCTCGCCGAGGAAACGGCATGGTCGCGCGCCCGTCCGGTGAAGGCGTCGCCGTTCGACGGCAAGCCGGTAGCCGGCGTCGACGCACTGACGCTCGACCGCTCGGGCCCGCTGTCCTACGACCGCGACGGCCGCATCGTGATCGTGCATGGCGTCACCGACGCGCAAGGCCGCCTCGTCGATCCGGACGGCCGGCCATACACGCCGGTCGAGGTCACGCTCGCGCACCGCTCGGTGCTCGGCCTGCCCGGCTCGTCGGTGATCCTCTCGGCACGCAACGGCCGCGACGCCGCCGCGTGGCTCGCGAACGTCTGGCAGCGCCCCGTCTACGCCCCGCCGACGATCGCGGTCGGGCTCGGTGCCGAGGCACGGCTCGGCCATACGAACGCGTGGCTGCGTTACGATCCGGCGCCGCACCTGCGCCCGGACCTCGGCGCGCTCGAGGTGGACGGCAACGGCGTCCACGTCAGCGGCGATCCGGCCGCCCGCGTGCCGGTCGAGCGCTTCACCGGCGCGGCAACCGGCGCCGGCATCGAGAAGACCGTGTTCGAGCTCGGCCGCCGCAATGCGATCGGCCTCTACCTGGGCACCGACAATCGCGCGATCCTCGGTCACATCGAATCGATCCGCCTCGAACAGGAAGGCCTCGCGGCGCTGCGCGCGCACGGGCTGCGCACGCTCACGGTCGGCGGCCCGTTCGCGGCCTTCGATCGCGTGGCCGTGATGTACGCGCCGTTCGCGTCGCTGAGCAGCCACGACGTGATGGCCGGCGTGCTGCCGGCGCGCGTCACCCGCGACGCATTCGCGCAGCTCGACCGTGCGCGCGACATCACCACGCGGCACCGCCTGTACTACGACTTCGAAGGCGTGTTCGACGCGCACGGCGACTTCTACCTGAGCGACCCGTCGACGGTCATGACCGATGCGCCGAAGCTGAACGTCGAAGGCATCGTCCGCGAGATCGGCGCGCTGCGCGTGACGCTCGAAGACGGCATCGCGCGCGGCGCGATCGAGCTCGCGCATCCGGGCATCGCCGAACACCTGCCGCCCGACGCATTCGTGCAGAAGCCGTCCGTCATCACGCGCATCCGCATGCGTTTCGGCGGCGCGCCGCTGCCGAAGGCCGCTCATGCGCTGATCGACCGCTCGAGCCTGTTGCGCCAGCAGGTCGCGCTGGCCGGCGAGGCCGGCTGGCAAATCGTGGTGGGCCGGCCCGGGCGCGGCAGCCGGATCGATACCGCGAAGCAGCGGATCGTGCTCGACGGGCAGTTCCACGGCACCGGCACGCTCGTCTATACGCTCGCCCACGAAGCGCAGCACGCGGTCGAGACGATCACGCGCCGCCTCGCGCTCGATCGCTCGTCGCCGGAGGCGCTGACCGACAGTGCGCTGATGGCCGAAGCGCGCGCGCAGGCGAACGCGTTCGCGGTGCGCCGCGAAATCCTCGACGACGGCGGCATCGACATCGCCCGGGACGCCCGCCTGCCCGACGCGATCGCACGGGAAGCCGACCACGTGATGCCCGGTGACGAAGCCGGGCTGCGCCGGCTCGCGGCCGCCTTCGGCGATGCCGCGCCGTCCGTGCCGGGCCACATGAACTATCGCGCGTACTACGCGAACCAGGCCGACGCGATGCATGCGCGCGGCGTGCCGCGCGAGATGCCGGCGCCGGCACCGCAGCCGGCGTCGAACGTGCCGGCCGCCGCCGCGACGGCGGACGCCGCGAGCCGCCGGCATGCGCTCGATCACCTCGCGTCGCACGGCAAGCGCGACCTGGTCCGCATCGACGGTTCGCAGCTCGCGTCGCTCCAGCAGATGAAGGAGGCGTTCGGCACGAATGCGCACGTGCTGATCGCCGAGCATGAACCGCGGCCGGACGCGTCCGTCGAGGCGCGCCATGCGCAGCCGAAGTTCGTCGCGAGCATGCGCACCGACGGCAACGGTACGTTCGTCGACAAGGCGTCCGCCGATCCGGCCGCGCCGATCCCGGACGCGGTCTATCGCGCGCTGAAGGACAACGGTGGCGCGCAACGGGCGGACGTCGATTTCTACGTGTCGCCCGTGTCGCTCGCGCAATTGCGCGAGTACGGCGGCGCCGCGCGGATCACCGCGCGCAGCGACGGCCGCACCTGGGAAGCCGAACAGGCGGCGGCGACGCCCGACGCGAGCGTCGTCACGACGCTGAAATCGCTCGCCGACGCGCCGCGTTTTCGCCGGCCGAAGCAGGCGGCGAAGGCGGCCGGCGACGGCGCGACCCTTTACGCGATCGACAAGGAAACCGGCAAGGTGCTCGGCTACGCGACGCGCAACGCCGCGCACGACTGGACCTATCACGAGTCGACCTCGCTCGGCGACGCGACGATCGCACCGCGCGATCTCGGCGCCGCGTTCCGCCGGCGCGCGCGCAATCTGTCCGGCAGCCGGCGCGGCGTGCGATTCGTCGTGACGGACGTCGCGCACGACACGGTCAAGCGCTACGGCGGCTTCGCGCCGGCCGCGATGCGCAAGGCGCTCGGCGACGAGAAGCCGCCGATGCAGAAACTCGGCACGCGTGTGCAGCGCGGCCTCGCGAAGGCCGATCCCGGCGTGCGCCGCAAGATCGCCGAGATCGACGGCGCCGACAGTCCGTTGCTGCCGCCGAAGCTCGTCCCGGACAGCGAACAGCTCGCGATCGACTTCAGCGGCGCGAACACGCTGCATCTGATGCGCGCGCTGGAGCTGAAGGCCATCCGCGGCGATCACTACGTGTACGTGTACGAGACCGATCATCCGGTCGCCGAATCGCTGCACGCGCGCCGCGGCATCATCGCGATCCGCGACGGCAACGCGCGCTGGTACGACGACGCCGAGCAATTGCGCGACCGGCCGGACGCGGGCCGCCCGCTCGACGAGATGCCGCTCGGGCGCGGCCCGTTCGGCGCGAACCAGCACTTCCTGCTGTCGACGCTCGCGCCCGATGCGTTCGATCCGCGCGCGACCGCCACGCAGAAAGCCGCGCTTGCGCAACGGCTCACGCAGTTGCTCGACGAGAAATCGAATTTCGATGCGCTGCCGGCGAAGTTCGACCTCGCGACGCGCTGGATCCGCACGCAGATCGCCAGCCAGATCGATCGCGTGAAAGCGGCGCAGGCCGACCTCGCCGCCGCCCAGCAGGCCGCGCAGCCGGCGGGCGGCGGCACGACCCGCCCCGCCGGCCGGGTGCGCAACGCGCTGCGCGGCAAGGGCGGCCGGCGCAGCCGCCGCGCCGCGAATGCGTCGAATGCGTCGAACGTGCCGGCCGCGCCGAAGCCGCCGAAAACGCCGGCCGCCAAGCCGCTGACGCTGCGGCCATACCAGCCGAGCCTGGGTTCGAGCACGGTCGCGGAATGGGTGATGCGCTACGGCGCCGCCAAGGTGGCCGACTGGTTCCCGACGGTCGACCGCGTGAAGGCGGTCGCCGCACGCCGGAACCAGCCCGATGCCGGCGGCCTCGCGCTGACCGACGAACCGCAGACGATCCTGGCCGACGCACCGATGCTGAAAGCGCTCGGCATCCCCCTTGGTCTCGCGCGCGAGGTGTCGAGCATGCCGTCGCGCGGGCCGGTCGCCGATCCACGCGGCGATCACAACCGGTTCGTGAAGTGGATGCAGGCGTACGCCACGCGCCACAGCGCGGCACGCATGATCGACAAGCGCGCGATCCAGGCGTTCGTGCGCGCGCCGGCCGAGATCCAGGACCGCGTCGCACCGATGGCGCGTGCGTTCAACCTGCGCGACGATCCGGCGCTCGCGGTGCGCTACATCGACCAATATGGCGGCGCGATGCCGGTGGTGTCGATTCCGGTCGATCCGCACACGCTCGCGGCCGCGCGCGGCGGCAAGCACGACCCGGCGTTCATCCGGCGCGCCCGCCAGTTCGGGTCCCCGATCGGCGCGCGCTACAACGAGGCCGACGCGACGATCACGCGCGAGGCGCCGGACGGCACCACGCGCACGCTCGAGCTCGACGACATCGCGCATCTGCACCAATGGCTCACCGCGGCGTCGCGCTACGGTTTCCAGCTTCGTCTCGAAGCGGCGGCCGGCCGCCCGCTCGTGTCCGCGGACGACCGCCGCACGATCGCCGGCACCAACGACAGCTACGCCGAATACACGCGGCTCATGACGTCGTTCGAGCGCTGGTCGCACGATCACCCCGGCGCACCCGCGCCGAACGTGATGCTGAGCTTTCACGGGTGGGACGCCGTGCTCGAACCGGTGCCGGGCGCCGGCCACGTCGAGCTGCTCGATGCGCTGCTCGACCGCAAGGCGATCGACTGGCTGCACGTCGGGCTGTCGTACGGCACGCACGGGACCGACTTCATCGCGAACCAGGACCTGACGCGGGCGCTGGCGGAACGGATCGTCGACTATTACCAGACCGACCGTCACGGCAAGTTCGCCCGGCTGCACGGCGCCGACGCGCTCACGCGCGTCTTCGAACCGGTGAGCCCCGAGGCGTTCGCGAACCAGCAGCAGGTGCTGTTCGCGGAGATCGCGCGCATCGGCAAGTCGAAAGGCCTGTCCGACGACGCGCTCGCGACGCTGCGCAGCGAACTGTACGAACGCAACACGACCGCGCTCGTCAACCAGGCGCGCAAGGCGACGATCGAGCATGCGATGACGCAGTGGGCGTCGGCCGACCATCCGCCCGCCACGCGCACCGAAAAACTCGCCCGCCGCTTCGGCGAACGCTGGCTCGCGGAAACCGGCGGCCGCGCGCCGGCACGCGGCACCGTCGTGACGAGCGCCGATCCCGCCGGGCCGCTGGCCGACAGTCGCGCCTACTGGCAGTCGGTGGTCGAGCGCGAAGCGCTGAAGAACGATCCGTCGAAGCCGATCAGCGTCGGCCGGCAGATCGCGGCGAACCCGAAACAGGCCAAGATGATCGAGGAACTGCAGGCGCTCGCGCAGATCAACGCGCTGCGCGTGCACCGACCGTCGTTCCGCAAGGCGGAGCTGTGGAAGTCGATCGGCTTCAGCTCGCTCGTCACCGGGGCGGGCGCGCTCGTGATCGCCGATACGCTCGGTGCGACGCACGTGCTGCGGCACGACATGCTGAGCAGCGCGACGTCGTCGTTCCTGCTGGGCTCGCGTCTCGGCCGCGTGTTCCAGGTCATGCACCAGGGCGCGGTGCGCAGCCTGCAGGCCGGCGATCCGAAGGCCGCGCAGGCGGTCCTCACGCGGCTCGAAGTGACGCTGTCGCGGCAGTTGCGCTCGGGCGCGCACGATTACGGCCAGAACCGGCGCGCCCAGCTGGAGCAAATCTCGAACGAAGCGCGGACGCTGGCCGCGCAGTACGTCGAACTGAATCGCGTCGGGCTGATGAGTTTCGACGACGCGACCACCCACATCAAGGCGCTCGCCGCGGACGTGCTCGCGCAGATGCAGGGCACCGTCGGCGGCACGTCGCTGCAGCAGCTCCATACCGGCAACCCGCGCCACCTGTTCGGGATCGCGGGTCGCGCGGGCGCCGCGATCACATCGACCGCGACGCTCGCGGTCGGCATCAGCGGCGTCGTGCACGCGCACGGCGCGTTCGATCTCGCCTACGGCTCGGCCGCCATCGCGAGCGGTGCGTTAGGTGCCACGTACGCGGGGCTCGTCTATACGATCGGCGCGCACCGCGTGAATGCCGACAAGCGCAGCCGCATCGTGCGCTTCACCGATTCGGCGAGCGACTTCATGGCCGTCGCGTACGGCGGTCTCGGCACCGGCGTGCAGTGGAGCGGCGGCCATTACGATCTCGCCATCGCGACCGGCGTGTCCACCGCGCTGCTGCTCGGCGGGCGTCTGAACACGCATTTCCCGAACGCGACGCCGCTGATCAAGAAGATCCCCACGGCCGTCGTGCTGATTCCGGTCGGCGCGTTCGCGTACAAGCTGATCGAAGGTCTGTGGACGACGTTCTTCGGCTCGGGGTCCGGCGCGTCGAATCAGCCGAATCAGTCGAATTCGTCGCAATCGCATCTCGCGCCCGGCGCGTCGCCGAGCGCTTCGGCCCATCCTTCGGCCAGCGCCGCGCCGGGCGCTTCGGCGACTGCGTCGCCCGGTACCTCGCCTGCCGCGCCGGCTTCGCCGTCGGCCAGCGCCACGCCGTCGACCGCGCAACCGTCCGGGCCGCCGCAGCCCTATATCGTCGTGGCCGGCGATTCGCTGTGGGTGATCGCCGACCGGCATCGCCAGTCGCTGCTCGACGCCGCGCACGTGTCGCGCGCCGACCAGCAGGAGATGCCGCGCGGCAAGCAGGATATGCTCGCACTCAACGAGATCCTGCAGCTCAATCCGTCGGTTTCACGCGATCCGAACCAGTTGTCGGTCGGCACGCCGCTGATCGTGGGCTGATATCGGCGCGCCGTCCGCGGGGCGCCGATATCACGCCGCATCACGCCGCCCGCTGATGTTCCAGCCACGCCTGGAACATCAGCACCGTCCACAACGGGTGCTGCCAGTTCATCCGGCCGGTCTGGTGCTGCCGCCACAGCCGCTCGACCGCGGTCGCGTCGAAGAAGCCTTCTTCGCGTAGCCGCGACGGGCGCAGCAGCGCCTCGGCCCAGTCGCGCAGCGCGCCGCGCAGCCAGTGATCGACGGGCGCACAAAAGCCCTGCTTGGGCCGGTCGATCAGCGCGGACGGCACGTACCGGTCGAGCAGCCGGCGCAGCAGCGCCTTCGACTGCCCTTCCGGCAAGCGCACGGACGCCGGCACGCGCCACGCGAATTCGACGACGTGATGATCGAGGAACGGCATGCGCGTCTCGAGGCTCACGGCCATCGCCGCGCGATCGACTTTCGCGAGAATGTCGGTCGGCAGGTAGGTGAGCGTGTCGATCGCCATCGCCTGCTCGGCGAAGCTCAGGTGCGCGGGCCACGCCGACACCGTGTCGAGCGGCGTCGGCGGCTCCTGCCCCGACAGCGCGATGCGCTCGGGATGATGCACCGACGACATCAGCAGCCGGTACAGCCCGATGCGGCTCTCGGCCGTCATCACGTGGCCGAGCTTGTGCAGGCGATCGCCGATGCGCGTCGCCGTGTCGCGCGCCTCCACGCCGCCCCACGCGCCCTGCGCGACGGCCGCGAGCTGGTCCGCGTGATCGGGCCGCAGCGCATGCAGCGCGGCCGCGATCCGCGCCCGCACGGCCGCCGGCACGCGGTGCAGCTTGCGCCACAGGCGCGGCGTCAGGAAGTAACGCGTATAGCCGCCGAACAGCTCGTCGCCGCCGTCGCCGGACAGGCTCACCTTCACGTGCCGGCGCGTCAGTTCCGACACGAGGAAGGTCGGGATCTGCGACGCATCGGCGAACGGCTCGTCGTAGATCGACGGCAGCTTCGGGACGACGCCGAGCGCATGGTCGGCCGTCACGTAGAGTTCGGTATGGCGTGTGCCGAGGTGGCGCGCGACGGCCTTCGCGTAACCGGCTTCGTCGTAGCCGGCCTCGTGGAAGCCGATCGTAAACGTGTCGACCGGCGTCGACGATTGCGCCTGCATCAGCGCGACGATCGTCGACGAATCGATGCCGCCCGACAGGAACGCGCCGAGCGGCACGTCCGCTTCCATCTGCCGCGCGACGGCCCGGCGCAGGATCGCGTCGAGCTGGTCGACGGCTTCGTCGGCATTGCCCTCGAACGGCTGCGCACGGCCCGCCTCGATCGTCTGCTCGAGCGTCCAGTACGCCCGCACGCGCGGCGTGTCGCGCGCATGCTCGAACTGGATGTAGGTGCCGGGCGGCAGCTTGTGGATGCCGCGATAGATCGTGTAAGGCGCAGGCACGCTCGACTGACGCAGGTACAGGCACAGCGCGTCGCGATCGATCGCGCCGTCGAAACCCGGATAACCGCGCAGCGCCTTCAGCTCGGACGCGAACACCAGCGCGTCGCCGATCCGGCCGTAGTAGAGCGGCTTCTCGCCGATCCGGTCGCGTGCGAGCGTCAGCACGCGCGACGCGCGATTCCACAGCGCGAACGCGAACATGCCGGTCGCGCGGCGCAACGTTGCCTCGATACCCCACGCGACGATCGCCGCGATCAGCACCTCGCTGTCGGAGTGGCCGCGCCACGCCGGTGCGCGACCCGCGCGCTCGAGCTCCGCGCGCAGTTCGCGATGGTTGTAGATTTCGCCGTTGAAGACCATGACGTAGCGGCCGCACGCGGATGCCATCGGCTGCCGGCCATGCACCGACAGGTCGAGGATCGCAAGTCGCCGGTGGCCGAGCGCGATGCCGGCTTCCGGGTCGACCCAGATCCCCTGCCCGTCCGGCCCGCGATGCGCGAGGCTCGTCGTCATTCGCGCGAGCGTGCCGCGCGCTGTCTCCTCATCGAAGGCGACGCTATTCAGAAAGCCGTCGATTCCGCACATTTGATTTGTCTGCCCCTGTTGACCTGTTCCGTCATGTACCGCGCAAACTCGCGGCCGCCGTCGGGCGTGACGGTCGGGCCATATTACGAAGAAATAAATCAGCAATAATTCACTGGTGAACGCAGACGAAATCCGGAAAAAAACCCGCGTCAAGCCCCGGGGGCGGATCGCCCCGCCAAGGGGCCATATCGAACGGGAACGGACGGCCGATGCGCGACGTGCGCGGGAAATAAGGGCGGCATGCACAAACGCTCGCCGCCACCGCGCCACGCCGCGTCACCCCCCGCCGGTCGCCCATTTCAGCAACTGCGCGACCTCGCGGAAATGCTGCGGCTGAATCGTGCCGTTCTCGGGCGTCGTCTCGTACAGCGCCTGGGCGAGCCCGACGTTCGCGAGCGTCGGGCGCAACGCGTCGCGGGCGAGCCGCACGATCCGCTCGGCCGCGTCGCCCTCGCCGCGCGCGAGCACCCACGGCAGCGTGCCGATCCCGCCGTAATAGAGCGCCACCGCGACGCGCGGCGAATACACGACCACCGACGCGTAGCCGATACGGTCGGGCAGCGACGCGAACTGCGCTTCGCGCGCGAGCTGCCGGCGCTTCGCCTCGATGTGCGGATCGCCTTCGTCCTCCTTGTGCTCGCGCCGCACTTCGTCGATCGACATCTTCATCTTCTGGTTGAACTCGTGCCGCTGGTGCACGATGTCGATCAGCGCCATCACGATGTAGATCAGCGCGGCCCAGCCGAACAGCAGCATCAGCAGCTTCACGATCAGCGCGAGGATCGAGACCGGCCGCGTGAAACCCGACTGCACCGCCGGGTCGAGCGACTCGACGATCAGCCAGCCGAGCGTCGCGACCAGCAGCGCCGTCTTCAGCAGCATCTTCGCGAGATTGACGAGGTTGCGCAGCGACCACAGGTTCTTCATGCCCTCGGCCGGATTGAGCCGCGACAGCTGCGGCACGAGACGGCTCCACGCCATCACGCCGCCCACCTGCACGAAGCCCGCGAGCAGCCCGGCCAGCAACCCGGCCGCGACGATCTGCGCGGACAGCGTCGCCCAGTCGCGCGCGGCGCCGTCGATCAGCACCGCGAGCCGCGCGGCCGGGTCCGCCGCGCCCACCGCGTCGAACACGAGCCGGAACAGCGCCTGCAGCCGCGCGAACAGCGAACCGATGCCCACCGCGAGCGCGACGCACACGCCGACGAAGAACGCCGACGAAACCGTCTCCGCGCTCTTCGGCACGTCGCCTTTCTCGCGCGCCTCGCGCAGGCGCTTCGCGGTCGGCTTCTGGTCCTTTTCGGCCATGTCGGCGCCGCCGCGCTCAGCCGCCGCCGTGCGCGGCGAACAGCGCGCGCAGCAGCGCCATCAGCCCGCTGTCGGGGCTCAGCAGCGAATGCAGCGACGCGTACACCACCGGCAGGAACAGCATCATCATCAGCAGGGCCAGCGCGCTCTTCAGCGGCTGCGAGAACACGAAGATGTTCAGCTGCGGCACCGCGCGCCCGACGAGGCCGATGCCGAGCTCGACAAGGACCAGCACGATCGTCACCGGCGCCGCGAGCTTCACCATCCATTCGAAGATCGTGTCGGTCTGCCGCACGATGAAGGTCTGCAGCATCGACGAGAAATCGGGGCCGAGCGAACCGATCGGCCACCACGCATACGACTGCGCGAACAGCTGCACCAGCACCTGCAGGCCGCCCGCCGTGACGAACAGCGTGATCGCGACGAAATTCAGGAATCCCGACGTCGGGCCGCCCTCGTGCCCGCCCATCGGATCGAAGAACGCGGCGCTGCCGCTGCCGGTCTGGAAGTCGATCAGGTAACCGACGCCCTGGATCGCGAACAGCACCGCGCTGAACGCACCCGCGAGCAGCATGCCGACCACCGCCTCCTTCGCGACGAGCAGGCACCACATCAGGAACGGCAGCGCGGCCACCTGCGCGGAATCGATCGCGGGCGCGACGAATGCGGCGATCACGACGGCGATCCCGTTGCGCACGAGGCCCGTGATGATCTGCTCGTTGAACACCGGCACGACGAACATGACCGGCAACAGGCGCGGCATCACGTAGAGCAGCGGCCGCAGCGTGCCCGCGACGTCGTTGAAACCCGCGGCCTGATCTAGCATCGGCGCTCCGCGGCCGCGGGCGGCGCGGCATCGTCGGCCGCGGCCTCGCCAGCCGGGTCGGACATCTCCGCATCGAACGCGGCGGCCACTTCAGGCGGCGTGGCCCCATGACCGGCCGTATCGCCCGCCCCGGCCACCCATGCGCCGGCCGTCGAGAAACGCCGCACCGCGTAACCGTCCGCGACTTCGTCGGCGTCGCGCTCGATCCGGGCGGCGCGCGCCTGCAGCGCCTTCTCGCCGGCCTTCTCGAGCTTGTCCTCGGCGGCCTTCGCCTTGCGCGCGGCGCGCTGCAGGTCGGCGAGCGTCGCCTCGTGGCCGCGATGCAGGTGCGCGGCCTGGTTCACCGATGCGTTCGCGGTGCCGATGTGGCGGTCGAACGTGCGTGTATCGGCCGCGGCCTCCTGCAGCGCGCGCGCCTCGCGCAGATCGTCGGCGAGCCGCACCTGGATCGCGGCCTTCGCGGCAACCTGTTGCGCAAGCTGCGCTTGCGCGGCATCGAGCGCGCGACGGCTCTGCGCGGCGACGCCCTGCTGGCGCGCGGCCGCGACGCGGGCGATCTGGCTGCGCATCTCGCGCACGCGCTTCAGGCGCGCGAGCGTCGCGAGCACGAGGCGGTCGTCGGCTTCAGACATGATCGTTCGCCAGCTTCATCAGCTTCGCGAGCTGCGCATCGAAACGCACGTCCTCGTTCGACGCCTGCGCGCAGAACGCGCCGATCGCGTCGCGCGCGCGCAGCGCGAGATCGCCGAGCCGGTCGCTGCCTTCGCGATACTCGCCGATCTGCACGAGCAGCTCGATCTCCTGGTACTTCGCGATCAGCTCGCGCACGCGCGCGGCCGCCTGCTGGTGCGCGCGGCTCGCGACGAGCGGCATCACGCGCGACAGGCTCGCGAGCACGTCGATCGCCGGATAGCGGTTCGCGAGCGCGATCTTGCGCGACAGCACGATATGGCCGTCGAGGATCGAGCGCACCTCCTCGGCGATCGGGTCCGATTCCTCGTCCCCTTCGACGAGCACCGTATAGAGCGCGGTGATCGACCCGTGCGCACCCTGCCCCGCACGCTCGAGCAGGCGCGGCAGCACCGCGAACGTCGACGGCGGGAAGCTGCGCCGCGTCGGCGGCTCGCCGCTCGCGAGGCCGACCTCGCGTTGCGCGCGGGCAAAACGCGTCAGCGAATCGACCAGCAGCAGCACGCGCTTGCCCGCGTCGCGGAAGTGCTCGGCGATCGCGGTCGCGACCAGCGCGGATTTCACGCGCTCCATCGCGGGGCGATCGGAGGTCGATACGACGACGATCGACCGTGCGCGCACCTCCGGCGACAGGCTGTGCTCGATGAATTCGCGCACCTCGCGACCGCGTTCGCCGACGAGCGCGATCACGTTCACATCGGCCTGCGCGCCGCGCGCGATCATCCCGAGCAGCGTGCTCTTGCCGACGCCGGACGGCGCGAAGATGCCCACGCGCTGCCCGACGCCGAGCGTCATCAGGCCGTCGATCACGCGCACGCCGGTCGGAAACGGCGTGTCGATCATCTTGCGCGCGAGCGGATTCGGCGGGTCCTGCTGCGTCGACACCCACGCGGCGCCCGTCACGGGCCCGCGATCGTCGAGCGGCCGGCCGAGCCCGTCGAGCACCCGGCCGAACAGCCCGTCCCCCACCGGAAACACATGCTCGCGCCCGGACGGCACGACGGTCGTCTCCGGCGACAGCCCCGCCACGTCGCCGAGCGGCGTGAGCAACGTCGTCTGCCGCGAGAAACCGACCACCTCCGCGAGCAGCGTCGGCTGGTTCGGCGTGCGCAGCTCGCAGATCTCGCCGAGCCGCGCGCGGATGCCCGTCGCGTTCAGGATCTGCCCGACCGCGTGATTGACGCGACCCTGCACCGATACCGGCGAGAAGAACGCGAGCCCCGCGTCGAGTTCGCCGACGAGGCGGCCGCGATCGAACGGCGCGCCGTCGTCGTCACCGCCGAACGGTTGCGGATCGTCGAGCGGCGCGTTCATCGCGCGGCGCCCTTCAGCGCATCGCGGCGGATCGCCTGGCGCAGCGCGTCGATCTGCAGGTCGAGACTCGCGTCGATGCGCCCGGACGGCGTCTCGACCGTGCACGCGTGGCGCTCGAGCCGCGCGTCCTCGACGATGCGGATCTTCTGCCGGTTCGACTGTCCGGCGAACGCGCCGTCGAGCGCGTCGCGCATCTCGTCCTGGCGGCCGGGCGCGACATGCACGACCAGAAACGCCTCGTCGCGCACGAGCGGCGCGATCCGCGCGAGCGCGGCCTCGTACAGCTTCTGCGTGCTCATCTCGCCGACGATCGCGCGCACGGCTTTCACGACGATATCGGCCATCGCATCCTTCATCATCTCCATCGTGCGCGTGGCGGCAAGCGCCTGCGCGTAGGCCTGCGCGGCCTGCTCGCGCTGCGCGCGGCGCATCCCTTCGTCGTAGCCGGCCGCCTGGCGCTTGTCGAATTCGCGCTGCGCGTCGGCGACGATGCGCGCGGCCTCTTCATGCGCGGTCGCGATCACCGCGGACGCATCGAGCAGCGCCGCGTACTCGCGCTCCTTGAGCACCTTGCGCTCCGACAGCAGCTGCAGGTTGTCGCTCGTGATCAGAAAAGCCAGTCCCATGACGCAAGCCTCTCGGGAATCAGAAACAGGAACATCAGTTCGCCGAACTGGTCGCGCTGGGCGCGGTTCAGCCAGTAAGGCGCCTCGTCGTCGATCGCGCGGTTGAATTTCAGGCGCACGCGCCGCGCGACCGCCTCGCCGGACGCGCCGATGAAATCCGCGAGCAGCCGGCCGCCGCGCGCGCGGATCACGACCGGCAACGCGGCGGGATCGGCACGCCACGGTTCGAGCGTTTCCGCCAGCGCGCCGAATTCCGGCGCGCGTTCGAGCACGAGGTCCAGCGCGTCGCCGCCGAGCCGCGCCGCGACTTCCGCGCGGATGCGGCGCCCGGCCAGCGCGTCGCGCAGCCACGCGCGATGCAGCAGCAGCCCCGCATACGCGGCCAGTTGCTCGAGCGCCGCGCCCGGCAGCAGCGCGAGCCGCGCGCACGGGTTCGCGACGTCGAAGTCGTGCCGGCCGGCCACGTCGTTCGCCGCGAGCAGGTGCCGCGCGAGCAGCTTGCGGCCGGCCGCGCCGAACGCGTCCGGCGAGCGGTAGCGCGCGGGCCAGTCGGCCGGCACGCGCGTCACGTGCAGGTAGCGGTCGGGCCGCAGGTTGAAATCGCAGACGAGCGCATGAAACGCCGCGCGGCGCGGCGCGGGCGGTGCCGCGAGCGGCTGCAGCCACGGCGGCGGCGCGGCGTCGGCCGGGTTGAGCCCGTCGCCCGGCGGCGGCGCGTGCGGATCGCTCATGCGCCGTCGCGCGCCCCGTCCGCCGCGCGCAGGCCGCCGCCCGACTGCGACGCGCCGCCGGCACCGTTCGCCCCGCGCGGCGCACCGAGCAGGCCCGCGAGCCGCGCGCCGAACATCCCGCGCCGCGCGGCCGACAGCGCAATGACCGCGCAGGTCAGCAGGATCAGCGCGAACACGAGCCAGCCGAGCGGCGAACGCAGCCGCAGGACGTCCGACACCGCGCTGCCGATCCCGTCCACGCGTGTCGCGCGCGCGGCGGCCGGCTGCAGGAACAGCGACACGTTGTCGTACTGCAGCCCTTCGATGCTGTGCGCGACGAGATCCTTGACCATCGGCGCCATCGCGCGCAGGTCGACGCCGGGCCGGTAGCGGATGTAGACGGCCGCCGACGACGGCTTGATCTTGTCCGCCAACGGATCGTTCTCGGGAATCACGACCTGCACGCGCGCGACCACGACGCCCTCGATGTCCTGCAGCGTGCGCGACAGATCCTGCGACACGCCGTACAGGTAGCGCACGCGCTCCTCAGCGGGCGTCGACACGAGGCCCTGCTTCTGGAACAGCTCGCCGAGGCTCGCATAGCTCGGCTTCGGCAGCCCGTTCGCCTGCAGCACCGTGAGTGCCGACTGCATGTCGCCGTCCGCGACGCTCACGAGCCACGCGTTGCGGTCCGACGTGTCGCGCGCGTCGTTGTCCTTCGACGCGCTGATGCCCGCGTCGCCGAGCACGGCGACCATCTGGTTCGCGTCGCGCTCCGACAGGCCCGAGTACAGCTCCTTCTGGCACCCGGCCAACAGCACGAGCAGCCCCGCGAGCAGCGCGCGCGCCGCCCGGCTGCGCCACGCATGCAGGCGCGGCGTCGAATCGATCGTCGTCATCGTTTGTCCGCTTCAGGGCGCGCGAGACCGGATCCGGCCCACGCGCGCCATCACTCCTGCGTCTTCAGCACCGTGTGCGTGAAGCCGTTCGCCGCCTGCGCGACCGACAGGCTCAACTGGTATTCCGAAATCGTGGTGGTCGCCGTCCACTGGAAGTCCATCGCCTTCACCATCGTCATCAGCGGGTCGCTGCGGCTGTCCGCCATCGACGTCAGCATCTCGCTGCGATGCTTGTCGATGTTCGCGTACCGCGAATCGAGATCGTTGCCGTAGGTGCGCAACCGCTCGACGAGCGACGACTGGTTCGCCTGCGCGGGCGTCATCTGCACGGCCGGCGCCGCATCCGCCGGCGCGCGCGACATCGCGACGCCCGACGCGGACGGCGGGGCCGCCGCCGATGCCCCCGGCTGCATCAGCGCATCGAACTGGCGCACCTGCGCCGGATCGGACGCCGCACCCGTTTGCTGCTGCGCGGCGCTCGCGAGCGCGGCCGCGCCCGGCGGCGCCGCGCCTACGCCTGTCACTGACATGTTCATGCCCTCCTCGAGTGGCCGACGCCGGACCGGATCGGTCGGGCCAGCCCGGAACAAACCGGCCGGCACGCACGCATCCGCCGCCGGACGCCCTGCTCGGGCAGACCCAGCGCGCGGCCACGCGCGGCACGGCCGGCGACCGGCGTCATGCGCGGCCGGCCGAGCTCAGGTGCTGCGCAACCTGGGCGTTCGCCGTCCCCTCTTGCGCGGTCACTGCGTTGCTGGTTTCGAACGTCGCCGTCGACTGCTGGACCTGGAAGTTGATCTTCGTCAGTTCGAGCTGCGTCTTGGTCAGGTCGTCGGCCTGCTGCTGGACCTGGTTCGTGTTGGTTGCACCACCTGCTGCCTGCGTACCCATGTTGTGCTCCTTTAAGTGAAGTTCATCCACCTTCCGGCGGCGGCCCCATGCCCCGCCGGCGACGTGAGCCGCCGCACCGCTGCGACGCCTCGCGTAATGCGCGCACCGCGCGCCGCGCGATGCGCATGACCTGTCGCGGCGCTAGTGCGCCTTCTCCTTCGATGCCGCCGCGGTTGCCGCCGCCTCCGGCAACAGCGTCGGCCCCGGTACCGGCTGCGCGACCCCGGCGGCCGCGCCGCTCGCGAGCGGTGCCACGGGCGGCGCCGGCGCCTGTTCGGGCGCACGCGCCGACGGGCCGCCGAGCGGCATCGTGATGCGCTGGCCGCCGCGTTCGAACACGACTTCGTCCGGGCCGATCGACACGACCGTCGCCCCCTCCTTCAGCCGCGCGCCTTCGAAATAGCGGCTGCCGTCGGCCGTCTCGATGTAGCGCTGGTCGCCGTCGCCCGCGAACACGGTCGTGATCTCCGGAATGCCTGCCGTGCCGCCCAGCGTCGTCGCCGTGCGCGGCGCGGCCGGATCGGCATCGCGCACGTGATCGACGACTTCGAGCGCCGGTCGCGCATCCTTCATGTAGTTGCGGATGCGCGGCTCGATCTGCGCGCGCGCGGCCGCGCCCGTCAGTTCGATCCGGCCGCGGCCGAGATACGTCACCGTCAGCGCCGTATCGCTGAAATAGGTCTGCGCGGTCGCCACCAGGTCGCTGACCACGTAGATGTTGCCGAGCGCCGCGTTGTCGACCTCCGCGACGATCTGCGCGACGCGTTCGCGCGCGGCCGGATCGCTGACGTAGCCCGACACGATCACGCCGTCGTCGCGCGGCGCGACGGCCAGCTCCGGATACGCATGCAGCAGCTGCTGCAGCCGGTGCGTGCCCGCGAGCACCGATTCGTGCTGCCACGGCAGGCGCCCCGACCACGCGACGAAGCCGTAGCCGAGCGCGCCGAGCAGCACGCCGATCCACAACGCGACCAGCGCGATCACGAGCCGGCGGCTGCCGAGGCGGCGCAGGCCGCCCGTGAGCCAGCCGAGCCACGCGGCCTCGCGCGCGGCGTCCGGCGCATCGGCTTCGTCCGGCACCGCGACGCTCGCCTGCGCATGCCGCGCGATGCCGAGCCGGATCGAGCCGACCGTCACGACGTCGTGCGGCGTCAGCGAGCGGCGCCCCGCGCCGAGCGGTTCGTCGTTGAACAGCACCGCCGCGCCGGTCTCGCCGCCGTGGTTCTGCACGGTCACCGCGAGCGCGCCGACCTGCAGGCACACCTGCTTCGCGCCGATCTCGCGATCGGGCAGGATCACTTCGCAATCGGCCGCGGTGCCGACCCAGTTCGCGCCGCGCGCGAGCGACATCGTGCGGCCGTACATCGGCCCGCTCAGGAAGCACAGGTTCCACGGCGACGCGAACGCGGCCGCGCCGCCCCCCGCGCCGCCGGGCAATGCGCCGTCGCCGTGCGGATCAATGATGCTCGTCGACATGGGGAGTGGCTCCTGCGGTCGTCGCGGGCTGCGCCGCCGCATCCTTCGGCGGCGGCAGCGCGGGCGGACCGAACTTCGTGCCGGGCAGCGGCTTCGGCGTCAGCGGCACCGCGACGTCGTTGTCCGGCGGGCGGTACATCGACAGTCCTTCCTGGCCGGCCGGCGCGTCGACACCCGGGTTCACGGGCGAGCCGTCCGGCGCATACATCGACGCGGTCGTCACCACGCGCGGCGTCAGCAGGTAGAACCGCTCCATGTGGTTGCCCGACTTGTCGGTGTACTTGAACAGGTTGCCGATCAGCGGAATGTCGGACAGCCAGGGCACGCCGCTCTTGTTCAGCTTCACCTCGTCGTCGTTGAAACCCGCGATCAGCAGGCTCTTGCCCTCGTCGATCATCGACTTGGTGACGATGTTGCGCTGCTGGATCACCGGAATGTTCGACACGGCCTGCCCTTGCACGACGTTGCCGTCCTGGATGTCGATCGACATCATCACGCTCTGCGGATTGCCGGACACGGCCGCCGCGTTGCGGATCGCCTCGTCGACGATCATCGGCGTCACCTTGATGCTCGTGCCGGTCGTCACGCTGTACAGCGACGAATCCTGGTAGCCCTGCACCTGCACGTAGAACTGCGTAAGGTTCTCGAGGATCGCCTCGGTGTTGTCGAGCGCCAGCACCTTCGGTTTCGAACGCAACTGCGCCTGCCCCTTCTGCGCGAGCGCGTTCACGCGCGTGAGCAGGTAGTTGCGCAGCGAGCCGCCGATCGATGCCGTCAACGCGATGCCGGTCGGCAGGAAGGTGCCCGTCTGCCCGGTTTCCGACGTGCCGACGCCGAACGTGAGCGGCGGATTGCCCGAGCCGTTGTACTGCGTGTTGCCGTTCAGCGGATTCGCGCCGTTGCCGATCTGCACGTCGCCGTGCGTCGTGTGCAGGCGCCAGTCGATCCCGAGGCTGTCGAGCGAATCCTCGTTGATGTCGATGATCGTCACGTTGATCTCGACGATGCGCGGCCGCTCGTCGAGCTGGTTGATCAGCGACTGGTAGCGGTACATGTTCTCCGGCAGGTCGCGCACGATCACCGCGTTGATCGCCGGATCGGCGACGATCTGTGGCAGCGCGTCGCCGCCGCCGGCGTTCCCGAACGGTGCAAGCCCGCCGCCTGCGCTGCTGTCGCCCGCGTAACCGCCCGCGCGCGGGCCGCCGGCGATATCGGGGAAGTCGAGCCGCGGCACGGCGATCGTCAGCCCCGAGCCCAGCTTCACCTGGCGCGCGGCCTGTCCGAGCGGCGTGCTCGACGGCAGCGCGTTCGTGCCGCCGCCCTTGCCGAACAGGCGGCTCAGGATCGTCGCGACGCCCGGCACCGTCACCTCCTTGCCCGAGCGGTTGATCGTGAAATCCGACGCCCAGCCGTACTTCAGCCGGAACGCGCGGATGTCCGCATGCGCGCCGTTCGCCGACGGATCGCCGACCGAGCCGACCGCCTGCCGCACGAGCTCGACGTAGCGGCGCGGGCCGGCCACGTACACGCTGTTCGCGCGGTCGTTGATCACCAGCGTGTAGCGCTTGTCGGGAATCTGCATCGCCTGCAGCGCGCGGCCGATTTCACCGGCTGCGTTCGGCGGGATCGGGATCATCTGCGTCTGCGACTGATCGGCCGGATCGACGTACAGGAACGAGCCGTCGTAGTACCACGTGAGCCCGTAGGTCGAGCAGATCGTGTCGAGCGTCTGTTGCGGCGTGCCCGAGAAGCGGCCGCTGATCACGCCGTCGACCTTCGGGTCGACCACCGCCGTCACGCCCTGCGACGACGCGAGCTCGCGGATGAAGTCGCCGATCTTCTTGCCGTTCGCGACGATCGTGAACGGCTTGTTGCGCCAGCGCAGGTCCGCGGCCCGCGCATGCTGCGCGGGCGCCATGCACAGCGACGCCGTGAGCAACGCGGTCGCGCACATGGCGAGCGCGGCCCGTTGCAGGCTGCGCGGTTGAAACCGGATCGAGGCGACGCGTCGACGCATCAAAGGACTCCTGTGGAAGAAACGAACATGCGTTCCAGCGCCTGCTGCGCGAAGCGCAGCACTTCGCCGCCGAGCCAGCCCGACAACAGCACGAGCGCGACCATCACGGCGATCAGCCGCACCGCGATGCCGATGTTGGCGTCCTGCACCTGCGTGACGGCCTGCAGAATCGCGACGACGAGGCCCGTGACGGTGGCGATCAGCACGATCGGCAGCGACAGCAGCAGCACGAGCATCAGCGCCTGGCGCGTCAGGTCGAGGATCGTCGAGCTCGTCATTGCACGGCTCCCGGCGCACGCACGCCGGCACCCGCGCCGACCGTGCCGTCGTCCGGCGGGTTCTTGACCCAGCCGACCGTATGCAGCTGCACGTCTTCCTCGACCTCCTGGTACGACAGCACCGCGAGGTCGGGCAGGACCGGCTGCAGGATCGTCTTCACGTAGCGGCGCGCGCCGAGCGCGACCATCACCGCGAGCCGCACGGCGCCCTGCGCATTGCCGTGCCCGCCGGCGCCGCCCGCCTGCGCGGCCTGCACGATCGCGCGCACCTGCTCGCCGATGTCCTGCTTGACCGCGCTCGACAGCGCGAGGAAATTGCCCTGCTTGGTGCGCATCACCGCGCTCTCGATCCGCTCCTGCAGGTTCTGCTCGAACAGTACGACCCGCAGCTGCCGCGCCGTGCCCGCGTGGCGGTCGGTAATCATCCGGCGCAGGTCGACGCGCACGAGCTCGACCAGCGCGATCACGTCGTCCGGTTCGTTCGGCGCCCACGTGATCAGGCTTTCGAAGATCACGCGCAAATTGCGGATCGGTACCTGCTCGGCCAGCAGCCGGCGCAGCACCTCGGTCACGCGCTGCAGCGGCACGAGCCGCGTCAGCTCGCCCACGAGTTCCGGGTGCTCGCGGCGCACGAGGTGCACGAGCGCCTGCGTTTCCTGGATCCCGAGCAGTTCGTCCGCATGCTGGCGCACGATCTGCTCGACATGCGCGGCGAGCGCGCTTTCGCTCGACAGCCACTTGCCGTCCGGCGCGGAGCCGTCGGGCTTGATCCACAGCGCCGTCGCGAACGGGCCGAATGCCTCGGCCGGCTGGCGCTCCGCGCGCTCGGGCAGCGGCGCGACGCCGTCCCACAGCAGCCAGCCCGGCTTCAGCGCGCCGTGCGCGGCGAGCACGTCCTGCAGATAGATCCGGTACGTGCTGGCCGCCGCGCCTTCGTCGTCGTTCAGCGTGATGCGCGGGAACACCGTGCCGATGTCCGCATCGACGCGCGCTTTCGCGCTCGACAGCGCGGCCTGCAACTGCGCGAGGTTCAGGCTCGCGCGCAGGTCGTCGGACAGCGACACCGCGATCAGCGACGTGACGCCGGCCGCATGCGACACCTTCGCGGGCTGGCCGTCGTCGGCCGCGCCGACGCGCCCCGCGATCTGGATCAGGTTGAAACTCGGCGCGGCCGTCTTGCGCTTGAGCTGCGAGAACGCGAACACGCCGAGGCCGATCGCGATCAGCGCGAACGACCATTTCGGAAAACCGGGCACGACGAGGAAGCCGGCCAGCACGACCGCCGCGATCAGCAGCGCGCGCGGATGCGCCCCCAGCTGCTCGCCGAGCTGTTCGCCGAGCTGGCGCTGCCGCGCATCGCGCGTCGCGACGCGGGTCGTGACGATGCCGGCGGCGATCGACACAAGCAGCGACGGAATCTGCGACGCCATCCCGTCGCCGACCGTCAGGATCGCGTAACGCTGCAGCGCCTGGCCGATATCCATCCCGTGCATCAGCGTGCCGACCGCGATCCCCGCGACGATGTTGATGAACGCGATCACGAGGCCCGCGATCGCGTCGCCCTTCACGAACTTCATCGCGCCGTCCATCGCGCCGTGCATCTGCGATTCCTGCTCCAGCTTCTCGCGTCGCTCGCGCGCTTCGTCGGCGCTGATGATGCCCGCGCGCAAGTCCGCGTCGATGCTCATCTGCTTGCCGGGCATCGCGTCGAGCGAGAAGCGTGCACCGACTTCCGCCACCCGCTCCGACCCTTTCGCGATCACGATGAACTGCACGACGGCGATCACGAGGAACACCACGCCGCCCACCACGACGTTGTTGCCGACCACGAGCCGCCCGAACGCGTCGATCACGTGGCCCGCGTTCGCGTGCAGCAGGATCAGCTTGCACGACGCGATGTTCAGCGCGAGCCGGAACAGTGTCGTGAACAGCAGCAAGGCGGGAAACGACGAGAAGCTCACCGCCGACGGCACGTAGGTCGATACCGTCAGCAGTACGACGCTCGCGGCGAGGTTCAGCGAGATCATCCCGTCGAGCGCGGCCTGCGGCAGCGGCAGGATGAACAGCGCGACGACCGCGACGATGAACATCGCGATGAACAGGTCGGCGCGCGGCGATGCGCCCCCGAGACGCGGTCCGGACACGCCGCGGCCGGCGGAAAACAACCGCTGCCAGTCGCGGGGGAGCGCCTTCGGTTCAGCCATCGTGCCGTAGTCCTGTCGTTATCGCCGGCCGGCACGGGCAATCCTGCCCGTGCCGCGCGGACCGTTGAATGGGACGAGTGTAGCGACGGGAAACGATGGAAAAAGGGATGCGCCTCGTAGCGCGAAAGCGCGTTTTCCGGCGACGATCGAATCGGACTACGAAACCCGGCGGCACGCTCGGGCACGCGCCGCCGGAACCGCTTCCATTGCGGGCCGGGCCGCCGGCGCGCACGCCGGCGGTGCGCCGTTTCGGGGTTACAGGCGCCGCGCGGCGAGGTACGCGAGCTGCGCGCGGTTCTGCACGTTGAAGAGTTTCTCGAGCGACCGGATGTGATGGCCGACCTTGTGCAGCGACGTGCGCAGCGCGCTCGCGATCTCCTGGTCGGACAGCCCGTGCACGAGGCGATCGAGCACCTGCTGCTGCTCGTCGCCGAGCGCGAAACCGCGCATGCGTGCGATACGCGCCTCGAGGAACGGCAGCGCGACGCGATGCACGGCAAGGCTCACCGCCAGCGCGCCGCCGATCACGCGATCGTCGATCCATTCGGTGCCATGCGTCTCCGACGTCACGTTCACCGCGACGCGCAGGTCGAGACGCGGCGCCGACAGGCTGAAGATCACGCCGCTGTTCATCGCGTGCGCACGCAGATGGCCGGCGAGCGCCAGCACCTTGCGGTCGCCGCTGCCCTGCGCGGCCGCCTCGATCTCGTCGAGCCGCCATGCAACCGGAAAGCCGCTCTGCCGCACCTGCGCGAAACGCGGGTCGCTCTCGTAGAGCATCCCTTCGATGAACGGCTGCATGAACGTTGCCGGCGCGAGATCGCGCAGCAGATGGGCACATAGAATGCGCCGCCCGATCATTTCGTAGGCGCCGTAACCGAGCGTACTGAAACCGATTTGCCGCAATCGCGCATGGCATTGCGCGAAATCGATTGGCGCAAGGTCGGTTTTACCGGATCCGATTTGAATGCCGGTAAAAACGTCGCGCTCGATTGCCTGATATTCGCTCGAATAAGCGGCCGCGGCCGCGATATCGGCATGTGAGAACCATTCGACGCGTGGTGCGCCGTCAGCATGTGTCATGAGGAGCCCGCCCCTTTCCCAATATATGAAACTGCGCCCCGTCACGATCTGGTCTTTTCTTTATGATTTTCTGGTAGTCAATATACGCGCGCGAACATGAACCTTTCGCCGCAATTAGTATTACGGCATATTACGCATACACAGGCATTTTTGTACAATGCCCCCGCGTTTCGTCAGGGATGACGATCGGCGCATATCAAAACGATGCTCGATCGCACCGCCGCGAATGCCGTTCACGATACGGCCGCCGCCAGGCGATGCGCGTCGATTCCGAGGGATGGCTCATGTCCGATATTGCATTGCATGAAGAAGCGGTCGCCCCAACCTTTCCGCGCGCGTCGAGCGCGTCGGGCGCCTGCGCGGATGCGCGCCGGGAGCACACCGTGCAGGTCGTCTGGTGCGACGACGTGAAGGGCGGCGACGTCACGCAGCCGCACGCGCCGAAGCTCGGCGTCGCCGATACGCTCGCGCACGCGCAGAGCACGGCCGAGCGCAACCGGATCGTCACGAGCCTGCTGCATCTGACAGGCTTCTCGACGTTCGCGTACTTCGCGCTCGAATTCTCGCGCGAGCGCGTCGAAAGCCTCTATCTGCACGAAGCGTTCACGCCGCCCACCTATCGCGGCGACTACGTGCGGCACAACCATCACGACGTCGATCCGCGCACGCTCGGCGCGCGCGTCTGCAACATGCCGATCGTGTGGGACCTGCAGCAGCTGCGCCGCGAGCACCGCGAGCGCGACGACGGCCCGAACGAAAGCCCCGCCACGCTCGACGGCTTCCTGCAGACGATGCAGGACGACGGGATGTGCAGCGGCATCATGTATTCGATGGCCGTGCCCGGCACGCGGCTGCACGCGTTCATGAGCTTCACCGCGCCGCGCCGCACGCGCGAGTGGATCACGCCGGCGACGATCGAGCAGGCATTGTCGATCGGGTTGTCGGTGCACAAGTTCGCCTCGCCGCAACTGATCTCGACGTCGCGCGAGCGCGCGGTGAACGGGCTCACGCCGTTCGAGCAGGAACTGCTGCTCGGCATTGCCGAAGGCGCATCCGACAAGGAGATCGGCCGGCGCCTCGACACCAGCGCGCACAACGTCGACTATCACCTGCGCAAGCTGCGCAAGCGCTTCGGCGTCGCGAACCGGATCCAGCTCACGTACCTGACGTCGAAGCTCGAATTGATCTGAGCGCGGCGCCGCCGCTTGGCGAATTCGAACGCGTAAACGCGCATGCCGGCCTCGAGGGCCGGCATGCGCGGGTTGCGGTGCGACGTTACTTCAGCAGCGTCATCTGCACGACCTTCACGATCACGAGCCCGACCGCGATCACGAGATAGCCGCGCAGCACGGCCATCCAGATCCGCGTCGCGAGCGTCATGTTCTGCGGCTCGAGCGTGTCGAGCGGCGGCATGCGCCACGTATCGCGCAGCGACCGGTCTACACCCGGCTCCACCACGCGCTTGTTGCGGCGAATCAGGACCGTCGCGAGATACCCCGCGATCGCAAGCACGGTACCGCCCACCAGCACGTCGACGATCGCTTCGCCGCTGATATCCGGATACATCACCGACGCGGTCAGGATGATCGACAGCAGCACGAGTACCCAGATCACCGCGCCCGTGAACACGTTGAGCTTCGTCGAGTTGACCCACGGGCCGAGCACCTGGCGGTCGTTGCACAGCACCAGCAGGAACACCGTGGCACTCGGCAGCAGCACGCCGGCCAGCGTCTGCACGGCTTCGGTCAGCAGGCCGAGCGGGCTGCCCGGGATCAGCACGAGCGTGGCCGCCGCCGCGACGATGCCGAAGTAGACGAGATAAAAGCCCTTTGCGTCGGTCACGCCGCGATGCAGCGAGTGGCGGATCTTGAACACGTCGCCGATCGCATACGCGGTCGACAGCGACACCGCCGCCGCGCCGATGATGCATGCGTCGAGCAGCGCGATCGCGAACAGCGTCGCGCTCGTGCGGCCCGCATACTTCTCCAGGCCCGCGATGATGCCGCCCGCGTCGGTGAAGTTGCCGGCTTCCGGATGGCCTCTGAACAGCGCGGCGCTGAAGCCGATCATGGCCACCGCGCCGACCAGCACGAACGCGATACCGATCCACAGGTCGGCCTTCTCGTACTTCATGAAGCGCGGCGTGATGCGCTTGTCGATCACGTAGCTCTGCTGGAAGAACAGCTGCCAGGGCGCAACCGTCGTGCCGACGATGCCGATCACGAGCAGCATCACGTCCGACAGCTTCGCGTGCGCGGGCCAGTTCGGCACGAAGAAATCGCGCGACATCTGCGCGACGCTCGGATGGATCGACACGAGCACGGGCACGAGCAGCAGGCTCATCACGCACAGCCCGATCGCGAACCGCTCGAAGCGCCGGAAATCGCCGGTACTCACCGCGGCCATCGTCAGCGCGGCGGCCACGCACACGCCGGCCACCTTCGGCAATCCGAAGAAATCCAGCACGAACGTGATGCCGATGAACTCGGTGACGATCGTGAGCGCATTGAGCAGGAACAGGTCGATCACGCTGAACGCGCCCCAGAACTTGCCGAACCGCTCGAAGATCAGGCGTGCATGGCCGACGCCGGTGACCGCGCCGAGGCGCAGCACCATTTCCTGGTTCACGTACAGCACGGGCACGAGCAGCAGCAGCGTCCACAGCAGCGTCGTGCCGTAGTTCTGGCCGGCCTGCGTGTAGGTGCCGAATGCGCCGGCGTCGTTGTCGCCGACCATCACGATCAGGCCCGGGCCGATGATCGCGAGCAGCGTGCGCAGGCGCGCCCACCACGTGCCGCGCGCACCGGTGTCGTGGTGCGGGATCGTGCCGAGTGCGCCGCGGATGTCGCCGAGGTGGGCGTCGTCGAGCACGGCGCTGCGTTCGGCGGCGATCGGTGGAGAGACGTTGGATGGCGTGGACATGATGTGTTCCGTACGGCTAAGGGTTATGCGATTCGATAAGCGTGCGACCTTGGAATGCGCACGGGGCGACCGCCCGAAGGCGGCCACGCGTGCGCATGCCGAGGCGCGCTCGGCGCTTCCTTCAGTGGATCAACGATTTCAGCTGGTTCAGCAGGCGGGAGAACACCCGCGGACGGGCGTCGAGCGTCAGCATCGCGTCGTACTGGTTGCGCGATTCCGTGACGTGCGGAAGGTTCGACAGCAGAAGGCCGAAGTTCATGGTCTGGCTCCGTGCGGCGACGGCAGGCGTGCCGGCCGCGTCGTGGGCGCGGGGCCAGTCCGGGGCCTGAACGACGTGTCAGGCTAGTCGGCCGGATTGTCCCTGCGACCGGGGTTCAAAAGGGTCGGTGCGTGCAACGGGCATAAGGGACAACTGTCACTGTCGTTCATGGCGGCTCCTGTGCGGTGTTCCGGAAAACACGGTTGACCGCCGTCAGGCCGGCGGGCCGCCATTCGCGAGCCGGGAAAAGGCACGCGCGAACGCGGCCGCCTGCCAGGCGGCGGTGAAACCGGCCAACGCATGCGAAAACGCATCACGCTAACCGGCGCGAATCAGGGTGCACGTAGGGATTTGCTGCGGAATGCTGCTGCGCGCACCGTTTGCCCGGGAGACAAACGGCGGCTTCGATGAGGCGCGGACGTCGGTCGCTCAGGCGGAAATTTCGTTCGAAGATCGACTACTGCAGGCGTCCAAGGCGGCGGCCCCAAGAGTGAAGATGGCGGATTCTATGGACGGCCCGAAAGTGAAGTCAACCCCTCCCAACCCCATTTCTCGAAATAAATTCCCCGCGTTTCGCCGCTGAAAGATTTGCCCTTGAAATGGCGCACCGAAACCTTTCAGCGCGTCAGGATGCGCTCCGGCGGCGATGCGTGCGCGCAACGGCACGGAGTATCCCGCCGCGTGCGCTTCCGGCCCCCGCCAGGCCGCTGCCGCGCGACCGCGGTCCGTTGCGACGCGCAGGCCACGGACGTCATCTTTCATGCGTTTTTTGCTTGCGCCGCAGCAAAAGTCGCGACTACAATCCGCCCCAATTCATCAAGGGAGTCCCCCCGTGGACACATGCTCTAGTTGCAGTTCGATGCCGGTCCAGGCCGGCCAAGCCATCGCGAGATAGCAGCCAGACGCATGTCTTTCGCCGCTAGCTCGCATTCGTCGGGTTAGCGCGCTTCCTCCCGGGCCGGCCATCGCCGCCTCGCCAGTCGCACGCTCCGTTACGTTCCACCCTCCGATCGCAGGTTGCGTCATGCGCCCGCGCTCGATCACGTCGTCCGGCGTTTGCCGGACCGGACGGAGGCAGCGTCATGTTCTTTCCATCCTTCGCGCTCAGACTCAAGCGCATCGCCCACGTCGCGTGCGACCGTGCATTCGTTTCCGGCCTCTCGCCGCTCGCCCACGCGTTCAGCAACTGGCGCGGCATCGCGCTCGCCCACGTGCCCGCGGCACCACGCCCGCTCGACTGCGTGCTGGTCGCCGCGATGGCGGCCGCGGTCGCGCTCGCCGCGCTGCTGTGCGCGGCCGCCTCGCGCCTCGGCTTCGCGCAGGTGTGGCGCGTCGGCGGCTGGCTGCCGTAATCCCGTCGCCGCGCGGCGGTACCACTCGCCCTGGAACGCCGCGCGATCGTCTCGTCGCATTTCCCGCATCGCGCCTTCATTTATTCAGTCTAGCTAATCAAACCATCAACGGAATCCGCATGAAGAATCACCTCGAACCTGTCCCGCGCAAGCGCCGCGTCAATGCGCTCGCCACGCTGTTGCTGTCGCTTGCCGCCACACCCGCGTTCGCGCAGGCGTCGTCACCGGCCGCGGCCGAACCGGCAGCCGGCGCCAGCGACGACGCCGCGCCCGCACGACAGGCCGCCGATGCCGCCGCGCCCGCCCCCACCGGCTTCTGGGAGCGTTCGAACCTGCTCGGCGACATGGGCGGCCTGCGCGACCTGCTGGGCGATCACGGCGTCACGCTGAGCCTGCAGGAAACCAGCGAGTACCTGTACAACACGTCCGGCGGCACGCATCGCGGCGGCGCGTACCAGGGGCTCACGCAATTCGGTTTCAACGTCGATACCGGCAAGGCGATCGGCCTGCCGGGCGGCACGTTCAACGTGTCGGGGCTGCAGATCCACGGCACCAACCTCACGCAGCGCTACCTGCAGACACTGCAGACCGCGACCGGCATCGAAGCGAACTCGACCACGCGCCTGTGGGAGCTCTGGTACCAGCAGTCGTTGCTCGACGGCAAGATCGACGTGAAGGTCGGCCAGCAGAGCGTCGACCAGGAATTCATGGTAAGCCAGAACGCGTCGACGTTCATGAACGCGACGTTCGGCTGGCCCGTGCTGCCGTCGACCGACCTGCCGGCCGGCGGCCCCGCGTATCCGCTGTCGTCGCTCGGCGTGCGCCTGCGCGTGAAGCCGGCAGACGCATGGACCGCGATGATCGGCGTGTTCGACGGCAACCCGGCCGGCCGCACCGACGGCGACGCGCAGGTGCTGAACGCGCACGGCACCCACTTCAACCTGCGCAGCGGTGCGTTCGTGATCGGCGAGGTGCAGTACGCGCTGAACGCGCCGCCGGCCGATCCGAAGGCGCCGCAGCCCGTCGGCCTGCCCGGCACGTACAAGCTCGGCTTCTGGTATCAGTCGCAGCACGCGAACGACCCACGTTACGGCACCGACGGCCTGTCGCTCGCGGATCCGGCGAGTCACGGCACGCCCGCCACGCATCGCGGCAACTACGGGTTCTATGCGGTCGCGGACCAGATGGTGTGGCGGCCGTCGGCCGACAGCCCGCGCGCGCTCGGCGTGTTCGCACGCGTGATGGGCGCACCCGGCGACCGCAATGTCGTCGACTTCGCGGCCAACGCAGGCGTGACGCTGAAGGCGCCGTTCGCCGGACGCGACAACGACGTCGCCGGCATCGCGATCGGCTACGCGAAGATCGGCTCGCATGCGCGCGGCCTCGACGGCGATACCGGCGTGTACACGACGCCCGGCTATCCGGTGCGTCGCGCGGAGACGGTCGTCGAAGCGACCTACCAGTACCAGGTCACGCCGTGGTGGCAGTTGCAGGCCGACCTGCAGCACTTCTTCCGCCCGGGCGGCGGCATCCCGAACCCGAACGCGGCCGGCGCGCGCATCGGCGACGAAACGGTGGTCGGCGTACGCACGACGATCACGTTCTGATGCGCGCCGCATGAAAACACGGGCCGGTCGGCCGCTCGCGCGACCGTCCGGCCCGTTTGCTCGTGTGCCGCGCCGCGAATTACTCGCCGTACAGCCCGAGCAGTTTCAGCGTGACGCCGTTGGTCCAGCCGAACCCGTCCTGCAGCGGATATTCACCGCCTCCGCCCCCGCCCGTGCCGGCGCCTTCGACCACGTACTTCTCGACGAGTTTGCCTTCCGTCGCATACACATGCTTCACGTCGGACAGGAAGCGCGTGCCGATGTCCTTCGCGAGCGCCGGTTCGCCATAACGGCGCAGCCCGTCGATCGCGATCCACTGCAGCGGCGCCCACCCGTTCGGCGCATCCCACTGCTGGCCCGTGTTCTCGGTCGTCGTCGCGAGCCCGCCCGGTTGCAGCAGCGTCTTGCGCACTTCGCGCGCGGTCGCCTTCGCGCGCTCGGGCCATGCGACGCCCGCGAACAGCGGATACAGCGTGGCCGCCGTCACGCCGTCGCGCGGCTTGCGCAACTGCCAGTCGTAGTCGCCGTAATAGCCGTGACGATTCCACAGGTAACGGTTGATCGCGGCCGCACGCCGTGCCGCGCGCCCGGAGAAATCGATCACGCATGCCATGTCGCGCGCGACCGTGCAGCCCTTCACGATCGTCGTCTCGAGATGGAACATCAGGCTGTTCAGGTCGACCGGCACGATCGACGTCGTGCGGATCGTCGCGAGCGTCTTGCCGTCGCCGAACCAGCGCGAGCTGTAGTCCCAGCCGCTTTCGGCGCCCGCACGCAGGTCGCGGTAGACCTCGTTCGCCGGGCGGCCGGTTGCCGACTTCGCGGTCGTCACGTCCTCCAGATACGACTCGTCGCGCGGCGTGTCGCTCGCGTCCCAGTAGCGGTTCAGCACCGCGCCGTCGGGCATCGCGACCACGTGGCGCGCGGCCTGCCCGCGCGGCGTCGTGGTTTCGCCCTGCATCCAGTACGCGTGTTCCTTGCGCAGCTCCGGCAGGTATTTCTGGTAGACCCTGTCGCCTTCGGCCTGCGCGGCGAGCGTGACCATGTACGCGAAGAACGGCGGCTGCGAGCGGCTCGCGTAATACGTCCGGTTGCCGTTCGGGATGTGGCCGATCGTATCGATCAGATATGCGAAGTTGTCGAGCATGTTGTCGACGAGATCCTCGCGTCCCGACACCTGCAGGCCGAGCATCGTGAAATAGGTATCCCAGTAGTAGCCTTCGCGAAAGCGGCCGCCCGGCACGACATACGGTTTCGGCATCGCGATCAGCGAACCGTATTGGGGCACCGTGACGCTCGTGCGCGTGAGCTGCGGCCACAGCCAGTCGATGTGCTGGCGCAGCGTCTGGTTCGGCGGCGGCGTCACGCCGCTTTCCGGCGGCGGCGTGAAGTGCTGGCCGACGAACGTCTTCAGCGAAAAGCCCGGTTGCGATTTCTGTTGCTGATACAACTGCACGATCGTCGCGGGATCGGTATCGGGCGTCGCGTCGACGAAGGTCTTCTGGTCGGGGTAGATCTGCGCGGTCTGCACCGCGACGAACAGGTCGCCGTAGAGCTGGCTCGGCGGCGGCAGCAGCGTGCCCGATACGGCGGGTGCCGCGGCGGTGGCGGCCGCGGCCGGAGACTGGCCCGCCGCTTGCGCGGCGGCCTGGTTCGCGTTGTCGGCCTGCGCGGCGCAGCCTGCGACAGCGAGATAGGCGACGGCCAGCGTGGCCGCCCAGCGAAGACGCGGCGCGGGTGGCGCAGCGCGTGACGAGAGATGAACCGGGAAGCGAGTTGCAATCGGTGCGGCACGACGTGGCGTCATGACGTGTCCCCTCCTTTCGATGGTGAATGGATCGGCAAGGGGTCTCGTTCGCGCGCGCGTTCGTCTCGATGGCCCTCGATCGATACGCGTCATGTGGTGGTGCGAGTCGGTCCGACTGTCGCACGAAACGCGCACATCAAGCAAGTTTCGATTCGCGCGACTCGCGCAGGTAACCGCGCACGGCCCGCCATGCACGCGCCTCGAGCGCCGCCGCATCGGTCTCGCCGCGCGCGCCCGCCGCGTCGACAATCCCTTTCACGATCGCCAGCAGATCGTGCGCGACGACGTCGGGCGCGGCGACACGCGGCGCATCGCGCAAGCCGAGCGCATGCAGCAGCGTCGCGTGGATGCGGTCCGCGACGCGTGCCGCACGCGCACCGAGCGGCAGCCGCGCTTCCTCGAAATCGATCAGCCGCGCGAGCACCGGCCGGCGCATCTGGTGCGCGACGGCTCCGCGCACCAGGGCGCGCAGCACGTCGTCGCAGGACGACAGCGCGGCCGCCCGGTCGACGTCGTCGAGCAGATGCGCACTCTCGCGCTCGACGAGCGCGGCCGTCA
Source organism: Burkholderia sp. L-4 (assembly GCF_056856535.1). NCBI lineage: Bacteria > Pseudomonadati > Pseudomonadota > Betaproteobacteria > Burkholderiales > Burkholderiaceae > Burkholderia > Burkholderia sp. L-4. The sequence goes on from NZ_JBXEOX010000002.1 coordinate 2,914,015, forward strand.
GCGCGTCGCGATTCGGGAAGTATTGATAGAGCGAGCCGATGCTCACGCCGGCCAGCGCGGCGACGGCGTTCGTCGTGTAACCGTCGAAGCCGTCGCGCTCCAGAATGCGGGCAGCGGCCTCGACGATCGCGTCGACGGTGGCCGCCGAGCGGCGCTGGCGCGGCGCCTTGCGGGGCGACAGCGCGATACGCGAGGACGATCCGGACATGGCGGGCAGGCAAGTTTCGAATATGAGCAAACGCTCATATTCTAGAAACGCACGTGCCCACCGTCAAAAGAAATCGGCACGCATGCGCAGTCGTTCCTTCCGCGCATCCGGCCGGAAAGGACGACTGTTGCAACATGCGGAACAACTGTTGTCATGCGTGACGCAACGGTCACATTGTGGGCATAATGGCGTCTTTACCGCGCGCCCAGCCCATGTCGCCCGTCTTTCTAGCACCGCTCATCGTTGCCTGTGCGTTGTTCATGGAAAGCGTCGACGCGAACATCATCGTCACCGCCCTGCCCGCGATGGCGAGGGACTTCGGGCACAACCCCGTCACACTGAACATCGCGATCACGGCCTACGTGGTCGGCCTCGGCGTGTTCATTCCGATCTGCGGCTGGCTCGCCGACCGCTTCAGCGCACGCTCCGTGTTCCGCACCGCGATCGGCATCTTCGTCGTCGGCTCGCTGATGTGCGCGGCCTCCAACTCGCTCGGCGTGCTCACGTTCGCGCGCTTCATCCAGGGCGTCGGCGGCGCGATGATGGTCCCGGTCGGCCGCATCATCATCTTCCGCGCGGTGCCGCGCTCCGATCTCGTGCGCGCGATGAACTACCTCGCGATTCCCGCGCTGTTCGGGCCCACGGTCGGACCGCTCGTCGGCGGCTTCATCACGACCTACCTGCACTGGCGGATGATCTTCTTCATCAACGTGCCGATCGGCCTCTACGGGATCTATCTCGCGAGCAAGCACATCGCGAACACGCACGAGCCCGATCCCGGCCCGCTCGACTGGTTCGGCTTCCTGCTGTCGGCGAGCGGCGCCGCCCTGCTGCTGATGGGGCTCACGCTGATCGACGGCGCGCTCACGTCGCGCTCGAACGCGCTCCTCATGTGCGTGGCCGGCACCGCGATGCTGGCGCTCTACGTGCCGTATGCGCGCCGCAAGGAACGGCCGGTGCTCGATCTCAGTTTCCTGAAGATCCCGACGTATCACGCGAGCGTCGTCGGCGGGTCGCTGTTCCGCATCGGCCTCGGCGCGGTGCCGTTCCTGCTGCCGCTCGCGCTGCAGGAAGGGCTCGGCATGAGCGCGTTCCATTCGGGGCTCATCACGTGCGCGTCCGCGCTCGGCGGCGCGGTGAGCCGCTCGACGGCCACGCATACGCTGCGCCGCTTCGGCTTTCGCACGGTGCTGATCTACAACGCGGCCTTCGCGGGCCTCGCGATCGCCGCGTACGGCGTGTTCCATCCCGGCATGGCGACCTGGGCGATCTGGCTGATCGTGCTCGTCGGCGGCATCTTCCCCGCGCTGCAGTTCACGAGCCTGAACTCGATGATCTACGCGGACATCTCGCCGCGCGACGCGGGCCGTGCCACGAGCCTCGGCAGCGTCGTGCAGCAGATGTCGCTCGGCCTCGGCGTGACGGTGGCCGGCCTCGTGCTGCACGTGTCGCACTGGCTGCAGGGCCACCAGAAGATGATGTGGTCGGATTTCTGGCCCGCGTTCCTGGTGGTCGGGCTGTGCTCGTTCGCGTCGATTCCGATCACGCGGCGGCTGCCGCCCGGCGCCGGCGACGAAGTGGCGCGCGGCAAACGGCAATGAGCGGCAACACGCGGTCGGCGCATCGGAATCGTTTCCGCCGCCCTCGGCCGCCTGTCGATTGCCTCGTTTTTATTTTTAATTTCCGGTTTATTCAAGAAATCGAAACGCGCGAAAAACGCGGGCCGGAATGACGGCTTCGACAAGACATCAGCTGGAAAATCGCCTGCACCGAATCGGATCGGAGATCCATGCGCCGCGGTGCAATGCCCGCCCGGCCGCACGGCCGACGCACCGCGATTGCGCGCACGTCGTTAACTTGAAAATCCCGAATATATCGGCCAATAATGGGCGGTCGCATCGGCGCGAACATTCATCCCCACGCCGACATACGGAAGTTGGCATAACAATCCCCCTGCTGTTTGACGTTTCGATCGCTTCCCGCCTCGAAGGAGTCGCCATGACTCAAGAGCTGATTGTGCGCGCGCCGGAAACATTCGCCATCGATTCGCCCGCCGTACCGAGCGTTGCGGCACAGCCGCTGCCCACGCATCTCGCCGTCATCCTCGACGGCAACCGGCGCTGGGCCGACCGACTCGGCCTGCCGACCGCCGACGGCTACCGGGCCGGCGGCCGCAACGTGCATGCGCTGCTGTCGTGGTGCGAGGAAGCCGCCATCCCGTTCGTCACGCTGTGGCCGCTGTCCACCGAAAACCTGAACCGCGACGCCGAGGAATTGCGCGGGCTGCTCGCGGTGATCGCCGACGTTTTCGACGAGCTCGCCGCCAGCGGCCGCTGGCGCCTGCACGTGATCGGCGACCTGACGAAGCTGCCGCCCGACACGGCCGAACGGATCGGCGCCGCGCAACGACGCACGGCCGATGCGCGCGGGCTCGACGTCAACATCGCCGTCGCGTACAGCGGCCGCCTCGACCTGCTGAATGCGATCCGGTCGCTGATCGAGGAGCACGTCGCGGCCGGCACCGTCGATCAGTTGCTCGCGCAACTCAGCCCGGAAATGATCGCGAGCCGGCTCTGTACGGCCGGCCAGCCCGAGCCGGACCTCGTGATCCGCACGTCCGGCGAGCAGCGCCTGTCGAATTTCATGCTCTGGCAAACCGCCTTCTCGGAGTTCTATTTCACGCCGACCTGCTGGCCCGATTTCGGACGCGACGATTTCGATCAGGCCATCGATGCGTACGGCAAGCGCGCGCGCCGGTTCGGCAAATAAGCCGGACTCCCTTCACGACACCCGTTGTCACCCGCTATCCGCGAGGTACGCCATGTCCGCCGTCGAAACCGTTGCCGCCGCGCCCACGCTGGTGCTTCCGCACCTGTTTCACTCGTTCCGGACGCCCGTGCACCCCGACGCCGACCGCGCCGAAGCCGACCTGCAGGCCTGGATGAACGGTCATGGCCTGCTCGAGGATCCGCGCTGGGCCAGCGGCATCCGTCACGGCAAGATCGGCGAATACTGCGCACGGGTCTATGCGTATTCGACCTTCGACGGCCTGTGCTCGGCGACCCGCGCGTACGGCTGGATTTTCTCGATCGACGATGGCCTGTGCAGCCTGCATGGCGTCGCCCGCTCGCCGGGCGATCTCGGGGCGCTCTACCTGTGGCTGTACGAGATGATCGCGGATCCGGCCGGTCACGATCCGGCGCCGCTGCGCGATGCGCTGGCCGCGCGCCTGCCGCACATGGCCGCGTTCCTGCCCGCGCTGCAACGCGCGACGCAGGACATCTGCACGCGCATCGCAGCCGCGTCCACGGCCGCGCAATACGCACGCTGGACGGCCGGCATGATGACGTTCCTGTTTTCGACGCTGTGGGAGGCCGGCCGCTACGCGACGGATGTCGTGCCGGGCGAGGCCGAATACCTTTCCGGCCGCACGTACAACGGATGCGGCGAAGGCGCGTTTGCACTGATCGACATCGCGGCGGGGTACGAAGCGCCCGTCGCATTCTATGCGGACGAAGAGGTCCGGCGCCTGCGCAAGCTGTCCGGCCTGATCCTGTGCCTCTGCAACGACATCTTTTCGTATCCGAAGGAAGCCGGCGAATCGAGCAGCAATCTCGTCTGCGTCCTGATGCACGAGCGCGGCCTCGCGCCGCAAGCCGCGCTCGACGCGGCGGCCGCGATCCACAACGGGTATCTGATGCGTTATCTGGAACTGGAGGCCCGCGTGCGGGCGCGCACCGACGATCGAACGTCGCTGCGCCTGCTCGAAGGCGCGCGCTCGTACATCCGCGGCAACTACGACTGGCATTTCGGTTCGCCACGCTACGGTGCGGCCAGACACTACGACCTGTCGCGCGCGCTGCGGCCCGGGGAAACGAGTGCCGCGGCGTGACAGGCACGCCGGCGGCGCGTGAAAATCCGGCAATGGAAAAAAATCAGCGGACATCCACTCGGGGCCGGTGCACAGCCGCATGGATGTCCGCTCAGGGCTCCTGAATTCCCGATGGGGGTTGAGAATCCAGGATTCGCTTCCTGCGTGCCATGGACATATGTGCGTCGGAAGCGGAATCGTTGCGCGCATTTGTCGCCGCGCCATGAACTGCACTATAGGGAAACTTGCGAAACCTATCTGTCAAGCATTGTCAGACGCGCGGCGGCAGCGCATCGCACGCGTGCGCCGCTTTCGCGCTAAAGTGGTCCCCGATCACCACCCTCGACCGCCATTCCGATGCTTACGCTCTCGCCCGCCGCCGCCCGCGCGCTGCATCTCGCCGCGCAGGGCCTGCTGACGCCGCCCCGCCGCAAAGCAACCAAAACCGACGTGCTCGACACGATCCGCCGCATGGCGCAGTTGCAGATCGACACCATTCACGTCGTCGCGCGCAGTCCGTATCTCGTGTTGTTCAGCCGCCTCGGCGATTTCTCGCCACAGTGGCTCGACGAACATCTCGCCGAAGCGCGCCTGTTCGAGTACTGGTCGCACGAGGCGTGCTTCCTGCCGGTCGAGCAGTTCGGGCTGATGCGCTACAAGATGCTCGATCCGTCGGGGATGGGCTGGAAATACGCGGCCGAATGGCATGAGCGCAACCGGCCCGACATCGAACGGCTGCTCGCGCGGATTCGCGACGAGGGCCCGGTGCGGTCGGCCGATTTCGCGCGCGAGGATGGCGCGAAGGGCAACGGATGGTGGGATCGCAAGCCGGAGAAACGGCACCTGGAGGTGCTGTTCACGACGGGTGACCTGATGGTGTCGGAACGCCGCAATTTCCAGCGCGTGTACGACGTCCGCGAACGCGTGCTGCCCGGCTGGGACGATTCACGCGACCTGCCGCCACGCGAAGCCGTGCTGCCGGCGCTGCTCGACTACACGTGCCGTGCGCTCGGCGTCGTGCGCGCGGACTGGGTCGCCGACTACTACCGGCTGCCGCGCCGCTCGTACCGCGACGAACTGGAGCAGCTCGCGGCAGCCGGCGACCTGATTCCGGCGCGGATCGACGACTGGAAGGAACCGGCCTACGTACATCGCTCGCTCGAAGCCTGGCTGCCGGCCGCCGAGGCCGACACGCTGCGCTCGACGGTCACGACGCTGCTGTCGCCGTTCGATCCGGTCGTCTGGGACCGGCGGCGCGCGTCGACGCTGTTCGGCTTCGACTACACGATCGAGTGCTATACGCCCGAGCACAAGCGGCGCTACGGTTATTTCTGCCTGCCCGTGCTGCATCGCGGCCGGCTGGTCGGCCGCGTCGATGCGAAAGCGCATCGCACGCTGGGTACGTTCGAGCTGAAGGCGGTGCATGTCGAGCCGGGCGTGCGCGTCGGTGCGGGGCTCGCGGCCGACGTCGCGAAGGCCGTGAAGAGACTCGCGGCGTGGCACGGCACACCGGAGGTGACGGTCAGACACGCGCCGCCCGAGCTGGTGAAGGCGCTGACCGGCGCGTGACGGATTGGCCGGCCCTCGCGGCGGCGGCGCACGCGCCGCCGGCACGGATCAGTCGCGCAGCTTGCGAAAGCGCGGCGTACCGTCCTCGAGGTTCCCGTTGAACATCGCTTCCGGACGCACCCACAGCCCGCGCGCATGCGGCCACAGATGCTCGTACACGACCACCGATTCCTCGGTTTCGGAGTGGCGTGCAACGCCGATGTAGCGGTACAGCCCGCCCTTGTAGTGACGGTGCGTCGCGAGCTGTTCGGCTTCCTGTTCGATCATGATGGGCTTCTCTTCGGCAAAAAACGGAAAGCGCGTATTGTATGCGCTGCGCCGCGCGTCAGCGTTTCGCGTAGATGTCGGGGCGGCGGATCTCCATCAGCCGCTCGGGATTCGCGGACGGCCCGAAGCCGACCGGCCGGTACAGTTCGTGCGCATCGGTCGTCACGAGCATGATGCGGCGCAGCCGCTGCACCATCTCCTGCGCGAACACGTGATCGATCAGCGCACGGCCGTAGCCGTTGCCGCGATCGGCCGGCAACACGAACACGTCGCACAGGTACGCGAACGTCGCATGATCGGTAACGAGCCGCGCGAACCCGACGAGCCGATCGCCGACATACGCACCGAAGCACAGCGAACCCTCGATCGCCTTCTCGACCACGTCGCGCGGAATGCCCTGCGACCAGTACGCATCGCGATGCAGGAAGTCGTGGATCGCGTCGATGTCGAGTTCGCGCTTGTCGGTGGAAAATCTCAGCGTGGCGGGGGCGGCTGCGGGCACGGCGGTTCTCCGGTCGAGGTCGGAAGGCGGAGCATCGACGATACCGCGCCGTGAAGCGGCGGACAAGGTACACCATCGATCCGCCGCGGCCGAATCGGCGACAATGTCACCCGCCCCATGAACCGGTCACGTCGCCTCATGCCCTTCCGCCTCATCGCATTCGACTTCGACGGCACCCTCGCCGATTCGCTCGACAGCTTTCTCGCGGCGCTGTCGGAAGCGTCGCGCCTGCACGGCTTCCGCGACGCGACGCCCGAACTGCGCCCCGCGCTGCGCGGCATGTCGGCACGCGACATCATTCGCGCGCTCGAGGTGCCGATGTGGAAAGTGCCGCGCGTGACGATCGACATGCGCCGCCTGATGCGGCCGCGCGTCGCGCAGGTGACGCTGTTCCCCGGCGTCGACGCAACGTTCGACGCGCTCGCCGCGCGCGGCATCCGTATCGCGATCGCCACGTCCAACACCGAAGACATCGTGCGCGACCGGCTCGGCCCGCGTGCCAGTGCCCACGTCGACACGTTCGCATGCGGCATTCCGCTGTTCGGCAAGGCGCGTCGCCTGCGCGCGCTGGTGCGCGAGGCCGGCGTACGTGCCGACGAAGTGCTGTACGTCGGCGACGAAATCCGCGACGCCGACGCAGCGCGACGCGCACGCATCGCGTTCCAGGGTGTCGCGTGGGGCTACACCGCGCCCGATGCATTGCAGGCACATTGCGCGACACCGCTGCTGCCGCGCCTCGATGCGTTGCTCGATCGCGTGTGACGCTTGCTCGCGCATCGCATGCGCGACCCGACAGCACGACGCTCAACCACCGATGACACGCGCGTGCGTCCCATGCATCGCATGCGTCACGCGCACGCAAAAATTGCCGCCGCCGCAGGGGCATCAGGTACGCACTACCTGTCCGCCGGCGCGCGCATCGTTTCGTCTTACCAACCGTTACACAAGCCACATCGCGGTTGCACCTGCTACCCGACCGCCCTCCTAGAATCAGTCGGGCCGGGAAACACTTCGACCGGCGCCGCGGCAGAGCGGTTGTCGAATCCGGTCCGGGCGCGCCCGGTCTCTCGCACAGCGACGGATCACGTGATCCGTTTTTCAACCAGAGCCCCGATTGACAGGAGGTCCTCATGAACCGCTTTCCCCCCATCTCGCGCCTTGCTTTGTCTGCCGCTGGCCTGCTTCTCGTCGCCGTGACGGCGACCGCGCAAACCGCGCAACCGGCACCGGCTGCGCCGGCCGCCGCCGCGACGCGCATCCACGAAGCCGACCAGGCCTTCATCACCGACGGCACGAAGACCGTGTCGACGCAGCACGACGCGGCGCGCATCGCCGATTCGCGCACGTCGGACAGCCAGGTCAAGGCATTCGCGCAACGCGTGTCGACCGACGATGAAAAGATCATCCAGGCGATGCGCGCGGCGAGCCCGCGCGGCGTCGACGTGCCGGCCAACGACCCCGACACGGCCGTGCTGAGCAGCATCAAGAACCTGCGCGGCGCCGAGTTCGACAAGGCATACATCGAGCAGGTCGCGCTCGCGGGCCAGCAGAAGGCGATCTCGGCATTCCAGGCCGAAATCGCCTCGGGCCGCGACACGAAGCTGAAGGAAGTCGCACGCCAGTCGCTGCCGATTCTGCAGGCGCACTACGCGGACGCGCAGAAGCTCGCGCAGCGTCATCACCTCGCTTCGGCGCAGTAACGCGATACAGCGCCGCGCCTCGCGCGCGGCACACCACTTCCCCCGTCGTCGCGCTGCCGCCGCTCCCGCCGGCGGCGCGACGCACGTCACGCGTCAGCTCGCGAGCTTCGCCACCAGCCGCGCGCTCACTTCCGGCCATTCGTCGTCGATGATGCTGAAGCGCACCGAATTGCGCTTGCGGCCATCCGGCATGATCCGTTCGTGACGCACGATGCCCTCCTGTTTCGCGCCGATCCGCAGGATCGCCGCGCGCGATTTCTCGTTCAGCTCGTCGGTCGTGAACTGCACGCGCACACAGTGCAGCGTGTCGAACGCATACGCCAGCAGCAGCCACTTCGCCTCGGTATTCGCACGCGTGCGCTGCGCCGATTCGCTCAACCACGTATGACCGATCTCGAGCTTGCGATTCTTGCGGTCGATCTTCCAGAAGCGCGTGCTGCCGATCACGCGGCCCGATGCGCGATCGACGATCACGAACGGCATCACGGTGCCGGCCGCGCGCCCCTGCAATGCGGTATCGATATACGCGTCGATCGTCCCCGCGCCCGGCACGACCGTGACCGTCAGGTTCCACAACTCGCCGTCGGCGGCGGCATCGAGCAGCGCCTGCCGGTCGGATGCATCGAGCGGCCGCAGGACGACGCGCTCGCCGCGGAGGGTCGGTGGTTCGAGGGAAGACGATGCGGCGGTCATGGCGAGATTCCGGGAAACGAGGACGATGGCGGCGAAACGCCCATCATACGGGGCCGCTAGCCGAGGTGCGCGGCCAGCCGCCTGCGGATGGCCTTCGCCTCGCCGCGCAGCGCATCGGCGAACGCATCGACGAGCAGATTCTTCGGCCGGTGCTCGGGCACGATCATGCTGACGCGGTACGGAAACGATCGCGTGAGCGGCCGCACGTGCAGGTCGCGCCCGACGAAATCGAGCGCGGTCAGCGGATTGACGATCGCGGCGCCGAGCCCCTGCCGCACGAATGCGCACACCGATACGGCCGACGGCGTGTCGACCACCGAGCGCGGCGCGACGCCGAGTTGCGCGAACGCCTCGTCGATCAGGATGCGGTACGGATCGTTCAGCGACAGGCTCACGAACGGTCGATCGGCGAGATCCAGCAGGTCGATCGCGTCCTGCGCGAGCAGCGGGTGACCGTCGGGCAGCACGCATACTTCATCGACTTCGAGCAGCGGCGTGAGCACGGTGCCGGCCGGCGCGACGTCGTGCTCGGTCAGCCCCAGGTCGTAACGCTGCGCGGTCAGCCACTCTTCGAGCATCGGCGATTCCTGCGTTTCGACCGACAGGCTGACACCCGCATGCGCGCCGTGAAAACGGCGGGCCGCGCCGGGCAGGATCGCGTGCGCAAACGCCGGCAGCGCGATCACCGACAGCTGGCCGTCGCGAAACTCGCGCAGGCGCGCGGCCGTCGCCGCGACGCGTTCGAGCCCCACATACGCGAGCCGCACGTCGTCGAACAGCGTGAGCGCGGCCATCGTCGGCCGCAGCCGGCCATGCGCGCGCTCGAACAGCGCGAAGCCGACGACCTGCTCCATCCGCGCGAGTTCGCGGCTGATCGTCGGCTGCGACGTGTACAGCATCTCGGCCGCGCGCGTCGTGCTGCCGGTGACCATCAGCGCGCGGAATACCTCGATGTGACGGTGCGTGAGCATGACTATCTATATCAGAAATGAATCGAACATCTAAAAACAGGCATTTTACTGTATAGACGATCGGGTGCATCATCCACGCTATCCGTTCATTCGATCCGATTCATCCACCATATGTCACTCGATTCCCGCCAGCTCGCGACGCTCGCGCAGCAATACGGCACCCCGCTGTGGGTGTACGACGCCGACGTCATCCGCGACCGCATTGCCCAACTGCGCCAGTTCGACGTGATCCGCTACGCGCAGAAGGCGAACTCGAACGTCCATATCTTGAAGCTGATGCGCGAGGAAGGCGCGTGCGTCGACGCCGTGTCGCTCGGCGAGATCGAACGCAGCCTCGCGGCGGGCTTCAGCCCGGCCGGCGAACCGGAAGGCGTCGTGTTCACGGCCGACCTGATCGACCGCCCGACGCTCGCGGCCGTGCTCAAGCACGGCGTAACCGTCAACGCCGGTTCGCTCGACATGCTCGCGCGCATCGGCGAGCACGCGCCGGGCCACCGCGTGTGGCTGCGCGTCAATCCCGGCTTCGGCCACGGCCACAGCAACAAGACCAACACCGGCGGCCCGCAGAGCAAGCACGGCATCTGGATCGACGACGTGCCGCGCGCGATCGAGATCGTGCGCCAGTACGGGCTGACGCTCGTCGGCATCCACATGCACATCGGCTCGGGTGTCGACTACGGCCACCTGTCGCAGGTGTGCGATGCGATGGTCGATCTCGTCACGTCGCTCGGCCACGACATCGACGCGATCTCGGCCGGCGGCGGCCTGTCGATCCCGTATCGCGACGGCGAACCGCGCGTCGACGTCGGTCACTACTTCAGCCAGTGGGACGCCGCCCGCAAGCGGATCGAGCGGCACCTCGGCCACCCGGTGCGCATCGAGATCGAACCGGGCCGCTTCCTCGTCGCGGAAGCCGGCACGCTCGTCACCGAAGTGCAGGCCGTGAACCGCCGGCCGAAGCACGATTTCGTGCTGATCGACGCGGGCTTCAACGACCTGATGCGGCCGTCGATGTACGGCAGCTATCACGCGGTGTCCGTGCACGCGCACGACGGCACGCTGCCGGCCGGCCGCCCGGCCGTCGATCTGGCGATCGCGGGCCCGCTGTGCGAATCCGGCGACGTGTTCACGCAGGACGCGGGCGGCGTGGTCACGCACCGCAAGCTGCCGCAGCCGCAGATCGGCGACCTGCTGTTCCTGCACGATGCGGGCGCATACGGCGCGTCGATGTCCTCGAACTACAACAGCCGGCCGCTCGCGCCGGAAGTGCTCGTCGATCACGGCACGCCGCGACTGATCCGGCGCCGGCAAACGATCGAGGAACTGCTCGCACTCGAGACGTTCGAATAACGCCGCGCATCGCGGGACGGGGCGCGCGCCCGCGCGCCTCGATCACCCCGTGCGCCGCACGGGCGCCATCTTCGAGAAATACTTCGCGCCCGCCACGCAGCCGACCACGACCACCGTCACGACGATCATCGACGGCGGCACCGTTTCGTGCAGCAGGCCGGCCGCCAGCAGGAAACCGAAGAACGGCTGCAGCAACTGCAGTTGGCCGACACCGGCGATCCCGCCGAGCGCGAGCCCGCGATACCAGAACACGAAGCCGATCAGCATGCTGAACAGCGACACGTACGCGAGCCCCCACAACGCGGCGGCATCGACGGCGTCGAACGACGCGGGCCACGTGAACCACGCGAGCGGCCCCATCAGCGGCAGCGACAGCACGAGCGCCCACGAGATCACCTGCCAGCCGCCGAGCTGGCGCGACAGGCGCGCGCCTTCCGCGTAGCCGAGCCCGCACGCGACGATCGCCGCCAGCATCAGCGCATCGCCGACGACCGACGCCTGCCCGCCGTTGCGCAGCGCAAACGCGGCCACCGCGCCGCTGCCGACGATCGAGAAGATCCAGAACGGCAACCGCGGCCGCTCGCCGCCGCGCCATACGCCGAACAACGCGGTTGCCAGCGGCAGCAGGCCGACGAACACGATCGCGTGCGCCGACGTGACATGCTTCAGCGCGAGCGCCGTCAATAACGGAAAACCGACCACGACGCCGAGCGCGACGACGGCCAGCGACACGATCTCGGCATGCGTCGGCCGCCGCTGCTTCAGCACGGCGAGCAGCAGCAGGCCGAGCGCACCGGCGATCGTCGCCCGCGCGAACGTGAGGAACAGCGGATCGAGCCCCTGCACCGCGATACGCGTCGCAGGCAGCGAGCCACTGAAGATGATCACGCCCAGCAGGCCGCTGAGCCATCCGTCGGTCGTCTTTTGCACGGGAAATCCTGAACGGGAAAAGTAGATCACCGATGATCCGCCGCCCGCGAAAAGCGCGTAAGCTACAGCCCAATACAATCCGGACGAACTGTACTGGACAACCGGCCGTACAGTTCTTTTTTCGCCATGAGCCAGGTCGCCCCGTCTCCCGTTCCGCCCGCGGCGTCGCGTACACGCGTCGAAACCGTGATGGATACCTTGCACGCGCGCATCGCGAGCCGCGCGCTGATGCCCGGCGCGCGCGTGCCGTCGATCCGGATGATGGCCGACAGTCTGGGGGTATCGAAATCGACGGTCGTCGATGCGTACGAGCGGCTCGCGAGCGAAGGCGTGCTGATTGCGCGGCGCGGTTCGGGCTTCTACGTGTCGGGCCACGCGCCGCCGCTCGCGCTCGCCGATCTCGGCCCGCGCCTCGATCGCGAACTCGATCCGCTGTGGCTGTCGCGCCAGTCGCTCGAAGCGGCGCCGACCTCGGTGAAGCCCGGCTGCGGCTGGCTGCCGTCGTCGTGGCTGCCGGACGAGAGCCTGCGCCGTGCGCTGCGCGCCGTGTCGCGCGACGACGCCGACGCGCTGACCGACTACGCGACGCCGCTCGGTCTGCCCGCGCTGCGCCAGCAGCTCACGTGGCGGCTCGCGCAGCACGGTGTCCATGCAGAGCCCACGCAGATCATGCTGACCGACGGCGGCACGCATGCGCTCGATCTCGTGTGCCGCCTGCTGCTGGAACCCGGCGACACGGTCGTGCTCGACGATCCGTGCTACTTCAATTTCCAGGCGCTGCTGCGCGCGCACCGCGCACGGATCGTCAGCGTCCCGTACACGCCGACCGGCCCCGATCTCGGGCGCTTCGAGCAGGTGCTCGCCGAGCATCGCCCGCGCCTGTACATCACCAACGCGGCGCTGCACAACCCGACCGGCGCGACGCTCGCGCCGCCCGTCGCGCACCGGCTGCTGACGCTCGCGGCCGAGCACGGGCTGCTGATCGTCGAGGACGACATCTTCGCGGATTTCGAAAGCACGCCCGCGCCGCGCCTCGCGGCATTCGACGGGCTGTCGCGCGTCGTGTCGATCGGCAGCTTCTCGAAGACGCTGTCGGCCGCGATCCGCTGCGGCTACGTCGCCGCGCGCCCGGAATGGATCGACGCGCTCGTCGACCTGAAGCTCGCGACGTCGTTCGGCAACGCGCAGATCGGCGCGAACGTGGTGCACCGGCTGCTGATCGACGGCACGTACCGGCGCCATCTCGACAGCCTGCACGCGCGTCTCGCGGATGCGATGGGCGAAACGATCCGGCGCCTCACACGGGCCGGGCTCGGCATCTGGACGGAGCCGCGCGGCGGCCTGTTCGTGTGGGCGGAACTGCCCGACGGGCTCGATGGCGCGCGCGTGGCGCGCCACGCGCTGGATCACGACGTGGTGCTCGCGCCCGGCAACGTGTTCAGTCCGTCGCACGGCGCGACGTCGTACCTGCGCTTCAACGTATCGCGCTGCAAGGGGCCCGCCGTGTTCGATGCGCTTGCGCGGGCGATGGACGCAACGCGTTCGGCGGCGCACGCGATCGCACGGCCGGTTGCCGGCCCGCGTTGACGGCAGGCGGGCACGCTAAGGGCCGGCCGCCACGATCTCCGCGACGAAATCGACGAACGCCCGCACCTTTGCGGGCGGCAGGTGACGCGACGGATAGTAGGCAAACAGCGGAAACGACTCGCCGCGCCAATCCGCGAGCAGCTCGACGAGCCGCCCCTGCTCGATCAGGCCCGCCACCCCGCTCGCCTTGAAACGCGCGACACCCACACCGGCCAGGCACGCGCCGAGCATCGTGCCGGCGTCGTTGACGAGCAGCCGGCCCGCCGTCTTGACCGGCACGCGCTTGCGCCCCAGCCGATAGACCCATTCGAGCGGCTGACCGGTCAGCGTATTGCGCATCTGGATGCACGCATGGCCGGCAAGATCGGCCGGCGCCACGGGACGGCCGTGCCGCTTCACGTAAGCGGGTGAAGCGACCGTCAGCGCACGGGTTTCCAGCAGTTTGCGCGCCACCAGCGACGACGAGGGCGGCTCGCCGAACCGCACCGCCACGTCGAATCCGTCGGCGACCAGGTCGCCGAGTTGCTCGCGCGCCGCCAGTTCCAGCGACAGATCGGGATGGCGCGCCAGGAACGCCGGAAGATGCGGCGCCAGCATCCGCCGCGAGAAATACGCATCGACGTTCACGCGCAACCTGCCGCGCACGGCGGCGGCCGAACCGGCGGCCAGCGTGAGCGCATCGCCGATGCCGGCAAGCAGCGGGCCGATCTCTTCGTACAGCCGGCGCCCTTCGTCCGTCAGCGTGACCGACCGCGTCGTGCGATCGAGCAGCCGCACGCCGACGCGTGCCTCGAGCCGCCCCACGGCCCGGCTGACCCCGGAGGGCGACAGGCCGAGTGCGTCGGCCGCGCGCGCGAAACTGCCGCTTTCGACGATCGCGGCCAACACGCTCACGTTCGCCAGAATGCGCCCGTCGATACCCATGATTTCACTCATGACTCAAGATCACCAATCCAATGACATGAATTCGATTCCATCAGGAATCGCCAGTCCCTATCATGCAACCCGATGCATCGCGACGGCAAGTCCGAACGCCGGATGCAGTCCCGGCGCCCGACCGAATCGGTGCGCCCGCTCCCTTCTCGATGAGGATGTCGAACCATGTATGCCATTACCGGTATCACCGGGCAGGTCGGCGGCGCGCTCGCCCGAACGCTGCTCGCCTCCGGCCAAACCGTACGCGCGGTCGCGCGCGCCGCACACCGCGCCGCACCGTGGACCGAGCGCGGTTGCGAGGTCGCGGTTGCCGACATGACCGACGCCGCCGCGCTGACGGCGGCCTTCGCGAACACGGACGGCGTCTTCGTCCTGCTGCCGCCGTGCTTCGATCCGTCTCCGGGGTTCCCCGAAACGCGCGCCGTCATCGATGCCGTCGGCACGGCGTTGCGGGCGGCGCGTCCGCGCAAGGTCGTCTGCCTGTCGACGATCGGCGCGCAGGCGACACAGGTGAATCTGCTGACGCAGTTGACGATGATCGAGCAGGCATTCGCCGATTTGCCGTTGCCCGTCGCGTTCCTGCGTCCCGCGTGGTTCCTCGAGAATGCCGCCTGGGACGTCGCGACCGCCCGGGACACCGGTGTCGTCCACAGTTTTCTCCAGCCGCTCGACAAACCGGTGCCGATGGTGGCGACCGACGACGTCGGCCGGACCGCGGCCGCGCTGATGCAGGACGAATGGACCGGCACACGCGTCGTCGAGCTCGAAGGGCCTCGCCGCGTCAGCCCGAACGACCTCGCGGCCGCATTTGCCCGCGTGCTCGGGCGCCCGGTGCACGCCGAAGCCGTGCCGCGCGACACATGGGCGGCGCTGTTCGATGCGCAGCACATGCGTTACCCCGAACCTCGCATGCGCATGCTCGACGGATTCAACGAGGGCTGGATCGATTTCGAGTCGGCGCGCGCGGATGTCGTTCGAGGCGAAATCGACGCCGACGCCGTGCTGCGCCGGCTCGTCGCCCGCGCCGACGAAGCGTAAACGGAGCGCCGGCGGGCCCGGCGGCCTTGCCGCGCCCGCCGTCGGTTACGCCTCGCCCGCATGCGCCCGCGCGCGCACCTCGGCAAACGTCGTATCGACGAGCAGCCGCCCCGTATCGAACACGGTCTCGAGCGCGTCGTCCCACTCGCCTTCCAGCATGCGGTCGTCCCACGCGACGGGCAGCGTCACGGTCCGATACTCGCCGGTGCGCCGATTGCGCAGCAGCGTGAGCCGCCCCTGCTTCGAACGCTTGCCCTGGTCGGTGACCGGATCCTTGCGAACGTCGTGCCACACGCCGCCGCGCCGGACCGCCGAGCACTTCATCGCGAAGCGCTGCGTATCGCGGTTCACCTGCTGCAACAGCGCGCCGCCCATGCCGAACACGACGTTGCCGGCCGCATAGCCCGCGTCGTCAAGCGCCGTCAGGATCGCTTCGATCGACGCCTCGTCGACACCGTCGCCCTGAATCACGCGCACGCGATTCAGCACGCGACGCCCCTTGCCGTTTACGGTCGAACCGAACGACGCGTCGAGCGCGCGCACGGTCTGCAGCACGATCGTCACGGGATCGCCCGAATCCGGCCGCACGACGAGCGTCGCCCCCGAATCGATCACGGCCTGCCGCAGTTCGCCGCCCCACAGATCGAGCGCGGCGAACAGATCGTAGGAATCCGACACGACCGACACGATTGCACCGGGCAACCCGAAGCGGCGGATCATGTTGCGATACGCATCGGCCTCGCCGTCACGGCCCCACGACGTGATCGTGCTGTGCTCCGCGGCCGGCACCGAGTACGCGGCCATCGGCTCGCGATAGAAGCGGTTCGCGGCCAGCACGCCGAGCACCGTGTCCGAGCCCATGAAGTTCACGAGGTGTGCGGCGCCGCCGATCGCGGCCGATTCCGCGCTCGATACGCCGCGCGCGCCGAAGTCGTGCAGCTTGAACGGCAGTTGCGCGAGATCGTCGTCGGTCTTTTCGAGGAAGCGGCGAATCGTCTGCCGCAGGTGCCAGCTGCGCGTCGCGACCGTCACCGGATACCAGATGCGCAGCAGCATCGTCTCGAGATACGACGCGAGCCAGAACACCCGCGGATCGTCGCATTCGACGGTCATCAGCACGTTGTGCACCGGCACCACCGCGCCCTCGGGCACCGCGCGGATCTTCACCGGCAGGTAGCCGTCGTAGCGTTCGACGATGTAACGCCACCCGGCTTCGTTGAACGGCTCGCCGTGTACCGCGAAGAAATCGCGTGCGTCGTCGATCATCGCGGGCGTGACCGGCTTGCACAGATATTCCTTCAGCAGCATCTGCAGGCCGAAGAACACCGTGCGGTCGTATCGGCCGCCGCGCGATTCGACGTACGAGAACATCGCCGACGCATCGGGCGGATACTGCAGGAAGTGGGAAGCCTTGTAGGAATCCGTATTGAGAATCGGATTGGCGAGAACCGCGGCAAAGCCGCCGGGATCGTTTTGCATGGCTAGAGCTCCTCTAGGCCGTTGAAGTGCCGCCGCGTCTGTCGCGGCGGACGGAATGCGGGGAATCAGCGGATCACAGCTTCCCCAGGAAGTGGTACGCGATGTCGAAGTGATCCTCGAACATCACGTTGCGCATCTGCGCGAACTCGTTGAGCGGCACCCAGCGCGCCTTGTCGGCGTCGTCGCTGCCTTTCACGCGCGGCAGCTCGCCGGTCGGGAAGTTGAACAGGCATGCGTGCGTGATCGTCCGGCCGCGCAGCGAGCGCGTCGGATGATCGAATACCTGGCGATCCTTGATCGAGCCGCGCAGCACGGGCTCGGGCAGTTTGAGGCCGGTTTCCTCGCGCAGCTCGCGGATGCAGGCCGCGTCGAGCCGCTCGTCCTGGTTCACGAACCCGCCCGGCAGTGCCCACAGGCCGCGCCCCGGCTCGCTGCGGCGACGCACCAGCAGGATGTGGCCCGAGTGCACGACCACCGCGTCGACCGTCACGAACGTGACGGGATACGGTGCGGCCGCCCACGCCTTGCGATACGCGGCGATGAATTCGGCTTCCGACTTCAGCTGCGCGAATTCCGGCTGCGTGCGAAAGCGCTCGAGCCAGCCGAACACGGGTTCCGGCACGGCCCACTGCACGAAGCTGTTGGTGCGTTCGGCGAAATACTGGTCGCGGATCTCGGTGGCGGAAATGTCTTCCGTCGCATCGACGTCGACGAGCTCCCATTGCGGGAACATCCGCAGGTAATACGACGTGGCGTCCTTCTCGTGGCCGATCAGCCCGACCTTGCGCTGCGCGACATCGCCGAGCGTGACGGCCACGGCCTCCTGCACCCAGCGCACCCAGTCGCCGTCGTTGTACGTCGAATCCTGCAGCGGCGCGATCGTCACGCGGTCGCGCTCGGACGCGTCGAGCAGCGAAGCCAGCATCTGCCGGCGCTCGTCGAACGAAAACGGATCCTTGATGGTGCGGGGCTTGTCGGTCGACCCGACCAGCACGCACACGCGCTCGGCCCGGCTCAGTGCCGACTTCAGCACGTTCAGGTGACCACGATGTGGAGGCTGGAAACGACCAATGAAAACGAGCGCGTCGAAGCGCCGGTTCTGTTGCGTACTCATGAGGCTCCCTCAAGAGATTGAAACGCTCCGGGTCTGTCCCGAAGGGTTGGAATGAATCCTAGGGGAAATCCCGAGGTGCGTCAATCACACGCAGTCGAGCGCATGCTCGACTTGACGAAGTATGACGAAACGCAGGTTATTGGCGGGGTACACTCGATTGCATCCCAATCCACGCCTTCGCGCCCGCCATCATGAGGATCTCAGTCAGCCGGACCGTCGGCGTCGATCGCAGGCGCCTCTTCACGTGGTCGCAGGATTATGCGCGGCGGCTCGTGTGGGACAGCTTCCTCACCGACGCCTACCTGCTCGACGGGACCACGGCCAACGTGGGCGTCGACGCATTCTGCCGCAGCCAGTCGGGCGCGACGATGGTGTCGCGCTACATCTCGTACCGTCCGCCGCAGGTCGCCGCCGTCGAAATGGTCGAAGGGCCGAAGGTGCTCGAACGCTTCAGCGGCAGCTGGAACTTCACCGAACACACGCCCGGGTCGACCGAGGTGAAGTTCACGTACAACTTCCGCGCGCAGCCGTCCTGGCTGCGCTGGCTGCTCGAACCGCTGATCGGTGCGTTCTATCTCGTGCAGACGCGCCGGCGTCTCGATTCGTTCAAGCGCTGGGCCGAAGCCGAAGCGCTGCCGCACTGACCGCGGGAGCCGCGCACGCGCCCTGTCACGGTATCGACACGAACACGATCCGGGGAGCCCGATATCCCGAACCGCGTGCGGCAACGTCACATGACGGCCGCGTGACAGCCGTCGGCCCACCTGATGAGGAGATGATCGTGTTCGGCATTTGCGTTGTTCTCACGCCGGCCGCGACCCTGTACCGCGTGTCGACGTTCCGGTTCGACCGCTAGCGCGTCACGAACGCTTCGGTGCCCGATTCGCGGCGCAACGTCACTTCCATTCCGGTCAGCCATCCTGACGATTTCAGGATCGGGCGCGCGATCGCGTACAGGCGGTCGGCGCTGGCGCCATGGAAATACAGGTAACCGTCGTTGCCGTCGCGATGGAGCTCGGTCTCGCCGAGTTCACCGGCCCCCGCCCGCCGCACCGCGCGATCGAGCCGTTGCTCGAGCCGGTGAAGGCGCGCGTCGTCCTTCGCGTCGTAGTCGAAGTGGATCATCACGACCGGCCCGGGCGGTTTTGGCGGCGACTGCGCGGCAACGTTGCCAACGAAGCAGGCCAGGCCGATCGATGCGGTCATTCCGGTTCTTATGAGCATGTCGATAACGGTTGGGCAACGCCCTTTCAGGTCAACGCCCCGCCACGCGCCACCTGCTGACGGACCTGCGCGTGCGTGCCGAGCGCCGCGGCGATCGCGTCGACGGCTTCGGCCGCGCGCGCCGCGCCGCACATGAACGCATCGACGGCCGCGAAGCGATGCTCGGGCCACGTATGGATCGTGATGTGCGATTCGGCGAGCAGCACGACCCCCGTCACGCCGTGCGCGCCGCCGAAGTGATGGAAATGCGCGCCGATCACGCGCGCGCCGGCCCGTTGCGCGGCGTCGGTGAGGATCGCTTCGAGCCGTGCCGCGTCGCGCAGCAACGCCGCGTCGGCGCCGGCCAGGTCGGCCAGCACGTGCGAGCCGAGCGTCGCGCGCGGAGGCTCGATTCCGTCGCGCGCGGTCATTTGTGCGACCCGTACGACGAGTAGCCGCTGCGGGCCGACGAACTGCCCCAGCCGCTGCCGCCCGACCCGCTGCCGCCGATCGATGCGCAGCTGAACAGCGTGACGACGATCAGGCCGTAGATGCCGTAGAGGATGTACCGGATCACGACTGGCCCCCGTCCGACGCAAAACCCTTCCACAGCCATTCCGGCAGCCACAGCACCAGCAGGCCGATCAGCACGTAGACGGTACGGCCGCTGAACGCGAACAGCGATCCCATGTTGAAGATCACGAGCAATGCGCTGAACACCCACGGCAGCGGCGCGAAACTGTGCGGACCCTTTCCGCCGAACAGGCCCGTCGATGCGGCCGCGCCTGAAGCGGCCGCCGCCGTCGCCAGCGCCGGCGTGCCGAAACGTTCGGCAAGCGCGCTGCCCGACAGCGGCCGTGCGCGCGACCAGACGATTTCCGCGTCGCTGCGCTCGCGCGTCAGCTTGTCCTTCTGCCAGCCATAGTCGACGATCGACGTGCGATCGCCCACCTGCACGCGCCAGTTGAACGCACCGACCACGTAGACGACCTCCGAGTCGTATGCCTCGCGCAGCCGGTAGGTCTTGCCGCCGTCGATCACGTCGGACTCGCCGCCGATCGTCGGCCATTGGTCGAGCACCTGCACGCGCTCCCAGCGCCCTTCGCTCTGCACGAGCCACAGGAAGCCGCGCTTCGGGTTCAGCAGCAGGTATTCGTCCCAGGTCTCGGCGTCGCCCGGCACGCGGCACCGCATCATGCCGATCACCGTGTACTTCACGCCGTCGAACGTGCCGATCGCGCCGAGCTCCAGCGCGCCCTTCACCGCATCGAGCTTGCGCTGCGCGGCGAACACGGTCTGCTGCTCGGCCGTGCATTGCACGCCCGCGTGGCAACTGCCGCACACGACGTAGTCGGCCACGTTCGGCAGATACGTCAGCGGCGCGCCGCAGCTCGGGCACGCGAACGGCACCATCTCCGCGCCGCGCTTCTCGCGCGTGTCGTATTCGGTATCGCGCAGCCCGGTGAATGCGAGCGCATCGAATTCCAGCGCTTCGCCCGTATAGACGGCCGGACTGCCGCCGTTCGAATCGGCGTCGGAATAGTCGTAGGTCGCGAATGCGTTGCCGGTCCGCAGGTCGACGACGCGCGCCTCCCAGCCGGCATCGACGCGAAACGGCAATTCGCCGTCGCCGCCCGTGCAACGCGCGGTACGCACGTCGGACACGAGATACGCCCGGCCGCCGTGGTCGATCCGCATGCCCGGCTCGAGCGTGCCGAACGCAGGCCATGCGCCGCCGGATGCATCGTCGGGCTCGCGCACCGTGACCGCGTACTGGCCCGACGCATCCGACAGCCAGCCGAACGCGCCGTCGTCGAACACGACGTACCACTCGCTCCACGCGCCGGCGTCGTAGGTCATCTGGATGCGGCCGAGCACCGTGAACGCACGCTTGCCGTAGCGCCCGGCCGTACCGATCTGGATCGGCGACGCATCGTCGATCACGGTAGCCAGCTCGCCGATCCGCTCGACGTCGGCGCCGCGCTTGAGCAGCGTGCTGCGGCAGAACGCGCAGACGGCCATCACGGCCGCCGCCGAGCGAAACTCGACCGGCGCGCCGCACTGGGGGCACGAGGTACTGAACATGCGCGATGCTTACCGGGTGAGCTTCGCGAGGATCTCGGCCTTCGCGCGCGAATATTCGTCTTCGGTCACGAGGCCCTTGTCGAACAGCGCCTTCAGCTGCTCGAGCCGCTGCACGTAGTCGGTGCCCTCTGCCGGCGCGGCGGCGGGCGCGGGCGGTGCGGGCGGTGCGGGCGGTGCGGGCGGTGCGGGCGGCGCCGGTTGCGCGGCGCCCGCGATCTGGCCGGCCATCGCCTGCCCGATCGCCGCGCCGGCGGCCAGGCCCGCACCGACCCCGGCGATGCCGCCCGGGTTCTGCGCGGCGAGCGGAATCGCCTGCGCCGTCTGGTATTGCGTGGCGCGTGCGAGATCGCCGGCCATCCCCGCGCCGATCCGCAGGTCGAGCGCCTTCTGCAGCTCGGCCGGCAGCGACACGCTTTCCACCGCGAACGCGTCGAGCGCGAGCCCGTAGCGCGTGAACACCGGCACCAGCGCCTCGGCCACGCGCTGCGACAGCAGCGACTGGTTCGCGGCCATGTCGACGAACGGCACGTCGGCCGAGCCGAACGTCGTGCTCATCGCGGTGACGACCAGGTTGCGCAACTGCTGCTCGAGATCGTCGACCGTGTACTGCGCACGCGTGCCGCTCACCTCGCGGTGGAACGCGGCCGCGTCGACGATCCGGTACGAGTAGATCCCGAACGCACGCAGTTGCACGAAGCCGAACTCGCGATCGCGGATCGTCACCGGCTGCGCGGTGCCCCAACGACGGCCGAGCTGCAAGCGCGTGCTGAAGAAGTAGACATCGGACTTGAAAGGCGATTGAAAGAAATTGTCCCAGTTCTTCAGGTACGTCAGCACCGGCAGCGTATTCGTTTCCAGCGTGTACAACCCCGGCTGGAACACGTCGGCCACCTTGCCTTCGTTGACGAAGATCGCGACCTGCGTTTCGCGCACGGTCAGCTTGCCGCCGTACTGGATCTCCTGGTCTTCCATCGGGTAGCGCCAGGCCAGCACGCCGTCGGTGTCTTCCGTCCATTGCAGGACGTCGATGAACTGCTTGCGGATGAATGAACCCAGACTCATGTCGGTCTCCTCGGACGCGTGGCGCGTCAGGTCAGGCAGGCGGCATTGATGATGCCGACGACGAGCGACGCGGTGCCCATCAGGCCGCCCATCGCGATGTTGCGATCCTCGATCGCATGATTCATGCCGGGCATCAGGCGCGTCAGCGCCGCATAGGTGATCAGTTGCACGATCATCGCGCCAACGGCCCAGACCACGACTTCGCCAAGCGTCGAGTTGTGCGCGATGCTGGATGCGAGCGTCAGACAGAAACCGATCAGCGCGCCGCCGAACGACAGCGTCGCGGCCGCGTTGCCGTCGCGGATCAGCGCCAGTTCGTCGAACGGGGTGACCTTCAGGTACACTGCCGCGAACACAAGAAGCAGCACGAACGCCGACAGTAAATGAACCGCATAGAGATAGGCACTATTCATTCTTTCCCTCGGATTTTGTGCTCGGTTCGCCGCCCCGTCGCCGGCCGGCCCGCGCGGGGCCAGCGGTCAAAATTCCGCGCCAGTATATCCACATTGCCGATCGCTGCACAACGGACGCGCCATGCTGCATAAGCGCGCGCTCGTCCTGTCGATTCTCGTGCTCGCGTCGTGCGGGCTCGGCTACGAACTGATCAGCAGCGCGCTGTCGAGCTACCTGCTCGGCGATTCGATCCTGCAGTTCTCGTCGGTGATCGGCTGCTACCTGTTCGCGATGGGGATCGGCTCGTGGCTCGCGAAGTTCGTCGAGGACGACGACGTGCTCGACCGCTTCGTCGATATCGAGCTGCTCGTCGGCCTGCTCGGCGGCGTGTCGGCCGCGCTGCTGTTCGCGGTATTCGCGTGGCTCGCCGCGCCGTTCCGCGCGGCGCTCTACGCGCTCGTGCTCGCGCTCGGCCTGCTGATCGGGATGGAGATCCCGCTCGTGATGCGTGCGTTCCAGCAGCGGCGCCAGGCGTTCCGTCATACCGTCAGCGAAGTGCTGACCTTCGACTACCTCGGCTCGCTCGCCGTGTCGCTGATCTTTCCGCTCGTGCTCGCGCCGCGCCTCGGCCTGCTGCGCACGAGCTTCCTGTTCGGCCTCCTGAACGCATGCGTCGCGCTGTGGACGACACACCTGTTCCGCGACGAGATCCGCAACGTGCGCGGCAAGCTGATGCGCGCGTCGCTCGTGATCGGGCTGCTCGTCGCCGGCTTCGCCCTGTCGGACCGCATCACGCACTGGGCCGAGCACGGCGTGTACGGCGACGAGACGATCTATTCGGAAACGACGCCGTACCAGCGCATCGTGCTCACGCAGTGGCACGACGACCTGCGGCTGTACCTGAACGGCAACCTGCAGTTCTCGTCGCGCGACGAGCATCGCTATCACGAAGCGCTGATCCATCCGGCGATCGAGGCGCTGCCGTGGGCGAAGCGCGTGCTCGTGCTTGGCGGCGGCGACGGGCTCGCCGTGCGCGAACTGCTCAAGCATCGCAACCTCGAACAGATCACGCTCGTCGATCTCGACCCCGCGATGACGAAGCTGTTCTCGACGTCCGCGCCGCTCGTCAGGCTGAACCAGGGCTCGCTGAAGGATCCGCGCGTGCGCGTGATCAACGACGATGCGGTACGCTGGCTCGAATCGAACGCCGACGTGTACGACGCGATCGTCGTCGACTTTCCCGATCCGACCAACTTCGGGCTCGGCCGCCTGTATTCGGTGCCGGTGTTCCGCCTGCTTGCGCGCCACCTGTCGGAGAACGGCTATGCGGTGATCCAGTCGACGTCGCCGTACTTCGCGCCGCACGCGTACTGGACCATCATCGCGACCCTGCAAGAAGCCGGGCTCAACACGTGGCCGTACCACTGCTACGTGCCGTCGTTCGGCGACTGGGGCTTCGTGATCGCCGGCAAGCGCCGCGACTTCACGGTGCCGACGCGTTACTCGGTGCCGACCCGCTGGCTCGATGCGCAGACGGCCGCCGAGATGTTCCACTTCCCGGCCGACATGCCGGCGCTGCCGATGTCGCCGAACGAACTCAACGACCAGCCGCTCGTGCGCCGCTTCGACGACGACTGGAAACACGTGCTGCGCTGATGGACCGCCGCACGTTCCTCGTTGCGTCGGCGGCCGCGTCGCTCGCCGCATGCGGCCGCACCGGCTGGATCGAGACGACGCCGCGCGTCGGCTACCCCGGCATGCGCGAAGGCCACGCGTTGCGCGATCATGCCGCGCTGCCGCCGCCGTCGGGCACGATCGACACGGATGTCGCGATCCTCGGCGCCGGCGCGGCCGGATTGTCGTGCGCATGGCAGCTCGCCCGCGCGGGCCACAAGCGCTTCACGGTGCTCGCGGGGCCCGAATTCGGCGGCAATGCGGCCGGCGGGCGCTTCGGCGAACTCGGCTACCCCAAAGGCGCGCACTACCTGCCGTTGCCGTCGCTCGAATCCACGCACCTGCGCGACATGCTCGCCGATCTCGGCGTGATCGAATCCGCGCCGTTCTCCGCCCGCCCGGTGTACGACGAACGCGCGCTCGTCCATGCGCCGGACGAGCGGCTCTTCATCGCCGGCCAGTGGCAGGACGGCATCGTGCCGACCGCCGGCCTCGACCCCGACGCGCTCGCGCAGCAGGCGAAGTTCTTCGCGTACACGGACGGCCTGCGCACCGCGCGCGGCGCCGACGGCCGCAAGGTGTTCTGCATCCCGCTCGCGGAATCGTCGCGCGACCCGCGCTGGCGCGCGCTCGACCGGCGTTCGTTCCGCCAGTGGCTGCTCGACGAGGGCTACACCGCGAAGGCGCTGCACTGGTACCTGAACTACTGCTGCCGCGACGACTACGGCGCGGGCTACGAGCATGTATCGGCCTGGGCCGGTCTCCATTATTTCTCGTCGCGCGGCGGCCATGCGGGCGATGCGGGCGACGGCGCAGTGCTGACCTGGCCCGACGGGCTGCACACGATGGTGACGAAGCTGCGCGATTCGATCACAGCACGCACCGGCTCGAACGCGTGGTCACGGGAAGGGTTCGCGGTGCGCGCGACCGAGCGCGCGGGCGGCGTCGACGTGCTGTGCGCGCGTCTGGGCGAGCACGGCACGCTGTCGACGTTCACGCTGAAAGCGCGGCGCGTCGTCTGCGCGATGCCGCTGTTCGTCGCGGCGCGCGTGTTTCCGCAGCTTGCCGCGTATGGCTTCGAACCCGCGCGCGACCTGCCGCCGCGCGCGCCCTGGCTCGTCTCCAACTTCCTGCTCGACGGCATGCCGGCCGAAGCGGCCGGTGTGCCGCTCGCGTGGGACAACGTCGTCTACGACGGCGCGGCGCTCGGCTATGTCGTGTCGACCCACCAGCTGATCCGGATGTCGCCGCCGACGCGCTCGGTGTTCTCCGCCTATCAGGCGTTGAGTACGCAAACGCCGGACGACACGCGCCGCTGGCTTGCCGACGCCAAGCCTGATGCGTTGCGCGAACAGGCCGCGATCGACCTGCAGGCCGTCTACGGGCGCGAACTCTGGAAGCATGCGACGGCGCTCGAAATCACCGTGCGCGGCCACGCGATGGCGACACCCGACGTCGGCTTCCTGAACCGGCCGGGCCTCCTTGCGCTGCGCGACGCCGACGGCCCGGTCGTGTTCGCGCATGCCGACCTGTCCGGGCTGTCGCTGTTCGAGGAAGCGTCGTACTGGGGCATGCTAGCGGCCCGGCGCGTGCTCGCCTGACCACCGCCGTCCGTCATTGCGGTACCGCCGCCAAACGCTATAATCGCGCGACATTCCGACTGCATCGAGCAGGCCGACGGTGCCGCAGCGTGCGACGCACCGTATGCCCTCCGCGACGACAACAATGACGAACCGAATCCATCGACGCCTTCGCCCGTTCGTGCGCGCCGCCGCGCGCGTGCTCGCGTGCGTCCCGCTGCTCGGCGCGCCGCCCGCGCTGCATGCGGCCGGCACCGCAGGCACCACCGGCACCGAGGCGGCCTCCGGGCGCTACATCGTCGTCGACACCGGCCATACGCCCGCGCACCCCGGCTCCACCGGTGCGAGCGGCCGCGTCGAATACCTGTACAACCTCGACCTGTCCGGCGCGGTCGCCGACAGGCTCGCCGCGCACGGCGACCGCGTGCTGCGCACGTCGGCCGACGGCCGCGAGATCAAGCTCGATCAACGCTCGACGCAGGCGCCGGATGCGAACCTGTTCGTGTCGATCCATCACGACTCGATGCAGCAGCAGTTCATCGACGCGGGCCGGCAGCGCGAATTCCGCGGCTTCTCGGTGTTCGTGTCGGAACGCAATCCGCGCTACGCGGAAAGCCTGCGTTGCGCGAAGGCGATCGCCGAACGCCTGGTCGCGGCCGGCGAACGGCCGTCGCTGTATCACGCGCAGCCGATCCGCGGCGAAAACCGCCCGCTGATCGACCCGTCACTCGGCATCCACCGCTTCGACGATCTCGTCGTGCTGCGCACCGCGCCGATTCCGGCCGTGCTCGTCGAAGCCGGCGTGATCGTCAATCCGGACGAAGAGGCACGGCTCGCGCGGCGCGAGACGATCCAGCGCCTGTCCGCCGCGATCGCGGGCGGGATCGACGCGTGCACGACGCCGCAATAAACGATGAACGCCCATCGGGCCCAACGGTTTTCACCCAGTCAGGAGCATCACGATGAAAAAGAAGACGCTGTTCGCATCCTGCGCGCTGCTCGCGCTCGCCGTTCCGTTCGCCGCACAGGCGGCTGGCTGCGGGAAGCCGCGCAGCGCGTTCGACCAGGTGTACTGCACCAGCACGCAGTTCTCGCAATCCGATCGCGATCTCAACGACGAGTACGGTCGCCTGCGCAAGCAACTGAGCGGCGACCAGCAGGCCGCGCTGAAGGCCGGCCAGCTCGCGTGGCTGAAGCAGCGCGATGCACAGTGCAGCGAAACGCGCAACAACAGCTACCTCGTGGATATCCAGTGCGCGAACGACATGACGCAGTCGCGGCTGTCGTTCCTGCGCGAGCGCGAGCGCGAATGCTCGAGCACGGGGTGCGTGACGTCGAAGCTCGGCGAGTAAGCTCGTCGGACGCGGTGTGCCGCCATGCAGGTCGCGGCACGCCGCCTTTGGAAGACACGACGATGCGGCATGAATTCTCCGAAGTCCTCAACGACCTGATCGACTGTTTCCTCGTCGGCGATCTTCTGCTGCTGAAGCGCTACAAGGAAACACATCGGCTGCCGGACGACGTCGCGTTCGCGTTCACGACCGGCGACAGCGGCGACAACGCCGTGCTCGAAGGCGTCGTCATTCCGCTGGCCGGTATCGAGAACCATCCGTATACGGTCATCTTCACGCTGGACGACGACACGCCCGAACTGCTGAAGGCGGGAAGCCGTCTGCAGCATCGGCGCGGCGGATACGTGCTACGCGTCGAACACCGTTCGGTGATGCTTTACACGTGGCGCATTCTCGAACGCTTCAACGACGAATCGGTGAACGCGCTGCTGGCGCGTTATCGCGAACCGGGCCGGCCCGTGATCGACCTCGACAACGGCTGGTACGACGTCGAAGTCCTCGGTGGCGAAGTGCCGCGCAACGGCTGGTTCGAACCCGCGTTCGAGTTCGTGCTGAAGAAAACCGACACGCCGAGCGACGCGTCACACGTGGATCTCGGCTACAGTTTCGCCATCGACAGCAGCCTGGATCCGGCGGAATGAATTCCGTGCAGGGCAACGCTGCGCACGGCACACGATCAGGCGAGGTACGCATGGCACCGAACACGACGACGATCGACATCCGCGCCGCCACCGCCGCCGATGCGCCCGCCATTGCCGGCATCCACGTCGCATCCTGGCAAGCGACCTACACGGACATCATGCCGGCTCCGTTCCTCGCCGGCCTGTCGATCGAAAAGCGCACGGCCGGGTGGCGTTATGCACTCGACGCAGGACGGCCGTGCGTCGCGCTTGCGCTCTCGGGAAACGCGTTGACGGGCTGGATCGCCTACGGTCCGACCCGCGACACCGACAAGGATCGCGCGTGGGGCGAAATCGAAGCGATCTATCTGCATCCGTCGCATTGCGGGCAAGGCATCGGCGCGGCGCTGGTCGATCATGCGTGCCGGTCGCTGCATGATGCCGGCCATGCCTGGGTGTCGCTGTGGGTACTGATCAAGAACCGCCGGGCCAGGGCATTCTACGAACGCGAAGGCTTCGTCGCCGAAGACGACATCAAGACGTTCGAGATCGACGGGACGCCGATCGAGGAGGTGCGCTACTGGCGCGCGCTTCCCTGACCGGCTCCAGCGGCCGGCACGGCCGTCAAAGAAACCACCGATACTCCCGCGCGCCGATTTCATTGCGAAAATCCAGCTCTTCCTGCCGCTTGTTTTCGCAATACACCATCACGAACTCGCTGCCGAGCCCTTCGCGTACGGCCGGATGATCCTGCATCGCGGCGACGGCCGACAGCATCTCCTTCGGGAAATCGATCCCGCTGCCGCGATCCTCGTTGAGCGGCGCGATCGGATCGATCCGCGCGTCGAGCCCGTGTTCCATCCCTGACAGGATCGCCGCGAGCACCAGATACGGATTCGCATCCGCGCTCGCGAGCCGGTGTTCGATCCGCAGGTTGCGGGCATCCGACTCCGGAATCCGGATGCATGCATCGCGATCCTCGAAGCCCCAGCTTGCGCGGCTCGCCGCATTCACCATCGACCCGTAGCGCCGGAACGCGTTGTGATTCGGCGCGAACACGGGCATGCAGTGCGGCAGCAGCGCGAGGCAGCCGGCCACCGCATGCCGCAACGGCCGCTGCCCGTCCGCCGCGAGCAGGTTGCGCCCCGCGTCGTCGTACAGGCTCACGTGCACGTGCATCCCGCTGCCCGGCGCATGCAGGTACGGCTTGCCCATGAAGCTCGCGCGATAGCCGTGCTGCAACGCGACGCCGCGCGTGCTGCGGCAGAACAGCGCCGACCAGTCGGCCGCGCGCAGCGCGTCGTCGGTGTGGCCGAAATTGATCTCGAACTGGCCGGGCCCGAGCTCGGCGGTGATCACCGTCGCGTCGACACCCTGCTCGCGCGCGGCATCGACCATCTCGTGCAGCACGTCGGAAAAGCGCGACAGGCGCTCGATATGCATGTTCGGCTGATCGTCGCGGTCGTCGCTCAACCGGTCGCGCGGATACTGCGGCATCCCTTCCGCGAGCTGCGCGGCGAACAGGTAGAATTCGAGCTCGAACGCGACGACAGGCCGGATGCCCCGCGCCGCGAACCGCCGCAGCACGCGCGCAAGCACCTCGCGCGGCTCGAACTCGATCGGCGCATCGGTGCCGTCGGAACTGATCAGCATCTGCGCGAGCGGCTGCCGCTCCCAGCGCACCGGCTTCAGCGTGCCGGGAATCAAGCGGCGCGGCGCGTCGGGATCGCCGTCGTTGAAGCAGTAGTCGCCGATCTTGTAGAGGCCGCCCTGCGTGCCGAGCAGCACGCAGTTCTGCGGCAGCTTCAGCAGCGAACCGGCCGCGACCTTTTCGAGCGCATCGATCGGGTAACGCTTGCCGTAGAAGTGTCCCGGCAAATCGAGGCAGATCAGGTCGACATAACGGATCTCGGGGTGCGCCTGCCGGAACGCGCGGACTTCATCGACCAGCGCGGGAACGACGTCAGCCATGTCTCATCCTTTCCATGTCCTGGTATGGCGGCGCCGCAACGCGGCGAACCGGATTCGCGCGGCACGCGTGATCCTGCACGCCGCATTTCAATCAGTACTACAAACAGGCTGCGTAGCGCGGCGGCCTGTGACACCGCGTGCCCCGCCGACCACTCAGGTGAATACCCAGATCACGCGCGTCGGCACGTCGGTCAGGTTGGCGTAACGGAAGCGCTTGTGCGCGGGCAACTGGAATGCGTCGTTCGGGCCGAGCGTGACCGGCGTGTCGTCGCCGTCGATCCAGATCGTCAGTTCTCCTTCGAGCACGAAACCGCCCTGCTCGTCGCTGTCGTCGACCGGCCGCTCGCCGCTGCTCGCGCCCGGCGCGAGATGACTCTCGAGGATCGAGAAGCGCGAGCGCATGTTCGGCGACACGAGAATATCGGTGATGCCGGCCGCGTAATACACGGTGCGCCTTTCGTCGGGCCGCGTGACCCACGGCACGCTGCGCGGCTTGCTCAGACTGTAGAAGTACGTGGTCGGCACGCCGAGCGCCTCGCCGATCGCGGTGAGATCCGCGACCGTCGGGCGCGACAGCCCGCGCTCGACCTGCGACAGAAAGCCGACCGAGCGGCCGATCCGTTCAGCCAGATCGTTGAGCGTGACCTTGCGGTGCTTGCGCAGGTCGCGGATCAGGATCGCCAGACTTTCTATCTCTTCCTGTTCGTTCATGACGGGTTCCGGTGGGTCAGACGGCATCGCGCAAACGGTACCAGGCCTTGCCGATCGCTTCCAGCGGTGCGGCGAGCCGGTCGCCGCCGGGAAAACGCGGGTTGCGGATGCGCTGGTACTGCGCGAGCAGGCGTTCGTCGCCGAGCACGGCGTCGGCCACCGCGCGCGCGCCGGCCAGCGTCGGCAGCACGCCGTGCCCCGAGAAGCCCTGCAGCCAGAAACGCTGCCCGTGTCGGCCGATGTCAGGCGTGCGGCGCATGCTGATGTCGATATGGCCGCCCCATGCGTAGTCGAGCGGCACGCCGGCCAGTTGCGGGAACACGCGTTCGAGGTGCGGCCGCGTCGCCGCCGCGATATCGGCCGGAATTCCGCCGAGATACGTGCAGCCGCCGCCGAACAGCAACCGGTTGTCGGGGCTCAGGCGGAAGTAGTCGGGCACGAACTGGTTGTCGATCACGCAACTGTTCTGCGGCAGCAGCGCACGCGCGACGTCGGGCGCAAGCGGCGCGGTCGCGACCTGGTACGTGCCGACCGGCAGCAGCCGGCGCGCAAGCTCGCGATCGAGGCGGTCGACGTAGGCGTTGCATGCCAGCACGAGTACGTCGGCACGCACTTCGCCGCGTAACGTGCGCGCGACGTGGCCGCCGGCCGTCTCGCGGCAGTCGAGCACGCGGCTCTGCTCGAAGATACGGCCGCCCGCGCGCTCGATCGTCTGTGCGAGGCCGAGCGCGAGCTTCAGCGGATTCAGGTGGCCGGCCTCGGGATCGTGGAGCGCGGCGAGATAACGCTTGCCGCCGATCCATTCGGGCAGCTCGTCACGGCCGATCACCCGCAACCGGTCGTAGCCCCAGCGCTCGGCCGCCTCGTCGCGCGCCTGCGCAAGCATCGCGGCGCGACGCGGCCGTACGGCCGCCCACAGGCTGCCCGGCCGGTAGTCGATGTCGAAACCGTGCCGCGCCGGCAGTTCGCGCACCTCGGCCGCCGCCCAGCGCATGCTGTCCCACAGCCGGCGCGCGCCGTCGCGGCCGAGCGAATCCTCGAGCGGCTGCATGTCGCACGACCAGCCGAGCAGCGCCTGCCCGCCGTTGCGCCCCGACGCCGCCCACGCGACGCGGCTCGCTTCGAGCACGACCACGCGCTTGCCGGCCAGCGCCAGGCGCAACGCCGTATGCAGCCCGCTGAAGCCCGCGCCGACGACGAGCACGTCGGCATCGATGCGTTCGTCCAGTGCGGGACGATGCGGGATCGACGCCGGGTAGGTGCCGGCGTAGTAGCTTGCGACGTGACGGTCGGACTGCACGAACATGCGCGCTCCCGTGAAAATTACGCCGAGAAATTTCATGAAAAATTAGCACGGCAATTTCACGGAAGCAAGCGGGCGGAAACCCGGTCGGATGAACCGGCATGGCTGTCGAGATGCATCCAACTTGAATTTTTTTTCGTTCGAATCGGAACTTGCAAGGACCCACGCCGGCTGCGAATGCCCGCGAATGTTCCTCAATAAAACAATAGCTTGAAGAGGTCGCCACACGCCCTCGGCGCTACAGCGTGATCGACCACCGACCGATGCACCGGCTGCTGCGCGCTGAAGTCGCGTATGGGCGACTGTTGACTGCATCAAGCCGGCGTTTCCTTACTCCGCCGCCCGCTCGTGCAATGCAGCGGTACACCCCTGACCAGGAGTGCACGCGTACAGAACTCGGAATTCCCTATGGCTACCACAGACTTTTCGGCGCCATGTTAATTATGTCAAATTAATCTGACACGCCGACCTTTCATTTGATGCCAGGTTGACGATCACGCATCCGGCACTTTGTCGCGTTTATAAGACAAAGACACCGTGTCAGGGGCCTTCTTAGGCCGCTCAGGTTGCGAACACCGGCGTGTTCGCTCCAAAGCACCCACTCGACTGAAATCGGTTTCAACGAGAATTTAATTTCGATGACCGCGCTTTTTATTATCTCTAAATTTAATATTTAGCTTCTGTCGCGCGGAATAATCTCACCTATACCACCAATAAAAAATTCACAATGAATTCATTCGTGAAAATATTCTAAAAATACCTTCACTTTGCTTCGCATGAGAAATGCAGAATTCGAACTCCACGCAGGTGATTCCGAGCGTCAAATGCGGAATGCATCCGCAATCTTTCGTTAATATAACTGAAATTCTTGGCAATCGCAAGATCCCACATAGTGCGATGGGGATTGATGTAATCCGCCTGTACAGGCGAATCGCGGCGGGGACACGTGAAATAATCGACCGACAAAAAAACCATGAATGATTCCAACCTGAACAGGCGGGCCGCGTTACGCAATTTAATTGAGTCGAAATGCATATTTCGCGCACCAAAATACAAGCTTGTATCGTCAAGCGGAAAGTCCCTTAAATGGCTGATCGATTTGCGACCACTCCTTCTTTCTTCGGAAGGACTCGATACGCTTGCGGATTTATTCTGGAATCGCTATGCGGATCAACTGCCGTTTCAGGTCGGCGGCATGGAAATGGCCGCCGTCCCGCTCGTGGCTGCGATTCTTATGGCCGGCGCACGCAAAGGGCACCATCTCGGCGGCTTCATCATTCACAAAGAGCGTAAGCGTTATGGCCGGATGAACGCGATCGAAGGCGAGGTTTCGGATGCACCTATTCTGCTCGTGGATGATATTTTCAACAGCGGCGCGAGCATTGAACAATCACGCGTTGTATTAGCGGAAATTGATCGCCCCATCTGGAAAGTGTGGAGCGTGATCGACTACCAGTCCAATACGGGTGAGGACTGGCAAAAGCGACATGGCGTTACAGTAGAGTCCGCATACGTTCTAGGTGATTTCGGCCTGAAACTGTCGGTTCCGACGAGCCATTCGACGCAGCTTTCGTTCCTCGTGCGCTGGCTCAGCAAAGCGACCTCCGCGAATCACCACTATGTCGTACCGAAATCCGCACCGCGCGCGCAAGGCGGCTTGATCTATTTCGGAACCGACAGCGGCGAAATGCGCTGCATCGATGGCGCAAGCGGCGAAACGCGCTGGAGTTTCAAGATCGAGGCGGCGCGCTCAAAAGGGATTTGGTCTACGCCGTACGTGACGCCCGGACGCGTTTTCTTCGGCGGCTACGACGGTAACCTGTACGCGTTGTGTGCCCAAAGCGGCCGGGAAATCTGGCGATACGTCGAACCCGATTGGATTGGCTCTTCACCGGCCTACGCATCAGACCTGAATCTGGTCTTTATCGGCGTTGAATACGCCAGTCCAACGCGAGGCGGCGGCATAGCCGCGATCGACGCTGAAACCGGTCACAAGGTCTGGGAATGCCCGGTCCGTTGCTACGTCCACGGCTCCCCGCTCTATGCCGCTGATGATTCGCTTGTGCTCTGCGGCACGAACGACGGTGCCCTGCTGGCGCTCGACGCACGTACCGGCGCACTCCGTTGGCAATTTCAGACGAACGGCGCGGTCAAGCATGCGCCCGCACTCGATCCCGATCGCCGGCAAGTCGTATTCGGATCGTTCGACGGCGGCATTCGCGGCGTAAGCCTCGATAGCGGCGAACTGAAGTTCTGCATCCAGACCGGCAACGCCGTCTACACAACACCGCTGATCGACGGCGCTCGCGCCTACTGCGGCTCTACGGACAAGTACCTGTATGTGATCGATTTGGCGACCGGCGAAGGCATCGCGAAGATCGGCGCGCACTCCAAGATTTTTTCGTCTCCTGCCCGCATCGGCCCATGGATTTGGTTCGGAAGCACGAACGGGCGCGTACGTGCAATCGATCCTCAAACGTTTGCGCTCGCCGGTGTGTTTCAGCTTCCTGATGCCGTGACAACCGCCGTCGAATATGACGCGGTTAATCAGATGCTCACGGTTGCGACGACGGCCAATCGCCTGTACGGCGTGTCCGTGACGCCGCCAGTCGTGCGCGAACCAGCACAAGACGGGCAGTCGACGGTCGACGTGACCGCATTACAGCTTGCGCGGCGTGCTGTCGATGCAATTGCGAATCGCACCGCTCTGCCTGATCCGCTAGGATACAAATTGACCGGCGCTCTCCCGCAAGGTGGTGTCTTCGTGAGCCTGCGAAATCGCGCGACTTTGCAGCGCATCGGGCGCGGCGGTCAATGGACGTTCGACTCAAGCGACCTATCACCGGAATTGTCGGTCATCGTGGCGGTGACGAAGGCGTGCGCGAACCTGGCCGTCGATTCGCTTCGCGATACCGCCATTGGCGTAAGTCTGTTCGGACCGCTTGAGCAAGTCGCAGTCGATCAGTTGGATCACGAGAAATTCGGAATACTCGTGCGCGCAACGGCAGGCGGCAAGCTCGGCGGTGGGCTGCCGAACTCCCCTGAATACTGCAACGAACACGGCCAGTATCTGCACGCGCTGCGCAACGCCAAACTGACGCCCAGCGAAGGGCACACGCTTTACCGTCATACCGTTAAACGACAGACCGATGACATGTCGTGGCCGGCCTATGGCGTTCCGCTTCCATACGACGCGACGACACTGACGCGCTTCGTGTCGTGGTTGCTCGATCCGCGAAAGCAGGATGAGCTGGAAGATTCGCTCTCGGGCGTGGTAGATCGACTTTCCGCTCTGGCCGTCACTCGGTACATGGATGCAGCGTTCACAACGCAGCTTGTGCCGGCACCCAAGATAGCGAACTTGCGTGATCTGCAACAGTCCCTGCCGGACCAAGGTGCCGGTGCATCGCACATGTTCCTGTCACTGATATTCAGAGGCCGTCCTGTTGATCGCTCGCGCTGTCGCGGTCACTTCCGCATGGATCGGGATGCACTGATATGCCGAAATGGCAATCAGACGCAAGCTTTCTTGCCTGTATCGACATTGCATCGATGGACGGACGAAGAGTCGTTCATCGCGGCGCTGCCGGATATTCCGGCCTCAACCTGGGAAGTCGCTCCTTGCCTGACGTGGGCGATAGCAGACGACGCAAATCCCCTTCCAGTGCGCGGCGCATTCATCGAGCAGGCGCACACGCAACCGCCGTCGCAAGTGCTGCAACGCTCGGAATCCTGACGCACAACCTTTTCGCGTCAGCTGTTTCGACAACCGATTGTGAATCAATGGCTGCGCGGGTGCCATTGTGGATGTAGACGTCAAACCCGCATACTTCAGGAGTGAATCACATGCAAACGATTGACGATCTGGATTTGCTGCGCTACGTGGCTGGTGGTGATGGTGATGGCGGCGGTGACGGCGATGGTGATGGTGGCGGATACGGCGATGGCGATGGCGACGGGGATGGTGACGGCGACGGTGATTCCGCAGCCGATTCGGCAGTAGGCAGCGACGCGACGTCGTTGGCCGACGCAGGCTTCAACTCCGATGCCAACGATTCCATCGGGCAGGCTGAAAACAACGGTCAACTCGCGGAAGCCACGAAGGGCTTGCAGGACGAATCAATGTCCACGTGGGGCGGTGCGGCCGTTGCCGGATATGACGCCGCGCAACAGGGTCTGTCGTTAGGTCAGGCTGAAACTGCCAACCTCGGCTCCTTCCAATCTTCTCCGATCGGTTTCGCCGCAGGATACGCGGTTGGCGCTGCCGCTCACGGGCTCGGTATCGGCGGCGGCGGTCACAACCACTAAGCAACGCTCTGGTGTACAGGCTATGAACCAAGCCTGATCGATGAATGACGGCGCGCTACTGGTCCCGCGACTGGACGCCTTATCTTCATCGGTATAGCACCACACAGCGCACCGAAAATTGCGTCGCCAAAAGCAAGCAACCGTTGTTTCACTCGATCATAATTCCATGAAAAATGAAGACAATATAGCGCGTGCGTTTATTGATCTTGCCAAGCTTGGCCGAACTGATTGGCGAGCAACAGCATCGACGATCCTTCTTAGCGCGATCGTCAGTATCATCGGCACGCTTGGAGTCCTGATGTTTTCAGGATGGACGCTGTATTTCAAGAATTTTGATGCCGCTCGGGCAGCTATCTCGCTGTACACCAATACAGCCAGCACCACGGGCATCATAGGCTTCTGGCTTGCATGCAAGATCGTCTTGCGACGCCCGTACCTCTCCCTGATTTCCGTCGACCTGCGTTTCCGACTTCGGCGTTGCCTGTTCGGCGCGGTCCTTTATCTTCCTGCCTTCGTGATAGCAGCCTTAGTCATGTCCATCTATACGTCGATTCGAATTGGCGCATGGACGCTTCCGTTCGGGCATCTTCAACCGCTGCAGGACATTCTAAGTTTTGGTCGGATTCTAGGGATGCTTGGCGCGTGGCTCGGCATTCTCGTTCTCGCGTTCGCCGAGGAATTGTTTTTCCGTGGGTGGTTGACGCAAACGCTCGGGCAATATGTGCGTTCCCCGCTCATCGTCGTCGCAATCGTTGCCGCCCTCTTCGCGATCTACCACACACATTACGACTGGCCCATCAAAACGACACTGTTCTTTTGCTCGCTTGGGTTTTCTGCATTGAGTTTACGCGATCAACGACTGGAACTGTCGATCGGGGCGCATACGATGATGAACATCTGCGCAATGATGCTGCCGATCCTGTTCTCCCACGCGCAGCAACATGCGCAAATTTCAACGTCCGGATTCGTAAACAATCCAGTCCTGATAGCTGACGCGGTTGTCTTTGCCATGCTCAAAGGTGTCCTGCCTTTCGCTTTGATGTACTGGTTTTTGAAGAAGACGAACGGCTGGTTTGTATCTAAAGAAGCCGCAAGCGCCATCGATGCTCAGAGCGTGTGATCATCCGCTGACAACAAGATAAGCATGAGCGAGATATCGACCGTCCCCAACGCAGAGCAGCCGGAAGAGAAACAGCCACGGCAAAGTAACCGTGCATTGCTATTCCGCCCCGCTGCGCTCGAATTTCGTCAGCATCAATGGCTCGGTGAGGTTGTGCTGACGGGTTCGGCACGCAGCCTCACGACCAGCATCGTGTTCTTCGCAATCGCGACCGCCGTCGTGTTGTTCATGATCTTCGGCGAGTACACGCGAAAGGAGGAAGTACAAGGCCGGGTCATGATCGACAACGGCGCGGCGGAGATATTCGCGCCAACGGTCGGCACGGTTATCCGCGTGCTCGTCAACGAAGGAGACGTGGTTAATGTCGGCCGACCTTTGGTCGTCGTGTCAACAGAGCGCACTATCGCTGGCGGCAACTCGCGGCAGCAGATCGGTGTTGAACTGAATGCGCGGCGTTCCAGCCTGGAAGGCGACTCGCGGCATATACAAAGCATCGTCGAACAGAACATTGCGATGCTCAAGGCGAAGGCCATCGAACTGAGCGCGGGTATTCGGCATCTGGAGACGGAAATCACGACCCTTGAGGCGCGATCAAAGCTGGCAGAAATCGACAGTGCGCGGTTCGAACAATTGCGGCGTGACGATGTGGTGTCCCAATCCGAATTCGAGCAGCATGAGCAAAGCATGCTGATGAGTCAGGCGCAACTCGAAGACCTGCGAAAGCAACGTACGGCCTCTCAAGTGGAACTCGCGCAGGTTAAGGCTGATCTTCGAAATGCACCGCTTGATGAACAAAACCAACTGGACTCGATCCGTCGGCAAATGCTACAGGTGGACGGCGAAATCGCCGACAACGAATCCAACCGAGAAATCACGATACCGGCGCAAATCGCAGGCACCGTAACGGCTCTGCTCACTCGTCCCGGCCAGTCGGTCAACGGATCAACACCTTTGATGTCGCTACTGCCGCAAGGCGGGAGCCTCGACGTGAAACTGTTTGCGCCGAGCAAGGCAGTCGGTTTCGTCAAGATCGGCGCGCCCGTCGAATTGCGATACGAAGCGTTCCCGTATCAGAAATTTGGGGCCTACGCGGGCAAGGTCACGCAGATCGCTCGCACCGCCTTGAGCCCGTCGCAATTGCAGACCGCAACCGAAACGGGCGATGCCGACAGGTCCGAGAACCTGTATCAGATTACGGTTGCGCTCGATTCACAGACCATCAACGCCTACGGCGAGTCGATTCCCTTGCAGGACGGGATGCGCGTCGACGCAGACGTAGTGCTCGATACGCGCAAGCTGTACGAATGGGTGCTGGAACCGCTGTACACGCTAACCCGCCGCTCACCCTGACCGCAGTTCACGCTTTACCCTAACCAGAGCAACCATGAACCGCCAACTTCAATTCGGATTTCGGCGTAGTGTTGACGTGCATTTGCAAACCGAAGCAACGGAATGCGGACTTGCCTGCATCAGCATGATCGCAACGTTTCATGGCTACGACACCGATCTGCCAACGTTGCGGCGACGCT
The DNA here is from genome assembly GCF_056856535.1 of Burkholderia sp. L-4. Classification (NCBI taxonomy): domain Bacteria; kingdom Pseudomonadati; phylum Pseudomonadota; class Betaproteobacteria; order Burkholderiales; family Burkholderiaceae; genus Burkholderia; species Burkholderia sp. L-4. The sequence goes on from NZ_JBXEOX010000002.1 coordinate 2,953,141, forward strand.
TTTCGCCATCACTCAAGGGGCTGACGCTGCTCGATCTTGTCAAGATCGGCGCATCACTCGATCTTGCCGGGCGCGCGGTTCGACTGGAGCCGGAAGAGCTTCACCTGCTGCGGCTGCCGTGCATTCTGCATTGGGATTTTCGGCATTTTGTCGTCCTCGAACGAGTTGGCCGCGATCATGTGATGTTGGTTGACCCCGCGCTCGGCGCGCGGCGCATGCCGCTCAAGGAATTGTCGCTGCATTTCAGCGGCATGGCATTGGAACTCTTGCCGACGCCGGCCTTTCAGCCTCGCCGGGACAAGCAGGAAATCGGTCTGCGTTCCCTGATGGGTCGTGCAAGTGGTGTCGGGCGCGGGCTGCTCAGAATCTTCCTGCTCGCCCTTGCGCTTGAAGTCTTCACCATCGTTGCACCTTTCTATCCCGAATGGGTCACGGACCAAGCCATTACGACCGGCGATCGACACCTACTTCTGATTTTGGCGCTGGGTTTCGGGTTGGTGCTGGTGATCCATATCGCGACAGAGGCAATGCGATCGTGGGCTGTCACGACGTTCAGCACGCTCGTGAATGTGCAATGGTTGGCGAACGTGTTCAGACATCTGCTGAATCTGCCGCTCGACTATTTCGGCAAACGTCACATCGGCGATATCGTTTCCCGCTTCGATAGCGTCAACACGATCCAGCAAGCGCTGACGGTCGGCTTCGTTGAATCCGTGCTCGATGGTCTCATGTCGATCGGCACCATCATTATCATGATCGTCTACAACGCCCGGCTATCGCTTATCAGTGTGGTTGCCGTGGTGCTCTACGCGATCTTGCGCGCCTGTATTTATGGCGCACTGCGCATGTCGAACCAGAAGCAGATTGTTTTCGCCGCACGAGGCAAAAGTCTGCTCATGGAATCAGTCCGAGGCATTCAGAGCGTGCGCCTGTTTGGTAAGGCGGAGGACCGGCTAGCCCGCTGGCTGAATGTGATCGTAAGCGAGAAGAACGCCGATCTGCGAACGCGGCGGCTTCAACTGATCGCCACCACAAGCAATCATTTCATCTTCGGGCTCGAAGCGATTCTCGTAACCTACTTCGGCGCGCTTGCCGTCATTGACCGGTCGCTCTCGCTCGGGATGCTGTTCGCCTTCCTGTCCTATCGTGGGCAGTTCACCGCACGCTTTACTGCGTTGATCGACAAAGTTTACGAGCTGCGAATTCTCAAACTTCACGCGGCGCGACTGGCGGATATCGTGCTCACGAAACGGGAGCCGGATGAAGTGATGCGAGCGCCGGACGTGGATGAATTTGTGCCGACGCTCGAAGTCAAGAAATTGTCATACAGCTATTCGAAGAACGGACCGAAGATCATCGACAACCTCGATCTGCGTGTTGAGGCCGGCGAAGCTGTTGCAATTGTCGGGCCATCTGGCCAAGGCAAAACCACGTTGCTGAAACTGCTCGCAGGCTTGTTGGCACCGTATTCTGGGGAAATTATCGCGGGCGGAATACCGATTCGGCAAATGGGGCTTGCGAACTATCGTTCCCTGATCGGCGTCGTGATGCAAGAGGATCGACTGTTCGCCGGATCGATTGCCGAGAACATCAGTTTCTTCGATCCAACGCCCGACTTCGCGTGGATCACGGAATGCGCGGAAATGGCTTCCGTCAATGCTGATATTCGTGCGATGCCGATGGGCTACTACACCTATATCGGAGACATGGGGTCTGCCCTGTCCGCAGGTCAGCGGCAACGCGTGATGCTCGCACGCGCCCTTTACCGCCGTCCGAAACTGCTCCTGCTCGATGAGGCGACGAGCCATCTTGACGTGAACAACGAGCGCGCCGTGAACGCGGCGATGCGCAAGCTGAACATCACGCGGATCATTGTCGCGCACCGTCCTGAAACCATCGCAACAGCTGATCGCGTCATCGAACTTGGGCAGGTTCGGGAAACAGCATGAGAAAGAAGAATGTCGCGCTTCAGACGCTTTCATACCGTTGTGCGCTCGTTGTTGCCTGCCTCGCGGTCGCCATGCTCGTCGTTCCGCTGACGCATGCGCAACTCGATCCTTTTTCGACGCGAAGAGGACTGGAAGACGTGTCGCCCTATTTGAACCGGATGGCACGCGCTACAGGCGCCTGTAGCGACGCGAGCCTTCATTCGCCTGTTTCCCTGTATGACGCAGTCAGCCGCGCTCTGTGCAGCGATCCGACCGTGCGCGAGAGCTGGGCGAACATGGTCTTGAACGCGGCTCAGGTGGGTGTCGCAAAATCTGCGTGGTTGCCGACGCTAGACGCCAGTGGCACACGTTCGCGTACAGTTGAAACCGAAACCCTATCTGGTCCGACACTGCCTGATGCGATGGGCCGCGCATCGGATCGTTATGGCGAGTTGCGGCTCTCGTGGGTGCTCTTCGATTTCGGAAGGCGTGACGCGAATCTGGCCTACTATAACGGTCTTCTTGAGCTTTCCAAGGCGAGCCATACCGAAGCACTGCAATCTGTGTTCGAACAGGCCGCAGCGGCGTTTTACTCAGTCTGGACTGCACAAAGCACACTTGATGCTGCGGGCAACGCCGAGGCGAATGCCGAACGAAGCTTTCAGATTGCCCGGCATAAACACCTTGCAGGCGCCGGTACACTGAACGATGAATTGCAGGCAAAGGCCGCGTGGCAGGAAGCAATTTACACACGCGTGAACGCGACAGGTGCGCTCAAGGCAGCGCAGGGCACCTTGTGTCTACGCATGGGAATTCCCGTCGAAACCTCCATTGAAGTCGATGTGAGCGCGGGCGCTCAACCGGACGTGAATTTCACGTCTTCGATTGCTGATCTGCTGGCGCTCGCAAAAGCTGTCAACCCGAAGGTACGCGAGGCGCAAGCCCTGATCGAAGCTGACGACGCGAACGCGAAACTTGCACACAGGGAGGAACTGCCCACGATTTCCTTGTCCGGCTCGTTGAGCAACGACAAGTCATTAGGCGCATTTCCACGCGACACGCGCACGTACAGCAAATATGTGGGAATTCAGATCAGCATCCCGATCTTTTCAGGGTTTGGTCAGGAGTATCACCGTCAGGCATCGGAAGCTCAAGTTGATATCGACCGCGCAAGCCTGCACAAAGCCGAACTGGAAGTCGCGTCGGCAGTATGGCGCAACTATCAGGACGTGATAACGAAGACGGCCAATCTACAGGTCGCCTCTTCGACGCAGGAAAGCGCGCAGGAAGCGTACGACGTGGCGAGCAAACGCTACAGTGCCGGCGTCGGTCCCCTGCTCGATGTTCTGAACGCCCAAACTACCCTCGCAACGGCGCGACGTCAGGTCGTGCAATCTCAGGCCGATTGGCGTGTGTCGAGGCTAGTGCTGGCATTTTCGATTGGGACGCTCGACGGCGAGCGTTGGACGCCGCACGCTGAAGCGCCATGAAGATATTCGTCATCAACAACGCTACGACGGAGATTTTTCTTGCCTTCTCTGCGACTTCTTATCCGGGCCTTGCCTGTGCCAATCACTGCATCAACGTCATCCGTTGCCGGACCGATGACCAAGACGGCCACGATGCCTGAACGTCAGCTTGTCGATACGCCAGTACCGGTCGTGCAACCAGGGCGCTTGGTCGGCGCAGGCGATCAAGCGACGCAGTCGACGCGGCTTGACGCCTCCTCCAGCATCGGATGCTCGACGCACGGCGCATCGAAGGCGGAAAGACGGACGTCGGCCGGACCGCCGCCCTCGCCGCTCATACGCGGTCGATCACCCGGCACGACCGGCACGCACCGGGAAACCGACGCTCAGTCGTAGTGCTTGTTGCGCTTCTTCTTGTGCTTGTTGCCGTGATAGTGGTCGTTGGAACGGGCGTTGTTGCGCGACACGTGGCCGCCCAGCGCCGCGCCCGCGCCGCCGCCCACGGCTGCGCCGACGAGACCGCCCGCCGTACCGCCCATCGCATTGCCCGCTGCGGCGCCCGCGCCGCCGCCCAGTGCGCCGCCGACGACCGCGCCCGTGCGCTCGCGCTTGTTCGACGTGACCGCACCGCCCGCGCCGCCGCCTACCGCACCGCCGATGACCGTGCCCGTGCTGCCGCCGATCGCATTGCCGACCGCCGCGCCCGCGACGCCGCCCAACGCACCGCCCAGTGCGTTATTCGTATCGCCTGCCACGGCAGGCAACGACACCATCGCCGTCACGCCGGCCACCACTGCCATCACACCCAGTTTCTTCAGCATCTGTCCGCCCTTCTGATTTTCGAGATATCGACGGGAATTTAGCACCATTCCGTTAAGCCTATCGTAATGAAGCGTTAAATCGGGCGTGTTCCCGGCTCGAACGCCACGCGCACGGCTGCGCCTGCGCACCCGGACCGCGCTCGCGCCACGAGGCGGCGAAGCACCGAAGGGCGCGATCCTGCATTACCATCGGGCGTCCACCGCGCCTGCCCGTATCCGGCAAGCGGGCCTGCCACCTCCCTCGTTGCGCTCCGATGCTCGCTCTCGTCATCCTCGCCGGCCTCTGGGCCGGCCTGCAGAACACCCTCGCCGGCGGCGGCTCGTTCGTCACGCTGCCCGCGCTGATCGTGTCGGGCATGTCGCCGCTCGCGGCGAACATCACGTCGACGGTCGCGCTGTTTCCCGCGCAGGTCACGACCGGCTGGGCCAGCCGAAAAATGGTGCGCGGCGCGAGCAAGCTGTCGTTTCGCGCGCTGTTCGCGATCAGCGTGGTCGGCGGCGCACTCGGCGGGCTGCTGCTGCTGAAGACGCCTTCGTCGATCTTCTCGCGCCTTGTACCGTGGCTCGTGCTGTTCGCGACCATCGTGTTCGCGTGGGGCAGCTTCTTCCGGAAGCCGCGCGAAGGCGCGGCGCACCTCGGCACCGTCCCTGCCGCGATCTCGCAATTCATGATCGCGATCTACGGCGGCTACTTCGGCGGCGGACTCGGCTTCCTGATGATGGCCGTGTTGACGATGGCCGGTCTGTCGCCGCGTCACGCGATGTCGACGAAGAACGCACTCGCGGGCGTGATGAACGCATCAGCCGTCGTGCTGTTCGTGACGTCGCCGCACCTGCACTGGGGATCGGCACTCGCGCTCGGCGGCGGCGCGATCGTCGGCGGGCTGCTCGGCACGTGGGCGCTGCATCGCGTGAACGAACGCATCCTGCGGATCGGGATCGTCTGCATCGGCGTCGTGCTGACCATCGGATTGTTCGTCAAGCCGATCTGACGCACGCGCTTCCCGCCCAACGATAACGAGAGGCAGGAGAGGCGGACAACGCGTTGAGGCAAAGCCTCAAGCAACGGCACATCACGATGATCGCGCTTGGCGGCGTGATCGTGCGCGTGATGGTGTGCTACGTCGGCTCGGTGTCGATCCTGATCCTGTGCATGCCGTGGACCGACAAGGCCAACCAGAAATCGCCGCAAGTGTCGCTGTCCAACATCGCGGGCTTCACGGGTGCGGCCGTCGCGATGAAGACCGTGCTGTTCGAATCGTTCATGTCGGTGATGAACTCGTTCCTGGCGAGGATGCGTTGACGGGCGGCCGGCGTGCGCGTTCAGCCGAACGGCCGCACGCCGATCAGCGGGCCGTGCAGGAACCGCGCGAACACGGCCCAGACGACGATCCCGCCCAGCACGGCGACGATGTCGCCCGACAGCGCGCCGGCCGGGTAGCGGACGCCGTCGCGGCGATCGCGCGCACGCGACACGACGAAATCGACGATCGACCACACGAAGAACGCACCGAACAGCACGACCGCATGCACGGTGCCGTTCACGAGCAGGTGCGCCACGGCCCAGACCATCACGCCGGCCAGCATCGGGTGTCCGACGAGCGTCTTGATCCGGTTGCGCGGCACGTACGACGCGGCGATCAGCACGAACGCGACCGCGGTCAGCATGCCCGTCAGGTGGCGCACGCCGACCGGCGACACCCACAGCAGCGTCGCGCCCGAGCGGGCGATCCCGTACCCCCAGACGATCAGCACGAAGCCGACGACCGACGCGATCGAATAACCGCCCTTCCAGCCCTTCTCGCCGATCCGCTCGATCGTCGTGGAGCGCCAGCCGCCGGCGACGATCCGGATCGAGTGCACACCGAGGAAGATCGCTAAACCGAGAATCAGGACGAGCATCGACTGTCTCCGTCTGGAATGATGAGTGGGGATACGTTCCGCGCGACGTACGATGCGCCGTTCGCGGAGCCGGCGGCAAGGCCGGCGCGGGCCGCGCCCGGCGGCGCAACCCGCGCCGATCATAAACGCCGGGACTGCCGTTGTGAAGCATGCAGGATGTGCGGCGCGTCAAGCTTGACGCGTTCGTACGTCCGGTCGTGCGGGCCTGCGGCCGTACGACGCACCGGTCGCCCGGTGATGGGTACGCCTGAAAGAAAGGAAAGCGAACATCGCGCGGCTGTCGCTTCGCGCGGCCGGTATTACGTCTGCTTGCGCTTCGCCGGCGGTTTCGATGCCGGTTTCGGCGCAGGTTTCGATACGCGCGCGGCTTTCGGCACGGAGAGCGGTTCGGCCGTGGATTTCGGCGCGGATTTCGCCGCCACCGTGGATGCCGTCTTCCGCGCCGGGTTCGGCGCAGGCTTGGGCGCGGATTTCAGTGCCGCTCTCGGCGCGGCTTTCGATGCCGATTTCGATGCCGATTTCGCTGCCGTCCCGGCACCCGCCTTCGACGCCGGCTTCGGCACGGCCCTCGCCTTGCGCTTCGGCGGCCCGGCCAGCAACGCCGCACGATACGCGCCGCGGCACCAGTCGAACAGCGCACCCGCATCCTCGAGCACGTCGGCCGGCGTTTCGTAGTAGCCCTCGAGCGCGACCGTGCGCGTGGGCCTGGTATACGAGAACGGCCCCATGCCCGCCGCGACGAACGCCGGACGGTTCACGTCGTCGACACGCAGGAACAGCGACCCGCGCGACATGAAGCCGAACATCACGCCGTCGAGCCGCAACGCCGCGCCGCTGAAGAACCGGGCGACCGCGACCGTGCCGAGCGGCGCGAGCTGATACGCGATCTCCTCGCCGTGCGCCTTCTCCGCTTGCCAGCTCATGCGCGGGCCTCGCAGCGCCGCGTCCACGCATCGAGCTCGGCGTCGTCGAAACCGACGGCCGTCGCACTCTCGCGGATCTGCCGCCACGTCGCGCGGTCGACCGGGATGCCGGCGGCCCCGCGTGCGGCACGGCTGGCATCCTCCGGCTCGCCGGGCATCCGCACCGGCGCATCGCCGGCCCGCGGCGATGCCTTCGCCCACGCGACGAACGCATCGGCCTCGCGCTCGGCGTCGGCCGCGTCGAACGCGTTCGGGTCGATCAGCACCGACAGCATCCCGTTGACGATCGCGCTCGTTTTCTGCAGCGTATCGCCGTACGTCGTATGCCCGCCGACCAGCGCCCCGCCGAAGATCTCGCACATCGCCGCGAGCGCATACCCCTTGTGCAGCCCGAACGGCAGCAGCGCGCCGAACGGCTGCTCGTGCATCACGGCCGGATCGTCGGTCGGCTGGCCGCGATGGTCGATCAGCGACCCGGCCGGCACGTGCTTGCCCTGGTTGTACGCGACGCGCGTCTTGCCGTACGCGATCGCGCTCGTCGCGAAATCGAGCAGCAGCGGCGGTTTGCCCGCCCGCGGATACGCGGCGCAGAACGGGTTCGTGCCGAAGCGCGGATCGGTGCCGTGCAACGGCGCGACCAGCAGGTCGCCCGGCACGTTGACGAAATGGAACGACACGAGCCCCGAGCGCGCGCACTGCTCGGCCCAGTGCCCGATGCGGCCGAGGTGATGGACGTCGCGCAGCCCGATCGCACAGATCCCCATGCGCCGCGCACGCTCGATTCCCTCGACCATCGCCTCGAACGCGATCACCTGGCCGAAACCGCGGCCGCCGTCGATCGTCAGCACCGCGCCGCCGTCGCGCACGATCGACGCGTGCCCGTTCAGTTGCAACTGCCCTTCCCGCCACGACGCGACGTAATTCGGGATCATCCCGATCCCGTGCGAGTCGTGGCCCGCGAGATTCGCGCCGACCAGGTGATCGGCGACGAGCGCTGCCTCGCGCGCACTGCTGCCGGCCCGCTCCCAGAGTGCCGCGACGAATGCGTGCAGCGGTTCGGCGCGCATGCGCAGCGGTTCGGTAGCGGGCGTCGGCAGGACGGTCATCGGCAACACTCCATCAAGTCGGATCGGGCAATCGATGCTTCGGACGCTGCGACGCTCAGCGCGCGGTCGCGATCACGTCGGCCACGGCCGCGGTCAGCTTCTTCGCGTACGGCACATGCAGGAACTCGTTCGGGCCGTGCGCGTTCGACTTCGGCCCGAGCACGCCGCACACCATGAACTGCGCGGACGGGAAGCCTTCCTGCAGCACGTTCATCAGCGGGATCGTGCCGCCGAGGCCCATGTACGCGCAGTCGGCGCCGAAGTGGCGGCGCGACGCGGCGTCGAGCGACGACGCGAGCCACGGCGCGAGATCGGGCGCGCTCCAGCCCGTCGCGGCGCCCGCGTCCGGCTTGAACGTGACCTTCGCGTTGTACGGCGGATCGAGTTCGAGCAGTTCCTTCAGCTGCTGCACGGCCTGGGCGGCATCGACGAGCGGCGGCAGGCGCAGCGACAGCTTGAACGCGGTGCGCGGACGCAGCACGTTGCCGGCATCGGCGAGCGCCGGCATGCCGGCCGCACCCGTGACCGACAGCGACGGACGCCATGTCGAATTCAGCAGCGCCTCGCGCGGATCGGTCGTGGTCGGCAGCACCGGCTTGCCGTCCGCGCCGCACGCCCACGGCAGCCCCTTCCATACGGTGTCGCCGAGAATCGCGGCGGCCGCTTCGGCCTCGCGCACGCGGCTCGACGGAATCTCGCAATGGAACACGCCCGGCAGCAGGTTGCCGTTCTTCGCATCTTCCAGGCGCTCGAACAGCTGGCGCATCACGCGGAAGCTCGACGGCGCGATGCCGCCGTAGACACCCGAGTGGATGCCTTCTTCCAGCACCTCGACCTGCAGGTCGCCCGACACGAGGCCGCGCAGCGACGTGGTGAGCCACATCTGGTCATAGTTGCCGGCGCCCGAATCGAGACAGACGACGAGCGACACCTGGCCGAGCCGGTCGCGCAATGCATCGACGTACGGCAGCAGGTCGTAGCTGCCCGACTCCTCGCAGGTCTCGATCAGGCCGACGCAGCGCGGCCGCTCGATGCCCTGCTCGTCGAGCGCGCCGAGCGCCGCGAGGCTCGCGTAGATCGCGTAGCCGTCGTCCGCGCCGCCGCGGCCGTACAGCTTGCCGTTCTCGAGCTTCGGCGTCCACGGGCCGAGGTCCGCGCGCCAGCCGTCGAATTCGGGCTGCTTGTCGAGGTGGCCGTACAGCAGGATCGTATCGGTGCTGCCCGAGCGCGTGGCGGGCGTCTCGAAGAAGATCACCGGCGTGCGGCCCGGCAAGCGCACGATTTCGAGCGTCAGGCCCTTCACGGGCTGCCGTTCGGCCCACTGCGCGGCGTCCGTGACGACGCGCTCGAGATAGCCGCGCTTCGCCCAGTCGGGGTCGAATGCGGGACTCTTCGCGGGAATCGCGATGTAGTCGGTCAGGGCATGGAGGATTTCATCGTTCCACTTGCGCTCGACGAAGGTAACGAGCTTGTCATGGTCGAGGACGGGGGTCGTGTCGACGGAAGTCATGATGGGGGTGCCTGGATCGGGCTGACGAAAACCCAGATCATACGCCGATGCTCCCCCGCCGGCGCCCCCTCCTGGCCGTTCAGACGACCTTCGGGAACGCGTCGCGCAGCCCTGCCGCGCAGGCCAGCGCGTCGTCCCACAGGCGTCGCGTCAATGTGCCGGCATCCGCCTCGCGCGCGAGCGCCGCGGCCTCGCCCGACCACAGCAGCGAGAAATCGTCGCGGCCCTGCCGCTCGAACGCGCTACGCAGCGGATCGACCGCGGTCGTCGCGAGCGGGAACGCGGGCGCAAGGGCACTCATCGGCCCCTGTTCGCGCATGAAGCGCGTCAGCAGCCCGCGCGCGGGGCGGCCGGTATACAGGTTGGTCATGCGCGTGCCGTCGTCGCGTGCCGCGCGCACCGCCGCGCGATGCTGCGCCGACCGGCCGGCCTGCGGCGTCAGCAGGTAGGCGGTACCGATCTGCACCGCACGCGCGCCGAGCGCGAACGCGGCCGCGATGCCGCGCCCGTCGGCGATCGCACCGGTCGCGATCACCGGCGCGCGCACCGCGTCGACGATCTGCGGCAGCAACGCGAACAGGCCCGGTTGCGCATGGATGTCGTCGGTCAGGAACATCCCGCGGTGGCCGCCGGCCTCCGCGCCCTGCGCGACGATCGCGTCGACGCCGCGCGCATCGAGCCAGCGCGCCTCCGCGACGGTCGTCGCGGAAGAAACGACTCGCGCGCCCGTACGCCGCACGCGTTCGAGCAGCGTGTCGTCCGGCAACCCGAAATGGAAGCTCACGACGGCCGGCCGCCATTCCTCGACGACCGCGCACGTCGCATCGTCGAACGGCGCGCGGCCCGGGCCGCCCTTCACGCCGGCCGGATCGACTCCGGCTTCCGCGTAGTAGCCGGCGAGCGCCGCGCGCCAGCGCGCGTCGACCTCGGCGTCGGGCGCGGGCGGCGTGTGGCAGAAGAAGTTCACGTTGAACGGCGCGGGCGTGCGGGCGCGGATCGCCGCGATCTCGTCGCGCAACTGCTGCGGGCCGAGCGCCGCGCACGCGAGCGAACCGAGCCCGCCGGCTTCGCACACGGCGATCGCGAGCGGGCTCAGCGAACCGACCATCGGGGCCTGGATCAACGGCAAACGGGAAGGCAGTGTCGTCATCGGAATCCTTTTTCGCCATGCATGGTCGTCGCCACGCGGGTTGTTCTTCGTCTCGTCGCGCACAACCGGCCTGATGCCGCGTGCGCTACGTGCCGCCGCGATCCATGCCGCGCCGGTATGCGGCCGGGCTGGTCGCCGCGACGCGCCGGAAATGCCGGCGCAACGATTCCTCCGAGCCGAACCCCGCGCGCGCCGCGACCTGCGCGAGCGGCAGCGCGGGCTGCGCCTCGAGCATGTCCTTCGCGACGTTCACGCGCTCGCGGATCAGCCACGTGAGCGGCGACATCCCCGTCGCATCCGCGAACTGGCGCTGCAGCGTGCGCGTGCTCATCGCGGCCTGCGCGGCGAGCGATGCCAGCGTGTGCGGCTCGGCCGCATGGGCGCGCATCCAGTCGATCAGCTTCGCGAGCCGGTCGGTGCCGCCCGGCGCGACCGGGCGCGGCACGAATTGCGCCTGCCCGCCATCGCGGTGCGGCGGCAGCACGAGGCGCTGCGCGACCCGGTTCGCGATCGCGCCGCCGTGGTCGCGCCGCACCAGATGCAGCAGCATGTCGAGCCCCGCCGCCGAACCGGCCGACGTGACGATCTGCCCTTCGTCGACGTACAGCGCATCGGGATTCACGCGCAGCGCCGGATAGCGCGCCTGCAGGCGTTCCGCGTAACGCCAGTGGGTGGTCACCGTGAGCCCGTCGAGCACGCCGGCCGCCGCGAGCACGAACACGCCCGAACAGATCGAGCAGAGCCGCGCGCCGCGCCGATGCGCGGCCCGCAGCTTCTTCAGCAACGGCTCGGGCGGCCGTTCGTCCGGATCGCGCCAGCCGGGAATCACGATGGTGTCCGCGCGATCGAGCATCGCGAGCCGGTACGGCGCGGCGACCGTGATGCCGCCCGCCGCGCGCACCGGCCCAGGCTCGCTGGCGCATACCGCGAAGCGATACCAGTCGACGCCGAGTTCCGGGCGCTCGAGCGCGAACAGTTCGACCACGCAGCCGAATTCGAATGTGCAGAGGCGATCGTAGGCGAGCGCGACGACGAGATGATCATGCATGGCGCAATGTTACCGGAACTTGTCGATCGCGCCACTGCCGCAAAGCGGGCCGAACCGCGATACTGCCTCTCATCCCGGCGCGCTCCGCGCCCCTTCCACCCGGAGAACCTGCCCATGTCCTACGTCACCGACGTGCCCGCCGCCGACAGCCCCGCCGCCCTCGCCCATTTCGAGGCGTCGCTGCGATTCGAGACCGATTGCTGGGACGTGCACGACGCGCTCGCGTCCGGGGCACCCGACTTCGTGCTGCTCGACGTGCGCGGCCCCGACCAGTTCGCCGCCGGCCACGTGCCCGGCGCACGCAACCTGCCGCGCCGCAAGATCATCGAGAGCAAGCTCGCCGGCTATCCGGCCGGTACGCTGTTCGTCGTCTACTGCGCGGGCCCGCACTGCAACGGCGCCGCACGCGCGGCGATCCAGCTGGCGCGCCTCGGCCGGCCGGTCAAGCTGATGATCGGCGGCGTGACGGGCTGGCGCGACGAAGGTTTCGCGTTGAGCAACGAAGTGCAGCCGATCGGCGCCGAAGCCGACTGATCGTCATTAAAAACGCAACAATCAATTGCCAGCACACGAACGAAAAAAGCGCGACAATCAGCCACATTGCAGTTCGGACGGAGCAGCACCATGCATGATGCAGTCCTGATTCAAGTGGCCGGTTCAGTCGCCGCGATCGCGATCTATTTTCTGCCGGCCGTCATTGCCGACCGGCGCGGCCGGCACGACAAGCTGACGATCGCGATGTTCAACGCGCTGTTCGCATGGACCGGCATCGGCTGGCTGATGACGCTGTACTGGGCGTGCCAGCCGAACCCGCGTACCGACGTCGCACAGACGATCCTCGCGAAGCGCCGCGGCGTCAGCATGCGGACGTTCTCGTCCGGCCTCGTCGAACGCGTGCAGCGCCGCGTCGCGGCCCAGGAGCAATGGGCCGAGAAGCAAGGCTGCCGTTAAGTCCCTTTTTCCCTTTCACCGTGCCGCGTCGAACTTCGGCATCCTGACGTTGGTCGACGCGCGGTAAGTCCAGTGCAGTCCCTCGTGCGGCGGCCAGCCGCCTGCGCGCAAGCACGCCCCGAACGCCCCCGCCGTCACCGCCCGCGCGATCCGCTCGCCCGGGCACGCGTGCGGCCCCGTGCCGAAGCCGAAATTCGGCCCCGCCGCGCGGCCGGGCATCAGCCGGTGCGGTTCGCGATGCACGGCCGGGTCGCGGTTCGCCGCGGCGAGCACGACGAGGATCGCGTCGCCGGCTTCGACGGTCGCGCCGTCGATCGTCGTGCGCGCCGCGACGAAGCGGCGCGTGTTCTGCACCGGTGAATCGAAGCGCCCGACTTCGGCGACGAAGGCGTCGAGCGCCGTGTCGTCCGGCACGGCGCGCGCGGCATGGGCTTCCCCGTGCCATGCCACCAGCGTGTTGCCGAGCCACGCGGCCGTCGCTTCACAGGTCTGCGACAACAACCCGACGAGATTCGCCACCAGCGCGCCGCTTGCCTGCCAGCCCGACGCGCGCGCTGCCTGCTGCACGGCGGCGACGAGCGTGCCGTCGTGCGCACGCGTCTGCGCGACGCGCTCGGTCATCCGGTCGAGCAATTGCCGCGCGCCTTCGCTTGCGCGCGCCAGCGCCGCGGCATCCGACAACGGCGACAGCGCGGCGACGAAGTCGACGACCCGCGCCGCGATGTCGTCCAGCTGCGCTTCGTCGAAGCCGAGCAGATCGGCAACCGCACACACGGGCACGGTCATGCACCATGTATTCAGCGCGTCGGCGTCGCCAGGCGCCGGCAACCGTCGCGCGGCAAGCTGCGCCGCGCGAGCGCGCAGCGCCTCCGTGTCGATCGGTGCGAACGCCGCGCGCAACGCCTGCTTCGGTACGTCGTGCCGCGACGCGCCGTCGTTCATGCGCACCAGCTCGCCGAACAGCGCGCCGGCCGTCGTGCCGCGCAACGCGGGCGGCACCGGCATGTCCAGCGGGCGTACGCGGCAGGCCGGATGGCCGAGCACGGCCGTCACGGTCGACGCGCAGCTCGCGACCCACAGGCCGAGCGCGGCGTCGAACGCGAGCGGCGGCCCGTCGACGAGCGTCGCATAGTAGGGATAGGGATCGCGGTGCGTCACCGCTGCAATGGGATCGGTCGGGTTCATGCGCTCAGTATCGATGGCGTGCACCGCCGCATGTTTCGGGTTCACGTGAAATGTCGCGGCACGGGCGCCACGCGCCGCGGCCTCGCAACGCGAGGCAAGGCAACGGTCAGGCGGCCGACCGGTCGCGGTGCGACTGCATGCGCATCCGGACGCGCCCGGCCGAAATCGCGCGCGGCTCGGGCAGCACCGTGTCGTGATGGAACATTTCCTGCCGGAATTCGCCGTTTTCGTCGAACCACTGGCAGATCAGCCAGTCGCCGTCGTCGAACACGACCGGCCCCGCATAGGTGACGGTCATGCGCGGCCCGCCCGTTTTCAGCGTCACGACATCGCCGACGCGAAACCTGACGCGCTGATTTTCTCGGATCGTCATCGCTCTCTCGGATTTTATATATTGATATTCCCGGCGGCCCGCCAACCGGTCATTTGAATGTGCCGCAGATTATCAATCAAAAAAACGGCCGGCAACTGCCGCACACGAAAATACATTGATCGAGAAAATGCAACGATACGCGCCATCGACACGCGCGGCGGGCCGCCGATCGCCCGATCCAGCGCGGCCTGCACGGCGGATCGGGGCAACCGGGGGAAATGCGGAGAATAAACGATGGTTTTCGCGCCGTCATCGACGGTTAATTCAGACGCGAAATAGGTTGATTATTGTCAATCGACGTTTCCGCTGGAAACGATCCCATGTTTAATTGGCCGTCATTCTCCGAACAAAACCGGCGAATTATCGGGTGCCGCAAACCAGCGGTTGATGTCGCGCCCCGGCACGGCCGCCTGTGCGAACGTAAACGTGCCGTCGCGCGCCATCTCGGTCGCGGCGCGCAGGAACGCGCCGAGCGCGGCCCGCGCCAGCGCGCCGCCGACGCTGACGCGCTTCACGCCGAGCGCCGCGAGTTCGTCCAGGCTCAGCAAGCCGCCCTGCAGCCCCATCACGACGTTCACCGGCGCGCCGACCGCCCGCGTCACGGCCGCGATTTCGTCGGCGTCGGTGATGCCCGGCGCATACAGCACGTCGGCGCCCGCGTCACGATAGGCGACGAGCCGGGCAATCGTGTCGTCGAGATCGCGGCGGTCGTGCAGGTAGTTTTCGCAGCGCGCGGTCAAGGTGAACGGAAACGGCAGCGCGCGCGCCGCGTCGACGGCCGCCGCGATGCGCTCGACCGCCGCGCCGCGCGGGTAGATCGGCGCGTCGGCGCGGCCCGTCGCGTCCTCGATCGAGCCGCCGACCGCGCCGGCCTCGGCCGCCAGCCGGATCGTTTCGGCCACCGTGTCGGGTGCATCGCCGAAGCCGTTCTCGAGATCGGCGCTCACCGGCAGGCCGCCCGCGGCGACGAGATCGGCAATGTGGTCGAGCATCGCGTCGCGGTCGATCGCGTTGTCGGGCTGCCCTTTCGAAAACGCGTAGCCGGCGCTCGTCGTGGCAAGCGCCTCGAAACCGGCCATCGCCAGCAGGCGCGCGGTGCCGGCGTCCCACGGGTTCGGGATGATGAACGCGCCGGGGCGCGTGTGCAGCGAACGGAAAACTTCGGCGTGGCGCGCCTGCAAGTCGGAACGGGTCATCGTGGACTCCCGGATGGTGATGACGGGTGAGCTTACGCCGGTCGTGCGCGCGACGTTTCAGCGATGGCCGAAATGTCGTCGCGCGACCGGAAAAAAACCGACGCGCGGGACGCGCGCCGGCAGCCGGCGCTTACGTCGATGCAGCCGGCCCGCCGTCGATGCCGAGCAACACGTCGGCGACGGCCTCGGAGAACTGCATCGTGCGGCCGTCGATCAGCACGGCGTCCGGATGCGACTGATCGCGCACCGCCTGCGGCACGCCATGTGCGATCAGCACGCGTGCGCACGCTTCCCAGTCGGGTACGTCGACGCCCTCCGGTTCGTTGACGGACGCCCAGGACAACGTGCCGAGCGCGTCGCTCCCGAATCCGTGCGGCTCGCGCCAGCTTGCGCCGTGCGCGAGCAGGAACGCCAGCAGATCGGCATCGCCGCGGAACACCGCGTGATTGAGCGCGCTCGCGTCCCAGTCACCGCCGCGCACGGCAATCGGCCAGCCCAGCTCGACCATGACCTTCACCGCGTCGCGCGACCCCCATGCGGCGGCATCCGGCAGTTGTCGCAGCCGGTCCTCGGTCAGCGCGCCGGGCAGTTCCGGATGGCGCGCCCGGATACGCCGCGCGGTGTCGGCGTCGGCACGCGCACAGGCCGCCACGAATGCGTCGTCCGGGCCGAGCGCCTCTTCCGCGCCGGCTGCGCGCAGCAGCGCCGCGACGTCGGTCAAGCCGGCCTGCATCGCCAGCCGGTACGCACTGACGCCCGCCGGCGTGCACGCGCGCGGATCGGCGCCGGCCGCCAGCAGCGCGGCGACATGGCGCCGAGCAGCGCACGCCGATCGCGCGCAGCAACGGCGCGCCCCAGGTCCGCGCGAGGCCCGCGCCGGGCGGCTCGTTCGCGTCGCCGCCATGCGCGAGCAGCAGTTCGAGCGCCGCCGCGTCGCGCATGTCGAACGCGCGCCGCAACGCATTCGTGCCGCCCACTTGCGCGCCGTGCTCGAGCAGCACGCGCGTGCAGGCCGGATTCTCCAGCGAGTGATACAGCGATTCGCCGTCGTTCGGGTCGGCGCCGGCTTCCAGCAACATCGCCGTGAGCGCCGGATCACGATTGACGCCCGCGGCGCCGTACAGCGCCGACAGTGGCGCCGACTCGTCGGGCTTGGCAAGCGAAGCCGGCGGAAACCGGTTGCCGATCCGCTGGTTCGGATCCGCGCCTGCATCGAGCAGATGACGCGCGCAGTCGCGCAGCCCGATGGCGAACGCCGGAATCCGCCCGAGCCGCGAATGCGTGACGGCGACCAGCGGCGGCAGCTTGAACGCACCGCCGGCGCGCGCGATCCAGCCGGGATCGGCGGCCAGCGCCGCCTTCACCGCGTCGAGATCGCCCGCCGCGCATGCGATGGCCGGATCGGCCGACACGAGATCGGGATGGTCGAGCAACAATTGCGCGGCGACACGCGGCCGGGGCGCATCGACGCCGCCGGTCACCTCACCGCCGTAGGCGAGGTGGAGCCAGCGCCGGATCAGCGCCGACCGCGGTTGCCGCGCGAGCGCGCGCATTTCGACGAACGCGCCGAGATCGGCCCACGACGCGAAGCCGTACTCGCGCGCGATGCAGGACTGCGCGTCGTGCAGGCGGAGCCCGAGCGCGCGTGTTTCGTCGTGCGTGCGGTTCGCGGCGGCGGGGAGCGACCGGACAAAGCGCGCGACGGCACCGGCGTCGCCCTGCCGGTACAGGCGCAACAATGCCTTGGCCTGCTTTTTCAGATGATCGGGATGGGCGTTGGGAGGCAGCGTGTTCATGCGGATCCTCGTGCATGGATGGCCGAAGGTCCGCAATACCGCCAGCACAAAGGATGGGGAAACCTCGAGTGGATGCGACACAGGTGGGTTCAACCCTTTCCGCGGACCCGGAAGCGACCTGCATCGCTGCCCGGTATCGTAGGCGACGGCCGGCGACATCGTCAACCTGCCGACGCTGCGCCGCTCAGCCCGCGAGCCGCTTCGTCAGGAAAATGCGCGTGTGCCCGACCGGATAGTCCGGCAGCTCGCCGAAGCGGACATAGCCGCGCTTTTCGTAGAACGGTCGCGCCTGGAAATCGAACGTGTCGAGCCACGCGCTGTGGCAGCCGCGCGCGAGCGCCTCCGCCTCGGCCAGATCCATGATGCGCGTGCCGGCGCCCTGGCCGCGCGCGGCCTCGGGCACCACGAGCAGGTCGACGTGCAGCCAGCCGAACGCCGTGCCGCCCCACAGGCCGCCGACCACCGCGCCGGCGGCGTCGGTCACGACCACGGCCAGCGGCCGGAACTCGGCCGGGCCGGCCTGGCTTTCGTTGAACCGGACGAGCGGCGCGACGATCTGCTTGCGTACGTCCGCGTCGCCCGCGTCGGTCACTTCGTAGGTGAACGTCATCGGTTGCGTCGGGTTGAATCGTGAACGGGAATTGGCTGGAGCCGCACGCACCGCGCGCGTCAGACCACGTAGGCGCCCTTCGCGTGCAGCGCCGCTTCGGTGCGCTCGAGCGCCGCGATCGCATCGCTGCCTTCGAGCGCGAGCAACTGCGCGACCAGCGCCTCGGCCATCGCATGCGCGGCCACCAGCGACGGGAAGAACGACGGGCTGTCGTGCGTGAAGATCAGTTGCGCGTCCGCGTGCAGCGCGATCGGCGCCACCGCGCTGTCGGTGATCGCGACGATCTTGCTGCCCTGCTCCTTCGCGGCCTGCGCGACGCGTGTTGCTTCCGCCGAGTACGGCGCGAAGCTGACGACCACGGTCACGCTCTGCTTCGCGATCGTCCGCAGCTCCATTTCGAGCGAACCGGCGACGCCGTTGAGCAGCGACACGGTCGGGCGGAACAGCCGGTAGCCGTACACGAACCCGAACGCGACCGGATAACACGAGCGGAACCCCGCCACGTGAACATGCGATGCCTTGCGGATCAGCCTGGCCGCGTCCGCGAGCGCGTGCTCGTTCTGCGCGGCGGTGGCCGACAGGTTGTGCTGCTGCGCGGCGAGCAGGTCATGCGCGAGCGACGCCCTCGCGTCGGGCCGCACCAGCGAGCGCGCGCGCTGCGTGAGCGGCTCGGGCCGCGCGCGCACGCGCGCGACGCACAGATCGCGCAACTCGTTCCAGCCGGGAAAACCGAATTGCTGCGCGAGCCGCACGAGCGACGCAGGCTGCACCTGCGCGCGCTGCGCGACCTTGCGCATCGACGACGTGGCGACTTCGTCGGGATGGTCGAGCAGGAAGGCGGCGCCCGCCTGGAATTGCGGGCTCAGCTCGGAAAATTGCGCCCGGATCCGGGACGCGAGTTCGTCGAAATTGGCAGCCATCGTGATGGGAACGGGAACCGGTCGCTCATGGTATCACCGGCCCCGCGCGCACCGGTCAGCGCAGCACTTCGACGTGATCGGCGTCGACCTTCACGCTGCCCGACCATTTGCGCTCGAATTCGCCGGTCACCTTCACTTCGTTCTTGTCGCTGACCGGCTGGCCGGCCGCCCACAGCTTGTGGTCGATCTCGACGCGGATCGTGCCGGTGGCGTCGGCGAACTCGTAGTCCTCGCCGCCGACGTGCTTGACGATGCGCCCTTGCAACTGCACGTGCTGATCGTCCTTGCCGTTGGCGAGCAGTTCCTTCACGGTCGTCGTGGTCAGCGCGGATGGCCCCGTGTATTGCGCATAGACGGCGGCGGGCAGCGTGGCGAGTGCAACCGCCAGGATTCTGGCCAGGTGTTTCATGATGTCGGTCCTCTTCTTGGATGTGACGCCGCGCTCCGTTGAACGCGACGGCACCAGATTACGGACCGTAAGATTAAGCAAACCTGAAGGGCGCGCCGAGGCGACACGGTGCCGCATTGGACAGGTACGAAATGGCGGCGGCGCCCTCCGCATTTAAGCTTGACCTAAGACGCGCGCGCTTATCATGGGAATCCCGGGCGTTGCCGCGCCCTGCTGAAGAGACACGAATCCATGCGCGTACTGCTCGTCGAGGACGATCCGCTGATCGGCAGCGGGCTCGAACAGGGCCTCAAACAGGAAGGCTTCGCGGTTGACTGGGTGAAGGACGGCGATGCCGCGTCGCTCGCGCTGCGTTCGACCGGCTACGGCCTGCTGCTGCTCGATCTCGGGCTGCCGAACCGCGACGGCCTGTCGGTGCTCGCCGCGCTGCGCCGCCGCGACGAAAATCTGCCCGCGATCATCATCACCGCGCGCGACGGCGTGCCCGACCGCATCGCGGGCCTCGACAGCGGCGCGGACGACTATCTCGTCAAGCCGTTCGAACTCGACGAACTGCTCGCCCGCATCCGCGCGGTCAACCGCCGCCACGCGGGCCGCGCGCAGACGACACTCGCGATCGGCCCGCTGCGGCTCGATCCCGTCAAGCACCTCGTCTGGCTGGACAATGAGGAAGTGCCGCTGTCGCCGAAGGAGTTCGTGCTGCTGCACGAGCTGATGCGCGAACCGGGCGCGGTGATTTCGCGCGAGCAGTTCGAGGAGCGGCTGTACAGCTGGGGCGAGGAAATCGAGAGCAACGCGGTACAGGTGCATATCCACAACCTGCGCAAGAAGCTCGGCCACGACATGATCCGCACGGTGCGCGGCGTCGGCTACCGGATCGGTGACGGCACATGACGCACGTGCAACGCGCGATCGCACGCTGGCGCAACGCGTCGCTGCGGCGACGCCTGCTGACGTGGCTGCTGCCGGCCGCGTGCGTGATCGGCCTGGTCGCGAGCGCGGGCACCTACTGGGGTGCGTTGCGCGAGCTCGACGACCTGCTCGACGACCAGATGCGCAGCATGTCGAAGCAAATCGTCGTCGGCCCGAATGGCGAGCTGTCGTTCAGCGACCGTGCAAACGGCAAGCACGGTTTCGAGGCGAGCGACCCCGATGCGGTGCTGCTGCAGGTGTGGCGCAACGGCACGCTGGTGTATTCGACCGACCGCGATTCGAAGTTGCCGGCACCCGCGCAGAAGGGTATCGCGAGCGTCGACGTCGGCGGCCAGTCGTGGCGCACCTACGTGACCGAACGCGGCGGCACGACGATCCGGCTCGCGCAGGCGCGGCATGCCCGCTGGGAAGCGATCGCCGGGATCGCCGTGCATCTGCTGTGGCCGGTGTTCTCGATGCTGCCGCTGCTCGCGATCGGCCTGTGGTTCGGCATCGGCGCGGGGTTGCGGCCGCTGCGCACGATCGCATCGGGCCTGAAACGCAGGAATGCGAACAACCTCGAGCCGGTCGACGTCGCGTCGATGCCGAACGAGGTCCGCCCGCTCGCCGAAGCGATCAACGACCTGCTTGCGCGGCTCGACCGGTCGTTCACGCTGCAGCGGCATTTCATCGCCGATGCCGCGCACGAGTTGCGCACGCCGATCATGGGGCTGTCGATCCAGTCGCAGTTGCTGCGGCGCGCGGCGACCGCCGAGGAGCGCGAGCACATTCTCGCGCAGATCCAGGCGGGCACGACGCGCCTCGGCCACCTCGCCGAGCAGTTGCTGACGCTCGCGCGCCTCGAACCCGATGCGCAGGCGGCCGCCTCGACGTCGGAGCCCGTCGATCTCGCCGCGCTGTGCCGGTCGGTGGTGTCGGACCGCGCGCGCGTCGCCGACGCGCACCGGATCGATCTCGGCGCGATCGTCGCCGCGCCCGTGATGGCCGCGGGCAATGCCGACACGCTGCGCGTGCTGCTCAACAACCTCGTCGACAACGCGATCCGCTATGCGGGCGCAGGCGCGCGCGTCGACGTGTCCGCGCGCGTCGACGGCACGACGCCCGTGCTCGAAGTCGCCGACGACGGCCCCGGTATTCCGGAAGCCGAACGCACGGACGTGTGGGAACGCTTCTATCGCGGCGAAGGCGCGCAGGCCGTCACGTCGTCGGGCAGCGGGCTCGGGCTGTCGATCGTCAAGCGAATCGCCGAACAGCATCGCGCGACGGTCGCGCTCGGCACCACGCAGGGCGGGCGCGGGCTGACCGTCACGGTGCGGTTTCCCGCACCGGTCTGATGCGCACGTGACCGGAAGCTTGTCCACAGATTATGTTGGCAAGCTTGTGGACAACGTTCCATTAACGACACCAAGCCCTTGATCGGAAAGGATTTGTCGGGCATGCGCGGCAAATGCGCCAGCCCGGGGCAGCCGCGCGCCCGTCGATCGTCGTGGACGATTCGTTTGATCCGCGCATTCAATTTGACAACCAGTTGTCTATTTTGTAAAGTGGTTGTCAACTCATGATGCGAGCGGGATATGACGAAATCCGAAAAATTGACCACCGTCGCGCTGTCCGTATTCCGCTTGAACGGGCTGCTGATCGAATGGGGCAACACCTTTTCCGGCCCGCACGGCCTGACCAGTGCGCGCTGGCAGGTGCTGGGCGCGATCTCGATGGCGCCGGACGCGCCGACCATCCCGCAGATTGCCGATGCAATGGGCATCACGCGGCAAGCCGTGCTGAAACAGGTCAACGTGCTGACCGAAGAAGGGCTCGTCCTGTCATTGCCCAACCCGGCGCACAAGCGCTCCCCTCTGTATGCGCTGACGCCGCGCGGCGAAGCGGCCTATCGGGCCGTGGCCGAGCAGTGGCAGCAGCATGTCCGCGACATCGCCGGCGACTTCAGTGCGGCCGACCTCGATGCCGCCATTCGCGTGCTGTCGGCGATGTCCCGGGCGCACGGCCAGGACGGCCTCGCGTAACCCCGCCAGCCCGCCACCTCACCAGGAATTCCCATGCCCCACTTCAAGCCGATGGATCCGGCCTTTCCGATCCAGCAACAGATCGCGATCGACGCGGAGCCGGTCGTTCTCGTCAACGTGTTCACCCTGGCACCCGCCGACGAAGCGGACTTTCTCGCCGCCTGGAAGGACGACGCGGCATTCATGAAGCAGCAGCCGGGGTTCATCTCGACCCAGTTGCATCGCGCACTCGGCGACAGTCCGACCTACCTGAACTACGCGATCTGGGCATCGACCGCTACATTTCGCGCGGCCTTCACGCATCCGGCGTTCGTCGCCAAGCTGTCGGCCTATCCGCCGTCCGCCGTCGCCAGCCCGCACCTGTTCCAGAAAGTCGGTGTCGCCGGTATCTGCACCGCGTAAGTGCGCGTGCGTCACGTGGCAACGCGTGGCATCCGCCGGTATCGCACCGGCCGATCGCGAACGCGGACTTCTCCACAGAAAATGTTGGCAAGCTTGTGGATATCCTGCGCACCGCGACGCTAAACCCTTGATCCGATGGACTTTGGCACGCGTGATGCAGACGAGGTCCGGGCGACGGCCGTCGCGCTCGCCACTTCGCCCCAGTTCGCATCACGACGCCACGACGATGCACGCAACGACCGCCGCATGCACGCCGGCCGGCTGCCGTGCCGGCCACTTACCCACAGATTGTGTTGGCAAGCTTGTGGATATCCTGAGCATGCATGCGCTAACCCGTTGATCGGCCTGAGGTTCGTGCGCGGGGTCACCGTTGCGGCAACGCGTGGCGCAAGCGTGCACGAACGATCCGGCACGACGGCTACGCTCAACCCGCGCCTTGACGCCCGCGCAGGTCACGCATCAAGATCATGCGAGCCGTACCACGACGCATCACCATCACTCCGAGGAAGACCATGGAACACTTCACCGCGTGGCAGTTGCTCGTCTCGCTCGTGCTCGTCGCCATCGTCGTCTATCCGTACGTCCGCATCGTCCGGCGCACCGGACATTCGGGCTGGTGGATCCTGACGATGTTCGTCCCGGTCCTGAACTTCATCATGTTGTGGGTATTCGCGTTCGCGCGCTGGCCCGCGGTCGACGATCGGCAGCGCTGACTATCGCGGCGACGGCCCGCGAGCTTGTCCACAGATTGTGTTGGCAAGCATGTGGATAGCCTGCGCATACCGCGACCAAGCGCTTGATCCGAAAGACTTTGTCCGCGCCGCCTCAAACGCGGCACGCAGCCGGCATATCGCCGGTTGCGTGCCCTCGCGCGGCGTGACGCGTCGCCACCGGCGCCGACCGGCGCGCTTGTCCACAGATTGTGTTGGCAAGCGTGTGGACAGCCTGCGCATACCGCAGCCAAGCGCTTGATCCGAAAGACTTTGTCCGCGCCGCCTCAAACAGGGCACGGCCGCGCACGCCGCGCCGAACGCGGCCGCACGCGGGCTTGTCCACAGTTTTTGTTGGCAAGCATGTGGATATCCTGAGCATGCGCGACCTAAGTCGTTGATCGCACAACGTTTGGTCGCGCGGGTCACGACTGCGGCACGGCGTGCATGCGGATCGCGTTCACGCTCGCCGCGCCGCCCGACTCAACCGAACGTCCGCGCCACGATTTGCGCGACCGACGCGATCACGCCGTCCTTCGCCCGCGCATCGGCTTGCGCCTGCGTGTAGTACACGACCAGCACGATGGGCGCGCCCGACGCCGGCCAGATGACGCCGGCATCGTTCGTCGTCCCGTAGTCGCCGGTGCCCGTCTTGTCGCCGACCGTCCACCCTGCCGGCACGCCTGCGCGGATCCGCTTGTCGCCGACCTTGTTGCCGCGCAGCCACGCGACAAGCTGCGCACGCTGCGCGGCCGGCAGCGCGTCGCCGAGCGTGAGCACGCGCATGCTCGCCGCCATCGCGGCGGGCGTCGTCGTGTCGCGCGGGTCGCCCGGCAGCGCGGTATTCAGTTCGGTCTCCCATCGATCGAGCCGGAACGTGTCGTCGCCGATCGAGCGCGCGAACGCGGTCACGGCGGACGGGCCGCCGATCAGCTTCATCAGCAGGTTCGCGGCCGAGTTGTCGCTGTACTGGATCGCGGCCTCGCACAGCGCGGCAACCGTCATGCCCGAACCGACATGCTTCCCGGACACCGGCGAATAGTTGACGAGATCGGCCTTCGTGTACGTCACGCGCTGCTGCAACCAACCCGGGCGATCGACGCTCTGCGCGAGCACCGCCGCGCTCAGCATCGCCTTGAAGGTGC
This sequence comes from Burkholderia sp. L-4, assembly GCF_056856535.1. NCBI lineage: Bacteria > Pseudomonadati > Pseudomonadota > Betaproteobacteria > Burkholderiales > Burkholderiaceae > Burkholderia > Burkholderia sp. L-4. The sequence continues at coordinate 2,977,649 of NZ_JBXEOX010000002.1, forward strand.
TGCAGAACGGGAAGCGCTCGTCCGGGCGATGCGCGATGACCCGGCCGCTCGCGGTGTCGATCGCGCACACGCCGAGACGGCCGCCCGCGTCGCGCTCGAGATCGGCCAGCGCCGCCGCGGCAGCGGCGGGCGCCACGGCGTCCGCAGCCGCCGCCGCGGCCACCGCTGCCGGATCGGCCGCGTCCGCCTTCGCGGCCTGCCGCGACGCGCACGCGGTGACGGTGAGGACGAGCGGCGCCGTCGCGGCGGCCAGCAACAGGGTTCGACGTTTCGATGAGTAGGTCATGTCGGTTGTCTCGGAGTGGAATGGCGGCGAATCGAGGTTGAAACGGCGGCGCCGAGACAGCACTATCGAGACTTTACGGTTAGCCGACAAGCAACGATAATTGAGCGCTGACAAAAGAAATTCTTATGACTAAGCTCCGCCCTCATCTTCCGCTCAATGCGTTGCGCGCGTTCGAATCGTCGGCGCGCCACCTGAACTTCACGCGCGCCGGCCTCGAACTGAGCGTGACCCAGGCCGCGGTCAGCCAGCAGGTGCGCTCGCTCGAGGAGCGGCTCGGCTGCACGCTGTTCACGCGGCTGCCGCGGGGCCTCGGGCTCACCGACGAAGGGCGGGCGTTGCTGCCCGTGCTGAGCGATGCGTTCAGCCGCATCGAGACGGTGCTCAAGCAGTTCGACGGCGGGCGCTTCCGCGAGGTACTGACACTCGGCGTCGTCGGCACCTTTGCCCTAGGCTGGCTAATGCCGCGACTGAAGCAGTTCGACGACACGCATCCGTTCGTCGAACTGCGGCTGCGCACCAACAACAACGTCGTCGATCTCGCCGCCGAGGGCCTCGATTTCGCGATCCGCTTCGGCGAAGGCAACTGGCCGGCGACGCGCAACGAACGGCTGCTCGATGCACCGCTCACCGCGTTGTGCGCGCCGGAGATCGCGCGGCGCCTCGCGCGGCCGGCCGATCTCGCGAACGAAACGCTGCTGCGCTCGTACCGCACCGACGAATGGCACGGCTGGTTCGACGCCGCGCAGCTCGAGCCGTGGACGGTCAACGGGCCCGTGTTCGATTCATCGCGGCTGATGGTCGAGGCCGCGATGCAGGGTGCGGGCATCGCACTCGCGCCGGCCTGCATGTTTGCACGCGAACTGCAGCTCGGCCTGCTCGCGCGACCGCTCGACATCGACGTGTGCGCGGGCGGTTACTGGCTCACGTCGCTGAAATCGAAACCGCTGACGCCCGCGATGACGCTCTTTCGCGACTGGATCGTGGCCGAGGCGGCCGACACGACACCGGACGCGTAACGCAACCGCCCTTGTCCACAGAAAGTGTTGGCAAGGATGTGGATATCCTGGGCACCCGGGACCTAAGCCCTTGATCGCGCACGAATTTGCGTTCCGACCCACACATCGGGCAGCCTTTGTGCACGCGCCTCGCGCGCATGCCGCATTCGGGCCCGATACTCAACCCATGCGACGCAATCGATGGCAAGTTGTCCACAGAATTTGTTGGCAAGCCTGTGGATATCCGCCGGATCCGGCGCGTAACATCTTGATACACAAGGGGATTCGATATCAGGACCTTGACCGGTCAATGGTGTGGCACCGCACCATCATTCGAACGGCCTCCCGGGCACACATCGGGAGCGCAGCACACGTGCGGCCGAAGGCCGGCCGGTTCTCCACAGATTGTGTTGGCAAGCTTGTGGATATCCTGCGCACCGGGCGCCTAACTCATTGAGTGCACGGGGTTTTGTGCTTCATCCGCAGAATCGGGCAGCGCCGGCGCGGCCCGTGCGGCTCGCGTCGGCGCACGCCGTGGATCAATGCCGGTCGAGCCCGCCGCGCAATTCGCTGGCCTTGTCGCGCAACGCTTCGTAACCCGAACGCGCATGCTCGGGCAGGTCGGGATCGCCGATCAGCGCGCCGAGCGTTTCGATCAGGCTGAACAGGATGCCCTTCGCCGCGCCGACCGCGATGCTCTGCGATTCGATCGACTTGTGCAGGTGGTCGACCGCCGCCTCCAGGTTTTCGAGCTTGTGCTCGCCGTCGTCGGGCCGGTTGTCGGTCGTCATCGTCTACCTCCTCCATCGTTCAAGGGTCATGTCACGATTCTATGCCGCTGCGCACGAACGTGGCGCGACATCGCGCAACGTTCGTGCAGCACGGCGCTACAGCACCGCGACCACCTTCACCCGCCCCGGCTGCTCCGCCGCCGCGACGACCTGGCCGTCGACACGGCGGAACGTCAACGACACGGTTTCGTCGCCGACGCGCAGTGCGTCGATCCGCAGCCAGTCGACGCCCTCCGGCAGCGCCGGACGCTCGACGCGCACCTCGTGGCGCGTCGCGTCGATGCTCACACCGAGGCATGCCTGCAGCATCATGAATGGCGCACCGGCCGCCCAGGCCTGCGGCAGGCAGGCCACCGGATACGCGGTCGGCGGTTCGCCGCGCCGGCGCGGGAACCCGCAGAACAGCTCCGGCAAGCGCATCTCGAAGCTCACCGCCGCCTCGAACAGCGCGCGCAACAGGTTCACCGCGGCCGTCTTGTCGCCGTAGCGCGCCAGGCCGCGCGCGATGAGCGCATTGTCGTGCGGCCATACCGACCCGTTGTGATAGGCCATCGGGTTGAAACGCGGCTGCCCGGCCGCGAGCGTGCGGATGCCCCACCCCGTCTGGAACAGCGTCGAGCCGAGCACGCCGGCCACCGCCGCGCCGCGCTCGGCATCGGGCAGCCCGAACGCGAGCAGGTGCCCCGCGTTCGACGCGAACACGCGGCACAGGTCGCCATGGCCGTCGAGCGCGATCCCGTAGAAATGGCCCTCGGGCATCCAGAACAACGCGTCGACCTGGTCGCGCAGCGCCTTCGCGCGCAACGCGTAGCGCGTCGCGTCGGCCGCGTGGCCGCGCCGGTGCGAGCACGCCGACATCGCATCGAGCGCCGCGCACGCATAGGCCTGCACTTCGACGAGCGCGATCGGCCCGTCGGGAAAACGGCCGTCCGCATGGAACACCGAATCGTGGCTGTCCTTCCAGCCCTGGTTCGCGAGGCCGCGCTCCGACGTGCGCTGGTAATCGAGCAGTCCGTAGGGATTGCGGTCGCACTTGTCGATCACCCATTGCGCGGCGCGCTCGAGCGCGGGCCACAGCTCGTCGATCAGCGCATCGTCGCCGGTGCGTTCGACATAGGCGCCGGCCAGCACGATGAACAGCGGCGTCGTGTCGACACCGCCGTAGTACAGCGCGAACGGCACTTCGCCCGTCGCGGCCATCTCGCTGCGGCGGAACTCGTGCATGATCTTGCCAGGCTCCGCGTCGCGGAAGGCGGAGGTTTCACGCGCCTGGTGCTCGGCAAGAAAACGCAGCACGCCGCGCGCGAGCGACGGCTGCAGCCACAGCATCTGCAACGACGTGATCACCGCGTCGCGGCCGAACGGCGTCGAGAACCACGGAATGCCCGCATACGGGTAAGGCCCCGTATCGAGCTGCGTCGTCAGCAGCCCGAGATCCGCGAGCGAACGATCGAGCCACGCGTCGAACAGCGGATTGCCGGTGTTCACGCGCGCCATCGACTCGCGCCGCGCACGCATCTCGCGATGCACGCCGACGAGCGCGGTGCGCAGCGCGACGCGGCCGCACCCGGGCCCTTCGCCGTGCGCCGGGCCGAGCGTCGCATCGACGGTCAGGTAGATCGACACGCAGGCCTGCGCGGCGATCGTCAGCGTGTAGTCGGCACGATCGACCGACAGCGCGTCGGGCGCCGGCGAGAAATGCACGGTCACGTTGCGCTCGACGCGGTCGAGGCCGTCGTAGCGCAGCCGCACCGCGCCGGCATCGACGCGCGGAGCAACGACCGTGCCGCGCTTCGGGCGCTGCGTGCCGCGCACCTCGAACATGTCCTTGAAATCGGCCGCGAACGACAGCGACAGCGGCACCTCGGCCTCGCTCGCGCCGTAGTTCGTCAGCGTCAGCGCTTCGTAAAGCACGTCGCCCGCGAGCACGCGCATCCGCTCGATATGGATCACGCCCTCGGGCGTCTCGTGGCCGCCGAGCGGCGGCAGCGGGCGGTTCGTCAGGTGCGCGGTGAACGACGCGTTGTCGGCGCTCGTCGCGCCCGACAGCAGCGACGGCGCGCGGCCGCCGAACGTCAGGCGCCACGTCGACAGCACGCGCATGTCGTCGACGAACAGGCCGTCGTCATGCCCGCCGATGTCGCCGAGCGCGTCGCTCACCACGAACGCGTCGCCGGATTTCAGCACGTACTGGTTGTTGCGCGCGAGCGCCTGCGGATCGGCTTCGGGCGCGATGAAGGCGGGGCCCGACGCGGCGGTCGGGGCGACGGGCGCGACTTGCGGCGCCTGCGTCGTCGTGGCTTCGGCGTGATTCGGCATCGATGCTCCTGTGTCGAGGCGCAACGCGCGGCGCGCGTCGCGTGTTTCGCACAGGATAGGCCAGAACGGGGCACGTGCGCAGCGACGAAACGGCCGCGGCGCCCGCGACGTTGCCGTCGTCGCGGGCGCCGCGTGCGGGCACGTCAGTTGCCGGTCAGAACTTCCACAGGATGTTGCCGAGGATCGCGTTGTCGCGCACGCCGCTGCCATACTGGCCGCTGTACGTGAGGCCGAGCGTCAGGCGCTTCGTGATGTTCGCGTCGATGCCGGCTTCGAGCACCGCGCTGTCGCGCGCGATCGGCACGCCCGACACCTGGAACGACGTGCCGCCGTTCGCGAACGTGAACGCCGACGACGGCCGCACGTTGCCGAACGCGTGGCGCCAGCCGACCGTCCCGCGCGCGGTGAACGTGCCGCTCCCGATCGCGCCGAGTTGCGACGCCGCGCGCAGGCCGAGCGTCGAGAAGCCGACGTGGGTCGTCTCGCCGCCGGCGCGCAATGCGGACGCGCCCCCGGTTTCCGTATAGCCGTCGGTATGCAGGTTCACATACGCGAGGCCCGCGAACGGTTCGATCGCGACGGGCCCGACCGGCAGCGCGTAGCCGACTTCGCCGAACACCTGCGCCGAATTCGCGTTGTAGCCGGCCGAGTCGTGATCCGAGAAACCCGCGAAGCCGGGATAACGGTCGCTGTTGATCCGGTACCACGTGTACGACGCGCCGCCGCGCACGCCGAGCGCGCCGTACTGCGCGCCGCCATACAGCGACAGGTAGTAGCTGTTCACGGCCGCCGACGAGCTCTGGTCGTTGTCGAGCGAGCTGTGCGTGACGCCTGCCGCCAGGCCCGCACGCCACTTGTCGTTGAGTGCCATGTCGGCGCCGGCGATGAAGCCCGTCATGCTGCGGTTGATCGTCGACGCGTTGCCGTCGCCGGTGAGCCGGCTGCGGCCGCCGAATGCCTGCCCCCAGACGACCGGCTGATAAGGCGTGCCGCCGTAGCAGCCCTCGCGCGAACCGATCCGGCGTTCCGGCGGCAGCATCGGGTCGACCGCGCCGGCCGTGTTGTCGCCGCACAGCGCGGCGCCGCCCGACGACAGCGCGGCAAGCGGCCCCGCCCCGGGCGCGAGACCCTGGCGAACACGATCGGTCACCGCGTCGCGCACATAACGGCTGTCGAGCAGCAGCATGCTCTTCAGGCTCGCCTGCAGTTCGCCGTCGAGCAGCCCGTACGCGCGCCGCGCGGTGGGCGCGTCGGTCGCCAGCACCGCGTCGTACAGCGGGTTGCCGGCCCCGAGGCCGCCGAGCGCGGCCGCGACCGAACGCTGGTTCGGCGTCGTCGCGACGTCGGGCAGCGACGTGCCGTTCTCGACGAGCCGCAGGTACACGTGGCCCGGATCGTAGCTGAGCGTCGGCATCAGGAACGCGTAGTTCGCGCTCACCTGGCTGAAGGTGCCCTGCACGCCCGACGCTGCCGTGAGGATCGTGTAGGTCGTGCTCGGCTGGTAGCCGCTCTGGTTCGCGATCACCTGCACGGTGCCGCCGTTCAGCGTCGCCGTGCCGCCCGCCGCGAGGCTGCCGCTTTGCTGCGGCGCCGCCGCGACCTGGAACGTCGAACCCGGCTGGAACGTGACGTTGCCGCCCACGTTCAGCGCCGCGCCCGGCTGTGAGGCGGCCGCCGTCGCGCCGCCCTGCACCACGAGGCCGCCGACCGTGCCGGTGCCCGTCAGCGTCGCGCCGCTCTGCACGGTGACGTTCGACTGGCCGAGCGAACCGTTGACGGCAAGCGTGCCCGCGCTGACCGTGGTCGGGCCGCTCAGCGTGTTCGTGCCCGTCAGCGTCAGTTGCCCGCTGCCGGCCTGCGTCAGCGAACCGGTGCCGGACAGCACGCTCGCGATCGTCACGTTGCCGGATTGATTGACGACCAGCGCCCCGTTGTCGACGACGTTGCCGGCCACGCTGCCCGACGTGCCGCCGTTGCCGAGCTGCAGCGTGCCGCCGGCCGCGATCGTGGTGCCGCCCGTGTACGTGTTGCCGCCGGTCAGCACCTGCGTGCCGCTCGCCACCGTCACGCCGCCCGAGCCGCCGATCGTGCCGCCGAACGTGCTGTTGCCGCTGCCGTTCAACGTCAGCGCGTTGCTGCCGAGGTTCACGTTCGTGCCGGCCGCGCCCGACAGCGCGCCGACCGTCTGCGCGCCCGATGCGCCGCTCGCGTCGAACGTCGCACCCGCGCCGGCGAGATTCACCGCGCCCGTCGATGCGAGGCTGCCGCCCGCACCGAGTGCGAGTGTGCTGCCTGCGTTGATCGTCGTGCCACCGGTGTACGTGTTCGCGCCCGTCAGCGTTTGCGTGCCCGCACCGGCCACCGTCACGCCGCCTGCGCCGCCGATGGTCCCGCCGAACGTGCCGCTCGCGCCGCCGTTCAGTGTCAGCGCATTCGTGCCGAGCGTCACGTTCGTGCCGGCCGCGCCGGTCAGCCTGCCGATCGTCTGCGCGCCTGTCGCGCCGCTCGCGTCGAACGTCGCACCCGCGCCGGCGAGATTCACCGCGCCGGTCGATGCGAGACTGCCGCCCGCGCCGAGCGCCAGCGTGCTGCCGCCGTTGATCGTCGTGCCGCCCGTGTAGGTGTTGGCGCCCGTCAGCGTCTGTGTGCCGGTGCCGGCGAAGGTCACGCCGCCCGTGCCGCCGATCGCACCGCCGAACGTGTTGTTGCCGCCGCCGTTCAGCGTCAGCGCATTCGCGCCGAGCGTCACGTTCGTGCCGGCCGCGCCGGTCAGCGCGCCAATCGTCTGCGCGCCCGATGCGCCGCTCAGGTTGAACGTGGCCCCCGTGCCCGCGAGATTCACCGTGCTGCCCGATGCGAGACTGCCACCCGCACCCAGCGCCAACGTGCTGCCGCCGTTGATCGTCGTGCCACCCGTGTAGGTGTTCGCGCCCGTCAACGTCTGTGTGCCGGTGCCCGCGAGCGTCAGGCCGCCCGTGCCGCCGATCACGCCGCCGAACGTGCCGTTGCCGCTGCCGTTCAACGTCAGCGCGTTCGCGCCGAGGCTCACGTTCGTGCCAGCCGCGCCGGTCAACGTGCCGATCGTCTGCGCGCCCGACGCACCGCTCAGGTTGAACGTCGCGCCGGTGCCTGCCAGATTCACCGAGCCGGTCGATGCGAGGCTGCCGCCCGTGCCGAGCGCCAGCGTGCTGCCGCCGTTGATCGTCGTGCCACCGGTGTACGTGTTCGCGCCCGTCAGCGTCTGCGTGCCCGTCCCGGCCAGCGTCACGCTGCCCGTGCCGCCGATCGCGCCGCCGAACGTGCTGTTGCCGCTGCCGTTCAGCGTCAGCGCGTTCGCGCCGAGGTTCACGTTCGTGCCAGTTGCACCGGCCAGCGAGCCGATCGTCTGCGCGCCCGATGCGCCGCTCAGGTTGAACGTCGCGCCCGTGCCGGCGAGGTTGACCGCGCCGGTCGATGCGAGACTGCCGCCCGCCCCCAGCGCGAGCGTGCTGCCGCCGTCGATCGTCGTGCCACCGGTGTACGTGTTCGCGCCCGTCAGCGTCTGCGTGCCCGTCCCGGCCAGCGTCACGCCGCCCGTGCCGCCGATCGTGCCGCCAAACGTGTTGTTGCCGCTGCCGTTCAGCGTCAGCGCATTCGCGCCGAGGCTCACGTTCGTGCCGGTCGTACCGGTCAGCGCCCCGAGCGTTTGTGCGCCCGTCGCGCCGCTCACGTCGAACGTGGCCCCCGTGCCCGCGAGATTCACCGCACTGCCCGATGCGAGACTGCCGCCCGCCCCCAGCGCCAGCGTGCTGCCGCCGTTGATCGTCGTGCCGCCCGTATAGGTGTTCGCCCCCGTCAGCGTCTGCGTACCGGTACCGGCGAACGTCACGCCGCCCGTCCCGCCGATCGTGCCGCCAAACGTGTTGTTGCCGCTGCCGTTCAGCGTCAGCGCATTCGCGCCGAGACTCACGATGGTGCCGGCCACACCGGTGAGCGGACCAACCATCTGCGCGCCCGATGCGCCGCTCAGATTGAACGTCGCACCCGTGCCCGCGAGGTTCACGGCACCCGTTGCCGCGAGACTGCCGCCTGCGCCGAGTGCGAGTGTGCTGCCGCCGTTGATGGTCGTGCCGCCCGTGTACGTGTTCGCGCCCGTCAGCGTCTGTGTGCCGGTGCCCGCGAGCGTCACGCCGCCCGTGCCGCCGATCGCACCGCCGAACGTGCTGTTGCCGCTGCCGTTCAGCGTCAGCGCATTCCCGCCGAGATTCACGTTCGTGCCGGTCGTGCCGGTCAGCGCCCCGAGCGTTTGTGCGCCCGTCGCGCCGCTCACGTCGAACGCGGCCCCCGTGCCCGCGAGATTCACCGTGCTGCCCGCCGCGAGGCTGCCGCCCGCGCCGAGTGCGAGCGTGCTGCCGCCGTCGATCGTCGTGCCGCCCGTGTACGTGTTCGCCCCCGTCAGCGTTTGCGTGCCGGAGCCGGACAGCGTCACGCCGCCCGTGCCGCCGATCACGCCGCCGAACGTGCCGCTGGCGGTGCCGCCCAGCGTCAGCGCGTTACCGCCGAGGTTGAGGTGGGTCCCCGCGACGCCCGACAGTGCGCCGAGCGTTTGCGCGCCCGTCGCGGCGCTCAGATCGAGCGTCGCGCCGGCACCCGCGAGGTTCATCGCGCCGGCCGACGCGAGGCTGCCGCCCGCGCCCACCGCCAACGTGCCGGCGTTGATCGTCGTGCCGCCCGTATAGGTGTTCGCGCCGGTCAGGGTCGTCGTCGCCGCACCGTCCTTCACGAGCGCACCCGCGCCGGAAATCGTGCCGCTCAGCCCGAGCGCATTGCTGCCGCCGAGCGTCAGCGTCGCACCCGTGCCAAGATCGATCGTGTTGGCCACCGACAGGTTCGCATTCGTGTCGAGCGTCGCCGCGCCGCCGACGCTCAGCGCGCCCGTGCCGAGCGCCGTGTTGTTGCCGAGCACCAGGCCGCCGCTGTCGAGGTTCGTGCCGCCCGAATAGGTGCTCGCGCCGTTCAGCGTCTGCGTACCGGTGCCGGCGAGCGTCAGGCTGCCGGTGCCGCCGATCGCGCCGCTGAACGTGCCGCTCGCGGTGCCGCCCAGCGTCAGCGCGTTGCCGCCGAGATTGAGGTTCGTTCCCGTGACACCCGACAGCGCGCCGAGCGTCTGCCCGCCCGTCGCGGCGCTCAAGTCCAGCGTCGCGCCGGCATTCGCGAGGTTCATCGCGCCGGTCGATGCGAGACTGCCGCCCGCACCGACCGCCAGCGTGCCGGCATTGATCGTCGTGCCGCCCGTGTACGTGTTCGCGCCGGTCAGCGTCGTGGTCGCCGCGCCGTTCTTCACGAGGCTGCCCGCACCGGAAATCGCGCCGCCCAGCGTGAGGGTGTTGCTGCCGCCCAGCGTGAGTGCCGCGCCCGCGCCGAGGTTGACTGCGTTGCCGACCGACAGGCTCGCGTTCGTGTCGAGCGTCGCCGCACCGCCGACATTCAGCGTGCCGGAGCCGAGCGCCCCGTTGTTGCCGAGGACGAGGCTGCCGCTGTTCAGGTTCGTGCCGCCGGAGTATGCATTCGCGCCGTTCAGCGTCTGCGTGCCGGTGCCCGACAGCGTCAGACTGCCGGTGCCGCCGATCACGCCGCCGAACGTGCCGCTGGCGGTGCCGCCCAGCGTCAGCGCACTGCCGCCGAGACTCACGCTCGTGCCGACGCCGCCCGACAGTGCGCCGATCGACTGTGCACCGCCCGCGCTGATGTCGAGCGTGGCGCCCGGATTGACCAGGTTCACCGCGCCCGTCGACGACAGGCTGCCGCCCGCGCCGATCGCCAGCGTGCCGGCGTTGATCGTCGTGCCGCCCGTATAGGTATTCGCGCCGGTCAGGGTCGTCGTCGCCGCACCGTCCTTCACGAGCGCCCCCGTGCCGGAAATCGCGCCGTTCAGCCCGAGCGCATTGCTGCCGCCAAGCGTCAGCGTCGCACCCGTGCCGAGATCGATCGCGTTGGCCACCGACAGGTTCGCATTCGTGTCGAGCGTCGCCGCGCCGCCGACGCTCAGCGCACCCGTGCCGAGCGCCGTGTTGTTGCCGAGCACCAGGCCGCCGGCGTTCAGCGTCGTGCCGCCCGTGTAGGTGTTCGCGCCGGAAAGCGTCGTGGTCGCCGCACCGTTCTTCACGAGACCGCCGCCGCCCGAAATCGTGCCGCCCAGACCGAGCGACGTGCTGCCGCCGAGCGTCAGCGTGGTGCCCGTCGCGATGTTGACGCCGTTCGCCAGCGACACGTTGGCGGTCGCATCGAGCGACGACGAGCCGTTCACGTTCACCGCACCGCTGCCGAGCGCCGTATTGCTGCCGACGACAACGTTGCCGCCGTTCAGGTTGGTGCCGCCCGTGTACACGTTCGTGCCCGTCAGCGATTGCGTGCCCGTACCCGACAGCGTCACGCTGCCCGCACCGCCGATCGTGCCGGCATAGGTTGCATTGATGCTGCCGTTGAGCGTCAGCGAATTGCCGCCGAGGTTCACGCTCGTCCCGGCCGCCCCCGCCAGCGCGCCGATCGTCCGCGCGCCCGAGGCGCCGCTCACGTCGAGCGCCGCGCCCGCCCCGGTCAGGTTGACCGTCCCGGTCGACGCCAGGCTGCCGGCGCCGCTCAGCGCAAGCGTGCCGCCGTTGATGGTCGTGTCGCCCGTGTACGTGTTCACGCCGGTCAGCGTCGTGGTCGCCGCGCCGTTCTTCACGAGGCTGCCGTTTCCGTTGATCGCGCCGGCCAGCCCGAGATCGTTGCTGCCGCCGACCGTCAGCGCCGCACCGTTGGCGAGATTCACCGTATTGCCGAGCGTCACGTTCGCGCTCGTGTCGAGCGACGCCGATGCGTTGACGTTCAGCGCGCCCGTGCCGAGCGCCGCGTTGTTGCCGAGCACCAGGCCGCCGGCGTTCAGGTTCGTGCCGCCCGCATAGGTGTTCGCGCCCGACAGCGTCAGCGTGCCGCCATCGTTCTTCGTCAGCGCGCCGGCACCCGACACCGTGCCCGACAGCGCGAGCCCGGTCGCGCCCTGCACCGTCAGCCCGCCCGCACCGAGCGTCACGTTGTTGGAGACGTCGAGCCCCGCCGCACCTGCCTGCAGCGCGCCGCCGGTGGCCGTGACGTTACCGGTGCCGAGCGATCCATTGTTGTTGATGATCGCGACGCCGCCCGCCAGCGTCGCGTCCTGCGCGGTCGACGCGCCGTTGATCGTCCAGTTGCCGTTCTGGACGTTCAGGTGATTGAAGTTGATGTAGTTGTTGGCCGCGATCGTGCCGTTCGCGCTGGTGCCCTGCTGCAGGTTGAGCGTGTTGTTGCCGCCCGCGCCGCCATCGACGACACCCGTCGCCGCGACGCCGATCGTGACCGGGCCGACGGTGATGTTGAACGCGCCGCCGGTGCCGCCCGCCGTGTTGACCGACGAGCCCGTCACGGCATTGAACGTATTGTTGCTGTTCGCGCCCATCGACACGCCGCCGTTGATCGTGCCCGAGTTGGTAAACGTGTTGCCCTGCCCGGGAGTGCCGTTCGTGCCAAGCGACACGCGGCCGTTGATCGTGCCGCTGTTCGACATGTTGACCGTGCCGCCGCCGTACGCGGCGACCACGGGCGCATCCGCGCCGGAGAGGGTCGCGCCGACCAGCGGATTGGACCCGATCGTGCCGGTGTTCGTGATGGTCGACGTCCCGCCCGTGCCGTTCTGGACCGACAGCGCCATGCCCGTCACGCCGCTGATCGCCACGCCGGTCGTGCCGTTCATCGTGCCGTTGTTGGTGACGGTCGTGTTGCTCGCGGACGCATTGCCGACCACCGCGCCGCTCGACAGCACGCCGAGCCCCGAACCGAGCGCGGACGGGTCGATCGTGCCGTTGTTGGTCAGCGTGTTGTTGCTGCCCGTCAGCGACAACGCGGTACCGCCGACGCCGAGCAGCACGCCCACGCTCGCGCCCGGGTTGACCGTCGCGTGCAGGTTGTTCGCGCTGTTCGCATAACTGGGCGCCAGCGGATTCGCGACGCCGGAGCAGGTCACCGTCGTGCCCGCCGTGCTGCAGACCGCATGGGCAGGCACGATACCCGCGCCGGACAATGCCAGGAAAACGCCCGTGGGCAACAGCAGTCTCGGAAACGGCTCACCGGCTTTTTTCGAACGCGCAAGGTTCATGCTTTCCCTCGTTTTTAGCTTTGGTTTTTGATATGGGTATTGCGGTATTTCGGCCGCACCGGACGGCGCGCAGCAGAAAATCACGGACAAAAGCGTCCGCCCCGGCGGTCGCGATGCGACGCCGGTTTATTCATGGCTGATTTTCAATCAGCCCGGATTCGGGATTGCAGACGCAAGACTAGTCGAATGACATGATGGCGGCCCCTGTTTTTCTGCAGCGACTTTCTGGTTTATTTGATTACTACCCTGCTTTTGTCAGACAAGGCTATATCAAACTCAAACCGTTTTCCAGTCGATGTTTACCCATCAGATCAAGGGATAGCGAGCCTGTATTTTTTACCCACCGCAAGATGTCCGGCGACGACTTTACGCATGTTTTTCGTCTTTCCGATTTGATTTTTCGCAAAAATAACGGAATCACAGCATCAGTGAAAACGCTGATGCGCAACTTCGATTCAAGGTATATGAATTCCGCAGCGCAGTATTTTAATTATCGAAATTGTAGAACTGAAAATCAGCGCTTACTTAACAATCAAATAAACCCCTGATTTTCAGGCACCCGGCCAAATTGCTTCGATTTTCGCCCCTGCGTTCAAACTGCAATGCGAATCGTTATCGCTTGCCACGCGGCGAATACATCCCGTGCCGGGGGGAGAGAAAAGGACAGGAAAACCGGAAGAAAAAACGAAACCGCGTGCACCCGAAGCGTTCGCCCCGCGGCGCGCGCGTTACGAAAACAGGCTCATCAGATAAAGCATCGGCCGGAACGACCGCGGCTGCGCGTCGGGATTCGCCCACAGCCGCACCGCATACATCGCGTAAGCCGGCACCTCGCGCCAGCTCGAATAGACATCGCGCCACTGGAAGCGATGCGGATACGCGGCGGAGATGTTCGCGCGCGCGATGCCGACGCGCTCGAACGCGAGCCTCGCCCGCGCGAGGTGATAGTACTGGCTGACGATCAGCACGCGCGACACGTGGTGCGCCTGCATGTAAGCGAGCGTGTGTTGCGCGGTCGCGAGCGTGTTGTCGCCCTGGTCGTCGACGGCGATCCGGTCGGCCGGCACGCCGCGCGCGACGAGATAGTCGCGCATGGCCGTCGCCTCGTTCAGCCCGGGACCGTCGATCGCGCCGCTGACCAGGAACGCCGGGCACTGCCCCGCGCGGTAACAGCGCACGCCGACATCGAGCCGGGCCGCGAGCACGGGCTTCGGCGCGCCCGTCTCGTCGAGTGCGTTGCCGAAGATCACGGCGACATCGGCCGGTTCGCCCGGCATGCGCATCCCGTACGCGACGATCGCAATGGCCGCCGCGCCCCAGAGGCACGCAAACACGGCCAGCAGGCGGCCCGCTCGTGCCGCAAGGCTCCGTCTGGTTCGATATTTCAAGGTGGTCGGTCTCTCGGGTCGTCAGGTGTATCGGCCGTTTCGGACAGCCCGGCCCTGGATGGGCGCAACGCGCCGGCACGACACGCTCGCGCATGGCCGCACGGCGAACCGATGCCGGACGATCAGCGGCCGGTCGGCACGATGATCGGCGATACGCGCCGGCAACAGGGAGATCGAAAGAATGTGACGGTCCGCACCGCGCAACGATGCCCGGGCGCCCCTGGCCCGGCTCAATCGACCGGACACATCGACAGCCGCCCCATCGCCTCGCCGGCGCCGCGCACCGCGCAGGTGGCCGGTTCGTCGGCAATCCGCGCGACCAGCCCCGTCTCGTCGTACAGCAGGCGTTCGAGGTCGGCGAGCAACGCGCCGCCGCCCGTCAGCACCACGCCGCGATGGGCAATGTCGGTCACGAGTTCGGCCGGCGCGTTTTCCAGCACCGACTTCACCGCGCCGATCACCTGCTTGAGCGGCGCGGCCAGCGCGTCCGCGACGTCATGGTTGGACAGCTCGACCGAGCGCGGCAGGCCGTCGCCGATGCCGCGCCCGACCGCGCGCGTCGACGTGCGCGGCACCGCGCTGGTGGCCGAGCCGATCGTCTTCTTCACGTGCTCGGCCGTCTGCTCGCCGAGCAGCACGCCATACAGGTTACGGACATGATTGACGATCGCCGCGTCGAATTGGCTGCCGCCCACGCGGATCGCCTCGCGGTAGACGATGCCGCCGAGCGCGATCACCGCGACTTCGGTCGTCCCGCCGCCGATGTCGATGACCATCGAGCCGACCGGCTCGGTGACCGGCAGGCCGGCGCCGAGCCCGGCCGCGAGCGACTCCTCGATCAGTTCGACGTCCGATACGCCGGCCGCGAACGCGGCTTCGCGGATCGCGCGGCGCTCGACGGCCGTCGCGTCGGACGGCACGCACAGCGTGACCTCGACACGGCGGCCGAAGCGCGACCGGGTGCGCGACATGTCGATGAAGCTGCGGATCATCTGTTCGGCCGCGTGCGCGTCGGCGATCACGCCATGGCGCATCGGCCGCACGGCTTCGAGATGCCCCGGTTCGCGGCCGAGCAGCGCCTTCGCGAGTTCGCCGACGGCCTCGAGCGTCGGCCGCGCGTCGGTCGCGCCGCCCTTGCGGAAGCAGACGACCGACGGCTGGTTCAGCACCACGCCGCGCTCGTGCGTATAAATCCGCGTACTCGCCGTTCCAGGGTCGATCGCAACGGGTTGCGCAAACAACTTTCCGAACAGCGGTGTCGACATATCAAACCTTTGTGAGCGAACGGGCCGGGACAGCCGCGCCGCATTGTCGCGGCGCGTGCGTGCCGCCCCATCACGAGCTTAGCGGCAAATCGTTCCGATACTTTAGGCAATTCCGATGATTTTTTCGCGGCGAATTTGCCGAAAATGACACTTCGCGGGCATCGGACTCCGAAACGGCCGCTCGCGTTGCGCCTGTAAAACACGGTAATCTCTCGGTCTTGCCTGCTCCCGGCAGGCCTCAGACGCCCGATCACGCCAGGTATTTCCACCATGACAGCGACCGTTTCCTCCCGCTGGGCGCGGGTGCGCCCGCTCTGCACGACGCTCGTCGCCTTCTGGTGCTGCACGGTCGCCGCGCAGCCGCTGCCGGCCACCGAACCCGCCGCCGCCCCGACCGTTACCGCTGCCGCGGGCGCACCGGCGGCGCTGCCCGCCGCGCCCGCTACGCCCGCGAACGCCTGCACGGCCGACGGCGGCCCGGCCGGCCGCCCGTCGGTCGGCCTCGTGCTGTCCGGCGGCGGCGCGCGCGGCTACGCGCACCTCGGCGTGCTCAAGGTGCTGGAAGACAACCGGATCCCGATCGACTGCATCGCGGGCACCAGTATGGGCGCCGTGGTCGGCGGCCTGTATGCGAGCGGGATGGCGGCCGGCGAGATGCAGAAGCGGCTGTCGGAGGTCAACCTCGCGGACATCGCGTTCGACGTGACGGACCGCGCGGACCTGCCGCAAACCAGCCGGGAAGACGAACGGCTGTACATCAACGGGCTGACGCTCGGCTTCGGCAAGAAAGGCGTGAAGGCGCCGGTCGGCCTCGTGCAGGGCAACCGGCTGCAGGCGCTGCTCGCGAACTGGACGGCCGCCGTGCCGACCAACCAGCCGTTCGACCGCCTGCCGATCCCGTACCGCGCGGTCGCCACCGACCTGCAGACGGGCCAGATGGTCGTGCTCGACCACGGCTCGCTGCCGCTCGCGATCCGCGCGAGCATGGCGATGCCGGGTCTGTTCGCACCGGCCGAGATCAACGGGCGCGCGCTCGTGGACGGCGGGCTCGTCAGCAACCTGCCCGTCGACACCGCGCGGCAGATGGGTGCGAACGTCGTGATCGCCGTCGACATCGGCTCGCAACTGCGCCCGCTCGACGCGCTTGCGTCGCCCGCCGACGTGATGCAGCAGATGGTGGGCATCCTGATCCGCCAGAACGTGACCGCGCAGCGCAAGCAGCTCGACACGCACGACGTGCTGCTCACGCCCGATCTCGGCGGGCTCGCGTTTACCGATTTCCAGAACGCGAAGCAGGCGATCGCCGCCGGCGCGGCCGCCGCGACCGCCGCGCTGCCGAAACTGCGGCGTTTCGCGCTCACGCCGGAGCAGTACGCCGCCTACCGGTCCGCGCACGCACAGCCGCTGCCGCCGCCGATCCGGATCACGCGCATCGACATCCAGACCAGCGGCGGCGTGCCGAAGCGGGTCGTCAGCAACGCGCTGCACGTGAAGCCCGGCGACACCTACGATCCGCAGACCGTCAGCCAGGACCTGCTCGGCCTCACGACGGGCGGCAATTTCGAGAGCGTCACGCAGCAGATCGTGAGCCACGGCGACGACAACGTGCTCGAGATCAACGCGCGCGAGAAGTACTGGGGGCCGAATTTCCTGCTGTTCGGGCTCGGCATGTCGAGCAGTTCGACCGACGAGGGCGGCTTCCGCCTGCACGTCGGCTACCGGCGGCCGTGGCTCACCGAATCGGGGCTGGAATTCCGCGCCGATACGACGATCGGCAGCGACCTGCAGTCGGCGCGCGTCGAATTCCGCCAGCCGCTGTCGATGGCGTACGGCGTCTACCTGTCGCCGTACGCGGAGTATCAGCGCCGCTACGCGAACCTGTACGACGACACCGGCGACGTGAAGATCACGCAGTACCTGATGCAGACGGCGCGCGCCGGGATCGATTTCGGCCTGCCGATCGCGCGGCTCGGCGATTTCCGGATCGGCATCGGTTACGTGACCGGGCACGGCTCGCCGACCTACAACCTGCCGTTCGACGACGGCAGCGGCCAGAACCTGCTGTGGCCGAGCTTCACGTCCCAGGCGCTGACCGCGCGCGCGCGGTTCGTCATCGATCAGCTCGACGATCCGATGTTCCCCCGCAAGGGCTACTTCGGCGAACTGCGCGTCGAACGCTCGCTGGTGTCGCGCAACGGCCGCTCGGCATCGGCATTCGACGACGGGATCAACAACGCGCCGTACACCGAGATCTACGGCAAGGCGATGATCGCGCAGCAGTTCGGGCGGCACAGCGTCAGCGCGACGATCGAGGGCGGCAAGAGCATCGGCGGCACCAACCTGATCAACGCGTTCAACTTCACGCTCGGCGGCTTCCAGCACCTGTCCGCGTATGCGGCCGACCAGCTGAACGGCAACGAGCTCGCGTACGGTCAGATCACCTACATGAACCAGTTGATGACGTTCAACGCGTCGCCGATCAAGGCGCTGTCGGTCGGCGCCAGCGCGGAAGTCGGCAACGTCTGGTCGAGCGGCCAGCAGATCGGCGGCGGTGCGCTCAAGCAGAGCTATACGTTCTTCACGAGCCTGTCGACCGCGTTCGGGCCCGTCTATATCGGCGTGGCGCTCGCCCCCGGCGGCCGCCGCAACTTCTACCTGCAGCTCGGCCGCACATACTGAGCGCGCGGCGGCGTATCGCTAGACCGGCCAGCTGATCTCGAAGCGCGCGCCGCCGAGCTCGACCGGATCGACGACCGCGATCCGGCCGTTGTGCGCGTGGAGCACCTGCCGCGTGATCGACAGGCCGAGCCCGTAGCCGCCCGTGCGGCGATCGAGGCGCACGAACGCGTCGAAGATCCGTTCGCGCTCGCTCTCCGGCACGCCGGGGCCGTCGTCCTCGACGAAGATCCCGATGTTGCCGTGCACGAGCGAGAGGCCGACGACGATATGCGATTTCGCGTACTTGCTCGCGTTGCGCAGCAGGTTGCGCATCGCGTACGACATCAGCCGCCGGTCCATCTTCACGCGCAGATCCGACGCGATCGCGATGCGCGCCTCGATCGCGCGCTCCGGATACAGCAGTTGCGCGTCGTGGATCTGGTGTTCGAACCACGCGACCGGCGCGGTCATCTCGAGGTTCGACTGCAGCGAACTGTATTCGAGCCGCGCGAACGTCAGGCTCATGTCGATCAATTCCTCGAGCTCGGTCACGTCCTGCGCGATGCTCTCGAGCGCGCCCTGGTATTCCGCCGCCGAAGCCGGTTCGCGCAGCATTTCGAGCGCGAAACGCACGCGCGCGAGCGGCGTGCGCAGCTCGTGCGAAATGCCGTTCGTCAGATCGCGCTGCGCGGCGATCAGGCGCTCCATGCGCATCGCGAGCGCATTCAGCGTGCGGGCGAGCGGGCCGATGATCACGCTGTGCGATTCGCGCGCGCGCGTGTTGAACCGCCCGCCCGTGAAGTCGATCGCGCGTTCGCGCACCATCACGAGATCCGACCACACCGGCCGCATCCACCGGTACGCCGCCAGGGCGGGCGCCGCGAACACGAACGCGAGCACGATATAGATGTCGCCGGGCAGCGCGTCGAACGCATGCCACACGACCTGCGGCGACAATTCGACGCACAGCGCGAGCGCCGGCACGAGCGCGGTCAGCAGGACGAGGCCGAGCAGATGCAGATAGGTGCGCACGTAGAGGCGCGACCAGCTCGGAATGCGGTCGGCGCGCGTGTCGGTCCATGCGCGGCGGAAATGCAGCCAGCGCCATTTGACGTAGCGCAGCGTCGGCAGCGGCGGTGCATCGGGGTGCGAACGGGTTCGTCGGATCATCGCGGCTCCCGGCCTGCGGGCGCAATGCCCGCGCGGAACGTGACGGCGTCGCGCGCTGGCGGCGTCATTCCCACGCGTGCTTGCTGAATTGATAACCCTTGCTGCGGATCGTCTTGATCCGCTGCGGGTTGCTCGCGTCGTCGCGCAGCTTGCGGCGCAGCTTCGAGATGCGCCCGTCGATCGTGCGGTCGAGGCCGTCGAATTCGACGCCGCGCAGCTGCAGCATCAGGTCGTCGCGGCTGACGACTTCGCCCGCATGGCACACCAGCGCCCACAGCAGGTCGAACTCGGCCGACGTCAGGTCGGGCGTGCTGCCGTCGGGCAGCACGACAGTGCGGTCGGTACGGTCGATCGAGAACTTGCCGAACGCGTAACGCTCCGGCTGCGGCGCGGTGCCTTCGGCCGCGCGCACGGGTGCGCGGCGCAACTGGGCCTTGATCCGCGCGAGCAGGATGCGCGGCTCGACGGGCTTGTGCACGTAGTCGTCCGCGCCGAATTCGAGGCCGAGCAGCTCGTCGAACGGCTCGTCGCGCGCCGTCACCATGATGATCACGCCGTCGTATTGCTTGCGCGCCTCGCGGCAGATTTCGAAGCCGTCCTTGCCCGGCAGGTTCACGTCGAGGATCACGAGATCGGGACGAATGGACAGGATCGCCGGCACCGCGGCGTCGCCATGCAGCACAGTGTCGACCTCGTAGTCGTTCTTGCGCAGGTAGCCGGCGATCAGCGTGGACAGGCGGGTGTCGTCTTCGACGAGCAGGATACGAAAAGACATGGGCAGCGGTCGGATCATCAGGGAAGCCGCGGCGGCGCCGGCCGGTGCCGGACGCCGGCCATCGGCCGAAACGTACCGCATGATACTGCGACCGCCGCTTGCCCGTTTGGCGGTCTTGAAAATAAGGGCGCGATGTCGGTTGCGCTTGACGAATCGGCGCCGGGACGGTTCCATACGGGCTCGCCGGAATCCGGGACATGCCTCTACCCGCCTGACTTGATGAATTACCAGCCGATTCCGGTTACACTCATCTGCAGACCAACGCCGACGGGAAACCCACGCCAGTAAAGCATCCCGCGGATTCTGACTGTCACACATGGGTGTACCACACGCATGTCAACTCACCTGTTCAAACGGGGTAACCGCTACTACTTCCGCCGTCGTGTTCCGCTCGACCTCGTTCAGCGTCTAGGGAAGAAGGAATACACAATCTCGCTTAATACTTCGGATCGCTCGGTATCCGCCATGCGTTGCGAACGTAGTCCACGGCACAGGCGGGACAAGCATCGGTCGCCGTTCCGCGAAGTCCACCGCGAGACCATCGCCCGCTACCTCGTCCATGAATCGCGCCGTGAGGTGGAACGTGTTCGGCTTGCGCGTGCGACTCATCATCTTGGCTTCGCCGGTTCGCTCCTCCAGCCAACCAGTAGCCGCGCAGAAATGATCCAGCAGAAGCAATGCGGCCCGCTCGTAGCCAAGTTCGCCGTACTCCGGCGCACCGCCTGTCAGATTGCGGAGGCGGCCCGCTAAGGCTCCGGCGAGAGTCTGCGCACTCAGCGGTCTATCCGGGTCTGCCATCCGGCCCAGCATGCCGCAAATCGCGTCCCATGTTGCGGCCGCCTGGGCGGGGACATCGACGGCGTTGAGGGGGTTGTACTTCCCACCCTTGTGTTCGATCTTGGAGACCTTGCGTTTGGTCTGTTTCGCTGTCTCCAGCGCGGAGCGGAACGCATTCAGTCCCGCGTAGAGCGCTTCCCGATTCGTCAGCCCCGCATCGTCAGTCGTGCGGCGGCTACTTTTCGCTTCTCGGCAAAGCTGTTTGATGATTACCCCGGCGTGACCTTGATGTTGTAGCTGCTCAACATGGCGGCGGGCATAGGGACGGACCTCGGGAATCTCGGTAAGGGATACAGCTACGGCCTTCTCACGAAGGCTTTGGTACTCAGCAATCGAGTGCATCAACTCCTTATAGGCATGACAAAGCCTCCACCCAAACTACAGGCGGAGGCAAAGCGCTACCCTCGGGTTGAACACCCGAAAGAACCGCGAGTTTATATTGACGCCTTAGACCACAGTGCTAGACTGCGGTTATCCTACAAACTTGTTTATAGGATACAAAGGCGCTCTACGGATGGCTGTGGATCAGTGCCATCAAGGCGTAAGTCACAGCGAGAACAACGTAGAGGGTTGCTGGATCGGGTCTCATATGAGTCCTTTGAAGTGGTGGGGCGAGCTACACAGGTTCCTAGGCCGGCGGTAGCTCGCCCCATTTGTTTAGCAAGGCAGAATTACCCTGCTGAACATAATCGTAACGCGCCTCAAAGCGGAGTCCAACAAGATTCTTGTTCACTTTCACCGTGACAACGCCCAGACACCGCGCCCGTTCAGGCAATAGACTTTTATCGGTGTGTTGCGGGAACCTGAGGAAGAAAACAAACAGCGTTCCCGTGTGAACGTTTGCGAGCCTTGTTCAGCAAGCCTTTGCCTAATCCGCACCCTCCACCTTTCTTCGTTATTTCCGTCGCGTAGATTGCTGCCCAGCAGTTCGACCTTGAGGCCACTCGACAACTATCACTCGTTCTCAGAGCGCTCCTCGGAAGTCGCCCATCACCTTGACTTTGTCCTTGTAGCGCTCGCTGCGGCATCAAATTGATGCTTTCGCCGATCGTGAACACGTCGAACAAGTTCAACTGCTAAGTGAACTCGTAATAATCGCCTTCAAGCTCCGGAACCAGCCGATTCACATCCGACTGTGGGAGATAGTCCCGTGCCTCGATGACTCGCTGTGCGGCCCGTTCCGGGTTGTGCGTCTCAAGAGCGCACGCGGCCAGATCGTAGAACGCGTTGTAGGCCGCTTGATTGATGCAGGCTTGAATTACGCTCAAGCCGGGACTGCCTCTGCGTTGTGTTGAAGCTGTGCGCGGAACAGTGCGTTTACCGCGATGTGCCATTCGTGACGAAAGCCCGATTCCGGGTCGTGCGTCTCCGCGCGTGGAAGGCTGGTACGATCACGCCGATAAATTAGCGACCGCGCGTGATTCCACTGTCACACAAGCATGCACCGTGCGTAGCAGTGTGACAGGGGGAGAATCCGCGCAACCAATTGATTTTTAATCACTTTATTTTCATCTTGAATTACCAGCCGATCCTCGAACGCATCCATACCGAACTCGCCCCCTGGATTGGCCAGGGACGGGTTGCCGACTACATTCCCGAACTCGCGAAAGTGCCTGCCGACAAGTTCGGGATGGCTGTCGTGACACTCGACGGAAACGTTTACACGGTCGGCGACGCGCACGAGCGTTTCTCGATCCAGAGCATTTCGAAGCTGTTCGCGTGCACGCTCGCGTTCCAGTTGCTCGGCGACGAACTGTGGGAACGGGTCGGCCGCGAGCCGTCCGGCAACGCGTTCAATTCGCTGGTGCAGCTCGAAAGCGAGCGCGGCAAGCCGCGCAATCCGTTCATCAACGCGGGGGCGCTGGTCGTCACCGACGTGCTGTGCCGCCGCTTCGTCAAGGCCGAAACGGCGCTGGTCGAATTCGTGCGGCGGACGATCGGCGCGAACGACATCAACTACGATTCGCGCGTTGCGCTGTCGGAGTTGCAGCACGCGGAGCGCAACCGCGCGATGGCGCATTTCATGGCGAGCTTCGGCAACATGCAGATGCCGCCCGATACGGTGATCGACGCGTATTGCCGCCAGTGCGCGATCACGATGAACTGCGTCGAGCTTGCCAGCGCCGCGCTGTTCCTTGCGAACGGCGGCGTCGCGCCGGTGACGGGCGAGCGGATCGTCGATCCGAGTTCCGCGAAACGGCTGTCGGCGTTGATGCTGACCTGCGGCACTTACGACGCGGCCGGCGATTTCGTGTATCGGGTCGGGTTGCCGGCGAAGAGTGGTGTCGGCGGGGGGATCGTCGCGGTGCTGCCGGGTGAAATGGCCGTGTGCGTGTGGGCGCCGGGGCTGGATGCGAACGGGAACTCGCTGGCGGGGACCAGGGCTCTTGAATGGTTGACGACCTATTCGGGGCGCTCGATCTTTTGAAGCGTCGAAGTCAAGCGTGCCTCATGTGGCGCGACGGCGGCAGATTCATATCGGCGTGCGCAGAGCGCTCAATGGGGAATTCGGCCATCGGTAGCAATCGACCCATAACAGACCGTTGAACTTGCCGATAGCAGCCGCTCACCCTCACACTTACAGCATCGGACATTTGGTCCCATCGATAGTTTGTCGTTCTTATGGGCGGTCAGTCCCTATGAATAGAAAAATCGTCAACGAGATAATTAGGCTCGGTGGAGATCCAACCGACGAGGTTTGGCGCTGGCTGGCGACACGTGGGCCGCACGGAAACTCATTCACTTGGGGACAGACTCGACGAGAGCCGCCGGGCTATGTGGGCGTGGATCACTTGCGGAGAATTGTTGAAGAATTCTCGCAAACCATCCCGGATTTCAGCGAGAGAGCTTGCGCTGTAGTGCGGACGGCGTTGGCATCCGAGCAGCCCGATTTGGTCAGGCGCGCCATTCAAATTGCGGCGGTAATCAGCTGCCCAAGCGAAATGCACATGATCCGGCAACTTGTGGTTAGCCCACACGGCGAAGTCGCCGCTGACGCCAAAGCCTGTATTTTTTATCTTACGAAGGTTAAGGCTTAACAGCGCCCGTCTACCGTTCCGGTCGAAGAAAGTTGCCTGTCTGCGGTGACTATCGACAGTCGGCAACTGTCTAGCGAAGGCAGAAACTGGCCAAACTCGGTCGTCGAAGGCAGCACGGCACTCGCCCGTCCGTCGGTACCGATGGAATCACATGCGAGTTTATATATTCGTAGCGCAGGGACGCTGGCGCTGGAGTGGCTGACGACTTATACGGGAAGGTCGATTTTTTGAGGGGGCGGAGTCAGGCGTGCGTCACCCGGCGCAACGGCGGCAGATGAGTATCGGCCGCGATCGCCCCGCTTCAGCCGGTCGCGAAGTCGGGCATTCGGTGCTTGCGAACAGCGCGCGCCGGCCATCCACGCCGATGTATCGGAGAAGCCGGTTCGAAGCGCATGGTGTGGGCCGGCGCAGAGCGCCGGGCTCGCTCCGGATCACCCCTTGCCCAGAGGGGGCCGCCCTGGAAAGCCGGCCATGTTGCTCAACTGGGCGAGTTCATTGGCGGCCTCGCGCAGCAATTCCGAATACACGTGAATCTTTTCCGCCGTCAGCCGCTTGCGCGGACCGGCCAGGCTGATGACGCCGACGCAACGCGAGCCGCTGACCACGGGTGTCGCGACCGCCGCCATTCCCGGCGCAAAGACCTCATCGATCATCGCGTAGCCGCGCACGCGCGCGGCGTGCAGGAAACCGAGCAGCGCCTTGAGCGTGGTCGGCGCGTTGGGGCCGAACTCGTTCGGCTCACCAAAGCCCTGCTTCAGGACGAGCGCAGCCGCCTGTTCGTCGGACATCGTCATGAGCCATGCGTGTCCGGTCGATGTACATGAGAGCCGTGCCGCCTGCCCCATGTCGGGATCGTAACGAAAACCGGTGCGCTGGCCATCCGCTTTTCCCACCCAGATGATCGTCTCACCGTCCACCAGCGACAGGCGCGCCAGTTCGCCGGTGCGCGCGGCGACGCGTTCGATGATCGGCTGGGCAATATCCGCGATGCCGGTCAGGCTCAGGAACTCCAGGCCGTTCGACGTCATGCGCATGGTCAGGATGTAGCGGCTGTGATCGGCCAATTGCCGCACGTAACCACTGTCGACCAGTTCCGCGAGAACGCGATGGCACGAACTGCGCGGCATTCCCAGCGCATCCGCGATCTCGACAAGCCCCGCGCCCTCGCCTTGCGACGCGAGGAAATCGAGCACTCTCAGGCCGTTCTTGAGCGACATCGTTCGTCGACATTCCGCGATATGAAATGCAGTTCCGGTGCGGAACGCACCGCTTCCGCAGCGCAAACAATAGCACCTGTTGGTCGCGAGAAACGCGGTTACACCATACCGATAATCCAGGAGACACCATGTCAGATATCGCTGACCCGAACATCGCCGCAGGCGAAGGGTCCCCAGAGGCTCACTTGATGGCCCGTCGCGCGGTGGCGGGCGCCACCGTCGGCACGGCGCTGGAATGGTTCGACTTCGCGTTGTACGGTGTGGTCGCGGCCACGATCTTTCCGAAGCTGTTCTTCCCGTCGCTCGATCCGACCGCGTCGCTGCTCGCATCGCTGGCGAGCTTCTGGGCGGGACTCGCCGCCCGTCCGCTCGGCGCGGTGATCTGCGGCATGCTCGGCGACCGCTGGGGGCGGCGCAACCTGATGCTGGTCACGGTTTCGGTGATGGGCGCGTCGTCGTTCCTGATGGGCCTGCTGCCCACGTATCAGCAAGTCGGCATTCTTGCGCCAACCTTGCTGGTTTCGCTGCGCATCATTCAGGGGTTCGCGCTCGGCGGCGAATCGACGGGCGCGCAACTGATGGCGGTCGAACACGCATCCGCGAAAAAGCGCGGGCTGTACTCGGGCCTGCTCGGCATCTGCTCGCCGCTCAGCCAGATCCTCGCCAACTTCGCCCTCTTCGCGCTGTCCGGCCTGCTTTCGGCCCAGGACTTCGAATCGTACGGATGGAGAATTCCGTTCCTCGCGAGCTTCGTGCTCGTGCTGCTGGGCATCTATATCCGCATGAAGGTCAGCGAGACGCCGGCATTCGAGGCGCTCAGGAAAAAGGGCGAAGGCGCACGCGCCGCCAATCCGCTCGGCATCGTCTTCAGGTTTCACTGGCGCACCGCGCTGCGTCTGACGCTGTTCTTCTGCGGTCCGGCGGCGCTCTTCTACCTGATCGTGGTCTTCTCGCTCAGCTATCTCACGAAGAACCTCGGCGTGCCCAAGCAGACTGGCTTCATGCTGCTGATGGTGGCGAACGTCTGCGCCATCGCGGGCGCGCTGGCGGGCGGCTACCTGAGCGACAGGATCGGACGTAAAGGCGCGCTGCTGATCGGCTCGTTCTGCACGCTGGTCTGCTGCCTGATCTACTTCCCGATCCTCAATCAGCACTCGGTCGCGACGACGATGGCCGTGATGGGCGCCTTCCTCGGCTTCACGCAGTTCCAGAGCGGCATCCAGCCGGTGTGGTTCGCCGAATCCTTCCCGACGGAAGCGCGCTATACCGGCTCCGCGCTGTCCTACTCGGGCGCCAACCTGCTCACCGGCGGGCCGATGCCGATCGTCGCCGTGGCGTTGCTCAACGCCTTTCATGGTTCGCCTTGGGCCATCGTCGCGGTCTGCGGCTCGCTGAACCTGCTTTCCTTCCTCATGATCGCGACGTCGCGGGAAACCAAAGACACGGCCCTCGAACGTAGCGCTACACACTGACGCCATGACTCGCAAACTCTACATCCTCAACGGCTCCAACCTGAACATGCTCGGCGCGCGCGAGCCGCACCTCTACGGCCATACGACGCTCAAGGACATCGAACGGAACTGCCTCGCGCTGGCCGCGGATCTCAAGTTCGATTGCGTGTTCCGCCAGACCAACAGCGAGAGCCAGTTGATCGACTGGATTCAGGAAGCCTTCCTGCAGGACGCCGCGCTCATCATCAACCCGGCCGGTTTCTCGTTCGGGCGCATTCCGGTGCTCGATGCCGTCAAGCTGGTTCGCCGGCCGGTGGTGGAAGTGCATATCACGAACATTCACCGGCGCTCCGAGGAATACCGTCATTCGACAATCTCGGTGGCCGCTACCGCCGTCATCTGCGGGGCTGGCGCGAACGGCTACTTGCTGTCGATCCGTGCGGTGGACGATCTTTGGAGCAATCAAAGTTGACCCTGATGCCCGCTCGGAGCGCTTTCGGCAAGATCTGCGCGCTGAACATCTGCTGGGTTTCAGGTTGGAACAGCCGTTCGGGAGAGGGCTTCATGGCTCGGACGAGCGGCCGAACCGGGTCTGACGGCTTGCCCAGTCGTCCAATCCGTTGCAATAGCGAAGAGCCCCGGCGAATCCGCAGGCTGCTGGTTCTTTTGAAGCGATCGATCAATACACCGAATTAGGCGTTTACGCTCGCAGAGCACAAACGCCTTTCCCGGCCGATTCCCTTAAACGGCATCAGAATCACCGGAATTCCGAGTCCCGGAATTGGCCGACGAAGCAACAGTCAGCAAGCTGCCAGCGATTTCGCGTAATCCTGCCCCTCGTGGCTCAAATCCCGCGCGACGTCGGACAAAACGCCATGGCGCTCGATCGTAGAGAAGCCGGCGTCGAGCCGGGCACGATACAGCGCGAGCATCTCCTCGATCGTGGCCCGATCGGCGTCCAACAGTTCCGCACGCTCAAAAATGTGCGTGAACGCGACCGACAAGCGCCGCATAACGAACGTCGCGTGATAGATCGCAAGCATGTCGCGGTCGTCCCGGCGTAGCGGAGACGCATACTTTACTTCGGGGCTGTCGGCCGTGGCCGACCCTGAACAGCCCGGCGCAGACGAAACTATAGGAACGGCTTCCCGGGAGCACGCAGTCACGCCGGTAACGCATGACCATCCGCCGCTCTTTCAGAGCTTCGCCATTCGATCCCAAGGGGGGTCATCACCAAACGCTTCCGTGAGGTAATCGACAAAGCGGCGCACTTTAAGCGGTATGCGTCGCGCGCTCGGATAAACGGCCTGGATCGCCAACTCAGTGGCACGGTAGGCCGGCAGCAACGGCACAAGTTCGCCCCGACGCAGGTGCTCGCCGAATACGAAGGTTGGACCGTACGCGATGCCGGCGCCGGCG
This sequence comes from Burkholderia sp. L-4, assembly GCF_056856535.1. Taxonomy (NCBI): domain Bacteria; kingdom Pseudomonadati; phylum Pseudomonadota; class Betaproteobacteria; order Burkholderiales; family Burkholderiaceae; genus Burkholderia; species Burkholderia sp. L-4. The sequence continues at coordinate 3,005,410 of NZ_JBXEOX010000002.1, forward strand.
AGTGCGGCGGCGAGAAGCATTTGCGTGTTGTTGGCGGCGATCCGGCAAGGTCCGTCGATGACATACGCGCGGTTTCTCGCATCGAACAAGGTCCAGTCACCGGCCGACACGGCCTCGCTGAAGGCGAGGCGTGGTGCCCGCAGCAAGTCGCCAGGCTTGCGTGGCATCCCATGCCGCTCGAGGTACGCGGGTGACGCGCACACGACCATTCGACACGGCGCAAGCCGGCGTGTGACGAGTTCCGGCTCCCGCAGCCGCCCGATCCGGATCGCCACGTCAACGCCCGCATCGATGAGGTCGACATAACGGTCTCCGAGAAGCACGTCCACGTTCACTTGCGGATGGTCCTCTACATAACGGGCAAGAACGTCGCCCAAATGCATCGCGCCGAACGTGACGGGCGCCGCGACGCGCAAAACGCCGCGCGCCGTACCTTGCGAATCGCTCGCTTCCCGGTTCGCATCGTCGAACGCTTCGAGGATCTGCTTGCATCGCTCATAGTAGGCCTGGCCAGTATCGGTCAAACTCAGGCGGCGCGTGGTTCGTTGGAGCAACCGCGCATTCAGTTCGGACTCGATTGCGCTCACGTGCTTGCCGGCCATCGCCGCCGATAGCCCGAACCGCCGCGCCGCAGCAGCAAAGCTGCCCTCCTCCACTGCGGCGACGAACACCCCGAGACTCGTCAGTCGATCCATTGCGCCTCCTCAATTCGATAACACCATTATCGACTGCCGCTACTGATGCAGCAATTATCAAATACAAGGCAGGGATCTAACCTCGACACAACTCATGAAGACGGGGCATCCCAATGGAAATCGAAACGAACGGCACGCGGATTCACATCAAACAGTGCGGCAGCGGGGATTTGGCGCTCGTGTTCCTGCATTACTACGGCGGCTCGTCGCGAACCTGGGACCGGGTGGCAAACCAGTTGTCCGACCGGTATCGCATCATTGCCACCGATCATCGAGGCTGGGGCGAATCCGAAGCACCCGCAGACGGCTACCGTATCGCCGATCTTGCTGCCGATGCCGAGGGCGTCATCGAATCGCTGGGATTGCCGCGCTATGTTCTCGTCGGTCACTCGATGGGCGGCAAGGTTGCGCAACTCATCGCATCACGGCGGCCGCGAGGGCTCGAAGGCCTCGTGCTCGTTGCACCGTCGCCGCCGTCGCCGATGCTTGTCTCCGACGAGCAACGCGCAACCTTGGCTGCCGCCTATCTGTCGCGCGAATCGGTCGAATTCGTCATCGACCAGGTGCTGACCGCGAAGCCGCTGGACGCCGACTGCCGCGAGCAAGTCATAGAGGACAGTCTGAAGGCCGCGCCGCAAGCGAAGGCGGCATGGCCGAACGTGGCCATGGGCGAAGACATCACCGCCCCAGTGGCGTTGATCGACGCCCCGACACTGGTCATTGCCGGAGAGCTGGACCAGGTGGATCGCGTCGCCACGCTGCAGGCCGAACTGCTGCCCCGAATTCCACAGGCCGCGATGTACATCCTGCCTGGAACCGGACACCTGTCGCCGCTTGAAGCGCCGGCCGAGGTGGCGCGGGTCATTGCCCATTTCGTCGCGGCGCTCGAAGACAAGTCCACCGCGTGCGGCGCACCCGACCAGGTCGCAGCTGCTTTTGACGCTGCGGTGAACGCGGACGATTTCGATGGCCGGACTCGACTCTGAACGTGACGCTACCGGATGGCCCGCGGCACGTGGAATTCGTCAGCGCGACGCGGCGCCGTCAACTGCTCCGAAGGAAAAACATCTTGACTACCCCGTCAATCGTTACGGTCCCGATCCTGCCGTTTGGCATGGTCCATTGCCACCTGATCATCGGTGAAACGGGCTGCGTCCTCGTCGACACCGGCACGCCGGGGTCGCAAGGGAAGATCGAGCGTGCCTTGAAAAAACATGGTCGCGGTTTTCGCGATGTCACCTTGATTGTCGTCACGCATGCTCATACCGATCATGCCGGATCAGCTGCCCGACTGCGTGAACTCACGGGTGCACCGATCCTTGCCCATGCGGGAGATCTGGACTACTACGAGCGGCGCGAGGAAATGACATACTGCGTCGCCCATTGGTGGGGCCCCCTCTTCTTGAGCTCCGGCGTGCCTCGTGAGCCCTACCTGCCCTTCACGCCCGACATCCTGCTGCAGGACAGCGCAAGTTTCGATCTGAGCGGCCATGGAATTGACGGTCTGGCCAGGCATACCCCTGGCCACACGGCGGGCTCTGTCTCGGTTGAACTGAGCAGTGGCGACGCATTGGTCGGCGATCTGCTCGCATCGGGCGTCTTGCTCGGGGGAATCATCCGCAAGACCCACGCCATGCGCCCTCCCTTCGAGGACGACCCGAAAGCTGTCAGCGCGGAACTGATCGGCATGGTCGACGCGGGAATGCAACGCTTCTACATGGGGCACGGCGGTCCGCTGACCGCCAAGGAAGTGCGCCGACATGCTCACTCACTGCAAGTCCTTGGACCCGGACGCAGATACGGCATGAAGGCGATCGGGTGCGGCTGTTCCCGGCGCAAGCTCACGCAAATCGCCGACTAGGACTCTCGACTTCTCGAGCACCCCTTCGCAAACATCGGAAGTTGCCCGGACCACGAAACCTTCAAGCGATTCACCATGCCCCTCACTCATCCGCAATACAAGGTCGCCGTTGTTCAGGCAGCCCCGATCTGGCTCAACCTCGAAGCCGGCATCGACAAGACCATTGCCCTTATCCGAGAGGCGGCAGCGAACGGCGCAAAGCTCGTCGCCTTCCCGGAGACCTGGCTGCCTGGCTATCCGTGGCATATCTGGATGGGGGCGCATGCTTGGCAGGTAAGCCGTGGCTTCGTTCAACGATACTTCGACAATTCGCTAAGCTACGACAGCCCGGAGGCCCTACGACTCAGCGCCGCAGTCAGGCAGGCCGGCATCACGGCGGTCATCGGCGTTTCCGAGCGAAGCGGCGGCAGCCTCTACATGGGGCAATGGCTCATTGGCGCCGACGGCGAGACCATCGCCGTTCGCCGCAAGCTGCGCCCCACTCATGTGGAGCGTGCCGTGTTCGGCGAAGGCGATGGATCGGATCTGACCGTGTATCAGATTGAAGGCCTTGGACGTGTGGGCGCGTTGTGCTGCTGGGAGCATTTGCAGCCGCTGTCGAAGTACGCGATGTACGCGCAAAACGAGCAAGTGCACGTTGCGGCATGGCCGAGCTTTTCCAACTATGAGCCGTTTGCTCACGCACTCGGGTGGGAAGTCAACAATGCTGCGAGCAAAATCTATGCGGTCGAGGGATCGTGCTTCGTACTCGCACCCTGCGCTGTCGTAACACAAGCGATGATCGACGACCTGTGCGACACACCGGAGAAGCACGGACTCAACCACGTGGGCGGCGGTCATGCGATCATTTACGGGCCCGACGGGAACGCGCTTGTCTCCAAGCTGCCGGAAGACAGCGAGGGCATTCTGTACGCGGATATCGATCTTGCGGCCATCGTCATTTCGAAGAGCGCCGCCGATCCCGCCGGGCATTATTCCCGCCCCGACGTTACTCGCCTGATGATCAATCGAACCCGTATGAGACGGGTTGAAGCGATCACGCTACCGGTCGACAGCTCCGAGACTGGAACGGTGGCGGGCCAGGAAAACTGAGGCGTCGAACACGATATCATCGCGCGAGTGTCGATGCCCCCTGCTCGCATGGGCGGAAATTCGCCTGGTGATCCATGGAACAGGAACCTGAGGCTCGCGGCGCTACGTCTCTTCATGGGCGAACCCGGTCATCGCAGGCACCACGGCTGCCCGCCCGCACGATGGGCGCCGGGACGGCATGCCGGGTTATCTTGCCGGAGTCCCGGCACGTTGGCGTTGTACGGGTTGGCGACTCGCACGATACGATCGATTTTCTGACACCCCCAGCGGTTACTGGAGAACATCAAGCATGCATCCGGACAACGCACCAGCAATCGTCACGACAGCCTGCACGAACGCCGACGCCTCCGCATCGATTCCCACGATCGTGCCGTCTCGCACAGCACTGCTTGTCATGCATTACCAGACCGACATCCTCGGCCTCTTTCCGTCGGTCGCGCCCGAGCTGCTCGCCAACACGCGCCGGTTGTGCGACGCGGCGCGGGCTGCCGGCGTCGGCGTCTGGTTCGCGAATCTCCGCTTCCGCCCCGGCTATCCGGAAGTCAGCCCGCTCAACAAGAACGGCCAGGGCATCAAGCAGCTTGGCCTGTTCATCAACGACGACGTCTGCCCGGAATTGGGCCGGCAGGCCGACGAACCGCTGATCGTCGCGCACCGCGCCAGCGTGTTCTTCGGCACGGATCTGCAGGCTCGGCTGGCCGCGCGAGGAATCGACTCGCTGATCCTGGTCGGCATCGCGTCGACCGGCGTGATGCTGTCCTCGATCGCCCATGCGAGCGACGCGGATTTCCGCCTCTATACCGTCAAGGACTGCTGCTACGACCCGGACCCGGTGGTTCACGAGCATCTGTTCGCCACCGCGTTCGAATCGCGCACGACGGTGCTGTCGCTCGCCGACGCGTTGCACCTGCTCGCGTAACAAACCGGCGCCTCACCGGGAACCGCCCGCCGCAGGCCGGCTCACCGGGCCGTTCCGATCCCCGCCAGAATGAGGTCGATGCCGACCGGAAATTGCGCGCGCGCTGCGCCGCGCCGTGACCGGCGGCGACGTGCGCGATCCCGCCCGCGCCGCGCCGTGCCCCGTTACCTGGCGATAAACACGCCCGACGTCGGGCACGTGCCCTGCGTGTTGCCGTCGGTCACGAGCGACGCCGCGCTCGGGAACTGCGCGGCCGCATTCGTCTTGACCGCGATCCAGGCTTCCGTGAAGTAGCTCACGCCGTTCGTCTTCGTGCACTTCAGCGACACCGCGCTGCGCGTGTTGCTGCCGAACGCGCCCTCGAACGCCGACAGCAGCTGGTTACGCGTCACCGTCTTGCCCGCGTTCGCCTGCAGGAAGGCGTTGAACGACGTGTTGCCGAGCCGGCTGATCATGCCCGACGCCTGGTTCCAGTACGCGTCGGGCGTCGCCGAGTTCGAGCAGGTGCCGTGCTTGAACCATTCGTGCTTGTCGAGACACGAAGCAACGCCCGGCATGTACGTCGACAGCGTGTTGCGGGTCGCGCTGCTGATCGGATAGGCGTCCATGCTGCACCACTGGTGCGCGTTGTCGAGGTCGATGTCGTTCTGCGGCACGCCGCAGTAGAACGGCTGGTTGCCGTCATAGCGGTTCGGCCAGAGCCCATGCAGCGACAGGCTCGTCGCCGCATACGAGCCGGCGAGGTTCGTGCATTCCGGCGTATCGTGCGACGCGCAGAAGCCGGGCTCCCACGAGGCGGCGAGCAACAGGTAGTCGTAGCTGGTCTGCGCGGCGGCGTGCAGTGAAACGGAAGCGACGGCGAGGGCGGCAGCGGCGCGGGCGAGCGTCTTGAGCATGGCGTGTTTCCTCGGAAAAGGCATGCGGTCGCGGGATGCGCCGCAAGGTTGTCGAATGTCTGCCCACGATTGTTGCTGTCGCAACGTGGCACGAATGTGAAGGTGGACGAAAGAACTCGCGGGTCGCCGCCCACCCTGTTACAAGAGGTACCGGTACCACCCGTTGCCTTCCGCCACGGGCGGCACCCGCGTACCCTGTCGCCACCCTCACCCTGCTATGGAGCATCGCGATGGTAACCGCCACACGGTTCGGCAAGCCCTATTGCGTCGAGATCGGCAACGGGCGCAGCGTCGTGCGTGCGGACACGCACAAGGAAGGCCAAGGCGGCGACGCAGGCATGCGGCCGCACGAGCTGCTCGAAAGCGCGCTCGCGGCGTGCGTCTGCATGTCGATCGACCTGGCCGCGCAACGCGCAGGCGTGACACTGCCCGCCTGCACGGCGGACGTGACCGTCGACCGCCTCGACCACGAAACGGGTTTCGATATCGCACTGCGCTTCGCGGCGCCGCTGTCGCCCGCACAGCAGACGCTCGTGCGCGACGCGGTGCGGACTTCTCCGGTCGCCCGGACGCTCGGCAAGCCGATACGGGTCAGGCCGGCCACGATCGCAAGCGGTTGACCGTCCCGGCATGCGACGAACGCGGCACTATCGATGCCGGCACATCGACGGCGGCACGGCTCGCACCTGTGGCATCCGGGCGCTCACGACCCAGTGCCGAGCTGCGTGCACGCGCGGGCGGACGCTTCGGGGCCCTCGAGCGCGAGAATCTGCCACACACCGATACTGACGCGCTGGCGCGCGGCCGTCGACGCGTCGGCCAGCAACGCCTCGACACGCGGCGCGGCATCGGGCGCCTTCTGCCGCAGCGCCGCGTGATGCCGCGCGCGGGACGCCGGCTCGGATTCGTACACGTCGCAAAGACGCACCATGCCGGCGAGCCCGGCCACGTCGTCGTCCTTGTCGATCGCGCCGGGTTCGACGGGCGCGAGACCCTTGCGCTCCTCCGGCGGCAGCTTGTTGCGCGCGCCTTCGTCGATCGCCGTGGCGGACGCCGGCGGCAGGCCGCCGATCGCCGCGACGATCCGGCTGCCCGCGGCGATCATGTCGCCCTGGCACGCGATCTTCTCGGCGGCCGCGACGTTCGAGCAGAACGACACCGACGTCCGGTACACGTCGTTGCTCATGCGCGGCACTTCGTCCGAACTCGCCTGCGCGAAACCGGCGCCGGCCAGCACGAGCGCAGCGGGAATCAGGATGCGTAAAGCTCTCGTCTCGTTCATTGTTGTCGTCTGTGGGTCGTGATGGCGGGCACACTCGCCGGGTCGCGCGGTGGCGACCCAAGTGACGCCGGGCCCTCGTCCGGCGCCACGCGTTTCACTTCATCGACGCCGCCTCCGATCGGCCGGGCGACAGCGCCGCGCTGTCCTGCTCGCGCCACGCGCGGCGCGACGCCATGATCGCATTCACCGCCGAGCGCGCGACCTTCCACCACGCGAACGGCCGCGGATCGGCGAGCATGCTGAGCGCGCGCGCATAGTCGAGCGTGAGGCCGGGCGTCCACGCCATCGTCACCGCACGCTTGCGAATCTGCGCGGCCACCCACAGCTCCGGCGTCAGCAGCAGCCGCACGAACGCGCCCCACCCGGCCCGCGTCCCCTTCAGTCGCCACACCGCGCCGTCGAGCGCGGCTTCGAGCGCATTCGATACCGTGCTCGAGCAGTTGCGGTGCGTGAGGTTGTACGTGACGTTCTGCCGATACGACGACCAGAAGGCTTCGAGCTTCGCCGGATCGTAGTTGCGGATGCGTACGCGCACGGTCGACGGGCACCACGCTTTCGACTCCGTCGCATAGTCGGGCTGGAACAGGCCCGGCACGTCGTTCTCGCGCGTCGCGCGCAGGATGCGCGTGAATTCGTCCGGAGAACGATCGATTTCGACGCCCGGGTACAGGCTGATGTAGATGCCTTCGGGCGACTCCAGCGCCGCGTGCCCGGTCGAGATCACGCCGTTGACGTCCACCGCCGCGATGTAGCGGTCGATCACCGGATAACGCTGCGCTTCGGCCTTCGACGTGCCGGTCGGCGTCCACACGTGCACGGTGAGCGCGTGCTCGCCGTCGGCCGGCGGGCCGTCCCATTCGGCTTGCGCGAACCGCGGCTGCTCGCGCGCATCGTCGAGATCGGGTACGAGCGCCGGCGCGGGCGACGTCGCGAACGCGGGATTGCGCGTCAGGCGCCGCACGCGCGCGGCGAGGCTCAGCATGTGCATTCCGCCGAACATCAGCAGCAGGCCGAGGCAGTACGGCACAGTGCCGACGTAATGCGTCGGGTACGGCTGGAAGAAGAAGACCGCCAGCAGGATCTCGACGACGCCCCACGCGAAGGCGACGTTCCAGCGCCGGTAGCGCACCATCCACGCGGACGTGCACTGCAGCAGCCCGTCGACGAGGAACAGCGTGCCGAAGATCATCGACAGCAGGAAGTGGCCGTGGTGATGGCCGGCGAACACGAGCCCCGCGGCCACGACCACCACGATACCCTTCACGTAGCGCAGGATGCGCTGCCCGCCGACGCCGCTGCCGGCCATGGCGAGCGTCGCGAGCCCCTCGATCAGGAACAGCCACGCGAACAGCTCGATCGGGAAATGCAGCGCGCCGTCGAGCGCGTCGACGAAGATCCCGACGCCTGCCGCGACCCACACCCAGCCGAGCACGGTCAGCCCGCGCCAGCGGGTTCGCAGATATTCGATGCCCAGCAGCAGCAATACCAGTCGTACCATCGCGCCCTCGTGTCATTTTTCGGGATACGCGCGGCCTCGCGTGCCCTGTCATGTCGACCACGCGCCGTGCGACGCGGCGGCCGAAAGTCGGTCATCGTTGCCGGCGCGTCGTGCCGTCGACATGACCGACGGCGGCCGGCATGCGCCGCTCTCGCCGAATAATAAGATATGGCGGAGCCGGTTGAAAGCCTGGCGAAAACGTTTTCGGCGGGGCACGAAGCGATCCGGCCGCCCGCTGCCACGACAGATTTCCCTTCGACAACCTGCCGCCGATACGCGAGAATCGCGCTTCCGAGGGCGCAAGCCACTGAACCGAACCGCACAGACGGGACAACAACAAATGAGCACATCGATCACGCGCCGGCGCCTGCTGGCCGCCGCCATGGCCGCGAGCAGCCTGGCGCTGTCAGGCTGTTTCACGCCGAAGCTGTACAAGGACGACGCATACAGCGAGTACGTCACCAGTTTCATGATCACCCAGGACGGCAAGAAGCTGGTCGTCCTCGGCACGCGCTACCATTACATCTTCGATCTGCCGGCCCAATTGCGGCCGGTGCTGCTGTCCGGCTACCGGAAATCGCTGCATACGACGTTTGCCGACTTTCACGCGAGCGGCGGCGGCATCACCGGCCACTACCGGATCGTGTTGCCGAAGGACGCGTCGGACGACGATCGGCAGGCTGCCCGTGCCGACGGCTTCACCGCCGCGCCGGCCGGTCTCGTGCTCGAAGGCGACATCGGCGGCAAGCGCTATTCGACGGAAGGTTTCGCCGAGCAGGACAAGGGCGCCGCGCAAGCGTTCAACGAGCAGTACCGGGTATACATCCGGGAATCGCCGTCCGTCGTCGGCATGGGCCTGCGGATCCTCGCCACGCCGATCACGGTGGCCGCCGACGGCGTGCTCGTGCTGGGCGGCATCGTGCTCGTGCCGTTCGCGGCCATCGCGATCCAGGCAAACGGCGGCATCCGGATCATGTAACGGCGCGCGGTACGCGCCGCCACGGGAGCATCGTCATGACCGCCTCACCGCTTCACACGCCGCCGCTCGGCCCGCAACTCAAGCGCTGGCGCGCGCTGCACCGCGTCAAGCAAAGCCATGCGGCCGAACTGTTCGGCGTCGCGCAATCGACGATCTCGCGCTGGGAAGCCGGCCGCCAGCAGATGTCGCCCGACGAGCGCGCGACGGCCGAACGGCTGCTCGCCGCGCGTCTCGATTCCGCCGGCGACCACGCGCTCGCGCGGCTGATCGCGGGCAGCGCGGGCCGCCTGCATCTCGTGTGCGACCTCACGCATCGGCTGCTCGCCTGTTCACCGGCGCGCGCGGCCGAGTTCTCGCAGCCGCTTTCGATGCTGCTCGGCACGTCGCTGTGGCGCTATGCGACGCCGGAAATCGTCCGCATGGAGGCCGCGCTCGATCCGCTCGGCTGGCACGAGCGCGCGGGGCCGCCGAGCGTCGAGTTCGACACGGGCGCAAACGCATCGCGCGTCGTGCCGATCCGCGGCAGCCGGTGCCGGTGGACGCGCATGACGCTGTCGGACGGCTCGGCCGCGCGACTCGTCGAGACGCGTTAGCGCGCGCCGCGCATATTTCATGCGTGGACGAACCGCGATCGGGCGGCGTACGCTGGACGGCTCATCGCAAGGACGCCGACCATGAACCCCGATACGATCCGCGCACGACTCGATTTCCTGCGCGAAGCCGAACGCCTGAAGGACGTGCTGCGTAGCGGCCATACGTCGAACGGCCGCCCCGAAAGCACGGCCGAACACAGCTGGCGGCTGTGCCTGATGGCGCTCGTGTTCGCCGACGCGCTGCCCGGCATCGACATGCTGAAACTGCTGAAGCTGTGCGTCGTCCACGATCTCGGCGAGGCGCTGCACGGCGACATCCCCGCGATCGAGCAGGCCGCGCATCCCGACAAGAGCGTGCACGAACGCGACGACCTGCTGACACTGGCCGGGTCGCTCGACAATGCGCAGCGCGACGCGATCGTCGCGCTGTGGGACGAATACGAAGCGGCCGCATCGCCGGAAGCGCGCGCGGCGAAGGCGCTCGACAAGCTCGAAACGATCCTGCAGCACAACCAGGGCAGCAATCCGCCCGATTTCGACTACGCGTTCAATCTCGGCTACGGCCGGCGCTACACCGACGCCGCGCCGCTGTTCAGCGCGATCCGCGAGATCGTCGATGCCGACACGCAGCGCAGGATCGACGCGGGCAGGCAGCACGCGTAAGCTCGCGGGTTCGGGCGCACCGCACCGCGTGCCCCGCTCGCACGAGGCGCGCCGCATGACGCAGAACATCTACGACGACCCGGCCTTCTTCGAAGGTTACAGCCGCCTGAACCGGTCGATTCACGGGCTCGACGGCGCGCCCGAATGGCCCGCGCTACGCGCGCTGCTGCCGGATCTGCGCGGCCGCCACGTGCTCGATCTCGGTTGCGGCTACGGCTGGTTCAGCCGCTGGGCGGCCGATCAGGGCGCGGCCGGCGTGCTCGGCGTCGACGTGTCCGAACGCATGCTCGAACGAGCGAACTCGACCGCCGCGCATCCGGCCATCACGTACCGCCGCGCCGACCTCGAAACGCTCGTATTGCCGGACGCCGCATTCGATCTCGCCTACAGCTCGCTCGCGTTCCACTATATTGCGCACCTCGACACGCTGCTGCGCACGATCCACCGCGCGCTCGTGCCGGGAGGGCGGCTCGTGTTTTCGATCGAGCATCCGGTCTATACGGCGCCGCGCCGGCCCGGCTTCGTCATCGACGCGCAGGGTAACCGCACCTGGCCGCTCGACGGCTACCAGCGTGAAGGCGAACGCGTGACCGACTGGCTCGCGCCGGGCGTCGTCAAGCAGCACCGCACGCTCGGCACGCTCGTGAACCTGCTGATCGGCTGCGGCTTCACGCTCGCGCATCTCGGCGAATGGGGGCCGACGCCCGAGCAGGTCGACGCGATGCCCGCGCTCGACGAGGAGCGCGACCGCCCAATGATGGCCATCGTCGCTGCACATCGGTAGCGCGAACGTCGGGTCGTTCACACATCGCCACAATCACGCGGCCTGGCCCCCTTGCGACACGGCGCTCGCACAATTCAGCACAATTTCCACACGATTCGGCGCGAATTCCTCGCTTACCATGGGCGCCTGATTCGGCCCGGCACGCCCGCGCGATGCGTACGCGGATGCCGTCGCGGGCGACATGCCCGGCATGCGACGCCGGTCGGATCGTCCCGCCCGGCCGCACGCATCGCCGGCACCGCTTCATCCTCGCAGTGTTCTCATGGCCCAGAAGACCCATTGCCGCCGGCGCATCGTGCTGGCTACCCTTGCCGTCGTCGCGATCGCCACCGGCGTCACGCTGAAAGCCTGCGCGCCCGACAAGCACCCGCAGTACCTGTCCGCGCCCGTCACGCGCGGCGATCTCGAGAACGCGGTGCTCGCGACCGGCGCGCTGCAGGCGTTCAGGCAGGTCGACGTCGGCGCGCAGGTGTCGGGGCAGTTGAAGACGCTGAAGGTCAAGCTCGGCGACAAGGTCACGAAGGGCCAGTGGCTCGCCGAGATCGATCCCGTGATCTCGGAAAATGCGCTGCGCCAGGCGCGCGCCAGCGAAGAAAGCCTGCGCGCGCAGCAGCAATCGGCGGCCGCGCAGCTGACGCAAGCCGAACTCGCGTTCCGCCGCCAGCAGGCGATGCTGCCCGATGACGCGACGTCGCGCGAATCGTTCGAAGCCGCGAAGGCGACGCTCGACGTGCAGCGCGCGACCCTCGCGTCGCTCGCCGCGCAGATCCGTTCGGCCCGCATCCAGATCGAGACCGCGCAGGCCAACCTCGGCTACACGCGCATTGTCGCGCCGATCGACGGCCAGGTCGTCGCGATCGTCACGCAGGAAGGCCAGACCGTAATCGCGCAGCAGCAGGCGCCGGTGATTCTGAAACTCGCGAATCTCGACACGATGACCGTGAAGGCGCAGGTGTCGGAAGCCGACGTGATCCGCGTGAGCGCCGGCCAGACCGCGTATTTCACGAGCCTCGGAGAACCGGACAAGCGTCATTACGGCAAGCTGCGCGCGATCGAACCGGCGCCGCAGAACTACGCCGACGTACAAAGCCCGCTCGGCGGAGGCGGCGCGAAACCGAATGCCGCGGTGTTCTACAACGCGCTGTTCGACGTGCCGAATCCCGAGCACCGGCTGCGCATCGCGATGACCGCGCAGGTCAGCATCGTGCTCGGCAACGCGCGCAACGCGCTGAGCATCCCGGCCGCCGCACTCGGCGAGAAACGCAAGGACGGCACCTATGCGGTGCGCGTGCTGCGCGCCGACGGCAGCACGGACACGCGCAACATCCGCATCGGCATCAACAACAACGTGCGCGTCGAAGTGCTGGCCGGCCTGAAGGACGGCGAGCGCGTGGTGCTCGGCGAAGCGTCGGCGGACGACCACGCACTGCTGTCGGACGCGGTGTGACGATGCGCCGGCCCCTGCTCAAACTCGCCGCCGTGACACGACGCTTTCCGGCCGGCGACAAGGACGTCGTCGTCCTGAACAACGTGAACCTGTCGATCGACGCAGGCGAGATCGTCGCGATCGTCGGCGCGTCGGGCTCCGGCAAGTCGACGCTGATGAACATCCTCGGCTGCCTCGATCATCCGAGCGAAGGCACGTACACGGTCGGCGGGCGCGACACGCACATGCTCGACAGCGACGAGCTCGCGCAATTGCGCCGCGAGCACTTCGGCTTCGTGTTCCAGCGCTACCACCTGCTGCCGCACGCCGACGCGGTCGCGAACCTCGAAATGCCCGCGATCTATGCAGGCACCCCACGCGCGGCGCGGCACGCCCGCGCACGCGAACTGCTCGCGCGCCTCGGGCTCGCCGATCGCGCGCATCATCGCCCCGGGCAGTTGTCCGGCGGCCAGCAGCAGCGCGTGAGCATCGCGCGCGCGCTGATGAACGGCGGCCAGGTGATCCTCGCCGACGAGCCGACCGGCGCACTCGACACGAAAAGCGGCCAGGAGGTGCTCCGGATCCTGCACGAGCTGAACGCGCTCGGCCACACGATCGTGATCGTCACGCACGACAAGACCGTCGCGCGCCATGCGCGGCGCATCATCGAGATCAGCGACGGCGAGATCGTCGCCGACCGGCCGAACCGGCACTACGCGGAAGCGCTCGCCGAAGCCGGCATCGATACGGCCGAAGCCGCCGCAACCGCCGCAACCGCCACGGCTGCCGGCTCGTCGGCAGTCGATCGTCACGATACGGCCACGCCCGCCGACGCCGACGCCAACGCCGATACCGATCCCGCCCCGCGCGCCCCGCGCTTCGCGGCCGGCACCGGCCGCTTCGCCGAGGCATGCCGGATGGCTTGGATCGCGCTCGTGTCGCACCGGCTGCGCACGCTGCTGACGATGCTCGGCATCATCATCGGCATCACGTCGGTCGTGTCGATCGTCGCGATCGGCGAAGGCGCGAAGCGCTACATGCTCGACGAGATCGGCAGCATCGGCACCAACACGATCAACATCTATCCGGGCACCGACTGGGGCGACAGCCGCGCGGACACGATCCAGACGCTCGTGCCGGCCGACGTCGCCGCGCTCGCCGAGCAGCCGTACGTCGACAGCGCGACGCCCGAAACGTCGCGCACGCTGCTGCTGCGCTACCGCAACGTCGACGTCAACGCGCTCGTGAGCGGCGTCGGCGAGCGCTACTTTCAGGCGCGCGGGATGCGTTTCGCGCTCGGCGCCGCGTTCGACGACGACGCGGTGCGCCGCCAGGCGCAGGTCGCCGTGATCGACCAGAACACGCGCCGCAAGCTGTTCGGCGCGACGCGCAACCCGGTCGGCGACGTGATCCTGGTCGACAACGTGCCGTGCGTCGTGATCGGCGTGACGGCCGACAAGAAGAGCGCGTTCGGCAGCGTGAAGAGCCTGAACGTGTGGGTGCCGTACACGACCGCGAGCGGGCACCTGTTCGGCCAGCGTTATCTCGACAGCATCACCGTGCGCGTGCGCGACGGGCAGCCGAGCGCCGCCGCCGAGAAAAGCCTCGAGAAGCTGATGATCCAGCGCCACGGCCGCAAGGACTTCTTCACGTACAACATGGACAGCGTGGTCAAGACCGTCGAGAAGACCGGCCAGTCGCTGACGCTGCTGCTGTCGCTGATCGCCGTGATCTCGCTCGTCGTCGGCGGGATCGGCGTGATGAACATCATGCTGGTGTCGGTCACCGAGCGCACGCGCGAGATCGGCATCCGGATGGCGGTCGGCGCGCGGCAATCCGACATCCTGCAGCAGTTCCTCGTCGAGGCCGTGCTCGTCTGCCTGCTCGGCGGCACGATCGGCATCGCGCTGTCGTTCGGGCTCGGCGCGCTGTTCTCGATGTTCGTCGTGCAGTGGAAGATGGTGTTCTCCGCCGGCGCGATCGTGACGGCGTTCGTGTGCTCGACGCTCACCGGTGTGATATTCGGGTTCATGCCCGCACGCAACGCGTCGCGGCTCGATCCGATCGATGCGCTCGCGCGCGATTGACGAAAGACCTGCCATGACGCATTCCTCACCGCTTCGCCGCCTCGGCGCATTCGCGTGCGCGGCCACGCTGCTCGCCGGGTGCGCGGGTGCGCGTCACGATCCGCTGCCGGCCGTCGCGATGCCCGCGCACTGGGCCGCGCCGGTCGCGGCGAACGCGCCGGCCACCACGCGCGACTGGTGGCGCAGCTTCAACGATCCGCAACTCGACGCGCTGATCGACGACGCGCTGCGCGCCAACAACGACCTCGCGATCGCGGCGATCCGCGTCTATCGTGCGCAGCTGCAGGCCGGTCTCGCCGACACGAACCTGACGCCCAACGTGACGGCCGGCGCGAACGGCACCGTGTCGCGCACGCTCGATACGCACCGGACGAGCCGGTCGAGCGGCATCAACGGTTCGCTCAGCTATGAAATCGATCTGTGGGGCCGGCTGGCCGCGCTGCGCGACTCGGCGCGCTGGGAAGCCGATGCGACGGCCGCCGATCTCGAAGCCGCCCGGCTGTCGCTGATCGGCACGACCGCGTCGCTGTACTGGCAGCTCGGCTATCTGAACCGGCAGATCGCGCTCGGCGACGCGAACATCGCGTATGCGGTGCGCACGCTCGCGCTCGTCCGGTCGCGACACGCCGCCGGCGCCGTGTCGGGGCTCGATCTCGCGCAGGCCGAACAGAGCCTCGCCGCGCAACGCGCCGCGCAGACGCAGCTGATCCAGCAACGCACCGAGAACCGCCACGCGCTCGCGATCCTGTTCGACCGGCCGCCGCAGCAGCTTGCGGCCGAACCGTCGGCGCTGCCCGACGCAGCGCCGCCCGAGGTCGCGGCCGGCCTGCCCGCGAGCCTGCTGGGCCGCCGCCCCGACCTGCGCGCCGCGGAATTCCGGTTGCGCGAGTCGCTTGCGCAGGTCGACGCGACGCGCACGAGCTTCTACCCGACCTTCACGCTGACCGGCAGCGCCGGCACGACGAGCACGAGCCTCGAGCGCGTGCTGACGAACCCGGTCGGCACGCTCGGGCTCGGCCTCGCGCTGCCGTTCATCCAGTGGAACACGATGCAGTTGCAGATCAAGGTGTCGAAGTCGCAGTACCAAGAGGCGGTGGTCGGATTCCGCCAGCGGCTCTACACGGCGCTCGCGGAAGTCGAAAATGCGCTGTCGGCACGCGTGCAGCTCGAACGCGAAGCCGAACAGCGCGCGCTGTCGCTCGAACAGGCGCAGCGCGCGGAACGGCTGGCCGCCGCGCGTTTCGCGGCGGGCGCGACCGCCGTGCAGCCGTGGCTCGACCAGCAGCAGGTGCTGAGGAGCGCGCAAGGCGCCGACGAACTGACGCGCCTGAACCGGCTCAACAACCAGATGACGCTGTACCGCGCGCTCGGCGGCGGGACGTCCTGAGCGGCGGCGCGGCGCCGCGCGCGGGCCGCGTCATTCGCATACCGCTGCCCGGCGCCGCGCGGGCGCGAACGCCACTGCGCTCGCGGTCGCGAGCACGGCAACACCGGCCGCGCCGTAGACCATCACCCAGCCGAAACCGTGCACGAGCGCCGCATGCAGCGCCGCGCCGCTCGGGTCGGCCTGCGCGAGCGCGGGTGCGATCGCGTGCAGCCCGTCGGTGCGGCCCGACGCGATTTCCTGCGCGAGCCTGCGCAGCGCGGCATCGCCGATCGCGCCGGCCGCCCCGCCCTTCAGGCTCGCGACGATCCCCGCGACCAGCACGAAGCCCATCGCCGCGATGTTCAGCGCAAGCGAGATCATCCGCGCGCTCATGTCGATCCCCGACGCCATCCCGGCCCGCGAACTCGGCACCGCGCCCGTCGTCGTGTTCGTGACGGGCGTGTTCGTCAACCCGAGCCCGATGCCGGCGATCACGCAGCCGGGCAGCATCGTCAGCCAGCTCGCATGCCCGGCCGCGCTGCCGAGCCGCATCAGCGCGAAGCCGGCCGCGATCGTGAACAGGCCGCCCGGAATCACGACGCCCGGCCCGTAGCGCAGCGCGAGCCGCTCGCCGAACGGCGGCGCGACCAGCGTCGGCAGCGTGTACGCGAGCAACGCGAGGCCGGCCGTCACGCTGTCGTAGCCGAGCGCGACCTGGAACCAGATCGGCAGGTAGATCATGAACGGCCAGAAGCTGAAGTTCATCCCCATCGAGCCGAAGATCGCGCCGGTGAACGCGCGGATCCGGAACACCGAGAAGTCGAACATCGGCCGTGCGCTGGCGCGCTCCGCGACGACGAAACCGATCAGCGCGAGCACCGTGGCCCCGAGCACGCCGAGCCCGGCCGCGCTCGCAAGCCCGAGTGCCGCGCTCTGCGTGATGTAGAACGCGAGACCGAGCACCGCGAGCGACAGCGTGACGATGCCCGCGACGTCGAGCGTGCCTGCATGCGGATCGCGCGACTCCCGCACCGCGCCGCCGATCAGCACGAGCGCGACGGCCGCGAGCGGCGCATGGACGAGGAACACCCACGGCCAGCTCGCCAGCGCGACGATCGCGCCGCCGACGATCGGCCCGAACCCGAGGCCGATTCCGAACACGATCCCCCAGATCCCGAATGCGCGGCCGCGCTCGCGGCCCTCGCGGAACTGGTGCGACAGCACGGCGATCTGGCAGATCAGCATCGCGCCGCCGCTCGCGCCCTGCAGCAGCCGGCCCGCGACGAGCACCGGCACGTTCGGCGCGAGTCCGCACAGCAGCGACGTCGCGCCGAACAGCACGGTGCCGATCACGTACACGCGCTTGCGGCCGAACCGGTCGGCGAGCGTGCCGGCCGCCATCAGCACCGTCGTGCACGCGATCGTGTATGCGTTCATGATCCACTGCATGCCGTTGAAGTCGCCATGCAGCACGTGTTCGAGCGTCGGCAGGATCACCGGTACGCTCGAAATCTCGAGGCCGAACATCAGCGACGTGAGACAGACGGCCGCGAGTGCGACCGCGTTCCTGCGGGAGTCGGATCGTGTCATGCGTATTGCGCGGCGGCCCGGCGACAGGCCGCGCGCCTCCAGGTGAGTAGGATTCGCCGCGTGCGGCCGGCAACGCACGCTGGGCGGGAATCGGTACTATAGTGAGAATTTCCCTCCCCATTGACGCATGCATTTCCACGAACTGGGGAATTTCAGGAATCAATCACGGCAACTTGCGATGACCGACAGACTCGACGGCGTGACGACCTTCGTGCAGGTAGTGGAATCGGGCAGCTTCGCGCTCGCGGCGGAACGGCTCGACATGACGCGTTCGGCGGTCGGCAAGGCGATCGCGCGGCTCGAGAAGCGGCTCGGCGCGCGGCTGCTGCAGCGCACGACGCGCAGCCAGAGCCTGACCGACGACGGCCAGGCGTACTACGACCGCTGCGTGCGCGCGCTGGCGGAACTGGAAGCGGCGGAGGCCGATCTCGATTGCGGCCGCAACGAGGCGCGCGGCAAGTTGCGGCTGAGCGTGCCGCTCGCGTTCGGGCACCACTGCGTGACGCCGATCGTGCTCGATCTCGCACGCCATTACCCGCATCTGCGGATCGACGTGTCGATCACCGACCGGTTCGTCGATCTCGTCGAGGAAGGCATCGACCTCGCGGTCCGGATCGGCACGCTCGCGGACAGCACGAGCCTCGCGGTGCGGCGGCTCGGCACGCAATACGGCAGCCTCGGCGCCGCGCCGTCGTATCTCGCGCGCCACGGGATGCCGAAGACGCTCGACGACCTGAAGCATCACCGGACGATCGCGTATTCACGCTCGGGCGTGGTTCAACCGTGGGACTTGCGCGCGCCGGACGGCTCGACGGTGCGGATCGACATGCCGCATCAACTGAGTTTTGACGATGTGCAGGCGATCGCCGCGGCCGGCGCATCGGGGTTCGGCATCGCGTGGGTGCCGAGTTGGCTGCTCGACCATTACGTGAAGCGCGGCGAGATGGTGGTCGTGCTCGATCGCTGCTTCGTCTGCGAAGGCGACATTCACGCGATCTGGCCGAAGACGCGCTACCTGCCGCGCAAGACGCGCTGCGTGATCGACGCGCTCGCGCAGGCGATTCCGCCGATGATCGAGCGCCCCGACGAAGTGCGATGAGACCGGGGGGAACCGGCGCGCCGCCGCGCGGCGCGCCGGGGCATCACGCCGCGCCGAGATCCGCGAGCGGATGCGCGAACAGCTTCCACGGCGATGTCAGGAAATGCCGCACGCGTTCGGCGCGCACCTCCACCAGCGACGCGGGCGCCCAGCGCGGCTTGCGATCCTTGTCGACCAGATGCGCGCGCACGCCTTCGCAGAAATCGCCCTCCTCGATCGCGCGCGCCACGATACCGAGCTCCATCCGGAACGATTCGGCGAGCGTCATCTGCCGGCCGCGCAGCAGCGCCTCGCGCGTCACCGAAAGCATCGTCGGCGAATGGCTCGCGAGCGCGTCGAGCGTCGCCTGCAGCCATTGACGGTGCTCGCGCGACAGTTCCTCTCGCGCCAGCTCCAGCGTGAGCGTCGCGACGATCCGCTCGACGGTCGAGCGCTTGTCGAAGTGACGGACAATCCACGGCATCTGGCTGTCGAGCGCCGCATGCGGCACCACGTTGCACGGCGGCTCGAACACCTTGCGCAGCAGCGGCAGCGCGTCGCCGTCCCACCTGACGCTTTCGATGCGCGTCTCGAACGTGTCGAGCCATGCAGACGGCACGCACAAGTCCGCGAGCTTCGCGCTCAGCGCGTCGGCGCCCGACAGCATCGCGCCGGTCAGCCCGACGTACAGCTCGAGTTCGACCGGCATGCGCGCCAGGAAATGCGTCGCGCCGACGTCGGGCACGAGGCCGATGCGCGTTTCCGGCATCGCGATCTTGCTGCGCTCGGTCGCGACACGCAGCGCCGCACCTTGCGCGAGCCCCATGCCGCCGCCCATCGTCACGCCGTCCATCAGCGCGACGACCGGCTTCGGGAACGTGTGGATCGCATGGTCGAGCCGGTATTCGTCGACGAAGAACGGCAGCCAGGTCTCGCGCTGCGCGACCATCCGGTACAGCGCACGCACGTCGCCGCCCGCGCAGAAGCCCTTCTCGCCCGCGCCGCGCAGCACGACCGCGACGATCTGGTCGTCGTGGCGGCAGCGCTCGAACAACGCGGCCAGCTCGCCGATCATCGCGTACGACAGCGCGTTGAGCGCGGCCGGACGGTTCAGCGTGATCAGCGCCACGCGGTTCACCACGCGGAACAGCACCTCGGGCGCGTGCTCCGCGAACGCGTCGTGATTCGTCACCGGCGTGCTCATCGTTGCGGCTCTCCGTCGGTGCGCCATTGCGGCGCGCGCTTGCCGAGGAACGCAGCGACGCCTTCGCGCGGATCGGCCGTGTCGAACAGGTCGACGAAGCGTTCGCGCTCGACCGCGAGCGCCGCGCCGCGCGGCACGCCGCGGCGCGCGAGGCCGATCAGCTCCTTGCTGTACGCGACCGCGTGCGGGCTCTGCCGCGCGACGTTGCGCGCGAGCGCCAGCGCCGCGTCGCGCGCGGCGCCGCTGTCGACCACGTCCTCGACGAGGCCGATCCGCAGCGCCGTCGCCGCGTCGACGCGCGCGCCGGTCAGGATGATCTTCTTCGCCCAGCCTTCGCCGACGAGCCAGGGCAGCGTCTGCGTGCCGAGCCCGCACGGCAGCAGGCCGACCGACGGTTCGGGCAACGCCATCTGCGCATGCGTCTCGGCGATCCGCAGGTCGCACGCGAGCGCGCATTCGAGCCCGCCGCCCATCGCGTAGCCGTTGATCGCCGCGATCGTCACGACGCGCGCGTCGTGCAGCGCCTCGAACGCCGCGCCGAAGCGGGCCGCCATCGCGCGCGCGACCGCGCGGTCGCCGTCGGCGAACGTGTTGAGGTCGGCGCCCGCGCTGAAGAACTTCGGCCCGTCGCCGGTGATCACCAGCGCGCGCACGCGCGGGTTCGCATTCAGTTCGGCGACGGTTGCCTGCAGTTGCTGCAGCCCGTCGGCGGTAAAGGCGTTCGCGGGCGGACGCTTGAGCGTCGCGCACGCGATCGCGCCGTCGTCGACGTAGTCCAGTTCGATCATCACGCGTCCTTCTTCGTTGCCGGTTGGTACAGGCGGATCACCGCCGAAAAATCGAGCTGGCCGTCGCCGCGGCTGCTCATCGTCTGGTACAGCTGCTGCGCGAGCGCGCCGAGATAGACGGGCTGGCGCGCCTGCTTCGCCGCGTCGTTCGCGAGGCCGAGATCCTTCAGCATCAGGTCGGTGCCGAAGCCGCCCGTGTAGCCGCGCGACGACGGCGCGGTCTCGATCACGCCCGGGTACGGGTTGTAGGTATCCGAGCTCCAGCAGCGGCCCGTCGACGTGTTGACGATGCCGGCCAGCACCTTCGGGTCGATGCCGAGCGCGACGCCGAGCGACATCGCCTCCGACACGGCCGCCATCGAGATGCCGAGCACGAGGTTGTTGCAGACCTTCGCGACCTGCCCCATGCCGGTCGCGCCGCAATGGACGATGTTCTTGCCCATGCCGGCGAGCACGGGCTTCACGCGCTCGAAATCCGCGTCGCTGCCGCCGACCATGAAGGTCAGCGTGCCGGCCGCCGCGCCGCCGGTGCCGCCCGACACCGGCGCATCGACGAACGCGCCGCCGTGCTCGCGCACCAGCGCGCCGAACGCCTGCGCGCTGGCCGGGTCGATCGTGCTCGAATCGATCACGGTCGCGCCCGCGCCGAGGCCGGCCAGCACGCCGTTTTCGCCGGACAGCACCGACCGCACGTGCGGCGCGGCCGGCAGCATCGTGATCACGAACGTCGCGCCCGACGCCGCGTCGCGCGGCGACGCGGCCACCTGCGCGCCGGCGTCCTGCAACGCGCGCAACGCATCGGCGCTCAGGTCGAACGCATGCACGTCATGGCCGGCTTTCAGCAGGTTCAGCGCCATCGGCGCGCCCATGTGGCCGAGGCCGATAAATCCGATTTTCATGGTGGTGTCCTCCGCCGCTCAGTGCAGCCGGATCGTCGTGTTCACCGGGCCGGCCGTCGCGTCGTCGTCGAACCAGCGCGCGGTGACCGTCTTGGTCTGCGTGTAGAACTGCACGACCTGCTTGCCGTACGGCCCGAGATCGCCGAGCTTCGAGCCGCGCGAACCGGTGAAGCTGAAGAACGGAACCGGCACCGGGATCGGGATGTTGATGCCGACCTGGCCGACGTCGATCTCGCTCTGGAACTTGCGCGCGGCCGCGCCGCTCTGCGTGAAGATGCCCACGCCGTTGCCCATCGGATTCGCGTTGACGAGCGCGATCGCGTCGTCGAGCGTGTCGACTTCCATCACGACCAGCACCGGCCCGAAGATTTCATGGGTGTAGACCGTCATGTCGGTCGTCACGCCGGAGAAGATCGTCGGCCCGATGAAGTTGCCTTCCTCGAAGCCCGCGACCTTCACGCCGCGGCCGTCGAGTTCGAGCTTCGCGCCCTCCTTCACGCCCGCCTCGATCAGCGACAGGATGCGCGCCTTCGCGCCGCGCGACACGACCGGGCCGACGTCGGTGCCCGCTTCCGCGCCCGCGTTGACCTTCAGCGTCTTCGCCTTCGCGACGAGATCGGGCAGCCAGTCGCGTGCCTTGCCGACGAGCACCGCGACCGACGTCGCCATGCAGCGCTGGCCGGCCGCGCCGAAACCGGCACCGACGAGCGCGTTGAGCGTCTGCTCGCGATTCGCGTCGGGCAGCACGATCGCATGGTTCTTCGCGCCCATCATCGATTGCACGCGCTTGCCGTGCGCGCTGCCGAGGTTGTACACGTGCGTGCCGACCGCCGTCGAGCCGACGAACGAGATCGCCTTCACGAGCGGATGCGTGCAGATCGCGTCGACGACTTCCTTGCCGCCATGCACGACGTTCAGCACGCCTTTCGGTACGCCGGCCTCGATCGCGAGCTCGACCAGTTCCATCGTCGACATCGGGTCCTGTTCCGACGGTTTCAGCACGAACGTATTGCCGCAGACGATCGCCATCGGGAACATCCACAGCGGAATCATCGCGGGGAAGTTGAACGGCGTGATGCCCGCGCACACGCCGAGCGGCTGGCGCAGCGTGTAGGTGTCGACGCCGCCCGCGACGTTCTCCGCGAATTCGCCGAGCTGCAGCGTGCCGATCGAGCACGCATGCTCGACGACTTCGAGGCCGCGGAAGATGTCGCCTTCGGCGTCGGGGATCGTCTTGCCCTGCTCGGCCGTCAGCGTCCTCGCGATGCGCTGCTGGTTCGCGCGCACGAGATCCTGGAACTTCAGCATGATGCGCATGCGCGCGGAGATCGGCGTGTTCTTCCACGTCGCATACGCGGCGTGCGCGGCCTGCACGGCCGCATCGACTTCCGCGACGGTCGCGAACGGCACGCGCGCGAGCACTTGCTGCGTCGCCGGGTTGACGATGTCGCGCCACTCGTTCGTGGCGGACTCGACGAAGGCGCCGTCGATCAGCAGCTTGACCGTCGGCACGTCTTGCCCCGTACGGGGCGTCGGATTCGCATTCATCGATCCTCTCTCCTTGCAGAGGGCCGCGAAGCGGCGTTCCGCCGCGCGGCCGGTTCAGTTCGGCGGCGGGCAACGGCCGCGACATGCGGCACGTGAGGCCCGCAGCCGGTCATTTCAGTTCGGCGGCGAAATCCTCTTCCCAGTATTCGCCGGGCATGCGCGCGGTCGCGTCGTCGCCGCGCTCGATTTCGCGGCGGCGCAGCTCGACGCGGCGGATCTTCCCCGAGATCGTCTTCGGCAGCTCCGCGAACTGCAGACGGCGGATGCGCTTGTACGGCGCGAGCTTCTCGCGCGAGAAGCGGAAGATCTCCAGCGCGAGCGCCGGGCTTTCCTCGTAGCCCTGCCGCAACGTGATGAACGTCTTCGGCACCGACAGCCGTACGGGGTCGGGGCTCGGCACGACGGCCGCCTCGGCGATCGCCGGATGCTCGATCAGCACGCTCTCGAGCTCGAACGGGCTCAGCCGGTAGTCGGACGACTTGAACACGTCGTCCGCGCGGCCGATGTAGACGTAGTAACCGTCGTCGCGGCGCATCGCGATGTCCGACGTGCGGTAATGGCCGTCGCGCATCGCGTGGGCCGTCGCGTCCGGGTTGTTCGCATAACCTTTCATCAGCCCGACCGGGCGCGTGACGTCGGCGCCGATCGGCAGCGCGACTTCGCCTTCAGTCACCGGCGCGCCGTCCGGATCGAGCAGCGCGATCCGGTAGCCCGGCAGCGGCCGGCCCATCGAGCCCGCGACGACCGGCTGGCCCGGCGAGTTGCCGATCAGGCAGGTCGTCTCGGTCTGGCCGTAACCGTCGCGGATCGAGATGTTCCATGCCTTCTTCACGCGCTCGATGATCTCGGGATTCAGCGGCTCGCCCGCGCCGACGATCTCGCGCAGCGTCACGTCGAACGACGCGAGCGGCTGCTGCACCAGCATGCGCCAGACGGTCGGCGGCGCGCACAGCGTCGTCACCCGGTATTTGACGAGCGCATCGAGCACGACCTTCGGCTCGAAGCGCGCGTAGTTGAACGCGAACACGCAGGCCTGCGCATTCCACGGCGCGAAGAAGCAGCTCCACGCATGCTTCGCCCAGCCCGGCGAGCTGATGTTCCAGTGGATGTCGCCCGGCTGCAGGCCGACCCAATACATCGTCGACAGATGGCCGACCGGATAGGTGCGGTGCGTATGCTCGACGAGTTTCGGCTTCGACGTCGTGCCCGACGTGAAGTACAGCAGCATCGGATCGTTCGCGTGCGTGACGGCGTCCGGCTCGAATTCGGCGCTCGCCGCATAACCGTCGTTCATCGCGAGCCAGCCCGCGCGCGGCGCGCCGGCGACGATCTTCCGCGCGAGGCCGAGGTCCGGTTGTTCGAACTTGGCGGTTTCGTTCTCGTCGACGATCGCGAATTTCGCGCCGCCGATCCGCACGCGGTCGCGCACGTCGTCGGGCGACAGTTGCGTGGTGGCGGGCAGCACGATCGCGCCGAGCTTCATCGCGGCGAGCATCGCGTCCCACAGTTCGACACGGTTCGGCAGCATCAGCAGGATGCGATCGCCGCGCACGACGCCGATCGAGCGCAGCCAGTTCGCGATCCGCGACGAGCGCTCGGACATCTGCGCGAACGAATACGGATCGCCCGAGCCGGTCGCCGCGTCGACGATCCACAGCGCGGGCTGCGTGTTGCCGCGCGCCATCGGGTCGAAGTAGTCGAGCGCCCAGTTGAATGCATCGAGCACCGGCCACTCGAAATCGCGATACGCGGTTTCGTAGTCGGTGCGATGGCGCAGCAGAAAATCGCGTGCGTCCAGGAATGCCTGTACCGTCATCGTGTCGTCTCCTGTCGATCCGCGTCGACGCTTCAGCGCTTGCGTGGATCCCATGCCTCGCCGTCAACCGGTGCGCGCGCTGCAGCGTGTGCCCGGTTTCCTCTGTTGCGGCGCACGGTCACGTCGTTGCGTGCCGCGTTCACCGCGCTGCCCTCGTGCCCTGCCTGATTGCCTGTCGTATGCCGGCTCGCCGGTTCGCGTGGCGGCCGGCGGCGCGCATCGCCGCTCAAAGCTGCCGCGCGATCACCATCCGCTGCACTTCGCTGGTGCCTTCGTAGATCTGCGTGATGCGTGCGTCGCGATAGTGACGCTCGACTTCGTAATCGACCAGGTAGCCGTAGCCGCCGTGAATCTGGATCGCATCCGAGCACACGCGCTCGGCCATCTCCGACGCGAACAGCTTCGCCTGCGACGCTTCCGACAGGCACGGCAAGCCGGCCGTGCGCAGCTTCGCCGCGTGGTGCACGAGCAGGCGCGCGGCGTTGATCTGCACGGCCATGTCGGCGAGCTTCTGCTGGATCGCCTGATGCTCGGCGATCGGCTTGCTGAACTGCACGCGCTCGCCCGCATAGCGGCGCGCCTTGTCGAACGCGGCGCGCGCGATGCCGAGTGCCTGCGCGGCGATGCCGATGCGCCCGCCCTCGAGGTTCGACAGCGCGATCTTCAGCCCTTCGCCGCGGTTGCCGAGCAGGTTCTCTTCGGGAATCGCGCAATGCTCGAACGTGATCGGGCACGTATCCGATGCGCGGATGCCCAGCTTCTTCTCGGGTTTGCCGACGATGAAGCCCGGCGTGTCGGTCGGCACCAGGAATGCGGAAATGCCGCGCTTGCCGGCTTCCGGATCGGTCATGGCAAAAACGATCGCCACCCCGGCACGCTGGCCGTTGGTCACGAACTGCTTCGCGCCGTTCAGCACCCACTTGCCGTCGCGCAATTCCGCGCGGGTACGCAGGTTGTTCGCCTCGGAACCGGCGTGCGGCTCGGTCAGGCAGAACGCGCCGATCACGCGGCCGGCCGCCATGTCGGCCAGCCAGCGATCCTTCTGCGCCGGCGTGCCGAAACCGAGGATCGGCCCGCAGCCGACCGAGTTGTGCACGCTCATCATCGTCGCGCACGCGGCGTCGCCGGCGGCGACTTCCTCCATCGCCAGCGCGTAGGCCACGTAGTCCGTATACGAGCCGCCCAGTTCCTGCGGCACGATCATCCCGAGCAGCCCCAGCTCGCCGAGCTGCGCGACGATCGCGTCGGGCAGGTGCGCGTCGTGGTCCCACTGGGCCGCGTTCGGCGCCAGCCTCTCGGTGGCGAACGCGCGCGCGGCATCGCGGATCATCCGCTGGTCTTCGGTGTAAAGCTCGTCCATGGTGCTGCTGTCTCCCGCGGCCGCCGGGCGCGACCGTCCATGCGTTTCGATGCAACAAGTGTAGGCAAGCAGGCGCGACTGTTCGATGCTCGCGTCGCTCATTTACACTGAGCGTTTTTGCCACACCGGCGACACCGATGAAGCAGGAAGACAAGGGAACCGTCGCGATCAGCCTCGTCGCGTACAGCGTCGCGCTCGCCACGCGGCGCGGCGTCGCGGCCGAGCCGCTGCTCGCGCAGGCCGGCATCGCGCCCGCGCTGCTCGCGCAGCCGCGCGCACGCGTGACCGCGCAGCAGTACGGCGCGCTGTGGAACGCGATCGCGCGCACGATGGACGACGAGTTTTTCGGGCAGGATCGCCACCCGATGCGCAGCGGCAGCTTCATCGCGATGAGCCAGTCCGCCCTGTCCGCGCGCGACGGGCTGCATGCGATGGCGCGCGCGGTGAATTTCATGCACTGCGTGCTCGACGACCTGCACGCGGAACTCGACGCGAACCCGCAGCGCGTGCGGCTGCGCTTCGTGCACCGCAACAACGGCGCGACGCCCGCGATGTTCACGTACGCGACCTATTTCATCATCGTGTACGGGCTGACCTGCTGGCTGATCGGGCGGCGCATTCCGCTGCTGCATGCGTGCTTCCGCTGCGACACGCCGCCCGCCGACCACGAATACCCGTCGATGTTCTGCGACGACATGAGGTTCAACGAGCCCGATTCGTATGTCGATTTCGATCCCGAATTCGCGACGCTGCCGGTCGTGCAGAACGCGAAGACGCTGAAAACCTTCCTGCGCAACGCGCCGGCCAGCTTCATCGTCAAGTACCGCAACCCGAATGCGCTCGCGCAGCGCGTGCGCGCGGTGCTGCGCGGGATGCCGCCCGCCGCGTGGCCCGGCGCGGGCGGGATGGCCGCACGGCTGCACGTGGCCGAGGCCACGCTGCGCCGCAAGCTGCACCAGGAGGGCCAGGCCTACCAGTCGATCAAGGACACGCTGCGGCGCGACCTCGCGTTCGAGGCGCTGGCCGACCCCGCGCGCACGATCGCCGACGTCGCGGCCGCCACCGGTTTCGCGGAGCCCAGCGCGTTCTATCGCGCGTTTCGCAAATGGAGCGGCCGCAGCCCGGCCGACTACCGCGACGAAGTGCTCGCGCGCGGCGGCGGCGCGGTCTGAATCCGGCCGGCGCGGCCATGGCTTCGCGCTTTGCGCCGAAACCGCCTAATCTTTAAGCATCGGGCCCACGCCCATTCCGCGAGCCGGACGGCGCGCGGCCGCGCGCCGCCTGGACGCCCCGATGCGCTTTCACCGTCATGAGCCGCCGCCGGCGCCTGCCGCGCCCGACGGTCGGCCCCGTCACCCGCTGTCCGCGCGGGTCGCGCGCGCCGCGCTGTTCGCGGCGCTGCTCGTCGTATGTGCCGCGGTCGCCGCGCCGTCGCCCGTCGACGCGCCCGCCGCGCGCCCGGTCATCGTGATCCCCGTCAACGGCGCGATCGGCCCGGCCAGCGCCGATTTCATCGTGCGTGCGCTCGAGCGCGCCGCCCGCGAGCACGCGCCGCTCGCGATCCTGCAGCTCGACACGCCCGGCGGCCTCGATACGTCGATGCGGCAGATCATCAAGGCGATCCTCGGCTCGCCGGTGCCGGTCGCCGCGTTCGTCGCGCCGGGCGGCGCACGGGCCGCGAGCGCGGGCACCTACATCGTGTATGCGAGCCACTTCGCGGCGATGGCGCCCGGCACCAATCTCGGCGCGGCGTCGCCCGTGCAGTTCGGCATCGGCGGCGCCGCGCCGCGGCCGACCGGCGCATCGGGCGCATCGGGCGCATCGGAGGCGTCGGCCACGGCGGCCGCGCTGCCGACCGATACGCAATCGACCGAGATCCGCAAGGCGATGCAGGACGCCTCCGCCTACATCCGCGGCCTCGCGCAGCTGCGCGGGCGCAATGCCGAATGGGCCGAGCGCGCGGTGCGCGAAGCCGTCAGCCTGTCGGCGAACGAGGCGCGCGCGCAGCACGTGGTCGACCTGATCGCGCAGGATCCGGCCGATCTCGCGCGCCAGCTCGACGGCCACGGCGCGACGACCCCCGCCGGCACGGTGCGGCTCGCGACCGCGCAGGCGCCGCTCGTCGTCGTCGAACCCGACTGGCGCAGCCGCTTCCTTGCGATCATCGCCGATCCGAACGTCGCGCTGATCCTGCTGACGATCGGCATCTACGGCCTGTTCTTCGAGTTCGCGAACCCCGGCTTCGTGCTGCCGGGCGTCGCCGGCACGATCTGCCTGCTGGTCGGGCTGTTCGCGATGCAGTTGCTGCCGATCAGCTATGCGGGCCTCGGCCTCGTGCTGCTCGGCCTCGGTTGCCTCGTCGCCGAGGCGTTCCTGCCGACCTTCGGCGTGCTCGGCTTCGGCGGAATCGTGTCGTTCACGATCGGCGCGCTGATGCTGATCGACACCGACGTGCCCGGCTACGGCATCCCGTGGCCCGTGATCGCGAGCCTCGCGCTCGGCGGCGGGCTGTTCGTCGCGGGCGTGTCGAGCGTCGCGCTGCGCGCGCGGCGGCGGCCGGTCGTGACGGGCGCCGAGGCGATGCTCGGCAGCGTCGGCGAAGTGCTCGACGACGGCCTTCATCCGGACCAGCCGCATGGCGCGGCCGGCACCGCGCCGTCCGCGGCGGGCTGGGCGCGCGTGCGTGCATGGCGAGCGCTGGCGCGTGGCGAGCAGCGCGCCGCTGGCCGCCGGCTGCCGCGTGCGCGT